>OZ243114.1:0-3441168 GCA_965212615.1 Henriciella sp.
CCCAGGGGGCGGCCCGCTCCAGCTGTCCGGCCAGTTGATACAATTCCCATTCACGCCCGCAGCGGGCGCCGAACATCATGCCGATAGGCAGGTTGGCCTCGGTCCAGTGCAACGGCACTGACATGGCGGGCGAGCCGGCCTGGTTCGAGATCGCGCACCAGGCGGCAAACGAGGTCACCGCCTCAGTATAGCCATCCATGCTTTCCGGGGCCAGCGACAGCACGCCCAGCTTGTCCGGCACTCGCGCCATGGTTGGCGACAGGATCATGTCATAGCCGCCTTCGACCAGGAACCGGTCATAGACGAGGCCGGCGGTGATCGAGGACTGGGTCGCCTTCATCAATTCCTTCATCGGGATCTTGTTGCCAAGCTCGACAAAGCGCGCCGTGATCGGTTCCATGTCTTCCGGGCCGAGCGCGCGGCCGAGCGCCGCGCCGCGCGCTTCCATGACCATGGCAATTGCGGCCGAGACGGTGACCATCAGGCCTTTGCCGAGCGCTTCGCCATCAAATTGCGGGCCAGCAATCTCGACTCTGTGGCCGAGGCTCTCCAGCAGCTTGGCGGTGGCTTCAAGCCCGGCCTGGGCATCCGCATCCGGCTTGGTGCCATTCGGCGCGGTGTCCCAGAGCGCGATCTTGAGCGGCTCCGGATCACGGTCAAGGGCGCTGAGATAAGTGCGGTCTTCATGCGGCGCGTCATAGCGCGAGCCAATCTCCATGCCGTGGGTCAGGTCGAGCAGTGCAGCATTGTCGCGAACGCTGCGCGAGACGGCATGATGGGTCGATTGGCCATTCCAGCCTTCTGTCGTCAACGGGCCCATCGGGGTCCGGCCTCTGGACGGCTTCATCCCGAACAGGCCGGTACAGCCGGCTGGAATCCGGATCGAACCACCACCATCGCTGGCATGGGCTAGCGGGATGACGCCAGCCGCGACTGTGGCGCTGGCGCCGCCGGATGAACCGCCTGACGTGCGGGTCGTGTCCCAGGGATTGCAGGTCTGGCCATAAAGCGAGCTTTCCGTGGTCGTGGTCAGGCCGAATTCTGGAGAGGTGGTCTGCCCGAACAAGGTGAAGCCGGCGGCCTTGTAGCGCTCGCACATGACGCTGTCATGCGGGGCGACATGGCCTTTGAAGGCAAGCGAGCCATTGGTGATGGGCAGGCCCTTGATCTCGAAGCCGAGATCCTTCACCGCCATTGGCACGCCGGTGAACGGGCTGTCTGGCAAGCCGTCAGCGATCTGTTGTTCCGCATATTCAGGGAACATGGCCGAGAAGCAGTTCAGCTCTGTCTGCGCCGCCTCGGCGCGGGCGACCGCTTCGCCGAGCAGCTCGCTGGCGCTGACCTCGCCATTGCGCACCAGATCGGCCAGGCCCATTGCGTCATATTTTGCATAATCGTCCATCAATCCCTCCGCTATGTTGGCGCGAGGATGGACTGGATCCGGAGGCTTGAAAAGCCTGTCCTCGTGTCAGGTCTTTTCGAATACCAGCTTGGTCCACTCGATCTGCTGGGTGCGGTTTTCCGCCTGGATCGATTCGGCGCGTTCATGCAGCAGGTTGACCAGGCCATGCGGCGCTGCCAGCGCGATGGTTTCGGCGCCGGAAACATCAAACATGCGCCGCCCTGGCGGTACCGGGCCGTGGCGCTGGCTCATGGCGATGCGCCCGCCGGGTTTGAGCAGGCTGGCAATATTTGCCATGCCGGTTTGGCGCTCTTCAGCGGTCAGGTGCATCCACACTGCATGCATCAGGATCAGGTCATAGGTCTCGCCGCGGGCGATGACATGCGGGAGGCCGGGCAGGATATCATCCAGCCATTCAATGCCTGGGTCCGGGTGCAGCTTGGCCGCGCCCTGGCGCAGCGCATCGGTCGGCTCGACGGCGAGCACGGAATAGCCCAGCGAGGCAAACCAGGCCGCATCACGCCCGGTGCCCGCACCAATGTCGAGCATGCGCGCGGGCGGGTCTGGAAACAACCGTCTCCACGGGGCATGGATGGCGGCCGGATCACGAAATTCATAGCGCTTGAACAGGTCCGGCGCTTCATCGGCATAGCCAGCGTTGGAGGGCTTGTCCGTCACTCCGCCGCCTGCATGCCGTCATCTTCGCCGCCCAGGGCATCGAGCATGGTCACGGCGCAATCGGCAATCACGCTGCCAGGCGGGAAGATGGCGACCGCGCCAGCGGCATAGAGCGCATCAAAATCCTGCGGCGGGATAACCCCGCCAACCATGATCTTGGTGGCCGCCGCGCCTTCATTGCCGAGGGCGCGTTTCAGCTCCGGCACCAGGGTCAGGTGACCGGCCGCCAGCGAGGAGGCGGCGACAATGTCTACCCCCGCCGCGCGGGCATCCTTGGCCGCTTCTTCCGGGGTCTGGAAGAGCGGGCCGATTTCAACCTCCCAGCCGAGATCCATCAGCGCCGAGGCGACAACCTTCTGGCCGCGATCATGGCCGTCCTGGCCCATCTTGGCGATATAGATTTTCGGGCGGCGGCCATGCTTGGCAGCAAACGCTTCGGCCAGGCCAATCGCTTGCTTGGCGCGGTCAGTGGTCTTCACCCCGGCGCCATAGACGCCCTTGATCGAGCGGATGACCGCCTTGTGCCGGCCCTGGCTGCGTTCGACTGCTTCGGAGATCTCGCCAACTGTCGCCTTGGCCCGGGCTGCATCGACGGCGAGCGCCAGCAGGTTGCCATCACTTCCGGCTGCGGCGTTGGCAATCGCATCGAGCTTGGCCTCGACCTCGGCCGGATCGCGATCCGATTTCAGGCGCGCCAGCTTGTCGAGCTGCATCCGGCGCACAGTGGCATTGTCGACTTTCAGGACCGGGACATCCTCTTCCTCATCCAGCAGGAACTTGTTGACGCCGACCACGGTCTGCTCGCCGCTATCGATGCGGGCCTGGGTATTGGCAGCGGCTTCCTCGATGCGCAATTTCGGAATGCCTTCCTCGATCGCCTTGCGCATGCCGCCCAGCTTTTCGACTTCGCTGATGTGTTCCAGCGCCTTGGCGGCAAGGTCATGGGTCAGGCGCTCGACATAATATGAGCCGCCCCAGGGGTCGATGGTCTGCGCCGCGCCGCCTTCCTGTTGCAGGAAGAGCTGCGTATTGCGGGCGATGCGGGCCGAGAAATCGGTCGGCAATGCCAGGGCTTCGTCAAAGGAATTGGTGTGCAGGCTTTGGGTCTGACCGCCCGCCGCCGCGATCGCTTCGAGACAGGTGCGGATGACATTATTATAGACATCCTGCGCTGTCAGCGACCAGCCGGAGGTCTGGCAATGGGTGCGCAGCGAGGTCGATTTCGGGTTCTTGGGCGCGAATTCCTGGCTCACCAGCTTGGCCCAGATCAGGCGAGCGGCGCGCATCTTGGCGACTTCCATGAATGTGTTCATGCCGATCGCCCAGAAGAAGCTGAGGCGCGGCGCAAAGGCATCGACATCAAGGCCGGCATTGACCCCGGCGCGAATATACTCGATGCCATCGGCGATGGTGTAAGCCAGCTCCAGGTCTGCCGTCGCCCCGGCCTCCTGCATGTGATAGCCGGAAATCGAAATCGAGTTGAATTTCGGCATATTCTGCGAGGTATAAGCAAAAATGTCGGAAATGATCCGCATGCTCGGCTTGGGCGGATAGATATAGGTGTTGCGGACCATGAACTCTTTCAGAATGTCATTCTGAATGGTGCCCGCCAGCTTGTCCGGGCTGACGCCTTGTTCTTCGGCGGCGACAATATACAGCGCCATGATCGGCAGCACCGCGCCATTCATCGTCATCGACACTGACATCTGGTCCAGCGGAATGCCGGAGAATAGCGTGCGCATGTCATAGATCGAATCAATCGCCACGCCAGCCATGCCGACATCGCCGCTGACGCGGACATGGTCGCTGTCATAGCCGCGATGGGTGGCGAGATCGAAGGCGACCGAGAGGCCTTTCTGACCGGCGGCAAGGTTGCGGCGATAAAAGGCGTTGGAATCCTCGGCAGTGGAGAAACCGGCATATTGGCGCACAGTCCATGGGCGCTGGGTATACATGGTCGGATAGGGGCCGCGTCCGAATGGTGCCAGACCTGGATAATCATCCAGGAAATCGAGACCCTTGGTGTCGGCGGCGCTATAGGCGGCGGCGAGGTCAATGCCTTCAGGCGTCGCCAGAGTGCGGGCCCGCGCAGCGGCCTGGCCGGGCTCCAGCGCGCCGAGATCAAGCTTGGTGAAATCAGGGAATTTCAATGCTCAGCCCTTCCGATTACAAGTCAGCTGGTCACCTTCATCAAGATCCGTCACTTTCATCGTGGTGTCATTGAGAAGATCAATGCTTGAGTTTGAGACCTCACCCGGCTGCAGACTCTCATCCGTCTTGAGGCCTTCTTGCACCGTGTCCTCGAAGATCTGACGGCTCAAGGCGGTGACAGCCTCGCCGCTGATCTCCAGGTCAGAGACATCGATCGAAACCAGCGTTTCGGTGAGCAGTTTGCCGGACAGCTGCCAAGTTGAAAACAAATCCATTTTGCCGGTGATCTTCAATCCCTCACCGGACATATCCATATCGCCAATGCCGCGGACGGTGCCGTCACTCTTATAACTCACATCAACCGTGTAAGTGGCTTTCATGCCGTCTTCACGCATCGTGCCTTCGCAGATCCAATCCCCCAAAATCAGGCTTGGGAAATCCTCAACCGGCGCCGAGGACTGCGAACACCCGGCCAGGCCTAATGCGGTGAGGCCAAGTGCGGTCAGACCCAAGCGCGCCGATGGAAACGGTTTATTTGCAGGTTTCGTCATCATTTGATCCCCAATTCAGCCAATGCCACAGTTAATTCATGCACCACATCACAGCCCATGAAGATGGTGCGATCAATGCCCTCAGATTCAAATTTTCCAGCCAGCCACAAGGCCGCCACGCCAGCGGTTTTCAAGCCCTTGGCCGCGGCCTCTGCCGCATCGCCATAGCGCCGGTCCGAGCCGCACAGAACGGCGATCTTGCAGCCGCTGGCCTGGAATGCGGCGGCGAGGTCTGCGACGCTCTCCGGCGGCACCGGGGCGGCCTTGGCTTCGATCCCGCCAGCGGCAAACAAGTTGCGGGCAAAATCAGCGCGGGCGGTATGTTCGGCCAGCGGGCCAAGCGTGGCGAGGAAGATGGCAGGGCGGCTGCCCGTGGCGGCAAGGTGGGCCTCGGCCCGGTCGCGCAGGTCTTCAAACGGCGCTGCGACGGCAATCCAGTCGAGCGGTTCAGCGATGGTATCGGCGCCTGGGCTGGCTTCAAAGCCGGGCAGTAGCGCCGCCAGGCCCGCCGGATCAATGCCATCGCCCACTGGCGGGGATTTGATGTCGGCCACTGGCGCGGCGATCTCTTCGAGCAGCGGAAACTCGCTGACGCCTGTGACCGGGATCTTGCGGCGACCGACCTGCTTGATCAGGGCGGCGCGGGTCGCAGCCAGGCGGGCTTGCAGCTTTCCATCAATCAGGCTGGCCACCAGGCCGCCTTCGCTTTCGATCTGCTGGAACTCGGTCCAGGCCGCTTCAGCCAGATCTTCAGCCAGGGTTTCAGTAAACCAGGCGCCGCCGCTGGGGTCGGCAATGCGGCCAAGGCCGCTTTCTTCCATCGCCATGATCTGGGTGTTGCGGGCAATCCGGCGCCCGAGTTCTTCCGGGATGCTGAAACTTTCATTGAAAGCGCGCACCGTGATCACGTCAGCGCCGCCCGTGGCCGCAGCGAAACAGGCAGCGGTGCCGCGCAGCATGTTCACCCAGGCATCATAGCGGGTCAGCATGCGGGCACTGGTGACGGCGTGCAGCTGCATCGGCTGGGGAGCGAGCCCGAGGGCCTCTTGCACCCGGGCCCAGAGGCGCCGCGCCGCGCGCAGTTTGGCGATGCCGATGCCGTAATTGGCGTCGACAGCCAGGCGGAACAGGATTTGCGGCGCCGCGTCTGTCGGCGCCAGGCCGGCGGCATCAAGGCGGCGCAGCAGGTCGACCGCGCTGGCAATCAGGACGCCCAGTTCCTGGGCCTCGCTGCCGCCGGCTTCGTGCACGGTCTGGGCTTCGACGTCGAGGCTGGTCGCGATCGGGAACTTTGCGGCAAGCGCGGTGACCAGCGCCGCCGTCTTTGCCATTGCAGCATCGACGCCGCCGCCAATCTTGCCGGTGCGCATCAATTGCCGGATCGGCGAGATATTGAAGGCAAGCTTCTGCGCTTCTGGATCATCCTGGTCGGCCGCCCATTGGGCCAGCAGGGCCGCAGCGCTGGCGCCCGAGCCAGCGCCGCGATGGCCGAGCGACACAGTGGCAAGGTCGGCGCGCACGCCGGCCAAGGCAGTGGAGAGCTGGTCCAGATTGGTGATGATGCAGCCGCTCTGGCCCGAGCATTCCAGGGCCAGATGGATCGAGCTGACGCCGCGCTCGAGGTCGCGGATGATTTCCTGATTGGTTTCAGCCGGGTCAGGATGGGCGAAGGTCTGGCGGATGTCCCAGGGCAGATAGCGATCGGGCTGCTTTGCACCGCCGCGCAGATAGGGGGCCGCGCCAGGGGCGCCGCGCGGGTCTGCGCTGCTGGCAAAATCGGTTTCGCGATACAGTGGCTGGATCTTGATCCCATCCCGGGTCTGACGGGTGATCCGCTCTATCCCGCCGCCTTTCAGGGCTTTCTCAACCGCAGCGAGCCAGTCGGCTTCAGTGGCCTCGTCAAACCCGTCGGAAAGAGAAAGTGTGCCGTCTGCCATGTCTGCCGAACCTCGTGGATATGTCCTAGGCCGGATTTGGCCCAATGCCAGGCGACTGGCAAGCGTTCCGTTACGGAAAAAACCGCGGGCCGGGCGAGCAGGCTGCCCTGCGGTGAGGGCTTGCCTGATTTCCGCTGAGCCTTAGGTTGGCGCTAACGTAAACGGCAAGTATTGAGAGAGATTCCATGGCGCTGCCTCCCATCCTGCAAAACCTGCGTATTCCCGTCATCGGAAGTCCGCTTTTCATCATCTCGAATCCCGACCTGGTCATCGCCCAGTGCAAGGCTGGCGTGGTCGGATCCTTCCCGTCGCTGAATGCACGGCCTGAGGCCCAGCTGGATGAATGGCTCGACCGGATCACGACGGAACTGGCAGAACATGATGCCAAGAACCCGGATCGCCCATCGGCGCCGTTTGCGGTCAACCAGATCGTCCACAAGACCAATAATCGCCTCGATCATGATGTTGAGATGTGCGTGAAGTACAAGGTGCCGGTCGTGATCACTTCGCTCGGCGCGCGCACGGAGGTCAATGATGCCATTCATTCCTATGGCGGCATTGTCCTGCATGATGTGATCAATGCGATTTTTGCGCGCAAGGCGCTGGAGAAAGGCGCTGACGGGCTGATCGCTGTCGCCGCCGGGGCCGGCGGCCATGCCGGCACGACCTCGCCAATGGCCTTGATCCAGGACATTCGCGAATTCTTTGATGGTCCGCTGGCGCTGTCTGGCGCGATGGGCAATGGCGGCGCAGTCGCCGCCGCTCAGGCCATGGGCGCCGACCTTGGTTATATCGGCTCGGCTTTCATCTCTTGTGATGAAGCCAATGCAGTCGACGGCTATAAGGACATGATCGTTGCCAGTGATGCCAAGGACATTGTCTATTCCAACCTGTTTACCGGCGTGCACGGCAATTATCTCGCACCGTCCATCGCCCAGGCCGGGCTGAACCCGAATGACCTGCCGGAAAGCGATCCGAGCAAGATGAACTTTGGCTCTGGCGGCAATCAGGAAGCCAAGGCCTGGAAAGACATCTGGGGCTGCGGGCAGGGGATTGGCGCGATCAAATCCCGGATGAGTACTGCAGACTTTGTCGACAAGCTGGAAGCCGAATATCTCGCGGCGATCGAGGCGCTGCAGAACCGCCGTGCCTTCTCGATGGCGCAGGCATAACCGCAAACCCCGGTTCAATCCGGCTGAATTGAACACAAGCCTATCCTTGGTCCGAGCGTTCGGATGCAGGGATAGGCTTTTGTTTTGGCGCCGCCTCGACCTGTCTCTGCGACGACGCGCTCGGTTGAACCAGGGAGCATGGACAGATGACAGACTTGATTGGCATGGCCGCCAGCGCCGCAGGGGGCGGCGTCTTTGGCGTGCTTGGCACGGCGCTTGGCCGCCTGGCGGGATATTTCGAGCGCCGACAGAGCATCGCGCATGAAGAGCGGCGCTGGCAGCATGATCTGCAAGTGCAGGAGCTGATCCGCCGCACCGCCGCTGCGGAGGCTGAAGCCGCGCTGGACCGCGTCCATGCGGACGGACGCTGGAGCGGCCTGCAGACCAGCCTCGAGGCCGAGGCAGCGATCCGGTCGAGCTATAAATGGGTCGATGCGATCCGCGGCCTGACGCGGCCGGCGCTGACGGTCCTGTTATGGCTGATCACGCTGCTGATCTGGGTCTCGGCCGATGCGTATAACCGCGCCACCATCATCGAGACCGCGACCTTCGCCGCAACCGCCGCAACGCTCTGGTGGTTCGGTGATCGCAGCGCGGGCGTGAGACGCTGAACGGAACAAGGGCGGCTGTGGGGCGCCGCCCTTGAGGAGTTTAAATTGAGGGTTCACCAGGATTTACGAATGCCGAGATAGAAGCGGCGCCCCTTGGCATCGAATACATCCGCGGCGGTAGATGTGCCGGTCACATTTCCACGGTAACCGGATGGCACATAAACAAACTCGTCGGTCAGATTGTCTATACCACCGTAAAACTCGAAGCCGGTATCCTCGAAGTCAACATTAAACGATACTGCTTGCTCCAGATAGTCCGGAGACCCGGGTGTGTAGCAGAACGTATCCGCAGCACTGTAAAGCGCACCGTAAAAATCGACGGTATCTTGATCACAATCATTGTTCTCATCGATTATTTGTTCGGATAGGTAATGGACACGATAACCGAGGGTCAGCCAGTCTCTTGTCCAGTTCAAACTAAAGTTTGCGCTATTATACGGATAGTCCAAATCACCGATGAGATCGACTTCGACTGACTCGTCATCACCCTGGTATTTGTAGCTGTCCGTATAGGTCCATAGCAAACGAGCGTCAAAGCTTCCCAGCACGCCCTCTTCGAAGCCTAGGACAGCTGGGACATCGCCCGTATAGCGCAGCTGGAAGTCATAGGCATCGGTCGAGAACAAAGCCGCATTGATCGGTCGTTCGTATGAGAACAGGATCTTTCCTGTTTGAGTGTCACGAACGATGTTTTGACAAAACGGGTCTGTTGCTGTGTTCCCGTTCTGTAGGCATAGCGTCGCCGAGACATCGCGATTAAGATTGGTAATCGCTTCTTCGATCTCAAAACTCACATAATCGATCGATAATGACAGCCCTTGCAACCAGTTAGGCTGATAGACAAATCCTATCGTATATGAGTCAGAGATCTCAGGTTCCAGAAGATCGGAACCCGAGGTGAAGTAATACTGACTTTGCGTGTCAATGTCCGAATAACTGAATGTACCGCCATTATTGACGATTGTCGCGATCGGATCAATCGCGAGGCAGGCATCAATAATTGCCGTGTCGCTTGGTCCGGTGGTTGCCCCAGCGGCTCCGCTAATGCCATTGCACGGGTCTACGGTGCTCAAAAAACTCTGAGCGTTTCCTGAGAAAAGATCGTCAATGTCGGGGGCGCGCGCTGCTCGGGCGCCGACGGCACGGACCTTTAGCTGTTCATTGAACATGTCGGCGACGAATCCGTACTTCCAGGAATCATTGCCTCCGACGGTAGAATAGTCGGCGTATCGATAAGCCCCCTCAAAATCGATGCCGTCGATAAACGACACATCGTTGACCAGGGGAACCAGTACTTCACCGAAATACTCATTCACGCTAAACCCGCCCACAGTCGACTCAATCGCGTTCCCGGCATTCAAGCCCACGCTCGTGAGTGCATCGACAAGGTCTGTTGCTTCGATGTCCCGGTATTCTAGACCGAGTGCAACCCCGACGGCCCCCGCGGGTGCTTGAAAAAGTTCACCTGAAACGGAGCCGTGCAGGACGTATTGTTCTGTTTCAGCATTTCTCTGACCGGGCGCGGCGACATATGCTGCTGCCGCCTCGGAGATTGACCCAGCGCCGAATATGTTTATCGGGACGCAGCCAAATGCGCGGGCAGTTGCATCGCGACAAATGACTTGATCAGGATTATTGGGATCTTCGATCGCATCCAATGCATATCGCATGTTCTGAACGTTGACTTGACCGGCGTTGTTTCGAACTGATGAAGCGCGGCCATAATTATAGTATGTCGTGTATGTGAAGCTATTCAGGTAGTTGCGATCCAAGTTGGAAAACCCAGGCACATCGCCATCCAGCCCGATGGAGATGTCGAACGCATCTCGATCATAACGAGCTTCGCGATCGGAAACCTCCGTCATGCGGCGGGCGAATTCAAGCGTTTCATCGCCATTGCTGATCATCTCTGAGCGAATACCATCGGGGATGAGCGGATTGGTTATTGGAATGCCAGCACCAGTTACTGTGCCATTTGGATTGTAGATATCATCGCTGCCTAGTGGGAACGGCTCGGTGTCGGAATCTGACTCGACTTGCGAATACAACATGCTGACGGACAATTGGGCCCAATCGTTGAACGCATATTCAGTCTTGGACGCGACGGTCCAACGTTCCTGAGGCGCAAGGATTCTGCGGTTCTCCTGTCGATTGAAGCCCAGGAGACGATCCCATTCGACGACGGCCCCATTGTCATCCAACGTCAAATTGTTCGTGCGTCCATTGATGATGTATCGACCCTGTTCAGGGTAAGAAGAATACAGTGGCTGAACAACGACATCTGATCCGCTAAATGAGAACACATCGACTGCGTAATCGGTATCACGGGTGTGAATGCCTTCACGCCAATCATAGGTAACGTTAAACAGCGTGTTGCCGCGATCAAAAGCTGTACCGCCAGTTAGGGAAAGACGGCTTTCAAAACCACCTTTTTCGAATGTCTCGCCCATGCGCGCATTGGCTTGGATGCCTTCGAAATCGTCTTTCAGAATAATGTTGATGACACCGGCAATCGCTTCCGAGCCGTACACTGAAGACGCACCACCGGTGACGACGTCGATTTTCTCGATGAAGTCAGGTGGAATCATCGAGAAGTCGACGATTGAAGTTCCCGGTTGGCCGGGAACAAATCGGCGACTGTCAACGAGAACCAGTGTCCGTGAGTCACCAAGATTGCGAAGGTCAACCGATTCAATGCCTGCAGAGAACACAGAGAAATTCGTCGTGGTTGCAGTTAATCCAGGAATGCCAGCCTGAGGCAACTGCCGAATGACTTCCGCGGCGTTGAAAGCGCTCGACGCCAAAATTTCCGAGGCGCCGACGGTCGTTATGGGAATCGAAGAATCAAGATTGCTATCACGTTGAATTCTCGATCCAGTAATCAGGACCCGTTCTTGACGAGCCTCTTCTTCGATAGGGCTGTTTTCCGTTTCCTGCGCTGAAATTGCTCCCATCCAAAAATGGCCAACCGCGCCTGCCAGTAAAGTGGATGCAATGAGTTTGTGTTTGAGAAATGAGGGTCTCATATCTGGGGTCTCTCTCCAAAGATCCAGGCAGATATGCCTGGAAGAGTCCCCTAGACTCTTGAGCTCCAATAAGAACGTGCAGTATTGGTGAGCGGTCGCTGTCGCTTCGTCAATTGATTTCGGAATTCACGGTAATGATTTTGCGCGAATACTGCCTATCTTGTGTCGAATATGCCACATGCGCGCCAATGGCTGAGCGCAAAGCATGAATTTCGTCAGAATGGAGCATGTCTGTTGCGTGCCCGCTGGCGCGTGACCGGATGGCGTCGGCGCATGAAAAAGGGCGGCTCCGAAGAGCCGCCCTTCTTGTTCGGATCTAAGCCAGGCTTAGAAGACTTTCGAGACGTTCACGAACGCACGGCGGCCACGGAAGTCATAGCCAGTCGCGTTCAGTGGGGTGTTACCGACAACTGTCAGAACGTCAGAGACCTGTGGTGGCTCTTCGTCAAACATGTTGCGGACACCGGCCGTTACACTCCAAGTGTCACCGGTCCAGCGAACCGACGCACCATGGCGGAACTCGGCTTCGGTGTTGACCGTGTACAGACCTTGCAGGCCGAAATAGTTGGACGGTCCATTGAGGTCGGCCGTGAAGTTGCGGTTATTGTCCTGACGTCCGGTGAAGTCGGTGAACCAGGTATAGGTCCAGTCACCGCGATCGAGACGAACAGAGACATCGCCGACAACATTCGGGAAGCCGACAGTGCCGTTGAAGTCGAGATCATCGACACCAGAGATGAAGTCAGAACCGAACACGTTGATGTAACGCTCAAGTGCCCAGTTGATGCTGCCTTCGACGGTCAGTTCACCGAAGTTCAGATCGGTCTGATAGCGAACTTCAAGATCGACGCCGCGTTGCTGCTGAGAGTCAACGTTGAGCGTACGGGCTTGAATGTTGTCGATGCTGAACGGTGCAACTGGATCGGTTGCTGGTGCACGATCGAAGAGATTACAGAAATCGTTCGGGAAGACCGGAGTTGCATAGCAGCCGCCGACGATCTGTCCGCCCGAAAGCGTCGTGATCTGATCTTCGATTTCGATTTCATAATAATCGATCGCGATGTTGATGTCCGTGAAGGTCGGCGTGAAAATGATACCTGCAGTGAAGGTCTCACCGCTTTCAGATTCAAGCAGGTCACCGCCACCAGACGTGGTCACCAGAGCCGAAGAACCACCGCCAGCATAGGTTGCTGGAACGCCGGCTGCAGCACAGTTCGTACGAATGTTCTCATTGGTGCTCTGACCCCAGTCGACACATGGGTCGACAGCGTTCTGGCTGAGGAAGCCAGTCTGGTCCTGCAGGAACAATTCGAACAGCGCTGGCGCACGGTAAGACGTACCGAAGCTCGAGCGCGCACGCAGCATTGGGTTGATCTGCCAGTTCAGACCGAGCTTATAGATCGTGTCTTCGCCGCCGAGATCGTATTCGAAGGTCCGGAACGAACCAGAGAATTCAACATCTTCTGCGAATGGCTGACCTTTGAGCAGCGGAACGCTGACTTCGCCAAACAGCTCCATGACAGAGTTCTCGCCGACAGTTGGACCGGCGGTTGAAGAACCCCAGATGTCGCCGCTCTGCGTCAGAGCACCCGGCTGGTCGTCAATGCTGAACTCGCGATATTCGACACCGATAGCCGCGCCGATCTCGCCAGCTGGCAGTTCGAACAGCTCACCGGTTGCTACTGCGGTCAGAGTGGTTTGCTCGTAGACAGTATCACCAGACTGGTACCCGCCAATGGCAGAGACCAGTTGATCGACGCCAGCACCTGACAGCAGGTTCGGGTCGAGGAAATCAATCGATGGAGGTGCGATCAGATCCGGGACACCGTCGCCGGTATAGTCAGCCACGCCGTCCAGGCCCCAGTCACCAGAGCGAGACACGAGGATCTCGTTGCCTTCATAGGTACCTTCACCGCGAGAGTAAGTGCCGTCGATTTTCCAGCCCCAGCTCGGCAGAGCTTCGCCGAATCCACCAGACAGGCTGGACGATGCGGAATAGTAATCCACCGTCACCTTGTCGAAGGTTGGGAACGGGAATACCGGGCGGACCAGGCTTCCCATGCTGTTCGAATAGGTCGGGTCGCTGATGTAACCGTAGAATGGGTTGTTACCAGCTGGGTTTGTCGCAGAACCGACGAGTGGGAAGAACTGACGCCAGCCTTCAACTTCGGTTACGCGGCGGCTGTAAAGCAGCTCTGAATCCCAGGTCAGACCACCCAGCTCGATGTCGGCCGTCGCAAAGATCGCAATGTTCTCGTTGCGCGGGAAGAAATCCTCATTGTCCAGGAATGGCGCGTCGAGAATGTCTTCATAGAACAGCGTGCCATCAGCATTCGTGCCGGTGCCAACGCGTGGACGGTATCCAGGGATGGCGCCGCCGAAAATGGTCGGAATGGTGGTGCCTTCCGGAGATGGGATCAGTCTCTGACCTGAAAACGCGTCGATCACAGTATTGTGATAGAGGTTGCTACAGGTCACGTTCGGACCCGGAGACGTGGCCGACTGGTTCAGCCGATCAATCAGAATTCCGGTCTGAGGATCGCGAACGAAGTCGGTTGGGCAGTCGAGATAATCCCGATCGGAATTATTCAGTTCTTCCTGCAGGCGATATTCGGCCGACAGGGTGAAATCCATATTGTCGCCGAGATTGAAGCCGTAAGCCGCGCTCACGCGGTATTCCTCACCGCCCTGTTCCTCAGGCATAACCAGGCTGCCATTGAGTTCGAAGCCGTCGACAGAGTCGCGGGTGATGATGTTCACAACACCACAAACCGCGTCTGAACCGTAAGCTGTTGAGGCGCCATCTTTGAGCACTTCAACGCGCGAGATGATCGATTGTGGCACGACGTTCAGGTCGAGCGCGGCAACCGCACCACGGGTTCCCGACGGGCCAGGGCGCTTGCCATCAATCAGAATCAGGGTCCGCGTGTCACCGCAACCACGAAGGTCGAGGGTCTGGGTGCCGACGCCGCCATTGGTGACGAAGTTCTGGAATGTGTTGTTAAGCTGCGTAGAACCAGATGCCAGCGATGAGCCTTGCAGCAGGGCAGCAGTATCGACGAGACCCTCAAGGGTCGCGACTTCGGCTGTGATCACCTGGATCGGCGAAGCAGAAGAATACTCGTCGCGGGCAATCAGTGACCCGGTGACAACGATTTTTTCCTGACGTGCTTCTTCTTCGACAACTTCGTTGACGGTTTCGACATCGGTTTGGTCATCCGCTTCTTGCGCGAATGCTGCACCGGAAAGTGTGAGCGCACTTAAAGCTACTCCACTAAGTACGGATTTACGAATTGAGCTGTAGCTCATCAAAAGTCCCTCTCTCTCTCAAATTGACCGGACCGCAATGGTCAAAGCGCAGTGGTCATTACTCTCGTTTACAGACCGAGAATGCGTTCTTCTTGCCTGTGTGCAAATAACGACGCAAGCGATCGTGACGGTTTTGTCACCAAACGGATGATATCGGCAGGCGAGTGTGACTTTTGTATCACTTCCCCCAAGGCACAGCTTTGCTGATATGTCCCGGATTGCGACACACGTATTGCATCAATTGCCTTGACCCAGACGAGAAGCCGCTCGAAAACATAGTTTATTGGAAGACACGATTGAGTGAGGTTCATCAATGTTCAAGCGATTGTCGCTGTTGGTCGCTGCAGCGGGCTTAGGTTTTGGCGCTAATGCTGAAATTGCGCCTTTAAGTACGGAAGATTTTTCGAAATTCCCGTCAGTTTCGAGCGTTTCTATGTCGCTCGAAGGGGATATGCTGGTTGGGGTGATTGCCGACCCTTCGAGCGATGAAGAAAAACGCGCAGCGGCTTACTGGGATATTAGCGGTGATGTGGACGTCTCCACACCTCTCGTTCCATCGAACATTACGCCGTCCAGTGGACGCACCCTGTTTTTCGCAGCCAATGCGCTGAAACAGAAAAAGTCACTCTGGTTCACCGTGCAGCCCTATACAGGCGCCCTGATGGGGTGCGGTGAAGGCAAGTCGACAGGCTCCACAAAGAAGTATCTGGAGAAAGTCTATATCGGCGACGAACGCATCAAGGACATTGATGACTTGCCGAACGGACGCGCTGAAGTTGGCGCAAGCAAAGCCTTGCTGCGTTGCTTCGAGCTGGTGGGAGAGACCAGCATCGCGACCTTGCTGCCACTGGATGCTTCAAAGATCGTTATCCAGCGCGCCACCACGAAAAATGGTTCCAGCTATTTTGAGCATGATCTGGCAACCGGCCGGGAGAAATTTCTCTACAAGGCCAGTGACGAGGAAAGCTACGGCGTCAGCGACCGCGACGGTTCGGTCGTGACGGCCACCAAGCTTGAATTTGAAGATGGTGCCTGGCGTCAGTATATTCGCTTGCTGAACCCGCAAACAGAGCGCCTGGAACAGGAAGATCCGCTGACCACCGAGATTGAGAATCGGTATACGATGGACCCCGTCACGGCGCAGCAGGGCACCAATAATTACTTCATTTTGACCGACAAGTTTGACGACAAGGTGTCGGTGTATCTCTACGACGTTGTCGCCAATACGTTCAGCGACGAACCGGTATTTGCACATCCTGAGTTCGACATTGTCGGTCTGACGACGTCGCAGCGCGCCGAAGACTTTGGCGAAGTGCTCGGCTTCAGCTATGACGGTCCTGTTCGCAAGACATATTGGCTCGATCCTGAATTGAAGTCGATTCAGGATGGTCTCGATGCTGCCTTCCCAGGCAAGCAAGTCGTTCTCAACGACTACACTGACGATCGAAATCGGGTTCTGTTCACGGTTAGCGCTGCAGATTTCCCGCCCGCATATTTCCTGTTGGTTGACAAGGCGAAAGTCGCTGTCATCGGCTCTCAGCGGCCTTGGATCGATACTGACAGCCTGGGGAAATCCGAATTCGTGTACTACTCGGCGCGTGATGGGATGAAGATCCCGGCCATCGTGACCCTGCCGGCTGGGCATCAAGCCGGCCAGAAGGCGCGCGGCGCGATCATTCACCCGCATGGTGGTCCATGGGCGCGCGACTATGACGGGTTCGATAGTTCCGGCTGGACGCAGTATTTCGCCAGCCGTGGTTATATCGTGCTCCGCCCACAATACCGCGGCAGTGCCGGCTGGGGCCGGAAACTGTGGCTGGCTGGCGACGGCGAGTGGGGCAACAAGATGCAAGACGATAAAGACGATGCGGCCGCCTGGCTTGTCGACCAAGGTTATGTCGACGCCGACAAGATTGCCATTCATGGCTACTCTTATGGTGGCTTCGCCGCGATTGCCGCCTCGGTGCGCCCTGATAGTCCGTATCAGTGCGCCATTGCGGGGGCTGGCGTCGCCAACCTGGCCAAGCTTGCCAATGAATGGGGCGACGACCGCATTCAACGCATCTTCCAGGGCGGTACGGTCGATGGCATGGACCCTCAGGCCAATACAGACAAGGTGAACATCCCGATCATGCTTTATCATGGCGATTATGATGTTCGCGTGCCGATCTTCCACAGCCGTGAATTCTACAATGCGATCAAGCGCAAAGAGCCGCTGAGCGAATTCATCGTTTTAAAACAGATGGGACACCAGTCGAACAAGTGGCTGCCAGAGCACAAGACACGCGTGCTGGCTGAGATGGAACGCTTCTTGTCGACCACTTGCAACATGTAGACATTTTCTGTCAGCAGACCGAAAAGAGCGACCGGTTCCGGTCGCTCTTTTTCTTTGCGATCGAGTCCAAATCGCTTAGGTGTGAAACATGCCAGACCAGAAGAATTTCGGGGTTTCAGAGGGGCCTGCAGTGTTTTCAGGAGCAGGGGCCGCGCGCGATGCGGTCGGTGGTCTGCCGAGCAGTGAATGGACGCCGCACCGCCCGGATCGGCGCTGGGAGAAGCTGGAAGGCGGGATCGAGCTGAAAGTGCACTCGCCGTACGAACCGGCAGGCGATCAGCGCACCGCCATTCCCGAACTGGTTGACGGTATCCAGCAAGGCGAACGCGATCAGGTCCTGCTCGGCGCCACCGGCACCGGCAAGACCTTCACCATGGCCAAGATTATCGAGGCGACGCAGCGCCCAGCCCTGATCCTGGCCCCGAACAAGACGCTGGCGGCGCAGCTCTATGGCGAGTTTAAATCCTTCTTCCCGGACAATGCGGTCGAGTATTTCGTCTCTTATTATGACTATTACCAGCCCGAGGCCTATGTCCCGCGGCGCGATCTCTATATCGAGAAGGAAAGTTCGATCAATGAGGCGATCGACCGGATGCGCCACTCAGCGACGCGAGCGATTCTAGAGCGTGATGATTGTATCATTGTCGCTTCTGTCTCGTGCATTTACGGCATCGGTTCGGTCGAGACCTATACCTCGATGACGCGCAAGCTCGAGGTCGGCCAGCGGATTGACCCGCGCGAGGTCGCCCGGCTGCTGGTCGAGCTGCAATACAATCGCAATGATGCCGCTTTTCAGCGCGGCGCCTTTCGCATGAAGGGGGACATTGTCGACATCTTCCCGGCCCATTATGAGGACCGCGCCTGGAAGCTGTCCTTCTTCGGCGACGAGCTGGAAAGCATTGTCGAGTTTGACCCGCTGACGGGGCGCAAGAGCGAAACCCTGCCAGCGATCAAGCTCTACGCCAACAGCCACTATGTCACCCCGCGCCCGACCCTCAACCAGGCCATCGGGCAGATCAAGACCGAGCTCAAGACCACGCTCGAACACTTCCAGAAAGAAGGCAAACTCCTGGAAGCCCAGCGGATCGAACAACGCGTCCAGTACGACCTGGAAATGCTGGCGGCGACGGGGTCTTGTAATGGAATTGAGAATTACAGCCGCTATCTGACCGGCCGCAAGCCCGGCGAGCCGCCGCCCACCATGTTCGAATACTTGCCGGACAATGCGCTCGTCTTTGTTGATGAAAGCCATCAGACCGTGCCGCAGATCGGGGCCATGTATAAAGGCGACTTCTCGCGCAAGCGCACGCTCGCCGAATATGGCTTCCGCCTGCCATCCTGTCTCGACAATCGCCCGCTCAAGTTCGAGGAATGGACCGCCATGCGGCCGCAGACCGTGCATGTCTCTGCCACCCCTGGCCCGTGGGAGCTGGAGCGCACTGGCGGCGTCTTCACCGAACAGGTGATCCGCCCGACCGGCCTGCTCGACCCGGTCGTCAGCGTCCGCCCGGTCTCGACCGGCACCACCAACCAGGTCGATGACCTGACCGCCGAAATCCGCAACACCACGGCCCAGGGCTACCGCACCCTGGTCACCACGCTGACCAAGAAAATGGCCGAAGACCTGACCGAGTATCTGCATGAACAGGGCATCAAGGTTCGCTACATGCATTCTGATGTCGACACCGTTGAGCGCATCGAGATCATCCGCGATCTCCGCCTCGGCGCCTTCGATGTCCTGGTCGGCATCAACCTGCTGCGCGAAGGCCTCGACATTCCCGAATGCGGCCTGGTCGGCATTCTCGACGCCGACAAGGAAGGCTTCCTGCGCTCCGAGACCAGCCTGGTCCAGACCATTGGCCGTGCCGCCCGCAATGCCGATGCCCGCGTCATCCTGTATGCTGACAAGATTACCGGCTCGATGCAGCGCGCCATGGACGAGACGGAGCGTCGCCGCGAGAAACAGCAGGCCTATAATGCCGAACATGGCATCACCCCGACCACGATCAAGCGCGCCGTCGCCGACATTCTCGGCGAGCTTGGCGAAAAGCCTTCTGGCCGCACCCAGCTGAAGGGCGGCCGCTCGCGCAAGAAAGCCGTCGCCGAGGCGGCTGCGCCGTACGAAGCCGGCAAGGGCCACAACCTGCACGCGGTGGTCGCCGACCTGGAAAAACAGATGCGCGAAGCCGCTGCGAACCTGGAATTTGAGGAGGCGGCGCGGCTGCGCGATGAGGTCAAGCGGCTGAGGGAAGAGGAGCTGGGGCTTTAGGGCGGCTATCCGCCGATCCCTGCGCAGGCAGGGATGGTCAGTGCCACTTGGCGGGCTGGGCATCATGGTCTCTGGATACCTGCCACACGGCCTGGCCACGCGCTCCGGCCGCGCGCACCGCTGCGCAGATGTCTTCAGATCTTGCGCGCGCGCCACCCCACGCGACGTGAGGGGCGTGCCGCGCTTGAAGCGGCCCCGGCAATATGAAATGAGCGAACCATCCGATTGTCTTCATCTTCGCCTGCCACAAGGAGCCGCCTGAAATGTCCGTGTTTGAAAATACTGTGATCTGTGAACCTTTGCGCACGCCGGTCGGGGCGTTTGGCGGCGCGTTCAAGAGCGTACCGGTACAGCAGCTGGCGACGCGGGTCGTGTCGGAATTGCTGGCGCGGACAAAGCTGCCGGGCGAGGCGGTGGACGAGGTCATTTTCGGCAATTGCTACCCGACCATGGACGCACCGGCGCTTGGCCGCGTGGTGGCGCTGGATGCCGGACTGCCGATCACGGCGGGCGGCTTGCAGCTCGACCGGCGCTGCGGTTCGGGCCTGCAGGCGGTGATCTATGCGGCGATGACGGTGGCGACAGGCGGGGCTGATCTGGTGATTGCCGGCGGTGCTGAGAGCATGAGCCGGGCGCCGTTCTATTCGAATGAGATCCGCTGGGGCGTCAAGGCACCGAGCATCCAGCTCGAGGACGGCCTCACCCGCGGCCGGCATACTGCTGGCGGTGACCTCTATCCGGTGCCGGGCGGGATGATCGAGACGGCGGAAAACCTGCGCCAGGAATATCAGGTGAGCCGGGCCGAACAGGACGCGCTTGCCGCCCGCTCGCAGGCGCGCGCTGCGGCGGCGATGCAGGATGGCACCTTTGCTGAAGAGATTGTCCCGGTGACGGTGAAAGGCCGCAAAGGCGATACCGTCGTCGACACGGACGAGCATCCGCGCCCCGGCACCAGCGTCGAGACCCTGGCCAAGCTGCGGCCGATCATGGCCAAGACCGATCCGGAGGCGACGGTGACCGCCGGCAATGCCTCAGGCCAGAATGATGGCGCTGCGGCCTGTATCATCGCTACAAGCGAGGCGGCTGAAAAATATGGCCTCAAGCCGATCGGCCGCCTGGTCAGCTGGGCCCGGGCCGGGGTGGCGCCAAATGTCATGGGCATCGGCCCGGTCCCGGCCAGTGAGAAAGCCCTGGCCCAGGCCGGGCTGTCTTTCAGCGACATGGACCTGATCGAGCTGAACGAGGCGTTCGCGGCGCAAGTGCTGGCCTGTACCAAGGCGATGGGGCTAGGCGATGAGGATCATGCCCGCATCAATGTGCATGGCTCTGGCATCTCGCTTGGTCATCCGGTCGGGGCGACGGGCGTGCGCATCCTGACCACGCTGCTGCGCGAAATGGACCGGCGCGAGGCCCGTTATGGGCTCGAGACCATGTGCATTGGCGGCGGTCAGGGCCTGGCCGCAGTGTTCGAACGCCTCGCTTAGCGGCGCTGCATGTTCAATTCAGCCGGTTCGGGTTAAGCCTGAGGCATGACTGACCCGGTTGCCGCGTCTGTGAAACACGCCCTGGCGGCGATCCTGCAGCATCGCGGCGAGCAGGCGGCGCAGAGCGATTATGATCGATCCGTCCTGATCGGCGCGGTCGCGGCGGCGCGGGACGTAATTGACGCGGTGCCAGACGCGGACCAGGCGAGCGCTTATCTGAGCCAGGTACAGGCGGCATTGAGCGCCTTGTTCGACACTTACAATGATACGTCTGGCGAATTCACCAATGGCAGGGCCGCGATCGGCGATATCCGGCTCGATGTCGCGCGCCTGATCGATGAGCGGGACTAGATGCCGTTCTGCACTGCGCGCATGATGCGGCCGAAATCGCCATTTCGGACCTGATATTGCAGCTCGCCGAGCAGGCGGGTCTTGGTCTCTGTCGGCAGCGTGTTGATCTCGCTGAGCACGTCAGTGGCCAGCGTGCAGATATTCATGTTCATCATCGCGCGGCGCTGCTCGGACTCAGGCCTGGATTGCAGCTGCATCACTTTCGCGATCTGTGGCCGGTTCATCATTTTCATCATCTTGGCCGACAAGACCTGCTGGTCATCCACATTCAGGCGGTCATATTTTTTCGGCGACGTGCGGCCATCCTCGATCCCGTCCAGCACGATCAGGTTGAACCGCATCAACCATAAATAGCCCGGCGTGCCATAATCGAGAAAAGTCGAAATCTCGTCGGCTATGGCGTCCGGGGCCATATGCTCGAAGCGCTGATACTGGGCGAGGCGGCAATATTCCGGCGCCTGGCTCGACAAAGTGGCAAAGCCGGTCTGGCTCATGCGCAGCATCTTGTCGAAATGTTTGACATCGGCGCGCAGCAAGTGTTTGGCATCCGTCGCCCAGTCATGACTATGGCTTTCCAGCACCATCAAGGCGACGGCATTGGCATCGGCGCCGCCGGCAATGGCTTTGTCAGCGTCCTGGTGCAGGCGCCGCGCGGCAGAAGGCTTCACCCGCTGTAATGCGGTCAGATAGCGATGCGTGATCGGGTCATCCAGCGTGGTCGACAGCGGTGTGGCGTCAAGCTGGGCCATGCGGAGCGATTGATCGGCGCCGCTTGGCCATATCACAATGCCCAGGAACAGCGCGCCAGCAAGCCCGGCAACCAGCGCCGCATAGAGGCTTGTGGAGGACTGACCGGTTCCGATCTGTGCCATGTCACGTCTCCTTGGGAGCGGTCCTCAGCGTCGCAGTATATGTTTGAGACCGGGTTAGGGAATTCGGTTGAATTGGTGTTGGCGCGTTTGCGATATGCGGTCGGATCTTGGCTCAGAGCCGCCATGCACGCGGCGCATGACCGTCCAGCGTGCCTTTGTGCGCAGGTCAGGTCTTAAGAGTCTGCGTCAGGCTTCAGCCCTAACAGGCAGAGCGCCAGGAGCAGGGTGGCGAGCACGCCAGCGCCGCCAGCGACGGGCGAGGGCACAAAGCCGTCCCGCCCGAACATCATGACCAGCGTATTGGCGATGAAGGCCAGCCCACCGACCAATGCCGTGAGCCCGCCGAGCAGCATACCGCCAGTCTTGAGCTTGCCGAGGCCGAAGTCCAGCGCGGCGAGACCAAGCAGGATCTTGGCGGCATTGTAACCGAAGAAGGAAAAGGCGACGACCGAGGCAGCGACCCCGCCCAGGTCCGGATTGGTTTCGGCGGCGGCGCGGAAAGGCCCGAACTGGGTCAGACCGACCCCGACCTGGACGACATTTAGCGCCGCGGCAAAGGCAATCGCTGAAAACCCCAGCGTAAAATGCCTGGCCCTGACCAGCGCTGATCCGCCAAAGGCGGCCAGCAGGACGAAGAGCAGGCCCTCAAGCCCCCACAGGAAGCGGCGATCAACCTCAGGCGCCCAGAGATAAAGCGCGGTATAGACCGGCTGTGTGATCGCGGCCAGAAGCAGCAATAGGGCGAGCGTTTTAACGGTCGTGTTTTGTGTGAAGTCCATGGCTCTCTCCTCCCGAGACAAGTGATCCTTGTCAGCTTTTTGCTGGCGCGGAGGCTAGTCAGGCTTGGCCCCGGGCTCAAACGAATCTCGCGCTGGGCCGATCACGCTTGTGTGAACGAGGGAGGGACTCGAACTCGCTGCGCTGTCCCTGCTGAACCTGACCGCGCTTCAGATGGCCTCTTGAAAAGGCATGACATGAGACAAATCTGTCTCAAGCCGCAAAGCAGGATGTCAGCGCCATGTTCCAGGACAGAACCCTCTCGATTGGATCGCTTTTGCGGGTGTTCTGGATGCAGGTCAGCGTCACCTGGGCACTGACATTGTTCGAGACCTTCATTCTGGTTTCGCTGCCTTTGCTGATCGGGCGCTCGATTGACGGCTTGCTCAACGATCACTGGCTACCCTTCCTTTGGCTCGGAGGGGCGATGGCGGTGTTGCTGGTCACCAGTGTTGGCCGGCGCCTTTACGATACGCGCGCTTATGGGCGGATGCGGGTCGAGCTCGGCGCCGCCGTGGTCGAGAAAGCCGGAGACCAGCCGGTCTCGACCACCAATGCGCGGCTGAACATGAGCCGGGAACTGATTACCTTTCTCGAGACCGAAGCGCCGATCGTGATCATGGCGCTGCTGCAAGTGATTGTGTCACTGGTCATTCTGTACAGCTTTCACGGCCTGCTCGCCGCGACAGCGGGGGCTGCGACGCTGCTATCGCTGATCGTCTATGGCGTTGCCAGTGGTCGTTTCTATCGATTGAACAGCGATCTGAATTCGCAATCCGAACAGCAAGTCTCTGTGCTGGAAGGCGGTATCCGCGGCGCCATTGGCGCGCACTTGTCGGCCTTGCGGCGGCATGAAGTGGCCCTGTCAGACACTGAAGCAGTGGTTTATGGCCTGATTTTCGTCGCCTTGCTCTCCATGCTCGGCGGCAATCTCTGGTTTGCAGCAACCCAGCTCTCCGCCACGCCCGGGGAGATTTTCTCTATCGTGACCTATTCCTTTGAATTCATCGAAGCCGCGGTGATGCTGCCGGTCACCTTGCAGACCCTGACCCGGATTTCCGAGATCACGCAAAGACTGAACCGGCTTGAACAAGAACCGGATCGTCCTGCCGCTGATGCGCCCGCCGATCAGGTGTGAGGCGGGTCAGGTCCCCATTGTCAAAGCGGCAGCGTCGGCATCCGCACGAAAAATCGTCATCTCTATGTCTCTGATTCTATTCAAGAAACACAAATAGTTTCCGAAAAACGGAAAATGCTTATTGAAAAACGATAATACCCGCCCCAATTGGTATCGCATCAGCGGTTCACCAAACTCTTCTTCAACCCCCGCTGAATGGGCAAATGTCCAGTTTTGAAAGGCAAAGAAAATGACCCCGCAAGTCCGCGAAACCGAGCAAACCCCTATCGCGGTTCCTAGCACCCCTCTTAAGGCGACCCCGGTAAATGCGATCAAAATGGCCAAGCCAGTCGCCGTGATCAAAGCCCCAGCTCCTGAAGCAACAGAGGAATCGGGCCCAAGCATGTTGGACAAGCGGCGTCGGCGTCGCGCTCGATTGAGCAACCGCCACTAAGTTTCATACCTTTTCTGAGCAAAGGCCGCCTGTCTCTCCAGGCGGCCTTTTCATGTTTGGTATCGGCTTGCAGGTGACCGCCTACCAGCCCAGACGGAGGCCGGCGCGGGCGCCGACTTTGCCTTCATCCGCCGACAGGCCGATGCCCATATTCGCCGACCAGTTCTGGTCCAGCCGCTGGGTGGCCGAGATGGCAAAGGCATTGGTGTTGTCATAATAGCCCCAATTGGCCGTGATGGCGTGCGTCTCATTGGCCTGCAACCAGCTGGCGCCGGCCATCGCATTGGCGATCGCGATTCCGGTCGTATTGGCGGCGATCTGCTCGGTATTGTCAGCGACCATGGTCGCCAGCTGATCCACCTGCAGCCCGAGGGATTCGAAGCCCGTGTTGATCTGCGAAATGGCCAGACTGTTGCTGGTCACAGTGGATTCAACATTGGCGATGCGGGCCTGGTTGGCGTTTGCCAGAGACGAGACCGTGGAAACCGCCGTGGCGTTCTGATTGATCGCGTCAACATTGGTGTTGATGCCTTTGGCGAGACTGTCCAGAGCGTTGGACCCGGTGCTGACCGTGGTGGCCGCCAGGGTGGCACCCGTTGAGCTGTCACCAAGCTTACTCAATTTGACCGTCGCCGAAGTCGTCGAGGCCAGGTCGATCGGATCCAGTTCAATCGGAGTCGATAGGACATCATACGCGTCAGCGATCCGTTGCTCGGCCGCGGCAAGCCGGGTGCTGAATGTGCCGCCATCGCTGGCCAGGTTGCCGTTCGCGTCGGTCATGACGAATTCCAGATCACCGGATTGGGCCGCGCGGGAAGCGTCAGAGACGATGCCCGGCATCGTATAGGTGTTGCTGGCGGCACCGAACATGAACTGGTTCGCAAACAAGGTCCGTGCATCATAACCAATGGCAGTGGAGTTCTCCCACTTTGCAGACGAGTCTGCGCCAAGGGCGGTCGCATTGTCCTCGCTGACATAGGCGCCCTCACCAACCGCCGTACCATTGGTACCATAGACGCTCGCATTCGCACCCAGCGCGACAGCGTTGCTGGCTGCGGCATAGGAGTGTCGGCCGAGTGCGGTGCTGTCGAGCATTTCGGCTTCGACCACGGCGCCCTGACCTATTGCCGTACCATTTTCCGCGGACTCTCGAACTTCAGCGCCCTGGCCGACTACAGTCGAATTCACGGCGCCTGCCTCAATCTGTGAGTATTCACCCAGCGCCGTACCATTCGCAGCCCGAACCCAGGCGTCGTCGCCGAGGGCTGTGCCGTTCGCGGCGTTCTCATCGATCCATGAATTGTGACCGATGGCGGTGCCGTCTTCGGCCTCAACCCAAGCATCCTGACCGACCGCTGTGCCGTTGCTGGCGTTCTTTGTGACCCTGGAACCTTGTCCGATCGCGGTCCCGTCTTCAGCTTCGACCCGTGCATCCTGACCAACGGCCGTTGCGTTGCGCACGATGATGGGATTGCCATCTTCATCTAAGATGAGATTGTCAGCATCATCAGCAAGGCCGACAAAGGCATTCTGGCCGATGGCTGTACCGTTTTCAGTGTACACTTCAACTTCAGCGTCCTGACCGACCGCCGTGCCGTTTACGGCGTAGTCATCAACCTTTGCCGCTTGACCGATTGCCGTGCCGTTCACTGCATAGTCATTCACCTTTGCCTGTTGTCCGACTGCCGTTCCGTTCACGGCGTATTCTTCAATCTCTGCGCGTTCGCCAATCGCCGTTCCGTTCGTGGCGCCGTCTTTGACATCGGCTTGTTTACCGACTGCGGTCCCGTTCTCGGCGCCTCGCCGGACAGTCGCATTTTGACCGATCGCGGTGCCATCCTTGGATTCAACTCTGGCGCTATCACCAATCGCGATTGCATCTTCAACCGGGATCGGCTCGCCATCTTCGTCCAGAATCAGATTTCCGTCGTTGTCAATCATCAAGGCGACCGGATCGCCTGAAAAACCACCATCGACGGCATTTTCATAGGTTAACGGGTTGCCGTCCGCATCCACAACAACGTCTCCGTTGCTGTCGATCATGAAGATGGCTGGCTGACCGCTTTCGAGGAACGATCCAACGGTGGCGTCTACACCTATGGCAATTGAATAGTCACCAAACACCGTACTGTAAGCCCCAAGCGCGACCGCGTTTTCGCCACTCGCCCAGGCTCCCTTGCCGAGCGCCGTCGATTGTGTGCCGCGCGCAACCGTCAAATTACCGATAGCGGTCGAATCGTGCCCGGACGCTTCAGCATCGACACCAATCGCTGTCGCGTCTTCGCCTGACGCGTCTGCATTGATGCCACATTGAAGCGATTCATCGCCGCTTCCGTCCTCGCAGCTTGCATCAACATTGGCCTGGGCCTGCGCGGCGCCGGCCCAGCCAAGGGCGAGGACCGCGCCCAAGGCTGACGCACCCATAAACTTGGTTAACATTTGTCTCTCCATTCACGAGAGTCTCTCGCGCGAGGCCCGCCCTCGTGCTAATCCGCTCCCTCTGTGCGGATCAGCGAATCACATCTTTCGCTGGCGAATCATCGTCTCAGCGTCGCGTTTTTTGGGATTTATCGCGTTATTTCAGTGCGGACGGGGGGTAATGTTAAGATCACAGTTCAGATCAGCACTGACCTCTGGCGATCATCTCGGCGCCCTTGGCCGCGATCATGATGGTCGGCGTATTGGTATTGCCAGAGGTGATGGTTGGCATCACCGAAGCATCAATGACGCGCAGACCGGACAGGCCGTGCACGCTCAGCGCGCTATCGACGACGGCCATCGGGTCGCGCGCCGGGCCCATCTTGGCGGTTCCGACCGGGTGGAAAATGGTGGTGCCAATGTCGCCAGCGGCGCGGGCAAGATCTGCGTCCGCATAGGCCGGGCCAGGCAAGTATTCATCCGGCTTGAACCGGGCGAGGGCAGGTTGTTGCATCAACCGGCGCGTGACCCGGATGGCATCGGCGGCGACCTGTCTGTCTTCTTCGGTGGCGAGATAATTCGGATCGATAATCGGCGCTGCGGCGGGGTCCGGGGAGTTTATCCGGATCGTCCCGCGTGAGCTCGGGCGCAGATTGCAGGCGGCGACTGTGATCGCCGGGAAGCGGTGCAGCGGATCGCCAAACTTGTCGAGCGAAAGCGGCTGGACATGAAACTGGATATTGGCGCGGTCATGGTTGGGCGAGGAGCGGGTAAACAGGCCGAGCTGCGACGGCGCCATGGTCAGCGGTCCGCGCCGGCGCAGCAGATAGTCGAGCCCCATCTTGGCCTTGCCGATCAGGGAATAATAAGTCTGGTTCAGGGTGACGGTGTTCGAGACCTTGTAAATGGCGCGCTGTTGCAAATGGTCCTGCAGATTGGCGCCGACACCAGGCAGGTCATGGGCCGCGGTGATGCCGGCCTGTTGCAGCAGGTGTGCGGGGCCGATGCCGGATCTCTGCAGGATCTGAACGCTGCCAATCGAGCCAGCACAGAGCAGGGTTTCGGCGCGGGCTTTGACCTCAAACCGTCGCCCGTTTTGCTGGAAGATCAGGCCGCTTGCGCGCTTGCCGTCGAGCCTGACGCGCTCGATCAGGGCGCCGGTCTCGACCCGCAGGTTCGCCCGCTTGCGCGCCGGTTTCAGGAAACCGCGCGCGGTCGACCAGCGCCGCCCGGCCTTCTGGTTCACATGGAAATAGCCGGCACCTTCATTATCGCCTGTATTGAAGTCTTCGGTGGCTGGGATACCGGCCTCGACGGCGGCATCGCGAACCGCATCAAGAATGTCCCAGCGCACCCGCGGCGGCTCAACCCGCCACAGGCCGCCGGCGCCATGATGCGGACCGTCGCCGAGGAAATGATCTTCCAGGTCGCGAAAAACGGGCAGTACCTCGTCCCAGCCCCAGCCAGGCAGGCCGGTCTCGCGCCAGCCATCATAATCGGCGGCCTGGCCGCGCATGGTAATCATCGCATTGATCGCTGATGACCCGCCGAGCACCTTGCCGCGCGGATAATTCAACGCGCGGCCATTGAGGCCTGGCTGCGTGGTGGTTTCGAACCTCCAGTCCGAACGCGGATGGCCGATCGCGAACAGGTAGCCGACCGGGATGTGGAACCAGATCCAATTGTCTTTGCCGCCCGCTTCGAGCAGCAGGACTTTGATATTCGGGTCGCGCGTCAGGCGCTCGGCCACCACGCATCCCGCCGACCCCGCGCCGGCAATGACATAGTCATAATCGCCGTCAAAGGGGGGCGGGGCGTCGGTCATGATCTGGGCATCAGCCCGGCTGGACGTCGATGAAGCGGCCGCCATCCTTGGCCAGGCGCTTCAGCGTCTCGCACGGGGCAAAGGCCGCATCTTCTGCGGCGAGTTTTTCCATCGTGGCGAGCACGGCTTCAGCGCCCATCATGTCACCATACAGCATCGGGCCGCCTTTATCGGCCGGCCAGCCATAGCCATTGAGCCAGACAATATCGATGTCAGAGGCGCGCTGGGCTTTCTTCTCTTCAAGGATTTTCAGGCCTTCATTGATCATTGGATAGATGCAGGTGGCGATGATCTCGTCCTGGCCAGGGGCGCCGCCGGGTTCGACGCCGGTGATCTCGGTGATGATCTTGGCCGTCACGTCGGACGGGATCGGGCGGCGGTTCTCGTCATAATCATAATATCCGGCGCCGGTCTTCTGACCGCGGCGGTCGAGTTCGCACAAGGCGTCGCGAATCGGGTTGGCGGTCTTGGCGCCTTTCTTCCAGCCAATGTCGAGCCCGGCCAGGTCAGACATCTGATACGGCCCCATGCGGAAGCCGAAAGCGTTGAGCGCGGCGTCGACATCCCAGGGCATGGCGCCTTTGCCGACCAGTTTCTGAGCCTGGGCCTGGCGCGCGAACAGGATGCGGTTGCCGACAAAGCCGGGGCAGACGCCGACCAGGGTGGCGATCTTGTTGATCGTCTTGGCCAGGTCCATGCTGGTCGCGATGACATCGTCGGCGGTGTGGTCGGCGCGGACAATCTCGAGCAGTTTCATGACATTGGCCGGTGAGAAGAAGTGCAGGCCGATGACGTCTTCGGGGCGCCCCGTGACGCTGGCAATCTCGTCAATATTCAGCGCTGACGTATTGGTCGCGAGGATGGCGCCCGGTTTGGCGATGCGGTCGAGATCGGTGAAGATCTGCTTTTTCAGGTCCATGTCCTCGAACACTGCTTCGATGATCAGGTCGCAATCAGCGAAATCTTCCATGCTCAGCGTGCCATTCAGGCGGGCCATGCGCGCGTCGACTTCCTCGACTGGGAAACGGCCTTTGTCGGCGCTGCGCTGATAATGGCCACGGACGACGCCGAGGCCACGATCGAGGGCCTCTTGCTGGCGCTCCAGAATGGTCACCGGAATGCCGGCGGTGGCGAAATTCATCGAGATGCCGCCGCCCATAGTGCCAGCGCCGATGACGCCGACTTTTTCGATCTTGCGGCGCGGAGTGGTGTCCGGAACATCTGGAACGACCCAGGCGTCGCGGCCAGCCTGGGCGATATAATCAGAGACTTCTTGCGGGGTCATGGAAATAGCAGGCATAGAGGCGTCTTTCATTGTTTGAGCGATAGGCTTTGCGGCCTTTGTAAATCCGGAAATCCCCAATTGAAACCACTGGCGGCGCTTGTCGTCGCGTCGCGCTTGCTCAATCGCGGCGGGTTAGGGTTCGCCAGAGGTGCGCAGCGGTTCTGTCGTCCACAAGGCAAATCCGTCGGCGCGAAACTTGTGCCAGGTCGAATAACGCCACTTATCGGGATGGCTGACCAGGCCATGCTTGACCGGATTGCCGTGCATGAATCCGATATGACGTTCCATATCGATGGCGTCGCGAATGCGGTAATCCCAGAAGCGCGGATGCCAGATCTTGTTCGCATCGCGCTCCGCCACGTGGCCGCCTTCGACCATGCGGCGGACGAAGCTGGTCTGCAAATACTCGACCCGCCGGCGGAAATCATTGTCGTCTTTAGGCAGAACCCAGATCGCATGCATATGGTTCGGAAGGATCACGGTGGCGACCGTCTCGAACGGGTGCAGGTGTTCGAAATCACGCGCACTGTCAGCCAGCGCGCTGACATGGCGGGTCAGCAATGTGCTGTCGGCATCAGCCAGCGGTATGGTCAGAAACCAGGTCCGCTCGGGTTGGAAGAGGGCGCCAAGATCGCTCATCCAGACATAAAAGCAAATCTCACCCCACGCCCGCAAGTTGCAGAACTGTCATGGTTTTTTCAGTCACACCAGTTCGGCTTGACGGTTTCGCTGGGCCAGGGCGCGGACAAGCCATCCTTGGCCAGCAGCCAGCCAATATGCGTGCCGTCGAGATAGACATGTGCGCGGGTGCGACCGAACCGGTCCGTGCCTTCTGGTTTGAAGGTCAGCGTCTTGGCGTCCGAAAACAGGGCTCTGGCCCGCGCTTCGACTTTCTGGCCGAGGGCATCTTCGGCGGCGCAGCCGGCGCTGTCGCCGGTTTCGGGACTATCCCAGCCAATCAGGCGCAGGCGTACGCGCCCGTCCAGGCGTTGCAGCTCGAATGTATCGCCGTCGACAGCAACCACGTCGCGCACTGGGGCGCTGACGCATCCAGCGCCTGGCTGTTGGCAGAGATTGGCCGGCTGGGCGGGCACGTCGCTGGCCGAACAGGCGGTAACACAGACGAGCGAGGCAAGCAGAAGGCGGTGCATGCGGCGACTTAGGCGCAGGCCGGGGCCGCGGTCAACTGCTGGGTCACCCAGGCAGCGCGGCGCGACGCGCCTTGGAGTTGAGCAGTTCGAGCAGGCTTTCCGGCGACTTGTAAGGCACGAACAGGTCACCTGACGGAGCGAATGCGATCGGAAAGTCGAGACGCTCGGATTGTGTCTTGATCTGGTGTTTCCAGTCTTCGGTGGTTTCAGTGCCGCAGAGAATGACACCTTCGATGCCCCGCAGGAAGCTGTTGTCGACCTGGGTATCGATCATCAGCGCCATTTGCAGGTCGTAATACACCGTTTCCGGCGCCATATTCTGCATCAGGGTGGCGGCGGCTTCGAAATCCGGCATGTTTTCGGCGACATAATCAAGATCACCTGCGCTCTTCTGTGCGAACTGGCGATAGAACCAGGCTGGACGGCGTTTGAGGACAGATTTCAGGCCCTGAACCGTGAAGCTGAGCCCGCCTTTTGAGAGCAGCAGCTGGCGGACCATGGACTGTACCCAGCTGGGCCGGACAATATCCCAGACATTCTGGTGGAACAGAGGATTGGATAAGATCGAATATTGGACAGTCGCGCTGAGCTTGCTCAGGCGCACACAGACCGAATTGCCGGTGCCGAGGCCGAGCAGGACTACATCCTTCAAGCCAAGCGTCTCGAGCAGGCGCTGCAGCAAGGCTGCCTCGGTGATGGCTGCCGCGCCATTCTGGACTTCGCGATCCGCCAGCAAGGCTGTCGGCAGGCCTGGGGCGCCGCCAAATCCCGGACGCCGGATGAAGATGACCTGATAGCCAGCGTGCCACATCCGATCACAAAAACCTTGTGAGGGCGGCATTGGCAGTTCGATCGAGTTGACGATGACCAGCGGCGTCAGATCGCTGATCTGCTGGCGATAGATCATCACATCGATCTTGATCAAGGACCCGTCAATGGCGATGCGGCGGACGGTCCGTGGATCCGTCTCATCGTTCACCGGCTCGGTTGAGCCGGATGAGTTTGTCTTGAAGGTGCGACCCCACATGGGCGCGGGTTATAGTATCACAATCTTGTGCTGTCCAATTTCTCCGCGCGCGATGCCGGCGCCAGAAGAATACAACACCACCAACGGAAAACCCCAGCCGGATCTCGGCTGGGGTCCGTGAGCCGGATGGCTCTTGAATCCTTGGCTGCGTTCAACTCTGCGAGGCGGGAGCCGTCGCAGGCAGCCTCAAGACCGTGTCAGAGGGTTCGCAGAGGCTGCTCCATGAAACCCTTAACACAAACGGATCCAATCACCGTTCCTGGTTTCTCACTCGACATTGGATCACCTCCTTTCAGCTGTTGAACGACTATGCCCGGACTGAATGTTGTTTCCGGACACTGTGAATTAAGCATGACTCGTGCCTAATGAAAGATGAATGCAAGGCGATCACGGGATAATTTAATCTTGTGAACGAAAACCACCCGCAGACGCTTGGCCTGCGGGTGGTTTTTGATCAGCGCGGCGGTCTGCGCCAGGTGTCATTGAGCGGCTTAGTCGGCCAGGGCACCGATCACGAGGCCGATAATCGCGCCCGTGGCAATCGAGGCCAGGATGGCATCGCCGCTGTCATAATCGTGTACCCAGTGATAGCCGTGCGGCGGATCATACAGGCCCCAATAATCATAATCACCAATGATGATCGTATTACTGTGGTAGCCATAATGGCCGCCAATCCGGTAACTTGGCACGTAATAGCTATCATACACGAAGCGGAAAGTTGGCCGCGAATAATAATAGAACGGTCTGTGCCCGTGATAATAATAGGCGCGCGGCGAATAGTGGCGGAAGTTGTGGCGGCGCCAGTGCCGACGCCAGTGCCGACGGTAATGATAGCCATTGTGGTGGCGATAATGTCGGTTGAAGTTGCGGTGGTGACGCCAGTACCGGCTGTGATCGCGATGTCGGTAATTGCGATGCCCGCGATAGTGCCGGTCGCGTCGTGCCTGGCTATATCCACGATCATAGCCGCGATCATAGGACCGGTCGCGGATGCGTCGGTTCTCACGGCGGTTTTCGGCGCGTCTTTCGGCGCGCCGCTCCTGACGGCGCTCAAAGCGGCGATCATCGCGACGCTCGGCGCGGCGTTCAGCCCTGCGCTCATCACGACGGGTCTCACGGCGCTCGGCTCTACGCTCATCGCGCCGATCGGCCCGGCGCTCCTGCTGACGGTCCATTTGACGGTCATTCTGGCGTGCGTTCCGGCGTTGATCGCGCCGCTCGCTCCGTCGCTCACCGCCGCGTAATTCGCCGGTGTCGCGGCGGGTCATGCTGCGCTCGCCGCGAATCTGACCTTGTCCGGTCCGGACATCATTGCGGTTCTCGCGTCTGAACCGGGGTTCGCTGACATAGCGTTCACCTTGCGCGCGATTTCGGTTCTGACGATTGGCCCGCGTTTCCGGCCTTTGTTGCTGGACTTGCGGACGGGAATCGCGCTCAGCGCGCTGACCGCGGTCGGCCGAGGCCACAGGCGCAAGCGTACCGGCGAACAAGGCGACCGCCGCCACTGATGAAGTCAATTTTGAGAGGATGGACATGAAGCAGGTCCTCCTTTCCTGATATGGCGCCCCAGGACACCCGCAATTTCGGCTGCTCGTGACAAGCCTTGCAGCTCAACCTAATTAGGCAGCCTGAATTGACCCTGAACGGAGCTTTCATGTCGAACCGCGATCATGTGTTCGTGACCGAATCCATTCAGATCCCGGACTGGGAGCTGAGCGAGCGGTTTATCCGGGCCTCCGGGCCCGGCGGTCAGAATGTCAATAAAGTCTCGACCGCCGTGCAATTGCGCTGGAATGTGGTCGCGAGCTCGATCCCGGCGCCGGTCAAAGCCCGGTTTCGACGCCGGTTTGGCGCCCGCCTGACCCAGGACGGCGAATTGATCCTGGAGGTCAAGGACCACCGCAGTCAGGGACTCAATCGCGAGGCGGCCCGCAAGCGGCTGGCCGACATGGTCCGCGCCGTCGCCGAGCCACCGCGCAAGCGCATCAAGACCAAACCGACGCGGGCATCGGTCCGGCGCCGACTGGACTCCAAGAAACAGCGCAGCGCAGTCAAGGCGCTTCGTGGCAAAGTCGGCCGGGACGACTGACGAAACCGGCTATGGCCGGTTCAGTCGCTCTTCTTGATAAGCGGCAATACAATCATCTGCGTCGCGCTTGACCTGACTGTCCGTGGGCAGGATGGAGCGTCCTTCACCAGTAAATCGATTATCATCGCAGGTATTGTCATTGGTGTAATCACCGGAATTGTTCCCGAAATCGACATACAGGGTGATCGAGCCGGCCTGATACAGTTTCCGGCAATCGGTGGCGTCGTGCAGGACGTGCTTGCGTTGATAGGTCCAGTCGTCGCCATCCTCGTGGAAACGGGCATCATCGCAGGCATCATCAAAGGCATATTCGCCGGAATCATCGCCCCAATCGATCTGGTCGACAGTGAGCTTTTCTTCCTCTTTTGGTTCGTTTTCTTCCTTGACCTGCTCGGCAATGGCCGTCGTGGTGACCATGTTCAGGCGCAGGTTCTGCAGGGTCTGGCCGTGATCCAGAATGATGTAGCGTGACAGCATCAGTGCGCCGCCATCCAGTCGGGCAGCCTTGATTGCTGACCATCTCTGATTGACGCTATTGACGTAGTCTAATTCGTATTCGCCATCGAGTACGACGAAGAATTCGACGCCAAGACAGGGCTCCTGGTCCTGATCTTCGCCGTCGCACGCTTTCCCCTGCACGCCAAATATCAGGCTCTCATCCGTATTGGCGACATAGCCAATTCCGGAATTCAGGTCTTCGGTGACGGTGTAAGATGCTGATTCGATCACATAGCGCATGTCAGGCTTGGTGATCGACTTGATCTGTTCAGAATCGCGGCTTGTATCCTGCGCTTGTGCGCCGAGGCAGCATCCCAGGGCCAGCAGGCTGGTGGTTAGATATCTCATGAAGGTCCCTCACTCTTATTCGCGCATCGCGCAATTCTACGAATCCCAGTTCAGGGTCACACTTTCATGACAAAATGGCAAGGAATGGGCAGGGCCTGAATTTCATGAATGTCACCCGAATGACGCGCTCAGGCTTGGTTGAATTGGTTTGTGCATTCCTGCAGCCATGATGAAACGCATCATGCAGCCTCGAGCAGCCGCGCTTGCCCTTGCGGCGCCTCTGCTCTTCACCGCTCCGGCTCTGGCCGATCCCGGCACGTCGAGCAAGAGCGTCCGCGGCAGTCTTTCGATTCAGACCGAGACGGGCGGACTGCATCTCAATCTCGGTGACCGTGCTTATCGCTCTTATGGTTATGATACCCGCCGCCATCACCGGTATGGCGATCGGTATGGATACCATGACCGCCGCGAATTGCGGCGTATGAAACGCCGCGCCATTCGCGCTTGTCGCCGCGCTATTCGCGCTGAGGCCGATTATCTCGGCTTCCACGATGTCGACTTTGACGATGGCCGCTATGCCGAACGGATCGGACCACGCGGGTTTCGCGTCACCTTTAACGAGGTCGAGTTCGAGACCCGCCGGCGTGAGTTTGAGCGTCCTGTCACCTGCATCGTCCGCCGCGGCGACCAGGTGCGCGAGATTTACGGCATCCCGGAACGTCGCCATCGCGGCCACCGGCGCGGCCATCGAGGTTATTACTAAGAACTAGTCCTCACTTTCAGAATGAAAGGCATCAGACGGGCTTTCCCTTGCGGAGGCCCGTTTTTGCCTTGCTAGCGGCTTGCGCTGCGCCACCGCAGCATTAAAACCCCGTCCACGGACAAAGATTTGCGGGGAGGTGACCCAAATGCAGGACGTGATTGAAGCGCTAGAGGCCCGTCGGGAAAAAGCTCGAATGGGCGGCGGCAAGGCCCGCATCGAACGTCAGCACGAGAAAGGCAAACTCACCGCCCGCGAACGTGTCCAGCTTTTGCTGGATGATGGCAGTTTCGAAGAGACCGACATGTTCGTCGAGCATCGCAGTCACGATTTCGGCATGGAGAAACAGCGCATTCCGGGCGACGGAGTGGTCACCGGCCTCGGCACCGTCAATGGGCGCCTAGTCTATGTCTTTTCCAAGGATTTCACCGTCTTTGGCGGCTCCCTGTCGCTGGCGCAATCAGAAAAGATCGTGAAGGTTCAGAAAGCCGCGGCCAAGGTTGGCGCGCCGGTGATCGGCATCTTCGATGCTGGCGGCGCCCGCATTCAGGAAGGCGTCGACAGCCTGGCCGGCTATGCCGATATCTTCATGGAAAACGTTCTCTCGTCGGGTGTCATTCCGCAAATCTCTGTGATCATGGGGCCGTGCGCAGGCGGCGACGTCTATTCCCCGGCGCTTACCGATTTCATCTTCATGGTGAAAGACACTTCCTACATGTATGTCACCGGTCCTGATGTGGTGAAGACCGTGACCAATGAAGAAGTTACGCACGAAACCCTGGGCGGGGCCTCTGTCCATGCGGCAAAATCCGGTGTCGTCGATGGCGCTTTCGAGAATGACATCGAAGCGCTGACCCAGATGCGGCGCCTGATCGACTTCCTGCCTGGTTCGAACCGCGAAGAGCCGCCCGTGCGCCCGACCTTCGACACGATCGAGCGCGAGGATCCGAGCCTCGACACGCTGATCCCCGACAATCCGAACCAGCCTTATGATATGAAAGAACTGATCGAGAAGACCGCGGATGAAGGTGACTTTTTCGAAATCAGCCCGGCCTTTGGTGCCAATATCATTTGCGGCTTCGGCCGGATGGAAGGCACGACGGTCGGCTTTGTTGCCAATCAGCCGATGACTCTGGCCGGCGTGCTCGATATTGATGCCTCACGTAAGGGTGCTCGTTTCGTGCGCTTTTGTGACTGTTTCAACATTCCGATCGTCACTTTCGTTGACGTGCCGGGCTTCATGCCAGGCACCAAGCAGGAATATGGCGGCCTGATTAAGCATGGCGCCAAGCTGCTGTTTGCTTATGCCGAAGCGACTGTGCCGAAAGTCACGGTGATCACACGCAAGGCCTATGGCGGCGCATATGATGTGATGAGTTCCAAACACCTGCGCGGCGACGTCAATTATGCCTGGCCGACCGCCGAAATTGCTGTGATGGGCGCCAAGGGCGCGGTTGAGATCATCTTCCGCAAGGATCTTGGCGACGATGACAAGATCGCCGCGCATACCAAGAATTACGAAGACAATTTTGCCAATCCTTATGTCGCCGCTCGCAAGGGCTATATTGACGACATCATCATGCCGCACTCAACCCGGCGCAGGGTGGCCAAGGCCTTGCGCACGCTGAAAGGCAAAGAGCTCTCCAATCCGTGGAAGAAGCACGATAATATTCCGCTATAAGGCGCGACTAATACTAAGGCCCTCGTCATTCCGACTGCGCTCGGGATGGAGCTTTGCTAAGCTTGGCGCGGACGAGAAATCCTCGGTATCAGTTCACCAGGGTCAGCTGTGACAGCTGGCTCGCAATCGCATCGTAGGCGGCCAGCAATTCAGTGCCGCTGGCAGCGTCGAAGAAGCGGCTATCATCGCCGGTGCAATCCTTCAGCGTGTTCTTGGCCGAGTTTGGCGCCTGGAAGGCGACGGCATAGATGCGAATGCCTTCATTGCGCATTTCATCGCACATCGCCTTGGCCTGGGTGTTGCTGCCGCCCATGCTAGATGCATAGCTGGCATTGAACTGGCCGTCGGTCATTAGCACCACGGCTTTGACCGAATGTGGCTCAGTGTAAGACAGTGGCGCAGAGGCGGTGGGCCAGATATCGTCCCAATCCGGCGCCAGCAGGTACCAGGCCCAGGCGACGCCGAGATGACCGGCGGTCATGCCGCCTGCGGTCAGGCTGTCAATCGCGGCATCAAAGGTGGTCAAGTCATCGGTCAGGGGCAGCAGGCTGGAATCCGGGCAGAATGAGGCCGCGTCGCCGACATATTTGCCGAGCTGCGGCTTGTCATCAGTCCAGGCCGCGATGCCGGTGCGTTCCGAGACACAGACCTTGTCGAGGCCGTCACCATCTGAATCGTCTGTCGGCAGCTTGCCCTGGGCTTCATTACCATACACGCCTGCATTCACGGCCGCGGCATAGCTGACAAAAGAGATCCGCACGCGATTGCCTGAACTGGGCGTGATCAAGGTGCTGGCAGTCTGTTTGGCAGCGGCTTTCAAATTGGCGAGCTTGCTGCCTTCCATCGAGCCGGACACGTCCAGCATCAAGGCCAGGTCAAGTTTGGTCAGGTTGGCGCGCGCTGTCGACTGGCCGAGCGAGTCCATATTGGTCCGACTCAGCCCATCCCCGAGCAGGGTCGGGGTCTGGCACGAGGCCTGGACCATGACGGTGCCGGTGTCGCGGTTCACGGTGACGGTGGAGTCGAGACAGGCGACATCGCCATGGCGGCCAAGCAGGTTGGCTTGATAAGCGCCTTGGGCGATGGCTTCGATCTCGGCATCTGTCTTGGTGGCATCTTCCAGCGCCCGAGCGCCAGCCAGAGACGCAGCATCAATCGCTGACTGCAATTGCTGATTGGTGCTCAAATGGCGTGAGCTGTCGATGGCAAAGGCGCCGATCAGAAGCAGGGGCACCGCAATCAATGCAAATATCATCGCGACATTGCCGCGTGTGTCACGCTCAAAATTTCCCATAATCGTCCTTATCACGTGCGTCTCCCCAGTGCCATAAGGGCACATCCACGTTGTACTCGCCTGAGAGGCGAGCAATGTGTGTGCCAATTCGCCTATTAGGAACTAGGTAACCCTACTGCGACGCAGAAGCGCCTTGTTGGCAGGTCACGAACGGAGATAAAAACGCATATGAATCTGATCTCTGCTTTCAATCAAAGCCTTGAAGCCGTGGCCCAGCGGTGTGAGGATGTCGTCCCGCCGGTCTATGCCGAATTGTTCGAGCGTTACCCGCAATTCGAGAAATTGTTCGTTCTCGACACAGATATGGGTGCTCGCGGGCACATGCTGAATGAAGCCCTGGTCATGGCTGAAGGCTTATTGAGCGATGACCCGGTGGCGGTGAGCTTTATCTCGGCCGAGCGCATGAATCATGAAGGCTATGGCATTGGTGATGAAGTGTTCGAAGGCTTTTTCATCGTCATGGCCAGCGTATTCAAGCGGCTTGCCGGCGATGCCTGGTCAGACGATATGAGCGCAGCCTGGGTGGCAGTCACCAAAAACGTCGCAACTGCAAAACTTTAAACCATCTGCATCCAAATCCGACCGCGTTTGCATCTCTATCGGTAAGCCCACAAACTGGGCGGTAAGATAAGGAAGCAAGAGCATGGAAGACGTTGTCATTCCGATTTTCATATTCGCCTCGATTGTCGGGGCAATCTGGTTGTTCAGCCATTATAATTACAAAAAGCGTCTGACCGCGCATGAAACCCTGCGCCTGGCGGTGGAGAAGGGGCAGGAAGTCTCGCCCGAACTGGTCGAGCGGATGTCCTATCTCAACGATCCGGCCAAGTCCGATCTGCGCCGCGGCATCCTGCTGATTGCCTTCGGGGTCGCCTTTATCTGCCTCGGCCTTCTGGTCCCGCATGATGAGCCAGAAGCCTTGCGCGGCATGCTCGGCGTGTCCTCTTTTCCGATCATTCTCGGGATCGCCTATCTCGGCCTCTGGCGGTTCAGCCACGACTGATCGTCAGGGCGGAGGGGAGATTGGTGACCACCGACCTGGATCTGGCCCGCGACGCTGCCTCTGGACATGAGGCAGCGTTCGAGACCTTGGTGCGCCGCTATCAAGGTACAGTGCGCGGTCTGACCCGGCGTCTGGCGCTGCGGCCGGTCGAGGCCGACGATCTCGCCCAGGCGGCATTCCTGACGGCCTGGCGCAAGATTGCCACGTATCGCGGCGGATCGTTCAAGGCCTGGCTGTGCACGATTGCCTATCGGGAGTTTCTGCAAGCTCGGCGCAAGCAGAAACCGGAGGTTGAGTTTGATGAAGGCGCGCATGTCATCGCCTTTGATGTCTCGGCCGCGCGAATGGCAGATCATCTGGATCTCGACCGGGCCTTGAAGACCTTGCCCGAAAACCAGCGCATTTGCGTGGTTCTGTGTGTGGCAGCAGGGCTCAGCCATGCCGAAGCCTCTAGTGCCACCGGGTTTCCGCTTGGCACGGTCAAATCGCATGTGAATCGCGGCGTTGCGGCGCTTCGCAAACAGCTTGCGCCAGGCCATGTGGCGTGATGGAGTAGAGACAATGGAACACGACGAGCATTATCAAGATCTGACGGCGCTGTTCGAGGCACAGGACGGCGCTCTGGAAAGCGACGCCTTCGTTCAGCGGGTGATGACCCCGATCAAAAAGCGCTCGCGCTGGCGCACGCCGCTTCTGTTTGGCGCTGGCGGCGTCGGCATTGGAGCGGCGCTGTCGCAAATTGGCGGGCTGTGGGACGTGGTCAAGGTGCGCACGCCAGAGCTGGATGTAACCTTCGATACCGTTCCAGCGACATCGGTGAGTTTCGATCTGCAATCAGCCTGGCTCGTGGCCGCGGTGCTGATTGTCATCGCCTGCGCCGCCATCGTCGCGACGGAGCGCGCCTAGTCCGCGCGCCAGCGGGCGCAGATCGAAGTCGGCAACAAGCGATCATCGCTGGCATGCGGGATCGCCATCTCGCCCATTTCCATGGTTCCGCCCAGGCCTTCCAAATGGCCGCCCAGGGCCTGCGCCAGGGCGATATGAGACAAGCGCACGGCATAAGCGGTGAGGATGACAAATAGCGGCTCGGGCGAAAGCAGGGCGCGGACATTTTCCAACAATCCGGGCAGGTCCTCTTCAAACCGCCAGGTCTCGTTCTTGGTCCCGCGCCCGAATTTGGGCGGGTCGAGGACGATGGCGTCATAGCTGTTGCCGCGGCGAATCTCGCGGGCCGTGAACTTCATTGCATCATCCGCGATCCAGCGGATTGGAGCGTCGCCGAGTCCGCTCATCGCCGCATGTTCCTTGCCGAACCCGTTGGATTTCGGGCTGGCATCGAGATGTGTAACCTCTGCCCCGGCCTGCGCGGCCGCGAGACTCATCATGCCGGTATAGCCAAACAGGTTGAGCAGGCGCACCTTGCGACCAGCCTGTCGGATCTGATCCTGGGCAAAGGCCCAGTGAACGCTGTGTTCCTGAAACAGGCCAAGATGCCGAAACGGGGTGCGGCGGGCCTGCAGGCTGAGGCCGCGCCACTGTATCGGCCAGGCTTCAGGCGCTGCTGGGTTGATCAGCCGCCAATTGCCGCGATCATCATCGCCGGACTTGGCATCAAAGCGGGCATCAGCCTGCCAGCTGTCAACCGGGCGGGCCGGCGTCCAGAAGGCTTGCGGATCGGGGCGGATGACGGTCTGATCGCCAAACCGTTCCAGTTTATGCCCATCACCGCTGTCGAGCAGGGCATAGTCCTGCGGGTCCCATTGATCGGCGAGGAAGAGCGTGGACGTAATCTTCATCAAGCAAACCCTCTTTGGCGCCAGCCTTCATACAGCATGATCGCTGTGGCCTGTGCGAGGTTCAGGCTGTCAGCGCCGCCGCGCATCGGGATCAGGCAGAGCGTCTCGCATTCGGCTTCGATGGCGGCCGGGAGGCCGGCCTGTTCATTGCCCATCAGGATCAGGCTGGGCGCGACAAAATCAACGCCGTCATGGCGCGTGTCGCCATTCACACTGGCCGCCACCATGGACAGTCCAGCAGTGCGGCGCCAGGCATTGAAACTGGCAAAATCAGCGCGCGCCAGACGCACGTCAAACAGCGAACCCATCGAAGCGCGCACGGCCTCGACACTATACGGATCGCAACATTGCTCGATCAGGATCACGCCGGCCGCTCCGGCGCAGTCAGCGGTTCGCAGGATGGTGCCGAGATTGCCTGGGTCGCGGCATTCATACAGGCCGATCCAGAGCCCCGGCTGGGCCGGATCCAGGTCAGACAGCGCCAGATCGCGTTGCTGTATGGCAGCGATGACGGCCTGCGGATTGTCCTTTCGGGCGATCGAGCCAGCTAGGCGATCTGGCACCTGAACCACCCGCGCACCTTTGGATTGGGCCTGCTTGCACAAGGTCCGGACATAGTCACGCTCGGCCCCGGAGTTGGAGATAATGAGGGTGTCAATCTGCCATCCCTGAGCCAAGGCCTGTTCAATCAGGCGCGCCCCTTCGGCGAGGAAAAGGCCTGTTTCATTTCGGTTTTTTTTGCGCTCCAAACCACGTAGCCGCTTGATCAGCGGATTGCTGGCTGAAGTGATCTGATCGAAAGAACCTGTCATATTCGCCCTGTAACATGCACTTGCCTGATTCCAAGGTATAAGGCAGACCTGATGCAGTAATGCAGTGCGGATCAGGGGAGAAACTGCATGGGTGCCTATGATACGATGATTGCTGGCTTGAGCGGCGCAGGCCTTGCCCTGCTGGGTATCATCACCGTTCATGGCACCTCGGAATACCATCTCAATGCCGCGCAAATGTATGATCAATTGCAATCCTCGGCCGAAACCGCTCTGGTTGAAGCGGGCGGTAGCTGGGCCGAGCTGGAACTGAACGGCCAGCGCGCCATCCTGACCGGTTCACCGCCGAGCGTCGAAGCGGCGGAAGCTGCGCGCATGGCCGTGCTGCAATCATCCGGCGAAGGCGGGATCCTGCGCGGCGGCATCTGGAGCGTTGAGACCGCATTCGGCGAGATTCGCAGTATGCCGACCGCCTCTCCCTATGTCTGGCGGGCGATAAAGAGTGCTGATGGGTCGATGATTCTGGTTGGCTCGGCGCCGGATGAGGCGGCAAAGATCGCGCTGGCTGGACATGCGGCTATCCTTTCGGGACAGACCCCGGATGATCGTGTGCAACTCGCCCTTGGCGTGCCAGAGGGCGACTGGGTCGGGACGGCGAAGTTCGGCATGGATCAGCTCGCCCTGATCGATAGCGGCGAAGCCCGCCTGACCGATTATGAATTAAGGCTGAGTGGCATCGCCATGGACGATACCGCTCGCATCCAGGCGACGGCGACGGTCGCCAATATCGACGCGCCCTGGCGCGGTGTGTCGAACATTGACGGCCCAAGCCATTGGAAAGCCGAACATGTCGATGGCAGCCTGGTCCTGTCCGGCAGTTGCGAAACGGTCGAGGAGCGGGCCGAGATTGCGGAGATTGCCGCGACTTATTTTGACGGCCCGATTGTCGATCAGATGACAGTTGCTTCGTCTGATTATGACCAATGGATTCAAGGCGTGCGCCTCGGATTGCCGCATTTCAGCCAGTTTGAAAGCGGTGAAATGGAATTCCAGCCAGAAGGCCAGGGCTTCAAGTTTGAAGGGGAGGCCACCAGCTCCACCCTGCAATTCTTGCGCGAAGATATGGCTGAGCTCGAAGGCGATTATGAGGTCGCGATTGCTGCCGAGACGGTCACCGTAGCGCTTGAAGAGATTTCCAATGTCGACTTGAGCGACGACCCGCTTGAGGCCTGCCAGACTTCGTTCGACTTGATCATGGATGCCAATGCAGTGGTGTTCAATCGCGGTAGCGCCGAGCTGTCTCGCGACAGCGGCTTGACCCTGGACAAGATTATGGCGGTGTCAGCAAGCTGCGCGGATGATCTCGCTTTCGAAGTCGGCGGGCATACTGATAATTCAGGCGATCGCACGGCGAATGTGACGCTTAGCGAGGCCCGTGCGCAAGCTGTGGCCAATTATATGGCGGCGACGGGATTTGATACTGCGCGCCTAATCGTCCAAGGATATGGACCGGATCAACCGAAACTCGACAATGCGACGCCAGAAGGGCGCGCCGCGAATAGAAGAATCGAGTTCAAAGTTCAGGAGTGGAACGAGTAGATGCAGTGGCTGATTGCGAATATGTGGATGGCCTTGGCGGCTGCGACCGTCCTGGGCCTGCTCTTCGGATTTTCATTTCGTGGGCTCCTGGTCGGATCGCGCGTGCGCCGGGCCCAGGTTGAACGGGAAATCGCCCGCACCGAGTTGACCCAGACCAAGGCTGAAGTCGAAGCGCTCTACGCCGCCCAGCGCAAGCGCAAGGAAGACAATGCCCAGGCCGTTGGCGGTGATGAAGGGCTGCAGGCTGAACTCGATGATCGCGAAGCTCGTATCTCTGCGCTTGGCGATGAACTCTCGGCCGCGCGCGCGGAACTCGAACAACTGCAGGCCGAAAATGGCGGCGCAGGCGGCGGGCTGGAAACCGTCGGAGCGGCCGCGGCTGGCGCTGTTGCTGGTGCTATTCTGTCTGATGACAATCAGGAAGAACTCACACAATTGCGCGATCGCAATAGCTGGTTGGAAGAGCGGGTCGCGGCGCTAGAGGCTGACGCTCCTGCCGCGCCCGTTGACACGCCAAGTCCTGTTCAGGCCGAAGATGATCAGGCCGTCGAAAAGCTGAGATGGCAAACCGGGTATCTGCGGCAGCGCGTCGATGCGCTGGAGTCGAGTGTGATCACTGCGCGGGCTGCTGCGATGCCGGCCGACGCGATTGCACCTGAAGTGGAGGAGGCGGCCGGCGAATCGGATGAAGAAATGGCGCGCCTGCGCTGGCGCAACCGCTATCTTGAAGGGCGCCTGGCTTATTTCGAAGCCGGAGAAGCTGAAGCAGCCGAGAGTGTGGCAGAGCCCGAACCAGAACCCGAGCCTGTCGCGGAGCCGGCTGAGCCTGAACCTGCAGCCGAACCAGAAGCACAGGCAGCGCCAGAAGCGGCGGCAGAAGCAGAGGTCCATCCGTCTGAAGCGATGCTGGCGGAACTGGAAGGCGTGCAGCCGGAACAGCTGGAGAGGCCCGAAGATGGCGGTGATGATTTGACCGCAATCACCGGCATCGGACCGCGGATCGGCGAGGTCCTGAACGAGCTTGGTATTTACCGGTTTACGCAAATCGCCGCCTGGACGCCTGAGAATGAAACCTGGATCGAGAATCATCTCTCATTCAAGGGCCGGGTCAGCCGTGAGAACTGGGTCGAACAGGCCAAGGCTCTGATGGCTGAATAACGCGCCCTGTGCGGCTTCATCCAGCATTCAGGTGACGCGTGCGAGTTTCTGTGCGAGCATTCGCTTAACCATGATTTGCGGCTGGGTGAGAACGGCGCAAATCTGCTGGGAAAAGGGAGACTGGTAAATGGATAAACCACTAATTACCGACGAAATGATCGAAACCGGCGATCGCATTGATGCGCCGCGCGATTTTCTTGATTCGGCGCCGCGAATCCGTATGTCGCGTCGAGGGATTATTAAAGGGCTTGCTTGCGGAACGATTGTGCCGATCGTGACTGGCTGCTCGACCAATCCGGTGACCGGGGAGTCGCAGCTCATCCTGCCCGGCTTCGACAATGCGTCGCTGGCGGCGATGTCGTCTACGGCCTGGTCGGAAATGAAGAAGCAAACGCCGCAAACCGGCGATAGCCGCTTGCGCAATCGCGTGCTGACAACCTGGGATCGCACCGCAAAAGGCCGCTCGGCGGCGCTCAGAGACAAATATAATCAGGACGTCGCCTACGTGCCGAATGAGTGGGAAGTCGCTGTCTTTGATACTGATGATATCAACGCCTTTGTGATGCCCGGCCAGCAGGTCGGTGTGTATCGCGGGATTACTGAACTGACCGAGAATGATGACCAGCTGGCCTCTGTGCTGGGCCACGAAGCCGGCCATATTGATGGTCGCCACTCGGCCGCGCGGGCGTCAGCTACAGTTGCGGCGCAGGCCGCTATGGTGGCCGGTCAGGTCGCGATCGCTCAGTCCGATGAGCTGAGCCGTTATGGCGGCGAGCTGGCGGCATTAGGCGGCGCTGCCATTCAGTTCGGCATATTGTTGCCGTATAGCCGCAACCATGAATTGCAGGCCGACAAGCTCGGCGTCGATTACATGTACAAGGCGGGGTATGACGTGACCCAGGCACCGCGTTTGTGGGAGCTGATGGACAAGAAAAGCGCTGGCAATCGCCCGCCTGAATTCATGTCGACCCACCCGGATCCAGGCCGGCGTCGCCAAGAGCTGATCAATTACATCAACGCCAATGGATACGCGTTTATCTAAAGCGCTGTGGTAAGACACAACAAAGCCCGCGGTCGAGATGGCCGCGGGCTAATTTGTTTTGGGAGAGGACGACTAAAGCGCCCGGCAACGAATGCCGGTCAGTTCGATCCGGGCGCCTGATTCTATACGCTGGGCGTAGCAGGTGTTGCCGATCAGGATCAGATTGAACTGGGTCGGCGTTGCCGGGCTGTGTGTTTCGTGTTCGCCAAGCGGCGGCGGCAGCACCGATAGAGTCGACCCCACCGTCGGATCGCCCGCCCCAAGCGAGACTGTGGCGACCCCCATGGCGTCGGCCAGATGCGACTTCAGCATCGAAATGGTCGCGTCCGAGCCATCTTCCAGTACGGCAGGGACGGCGCTTGCACCGTGTTGACAGGCTCCAAGGATCAAGCCGCTCAAGAGTGCGGTCAGCGCGCGTTGACTCATGGCTGTGTCATATCCCGGTTATTGGCGAGGAAGTTGTCTTCCGGTGTCAGAGTGGAGGAGGCAACATTGCCGGTCGTTCCCTTGGCAACAATGATATCTGCCACTGGTTTCGGGGAAACCGACGGACATGTACCATCCAGGCGGTATTGCAGCGCTGCAGCGAGCATGCCTTCACTTGGATCACCGAGTTCGGTGTTCAAATCATCGGAAACAACACAGCCGGAGGTGCGTACGCCAAAAGCGGCATTCGAGTTCCCCGGGATGAAGCCATCTGTATAGTCGCCAAAGCCTTTATCATTCACCCCTTGAAACTGGATCGTGTAATAGGTCTGCCCGCAATTGTCCTGGGGGTAGAAACCGAAAGGCTTGCCGCATGTATTGCCGCCAGGTGAACCAGAATTCGGACTTCCGAACAGGATAATCTCGACATCGACGCCGCGCAGGCCATTGATGACTGCTTCGCTGGCGCTGCATGTGCGTTCGGTCGAGAGAATGAAGACCCGTCCCAGATCGAGGTCGTCTAACGGTGTGCCATTGGCGAGCGAGAATCCAACGCCGGTATTCTCGAACGGGATCGGTGCGTTGAACGCCCCGGTGACCGGATTGGTGTTGCCGGCATCGTCATTGAAGCGCAGCAATTCGAACGTCTTGCCATTGGTGCGCGACGGCCCGGCAATCATGTAAGCGAGTTGAGAGGCCACGGTCAGCAATCCACCGCCATTGTAGCGCAAATCCAGCACCAGGTCGGTGACGCCAGCATTGCTCATGGACGTCATTGCATTCGCAATGTCAGCTTCCGAAGAGAATGGGCTGAACGTGTTGAAAAGGATATAGCCGACATTTCCGGTTGGTGTATTGATCACCGCGGTGCGGTTCACGGGCTGTTGCGAGACGTTTGCGGAAGTGACCGAAACTGTGCGAGAGCCCGCTGAGCCCGGCTCCTGAATGGTAAATGTGTGGGTTTCGCCTGACGTTGCAGGAAACAACCCAGCATTCAGCGTATCAATGTCAGCCTGGGTCGAGCCATTCACGAGGTCGACGCCATCAATGCTCAAAATCCTGGCGCCGCGAACGAAGTTTGGCGTGCCATTGACGATCTGAGACGCCGGTGAATTTGGCTCTGTATAGCGTATGCGATAATCGCGCGGGACCGCGGAGGAAAATACGATCAGATTGAGTCCATATCCGGCGCTCGCTGTCGAATTGCGCCGTTCCAGGAATTCTGCGGTAGATTCGCTGAAATGGAAATCATCCTTGTCTTCTCCGGAAGCGGTCACCGCGGTGGTTTTCAATTGATCAAAATAAGTGACGCGATCGTTGAATCCCGCTGGGTCACGGTCCGTGACCTCATCGTTCCAGAGATAGGTCTCATGCGTCCAGGAGCGGAGCCAGAACAGTTCGTCGATCAATGCACCCGCCTCGTCTGGGAAGGCGTTGCCTTCAATGTCGACGCCGCTTCTGGGGGCGGCACACTGGTCCTTGAATGTACTCGCTGCTTGGAACACGCCCTGGCTCCAACTCGGCGGCGGCGGTGGTGGTGGCGGAGGTGGTGGTGAGCCGGAGGTTGGCGGCACAGTCGTTCCGCCGCCGCCTCCGCCACCACCACACGCGGCAAGTACGGCGCCACCTGCGATCAATGCTGCTGTCTTTGCAAGGCGCGCAAATCTCGATTTCACCATAAACTTCACACTCCGAAAAAGTTGGTGTTATCCCACGCAATATTGGCACCACAGGGTGGTGGCTGGTTGCAACAATAATCTGCATAAAATGAAGCAAATTTGATCCGATTGAGACAGTCGGAGAGCTTGACCCGCCGGTTCGGAAGTGCTTTAGGCCGCGTCTTGTTCATACGAACATACAAAACCGTTTGTGGGAGGGGCCGTCAGCCCGGACCACGAACCCTCTAAACCCTGGCGTCTGGATCGAAAGACCACCAGACACCAATACTGCCAGAGAGGCTATCATGGCGAAGAAACTGCTGGGGCAGCTTAAGCTCCAGATTCCTGCCGGTGCTGCAAACCCGTCGCCCCCAGTTGGGCCGGCGCTCGGCCAGCGCGGAATCAACATTATGGAATTCTGTAAGGCCTTCAATGCGAAGACCGAAAAGATGGAGAAGGGCCTGCCGCTGCCCGTCGTCATCGACTATTATCAGGACAAGTCATTCACCTTTATCGTGAAGACCGCGCCTGCATCTGTTCTGCTGAAAAAGGCTGCGAAGCTGAAAAAAGGCAGTCAGGAGCCAGGTCGTTCGGTCGCCGGGTCTGTGACCAAGGCGCAATGCCGCGAAATCGCGGAAGCCAAAATGGTCGACCTGAACGCCAACGATCTCGATCAAGCAACCAAGATCATCGAAGGCTCTGCGCGTTCGATGGGTCTCGAAGTGGTGGAGTAAGAGCATGGCTGGAAAACGTTATCGCGCGGCTGCCGAAGCCATTGATGCGGATGCCACTTACAGCGTCGCGGATGCTGTGAAGCTGGTCAAATCAAACGCCAAGGCCAAGTTCGACGAGACTGTCGAGATTGCCGTCAATCTTGGTGTTGACCCGAAATATGCGGATCAAATGGTCCGCGGCGTTGTTTCCCTGCCATCTGGTACCGGCAAGGACGTTCGGGTGGCCGTATTTGCCCGCGACGCGAAAGCTGAAGAAGCAAAAGAAGCTGGTGCTGAGTTTGTCGGCGCCGAAGACCTGATGGAAGAGATCCAGAACGGTAAGTCTGACTTTGACCGTGTGATCGCTTCTCCGGACATGATGTCTGTGGTCGGTCGTCTCGGTAAGGTGCTGGGCCCGCGCGGCCTGATGCCGAACCCGAAAGTCGGCACCGTGACCCCGAATGTCGGTCAGGCTGTCAAGGATGCCAAAGGCGGATCGGTTGAGTTTCGGGTCGAAAAGCTCGGCATCATCCATGCCGGCATCGGCAAGGCTTCGTTCACTGAAGACGCGATCGAAAAGAACGTTCGTGCCTTCGTCGAAGCGCTGCTGAAAGCCAAGCCATCTGGCGCCAAAGGCACGTATATGAAAAAGATCGCGATCAGCTCAACCATGGGCCCAGGCGTTGCGATCGACACAGCCGACGCGATCCCGAGCTAAGATCGCGCCTGATCCAGACAGGACACCCGCTGACGGCTCCGTCAGCGGGTGTTTTTTGTCTTCTCCGGGAAAACCGTGCTAAATCAGCGAGCAATTCGGTAGAAAGCAGACACTCGGTTAAGCTGAGTGGGCTTTTTCTGGCTGAGTTTTTGCATCAAAGTATGCAGCCCGCAGAAGGCGCGGAGGAAAGTGAGGGGACAATCATGCGGATCTATCTGGCCGATCTCGGCCATAATTTCATTACGGTGACATCAGATGTCTACCCGCTCGGCGTCGCGAACCTCGCGGCTTATGCCAACAAACATGTGACATCTGATGCGCCGATCGAGTTTGAGATTTTCCGTGAACCCGAAGATCTTCAGGCGGCGATCGACAAGGCCGCACCTGATATTCTCGGCGTGTCCTCTTATTCCTGGAACCATCACCTCGCCTTGCGCATGGTGCGGTATGCGAAAGACAAAAATCCGGACATTCTGACGCTGATGGGCGGCCCGAACTTTCCGCTGACAGTGGAAGAGCAGGAAAGCTGGATGCGCACGATGCCAGAAATCGACATCCATGTCCGCGGTCCGACTTATGAGGGGGAGGTCGCGTTCACCTATCTGGTGCAGCGTTTCGTCGATGTCGGTGGCCAGGTCGACCAGATGTTCGAAGAGGTCATTCCGGGCAATCAGTGGATTCATCCTGAGACAGGCGAGTTTGTGATCGGACCGGAACTGCCGCGCATTCGCGATCTCGATGAAATCCCGTCGCCTTACCTGACAGGCCTGATGGATAAGTTCCTCGACAGCGGCTATTTCGCGCTGATGCAGATTGCCCGTGGCTGTCCGTTTACCTGCCAGTTCTGTAACTCAGCGCCGCGCTCAAATTCCAAGGCGTTTCGCCATTCATTCGAGAATATCAAGGCCGATCTCGACTATATCGTCGAGCGGATCAATCCGGATGCACCGCTCTGCTTTGCCGACGATAATTTCGGCATGTACCAGCAGGATGAAGAGATCGCTGATTACCTTGGCGGCCTGATGGATGACCATGACTGGCCGAAATATATCCGCACCACGACGGGCAAGAACAAGAGTGAGCGCATCATCCGGGTGATGCGCAAGGCCAAGGGCCGCCTGCCTATGACTTCGGCAGTGCAATCGCTCAACCCGCAAGTGCTGAAGAATATCAAGCGCCAGAATATCAGCCTCGACACCTATGCCGAGGTGCAGAAGGACCTGCACGCGCAAGGTATGCAGTCTTATGGTGAACTGATCCTGTGTATGCCGGGCGAATCCAAAGAGACATTCATGGATGCGGTTGATCAGCTGATCGAAACCGGGGTCAGCCGGGTCGCAGCGCACCAATTAATGCTGCTGCATGGCGCGCCACTGGCCGATCCGGACCAGCGGGCCCATTTCGGCTTCAAGACGCGGTTCCGCATCGTCGCGCGCTGTCTGGGAGAATATGCCGGCGAGCGGGTCATTGAGACCGAAGAAATGGTGGTCGAGACACCAGACTTCACCTTTGATGATTATATCGATACGCGGGTGTTCCACCTGTTGCTGACAATCTATTACTACGAAGACAATTTCGAAGAGGCCTTCAAGCTGGCCCGCGAGTTCGGCATCCGGCCATTCGAGCTGATCAAGCGGATGCAGGAAATGCTGCCGGACGCGCCGCAAGCCTTCCAGGATGCGATCGAGGAATACATCCAGGAGAACAAGGCCGAACTCTATCAGTCCCGCGACGAATGCGTGAAAGCGGCGAATGAGAATTTCGACAAGCTGATCAGCGGGGAACTGGGCGGCAACCTGTTGTCCAAATATTCGATGATCGGTCGCTTCTTCGTATTGCCGGAAGCGCTCGATTTCCTCGAAGACGTCCTGTTGTCGCTTTGCCCGATTGACGCGACCGGCGATGAGGCCCGGATCATGTCGAGCGGCGTGATCGATTATTTCCGCCGCGTGATGCTGCACGCCCCGTTCAAGGCCTCGCTGGACGCTGCGCCGGAATGGTCGTCCAATTACGATATCGAAGCCTGGCGCGAGAATGATTTTGCGACCCCGCTGCACGAGTTCCGCCAGGACGCTCCAATCCACTCCCGGGCTCATGTTGAGGACCGTGTGAAGTCGCTGATCCAGTCTCGCCTCGAGACCTTTGGCGAGCATCCGCAGGGCATGGGCCGGTTCACCCGCACCATGTTTGCCAAGGATTTGCGTCGTAAGATTGAGATCAAGGAACCGCTGAACTAGGCTTTGATCGATCCAAATAGAAAAAGCCCGCCATAATGATCGGCGGGCTTTTTGTTGTCGGCATTCGCTACTCGGCGAGTTGCGGGCCGTCAAACTGGCGCGCAAAGAAATCGTCCTTGACCCAGAGCGGGCGGTCCTCAGCATTCGCCAGGGTCAGCGCGATGCGGGCGTTTATTTCGGCGAAGTTCGCCGCAGCCTCGAAACTGATTGCATTGTCCATGTCATCCGACGGGCGGTGATAATTGGTTGCAAAATGCTCCGCCCAGGCGGCGTCGCCGCCATTCGCCGTCCCGGTGGCCAGGAAGATTGACGGAACCCCGATCTCGACCAGCCGGAAATGATCCGAACGGGTGAACAGGCCCTGATCCGGGAACGGATCCGGGCTGAGTTGCATGCCCATCTCGCTGGCGGCTGAACTGACCGCTGCTGCGATGGTTGAGCGGTCGGAGCCAAATGCGACCACATCTTCGAACTCATAGGTCAAAACCGGCATATCGAGATTGACATTGCCGACCAGGCGGGCGGCGTCGACGGTCGGGTTCTGGGCAAAATATTGTGCGCCCAGCAGGCCTTTTTCTTCTGCTGTGACGATCAGCAGCATGACCGAGCGCTTTGGTCGATCGCCTTCCAGCATCATCCGAGCGACCTCCAGCAAGGTCGAGACCCCGGCCGCATTGTCGAGGGCGCCATTATTGATCTTGTCATCCTCGAAGGATTTCGACACGCCGATATGATCGAGGTGCGCGGTCAGAACAATGATCTCGTCTTTCAGGTCCGGATCGCTGCCTTCGATCAGTCCGATCACATTGTCGGACTCAACCGTGTCCAGGGTCGAGGCCTGGGTCATGGCGATGCGATAGGGCAGGTCGAAGCCTTTGACGGCGCCGCCCTCGGCTTCGGCAGCGGCCATGATGGCGTCAAAATCCTGTCCGGCTCCGGCCATCAGCTTGCGTCCACCGGCCATAGACAGATAGCCGGTAGCGCGAATGTTCGGGGCTCGGGAAAATGCCGTGCCGTCCGGATGCAGCCAGCTCATGCTGGCTGATTCCAGGCGTCCCTCGCCGATCAGGCGAGCAAAGGAATAGACGGTCTCGCGTGTCGGTGTCTCCAAGGAGACGACGCCGACCGCACCGCGTTTGGACGCCTCGGCGCCTTTCTGAGACCCATAATAGGCGCGCTCTTCGGTCTGGATGCCTTTCGGCGTACCGCTCAACATGACGACGATCTTACCGTCGACATCCAGGCCTGCATAATCGTCGCGGCCAAGGTCCGGCGCGACGATGCCGAATCCGACAAAGACCGCCTCGGCGCTGATCGTCGCACTGTCGGCGCGGGTCGAGCCGTACATCACATAATCGACATTCTCCGCGAGTTCGAGCGCGGCGCCAGTATCCGTGTCGCCGATTTCCAGCGATAGCTGATCTGGCACACGATAGGATCGGCGCAGCGGAACGGTCTGGAAATAGCTGTCATTGTCGCCAGCGGGGGTAACGCCAAGTTCGGCCATGCGGGCGGCCACATATTCGGCGGCGGCGTCATAGCCTGGCGTGCCGGCTTCGCGGCCTTTCAGCTCGTCGCTGGCGAGGAAGCGCATGTCAGCTTCGATGTTTTCCAGGCTTGGTGCGAGTGCGATCGCGGCTGGTTTCGCGTCTGGTGTGCTCACAGTCGATCCGGTGTCGGCGGTCGGTTGGCAGGCCACCAGCAGCGCGGCCAAGCCGAGCGTCAATCCAAGTCTTTGCTTCATTGTGTTCAGCCCTCTGATTCATTCGCGCCAAAAGATCGGTTGCAAATGCATTTGTCTAGGGGGGGAACCGCATTGCATTTTGTAGCAATTGCGTCAGGTTGCGAGCGGGAGGAAAGAAAATGAAACGACTCGCGATGAGCGCCATGGCCCTGGGCCTGACCGTGGCCTGTTCGGCGCCGACCAGCGAACAGGCAGACGTAACCTCAGGGGAGGGGATTGTGATCTATCCGGCCAATGCCGTGATCACGATGGTCGCGGATGAGGTGGCCGAAGCTGTCGCTGTTGAAGACAATCGCATCGCTGCGGTCGGGACGCGGGAGGCGCTAGAGGCGCAGTTCGCCGGCGCCGAAGTGGATGAGAGCTTCGCCGACAAGACGATTGTTCCCGGCCTGATTGATCCGCATGTGCATATGGGGCTGTCTTCGCTGCAATATGCGACGCCTTTGACGCCGCCCTGGCCGATGGCAACCCCGGAAGGCATGGTGCGCGGCTTGCCCAATCGTGAAGCCTTCTTTGGCCGCTTGCAGGAAATCGTCGATTCCGCCCCGGCGGGTGAGCCGTTGATCGTCTACGGCTTCCACAACCTGGTGCATGGTGACCTGGTCAAAGAGGATCTTGATGCGGTGACAACCGACCGGCCGCTGGTGATCTGGCATTATTCCAGTCATGATTTCTACCTGAACTCGGCCGGACTTGAATGGGCCGGGATCGATGCCAGCTTGCATCAGCAATATGAAGGCGTGGACCTGAATGCAGAGGGCGACCTGACCGGGCGGATTTATGAAGATGCCATCCCCGCTTTGATGGCATCGATCGGGCCAATCCTGCTCGCCCCGAACCGTTTGTCGACCGGCTTGGAAGGCTTTTCGGAACTGCTGCGCGCCGGCGGGGTCACCAGTGTTGCGGATCTGGGCTACGGGATTTTCACGCTGCCGATCGAGAATGCCAATATCAGCGCCAATTGGCAGTCGAAGGAACATGCCGGCTATCGCCTCTATCTGGTGCCAGAGCACCGCGCCTTCGAGCACGCCTTCGGCGAGGCGCGGGTCGAAACCGTGCTCGGCATGGTGGCCGGTGATGTCGCCGCTCCGGCGCCGGTTCTGCCGCAAGTGAAGTTCTTCACCGACGCGGCCTATTATTCTCAGACCATGCGCGTGTCTGAACCCGGTTATCTGAGCGGGCAATCGGCCGGCTCACAAGGCCTGTGGGTGATGCGCCCGGATGAAATCGCGCCGACCATCCAGCCATATTGGGATGCAGGTCTGGCTGTGCGCATTCATTCCAATGGGGATGCCGCGCAATCGGCGACTCTGGATGCGCTCGAGACGCTGCGCGCCTCTGCCCCGGACCGCGCCTTCATCTTTGAGCATGCCGGCCTGTTCTCGCCCGAGCAGGTGACGCGCGCGGCCGAACTCGGCGCAGGGATCTCGGCAGCAAGCCATTATGTCTTCTATCTCGGTGAGGCCTACCAATCTCCGCTCGGTCCGGATCGCGGCGACTGGATCCTGCCGCTGGCCAGCCTCAGCGCCGCGGGGGTTCCAGTGACCTTGCATTCCGACGCGCCGCTGGCGCCGCCGCTGCCACTGCGGGCGGCGAGCGTGCACATGACGCGATCAACGCGCGAGGGAACCGAGCTGACGCCAACAGAAAAGCTCTCAGGCCAGGAAGCGCTGGAATCGATCACGATCGACGCGGCCTATGCGCTGGGCCTGGAGGCTGAGCTCGGCAGCATTGCGCCAGGCAAGCTTGCTGATTTCACGATCCTTGACAGCAACCCGTTGGAGACCCCGGGTGCGGACTGGGGTGAGATCGGGGTGTGGGGTGTGGTCCTGGATGGCGAGAAGCGGCCCGTTGCACCGAACTAGAAGAAAACGCACATAAGCCTTGACTTTTCTGATTTTAGGGGTTGCGCGCCTGAGGCTCAAAGGTTAAGGAACGCGGCTTGCGGGAGATTGGCGATTCGTCGGTCTCCCGTTTCCTGTCCGAGACCATGGGTGGCTTATTTTAAGTGTAAATCCCTTGATAGACGGGGTGAGGCAGGTTGGTCTGTGGTTTTCCGCAGTTCGACTGGTCTGCCAGGCCCTGGGCAGGCGCTGGAGGCAGCGTCTTGACGCCGCCAAAGGCAAACCCAGGCGCCCGGATGGTCCGGTCGCCTTATTGAAGGAGATCCGTAATGGATAGAGCCGGAAAAGCCGAAGCCATCAAAACGCTAGAAGGCGTTATTGCTGACTCCGGCAGTGTCATCGTGGCACGCTATACCGGTCTGACAGTTGCGGAAATGACCGAGTTTCGTGGCATGCTGCGTGAGCAGGGTGCGACAGCGAAGGTGGTCAAGAACCGTCTCTTCAAGAAAGCGTTGGATGGAAAAGGTGGCGAGGCAGCAAGTGAGCTGTTCGCGGACCAGACCGTCATCGCTTACGCAGAAGATCCTGTGGCATCTGCCAAGGCCGCTTCTGAGTTCGCCAAGGAAAACGAAAAGCTCGTTATCGTTGGCGGTCTGATGGGCGACGAGGTTCTTGATTCGGCGGGTGTGGAAGCGCTCTCGAAAATGCCGTCTCGCGAGGAACTTATTGCGACTGTGGTTGCCCGTCTCATGGGACAGGCAAGCCAGATTGCTCAGCGCGTTACAGCGCCTGGGCAGCAGCTGGCCGGTGCCATCAACGTGATTGGCGAGCAGGCAGCAGCATAGGTCGGACCCCAACAACAAGATCAACCCAATACCCTCAACCCTATATAGGACATCAGAACAAATGGCTGATATCGCAAAACTCGGTGATGAGCTTCTCGGCCTCACCATCATGGAAGCAAAAGAGCTCAACGACTATCTCGAAGAGCGTGGCATTAAAGCGGCTGCAGCAGTTGCTGTAGCTGGCCCAGCTGGCGGCGGTGACGCTGGCGGCGCAGCTGCTGAAGAGAAGGACGAGTTCGACGTCATTCTGACTGCTGGCGGCGACAAGAAGATCAACGTGATTAAAGTTGTTCGCGAAGTCGTTTCTGGCCTCGGCCTGAAGGAAGCGAAGGAGCTCGTTGAAGGCGCTCCTAAGCCAATCAAAGAAGGCGTGTCGAAAGACGAAGCTGAAGAAATCAAGAAGAAGTTCGAAGAAGCTGGCGCAACCGTCGAGCTCAAATAAGGCTTCTGCCCTCGCATGAGGGGCGTAAAGTAAAGCGAGAAGGTGTTTGCGCGAGACACCCTTTCGTCCAAATTTAGCGCGGCAAAGTCGTTTCGGCTTTGCCGCGTGCGCGCGTTCTAGGCGACACGCGGCTTGGGGCTCCGGTCCAGGCGGCACAAAACGGAAGACAAGATGGCACTCTCTTTCACTGAAAAGAAACGCATCCGTAAATCCTTCGGCAAAATTCCCGAAGCCATCGATATGCCAAACCTCATCGAGGTTCAGCGCTCCTCATACGAACACTTCCTCCAGATGCACACTCCTCAAGCCGAGCGGACCGATGATGGTCTCGGCGGTGTGTTCAAGTCTGTGTTCCCGATCATTGATTTCAATGAGCGGGCCTCTCTGGAGTATGTGTCTTATGAGTTCGAGCCGCCGAAATTCGATACAGAAGAATGCATGCAGCGCGACCTGACTTATGCGGCGCCTTTGAAAGTGCGCCTGCAGCTGGTCGTGTTTGATATTGACGAAGATACCGGCGCCAAGTCGGTCAAGGAAGTCAAGGAACAAGAGGTCTATCTCGGCGATATCCCGCTGATGACCAATAAGGGGACGTTCATTGTGAACGGAACCGAGCGCGTAATCGTGAGTCAGATGCACCGGTCGCCAGGTGTGTTCTTCGATCACGACAAGGGCAAGACTCACTCTTCTGGCAAGCTGCTCTTTGCGGCGCGGATCATTCCTTATCGCGGGTCCTGGCTCGATTTTGAGTTTGACGCCAAGGACATCCTGAACGTCCGCATCGACCGTAAGCGCAAATTGCCGGCGACGACGCTGATGATGGCGCTCGGTTATGATGCTGACCAGATCCTCGACATGTTCTACACGCATTCGATCTATCGCCTGGACAAGGCCGGATGGATCACCGCGTTCAAACCGGAAACCTGGAAAGGTGTGAAGCCAGCCTTCGATCTGGTGGACGCCAAGTCGGGCAAAGTTGTCGCCCCGGCTGATCGCAAGATCACGGCGCTCGCTGCGAAGCGTATTGTCGAAGGCGGCACGGAAGAGCTGCTGCTGCCGACCACGGCGCTGGAAGGCAAGTTCCTGGCCCGCGATATCGTCAACCGCAAGACGGGTGAGATTTATGGTGAGTCCGGTGACCTGCTTGAAGAAGAGCTGCTTGCAGAGCTGCGCGAGCAGAAAGTCAAGGCAATCGAAATCCTCGATGTCGACAATGGCGGCCGCGGCCCATGGCTTCGTAACACGCTAAAAGCCGACAAGAATGATACTCGTTTCGAAGCGCTGTCTGACATTTACCGCGTGATGCGTCCCGGCGAGCCACCAACCCAGGAAGCGGCTGACGCGCTGTTCAATCAGCTATTCTTCGATTCAGAGCGCTATGACCTCTCGGCGGTTGGCCGGGTGAAGATGAATACGCGCCTGAAAGTCGCTGTTCCGGGTTATGAGCCCGCCGAAGATACTGAGCGCACCTTGCGCAATGACGACATTATTGGCGTTGCCAAAGTCATCCTCGACCTGAAGGACGGCAAAGGCGAGGTCGACGATATCGATAATCTCGGCAACCGCCGTGTTCGCTCGGTCGGTGAGTTGATGGAAAACAATTACCGCATCGGTCTCGTGCGTATGGAGCGCGCGATCAAGGAGCGGATGAGCTCGGTCGACATCGACACGGTGATGCCGAACGATCTGATCAATGCCAAGCCGGTCGTTGCTTCTGTGCGTGAATTCTTCGGTTCTTCGCAGCTGTCGCAGTTCATGGACCAGACCAACCCGCTATCCGAGATCACGCACAAGCGTCGTCTCTCGGCGCTTGGCCCAGGCGGTCTGACGCGGGAACGCGCTGGCTTTGAGGTCCGCGACGTGCACCCGACCCATTATGGCCGGATCTGCCCGATTGAGACACCGGAAGGCCCGAACATCGGCCTGATCAACTCGCTCGCCACGCATGCGCGCGTCAACAAGTATGGCTTCATTGAAAGCCCGTACCGCAAAGTCGAGAATGGCAAGCTGACCGATGAGGTTGTCTATCTGTCGGCGATGGAAGAGCAGCTCTACAAGATTGCTCAGGCCAACACGCAGGTTGATGGCAAGGGCGAGCTCGTCAATGAATTCGCCAATGCCCGCGTCAATGGCGAGGCAATGCTCGTGCTGAAGGAAGACGTGCAATATATGGACGTCTCGCCGAAGCAGGTTGTGTCGGTTGCTGCGGCGCTGATCCCATTCCTCGAAAACGACGACGCCAACCGCGCACTGATGGGCTCGAACATGCAACGTCAGGCTGTGCCGCTGGTGCAGACGGATGCGCCACTGGTCGGGACCGGCATGGAATCTGTTGTCGCCCGTGACAGCCGCGCCGCGGTTGTTGCCTCGCGCGGCGGTGTGATCGAGCAGGTGGACGGTGTCCGCATCGTGGTCCGCGCAACCGAGGACCTCGAAGGCAAATCAGGCGTGGACATCTATCGCCTGTCCAAATTCCGCCGGTCGAACCAGAATAGCTGCATCAACCAGCGCCCGATCGTTAAAGTGGGCGATGAGGTCAAGAAGGGCGACATCATTGCGGATGGTCCGTCGACCGACCTGGGTGAGCTGGCCCTTGGCCGCAATGTGCTGGTCGCGTTCATGCCGTGGAATGGCTACAATTTCGAGGACTCGATCCTGATTTCAGAGCGCATTGTACGCGACGATGTCTACACCTCGATCCACCTCGAAGAGTTTGAAATCGCAGCCCGCGACACCAAGCTTGGCCCGGAAGAAATCACCCGCGACATTCCGAATGTCGGTGAAGAAGCCCTACGTAACCTTGACGAGGCCGGCATCGTTGCCGTCGGCGCCGAGGTCAAGGCGGGCGACATCCTGGTCGGTAAGGTAACGCCAAAAGGCGAAAGCCCGATGACGCCGGAAGAAAAACTCCTGCGCGCCATCTTTGGTGAGAAAGCCTCTGATGTTCGAGACACGTCTCTGCGCGTGCCTCCAGGTGATGCCGGTACGGTTGTCGAGGTTCGGGTCTTCAACCGCCACGGTATCGACAAGGACCAGCGGGCGCTGCAGATCGAGCGGGAGCAGATCGAACAGCTGCAAGAGGATAAGGAAGACGAACAGTCTATCCTCGAGCGCAATACCTATGACCGTCTGCGCAAGACGCTGACCAACAAAGAAGCCGCGGCCGGGCCGAAAGGGTTCAAGACCGGCAAGATCACGGCAGGCGCTCTAGAAGAGCTGAGTGACCGTGACCTGTGGGAAGTCGCGCTCAAGTCTGAAAAGGCCCAGGCCGAGATTGATGGTCTGCGTGAACAGTTCGACGAAGCCATTCGTGAGCTGGAAGCGCGTTTCAATGACAAGGTCGACAAGGTCCAGCAAGGCGATGACCTGCCACCAGGCGTGATGAAAGTCGTCAAAGTCTTCCTGGCCGTGAAGCGCAAGCTGCAGCCAGGTGACAAAATGGCTGGTCGCCACGGCAACAAAGGGGTGATCTCGAAGATCAATCCGATGGAAGACATGCCGTTCCTCGAGGATGGAACGCCGGTCGACATCGTGCTCAACCCACTCGGCGTTCCATCGCGTATGAACGTCGGACAGATTCTCGAAACCCACCTTGGATGGGCGGCTGCCGGTCTTGGCAAGCTGGTGACGGAGTCGCTGGAAGAGTGGCACGCCAATAATGACGGCAAGGCGCTGCGCAAGACGCTGCAAACTGTTTACGGCGAGGGTGAGCCCTTGCCGGATACGGATGAAGAGCTGGTCGAACTGGCCGGCAACCTCCAGAAAGGTGTGCCGTTCGCGACGCCGGTCTTTGATGGCGCGCGCGAGCCAGACATTGTTGAAATGCTGGAACGTGCCGGTCTCGACGGCTCAGGTCAGTCGGTGGTCTTTGACGGCCGCACCGGCGAGCAGTTCACGCGTCCGGTCACGGTCGGGTACAAATATCTTCTCAAACTGCACCACCTGGTCGACGAGAAGATTCACGCCCGTTCAACTGGTCCTTACTCGCTGGTCACGCAGCAACCTCTGGGCGGCAAGGCCCAGTTCGGGGGGCAGCGCTTCGGTGAGATGGAAGTCTGGGCCCTTGAGGCCTATGGCGCGGCGTACACGCTGCAGGAAATGCTCACGGTCAAATCGGATGACACGGCCGGACGAGCGAAAGTGTACGAAGCTATCGTTCGCGGCGACGACACGTTCGAAGCGGGTATCCCGGAAAGCTTCAACGTGTTGATCAAAGAGATGCGGTCTCTCGGCCTCAATGTCGAGTTGATCGGAGACAATGACGGAGACTCAAACGTGGCGGCTGAATAGCCGTCACACCTTGCAAGAGGACAGTAGAGTTAACAGGTTCAAAGGTCGGATTTTCGGCGGGGAATTCGACCAAACCCTCCCAAGGAGTGGAAACATATGCGCCAAGATGTAGCCAGCATTTATCGACAAAAAGAAGAAGTCCCAAGCTTCGACGCGATCCGCATCACGATTGCCAGCCCGGAGAAGATCCGCGGTTGGTCTTCGGGTGAAATCAAGAAGCCTGAGACGATCAATTACCGGACGTTCAAGCCAGAGCGCGACGGTCTGTTCTGTGCGCGGATCTTCGGGCCGATCAAGGATTATGAGTGTCTTTGCGGCAAATATAAGCGGATCAAATATCGCGGCATTATCTGTGAAAAGTGCGGCGTTGAAGTCACGCTGGCAAAAGTGCGCCGCGAGCGTATGGGACACATCGAGCTGGCCTCGCCGGTGGCTCACATCTGGTTCCTGAAGTCGCTGCCATCCCGTATCGCGACCCTGCTCGACATGACACTGAAAGATGTCGAACGCGTTCTGTATTTCGAAAGCTATGTCGTCACCGAACCTGGACTGACCCCGCTTGAGCCGAAGCAGCTGCTGACTGAAGAAGAATATATGGATCTTCAGGACGAGCATGGCGAAGACGCCTTCACTGCGATGATCGGTGCTGAGGCGGTCAAGGAGATTCTGGAAGGCCTCGACCTCGATCTGCTCGCCGACACGCTGCGCGAAGACCTGGCGGAATCGACGTCAGAGCTGAAGACGAAGAAATTCTCCAAGCGACTGAAAGTCGTTGAAGCTTTCCTCGCCTCTGGCGCCAAGCCGGAATGGATGATCCTGAACGTTGTGCCAGTGATCCCGCCAGATCTGCGCCCACTGGTGCCGCTGGACGGTGGTCGCTTTGCCACCTCTGACCTCAACGACCTGTATCGCCGTGTGATCAATCGGAACAACCGTTTGAAGCGCTTGATGGAGCTGCGTGCCCCTGACATCATCATCCGGAACGAAAAGCGGATGCTGCAGGAATCGGTCGACGCCCTGTTCGACAATGGCCGCCGCGGCCGCACGATTACCGGCACCAACAAGCGTCCTTTGAAGTCGCTGTCTGACATGCTGAAAGGCAAGCATGGCCGGTTCCGTCAGAACCTGCTCGGCAAACGCGTCGACTATTCTGGCCGTTCGGTCATCGTGGTCGGCCCGAACATGAAGCTGCATGAGTGTGGTCTTCCGAAGAAGATGGCGCTCGAGCTGTTCAAGCCGTTCATCTATGCCCGTCTCGACGCCAAAGGCCTGGCTGGTACGGTCAAGGCGGCGAAGAAGCTGGTAGAGAAAGAGAAACCAGAAGTCTGGGACATCCTGGAAGAGGTCATCCGAGAGCATCCGGTGCTGCTGAACCGCGCGCCGACATTGCACCGTCTCGGGATCCAGGCGTTTGAGCCGAAACTGATCGAGGGTAAGGCGATCCAGCTCCACCCGCTGGTCTGTGCCGCGTTCAATGCGGACTTTGACGGCGACCAGATGGCCGTGCACGTGCCGCTGAGCCTGGAGGCGCAGCTGGAAGCCCGAGTGCTGATGATGTCGACAAATAACATCCTCTCGCCGGCCAATGGCAAGCCGATCATCGTGCCGTCTCAGGACATCGTTCTGGGGCTGTACTACCTGTCGCTGGACAAGCCGAGTGAGCAAGGCGAGGGCATGGTCATCTCTGACATGGCCGAGCTCGAGCACGCGCTGAATTCGGGCATGCTGTCCATGCACGCCAAGATCAAGGCGATGTACCACACCATCGACGAGAATGGTGAGGCAGTGTCGAAAGTTATCGATACGACGCCGGGTCGGTTCATGATCGCGGACATCTTCCCACGCCACCACCGCATTGATCCGGAACACCTGCTGAATGATGTGATGGTCAAGAAGAATATCGGCAAGCTGATCGACGAGGTCTATCGTCATTGTGGTCAGAAAGCGACTGTGATCTTTGCTGACCGCCTGATGGGGCTCGGGTTCCGCGAAGCGGCGAAAGCCGGCATTTCGTTCGGTAAAGACGATATGAAAATCCCGGCCGCGAAAGTGAAACTGGTCGAGCAGACCAAGGAGCAAGTGGCCGAGTATGAGCGTCAATACGCCGATGGTCTGATCACCCGAGGTGAGAAGTACAACAAGGTTGTTGATGCCTGGTCGACTTGTACCGACAAAGTCGCTGACGCGATGATGGACGCGGCAGGTGAAGCCGCCACCGACAAGAAGACCGGACGTCAGGAAGAAACCAACTCGGTCTTCATGATGGCCCATTCCGGTGCGCGTGGGTCGAAGAACCAGATGAAGCAGCTGGCCGGTATGCGTGGCCTGATGGCGCGTCCGGATGGCTCGATCATCGAGACCCCGATCATTTCGAACTTCAAGGAAGGCCTGACGGTTCAGGAATACTTCAACTCCACCCACGGCGCTCGTAAGGGTCTGGCAGATACCGCTCTGAAAACGGCAAACTCGGGTTATCTGACCCGCCGTCTCGTCGATGTAGCGCAGGATTGTATTGTCACCGAAGACGATTGCGGCACCGATCAGGGTATCGAATTGTCGGCCGTCATGGAAGGCGCCGACGTGGTGGTCTCGCTCAGCGAGCGCATTCTCGGCCGGACCACAGGCGAAGACGTCAAAGCGCCAAAGTCGGATGAGCTGGTCGCACCTGCGAACACATATATTGACGAGGCCCTGGCCAAGCAGATCGAAGAAGCCGGCGTTGACCGCATCAAGGTGCGCTCGCCGCTGACTTGTGAAACCAAGGTCGGTGTCTGTGTGGCCTGTTATGGCCGCGACCTGGCGCGTGGTACAGTCGTCAACAAAGGCGAAGCCGTGGGCGTGATCGCGGCCCAGTCGATTGGTGAGCCGGGGACCCAGCTGACCATGCGGACCTTCCACATTGGTGGCGCGGCATCGGTGGCGGAAGAAAGCTCTGCCGAGGCGCAGGTCGAAGGCAAGATCAAGTTCGAGAACCCAACCTTCGTAAAACGCGAAGATGGGGCGCTGATCGTCACCGGTCGCCACATGGTTGTCTCGATCGAAGATGCCGATGGTCGCACTCGTCAGACCTTCAAGCCGACCTATGGCACGGCGCTGTCTGTCAAAGACAAGAAGAAGGTCAAGCCGGGCGACAAGCTGGCGGACTGGGATCCATTTGCCCAGCCAATGATCGCTGAAGTTGCCGGTACAATCCGTCTGGTCGACATTGTTGATGGCCTGACTGCGCGAGAAGAAACCGATGAAGCCACCGGTATCTCGTCGCGCGTGATCATTGATGGTCGCGGCTCAAAAGGCGCGGATCTGCGTCCGTCGATCATGATCGTCAACGCCAAAGGTGAGGCGGAATCACTGCCAAATGGCAATGAAGCCCGCTACATGTTGTCTCCTGGCGCGATCCTCTCGGTCGAAGAGGGCGACGAGATCAAGGTTGGTGAATCCATGGCCCGTGTCGCAACTGGCGGCGCCAAGACCAAGGATATTACCGGTGGTCTGCCGCGCGTGGCCGAACTGTTCGAGGCTCGCCGTCCGAAGGATCACGCGGTGATTGCCGAGATGGATGGCCGCATTCAGTTCGTTCGCGAATACAAGCAGAAGCGCAAGATCGCGATTGTGCCGGAAGAAGACGGCCAGGACCCGATCGAATTCCTGGTGCCGAAGGCCCGCCGCCTGGACGTTCAGGATGGCGATTATGTCAAACGCGGCGACTATATCATCGATGGCAATCCGGCACCGCAGGATATTCTCGCGACGCTCGGCATCGAGGCGCTGGCGGAATACCTCGTTGATGAGGTTCAGAAGGTCTACCGCCTGCAAGGGGTTCCGATCAATGACAAGCACATTGAGGTGATTGTTCGCCAGATGCTGCAAAAGTTCGAAATCACCGATGCCGGGACAACCACGCTGATCAAGGGCGAGCACGTTGACGCGCTCGAACTGGAAGAAGCCAATGCCGCGGTACGCAAGTCGAAGAAAGCCGACCAGCGCGAAGCGGTTGGGGTTCCGGTCCTGCTGGGTATCACCAAAGCCTCGCTGCAAACCCGCAGCTTCATCTCAGCCGCCTCGTTCCAGGAAACGACCCGCGTGCTGACCGAAGCGGCGCTGCAGGGCAAGGTCGATACGCTGGAAGGCCTGAAAGAGAACGTCATTGTCGGACGCCTGATCCCGGCCGGTACCGGCGGCGGAATGCGCGAAATGCGCAAGATCGCCTCTCAACGCGACCAGCAGCTGCGCAACAAGCGCGAAGCGGCGGCAAAGGAAGCTGCAGCGTCTTTGCCGGCGCCGGAAGCAGCTGAATAAGCGACAGCTTATCTATACGTCTTAAAGCGCCGCACTCTGACTTGAGTGCGGCGCTTTTTTCATGCAGGGCTGTTGCGGTACTTGCCCGGGAACCGAAATGAGCGCTCGCGTTTCAAAACTGCCAGACCTTCCCCTGATCGAAAGCAGCGATGAGGCTTGCGCGGCGCTTGCGGTGCAATACCCCGAACATGCCGAAACGATCAGGTCTTTGCAGCAATTCGGATACGCGATTGTCGATCCAGCCTTTGATCTTGCGGATCTCGATGCCGTGGACGCCTGGTGTCAGGCCACTCTGAAAAATACGTCGCGCGTTCAGGATGGCTGGATCGAACTGGCAGCCATAGGCCGGCTCGCCGTGCATGCGCCAGTGCTGGATCTGCTGTCGAAACTGTACGGTCGCCGGGCGTTTCCGTTTCAAACCCTGAATTTCGAAGTCGGGACGCAGCAGTCGCCGCACTCGGACACATTTCACTTCAATTCAACTCCGGCGCGCTTCATGTGCGGGGTCTGGGTGGCGTTGGAAGATATCTCACCTGATGCCGGGCCACTGGTCTATTATCCGGGGAGTCACAAACTGCCGATTCTTGAACGCCCGGAGATTGGCGGAGACAAAACTTATCCTGACTACGAGAAACATATTACCGGACTCATCGACGAACATGGTTTCCAACCGGAATATGGTCTCCTAAAGCGCGGACAGGCACTGATTTGGTCTGCGAATCTCATTCATGGTGGGGCGCGACGGAATGATCCGGCTCTGACCCGGCGTAGTCAGGTGACGCACTACTATTTCGAAGATTGCGCTTATCATACGCCGCTGGACTTTGATCTGGAGCAGGGGACGCATTTCATCCGCCAGCCTTATGATCTGTCGCGCCGAAAGCATGTGCTGAGCCAGCGCAAACACCTGGACGAGCAACTCAGTTTGCAGGGAATATTGGCTCAGAGATGGCATTTGTGGCGTCAGCGCCCGCCGCGATTCTGAAGCCGCTATTCTGCGCCAGGCCGGGTTTTCGCATCCTCTCTGCCGCCAAGGCTTGACGTCACGAACTTCGAGGCTTAAACGCGCGACATGCTGGCTGGGCAGGTCCATTTTGGGTCTGCCCGGTAATCCTTTTGGGGATTACTGGTTTGGCAAACACTGAAATTTGAGCGGATGCAGGTCCGGGAACTCACGGCCCGTCTTGCGTCTCATCCGAAACTGGTCCGACAGGGGCCACGAAACGAGAGAGTATCAAGGCCCCTATGCCGACGATTCAACAGCTGATCCGGAAACCGCGCAAGCCTAAGCCGCAGCGGTCCAAGACCCCCGCCCTGAAGGGCAACCCACAACGTCGCGGTGTTTGTACCCGCGTGTACACGACCACGCCCAAGAAGCCGAACTCGGCGCTTCGGAAAGTGGCGAAAGTCCGCCTTACGACTGGGTTTGAGTCGCTGTGTTATATTCCGGGTGAAGGGCACAACCTGCAAGAGCACTCGGTCGTGCTGATCCGCGGCGGTCGTGTCAAAGACCTTCCGGGTGTGCGCTACCATATTCTCCGTGGTGTTCTGGATACCCAGGGCGTTAAAGACCGTAAGCAGCGTCGTTCGCATTACGGCGTCAAGAAGCCGAAATAAGGGAGGGCTAAACCATGTCTCGTCGTCACCGCGCAGAGAAACGTCAGGTTCTGCCTGATCCGAAATTCAAGGACGTTGTCCTGTCAAAATTCATGAACCAGATCATGCAGGACGGCAAAAAGTCGACTGCTGAGCGCATCGTTTACGGCGCTCTGGATCTGGTTGAGTCTCGTGCCAAGAAAGACCCGGTTGAGGTTTTCCACGAAGCTCTGGAAGCTATTTCACCCGCCGTCGAGGTTCGTTCTCGCCGGGTCGGTGGCGCCACCTATCAGGTGCCAGTCGAGGTGCGTCCTGACCGTCGTCAGGCGCTGGCCATTCGCTGGCTTGCCGCTGCTGCTGGCAGCCGCAATGAGAACACGATGCGCGAGCGTCTGGCCGGGGAGCTGATGGATGCTTCTCAAGGCCGCGGTGCCGCCGTCAAGAAGCGCGAAGACACGCATAAGATGGCGGAAGCCAACCGCGCGTTCTCGCACTATCGCTGGTAGATTTTTCAAAAGCTTCCGTTTCCTCCCGGAACACAACTACGAAGGTAAAGCCCATGGCCCGCGAATATCCGCTGGAGCGCTATCGTAACTTTGGTATTATGGCGCATATTGATGCCGGTAAGACCACCACGTCTGAACGCATCCTGTACTATACAGGCAAGTCGCACAAAATCGGCGAAGTGCACGATGGCGCTGCGACCATGGACTGGATGGAGCAGGAGCAGGAGCGTGGTATCACGATCACATCTGCTGCGACCACCACGTTCTGGGAGCGCACAGAAGACGGCCAGTCTGCACAGACTGAAAAGCACCGCCTGAACATCATCGACACGCCCGGACACGTTGACTTCACGATTGAGGTCGAGCGCTCGCTGGCTGTGCTTGATGGCGCGGTTTGCGTGCTCGACGCCAATGCCGGGGTTGAGCCGCAGACTGAAACCGTCTGGCGGCAGGCTGACCGCTATCACGTGCCACGCATCGTGTTTGTCAACAAGATGGACAAGATTGGCGCAGACTTCTTCAACTGCGTTGACATGATCAAGGATCGCACTGGCTCTCAGCCGCTGCCAATTCAGCTGCCAATCGGCGCTGAAAGCGAGCTCGAAGGCCACGTTGACCTGATCACCATGAAAGAATGGGTTTGGGCTGGCGAAGATCTCGGCGCGACTTGGGAGCTGCGTGAGGTTCGTGACGAACTGAAAGCCAAAGCTGAAGAGATGCGTTCGGAAATGGTTGAGCTTGCGGTTGAGCTCGACGAAGCGGCCATGGAAGCCTATCTCGAAGGTGAAGAGCCAAGCAATGACAAGCTGCGCGAGCTGATCCGCAAGGGCACGCTTGAAATGGCCTTTGTGCCTGTGATTGCCGGGTCTGCGTTCAAGAATAAAGGCGTCCAGCCGATGCTGAACGCGGTGCTCGACTATCTGCCGAGCCCGCTGGATGTTCCGGCTTATATGGGCTTCAAGCCTGGTGACGAAACCGAGACGCGCGACATTGCCCGCTCTGCGGACGATGCCCAGCCTTTCGCTGGCCTCGCCTTCAAGATCATGAACGACCCATTCGTGGGCTCGCTGACCTTTGTTCGCATCTATTCAGGTGTGATGACCAAAGGCGGCTCGATGCTGAACTCCACCAAGGACAAGCAAGAGCGCATTGGTCGGATGATGATGATGCACTCGAACAACCGTGAAGAGATTGAAGAAGCCTATGCCGGCGACATTATCGCTCTGGCGGGCCTGAAGCAGACCACTACGGGTGATACGCTGTGCGCCAAGAACGACCCGGTCGTTCTGGAAACCATGACCTTCCCTGATCCGGTGATCGAGATTGCGGTTGAGCCGAAGTCGAAAGCCGACCAGGAGAAGATGTCTGTCGGCCTGCAACGCCTCGCGGCGGAGGACCCAAGCTTCCAGGTCGAGTCAGACTTCGAGTCTGGGCAGACCATCATGAAAGGCATGGGCGAGCTTCACCTCGACATCCTGGTTGATCGTTTGAAGCGCGAATTCAAAGTCGAAGCGAATATCGGCCAGCCGAAAGTGGCTTACCGTGAAGCGATCGGCCGCAAGGCAGAAATCGACTATACGCACAAGAAACAGTCTGGTGGCTCTGGTCAGTTCGCACGCGTGAAGCTGACCTTTGAGCCACTGGAAGCCGGTTCCGGTTTCGAGTTCGAAAGCAAGGTAGTCGGTGGTAACGTGCCGAAGGAATACATCCCAGGCGTCGAAAATGGTCTGAAAATGGCCAAGGAAAACGGTCTGCTGGCTGGTTACCCTGTGACCGACTTCAAGGCGACTCTGCACGATGGCGCGTTCCACGATGTCGACTCCAGCGTTCTGGCCTTCGAGATTGCCGCCCGCGCGGCTTTCCGTGAGCTGAAGACTGAGGGCGATCCACGTCTGATGGAACCGGTGATGAAAGTCGAAGTTGTCACCCCTGAAGACTATATGGGCGATATCATTGGCGATCTGAATTCTCGCCGGGGTCAAATCCAGGGCTCTGAACCGCGTGGCAATGCGACCGCGATCAACGCCTTTGTTCCGCTGGTAAACATGTTCGGTTATGTGTCTGACCTTCGCGGCATGTCTCAAGGCCGGGCCCAGTTCACCATGCAGTTCGACCACTATGCTGAGGTGCCAAAAGCCGAAGCACAGAAAATTACCCAAGAGCTAGCGGGCTAACAAGATCCCGGATCGATTGTTCGCCCTTCGCGGCGACACGAGCGATCCGGACAACCAGATTTAACCAAGCCGGCAAATATCAAACCGGTAAAGTGAAGGAAGAGAGGCTACGATGGCCAAGGAGAAGTTTGAGCGTAATAAGCCGCACGTGAACATCGGCACGATTGGTCACGTGGACCATGGTAAGACGACGCTGACAGCGGCGATCACGATGGTGCTGGCGGATGTGACGGGAGCTGAGAAGCGCTCGTATGAAGACATCGATAGCGCGCCAGAGGAAAAGGCACGCGGCATCACCATCAACACCGCGCATGTCGAATATGAGACGGAAAACCGTCACTATGCGCACGTCGACTGCCCTGGCCACGCTGACTATGTCAAGAACATGATCACCGGTGCGGCGCAGATGGATGGCGCCATCCTGGTCGTCAACGCTGCCGATGGTCCGATGCCACAAACCCGCGAGCACATCCTGCTGGCGCGTCAGGTTGGTGTGCCGGCCCTGGTCGTGTTCATGAACAAGGTTGACCAGGTTGATGATGAAGAACTGCTCGAACTGGTCGAGATGGAAATCCGTGAACTGCTGAGCTCTTACGAGTTCCCAGGCGACGATATTCCGATCATTGCCGGTTCGGCTCTGGCCGCAGTTGAAGGCCGCGACGACAATATCGGCAAGGACAAGATCATCGAGCTGATGGCGTCTGTGGATGAATATATCCCGACCCCGGACCGTCCGATCGATCAGGACTTCCTGATGCCGGTCGAGGACGTGTTCTCGATCTCTGGCCGCGGTACGGTTGTTACCGGCCGGGTTGAGACCGGTGTCATCCATGTCGGCGACGAAGTTGAGATTGTCGGTATCCGCGACACGCAAAAGACCACCGTGACCGGGGTTGAAATGTTCCGCAAGCTGCTCGACCAGGGCCAGGCTGGCGACAATATTGGCGCTCTGATCCGCGGTATCGACCGGGATGGCGTCGAGCGTGGCCAGGTTCTGTGTAAGCCAGGTTCGATCACCCCGCACACGACCTTCGAGGCTGAAGCCTATATCCTGACCAAGGAAGAAGGTGGGCGTCACACCCCGTTCTTCACCAATTATCGTCCGCAATTCTACTTCCGTACGACTGACGTGACCGGTGTGGTGACCCTGCCAGCGGACAAGGAAATGGTTCTGCCAGGCGACAATGTGAAAATGAGCGTTGAGCTGATCCAGCCAATCGCCATGGACCAGGGCCTGCGCTTTGCTATCCGTGAAGGCGGCCGCACGGTCGGCGCCGGGGTTGTGGCCAGCGTCAAAGCCTAACCCCGCTCCAACCAACCAAATCGAAAAGCCCGCCTGGAAACAGGCGGGCTTTTTTGTGTCAGTGCGAGCGGGCATTGAACCCCAAGTTTCGATCTAATTCTCCAACGCGTCAGTATTGGCCAGGTCGAGGCCATGCGCGCCGCCATCTTCAAGATCGAGTTCGAACGTCTCCAGAAACCGGCAGACCATCATGTAATATCCGGTGACCAGGGTGAGCTCCTGTGTCATCTCCACGCCAAAATGTGCGAGGGCAGGCTGGAATGTGGCGTCGCCGGCTTTCACATTCGCAACCAGGTCATCAACCAGGGCGACGGCGAGCCTTTGTTCTTCTGTCAGGCTTGAAGCGGACGGCCCGGCCTTGATCGCTTCGAACAAGGCGTCGCTCATGCCGAGCTCGCGCCCGATCTTTTCATGCTGGGACGTCTCGTAATTCGCCTTGGAGAGGTAACCGACGCGCAGGATTGCGCATTCGCGCGTAACCGGATCGAGCTTGCCGCCGAAGAGGAAGGCGCTGCCCAGATCGACAAAAGGGCGGAGCAAGCCTGGCGCATGCGCCAGCATCTTGAACAGGTTGAGCGGCGCCAGCCGCTCGATCAGTTTCGCGGTGGTGGCATCAAACTGAGTGGGGTCGGCATAAGGAATGCGGGCCATGAGATCTCCTCGTAAAACCATCCGACTAAATCACGCCTTTGAATGGTCTCAAAGCAGATTAAAAGTGGATCAGAGAAGAATAGGAGTGAGGGAGATGATCAAACAATGGATGGCCGGAGCAGTACTGACCAGCACCTTTGCAAGCGGACTGGCGACGGCTGACGAGGTCTGGAGCACCGAAATTGGTGACATCATCTATGAAATCGACCTCGAGAATGGCATGGCTGTGCTGTCTTACCCGACCGATTCCGATGACGTGCGCGGGCGGGCTTATCTGTCTGGACTGGCCGGCATCTATACGGGCCGGACGGGTTATGAAGGCATCTGGGTCGAGCCACGGTCCGAAACCGGTCTGTGCGATGTCGACATGGTCGCGCCGGATTCGGGCCAGGCGTCGAACAATTGGGGCCGCGTGCGGGTGGTGTTTGTCGACCCTGACTTTCCGTCGACCTTTGTCGCCATGCGCGGGGACTGTTTTGCCGAGCCTTCAGAAATGCTGGTCGCGCGCCCTGTCACCGCTTTCAACCGCTAGGCAGGGATTTCCTGTCTCCACCCCATTGCATCTCAGACGCGCTTGAGGCACATAGGCGCCTCACTGGACGGGTGTAGCTCAGTTGGTAGAGCATCGGTCTCCAAAACCGAGGGTCCCGGGTTCGAGTCCTGGCGCCCGTGCCAGTTTTCCTAATTTTCGCCTCGCACGGCCTTACGTGCCCGCTTGCCCAAGCATGCGCGGGCAGACTACACTTTCGGTATCCTTTTTCGAGCGATCAAAACCCAGGAGATCTTGCTTGTCGCGAATACGTTTCATTGGTCTGCCAACGGATGCCAATAGCAGTTTCTTGAAAGGGCCAGCCAAGGCGCCGTCGCTGATCCGCGAGATGATGTGGTCGGACAAGGGCAATCCCGCGACGGAGCTGGGTGGCACACTTGGCGAGACGATCGCGGCGCACGATGTCGGCGATTTGCCGCTCGATGGCGGCGCCGAAGATGATGCGCGGATCGAGCACGCCGTGATGGCGGCTTTGCAGGCGGGCGATGTCCCGATTTCAATCGGCGGCGATCATGCTGTGACCTATCCCATCATGAAGGCAATTGCCCGACAGCATGGCCCTGTATCAATCCTCCACGTGGACGCGCATCCTGACCTTTATGACGCCTTGCATGGCAATCGGCGCTCACATGGATCGCCCTTTGCGCGGATCATGGAAGATGGCCTGGCCAAGCGTCTGGTACAGGTGGGCATTCGCACCCTCAACGATCATCAACGTGAGCAGGCGGCGCGGTTCGGCGTTGAGATTGTGCCGATGCGCAGGTTCTCGGTCGACACCGTGCCCCTCCCGGATGGACCGCTCTATATCTCGATCGATCTCGACGGGCTTGATCCAGCCTATGCGCCGGGCGTTTCGCATCATGAGCCGGGCGGCCTCAGCGTCCGTGAAGTGATGGACTTGCTGACGCGCATCCAGGGACCCGTGATTGGCGCCGATCTGGTCGAATACAATCCCGATCGCGACGTGCATGACATGACCTGCAGCGTGGCGGCGAAACTGGTGAAAGAGCTCGCCGCGATCGCCAGCAAGACTCACGCACCGTAATCCCGCCTTGGCGATTGTTTCGCCCTGTGGTCACGTTTAGGCAGGCCAGGCTGTTTTGAGTGGATCCTGTAGATTCTCTCAAATGCCGCGCATTCTTACAAAATCCTGGACAAGCCTGTCACAAACTCCATCCCTGCCTCGTCAATATAAGCGCAAATGGAGAAACCCCATGTTGAAACTCGCACTCTATTTGGTCGCCGGGCTCTATCTGAGCACAGGCGTCTATATGTTCATCGCGCCGCAGACTTTCTATGACAGCACGCCAGGCGTGGCGATGATGGGGCCGTTCAACACCCACTTCATTCGCGATGCGGGCCTGGCATTCCTGACCAGTGGCGGGGCACTGCTCTGGGGCGGGCTCGGTCGTAATCAAGCGGTCGCTGTCTTCGGAGCGGTGTGGCCGTGTCTGCATGCGCTGTTTCATGTCTGGATCTGGGTCGCGCGTGGGGTGCCATTGGATCTGGTCGCTCTGGTCAATTGGGGCGGCATCCAGCTGCCCGCCTGGCTGGCCCTGGTATCGGCCTGGACCCTGAAAGGAAATGAGGAATGATCAAATGGTTGCTGCGCCGGGGCGCCCGGGCGTTTGGGCGAAGCTATGATTATGATGTCAGCTACATGCTGGATGTCATCGACACCTCGACCGGGGCAGGGGCGCGATTGTCGGCGTTTCCCCTGATCAGCCAGTATCGCGGCCCGAAGGCGGCGGCGCCGGTCTGGGTCGGGGCGATCTTCGCCTCCACCCTGGAAGGCGATTGCGGGCCATGCGCGCAACTGGCCGTCGACATGGCGATCAAGGCCGGAGCAGACCCGGCGGCGCTGAAACACTGTTTTGACGGCGATCCCAATCTGGCCGGCGATGTCGGGCTTGGCTTCCGCTTTGCGATGGCGGCCATACGAGGGGACCTGGAGACCGATGAGTTGCAAGCGCGGATAGAGCAGAAATATGGTCGCCGCGCCGTGGTTGCCGCGTCATTTGCGGCTGGCGCCGGGCGCTTCTATCCTGTGTTCAAGCGCGGGCTCGGTTATGGCCATGCCTGCAGGCAGCTGGAGTTTCAGGCGTCGACCAAACCGGCGCTGGCAACCTGATTATGGACCTTGTCACGACCTTTGAAGCTGAGCGTCCGCAGCTCACCTCGCTCTGTTACCGTATGCTGGGCGACCGTGCCGGCGCTGAAGATGCGGTGCAGGATACCTGGCTGCGCTGGATGCGCACCGATCATGCGAAGGTCGAGAATCCGGCCGCCTGGCTGCGCCGAGCCGCGACGAATATTGCCATTGATGCGCTGCGGTCTGCGCGCCAGCGGCGTGAAACCTACGTCGGACCGTGGCTGCCGGAGCCGCTTCTGCCCAGTGAAGACGGGCCGGAAGACGCCTTTGCCCTGGCCCAGGACTGCGAGTTGGCCTTGATGTGGGCGATGCAGCGCCTGGGCGAGGAAGAGCGCGCCGCCTTCATCCTGCGCGAAGCCTTTGATGCCGGATATGACGAGATCTCCGCTGCGCTCGGCAAGTCGGAAGCCGCCTGTCGCCAGATGGTCAGCCGCGCCCATAAGCGATTACAGGAAAGCGGTCCCCGATTCGATGCATCTGCTGACCAGGTGCAGGATCTGATTGCCAGATTCTTCGCCGCCGCGACGGCAGAGGATCGCGCCGCCGCGATCGGCTTGTTTGCGCCAGACGCGGTGGCAATTTCGGATGGTGGTCGTAAGGCACGAGCGGCGCGCCGCGTCCTGTCGGGGCCAGAGGAGATCGTCCACGTGTTGATGGCCGTCTGGCGCAAGTCTGCGCAAGACGTGGACTGGAGCATAGAGCCTTGTCTCGCCAATGGCAGGCCGGGCGTGATCCGTCGCGTGGCTGGTGAGATTGATTTTGTTATGACACTGGCGCCGGGGGCGACGGATAAAATTGCCTGGCTCTATGTCATGCGCAATCCAGACAAGCTTCCGACCGTCTAGTTCGGGCCTCTGTTCGCGCTACTCCGGACCGGCTCAGGTGCCCCTCGAACCTGCGTGTCGACTCCGACGCTGATGACTGTCACAGAATCTGCACACGCGGCTGTTGACGTCGGGCTCTGATTCCCGTACAGGCCACCCTTCGCAAGCTAGGCCGTGCCGTGAAGGCAAACGCTGGCAACCGAAACGAACAACTGGATTTTCCTCGTGTCTGGGCGCTCAGAGAGCTGTGCGGCCTGGATATGTGGTTTTATCGTGAATGGACATCGCAGGATGGAAAAACAGAATATCAGGATCCGGCTCAAAGCCTTCGATCATCGCGCGCTCGATCTGTCAGCGCGGGAAATCGTTTCGACTGCCAAGCGCACCGGCGCGGAAGTGCGTGGGCCAATCCCGCTTCCAACCCGTAAAGAGCGCTTCACAGTCAACCGTTCGCCACACGTGAACAAGAAGTCTCGTGAGCAGTTCGAGATCCGTACGCACAAGCGTATCCTCGACATTGTTGACCCAACACCACAGACCGTCGACGCGCTGATGAAGCTCGATCTTTCGGCGGGTGTTGGTATCGAGATCAAACTCGAGGGAGCACGCTAATGGCGCTTCCAGCTCAACGGACTGGCGTGCTCGCCCGCAAACTGGGCATGACACGCGTATTCAGTGATGAGGGCCGCCACGTGCCCGTCACTGTTCTGGCGCTTGATGGCTGTCAGGTCGTCGGCCTGCGTACCGACGAAGAGCGCGACGTGACCACCAAAAAGGGTGGCCAGGTCAAGCGCACCGACGGCTATACCGCTGTCGTCATGGGTGCCGGCGAAAAGAAAGCCAAGCGCACTGCGAAAGCGCAGCGCGAGCAGTTCGCCAAGGCAGGCGTGGCGCCAAAAGCAAGAGTTACAGAGTTCCGTGTCAAAGAAGACACCGCTCTGCCGGAGGTCGGCGCTGAAATTCAGGCCGACCATTTTGTTCCGGGTCAGAAAGTCGACGTCGCTGGCGTTTCCATCGGTAAAGGCTTTGCTGGTGCGATGAAGCGCTGGAACTTTGGTGGTCTGCGCGCCTCGCACGGTGTCTCCATCTCTCACCGTTCGCACGGTTCGACGGGGCAGTGTCAGGACCCAGGCCGCGTCTTCAAGGGCAAGAAAATGGCTGGTCATTATGGGGTTGCTCGTAAGACCGTCCAGAACCTGGAAATCGTGCGCACCGATGTTGAGCGGGGTCTGCTGCTGGTCAAAGGCGCAATCCCGGGGGCTGAAGGCTCTTATGTTGAGGTCCGTGATGCGGTGAAGAAAGCGATCCACGCGGATGCGCCGGCTGAGGGCTCGTTCAAGGCCGCTGCACAGGCTGAGGCTGCTCCGGCTGAGGCGCCTGCAGAAGAAGTCAAAACCGAAGAGGGTGCTGAATAATGGAACTCTCCGTCAAAACGCTTGAAGGCAAGGCCGCTGGCAAAGCCACTGTTGATGATGCTGTGTTCGGGATCGAAGAGATCCGCGGCGACGTCATTCAGCGCATGGTTCGCTACCAGCTCGCCAAACGCCAGGCTGGTACACACAAGACGCAAGAACGCGGTGATGTGTCTGTGACCACCAAGAAATACATTCGTCAAAAAGGCTCTGGCGGTGCTCGCCACGGTTCCAAGAACGCGAACATCTTTGTTGGTGGTGCGGTTGCGCACGGACCTCGCGTCCGCAGCCATGCGCATGCGCTGCCAAAGAAGGTTCGCAGAATGGCGCTCGCGCACGCGCTGTCTTCCAAGGTCAAGGATGATGCTGTCCTGGTCCTCGACAAGGCGGAGCTGAAAGAGGCCAAAACCAAGGATCTCTCCGCGAAGCTGGCCAAGCTTGGCCTGTCCAACGCGCTGATCATTGGTGGGGCTGAGCTCGACGCCAATTTCGCCAAGGCCGCTCAGAACATTCCGAACGTGGACGTTCTGCCTGCTGCTGGTCTCAATGTTTATGATGTTCTGCGTCGCAAGACCCTGGTTCTGACCAAGGATGCGCTGGACAGCATCGATGCGCGCTTCAATGGCGCCAAAGCGGAGGCTTAATCCATGGCTGATATCAAGCCTCACAATTATGACATGCTTCTGTCTCCGATCATTACGGAGAAGTCGACGCTGGTCGCTGAAGAGAACAAGATCATCTTTCGTGTTCCTCTGACCGCTACCAAGCCGGACATCAAGGAAGCCGTAGAGAATCTGTTCAAAGTCGATGTCACCAAGGTCAACACGATTCTGGTGAAAGGTAAGACCAAGCGCTTCCGCGGGAAGCCTGGCCGTCGCTCTGACTTCAAGAAGGCGATCGTGACCCTCAAGGACGGCCAGTCCGTCGACATCACGACGGGCCTGTAGGAGACTGATATGGCATTGAAGACATACAAACCTACCTCGCCAGGTCGTCGTCAGCTGGTTCTTGTGGACCGCTCTGAGCTGCACAAAGGCCGACCGGTGAAAATGCTGACTGAAGGTCTGACCAAGACTGGCGGTCGCAACAATAAAGGTCGCATGACCGCCCGCCACAAAGGCGGCGCTGCCAAGCGCCTCTACCGCAAGATCGACTTCAAGCGGAACAAGTGGGACGTGCCGGCAACGGTAGAGCGTCTTGAATATGATCCGAACCGCACCGCGTTCATCGCGCTGATCAAGTATGAAGACGGCGAGCTGTCTTACATTCTTGCGCCGCAGCGTCTGGCTGTCGGTGACACGGTGATCTCTTCGAAGACCGCTGACATCAAGCCAGGCAATGTTCTGCCGCTGAAAAACATCCCAGTGGGTACGATCATCCACAATATCGAGATGAAGCCTCTGAAGGGCGCTCAGATGGTGCGCTCTGCCGGATGCTACGCTCAGCTGGTTGGTCGTGACTCTGGCTATGCGCAGATCAAGCTCACCTCTGGCGAGCTGCGCATGGTTCCAGACCAGTGCGTCGCCACGATCGGGGCTGTGTCCAACCCGGACAACATGAACCAGGTCATGGGCAAAGCCGGCCGCAACCGTCACAAGGGCAAGCGTCCACACGTTCGCGGCGTGGTCATGAACCCGGTGGATCACCCGCATGGTGGTGGTGAAGGGAAGTCCTCAGGGGGCCGTCACCCAGTGACGCCTTGGGGTAAGAAAACTCGCGGGCCTAAAACCCGCCGCAAGCAGGCTTCGGATCGTCTGATCATCCGTCGCCGTAACTCGAAACGCTAGGGAGACGTAGAGAATGTCACGTTCCGTCTGGAAAGGCCCGTTTGTCGACGGCTACCTCCTGAAGAAGGCTGAGAAGGCGCATGCGTCCGAACGTCGTGAGGTCATCAAGACCTGGTCACGTCGCTCGACCATCCTGCCACAATTCGTTGGCCTGAACTTTCAGGTTCACAATGGCAACAAGTTCGTCCCCGTCCTCATCAGTGAGGAAATGGTAGGGCACAAGCTTGGTGAGTTCGCACCGACCCGTACTTATTACGGGCACGGTGCCGACAAGAAAGCGAAGCGGAGATAGTCATGGGTAAAGCCAAGAATGCTCCTAAGCAGGCCTCAAACGAAGCACGCGCGGTTCTGCGCATGTATCGTTCCAGCCCGCAAAAGCTGAACTTGCTGGCGCAGCAAATTCGCGGACTGCCTGTGCAGAAAGCGATCGATGAGATGCAATTCTCTCGCAAGCGCGCAGCCTCTGATGTTCGCAAGCTTTTGAAGAGCGCCGTCGCCAATGCGGAAAACAATCACGACCTGGACATTGATAGCCTGGTCGTCGCTGAAGCGCATGTCGGCAAGAACCTGGTCATGAAGCGTATTCGCGCCCGCGCCCGCGGTCGTGCTGCACGCATCATGAAGCCGTTCTCGCAGCTGACCGTTGTTCTGCGCGACACGTCACAAGAAGCGGAGGCCGTATAATGGGTCAGAAAGTCAATCCTATCGGCCTGCGTCTCGGCATTAACCGGACCTCTGACAGCCGCTGGTATGCTGACAGCGCGGATTTCGGGCGTCTTCTGCATGAAGACCTCGCCATCCAGAAGCATGTCAAAGCCAAGCTTGGTCAGGCCGGTATCTCTCGGATCATCATCGAGCGTCCGCACAAAAAATGCCTCGTCACCATTCATACTGCACGTCCAGGTCTGGTCATCGGTAAGAAGGGTGCGGACATTGAGAACCTGCGTCGTCAGCTGTCGAAAATGACGGACGACGAAGTGCGTGTGAACCTGGTTGAAATCCGCAAGCCCGAGCTCGACGCCACCCTGGTTGCTGAAGATATTGCGCGCCAACTTGAGCGTCGTGGTTCGTTCCGCCGCGCTATGAAGCGGTCGATCCAGAACACTATGCGTCTCGGCGCAGAAGGTGTGAAGATCATGGTCTCTGGCCGTCTTGGCGGCGCTGAGATTGCGCGGACCGAGCAATATTCTGAAGGATCTGTGCCGCTGCACACGCTGCGCGCTGATATCGATTATGGCACAGCCGAAGCGCTGACCACTTACGGCATCATCGGCATCAAGATCTGGATCTATAAGGGCGAGATCATGGAGCATGATCCAATGGCTCGTGATCGCCGCGCAGAGACTTCTGGTGAGTCGCGTGCGCGCTCAGGTAATCAGCGTGGCCCGGCTTCGGGCCCACAGGCAGGAGCATAAACGATGCGTCAGCCGAAACGTACAAAATACCGCAAGGCGTTCAAAGGCCGGATCAAGGGTAATGCCAAGGGTGGGTCGTCCATCGCATTTGGTTCCTTTGGCCTCAAGGCGCTCGAGCCAGAACGCGTCACGGCGCGCCAGATCGAGGCAACTCGTCGGGCCGTTACTCGTGAGATGAAGCGTCAAGGCAAAGTGTGGATCCGTGTCTTTCCCGATACGCCGGTCACCGCCAAGCCTATCGAAGTTCGGATGGGTAAAGGTAAAGGCTCTGTCGACCGCTGGGTCGCCCGGGTTCAGCCTGGTCGCATCCTGTTTGAAATCGACGGTGTTCCGGATGAGGTTGCGCTGGAAGCGCTGCGCCTCGGTGCAGCCAAGCTGCCAATCCGCACGAAGATCGTCCGCCGGATTGAAGGAATTTAGGCATGGCTAAAGCTTCTGATTTCCGTTCGAAGAGCCCGGACCAGCTGAAGGAAGAGCTCCTGCAGCTGAAGAAGGAACAGTTTAACCTCCGCTTCCAGCAGGCCACTGGCCAGTTGGAAAAGACCGCCCGCATCAAGGTCGTTCGCCGCGATATCGCTCGCGTTCAGACCCTGCTTCGCGAGCAGGCCCGCGCGGACGCTGAGGCGTAGGAGATAAGATATGCCTAGACGTGTTATGGAAGGCGTTGTGGTCTCGACCAAGCAGGACAAGACCGCGATTGTGCGCGTAGAGCGTCGTTTTCTTCACCCGCTGCTGAAGAAAACCGTGCGTCGCTCCAAGCGCTACCACGCCCATGATGAAGACAATGCTGCTGTCGAAGGTCAGACCATCACTATTCGTGAGTGTCCGCCGCGTTCGAAGCTGAAGCGTTGGGAAGTCATCTCTGTTGAGGGAGGCGACGCATGATCCAGATGCAGTCCAACCTACGGGTCGCGGACAATTCTGGCGCCCGCCGCGTACAGTGCATCAAAGTGCTGGGCGGTGCCGGACGTCGTTACGCTTCTGTAGGTGATGTCATTGTGGTTTCGGTCAAGGAAGCGATTCCGACTGGCCGCGTAAAGAAAGGTGACGTGCGTCGCGCTGTCGTCGTTCGTGTCGCCAAGGACATTAACCGCCCAGACGGGTCGACCATTCGGTTCGACACCAATGCGGCCGTCCTGATCAACAATAACAATGAGCCGATCGGCACCCGGATCTTTGGGCCTGTTCCTCGCGAACTGCGCGCCAAGAACCACATGAAGATCGTCTCGCTGGCGCCGGAGGTGCTGTAGCTATGGCTGCGAAAGTGAAAAAGGGTGACCGCGTGATCGTTCTCACTGGCCGTAATAAAGGCGCAGAAGGCGAAGTGCTGAAAGTCATTCCAGCTGAGAACCGTGTGGTTGTGCGCGGCGTGAACGTTGTCAAGCGTCACACCAAGCCAAGCCAGCTGAACCCGCAGGGCGGCATCAACTCATTCGAAGCACCTATCCATGTTTCGAATGTTGCGATGATCGATCCCCGTGACGGCAAGGCGACACGGGTTGGTTTCAAAACTGATGAGCATGGCCGCAAGTTCCGCTATGCCAAACGTTCGGGAGAGGCTCTAGATGTCTAAAGACTACACTCCTCGCCTCAAGAAGAAGTATGACGAGCAGATTCGTGGCAAGCTCAAGGAAGAGTTCGGCTACACGAATGACATGCAGATCCCAAAGATCGACAAGGTCGTGATCAATATGGGGGTCGGCGAAGCTGTTGCGGACTCCAAGAAGATCAAGACGGCCCTGGCCGAGATGGAAAAGATCGCAGGTCAGAAGCCGGTTGCGACCAAGGCGCGTAAGTCTATCGCTGGCTTCAAGCTGCGCGAAGATATGCTGATCGGTTGCAAAGTGACGCTCCGCCGGGATCGTATGTACGAATTCCTGGATCGTCTGACCAATATCGCTTTGCCACGCGTGAAGGACTTTCGTGGTCTGAACGGCAAGAGCTTTGATGGTCGCGGCAATTTCGCCATGGGTCTCAAGGAACAACTCGTGTTCCCAGAGATCAACTATGACGATGTCGACGATATTCGCGGTATGGACATCATTGTCTGTACCACCGCCAACTCGAACGAAGAAGCCAAGAGCCTGCTCTCGCAGTGCGGCTTCCCGTTCCGAAACTAGCACTGAGGAAAGACGAAGATGGCTAAGAAGAGTGCTATTGAGCGGAATGACAAGCGCAAGCGCATGGTCGAGAAATATGCGGCCAAGCGCGAAGAGCTAAAAGCGATCGCATTGAACGAAGAGCTGCCAATCGAAGAGCGTTTCAAAGCGCGCCTGAAGCTGGCTGAACTTCCTCGCAACTCTGCACCGAACCGTGTGCGCAATCGTTGTGAAGTGTCCGGTCGTCCGCGCGGTTATTACCGCAAACTGAAAATGTCCCGTATCGCGCTGCGTGAGCTTGGCTCGCTCGGCAAGATCCCGGGCCTCGTTAAGTCCAGCTGGTAAGGAGGGATATTATGGCGATTTCTGATCCCCTCGGCGATATGCTGACTCGTATCCGTAACGCTCAAATGCGCGGTATGGACAAAGTCGTAACGCCTGCCTCTAAATTGCGGGCGCGAGTCCTCGAAGTGCTGCAAGGTGAAGGCTACATTCGTGGCTATACCGAGATCGAAAAAGACGGTCACAAGCATATCGAGATTGAGCTGAAATATTTCGATGGTACGCCGGTGATCGCTGAGATCCGTCGTGTCTCGAAGCCAGGTCGGCGTGTTTATTCGTCCAAGAATGACATTCCTCTGGTTCGTAACGGTCTCGGGATTTCGATCCTGTCCACCTCGAAGGGCGTGATGTCTGACAACACTGCGCGCAACGAGAATGTGGGCGGTGAGATTCTCTGCCGCGTATTCTAAGGGAAGGGTGAACTGATATGTCTCGTATTGGCAAACTTCCAATTTCTGTCCCGTCAGGCACGACGGTCACGATTGAAGGCCAGCTGCTCAAAGCCAAAGGCCCGAAAGGCGAGCTCTCGATGCAGCTGCCAGACGTGATCTCGGCTGAGCTGGAAGGCGAAGAGCTGCGCATTTCTCCGCGCGACGACATTGTCAAAGCTGCGAATGAGAAAATCCGCATCAATGACGAAAAAGGTCGCAAGAAGATGACCTTCGCGCAGGCCCTCGATCCATCAGCGCGTACGCTGTGGGGCACCAGTCGTTCTAATGCTGCTAACCTGGTTCAAGGCGCAGCTGAAGGCTTCAAGAAGACGCTCGAGCTCGTTGGCGTTGGTTACCGGGCCCAAATGCAGGGCAAGGACCTCAAGCTGGCGCTCGGCTTCAGCCATGATGTCATTTACAAGGCGCCGGAAGGCATCGACATCAAATGCGCCAAGCCGACTGAGATCGAAATCACTGGCGCTGACAAGCAAACCGTTGGTCAGGTCGCCGCTGAAATCCGCAACTATCGCCGCCCTGAGCCGTATAAAGGCAAGGGTGTGCGTTATCAGGGCGAATATGTCCGCCGTAAGGAAGGCAAGAAGAAGTAGCCATGTTGACGTCACGCGAAAAATTCCTGCGCCGCCAGCAACGCAGCCGCGCCAAGCTCCGCAAGACTGCGGAAGGCAAGGCACGTCTGTCTGTCGCGCGTTCAGGCAAGAATATTTCTGCTCAGATCATCGATGATGAAAAAGGTATCACGCTGGCAGCTGCCTCCACTCTGGAAGCAGATGTTCGCAAAGGCCTGAAATCAACGAGCACCATCGAGGCGGCTGAAAAGGTCGGCAAGGCGGTGGCTGAGCGGGCAAAGAAAGCCGGTGTTGAAGATGTTGTCTTCGATCGCGGCGGTTATGTGTTCCATGGCCGGGTGAAAGCCCTGGCAGACGCCGCCCGTGAGGGCGGTCTGAAGTTCTAGGAGGCCCACCATGGCAGAAGAAAGAGGCAGAGGCCGCGGACGCCGCCGGGATCGCGACGAAGAGCAATCTGAATTCGTCGACAAGCTGGTCGGTATCAACCGCGTCGCCAAAACCGTAAAAGGCGGTAAGAATTTCGGGTTCGCCGCGCTCGTCGTTGTTGGCGACCAGAAGGGCCGCGCAGGCTTCGGCAAGGGTAAGGCCCGCGAAGTTCCAGAAGCGATCCGCAAAGCGACCGAAGAAGCCAAGCGCAACATGGTTCGCGTGCCACTTCGTGAAGGCCGCACCCTGCACCATGACGGCCGCGGCCGTTGGGGCGCTGGCAAGGTGGTACTGCGTGCAGCACCTCCCGGTACCGGCGTGATTGCCGGTGGTCCGATGCGTGCGGTTATGGAAGTCCTGGGCATCCAGGACGTTGTTGGCAAGTCGATCGGCTCGTCCAACCCGTACAACATGGTTCGTGCCACGTTTAACGCGCTCACCAATCAGGCGAGCCCACGTTCAGTTGCGTCCAAGCGCGGTCTGAAGGTTCAGGACATTGTCGGTCGCCGCACCGATGGCGCCTCTGAAGCCGGCATGGCCGAAGCGACAGAAGCGTAAGATAAAAGGATCTGAGCAATGGCAAAAGCAAAAGCCACTGTCACTGTGCGCCAGACCGGTAGCCCGATCCGTCGCGCACCAGATCAGCGTCAGACGCTGGTCGGCCTTGGTCTGAACAAGATCGGCCGCACCCGGACGCTGGAAGATACACCTGCCGTTCGCGGCATGATCAACAAGGTCTCTCACCTTGTTGAAGTCGTCGAGGGATAAAAAATGAAACTCAACGAACTCTCTCCTGCAGCAGGGTCAACCAAAAACCGCCACCGTGTTGGTCGCGGCGTTGGCTCTGGCAAAGGCAAGACCGGTGGCCGCGGGGTCAAAGGTCAAAAGTCACGTTCCGGTGTTGCCATTAATGGTTTCGAGGGCGGTCAGATGCCGATCTATATGCGTCTGCCAAAGCGCGGCTTCACGGCCCGCAATTCGAAGACCCATGCCTGGCTGAATCTCGGTCTCCTGTCGAAAGCGATTGAAGCTGGAAAGCTCGATGCCAAGAAAGAGATCACCGAAGAGATCCTCGTCGCCAGCGGCGTCATCCGCCGTGTCAAAGACGGTGTGCGTCTGCTGGCCAAGGGTGAGGCCCCTAAAAAGGTCAACATCACGGTTACGGGCGCCAGCAAGGCAGCGGTTGAAGCGATCGAGAAGGCTGGCGGAAAGGTCACTCTGACCGGTCCTGTCGGGACGGAAAAAGCAGAATAAATCTCTAGCTTTTTCCACTAAACGTCTTCACAAATCAGCTTTCGCCGCCAATCTTGGCGGCGAACGCGTTTCCGGGAGAAGGAGTCCCCCTTGGCCACTGCTGCTGAACAACTCGCACGGAACATGAATTTCGGATCCTTCGCCAAGGCGAAAGATCTTCAGAACCGTATCCTGTTCACCCTGTTTGTGCTGTTCCTGTATCGGCTTGGGACCTATATCCCGCTGCCTGGCATCGACCCGGACCAATTTGCTCAGCTGTTTGCCAGCCAGGAAGGCGGCATGCTGGGGAATATGAACATGTTTGCCGGCGGCGCGATCGAGCGGATGAGTATCTTCGCGCTCAACGTGATGCCGTACATCACCGCTTCGATCATCATTCAGATGATGACTTCTTCGGTGCCATCGCTGGAGAAACTGAAGAAAGAAGGCGAAGCCGGGCGCAAGCAGATCAACCAGTATACGCGGTATCTGACGCTGGCCTTTGCTGTGGTCCAGAGCTTCGGCATCTCCATGGGGCTGTCGGGCGCGGCGTATGACAGCATGCCGCAATGGTTCTTCGTTCTCACCGCTGTGACCACGTTTACCGGCGGCACCATGTTCCTGATGTGGATGGGTGAGCAGATCACTGCGCGCGGCGTCGGCAACGGCATCTCGCTGATCATCTTTGCCGGCATCATCGCTGAGATGCCACGGGCCATTTTCAACCTGTTTAGCGGCTCGCGCGAGCAGGGTATCAATGTCGTGTTCGTGCTCGGCGTGGCAGCCCTGGTCATCGCGCTGACTGTGTTCATCGTCTTCATCGAGCGTTCGCAGCGCCGCGTCCTGATTCAGTATCCAAAGCGCCAGCAGGCGGCCAATCAGGCGGCTCAGGGCCAAAGCTCATTCATGCCGCTGAAACTCAACACCTCAGGCGTGATCCCGCCAATCTTCGCGATTGCCATTCTGATGCTGCCTTTGACAGCGGTTGGGTTCATGAGTGGCAATACAGCTGAGGTCGCTACCGATGGCGGCGTTCTGGCCTGGATCGCGACGAATTTCTCGCCGGGCAGCTGGACCTACATCATCACCTACGGTGTGCTCGTGGCCTTCTTCACGTTCTTCTACACCTCGATCATGTTCAACCCGGAAGAGACGGCCGACAATCTGCGCAAATATGGTGGCTTTGTTCCGGGGATCCGTCCCGGGCGGAATACAGCGGCCTATTTCGACTATGTGCTGACTCGACTGACCACGATTGGTGCGATTTATCTGGTCTTTGTCTGCTTGATGCCAGAAATCCTGCGCCGCTATGTACCGGGCATCCCGTTCTATATTGGTGGGACAAGCTTGCTCATTGTGGTTTCGGTGACCATGGATACGGTGACACAGATACAATCTCACTTGATCGCCCACCAGTATGAGGGTTTGATCAAGAAATCGCGGCTGGGAGGCAAGCGTAAGAAATGAACCTGATCGTATTTGGGCCGCCTGCGGCTGGTAAGGGCACACAGGCAAAGAAACTTGTCGCAGAACGCGGCTTTATTCAGCTGTCCACTGGCGACATGTTGCGCGCGGCTGTCGCCTCGGGCTCTGAGCTCGGCAAAAAGGTGAAATCGATTCTGGAAGAGGGTGCTCTGGTCTCCGACGAAATCGTCATCGCCTTGATCGATGAGCAGCTCGACGCCAATCAGGGCGCGCCAGGCTTCATCTTTGACGGCTTCCCACGTACGGTGGGCCAGGCCGAGGCCCTGGACGCATTGCTGAAAGGCCGTGGGGAGGCAGTTGATTGCGTCATCCGACTGGTCGTCGATGAAGCGGCTCTGCTGGCCCGCGTGACCAAGCGATTCGAAGAGCAGGGCCGCAAAGATGATAATCCGGCGACCTTCTCTGTGCGACTGGAAAAGTACAATGCCGACACCGCCCCGCTAGTGCCGATCTACGCCGAACGGGGAATCCTTAGAGAGGTTGACGGCATGGCCGCAATTGATGAGGTTAGCGCCGGAATTGAAGCGGCTTTGAAAGAGGCTGTTTGAGACTGCGTGAACCGCTGAATCAGTGGTTGACGTACCATTTGTTGCGTCTATAACGACGCACTTCGTTAAGAGGATGAGTCTGCAAGCGTGCAGCGGTGTTTTTGCTGTGCGAACTGCGGCTTTCTTTTTGAACTATTAGGAGACTGGCTTTGGCCCGTATTGCAGGCGTCAATATACCGACGAACAAGCGCGTTCCAATCGCGCTGCGCTACATTCATGGCATTGGCCCAGCCAAAGCCGACGAGATCTGTGAAAAGATCGGCATCACTCCAGAGCGCCGCGTGGCGGATCTGTCGGATGCAGAAGTAATCAAAATTCGTGAGACCATCGACAGCGACTATATGGTCGAAGGCGATCTTCGCCGTGAAGTATCGATGAACATCAAGCGTCTGATGGACCTGGGCTGTTATCGCGGTCTGCGTCATCGTAAGCGCCTGCCGGTCCGTGGCCAGCGCACGCATACCAACGCACGGACCCGCAAAGGTCCTGCCAAGCCGATTGCCGGCAAGAAGAAATAGGATCCTCGAGAGATGGCCCGCCAGACAACACGCGTAGCACGCCGCGCCCGGAAGAATATCACTTCCGGCGTTGTGCATGTTAATTCCAGCTTCAACAACACGATGATCACCATCTCCGACGCACAGGGAAATGCCATTTCTTGGTCTTCCGCGGGCGCCATGGGGTTCAAGGGATCTCGTAAGTCCACGCCTTATGCTGCCCAGGTGGCTGCCGAGGACGCTGCAAAGAAAGCCATGGAGCATGGCATGCAGACGGTTGAAGTGAATGTTCGGGGACCAGGCTCTGGTCGTGAAAGCGCGCTTCGTGCCCTGCAGGCTGCCGGCCTGACTGTGACCGCGATCCGCGACACCACGCCAATCCCGCACAATGGCTGCCGCCCTCCAAAGCGCCGCCGCGTATAGTCTGTTTGAACTGAATTTACGGAAAGGCTGAGCATGACCGAAGCCGAAGAAATGATCGTAAACGATCGCAACTGGAAAGCCCTGATCCGTCCCAACCGTCCGGTTGTCGAAGCGGGTCGCGATCCAAGCCGCGTCGCCAAGCTTGTTGTTGAGCCGCTGGAGCGCGGTTTCGGCACGACTCTGGGCAATGCCTTGCGCCGTATCCTGCTGTCGTCTTTGCAGGGCGCTGCGATTACCGGCGTTCAGATTGACGGCGTTGTGCACGAATTCTCGTCAATCCAGGGCGTTCGTGAAGATGTCACCACAATTATCCTCAACCTGAAGCAGGTTGCTGTCGATATGGTTTCGGACACGCCGAAGCGGATGATCCTGAAAGCGTCTGGCAAAGGTGAAGTCAAAGCCGGCCAGATCGAAACACCAGGCGACGTCAAAATCCTCAACCCGGATCACGTCATCTGTACCCTCGATGATGGTGCCAATCTGCACATGGAATTCACCATCGCGACCGGAAAAGGGTATGTTCCGGCGACGGAAAACCGTCCGGAAGATGCGCCGATCGGATTTGTTCCAGTCGATGCGATCTACTCTCCGGTGCGCCGCGTTGGTTACCAGGTCGAAGACACCCGTGAAGGGACTGTGCTTGATTATGACAAGCTGACCCTGACAGTCGAAACAGATGGATCGATCACACCTGAAGACGCTGTCGCTTACGCCGCTCGTATCATGCAGGACCAGCTGCAACTGTTCATAACCTTCGATGAGCCTGAGTCTGAAAGCTCGAGCCAGACCGAAGAGAGCGACCTCGGCTTCAACCCGGTCCTGCTGAAGAAAGTCGACGAACTGGAACTGTCTGTGCGTTCGGCAAACTGCCTGAAGAACGACAACATTGTTTACATTGGCGATCTGATCCAGAAGTCCGAAGCGGAAATGCTCCGCACCCCGAACTTCGGTCGCAAGTCGCTGAACGAAATCAAAGAAGTCCTGGCGGGTATGGGCCTTCACCTCGGTATGGATGTGCCAGACTGGCCGCCAGAGGATATCGAAGCGCTCGCCAAGAAATACGACGACCACCTATAGGAGTGTATGCCCGAGAGGGCAGACAAGGAGACCAAAATGCGCCACGGCATTGCACATCGTAAGCTGAACCGCACAGCCTCTCACCGCAAGGCGATGTTTGCCAATATGGCAGCATCTCTGATCGAGCACGAGCAAATCGTGACGACTTTGCCGAAGGCGAAAGAGATGAAGCCATTCATGGACAAGCTGATCACGCTGGCCAAGCGCGGCGACCTGCACGCCCGTCGTCAGGCCGTGTCCAAGGTCCGCAATGAAGCCGCTGTGAAGAAGCTTTTCGAAGTTTTCGGCGAACGCTACAAGGATCGCCAGGGTGGTTATACCCGCGTCCTGAAAGCTGGCTTCCGTCACGGTGACAATGCGGCTCGCGCCGTCATCGAACTGGTCGATCGTGACGAAGATGCCCGCGGCGCCGCCGATCGCGCACGCCACGAGGCTGAGCTTGAGGCAATGGAGGAATAGTCCGCCACAAGCTTCCGTTTTCGAACAAGAAACCCGGCCGATTTGGCCGGGTTTTTTCTTGGACATCAGGCGGTGAAGACGCTCACCCGGTCAAGCGGACGGGCATCTCTTCCAGCCCGCGCGTGCCGATGCGCTTGCTCCATTTCAGGCCGTTCCCGAGCGCCAGAGACGGCCATCGCTCGACCATCTTCGAGAGCACCAGTTCGGCTTCCATCTTGGCCAGATGCAGGCCGAGACAGATGTGCGGGCCACCGCCCCAACCCGTGTGCCGGTTGGGCCGCCGCGCGAGATTGAGGGTCAGCGAATCGTCAAACTCAGCCGGATCGAGATTGGCCGCGCCGAGCACGGCCATGACCTTCTCGCCGCGTTGCAGCGGCACGCCTGCGACCTCGGTATCGTGGATGACAAAGCGTGGCTTGGTCATGTGCACAGGCAGGCTGAAACGCATCAGCTCATCGACCGCGACGCGCCAGCCATCGCCATCAAGCGCCCGCGCGGTTGCCCAGGCGCCTGGCGGAGTCTGCAGCTCATACAAGCTGCTGGAAACGAGATTGGTTGTCGTTTCATGCCCGGCGATGAACAGGACGAGCACCAGCGACACCAGTTCGTCTTCGCTCATCTTGCCGCCTGCCGCTTCGGCCTGGATCAGTTCGCTGAGCAGGCCAGGGCGCGGATTGCGGCGGGCCGCGTCGATCTCTTCGCGCAATTGCCTGACCACCCCGCCCATGCCGGCCAGTGCCCGCAGGATTCCAAAGGTCGAGGTAGCACCGGAAAAGCCGGCCATGGTGGCCATCAGGCGCGCCTGCGCGCCCTCGGTGAGACCGAGCAGGTCGCTGATCACTTTCAAGGGCAGCGGGCGAAACACTGAGTCCGCCAGATTCACTTCGCCGTCAGCGTTGTCGCTGATCTGGTCCAAGAACCCGTCAACCAGCGCGCCGACCTGGTCTCTGCGCGTTTCAATTGCGGCCCGGCGGAAGGGCGCGTCGGCGAGGCGCCTCAGGCGTTGATGATCCGGATCATCGACAGAGAGAATATTCTCGGTCAAAAGGCGCAGCGATTTCGGAATGAACGGAAACCCGAAAGCGCGCTTGTGGCCGGCATTGCGGGCATTGACCGCGAATCGGTCCGAATCCTTCAACACCGCCTGGACCGCCTCATGTGTGAGCGCCGATTTCATGTGTCCCAGCAATGGCACTTTGACCCGTGCGAACGGTCCGTCCTCCAGCGCCTGCGCCAGGATGACGTGCGGCGAGGTTTTGAATTCAGGGGTGTTGATGTTCAGCTTGCGCATTGGGGTATGCTAGCGCGCGCCCGCATGGCTCTCAATGGCGCCCGCGATCTACGCGTCGAGTTTTGCGCAGAAGGCCCAGAAGTGGCATAGTCGCCCCGGCGTCCAGGAAAGAGACGCACGCGCAATGGTGGCCGGGACGCCTACCGAGCGCGGACAAGCACACATTATGGTGAATGGAGAAAAGGGGACAATCATGCGACACACACAGCGCACTACCCGCGCGATGCTCGCCAGCATAGGTCTGGCTGGCCTGGCTGCGGCGCCGCTGGCACAGGCCGAGGAACAGGACGTTATCCTTGTCCTTGATGGCTCTGGATCAATGTGGGGGCAGATTGAAGGTGAAGCCAAGATTACCATTGCCCGCACGGTTGTCGGCCAGGTGATTGATGACCTGCCTGAGGCGCAACGGCTCGGTCTCGTGGCCTATGGTCACAATCGTGAAGGCGATTGTTCGGACATCGAAGAAGTTGTCGCCGTTGGCACCGATCGCGATGCGGTCCGCAGCGCGGTCAATTCGATCAATCCGAAAGGCAAGACGCCGCTCAGCGCCTCGGTCCAGTTCGCCGCCGAAAAGCTGCGCTATACCGAAAACAAGGCGACAGTGATCCTGGTCAGCGATGGCCGCGAGACTTGCGATCTTGATCCGTGTGCCATCGGCAATGCGCTGGAGCAGGCGGGAATTGATTTTACCGCCCACGTGATTGGTTTTGATGTAGTCGAGCAGGCCGACCAGGAGCAGCTCCAGTGTCTGGCAGACAATACAGGCGGCACGTATCTGAACGCCTCCAGCGCTGAGGAATTGTCAGACGCTCTGGAGCAGACTGTTGCTGAAGCCCCTGTTCAGGAACCGATGACAGAGACCCGCATGGTCCTGCGCGCAACGGATTTGGCGCAAGGGCCGGAGATTGAAACCGGCCTAAACTGGCGCATCGTCCAAGCTGGCGGCGGTGACGAAGTTTATGCTGCCAGTGACTCAGGGCGCAGCGCGGCTGAGGTTTCGCCTGGCGTTTATGATGTCTTCGTCGAATGGCCTGAGCGCGGCCTAAACGGGGCGGCAGAAACAGTGCAAGTGGCGCAGTCGATTGAGAAGACCGTGACCATTGCGCTTGAACAGAGCTTTGAAGCCACCCTGCGAACAGAACCTGAAGGCGCTGCCCCTGTCAGTTCCGATCTCGTCGTCTACTGGACCGGACCAGAACGCCAGAGCGACTGGGTCACGATCACGGAAATCGGCGGCAGCCCAAGCTCTTACAAGACCTACAAATATGTCGAACAGGGCGGCAATCCGCTTGAGCTGCGCATGCCGGCAGAGCCCGGGACGTACGAGCTGCGCTATGTGCTTGGCCGCCCGGCCCGGGTGCTCGCCAGCTTGCAAATTGAAGCAACGCCCGTCGGGGCCAGCCTGGAGGCGCCGGACACAGTGGCGGCAGGGGCTGTATTCGATGTCACCTGGAGCGGCCCTGGCTATAATGATGACTGGGTGACCGTGGTGCTGCCGGATGCGGGCGACAAGGCTTACACGGACTATGCCTATACCCGCCAGGGCGAGACTCTGGAGCTGCGAGCGCCGCTGGAACCGGGCGAATACGAGCTGCGCTATGTGCAGGCGGGCCAGGAAGTGATTGCGCGACGGGGGCTGACCGTGACATCGGTGGAAGCTTCCATGGATGCGCCCGACTCAGTCGAGGTCGGTACCTATCACCAAATCGGTTGGACCGGCCCAGGCGACAATAATGACTGGCTAACCATTGTTCGCCCTGGCGAACCAGCCAATCGCTACACCGATTATGCTTATACACGCGAGGGCGATGTGCTGACCCTGCGTATGCCGCTGGAGCCTGGCAATTGGGAACTGCGCTATGTCCAGAATGGCAAGAAAGTCCTGGCAGTGAAGGAATTGCAGGTCACGGACCGCACTGTGCCAATGGTGGCGAGTGACAGCGCTGTGGTCGGCAGCGCCGTCGAAGTCGGGTTTGAGGGCGCCGCCAACAAGAATGACTGGCTGACCGTAGTCGCACCTGACGCGGCGGAGAATCGCTATGGCGACTATGAGTATGCCCGCAATGGCTCCCCAGCCACGTTGAAAATGCCCGTGGAGCCCGGCACTTACGAGTTGCGCTATGTGCTCGACGGTCGACGCGTGATTGGCCGCAAGCCGATTGAGGTCGCGGATGCGGAGGCCAGCGTGTCCGGCCCCGCATCGGTGACCCGGGAGCAGCGCTTCAACGTCGACTGGACGGGCCCCGGCAATCACAATGACTGGATCACCATTGTCGCGCCGGATGCGGCAGATAATCGTTATGGTGACTACGCATATACGCGCGAAGGCAATCCGGTATTGTTACGCGCGCCGAAGGACCCGGGCACGTATGAGCTGCGCTATGTCCTCGACAATAAGCGGGTGATTGCGCGTCGCCCGATCACGGTGGAGTGATCTGATTGTCGCGGTGTTCGGGTTCGGAGCGCCGCGACGATGCCCTTGCCCCAACGACTCCATTGCCAAGCCTCGCGGTGCCCCTAGGCTGACTGAAACACAGGACAGAATGATGGGGAGGTCGCGATATGCAGGATTTTAGCGGAAAGCTGGCCGTGGTTACGGGTGGCGGTACAGGCATTGGCCGGGCGCTGACACGACAGCTCGCCGCCGAGGGCTGCAGTGTCGCTATGTGTGACATTTCCCAAGCCGATATGGACGAAAGCTGCGCGCTTGCCATGGATGGCGCGCCGCAGGGCGTGCGCGTCACCGGTTTCCTCGCTGACGTCGCACTGGAGGCCCAGCTGGAAGCGTTTCGTGATGACACGCTGGAACGCCATGAAACCGACCATATCCACCTCTTGTTCAACAATGCCGGGATTGGCGGCGGCGGCAGCATGATCAACACGCCGCGTGCGGCCTGGGAGCGCACATTCGGCGTGTGCTGGTACGGTGTCTATTATAGCGCTCGCGCTTTCCTGCCAGCCCTGATGCGCGCTGATGAAGGCCATATGATCAATGTCAGCTCGGTCAATGGGTTCTGGGCAAGCCTCGGGCCAGACACGCCGCATACAGCTTATTCAGCCGCCAAGTTCGCCGTCAAAGGTTTTACCGAGGCCTTGGTCAATGACTTTCGTAACAATGCCCCGCATCTAAGGGCCAGCGTGGTCATGCCTGGGCATATCGGGACGAGTATTGCCCTCAACACGATGCGCGAATTCGGTGACCTCGCCTCCGATGACATACCGACCAGCGATCCCGACCTTGGCGATGATGCGCAGGCGCGCGGAGAGGCTTTCCGCGATAATGGCCTTGATCCGGAGGAAGCTGCAAAGATCATCTTGCGGGGCGTACGTGACGAACGCTGGAGGATCCTGGTTGGTGCAGATGCCGAGGCGTTGGATGAAGCCGTTCGCGACGCGCCGGAAGATGCCTATGAGCGTGAATTCATGGAAACGCGAGTGGCTCCGGTGCTGTCCTCGTTGCTACCCCCAACAGACTGATGCAGGCGGATTAGGACGTCATGCGAGCATTCTACGCCGTAGCGCAATCCAAACATGCACCAGCGTTAGAATTGCAGAATGGCGCGCTGGTGCCGCATGCTGAATCGCAGGCCCGAGTCGAGGCAATCGAGTCGGCGTTGCCGGGCCTGGTCGCGCCGACAGATTTCGGGCTGGCCCCGATCCTGGCGGTGCATGATGCTGCTTATGTCGATTTCCTCAAACGCGCGCATGCAGATTGGCAGGCGGCTGGGCGACCGGGCGATGCCCTTCCTTATGCCTTCCCGGTGCGCGGGCGCCGATCGCTGAGGCTCGATCGCATTGATGCCGAGCTTGGCCAATATGCTTATGATTGCGGAACCCCGGTCGCCGCGGGAACGTGGGAGGCGGTCTATTGGAATGCCCAGACGGCGCTCACAGCGTTAGCGACCGTGACCGAGACTGGCGCGCCCGCTTTCGCCTTCTGCCGCCCACCCGGCCATCATGCGGGCCGGGATTATATGGGCGGATATTCCTATCTGAACAATGTTGCTATCGCCGCGCAGCACGCGCTTGCAGCGGGCGCCAGGCGTGTTGCGGTACTCGATGTCGATTACCATCATGGCAATGGCACCCAGGACATTTTCTATGATCGCGCCGATGTGCTGACCATCTCCCTGCATGCCGATCCGAAGACGGATTATCCGTTCTATTGGGGGCATGCTGACGAAACGGGTGAAAGGGCGGGGGCAGGGGCCAATTTCAACCTGCCAATGCCGCGCGGAACGGGTTGGGTGGATTATAAGGCCCAGCTGATGCTTGCGCTGGAACGCGTCGCAGCCTTTGATCCTGACCTCCTCATTGTCCCCTTTGGGGTCGACACATATGCAGGTGATCCGATCAGCTTTTTCAGCATCGAAACCGAAGACTATACGGCGATGGGGCGCCTGATCTCAGGTGCCGGACGGCCAACCTTGATCTGTATGGAAGGCGGCTATGCTATCGACGCGCTTGGCGCCAACGTTGCGGCCTTCCTGGCGGGGTTCAACACGGCCTAAGACCAGTGCGTCTTAAGCATGCCGGCCAGCACGTCGGCCCGTTCAATCACCGACCAGTGACCGGTTCCGGCCTGTTGTTCAAGCACCGCGCCGGTTTGGGCGCAGAATTTCTCTGCCACCCAGTTCGGGACATAAGCATCGTCTTCGCCCCAAAACACCATGCCGCGCCTGGGAAGACGCTGCGTGGCCTCCCACCACTCATCACCCACCATTCTCGCCGAGCGATACAGGCGCAGAATGGATTTGCGCATATGCTGTGACCAATGACTGGCTTCCTTTGCGGCGAGATCGGCCGGGATGCCGGCTGCGTGCAACCCCTTGCACAAAGCGTCCTTGCGGGTCGCAGCCATGACCAGCTCGCCGAGCACAGGCATCTGCCACATCCGGGCCATGCGGTGCCATTTATAGTCGGGATGAGGCAAGGCATTGGCGACGCACCAACTGTTCACAAGGTCAGGCTTCAAGCTGGCGACGCGAACCGTGATGAGCGCGCCCCAGTCATGGCCAATCAGATCGACGGGACCGGCCTCAGCATGGGCGCGTTCAATCTCAGCAATGTACCAATCGACATAGGCCTCCTTGGAGCAGTCGAATGAACGGGGCGCAGGCGTCACAAAACCCGGCAGGGCGGGGGCTCGTGCGGTGTCCTTCTCCAGACCCAGTTCTGCAATCAGCGGGTCCCACATGGCTGGCGTGTCTGGCACGCCATGGAGAAACAGTTTCAGGCCCATTCAGCCTCTCCCTAGGTCAGACTTGTTTCGAGCCAGTTTGAGGGACATTGTAGTCGAGAACAAGGAGGATCAACGTATGAAGACCGCCATCACCGAAATGTTTGGCATTGAGCACCCGATTATCCAAGGTGGCATGCACTTTGTTGGCTTTGCGGAAATGGCTGCGGCTGTCTCTAATGCCGGCGGGCTGGGGATTATCACTGGCCTCACCCAGAAGACACCTGAGGATCTCGCCAATGAGATCGCAAAGTGCAAGGACATGACCGACAAGCCGTTCGGCGTGAATATCACTTTCCTGCCAACCCTGAACCCGCCGGATTATCCGGCCATCGTCAAAGCGGTGATTGATGGCGGCGTGAAAGCCGTCGAGACCGCAGGGCGCAATCCGCAGGAAGTTCTGCCTTATCTGAAAGATGCTGGGATCAAGGTGATTCACAAGTGCACGTCAGTGCGCCACTCCCTCAAAGCGCAGGACATTGGCTGTGATGCTGTGTCCGTAGACGGTTTCGAATGCGGCGGTCATCCAGGCGAGGATGATGTCCCGAACATGATCCTGTTGCCGCGCGCAGCAGACGAACTCGACATTCCGTTCGTCTCGTCAGGCGGGCAGGCCGATGGTCGTTCGCTAGTCGCATCGCTGGCCATGGGTGCGCAAGGCATGAATATGGGCACACGCTTCATCGCGACCCAGGAAGCGCCGGTGCATGAGAATGTAAAGCAGGCTATCGTTGCGGCGTCTGAGCTTGACACTCGTCTGGTCATGCGCCCGCTGCGCAATACCGAGCGCGTACTCACCAATGACGCGGTGGAGCGACTGCTCGAGAAGGAAAAGGCACTCGGTGCGGATCTGAAGTTTGAGGACATTATTGACGAGGTCGCCGGCGTCTACCCGCGTATCATGATGGATGGCGACATGGATGCTGGCGCTTGGTCGTGCGGCATGGTTGCTGGCCTGATCTATGACATTCCGACCTGCAAGGAGCTGATTGACCGGATCATGGCGGAAGCCGATCAGATCATTAATGAGCGCCTGGTTGGCTTCATGAAGGGTACAGTCGACGCTTAAGCGTACGGCGAAACAAGAAAAGAGCGGCCTGCTGGCTCCCCTGGCAGGCCGTTTGCGTTTGGAGGACGAGACAATGAGCGATATTCAGGGACGCGTAGCCTTTATTACTGGCGGGGCGAGCGGGCTTGGCCTGTCCATGGCACGAAGCTTCCTGCAGCGCGGGGCCAGCGTGATGCTGGCGGATCGCAATGCAGAAGGCCTGGAACAGGCCGTGGCTGAACTCTCAAGCGAGACCAATCATGTGGCCTCTGTGGTTTGCGATGTCGCCGCGGCGGACGAGATCGAGAAGGCCGCACAAGCGACGATCGACCATTTCGGCAAGGTTCATATCGTTGCCAATAATGCTGGTGTAGGTCTTGGCGGTCAGCCAGGCGAGATTCCGCTCCAGGACTGGCGCTGGATCGTCGATATCAATCTGATGGGAGTCGTTCATGGCATCGAAGTCTTCACGCCCCTGATCCAATCGCATGGCGAAGGCGGGCATTTCATCAATACCGCCTCAATGGCAGGCCATGTCGCGCCCGGCGGGATGGGCCCCTACAATGCCACCAAATATGCCGTGGTCGGCTATTCCGAAAGCTTGAAGGCAGAACTTGCGCCGCACAAGATCGGAGTGAGCGTCCTGTGCCCGGGCTGGGTGCGGACCAGTATCCACACGACAGGGTTTGACCGCCCTTCAGGCGGCCCAACTTTGGAAGAAGCGCAAAACGATCCGCAATTTAAGGAGATGGATGCCGTCATCAAAGGTGGATTGGATCCCGACAAGGTCGCTGACTGGGTGGCTGAATGCGTTGAAGCCGACCGGCTCTATATCTTCACCCACCAGATGATGAAAATCGGCATCGATATGAAATATGCGCAGATCCAGGCCGACTATGAGGCAATCATTCAGGATGGGCGTTTCAACGATTAAGGCGCGTCAGCGTAAAGTCGCCATTGCTGGTCGAGGAACTGGTCGACTGCGTCCGAATTCATGCAGGCGCGGGCTTCAGAGAGCGCGGTTTTGGCGCGCGTCGCATCGCCGCTCGCCTCGGCAAGCTTGTGCCCGGCCAGATACCAGCCGGTAAAGCGTTCTGCCGCGCCGTCTGAGGCGACCTCATCCAGCAGGCGCTCAGCCTTGTCCAGGGCGCCAAGCATTATCAGGCTGACGGCCCAGTTGACCTTGATCGCAGGCGATGACGCATGCGCGCTGAGCAGGGCGTATAGGCGGGCAATGCTGTTCCAGTCGGTCGCGCGCCAAGTGCTGGCTCGGGCATGAATGGAGGCAATCCCAGCTTCGAAATGGTAACGGGTGAGCTCAGAGCTGGACTGGGCGGCTTCGAGCTGTTCGAAACCATCGCAGATCATCTCCTGATCCCACTTGCTGCGGTCCTGATGCTCGAGCGTGATTAATTGCCCGCTGCGATCGAAGCGCGCAGGCAGCCGTGCAGACTGGAACAGCAGCAGCGCATGCAGGGCATGGTGCCCGGGGGCCGTGTCCGGCGCGTGCACCATCAGACCTTCAGAAAGTCGAAGCGCTTCGCGACAGAGGTCTTCGCGGACCAGCGCTTTGCCGCGGCGCGGCAGGTATCCCCAAGCGAAGATGAGATAGATAATGCGCAGGATCAGAGGCAGCCGCTGCTTGAGCGCAAACCGCGTCGGATAGCGGGCAAGGTCTCCGGACAGATCCCGGAGCCGACGCTTGGCCCGGGCGAGGCGCTGGGCGAGCGCATCCTCTTTCAGGAATAGCAGCACCCCTGTCTCGGTGGCTGTAAAGCCGCAAACAGTCTTCAAGGCCAGGACAAGTTGGTCCTGGGGCGCCAACTGCGGGTCGCAGCATAGGACCATGAGATCGAGTTCGGGATCGCTCAAAGAGGGCGTGATGATATCCTCGTCTGGTGCGGTAAAGTCCCAGCTTTCCTCGAGGCCGAGCTCGCGTGCAGAGCGGCGCATCCGGTCAATTGCGGCGTTGCCCGCAACCCGGCGTAGCCAGGCGCGCGGATTGTCTGGTACGCCCTTATACGGCCAGGTCGACAGGGCTTTGACAATGGCGTCCTGTGCCACGTCCTGCGCGAGATCGACTTGTCCCGGGCCAAGCCGGGCGACGAGGCTGGAAATAAGCCAGCCTCGTTCCCGACGAACGGTTTCGTCGAGCAGGCGATGGATCCTGTCAGTGTTACTCATCAATCGTCCGCGGCCGGGTCGGTTTGGCGAATGATGATTGTCTGATTGTACTTCATGTGCGGGTGCGAGCGGGCAATCTCGACCGCCTCGTCATAATCATCCGCACTGATGACCATATATCCGCCGAGGATCTCAGCGACTTCGGCAAACGGGCCGTCATGGACCTCGATCGAACCTGACGCATTGGTGACGATCTTGCCGGCATCGGCGTTGAGCTTCTCGCCGCTGACATATTTGCCTTTGGCGCTCATCTCTTCGACCCAGCCAACATAGTCCGTCATCAGGTCCATGAACTCGGCTTCCGGAACATTGTCGTAGCGATCCGGAGCATGTGGCAGCATCAGTACAAATTTAGGCATGAGTATCCTCCCTTCAGAGGTCTGGCGTGAAGATCCTGCGTGATTGCCGGATCTGTCAACAAGACGATTGAAGGGCGGCGATCCTGACAGCGGTCAGGAAAAATCTAAGACCGTTCGGCGGCGTCTGTAATCGCAGCCGTGATGGCAGCTTCGTCCATCGACTTGTCGATAGTGGAGATCACCTCGCCGGTATCCAGATTGATTAAATAGAGCCGACCCGTCTTGATCTTGTCGCCGAACGTCGCGCGCATGGTCTCGCCAATTCCGAGCGTCTCTGCATCGGCATGGAAAGCCTCCGCGCTCCGGGAGGTGAAATCAATCTTGGCAAACGCGACGCCGTCAAACCGGTTGGCGGCCTGAACTGCCTGTACCTTCGGGTCGAGCGCTTTGCAGCTGCCGCACCAGTCAGCATAGCTCAATACCGCAAGCACGCGGGCATCCGCGGCGGGGGCTGTGACGGGCGCACGTTCAGAAGCTGGGACGCTGGCCTGACTGCAGGCAGAAACAAGCGCGGCAATGGTTGCGGCGAGAATCAGTCGCATGTGAGGATCTCCTATCTAATCGAGGCGATGGCATAACATGCAGGCGAAAGCGGCAGCGTCACATTCGTGTTATCCGCGCGCTTGTTCAGCGCCCAGACGCGCAAGTTCGTCGGCTTTTTCATTGCCTTCATCGCCAGCATGGCCCTTGACCCAGACCCACTTGACCTCATGGCGCTCACAGGCGGCTTCAAGCGCCTGCCAGAGGTCCTTGTTCTTCACCGGTTTCCTGGACGCGGTTTTCCAGCCATTGCGTTTCCAGCCATGGATCCACTTGGTCAGGCCGTCTTTGACATAGGTGCTGTCTGTGTGAAGCGTCACCAAACTCGGCTTCTTTAGTGCATTCAAAGCTTCGATGGCCGCCATCAGTTCCATCCGGTTATTCGTCGTATCCGCTTCGCCACCATGGATTTCCTTGCGCTGCTTGCCCGCCACCAGCAGTGCGCCCCAGCCGCCTGGGCCGGGATTGCCGCTGCATGCGCCATCCGTCCAAATCTGTATCTTAGGTTTCGCCATGGCGCCTCAGGTGGGTGGATTTGAGGCCAGGGTCAAGCGGGGTGGTTCAGGGATCAAAAAACGTCGACCTGAATCTGGCGAACCTGTTCAGCCGGGCGGACGATGCCGCGGAAAATGGCGCCGCAAATCAAGCCGGCGACGGCGCCAATCGCTGCGCCAGTGAGGCAGGCGCTGAACGCCGTTGCTTCCTGCGCTTCATTGGGAATGAAGAATGATGCGATGCCGGTGGTGCCACCAACCAGCAGTGCGCCCCAGATCGCGCCCCATCGGTAATAAGGCGCCGCGCGCGTAATACCGCGGCGTGGAAACCGGCCGAGCGACATAGCCAATACAATTGCGGCGGCCGGGATGGTGAAATAGCCGAAATACCAGTTCATCGCTGACATCAGAACTGCCATGCCCATGCCCTGGCGAATGCCGCTTTCGCCAAATACGATGCCAGCATCGGTGCCGAACAAGTCAGAGATCTGAAATGCCAGAAATAGCAAGATCACGCCGATCAGCGCGACGGAAAAACAAGCGCCGATCCCGCACAGGAAACTGGCCAGCCCGATCCGCTTGATCTTGGCCTTGGTCTGAACCGTATAGCCCGATCGCGGCGCGGGTGGCTGCGTGTTTGCATCGTCGCTGAACTCGGCCATATCCTGATCCTCCGGGCAGCATAGCGTGGTCCAGAATAGCTAAATACTCTGTAATCGGGCACCTTCGGGGCCGCATTGAGGTTTGATTCTGATTGCATTTGGGGAAGGCTTTGCTTTAGGCACAGCGCATGACGAATGCGCCAACTGCCGCGATCTGTTTGATCGGAGACGAACTCCTCTCGGGAAGAACCCGGGATATCAATGCACAAACCATTGCGAAATTCCTTGCGCCTTATGGCATTCCGGTGTGCGAAGTTCGGATTGTGCCGGACGAGCAAGATCGCATCGTCGCGGCGGTGAATGCGCTGCGCGCCGCTTATACGTATGTGTTTACAACTGGCGGCATCGGCCCGACGCACGACGATATCACCGCGGACGCCATCGCCGCCGCCTTTGGCGTCGGCATTGGCGAACACCCGGAAGCCGCTCAATTGCTGAAAGAGCGATACAAGTTGATGCAAACAGAGTTTACGCCTGCCCGGCGGCGGATGGCGCGCGTTCCAGACGGGGCGAGCTTGATCGAAAATCCGGTTTCCGGCGCGCCGGGGTTCCAGACTGGGAATGTGTTCACGCTGGCCGGGGTGCCGCAGATCGTCGAAGGCATGTTGGGTGACATCGGGCATCGCTTACAATCCGGGCAGGTGGTCAGCAGCGTTACGGTTCGCGGTGCAGACTTGCGGGAAGGGGACCTGGCCGAAGCGCTGGCAGGATTGTCAGACCGGTTCGAGGCGGTCAGCATCGGGTCTTATCCGTGGTTCCGGACGGTCAATGATCACGGCGTTGCCTTGATCGCGCGCGGCGCAGATGAGGCGGAACTTGCCCGTGTACGCGACGCCTTGGCGGAGCTTGTGCGCGCCCAGGGTGTTGATCCGGAAGTTTTGGATGGTGAAGCATAAGGGGTTGAAAATGAAGGTATTCCTCACTGATGGAAAAACAATCGTCTGGTCCGGCCTGGGCTTTCTGGCATTGACCATCGGGTTTGGGATCTGGATTCAGCAATATGATCTCCAGATCATCGATGAGATCAGCGATCCGGATCAGATTCGTGCGGTTGTCGCAGCGATGACGCCTGAGCAGATGTCGGCACATTGGTGGATGACGCTGCTGCTCGATTATTTCTATCCGCTCGCTTATGGCGCCTTCTTTGCGGGACTGGCGCTGCGTTACTTCGGTGGCGCGGGTACCTGGATCGCGATTCCGGCCATGATCGTCGTGCCTGCGGATATGATCGAGAATACAATCCAGCTGTTGATCCTGTCCGGGGACTTCTCGTTGATCGGAGTCAAGACAGTCGCGACGCCGATCAAGCTGGTCAGTTTCATTGTCGCGGCTCTGATCTCACTCGGTGCGCTTGTCTTTGCCGGCTTTCAGCGCGTAACCGGCCACTCGAACGAACACTAGGAGAACCTTATGTCTGAGAATATCGTCTTGGTCGAACGCGATGGCCCGGTCGCCATTGTGACGCTCAATCGCCCGGATGCACTGAACGCGCTCAGCCGCGCCCTGCGGACCGAGTTGGTACGCGCCTTTGCGAATCTGGCGGAGGACGACGAGGTCCGCGTGACCGTCCTCACCGGAGCTGGTCGGGCGTTCACGGCCGGCGTCGACCTGAAGGAAGCCGGACAGACTGGATTCGCACTCGGCGCCGATGGGGGCGAGCTCGATCTTGCAGCCGGCCTTGCGGCTTACCCATGGCCGATCATTGGGGCGATTAACGGATTTGCGATCACGGGCGGATTCGAACTCGCGCTGATGTGTGATGTCCTGCTCGCCTCCGAGGAGGCCAAATTTGCAGATACCCATGCGCGTGTCGGGATCATGCCTGGCTGGGGGCTCAGCCAGAAGCTGTCTCGCCTGATAGGCATTAGCCGAGCGAAAGAACTCTCCTTTTCGGGGAATTTCCTGGACGCGGAAACTGCAGAGCGCTGGGGGCTCGTGAATCGCGTCTATCCGGCTGACGACTTGTTGCCAGCTGCCGTAAAACTGGCGCACGAAATGGCCTCTTGCGACCCGGGTTTGCTGCGCCAGTACAAGCAGGTCATTGATGATGGATTCGCAATTGGATTCGGCGAGGCGCAAAAGCTGGAAGTCGCCAGATCTGCTGAACATGCAGCAGGAGTCACGGCTGAAGGGGTCGAAGCAGCGCGCCAGGCGGTGACCGCGCGCGGCCGAACCTTGAATGATTGACCGTGTGAGAAAGGCTCGCCCAGGGCGGGTTTCCGGTGAATTAGAGACGCGCGGACAAGAAAAGTATCTTGCTGTTGCAAATACGCCGCGCCGGACTAAAAAAAACCCGGGAATAGCAATCTTCTACAGGCTTGGCCTCGCGCGTGCATATAAAACCGCGTAGGGTTATTGCTTACGGAATGGTCCGTATTTATTCCTGCGGTCGTGAAACAATGGTGTTCTCACGGCAGACACAAGGGGAAGAGTATGAAAAAAACTCTCATGTGCGCAACCGCCGCGGCCGCGCTCGCTGGCACCGGGTTTGTAGCCCAGGCGGAAGATGGCTGGTATGGTCGCGCTGACATCGGATTTGTAATGGATGGTCGCATGGACCACGACGCAGAATCCAATGTCCTTTACACGCTCGGCGGCGATTCGATGACAGAGGATCCTGGGTTTCCTGTGCTTTACAGCGTCGGCCTGGGTTATGGATTTGACAACGGCTTCCGTCTGGAAACTGCGTTGACCCACCGTGACGGCGATCTTGAAGTTCCGTCCGATATCAATGGCGGTGTTCCGGCTGCGGTTCCCGGCGTCGAATTCGCGATCAACCAGGAAGGCGATTACCGCACCTGGGAACTGATGGTAAACGCACTCTACGATTTCAACCGTGAGGGCTTTGTTCAGCCTTATCTTGGTGCTGGTATTGGCGTCGCTCAGCTTGATGCTGATGCGCGCAATCTGGCCGCAGGCAACTTTGGCTCCGGTGCAACAACCGCGAGTGTGAACGGTTTCCTGGATAAAGAAACCGGACTGGCATACCAGGCGCTTGCTGGGCTCGGGTTTGCATTGAATGATAAGCTGACAGTAGATCTGGGATATCGCCTGTTCACTGTGGACGATCTGGATCTGGGCGGCACAACATTTACCGGTGGTACGACGACTTATGAGACGTCTTACATCGATCACAGTGTCACGCTGGGTCTGCGGTATGCATTTGGTGCGACGCCTCCGCCGCCACCACCACCGCCACCACCACCGCCTCCACCGCCACCACCACCGCCACCACCACCTCCTCCTCCGCCACCACCACCACCGGTCGAGGCTGAGCAAGTGGAACTGGCACCATGCTCAACTGTGAATCAGGAATTCGTGGTTTACTTTGAGTGGGACAGCTCTGACCTGACGAGCCAGGCATCTGCGGTTGTCGATCAGGCGATTGCGAACATTCGCGACCGTGCTGACTGCTCAACTGGCGGTGTAAGCATTGTTGGACACACTGATACGTCTGGTACGTCTGCATACAACCAGCGTCTGTCGGCACGCCGTGCTGCAGTCGTCTCGGATGCACTGCAGAGCCGAGGTATCGACGCTGATGCCATCTCTACCGATGGCCGCGGCGAGAACGATCTGGCGAAAGCAACTCGCGACGGTGTTCGCGAGCCGCTGAACCGTCGTTCGGAAGTTACCATCGTCGTTCAGTAATCTGGTCGATGGTTCGAATTGAGAAAGGCCCGGCCGTCTGGTCGGGCCTTTTTCTATGCCTTGTCGGTGAACCGGGGCCGACTTAGACTGACGGTTCCAAGTGAGGAGGCCGCCCGTGTCTAAACGCAAAGCCAGCTACACCGAGTTCTGGCCCTTTTATCTGCAGGAACACGCCAAGCCGTCGACGCGCCATTATCATTATGTCGGGACAGCATTGGTGATAGCGATCGCGGTGTTTGCGATTGCGACGCAGCGTTGGGCCTGGCTGTTGGCCATGCCCGTTGCCGGCTATTTCTTTGCCTGGGTCAGCCACGCTTTTGTGGAACGCAACACGCCGGCAACGTTTACGCATCCGCTATGGTCTCTGATCAGCGACTTTCGCATGTTCTTCTTGTGGCTGACGGGCCGCCTGGCACCGGAACTGGACAAAGCAGGGGTGGCGACTGACACCACCGACACAGCTGATTAGCTCAAGTCCCCCCAGCGGGTCAGGGCGGCCCGGGCCACCGGTTCGCCCCATTCCTGAACGAAGTGCCCGCCCTCCTCGATGATCATCGGGTCCGGACAATCCTTGATCAGCGCCTGCAAACCAGACATCTGCTTAGGGCCGAGAACCGGATCCTGAGCACCTACTGCCATGAAGGTGGGGCCTGACCAGTTTTCTTGCCACCATTTCGCGGCGCGTTTGGACGTGTCCACGCCTTCCATGTCTGGATCTGTCATGACCAAATCGGGAAAGCGCCGGACGCCAGCCTTGTATGTCACGTCCGGGAACGGCGCGGCATAAGCGGCGGCTTCAGCGTCGCTCAGGACTGGGGTTCCTCGCTTCATCAGTGCGGCGACATCCATGTCCGGCTGCGTGCGATTGTAAGCGCGCCAGGACTCAAACCCCTTGCCAGGGGACTGTCCCGTCGCGATCGCAGTGTTCATCACCAGCAAACGCGCGAATCGGTCCGGCATGTCCATTGGCAGGGTCAGGCCGAGAAGGCCGCCCCAGTCCTGGCAAACGAGTGTAATATTGCTCAGATCCAGCCGTTTGATCAGCGCGACCATCATGTTGCGGTGAAAGTGGAAGGTGTAGACAGCATCTTCGGTCGGCTTGTCCGAGCGCCCGAAGCCGAGCCAATCGGGGCAGATCACGCGGGCTCCGCTTTCAACAAAGACCGGCAGCATCTTGCGGTAAAGGTAGGACCAAGTCGGTTGGCCGTGCAGGCACAAGAAGACCCGCTCAGCCGTTTGCGGCCCTTCGTCCAGATAGTGCACGCGCAGGCCCTCATAGCCGGTAAGGTCATCGACATAGTTTGGCTCAAACGCATAGCCCGGCAGGCCGGAGAAACGATCATCAGGGGTACGAACGGCTTGAATTGTCATCGGGCTTCTCCTCGTCAGGCCGGGACGGCTGCATCCGGTGTTTCGAGGCTAATCTGAGGGCGCAGCGCGTGAAATGCAATCATATGACGAAAGCCAATCACAATTCTGGGAAAAAAGAAGGCCGCTTCCTCGGAAACGGCCTTGGGAGGGGAGTGAGTTGAAACAGTTGATCAGGATTTTGCAACCGCGTTGCAACGCTCCAGATCGGTTTCGGACAAAGAGTCCTTGCCGTTCGAGAACTCGGCCAGTTTGCCGACTTCCTTGACCACTTTCTTGCAGGTGCTGACCTTGACGGTCTTGCGGTCCAGCGTGGCGCGGCAGGTGTTTTCAGAACAACTCCAAAGCGCTTTGGCAGCGACGATTTTCTCCGCTTTTTCCATTGGTGTTTCGAGGGTGGCGGTAAATGCGGTACCGGCAAAGGCGGTTCCAGCGAAGGCAAGAGCAGTAGTGGCAGCAGCGAGCGTGCGGATCATGGGAGGAAACCTTTCAATTTGATGGCGTAGCGCCGTCGTTGATGTCTTCATCTAACAAGCACGAACATATAAATCCTGAATAATAAGTCAATCGTTCAGCGCATAGAAAATTGCGACTGATTGCCACCAGCTGACAGAAGCTGACAGGAGCCTGATCGACGGTCGTTTGGAGATTGACGCTACGAACCCGATTGCAGCGATCAGCCGCTGACTTACCGTCAGGATATAGTGCAGGAGGAAAGTCATGGATTTCAACATTCCACAGGAGATCGCCGATTATCTGGTCGTCCTGGATGAGTTCATCGAGGCCGAGATCAAGCCGCTCGAGCAACAAGATGACAATATTCGGTTCTTTGATCATCGCCGTGAATGGGCCCGGACCGACTTTGAGAATGGAGGCTTACCGCGGCATGACTGGGAGGAGTTGCTGACCGAAGCCAAACGTCGGGCTGACAAGGCTGGCCATTTCCGGTTTGCTCTGCCTTCAGAGTATGGCGGGCAGGATGGTTCAAACCTGGCCATGGCGATCATTCGAGAACATCTCGCGCGCAAAGGACTGGGGCTGCACAATGACCTCCAGAATGAGCATTCCATCGTCGCCAATTATCCGCAGATCCTGATGTTGCGGGACTTTGCCAGACCGGAGCAGAAACACCTGATTCAGGATGCGCTGGACGGAAAGTTCCGGGCCACGTTCGGCTTGACCGAGCCTGATCATGGCTCTGATGCAACCCACATGGAGACGGTGGCCAAGCGCGAGGTCCGCGACGGCGTCGATGGCTGGCTGATCAATGGCGAAAAGATGTGGACCACAGGCATGCATATGGCCTCGCACATGATGTGTTTTGCGCGCACCAGCGGCGATGATGGGGACGCTCGCGGGATCAGTTGCCTGCTGGTTCCAGCCGACGCGCCAGGCCTGAAGATTGAAGAATATCTTTGGACGTTCAATATGCCGACCGATCATCCGCGCGTGTCACTCAAGAATGTCTGGGTGCCGGAAAGTGCCTTGTTCGGACCGGCTGAAGGCGGCCTCGCTCTGGCGCAACATTTCGTCCACGAAAACCGCATTCGCCAATCAGCGAGTTCACTCGGCGCAGCCGTCTATTGTATCAATGAAAGCGTTGATTACGCTCAGGCGCGCAAACCTTTTGGCAAGGCGCTTGCGGTCAATCAGGCGATCCAGTTTCCATTGGTTGAACTGGCGACCGAAGCAGAGATGTTGCGCTTGTTGATCTTCAAGACCGCTTGGGAAATGGACCAGATGAGCAAACCTGAAGTGGCACAGCGTCTCTCGGACAGGGTTTCGATGTGTAATTACCGGGCCAATCGTCTTTGCTGCAACGCTGCTGACCGGGCGATGCAGGTGCATGGCGGTATGGGCTATTCGCGGCACAAGCCGTTTGAACACATTTATCGCCACCACCGACGCTATCGCATCACCGAAGGCAGCGAGGAAATCCAGATGCGAAAAGTCGCCGGTCACCTTTTCGGTTTTATGGGCAAGCACAAGCACTGATTGAGTTAAATTTCACATGTTGGTTTAGCAGCTGCTTAATGGCGCAGCTTTAACTCAGTCTGGCACGTACTAGGGGCGCCCGCGACTTCTATCGAAGCGCGAGATATAATGGAGCCTCGGCGTGGATAAACGAGAAGAATGTTCGCTCTCATGGAGTGAGCGCGGTACGGTCGCGGCCATCGCGGCAGTTTGTATGATGGCGATGATCATGCTGTGCACGCTGGCCCTTGATGGTGCCTTTGTGATTCGCAACAAGCAATACATTCAAAACGCTTTGGATATGGCGGCGCTGTCTGGCGCTAAATTGGTGCATGATGACACGATTGATGATGATGCTTTGGAAGCGAAGATCAAATCCGCATTTGTCAGCAATCTGGCGACATCAAAGGTCAGCCTGAGTTGCGATCCGACGGTCTCAAGTTTTGATCGTGATGTTGGCACTGTAACCGCAACGGTTGATTGCTATTTCAAGCCGATGCTCGCCGGCGCAATAGCGCCTTCGAGCGTCAAGATTGCCGCTTCCTCCAAAACCATATTGCCACAGGTGAAAATTGACGTCGCAATGGCGCTCGATCTGTCAGGCTCGATGGGGGATGACGATATGCAAGATTTGCGAGATGCTGCGAAAGCCGCGGCGGCCACATTGATTGGTTCTGGTAAAACAGGCAACATTCGCGTCTCGTTTGTCGGCTATGGGAATGCGGTAAATGTCGGCGATTATGGACCATATGTCCGGGGCGAGATTGATTCGCCTCCGACTTCGCCGGATGGCTTGTCGTGGTTGGGCAAATGCGTGTCTGAGCGGGTCGGTGACGGCGCGTGGGATGATCGCGCACCTGGCACCGATGCCTATTTTCCTGAAAAGATTGCGAGGTGTTCCAACACGGGTCTGTTCACTCTGACCTCGGACCTTGACGCGTTCGAAACGGCCATCGATGGTCTGACATCTTCGGGGGGGACGGCCGGGCATCTCGGCGTGGCGTGGTCCTGGTATTTGCTGTCACCAAAATGGGCGAGTGTCTGGCCAAGTGCATCCGAACCGCTCGCCTATAATGTATCCAATACCGCGAAAGTCATGATTATGATGACCGACGGACAGTTCAGTCACGAAACCTATACACCTAACGGCACCAGTAGCGAACAGGCGGTGAAACTGTGCGAAGAAATGCGAAGCAAGAAAATCCGCATCTATGCGGTCGCCTTTCAGGCGTTGCCGGAAGGTCAAGAAACGTTGAAAAAGTGTGCGGGCCAGGCAGACCGGTATTTCGAAGTCTCCTCACGGGCGGGGTTGATCGCCGCCTATCAGGACATTGCCGGCAGTGTGATCGATTTGCGGATTATGGAATAACCGCAGGCCAACAAGCAATTGGTTAAAGCTTGAGCAAGGCCTGCTGTGCTTGTGATCGGTGGTGAGATGCCGCGGCCTTATTCATGCCGCACGTGGACATTGGCCTTGTCGCCTGTCCGGATTCGGACTAGCTAGACCCTAATCAATCCGTTCCGGGAGAGAATCGATTTCCCGATCGCCGAAGGCGCAACCGCCCCGGAAACGCTCAGGCAAAAGGACCGGTTCGGAGTCAACACGCTGGAAAGAGGCGCGCGCATTGCGCGGCAGTCTCGCCGAAGGAGCAAGCGCCTGGCTGACCGGGTCGCGGAATCTCTCAGGCGCCAAGGACAGCGGGGGCAGCACAGATCCGCCTGCGGGCGCGAGCTGTCCTGCTTTGAGAGGCGCCAGACTTGGCTGAACCAGATACTCAAACGCTCAGGCGCACGCCGCTTTACAATGTCCATCTCGCCCATGGTGGCAAGATGGTGCCATTTGCCGGATATGAAATGCCAGTTCAGTTCGAAGGGGTGAAGCCTGAACACTTGTGGACTCGTGAAAATGCCGGTCTGTTTGACGTCTCACACATGGGGCCGTGCTTTCTGTTCCTGAAGGACGGTCTTGGACAAGACGGCGGACATGAGACGATCGCGGCGTTGATGGAGCGCCTGGTGCCCAGCAATGTTGCCATATTGAAGCCTGGGCAGGGGCGGCTCTCCGTGCTGCTCAATGAAGCTGGTGGGATTCTTGACGATCTGATCATCACTCGCATGCCCGGCGAAGGCTTGGACGGGATGCTCTACATTGTCGTCAACGGCGCCGTGAAGGAACAGGACTGGGCCCATATCACACGCGAGCTTGGTGACGAGGCGATGCTGCAAAAGGCCGACGACCGTATCCTGATGGCGCTGCAGGGACCGAAGGCTGAAGCGGTGCTGGTCCAGCATTTCCCGGAAGCCGCGGAGCTTAAATTCATGCGCTGCGCCTATTTGCAGCGCGGCGATGAGAAGGTCATGCTCTCGCGCTCTGGTTATACGGGTGAGGACGGGTTCGAGCTGTTGCTCCCAAACAATGAATACGGCCTCGGCATCGTGACCGGACTGCTCGAGGATGAACGGGTCAAGCCGATCGGGCTTGGCGCACGCGACAGCCTCCGCCTTGAAGCCGGGCTTTGCCTGTACGGTCATGACATGGATACAAGCCGCGATCCGGTCGAAGCGGATCTCGGCTGGGTGATCCAGAAATCGCGCCGCGAACGGGCCGATTTCCCGGGCGCTGACCGCATCTTGAAGGCATTTACCGAGGGGCCGGCTGAAAAGCGCGTCGGCATTCAGCCGCTTGAACGTGCCCCGGCGCGTGAGGGTACGGAAATTTATGTAAATGGCGAACTTGTCGGTGTCGTGACCTCCGGCGGCTTCGGACCGAGTGTCGAGAAGCCCGTGGCTATGGGGTATGTCCGCGCCGATCTGGCGGTAGCGGGAACCAAAATTGATCTGATGGTGCGCGGCAAGGCGCGCCCGGCAGAAGTCTGTGACCTGCCATTCGTACAACCAAACTACAAACGCTAACGGGGCAAGAGAGATGAGCACTTTTTTTACGGAAGACCATGAATGGATCGCGGTCGATGGCGATGTCGGCACGATCGGGATCACGAAATACGCGGCTGAGCAGCTTGGCGATGTCGTCTTCGTCGAAGTTCCGGAGTCCGGAGCGAGTTTCGACAAAGGCGATGACATGGCCGTGGTCGAGAGCGTCAAGGCCGCCTCGGATGTCTATGCGCCTGTCAGCGGCGAAGTGACCGAAGGCAATGGCGATCTCGCCGATGCGCCAGAAACCGTCAACGAAGACCCAGAAGGCAAAGGCTGGTTCTGCAAGCTGAAACTGTCGGACACAAGCGAGCTTGAAGGCCTGATGGACGCCGCGGCTTACAAGACGTTTTGTGAGGGACTCTAGCTGAATGCACCCGTCTTCGCTCTTCCATACGGATCAGCCAACCGCGCGAGATATTATTCGCCGCAATCCGCTGGCGACGCTTGCCGCCAACGGGGCGGACGGACCTGTGATCGCGATCGTGCCTCTGGTGTGGGACGAAGACAGCGTGAACCTGATTGGCCACGTCTCGCGGTCGAATGCATTCTGGAAAGCTTTCCAGGACCAGTGTCCACGAGTGTCTGCCACATTCCAGGCCGGTGATGCGTATGTTTCAGCCTCTGCCTATCCATCCAAACGCGATCATGCGCGCGTGGTTCCAACCTGGAATTATATTGCGGCTGAAGCGCGTGGGCGATTGACGTTCCAGACCAACGTTTCGGACGTCCGCGCCAGCATCTCGGCCCTGTCGGATCACATGGAGGCCGAGCGTGATTCGCCCTGGGCCGTCAGCGATGCGCCAGACGAATTTATCGACAAGCTCTCCAGGGCAATTGTCGCCTTTCAGATTGATGTGACGGGGCTCAAAGGTGTGCGAAAGCTGAGCCAGAACAAGTCGGAGATCGACCGTGACGGCGTCATTGCCGATCTCTCTGCACAGGCAGGCCGTCGCGATGACCTGATCGAGGAGATGCGGAGGACGCGGCAATGAGCGCGACCGCGTTGCTTTTCTGGGGATTGGCGATCATCAAGTTCCCACCCGTTATCGCAGCAATTGCCCCCAGGCAATTGGTGCGCCTCTACGGCATCTCTGCGACCGACCGGACGCTACTGACCTTGCTGCAGCATCGCGCAATCCTGCTTGGCATTGTCGGGGCCGGGTGCGCAGTGGCGGCGCATGTCGAGGCATTTCGCTGGCCCGCGCTATGGGCGGCGACGATCAGCATTGTCAGCTTTTTGATCCTTTGCGCCGTGCAAGGCCAGTTTCGAGGCCCGTTGCGCAAAATCGCCATCATGGACGCGATTGGCGTCCCCATCCTGATCGCTTTGTTTTTGATTTTACCCGCCTGAACGGAAGGACAGACGGCATGAGATACCTCCCACTTACCCCTGAAGATCGCGCCGCGATGCTGAATACGATTGGCGCCGCCTCGGTCGACGAATTTTACCAGGACGTGCCTGAAAGCGCGCGTTTGACCGGCCCCATTCACGACCTGCCAGACCATCAAGGCGAGCTGGCAGTAGAGCGTCATCTCGCGCGTCTGGCGGCAAAGAACACGACGGCCAGCCAAGTGCCCTTCTTTGTCGGCGCTGGGGCTTACAAGCATCATGTCCCGGCCAGCGTCGACATGATCATCCAGCGCTCGGAATTCCTTACCACCTACACGCCATACCAACCGGAGATTGCCCAGGGCACGCTGCAGACCCTGTTCGAATTCCAGACCCAGGTGGCGGCGATGACCGCGATGGATGTCGCTAATGCCAGCATGTATGACGGCTCGACTGCCTGCGCCGAGGCGGCGGTGATGGCGTGCCGCGTCACGCGTCGCAAGAAAGTTGTCCTCTCAGGCGGTTTGCATCCGCATTATGCGGCAGCCACGCGCCTGCTGTGCGAAGCGCAAGGGATTGAGGTGCTTGAGCTGCCACCAGCGATCGATGGTGAGCTTGAGCTCGCCAATCATGTCGACGCGACGACAGCTTGCGTCATTGGCCAGTCACCGAACGTATTCGGCACTATCACCGATCTCTCGCCGGTCGCTGACGCCGCGCATGAGAACAAAGCGCTGCTGGTCAGCGTGTTCACCGAAGCGGTCTCGCTCGGCCTGGTCACGCCGCCGGGAGAAATGGGCGCCGACATTGCCGTTGGCGAAGGCCAGTCGATCGGCAATCCGCTAACCTTTGGTGGGCCTTATGTCGGCTTGTTTGCCTGTACTCAGAAGCTCGTCCGTCAGATGCCGGGTCGCCTCTGCGGCGAGACCGTCGATGCTGACGGCAAGCGCGGCTTCGTGCTGACCCTGTCGACACGAGAGCAGCACATTCGCCGAGACAAGGCGACGTCAAATATCTGTACGAATTCCGGGCTTTGCGCGCTGGCATTCACCGCGCACATGACCTTGCTTGGCGGCAAGGGATTGGAACAGCTGGCGGAGCTCAATCATGAAGCGGCGTGTGGTCTTGCAGATGCATTGGAGACTGTGTCCGGCGTTGAGATCCTGACCCCGCGCTTCTTCAATGAATTTGCCTTCCGCACTCCGGTCGATGCCGAAGTGGTGCTCGTCATGCTGGAAGAGCGCGGCGTGCTTGGCGGCGTCCGGGCTAGCCGGCTCTTGCCGCATGATGGGCTCGGCGATGTCATCATCGCTGCTGCCACCGAGTGCACAACACAAGACGATATCGCCGCCTATGTCGCGGCGCTGAAGGAGGTGATCTGATGGGAACAGTCATTGCCACGCGCGACCTAGAGGTCAATCAGGATGGCCAGTTAGTGCCTGGCTGCATCCAGATCTGTGCCCCCGAACATCATCCTGAAGATGCAAGCGGCGGGGCGTTCTGGGCGTGTAATATCTCACTCGACCTCGGCGATTATCAGCGGTCCAGAGACATCAAAGGACTCGATGCGCTTCAAGCGTTGCAGCTGGCACTGAAAATGGTGCCCTCTGAAATCAGAATATCCGCGCCGTTTCGCAATCAGACACTGATGTTATGGGGTGAGCCACTGAGAGATGTGGATGAGTTTTTTAGTATGAAACCGTTGGGAGACGCGTGATGGGTATGCAATCGATTGGACGTCCAACGACGCCATTTGGCGCCGGCGCCTCTGACGTCGAGACCATCTCCGGTTCGAAAGGCCTGCTGCAGCATGAAGAGCTGATCTTCGAAATTGGATGCCCGGAAAAGACCGGCGTCGACCTGCCAGCGCCGAAAGGAATCCCGAGCCGTCTCGGTGGTGTCACGCGCCAGCATCGCAGCGGTCTTCCCGGCCTGTCCGAGCCCGAGGCGGTGCGCCATTATATGCGGCTCAGCCAGAAGAATTACGCCATCGATCTCGGCCTGTTCCCGCTCGGCTCGTGCACGATGAAGCACAATCCGCGGCTGAATGAGAAAGCAGCGCGGATGCCCGGCTTTGCCGATATCCATCCGCTGCAGCCGCAACGCACTGTGCAAGGCGCACTGGAACTGATTGACGAGCTTGCCACCTGGTTGAAAACGCTGACCGGCATGCCCGCCGTCGCGATGAGTCCAAAAGCCGGTGCCCATGGCGAGCTGTGCGGCATGCTGGCCATTCGCCAGGCCTTGATTGCCCGCGGCGAGGCTGACACCCGCAAACGCGTCCTGGTGCCTGAATCTGCGCATGGCACCAATCCCGCCACCGCGGTTCAATGCGGTTTCATTGTCGATGAGATCAAGGCCAATCAACGCGGCCGGGTCGATATGGCGGATCTGAAGGCGAAGCTCGAGACAACCGATGACATTGCCGGCATCATGCTGACCAATCCGAATACGTGCGGTCTGTTCGAAACCGACATCAAGGAGATTGCCGACCTGATCCATGCGGCGGGAGGCTATTTCTATTGCGACGGCGCCAATTTCAACGCGATTGTTGGGCGCGTCCGCCCAGGCGATCTCGGCGTGGATGCAATGCATATCAATCTGCACAAGACCTTTTCCACCCCGCATGGCGGCGGCGGGCCGGGATCAGGGCCGACTGTGCTCTCTGATGCGCTCGCGCCGTTTGCGCCAGTGCCTTACGTGATCAAGGATGATGACGGCTTTCGCCTGATCGAGGAAACCGATGGCGAAGCAGCCGGAGCGCTTGGCCGAATGGTCGCCTTTCATGGTCAGATGGGCATGTTCGTGCGCGCCTTGACCTATATGCTGAGCCATGGTGCCGATGGCCTGAAACAAGTAGCCGAAGATGCCGTGCTCAACGCCAACTACGTCCAGGCGCGCCTGAAATCAGTTATGACACCAGCCTTTGAAGGCTATTGCATGCATGAAGCGTTATTCTCGGACGCCTTCACTGCTGAAGGTATCGAGACCATCGATATTGCCAAGGCGATGGTGGATGAAGGCTATCACCCGATGACCATGTACTTCCCGCTGGTCATCCATGGGGCCATGCTGATCGAACCGACCGAGACCGAGAGCAAGCAAGAATTGGATCGCTTCTGTGAGGCGCTGAAAGGGATTGCCGAACGAGCGGCGTCTGGCGATGAGGGCCTGAAAAGCGCGCCTTATCTGGCGCCAATGAGACGGCTCGATGAAACCCAGGCAGCCCGCAAGCCAGTGCTGAAATGGACGGCGCCAGATCCGGAGGCCGTCGCAGCCGAATAGATCAGGCCGCCGCTGGCGTGTTTTCGCTGGCAGACGGCACCGGTTTAGGGCGCCAACGTCGAAAGAACCGAATCGAGGGCTGCTCGAACCAGCGATAGGTGAGCGCTGATACCGCAATCGTTCCCCCTGTGACGAGGATCAGGTAGGCGGTTGTCGCGATCGGGCTGGGATCGAACAGCGTGTAGGTGACGCGCCCAATCGCGCTGATGGAGAGCGTGTGGCAAAGGTAGAGCGAATAGCTCCAGTCGCCGAGATGGACCATGAATTTCGGAACTCGCCGACCGAGGCCGCGATCTAGTTCCAACGCGACGAGACCGTAGATCAACATGGCAACCGGAAGGCCGTAAAGCAAGGTGCGCCGCCAGACCGGGGGGGTGCCGGTAAATTCGTTGAAACCGAGGGCTGTCATCAGCGTCTGGGTGGGCTCAAGATCGAGATCGAGGAACGGGACCAGGACACCAAGGCCACCGATAATCGCGAATAGCAGGGCATGCCTGCGCCATCCCGCCTTGATGGCATAGCCGACCAGTGCGCCAGCGGTGAATTCCAGCGTCATCGGGTAGAAAATGAGCTCGACCAGGTCGCCGCTGAAAGCGTCGGATAGCCCGGCAAGTGCGCCAATCGTGACCGTTCCCGACCAGATCAGGAGTCCATACAGGCGCATCCGGGCTGGCAGCAGCAGGATCAGGACAGCGAAGGCAACGTAGAAATACATCTCATGCACCAGCGTCCATCCGACGCCGAGCACCGGGTGCTCTGGTTGAGGCCATAGCACAAAGGAGTGGAACAGATGCAGCGTTCCATCGAGCCCGGCCGCATCAATCCTTGGCGCGTCATACAGCGTGCCTTTCATGGTCAGGAAGAAGATGATCATGGCGATCGCGAATAACCACCAGAGTGGATAGATGCGGGTCGCGCGGGAAAACAGGAAGCCGCCGGCCTGCGCGGCGCCCTTACGCAGGTCAGATGCGACCCAAACCATGATGAACCCGGAAATCACAAAAAACAGGTCAACCCCATGAGCGCCATTGATCCAGAGATCGGTCAGCTTGTGAGAACGCTGCGAATGCGCCTCCTCAATCGCCATGACGTGGCACAGAAATACGGCGAGGGCCGCGATGCCACGTAAGGCCTGAATGGAATGCAGTTTCGTCATGCCTGGCTTTGTGCTGCGCGGTCAGCTTAGGGTCAGCTGCCGAAATTACTCTACTGTTTTTGTCTATGCAGGCCCACTCGGAGAATCAACTGCGGAGCGTCTCTGTAGGATTGAAGAGCCGCTGCCGCGCCGCGCGGGCACGCTGGACGATCGGTCTTTCGAACAAGTTGTAGGTCAGGCCGGAAACGATGAGGGCTGCGGCGCTCGCCAGGATCAGAAAGGCCAGGTTGTCGATCGGGCCGGCTGCATCGAACACCGGGAAAAAGGCGCGGGCAATCGCGGTGATGACCAATATGTGGCAAAGGTAGAGCGAATAACTCCAATCCCCGATGGTCACCAGGCTTGCTGGAATGGCCTTGCTCAACGTCTCGCGGCGCTCCAGGCTGACCAGGCCATAGACGATCAGGGCATAGGCCGGTCCATAGGCTAGCATACGGTGAGTGGGCTGGATGGTGGAGGCGACGGTGAAATCGACTGTCAGGATCGCGAATACCAAGGCGACGAGACCGATGCCAAGCGCCGCCCAGGCGAATCGGGTGCGGCCGGAAAGGATGAGCCAGGCCACAGCACTCCCCATCAGAAATTCCAGGGTTAGCGGAAACATTGCCAGGCTGAACAGGCTGGTCGCACTGAAACCGGTGAGCTGCAGGGCCGTCGAGGCCGCAATCAGCATCGCCCAGATCACAAAGGCCGGTTTGCGGAACTTGACAGGCAGCAACAAAACCAGGGCGAAGACGAGATAGAAATACATCTCATGGATCAGCGTCCAGCCAAGCGTCAGCACGGGTGGCGGTCCTTGCGGCAGCAGCAGGAGCGACTTTATCAGATGCATCGGCCCGTCGGTGTCTTGGACCCGGTCGACATCCCAGGGCAGGCCGGAGGAGACTAGGAAATAGGCGGCGGTCAGTGCTGCAAACAGCCACCAGAGCGGATAGATACGCCACACGCGCGAGAACATGAATTTTAGGCTGCTGCTTGTGCCCTGCGTCCAGTCACCCGCGACCCAGACCATGATGAAGCCTGAGATGACGAAAAACAGGTCGACCCCGCTGACCCCGGCAATCCAGCCGGGGGACAATAGCGTCGGCCCGCTCGAAAGTTGCGATTCGAGTCCCTGCAGATGCGCAAACATGACAGCAAGCGCCGCGATGGCCCGGAGTGCTTGGACGCTCTTGAGCTGTTGCATGACCCGCCTTGTGTGCTTTTGACGAAACGACGCTTTGAAATTCACGCGATTTCAACGGAATGTGTGTATGCAAAATGCCTAAGTCTTGCCAGAGTCATAATTCACAAAAGGCCTATTGGAAGAATGGGGCAGAGGACCATATTAGAGGGAATGCCGGACGGATCGTCTCCTTTCAGTAAACAGCGCCTCAAGCAGGGCGCTGCCACAGCTTCGCTGGGAGTTGTCGGCTCGAGCGTACGCACGCTTGTCCGTCAGGCATTTGCGTTGCTTGGACTCGTCCTCATTGCCGTTGCGATCCCGATTGCCTTTGTCACACCGCTTCTGCCAATCGGTTTGCCGATCGCGATTCTAGGCGTGGTCTTGCTAGGCCGTAACTCGCTTTGGGGGCGTCGCTGGATGGAAGGCGTGTTGGAACGTCACCCCCGGGTTGAGCGATTTGCCCCAAACTGGCTGATGAAGGCCGTGTTTGCGCGCGAGAAGAGAACTGTAGAAAAATAAAAACCCGCTGCGAACAGCGGGCTTTCAAATCATATCGGAACGAGGCGTCTCTTTTAGTTGAGGCGCTTGTCGATCTCACCGAGCGCGCCGTCGAACAAGTCGTCGGCTTCGCCGGTCCCGGCGAGAATCGAGCGCGCGGCCTCAGTAGCGGCGTCAGCGGCGACGCGGCGAACATCTGCAGCGGCATCGGCCTCAGCGCGCGCGATGCGGGCTTCAGCCTGCGCTTCACGGCGAGCGACTTTCGCTTTCAGGTCGGCCTTGGCCTGTTTCATCATCGCGTCAGCATCAGCCTTCGCGCGTTTGATGATATCGTCAGCGGCCGCGTCGGCTTCTTTCGCCTTTTTCTTGGCGTCGGCCATTAGCTTGGTCGCTTCTTCGCGCAGCGCACGTGCCTCGTCGATCTGGCTCTGGATACCTTCCGCCCGCTCATCGAGTTTTGAGAAGATAATTTTGAACCCACCAACGAAAATGACAATGCCCAGGAACACGACCAATGCCAGCGTGGCGACAAAGGTTGGGTCAGCATAGAAAGGCGTACCTGGTTCGCTGGCTGCATGAGCAGCTGGCGTCAGAAGCAGGACGGAAGCGAGAAGGGTGTAACGCATGATGTTTATCCTTCCCCAAGCGCAGTTTTGACGGCGCTTGTAATATCGGCCTTGCCAGCCTTTGAGCTGAACTTGCCGAGGATGGCCTCAGTTGTATCGCTGGCAATCGATTCGACGTTTTTCATGGCTTCAGTACGCAGGGCCGCAATACGGGTCTCTGCATCAGCCAGTTTCGCATCAACCTCAGCATCCACTTTCGCGGTTTCCTCGGCGATGCTCTTGTCGATTTTTGTGCGTGCCTTGTCAGCCGTCTCGCGTGCCTTGGCGTGGGCCTTGGCAATGGAGACCTCGACAGCCTTTTGCGCTTCGACCGCCTCGTCATTGAGGCGCGCTGCCTCGTCGAGATCGCTGGCGATCGAACTCTCGCGCCGCTCCAGAGTATTGCCAATGCTTGGCAGGATGAAGCGCGAGAGCACAAAGTAAAGGAACCCAAACAGCAACGCCAACCAGAAAATCTGGGATGGGAAGTGCCATGGATCAAACGGCGGGAAGGGGGCAGCTTCTTTCGCCCCGTGCGCCGCGTCTGCAGCCATAATGATCGAGATCATAGCCTATCGGTCCCTTTAAAAGTCGTGACAGTCAGGTTCGCGGTTAGACCACGAACAGGATCAGAATCGCGACCAGGAATGACAGAATGCCGAGCGCTTCTGACAGGGCCATACCGATGAACAGGTTACCGGTTTGCTGTGGAGCAGCCGATGGGTTGCGCATCGCGGCGTCGAGGAATGAGCCGAAGATGTTACCCACACCAATCGCGGCACCGATCATGCCGAGAGTCGCGAGGCCAGCACCAACGTACTTAAGACCGAGAGTGATATCGCCTTCCATGAGAATCTCCTTTGGGAAGTCTTTCGTTCGATTTGCGCCCCGTGAAGCGTGTTCCTTGGGGCACGTCAAGTTGAAACAGCACGGCTAAATAGCCGCAGTGAAGCGGGCTCCTTAGTGCGACGGGTGTAGGGCGTCGTTCAGGTAGACGCAGGTCAGGATGGCAAACACATAGGCTTGCAGGCCTGCGACGAGGAATTCGAGTGCGTTCAAGGCGATGCCCATGCCGAAGGCGAGCGGTGCCACGACAAGGCCAATGCCGCCTGCTGTGATGCCTGTGACGACAAATCCAGCGAACAGTTTCAGCAGGATGTGGCCCGCCAGCATATTCGCGAACAGACGTAGCGACAGGGTCAGCGGACGCGCGATAAACGAAATGATTTCGATCGGAATCAGGATCGCATAGATCACCAGCTTGCCCAGTAATGGCATATCCCCCAGCGACGGGGCGAACAGGCCAAAGAATTTCAAGCCATTCTTCCAGAGGCCGAAAACAACGACAATCAAGATTACCAACAGCGCGAGCAGGCCAGTCACAATGATATGGCTGGTTGTCGTGAAGAAATAAGGCACCATTCCGATCAGGTTGGCGAACAAGATGAAGAAGAACAGGGTGAACACGAACGGGAAGAAGCGCAGGCCTTCTTCGCCCGCGGTGCCGCGGATCATGTCAGCGACGAAGCCATAGCCGATCTCGCCCATGGATTGCAGCTTGTTCGGCACAATCTTGCCGCGTGAGGCAGCATAGCCGAAAAATGCGATGCACATCACGACGCCAAACAGCATGAAGCCAGCAGCATTTGTGAATGAAATATCGTAGCCAAATACCGGAGGAAGATCGAACCATTTCTGGACTTCGAACTGCTTCATTGGATCGGCGGCGCCGTAGAAAAAGAGATTCATAATCGCGTCTATTCTTCAGGTTTAGAGCCCGTTTTGTCGGGGCTCATGGCCGGATTAGTCGCATCCGTCAACTCTTTGTAAGCGCGAATAACACCTAGCACTCCAGCGGCGAGCCCGAAGCCCATCATGATCAACAGGCCCCACGGGCGCGTTCCGAAGAAATGATCGATGCCCAAACCGATCATAATCCCAACAAATACGGACGCCCCGAACTCTGCGCCATAGCGCAAAGCCATCGCGCCAGCCGAAGCACCGGCTGCTGATTCTTCCTGTCTTTGCTTTTTCTCGACCTTCTCCTGCGCGCTTTTGGCGCGGGCAATGCGTTCGGCCAGATCGTCGTTTTTGTCGCTATTCATGCCGAGTCGCTACCGCGTCTACTCCGCCGCAACAAGTTCTTCTGCGGTATCAAGGTCAACCGAAACCAGTTTAGAGACGCCCTTTTCGCGCATGGTCACGCCGAACAGGCGGTCCATCCGGCTCATCGTCACTGGATTATGGGTGATCACGATGAAGCGGGTATCGGTGCGCTGGCGCATTTCGTCCAGCATCCGGCAGAAACGGTCGACATTGGCATCATCGAGCGGTGCATCGACCTCATCGAGCACACAGATCGGCGATGGCCGCGACAGGAACACAGCGAAGATCAGCGCTGTCGCGGTCAACGCCTGCTCCCCGCCTGACATCAAGGACAGCGTGCCGAGACGTTTACCGGGGGGCTGCGCAAAGATTTCCAGCCCGGCTGCCAGCGGATCGTCCGCATCGACCAGACGCAACTCGGCTTCACCGCCGCGAAACAGCGTTGTGAACAGGGCTTTGAAGTGCTCATTCACCTGGTCGAAGGCACCGAGCAGGCGCGTGCGGCCCTCATCGTTCAACGCCTTCACGCCTTCGCGCAGCTTGGCGATGGCAGCAGTGAGGTCGTTTTTCTCTTCCGCCTGCAAGCCGAGCCGCGAGGACAATTCCTCAACTTCCGATTCGGCTTCCATGTTCACGCCGCCCAGACGCTCGCGATCATGTCGCAAGATCTCGAGTTGCCGCTCGGCATCCTTCACGTCGAGCGCAGCCATGGTTTCTTCATCGAGGCCCTCGCGGGCAATCGCCAGCAAGCCTTCAGGGGCTCGCTGGAAATGAGATTGTGCGATCTCGGAAGCTTCCGCCAGGCGCTCGGTTGCATTTTCTAGTTTGGCATTGGCAATCGCCAGGGTTTCGCGGGCGCTCATCGCCAGATTGTTCGTCGACCGCGCGGCGTCCTCGACTTCGCGGATTTCAGCTTCGCGTGTCGCGAGTGCGTCCGCTGCCTGCTGGCGCTCGGTCTCAAGCGTTTCGACCCGCGAAGACAGTGCGTCGAGTTGGGTCTGCAGCGATTCAGGGCGGGCCTTTGCCGTGGCGGCTTCGCTCGCCGCCTCGGCGCGACGTTTGACCAGCGCTTCAACCCGCGCAGCAGAGCTCTCAAGCCGCCCCGTCCAGCGTTCCACATCCTGTTCCAGCGCCGCGCGCCGTGCCATGGCTTGCTGGCGGTTGCGGGTCAAGTCGGTGAGGCGCCCCCGGCATTCGGTTTCGCGCTCGCGCGCGGTCGCCAGCACGTTGCGGGCCCCGGTGACGGCTTGCTCCAGTCGTTCCAGATCCTCGGTATTCTCAGGCTTGGCGGCGGTCTCATAAGCTTCGCGTGCGATGTGCAGGTCGGATTCGACGCGGGCGAGATTCTCTTTCGCCGAGTCGGCTTTCAGACTGGCGCGATCGGTATGTTGCTTGGCGCTGGCAAGATTGCGGCGGGCTTGATCCAGACGTTGCACCGCGTCATGCACGTTTCGGCGCAGCTGTTTCTGGTCTTCTTCTGCGCCAATCCGGCCTCCGCGGATTTCTGCGTATGCTGCTTGCAGCTCAGAGACTTTTTGGCGCTGCGGTCCGAGTGCCGCTTGTGCTGCTTCCAGGCGCGCCTGTTGTTCAAGACGTTCTGCTGCGGCCACCGGCGCCGCTGGCGTGCGGGTAAACCCGTCCCAGCGCCAGAGATGACCGTCCAGTGTCACCAGACGCTGACCCGGCTTCAGGTCCGGAGCGAGTTCTTCGCCTTCCGAACGCGAAACCACACCGCATTGCGACAAACGCGCGGCGAGTTCACCTGGTGCTTCGACGAAATCAGTCAGCGGTTTTGCATAACCGGGCAGGGCCTGGGTCTGAACATTGCTGCCGCCCCAGAAGATAGAGGCAGAGCGATCAGTCGGCGCTTGCAGGTCATCGCCGAGAGCCGCGGCGACGGCCTTTTCATAACCATCTCGCGTCCGCATCTGTTCGACAACAGGCGGGCTCTGAGGTCCTTCCGCTTTTCGCAACAAGCGGGTGAGGCCGGCAATCTCGGTTTCCAGCGTGCGCAAGGCGTCTTGTGCTTCATCCGCTGGGGTTTTCGCGGCGAGTTCGGCTTCCTGCTTTTCGAGGATGCTCTGTTCAGCAGCATCAAGCGCCTCGCGGGCAGCACTGAGCGCCGCCTCGGCTTCACTTTCAGCCTCGCGGGCAACGTGCAATTCATTCGTCAGAGCGGTGGTATCTGGCAGCGAGTCGACTACGCCGCGCAAATGCTGGACTTCCTGTTCGAGACTCTCCATCCGGCGGCGGTGCGCATTGGCATTGGCCTCCAGGGCCTGGATCTCGGCTCGCTTCTGCGCAAAGGCCTCGCTTTTGGCATCCGCCTGCGCCTGCGCCTGTTCCAGCGCTTGCTTTGCCTCGGCGAGGACACGCTCCGCTTCAGCTTCCTTGTCCTTATTGGTGGTATCGTTCTCGACGGGCAGGGCGGCCAACGCCTCCCGCGCATCCGCAAGTGTTTGTTCGGCCTCTTCCTTCTGACCTTGTTCGCGCTGGATATCTTCGGCGAGGCGGTTTGCCTCACGCTCCAGTCCGGCGAGCAGATCGGCGGCATTCTTGCGTTCGGTCTCGACCTTGGCGAGGTCAATCCTGGCTTGGCCCAGCTTGCCGGACGCGACCGCTTCCGCGGTGCGCAGAGGCCCGATCCCGTCGCTCGCTTCGAGTCGTTTGGTCTCGGCGATTGCGGCTTCACGGGTCAGGCGCTCAACCTCGGTCTTGGCCCGTGCCAGCGAGACTGCGGCCGTTTCCTGGTCTTCCTTCGCCGTGTGCCACTTCAGGTGCGCCAAAAACGCCTCCAAAGCCGAGATTTTTGCGCTCAGTTCTTTGTATTTACGAGCTTTTCTGGCTTGGCGCTTCAGACTATCGAGTTGTCTCTCAACTTCAGCGGAGACCTCGGTCAGACGCTCTAGATTGGTTTCTGCGCCGCGCAGTTTCAGCTCCGCTTCATGGCGGCGGGTATTGAGACCGGCAATGCCGGCGGCTTCTTCGAGAATGCGGCGCCGGTTCTGGGGTTTCGATCCGATCAGTTCGCTGATCTGGCCTTGGCGGACCAGTGATGGCGAGTTGGCACCGGTCGAGGCATCCGCAAATAGCAGCTTGATATCCTTGCCGCGAACTGTGCGACCGTTCAACTTGTAGCTAGTGCCGGCGCCGCGCTTCAGGCGGCGCATGATTTCCAGCGTGTCAGCGCTGTTGAATTCCGGCGGCGCGGTGCGCAGGGAATTGTCCAGTACCAGGGTTACTTCTGCGAGTTCGCGGGCCGGCCGGCCGGCGGCGCCAGAGAAGATCAGGTCATCCATCTCACCGCCGCGCATGGCCTTGGCGGAGTTCGCGCCCATCGCCCAGCGCATGGCCTCGAGCAAGTTGGACTTGCCGCAACCATTCGGACCGACAATGCCGGTCAGGCCAGGCAAGATAGGAACAGATTCAGGATCGACGAAGGATTTGAAGCCTGCGATGCGGAGTTCTTTTAGTTGCATGCAGCCCCCATTCTCCTTTATTCGCCCGCGCTCGCGGCGACGGCGCGATCAAGCTCGGCTAGAAAAACTTCAACCGAGATCCGGGCATTGGTATCCATGCGCTCGCCATTCAGGAAGAAGGTTGGCGTGGAATCGACGCCGTCATTGTCTGCTGCAGCAATCGAAGCCCGGATCGCGTTGCGATTGTCTTCGCTGTCGAGGCAGGCCTGGAAGGCTTCATCGCCTTCAATGCCATGATTGGCTGCGACCTGTTTCAGAGCTTCGACCACAGGTCCGCCCTGACGGGCGAGAGTCAGAATGGCATCCTGACGCACGAACAGTTCGTCCAGCATGTCGTAATAGGCTTCGCCTTCTGTACAGCGCGCCAGAGCGAAGCCAGCCACGGCAACATTGGCAGGGGCTGTCGGGAATTCACGAAACACCAATTTGACTTTGCCGGTATCGATATAGTCAGCCTTGATGGATGGCAGGATGCGCACATGGAAGACCAGGCAGGCCGGACAGGTCCAGCTGGCATATTCGACTAGGGTCACAGGGGCATTCGGATCGCCGAATACAATGTCCTGAAGGGCCACTGTCTGCGCGTCTGAGCCGCCGGAGCGGGGGCTCGAATCGGACGAATCCGAACCTGAGCCACAGGCCGCAAGAGCCAAGGCTGCAGCGGCCATTACAGTACCGCGACGGGTGAAACGAAGCATGCTCATAACCTTTCCTTAACAGTCTGAGTCGGATTGGTTGCCAAGAAGTTAACGCTGTTGCGCGGGCGAAACGATGTCTATTCTGCGGTCGTTTCCGTCGCCTCGGGCGTGCCGAGCTTGGCATCTAGAATGACCCGCATGCCATCAGCGGTTCGCCACTCATAGCCTTGCAGTTTTTCGCCATTGATAAAGACAGTCGGGGTCGAATTGACGCCCTGACTGTCGCCTTTCATCACGGCCTCGCCAATCGCATAGGTGACATCCTTGTTAGCGAGGCAGTCATTAAAGGCGTCGCCTTCCAGGCCATAGCTTGAGGCGATATTGCGCATTGCGCCTTCGATGTCACCGCCGGAGCGAGCCAGGTTGAGAATGTTGTTCTGCGCCGCGAACAGGTCGTCAATGGCATCGTAATACCGGTCTTCACCCGCGCATCGCGCCAATGCAAATCCAGCTACCGCGATATTGGCGGGCGGCGTCGGGAATTCGCGGAACACCCATTTCACTTTGCCAGCCTCGATATACTCGGTCTTCAGCATGGGAATCACATCAGTGTGGAATTGCAGACAAGCCGGGCAGGTCCAGCTGGCATATTCGACCATGGTGATCGGCGCATTCGCATCGCCAAGCGTGATATCGGTCAGCGCAATCTCGTTCGAGCCGGATGCCTCGCTTTGTCCATTGCCAGTATCCGCGGCGCCGCAAGCGGTGAGCGCAAAAGCTGAAAACGCGGCGAGCGCGATGCGGCGGGTGAAACGAGGCATGGGGGGACCTTTCAGGCGAGATTAGAAGGGGAGAGAGGTTTCGTCTTCTGGCGCGGTTTCTTCAGGTTCAGCCGTTAGCACGGCTTCTCCCAATGCCACTAGGGCGGTGCGCAGTTTTTCATCCTCAATTGTCTGTGCGCTTGCGATCAAGGCGTCGCGTTGTTCCGGTGTCAGCGGAATTGAGCGTGTGGTGGGGCGCGTTGCTGGCGCCCCAAAATGGCCTTGCAGGATCTTGATCGCGGTAATGTCCCCGCCTGCTGCCATGGAAACTCTTTGTCTGATCATTTCGCTCTGATGCTGCACAAGGCCTGCCGCAGCCGGAATCACCATCAGCGTCAAGCGCCTTCCGCCCTTGGCCGGGGTGAGCTTTTCTGGACGACATAGCCGGGCGAGCTGCTCGCCAACGATATCAGACCATTGGACTTTCAAGCGGCTGAGTGTTGCGCCTGTTTTTGGCAGGGCTTTGCGTGTCAGGCGCATCGCTGCCTTGCCGATCGTGCCAGGACCGGGATGAACCGGCTTGGCCTTGGCGTAGCGCAACTTGACACGCGCCCGTGCTTCTTCCAGCGGATCGAGGCTTGATCGTTTCACCATTCGCGTCACTTTGCCCGGCATGAACATGGATGAAAAGTTACACTTTGCAGATCTTTCAAGCCAGGTAGATCTTTCGACCAGGTTGCTCGATTGGTATGCGCGTTCGGCGCGCGATTTGCCCTGGCGTATCGGGCCGGCTGATCGGGCGCGTGGCATCGCGCCAGATCCGTATCGCGTTTGGCTTGCCGAGATCATGTTACAACAGACCACTGTGCCTCATGCGACGCGCTACTATCTCGCATTCACCAAGCGGTGGCCGACCATTGAAAACCTCGCCGCGGCGCAGGATGAAGACGTGATGGCGGCCTGGGCCGGGCTTGGCTACTATGCGCGCGCCCGCAACTTGTTGAAGTGTGCACGCGAGGTGAGCGCCCGAGGCAGCTGGCCGACCAGTGTAGACGGTCTGCGCCAGTTGCCCGGGATCGGTCCGTACACGGCAGGCGCTGTCGCGGCGCTGGCCTTTGGGCGCCGCGCCGCTGCGGTGGACGGAAATGTTGACCGGGTGTTCGCGCGTCTGATGGCGCTGAGCGGGGATTGGAAGCGCGAAAAGGTGCGTCTGAAACAGGCGGTGGAAAGTCTGGTGCCGGAGAGCCACCCGGCGGAGTTTGCTGAAGCGCTGATGGATCTGGGGGCCACGATCTGTACGCCGAAATCGCCGAATTGTTTGATCTGTCCCCTCAGCGATCTGTGCGCTGCGCAAGCGGAAGGCGCGCCTGAGCGTTATCCAATCAAACCCAAGCAGGAGGCCAGGCCAAAACGGCGCGGGCATCTCTATGTTCTGTTTGGGCAGGGACGAACCGTGTTGACTGAGCGCCGGCCTGATACCGGTCTGCTCGGGGGTATGATGGGCTTGCCGACCTCGCCCTGGTCAGGCGATTTCGGGGCGCCAGAATTCCCCTCTGAGGGGAACTGGGAGGCGGTCGGCGAAGTCCGCCACGTTTTTACGCATTTCGCGCTAACCCTGAAAGTCTGGCAGGCAGAGGACCATGGGCGCGCATTCGAAACAACCCGCACGCAAGCTGCGGATGCTCTGCCAAGCGTCTTTGCCAAGGGCTTGAAGCTGGCGGCCAGGTGAGCGCTTATTTCGGCCTGTCAAAGGCGATGAAGCGGGCCGCAAGTCTGCTGACAGCGTTCTGTTAGTTTCGCAGGAGAAAGACTTTCACGTCTTCGCCGTTAGAAGCGCTGTGCACGGCAAAATTAATCATGCACGAGAGAAAATAGTGATTGTCTGCAGGTTGCATTGGCGCGCGCTCTCGAATTTCGATGGCGAGGAAGTTCGCCTCAAAGGGGATGTTCGATCGAAGTGCCTCTAGCTCTTGAAGCGTGTTCCATTTTATCGCTTTGGTTTCAAATAAGTTGCTCTGCTTGATGGGGAGCAGCAATTCTTGCTGCGTTGTGTTTTCGTCGATGTCGAACCTCAGCTGGCTTGGACGAATAAGCTCACAGCAGTAATCCAGCAGCACACGATCTGGAGAAACAAGCCAGCTGTTCCCCCTGAGCATCGTCTCAAACATCAGGTTTTGGGCTTTTCGACTCACCATGGATCTTACTCTGTGTCTCGCTTTAAAAAAGTCCAGCGGATTTGCGACAGCTATGCTCTATCCACGCTTTGAAGTTTGTATTTGGCGTCTGAGAGCAGCCAGGATCGAGCGCGCTCACGCCCGCCCGTCGGCTTCGAAATTTGTGGAAATCATTTATCAGGTTCTTGTTTTGTTCTGTGGCCTGTGCTTTCCTCCGCATATGCGTACAGGACAGAAGCTTGCCAAATCGGGCCGCGTCGATCGCGACGCGGTTGAGGCTACGCGTGAGCGGTTTCACCATCGTGGACGCGGGGCGGTTTCGAACCAGACCGGGCGGTATGAACGTGAGACGCGCGAAGCGCTTGATGATGGCTGGGGCGAGATTGAAGAAGAAGCGCCGCCGCTCAGAACAACGCTGACCAGGGAAACGCCGCGGACCATCATCACCTTTAACAAGTCGCCGGATATTCACTTCGACCGCTCGATCAACCCTTATCGCGGGTGCGAACATGGTTGTGTCTATTGTTTCGCCAGACCGACGCATGCTTATCATGGCTTGTCTGCAGGGCTCGATTTCGAGAGCAAGCTGTTCTTCAAGCCGGATGGGCCGGATCTATTGCTCAAGGAATTGTCACGGCCCGGCTATGTGCCGCGCCCGATTGCGCTTGGCGTGAATACCGATGCCTATCAGCCAGTGGAGCGCGACCAGAAACTGACGCGCCGGTTCCTGCAAATCCTGAGTGATCACAATCATCCAGTCTCGCTGCTGACCAAATCAGCGCTGATCGAACGAGATATCGATCTGATCGCCCCCATGGCAGACAAGAAGCTGTGTCGAGTTGGGGTATCGATCACGACCCTGGACCCGAAACTGGCCCGGCGGATGGAGCCGCGAGCGGCAACGCCGCGCAAACGATTCGAAGCGGTTCGAAAACTCAGCCGAGAGGGCATTCCGGTGACCGTCATGGCTGCGCCAATCATCCCGGCCATCAATGAGCCCGAGCTTGAAACGCTGATCGAAGCTGCCAAGGCGCATGGTGCGGTTGGCGCCGGCTATGTGCTGCTGCGCTTGCCATATGAGTTGAAGGATATTTTCCACGAATGGCTGGCACAGCATTATCCAGATCGCGCGGCGCGTGTCATCAATGCACTGCGCGACATGCGCGGCGGCAAGGATTATGACGCTGATTGGTTCTCACGCGGCACGGGTGGCGGCGTGGTCGCGCGGTTGATCAAGCAGAGATTTGTCAAAGCCATACGGCGGCTGCATCTGGAGCCGACGCGCCAGTCTTTGCGGACTGACCTGTTCCAGCCGCCGATCCTGAAGGGCGGTCAGTACACTTTGGACGTATGAAATCAGTCGGCGGTTGCTTCAGCGAGTTTTTCGGCATTGCTCGCCTGTTGTGCGCGGGTCAGTTTGTAATTGCGCATAATGATCGCAGCGAGGGCGTACGACACAACCGGCACGCCAACAAACACCATCATCAGGCCGCGCACGACCTCAGGGCCGTTGTCACCGGACGCGTCGAAGCCGACCCAGGCCCCGAGCAGAATATATGGAATGCCGATGGCGAAGCTGGCGCCTGTTTTGTAGGCGCCGGACATCAGGGAATAATACATACCGGAGCGATTCTCCCCGGTCTGCGCCTGTTCAGACTCAATGATGTCAGCGACCATGGATCGCGCCAGGATGAAGGGGGTGCCATAGCCGAGGCCCGAGATGATGGCTGGAATTACAAGAATCAGCGCGCGCGTTAATTCCTGCTCCTCACCAGGAAACTGTCCGGTGAGGGCGCTGAACGGGAAGTACAAGGCATAGGTGCCGATCGACCAGACAGCTGTGGCCATAAATGTCAGGTGCTTTTCCGTGCGCTTCGAGAGCCAGATCCAGAACGGCATGGCAGCAAACCCGGCGACAAAGAACACCATCAATACAATCGGCGCATAGCCTTCGACCCCGAAGCCCCATTCGGCTGCGAACAGAAACGTTCCGCCAGTGCCGGCAATGGCAATGCCCACCAACACTTCGACCAAGAGGACGCGCACCATGTTCGGGTCCTGGAACGCGACTTTGACAGCGTTCCAGCTGAATCGCATCGGCGGTTCATCCCGTTTTGGGGGGGGATCCGGAACAAACAAGACGGCCAGCGTCACCGTGACAGGCAGGACGATGAGCAGGATGATGCCCATGATCAGAACCTGGCCGCGCAACCCGATGCCATAAAAAATGGCCAGCAGCGTCGGGATGATCAGCAACGTGAGCAGTGTGATCGTGTTGACGATCTCGCGCCACATGAACAGGCGCGAACGCTCATCATAGGCCGTGGTAATCATCGGCACCCATGACTGATGCGGCGTTTGCAGCATGGTGAAGCCCAGCCACAAAGTGATCAGGCCGATCACCAGATAACCAGGTGAGACAGTGTCTCCGAGCGGCATGAACATTAAGAACGCGCCGAGCGCCAGAATTGGGACACTGCCGACCAGCCAGTGCTTGATCCGTCCGCGCCGTGTCGGACGTGTATCGACCAGCCAGCCCATGACCGGATCTGTGCCTAAGTCCCAGAATCGCAGGATCATGAAGATCAGCCCGACCATCGTGGTGCCGAGGCCCAGCTCATCCGCATACATCGGGGCCACGAACACAGCCATCGGTAGACCAATGGCCGCAAGCGGCATTCCAACGCTGGCAAAGGCTAGGACCCGCGGCAGCGGAAGGCGGTCTGACGCAGAGCTCATAATCGTGAAGATGACGCATGCGTCACGAAAGGCAAGCAGAATCGAAAGTCAGGTGCAAATCCACAGACTTGTCCACAGGCTCGAATTCCGGCAGTTTCGATGTCGAAACGATTGGGCGGGAGCGAAATCGATTCGCTGGTAACGAATCAGAAACCCAAACCGGTAGATTTGGAGTGCTTCTGATTCGCAACTGATTCGACGATGGGAAGCACGGGCATGGAGCTCAACGAAAACACAATCATTGAAGGCGAGTGCGCCGACGTTCTGTCGCGCCTGCCAGACAATTCGGTCGACCTGGTCTTTGCTGACCCACCTTACAATCTGCAACTCGGCGGCGGACTGACACGGCCTGACCAGTCTGTCGTGGACGGGGTCACCGATGCCTGGGATCAGTTTGACAGTTTTGATGCTTATGACCTGTTCACGCACCAATGGCTCAGCGAATGCCGCCGTGTGTTGAAGGATGATGGCGCGATCTGGGTGATTGGCTCTTATCACAATATTTTCCGGGTTGGCACCGTGCTGCAGGATGCCGGATTCTGGATTCAGAATGATGTCATCTGGCGCAAATCCAATCCGATGCCGAATTTCAAGGGCACCCGGTTCCAGAATGCGCATGAAACCATGATCTGGGCCGGCAAGTCCGAAAAGTCCAAAGTGACGTTCAATTATGATGCGCTGAAAACCTTCAATGAAGACAAGCAGATGCGCTCTGACTGGCTAATCCCGATCTGTGCCGGCGGCGAGCGCTTGAAGGGCGATGACGGCAAGAAAGCACATCCGACACAGAAGCCGGAAGCGCTGTTGCAGCGGATTATTCTCGCCACATCCCAGCCGGGCGATGTCGTGCTCGATCCCTTCTCCGGCACCGGGACCACAGCTGCCGTGGCCAAGAAGCTTGGTCGCGCCTTTGTCGGCATTGAGCAAGACCCGGCTTATGTGCGCCTGTCCCGGGCCCGTTTGAAGGCGATTACCCCGATCGAAGGCGAAATGTTGGAGGTCCAGAAGAGCAAGAAAGCTCTGCCGCGCGTGCCATTCGGTGCGCTGGTTGAGAATGGCTGGCTCAAGCCGGGCGACCGGCTGTGGTCGCCGAAGAAACGCTTCAATGCCCGCATTCGTATCGATGGCAGTCTGACCACTGGCGATTCGTCCGGCTCGATCCATCGCGTCGGCGCCTTTGTTCAACAGGCGCCAGCCTGCAATGGCTGGACTTATTGGCATTACGAAGAACCCAAGAATGGCGAATTGGCGCCGATTGATTTGCTGCGCCGGCGCTATCGGCACGAAATGGGACTGATGAACTAGACTGGGCTAGCCTTCGGCTCGGCAGGGACAGCTATGGTATTTGATTTCCAGCCGACTCTGACGGGGCAACTGATCGCGCTCAGCCCTGCCACCGAAGCCGATTTCGATCCCCTTTTCGCAGTTGCGGCTGATCCTGAAATCTGGGCTCAGCACACCGCGAAAGACCGCTGGAAACGCGACGTCTTCCGCGCCAACTTTGACAATGCCCTCGCCGATCAGGGTGGCATGGTGGCGCGCGAGCGGGCGACCGGCCAGGTGGTCGGCTTCTCGCGCTTCTCGCAGATATTCGTCGGGCCGGACGAAATGGAAATCGGCTGGACATTTCTTGCGCGGCGCTTGTGGGGCGGCGCGCATAATCGCGACATGAAGCGCAGCATGCTTGCGCATGTTTTGGCGCGGTTCCCACGCGCCTTGTTTCGGGTCGCCGAAGACAATCCAAGATCCAGACGCGCGATGAAGAAGATTGGCGGGGTGTTGATCGATTGGCAGGGCAGCGTCGATTATGGCGGCGTCAGCCATCCCTATATCGCCTATGAGATCACGCGAGAGACCTTTGCCAACTGGGATGCCTAATTACGCGTGATGCAACCGGATTTGGCCCCGTCACTGTTCGCGACCATGAGATCGCTGGCGCGCGCAGGTCATCGCCGGTTTGATTTGGTCGATGTTGCTGACCGCCGGCTTAGCTGTGTGGCGCTAGCCTGATGGCATGCGAACGCTGGGTTTCGCCTGCTTTTTCTTCTTCATCGGTTTGCCGGGGGTCGGCGCGCTACCATCTGAATAAGGGCCTTTGGGCTTTTTCCCAGCGGCGATGTCGGCGAGCTTGAGCGCCGCGTACTGGCCAGGGGCCGAGCCAAGCTTGTGGTTCTTTGGTTTCACCGCCTCAATCTTCTTGCCGGACAGCGGCTTCAGCCACTCCCACCAGCTCGGCCACCAGGAGCCAGGCTGTTCTTCAGCCCCGGATAGCCACTGGCCAGGCGTGTCGGGCAGCGCATCGTTCACCCAGTGCTGATATTTCTGTGCGTCCGGGTGATTGATCACCCCAGCAATGTGGCCGGAGCCCGCCAGCGTGAACCGGACCGGACCGCCAAAATTCCGGGCGCCTTTATAGATGGAGTGCCATGGGCAGATATGATCCGAGCGTCCCGCCTGAATGAAAACCGGAATCTTGATATCCGACATCGAGACCGGGTCGCCGAACACTTTGAATTTGCCGCGCGAGAGCTGGTTCTTGTTGTAGAAGCTCTTGAGGTAGGTGCGATGCGTCGGGCCTGGAATATTGGTCTGGTCGGCATTCCAGTAGAGAAGATCAAACGGTCGTGGCTGTTTGCCCATCATGTAATTGTCGACCACATAGCGCCAGACTAGGTCTGCCGGGCGCAACCAGTTGAACGTCTCGCCCATCAGTTCGCCCGGCATGATCCCATTATGCGCGTCGATTACTGAGTCGATTTGCTTGAGCGAGTCTTCGCCAGTGAAGATTTTCAGCTCACCAGCCAGGTCGAAATCAGACTGCGAGGCAAAATAGGTCGCTGATTTGATTCGCTTGTCGCCGCTCTGGCCCATATGGGCGAGGGCGCTGGAGAGCAGGGTGCCGCCAATGCAATAGCCAACCGTGTTCACTTTCTTGACGCCGGCTTCCTGGGTCACGACATCCAGCGCGGCAAGGATGCCGTGTTTGATATAATCATCCCAGGTGTAGTCTTTGGTCTCGTTATCGGCGGACCGCCAGGAGATGACGAATGTGTTGACGCGCTTCGATAACAGCCAGCGGATCATCGAGTTTTCCGGCTGCAGGTCGAGAATGTAGAACTTGTTGATCCAGGGCGGGAAGATCAGCATCGGCGTCTTGTGCATCTTCTTGCGCGTCGGATTGTAGTGGATCACCTCTATCAGCTTGTTGCGAAACACCACTTTGCCCTTGGCGGTGGCGACATTCTTGCCGATTTCGAATGCGGTTTCATCGGTTTGCGTGATTGCGAGGCGACCATCGCCCCGCTGCAGGTCACCGCGGGCATTGCGCAAGCCATCCAGCACGCTCTGGCCATTGGTTTCGATCATGGCCCGAATGGCAGCCGGATTGGTGGCGAGCATATTGGTCGGTGACATCGCATCGACGAACTGGCTGAGATAGTAGCGTGCTTTCAGCCGGGTCGTGTCATCAAGATCATCTGCGACCGAGTCGACCAGGCCCTGTAGCCATTCTGCGTTCAGCATCCAGGCTCGGCGCATGAAGTTGAAGGCCGGATTGACCTCCCATTCCGGATCGGCAAAGCGCCGGTCGCGTGGCAGCGGCGTGCCATTTGCCATCGATTGGAACAGGTTCATCCAGCCCTGGAACAGGGTCATCATGGCATGACCGGATTTTTCCGGATTACGGATCAGTGCGGCGCCAATCTTGGCCTGGGCTTCGAGCCCGCCATACGGGTCGCCCTGAGCCGGCGCAGGCGGCTGAAAATCCCGGCCATTCAGCGAGTCGGTCAGCAGTCCCTGGGCTTCCTGCACAGCCTGCATCAGATTGGCCGCCATGACCTGCAATGTTTCCGAACTCAGGTCCGAAAACGCATCCGGGAGCGTGCTCGCCCCAAAATTATCAAAGTTTCTACCTTTGGTCATCAGACCGACACTCGCTATTCTGTGCGAACCTATATAAGACTAAACAGCTTTGGGATTTATGAGTCCAGCAAGGGAAATTATTGATGCGCGCTGCCATTTTTGTAACGTTTGCCCTTTTGGCGGGCTGCTCCAGCTCGTTCGAGAAGGTGAAAGCGATGCGTGCACAAGCCCCTGATTGGTATGAGGCTCGCAAGGTCGAGTTCCGCGGTGAGGGCTATCCGAGCCTGGCTTCGGTCCCGGAAACGGCCGCAGATTACAATCCGGTGCGCAAGCTGGAATTGTCAGAGGCTGACGTCCGGGCGGCGCTCATTCGGTTCAGCACTGATCCGCGCGCCGAGGGTGCGGTCGAGACGCCGGAATCGATTATGGCCTGGGCCGTGGAGGTTCGGCGAGCGGTGGAGGGGCGGCTTCCCGCCCCCGATTTCATGACCGATGCCGAGGTGGAAGAAATCAAGGCACGTTTCCGCGTGCCTCGCGCCCGCCTCTAGACACAAAATTTCAAGTATGACGGAGATCCGCACCATGAGCGGAGAATTTCACAAGATCAGGCGCTTGCCGCCTTACGTTTTTGAACAGGTCAACCGACGCAAGGCTGAATTGCGGGCGGGCGGCGCTGACATTATCGACCTGGGCATGGGCAATCCGGACATGCCGGCCCCGCCGCATGTGATTGCCAAACTGGCCGAGACCGCCGCCAAACCCAACGTTCATGGTTATTCTGCGTCACGCGGGATTCCCGGTCTGCGCCGCGCACTGGTCGCGTATTATGAACGCCGTTTCGGAGTGAAACTCGACAAGGATCGCGAAGTCGTTGTGACGCTCGGATCGAAGGAAGGTTTTGCCAATCTCGCTCAGGCCATCACGGCGCCTGGTGATGTCATTCTGGCGCCCGATCCCTCTTATCCCTTGCATCATTTCGGCTTCATCATGGCTGGCGCCTCGATCCGCGCCATCCCGGCACCGACGCCAGAGGCTTACCTGTCGGGGATTTCCAAGGCGATCCGCTATTCTGTGCCGCCGCCGACGGCGATGGTGCTGTGTTATCCCTCCAACCCGACCGCAGATGTTTGCGATCTGGAATTCTACAAGGACGCCGTGGCGCTGGCGAAGAAGCACGATCTCTATATTCTGTCTGACCTTGCCTATAATGAGATCTATTTCGATGAACCGACCCCGTCGATCCTGCAGGTGAATGGGGCCAAGGATATCGCCGTCGAAACCACGACCATGTCCAAGACCTATTCCATGGCTGGCTGGCGGATCGGCTTCGCGGCTGGCAATGAGCGCCTGGTTGGCGCGCTTGCACGGGTCAAATCCTATCTCGACTATGGTGCCTTCACGCCGATTCAGGTTGCGGCCTGCGCCGCGCTTGACGGTCCGCAGGACTGCGTCGACGAGTATCGCGCCACCTACAAGTCGCGCCGGGATGTGCTGATCGAGAGCTTCGGCCGCGCTGGCTGGGAGATTCCGAGCCCCGCTGCCTCGATGTTTGCCTGGGCCAGGATCCCGCCTCAATGCGGAGACATGCGCAGCCTCGAATTTGCGCTCAAACTGATGAATGAAGCCGAGGTTGCAGTGGCGCCAGGCGCCGGATTTGGCGAGCATGGTGATCGACATGTGCGCATCGCCTTGGTCGAAAACGAGCAACGGATCAGACAAGCGGCGCGAAATGTGAAGCGGTTTCTTGCCAAGATGGATGCTGACGGGCAAAGCGAGGCCCTGCAAAGGACGGGATCGTGAAAACAGTCAGATTGGGAATTGCAGGTCTCGGCCATGTTGGTTGCGGACTGATAAAGCTGGTCGAGCGCCAGGCGGAGCTGCGCCTGCCAGGCAAGGTCGAGATTGTCGGCGTGTCTGCGCGCAGCAAGAGCCGCAACCGGTCCGTCGATATTTCAGGCTATCGCTGGTTCGATGATGCGGCGGAACTGGCCACAAGTCCGGACGTCGATGTCTTTGTTGAATTGATGGGTGGATCCGACGGGCCAGCCAAGGTCGCCGTCGAAGACGGACTGAAGGCCGGCAGACATGTCGTCACAGCCAACAAGGCGCTGATCGCCATGCATGGGCAGGCGCTGGAGCAGCAGGCTCAGGCGAGTGATGTTGATCTGATGTTCGAGGCGGCGGTGGCAGGCGGCGTGCCTGTGGTGCGAGTCTTGCGCGACTCGCTCACCGGGGTCTCGATCCAGCGCGTGTCAGGCATCCTCAATGGCACTTGCAACTATCTCACGACCCAGATGTTGGAGACCGGGCGCTCTTATGATGAAGTGCTCGAGGAAGCCCAGCGCCTCGGCTATGCCGAAGCCGATCCGACCCTTGACGTGTCTGGCATGGACGCAGCCCACAAAGCCGCCATTCTTGCATCCATCGCGTTCACAGCTGACCTGGATTTCAGCAAGGTCTCGGTGAGCGGGGTCGATACGGTTGAGCTGATGGACCTTGTGCTCGCAGACCGGCTTGGCTTGCGGATCAAGCTCATCGCTGAAGGCATTCTGACTGATGCTGGGGTGGTCTGCCGCGTGGCGCCTCTTGCCATGCCGACGGAACACCCCTTGGCGCGGGTCAATGGCGCGCTGAACACAGTGCGCGTCGAAGGCGATCCGCTCGGGGCTGTGACGCTGACCGGACCGGGGGCCGGACCCGGCCCGACCGCCAGCGCCGTCATGGGTGACATTTCCAAATTGTTCTCGCCGACGGCACGCAGCCCATTCGGACGGGCAGCGCACCATCAGACCCGCAAATTTGTCGCCGCTGAATCAGACGAGCGTTCGGCATTCTTCTTGCGAGTCCGCCTGGCCGACCGTTCAGGTGCATTGGCCAGCCTAACCGAGGCGCTCGCAAACCATGGCGTGTCTGTGGACAAGTTGCTGCAGGAGTCAGCTGATGACAGCGATGTCTCGCCTGTTGCCATTGTCACGCATGTGTGTTCTCGCGGGGATATAGATGCCGCCAGCGCCAGAGTGTCTGCTTTGGAGGCGAGTGTAGGCGCGCCGCAAGTGATTCCGATCGATGCGGCAATGTAAGGATTTGAGCTGGGCTGAAGCGGCCTGGGGGAGTGAAAAATGAGTGAGAGCATTCTGATTCCGCATCTGGCGGATGCCATGGTGCGTGTGACAGAAAAGGCGGCAATTGCCGCCGAAACCCTGGCCGGTCGCGGCGATGAGAAGGCGGCTGACGCGGCCGCCGTGGACGCCATGCGGACCGCCTTCAATGCAGTGGACTTCAAAGGCCGCGTGGTCATTGGCGAAGGCGAGCGTGACGAAGCCCCAATGCTCTATATTGGCGAGGAAGTCGGCAATGGAAACGGCCCCGAAATCGACATCGCCCTCGATCCTCTGGAAGGCACAACCCTGACTGCCAAAGCGATGGCAAATGCGCTTGCAGTGCTGGCCATCGCGCCGCGCGGTGGTCTGCTGTTCGCGCCGGACACCTATATGCAGAAAATTGCGATTGGCCCGGGCTATGAGCCAGGCGTGATCGATCTCGATGCGACCCCTGCTGAGAACATCAAGTCGCTGGCCAAGGCCAAAGGCGTTGACGTTTCGGCGATGACGGCCTGCGTTCTTGATCGCCCGCGCCATGCCGAGATCATTGACAGCTTGCGCGAGGCAGGCGCCCGTATCCACCTGATCTCGGACGGTGATGTTGCTGGTGTCATCAACACGACCAACCCAAGCACCGGAATCGACATGTATGTCGGTTCAGGTGGAGCGCCTGAAGGCGTGTTGGCAGCGGCTGCGCTGAAATGTGTCGGTGGTCAGATGCAGGGGCGTCTGATTTTCCGAAATGACGATGAACGCCGCCGTGCCGACCGCACCGGCATCACCGATTATGACAAGAAATATGATCTGCATGAGCTCGCCTCGGGCGAGACCGTGTTCTGTGCCACTGGCGTGACCAAAGGCGGTCTGGTCGATGGCGTGGTGCGCGCAAATGGCCATATCGAGACCGACACGCTGGTCATGAGCAGCGCTGACGGCATGGTCCGCAAGATCAAGAGTTGGCACCGGATCTAATCGGCCCGTTCCGCCGCCAGGCGAGTCATGGTTGAAGTCATCATGACCGATGCAAGCTTTTCTGTTTCTGATTCCTTTGGCGGGCGTTATTGGAGCCTGCGCGAACCGGATGAGGCGGCGGTGCGGGGGCTGGTGCCGCGGCTTGGCGGCAATGACCTGTTAGCCCGTCTGCTCGAGCCGAGAGGTCTGAAGCCAGATGCGGTCGACACGTTCCTCAACCCGACCTTGCGGGCGCTGTTTCCGGATCCGGCGAGCTTTCAGGACATGATCAAGGCGGCAGCTTTGACCCTGGATGCGATTGTCGATGGCAAGCAAGTCACGGTGTTTGCTGATTATGATGTCGATGGCGGCACCAGTTCGGCGATCCTCGCCCGCTACTTCCGCGCCTGGGGGCAGGAAATTGGACTATACGTGCCGGACCGCCTGACCGAAGGCTATGGTCCCAGCCCCGAAGCGTTCCGCCACTTGAAACAGCAAGGTGCTGACCTGGTCATCACGGTCGATTGCGGCGCAGCAGCGACAGCGGCGTTGGCCGAAGCGGTGGCGATCGACTTGCCTGTCATCGTCATCGACCATCACCTGATGGGCGCCGAGCCGCCGGACTGCGCTGCCCTGGTCAATCCTAATCGCGCCGATGATACCAGCGGACAGGGCCATCTTGCCGCTGCCGGCGTGGTTTACGTCTTTGCTGCAGCCCTCAATAAGCTGGCGCGGGAGCGCGGGATCGCGCCTCCGGGCGGCTTGCCGGACATTCTGCATTGGCTCGATCTGTGCGCGCTCGGGACGCTCTGCGATATGTCGCCCTTGCACGGGGCCAATCGGGCCTTTGTTAAACAAGGCCTGAAGATCCTCGAACGGGGCCAGAATCCGGGTCTGCGCGCGCTGGCAGACATTGCCGGGATTGGCACGATTGAGAGCGTCTATCATGCGACCTTCGTGCTCGGGCCGCGGCTGAATGCAGGCGGACGGGTGGGGGATCCCTGGCTCGCGGCCAAGCTGCTCGCCACTGACGATCGCGCCGAGGCCGTTGCGCTCGCCGAACGCCTGCACGCGCACAATGATGAGCGCAAGGCCGTCGAGGCAGCCATTCTTGAACAGGCTTCAGTCGAAGCGCAGAAACAGATCGACGCCAATCCCGATATAGGCATCCTGATCGCGGCCGGAGAAGGCTGGCACCCTGGCGTGATCGGCATTGTCGCTGGACGCCTGAAAGATCGCTTTCACCTGCCGAGCATCGTCATTGGCTGGGGCCAGGGGCTTGGGCCGGTGGCCAAAGGCTCAGCGCGATCGGTGCGCGGGGTGAATATCGGCGAAGCGATTTCCGCGGCCGCCAAGGCGGGCGTGATCCTGTCGGGCGGTGGTCACGCCATGGCAGGCGGGCTGAGCCTCGAGCCCGGCCAATTGGATGACCTCAAAGCCTGGATGCAGGCGCACATGTCAGAGTTTCGCGAAGCGCGGGCCGCGGCCAGGCAGCTCACGGTCGATGCCTTGCTGGCCCCGTCACAGGTGACGCCGGAAACGTTCGACATGATCCAGACCATTGGCCCGTTCGGACAAGGCGCGCCGGAACCGGTATTTGCTCTGCGCGATGTCGAAATCACCTATACCCGACCGATTGGCGAGAACCATTTGAAGCTGACGGTCGAGGATGCCGGGGCACGGGTGGAGGCGCTGGTCTGGCGCTGTATGGGGACACCCCTCGGCGATGCGTTGATGCAGCGTGGCCGGGTGCATCTGGCCGGGCGGCTGAAGGACAATGTCTGGAACGGCCGCCGCACCGCCCAGATTGACGTCATCGACGCTGCCGCAGCGGGCTGAGGCCCTAACTCAGGATCGCGACTGTGGTCTCTGACTGGAACCCGTTAAAACGCGTGGCCAGGGCCTGGCCATAGGCGCCGAGATGGCAGATCTCGATCCAGTCCCCTTCGCCGACATCTTCTGGCAGGTCGAACGGGCCGACCATGGTGTCCATGCTGTCACAAGTCGGTCCGAAGAAACGAAAAGCCTGGGTCTCTGAGGCAGCTATGCCTGTGCGGTGCAGTTTGACCGGATATTTCCAGGCGCACTGGGCCGCATCGAATAGCGAGCCATACGAACCTTCATTCAGATACAAGTCGGTGCCCTTGCGCAGCTCCACCCGGGTCAGCGTCGAGCCACCTTCACCGCACAATGCGCGGCCTGGCTCGCCAATGATTTCGAGCGCCTCGAAGCCGAACATTTTGAGGCCTTTGGTGATGCGGTCGAAATAGGCCTGCATCGGCGCCGGCGCGAGCCCCGGATAGGCGACTGGAAAACCGCCGCCGCAATCGAGGCTTTCAATCTCGACCCCGGCACAATCCAGCAGGCCATGCACATAAGACAGGGCGCGAATATAATCGGCCGGATCCATGCATTGGCTGCCGACATGAAAACAGACGCCAAGCTTGGCCGAAACCGGGCGGGCGGCGCGCAGCAGGTCGACAGCGTCGCCATAGGCGGCGCCATACTTGCCTTCCAGCGGCATGCTCGCTGATCCCCCGCTCGGCAAAGCGATGCGGAGATGCAGGTGCAGGTCGTCTGCATCTTGCGTCTCGACCAGGATCTTGCCGAGTTCCGCTGCGCTATCAAAAGCGAACTGCCGGACGCCAGCCGCATAAGCATGGCGAATGGTGCGGCGCGATTTCACCGGATGCATCAGATACAGCTCGGCGTCCGGACAGGCGGCACGCACCAGATCAATCTCGCGAATCGAGGCGACATCAAATCCGCGCATGCCGCTGGCCCAGAGGATTTTCAAGACTGCCGGATGCGGGTTGGCTTTGACGGCATAGATTGACCGCCCGGGAAACCCGCTGAGGAAGGTCTGCGCCGCTGCCTCGATCTTCTTCGGATACAGGACATAGATCGCATCATCGCCATCATAAGCGTCAATCGCCGCGGCAATCGAGTTGAAAGCAGGCAGTCCGAACGGGCGGTCGAAATCTGGAAGGATGGCAGGTTGCGCAAGGTGGGAAGGGGCTTGGTTAAACATGGGCTCAGGGTCCGAATTGCGAGGGTTAGAACACTCGAAAGGGGCAGGGACAGACGTGGGGAGAGGCCGCCGCGTCCGGCTCAGTCGGAATGGGCGGGCAATCGGCCCGCGTCGCCACTAGATCGGTTCAGCGACGGCCGCCATGTAATCGGCATCCTTGGCGAAGGTTGTGAACACCGTCGTCAGGTCAAACGCAACTTCGATGCGCTTGATCGGAAGGATTGGAATCGTCGGGCAAACGCCTTTCAGGGGATGGGTCATCCAAGTATCCTCGCAAAGCAAGATCGGCCTGAAACCGACATTGAAAGAGAAGACAGTTGGGCTCCCCCGTACTGACAGCTGGCGCGCAGCTCGTCGTGGTTCGCTTACTTGTCAGCGGCGCACATAGGGAATCCGCAAGCACCGGTCAAGGGGATTTGTGACGGGTCAGCGCTGGATCTCTTCTGGCTGCGATCGCGGAGGTCTCGCTGCGCTCGCCCGGGATGACAGGGCCGGGCTTCCCAGGCCTCTGCTTCAAGCCCGCCTTGTCCTTCGACTTCGCTCAGGATGAGGCTGAAGAGGGCGCCCAATCTCCGCCGATACTGGCGCAGAACAGGCATGCAGAAACCGCTCACAGCGTCTCCGCTTGAGGGATAAGAGGCTAGGCGCGCTGGGTTCAAACGCGAAACGAACTGCCGCTCTCTCGAGACGGCTTTAATAGCGCTTGCACCCAAGCGCGCCTGCAGGTGGCATATTTTCATATGTTAGGCCCTGATCACCCGGATCAGGCGCCGCCGGGGGCCATTCTGCTCTTATTACCCTTTCGTAGCCTGGCCCGTGGAGACCAGGATTTATTGTGCGACCCGACGCGCTACCGAGCCTGGGGTACAGCTCCCACAGGCCAAGCCACGCGGCCACCGCTCCCCGCCCAATCCAGCCGTTCCGGACTAGCCTCTGATGCAGCGGAGATGGAGAGGAGTATAGGCGAGGTTTGAGGGGTGGGGATTGAGACGGGGATTGAGGGGGGATTGAGGGGGATTGAAACAGCAATTCCAAGCCCGCTTTGCCCAGCCTGGTCTGGGCATGCTCGCCCCGACTTGATCGGAGCGTCCAGCTTGGGATGGTGCCGCTTTGAGCGTGAGCACCAATACCGCTCCCGGTCATTGCGGCGAGGTCACGTGCTGGGCACCACGGACAAGCCCGTGGGGAGCGTTGGCGGAAAGCGGTGAGGATTAAGGGCGGGGTTTTCGTGTCGCCAGAAGCGCTCCCGCCGATCTTATCTCGACCACCAGCCGCGTTTTTTCTTCTTTGGCTTTGACGTGGTTTCGAGCACGGGTTCGGTTGTGACCGGCGCAGGCGCCGTTTCAGCCAAGGCAGGTTCGGGCTCGGGTGTCGGCTCGGGATCGGCTTCGGCAACCGGTTCTGGGGCAGGCTCTGGTTCCGTTTCAGCCACGGGTTCGGGCTCTGGGGCAGGCTCAGCAGCTGTTTCGGGGGCCGGCTCTGGGTCGAGCGCCGTAATCGGCGCCGCGTCGGCTGGCACCGGCGCGTCAGCTGGTTCTGGCTCCACGGCATCAGCGTCTTCTGTCACCGCCGCGTCTGCAGAGTCCGGGGCGCTTTCACCATCGCCGCCACGGCGCTTGCGGCGACGGCGACGGCGGCGTTTCTTGCCGTCCTTGGGCTCATCTTCTGCGTCGCCATCTTCAGATCGGGTTTCCTTCGGCGCACTGTCTGCGTCTGCGGATCGGGCTTCCGGCATGGCAACCGGCTTGGCCTCAAGGCCGCCTTCGCTGGCTTCCGGCAAATCATCCGGCTCGTCTCCGAGAAGATTCGAGATCGACATGGCCAGTCCGTCAAGCAAAGCGCCGCCATCAGAGGGCGGGGCGCCAGGATCCATGGCCTCGCCATCTCTACGACGGCGACGTCCACCGCGGCGTCCGCGGCGACGACGTTTGCGGCGACCACCGCTGTCTTCACCCTCGTCTTCGGACGCGGTGGCTTCCACCTCATCCTCGTCTTCATCGTCTTCGGCGTCCGGCAGCAGATGATCATCTGCATCGCCTTCCAGGAATTCCTCGCGATTGAATTTCTTGCGTCGGCGACGCCCGCTGGAGGCCTTGTCGGCATCAATCTCGAAATCGCCTGGGATCATGGCGCCGGACGATTTGATCGCGATCGTGAAGCCGGCTTCGTCTTCGATGGCCGTGATCGAGTCGCGTTTCGAATTGAGCAGATAGAGTGCGACATCGGTTGGTGCAGTCACCGTCATGCCGCGCAGGCCGCCGCCTGCCGCGCGCGCTTCAACCGCTCGCAACAGCTGCAATGCAGCAGAAGGGATCGAACGGCGGCGACCGGTGCCGTCGCAGGCCTCGCACTTGTCGGACGTGGCTTGCAGCACACCAGCGCGACGACGCTGACGGGAGATTTCCATCAGGCCAAATTGCGAGATGCGATTATTCTGGACCCGGGCGCGGTCAAGTTTCAGCGCCTCTTTCATCTTCTTTTCGACGGCGCGATTATTCTTGTTCTCGTCCATGTCGATAAAGTCGATGACGACCAGGCCGGCAAGGTCACGCAGGCGCATCTGGCGGCAGGCTTCTTCGGCCGCTTCGAGATTTGTGTGCAGCGCCGTTTGCTCAATATTGCGTTCACGGGTCGACTTGCCCGAGTTGACGTCAATCGCGACCAGGGCCTCGGTCTGGTTGATGACCAGATAACCACCGGACTTCATCTGCACGGTCGGCGAGAAGATCGATTCGAGCTGATCCTCGACGCCTTCCTTGACGAAGAGCGGGGCCTGGGCAGTCCAGCGTTTCACCTTCTTGGCCTGGGTCGGCATCAGCGTCTTGGCCAGATCCTTGGCTTCGCGATAGGCGCGGTCGCCTTGCACGACGACTTCGGAAATCTCGCGATCAAACATATCGCGCATCGCTCGATGCACCAATCCGCCTTCTTCGTGGATCAGTTCCGGTGCGACCGATTCCAGCGTCTTGGAGCGGATATTGGACCACAGCTTTTGAAGATAATCATAGTCGCGGCGAATCTCGGACTTTGTCCGCTTGGCGCCAGCGGTGCGGACGATCAGGCCCATGCCTTTCGGCACCTGCAAACCGTCCATGACCGATTTCAAACGCTTGCGGTCATTGCCGTTCGGGATCTTGCGAGAGATGCCGCCGCCGCGCGGGGTGTTCGGCATCAGCACCGAATACCGACCTGCGAGCGAGAGATAAGTGGTCAGCGCAGCGCCTTTATTGCCGCGCTCTTCCTTCACCACCTGGACCAGCAGAACCTGGCGCCGGCGAATGACTTCCTGAATCTTGTAGCGGCGCGTGATCGAGCTGCCGCGGGATTTGCGAGCGCCGCGGCGGCGACGTTCGGCCTTGGCCGGCTTTTTCTTTTTCTGACCGTTATCAGCGTCGTCTTCGTCGGGGCTGGATTCAGCCTCTTCGCTGGCCGCTGCTTCGGTCGCGTCAGCGTCATCATCGCTGTCATCATTGTCAGCGTCAGCGGCGCTATCCTCTGCTGCGTCGTCTGCGTCATCTTCCTCAGTCGAGGTGGCCAACGCGTCATCGCTATCATCATCCTCGCCGATCTCATCGGCTTCGGCGTCGATATCGTCGAGATCATCCTCATCGTCCGGATCGTCATCAGCGGCTTCAGCGGCTTCGCGGGCGGCCTCTTCCAGCAACGCTTCGCGATCAGCTTGCGGCAGTTGATAATAGTCCGGGTGAATTTCGCTGAAGGCGAGGAAGCCGTGACGATTGCCGCCATATTCAACGAAACAGGCTTGCAGGGAGGGCTCTACTCGCGTGACTTTCGCGAGGTAGATATTGCCTCTTAATTGTTCGCTTCCGGTTGTTTCAAAGTCAAAGTCCTCGACACGTCCGTTGTTGACGAGGGCGACACGGGTCTCTTCCTGGTGGACCGCGTCGATCAGCATAAGTTTGCTCATTGTAAGCTGCCTTGCAGTCTGGCGGCGCTAAGGCCCGCAATCGGAGCGGGCGATGGCGATACGCGCCAGTGAATGTGTTGTTAGGGACAGGCAGCACAGCAGTCCGGCCAGCTCTTTCAATAGAGCGGCTCTCGGTCCTGGTTGTTGCGGCCTGTAAGCTCATATTATCCGTTCCGGTCTCGGCGATAGTGCAGGGGATTAGGCCTGTTCACCCGCCTTTCGGGGATTCTGTTCAGACCCCAGCCGGGGTTGTTCTTTACATGCCCCTTCTGAGCTCGAATTAAAAGACTAAAAATGCGGGTGATCGGATGTTTCTTTTGTAAGGGACGAAGCCCCCTTATTTTGCGGGCAATCGATACTCGATCTCGTAAATAAAGCGCGTGCGATCTTCGACGGGGCGCGAGCGCAGCGTGCCAGAGGCGCCTGCGAACTCGCCGGTTCCGCCGGTAATCGGGTAAAGAGAGTCCAGTGGCTCGGTTCGCTGAACGCCTTGTCCAGCAATGATTCCGCGCCCCTCCAGCTCGATATTGAAGGTGCAGAAATGATTCGCCTGCGCGTCGAGCTTGATGCAGTGGCCGGATCCGGTGCCAATCGGTTCGCCGGCTGGGGTTTGCATCTCCGAGTGCCACAGGATCTGGTTTCCGATCCCATTCTCGGCCGAGAGCTCGACATAGCGGTCGCTGCTCGCATCATTAAAGATAGTCAACGCTTTGGCGCCGCCATCTGCCTGCGCCAGGGTCCAGGGCCCGGCCAGGATTGGCATCAGGACGAAAATTCGCTTAGCGTTTTGGTATGACATTTATGATTCCCTAGATGATCATGTGTAGAACTGAAGCATCATCAGGCGTTCATCGCCACTGAGTTACACAATATAGAGACAACCGGACAATAAAGTCGAAAATGACGGAGTGAGCCGAAATATCGTGATGCGCTGGGTGAAACTGATTTGGATGCTGCTTTTGGTGAGCGTTGTGCCGGTCTTTGGCAGCGCCCAGGTGCAATCCATCGGCATTGCCGGCGACGGCGAGTTCACCCGAATCACGATCACTTCTGAAGACCCGATGCGTCCGGATATCTTCCTGCGCGAAACCGTCGATGGCCGGGTCATCGAAATGGTCCCGGCGCGGTTTGAGCTGGGCGCCGACGCGTTCTTTTCGGAGCCGACGGGCGGGATTTATGCTTATACGCTGGACACTGACCGGATCGTATTCGAGCTGGATCGTCCAATGATGATCATGCGCGAGATCGACTTGCCGCCATCCGGCTCGCAATCGCTTTATCGCTACATTCTCGACCTCAGCGGCGTTTCGGAGACTCGGTTCAGCGTCGCGGCGCAGCGCGATGAAAAGCGCTTCGGTCGGTTTGAGGCGGGCCGCAATGGGGCGCTGGTCGAGACTCTACCTGTACCAGTCGAGCTGGCTGAGACAGGGCCACAAGTGCAACCTGATCCGCCATCAAGCAAGCCGGCCAGCATTGGCGCTCTGATGCAGATGGCGGCGCGGCAAAGGCGGGTGATTGTCATCGATCCAGGCCATGGCGGCCGCGACCCGGGGGCCTTGGCGATCATTGGCGGCAAGGAAAGCGACATTGTGCTGCAAACCTCGCTCAAGCTGAAACAGATGATCGAGCAGGATCCGCGCTATATCGTCCGGCTGACCCGCGAGACCGATATCTATGTCGAGCATGAGGATCGCGTCACCATGGCCCGCAATTGGGGCGCAGACCTGTTCATTTCGGTCCACGCGGACGCGGCCGGAGCCCCGACCGTGCAAGGCGCGTCAGTGTACACGATCTCGACCCGCGGCGAGGCGCGGATTGAAGGCACGGCGAAGAAGTTTGGCTGGGAAATGCCGATCGAGGATGGCACCTCGATCGCGGTCTCGAATATCCTGCAGGACCTGACGCTTCGCGAAACCAAGTCCAATTCCTCCATCTTCGCCGAATTTCTGGTGCCTGAGCTTGGCAAAGCCGGGCCTTTGGTGCGCAATTCTCACCGCCAGGGGAACCTGTTCGTTTTGCTGGCGCCAGATGTTCCAGCTGTGCTGGTCGAGATCGGCTTCCTGACCAATCGCGACGATGCCCGGCGGCTGAAATCGGAGCGCGGGCGGCGCAAATCAGCAGAAGCCATCAAGCGCGCCATCGATGCCTATTTCGATCGCCAGGATTTAATCTTGGCAACCAACTGACGGTTCGCCTTTTCGAGCCTGCAGAAGCGCCTTAGTCTCGCCCTGTTGGCGTGTGATTCAGCGCGCAGAAGAAGTATGAGGTCGTGTGACGATGTGGGCAGCCATCAAACAGCGTGTGTTCAGCTGGAAATTCCTGCTCTGGACAGTTCTGGCCGGGATTGCGGTGGGCGTGCTGGCCATCATCGCCTTCTTCATCTGGATGGCCGCGCTCGGGCGCACGGTGCCATCGGTGGAGAAACTGTCGGAATACAACCCGCCTGTCACCTCTCGCGTACACGCTGGCGATGGCACCCTGATTTATGAATTTGCCGACGAGCACCGCGTCTTCATCCCGTATGAAGCGATCCCGGAGCATGTCATCCACGCCTTTGTCGCCGCAGAAGACAAGAAATTCTTCACCCATGGCGGGCTCGATTATCTCGGCATGACGCGCGGCGTGCTGAACACGATCCGCAACAAGATCACTGGCAGCGGCGGCATGCAGGGCGGCTCGACCATTACTCAGCAAGTGGCCAAGAACATGCTGCTGACCCGCGACCAGACCATTGTCCGCAAGGCCAAGGAAGCGATTGTCGCCCAGCGCATGGAGCGCGCCTTCACCAAGGAACACATTATCGAGCTGTATCTGAACGAGATCTATCTCGGCGGTCGCTCATACGGGGTCGGGTCTGCGGCGCTGAATTATTTCAACAAGTCGCTGCCAGAGCTGGATCTGTCGGAAGCGGCGGTATTGGCCTCATTGCCGAAATTCCCGGGCCGGGTGAACCCCTATACCAATCCGGAGCGGGTGTTGCAGCGGCGCAATTACGTGCTCAACCGCATGGTCGATGACGGCTATATCACCCAGGACCAGGCGGATCAGGCCAAGGCCAAGCCGCTGAATACGACGCGGCGCCTGTATGGCCCTGAATATGCCGCGGCGACCTATTTCGTGCAGGAATTGCGCAAGCAGCTGATCCAGCAATATGGCGAGGAAGAGCTGGAACAGGGCGGCCTGTCGATCCGTACCACGATCGATACCAAGCTGCAGCTCGCGGCCCAGGAAGCCCTGCAGATCGGTCTCGAAACCTATGACCGCCGATACGATTATCGCGGCCCGCTGCAATCGCTCGATCTGTCGGCCGCTGATGTGCTGTCGCAATTGAATGAAGTGACCCGGCCGGGCGGCTATGGCTCCTGGGAACGCGGCCTGATAACCCGCATTTCTGATAGCGGTGCAACCTTGCTGCTCGATGATGGCGCCGAGACGACCCTCCCGGCCGAAGATGTCGAATGGAGCCAGACCTTTGTGCGCGCCAATGGACAGACGGGCCTGCGCGCCGGCGATGTCGTGCTGGCCGAAGTCAGCCGGCAGGCGCTCAGCGTCGAAGAAAGCACGCCGACGCGCGAAGGTATCAGCGCCGAAGCAGGTGAGCCTTTGGCGCCGGTTGAACCGATCATGGTGCCGGTGGGGCAGGCAATGCTGAAACAGGTCCCAGAACTCGAAGGCGCAATCGTTGCGCTTGACCCGCACACAGGCCGGGTTCTGGCGATGATGGGCGGCTATTCCTTCTTCAAGAGCCCGTTCAACCGCGTCACCCAGGCGCAGCGCCAGCCTGGCTCCTCGTTCAAGCCTTTTGTTTATGGCGCTGCGCTGGAGCAGGGTTACACCCCATCCGTACGCATCCTCGACTCGCCTTATGTCTATTATGACGAGAATACTGACGAGATCTGGAAGCCGGAAAACTATGCCGAAGGGCAGAGCTATGGCGAAGTGACCATGCGGGTCGCGCTGGAAAAATCCTACAATCAGGTCACCGCCCGCGTCGCTACAGATATCGGCATGGAAGCGGTTTCGGAATTTGCCGAACGGTTCGGCATCTATGACCGCCTGCCACCTTATCCGGCGATGTCGCTCGGGTCCGGCGAGACCTCGCCCTGGCGAATGTCGAAAGCCTATGCAGCCCTGGTCAATGGCGGCAAGGAAGTCACCCCGACCTTGCTCGACCGGGTTCAGGACCGGCGCGGTGTCACCTTGTTCAAGCATGATCAGCGCGAATGTGAGACTTGCGCCGCAGACGCCTGGGATGGCAGCAAGCCGCCAACCCTGCCGGATGATCGCAAACAGCTGGTCGATCCGATCATCGCCTATCAACTTGTGCATATGCTGGAAGGTGTGGTCGAGCGCGGCACTGGTCGCCGGGCCCGCCGGGTCGGCAAACCGCTGGCTGGCAAGACCGGCACCACCAATGATTATGTCGACGCGCTGTTCTTCGGTTTCTCGCCTGACCTGGTGGTCGGGATCTGGACCGGGTTCGACACGCCGCGCACGCTCGGAGAGGGCGAAGGCGGCGGTTCGGTGGCCGGCGTGATCTTCACTGAATTCATGCAGCGCGCGCTTGCTGATGAGCCGGCGCTGCCCTTCCGCATTCCGCCTGGCGTTCGACTGGTTTCGGTCGATGCCAGAACCGGCGGCATGCCGACTTTTGATTCAGAAGAGATCATTCTCGAAGCCTTTCGGCCAGGCACAGAGCCCGGCATGGCGTTCAGCGAGAACACCAATCTCAGCCTGTCGGGCATTGGCGACAATTCCATTTTCGGCACGGCAACGCCGCTGGAGCCGCAAATCGATCCGGAGACGGGTGAAGTCATCGAATCTGATGTGATTGATACCGATATCGAGGATGAGGTTTATTGACCTGAACGCGAAACGCCTCCATTTCCAGCGATCACACGAGTTTCAGGAACCAGAATGTCAGCAGAAATTCTCGCCCTTGCCGAACAAATCAAGCAGTCATCGGAACTGCTGAGGAGGCGTCTTTGACTGGGACGTCGCCAGCAAACGCCTTGATGAATTAAACGCGCTATCCGAGCATCCCGACTTCTGGCACGATCCGGAACAGGCGCGCCAGCTGATGGCTGAACGCCAAAAGCTGGAAACCGGCATGCAGACGGTTGAAGAGCTTGAACAGGAAGCCGCTGACGGGCTTGAATTGCTCGAGCTCGCTGATGGCGACGAGGAAATGCTCGCTGATGTAGCGAGCTCGCTTCGGCGGGCCGCCGAAAAAGCTGAAAAGGCTGAACTGGAAGCGCTGCTCTCGGGCGAGGCGGATGGCAATGATTGCTACATGAACATCAATTCTGGCGCCGGCGGTACCGAAAGTCAGGACTGGGCGTCGATGATCCGGCGCATGTATGTGCGCTGGGCTGAGCAATCCGGCTACAAGGTCGAAGAAGTCGAAAGCCATGAAGGCGACGAGGCCGGGATCAAATCGGCGACATTGCTGATCAAGGGCGAGAATGCCTATGGCTGGTTGAAATCGGAGCAGGGGGTGCACCGCCTGGTGCGGATCTCGCCATTTGACAGCTCGGCCCGCCGGCATACGAGTTTTGCCTCGGTTGCGGTGTCGCCAGTGATTGATGACTCGATCGAGGTGGAAATCAATCCTTCCGATGTTCGGACCGATACCTATCGCGCCTCGGGCAAAGGCGGCCAGCACGTCAACAAGACCGACTCTGCTGTGCGCCTGACGCATGAGCCAACCGGAATTGCGGTGGCCTGCCAATCCGGACGCTCGCAGCACCAGAACCGGGCCACGGCCTGGGAAATGCTGCGCTCACGCCTGTATGAAGTCGAATTGCAGAAACGCCAGCAAGCGGCGCAGGACAGTCATGATTCCAAAACCGAGATCGGTTGGGGCCATCAGATCCGGTCTTATGTGCTGCAGCCGTATCAATTGGTGAAGGATTTGCGCACCCATCACGAGACGTCCGACACCAGCGGTGTTCTGGACGGCGATCTTACGCCATTCCTTTCGGCGGCTTTGTCCCATGCGCTAGGCGATAGTGAAACCGAAGATGCTTGAATGAAAAAGCCGGACCCGAAGGTCCGGCTTCTTTATATCTGTCCTGCTTGCTTATCTTAAGCGTTGCCAGCGGTGCCGGTCGGGGTCGTCAGGCTGGGCGATGGGCTGAGACCGGAGCCATTGGATTGCGGCGCCTGTGCGGCAGGCTTTGGCGCCGTTTCCTTGAGCGGGTTCTCTTCACGTTTGACCTGACCTTCGAAGCTCGCATCCGGCTGGATGATCAGCGCCGCGTGGAAAATGTCGCCTTCGACCGAAGCGCCGGTCTCAAGCTCAACCTTGCGGGCGCGAATGGAGCCGACAATCTTGCCCTTCACACGAAGGGTTTCAGCCTTGATCTCACCGACAATGCGGCCCGTAGAGCCGATGGTGACGTCGCCGGATGTGACATCGCCTTCGACCTGACCGTCAATCTGAAGCGCGCCAGCCGACTTGATCGAACCTTTGATCTCGACATCAGAGCAAATGATGGAAGCGCCAACGCGGGCTGCCGACTTTGAGGAGGCGCTGCGAACTGCATCCTGTGCTGGCGTGAAGCCTGGTGGAGTGTCGCCCTTAGTCTTCGTAAACATGTTTTCCTGCCTTAATGAACTCTACTGGATTATACTGCTTTCCATGGAACAGCACTTCGTAATGAAGGTGGGGACCCGTGCTGCGCCCGGTCGATCCCATGGTACCGAGCTTGTCGCCGATTTCGACATCCTGGCCTTTCTTGGCCACAATCCGCCGAAGGTGTGCATATCGAGAGACGAAACCGCCGCCATGATCAACATCGACGACCCTACCATACCCTGATTTCGTCCCGGCATAAATAACTTTTCCTGGGCCGGCCGCCACAATCGGCGCATTCCAGCCTGCACCCATGTCGATTCCGCCATGCCAGCTCGGGCGTTTGCGGAACGGATCGATGCGCATGCCGAACGGCGAGGTGACCCGTGAAGGGATGCCGATCGGGGTCGCCAGAGGCAGGCGATCGACCAGGGTTTCAAAATAACGCGCTTCTTCCATGCGGGCCGCAACTTGCGCCACGCGGACAGCGAATTGCTCTTCTTCCGGGGTCGCGAATTGGCCAGAGAGCAGGCTCGCAAAGCTGACCTCCGGGCCGCCCATATTCTCGCCGCTGGTAATGCGGCCGGCGCCGACCGCGGTCAGGCGCAGGATGCCGCGTGCGGCTTCGGCTTTCTCCACCGCCATTTCTTCGATCTCGTCGAGAAACTGGTCCTGTTCAGAGCGGATCTTGCTGACATCGCCGCGCAGTCCGACTTGCGGCAGACGGCTTTCAGTGGCGGCGAAACGCTGCGATTGCCGAGCGTCTGCCTCATCAATCGAGGCTGTCACCAGGAGGGACGCCGAGTTTCCCCTTAGCGCCGAAACCTCCAATTCGCCTCCGGTTTTCAGGGCTTCCAGCATGGTCGCCAGGGTTTCATGGCGGCGCTGGAATTCGAGGGTCGCATCCTGGAATGCTTCGGTGCGCTGTTCGAGCTGCGAGGTGGACAGGGCTTCCTTGGCGCGCAGGTCCTGGACCCAGCGCTCGAGGCGATTGACTTCGCTGGCGGCAGATCCGACCGCGACGGTCTTCTGCCCAAAGACGACGGTGGCAGATGCAAATAGCGACCAGCCAACCAGAGCCGCCGCCGCGCAGGTCAGAATAATCTGTTGCAGAGGAGAGATGGTGAAGTAGCGGACGGTACCGCCACTGCGGTGGTAAATCTGCCGCTCCGGGAATGCCCGGCGTACAAAGTCAGAGATCTTTGCAGTCGATTTCATTCTACGCACCTATCCGCAGGTAAGACGCCGTTAAGGCTGCAGGCTGTATGACGTCTTGATTGGTGATGAGTCACAGTAACCTCATTGTGAACCGGACGAAAAGCCCCCTTTTGCGGTTTTCCAGTTCCAAAATGGCCTGTTTCCGTAAAATTCGCCTTAAAGTATTTTTATTTGACGAATCAGGCATTCAAAATTGCTTCCAGTTCAGCAAGAACTGCCTCAGCATGTCCTTTCACCTTCACTTTTCGCCAGGCCGCAGCGATCGTGCCATCGGCGAGGATGATGAAGGTTGAGCGTTCAATGCCCATGTATTTCTTTCCATACATGTTTTTCTCGACCCAGACGCCGAATTGCTCGCAAGCCTCTGCGCCCTCATCGCTGGCCAGGGTGACGGTCAGCTGCTTCTTTTCTGAAAAGTTTGCGTGACTTTTCAAACTGTCTTTGGAGACGCCAATAATTTGCGCGCCGAGCGCTGCAAATTTGGGCTTAAGGGTCGAAAAATCGATTGATTCGGTTGTGCAGCCAGGTGTGTTGTCTCGCGGGTAAAAATAGACCACATGGGCCGGGCCGACGGGTTTGCCCAGGTTGACCGTTTCTTCATCGGAAACAGGGATGGTCACATTTGGAGCATTGTCGCCTTTTTCTGGTCGGTTTGTCATGGCACGTCTTTCATGTTTGGTGGGAGGCTGTCCCGGTCGAGAAGCTGTGAGGCAGTGTGTTGATTACTTGGAGTATTTGACTTGGTTCGCCAGACCACGAAAGTCATTATTTTAGAAGTCTTGGGCGTTATCTCGCTGGTCGCGATGGCCGCGATCGGGATTCTCGCCTTCATGCTGGCCAGTGGTCCGGTCGAACTTGGCATTTTCAGAGATGATGTCGAACGGGCGATGACCAATGCGCGCGGTGGCCGGGCGGTGACGGTCGAACGCCTGACCCTGCAATGGTCGCCGTCTGAACGACGGATGTTTGTCGTCGCCGATAATCTGTCTCTGAAGAATGATGCCGGCGAGGAAGCCGGGGTGGCGCAGCGCGCCGAACTGACGCTTGATGCCGGTGCCATCCTGCTTGGCAAGGTCGAAGTGCTTGAGGCCGATCTCAGCCACGGCTGGGTCGAGGTTCAGAATGTCGGTCCGAACCGGTGGACAGTGGCCGGGGATCCGATGCCGGAAATCCGCGCCGCCGCCTTGCCGCAGTCCCCGCAGGAATGGCTTGACCGCATCAATGCCGTCCTGACCGACGTCCTGGTCGGGCTGGAAGCCTTCAACCAGACGCTTTCGTTTGAAGGCCTGGAGTTCAGCAATTTCGATCTTCGCATGATCGACCAAGACGGCAATGCCATCGGCGCTATCGCCGCCGCAGCAGGACAATTCCAGCGCCTGGAAAACGATGTCAGCATTCAATTGGCAGGCGATGGTCAGGGCCTCGGCTTGCCGGAGATATTCGGCATTTCGCTGGATACTTATAATGGCTACCAGTCGCTCAAAGCAGTGCTTGATGTCGGGGTTCTGCCGATCACCGAGCTCGCCGGCCGGTTCGGCCTCAGCGGCTTTGAAGACAGCGACCTGCGCCTTGGCACCTCATTCAATGCCGAGTTGCTGCGGGAAGACGGCCTGACCGAAGTCGGACTGGTCGCATCGCGCGATGAAGGCAGCCTCAATCTTGGTCAGTGGGCCGGTGATGTGTCTGACATCACGACCTCGCTGGTTTATCTGCCCAAGCAGGATCAGGTCGAGATCGAGTTCCTCCAGATCGCCTCCAATCGCCTGAGCGGGCGGTTCGAAGGTGCGGTGTCCAACATCCTGGCGACCAATGCCTTGCGCCGGGTCGCGGTGCAGGCCGAAGCAATGACGATCGACCTGACCGGGCTGTTCGAAGCGCCATCCGAGGTGCGCAATGTCGCGCTGGAAGCCGACCTTTCGGATGATTTTACCATTATCTCGGTGCAGTCCCTCGGCGCCGACGTGGATGCGGCCCGGCTGCAGGCGAGCGGCGAGTTTGACTGGAGCGTCGAGCACGAAGAGGGGCAATTGCCGTTCACGCTGGATGTCACCGCAGAGCTGGTCGGGGATATCAGCAAGGAAACCATCCTGGCTTACTGGCCCGTCAATCTCGGGCGCGGTGCGCGCGAGTATGTGTCTGATCAGCTATTGAGCGGAAATGCGACAGAGGCGACAGCGATTGTCAGCATCAAGCCCGACAGCATGGCCGAAGGCTATCTGCGCGAAGACGATCTGGCCGTTACATTCGCTTTCGAGGATGGCAGCCTGCGGTTTCTGAGCGATATGCCGGCGATTGAGAATGCCGTCGGTACCGGACGCGTCGGCGGCAATAGTCTCGACATAACCGTGATCAGCGCGACTTATGATGATTGGGTGATCCAATCTGGCGCGGTCGAGTTTCCGGCTTTCAATCCGCGCGGAGAAAACTTCATCGTCACCGCTTACGGGTCCGGCCCGGCGGTTTCCATTCTTCGCCAATTGTCAGAGTCGCGCTTGCAATTGCAGGAAGAAACCGGCTTCGACCCGGAACGGGTCAGCGGCGATGCGACAGCATCATTCAGATTGACTCGGCCGGCATTGTCCGACGTGGCGTTTGAAGACCATGTCATGGAGGTTAAAGGCCAGATCCGGAATGCCGGACTGACCGGCGCTGCCGGGCCATTCGATATTGTCGAAGGCAATGTTAATGTCGATGTCACGCTGGAGCGCATGATCCTGACCGGGTTCGGCAATCTCGGCACCTCACCGATCCAGTTCACCTGGCGCGACGCGTTCAATGATGCAGGCACACCAGCAGACTTGTCAGCCACTGCGGTGATCACATCCGATGTCCTGAATGTATTCGGCCTGGTCGGGCGGGCCTTCCTGACCGGCGAAATTCCTGTCGAGATGCAAGGCAAGGTTGGCGCCAATGGCCTGCAAACTGGCACATTTGCATTCGACCTGTCCGAAGCACGGATCGATATTTCCGAGATCGATTGGGTCAAGCCGACCGGCGAAACGGCGCGCGCGACGCTCAATTATACCGGCGACTTGCGCGAGCAGGCCGCGGCGCTCCGGGTGACCGGAGAGTCGGCTTCGCTGGATGGCGACCTGCGCTTGGCCACGGATGGCCGGTTGCAATCCCTGGATCTGCGTCAGTTCTATATTCAGGACACGATCGATGTCGCCGGCCGTATTGCCAGGACCGGCACAGGCGGCTTCAACATTGAATTGGACGGCGCTTATCTCGACATTTCCGGTTTTCTCACGGACCTCGGCGGGGTCGGCGGCGTTGGTGCGGGCGGCGACGGCATCGACCTGTCTTTCGCCGCGACAGTCGAGCGTCTGCGATTGCGCCGGGATCTGGAACTGATTGGATCGGCCTTGTCGTTCGAGCTCTCTCGCAATGGCGGCTTCCAGACATTGCGCGCCAGCGGAAACACGGTGGCGGGCGCGACCTTTATCGCCAATCTCGATAATGAAGGCGCCGGCCAGCCATTGGCGCTGGAGCTGAAGACCAGCGATGCCGGCTATCTTGCCAGCGCCTTTTTCGGCGTCGATTTTATTGAAGGCGGCATTCTCGACCTGCGTGGATCGCTGGCGACTGAAGACACGCCGGCGCGGCTGCGCGCGACGGTGGAGGATACCCGCCTCGTCAATGCACCCTTCTTTACCCAGATCCTGTCCCTCGCTTCGTTGCGCGGGCTGACCGATACCTTGTCAGGCGAGGGGGTTCTGTTCTCACGCATTGAAGCGCCGATCACGATTGGCGGAGGGCGGTATGTGATCGATGGCGGGCGCGCCAGCGGGCCGGCTCTCGGCCTGACCGTCAATGGCTGGGTCGCCATAGATGGCAACGGCATCGAGCTGGACGGCGTCCTGGTTCCAAGCTTCGGCGTCAACTCTGTCTTGGGCGGCGTGCCGATTATTGGTGACTTGATTGTCGGCCGCGATGGCGAGGGGATCTTCTCGATCACCTATTCGGTGAGCGGGTCGCTCGAAAAAGCCCAGGTCGCGGTCAATCCGCTGTCGGCTGTGACGCCAGGCATTCTGCGCCGGATTTTCGAAAACCCGTCTGACACCTCGATCCCGGACGCGATTCCCGTCGATCCAAATCTGAAACCGCCGACCCCGAAACTGCCGGAATTGCCGGACGAAGAAATCCTGGCGCCAACGCCGGGCAGCGGCGGCGGCTAAACCGGTTTCACCAGTGCGATACGCTTCTTGCCAACCTGGACCTTGAACGCCTCGACTTCGCTGAGAATATCGTCCCAGGCATGGGTCTGATCAGCGGCGACTTTCTCGTCATTCACACGCACCGCACCTTCGCCCATCTTACGCCGGGCTTCGCCATTCGACGCGACCAGTTCACCGGCGCGCAGCAAGGCAGTTGTGGTCGGACCTTCGGCGAAGTCAGCCTTGGTGATCTCAAAGGTCGGGAGATCGGCAGACACGCCGCCGCCGGTGAACGCCTTGCTGGCCGCAGCTTCGGCTTCGTTGGCGGCTTGGGCGCCATGCAGCATGGTGGTCGCCGCGTTAGCGAGTGCGATCTTGGCCTGGTTGATGTCAGCCCCTTGCAGCGCCTCGAGCCGGGCGATCTCGTCCAGCGGCAGGTCCGTGAACAGTTTCAGGAACCGGCCGACATCGGCGTCTTCTGTGTTGCGCCAGAATTGCCAATACTCGTAAGGACTGCGCTTTTCCGCATTCAGCCAGACCGCACCATCGGCAGTCTTGCCCATCTTGCCGCCTGAGGCCGTCGTGATCAGCGGGCAGGTCAGGCCAAAGCCCTGATTGCCGTCTGCCTTGTGGATCAGGTCAGCGCCGCCAACAATATTGCCCCACTGGTCCGAGCCACCCATTTGCAGGAAGCAATCCTGACGGCGCGATAATTCGAGGAAGTCATAGGATTGCAGCAACAAGTAGTTGAATTCCAGGAACGTGTAAGGCTGCTCATTGGTCAGGCGCCGGGCGACCGTGTCCTGTTTGACCATCGTGTTGATGGTGAAGAATTTGCCGATATCGCGCAGGAATTCAATATAGCCGATCTTGCTCAGCCAATCGTCATTATTGACCATGATCGCATCGGTCGGGCCGTCGCCAAAAGTCAGGAATGGTTCGAACGCACGTTTGATGCCCTCAATATTGGCGGCGATCTGTTCTTCGGTCAGGATCGGGCGCGACTTTTCCTTATCTGTTGGGTCGCCGACCTTGGTCGTGCCGCCGCCCATCAGGACGATTGGCTTGCCGCCAGCCTGTTGCAGGCGGCGCAGCATCATGATCCCCATCAAGGAGCCGACATGCAGACTGTCAGCTGTGGCATCAAATCCGATATAAGCCGTTGGCACACCGCTACTGCAATAAGCATCCAGCTCGGCCACGTGCGTGGTCTGCTTGATGTAGCCCCGCTCATCGAGCGTGCGCAGGAAATCGGATTTGTAATCGCTCATCGCATTCGTCCTTGGTGAGGCGGCGCGGTTAGCATGACTGACGCCGTCTTAGAACCAAGACAGGGCAGAAAAGCCAAATTTTTTAAGGGGCGCAGAGGCTCAGGCGTAAAGATGAAATGGGGTGGAGATGTCGCGCCAATGGTTCAGGTCTGCCGCGAGCTTCCGGTCGAGATCGTCCGGCGTCGCGTTCGGATCATCGACCCACAGGCGCAGCTCGTCTGACCCGTTGATGATGTCGATGGCCGGATGGCCCTCTGTATACTCATACTTGAAGTCGAGGCCGCGCCAGATCGGATAGTCCGGATACAGGCTGCGAATGGCCTTGAAGGCCAGCGCCGTCACTCGCCAGGACTTGAACACCACCGGATCGAAGAAGGCCTTCTCGGCATGGATCTGAAACCCTTCGCAGAGTTTGCCAGCATGCTTGTGGAAGGTCGGTTCGAACCAGGCCGGGCGGAGCTTGCAGCCCGCCAGCCAGTCCGGCGCGAGGCGCTGCATTTGCGCGATCAGCGCGTTCGCGTTGAGGTCCGGCGCGCCGATGACTTCAAGCGCGCGTGTGGTGCCGCGCCCTTCGGACAGGGTCGCGCCTTCCACCATCACTGTGCCGCCATAAGCGCGGGCCATGTTGAGACTGGCTGCATTCGGGCTCGGATTGACCCAGGCGCGGTCCTGTTCCGGCCAGCCATAGCCTGGTCCTTCATTCGGGCGATAGCCTTTCATCTCGATCACGCGGTAATCGACATCAAGGCCCTTGTGAGCGACATACCAGGCGCCGAGCTCGCCCATGGTCAGTCCGTGCACCATCGGGAATTCGGCGGCGCCGACAAAGCTCTCCCAGCCCGGGCGAAGGGTCAGGCCGTCAATCGGGCGCCCAGCCGGGTTCGGACGGTCCAGCACCCAGACGGTTTTCCCGAGCCGGGCAGCTTCTTCGATGATATAGATCAGGGTGGTAAGATAAGTGTACACGCGGCAGCCAAGGTCCTGCAGGTCGTAGAGGACAACATCCAGCGGCTCGAGCATGCGGTCGGTCGGGCGGCGGTGCTCGCCATAAAGCGAGAAAATCGGAATGCCGAGATCCGGATCGCGATAATCCTCGGTCTCGATCATATTGTCCTGCTTGTCGCCGCGCATGCCATGTTGCGGCCCGAGCGCGCAGGTGAGATTGAGATCGCCTTGCGCCGCCAGCGCATAAAGCGAGTGGTCGAGCGCCGCGGTCACCGAGGCCGGATGCCCGACCAGGCCGATGCGGCGGTCCGAGAGCTGTGCGCGCAATTCCGGTTCCTGCAAGATACGGTCGATTCCGAAAAGTATGCTCATGGCTCAATCCAGGTGGGTTTGAAAATTCTGCGCGAGATGAAAGTCCGGGCGATCAGCCGGGTGATGAAGCGCCCAATAAGAACGGACACTGTCTAATGTTTCGATAATGACCGCGGGGCCGAGCACAAGGCCAGCTGTTCCGAGGCCGAGGGATTGGGTCGAGATTTCGACCTGAACCGTCATGCGATCCGCATCCGAGCGCGTTTCGATCGCCGGTGGCGGCATATCCGCCAGGCGCATGGCTTCGCGATAGCGATCAAAATGGTAAGCCGCCCAATCGCCATTCAGGGCAAAGTTCAACTCGAAATAGGACGGCGTGTCGCCCAGGCGCAGAAACACTTCGAAACAGGTCGTGCGCCACAGCTCGTCCCGGCGCGCGCCGCCTGCAGGTTCGGCGCGTTTGATTTGCGCGACATCGCCGCGCACATCGTAGCGCAGTCTCAATCCGGCCTCTGTCCGCGAGGCATCAAACGCGATTGACGACACCACAGCGCAATCGGGCGCTGGATATTTGAGCAGCTGGATCGGAAGCGCAGGCATGAGTCCTCATTGCGAGACGATGGCGTCTAGCTATCTGATTCAGCCTCGCTTGTAGAGCCCGGCGGCGCCTAGCCTTGCGGCGTGTTGTCTTCCGGTTTCAGCGGCAGCGCGCGCGGAATTGGCGGTTTGCGGCTGCCGGCCTTGGCGGCTGCAGCTTCGGCCTCGCGGCGCAGCTTCTCTTCATCCTCGATCAGGCGGCGGTCGACATAAGCCGAGCATATGTCGATCAACTCGTCATGCTTGTCCTGGAAGAAGTGATTGGCGCCAGCGATGCTTTCTCGCTCAATGCTTTCGCCTTTCTGAATGCGCACCTTGGTCAGGGCGCGCTCGACATCTGCTGGCTTGGAGATCGCATCGGCCTCGCCGGACAGGATCAAGCCAGAGGCCGGGCAGGGCGCGAGGAAGCTGAGATCATAATGATTGGCAGGCGGTGCAATCGCCAGAAAGCCGTCAATCTCAGGCCGACGCATCAGCAATTGCAGCGTGATCCAGGCTCCGAAGGAATAGCCAGCACACCAGACGTAGCGCGGGCTCTCGGACAGGTTTTCAACATAATCCAGCACGAAGGCGGCATCTTCCAGCTCGCCGACACCTTGATCATAAACGCCTTGCGAGCGGCCGACCCCGCGGGTGTTGAAACGCAGGACGCCAAAGCCCTTCTGCTCGAACATCTGATACAGGCGGATCGTGATCGGGTCTTGCATGTTGCCGCCCGCGCGCGGGTGCGGGTGCAGGATGAGGGCGAGCGATGCGCCTTCATATGGCGGCGGGGTGTAGCGGGCTTCGATCCGGCCCTGCGGGCCTTGAATGAGCATTTCTGCCATGATGTGTGTTCTCGCTTCTCGGCGCTGAATCTAAGTCGAGCGGCGGCTATAGCGAATCTCACAGGGCAAATGCAAATTTTTCTGCAGGGCCGCGGTCAGAAAGGCTGAATCAGCTGTTCTGCAACTTGTAGAATTCGCGGCGGAGCTCAGTTTCCTCGTCGGTGACGATGGTTTCAACCGCTTCCAGGCGGGACTTCAGCGCATTGATCTGCGCCTGGGAGTCTTCCAGTTCCTGTTTCAGGCGGGTGATCTCTTCAGATTTGTGTGACCTGTACTCACCTCGGCGGCGTCGCGAACAGCGACTGCGCCGGTCGCCTTGTCCCGTAAACATGAAGAACATGAGCGGAATGATCATCCACCAGATCCACGACATTTCGCCCATTTGATCCTCCATCTTGCTTTTATTGAATATCGATAATTTTATCGAAAAGTCAAGATGAGCTGCCAAGAATTTCCCTGCCGATCATGGTTGAACTGTCTGCGATCGGATATATCAGGCCGTGATGATTTATGCCGATTACAATGCCACAGCGCCGGTGCGACCGGAGGCGAAAGCGGCCATGCTTGCTGCGCTCGAGGTCGGTGCGAACCCGTCCAGCGTGCACAGGCCAGGCCGGGCCGCGCGCAAATTGCTGGAGGCGGCGCGCGCGCAAGTCTCGGTCGCGATCGGCGCGCGGGCGCAGGATGTTATCTTCACCAGCGGTGGGACCGAAGCCAATGCACTGGCGCTGAACGGTGTCGTGGCGCAATTGGACGGCAAGTGCACTTTGCTGGTCTCGGCGATAGAGCACGAGGCGGTGATCAAGACGGCTGGCTATGCTGGCGCGGCGATGGAAACCGCTTATGTCACCGCCGGTGGCGTCCTCGATCTTGATTGGCTGCGTGAGCGCCTGGGCCGCTGGGATGGCAATCGCGACGGCACGCCGGTGCTGGCCTTGATGATGGCGAATAATGAGACCGGAGTGATCCAGCCGGTTGCAGAAGCGGCGGCGCTGGTCCGCGATGCCGGCGGCCTGACCCATTGCGATGCGGTTCAGGGGCTCGGCAAGGTCAGGGTCAATGTTAACCTGCTCGGCGTCGATTATCTCGCCATGTCGGCGCACAAGCTCGGCGGACCGCAGGGGGTCGGGGCGCTATGGGTCCGTTCGGGCGCGCCGCTCAAGCCGGTCTTGTTCGGCGGCGGCCAGGAACGATCGCTGCGCTCTGGCACAGAAAATCTCAGCGGCATAGCCGGGTTCGGCGCCGCCACTGAAGCCGCGATCCGCGACCTGGCAGACTTGCACAAGCTCGCAGCGGCGCGCGATGCGTTGGAAGCCAAATTGATCGCTGAAGCCGGTGTCACCGTTTTTGGCGCAGAGGCGGAGCGGCTGCCGCAAACTTCTAACTTCGCCATTCCGGGCTTTCGCGCTGAGACCCAGGTGATGGCGATGGACCTGGCCGGCGTCGCGGTATCGTCCGGCTCGGCCTGTTCCAGCGGCAAGGTCAAACGCTCTCTGGTCCTGTCGGCGATGGGGGTTGCAGATGACCTCTCAGACAGCGCCATCCGGGTCAGCTTTGGCTGGAACACGCAGCCGGAAGATTTTGATGCGGTGGTCGCCGCCTGGCTGCAGGCGGCGCGCCGCACGGTTTTGAAATCGACTGTCTGATCTGGCCGCTTCGGCTTGGCTCAAATTTCGGAGAAAAGGGTTGAGCTGACGCCGCTTAAGGCGCTTATTGCGGGGAAGAATCGTTTTGGGAGGACGAGATGAAAACACGCGCCGCCGTCGCATTTGAAGCCAAACAGCCTTTGGAGATTGTTGAGCTCGACCTGGAAGGGCCGAAGGCTGGTGAAGTGCTGGTCGAGATCATGGCGACCGGGATCTGTCACACTGATGCCTACACCCTGGATGGGCTTGACAGCGAAGGCGTGTTCCCGAGCATTCTCGGGCATGAAGGCGCCGGGATCGTGCGCGAAGTCGGTGCTGGCGTGACCAGCGTCGCGCCTGGCGACCATGTCATCCCGCTCTACATTCCCGAATGCCGCCAGTGTAAAAGCTGTCTGTCAGGCAAGACCAATCTGTGTACCTCGATCCGGGCCACACAGGGCCAGGGCCTGATGCCGGATGGCACTTCGCGCTTTTCCTATAAGGGGCAGTTGATCCATCATTATATGGGCTGCTCGACCTTTTCCAATTTCACCGTCCTGCCTGAAATTGCGGTGGCGAAGATCCGCGAAGACGCGCCGTTCGACAAGGCCTGCTATGTCGGCTGCGGGGTCACGACCGGCGTTGGTGCTGTGACCAATACTGCAAATGTGCAGGCTGGCGACAATGTCGTCGTCTTCGGGCTTGGCGGGATTGGACTGAATGTGATCCAGGGCGCCAAGATGGTCGGTGCCAACAAGATTGTCGGCGTCGATCTCAATGCCGACAAGGAGGCCTGGGGCAAGAAATTCGGCATGACCCATTTCGTCAATCCGAAGACGGTCAAAGGCGCGCTGGTTGATCACCTGGTTGAGCTGACGGATGGCGGCGCCGATTACAGCTTTGATTGTACCGGCAATACAGACGTCATGCGCGACGCGCTCGAATGCTGTCATCGCGGCTGGGGCACCAGTGTCATCATCGGGGTCGCTGAAGCCGGGAAAGAAATCTCGACCCGGCCATTCCAGCTGGTCACGGGCCGGACCTGGAAAGGCACCGCCTTTGGCGGCGCCAAAGGCCGCACCGATGTGCCCAAGATTGTCGACTGGTACATGAATCAGAAAATCCAGATCGACCCGATGATCACGCATGTCATGGGGTTGGAAGATATCAACAAGGCGTTTGACCTGATGCATGAAGGCAAGAGCATTCGGTCTGTGGTGGTGTATTAGGTGCTGCGCCCGTCACGGGCTGCAGGGATGGCGCTCGTGCTCGCGGCTTGTCAAACCTCAGAGTTTCGACCGACCCAACTCAAAAAGCACGATTGCCGCGCGGTGTTGAACTGGGCCAAACAGAATCAAGATCGCGCGATTATATTCCAGTGGTATCATTCGCCGGATTCTATCTCGTTCTACGCGTCGATGGGGGTCGATTGCGGACCGGAGCGCGACAATTGTGATCTGAATGAAGCCGACCTACAGCTCTACGATGAAATTGCATACCGCACCCATTATGTAACCTTGCGCGACTTTGGCAGCAGTATTGTCAATTGCTTGGGGCCGTCTGACCGGGGCGTCGAAACGATCGATGACGCGCCCGAGATTCTCTTCAAAAGGGTCCTGCGTCCCGACTTGGAAGCAGACGTTTTTTGGTCCGAAGATCGTTGCTTCCCAGACGGGCAAAGACTCGATAGGCATCATCAGGGATGCCTTTCGGTTAGCGTTCGCAGGTCAACACACGAGTAATTTATGTACAGCCATATGATGGTCGGGTCGAATGACCTGGAAAAGTCGAAGGCGTTTTATGACGCGACGTTTGGAGCGCTGGGTGGGAATCCCGGGATTACTGATCCAAAGGGCCGGCTGATCTATCTCTATAATGGAGGCGTGTTCATGGTCACCGCGCCGATCGATGGCGCCCCCGCGACGCATGCCAATGGCGGCACCATCGGATTTGCCATGGACAGTCCGGAGCAGGCCGACGCCTGGCACGCCGCAGGGGTAACCGCTGGCGGCACGACCGACGAAGACCCTCCGGGGTGGCGCGAACAGCCAGCTGGCAAAATGTATCTTGCTTATCTGCGCGATCCGGACGGCAACAAGCTGTGCGCGCTGCATCGCGGGTAAGCGGCCTTGACGTCAGGTCGTTGGGGTGGCGTCTGGCGCACTGAAGAAGACGCGCACGAAGACCAGACCTTCCATGGAGAACGGCACGTTTACCGAGCGGCGCAGTGTGCCGGCACCATGATAGGCATTGCCTAGATTTGGCGGCGGCGTGTCCATCGATTCATCGATCTGAATGTAGGAAAAGTGCTCGCCGATTTGCGTCGCATCTGCGACGATGGCGACGAACGCTTCGTCCGGCTGTGGTCTGAACAAATGGGACAAGCTCTTTCCGCGTTGCCGCAGGTTTTCAGGGTCGAATGACCGGATCTCATTGAGGCTTGCGTCCAAGGTGACGATTTTGCTCGGAACCACACGCAGCGGTTCCAGAGGACTGCCCACGTGCAAGGACGCAACCTCACCAGATGTGGGCATCTTGAACATGGCATAGGGCGTCGGCCCTTCATCGCGCGCAAGACAGGGTGATTCTGGAGCAAAGGCTGCGAACTGTACGGTCGAGCCCGTTTCCTCTTCCGGGGTGAGGTCGATCGCGGCGACATTAGAGAGCGCTTCGTCACACGCCGAGATGGGTGAAAATTCAAGTGCAGCAGGTGTTGGCGGAGTCGTTGTTGCGCAAGCGCTGATGGCAAAGGCTGCGCTGGCCGACAAAAAGCATGAACGGTTCATGGTTTGAGTTTCCTAAATTCGAACGGTTATGGAGGCGCGGTTTACTCAGTCGCGTTGGTCTCGGCGATCAAGTCTGCGATCACCGCGGTGGTTTCTGTGATCGCCAGCTGCAAGCCTTTCGTCGCTTTTTCGGGATCATCCTGCATCGCGCCGACGCTTTCGAAGACATAATGTGGATTGTATGGAACGATGACGGTTGTTCCACCGATATTGTACGCAGATTCCACGATCACAGCGCCGCCTGCAATGACCGCTGGTGGCGATCCAAAAGCGACGGAATCATTGATGATCATGTTCCCTGAGCTGGCATCTTCAACCTGGATCGAAGCGACCAGAGATGGGCTCCACCCGCCTGATCTCAATGCGTACCCATAATGTCTCACGACAATATCGATCGCAACATCCTCGGCGACGTCACGTCTCTGCTCCGAGGGGACGAAATTCCTGGGCGCGCGCGACACGTTAGCATGAGTTGTGCTGATGCCACGTGTGTTGAGCGCCAGCTCGAGCGCATCGAAAAACAGTTGCGGATCAAAGTCCTGACTTTCGAGAACATCCCGAAACTTGTTGTTCCTGTTGGCATCGATGCTCGCTTCGATCGCACCAACGATAAGCGCGCCAAGGATGCCACCTGCGGCCGCAGCGCCCGGAGAGGCCCCGGCAGCGATCGCGGAATCCATCGCCGCGTTCATTTGTGCGCTCATGTATGTTGGATCAACGGGGACATCAGCTGCAGACGGTTGTGCCGGAAGCGAATTCGGCATCAAACTCGCCGACGCGATTTGGACGCCTGATCCCTGGCCAGGTAAAACCGGATCGTAAACCGGGGCCGCAGTGGCGCACGCGGCTAATCCAGTTGCAAAACTCAGTAATAATAGATTGGATCTTGTTTTTTGGTCGATCAAAACGTCCCCCATTAATGTTTGGTAATGCAAGGCATGGCAGAGCGGTTTAAATAAATCCAGAGTAAATTGAGAATCCTACGCAGAATGTGCGTAGAGGGGTGAAAAATCACCCCAACTGTTCCATATTGTGCACAAGCGTATAGGAGCACGGCATGGATTGCTGCGGCGGCATCGAAGAGCACGAGGACGACTGCGTGGAAGTCAAAGTCAAGGACGGCATTGACGAAGGCACTGTCGCGGCAGCGAAGGCGCTTGAGTCAGAGAATTATTCGGCTGGTTTCTCAACCGAGATCGAGACCGAGTATGCGCCCAAGGGGCTGAGCCCTGACATCGTCAAATTCATCTCCGAAAAGAAGGGCGAGCCAGCCTGGCTGCTTGAGTGGCGGCTGAAAGCGTATGAGCGCTGGCTGACCATGGAGGAGCCGGATTGGGCGATGGTTCGCTATGAGCCGATCGATTATCAGGACATCTATTATTACGCCGCCCCGAAAGCCGGCGCGAAATATGAGTCGATTGACGATGTTCCGAAAGAAATCCTCGAGACATATGAAAAGCTCGGCATTCCTTTGCGCGAGGCAGAAGTGCTGCTTGGCGTCGAAGGCGCCGCGGCCACCGCGATCGAAGCGCGCACGGAAGGCGATCGCCCGAAGGTGGCTGTCGATGCGGTGTTTGACTCTGTCTCTGTCGCGACGACGTTCCGCGAAGAGTTGAAAAAGGCTGGCGTGATCTTCATGTCGATCTCCGAAGCCGTGCATGAGCACCCGGAGCTGGTGAAGAAATATCTCGGCACGGTGGTGCCGCAGTCTGACAATTATTTTGCCACGCTGAACAGCGCGGTCTTCTCTGACGGGACATTTGTCTATGTCCCGCCAGGTGTGCGCTGTCCGATGGAGCTGTCGACCTATTTCCGCATGAATGCAGAGAATACCGGCCAGTTTGAGCGCACATTGATCGTCGCCGACAAGGGCGCGTATGTGTCTTATCTTGAGGGCTGTACGGCGCCAATGCGTGATGAGAACCAGCTGCATGCGGCGGTTGTCGAACTGGTCGCGCTGGAAGACGCAGAGATCAAATACTCAACCGTCCAGAACTGGTGGCCGGGCGATGAGAATGGCAAAGGCGGGATCTATAACTTTGTCACCAAGCGCGGCGATTGTCGCGGTGCGCGGTCCAAGATCAGCTGGACTCAGGTCGAGACCGGTTCGGCCGTGACCTGGAAATATCCAAGCTGTGTGCTGAAAGGCGATGACAGTGTCGGCGAGTTCTATTCCATCGCCGTGACCAATGGTCGGCAGATGGCCGATACTGGCACCAAGATGATCCATCTCGGCAAACGCACGCGTTCGCGGATCATCTCCAAGGGCATCAGCGCCGGCAAGTCCGACAATACCTATCGCGGTCTGGTTTCGGTGCACAAGAAGGCGGAAAGCGCGCGCAACTTCACCCAATGCGACAGTCTGCTGATCGGCGACCGCTGCGGCGCGCATACAGTGCCTTATGTCGAAAACCGCCGTGCTGATGCACAACTCGAGCATGAAGCCACAACCACCAAGCTAGCCGATGATCAGCTGTTCTACGTTCGCCAGCGCGGAATTGGCGAGGAAGAAGCGGTGGCGCTTCTGGTCAATGGCTTCGTCCGAGAAGTGCTGCAGGAACTGCCGATGGAGTTTGCGGTGGAAGCCCAGAGCTTGCTCAAGGTCAGTCTTGAGGGAAGTGTTGGGTAAATCAAACGCTTGACATGTTCTTGGTATGTTCTAGTATTCGCGCATGAATACTGACTATCGTGTGATTAGAGCCTTACAGACGCTTCAGACCGACATGGGGCGGCTCGCTGACCAGATGACTGATGTCAGCGTCGAAATGCGGGCGACCCGCCAGCACGTGGCGGGGCTGGTCGCTGTGCAGGACCACGATCAAGTGGAGCTCCGGCAGATCAAGCTGCGTCTGGACCGCATCGAACGGCGGCTGGGCCCAGCTGGCAAGACCTCAGACTAGCGCCGTTTCACCGACTCGCTGAAGGTGAACGAGAATGCAACCGAGAGAATGAGCGGCACCCAGAGTGGCAACTCGCCGAGCCCTGGCGCATTCATCGCACTGGCCAGGTGATCATCCACACACCACCATAAGAGAAACAGCCACATGGTGAGATTGTCCTTTCGCGTTTTATTGATAAACAATAAGGACAAGGTGAGTGATTTTCAAGCATCCGGGCAAAATCACCGCCATTCGGACAGCCTCAAGCCGGTGTCAGATCCGTGTGCCTGTATCGCGAGGGCAGCTCTGCCGTGCCCGGGGCAGCTGATTTTACCAGCTCAGCGACGTTTTGCTCTTTGAAATTAGCCCATTCGGCTCTACATGCGGCCCATGTTAAAACTGGATCAGCTTTCCGCCACGGTTGGCGAGGATGACGAGGCCAAAACCATCATTAATGGTTTGTCTCTGGATGTGCCTGCGGGCGAGGTTCACGCCATCATGGGGCCGAACGGCGCGGGCAAGTCGACCCTGTCTTATGTGCTGACCGGGCGCGACGGCTATCAGGTGACAGGCGGCGCGGCGCGCCTGGACGGTGATGACCTGCTCGACATGGATCCGGAGGAACGTGCTGCCAAAGGCCTGTTTCTGTCCTTCCAATACCCGGTCGAAATCCCTGGCGTGCCGGTGATGACCTTTGTCCGCACCGCCATGAATGCCCAACGCACGGCGCGCGGCGAGGCCGAGATCTCGGCGCCAGATTTCATCAAGAAATCCCGGGAACTGGGGGCCAAGCTCAATCTGACCGCCGAAATGTTGAAGCGTCCGCTCAATGTCGGGTTCTCGGGCGGCGAGAAGAAACGGCTGGAAATCTTCCAGATGATGATGCTGGAGCCGCGCTTCGCGATCCTGGATGAAACCGATTCCGGGCTCGATATTGACGCCCTTCGCACAGTAGCGGACGGCGTCAACGCACTGCGCAGCCCGGATCGCGGCATGCTGGTCATCACCCATTATCAGCGCCTGCTGGATCATATCAAACCGGACAAGGTGCATGTTTTGGCAGGCGGCAAGATCATCAAGAGCGGTGGCCCGGAATTGGCCTTGCGTCTCGAAAAAGAAGGTTATGACGGTGTGTTGGGAGAGGCGGCATAGTGGCGCTTTCTGTCTCTGATCTGAAAGACAAGTTTCGCAATCCAGGGCCGGCTGAACTGGAGCTGATTGCGCGCTATGCGATGCTGCCGGAAAGCGGTCAGCGCGAGCGGGCGTTCGAGGCCTTTGCCGAGACCGGCCTGCCGCACCGCCGCATGGAAGCCTGGAAGTGGACGGACTTCAAGGCCGCCTTGAAGGCTGTCGAAGCGGCCGGGCAGGGGGCGCGGTGCGCCCCGCTGCCGGCACAAGATCAGGCCGTGATTGATTTTTCAGCCAGCAACATAACCCTGCCAGATGCGTTGCCGGATGGTATCACGCTGCACCAGCGCCAGGCCCCTCAGGCGCTCAGCAATGCCGAAGAAATCCCGCTCGGCGCGATGACAGCCGCCCTGGCCGGGCGAGTTGGCGGGCTCGATACCCTGATCATCGAAGTCACGGGCGAAACGACCCAGCCGCTGCACATTGTGACCCGCGGCGAGCGTGATGAAACCAATTTCGCCCGCGTTGCCGTCATGGTTCGCCCAGGCGCGTCGCTCGATCTGATTGAAAGCCATGTCGGCGGAGCCGGCTTCTCCTCCTTCCTGATCGAGCTTGCCATGCAGGAGGGCGGATCGGTTCGGCGCACCGTTTTGCAACGCGGCAGCGCGGACGAGGCCCAGGCCATTACCGCCGTGATCAATCTCGGCGATCAATCGGAATACACCCAGACCGCACTCGCTTTCGGTGCCAAGATTGCTCGCCTGGAAACGCGCCTGACGCACCAGGAAAGCGGCAGCCAGGCGACCCTGAATGGCGCCTATCTGTGCGCCAAGGGCTTCCATGCCGATTTTACCAGCCATGTGCGTCACGGCGCGCCCGCTTCAGTCACCCGCCAGGTGACCAAGGGTGCAGTGCTTGATGGCGGCACTGGCGTCTTCCAAGGCAAGTTTCATGTGCCACGGACCATTGGTCAGCACACTGATGCCGACATGCAGCACCAGGCGCTGCTGCTGGAGGACGGGGCAGAGGTTTTCGCCAAGCCTGAGCTTGAAATCTACGCCGACGATGTCGAATGCGCGCATGGCAATACATCTGGCGCGCTCGACCCGAACCAGCTCTTCTACATGCGCCAACGCGGCATTCCCGAGGCCCAGGCCCGGGCCTTGCTGACCGAGGCTTTCGTGGCGCAAGCGCTGCAAGAAGCAAGTGACGGCGTCCGCGACGCCATGCTCGATGCGGCGCGCAGCTTTTTGACGGAGACCGTGCGATGAGCCGCGCCTTCAACGTCGCCGCCATTCGCGAACAGTTCCCGATCCTGTCGCGCGACGTGAATGGCAAGCCGCTGGTCTATTTTGACAATGCCGCCAGCGCGCAAAAGCCGGACGCCGTGCTTGACGCCATGTCGGCCCAGGGCCGCAGCGCCTATGCTAATGTTCATCGCGGCATTCACACCCTGGCGAATGAAACCACCGAGGCCTACGAGGGCGCGCGCGAGACAGTGCGCAGTTTTATCAATGCCGGAGCGGTGGATGAAATCATCTTCACCAAAGGTGGCACAGAAGCGATCAACCTGGTCGCCTATGGCCTGGCTGGCGAGATTGAACCCGGTGATGAGATTGTCCTGTCTGTGATGGAGCATCACTCCAATATTGTCGCCTGGCACTTCCTGCGAGAGCGTTACGGCGCGGTGCTGAAATGGGTCGAGGTCGACGCGACCGGTGGGCTGGATCTCGCGGCGCTTGAAGCGGCGCTAACACCGCGGACCAAGATGGTTGCTGTGACGCATATGTCGAACGTGCTCGGCACGGTGACGGATGCCGCCGCGATTGTTCGCCTCGCACATGCGGCAGGGGCTGAAGTCCTGTTCGATGGTTGCCAGGCCGGTGTCCACTTGGAGGTCGATGTACAGGCGATCGGTTGCGACTATTACGTCCTGACCGGACACAAGATTTACGGCCCGACCGGGATCGGGGCGCTGTACGGTAAAGCCGCGTCGCTCGCCCGCCTTCGTCCGTTCCAGGGCGGCGGCGAGATGATCGAGATCGTTGAGCGCGACCGCGTGACCTACAATGAAGCGCCGCATAAATTTGAAGCGGGCACGCCGCCAATCCTGCAAGCAATCGGCTTTGGCGCAGCGCTGGACTGGCTCGGCCAGTTCGACAAGGGCGAGGTCCTCGCGCACGAGCAGGCCTTGTACGAACGCGCCTATGAGGCCGTTCGGGGAATCAATGGCCTGACCGTGCACGGCACAGCGCCCGGCAAGGGCCCGGTCCTGTCCTTTTCGATGGAAGGGACGCATCCGCATGATATTGCCCAGATCCTGGATCGATACGGCGTTGCTGTGCGCGCCGGGCATCATTGCGCGCAACCGCTCATGACGCATCTCGGCGTGTCGGCCACAGCCCGGGCGAGTTTTGGCATTTACAACACGCTCGAAGAAGTCGACGCCTTCATTGAAGCGCTACACAAAGCGCGTGGGATGCTTATATAGGCTTTGACATGGCAGACGATATGACCCCGCGTGACGTGATCGATGTCTCTTCGCCTGAACCGGCGGAAGAGAAGGGCTCAGCGATTCCGCAAGCTGAACTGAACCGTATAACCGATGATCTGATCGCGGCATTCAAATCCGTATATGACCCTGAAATTCCAGTTGATATTTACGAGCTCGGCCTGATCTACAAGGTCGATATCGATGATGACCGTAAGGTTGATATCGATATGACGCTGACGGCGCCGGGCTGCCCTGTGGCTGGTGACATGCCGGGTTGGATCGAGACCGCCGCGCGCACCGTGGAAGGGGTTGCAGATGTCGAGGTGCGTTTGACCTTTGATCCGCCCTGGGATCCTTCCCGGATGTCGGATGAGGCGCGGCTGGCGCTGAACATGCTTTAATTGAACCGCAAGCGTTTCGACCCTATCTTTGAGCCATGGCCAGACGACCAAGACCTAAACTCGTAACCCTGACCGATGCGGCAGCTGCGCGCGTCGCTGAAATCATGTCTGAAAAAGGCGCTGGTTTTTTGCGGGTTGGGGTGACCAATGGCGGCTGCGCCGGCATGGAATATGTCATGGATTATGTCGAGGCGCCTGAGCCGCTTGATGAGATTGTCGAAGACAAAGGCGTGAAAATCGTGGTCGATGCAAAAGCCGTGTTGTTCCTGCTTGGTTCAATCGTGGACTATGAAACCACGCTGCTGCATGAGAAGTTCACCTTCACCAATCCGAACCAGACGGATGCATGCGGGTGTGGTGAGAGCGTCACGATCATTCCGGCCGCCGCCGAATAGAAATCACCCGGCATCTCATGTTGTTGGGAGACTTTCTCGAGCAAGACATTGATATTTAAATATAAAATGCCGGAGAATGGTGGCTTGCATTTGCGCAATCATGCAATGGCCAGCAAATCCGCGGCAGAATCCTTTGTCAAACCCGAAAAATAGGTTTTGTATGGACGTGATGGAGGGTGCGTTATGACACTGTTTCTGCTCGGCTTGGCAATTTTTTTCGGGGTTCATCTGTACTCCGCGACTCGGTCTCGGCATGCCGAGTATGATCTCAAGAAACGATTGGGATATGGTCTGTTCATGTCAGGTTACAGTCTGATTTCGCTGATCGGATTTGGCCTCATGATCTACGGCTTTGGTGCGACGCGTGGGGTCGGGGTGTTGTACGTGCCCCCGGTCTGGTTGCAGCATATCAATTTTGCACTGACCGTGCCGGCCATGATTTTGCTGGTTGCCTCGCAGCTGCCTGTGGGTGTGATCATGAAAGTGACAAAACACCCAATGCTGTTGGCCGTGAAATTGTGGGCGTTCGGTCATTTGCTCGCGAATGGAGAGCTCAACTCGGTGATCCTGTTCGGTAGTTTCCTGGCCTTTGCTGTGTTTGACCGGATCATGGTCAAGCGGCGAGGGGATGAAGGGCCCGGGCCGGACGCGGTTGTTAATCCGGTCATGGACCTGATTGCATTGGCTGTCGGACTCGGTATCTGGGCATCGATCGCATTCTGGCTGCACCCGGTCCTGTTCGGTGTTCAGGCCATGCCTTGAGCCGACAGATGCGGCAGCATTGAGCTTGTCGAGCCCTGTCGGTCTGGTAAAGCGAGCGCGTCAGTAGATTGCTAAAGGTATGCCATGTCTGCCCAGAACCTGATCCGGCGCAAGACGGTCAAAGATGTTGCAAAGGCCAAGGGCGGTGAGCCACTGGTTTGTCTGACCGCCTATGATGCGACCGTGGCCCAAATACTGGATCCGCATTGCGATATTTTGCTGGTTGGCGACAGCGTCGGCATGGTGGTCCACGGACTGCAATCGACGGTCGGCGTGACTATGGAAATGATGATCCTGCACGGGCAAGCTGTCATGCGCGGTTCCTCGCAGGCCTTTGTCGTCGTCGACATGCCATTTGGCTCTTATGAAACCAATTCGGACCAGGCTTTCCTGAATGCCGCTCGTATCATGCAGGAAACCGGGTGCCAGGCAGTGAAGATCGAAAGCGGCGCTTATGCGGCCACTCAAATCCGACATCTGGTCGAACGCGGGATCCCTGTGATGGGCCATGTCGGGCTGCGACCACAAGCGATCAATGTGGATGGCGGCTTCCGCGCCAAGGGACGCAATGAGAGCGAATGGGATATGGCAATCGCTGAAGCCATCGCAGCAGACCAAGCCGGCGCCTTTGCGATCGTGATTGAGGGCGTCGCGCCTGACCTGGCTGATGAAATAACCGCAACAGTTAGCTGCCCAACCATCGGCATTGGTGCCTCCGTCAATTGCGACGGTCAGATTCTGGTCACCAATGACATGCTTGGCATGACCGACTGGGTGCCAAAGTTCGTCAAAAAGAATGCTGACCTGAAAAGCGCTATCGAAAACGCCGCTAAACTTTATGCCGAAGAAGTGAAGGCCCGAACGTTTCCGGGCCAAGCACAGACCTACAAACTGCGCAAAACTGCGAAGAGCTAACCTTGTCCGTTGCGAGCGAGCGCGGGCACGGCTAGGGTGCGCGTGATCGATCCGAATGCCCCCTCTGGAGACCGTTTAATTGGCTGATATTTTTGAAGAAGTCGAAGAAGGCTTAAGACAGGATCGCCTGACCGTATTGTGGAAACGGTATGGCATTCTCGCCTATCTCGGCGGCGCTCTTCTGATCGGCGGCGTTGGTCTGAATGAGTATTTGCAGGCGCGGTCGGTGCAGATCACGCAAGACAATGCCGCGCGCCTGGAGGCGGCGCTGACTGAAGTGGATGCACGCAATTATGAGAACGCAGCCAGCCAACTGGCTGGAATTGTCGAAGATGAAATCGCGCCATCGACAATTGCTGCGCACTATCTGGCAGGCGTTCGGTTGGATGGAAATGGCGACGCCGCCGCAGCTGCCGGAGTGCTCGAAGGGGTTGTCGGTGCGGCCGAAGACCCGACGCAGAAACTGGCACTGATCAAGGCGGCCTATCTCAAGGCGGATGCGATGACCCGCGAAGAGCTGACCGGATTCCTAAGCCCTCTGTCAGAAGATGATGGCCCGTTCGGGGCATTGGCATCTGAATTGATCGCGGCCAAGGCCCTGCACGAGGGGGATATCGAGTTCGCTCGCCGCGAGTTTAATTTCCTTCGTCTGGCGCAGAATGTGCCTGCGGGTGTCATTCGTCGTGCGGAGCAGGCGCTCGAAACCCTGCCGCCTGTCAGCGCAGAGGTGAGCACACCGGTTGAAGATGGGTCCGAGTTGGAACCGGCTGAGAGCGCAGGAGAGGGGGCAGCGGCGGAAAGCGTTGATACACCCGATGGCGCCGCCAGCCCAAATGAATCTGAGGAGACGCCTGAATGAGCGCCCATACCCTAGTCAAGTTCAGCCTAATCACGGCCTGTTGTATCGGTCTTGCCGGATGTTCGCTGCTCAATCGCGGCGCCGCCGACCGGGCGGCTGAAGAGGCGCTCGAAAAAGAAGGCCGGATTACCATGGTGCTGGGGGATGAAACCCTGCAACCTGATCCCAGCCTGGTCAGCGAAGTGATCACGTTGCCCGAGCCGCGGGCCTTGACAGACGGCTGGCCGCAGGCTGGCAGCCGCGCCAGCAAAGCGGTTGGGAACATTGCTGTTGCGTCAGAGCTGGACATCGCCTGGCGCGCAAGTGTGGGCAATGGGTCGGATCAAAAATCGGCCCTGACGACACCACCAGTCGCCTCAGCCGATACGATCTATTCGATTGATTCTCGGCAGATGATCGTGGCGACGGATGCCAGCAATGGCCGCCGTCTATGGAGCGAGAAACTGGACTCAGGCAATCGTCGGGACGGTACGGGAATCGGATCCGGCCTCGGCCTGGAAGGAAACACGCTGGTGATTGCCAGCGCCTATGGGTTTGTCACAGCCATGGATGCGACCACGGGCGCGGAATTGTGGCGAACCCCGACAGAGGCGCCGATGACCGGGTCGCCGACCATCAAGGATGGCCGCATCTTTGTCTCGTCCAACAATAATGAAGTATTGGCCCTCGACTTGGCCACCGGCGCAATATTGTGGAGCGACCAGGCCATCGCAGAGATGGCACGCGTGCTCGGTTCTCCAAGCCCCGCCGCCGTCGAAGACATTGTGGTCGCACCTTATTCGTCAGGAGAAGTCATCGCCTACCTGGCTTCGAATGGACGGCGTTTGTGGAGCGAGGCGCTGGCCAGCGCTGGCCAGTTCACGCCGATCTCGTCGATCAATGATATTGGCGCCCGTCCGATCCTGGGCGGTGGTCTCGTCTTTGCGGCAAGCCAGTCCGGTGTTCTTGCCGCGATTGATGGCCGCACCGGCAACCGGGTCTGGCAACAACCGATCGGTACCACGCAAGCGCCCGCGCTGGCTGGGGAGTATCTCTTCATTGTCGGTGTCGATGCAGAGCTCGCCTGTATCAAGGCTGGCACCGGTCAGGTCGTGTGGGTGCAGGACCTGGAAAAGTTCAAAAAGCCCGAGAAGCAAAAAGGCCGGATCACCTATGCTGGCCCGGTCGTTGCCAATGGCCGAGTGCTGGTCGCGTCATCCCGAGGCGAGTTGATTGCGTTCGATCCACAGACCGGGGATGAGACAGACCGCTTGAAACTTGGCGATCCTGTCTATATCGAGCCGATTGCTGTTCAGGACAAACTGCTGATCCTGACCGATGATGCGCGCCTGATTGCAATCCGCTAAGGGTCTCTAAGGCGCAGAACCACAGGAACCGGGGCGCGCCATGCCGCTGAAAATTGCTATTGTGGGACGACCGAATGTCGGGAAGTCCACGCTGTTCAACCGCCTTGCTGGCAAGCAATTGGCCTTGGTCGATGATCAGCCCGGGGTGACACGTGATCGCAAGGAAGCCGAGGGGCGCCTGGCCGACCTGCCCTTGATCCTGATCGATACGGCCGGGTTCGAGGACGTCTCCGACGGCTCGCTGGAAGCGCGAATGCGACAGCAAACTGAAATCGCCATTCGTGAAGCAGAACTGGCGCTGTTCCTGATCGATGCCCGCGTCGGTGTGACGGCCATGGATGAACGGTTTGCCCAGATCCTGAGACGCGCCGACATGCCGATTGTGCTCGCTGCCAATAAGGCCGAAGGACATGCCGGAGATGAAGGATTGCTGGAAGCCTGGAATCTCGGCCTCGGCGAACCTGTGGGCCTGTCTGGTGCCCATGGCGAAGGCTTGTCCGACCTATACGGCGCCATCCGCGAAGCGCTCGGCGAAGACGCCTTTCTGGAAGCCTTGAAAGAGCAGGAGGCGGAAGAGCAGGACACGTTCAATCATGGCATTCTCGATCAGCTCGAAGGCCTCGATATGGACGATCCGTTCCTGAATGAAGCTAAGCTCGAAGCCGCGTTCGAAAAAGTCGGCATCGACGATGAGGCCGAGGGCGAGGCGATCGAGGAAGCCAAGGCCGCCACCAAGGAGCGACCGATTCGACTGGCCATTGTCGGTCGTCCGAATGCAGGCAAATCGACCCTGATCAACCAGTTGGTTGGCGAAGAGCGCATGTTGACCGGACCTGAAGCCGGGATCACGCGCGACTCGGTGACGCTGCGCTGGACCTGGGAAGGGCGCGAGGTGCGCTTGGTCGACACGGCTGGGTTGCGCAGGAAGTCCAAGGTTCAGGAACGCCTGGAAAAAATGTCCACCGGCGAAACGGTGCGGTCACTAAAATATGCTGATGTCGTCGCCTTGGTAATGGAACCAGAGGATTCGTTCGAGAAGCAGGATCTGCAAATCGCGGATCTAGCTTTGCGAGAGGGCCGCGCCGTTGTCTTCGTCATCTCCAAATGGGACACGATCAAGAACCATGGCATGGCGATGAAAGAACTCGAGCGGCGCCTGAAGGAACACTTGCCGCAGGCCAAGGGGGCGGCGTTGGTGACGCTGTCAGGCCTGACCGGAAAGCGGGTTGAGCGGCTGATGCCAGCTGTGGCCAAAGCCTATGATGACTGGTGCGCGCGGGTGAAGACCGGCGACTTGAATCGCTGGCTGCGCTACATGATCGAGCGCAATCCGCCGCCAAGTGTTCAAGGCAAACGGATCAAGCCGCGTTATATGGCCCAGATCAAAGCGCGCCCGCCAACTTTTGTCCTGATCGCGTCGCGCGGCGATCAGATGCCGGAACAATATAAGCGCTATCTGGTCAACGGCCTGCGTGAAGCGTTCGAATTGCCAGGCGTGCCGATCCGATTGCATGTCAAGCAAGGGGCAAACCCCTATGCCGACAAGGCGCGGCGCAAGCGCTAATCGTTTTCCGGGTGGAGCGAGCGCCCGAGAATGTGATTGCTGTTTCCGATCACATGATGGCTGAGACCGACAATGAGCGGGTCAGGCGGCCGGACGACGTGTGTATCCTTGCCGGGATATTCCAGCGATGACAGGAAATGCTGCATGCAATTGATCCGCGCGCGTTTCTTGTCCGAGGATTTGACGATGGTCCAGGGCGCGTCTGCCGTGTCGGTATAGAAGAACATGGCCTCCTTGGCTTCGGTATAGTCATCCCAGCGCTCCAGCGACGCCCGGTCGATGGGCGAGAGCTTCCACTGTTTGAGCGGATCCACCTTGCGCGACTCAAACCGCTTGAACTGCTCGTCTTGGGTCACCGAGAACCAGTATTTGAACAGTTTGATACCGGATCGGGCGAGCATACGCTCCAGGTCAGGCACCTGACGCATGAATTCGAGATACTCATTCGCATCGCAAAAACCCATGACCCGCTCGACCCCGGCACGATTGTACCAGGAGCGGTCGAACAGCACCATCTCGCCAGCCGTAGGCAAGTGGCGGATATAGCGTTGGAAGTACCATTGCCCGCGCTCTGTTTCGGTAGGCTTCTCCAGCGCCACAACCCGCGCACCACGGGGGTTGAGATGTTCGGTGAACCGCTTGATCGTCCCGCCCTTGCCAGCCGCATCGCGGCCTTCGAACAGGATCACGATCTTCTGTCCGGTTTCTTTGACCCAGTGCTGGACTTTCAGCAATTCGACCTGCAGCTCGGCCTTATGGCGCTCATAGGTCTTGCGCCGCATCTTGGTTTTGTAAGGATACTCGCCGTTTTCGAACAATTCGCGAATACGCTCCGGGTCATGACGTTGCTGACCGATGGTCGGTTGTGGCCGTGGCTCAATGGCTGGCGCGTTTTTGTCCACGCCATTGGTCGTTACATCGTCTGCCATGCAGAATTCCCCCGCTACTCAGGTTGTCACAATCGAGCAAATCTAGGCCGGTCAGGACGCAGATCTATAAGGGGAGTTCCGTAATTTCTCAGGGCTCAGTTTGGCTGAACCCAGATTGGCGAGGACCAGGCCATTTCCTGAACGGTTGGATCGATCACCGATAGCGGTTCCTGCCCCAGGCGCAGACTGTCATAGGTCGACCAGCGGCAGGTCGGATTCTCGATCACGCGGGCATAATAGAAGGCATTTTGCTCAGGTGCGTAGGATGGATCCGTCCACAATGCCTTCAGTTCTGTGGCGCCCGCGTCCGAGGTCAGCGAACAGTCGCTCAGGTCCACGCCTGCAGGGGTTTTTCCGCAGCGCCCGGTCGACGGGTCAATCATGCGTCCATCGCTGCACGCAACATCAACGACCGATTCCAGAACCTCGCCATCCTCAGTCCAGCCCTTGATGATCTGAACGCGGTCGATGGGGGCGGACAGCGGATCGCGGACCGCCCAGAGGATGAATGAAGGGGAGACTTCACCTGCGACAGGCAGCGTCGATCCCATTGGAACACCAGCCTCATATGCCATGTCCAGAAGGTCCGGCGCATCGAGAATGTCCGGCGCAAAGGAGAATCCGCCAAAGAAGCGCAGCCGAATGCGGGTGCCGCTGGTGGCGTAGACCTCCTTGCGTTGCATCGCGTCGAACAGTGCGTCGCGGGTATTCTCCTGCGCCCAGATCGCAGCGAGCCCGCCGGGATTATTGTTCAGGCTGCGGGCGCGCGGCGCCGTGAGGCGGGTTCTGGCCGGGGCGCTGAGCGCGCCGTTGGCACCGCGATAATCCCATTCCTCAGCATCGCCTGGATTGGAATTGTGAACATCAGTGCTGCCAATCAGGCCAAATGCCAGCGGGTTGAAGCCAAGCGCGTCTTCCAGCACCAGTCCTTTTTTCAGTCCATCGCGGATCATTGATGTCTCAAAGATGCACTTGCTGTCCTGACCTTCCTCGCAAACCGGCAGGAATTGCTCGAACGCACATTCCTCATCGCTGGTGCCGAAGCCAATGACGCATTCTGAATTGCCTTTGACCTGGAACATCTCGACGATCGGTTCGACCTTCTGGCGCAGGCGCCAGTCTGCCTCGGTATAAGGATCGCCATCAATGGTTTGACTGGCAAAGGCGAGGCCCCAGGACTTGTTCGGATTGTGCGGGATGGTGAGATATTCACACGGGCTCTGGCAGGTTGCGTTGAGCTGGCGCCAAAGGTCCAGTTCCGTCAGCGCATCAAAGGCGGACGGAGCATGGTTCGGGGTGTCGCTGCCGCGAAAGATGACATTGCGGTGGATCTTGCCGCGATCGGGTAGAGGCGGGGAATACTCATAAGCGGCAAACGTCGTGAGTTCGCCTGGCGCATTGTGCCGGTCTGCCGTTTCAACCACACGCCGCCAGGTTGCGGTTTTGAGGCCAGATGCGTCCTCCGGCGTATCAAAAAAGCCATCCAGGACAGAAACAGGCGGTCGCTGTTCGCCTTGCGCCCGCAGGTGCAGAAAGAACCTCGCATCCGGGCGTTCCATACGGTCGCAATAGGCTTGCAGTGCATCACTCTTGTCGGAAAGATCGCACGCTTCGTGCAGGCCGAAACCTTCGGAATGGTCGGTGATGGCGACGAAATCAAGCGGCCGGGTGAGTTGCATGGTCTCGCCGACGGCATTCTGCACCACTTCGCCTCGGGCGAACCGATAGGCTTCATCCAGCGACAGTCGATTGCCGAAAATGTAGGAGTCGAAGGACAGGGAGGAATGCACGTGCAGGTCACCGAAATAGACATTCCTGGTCGCGTTTGGTGCTGGATAAAGGGCTGGTTCCTTCGCCGGGGCATTGAATGAAGTTTCGTCTTGCGATGCCGCCTCTGCCCGGCGCTCTGCAAGCGCGTCTTGAGACAGCATTGGCGCGCTGAGGCGCGACTGGATGACGAAATACCCCGCCGCGGCTGCGGCGACGATCGCCAGAATGACCCACATCCACCAACGCATGGCACCCGTTCCTGTTTCGCCTGATTGAGCGAAGCGTGACACGGATTGCCGAATTTCCCAAACCCTGTCGTCGCGGGATCGTCGTTAGAGCAGGTCTTTCACATTGATGCGGGCATTGTTGCGCGTTTCGCTGGCTTCGAGCATCGGAACGATGTGGGCCGCGACCGCTTCAGGCGCGGGCAGTGTCATCGGGTCTTCCCCCGGCATGGCATCGGCGCGCATTTGCGTACGCGTGGCGCCAGGGTCAAACAGGTTTACGTTCAGAGACGTCTGCTCGTTCTCATCGGCCCAGGCATAGATCAGGGCTTCCAGGCCGGCTTTGGAAGCCTGATATGGTCCCCAGAAGGCGCGGGGGCGCGGCACCACACCGGATGTTACAAAGACAGCCCGCGGGGCATCAGATCGGCGCAGCAGCGGGTCCATCACGCGGATCAGGCGCCAATTGGCGCTGAGATTGACGTCAATCGTTTCATTGAACTGACGCTCTCCGCCGGCTTGAAGTGGGCCAATCGTGCCGAGCAGACCGGCATTGCCGAGCAAGCCATCAAGACGCCCGAATTTTTCCGCGATCGCATGGCCGAGCGGTTCAAATGCGCCCGCATCCTTGAGGTCAAATGGAATCAGAGTCATCGAGCCGCCGGCAGCGCGGATCTCATCATCGAGATCTTCCAGTGCCTTTTTTGAACGGGCGAGGCCGATGACGTGGTGGCCTGCTTTTGCAAGCGCGAGACAAGCTGCGCGGCCAATGCCTTGCGATGCGCCGGTGACGAGAGTGATGCGTTTATCCATGCGCGCGGCCTAACCAAGCATAGCCAACTAGTCCAGAAGCGAAAGCTGTCTTTCTTTGCTGCTTTCATTCTGATCGTGATCGATCAGGCGAGTGGGGTAATCCCCGGTGAAGCAATGGTCGGCAAAAGCCGGCGTTTCTGCATCGTAATCAACCCCGATTGCGCGATACAGGCCAGGCACTGACAGGAAGCCGAGGCTTTCGACTTTCAGATATTCACGCATTTCTTCCAGCGTGTGATTGGCTGCCAGCAATTCGCTGCGGTCGGCCATGTCGATGCCGTAAAAGTCCTGGTGCGTGATCGGCGGGCTGGCGGAGCGGAAGTGAATCTCCTTGGCGCCAGCGTCGCGAACCATTTGAACAATTTTGCGCGAGGTGTTTCCGCGGACAATCGAGTCATCGACCAGCAGGACCCGTTTGCCTTCCAGCACCGCCCGGTTTGGCGAGTGCTTGCGAGAGACAGCGCGCTGACGGCCGGTCTGGGTCGGCTGAATGAAGGTTCGGCCGACATAATGACTGCGAATGATGCCGAGCTGGAATGGAACCCCGGAATGCTCCGAGAAACCGATCGCAGCCGGGACCCCAGAATCCGGCACCGGGACGACGACGTCGATCTCGGCCGGGTGCTCCATTGCCAGCTGGTGCCCCATCTTGCGACGGACATCATAGACCGAGCGTCCCTGCACAATGCTATCCGGGCGCGCGAAATAGACATATTCGAACAGACACGGACGCACAGGACGGGACGGGAATGGGTTGTAAGACCGAATACCGTCTGCGGTGATGATGACGACTTCGCCTGGATCGATCTCACGGACGAATTCAGCGCCCATGAGATCCAGTGCGCAGGTCTCAGATGCCAGCACTGAAGCGGTCCCGATCTGTCCCAGAACCAGCGGGCGCAGACCGGATGGATCGCGCGCACCAATCAGCTTCTTGTTGGTCATGCCGACAAAAGAAAAGCCACCCTCAATTTGACGGATGGCATCCAGGAAGCGGTCGGAGACGGTGTCTTGGTCACTGCGGGCGAGAAGGTGCAGGATGACTTCGGTGTCCATGGTGGATTGGAAGATCGATCCCTTTCGCACCAATTTCTTTCGCAAGGCCCTGGCATTGGTGAGATTGCCATTATGGGCGATCGCGAAGCCGCCGGACTCGAGGTCGGCATAGATTGGCTGAATGTTGCGAATCGCTGGCTTGCCTTGGGTGGAGTACCGATTGTGGCCAATGCCGGAATTGCCTGGCAGGCGGTCGGAGACATCGCCGCCGAAATTCTCGCCGACCAGCCCCATATGGCGCTCACCATGGAATTTCTCACCATCAAAACTGGTAATCCCGCAGGCTTCCTGGCCGCGGTGTTGAAGGGCGTGCAATCCGAGCGCAACGAGCAGAGCGGCCTGGGGGTGTCCATAGACGCCAACGACGCCGCACTCTTCGCGAGGCTTGTCGTCATCATGATCAAACAACATTCGACTAACCCTCGCGGTCTGTTCGTGCGCGAATTATTCTGACGACGTCTCCGCGTCAAGGTCTGATGTCTGTGCGGTGCGCTCAGCCAGCTCTGGCGCCCGGTCGCTGAGATAATCGGCGCCGGCCGATATGATTGGATAAGTCCTTGCCTGCGTTACAAATTCCGGAATCTGGTCCCGATCCATGGCGAGATTGAGCAGGTAGACAAAGAAAACCAGCACTACACCGCCGCGGGCAAATCCGAACAGGCCGCCAGCGACCCGGTCGAGCAGGCCGATTCCATCGACGCCCTGAATGGTCTTGGACAGATTGGCGCCAAACCAGGCGACCGCGACATAAACGAGGAGAAAGACGACCACAAAGATGATCGCATCCGGCATCCAGTCGGGCGAATTGTCCGGCAACAAGGCGTCAAGCTGATCGACGAAATAGCGCCGGGCAAAGAAGGCGGCCGCAATCGCGGCAATGAACGCGCCAAGCGTCGCCAGCTCGCGCATGAAACCGCGTGCCAGGGCCATCAATGTCGAGACGATCACAATCACGATCGCCACGGCATCAAAGGCTGTAAGGGCTTCCATCATGAGGCAGCTTCCGGTGCGATCAACTCTACCAGTTCAGATAGGCGCTTGATTGGCGTAATCGTCAAGCCTTCTACAGCTTTTGGACTGCCTTCTGGCACGAAAGCATGCTCGAAGCCGAGCCGGGCCGCTTCTTTCAAACGTTGCTCCATGCGCGCCACAGGACGGATGGCACCAGATAGCGCCAGTTCGCCAAAATAAATCGCCTTGTTCGGACCCGGATTGGCGGCGGCAGAGGTGAGCAAGGCAGCCGCCGCGGCGAGGTCACCTGCCGGTTCGGACATGCGATAACCGCCGGCGACGGAGAGATAGACATCGCGTCCGCCGAGCGACACGCCGCAGCGCGCCTCAAGCACGGCCAGCAGCATGGCGAGGCGATTGCTGTCCCACCCGACAATCGAGCGGCGCGGTGTCCCATAGGCACTTGGCGCCACCAGGGCCTGCACCTCTGCCAGGACGGGCCTCGACCCCTCCATGGCGGCGAACACCGCGGTGCCGCCGGTCTCGTCCGCTTCTGTCGACAAGAACAGGGCCGACGGTTCCTGCGCTGGTGCGAGGCCATATTGATGCATTTCGAATATGCCGATCTCGTCGGTTGGTCCGAAGCGGTTCTTCACCGCTCGCAGAATGCGGAATTGATGTCCGCGCTCGCCCTCAAAATAAAATACCGTGTCGACCATGTGTTCGACCACGCGCGGGCCGGCAATCTGGCCTTCCTTGGTCACGTGCCCGACCAGAATCAGCGCAGCGCCCGACGTCTTGGCCCAGCGCGTGAGTTCCTGCCCACAGGCACGGACCTGACTGACACTGCCCGGGGCGGCTTCGAGACTGTCCGACCACATGGTCTGGATGGAGTCGATGACGACAAAGTCTGGCTTGGCCGATTTCAAGGCTGCGAGGACTTTGCGCAGATCGGTCTCTGTGGCGAGTTGGACCGGGCTGTCAGCGACCTTCAGGCGCCGGGCGCGGTCCTGGATCTGCGCGGTCGCCTCTTCGCCCGAAACATAGACCGAGTTCAGCCCATTGCGGGCCAGGCGTGCGGCCACTTGCAAGAGCAATGTGGACTTGCCGATACCGGGATCACCGCCGATCAGGGTGGCGCTCGACGGCACGATGCCGCCGCCAAACACCCGGTCGAGCTCGTCGACACCCAGGACGATGCGTTCCGGTGGCGCGTCATCGCCATTGAGCGCCGAAAACTTGGCCTTGCTGGTGCGCTTCGCGCCTGATTTCGGAGCTTTCAGTCCGCCAGGCGGACCGGACGCGGCCTCTTCAACAAGTGTATTCCACGCGCCGCAGGCATCACAGCGACCTGACCATTTGGAATGCGCCGCGCCGCAGGACTGACAGATAAAATGCGATTTTGCCATGCTGCCTGACTAGCGGGCTCCGTCGATCTGGGGAAGGGGGGTAAATGGCGTGTGCGTTACATTTGTAGTAACAAAAAATTCATATTGTTTTTCGATAAAATTGTGCTACAAGGTGATGCAAGGGAGAGAGCAACGATACAAACCTCATCAGGAGGAAAGAATGACTCTTCCCAAGACTGCCACAGTAATTTTTGCATCCATTGCCGCGCTCGCGACGCTGCCGGCCATGGCTGGATCGACCAGCGACGTTACGATCAGAACAGTGGATGTTCCAATCGCCGGATACGATTTGACGGACCCGGCTGATGCCCGGATCGTGTTCTCGAAAATCCAGCGCGCGGCAAAGCGCGTCTGCACCAACGCTCAAGTCGATCGGACGCTGGCGCAACGGGCCGAAGCGGTCGCTTGCCAATCAAAGGCTATTGCCGACGCGGTGGCGAAGCTCGACATGCCTAAGCTCACCGAAGTGATGGTGGCGCAAAAAGCGTCCTAATCGAAACCGGCCATCATTGTCAGAGGGCGCGGCATTAATTTGCTGTGCCCTCTCGCTTTTCCGGCCCGCCTATCGCACCTTGCGGGCAGACGGAGGAATCAAGCGATGAAAATGCCAGAGCATGGGCGCCCCTGGGCAGAGGTCAAACTGGACATGGAGGCGCGCGGCGCAAATGACGCCAAATGGCGCGATGGGCGCACTGCGGTCTATGTCTTCAATGCCGGCGAGGAAATCGCGGCGATTCAAAAACAGGCCTATGCGGCCTTCATGTCCGAGAACGGTCTCGGGCCGCTGGCTTTTCCGTCGCTGGCACAAATGGAAAAAGACGTCATTTCCATGGGGCTCGGCCTACTGCATGGACCGGATGGCAGCACCGGCGCCATGACCTCTGGCGGGACCGACTCGATTACCATGGCGATCAAGACGGCCCGTGATTATGCCCGGGCCAATGGCCGCGCCGGTGATCAGGCGAATATCGTCTTGCCGCAATCGGCGCATCTGGCCTTCGACAAGGCTGCGCATCTGATGGATATTGAGGTGCGCCGCATGCCGCTGCGAACCGACGGATCTTATCAGGCCGACCCTGCAGCCATGGGCGCCGCTTGCGACGACAATACGATCATGATGGTCGGGTCGGCGCCGAACTTCCCGCATGGCATTATCGATCCGATCGAGGAGCTTGGCGCGGTGGCGACCGAACGCGGGGTGTGGTTGCACGTGGATGCCTGTGTCGGCGGCTATTTCGCGCCATTTGCACGGATGAATGGCGTCCCCGTTCCGGCGTTTGATTTTGAAGTGCCGGCGGTCCACTCGATGAGTGCGGACCTGCACAAATATGGCTATGCCGCCAAAGGCGCTTCGACGGTTCTGTTCCGGTCCGAAGAGCTATTCCAATACATGCCGTTCGACCTGCAGCAATGGTCGGGGGCGCCGATGAAAACCCCGACGCTCGCCGGCACCCGCCCGGGCGGGGCGATCTCGGCCGCCTGGGCAGTGATGAACCATCTCGGCATTGACGGTTACAAGCGTTTGCAAGGACAGGTCTGCGCTACGCGCCAGCGCGTCGAAGCTGGGGTGAAGAAACTTGGTTTCGAAGTGCTTGGCAATCCCATGCTCGGCCTGATTGCCTTTCGCCACCCGGACCATCACGCGTTTGCAATTTATGGCGAGATCTATCGCCGCGGCTGGTTCACGTCAGTGACCAAGGAACCACCGAGCCTGCACCTGATGTTGTCGCCGAAACATGCCGATTTCATTGATGATTACCTTAGCGATCTCGAAGCCAGCCTGCGGGCGGTGGAGGCGAGTGCAGATGCTGAAAAACTGAAGGTCGAGGCACGCTACAGCTAGGCGTTTTCAGTGCATCTGCAAAAAAACGATTTCCCTATTGGACAAGCGCGGGAAGGAGAGCTAATAAGCCGCTTCCCTGTTTGGCCTGCCCGGGTAGCTCAGGGGTAGAGCAGCGGATTGAAAATCCGCGTGTCGGTGGTTCAAATCCGCCCCCGGGCACCATAAAAAACAAAGGCTTAGGCCTCTTTTAGCAAATATTCTGAGATCGTTTTCACACGCAACTCACACGCAACAAGACCAAAAAAATCATCGATAGCTGCGACTGCCTTAGATAAATAGGTCGGATCAAACGGAGCATAGATTTCCGTAGTCGTGAAATCTGGAGCTTTGTGACCAAGCTGAGCGGCAACTTCCCAAGCAGGAACGCCCTGCATTCTCATCCATCGGGCCACGGTGTGGCGAAAAGAATACGTTTGAACGTTGCCATTGAACTTGCAATCAGAAACTAACTTCCGCCAGCTGGTCTTCACCGATGCTACCGGCTTGTCGTTGAAGCTGATCAGCATCGATCCGCTCACCTGCTTGGATCGCTCAGCGGCATATTCGAGCAGCTGCGACGGGAGCTTTACGGTGGGGCGAAATTTGTTGTTCTGAGGTCGCCCTTCTGGATTGAGATGAATGAGATGGCGTTCGATATCGATTTGATCGATCGTCATGTCGAGCATCGCTCCGGTACGCGCGGCGGTGCCAATCATAAACGCCATCAGCGTGCGGATGTGTTGCTGCTTTGCGTGCGCGAACAACTTTACGACTTCATCGACTTCAAGAGGTCGACCCTTAGGTTCAGGCTTCGGAGGCTTCACGAGTGGAATGTATGGAATCTGAGCGATTTCCCCGCGTTTCCACGCCCAATTTAGCGCTGACTTTCCAATCAGCAGACATGTACGGACCGACGCCAGGCTCATGCCGCGCGTCTTGTGAAGCCAATCACGAAACTTTGTTTGCTGTTGTTGATCAGCAGCTTCTTCAACCGTGGCGTCTTCGTGAAAATCGAGCCAATAGTTGAGGTTGCGTTTCACGTCACGAGCGGACACCAGCGTTTGTCCGTGATGCTCGTAGAAGCGAGCAAAGATCTCCGCGATCGTGGCCTGAGCGATTTCTTGCGTCGGTTTAGAGTGTTGTAAAACAAACCAATCGGTGAGCTTTTGTTTGGCTAGCTCAAAGTCCTCCTCGCGCAAGCTAGAGCGTCGAGTTTGGCGACTGTTTGAGTCGTACCATGTGCGGCACCAGACGTCGCTTCTGGCCTGTTTTGAGAGCCAATAGTCGCCGATCTGGTATGCTCGATTCTCGGTTTTGCGAGACATGATGTTTCCTCTGTGGGGCTAAGAATGAATTTCACCAGCTGGAATCCGAAATAGTAAACCTTACGGGCGGAAAGCTGTGAGCAATCAATGCGGCCTGATTTACGGAGTCTGGCGAGTTCGTTGACCGAATAATCGATCAGGGGCGCCGCCTCCGGTTCGGTATAGCGCGCGTACAGGTTGATGCCGTTGGCATCAGCGATGGCTTGATAGAAGTGGGCGTCAGCAGGATCGATCATTAGCGATCTCGATCACGGGCGCGCTCTCGATCTAGGCGCTCTTGTAAAAGAGTGAGACGATCTTCCAGCGATAAGTTGTCGCTCTCTTTTTCGAGGAAAGTGGAATGATCAAGCTCCGCTTTTCTGAAGTCAGCGTGCGCAAGCCGATAGAGTTGAGCGGCTTGCTCTAAGATCGGTAACATGTCGCTATCGGGGCCGAGTCTATAGAACGCTGATAGAGGTTCCCCATCCTCCAACGGGATGTCGCCATCCTTTGCGCTCTGGATCAGCGTGAATAGCTTGTCGCTATTGTTTTGAAGCTGAAATTCCACAAATGCCTTGGCGGCGGACATATTTCTGAACGCCTTTGCGAGCACCTTATCAAGCGTCGTAGCGGCATGTTGAAATGTGTCGGTCGCGCGTGCGAGGCGGCGTTCAGTTAGGTCCAAGCCCCTGCGCGCATCCCGTTCGTCATCAGATAAGTCGCGATGATCACTGTCTTGACGCTTTTCCATCTGCTGGTGCGCCCGTTCAAGCTGAACTCTCAAGATCGCGGCTTCGACTTTGGCGGGGACCGCAACGATTTCGTGCTCCCAGTCATATACGCGTTGCCGAGAGTAAGACGTCACAGGTTTAGAGTCGTCTGAATGAGCCGCGATTTGTTCTGAAAGCCATTGTCCAAATTCCTTATAATTCATGCGGAGTTGCACGCGGTATCGGGTGAGTTCTTCGGCTTTCATATCGAGGTATCCCTAGCCAGATAACAACTAAAATGGGTACAAAGCATGGATTTATGTTGCATGCAACTAAAAAAATGAGTACAACTCGAGTTCTCTGAATGAGTACGAAAGGAGTGCTGCATGAAAGGGAGTCATCTCGAAAAACCCGCTTCGTCACTCCTGCAAAGGATCGGCAAGGTGGTATTCTACTTGATTGGGTATGCCGTCATTTTGGGGTTAGCCGGACTGTCTATTTGGGCAGTCGGAATGGTTCAATTGGCGAGTCGTCCAGAGGGCGACTTTATGCGTTATTGGTACCTTACGGCTTTCGTGGCGATGGAAGTTTGGGTCGTTATCGGCTTAACGGTCGGAGCATTGCGGGCCAAACAAGGTGCTTTGATTGCTTCGTTTATCGCAATTGCTATTTGGGTCCCGGCTCTGGGGCTTTCAGCGATGCAAGAGAGCCGTTTTCATGTCTTGTTTGATAGCAAGATCGATGCTGGTGCTGCGCCCGAACTCGCCAGGCGCGAGAACGCGTTAAAGCGAATTGTCGAACTTGAAGACGAAATTGCTGCATTGGTAAAACCGACGCGTTCAGTAACGGCGATTGAGGCTGAGTATAACCGCTACAAGCCTCGTCCAAATTACTACAGGACGAAAAATGCGGAGCTACTGGCCGAGTTGGAAGCCGCCAAGGCGTATAAAGTGAAGACCGACGAGTTGGCGAGACATCGTCAGGTCGTGATCGATACCGCAGGTCTTGCTGCTGAAAACCTCGATGCAAAGAAAGTCGGTCAGACTTTCAATGTCCCGCTCATTGGCTGGTCAGTATCGAGTGATTTCACGGTCTGGCTTTTGATTGCGACAATGACGGCAATCAAATCGCTTGGTCCGTGGCTGTTGTTCGGCTCCACTCTTCGGGCGATGCCGACAAGGTCAGAGCAAGAGTGTGAAATCGTTGATGAGATAGATTCGGACTTCAACGTCCCGGCTTCATCAGACAGCGCAGAGCTCCCTATTCCTGAGCAGGATGAGGACAATGTTCAGTGGATTTACGCTGAACGCGAAGACCGCGACGGCAATAAACGGATGGTCCGTGTACCCAAAGCAAATGCTCGTTGAGCAAAAAAAGAAGGCTCCCGGTTTTTCGGGGGTCTTCATTCTTTCTCGTTGGGGTCCAATCCTCTAAGATTAAAGTCTGCGCCCATGTTCATGAGTTTTTCATCGGCAGCTTCAAGCATGAAACGATCGACAGACATTCCTCGCTCCATGCAGAATATCTTGAGGGCTGTTCGAGCGTATTCAGGAGCATAGGTAATGATTGGTTTCTTGCCTTGGCGCGACGGTGCAACGTACCTAGCGGGAGCCTCGGCGTCACTCGCGCTCTCGCCGCGTTTCTGTTTCAATTTACGATCTGGTCGTTTGTTCTGGTTCATGTCCGTGTCTATTCCTAGGTCTTGCGCTTTCATTTGATGGATCCTTTACGCTGACAGAGCAGCGTGATGTTCAGCTTCAAGGCCGAGATCGATCATCAGCCAGTTATAGAGGCCGGCAATTTCCTCGGCGGCCTTACTGCGCGGGGCATACTCCTGGACGCCAAGCCCCTTTTCGTTTGCGTCGTCAAAGGCTTTGCGGTTGCAGATCACTTCACCGGCAATCGGGAAATGGTGGTCTTTGGTGATTTTCTTAGCGGCGTTTCTTGTTTGTATCGGTGCATTATGCCTGCATTTGTTTAGCACTACAGCGGCGGGCTTTTCTTGTTCATTGGCCAAGCGCATCGTTTGTTTTATCGCCTCGATATCAAATGAACCTGGGGTCGTTGGTATTAAAATGTAGTCAGAGTGTTTTACGATATCGGTGGCTGCGTGTGTAGAGTTCGCGGGCGTGTCAATAAACAGAATGTCGTAGCCACTATGATCAGCTTCAGCGATGGCCATTTCAAACCGGCTCGGTTTAGACCCCCGAACGACGGGTTGTGAGCTATCGACATTAGCTGATTTCTCTCGCTCATCCGCCCAAGTTTCTGCGGTCGCTTGTGGATCTAAGTCTAAAACTCCTGCTTTGAGGCCATTCTTTATTGCTTCGGTAGCAAGATTGATGGTGACCGTTGATTTTCCAACACCACCTTTACGGGCCATGACAGAAACCACCACGATTGGTTGGTTCGGAGTTATCGTCGGTTTTTCACCTGACGGATATGGCGGAAATACTCTCACTTGAGTTACCCTTTTGGCTCGGGCGAATTCCCGGGCTAACTCATGGTATGGGGCGGCAAAGCGAGTTTACAAGCTACCATGATATCATGAACGCATTTCAGTATCTCGCAGTGTGATTTCGTGGCAACATGGTATCATGATGACATGTGAACAAGTTAACCTGTTATCATGCAATCATGATGGAGTGTCTATATGTAAGCATGCTCGCATGCTGATATGTAAACATGGAATTTTGATAGCATGATTTCATGGAGGTCTTGTTCAATTGTTGTCATGATCCTTTCGGTTCCAGATTCTCCAAGCATACGAGTGAGCGTCACCCGCATGGGCTGAGACTATAGGCTCAGGGAGCACAGCGAGTAGGGAGCGTGCAGCGCTGCTGCCGTCCAAACGACATTTATGTCATTTCGTTTCCCTGATTGGTCTCCTCAATATACCCTTTGACAGCATCATAAAACCGTTCGTGATGGGCGATGTGATCGAGGGTGGTAGGACTATCGATTGGATGAAAATCTCCTCTATTCACCCAACTGAAAAACAAGGTGATGTCGTCAAGATGAGGGCGAGCCGTCTCTATGGGGATTTCAGCCACGACAATGTGCGGCAGAATGAAGTCGCTCTTGCTCGAGAGGGTGATCCCTTCGATCTCTGAGCGTGACAACCCGGATAGCCGCAATGCTGCGATACATATATGGCGAACAGCCAAGCCCCACAGACCTAAGGCTGGTGCAGCAGCATATTTGGACGGGTTGTCGATCTCCAGCACCGTCCACTTCCGAGCCGCGCGTTCATATTCTAACGCACATTGATAGTGAGTGCTGGCATCTTTCAGCCCGAAACTGATGCTGTGAATACTGAACATCGAGAATCTCAAGCACAGATAGATTTCCGTGGCTACGATGCTTTTTTGGCTTTCGCTCTCGCTCGATCGATGGTCGACGGGGACACGTTGAGGATCTGCGCGGCGTAATCGATCCCACGCTCGTCTGAAAGTCGAATTGCCTCTTTTTCCTGGGCGTCCGACAGCGCGGGACGTCGTCCAAACTGTCTTCCAGCCGCCATGGCTCGTTCGCGTCCTTCTCTGGTGCGCTCGAGGATCAATTCTCTTTCAAACTGGGCGATACCGGCGAACACGGTCGTGATCATCCGGCCTTGCGGCGTGGACGTGTCAGCCCAAGGCTCTTGCAGCGATTTAAAGTAAGCGCGTTTCTCTGCGATCGCTTCCACAGTGTTGAGCAGATCTGCCGTCGATCGCGCTAGGCGATCCAATCGCGTGACTAATAGCACATCATATTGCTTTAAGCTGGAGATCGCCTCGACCAGTTCAGATCGATCTGATTTTGCCCCGGATTCTTTTTCTTTAAAAATTGTCTCCGCGCCAGCGGCCTGAAGCCCCTCCACCTGGGCATCATAATCTTGGTCTTTCGTGCTGACCCGCGCATAACCGATAATCGTCACAAATCGAGTCTAACATAGGAAGCGCTTCTGACGCCAACATATGACGTCTAAAAAAATCAATAAAATCAATCTTGTATTCCGGGCGTCAAAACTCCTAACTTATGACGTTGCACATTGGTTAATCCTTCCCATCTGAAGAGCAGGAGAAGCTGGGTGACACCAAGGCCCCATATTCCTATTCGCCCCTCTGTCGGTGGCCAACGGTCAAGCACGGGCTAAATATAGAAGGGAGCCGAGGGCTGGTTTGATCGCCAGAGGCAGTTTTCTCGACATGCCGTACAATTGCAGAATCCGGGAGACTTTCGTCTCCCGGCTCCACAAGCTTGCGCTTTGGATCGATTAATTGTCTTTAATCTGCTCCTTCGGTGGCAACAGAATGATGTCGCCGCTGAGGGGAAAGGATTTGAGCTTCATCCGAAGATTGCCCTTTTCCGTTCGCCATACAGCGCCGCATTCATCGAAGCTGGTTTTCCGTTGATCGCCTGAGCCGGTATGGGTCATGGCGTAAGCGCGCAATTCTGGCTGTTGACCGGCCATCATTGTCTCCAATGCATCTAAAAATTGAAAGATAGGTGCTCGGGGAGTCTTGTTAAAATCCCTTTGCTTTCAAGGTGTAGGGCGGCAAATCCGCATTTCAACCCCTAACGGCTATCATCGCGGTCAGAATCCCGCTGGCGCTCGCGTTTGCGATTAAGGCGCGCCTCGCGTTTCGTCTTGTCTTTCATGTAGTCTTTGAAACTACCGAGCTTGTTATGCATCTTTTTGGCGTTTATTTTGGGCGGTAAGAGTTTCGAGAACTTCGCATATCGGCCGCCGCGATAGATCCGTATACCAGCACGAGCTTGTTTCAGTTCTAAACCACGTCGATCGAGCCGACTTTCTAAATCCTTCCAGTCTGTGACCGTTGACATTGTATGCGTGAGGTCTTCGCGGAGTTTTTGTTCGTCGGTTTTGGACATTTCACGACCTTTGTCGTCTCCCGTGCGTTTGCCGATCTCCATATCGTAGATACTCATGCCACGCGTTTTGCCGTATTTTTGGGTTTTGACCCAATCATTGCGTTGCTCAAGTTCCATACACTTGTTTCGAATATCGTATCGATCGCCATCGCCGCGCCATGCGCGACCGGTCTCTGGATGCACGCGATTAATGGCCAAATGCATGTGAGGGTAATCCTTATCCAGATGCTCTTTCATATAGACCTGGTGGTCTTCAAGACCGAGATGTTTGAGCATGCTGTCAGCTGAATGAACCATATCTTCCGGGGAGATTTTGTCGGTCTCGTGCCAGGCCAAAATTAGGTGATAAACGGGCTTCTTGACCCGCTTAGACAGCTTGGATGTCGCCTTCATAATTTTGGCCGCAACTTCCGGGTCGTCATTAGGCAAATTTCGAACGCCGACAAAGCCTTCGCGGTCCTCGTCACGTTCATTACCATACTCAAGATAGTTGATCAGGCCGGAAAATGAGCTGCCGCGGGAAGACGTGCCGATCATTTGGAGAGAGCTACCTTTGTCAGAAGCGATTGAAGCTCATCGATCGCTTTCTGGAACCCGGTCGGTTCAACCACGCGACCGCTGTTCACATCGCGGGCAATCTGATTGAGATTGTTACCGATTTTTGCCAGCTGAACCAAGAGGGTTTCATCAATGGCTTTCGCTGGATTTTGAAGGCGAGGAATCGTGCCCATAATCAAGCTGCGGACGTATGGCGCGTTCTCTTTGACGACGCTGACCATCGTTCCCGCAATGATCGTGGCAAGCTCAAATACGTTGAGCAGAATCTCGATCTTATGCGCCCGATTTTCATCGACATGTTTGTGATAATCGGGCGGGACCGGGGCCAGAGGGATATCGCGGAGAATGAGCCCTCGGATATAGGGGGCGCGTTCTCGCGAATGCTCGCCAGGAAGCTGACGATCGAGATGTGCAAGCTCGAAGTCACTTAAGGAGATGAAGAGTCGGTAGATGCGACGTTCATCATCCGGTTTGGCATATCCCTTTGCTGGCATCGGTCAGCGCCTCCCCGGCGCAAGAGGGGGGCACGCTGCACAAGCGCAAGTTAAGCGAATTGAGGACGGTAAGGACGAATTTCGTGGGTGCATCTGGCTGTATTATATACAGACATGCAATAACTTGCCTACTCCTGACGGAGAGACGCGGATTACTATAACAGATTCGGTGTTACTTTCAAACCACGGTATCAATTCCGTTGGTCACTAGCGCTTGTATGCTTCGATTAGGATAACAATGGATTAACGCGGCCCACCTGCCATAAGAGGCAGGGCAGGCCCTCGCCGCAAGGCGACTAGTGCGCCACAATGTCTGCTGGGTCTCTGGTCACATCATCAAGATAAATTTCGCCGTAAAATTCGACCCTGATGCGCCCATCATCATCCACCAGTCGACCAATATGGGTGTAGGTCGAAACAACCTCTCCGGTTCGACGGTTCACGCGTTCGCGCGGCAACATTAAAACACCGTTTTTCTCGACAATCCTGCCAAACAATTCGCCTGAATGACCGCGTCCAGACTTCGCCTGCCAAGCCGCGCCGACTTCTTTTTGTTTATCGGCGCAATCCATGTGAAAGCGAGCAGTCGGTCTCAGACCTTTGTTGCTTTTTCCCTCTGTTGCCATTTCATCAAACTCCCTTGTTCCCATGAGCGTCGCTCAAGCCGGGCGAGGGGGCTAGAAACGCTGCGCCCGAGCGTGATCGAATGGTGAGCGCGGTGTGGCGCAGGCGCCACGCTAAGGCGTGTTTGCTGCGGTCGCACTGGCAAAGATGCACCGCGTGTCAATTTCGTGCACCGGCCTTTCACCCGCCTCAAGGCACGCTAACGCTCTTCGGCCTTGACCCGGCCTACAGACCGCCGCCGAGGCTGATCATGCGAAATGGATAGATCCATTTCGGTGAAATATGGACGAAAAAAATCTACTAGGGTCGAGGGGGTTGAACGTGATAAATTTTGTTCCACACTATCCGTATGCTGAACAATGGAGGCGCTAATGTATGAACTCAAACACAGACTTTATTCTTAATGAAATCGCAGTCGAATTAGGCGTTTCACTCGATATGTATCGAGAAGCGCATGAGAAAATTGCTGTAAAGTATGGCGTGAAGATCACCGCCCTTATCGAAAACCCGGTGCCGATTGAAGAAATGCACCGAGCGAATGACTGGACGGCGCAGCAATATCGATACATTCAGCGGTCTGAAGGGGGGATTGATGTGGGTGCTTCGCGCATGGAGCGAGAATTCGCGAAGGCGCGGACAAATCTCGCAGGGCAGCTTTCCACCGATCCAATACAGCGCTCTGTCGAAGACATTGCCCAAATTGTGAGCCAGGGAATTGCCGATGTTTAGAACGCGATGGCTCGATAGCTAGTTCCAATTAGGATCGGAAGCCTGTAACACGTCCGCGTTAACGGGGACGTTCGATGTCGAAACTAAATCCACCCGCCATCGCGAGCAAACATTATGTAGCGGCGTTAGGGACACTAGACCCGTATCGACCGGGATATGAGTTTATGCCGGTTGAGCCCGCTCACAATCCGCTGGTCGAGCTTGGATTCTATCGTCTCAGTGAGCGGAAAAAGCGAGCTACCGCAACCAAATATGTCGATGGCATCTTCACCGGGTTCTCTGACTGGTACAATGCGCGCCCGGAAGAAAATTTCGTCATCGTTGGAAGAAAATGGGAAGAAACGCTGTGGCTGCAGCGTGAGTTGCGAGAATACCTCAATGGCGGTGCGAAAGTCGGTCAGGTCAGGGTTATTTCGGAAGTCGAAGCCCATTTGAATAATATCCGCGACCAGCATTTGGAACGAAACACAACCGCGCTCGTCAAAGCCGAGCAAGATCAGTTGAAACATGATCTGTTCTTCGAACGCTCGGCCATGGCGAGGAAACAGGCCGCCAAAGGGCCGACCGTTATGCCGCTCGAATTTCCGCTCGACTGGCAGCGGGTTTGGGATGAACGTCGGATTATGGGCTTAGGGTCAGCCGGGCGTTATGCGCCGCATATGATTGCGCCTTATAGTGGATTGAAAAATGGCTTAGACGCGCCATTGATTGGCATGTGGCCAGACCGGTTTCGCGAGCTCGATCCAACCTTGGTGGTTGATCGCAGCGAGCGACATCTCACGTCAATTATGATTACTGGCGGCGGGAAGTCCGCATGCCACATTATACCGACATTGCTGACCTATAAAGGCTCTTCGGTTGTCATGGACACGAAGGGTGACCTGTATCGCGATAGCGCTGATCAATTGCGCGCAAACGGCAAGCGGGTTTTGCGTCTAAATCTGTTTGAAGAAAGTTCGCCGGACAAATACAACCCGTTCGATTTTATCGGTGGGTCGCAGTCAGCCGGATTTAAGAAGCGGATCCGCCTGTTTGTCGCGAACCTGATCGATCAGAAGAAGGCGACCGGTGATAGTGCATATTGGTTGCAACAGGCCGATCAAGCCATCCGCGCCATCACAGAGTATATCGTCTCTCGGGACAGAGATGATGAGCCGAAAAATATCGCTGAGCTGCTTAAATTGGCCAAACACCCGGGCGGCATAAAACGGACCGCTCAGTCGCTTGCTCAATTTGCCGATTCTGACAGCCATGCGCTGGAATGGTCAGAAGGCTTTATCAGGACGTCCGGTGATTGGGATAAGCAGGCGCCGATCACAGAAAGTGAAGTCAAAACGGTGCTCGATCCGTGGGATGAAACCGTTCAGAGCAATTCTTTGAGCTCGACCTTTATCCCTGGCGATTTGGTCGAAGAAGCTGATCGCGGTGAGCAATTCGTTCTCTTCATCGATATGCCCAGCGGCCTCGGGCAGACTTATGAAGCGGTGATCAGAACGGTGCTGGTTTGCATGATCGAAAGCATGAAGGACCAACGGGCAAAAGGGGACGAGCGCGGCTTGCCAATTCTGTTTCTGCTCGATGAGTTTTTGAATTATGGCCGCGTCGAACCGATTGCCAAAGGTCTGACGGAACTCAGAAGTTACGGCATTCGAATATGGACTTTCATCCAGAACACGCAGCTTCTGGAAGATTTATATCCAGGCGAATGGAAGACGTTTTTGGACAATGCGAGCGTCATTTATGGCGCAACCAATGATGACGACACGGCTAAAAAACTGAGTGATGCGTTCGGCGACGTCACGTACGAGATGCCGTATTACGAAACCGACACTGAAAAGGTCCATTCAGGCGATTATAATGAGCATTCTACTTATAATCCGCAATTGCGGTGGGACTCGAATTTTCACGGCTATGTTGGCGGGCATCAACCCATGTTCGAAGCGAAGATGATTGATCGCCCAATTCAAAGGCAGCGCATTCATCATCAGACCGAAGAAGTTGTTCCCATCCGCGCGATCAATAATCTTCCATTGCCATGGCAGATCATTCGCCCGATCGGTGCGCCGCCCGTCTTGTGCGCCAAGCTTCCTTATTTTGATCCGATCTTTCAACGCGGGCTGCGCGGCGAATGAAATTTAATCTCTTCGTTTTGGTTGTAGCCGTCATTGGGTTTGGGGCGGCTTGCGTGTCCGGCGTTGAATGGAGCTGGGCATTGTTTGTGACGTGCAGCGCGGCGTCAGTGGTCTATTGCCTCGGGCGATATTCAATCGGGAAAGAGATTGCCGAAAAAGAGCACGCGGAATATTTGCGGCTCGTTGAGAATAAAGAACCTGGAGATGCACTCTCTGATGCCATTGTCAAAGCGGTGAAGGCTGAGCTCGGCACGACGAGAGATCTTCAATGGGAACGGTTCGAAAACGCCAGGCGAGCCTATAAGGTTCAAACAGTCGCACGGGCTGTATTTGCGGGGCTCGTCATATCCGGCGGTTGGTTGATACTGGAACAAGCCAATGCGGGATACAAAGACATTGTTTGTCACCGGTATGATGACGATTGGAATTGTGCGTGGAATAGCAACTATGAAGCGAGACAGGCGGCGATAGTGCATGTCGAAGGCCGAGAATATTTTGCCGCACGGCGCGCCAACGAGGTTTACGGGGCCACAACGGATCCGCATGACCAGACAGCACTGGCGGCGTGGTATTTTGAAAAGGTCGGCTGCTACGGACGAGAAGCTTATCTATCTGCGCCGCTTCTTGAAAAACATCGAGTCGTTTTTGACGACTGCAAGTTTTGGGTGCGCCCTTAATCAATCTCGATCGAAGTTGAAGGGGCCTTCGAATAACGGCGTCTCGCAGCGTCCCTGTATCGATATCCGCGTCCAGGTGTGATGCGGCGTTGTCGCGCGAGCTGTTGCCGGGTTCTGTAGGGCGACGGTGTGGGCGGCTTGGCGCCAAGGGTTAGTCTAACCAATTCGCGCCACGTGATCGTTCTCGAAGACGCATTCGGAGCGACAATCTCCAACCAAGCGTCTAAGCGCTCGAAAACGGCCGCAATGCTGGACTGGCGAATGTAATCGATATCGTAGCCGTAATGATGCGTGGCCACCATTTCGACTTCGACGCGCCAATGAGGGTTTATCTGTTTTGGGAAGCGTTTGGGATGGATGAACACTTCGGCAAGCTTTTGGCCGGCTTCGTCAGCGGCGACATAATCGAAAACCAACCGAAACACCGGCCCTTGGCCAGGGTGACGGCGTGGCTTCAAATCAGAAATCTCGTGGGTATTACCAGTCATTGCTCCATTGTGGCAGCTGCCTAAGTGCAGCTGCTAAGACTCATGAATACAATATGCAAAAAATGTACGCAAGAAAATTATCTGTATACGGATTATTCTTCGCCACGTTCGCTCCAATCTTCCGGTCGAAGAGCGAGTTTTCCTCGCCCGAATGGAACTTGATCGGGGAATTGGCACTTTGCGGCATCACCTGGTTTTAAATGCAAAAACCATGATGCGACGGCTTTAAGGGTACGTGCGGGTTGCTCAACCGGAGCAAGCAGTCCCACGGGCAGGCCGACTTCTTCGACGACGACCCGTATAGGTTCTATCAAATCAGTATCATTTGTGATCACCACAGCTTGTTCAAACGCGCCTTTGAACGCATCGCGTACCAAATGCGTTGCGAGATTTACATCGCTTCCCTTTTCTTCAGCGCGGCGGACCTTCACGACATCAGGGTAAGGTTCCGGCATCTCCGTTTCAGGCAAAAACCGAGGCGGCTGTATCAGTCCCGCCCATTTCTCATGCATGCTGAATCGACCAAAATGCACATCAACTAAGGGCAATGAACTTAGCGCATTGAGGTAGCGTTGTTGTTTTCCCGGAGCCTCGCGATCAATCTGGCCTTTGACGCGGGCGGTATAGTAATTGATCTTTGTGATGTCGACGCCGTCATCGAGTGCATTGCGGATTAGAGAGTCGATATTGAGCCAGCGGTTTTCGCGGTTTTTTCGAAGCAATCTGAAATACAGATTATAGCCATCGACATACGCTATGGTTTTCATGAGAAATAGGCTATCACAGGGGTTTGCGCAAATGCACGAAAATTCCGCCCCTAGAAAAGCCAAAGCCACCTCGGTTTCCCTTAGTGGCTTCGGAGCCGATAGCACGCTATCGGGCAGTTATGAGCTAATTATAGGGCTTTGGGCCAAAAGTTTCAAGTAATTTGGTCTAGACCCATTTGCCGCCGCGAACTTGACCGCGCGCGGCAATTGTCGCCCTTTTGAATACCTCTTCTATGGCGATTGCACCATAGCGAGGGCGCCTGACCATCCGGCAAGGGCGAGATCTGGGCCGCGTGCTTCTTCGGAGCCATCGTCGCTGGTGCGAGAAGAGCGGATGAATCAAAAAATATCCGTCTCGCCTGGCGTTTGGGCGGGTATTTTTTGATTTAGACGTGGTCGCAGAATAGAGGACCTCAGCGAGATAGCGAAGCGTTATAATGAAAGTTGCTTCTTTGGTGAGTTTGAGCGAATCGAGCCCATCTAGATGAGAGCCGTTTGAGGGCTTTGGCGCATAGAACCGGATGATGATAACAAAACTGAGTCAGCGAGCCTTGCAAACCGGCGCCTGCTCGTCCTGAAGGCGCAAAGAAACGTGAGTGATGCCACCTGCGTGGTGCAAAACTCCCCTTTCAATAGCCAAAGGTGTGGGAGGCCTCGGGGCTACGCCAAGCAGGCGTAGGGGCGAGTAAAATGTTGACGAGCGAAGCGAGTTATCCACAGACGCGCAACGCGCGTGCCTTCTATTTATATCTATTTAGTATCTATTCCCGGTGTTAGCGAACAAAAATTATTGTTTTCAATGCGTTATGGGGCACGTTTTGTATATCTCTGGCCAGAATTCCGAAAACTCTGGCTAAGTTTCCCAACTCTCTGGCCAGCATTCCCAAAACTCTGGTCAAGTTTCCATGGGATAGGGGAGGTCATATCGTGTCATACCCCGTCCAGTCCGAGGTCCATTTGCCGAAGCTTGTTGTGCGTATAATGATAGCGGCGGCTTTTTTTGCGCCCCGAGCCGGTGATTGAAATGGAGAAGTCGGCGAGGCCAAACTTTGCTTTCATGTCTTCGAACGCTTCGCGGCAATAGCGACGGAAATCCGCGCGAGACTGAGCGGTCTCGCCTTCGGCCCAAATGTCTCGATCGAGCAAGTGACAGATCATGTCTTCATCAATCCATCGATAATTGGGTTGGCTATCAATATACGGCCAGATCGATTTTGCGAACGCAGACGAGAGATCGAATTGAACTTCGGCGTCGTGGCTCACCAGAGCGGATTTTTCGAGCATTTCGCGAACCCAGGATCCGTATTGGATGCGCAATTCGCTGTCGAGATTGAGCCCGGACCATCGAATATCGCCGAACAGGTTGCCCATATGGCCTTCATACTGTTCGAGCACGTCAGGTTTTAGCTGCATCTTCCCGTCCGAACCACGCTGGAGCAACATATCCGGATTGCCTTCAAAGACGGTAAAAACCACCTTCTTGATGTCTTCAAAATAGCCAAACAGTGTCATCAGATTGTGAGTGTGCGGCGTCAGATGCATGGCTTCTAGCAGCTTTCGCCATGTGGTGATCACTTCGAACACCTGAAATGAGGGTTGGTTGGCGCGGCTCCAGGCTGCATTTTTATCGTATTGCGGATTTGGAACCTCATAGGCGATATAATCATGCCGAAAGACGCCAGTTGTGATATCGCGGTGGCCCACACCAAGCTCTCGGCCTGATACCCGTATGACTGAGTATTTTGGGACGATATAGAGACGCTCGAATTCGCTATCGGTATTGAGGTTTCGATATGTCGGCGCGAACGCGTTTGTGCGGGTTAAACGGTGCGGAATTCGGGCCGGAGCTTTGCGTCCGCGTCGATTGCGGCGTGTCTTCTTAAAGCGCTCAATGCGCCGAACATCGGCGTTTGAGAGTTTCTTCGAAGATCTTGATTCCACGCTCGAATTATATCGAAAAACTGGAATGTCGGCCAGAAAATTACGATACCAATCTGATCTGTAAACTCAAATTTGGATCATTTCAAAAAAGTGCGGGGGAGACGTCGCGACAGTTTGCAGCTGCAAAGCGAGCAAAAGCGGTCATTAGCTATATTCAGGACTACATGTAATAGGCGTAGCTCACCTGCGGTTTTTCGCTCTCGGAGACATATTTCATAATGTCGCCGATCTTTCGGGCGCATTCCAATGTGATCGGCAATCGCCCATCCATTTGGGTATTGTTCCAGTTCATTTTTGTCAGCCCCAAGATCTCTTCGCAGAGGCTTTCTAAGGACGAGTCTTGTTCGTAGACGGTGACGCGGAGCGGATTGGGAACATACATGCCGGGATAGGTCTTGTAGAAGTCGATGGTCCCGCGCGTATAGAGAATGCCTTCGGTCTCCGAGAGCGAAAGGAGCGTGCCGCGTTTGGGCGGATAGTCCTTGTCGCCAAACAGTTTGATATCCGTGCCGGTGATGGCGACGAAGTCTTTGGAGCGAATGCCTTTCTCTTCGAGGGCGCGCAAGAAGCCTCGACGCTCACTGTCCCGGAACTGGCTCGATTTATGGATCACAATCCGCGCCGGCATGTGCTCCAGAGCACGGTCATATTCATCAAGCGCGTCGCTCAACAATTGATAGGCCTGGTCTTCGCTCAGATATGGACGGCGGTCTTTTTTGTCGAGGGACACTGGCGTCCCTCGCAAAATGATCCCATGCCCAAACTCGTCGAACACTTGCGCAAGGCTGGATGAAACCGTTTCGCCGTCGCGGCTCTTATAGAAGCCGATGCCGATATAACAGGAGCGTAATTTGGCCGTGTCTTCGACGAGACGCCACGGGATCGTCTTGTTGCCTTTGTAATAGAGGGCCGTGCAGAAATTCCACGCTTTGGTTGCCGGGTCTTGCTGCTCGCCGGAGACTTTCGTGATGAGAATGGTCTTCTCACGCACCAATTGAAGCGGTGTACCAAGGTGCATACACCGCGCCTTTAGCAATCGCCTGAAATTGTGTTCTAACTCGTCCGTGGTTTTAGCGTCTGCGTCATTGCCAGGTTTTTGGGCCGACGTCGTAACGGAGTCGAACATTTCGTTGGGGATGACGCAGACAATAACGTCGACCGAACGGTTTTCCGCCAAGAACCTGATTTGCTCATAATACAGGTCGACCGCCGCTGCGACACGATCAGCGCGAGAGTCCAGCTTCACGATACGTGTCACGTCGGATTTTTTTAGGTTCCGCGTGTATTGCGGTGAATTGATCAACCTGGTGAGGAAACCGTAATTGGAATTGATGCCGCCAAAGCCGCGGAACAGATTCAAAAGCTCCGACTTCTCTTTGCGATCAAGGCCGTCCCGGCATTTTTCGAGCCACTCATCCAAGAGGTCGATGCCTTCACCGCGACCGACAACGCCGATGCGAAGCTCGGTCCGGCGCAGTTCATCGCGCGTGTCGTACACGCCCATATGCTCGATCCCGGCCCGCGGACAAATATGCGTTCCAGAGCCAAACTCTAAAAGCGGTTCTTTCAAGACCGAGAGTTTCATGCAGCGGCCTCCTCGCTATCGGTATCATCATCGAGCCGAGGCGCGTCTTCTTCTTCATCTTGGGTGTTGAACTCGACCAGTGATCCGAACTGTAACTCGCTTCCGACCTCGGCGGTAAGCTGACCCAGGAAATAGGCGGTAAACCGCGTCATGTTGCGGACGGTGAGATTGAATTCTCGTTTCTTCTGCGTGGTCAAAAGGTCTTCATGCCAGCGCGAACGCTTGTAGCCATTGAAGGAATAGTACCAATTTGGCGTGACCTGCGCGTACCAGACCTCGCCAATTTGGGTGAAGGTGAGATCAAAAGATAGATGTTTGTGGTGAGCGACTTTCGTTGGGTCCTTGGTCTGCTGCTTGATTTCATAGACCGTTCGCACCGCTTTTTTCTTACCGATCCACGTCTCTTTACGATCACGATCGCCTTCGGATTTTGGGCCGAAGAAAAAGAAACGATCTCTGGGGTGGGTGCGGACCCCTGCATGCTTCAGCAGCTCTTGAGTCTCTGCGAACAGGAGTTGCTTATAGATGTTGACGTTGTCGATTTCGTCAGAATAAGCGAGGTCTTCCGCATCTAAGCGCTCAACGGTGCCGTGTTCTACAACAGTGCTAAGCCCTGACGCTTCGATGTCGTGAAAAGAGAAGAGTTTATTCTCATAAACGACCCAGGAATCCGTTTCGACCTCATTTAATACGAGAGCCATTTTTACAATGGACCGCTTCTTTCGCGTTTTTCGTTTGTATCCAAGTTCCGCCTTTGCCCGTTCAAGAACGGTTTTTTCGTCCACAGCCAGGTCCGCGACATAGACGTGCCCCGGTAACTCAATGGCGAGGAGGTTTGAGGTTAGGACGGATGGCGCCGCGACGGTGTCAGCGCTGAAACTGTTGTAGGCGTTTACGTCTCCCAAAATCTGTTTGAATTCAGAGAGAACCCTTTCCTGCGCGGCGACGCGGAGCTCTGTGACCATCGCCAACAAGTCGCCAAGGTCGATGATGTGTTTCTTGGTGTTGAAGGTAAACCGTTCATCGAGCAACTCGTTGACAGAGGCCTGACTGTACGAGGATTGCTTGGGCAAGAGCATCAAAATGAACAGTTCGTCGAACGTATTGAAGTATTTGCGCTCCATGAATTGACCGACCGTCTTTTTGACTTTGTCGAGCGTGGTTGTTGAAGTGACCTGAAACGCCACTCGGTCATGATCATCGCCGAGATCGATGCCTGGATAGTTTTTCTGTTTTCGGTTGAGATTGATGAGGTGAGGGAGATTGAAAACGGATTTTAGGATGGGGATGAACGCATCTTCGAGCGCGAGGTTGATGTCGGTGCGACCTTGCGCCGTTGCAAGCTCGACCTGAAGGATCAGTCGCGCGACCACATCGCGTAGCTCATTCTCGATGTTTAGCTGTTTCATCCTTTGCGTCCGTTCTCACCCAGGGGTTTATATTCAGCGTCACATAAGAACACATCAGGAACGATTCAATAGGCCGAAAAAGTAGTTCTTGTGGATATTGGCGGTGAATCAAAATCAGCTGATCCCGCAATGTGTGCAGCTGGTGAGAGCGGAATTCTTAGCTCAAAAATTCCGACTAACGACTGCGTATTCGGCCGCTATGTTAAGTCTGCTAATAGGAACAAGCAGCCATGCGCGTGGACGATGGCTTCTGGGATAACCGGATCCATTGTCGCGTCCAAACTGCATAGGGTTGTGGGCCTCCCTGCATCGCCGGAATTGCACGCGAACCACAACCCGCTAAGCAAACTTAGCCACCACTCGCAGTTTCGTCGTTTCTGTTGCGAAACTCCCGTTTGCATTTCAAGTAGGATATTTTGCGAAGATTTGCCCCTTTGATCCGGGACCCTGGAGGCATTGTTCCGCACTCGGCGCGAACAGCGGCGAGATCAGTTGCACTCATAGGCTTAAACGTCTCTTGGATGGAGGCGCATCCCTGCAAGGCTAATGATAACAGGCTGAAGGTTAGAAACCGCGTACGTTTATCCATGAACATGCTCTGCTTCCAAGAGTGAATGATGGCTTTCCGGTTTTGGCGAGAACCACTTGTGGAGGGCGGGTAACACCAGCAGAGTCAAGATCGTCGATGATACCAATCCGCCCATGACAACTGTGGCGAGCGGGCGCTGAACTTCAGCGCCTACTCCTGTGGCAAACAGAAGCGGAGCCAAACCTAACGCGGTGGTCAGCGCCGTCATGAGAACGGGTCTTGCCCGAAGTCCTGCGGCTTCAACCGCCAGTTCGTCGCGCTTTCGCCCCTCTCTGGCGAAATCATCCATGAAGCTCACCAAGACCATGCCGTTTCCGAGGGCGATCCCGAATAGCGCGATAAACCCGACTGTTGCTGGGACCGATACGGGCAAACCGGTCAACCACAAAGCCATCGCGCCACCGGTTAGCGCGAGTGGAATGTTGAGCAATATTAGTATCGCCGATTTTAGCCGCCCGAAGGCCAGCAATAGAATGAGTAGAACAATTCCGAGCGTGATCGGAATGACGACGGCGAAGCGAGCATTGGCCTGTTGTTGCAATTCGAATTGACCGCCCCATTCGATACGGTAGCCCGGCGGGAGTTGGAGCGAAGCTTCTGTCGCGGCTTGGGCGTCGGCGACGAACGATCCGATATCTCGTCCGCGTACATTCAATTGCACGGTAATGAACCGCTCGCCATTCTCGCGAGTGATTTGGCGCGGCCCGATCACTTCGCGAATGTTAGCGACACTGGAGAGCGGCACCTGTGCGCCGCTATCACTTTCCAGGATCAGACGGCCAATCGTTTCAGAACTGTTGCGGCGGGACTCTTCAAATCGTACGACAACCGGAAATTGGCGCACCCCTTCGAACAAAGCGCCCGCTTCGGCGCCGCCGACCGCCGCCCGAAGCGTATCAAGCGCCTCTTCCACGGTTAGGCCATAACGCCCGAGAGCAGTTCGATCGACGGACACAACCAGTTGCGGTGCCCCCGTAATTTGATCTGCTTGGACATCGCTGGCGCCGTCCACTCCTTGCAAGATGGATTGCAAGCTCTGAGATCCCTCGAGAAGGACATTTGCATCTGGTCCAAAAATCTTGACCGCGAGTTGGGCCTTGGTGCCGGTCAGAAGTTCGTCGACAGACATAGCGATTGGTTGACCGATGTTTACGCGTACACCCGGAAAGCTCTCTAAGTCTTCCGATATCTCCGCTCGCAAATCGTCCGGCGATAAACCATCACGCCATTCTTCTCGAGGCTTCAGGGCGACGAAAGCTTCAACGCTGTTGACGGGATCGGCATGAGCGCCGACTTCGCCGCGGCCAATCCGGCTGACAATCGAGTCGATTTCCGGAAAACGATCCATGAGTCTGCGCTCAATCCGCGTCGACGTCTCTTGACCTTCTGTCAACGAAATCGACGGCGCCATAGAGACCCGAAGAAGAATATCTCCTTCTTCGAGAGCGGGTGTGAACTCAGACCCCAGTCTGGATCCTGCAAGGCCGCCAACGAGTAGCAGGCCAAGTGCGAGCGCCACGGCGGCGAGCCGCACGCGTACAAAGAACGCTGCGATGGGCTTGACCATCTCCGCGATCCGGCCATCGCCAGATGTCGATTTCTTCGGGGGCTTGATAAGCCCAAACGCCATAGCTGGAGCGATTAGGCCAGCATAGATCAATGAGCCGGTCATCGCGAGCGCTGCTGAAGCAGCCAGGGGACGGAACGTTTTTCCTTCAACGCCTTGAAGCGAAAATAGGGGTAAGAAGACGATAATCACCACCGCAACCGCGGCGATTAAGGGTGCAATTACCTCTGCAGTGGCCCGCGCTACGACATCTCGATCGCTTTCGCCATTTCGGCGTTCACGGAAACCGCGATCTGCATTTTCGGCGATGACGATCGCGCCATCCACCATCATGCCGATGGCAATCGCAACCCCGCCAAGGGACATCAGATTTGCACTGATCCCGAGCACGCTCATTGCGATAAAAGCGAAGCCTACAGAGAATGGGATGGACATAACGACGACAAGGCTAGGGCGCCATCCTCCGAGAAAAATGAAGACGACCACGGCGACTAAAAGCGCACCTTGCCAAAGCGCAGTAGTGACTGTCGAAGCAGCCCTCTGCACTAATGTACCCTGATCATAATACGGGACAGCCCGCACGCCGTCCGGGAGAGATGCGTTAATCTCATCGAACCGAGCATGGGCACGCTCGATCACATCGGACGTGTTGGTACCATAAAGTTTCAGCACCAATCCGGCGACCGTTTCGCCTTCACCATTGGCAGTCGCAAGGCCTTGTCGCGCTCCGCCACCGATCTCGACTGAGCCAAGGTCGCTCACCCGAACTGTGCGTCCGTCGATGGTTTTAACAGGAGTTTCAGATAGGTCTGCGATCGATCGAGCAAGACCAACGCCGCGCACGGTGTATTGCTCGGCACCGACTTCGATGAACTGCGCGCCTGTTGTCTGGTTGGCGCTTTCTAGTGCTCCAATGACATCTGAAACCTGAAGGTCATATGCGATCAACAGATCGGGATTGAGGCGAACCTGATATTGTTTCTCAAATCCGCCAAGGGCGAGTACTTCAGTGACGCCTTCAACCGATTGCAGCGGATATTTGATCATCCAATCGGCGATCTCGCGAAGTTCGGTCAAATTGTATTGGCCGGTTTCGTCGACCAGGCGAAAATACATGATGATTCCGAGGCCCGTCGAGATTGGCCCCATTTTTGGTGTGCCGAAGCCTTCCGGAATGCCCTCCGTTGCCTCAGGCAATCTCTCGCCGACCACTTGTCGCGCAAAATAGACATCCGTCCCATCTTCGAAATAGACATTGACGATGGAAAGACCAAAGTTTGAGACGGAACGGATCTCTTCGACGTCTGGCAATCCAGACATCGCAGTTTCCACGGGGAAGGTCACATAGCGTTCAACTTCTTCAGGGGAGAGGCCTTCAGTTTCTGTGAAGACCTGTACCAATGAAGGTGATGGGTCAGGAAAAGCGTCAACAGGAAGCGCGCGGAACGCGAACAGACCGCCAATCGTCAGGGCGAAAGCCGCGATAGCGGCGAGGAGTCTTCCGCCAGCGAGGCGGTGCATGAGATTTTGCATTTTTTGTTGCCTCTTAGTGTTCGTGGCCGTCGCCGAACGCGTCTTTTTCTAGTTGAGCTTTAAGTGTGAACGCGCCTTCTGAGACGTATTGTTCGCCCTCTTGCAGCCCAGACAGAATGCTCGTCTGACCAGAGAATTCCGAGCCTTGCTCGATCGCGCGAGGCTGATATCCGTCATCGGTCGGAACGAAAACGCTGGCGCGTCCTTCAACTTCAACAATTGCGGATGACAGCACTTGTAAGGCTGGCTCACCGGTCCCTGCGGCGATATCGGCGGTCACAAATTGCCCAGGTCGCAACCTGCGCGTATCATTCCTCACAATCATACGCGCAGTTGCGGTTCGCGAAGTCTCATCGATGGCGGGCAGCACAACAGCGATCTCTCCATCAGCCAATTGCAGCCCTGTATCTGATCTTAGGATAACAGCGGCGCCCTGATGGACGCTTCCGGCGTCTTGATTGTAGACGGAAATGTCCGCCCAGAGCACACTGTCGTCCACAATGGTGAACAAGGGCGGAGCGCTCGGATCATCGGCGGAAACCGTCGCGCCGAGTGTCGCAGTACGACGCGCGACAATGCCACTAATCGGAGCGGTGAGCGTCACGTTGGCGAGGGTGCCGTCCGTAGCGTTGGCGAGCCGTCCGAGTTCGCTGTGCCGCACGCCAACCGCGTGGAGCTTATTCTCGATACCTTCTCGGTTCGCTCGGGCTGCGATTAGAGCGGCGCGGGCGGTTTGCAGGTCGGCCTCAGAGGTTATTCGGTCTGCAAAAAGCGTTTCTTCGCGGGTAAGTGCTTGCTGCGCGAGATCTTCCGCTGAAACGGCTGTCAGGAACGCTGCTTTGAGTTCAGCCAGCTCGCGACTGGCTAGAACTGCCAGCGCGGCACCGCGCGCCACCTCATCGCCTTCTCCAGCAATAAGCCGCGTTATGCGTCCACTCACCTGTGGTGAGACTGCAGCGATGCGGTCGCCATCATAACGGATTTCCGCGGGAAGTGAGACTGTTGGGCGCATTGTTCCGTGCTCGACGCGCGACACAACGATTCCTGCTTCGGCGGCGTCAGACGGGCTTAATTCGACGTGATCAGAGTCGTCGTCATGAGCGTCGTCGCCGTGACCATGGTCATCTTCGTCCAGTTCGGTTTCGTTGTGGTCGTGATCATCTGAATGATCTTCATCCTCGTGCTCGTCATGAGCATCATGATCGCCTTCACCATCCTCACCGTCGTGGTCGTCATGATCATGATCGTCATGGTTATCGTCGGAACGTTCAATGTCTGCGAGGGACGCTCCAGCATCGGAGGGGGCGTCCGCATTGCCGCACGCGGAGGTTGCAAGGGCGGCTAAAAGGGTCGCGAAGAGAAAATATCGAGGTGTCATTGTGTGTTTCCATTAAAAGGGTTGGCACCGATGAGAGCGCGCAGACGGAGGTCTTCGCGGTGTAGGGTAAATTCTGCATCGATGACCGCGAGGTTCGTATCGAGCAACGCTGCACGAGCGTTAACGGTCGAGGTGAGATCGAAACGGCCAATTTCATAGCCACGGATGGCGGCTGCATACGCTTCTTCGGCTGCGGGGCGCGCTTCGGTCGCCAGAAGATCAAGTCGAGACTGCGCCGCGCGACGGGCTGCAATGGCGGCGCGTTGTCTCGATAGGAGCTGTTGCTGCGTGACTTCGCGACTTAGTGAGGCGGCCTCACCTCTGAGCGCGGCGGCTCGAACTGCGTCTCGGCCACGATCGAAAAGCGGAAGCGGGACGCTCACGCCAGCGATGAAAGCATCTTCACCGGTTTCTTCAAATCGCCGGAAACCTGCTGAGACGGTAACGTCTGGAGTGGCTAAGCTACGCGCTAAGTCTTGGTCCGCCATGCGCGCTCGAATGGCTGCCTCGGCTCGGTCTAAGGCTGGGTGTGTCACACTCGAGGTTTCCTCGACCACTGTCGAACCTATGACAGAGGGCTCAGGTTCAGAGAAGTTTGGAGCGGCGCTGTTCCACAGAAGAGCGATTGCGTAGCGCAAACGGTCGACTTCGGATTGGGTTGTATTGACGGTAGCGCGCAAGGCGGCTGCATCGACGCGCGCGCGTGAAAGCTCCGGCGGCGCCGCAGACCCGGCATCGACCCGTCTTTCCACAATATTCACGAGCTGGTCAGCCAGATCGGCGCTATCTTCAGCAAGGTCACGTAATTGCACTGCGGCGACGAGTTCGGAATAAGTGATCGCTGTTTCCAGTTCGATTTCGCGCAATATTACGGCACAATCGGCACTCGCTACAGCCTGGCGCGCGCGGGCCGCTCGTTCCGACAAAATTCGTTTTGATCCGAGACGAAATGTCTGTTCGAGAGCAATCGTCGTCTCGGATTGATCAAATCCGGTCAGCCCGCCGCTGCCGGAAAAATTCTCTAGCTCGATCGACAAACTCGGGTTTAGCCGGCGCCCGGCTTGATCCGCTTCAGCATCCACCGCGCGTGTCTCCAGCGCTGCTGCGCGGACGGCTGGAGATTGGCGACGTACCTCTGCCAATGCAACGCGAAGCGTGAGCGGCTCGCCGGGTGTTAGCGTCGATGAAGCGCCTGCAAAGCCGTCACACGGAGAGGCGCTAGCCCCTGCTGCTGTCGCAGTCAGTGCCAGGGCGGCAAGCGCGCCCTTCAGTAGAAATGACATGAGTTATAGTCCTTTAATTGATCCAATATGAGCACGGCTGCGATGCAGCGTGCTGGTTAGGGAAGGATCAAGCCCGGGGAGGGCGATAAAGGCCTCGCGGCGCCAAAGAGGTGACGTCTTGAGAAAATAGCGGGTGCGCAGCATTGTCCTGCGCGCTTACACCGAGACTTGGTGAAGGGTCAGTGCGCAAAATATGTATGTGACAAGAGCCACAGTGATGAGAATGATGCTCGTGCTCGTGCTCGTGCTCATCAGGTAAATGTTCACTCAATTCGCACGAAGCAGTGTCAACTTGGATCGAAAGCGCCGGTTCAGCCTCAAAATGTTGAGCGTCTGCCATCGGCACGATCAATATCGCGCTCACCGCCAGCGCGGTTGCGATGAGCCTGAAGGCCGTCAGAAGAGGGACGAGGAACATCATTTGATCAGTGTGTTATTCTCTATCCGTTTCGTTAAATCGGTCTGAATGGCATTTAATCATGTGTATGGGAATCGCCCATTGTGATCTTGATGTCATTACAGCGCACCCGCGACCGCTCGGCGCCTTCGGAATTGCGCGTTACAAACCGCATTTCATCCAGCTCGGATATTTCAAGCGTGACTGGTTTGTTTGATACGCCATCCGCTTCCAGTGGAAAGTCGTTATGCGTCATGGTCAATTGGGATTTGGTGGCAGACCATGCGCCGATGCTGTGAAGCTCCCCGTCCTTTTGCAGGAACACGGTTACAACACCGTCGGACATAAAATGGGTAATCGGTGCGGTGTCACACGATTCAACCGTTTCGCCGCTTGCCCAGGAACCGACGATCGGGTGCATGGCCGATTCAGCGATGGCGGACGAACCAAGCAGGATCAGTCCTGCGGCGGTAGAAATCGATCGAACAGCATTTGTCATACAGTTCATTTAACCTCTATAGTGACTGTAGGTGCAAGTCTTTTTTTACATCGCGTGTATGCGTTCATGTTGATCGTTGAGACATTCATTGTGATCATTGAGCGCGGCCATGACTCGGCAATTGTCAACTTTTCCGCCTTCGCACGATGCAATCATACGCTTCAGTTCCGCTTCCAACGCTTCGAGTTGGTTCAGGCGTTTGCGGACGTCGGCGAGTTGTTGCCGCGCGATGGAGTCAACAGCAGAACAATCATGATCGGGCTCGGTCTGTAACTGAATAAGACTTCTGACGGCGTCCATTGGAAAACCGAGATCCCGTGCATGTCGAATGAAAGACAGGCGTTGTGTCGCGTCATTGCCGTAAAGACGTTGTCCACTCTCGCTCCGGTCGGGTTCGCCCATAAGTCCGATAGATTCATAGTAGCGAATGGTCGTGACCTTCACGCCAGCGGCTTTGGATAATCGCCCGATTGTCATGGGTTTCATATTATACCTCTTTGGGGCTTGCCTCTATAGTCACTGTAGACTGTAGAGTTTAAGAAATCGAGTCCAAAAAAGGGGGCCTAACCTATGGCCAATTGCTGCGAAAGCCTATCATTCGACGGAGTGTCGTCTGCGTATCGACGTGCTTTGGTCGCCGTAATCGCGATCAATGGTGTGATGTTCTTTGTCGAGATGGCGGCTGGTGTGATGTCGGGCTCGCAAGCGCTAAAAGCCGACGCCTTAGATTTTGCTGGCGACACCGCGACATACGGTTTGAGCCTGCTGGTGATAGGGTCCAGCCTAAGAACGAGAGCGGTCGCATCATTAGTAAAAGGCGGTTCCCTTGCGGTCATCGCACTCGCAGTTCTGGCTATGACAGTCTTGCGATTTCTGAACGGAGGCGCGCCAGACGCTGGAGCAATGGGCGCCGTCGGCGTGCTCGCGCTCGTCGCAAATCTCGCAAGTGTGTTGATCTTGCTCAAATGGCGTGATGGCGACAGCAATGTGCGCTCGGTATGGCTGTGCTCGCGCAATGACGCGATCGGTAATTTGGGCGTTATTGGCGCAGGCGGACTTGTTGCGCTGACCGGCACCGCCTGGCCCGATTTGATCGTTGCCGTTTTGCTGGCGGGACTTTTTTTGAAATCAGCGAGCGCAATAACTATTCAGGCTCTTGATGAAATTAGAACCGCTGATCGCTCCAATTCTGTTGCGGGAGTAGGATCATGAAAATCCGTGTTCCACCAATTTTGCAGGTCCTGTTTTGCGGCGTGCTGAGCTGGGGCGCTTCCCACCTTATGCCCTCTATGACTTTTGACGGTTCATGGCGATTAGGAGTTGCTGCTGCGTCCTTAGCAGTCGGAGCGGTCATTCTTGTGGTTTCGCTGGCGGCCTTTGTTCGTGCGCGAACTACGGTTAACCCGCTCGCGCCTGAAGAGGCCGAGACGCTGGTGACAGACGGGCTCTATCGATTCAGCCGAAACCCTATGTACCTCTCTATGGCATTCGTACTTGCCGCTGAGGCGTTCTTGATCGGTAATTTCGCAGCGTTTATCGGCCCGCTCCTGTTCATTTGGGTGATGACGGAAACTCAAATCAAACCTGAAGAGCGCGCGCTGCAATCGAAGTTTGGTGTTGCTTTCGAGGCCTATTGCCGTCGAACGCGCCGTTGGATTTAGTATGAGATGAACATGATTGAAGCACCTGCCTGGTTGGGATGGACAACATTCGGATTGTCAGCGTCTGGCGCGGTCGCAATTTTTGTCCTTTCCGCAGTTTCGGCATACGGCCCGAACTTCAAATTCTTCCCGCCGCCCAGTAAGGATAGTTGGCAACACGGGATGTTTTTGGGACTGTTTCGACTTTTTCTCTATCCGCTAATTGCGCTGACCATTTTCATTTTGCGACCCGGCGATGGAAACTTAGGTTGGGGACAGATCTTGCTTGGAGGTGGCTTGCTCATCCTTGGGTTCGGATTAGCCTTTCGGATCACGCTCCAAATGGGCTGGCGCAATGCTTTTGGAGAAAAGCGTGGTTTGATGATGACGGGTTGGTTTGCGCGTAGCCGTAACCCGATCTACGTCGCGACGTGGGTTGGGCTAATCGGTTGGGGACTTGTTGCCGCCGATCTGCGCGTTTCAATTCTGCTCGCAATGTGGGCGTTGATGTATTGGCTCGCACCCAGGTTCGAAGAGCCTTGGCTCGAACGTGAATACGGTGATGCTTATAGATCTTATAAGGCGCGAACGCGGCGGTTTCTTTAGGAATCCGCAATTGCACCGAAGTAGAATCGCGTGGCGAGTTGGCTAGGTGCCACGGATCTTCTTTTGTTCGTTGCTTCGCGGGTATTTTGTTGTCAGCGTTTATCGCTTGAGCTTATCAAAAAGGTCCACGAGTTCCTCGACTTTCTTTTGCTGCTCGTTTGTATCTCCGGACTCGATAGCGTCATTGACGCAGGTTGCAGCGTGATCTTTGAGAATTTCACTTTCGGCGCGGGCGAGTGCAGCTTTGACAGCCTGCATCTGGTGGAGCACGTCTATACAATAACGATTCTCCTCGAGCATGCGAACGATCCCGCGTACTTGCCCCTCGATGCGATTGAGGCGTTTGATTGTGGCTTCAGATTTCGACATTGACTCAATACCCCCTGTAGGTATATAGGCGACGTAGAAGGTATGGTCAAACAATGCCCATGAATCAATTCAGATATACCTTGATTCCGTTCGTTGCCGTGATTTTCGGCATCGTGCAAATCTTATGCGTTTGCTCCGCGCAGGCGACGCCCTTGCCGCCTCAAACAAATACGATGCTTATGGTTCACAATGATGCTTATGTGCATCACGACGAGGCGGCGCATGACCAGCTTCCGAGCGAAATCGAGCATCACCACAATCAGGGTCATGACCACGATGGAGATGACTGCGCGCATTGTTCAGGCGATTTGGCATTCGCCAGTTCTTACGATGGCGCGTCCGCAAGTAAAATTGCGGCGCCCTCTAATGACATTAAGACTCTGCTGCGCTCAATCGCGGCTCCGAACACGCCCGCCAACTTAGCGCCTTCGGCGCTTCGCGGATTGCGATGGCTTGATCCACCGCGCCCAACACTGATTTCGCAAAAAGTTCTCTTACTGATCTGAAACACCCGGTTCGCGCGCTGAAAAAAGTGCGCGATCTGGCTGCTGATGTCGTAGGGCGTCCCCCCAAATACCCACGTTATCAGCGGTCACGGCAATGCCGGACCGGGCTGTCCCCCACCTCAAGTTCGCTCCTGGCATTGCCGTTATCGGCCAATGATTGGCCGCCATGCAATCACGTAAGGAAACGAATTTATGCAACTCACGATCCAATCCATTTCTGCCTTCGCCCTCATGACGACGGTGCTCACTCTTCCCGCCAAGGCGCAATCCGACCCGCACGCGGATCATCATCCAGAAATTACCTACGAGTCCTCCCCAGAGTTGGCAGTGGGCCTAGCGCGCGGCGTTGGCTCTATCCTCGAAGTAAATGAAGCCGACAGGGTCCTAAATCTGACCCACGCACCCATCGCTTCTCTTGGTTGGCCCTCAATGAACATGAACTTCAGCGTGGCCTCGGAGATAGATCTCGAGAGCTTTGCGGCCGGTGATGCAATCGAATTTGATTTTGATCCATCCCAAGCGAGCGGATTTAAAATCAAGGCCTTGCGCAAAGTTTCTTCAAAAACCGTCGTTGAGTCGTTGAAAAACGCCGAGCCAGCAGACGCGAAAACTCATGATGGCCATGGCGCTCATTGATCGCGCCAATCCCAAAACACAAGGACCAATAATATGCTTAGCAGAAGACGACTTCTCCAACACACAGCCTGGGGCGGCCTCGCTTTCGGCGCAGCCGGACTAGACCCTGCCTGGGCTTTGCCGTCATCGGAGGGCAATCTCGGCATCGCCAGTTTATCAGGCACCAAGTTCGATCTTTCGATCGGAAAATTCCCGGTTCGTATCAATGGTAGGGCGGCGCAAGCCATTGGCGTCAATGGGTCGCTACCCGCCCCGTTGATCCGTTTTCGTGAAGGCGACAACATTACGCTGAACGTGAGGAACGGACTTGATGTCGATAGCTCGATCCATTGGCACGGCCTGCTTGTACCGTTTCAGATGGACGGCGTACCCGGCGTGACGTTTCCCGGCATCAAACCGGGAGAGACTTTTAAATACGAATTCGCCGTCCCGCAAAGCGGCACCTACTGGTATCATTCCCATTCCGGCCTTCAGGAACAAGTCGGCCATTACGGGCCAATGATCATCGATCCAAAGCATGATGATCCGGTGGAGTATGACCGCGAATACATATTGATGCTCGGCGATTGGACGTATGACAATCCGCATCATCTTTTCGCCAAGCTGAAGAAGAATGCAGAGAGCCTGAACTTCAACCAGCCGACCATGGGCGAATTTTTAGCTGATGCGCGAGAAAAGGGCCTCGGCGCAGCTATGAGTGAGCGCGCCATGTGGGGCGCCATGCGCATGTCGCCGCGCGATATCGCTGACGTGACCGGCGCGACTTACACCTATGTCATTAATGGTCATGCCACAGCGGACAATTGGAATGCACTATTTCGTCCGGGTGAGCGCGTCCGTCTGCGGATCATCAATGCGGCGGCCATGACGCTGTTCAATGTTCGCATTCCGGGGTTGCCCATGACCATAGTCAACGCGGACGGCCTCAATGTGCAACCTTTGGAGGTCGATGAGTTTCAAATGGGCGTTGCCGAAACGTATGATGTGATCATCGAGCCAAAAGAAGATCGCGCCTATGCCTTTGTGGCTGAATCGATTGATCGCTCCGGGCAAGTCGTCGCATCGATCGCACCGCGCCCCGGTATGCGCGCAAGTGAACCCGCGCTGAGAGCTGTCCCAACGCTCACGATGAAAGATATGGGTATGGATCACAGCGGGATGGGCGGCATGGATCATGGCGAAATGGATCACGGTCAGATGGCTGAATCAATGATGAACCATGAGGGCATGGACCACATGATGGGCCCGAATGTCGTAGAAGCCTCAATAGAACGAGGACCCGGCGTCGCCAATGTCGCCGCCATGCCACTGTCGCGCCTCGATGAACCCGGCATTGGACTGGAAGAGGTCGCGCATCGAACTCTCCGGTACAGCCAGCTTCGAAGTCTCGATCCTAATCCGGACACACGAGCGCCGGGCCGAGAGGTGGTTGTCCACCTCACAAGCAACATGGAGCGTTACATGTGGTCATTTGACGGCGTGAAATTCTCCGAGGTCACAAAGCCCATCATCTTCCACGAGGGTGAGCGTGTGCGTCTGACAATGGTCAATAACACAATGATGCCACATCCCATCCACTTGCACGGCATGTTCTTCGATGTCGTCAATGGCGGCGGCGATCATAAACCGAGAAAGCACACCATCACAGTGAAGCCGGGTGAACGGCTATCGGTTGATGTTAGCGCCGATCATGTCGGAGACTGGGCGTTCCATTGTCATCTTATGTACCACATGCATGCAGGGATGATGCAGGTTGTCTCGGTGATGCCGAATGATGGATCGCACACCCCAATGATGGATCATGAGGGCATGGATCACGGGAACATGGATCATGGGGACATGGAGCATGGCGACATGGGACATGGCGATATGGATCACGGATCGATGAAGCATGGGGAGGACGAATAATGAGACTGTCTTACACATTTGGCGCGCTCGTCGCGTTCACAGCATTTGCGGTAGTGCCTGGTTACGCTAACGCCCAGGAAGACCAGCAAAGCCAGAATCCACCCTGGTCTATGGCCGATAAGTATTGGGGCGCAGAAGAAATGGAAGCGTCTCGCAAGGCCGTTCAAGCCGCCAACGGAGCACAATCCAACTATTTCTTCATGGCCGATCGATTGGAAATTCAATCGGGTGATGAAGAGGATACCGTCCTTTGGGACCTTCAAGGTTGGTATGGCGGCGATATCAACAAGCTTTGGGTCAAATCCGAGGGGGAATACTCGCTCGACGGAAACGAGATCGAGGATGCTGAGCTTCAAGTTCTGTGGTCTCGCGCGGTATCGACCTATTTCGATGTTCAAACAGGCATACGCTACGATATTGAACCCGATGGCCTCGCCCACGGCGTGGTTGGCGTACAGGGGCTCGCACCATATTGGTTCGAGGTTGATGCGGCAGCTTTCCTGAGCGAAAAGGGCGATGTCACGGCCCGCATCGAAGCGGAATACGACATGTTGTTTACACAGCGCCTCGTATTGCAACCGCGCGTCGAATTGGAGTTGTCAGCGCAAGATATTCCCGAGCGCGAGATTGGCTCCGGTGTGACCGGCTTGGATGCTGGCCTGCGTCTTCGATATGAGATCAAGCGCGAGTTTGCGCCCTATGTCGGCGTTGAATGGCAAAGCGCCTTTGGCGACACAGCTGATTTCATCGAAGCTGAAGGTAGGAGTAAAGACCAGACGGTCTTTGTTCTTGGCCTCCGCGCTTGGTTCTAGGAGGCGGCAATGTCAAATCTAATTGAGCCGAACCTGCATCCAATTCTCGTTCACTTCTCATATGCACTTAGCATCACCGCCGTGGTTGCATATTTGGGGGCACGTTTTGCCCCCAATGTGCGGTGGCGAAACACCTTAGCGCCTGCGGCGGACTGGATGCTGGCCTTTGGCGTGATCGCCATTCTCGCGACGGTGGCAGCTGGCTTCCAGGCTTACTATTCCGTGGCCCATGATGGGCCATCGCATGAAGCCATGACGACGCACAGAAATTGGGCTGTGCCATCATCCATTTTGCTCCTGATCCTCGCGAGTTGGCGGTGGTGGCGGTGTGCCTCATCGCCGTCGATACTCTTCACAATTGCGGTTCTAGCTGCCGCAGTCCCGCTCACCACAACCGCGTGGTGGGGCGGAAAGCTCGTTTATGGTTACGGTCTCGGAGTATCGAGCTTACCATCGGAATCAGGCGATGGGCATGATCACGCTCATGGCGATGAAGATCACGCCACAGTGCCAGCCGCTGAAGAAATGCACGATCCTGCAGACGGTCATCATGAAAGCGATATCCAAGCAGAGATCGCGCCAATTGTTGCCGGCTCTCCAGAGGGCGTTGTCGCGGCATTCTCCGCTGCGTTGAAACGCGGGGACGCAGATGTCGTGGAATCTCTGATGTCTCCACAAGCCATCATCGCAGAGGGCGGCGGGGCTGAGCGCTCATTCGAGGAATATGCGGGCCACCATATGCCGTCCGACATGGCGTTTACCGCAGCGGTGGATTTCTCGTTAAAAAAACAAGACGTGATCGCGGGCTCCGAGATCGCAGTTGTGATTTCTGAATCGCAAATTCACGGCACCTTCAGGGGCGAGCCTATTCACAGCGGGATGATGGAAACCATGACGCTGCGCCGGTCCGAAGATAGTTGGCTCATCGAGCATATTCATTGGTCTTCCGCGCCGATTGAGGGCGATCATGAGCATTGACGCACAGTCGCACACACCGCCCTTGGGTCATGGAGCTCTGACACCATTTTATGATATCGTGATCGCGCTGATGACGCGCGAGAGGTATTGGCGCGAACGGTTGATCAAGCGGCTCGCGCCTCAACCTGGCGATGTTATTCTTGATGTTGGGTCAGGCACAGGGAGTCTCGCGGTGGCGCTCCACAAAGCGGAGCCAAGGGCGGTCTATGTTGGGATTGATCCGGACGCAGAGGCAGTGGCGCGCGCCCGGCATAAGAACAAAAAAGCTGGAAGTTCCGCTCAATTCGTGCGTGGATTTCTGAGCGAAGACGCCATCGCAGCGTATGCTCACCCCAACAAAGTCGTTTCCAGCTTGGTCTTGCATCAAGTCCCGCTCGAAGAGAAGAAACGAATCTTGCGGCAGATGTATGAGGCCGTTGAGCCGGGCGGGTTGGTGTGTATCGCAGACTACGGGCAGCAGCGGTCTTGGCGGATGCGCCTCGCTTTCCGAAGGACGGTGCAACAACTGGACGGGGTCGAAGATACACAACCCAATGCCGATGGAATTCTTGCGCCGCTGATGGCCGACGCCGGTTTGGCTGATGTTGACGAAGCAGAGCGCATCAACACGATGACAGGTACGATCAGCCTTTACGTTGGGCACAAACCATTGGGTCGGTGCTGATGAACCGCGCCAGCTCGTATGATAAGGGTAGCCTAAGCCTTGCCGGTACAGTGGCTATGGGGACAGGCGTTATGATTGGGGCGGGCATCTTCGCGCTGACCGGGCAGGTGGCCGATCTGGCAGGGCCGCTATTTCCTGTTGCTTTTTTGTTGGCCGCGATCATCAGCGGATTTAGCGCATATACCTATATCAAGATGTCCAACAAATACCCGTCTGCGGGCGGGATAGGCATGATCCTACACAAAGCTTATGGGCATTCCGTTATGACCGGGGCGAGCGCGCTGCTGATGGCTTTTTCCATGGTCATCAATGAAAGCCTGGTTGCACGCACCTTTGGCACGTACACGCTGCAACTTTTTGACGTTTCTGCTGCCAACTCACTCGTTCCACTGCTTGCGGTGGGACTGATTGTTCTGGCGTTCCTAATCAACATCGCCGGAAACTCTGTGATCGGAACAATCTCAAAAATTACGGCAAGCCTAAAAATCGGTGGCATACTAGTCTTTGCAGGTGTCGCTTTGTGGGCGTCCGGGTTTTCTTTCGAAGCGGCGAGTACACCCGATGCGCAATCGGGGACGGTGACTGGCTTCTTCGCGGGCGTCGCAATCGCGATCCTTGCTTATAAGGGTTTCACGACCATCACAAACAGCGGCGATGAAGTAGAAAACCCGACAAAAAATGTTGGCCGGGCGATCATGATTTCGCTCGCAATATGCCTCGTGGTTTACCTGGCGGTGGCGTTTGCGGTCGGGTCTTCGCTTTCCATTGAGGAGATCGCGGCGGCGAGGGATTTTGCACTGGCCGAAGCCTCACGTCCTGCGCTTGGGAATACCGGTGTGATTTTCACAGTCATCATCGCCATTATCGCAACTTCGTCTGGATTGCTGGCCAGTATCTTCGCCGTTTCGCGCATGCTGGCCATGCTAACGGATATGGACCTAATCCCGCATAAACATTTTGGCATGCCCGGTGACATTCAACGTCACACGCTCGTTTACACGGTCGTGCTAGCATCCGTGCTTGCTGTTTTCTTCGATCTTGGCCGAATTGCCTCACTTGGCGCAATTTTCTACCTAGTCATGGATATTGCCATCCACTGGGGGGTGTTGCGCCACCTTCGGGATGAAGTCGGGGCAAATCCGGCGATTCTCATTTCAGCAATTATGTTTGATATGGTGGCGCTCGGCGCGTTCATCTTGATTAAGTTGGCAAGCGATCCCCTCATTATTTGGATCGCGTTCGGCGCTATCATTCTGATCTTTGGACTTGAAATCCTGTTTCTTCGTACGCGGAAAACCGCAGCCGAAAAGCAGGCGCACAAGCATTAAGGGTTAGACTTGAATATACCCCATAGGGGTATTAGGTTTATGGAATTGGTCGCGTCTTTACCGCGACCTCAACCTGAGCGCCACCCGAAGAATTGGGCGCTCTTAACAGTGAGAAGGAGCAAGATATGCGACTCATTCCAACTGGCCATGCGCTATCGCTATTTCTGGTCATTATGTTCTCGATTTGCATTGGCTGGGGCCTTGTAGCTCCCGCAAGTCTGCACATGCATGCCGCGTGGGAGCTGTTGCTGCCAGGCTTTGAGTTTATCTCTATCCCTGCCTTCGTTCTCGGTTTGGTCGAGTCCTACGCCTATGGCTGGTTCGCGGCGCTGATAATCGTGCCGCTCTACAATTTCTTCGATCGAAAGAAGGCTGTGTAATCATGTCCCACGATCACGCTCACTGTCATGATGATGCAGAGGCCCTTGAGGGCACTGAATATGACCTTGTTCCGCACGGCTTCACAGGTACTGTTTACACGTGTCCGATGCATCCACAGGTGAGGGACACGCGCAATAGTGGGTGTCCGATTTGCGGTATGGCCTTGGAGCCAGAGAGCGGGATCGTGGGCGAAGAAGACACGAGCGAACTCGATAGCATGACGAAGCGCTTTTGGGTCGGAGCTATCCTATCAGTACCTCTCCTGATCATCGCGATGGGGGATTTGATTCCTGGCAATCCGATCGCATCATTGATCGATCCTAGCTGGGGCAATTGGCTCCAACTTGCTCTAGCTGCGCCGGTTGTCCTTTGGGGCGGTGCGCCTTTTTTTGCGCGCGGGGTTCAATCTGTGCGCACGATGAATCTCAACATGTTCACTCTGATTGCATTGGGGGTGGGCGTCGCATTTCTCTACTCACTTGTCGCAACTGCCATCCCGCAAATCTTCCCGACACAGTTTCGCGGCGAGACGGGGGCAGTCGCGATCTATTTCGAAGCAGCTGCGGTGATCACAACTTTGGTTCTACTTGGCCAAGTTTTGGAGCTGCGAGCCCGAAGCCAAACCTCCGGCGCAATTCGCGCACTCCTAGAACTCGCCCCGCCCACGGCGCGGCGAATTCTAGATGACGGCACCGAAGAAGAAGTTTCTATTGATGAGGTAAAAGCAGGCGAACGACTTCGCGTGCGCCCCGGCGAGAAAATCCCCGTGGACGGCGAGATCGTCGAAGGTCGATCAAGCGTCGATGAATCGATGATTACAGGCGAACCCATCCCAGTTCAAAAAGAGCATGGGGCTCTTGTAACGGGCGGCACGGTCAACGGAACCGGCAGTCTCATCATGCGCGCAACACGCGTGGGCGACGACATGATGTTGTCCCAAATTGTCCAAATGGTCGCGGAGGCGCAAAGAAGCCGCGCGCCGATTCAGCGCCTGGTTGATACAGTCTCGGGATATTTTGTGCCTGCGGTCATTGTGGTCTCGATTGTGACGTTTGGAGTCTGGGCCATGTTTGGGCCAGAGCCTGCCATGGCGTTTGCGATCGTCAACGCGGTTGCCGTTCTGATCATTGCCTGTCCATGCGCTTTGGGTCTCGCCACGCCTATGTCGATCATGGTCGGCACCGGCAAAGGGGCTCAAAACGGGATTTTGATCAAAAACGCTGAAGCGCTCGAAACCTTTGAGCAGGTTGATACGATCGTTGTCGACAAGACTGGGACGCTCACCGAGGGCAAACCTAAACTCATGCTGGTACAGCCATCAGATGGCTTCGACGAGCTTGATCTGTTGGCGCTCGCAGCCTCTGTCGAAGTCGCAAGCGAACATCCATTGGCTGAGGCAATTGTGAGCGGGGCTGAAGAGCGCGGCGCGTCCTTTGAACCCGCAGACGGCTTTTTATCGATAACGGGTGAGGGCGCTCAAGCAATGGTCGGTGGAAAGATGGTTGCGATTGGTAATGAGAAAATGATGCGCCGCATTGGTGCATTCTCAGATCAACTCGCCGGGGAAGCCCTAACCCACCGCGCTGAAGGGCAGACAGTCATGTTCCTGGCCGTTGACAGCCAAGCCGCCGGATTAATCGGTGTGGCTGACCCGATCAAAGCCAGTACACCTGATGCCATAAACAATCTTCACGCCGCAGCGCTCAAAGTGGTTATGTTGACTGGCGATAGTCTTGGCACAGCTAACGCGGTTGCCCGTAAAATTGGTATTGATGTCGTTCATGCTGACGTGTCGCCAGAGGATAAGAACCGCATCATCAAGGAACTTCAAGATGCGGGTTCCGTCGTGGCTATGTGCGGCGATGGCATCAATGATGCGCCCGCTTTGGCGCAAGCTGATATCGGGATCGCCATGGGAACAGGCACCGATGTGGCCATGGAAAGCGCAGGTGTCACTCTGATCAGGGGCGACCTAACCGGTGTTGCCAAAGCGAGAACGCTCAGCAAAGCGACGATGCGCAACATCCGAGAAAATCTGTTTTTCGCCTTCGTCTATAATGCACTCGGAGTGCCGCTCGCGGCGGGCGTTCTCTATCCCGTCTTCGGGATCTTGCTGAGTCCCATGATTGCGGCAGCAGCGATGAGCCTGTCATCATTCTCGGTCATCACTAACTCTCTCCGGTTAAGGCAAGTCAGAATATAGCGACTTCCACACGCGCGATCGGAACCTCATTTCCAGATCCATTCCGTGGTTGGTGGGCGATGCAAGTGCGTGCTGATCGGTAGAAGCAGCACCTAGACCACACCAACGTTGGAGTAGCGCGGAACCTTTGATAGCTCGGGGTGCTAGCGGGTCGCAACGGTGCGGCTCAAGTTGCTCGTCGGATAGGTATGGAGGCTCACACGAAACTCACACGCAGGATAACTCAATATAAGGTAGGATACCGTTTGAAAGAATAGCTAAGGCTTCCTATTGCCCTGTATTTATTGGTTAATGTGGTGCACCATACTTATTCTCTCGGATTGAAAATCCGCGTGTCGGTGGTTCAAATCCGCCCCCGGGCACCATTTTTAATCAATGGGAACAAGTGGATGCAAGTCGATCGAGGGGCTGCCTCGAGCGCCGTGATCGGCGCCGCGCGCGGCCGCTGCTTCGGGCCGCCGCGGTCATGCTCAGCCTAGGCGGATTGAAACTGGATCGGAACAGATTTGGGCCCACTGACAAAGGATGCAGCGACGCGGGTCGGTTCGCCCGCCAGTTCGACGCTTTTCAGGTGCGGCAGTAATTCTTCCCAGAGCACGCGCATCTCCATCCGCGCGAGATGCTGTCCGAGGCAGACATGGGCGCCATATCCAAGTGCCACATGCTTGTTCGGTGACCTTGTGATGTCGAATTCGAACGGGCGTTCGATCCGGGTCTCGTCACGGTTGCCTGACACATAGGACAGATACATCCAGTCGCCCTGCTTGATCGTCTGGCCAGCCAGTTCAGTGTCCTCGGTCGCCGATCGCATGAAGTGTTTGACCGGGGTTTCCCAGCGGATCGACTCTTCGACCAGGCCACCGATCAATGCTGGATCTGCTTTCAGCTTTGCCCATTGGTCCGGGCGCTCTGCGATGGCCCACATGGAACTGGCCGTGGAGGCAGAGGTTGTATCATGGCCGGCAGTTGCCGCGATGATGTAATAGGACATCGCCTCAAAGAAACCGATCGGCTCATCGTCAATTTTTGCATTGGCGATGATCGTGGCCAGATCATTGCGCGGCGATGTGCGCCGGTCTTCGCTCAAGGCTGTGAAATAGTTGAAGAAGTCGCCGACAACTTCCTGAATGGACTCAACCGCCTTCTCGGACGACAAATCCTCGTCCGCGCGGCGCATTTCAGGGTCAGTGGGGCCGAATAATTGCTGCGTCAGCAGCAGCATCCGCGGTTCGTCTTCGGGCGGCACGCCAATCACTTCCATGATGACACGCAGCGGATACAGGAAGGCAACGTCCTTGGCGAAGTCACACGCATTGCCACCGGACAGCATCTTGTCGACGAATTCTCGCGCGATCTCTCTGATACGGCCTTCCAGCTCGCGCAGGTTTTGCGGCAGGAACCAGCTTTGTGTCAGCACGCGATGCTTGAAATGGTCGGGATTGTCCATCTGGACCAAGGATCGGACGAGGTGGGGCGAGCCCCCCGTGATGGCTTTGATCTGCTCTCCGCCAGCCTTGTCAGTCAGGGTCGTGAAGCGATCGCCATTATGGAACAGGTCATTGTGGCGCTCGACATGCTGAATGTCATCGAACCGCGTCACCACCCAGAACGGATCGAACCCGTCCGGTTCAGCGACGGCGAGTGGGGCGTCGGCGCGCAAGCTGGCAAACGCGTCGTGCACGCGGTCCCAATTGGCGAAAGCGAACGGATCCACAATCGTATTGGCGATCTCTTTTGCGACGATTGGCGTGGCGCTGGTTGTCATGTCTTACGTCCTTCCCGGTTGGGCAGTCAGTTGATTATTGCCTCATTCATCATTTCACTATACATGCGTATAGCGAAATGAGAACAGCCAATTTGGTCGCACGCCATGGGTGTGGTCTTCGACCCGGTTGGGCGAAGGTCGAAAGGAGACGGGCCGTGGCGGATTCAGAAGCATTCAAGACATGGCAGTGCCGGACGTGTGGCTATATTTACAGCGAAGCCGAAGGGGATCCGATGGAAGGCCTGTCGCCAGGCACGCGCTGGGCCGACATTCCTGACGACTGGGTTTGTCCGCTTTGCGGCACGCCAAAGTCCGACTTCGACATGATTGAAATGTGAGCCGGTTTCGATGACCACGGCTCAATCCAAGCTCAGCCGCGCGGACCAAAAGCTATTGTCCGAACAGCGCCTGATCGAGGCCGCTCTGGCGATCGCGGCTGAGCAGGGCGTTGCGGCTGTGACGTTTGAATCCATCGCTGATCGAGCCGGCTATAGCCGCGGTCTCGCGTTTCAGAAATTCGGCTCCAAGGAAAACCTGATCGAAGCGGTCACGGACTATCTGTTTCAGCAGCACAACCAATTGCCGGATGTGCAAGCCTTGAGCGAAATGACCGGGCTGGCAGCGCTTGAGAATCACGCCGCGATTCAATTGCGCCGGATCAGGTCAGAGCCACACGGGTCCGCCTATTTCCGGTTTTTCGCCAGCGCCATCGCCGACAAGACGACCGGGGAACGGGTCTTCCGCAATCTGCACAGACTGTTCCGGGACATTTTTGCCGAATGCCTGATGCGCGGACAACAGGATGGCTCAGTCAAGGCTCTGCGCGCATGTCAGGTCTCTGCCGAAGTCTTTGGCAGCTTGCTGCTTGGATCGATCATGCAGGCCATCGCTGACCCTGAAGCGGACATTGAGGCCTTTGTGACGGAAATCACGACGATTGCGCGGGCGCGCTATGCGATGAAAGACTGAACTCAACCCGCGGCGGACGCTTCGAGCCGACCAAAACAGAGCTCGCTCGGCCCAAGGGAATTACGCCCCAGCCAGTGAGGACGGGGCCAGCGGCGGCTCTGCTTCGGCTTGGGGTGTCAGATCAAATTTGACCGAGCTGCGATCGGAATGCTTGGCTTGTTGTGCCTGCGCCAATGCCAAGGCCACCAGGTCGCGCGGATTGGAGCCGACGCGCAGGCACGATCCGCCAAATGCAGCCTGGATATGTCCGACGAGTTGGTCGCTCGGCTTCTTGACGATCTTGAACAAGTCCAATTCTTCGATGATCGCATTTGCGACCTTGCCGGCCTCGGCATACGCGGCGCGCGGCAACATGATTCCGAAAAAGCTGCTGGAAAACCGGCCGCAAACGCCCTGGTCGCCGACCACGCGGCGGGCAATGTCGGAAAAGGATTTCAGAATGAACTCGGAAATATCCATATTCGCTGTATCATTCAGGTCCTGGATATTCTTGACGCTGGCCGCAAGCACAGTCAGGGCATAGCCGTTCGCCAGGGCGTCGGCAGCCTGCTCGCCGAGCAAGGCTTCGAATTTCTGCTGGTTGACCAGCTCAGTCAGGCTGTCGCGCATCAGGTTGTCTCTGAACTGGATCACTTTCGAGTTCAGCTGTGTGATCTCATCCTGTTTGCTTTGCAGCGCGACCTGAATGCTCTGCGCGGCGGCTCTTGAAGACTCGGTCTGCTCGATGATCCCGCCAATCGCGTTTGAGAGCTCTTCTGGCGAGGCATTGGCCGGCAGCAGGGTCTTGGCCTTGTCCATGGAAGCGACATAGTCATCGGTGTTTGAGATGATGTCTGTGACCAGAGATTGCGCGCCAGCGACCTCTTCGCGAATGGCGCGGCTGATATCATCCAGTTCTTCTTCGGCTTGATTGTCATTGGCGACGAACTCAGCGTGCAGATGCTGCATTTCGGCAAGGCTGATCCCGCCGCCGTGTTCGAGGGCTGCGTCCACGGCCGTGTTTAATTCAGGGTGCTTGCCCGCCGCGTAATTGTACCAGACGGCATAAGAGACCGGGTCAGCCGAAGTGCGATGTTGCGAGATCAGGGTCAATACCGTCTGCGCGGTCAGCCAGGCGTTGGCATAGGCCTGACGCGGCTTTGTCGAGTCTTCCGTCTGTGATTCAGGTGTGTCTAGCATCTTGAATTGGCTTCGCATTACTCAGTTCAGAGACCAAGTATACAACTCAAAGTTGCACTACTCTTAACTTGTTCTGGTCATTTTTTTAGGCTTGCTGAGTATTGCCGAACTTATGCTGAACCGTGCAGAAGTTGAACTAACGCCGCGCAGCTTCGAGCAATCTGAGGGCGCGATGCTTCAAGCCCTCCACCGAGGCTGGCCTTACAAGAGGCCGCGTTCGGCAAAGACCTGTTTCATCTCGTCCAGGATCACCGGGTCATCGATTGTCGCGGGCATCTTCCATGCCTCTCCATCAATGATCTTGCGAACCGTTCCGCGCAGGATCTTGCCGGACCGGGTCTTCGGAAGTCGCTCGACCTGAATCACGGTCTTGAGCGCTGCCACGGCGCCGAGTTTCTGCCTGACCAGCTGTACGCATTCAGCCTCAATGTCTGACCCGGCTTTTTGCACGCCGTCTTTGACAATGATGAAGCCGAGCGGGATCTGGCCTTTCAGCGCATCTGCGATGCCGATGACCGCGCATTCGGCAACATCGCCATGGGCGGCTATGATCTCTTCCATGCCGCCCGTGGACAGGCGGTGACCGGCGACATTGATGATGTCATCAGTCCGCGCCATGATCGAGATATAGCCATCTGCATCGATGAAGCCGGCATCGGCGGTTTCGTAATAGCCGGGGAATGTGTCGAGATAGCTGTCCCGGAACCGGTCATCCATGTTCCACAAAGAGGGCAGGCAGCCGGGCGGCAGGGGCAGCTTCAGACAGATATTGCCGAGCTCGCCTGCAGGCAGCTGCTCGCCCGCATCATTCAGGATCTGCACGTCATAGCCCGGAATTGAAACGCAGGGCGATCCATATTTGACCGGCAGGGCCTCGATGCCCATCGGGTTGGAAGCAATCGGCCAGCCGGTTTCGGTCTGCCACCAATTGTCGATGACCGGAATGTCGAGCAGGTTTTCCGCCCACTGGATCGTGTCCGGGTCGGCGCGCTCGCCGGCCAGGAACAGGGTGCGCAGCGAAGATGTGTCATATGATTCAAGCCGTTTGCCGCCAGCGTCTTCCTTCTTGATCGCGCGAAGCGCGGTCGGCGCTGTGAACAGGGTCGAGACCTTGTACTCTTCAATGATCCGCCAGAACGCCCCGGCATCAGGCGTGCCGACGGGTTTGCCTTCGAACAAAACCGTCGCGCATCCCTGCAGCAGCGGGCCGTAGACAATATAGCTGTGCCCCACGACCCATCCGACATCCGAAGCCGCCCAGTACACGTCGCCCGGATTGGTGTTGTAGATGTTGTTCAGGCTCCATTGCAGCGCGACCATGTGCCCGCCATTGTCGCGCACGACGCCTTTCGGCTCGCCTGTCGTGCCAGATGTGTAGAGAATGTAGAGCGGATCCGTGGCGGCGACAGGCAGACAAGGGACAATCTGCTGGGTTTCGGCCGTGTCCAGGAATGTGTCCCAACTGATGTCGCGGGCCTGGCCGAGCTCTGCCAGGTGCTGCGCGCGTTGAAAAATCACGCAGGCGTCGGGTTTGTGGGTGGAGAGTTCAATCGCCTCGTCGAGCAACGGCTTGTAGGCGACGGTGCGCGTCGGCTCGATGCCGCAAGAGGCGCTGAGAATGGCTTTCGGCTTGGCATCATCAATCCGCGTCGCCAATTCCTTGGCGGCAAATCCGCCAAACACGACCGAGTGAACGGCGCCGATCCGCGCACAAGCCAGCATGGCGAAGACCGCTTGCGGGATCATTGGCATATAGATGATGACCCGGTCGCCCTTTGCGATGCCGAGCTTGATCAAGCCGGCGGCCACATCTGAGACCTGCTTCTGCAAGTCCTGGTACGAGTAAGTCATTTTCTGATCCGTGACCGGGCTGTCATAGATCAGCGCGGCTTGATCGGCGCGGCCGGCCTCGACATGCCGGTCGACGCAGTTGTAGCACGTATTGCATTGCGCGCCTGCGAACCACCGGCCATAGACGCCGGCCTCTGGGTCAAACACCTTGTCGGCTGGCTTGAACCAGTCGATCGCCGTGGCGGCCTCGTCCCAAAAGGCTTCGGGATTGTCCCGCCAGCTTTGATACACCTCGACATAGCTCTGGGGCATGGCCACGTACTCCATCGGCAAAGAGCGCCTTCATCCAATTCAAGCGCTCAGCTTAACTGCCAGGATGACATAGCCAATATGCACCAGGAATAAAAAGGGTCGACTTTAGTCGAGTGGCGATCGCCGCTTGAACAACTGGCGCCGCCTCGGCCAGGTTTAGAACTGGAAATAGATGAACTCTTGGTTGGTTTCACCTGACAGCGCGATAGCTAGCATCATGCCGGTCAGCATGAATACCCGGGCAGGGATGGGAATCGCGTATGCGACCTTCTCGAAGACACGTGTGCGCAGATAGGAATGTACCAGAAAGATGACGGCGATGCAGGTCAGGACCAGATAGCGATCAATCGACTCGACATAGAAGTGATTGTCAGTCGGCAGAATGAAGGATTTGTACATGTCCATTGCCTGTCCGAACGTCTCGCCGCGAAACAAAGGGGCTCCGATTGCGAACAGCCAATAGGTGATGAAGCCATAGATTGGGATCAGGAATTTGTACTTCCAGAAGTGCCAGTGGCCAATCGATTGCCTCACGAACAACTCGGTCACGATCACCAGCGCATTGTACAGGCCCCAAACCACGAAGGTCCAGGCCGCACCGTGCCAGAGACCGATCAGCACCAATGTAATGACCTGGGCGATGATGATGTTTCTGAGGCTCTTCTTCTTCAGGAGATTTCGCACTGGCGTGTAGAGGAAATCACGAAACCAGCCCGACATGGACACGTGCCACCGGCGCCACAAGTCCGAATAACCGAGCGCGGCATAAGGCGCTTTGAAATTCTCTGGCAGCGTGAACCCGAGACATGCTGCAAGGCCAATCGCGACCAGCGTGTAACCTGAGAAATCGCAGAGGATCTGAACCGAAAAGGCGATACAACCAAACAGAACGGTGGACAGCGGCAGGATGCCTTCCTGAGCATAGATCTGGTTGACCACCGGTGCGGCGATCCCGTCGGCGATCGCGACTTTCTGAAACAGACCGAAGACGACAAGGTTCAAGCCCCAGCCGAACCGGTCAGCCGTGATTTTCGGCGCTGAGACCAATTGCGGCAGGAACTTCCTGGCGCGAACGATCGGTCCGGCAACAAGCTGCGGAAAGAAGGTCACAAACAGCGCAAAGTCGAGGAATGACTTGGTCGGCTCCAATTTCCCGCGGTAGATTTCAATCGTGTAGCTGAGGGTCTGGAAGGTGTAGAACGAGATCCCCACCGGCAGCAGGATGCTCCAGGGCATCGGCTCGTACTGAATGCCGATCAGATTCAAGGCTGCCGAAAAATTCTCCACCGCGAAGCCGCCATACTTGAAGTAGGACAGAACCCCGAGATTTCCGGCCAGGCTGAGAATGAGATACGGCGCGCGTGCTCTTTTGGACTCCGTCTGCGCCATTTTCTGACCAGCGAAATAGTCGATCACTGTCGAAAACAGGATTAGCAGAAGATAAGGCGCGTTCCATGCTGCGTAAAAGATATAGCTCATCAACAGCAAGAAGACTTTTCGCGCACGCCAGTTGGACACCGCGAAATAGGCTGCAAACACCACAATCCCGAAAATCAGGAATAAATGACTATTAAAGAGCACGCAGACTTTTCCTTGAGACGTAGCAAACCGGCATCAGCCCTCGGGCGCGTGCACTTTGTGTGCCAGTTGCTTTTGTCGACCAATCCTCGATCTGTTTGCAATTTCTGAGAGACCATCGCCAATTTGCAAGGCATGGCTGCGGCTGAAACAGGCAGACTTGCATCAGGGCGCAGCGAAAACGCCCGCCAGGGCTGAATCCGCTTGCCGCCTGTCCTTTATTTACCGCGCTACCATTGGCGCGGATTTTGCTTGATCGATTGGCGAACAATGTTGGGTGGACAAGGTATTTCTTTTTAGCAGCTCCAAGCGCTGCTTTTTCGCTACCAAGTCGCGCCACGTGTTTTTGTTTGGACGGACGAATGAAAAACCTATCGAATACTGCCTCGAACGCCGCAGCCCTGGCGCCTTCCGAGACGGAAACAGAGCGCGAGAACAATCACTGGATCTCCAGTCTTGTGATCTCTGTGGCCTGTGCCCTGATCATCCTCATTGCTTATGAATGGTCCCTTCGTGCAGCTGGTGTTGAACCCAATTTCCGAGATAGCCAGGCCCGCTGGTCATCGGTTCGCGAGGTTGCCGGGACGGATCGGGATCGCGATGCCATAGCAATCCTGGGCGCGTCGCGAATTCGCGCCGCCATTTCCCTGAATGAGCTGGAACGGCGCTATCCAGATCAAGCAATCTACCCACTCGGTTATATTGGACGTGCCCCTTGCGCAGCGCTGCAGGATCTTGCTGAAAACACCGAATTTCGAGGCACGGTTATCGTTTCGCTCTCGTCCAATTGGGTCGATTGCCAAGCCGGGCCAAATCAGATGCATGACGTGGTCGCGCGCTATCATGGTCAATGGAACTGGGCGCGAAAGATCGATGCATGGGCGTCAAACCTGGTGACCCAGAGCCTGGTCGCCACAGATCCTGATCATTCGTTTCGCAGCATGTTCAAGAACGCGATCGAGCCGGCGACCCCTGTGCTCAGAGCGAAATACGAAATTACCCGGCAAAACCGCCAGCTGGAAATGGATTTCTCGCGCTTCAGCCAAGCGGATCTGGCACAAATGCAAGAGCACAGCGTGTGGGCGTTTCGTGGTCGTGTCGCAACTGATGCCGGCCTTCGTCGTGAACGCTGGTCGGCCGGGCTCGACGCGTTCAATGCAGCGATCGAGACGATTACGGCGCGAGATGGGCAAGTGATCCTGGTCAAATTGCCGACAAGCGGGCCTCTGGTTCTGGTCGAGGAAGAAGCCTTCCCGCGGGCGCAGTTCTGGGACGAGATGGCGCGTCGTATACCAGCAACGGCAGTCCTGCATTACCAGGATTATCCGGCGATATCGAGCTTTGCGACCCCTGATGGCAATCACCTGGATTTCCGCGATGCGGCGGCCTTCACGACGGCCTTGTTCGATGCGCTCGAACATCAGGGGGTCACGCTTTCGCGTTGATCCTGGGTCTGGCCCGCCAGAACATAGCCGCGCGGTTAGGTTTTGCCCGCAGCTGACCCGTCGCGCAGATCATGCCGGACATCGAATCCGGCGCCGCGGACTGTTCACGGGGTTGAGATCACCTGATTGAAGAACAGGGTCGCTGCGCCTTGGTAGATGCTTGCAAGCTCGGCGTTTGAATAATTCACATGTCCAGCCGAGCCGGCGACCAGGAACAGTTCGGCGCTGGCTCCGGCAGAGGTATAGGCTGGAACCAGGTCACAAGCGCCGGAGACGACCAGGCCGGTAAAGTTCGCGCCCTCTGCCGCGGTTTGGCAGGGCACAATTGAATCGAATTCCTCGTGCGCCGCATAGAGCACCGCTGAAGCCGCATCGACGGTTGCCAGATCCAGAATAGCGCCAGACAGGATCATCGCCCCATTCACGGCAGACGGGGTCCCGGTCTGGCTGCCCACATTGCCATAGACGCCGCCATTCGTGGCGTAATAATTTGCGATCGCGGATGAAGAGATCGTATCAGACGGATCCAGCGTTGCGGCGATCGCAGCCAGCACTCCGCCGGCAGATTCACCACCCACAAAAATCGCATCTGCGCGTATGCCATTCGAATTGCCAGCAAGCGCATCGGCGCGGAAAAAGCGCACGGCGGCAAACATGTCATGGGTCGCGGTTGCCGCTGCCACGGCCAACTCATCTGCGGTCAGCGGGGGGCTCGCGAGCACACGATAATCAATGCTCGCCGTCACATAACCGCGCCGTGCAAAGTCCCGCGCAATCGGCTCAACCGCGGTGCGCACCTGGCCGACAAATCCGCCGCCCGCCGCGAGAATCAATACAGGGCGATTGGTTGCGGTGTCGCCTGAGGGTGTGAACACGTCCATGGACAGACCTGGCGCAAATGTGATCGCCCGTTGCACATCGACGCTGGCAAATATGTGATCGACATAGCGCTGGCCGCTCTCGCTGACATCGGTCACCGAAATCGAAACAGTTTGCGAATCCGAGGCGCCGGCGGGATCGCGAACCGTCAGCGTGAAGGTGTAAGTATTGTCGGAATTGGCGTCTGTCGGGGCTTCGAAATCAGGTGGGCTGGCAAACGAAACCGCGCCGCTGGCGCTGTTAATGGTCAAGCGTCCGGCGTCGCTGCCGCTGATCGAGAAACTGAGCGTATCTCCGTCTGGGTCCGTGGCGGTGGCGGTGTACACGACGCCGCTTGAATTTTCAGGGACCGAGGCCGTGCTGCTTGAAGTCATTGTCGGGGCCGCATTGGACGGCGGCGACGGGGGTTGCCCAGGCGAGCCGCCGCCACCACCCGAGCAAGCGGCCAGAATGCCTGCTGCTGCCGGATAAAGGAGTGCGTTCACGAATTGCAGTTTTTGTCCCATGCAAGAGCTATAGGAGGTTGTCACCGCATTGCGAACCCGTCTCCCGCATTGGTCGAGATTCCAGGCGCGCCGGTCTGCTGTGCTCGCCGGCAGCATGATGGCGCGAAAATAGATGCACAAAACTGGGCTTTTCCGTTGACGTATCTGAACAATGACCGCTATACGCGGCATTCCAATTTTCGTGCCCAGATGGCGGAATTGGTAGACGCGCTACGTTCAGGTCGTAGTGTCCTTATGGACGTGGAGGTTCGAGTCCTCTTCTGGGCACCAAACCACTCTCCGGAGTGGTTTTATTTTGTCCGTAAATCATTGAAATGACTGTGGAAAATGACCTGCGCGGTCGGCTTATTGGCGCAGCCTGGACCAGTAGACAAAGAACATGATGAGCCAAAACAACAAAACCGGCCAATAGCGCAGTCCTTCGGCAAACCACCATCCCCAGCCGGTCAGCGATACGAGCACGTAAGCCAGGAGGCCATGAATGGCATAACTCGCAATAGTGCCGGTGATCAAAACGACGACGAACAAGATTGAAGACAGCAGGCTGGGTTTCATTCGGTATCTAGTCCCATGAAGGTGATGGCTTGAGTGAATGCGGTTGCATCATCCGGTTGATAATCGGGGCATTCCGAACCCGGTTGCTCAGGCGTTGCCGCGATGACGACAATGCCCAAATCGAGCCTGACGGCGACCCAATTCCGATCTTTCACGTGTGGTGTGATGCGGCGCAGCAGCAACGCGTCCCCCAATCCTCAATTCGCCCATGAGACTGGAGCAAAGAAACCATCTTGCAAAGCCATAAGATCGCAATTGCTGGATTGGTTCCTGCGTGAGCATTCAGATCGAGGCGCCAAAGGCTGCCGGGCTGCGCTCGGCCTCGCCGCCGGAAACAGGCATGGCTTGAGCGACCGGCCAGGGCGCGCTTCGGGCCCGCCTGAAGCAGGGCAGAGCTATGTCACAGCGAGCTAGCGGCTAGAAACGGCGCCCCTTGCAATCATCCTTGAAACGCCTATCCAAGGCATGTGCGTTCTTTCAAATCGGATTCCTGGAATCTGAATGGGGACTTGAATTGAGAAATGTCGCACACCTCATCGGCTTCACAATAATCGGGCTCATTCTGCATGAGCTTGCGCATTTGTTCGCTGCGCTCGCGCTCGGGCATGATGCGATCATCAGAATAAACAGCGTCAGCGTGCTGACCGATGCTTCCACCATAGACCGCATTTTCATAGATCTTGCGGGCCCTGTGATGACAATTGCCCTGGCTGCGATCGGTCTTTGCGGCATGCTTTATCGAAACTCGGTCATGGGTTTCAATTTGCTTGTCGCGATGACGGCGCAGCGAGGTCTCGCGGCAGGGATGAGCCTGCTGGCAAACCCGAACGATGAATATCGGATCGGCGAAGCATTAGGCATTGGTGCATGGACGGTTCACGTCATCGTGCTGCTCATACTGGCCGGAATGCTGTTCTTTGCGGCCTCGAAGATGCGACCGGGTTGGATGTATTTATTCTGGGCCTGGCTTGGCGTTTCGATCGGCGTCAGCCTGGTTGTTTTTGCTGAGCCATATCTACCTTGTTTGAGGTTCGGGGCCACCTGAGCCTTGCAATCTTGCGCGCCGGTGTACGGCGTTTCTGAGCAAGCGCCGATGTCCCCTTGATGCCGCAAGCAGACGTCAGGCGCCTCGTTTGCGCGCCGCAGAGGCACGTACTGGCGGGATCGGCCCTGCTGCAGCCTGTGCGCGCGCGGCAATATCCATCACCGAACACATCATAATCACATATGTGATCCATCGAATGATGCGCTAGCTGTTTTCGGCCACGCCAAGTTTCATGCCTTCCTAAATCGGGAGCGCTAACATGGAAAAACTGGATCATCTCATCGGCGGCAAATCGTCAGGGCCGAAATCAGGTGACTATGGTGACTCCTTCAATCCAGCGACAGGCCAACCGCAAAATTCAGTCGCCAGAGGTACGGCCGAGGATGTCGACGCCGCGGTGTGCGCTGCAACCGCCGCGTTTCCCGCGTGGCGGGATTTGAAACCGATTGAACGCGGTCGCATTCTGTTGGAAATCGCTCGCAAAATCAGAGCGCATTCTGAAAACCTTGCGAAGCTGGAAGCTGGAGAAACAGGTAAACCTGCCTGGCAACCCGGGCTCGAAATCGAAGTCGCAGCGCAATATTTCGAATTCTATGGCGGCCTGGTCAATCTGCACCAGGGCGAGAAGATCGACCTCGGACCCGATTATCACTCCTATACCGTGCGCGAGCCGTTCGGTGTTGTCGGAGTCATCACGCCGTGGAATGCGCCGCTCAATCAGGCCGCACGCGGCATTGCCCCGGCTTTGGCTGTGGGCAACACTGTCGTGTCAAAGCCCTCCGAATTCACATCTGCAACGACGCGGGAACTGGCCCGTATCGCGGTCGAAGAATGCGGGCTTCCAGCTGGCGTCCTGAACGTGGTCTTGGGCGAGGGGCCGGACGTGGGGGCGGCCATCGTTTCACATCAGGATGTTCGCAAAGTCGCGTTCACAGGCAGTGTCAGGGCAGGGCGCGAGATTGGTCGCATCGCCGCTGAACGGATTATCCCTCTGACGCTCGAGCTTGGCGGCAAGAGTCCCAATATCATCTTTGATGATGCCAATCTTGCTGACGCGATCCCCGGGACGGTTCGCGGATTCATCATCAATGCCGGTCAGATCTGTTCAGCCGGGACCCGCCTTTTGGTGCAGAAATCAGTTCATGATCAGGTTGTTGCGGGCTTGGTCAAAGGCTTGGAGCAGGTCAAAACCGGGCCCGAGCCTGATGCCCTTGTCGGCGCCTTGACGACGCAAGCTCAATATCAACGGGTTCAGGATTTCTTTGAAGTGGCTGAGGCCGAAGGGGCGAAACTGGAAATCGGTGGCAAGGCCGAGCGTCGCCCTGAATGGGGCGATGGCTGGTATGTTGCGCCGACCGTCTTTTCCGGCGTCAGCAATGACATGCGCATTGCGCGTGAGGAAATCTTCGGCCCCGTCCTTTCGGTCATTCCGTTCGAGGATGAAGCCGATGCCATCCGCATTGCCAATGATACCGATTACGGTCTTGCCGCAGGATTGTGGACGCAGAATCTCGGCCGTGCCCATCGCGTCGCAGCAGCGCTCCAGGCCGGGCAAATCTTCGTCAACGAGTATCAGGCCGGCGGCGTTGAAACCCCGTTTGGCGGCTACAAACAGTCTGGTTATGGCCGCGAGAAGGGGATCGAGGCGCTGCATTGCTACGCGCAAGTCAAATGCGTGACCATCAAGCTGTGAGGACGGAAAGATGAATGTTGAAGGCAAAACAGCCATCATAACCGGCGGGGCCAGCGGTATTGGCGCGGCGATTGCGAAAGAGCTGATCGCGCGCGGCGCCGCGGTCGTGGTCGCAGACATTGATGGCGATGCCGCGGCCGCGCATGCGGCGACGCTGGGCGCGAATGCCAGCGCACTGCAGTTCGACGCCGCATCCGTCGAAGCCGTCGAGGCCATGGCCGACCGCGCCTGGCAGCAGACAGGCGGCATTGATCTGGTCTTTGCCAATGCCGGGGTCAGTGCTGGCGCGCCTTTGCTGCAAACCACGAGCGAAGCGTTCGATTGGCAATTCGCGGTGAATGTTCGCGGCGTCTGGGCGACCGCCAAAGCGTTCATCTCGCGCATGATTGCAGACGGACGCAAGGGCGCGTTCACCGTCACCGCCTCGGAGCACGCGCTGGGTCTGCAGCATCTAGGCGCGGGCGTTTACACAAGCACCAAACACGCCGTTCTCGGCCTTGCCGAAGTGTTGCGCGGGGAAACCCCTGACTCGGTTCAGATCAGTGTGTTTTGCCCGGGTCTGGTGGCCACACAGCTGTTTGATGCTGGTCGTTTTGGGGTGCTGCCCGAAGCGCCTGCCGCGCTCAAAGCAATGGGCGCCGCGGTCATGAATAAAGGCATGTCCCCCGAACAGGTCGCGCGCGCGGCCGTGGACGGAACCGAGCGCGGCGACTTTTACATCGTGACGCATGCGACCGCCTTGGCTGCGGCTGAGACACGATTTGAGGAAATCCGGCAAGCCTTCGCAAACCAGGCGCCGATGAATGAAGACGCCAAGCAATATGAGGTGAATGCCGTCATCGCTTCGGTCATGGCCGAACTGGGAGGCGGCACACAATGATCACACTCTATCAATTCGCCACCTCGCCCTTCACTGAAAAGGTGCGCCGCGCGCTCAACTATAAAGGCCTCGATTTTGAGGTGCACGAGGTTGTGCGTGCGCAAGTGCCAGCGGGTGAATACAAACAGGTCAGCCCGACTGGGAAGTTTCCGGCGATCCAGGACGATGAGGATACGGTCTGGGACTCGACTGACATCATTCACCATCTCGAGGCCAGTCATGGCGGGGCGTCATTGATCCCCGCCGACCCACGCGAAGCGGCGCTGGCGCATGCCATCGAGGAATGGGCCGACGAGAGTCTGTATTTCTATGAGATGACCATGCGCCTGGCCTGGGAACATAATCTCGATGCGGCGCTGGAAGAGTTTGCTGCCGGGATGCCAGGTGTTCCGAAAGAGACGCTGCGGCCTTTGATCTTGGACAGCGTCGGCAAACTCGTCGAAGCGCAGGGGGTCGGGCGCAAACCGCGCGATCAGGTCGTTGCGGATGTGGCGCGCAGTTTCCAGGCTTTGGACAATATGCTCGCCGGTCGCGACTGGCTCTGCGGCGATGCGCTCTCTTATGCTGATCTGGCGGTGATCGCTCAGGTCAATGCGCTGCTCTATGCGCAAGAAGCAAAAGCCGCGCTGGACACGACCAAACATGTCGAAGCCTGGATGGCGCGCGTCGATGCGGCCGCACCGAAAGGGAGTTGAGCAGATGATACAGACCCCTGTTTTGGTCATCGGCTGCGGCCCGATCGGGATTACCGGTGCTTTGATCCTGGCCCGGCACGGGGTGCGCTCGGTGCTCATCGAGCGCCGCGGCGAGATGAACACACATCCCCGCTCGCGCTTCGTTGATACCAATACGATGGAGCTGATGCGCGAGTTCGGGGTGGAGAAAGCGGTCGAGCAAACCGGACTCGGCCCTGACTGGACGCGGGTCAACCGTTGGTCCGTGTCGCTGTGCGAAGGGGAAGTCGCGGCGATCCCGTCCCCGACCTTCCTGACAGTTCCCCGCGAAACCAGCCCGTGCTTGCCGGTCATGACGTGCCAGGATTATGTCGAAAACATCCTGATCGAGCTGGTTCGAAAGAACCCGCTGATTGATTTGCGCTTCAATACAGAGATGGTCTCGCTCGAGCAGGACGATGCGGGCATTGGCGCCGTCTTGCGGCATACCGTGACGGGTGAGGAAGAGCGATGCGAAGCCGAATACGCGATCGGCGCCGATGGCCCGGGAAGCCTGACCCGCGAGATCATTGGCGCCGAACTCAAGGCCGAACCGCGGGCCGGCTTTCTGCAAGACGTGATCTTCGATGCCGACCTGTCAGAATGGGTCGGGGATCGCAAAGGCGCCCTGCTTTATGCGATGAGCACCGCAGGCGTGGTCATCTTCCAGCCCTTGAACGGGGCGCGCCGCTGGCGCTGTCAGATCAGCGTTCAAGACGAAAACATGATCAGCGAAGCCGAAGCGATCGAACGCATTCGCCTGGCCGCCGGCGCTGATGCGCTGCCCGACATCTCCATTCAATCCATGTCTAAATGGCGACCCACACCCGGGCTGACCTCGAGTTTCTCCAAAGGCCGGATCTTTATTGCAGGCGATGCGGCCCACATCGCTGTGCCGGCTGGGGGCATGGGCAATAATGCAGGCTTTGCTGGCATCCGCAATCTCGCCTGGAAACTGGCATTTGTCGTCAATGGCGTTGCGCCGGCTGCGATCCTGGAAACCTATGAGACGGAACACCGGCCAATCGCCCAGGCGCGTATCGACATGGGCGTGAAAATCTATGAAGCCGTGGTGCCGATTTTCGTCGCGCATTTCAGCGGACAGGACGCGGCCAAGGCGGCGGAAGGGGCGTGGTTCTATGCCGATTATGATGGTGTCATTCTCGGCTTTGAAATGGCTTCGCCGCTGATTGCCGAGGAACGTGACGCGCCGCCAGTGCTGGCCAGCCCGATCAGCGATTATGTCCCGATGATCCGGTCGGGGCGACGGGCGCCACATGTCTGGATCGACAAGACCAAATCGCGCTCCACTCTGGATTGGTTTGGCAAAGATTATGTCCTTGTCGCCGGATCCAGCGTTGATGCAGCCGCATGGCGCGGCGCAGTCGCGGAGCTGGCTCAGTCTGAAGTTCCGATACAGGTCCATGGCGTCTCGAGCGATGTCCAGTCAGCGCCTTATGCCGAGGACGCGCTCGTGCTTGTGCGCCCGGATGGCATCATTGCGGACCATTGGCGCCATGCGGACATTGCCGAGGATCAGCGCGCAACCCGCCTTCGGCGCCACCTCCCAATTCACACCCCTGCGCAATCTGCAAACGCGATCGCTTGATGAAAGACCTCAATATGCAAGCCTATCCAACTGAAACAAACCTCATCGACCCTGACCTCATTCCAAATGCAGGCGGCCCCCCTTATGCGCTGTTTGCCGATTGGCGCGAGCATGATCCAGTGCATTGGAACCCGCCAGAGCCGAGCTATGGCACGAACCTGATCGGCGCTTCGATCAAGCAAGGCTTTTGGGTGCTGACAAAGCACCAGGACGTGTTTGATGTCTCGCGCGATCAAGGCACTTTCTCTTCGCATCAGGGCGGCCCGGTGATCTGGGATTTCGAGCCTGAACAATTGATGATGCAGCAAGCCGGGATGATGGGCATGGAACCGGCGCGCCACGCGCAAGTCAAACGCCTGGTGCTGCCGCCTTTCGCCCCACGGGAACTGGTTGCCTTCGAACCCGAGATCCAGGCCGTGGCCAAGGAAATTGTCGATGACATTGCCAGCAAAGGGGCTTGTGAATTTGTCTTCGATGTGGCCTCACGCCTGCCGGTCTATACGTTCTGCAAACTGCTCGGCGTGCCAAACGAATTGCGTGAAACCGTGTTCACTTTGGGCAATGCGACGGCCGATCTCGAAAATTACAAGCTGGAAGACGAGATCACGCCGACCATGAAACTGTTCGCGATCGCGGCGCAGCTGACCGAGCAGAAGAAACAACAGCCAGACAATTCCATGCTCAGCCGGATCATCCATGGCGAGGTTGATGGCGAGAAGCTGGATGAGATGAACATCAATATGTTCTTCGTGACCCTGTCCATCGCCGGTCATGAAACCACACGCGCCACAGCGGCGCATTTCATCCGCCTGATGAACGCGTATCCGGATCAGTATGAGTTGCTGCGCAGCGACCTCGACAAGTACCTGCCGAACGCGATCGACGAAGTGCTGCGCTTCTCGCCGCCTGTGGTGAAGTTTCGTCGCACGGCGACCAAGGACACAGAAATCCGCGGGCAGAAGATCGCCAAGGGCGACAAGATCTACCTGTCCTATCCTGCGGCGAACCGGGACCCGGAAGTGTTTGAAAACCCGGATGTGTTCGACATCACGCGGGACAATGCCAGCAAACACCTCGCTTTTGGCACCGGCCCGCATGTCTGCCTCGGGGCGCGTCTGGCCCATATGCAGCTGAAGGCGCTGCTGAAGGAGATCATCACCCGTATCCCCGACATCCACCCCACCGGCGAGATGGAGATGCTGCGCACGATCTGGTTTAACGGCATCATCAAGATGCCGGTTGAGTTCACACCGGAGACGGCGGCATGAGTGATCTCGTTGCAGATCTGAAGGCCAGTGCCGTCTTTCGGCCGCGCGGACGTATCTATGAAGAGTTCGAGGTCGGTGAACAGCGCGTCCACCATTGGGGACGGACGATAACTGAAGCCGATGCGATCCAGTTTGCTCATTCGACGCTGGCCTACAACCCGCTCTATTTCAATCGCGCCTATGCAAAGGCGCATGGGCATCCAGACCTGGTTGTCTGTCCGCAACTGGTGTTCAATGTCATTCTCGGGCTTTCGGTTGAAGACAATTCCGAAACGTTGGGCGGGCCGTTTCTCGGCGTCTCGAAACTCACCTATTTCAAGCCTGTCTATCCAGGCGACACACTGGTCGCTTCCTCGCAGACCCTGGATAAGCGGCTGTCATCCAGCAATGATGATCGCGGCGTGGTCACCTGGCAGACCAAAGGCGAGAACCAGCATGGTGACTGCGTCATCGCGTTCACGCGCTCGAACCTCGCAGTGTTCAGTGCGGCCAAGCGCATGCGGGAAGGGTGAGCGATGACCAAACTTTCTCAACTCACCAGCCCGGACACCTATTTCGAAGACTTCGAGGTTGGTCAGACCCTCCGCCATGCCCGCGGCAAGACCATCACCAATCTGGAAAACGTCAACCTCACAACCATGGTGATGAACACCGCTCAAGGCCATTATAATGAAGACATGATGACGCGTGCGCGCGGCGCAAAGGCTGCCGATCGCAACAGCAATGTCATCTCGTATGGCGGTGTGAACTTCTCGCTCGTGCTGGGGCTGGCGTCACAGGATACGGTCGAAAACGCGCTGGCCGAGATCGGGCTCGACAAGATCAGTCTGAAAGCCCCGGTTTTCCATGGCGACACGCTGTACGCCTATAGCCGGGTTCTGGAAAAACGGGACAGTGATCAAGACGATGCCGGGATCGTGGTTTTCCAGCATTGGGGCGTCAATCAACGCGATCAACTGGTCGCTGAAGTCGAGCGTACGGCACTGATCAAACGTCGGTCTCATTGGGGAGACAAGTAATGGGTTTTGGCGCGCTATCCGACATCCGTATCATCGATCTGACGCAAATGCTGGCCGGGCCTTATGGCACCATGATGCTGGCCGATCATGGCGCTGAGGTGATCAAGGTCGAAAGTCCGCAAGGAGATCTGACGCGGCCGGGGGGGCCGTTCCATGCCGATGACCAGGACAAGACCCATGGCGGCTATTTTCAGAGCGTCAATCGCAACAAGAAATCCATAGTTCTCGATCTGAAAACCGATTCCGGCCGCGCAGCACTGAAGGCGCTGATCAAAGATGCCGACGCCATCACCGAGAATTTCAGAGCCGGCGTCATGGACAAGCTCGGCCTGTCTTACGAGACCCTGCGCGAGATCAATCCGAAGCTCGTCTATGGCACGCTGCGCGGGTTTGGCGACCAACGCACCGGGGCCTCGCCTTATGCGGATTGGCCCGCATTTGACGTGGTCGCTCAGGCCATGGGCGGGATCATGGGCATTACCGGGCCGGACGCTGCGCATCCAACCAAGATTGGCCCCGGTGTCGGCGACATTGTTCCCGGCATGATGCTGGCTTTCGGGGTTCTGTCTGCCATTCATCATGCCCGCCGCACCGGACAGGGACAGTTTGTCGACATCTCCATGGTCGACAGCATGCTGGCCGTCTGTGAACGCATGATCTATCAGCATTCGGTTTCAGATCATGTGGCGCGCCCGCAAGGCAATGGCCACCCGTTCATGTGCCCGTTCGGGATGTTTCCGGCCCAGGATGGACACGTGACCATCGCTGCGCCTCAGCAAAGCTTCTTCGATACGCTTTGCGATTTGATTGACGTTCCGGAGCTGAAGGACGATCCGCGTTTCAATACGCCGCCCGGGCGCAGCCGTCATAAAGGGGAACTGGAAGGGCTATTGGCCGCCGCGACGTCGAAATTGACCAAGGCCGAGCTGACAGAACGCCTGGGCGGAAAAATCCCTTATGGCCCGGTCCTGCAAATGGATGAAATCGACGCCAACCCGCACTTTGCCGCGCGCGAAATGGTGGTTGAAATCGATCAACCCGGGTCGGCACGATCGACGAAAATCGCGGGTGTGCCGATCAAGCTGACCGAGACGCCCGGGGGGGTGCACAGCCGTGGTCCCTATCTTGGCGAACATACCGAAGAAATCTTGCGCGAAGCCGGCATCAGCGATCGCGAAATCGAACAATTAAAGGCGGCTCAGGCGGCCTGATCAGGAGATATTGATGACCAAATCAGATACACCAAAACGCTTGCGCCGTTCGCAGCTCGCTGTACCGGGCGTGAGCGAAAAGATGCTCACCAAAGCGGCAGCCTCTGACGCCGATCATGTTTTCTGCGATCTCGAGGACGCCGTTGCCCCGTCAGCAAAACCAGGCGCCCGCCAAACCATTGTCGAGGCGCTGAATGGATTGGATTGGGGCAATACCGTACGCTGCGTGCGGGTGAATGATGTCTCGACCGAATGGTGCCACGAAGACATCATCACAGTCGTCGAAGGCGCGCGCGAGAATCTCGACACGATCATGCTGACCAAGCCATACACTGCGGCCGACGTCCTGTTCGCTGACAAGCTGCTGACGCAACTCGAAAAGAAGCTGGGGCTGAAAAAGAAAATCGGGCTCGAGGTTCTGATCGAGGAAGTCGAGGCCATGCACAATGTCTGGGAGATTGCCCATTGCTGCGAGCGCCTTGAATGCCTGATCTTCGGAATGGGCGATTATGCGGCCAGCCAGGGCATGGCGCTCGGCAATATTGGCAAGACCGATGGATATCCCGGCGATGTCTTTCACTATCCCCGTTACCAGCTCACCATTGCTTGCCGCGCCGCTGGCATAGACGCGGTGGACGGGCCGTATGCGAATTTCAAGAGTGAAGATGGCTATCGCACCGAGTGCCAGCGCGCGCTGACGCTGGGTATGGTCGGCAAATGGGCCATCCACCCGGCGCAAATTGCCCCGGCTCTGGACGTTTTCTCGCCATCGCAAAAAGCCGTCGATTTTGCCCGTGAAATCATCGACGTCTATCGGAAAGCAGAAGCTGAAGGCATCGGCTCTGTCGGTCACAAGGGGGTCATGGTTGATGCCGCCTCAGCGCGATTGTTCCAGAACACTGTCGACCGGGCGGACCTGATTGGAATGTAAGACATGGTCGATTTCCGCAAACTCACCAAAGCTGCCGAGGCTGATCCAACCCTGGCCTGGCGCATGCAGTTTCGAGCCCTCTCAGTCGGATTGTCAGTTGAGGGCGGCAAGCATCAGACGCTTGTCATCGGTCCAGCAAGCATCGAGCTGAAGGATGAGGCGGCGTCCCGGCCTGACATCTCGCTGATCGCAAAACCTGGCGCTTGGGACGCCTACGCTGAGCCGGCGCCAGCGGTCGGCTTTCAGTCCCTTGCATCGCTGGTCGAAACCGAACAAGTGCGGGTTCAGGCCGACAATATCTTGGACTATGTCCAGAACCTGATGCTGCTGGAAAAGCTGTTCGCCCAATTGCGCCCCGGCAAACCTCAAACCATCGCTGACATCGATGCGCCGCAAATTGAGCCGGTTGTCGGGCGCTATGTGCGGATGAGCCTCGAAGGACGCCCGCATCGCGTTTACTTTGAAGAGGCCGGTGACGGCATTCCGCTTCTATGTTTGCACACGGCAGGTTCAGATGGACGCCAATACCGGGCGCTGATGAATGACACCGACATCACCGCCCGTTTTCGCGTGATCGCGTTCGACTTGCCGTGGCATGGCAAATCATCGCCGCCAGCTGGTTTTCAGAACGAACCCTATTTGCTGACCACGGACCGCTACATGGATTATGTGATGGCCTTCGTCGATGCGCTCAAGCTGGATCGCCCCGTCGTGATGGGATGTTCCATTGGTGGGCGCGCCGTGTTGCATCTCTCGCTCCGGCATGGGCACCGTTTCCGCGCTGCGATCGGGCTGCAATCAGCCACCCATGCGCAGTCGCACACGCAGGAGCTGCTCGGCTTGCAGGCAAGTCACATTCTCTATCGCCCGGATGTTCATGCTGGCGAAGTGTCCGCCGCCTCGGTGATGCAGCTAATGAGTCCGACCTCACCGCCAGAGCATGAGTGGGAGACGCTATGGTATTATATGCAGGGCGGCCCCGGTGTCTTCCAGGGTGACCTGAATTACTATTTCCTCGACGGGGATCTCCGGAACGGCCTCACGGATGGAATAGATACGGATAAATGCCCGCTCTATCTGCTCAGCGGTGAGTATGACCTGTCGGCGACGCCGCAAATGGGTGAAGACCTCGCTGCCCTTGTGAATGCCACACATTTCGAAGTCATGCGAGGCCTGGGCCATTTTCCTATGTCGGAAGACCCCGATCGCTTCAGAACCTATTTGCTGCCTGTTCTGGAGCGGATCGAACAGCAAGCAGAGGCCGCCTGACATGTCTGACACCGTGACCCATTCATCCCCGCATACAGGGCACATGACTGAAGAGCGTCAGATGATGCAGCAAATGGCGCGCGAGTTTGCGATGAAGGAAGTGCTGCCGGTTGCCAACCGGCTCGATCCTGAGCAAGGCGAAATCCCTCAGGACTTGATTGATCAGATGGGAGCGCTCGGATTTTTCGGGATATTGATACCGGAAGAGCTTGGCGGTCTCGGCCTCGGCTATTTTGAATATTGCCTCGTCGCTGAGGAGTTGTCCCGTGCCTGGATGAGCGTCGGGTCGATCATCGCCCGCGGAAATGCCTTCTATCGATCAATTCCTGGCGCCACCGAAGAGATCCGGAAAGATCGCATCTCCATGATGGCGAAGGGGCGCTATCTCGGTGCCTTCTCGATGTCGGAACCAAATGCTGGCTCGGACGTGGCCTCGATTGCCTGCCGCGCCGTGAGGGACGGAGAGGCATGGGTCGTCACAGGCAGCAAATATTGGTGCACCTTCGCGGATCGCGCTGACTTCATCAATGTCATCTGCCGCACCGAAACCGACCCAGACGCGCCGCGCTGGGCTGGCCTCACCTCCATCGCTTTTGAAAAGCCGCGCGGCGAATTCCCGAAAGGCGTTTCAGGCCATCCCATTCCGAAAATTGGCTATCACGGCTGGAAAACCTATGAACTGGCCTTCGACGAAGCCCGAACCCCAGTGCAGTCGCGCGGCGGCGGCGGCGGCAATGCATTCAAGTCCATTGCATCGGGGTTGGAAGGTGCGCGCGCGCATACGGCGGCGCGCTCCATCGGTCTCGCCCGCGGCGCCTTGGAGGACGCGCTGGCTTATGCCAAAGAGCGCGAACAATTCGGGCGCCCGATTTCCGACTTCCAGGCCATCCGGTTCAAGCTCGCGACCATGGCGACGGAGATCGAAGCTGCGCGGCAGCTGATGTATCACGTTTGCCACGAAATCGATTCCGGCCGGCGCTGCGACAAGGAAGCTGCGATGGTGAAATATTTCGCTGCTGAAATGGCCGAGCGGGTGACGTCGGAAGCGCTGCAAATTCTCGGCGGAGCAGGGTATACGACGCTCCACGCGGTGGAGCGCTATTGGCGCGATGCCAGGCTCACCAAGATTTTTGAAGGCAGTTCTGAAATCCAGCAACGCATCATTTCAGATGCCTTATTAGGCAAGCCGACCACGGCTTAGCCGTCTGCAGCAATCTCTTCGGCAAGACTGGCAACGGAGTCTGCATTGACGCGGGCCGCCATCGCGTCCAGGCGCTCGAGGATCAATGCGTGATTGGCTTTGATGCGCTCGATCGGGCCGCCAACCGCGATCGACATCGGCGTGCGTCCGGCCGCGGCAGGCAAGAGCATTGCGATTGCTCCAGCGCCGACACTCGTATGGCCTTCTGACATCACCCAGCCATTGCGACGCACATGTGCAATGCGTTCAATCGCTTCGGTCGCTGAAGCGCGCCAATGTGCAAGGGTCGCCTCGGCTTGCGTGCGGCGGATGATCTTGTCGACCTCGGGATCAGACTCGAATGACAAAAGCGCCCAACCGCTCGCACAACAGGCCAGCGGGCGCTGCATACCGGACTCGACGTGCAGGCGCAGAGGATCAGGTCCGATCTGAACATAAGCATATTGTGCGAAAATGCCGTTTCTCAGAGCCAGAACGATGGTTTCACCGGTCTCTTCAGCGAGTCTGGAGGCTAAACGTGGCAACCGTCCGGTTCGCTCATGCCGACGGCGCATCCAGGTTCCGAGCAAGGCGATACGAAAGGTCGGATAATAGGTCCGCATTTTCGCATCGTGCTCCAGGTAGCCGAGGTCAACCAATGATTTGATCAACATCGACGTGCTCGATTGCGGCATCTCCATCGCGGTCGAGATTTCAGAAATTGATAGCGGCCGTTGCTCGGCAGCAAAAAGCTCAAATACCTGGAGGCTTCGATTGGCGGATTTTACGGGCATTCGATTTCCTGGCGCGTTGATCGGTCGGCAGGAGTATGCCTGAAAAACAGGAAAAGTGCATCATGTATGTGATGGTGGGGCGTGTGAAATTCCTGCCGCGTATCGTTTCGCCTGCGGGTTGCCCCCCGGTCCGAGGGCTGGGATCGTCATGACGCGCACTGATGGCGCACATGGCCGCGCTTTTCGAACAGATTTCCTGAACCAATTTCTGGCATCTTCCCGCATAGAATAGCAGAAGAGGTTTTGTGGATGATCCGCCTGGGCGCCGCAAAAATTGAAGCCGCAAACATATGAGCGCGCATGCAACACACGATCACATACGCCATCGGCGATGTTCATGGCGAAGCCGAGCGCTTGGCGCAGTTGCATGACTCGATCATTGAACGACATCAGCTGCTCTACCCTGACGCACGGGCGAAGCTGATCCACCTTGGTGACTATGTTGACCGTGGTCCGGATAGCGCTGGCGTGATCGAATTGCTGCAAGGCATGGCTGAGAGAGAGGGCGTCGAATGTGTCGCCCTGGCTGGGAATCATGAGGCGATGATGATCGCGGCTCTGGCGGATGAAACGGCGCCGGACTATCACCATTGGCTGCGCAATGGCGGCGAGCAAACCCTGCAAAGCTATATCGATCGTGGTTATACCGGCGTTCCTGATGCGCATCTGGAATGGCTGCGTGGCCTGCCGACCATCCTTGTCGACGAATCCGAGCGCCAGGTTTTCGTCCATGCCGGCTTGCGGCCAGAAGAATTCCCCAACGAGTCGGTACAAGTGCATTTATGGACCCGGTCTGCCGACTTCTTCATGACGGATCGCTGGCAAGGAACGCCGCTTCAGGGCTGGACCGTGATCCATGGCCATACACCGACAAAGACGGGCTGGCCTGATGATCAGGGGCGGCAAAGCCGCCGGATCAATATCGATACTGGAGCCGTGTTTGGCGGACGCCTGACCTGCGCCGTGCTGGCGCCAGGCGACGAGGTGCGCTTCCTGTACGCCTAGACCGGGTCGTTGCAAGCATAGAGTTGCAGCAGATCATCAATGGTCGGTATCCACACTTGTGTTTCAAAATCGGTGAGCGTGCCACTGTCGCCGAGAGCCTGCAGCACGGTTTGGCTTTGGCGGAGGTCCTGGCAAGCGCGGTCGGCATTGTCGACCTGGTGATAGACCCGGCCAGAGGCGATCAGAGTGCCGGCCAGATCGCGCTGGTGGGACGGCGTATCTGGAAACTCGGTGATCAGTTTGCGGCGGATTTCAAGCGCGTCTTCGATGGCGCGGATGGCGACAGCCTGATCGCCGAACTTGGCTTGCGCGCGGGCGTGCATCTCGAGCTTGGTCGCGACATATCCGCGGCTTGCCGCGTCTGTCTCGTCGGTCGCCAGCAGATCGCGGGCGAGCGCCAATCCTTCAGCGGCGCTGCTCATGGCATCGTCACCGAGATCCATATTCAACTGCGACAGAGTCAGAGGTCCGATCGCGGTCAGTTTTTGCAGCTGATAATAATAGCGCGACGGATCCACCGCGAGAATTTCGTCATAAGCGGCAATGGCGGATTCGAGCGGAGGAATGGCCTCTTCCCAACGTTCAAGATCGGCCAGAGCTTCGCCTTCCTGCCGCGAAAAATAAGCCAGCCTGGAATTGCGCCGCTGCGGTTCTTCATCATAGCTGCTTTCAGACAGCTCTTGTTGATACTGTCTTGACGCTTCGATCGCGGTCTCGGTTGCGTTTTCGTAAGTCAGGATCTTGATCTGGTCCGTGCGCGCATTCCAGAGCCGGAAATAGAGCCGCGTGTCTTGCCAGCCCGGAAGGGTCATGCCGTGCTCGGTCAATGCCAGGCCTTCCTGATTGGTCCGCCGCGCGCCTTCAACGTCGAGCTGATAGGTCAATTGTTGATTGGACTTCAGGCGCTTGACCCAGGCCATCTCATCGATGGCTTCGAGATCATCGGGATTGCGTTCGAGCAATTGCGCGAGGGCTTTTTCAGCTTCGATCAACAAGGCCCAGGAGGTTTCAGTGTCGCCGAGATTGGCAATGCCCAAGCCGCCATAAACGTCGGAAAGTCGGGTATTCTGAACCGCAATGTCCATCAGAACATTATCCGGCGCGTTCGGGTCGGCCGCGAGTTCCTCGACATAGGTTTTCACGATCCCGGCCATATTCTCTCGCGCTTCGAGTGATCCGGGGACCTGTTCGATGGCGGAATAGACATCCGTGATCATGGCACGGCTGAGGCCGCGGGCTTGCTCAAACCGGTCATTGGCATGGTCGAGGGCTGCTTCAGCGCGTTGGTACTGAACCAGAGTTACGCCGAGCGCCCCGACCAGGCCGGCAACGGCCAGGGCACTGAAGCCGACTACATACCGCCTGCGCCCGAGATATTTTTCAAGCGCATACAGGCCGCCTCCCTGACGCGCCTCAACCGGGTAGCCGGTGCGATAGTTTCGAACATCATCCGACAAGGCTGAAACAGACGGGTATCGCTGGCCCGGCTCTGCCGCCGATGCACATGCGATGATGGCGTCGAGATCCGCATTCGTCTTGGTGCGCTCGAGCATCGCCTCGAGCAGTTTTCCGAGCGAGTAGATGTCCGAGAGTGTATTGGCCGGGGCACCGCGGCTGCGTTCCGGCGCAGCAAATCCCGGTGTGAAGCTGAGCGAGGCGAGAGAGCCCGAATCAACCGGCGCCAGACTGTCTTCCAGGGCTTGAGGCTTGGCGATACCGAAATCAATCAATTTCACCGCGCCGCTATTATCGATCATGACATTTGACGGCGTGATATCGCGATGAATGACAAGGTTTTGGTGGGCATACTCAACCGCGGCGCAAATATCACTGAAGATCCACAAGCGATCATCCAGGGAGAGTTGCTTCTCCTCGACCCATTCGGTGACCGGTGTGCCGTCGACATATTCCATGACGATATAGGGCGAGCCGTCCGGCAAGGTGCCACCATCCAGCAGGCGGGCAATGCCTGTATGATTGAGATTTGCCAGGATTTGGCGTTCGGTCTCGAACCGCGCAATCAGGGCGTCTGACAAGATCCCTGGCCGAATGACCTTGATAGCAACCTGGTGCTCAAAATCGCCAGCATCGCGTTCGCCGGTATAGACCGCCCCCATTCCACCGCGGCCGATCAGGCTGGTGATCCGGTAGGCGCCGGCCCGTTCGGGGTGGAATTCGTCATCAAGCAATTGGTGCGCGCCACCCGTGCGCAAGCTGCTGACGCTTTCGTTTTCGGCGTCCAGAAGGCGAAGCACCCGCGTGAGCAGCGCTTCATCGTCGGCATATTCCGCTTTCGCCCAGGCCTTGCGGTCGCCGCTCGGTTGGTCAAACACGGCATCAAGCGCCGACATGGCGCGGCGTTCCAGATCGTCATTATCCTGCGTCATGATCTGCCCTCAAAGTGTCAGTGAGCCAAGTGCGTGTCACGCGCCATTGGCGCTTCACCGTCGATTCCGATGTTCCCAATACTTCTGCGATCTCTGCGAGGCTCAATCCGCCAAAATAGCGTAACTCGACAATCGTGGACTTGTCCTCGTCAATGGCTTTCAAGCGGATCATCGCTTTATCGAGGGCATCGAGATCGAGGCGCTGCGGGGCGCCTTCGAACCTCGTCAGCAGAGTCACTTTCTTGTGCGCCCGCTTGTCCGAGTTCCTTTTCCGGGCGTGATCGATCAGTATCCGACGCATGGCCCGCGCCGACAGGGCCAGAAAGTGGGCGCGATCGGCCCAGTCAATCTGATCGATTTGCATCAGTCGAATAGCGGCTTCATTGACCAGGTCGCCGGTCGACAGGGAGCTGTTGCTTTCTGCCCGAAGCAAGGCGGCTGAGACCTGGCGAAGCTCATGGTAGAGTCGATTAAACAGTTCATCGCGGGCGTCGACATCCCCCCCGCGCCAATCCCGAAGTAGCACCTGTGTATGACTTGATTGCTCTGCGATGGTCCCCTCCAAGTGCGGATGAGTTAGCCGAAATATTCCTGTTCTGACAAGGGTATCCAGCGTTGTGGGTGACGCCCACACGATTTTTTGACCCGAATTTCCAGATCGCTCCGCCTCTTAAATTGAAGCCCAATTTTTGGAGGTTGGAAATGGAAGACGCCGTCGAACCGGTACGCAATGCAATTGAAACCGTCCCGCCAGAGGCCTGGCCGCTGATTCAACTCTTATTCAATATCACGATCGCGTTCACCGCGTTGTGGCTTGTCTGGACCATATTTGTCATGTGGCGCCGGTCTGCTTCGAACTTGACCTCTGTCAGGGGCGCCTCGGCCAATCAGGGGGCAGAACCTGAGTTCTTGTCCGTGGACAAGAAAGCGCGACGCGAGGCGATTGCCAAAGGCGAAACGTTCGAAAAGGAAATGCAAAGAAGAGATCGCGAAGAAGCAAATGATGCGCGGCGCGCCGCCCGGCGGCAAGAAACAATGCTCGGACGCGTCGGTCGCCTGATCTCTCTCGGCATGGCCATGTTCTCTATTGCGACGATGATTTCTGGCACGCTGTTCCAGGTCACGATCATGGGACGCTACTGGGAACAGTATTCGGCCGCTGAGCGTCTGACCGCGGTCATTCAGAACCATCCGATTGGCGTCTCTGTCACCGTCGCCGTCATTCTCTACAACATCGTCACCTTCGTGATGAAACGCTCTCGGGAGGCTTAATCCATGAGCTCGCAGCCTATTGTCCTTAGCGACGCAAACATGCTCGCCGAATTTATGCGCCAAGATGAATTCAAGGCGTTCTTTGAAAAACGCTTTGCAGTGCCGCCTGATTATGCCGCACTCTTGTTCAAGAATGGCGAACTGATCGATGCTTTCAAAGGTGGCCATTTCTCGGTCGGTGGATTGGTCGATCGCATGAAGAGCCTGATTGGCGGGACTACCCATGTCTCGATGCTGATCGCCGATCTCAAGCCGTTCCATGTCAGAACAGCCCTGAAGGCCACCAGTCGAGACAAGGTTGATGTTGCAGGCGTGCTGTCGCTCGAACTGCAAGTTGATCCCGATCACCCGTCAAATGTGCTGGGTCTGATGCATGGGGTTGCCCGTGCGGCGGTCCAGGAAGATGCACGTGGCAAGAAGATTCCGCCCAGAAAGGCGCTTGCCAAGGCCGATGTCCTGGATCGCATCCGGGTGCATCTGGTTGATCGCGTATTTGAATCGATCATCGGCCGCGTCGATGCCAATGACATTCGCGGCAACAATGCCCTGCAAGACAAGCTGCAAGCCGAAATCATGCAGGAAGTCGAACGGGTGGTGGGCGATCTCGGGCTTCTGGTCCGGGCGGCCTCGGTCGAGTGGGCGCAGAACGCGGAAGAGGCGGCTGAACAGGCCCGCGCTGATGCAGAGCGTCAGCAACGCGATTTCGCCTATCAGATCGAACTGGCAAAACGTCAGGCCGAACGCCAGAAAGATGCGACCATTTTCAGTCTCGAAACCGATCTCGAGCTGAAGAAGATCGAGAACGCAACCGAAGACGAGATCCAGCGCCTCACCATGGAAAGCGAGATCCGTTTTGCAGATGCGCGCGAACAAACCAAGCGGCGTCAGGAAGTTGAAGAATTAGAGCACCAGATCGAGGTGCTGGAGCGCGAGCGGGCGTTCAAATTCGAAGATGCACTGGCCGCGGCGCAAAACGCCACTGATCTGCAACGCATCCAGAAGGAACAGGTGCAGATCGATATTGAAATGGACGCGATGCGCGAAATGCACGTCCAGCAGATGAAGCAATCGCAAGCGTTCAGTGAAGCTGAAGTGACGGCGCTGGTTCAAAAGCAGCAACGTGAACATATTGCTGGTCTGCAGGAAATCGAGCTTCGCGGAGAACGTATCCGGTCTGAAATCCGGCGTGTGGAAAAACAGCAGGATTACGACGAAGACGAAAAGAAGCGCAAATTCGAGCGCGACAAGCTCGTGACCCAGAAGGATATGAGCCCGGAGCAAATCCTGGCTGTGCAAGCCGGGCTCTCGCCCGATGTTGCCAATGTTCTGGCCGAGCAGGCCCGGGCCAATGGCGCCGGTCAGGAACAGACCATGGCGATCATGCGCGAAATGGTCGAAGCGGCGACAGCAGCCCAGATCCGGACCGAAGCGCAAGCGCTGGAAATGTCCAAGATCGCCATGCAGGGCGCAGTCGGTGTCGCTGAAGGCGCAGGTGGCGGCAAAGCCTCTGCAAGCATCGCGCAGCCAGCCGCCGCGTCGCCGGAAATGATCGACTGTCCGAAATGCAGCACATCGGCGCCAGCGACGTCGAAATTCTGCATGAAATGCGGACACAAGCTGCGGACCTGATAACGATGCTGGCGACTCCTTCTTCCTCGGCTCAGGCGCGTCAGTGCTGCGCAAAATCAGCGCTCAGCGTCGACGCAGCCTTCTGCAATGATTGCGGCAGACCGCTGTATCGATGCATGGCGCATTCAGAGTGCGGCGGTTTGCTGAATGATGCCGAGCTCTGCGCAGTTTGCGTAGACCTCGAGCTTTCGCTCGACACAGGTGCGGCAAGCACCGTGCGCGAAGGCGGAAAGCTGGCCTTGCCACTGATCGTCAAGAACGCATCTCGGGTTGGACGCCCGGTCTTTGTCACTGGCATCTGGATCAAGGAAGATGATGGCGAGCTGAGAGAAGTGTCTCTGCCATTTGAACGTCTCGATCCACAAGCGGCTGGGCGCGCCGCGATCCGGACCGGCCGTCTCGACCATGCCGGTGTGCACCAGGTCGATCTGCTGATCTCGGTCGCAACCCGCTATCAATGGCGAGAAGAGCGGCATGTATTTGCCAGCTACATCGTGTTCCCGGTCGAGCCCAAGGACCCTGGCGGCCCGTCGACGACGATCAATGTCACCGCCGACCAGGTCGGGGCCGGATTCACGGTCTATAACCCGACCCGGATCGAGGCCGATCGGGCGGCTGGGCTTGAAACCCATGCAGCGCCGGTCAATCTGAACCTCATTCGGGCTGATGCCGCCGAGCGTCATCTGGGGCAAAGAGGCTATGAGGATGGCTTGATTGTGCCGCGCGGTGTGGAGGTTGCCTGGGTCGGGTTCGATGACGACCAGGCCCCGTTTGACGGGCCGATCGCGAAACCTTCGGGGCTGTTGCTGGCAGGTCGAAAGTCCCGCCAGGATGGGAATGATGTCTGTTTGCGAATTTCTTCAGCCGAAGGCGATGACCCGCGATCCAAGGCAATCTCGCGCCTGATGTTTTCGCTCTATACCGAGTCCGGACAGTTCATGCTGCGCGTCGAGGGCCAATTCGGACTGCGGGTCAACGGACACTCTTACGAGCGGACAGAGAATGTCCCTTTGCGGCACGGCGATGAGATCCAGGTCCTGCGCAAGCAACCGGACGCCCTCACCATTCAAGTCAGTTTCGAACTCGAGCACCAGACCGTGTCGCGCATTCGAATGATCCGAAATCAACAATCAAGCGGGACTAGACCATGAGCACGTGCACCAATTGCGGCGCCCATATGCCTGATAATGCGAAGTTTTGCCCTGATTGCGGGCATGCCTCAGACGCGGCCAGCGAAGACATCGCTGCGACCGAGACGATTGGCAGCATCGAGACCGATCCGAATGCCGGCGGCGGCACAGCGCCGCCATTTCCCGAGGCCGAGATCGAGACGCTGGAACCAGGCGTGATGGTGGCTGGCAAGTTTCGGATTGAGCGGCCGATCGGGCAGGGCGGGATGGGGCGTGTCTACCTCGCGACGGAGCTTATCGCCAATGGCGAGCGAGAACGCCCTGTGGCACTGAAAGTGATCTCTGAGAAATATGTGGGCAGCGAAAGAGCGGTCCAGCGCTTGCTCGATGAAGGGCTGATCACGCAAGAACTGGCGCACAAGAATATCGTCAAGATCTACGATATCGGCCTGCATGGAAAGCAGCCTTATATCGCCATGGAATTCATTGATGGCAAACCGCTGCATGTCTGGCGCGGAGAGAAAATGGCGCGGAATGAGAGCGTTCCCGTGCGCGTCGCCGGGCAGATCATCAAGGAGGTCCTGAACGGTCTTGATGCAGCGCATGAGGCAGGGGTCATTCACCGCGACCTGAAGCCGGAAAACATCATGCTGCTGGATGAACCGACTGAAACGGGCGCGAAGATCAAGATTGTCGATTTTGGCGTTGCCCTGGCCACCAAGTCGGTTGAATCAGGCACTGGCACCGGGCTCGGAACGCAGCTCTACATGGCGCCAGAGCAAGTGCGAAACGCCAATGCAGCAAACGCAGCGGCCGATCTCTATTCGGTCTCGCGCATATTCTACGAGATGATTGTCGGCGTCTTGCCCAGCGGGCACTGGCAGCCGCCATCAGGCGGGCGTTCTGACGTGCCACCAGGAATCGATGCGCTGATCGAACAAGGTCTTGCAGTCAATCGAGATGTTCGGCCGCAAACCGCGATTGAGTATCGCGACAAGATGATCGCGGCGTTCAACGATCCGACCGGACGACTTTCCGGGTTATTTGCGGATCCGGTGCGCAAGGCTATGGGCGGGGGCAATGGCAGCCGCCCACCTGCGAACCAATTCATGGACAAGCTTCGCAAGATTCCGGTCTGGGGCTGGGTCGTGATCGGCAGCATCATCCTGGTGCTGGCGATTGCCGACGCGGCAATGGAAGAGTCCGTCTCGGGGCAGAATTGTCAAACCGACATCTATGGGAACTGGGTATGCTTCTAGATCCAGCCACCCGACACACGCACCCACCCAAAGGAGGTGATCATGGCGCTTTATAGTGGCCGATATCGGATCGATGGATTCATTCCATCGCAGGCCTCGGACAATGCGCCGATGGTGCAACAGGCCCAGGAGCCGCCGCGTACCGAGCGGGTTGACCTTAGCGGACTGTGCACCCCGGTCGAGGATCAGGGGACTATCGGATCCTGCTCCGCAAACGCGATTCTTGGTGCGGTCGAGTATTTTATTCGTCGATCGTCTGGCGAGGTCGTCGATCTGTCGCGGCTGTTTTTATATTATAATTCGCGTCGGATGTGTGATCTCGAGGCGGTCGATAGCGGCGCGACCATGGAGCACGCCATGGCCGCGTACATGGCGCACGGCGCTGTGCTCGAAGAGACATGGCCGTATGACCATGCGCGCTGGAATATGAAGCCGCCAGAACATCTGTATGCAGAGTCTCTCGCGCTCAGCCATTACGGCATGGGGGCGCTGCAATTCGGCCGGGTTGAACCGAACAATATCCGCAAAGCACTCCTCGCCGCGGGCTATCCGGTAATATTCGGCATGGGTGTTCCAGATCATTTGATGATGCAAGTTGGGGCTCAAACCGGATACATGCCGGCGCCCGAGAATGGCAAATGGGAAGACCCAAGCGGCGGGCATGCCATGTTGATTGTCGGGTTCGATGACGCCAAGCGGGCCTGGATCGTCAGAAATTCCTGGGGCACGAAATGGGGCGTCCAGGGCCACGTTTTTATCGATTACGACGTGCTCGATCATTATGCGCTTCCGAATGGCTTCTGGGCCTTGGGTCCGTTTAATGAGCAGCAATATTTCCGCGTCATGGCGGCCACAGGCCAGTTAGGGGCGACCACGGAAGCGGCCGATCCGGCCGAACCGAACATTCAGGACCGGCGCGAGGAAATCCGCGGAAAACTGAAGACGCAAGCCGACGAGACCCGCAAATCAATACGCGACCGATTGCGTGGTCCGGGCGCCGGGGGCGGCTATGATAAAGGCCCGGGCGCTGGCGGCGGCTATGACAAAGGCCCCGGAGCGGGCGGTGGATATGATGAAGGACCAGGCGCGGGTGGGGGATACGACCGCGGACCCGGTGCCGGAGGCGGCTATGACGACTGAAATTCCGACCAGTCGCCTCCGGATTACTGAATGGGAGACGTTTAATGTCTGATAGATTTGATTCTTATGTGATCGATGGCTGCCTGCCCGACGACCCGAGCGTGGAAATGCCGAGAATGGAGCGCGTGGCGACCGTGAATACGCCGAGCCTTGTGGATATGCGCGGGGATTGTTCGCCGGTGGAAGATCAAGGCCAGGTCGGGTCCTGCGTCGCGAACGCCGTCGTCGGCGCGCTGGAATATCATCAGATCAGAAATGGCGCGCCGATGCGCGACATTTCGAGACTGTTTGTCTATTACAATGCCCGTCGGTTAGGGGATCGGATTGGCGAGTCTGGCACGCGAACACAACTGGCGATGGCAGGCATCATGGGGTGGGGCGCTTGCCCGGCCAGCATGTGGCCCTATCAGCCGACCATGGTCGATATTCGTCCAACCGAAGACTGCTACAAGGCCGCCACCAATTTCAGAGGCGTGCAGTTTGCCCATGCCGAATTCGATAGTGGTGTCCGAGAAGCACTGGCGGCCGGATTTCCGGTCTGCTTCGGCATGGCGGTGCCGCCTCGCATGTTCGCGATGGCGCGGACATCCGGAGAGATCCGACCGCCTGAAGACGGGGTCTGGGAAGATACCGGCTCTGGTGGACATGCAATGTTGCTGGTCGGCTATGACGATGCCGCAAATGCCTGGCTGGTGCGAAACTCCTGGGGCACCGATTGGGGACAAGGCGGCCATGTCTGGATCGATTATGAAGTCATGCGTCGCTATACGCATGGCCGACTTAGACCGATGGTTGTCGGCGCGATTGATGATCATCGCGCATTTCGATTGTCGGGGGCGTCAATCAAATCGGTGCTCGACACCATCCTGAGCAAGCGACCGCAATCGGCGCGCGCCGATTTATCCGACCTGCGCAAGGACTTTGCCAGCGAGCTCGATGATCACATGTCGAAAACCCGGTCGAGCATTCGAGACCGCCTGCGCGGACCAGGCGCCGGAGGAGGATACTAAGATGCCAACCCCTGCACATGTCGCTGGCGCCGGCTCGCGCGGCAGCCTACAGCGCGGCTCGATGTTTCGCCGCGGACTGACCGTGTTTCCGATGTTGTTGATTCCGCTGATAATCTATCTGTTGATGACGCTTTTTGCGGGCGGGCGGACGGATCCGGATATGCCGGCAATGGCGCGATCGCTGAGCGCAACTCTGCTTCAAATTCCGATGATTTCCGGCGTGAACTGGCGCTTGCAGGCAGGTGATCTGCTATTGCTCTTCGGGCTCGGAATGCTGGCCATCGAGATCGCGAAAGCGACGAGCTCCAAGTCGGGATCGATTGCCAATCATGTGGTTTCGATGGGGATTTTGCTGATCTGCTTCATCCTGTTCTTGACGGTTCCAGCCTTCGCCACTTCGACCTTCTTTCTGTTGACGATGATGGTGCTTTTCGATGTCCTCGCCGGAGCGATGGTGACGATTATCTCGGCCCGCCGCGATTTTGGAGTCGGGGATGGTTTTGCATCCTAGCTCTGTCGCACACACAATGTGTCAGTTGCCGCATGGGCGACCTCAGGCTGTCGTCATGAGCGCACGCAGCGGGGCCCGCTGACAATCCCAGCGAGACGCGATAAGCACGTCTTCTCCCCTCGCCGCATCTCGCGGCGCGGAGAGTTGACGCGCGATTGAACTGGGGCTGAGGCTGACATCATGAACTGGATCGAGCTTGTCGGGACGGTGAGCGGGGCGCTGTGCGTCTGGCTGTTGATTCAACGCAATATCTGGAACTTTCCGGCGGGCATTTTGAGTTGCTCCATGTTCCTGGTGCTGTTCGCCCGGTCCGGTCTCTATGCCGATGCCGGATTGCAGGTGGTGTTCATTGCCTTGAATGGGCTCGGTCTGTTCTGGTGGCTGCGCGGTGGGGCGGACCATCACGGGGTCAGGATCGCGTCATTGCGCCCGGCCCAGCTGGCCGGTTGCCTGGTCGCGGTCGCCGTGATTGCCGGCGCCATTCACTTCGGGCTGACCCGCTGGACCGATTCCACCGTCGCTGGTTGGGACGCCGTCACCACCGCACTAAGCCTGGTTGCGCAATTCATGCTGTCGCGCAAATGGATTGCCAATTGGTGGTTATGGATCGCCGCCGACCTGATCTATATCCCATTGTATATCCACAAGGATCTATGGCTGACGGCAGGCTTGTACAGCGTGTTCCTGGTCATGTGCATTATCGGCCTGAGGGAATGGCGACGGGCAGCGAAAGAAACTGATCCGGCGTGACCATTCCGGTCAATGATTCAGCGTGTAGCACCCGCATAAAACCGGCGGCACTGGTTCATGTGAGGCAATCTGCTGGCATCACCGTTAAATCCTGAAATCTGCCGGGCAAGTTCGGCGTCACCTTGGTCCAAGCGTTCGGTATCATTGACGGCAAGCGTACAGAATTTGACGCACGCGACCTGGTGCCGGGTCTTACGCGTCAGGGCTTCACACGTATCTCGGAATTCGGCCATTTCGACCCGCAGGTCCAGGTAAGAAGATTGCGGGTTGGTCTGTGCGGCTGGCGCTGGCGGACTTGCCTCGGCACTGGGGACTTCGACAGGCGCCTCGGTGACTTCGATGGAGGTTTTAAAGGCGGCATACGCAGCGTTGCATTCGGCCACTTCGGCGATGATTTCTGAAGGCACAGGCTGCGGAACCGCCCCGAGCAAGACCCGCAGATTGAATGTCGGGCTGTCACACGCCTGCTGGCAGGCATTCGCTTCTGCGCTGCGATTGATACCGCGGCCGCATTCGATCCCTTGATCTCTGACTTGCACATACAGCGTTTCAGTATCCGGCTGGGCCGACGCGCCCAGAGCCAGGACAAAGCTGCAGGTCGCAAGCGACAGATATTTTGACAAGAGTTTCATGCGGTTTCCCCTTTGGTGAATTTCGAATGTCGCGTGTCGTCTAATCCGGTGACAAAGGCAACGCCTTCCGTTGGGGCGGGCCGCACCTGATCTCCAGCGATCTCAACCGACTTAGATTGACGAGAATGAACTCAACCTAAACGCGTTCAGTGCGGGCCCGATTATTTGTACACGTTTGCTGATATCTCTCTCATGGCGCAGCGCCGTGAGCGTGGTAATGGGCAGTCGAGCCAAATAACTGGCAAGATTTCTTGAGAGAGGGCACCAGGATGACGATCTTCTTTACGGTGTTTGTCACGGTTTTTCTGGCCGAGCTTGGCGACAAAACGCAATTGGCGACTGTCTTGTTCGCGTCCGATGAGAATGGCAGCCGATGGTTGGTCTTTTTGGCCGCCGCGGGGGCGCTGATCTTGTCGACTGGCTTGGCTGTATTGATGGGCGCCGCAGCAGAGCGCTGGATGGGGGCGATGCCGCTTAAACTGATCGCTGGCATGGGCTTTGTAGCGATTGGAATCTGGATGATTGCGGATCATCTGCTTGCCAGTTGAACCCGACGCTCAAGCTGATTGCGCCTAGAACTGGCGCCTGTGCCGGTCACCGGATTAGCGCGCTAAGGCTTCAAGGCGTTGACGATTTAACAAGCGAACTTCTCCCCGAGACAGCGAGACCAGGGCCTGGCGCGCAAACTCTCCCAGTTGACGGCTGACAACAGCGCGTCCCGATCCGGTTTCCATGGCCAGGCTTTCATGCGTTGCCCGAACAGTATCCTGTGACCCGGCGAGCCGGAGCAGGGCGCGCGCAAGTCGCTTGTCAAATCCTGAAAGGGCGACATCTTCTACAAGCTGTTCAAAGTCTGCGAATCTATGCGCAACGGCTTGGAACACGTTGTCTCTAAACGCGGCATCTGACGAGAGCTGCTTGCGAAAATCCGCCGGGGAAATGACTTCAGCTTCCAGGTCGGTCTCGACAATTCCCTCGGCTGAATAGGTGCGGCCTTCGATCAAGCAAGAAAATGTCTGCAGACAGACCTCGCCTGGATGCACGCGATACAAGACGATCTCCCGACCGCCGCGCGATGTCAGAGAAACGCGGATCGATCCTGATTTCACGATGACAAAGCCTGGACAATCGTCCTCAGGCCGGAACAGGACGGTTCCGGCATCGCATTTTAAGGGTCGAGCTATATCTACGGTCACCGAGCGGGCTCCAAACAATGCTGGTTCAGAGCCCACTATAGACGGCTTATTCAGATGCTTGAACAGGCTTGGTTATTTTGTTTTCGACATGGGGCAGGTGCGTATGCCGAACAACGCATAGGCTGGACAAAACCCAACCAGCCCCGTGACAAGCGGAACGAGGCCGAGCCATGCCAAAGGCGTTTTTGGTCCGACAAATACAAGTGACAAAACGAGCAATCCGACAATCACCCGCAACACGCGATCGATTGTCCCTTCATTTCGAGGCATCTTTCTTTCCTTCAATCAAACTCCGGATAGCCGGCATGCGTGCAATAAGCCGCAATTTGCCGCTCCCCGTCGGTGACAAAGTCACGTTTCAGGTCGTTTTCGGCGCGAACAAAGCGCATTAATTCCGCAAGCGTTCAGGCGAAGGTCCGAACGGCTCAAACCTGACCACTCGATATCAGCGCGACAGATGCAGTGAGGTAGATCCCTGCGGTCACCACGCTGCCCAGAGTTCTGACATGATTAAGGCGGGTCCAATCCCGACCATATTTGCGCCAATAGGCCTCGGCCTCGGGTGCGTCAGGAGCGAGACGCTCGAGCCGGTTGTTCATCGGGACGTTTCCAAACAATGTCATGAGAAAGACGGTCGGCAGATAGACAATTGGCGCCAGCAGCAGCGCCTGTCGCGCGACGCCATCGATTGCCATCAGGGCGTAGATCGCCAGGAAAAGCGATAATGGGGCGATCAATATGATACCTGCAACAAATTGCGTTTTGATCACGGTGCGATTGATCTGCTGCATGGACTCGATGCCGCCCGCAGGGGCGGCTCGCAGCAGCCCGGACATCACAAATTCAGAAAACGCAGCGAAAGTGCCGCCGACGACCGCGCTCCAGAGGGCGAGGCAGAGGCAAGCATAGAGTGTCCATTCATAGGTCATGGGTTTCAGCTCCGATATTGGTGTCACAGTTCTTGGTGTTGAACGAGGGCGTTGGGTTGCCCTCGCTTGGGTGTTTCAAAAGTTCAGCTGCATGGCGTGGGTTTCGATCTCTGAATGTGTGTTGTTGCTGCGTGTCGTCAGGCCCAAGGCGCTCAACAAAACAGCAATAGCGACCTCGATCACCATCGCCGAGACCAAAGCCTCTGATGGCGGTCCGTGAAGTATCAGGCTGACCATGCGCCCAATGCCGTAACTGCCATAAATGACGGCGCCGACCATAAGGGCCAGACGGGCAAAACGAAGCTTGATCGCCCCGGCCCACATCAATGCCGCGGTTGCTATCAAGACGCCGCTTGGTGCGCTCAGCTCGGACATCAATCCGGGGTCTCGTTCGACCAGAACCTGGTTCATTGCCAGGAAGGATTTGGGATCAAACATGAGCGCGCCGCCGATCAGGCCAAGCAATGCTCCGGATCCGGAGAGCGCGAGTCTCGTCACGATCTGTTTCATGCTGCCACCCTCCAAATACCGGTGTCCGCGGCTTGACGGGCAAAATCGGCAAAATCCTTTGGGCCGCGTCCAAGCGCGCGTTGAACCCCATCGGTGAGGTGAGCGTTTCTGCCATCAAGGACGGTCGCGAACAGATAATCGAGCATCCATACCACCTCCTTTGGGGCGCCGGATTCAGCGATCTCAGCGACAAAGCCATCATGCGGGACATTGATGTAGGCAATTTCGCGCCCGGTGACCCGGGACAGATCGGCCGCGACATCAGAGAAAGACATCAAGCGCGGGCCGGTCACTTCGTAGACTTCACCCGTGTGGTGATCTTGTGTCAGGGCTGCAACCGCGACATCGGCGATATCATCGGCATCGACGAACGGTTCGACTTGATCCCCAGCCGGAAGCGTAATTGCCCCGTTCAAGACCATTTCGACAAACGCGCCTTCGGAGAAGTTTTGATCGAACCAGCTGGCCCGCACGATCGTCCATTCAAGTCCGCTATCCTGCACGATTTTCTCGCAGGCTTGGGCTTCTGGCTCACCCCGACCGGACAACAGAACCAGACGCTCGACGCCAGATCGCTTGGCCTTGTTCGCAAATGCCTGGATCGCGTCTGTCGCGCCCGGCATTGCCAGGTCAGGGGTGTAGGTGATGTAAACGCGCGTCACCCCTGCAAGGCTGTTCTCCCAGCTCTTTTCATTGTCCCAATCGAAGAATGGGATGGCTGAGCGCGACCCGATGCGCACATTTCGGCCTTTGGCCAGCAGGCGTTCGGACACTCGCCGTCCGGTTTTGCCTGTGCCCCCCAGAACAAGGGTGAGGTCTTTATCTCTTCGCAGGAAGTTCATTGACTTGCTCCTCTTCGGTTTCTGCAAGTCAACGCCTAAGCGGGATCATTCGCAGGCTCTTGTCAGCGCCTGTCAGAATTTTGGCAGATCGCGCCAATTTCAGTTTTTGGTATGAGGTGTTCCCAGCCGATAAGAGCGCGGTGTTTGGCCGGCCCATCGTTTGAAGGCGCGCGTAAAGCCGCTTTGTTCCGCAAATCCGGTCAAAAAGGCGATTTCCGCAAGACTGTAGCTGGTCTCCCGCAACAATCTTTGGGCTAAGCTCTTTCGGGCGATATCGACAATGCTCTGAAAGGTGCGCCCATTTTCCGCCAGTCGTCTTTGCAAGGTCCGGCTACTCATCCCCAAGTCTGAAGCGATCTGAGACACGGTCGGAACGCCTTCGCTCAACACATTTGTGACAGCCCGCCGGATCGCGTGTTCGAGAGTCTGAGCCTCATCCAGTGATGCGAGTTCTTGTTCCAGGTGTTGATCAAAAAACCTTGCAATGGTTGCGTCGCCCAGCTTGTTTGGGGTGTCCATCGTCGCTTCGCTCACGAGCAGCGCATCACGCCCGGATTCGAAGTGCACGGGACATCCAAAATGATCGCTATAAACCGACCTGTCGCCTCTTGCCGGGTGATTGAAATACACGGCCAGAGGCTTGAAGGTCGCGGAGCTGACTTGTTTGCTCAGGGCGTCCACGGCAGACATGCTGGCCTCATTCGAAAGCTGCATGCCGAGACGCCCATCTCCCGCTTTCTCGAGATTAAACAACCAACCATCCCCAGTTTCTTGCAGCGTGTACGCCTCGGCACTGCCAAGCACGCGTCCATACCGCTCAGATCTCACATAAGAGCCGCGCAAATTCGGCGCCGATTTCCAGGCCAAGCCAAACGCACCATACTCGTCGCTGCGCATTGTGGCCCCAATCCGGAGGGGCAAGGAGAGGCCATGCGGATCGCGGACGGAGAGTTCTGCGAAGAAATCGTAATAAGCATCCGACGAGACCATTTTTTTGGGATCGATCGGTGCATCGCGGCTCATTCCCAAATGTTGCAGCAAGTCTGCGGTCGCAACACCGGTGGCCACCTGATCAAGCACTTTGTGTACATAGAGGGATGTGATCTCACTCATCAGATCTGATCTAATCATATTTGAGCAGAATCTCGAGAGCCGGTTTCGGTCAGCCCACCCCGATGACGCGCCGCCAGAGCGCAAAGCAATCTTGGCGACGCGTGAGCCGGGACAGGCTTGGAGCGACCTTTAATCGAGCAGCAAGCGGGCCAGGCGCTTTCTGTGATGGATGGCATCGCCAAATTGCTGTTGGCTCCATTGTGCGCGGCGAATGAAGAGCGAGGCATCGCATTCATATGTGAACCCCATGCCGCCATGGAACTGTACCGCACGGTCGCCCGCAAAGCAGAGCGTGTCGGTCGCCTGAGCTTTTGCCATCCGACAGGCAATCTCGGCCTCTTCATCCAGCCCTTCATCGGTCAACAGGCTTGCGGCATGATAGATGAAAGACCGCGCTGAATTGAGCTGGTTGAGGATTTCAACCGTGGGATGCTTCAGGGACTGATAGGCGCCGATATATCTGCCAAATTGTTTCCGGGTTTTCAGATAGTCCGTGATTGTATCAAGGCAGGCGGCGGCACTGCCGGTGGCTTCGGATGCGGCAAACAGAGCCCCGAGCAGACGATGATCTCGCAATGCGGCCGGGACTTTGTTGCCGCTGATAACCGCCTCTGCCTTCGCGCCAGTAAAGTCGATGCTGGCGGAGCGTTTGGACTGATCAATCAGTGTATTGCTTGAAACCGCACCATCCGGCAGTTCGCTCGCTCTGACGATGGCAAGGGCGGGTTGGCCGTTCTGAGAGGTGACCACGACGAAAATCTCTGCCACCGCAGCATCTGTCACAAACCGTTTCTCGCCCTTCAGCGTGCCATCCTCGGAGACGGAATGGGTGATCCTTTCGTCGCCCCAATCATTGTTTTCAAGCAGCGCGACAGTGGCGATTTTACCGGCGGCGATGTCGGACAGAACCGCCGTGTGCTCGGCGACATTGCCTGCCCGTGCGATCAATTGGCCAGCCAGCGTCGTGCTGATCAATGGCGTGCCGAGCATGCTGCGTCCCATCGCTTCAAGCACGGGAATGACGGTTGCAGCGCCCAATTCAGAGCCGCCGACCAATTCAGGCAAAGCGATGCCCGTCCAGCCGAGCTCAACCATCTCGTTCCAGACATCAGAGTCGAAACCGGTTTCGGTTTCGAGCTGTTCGCGAACAGCCGAGATCGGAGACTTGTCAGCGCAGAAAGACTGCGCCACGTCGAGCAGCATGGCTTGCTCTTCGGTGAAGGTGAAAGTGTTGTTGCTAATGCGAGTCATGGATCGATCTCCGACGTCTATCGCGGCAGGCCGAGCACGCGCTCGCCAAGGATATTATGTTGAATTTGACTGGTGCCGCCGCCAATCGTCGCTGAGAACGCGTTCATATAAGAGCGTTGCCAGAAGCCCCCGGACAGGACGTCATCATCGCCAACATAAAGGCCGCCTGACGCGCCTTGCATTGAAATCGCGAACTTGCGCATACGGCGCGACATTTCCGAGCCCTGAAGCTTGCGAGAGAGCGGAATGGAACCGGGATAGTCAGACGTAAGGGCAGGGAAGCGCGCGCGCCGATTGTTCAGGGCGGCAGCTTTCTCTTCCATCAGCAATTTGACCAGTTGATCGCGCACCAGCGGGTCCTTGAGAATGGGCTCTCCGTCCCGCTGGACATCGGCAAGCTGGTCGATCACGTCGATGATCGTTGTCCGCACCTGCGCGAGGCCACCAGCCGATCCGGCTTCGGCGCCGCGCTCGAATTGCAGTACTTGCATCGCGATCTTCCAGCCCTGGCCTTCTTCTCCTACTCGGCAGGCGGCGGGAATATGGGCGTCGGTGAAGAATGTCTCGGTGAAGCCATACTCACCCGTCAGCTTGCGGATCGGCTTGGTCTCAATGCCTGGCGCGTCCATCGGTGCGAGAAAGAATGACAAACCGTCATATTTTCGCTCTGTTGTCGGATCGGTGCGGGCGAGCAGGATCATGTACTTGGCGAAGTTGCCAAGCGTGGTCCAGATTTTCTGGCCATTGATGACATAGTCGTCGCCATCGCGGACCGCGCGGGTCTGGGCATTGCCGAGATCGGATCCGTGATCAGGTTCGGAAAAGCCCTGACACCAGATATCTTCCGCCGTCAGGATGTTCTTGAGATATCTCTCTTTTTCCGCTTGCGTGCCCATCAGATTGATCAGCGGCCCGGCCCAGCCAAGACCAATCGTGTTGAAGCAAATCGGAGTGTCTGCCTCACGCATCGCTGCGTCAGCGGCTGTCTGGAAAACCGGGTCCATGTCGCCACCGCCATAGGCCTTAGGCCATGCGACCCCCAGATACCCCGCGTCCCAGACTTTGAATTGCCACTCGCGAAGGAATTCAAGCTGACGCTCATCTCCAACTTCCATGAAGCTCTGCGGCAATAGAAAGCCGGGATCGGCGGGTTTGTTGGCTTTCGCCCATGCCAATGCATCTTTGCGAAATTCTGCGAGTTCTTTTTGTGAGACGCTCATAAATCCTACTGTTCGGTTCGGGGTGGGGTGGCATGACTGTTCGCTGCGGCACAGCGCTCAGCCGTCACGGGGAGGTCTTTCCTGTTCTGCTCTCGCCTGACCGGAGGCGGCGCTCATTCTCAGCGATTGTTCCGGACCGGAGATCTCATTTCTGCGATTCTTGCCAAGCCTTCCGTTGGAAATGTCAACGGAAAGTTGAGCGCTGAACGCGCGACCCGTGACCGCGACGGACGCCTACCGATTGTCACGAAGTTTACGGACTTGAAGCGCCATGGCCGGATGCTGCGCGGACGATGTCCCAGGCCTGATGCGGGCTTTGCCGAGCGGCCGCGCGTGTCTGCGGCACTTGGACAAAGCGCCACAGCGACCATCCACTGGCGCAGGCGTATGCATTCGGCATGTCCTTCTGGTCGCTTTTCCGATCCATGCTGCTCATGGTTGCAAGCCTTGGCTATCTCGCCAATGGCGCGCAGGCGCATCTGCATGTCACTAATGGTGACCGACTAGAAGTCATGCTCTGCGGCAGCGGCGCAAGCCAGACTGTGTCGCTCGAGATTCCGGGGGAGCCAGCGCAAGAGACCGACACGTGTTGCGGCGACTGTGTCCCGGGCGCAGCGCTAGAGCCGCCGGTCAAGATCGAGCTCGTATCTGTGTTGCACTTTTCTCAGCCGGTGCCCGCGCATCTCCCCCTGGCGGTCTCGCCACGCTCGCCCCTTTGGCCCGGTGCGCCGCCGCAAGGCCCGCCCCGACTGTCTGTCTGAACCGAGCATAATCAACCTCAGACAGAGACCCGCAATGCAGGCGGGTCAGGGATCCTTACAATGAAAATCACTTCTCTTGCTGGTGCGAGCCTTTTGGCCGTTTCAGCACTTTCCGCTGGCGCATGGGCTCAAGCAGAAGAGCCAGCGCTCCAGGACGTCATTATCGTCACAACCCCTCGCAGCGTCTCGCAGACAGATCGAGCGGTTTCGCCGCAATCGGGCCCGTATGAAGGCGGGGACCTGACATATTTGGTTGCGCGCACGCCTGGCGGTGCCCGTATCGGCAATGGCGAACTCTCGGGCCAGACACAGTATCGCGGCTTGTTTGGCGAGCGGCTCAACCTGCGTGTCGATGGCCAGCGTTTTGCTTCAGGCGGCCCCAATCTTATGGACCCTGTGTTTCACTATGCGCCGACGTCGCTGGTCTCCACTGTCATCATCGACCGTGGTGTGAGCCCGGTGTCTGAAGGTCCGGGCCTGGCTGGCGGCGCTGACGCTGTGTTCAAACGCATCGACTATTCTGCGTCTGAAGACCTGGTCTTTGGGTATGACCTGACGATGGGCGCCCGCTCGATCAATGACAGCTATGAAGCTGGCGGGGTCATCGGCGCTGCGACCGACACTTGGCGGGCCAATCTGCTTGGATCCTGGGAAGATGGCGACGACACAGACTCCGCTGCGGGTGTGATTGCCGGCAGCGGCTTTGAGCGCGGTGTGTTCGGCTTGTCCTCTGGGGTTAAACTTGGAGACGGGGAGCTCACCCTTGATCTCAGGCGCCAGAATACCGGGCCATCCGGGAATCCGCCATTCCCGATGGATATCGTGTATTTCGACACCGACTTTGCCCGACTGGGCTATAATCAAAAGTTTGGTGAGGCTTTCGTCCAGGTTGCAGTGCATTACTCCGATGTCGCGCATCTGATGGATAATTTTGCGCAGCGACCGGCCCCGCCAGCGATGCGCCAACGTGCGACATTCGCAGATGCGACGACGCGCGGCGGCGAGGTCTCCGTCCAATTCGATTGGGCCGGCGGGACAATGGCGTTCGGACTCGACGGCGATCAGAGTGAGCACGACGTTACCATCACCAACCCGAACAATCCTGACTTCTTGGTTACGCCGTTTCCTGATATCGAGCTGTCCCGGTTTGGCGGGTTTGTTGAATGGTCGGGCGGGCTCGGCGCTGTTGATGGCGAACTCGGACTGCGGATTGATCAGCATGAATTTGAGGGGGCAGAAGCCAATCTCGGGTCGGCATTGCCAATGGGGCCGCGCATGCTGGCTGGGGCCTTCAATGCCGCTGACCGTTCCGGCGAAGACACGACTGTGGATGTCGTCGCCAGGCTTTGGACGCCGACGCAGAACGGGCTGTCCTGGCGCGCAACCTTGGCCCACAAACAGAAGATGCCGGGATATATTCAGCGTTATGGCTGGCTGCCAATCAGTGCCAGTGGCGGACTGGCCGATGGCAATATCTATATAGGTGATCTCAACATCGAACCTGAAACGGCATGGATTGCCGAAGCCGGCTTTGATTACGCATCGTCGCGGGCTTATCTCCGCCCGACTGTCTTTGTGCGCCAGATCGACGATTATATCCAAGGCACTCCGTTTGATGACTCGATTGGCGTGATCGATAGCCCGGTCGAAATGGTTGCCAGCATGAATGGCGACCCGACTCCGCTGATCTGGGCTAATGTGGACGCGCGGCTTTACGGGGTCGATCTGGATGCCGGATATGACTTTGAAGGGCCGCTCAGGCTCGACGCGGTGTTCAGCTATGTGCGCGGCGAACGACGGGATATTGATGATCATCTTTACCGCGTCGCGCCGCCCAATCTCAGCGTCGCTGTCACCTGGGAAGACGCAGCCTGGTCGGCGACCCTCGAAGCGCGAGGTGTGGCTGAACAATCAGATGTCTCGGTCACCAATAGCGAGCTTGAATCACCCAGCTACGCGATTGCCAACCTTTATGCCGAATGGCAGATTCAGCCGGGCATCGGTCTTTCTGCTGGTATCGAAAACCTGTTTGATACCATCTATCGAGATCATCTTTCAGGCATCAATCGAAACGGGTTTGGCGATGTCGCGCTTGGCACCCGGGTTCCGGGCGCGGGACGCGGGGCATTCTTGCGCTTGAGCTTCACTGGCTGATCAAGCTGGCTTGGTGCAAAAGCTAGCATCCGCTCTCAATCTGGAAGTGGATGCTAGCTGGCCCGCTCAGAGCCTGATCCTTGGCCTCTCCAGAGGCGCCGCTAATTCACGTTTACACCATTGCTCTCCAGGCAATTCACTATGTACTGATAGCCGATCCCTGCGGGTTTTTGCGTCGCAGGGCCATAGGATTGCCCGTCCAGCTCGACCGAAACGGTATCCATGCTGGAGAGGCGATCCAAGGCCGCCAGGCCCAGATTGTTATCTTCCCAATAGGCCATGGCCTTGTAAGTAAAGCCGGCGCGATAGATGCCGACATCCGCCGTGGTTCGCTCATCGCCATCGAAGATCAGGGTCACCGGCACATTCTCTTTGTCCAGTCCCGCTTGGACAATCTCTGGCGCGAGATTATGCACTGCGAGCGCAACATTGAAATTGCTGGAATTGATCGTCAGTTCGAGCTTCTTGTTGTCTTCAAGATAATAAACGGCGCCGCACACTCCATCGCTGGCAATCATGTCGACATTGATGTCGAGCTGCGTTGGCTGCGAAACAGCTGGAGTGGTCGCCGCCAGAACGGCGAGGGCTGTGATGGTCAGTTTTTTCATGACAAATCCCTTGATGAAGTGAATTAGCAATACGGATTGGCTGAGTTGCAGGCCGTCGAAGCCCCGGTCAGATAGTCCATGCGTTGGCGAAATTGCAGATTGTCCAAATTGGTTTGGCTGCGCTGCCATGCATCAGCGGCCATCTGAGCGCTCGCAGAGGGCCGCGAGCTCGAATAGGTGGAGGCTTCGGCTGAAATCGTTGCAGCCCATTTTGCGAACCAGTTGGACTCGCGTTCTGCCGCTTCGGCGGCGGCGGCGGCATAATTTGCCGCGATCTGATCACGCTCTTCCTGATAGAGCATTGACCGATAATACATCACCGCCTCTTCATCATAGTTCCGGGCGGCGATTGCCATATAGCCTTCGCCAAGATCGCGATCGAGGTTCAAGCCATGCAAGCCATACCAATGCGCCATGCCCATCCATTTTGCCGCCTCCACATGGCCGACACGGGCTGCGTTTTGTATGAGGATGGTTGCCTTGCTTAGATCAGGCGTGTCGACGATGCCTGGCTTGCCATTCAGGAACCAGTTTCCGAGCAGCCATTCTGCGTCCGGATACTGTTCTTCCATCAGCATGCCGACGGTCTGAGCCGCCGTGTTCGGTTGGCTGTCGGCCACCTCTAATGCCATTTCCAGCTGGACCGCAGCGGGCAGGGACGGATCGATCATCAGGCCTTTGAGCACTGCCACGGTCTCGCGATTGCCCGGATTGTCCATCACCGCACACGCGACTGCGCTGTCCAGACGGCAGGCTTTGTCCATCAAGATGCGCGAAACATTCTCGCGAACCTTGCGCATGGAGCCATCAAGATAGGCTTTTGCCAGCGCCATGCAGGCATCGCCATGGTCGAGATCGCAAGCCCGGCGTAGATAATAACCGGCTTCGCCTTGTGTGACCTCGCCGCCATGAACGTCGCCATCGATGCCGTGCTCACCCAGCAGGAAGCAGCTTTCTGCAATTCCCGCATCGCAGGCATTGTTCAACACGCCTTCAGCGAAATTGATGTGACCGGCATCATGCGTATCGCGCAATTTTCGCTTGCCGTATTCAGCGCAGGCCGGAATGCGATCGCCTTCGCCATAGAGGCAGCCCCAGCGAATTTCCAGCTCACCTTCAGCGCGTTCTTCGTCGGTGAAATCGATGTGAGGGGTCGCTTCGATCATCAGGCCGTACCCGAGACACGCCCAGGCCTTTTCATGATCGTCGCATTGTTCCTGGAAAATCACGATCGCTTCGACTTGTCCCTCTTCAGACGGGTCATTCTTCCAAAGATCATTGGCATACATTCGGCAGCCATCGTCCGAGCCGTTATTGCAAGTCCATCCCCATAGATCGCGTGCGCCTTCGGGGTCATGCGCCATGCCCCCGACCCCATGATACTTGGCATAGGCCAGCCACGCACAGGCATCTGGCGCGTCCAGCTCATTGCAAGCATAAATTCCTTTGTCCGTTGCCAGGTCCTGGTTCTCGAACCCGGCATTCCCCATCAGCAAATATTGCGTGGCCTTACCGCAGCCCTCGATATGCCCATTGTCGCAAGCAGAGATGTAATAACCGACGGCAATCGCGAGATCGGGTAGGAAATCCCCGAGGCCCGTCTCGAAGGCGTCGCCGAGTTTATAGCACATGTCGGCATCGCCGCCGGCGCATTTTCCGGCCCACTTGCGGGATATCCCATACAGCGTGACCGGCATGTTCTGCTTGCCATTATAGATTGCCGAGTATTGCATCCCGTCGCGGGCCCGTGGTTGTTTTCGGTCTTTGGCAAAACCCGGCGCCGCCAGAAGCGCGGCGACGAGCAAGACGATGAGCCAGCGAATCGTCGGAGCTGGTTTCAGCATATGAAACGGCCTTCACTTGGTTGATTCCAAAGCGCAAAGTAGCAAGTCGCATTGAGCCGTGGCCCCCCATTTGAGGGGTGTTTTACGGTCTCCAGCTTGCATTCAAGGCTGGACCGCTAAATGCTGAACGCATGCCCAGCGACCCCTCCTTCATTCCCAGTGACCCGGAAGAAGCCCGCTTCGTCGCCGAATTCGAACAGCGCCTTGAAGACGTGGTCTCCGACACAGCGCAGGCAGGGCTGGTGCGCCCGCTTTTGCATCAATCAACGATGGCATTCGCGATCTTGAATGCTGATGGCCAAATTGCCTGGTCCGATGACAGATTTCTGCAATGGGTCACAGCAGACGATGTCAGCGCGCTGGCCGAGCTTGTGCCAATGTCGATCGGCGACAAGTCCTACAAATTGGCGAAGAGCCAGGATGAGCGGCCTGTCTATTTGACGCTTGCCGCGGCTGAAGCGGTTCACGCCTGGTCCAATATTGATCCGGAAGTCCGCGCTCAGATCAGGTCGCCCCATCAAAGCGTGGTTATCGCTGTTTCGCTCAGCCACATGGCCGACGATGTTGCATATGCGGCGCGGGCCCTGGGCTTATCGAACCTGGAAGCAAAGGTCTGTGCGGCCTTGTTCGCGCACGGCAATATCAAACGCGCCGCAGCGCGTGCCGGTGTCAGCTATCATACCGCGCGAAAGGCGCTCGCTGGCGCGATGAAGAGATTAGGCGTGTCCCGCCAAACCTCATTGATCCGGCGATTGTCGCAACTGGCAACCGCCGCCGCGCCCCCGCGCAGTGCGGTCGAGCAAATTGTCATCGATGTGTTTGGCCTGCAACGCCGTGACGCCAAGCTCATCCATCTCTTGTGCGAAGGATATAGTCGCAATGATGCGGCCAGAATCTGTGGCCTGTCAGCCTCGGTCGCGAAGGACAGGTTTTCTCACATCTTCCAGGAATTGGAGATCGAAAGCGCGACAGATTTGCCAGCTCTGGTCATCGGCGCCTTTGCGTCAGCCGTCTTGCTGCACGATGCCCCGCCTTTGCTGCAGGGTTCGCGCCGCGATCGCGCGCCGCTGCGTTTGATCCGGGACGCCGCCGACCGGGTGATCGCGGTCAATGATTACGGGCCATGTGGCGCCAAACCCATCCTTGTCGCGCATTCAAGCCTGTCCACACGGCATCCCTTTCAGGCCTTCGTGAAGACGCTCAAAGGCGCCGGATTCAGACCCTTCACAATTGACCGGCCTGGCTTCGGCCTGTCGGATGATTTGCCGGAGCTGGAAGACCGGTTCGAAACCGGTGCCGAAGATGTGGCCCGGGTCTGCGAAGCTCTGGGGTTTGAGAAGATTCACGTGGTCACTCGCGGCGGTGCGTTCCACGTCTTGGCGCTCGCGCGCCGGTATCCGCACTTGCTGGACAAAGTCGTGGTGATCAATCCCGATCTTTTGCAGCATGATTGTTCGCAGCGCAAAGGCCGGCTCGGTCTGGTGCGGCTTGCCTTCGACCGCTACCCTCACAGCGTTGAGCGGGTTGCGAACTGGACCTCGTCTCATCTGTCTCCGAAGCGGCTTGAAACGATTATCCGCTCTGGCATAGGCGACGCGGCCGCGGATCTGAGAAGTTTCGCCGATGCTAGGAATATGGGGGACTATATTCGGACGCTTACGGCGTTTTCCACTGGTCGATTAGGCGGTTTCATCCGCGAACAAAGAGGCTATGTGCTTCAGACCGAGATCACAGGCCTGTCGCAGGCGGACAATTGGACCATCCTGATCGGTGAAAGCGACCCCATACATGATGTGGGTGAAATCCTCGGCTATTGGACAAGGAAACTGCCGAATGCCCGGGTTGAGCATATCTCCTCAGCCGGTCGTTTCATCAGCCTCAGTCACCCTCATGAGATCATTGCGGCTCTAGCTTAGATCGGCGTTTGTCTGCTTACATCAGTTCAAATGGCACAATCTGCCTGCGGGCCGGATCGACTTTCAGCTTCTTCTGAAGAGGCGGAACAGACCGCTGGTGACAGTTTTCTCGATCGCACAGGCGGCAAGAGATACCGATCGGTTCGAAACTGCCGGATTCTGACAGGTCGAGATCGTCGCTATAGATCAGTCGATCTGCATGGTCGATACTGCATCCGAGCGCGAGTGCGTATCTTTGAACCGGCGTGTCAAATCCGCCGACTTGTTTGGTTTTTGCCAAAGCCAAACAGAGATATTTTGCGCCGTCCGGCGTCTGCGCGAGCTGACGCTGTATGCGATCCGGGGCGGAAAATGCGCCATGGACGTTCCAAAGTGGGCAGGCGGATCCAAACCGCGCAAATTGCAGTTTGGTGGCGCTATGTCGCTTGGTGATGTTTCCCGCCTGATCCACGCGGGCAAAGAAGAAGGGCAGCCCCTTCTTGCTCGGACGCTGCAAGGTCGAAAGGCGATGAGCGACCTGTTCGATGCTGGCGCCGAACTTGGCGCTCAGAAGGTGCAAGTCATATCTCAGCGACTCGGCTGCCTCGAGAAAGGTCTCGTAGGGCAGCATGACGGCTCCGGCGAAATAGTTGGCGAGGCTGACCTGCGTGATGTTTTCAGCATCCGGAGATCTGAATCCGGCCTCAGCAGCAATGCGATCGATCAGTGATGAATGCTCTAATTGGGCAATCGTATAAGCCATCTGAAAGCGACGGCTTTCTGAACTCATATAGACATTCAATCGCAACAGGTTCGAGGCGCGGTCCAGGATTCGCATGACCCCCGGCGTCTCAAAATCAATCAGCTCTACCGAGATATTGTGGGCCTGTTTGAGATAGGCTTCCACACGCGGGGTTCCTTCAGGATCGCTGATTTGTGCGGCCAGGGCTTCAGCCGCTCGATCGAGTTCGTCATTATAGTTGTCGTGGTAGTGAAAGTAATCCCGTACTTCTTCATAAGGTGCGAGACCGAGCTCTAGTTCATTTGCGTTCGTCCCCAGTTCCGCGACCTGCTCGGACGTGCTCTTCAGGGCCTGATGAAGGTTGATCAGTGTTTGCGCGATGCCGGGCGCATTCGCTGCAACAAGCTTGAGCTCGCTTTGAGTCGGCAATTCAGCAGCCAGGCTGGTTTCCTTGAACACTTCAGCCATGTCGACCAGCAAGCGGTCCGCATCGCTATCGGATAGGGTCGCAACATCCGTTCCGAACTTTTCGGCAAGCGCGATCAAGACCGGTGCTGTGATGTGTCGCTGGCTGTTTTCAATCTGGTTCAGATAGCTGGTCGATATGCCCAGGGCTTTTGCGAACTTGGCCTGTGTAAGCCCGTTCTCTTCTCGAATGGCGCGGATCTTTCGACCGACAAAAAGCTTGCTTCGTTTCATTATACGCAATTTTGCAAAATCAGGTTCGCAATATTGCGTATATGGTTTTGTCGCTTTTTCAAGGGTTACGCATGGGGAAGGGGTTTGGTACGCGGCAGTCTCAAAGCCGATCACTATGGCGACCAGACTGCCATGACGAGCGAAGCGTCAAACGCTGGGGAGGTATCATGATTCCGAAGTTTTTTGCCCGAAAGCAGGGGCGCGCCGGACGGATCAGCCTGTCCAGTCCGACCGCGAGTCAGGCATTCGACATTCAGGCGTGCGAAGCCATGATCGCGACGCTCAAGGACTGGATGAATGATGGCGCCGTGGATCTGGTGATCGTGGATCGCGCGGATGGCGCACGCAACTTCTGCGCCGGTGCAACAGCGATGAATTTGTCTTCGTCCGCACGAACAATTGGCCTGTCAGCGCTGCCACATCTGGAAACCTATGCGCAATTGTGCCACCTCATCTCGACTTATCCGAAACCCTATGTCGCTCTGATCGACGGCAAGACGACGGGCGAGGGGCTCGGGCTTTCACTGCTCGGAGCTTATCAAGTTATGACCGAGCGCGCATTCTTGTCTTATTCGGAAACGGGATATGGCTCGATCCCCAGTGCCGGCGCGTCATATGTGTTGCCAAAATTGAGCGGCGAGATTGGAACTTGGTTGGCTCTCACTGGCGCGAGAATCACAGGTCCTGATGCTTGTGCGATTGGCTTGGGGTCTCACTTTTGCGCCTCAAAAGACCTGCATGAACTTCGAAAATCTCTGATCTCCAATGGCATCGCGGCTTTGAACAGCGTGACCAGCCCCCGCTCTTTTTCCTTAGAGGCGCACCGCTCAGAAATTGACCACGCTTTCGCTGGCAATTGCGCCGACGCGATCAAGAAAAGACTGGAACGCGGCAGTCGCTGGACCAAGCGCCAGGCGACGAAACTCAACTCCAAATCCCCATTATCGACCAAGATTGCATTGCGGCTTATCCGAACCGGGACCTTTCTGGACTCGACCAAGGAAGCGCTGAAGATCGAACACCGCGTTCTCTCGCGCTTGGTGCGTTCGTCGAATTTCAATGAGGGCGTGCGCGCCGTACATGTCGACAAGGACCATTGTCCAAATTGGGCGCCTCGCTCAATGAACCATGTCACCTATGATATGGTGTCCCAGTATTTTTCTCCGCTGCGAGACAGAGAGCTGTGCTTGCCGGAATTCTCTGATTCATCGGACCCTGGAGTTGAGAGACTGCCTGCTTATGCCTGATCCCGAACATGAGATCGGCCCGCTTCAAGCCGAGCAGAGCTCGCGATTGTTGCTGACCACCTGGATCAAAGCGGCGTATCGGAAGTGCCCTGATACTCGATGAGAATTTCGTCCAGACAGCGGCTGATCAAGGTGGTGTTCCGGATCATTTCCAGCTTCGGCCAGGTGACCCGCCGGCCGTCTTCGTAAAGCGACTCGGTCTCCTCCCAAGAGATGGGGGCCAAGCTCTTGCGCGGATCCATGAAACGCTGCGACGGCAGGATGTTGATATCGGCGGTATATTGCTGCAGCGCCACAGAGTAGAAAATGTGATGCATGGATCCAATCGGTCCGAACCGCTTGGACAAGGATCGGATCAATGGTCGCGTGGCCCGCAAATTGGCTTTCAGGACTTCGTCGGTCCACTTTCTGGCGACCTTTACCGGGGGTGGAAGATCTGAATGATCCCGCAAGCTCCACAGCACGATTGGATTGGTCATGCTGGCAATGAAATGATTGACCCCGTATAGGCGTCCAATTCTGCGCGCTGGCAGGTCATCCGTGATTGATCCGTCAATCCATTTCAGCTCCGGCAGATAAGGCTTGCGCGCGCCATGGTGATCTTTCGAAGCCAGCGTGACCGGGGGAAACACGCCTGGCACTGAACATGATGCGAGCACCGCTTCTCGCAGATAGACGTGCGGGGTCGTGATCGCGTTCAACAATCGAGACTTCTGATAAGTCTGATCGGAAGCAACCGAAACATTGATGTGGCGTCCGGAAAGACCGTAGGCTTCTTCGAAGGTTAGATCCGGGATCAGCTGCTCGATCAGCTCTTTGAGTTTCTCCGACCGGATCGCCTGCGGGAACCAAGTGCTGCGCGTGTCAAACGAAATGGCGTCATGCATGGCGCTCATCGCTTCTACAGAGAAACGCGATCGCAGCTGCGCCGGTTCGCATGCGCCGAGCACGCCGGCAACAATCGCGCCGCCGCTGGATCCTGAAATGATGTTCGGCAGCAGGTTTTCTTCAAGCAAGGCGCTGACAACGCCGAAATGGTAAGGGGTTCGCGACCCGGCCCCGCTCAGCATCAATGCGGTTCGCCCATAGCAATGACTGGCGCGCCTGAAAAAGTCCGCTCGCTCCTCGAAGGGAATGACAGCGTCATCGGTGGCGGCCAGGTATTCCAGAGCCTGTGTGACTTCCGCGATATAGTCTTCGATCAGGTGCTTGGTTCCGAACAGGGATTTATTGTACAAGCTCGGATTGGCGATACCGCCCAGATTGCCGTGAATGCCTTCATTCAATGCGAACAGCACTTCACGCGCATCGTCGTCTTCGCGCGCGTCGCGCAAGAGGATGAGCCGTTCGCGGATACGCTTATAGTCGAATCGATGATCTTGCTCTGTGAGTCGCCACGCTGCACCCCCGGACTTGGCATCGAGACTCTGTGCGACATGAGACCAGTCATCATAGGTTTGCGCCGAGCGCAGGTCGCGTTTGGTCAGGTTCACATCTTTGGCTTTGGTCATCTTTTCTCCCGCGCGTCAGAACGCCCGTGATCGTCTTTGATTGAACGTGTGCGAACTCTTACTGGGATGAATTAGAAAGATCGACCTTGAGCCGATTTGCGCTGACATCGCCGGCGGCGGCGCCACTTGCGGTACGATCTCAGCCTCAATAAGCTGCCAGTATGCTCCCCAGCCTTTTGATCATAGACGACTTTCTCAAAAATCCTGAGCGCGCCCGATCGGATGCATTGAAGCTCGACTTCAACGCCAAATCGGGGCGCGGGAATTATGCCGGCCGTACATCTGACAAGCCGCTCGAAATCAATCATCTTTGCGACTCCGTCTCGAAAAGACTGAATGCCCCCGTGCGCCCGGCGAACGGGACCTTGCATGGCCATTGCAGGATTACGTTGAAGCGCGACCGGGGGCGTACCGGAGTGCATATCGACCCGTGCGACTATTCAGGGATCTTGTTCCTGAATCTGCCTGAGCAATGCCGCGGCGGTACGGATTTTTTTATGCATCGCCGCACCCGGCTCGATGGCATTCCTCGTCAAACCACCGAAATCCTGAAGGCCGGATATGACAGCGCGGATTCTCTCATTCAGAATGTCGTGAACAAGGACACTTTTCACGCCGAACGGTGGCTGCGCACTATGCGTGTGCCGATGCGGTTCAATCGGCTCATTCTGTTCAGCCCCTGGCTGTTTCACAATGCGGCGCCGGGATTCGGCACGTCACAAGAAGATGGGCGGCTTGTCTGCTTGATGTTCTTCGAGCGACAAAAGACCCGCCCCGATCTTCACGCCGGGTGAGGCTGCAGAGCATAATCTCCTATTTGACGATCTCCATACTCCGCGCAGGTTTGATCTGAGCAAATTCTCTGGTCAGAAGCCCGAAAATCTGAAACGTTGGCGAAGAGTAAAAATCGAAACACTTGAAATACACAAAGTAGGGGGACAAAAAGTGAATTATAGAAATCAGAAGATATCCCGTGGCACTCTATTAGGGTCCGTTGGCGCTTTGACTTTGGCGCTCGCGCTGACAACCATGCCTGCGTCGGCGGTTGTTCCGAATGACGACCAGACACCGGAAGACATTGTGGATGATGCGGTGGACGTGACAGGCGTCGGCATGTTCTTCCGAAATGATGGTTTCGTGTGCACCGGAACGCTGATCAATCCCAGAACGGTCTTGTTTGCAGCGCACTGTGTAAATGATCGTCCGGAAAGCGATTACGGTCCGACCGTTCAATCGGCTTTCTCGTTCCAGACCAATGCGCTGCCTGGCTTCGTTGATTGGATTAATAACGGCTTTGCGAGCAATCCGGACTTGTACGTCTACAATATCAATCAGATCATCTACAATGCGGATTCCCTGGCCCGTCCCGAAGGTTTCGGCTTCCTGGAAGCTGATATCGCCTTGTCATCGCTCGACACGCCAGCCTCGAACGTCCCGACTTGGGCGCTGCTATTCTCACCCCTGCCAACCCCGGGTGCTATCGATCCGGTGACGGGCACGGGCTATCATGTCGACATTGTCGGATATGGCCGAACCGGCAGCGGAACTACCGGCGCCAGCATCGACATCGATTGGCGGCGACGGGCCGCAGAGAACATGCTCGGCTCGCTGGCCTCTCTCGATGAACGCAATATCTTCCTGTTTGGCGCGGCATTCGGGGACAATCCTCAGGTGCTCTACAGTCTCGATTTCGATGACCCGAACCAATCCAATCCGTTCGATTTCAACTTGTTCCGCGATGAGCCACTGGCCGGCGAAGGGACGACCGCATCCGGCGATAGCGGCGGGCCGCTCATCCTCGATGCGGCGAATAATGCTGGCTATGATGAGGACTTGGTCATCGGCGTTCTGTCCGGCGGCTCGCGCTTTTTCGGTGCGCAGACGTTCAGCTCCTATGGTACGCAGAACTTCTATCAGCCGCTATTTCTGTATTGGGACTGGGTCGCAGCGAACAATCCTTATCGATATGTCGGCGCCAGTGCCGGCGACGGCAACTGGGAAGATGCCAGTCATTGGACCACCTTGCTCGATCCGAATTACCGCATTCTTGATCCAAGTGGGGCGGTGATTAATGGCATTCCGACAAATCCCGGAGCGGGACTGACCGGCACCGAACCAAGCTTTGGCGAAGTCTGTTTTGATCCCCAGCCACGAGGAGCAGGTGCGCCCGGCGACGGTTGTCAGGATCTGGCAACAGGCAATCCGATTACATTTCCGACCGGCGCTATCGGGATTGAATCTGGCATCGGGCGCGTGAATATGGATGCGCTTGGAACCGGTGCGACAGACAGTGGCGGCGCTGCAGCAACCGTGACCGTCAGCGCAGACGGGGCGCAAACCCAAAGCGGCCTCGGTCAGGTCGAGCTGGCTGCCCTCGATCCCGGCAGTCTCGAAGATCAGGCACAATCCGGCCCGACCGGGCTGGATGTGGGTGATCTGGAGACCACGCCGCAAGCAGGCGGCTTCCTCGACACCCCGCTGCCGAACCCGACTATCGATAATGGTCTACCAGGTGCGACCGGCTTTGTACCAGACAATGTCGATCCAGATATTATCGGCGGAATCAATGCGAGATATTTCGATGTCACGCTGTCCGAGGCCGGCACGACCACGCTCAGCAGCACAGTCGAAATTGACCGCTTGAGCGTATTGGGGACGGCACAGCTGAACGTCGCCGGGACAGGCGACCTCACCAGTTTGATCGAGATCATGCATGTCTCGGGCGCAATCAATGTTGATGGCAGCCTGACGACGCCCGGGGACTATCTGTTGGTTGGCGGATTGCTGTCCGGGACCGGCACAGTGACGACGCCTTTCCTGACCAATGTGGCGGGCGGGATTGCTCCTGGCACGATGGGAAGCGTCGGTCAGCTGACCATTGATGGCAACGCGATCATGTCGTCCGGATCGACTTTGATGATTGATGTCGATGACACCGGTAATGATCTTTTGAACATTACTGGCGATGTTTCGCTTGGCGGAACCGTGGGTTTTGGCGGCGAGATTGGCTTCGGCGACAGTTTTTCGATTCTGAATTATGGCGGCACCTCATCCGGGGCCTTCGACAATGTCAGCGGACTTGGAAATGGCGTCTTGCGCGCGATCTTCACTGACACTGGCAGCGGTATCGATGTCAGCATTGATGCGGTGTCTTTCCTGCAGGTTCTGCCAGGCGATGCGAGTGGCGCGCAACAGGCCTATGGCGCCGCGCTGGACAGCGCCCGGGCGACCAGCTTCGCGCAAATGCAGGATGTGTTCTCTGCCGTTGATTTCATGGATGCCGCGGCGCTCTCTGCCAGCTTTGACGGTATGGCCCCAAATGATGCCGTGATGGCCGGGCAGGGCGCTCTGGCGACTGGGGACGCGCTTGGCCTACGGCTCGACGCGCGGCTTAGAGACCTGCGGCGCGGCGATCGCGGATTCGTTGTCCGAGGTTCTGGGGCTGAGCTGAAGCTGGCTGAATCCTACCAGAATCCCGGCTTGTCGGCCGCTTCCAGCGGCGCCTCGGTTGGCCCCGCCGACACCAAAACCCTGGACATGCGGAATGGCTATGGTGGGTTCATGGAGATCGATTTCTACCAAGCCGACGCTGAAACCGGCACCTCTGGACTCGATGGTGAAGTAGAAGGCTTCGCGGTGACAGGCGGTATTGACCGGGCCCTCGACGGGGGAGCGATCATCGGCGCGATGGTGAGTTACAGCTCAACCGAAAACAGTCTCGATTCCGGCCTTGGACAAGCCGACATTGATGGCGGTTCGGTCGGTTTATATGGCTATATGCCGCTGCCGAGCCGTTCCTTTATTGATGGCCATGTCAGCTATGGCTCTTATTCCGTCGATACGATGCGCGGCGTCAGCGTTGGTCCTTCATCACTCGCTGCCAACGGTGACACGGATGCCACGCAACTGCTCGCAGGGGTCAATATCGGGCGCGAATTCCAGCTCGACAATGGTGCCAATGTGACGCCATCTCTTGGTCTCTTGCATGCCGATTACGAGATTGACGGCTATACCGAAACCGGCAGCTCGATTGCCCTCGATATCGCGTCGCGGGATCTGACAAGCACCCAGATCTCGGTCGGCGCGACCGTGGATTGGGAGATGGGGGAAACCGGCGCCATTCGTCCGTCGCTCGGGGCGTCGGTGGTTCAGGATATTAATGGCGGGATCGACGTGGTTGTCGGTCGGTTCACTTCAGCGCCGACTGCATCTGCGGTCACCATTACCGGGGCAGATCGAAGCCGGACCTGGCTCGATCTCGAAGCCGGGATCGATTTCGATATTTCTCAGACCATGATTGGCTCATTCGGAATCCGCCAGACTTTGAACCGCGACGAGCTTTCGCAAACCATATTCGGGGGCTCTCTGCAGGTCACATTCTAATCGGCATGCTGGGGCAAACTTGCGGAAGATCTCTATTTGCGGATCAGATCGCCGAAGGCGAGCAAGTTTGTCCCGGTCGCTGACAGGGTCTGGTCATCTACGACCTCGCCGCTCCAGACAATATTGCCTTGATCGTCGGTGAGCGTGAGCTGACCGAGTACGAGATAAACCCAGGTCGAGGGGGGATCAAAGTCCGCCGTCCAGGGTGAGAGCAGCTCAACCCGGCCCGATGATGCGCCGGGGCGTGCGATGAAACGCAGCGACAGCGCCTGCTGGTCTCCTGACGCTGCGAACCTCCAATCCCCAGCCAGCAGAAAAGCGCCGGACTGAGCTGGGCTCGCACCTCGGATGGGTGCGCCAGGGCCGGGCGAGTTTTCAACCCGGACCGGTCTGGCGATCCGCGTGTCCTCGGGATTCGTCGCATCGAGCGGCGGTTGGTCGGCGACTGACTGTGAGGGTGGGGCTTCCGGCTGAGTGGTCGAGATCGTGTCAGGGCGATCAGCGTCCGGCTGCGGCCGTTCCGGCACTTGCTCGCATCCGACCAAGGTCGCCAGCGCTGCAGATGCGATCATCTCAGAGGTCTTCGGCGTTTTTCTGAACATGCCTCAGCCTAGCACACTCCGCTGGCAGCGGCGAATGCCGGCGATGTCACCGCAAACAGAAATCCTGTGCGGCTAATCGATTTTCCTACTTATTCTGCCTGTTATCGATCAGGTCCTGGACGACGTCTGGTTCGGCCAGGGTCGAGGTGTCGCCCAAATTGTCGAAACTGTTCTCGGCGATCTTGCGCAGGATGCGGCGCATGATCTTGCCGGAGCGGGTCTTGGGCAGGCCAGGGGCGAACTGGATCAGGTCCGGGCTGGCAATCGGGCCGATCTCGGAGCGCACTTGCTGGACCAGGGCCTGTCGCAGCGCCTCATTGCCCTCGACGCCGGCGACCGGGGTGACATAGGCATAAATGCCCTGGCCCTTGATCTCATGCGGATAGCCGACCACTGCCGCCTCGGCGACTGCATCATGCGCGACCAGCGAGCTTTCGACCTCTGCTGTGCCCATGCGGTGGCCAGAGACATTGATGACATCATCGACCCGGCCAGTGATCCAGTAGAACCCGTCTTCGTCGCGCTTGCAGCCATCGCCGGTGAAATACGCGCCGGGATAGGTCGAGAAATAGGTGTCGATAAAGCGCTGATGATCGCCATAGACGGTGCGCATCTGGCCAGGCCAGCTTTCAGTGATGATCAGGTTGCCTTCGGTTGCCCCGGTCAGCTCGGCGCCGTCCGCATCGACCAGTTTTGGCGCGATGCCAAAGAAAGGATGGCTGGCCGCGCCTGGCTTCTGCGCGGTGGCGCCTGGCAGCGGCACCACCATCACCCCGCCCGTCTCGGTCTGCCAATAGGTATCGACAATCGGGCAGCGACTGTCGCCGACGGTCTTGTAATACCATTCCCAGGCTTCCGGATTGATCGGCTCGCCGACTGAGCCGAGCAGGCGCAGGCTTGACCGGGAGGTGGCTTTGACCGGCCCGTCGCCTTCGCGCATCAGCGCCCGGATCGCGGTCGGCGCGGTATAGAAGACGGTGACGCCATGCTTGTCACAGGCCTGCCAGAAGCGCGACGCATCAGGATAGGTCGGCACCCCTTCAAACATCATGCTGGTGGCGCCATTGGCCAGCGGGCCATAGACAATATAGGAATGCCCGGTGACCCAGCCGACATCCGCGGTGCACCAATAGACATCGTCTTCTTTCAGATCGAAGACATATTCATGCGTCATCGAGGTCCAGACCAGATAGCCGCCTGTCGTGTGCAACACGCCTTTCGGCTTGCCGGTCGAGCCTGAGGTATAGAGAATGAACAGCGGGTCTTCGGCCTTCATCGGCTCTGGTGGGCAGGTCGCAGAGATCCCGTCAGCCGCCTCATGCAGCCAGATGTCCCGGCCGGCGGTCATGTCGACCGGATTGCCGGTGCGGCGCACGACCAGCATCTTCTCGACCATGCCGCCGGCCAGCGCGCAGGCCTTGTCGGCATTGTCTTTGAGCGGCACGATGCGGCCGCCGCGCACGCCTTCATCGGCAGTGATCATGAACTGGCTGTCGCAATCACTGATCCGCCCAGCCAGGGCTTCAGGGCTGAACCCGCCAAACACGATCGAGTGGACCGCCCCGATCCGGGCGCAGGCCAGCATCGCATAAGCCGCTTCCAGGATCATCGGCATATAGATTGTCACCCGGTCGCCTTTCTTCACCCCCATGTCCTTGAGCACATTGGCAAACCGGCAGACGGCGCCATAGAGCTGCTTATACGTCACCGTGGCATCATCAGCCGGGTCATCGCCTTCCCAGATCAGCGCCACCTTGTCGCCGCGGCTGGCCAGATGGCGATCAATGCAATTATAAGCCACATTGAGCTCGCCATCGGAAAACCAGCGCACATGCAGGTTGTCCTTGTCCCAGCTGACATCCTTGACCTTGGTATAAGGCTTCGACCAGTCCAGCCGCCGGCCATGCTGACCCCAAAACGCCTCCGGGTCGGCCATCGAGGCAGCATACATCTCGCGATAGCTCTGTGCGCTCAGATTGGCCTTGGACGCAAACTCGGACGGGACGGGATAAACGGGATGATCGGTCATGCAAAAGGCTCCATCGGCCATGATCTGAGGTCCTGTGACTAGAAAGCGTACTTGGTTGAGAAGGTGAGACGCGAGATCTCGCCCTCAGCCCCGCTTTCGAGTTCGCGAATCCCATGCATGAACTCGATGCCGGTTGTGACTTTCGGAGCAATATCCCACAGCACTGCGCTATAGGCGGATTGAACCGAAGAGGTCGCGGCGCCGCCAAGATAGCTCGGATTGTCGATGAACAGGCCTGAGTAACCAACATTGAAACGCGCTGTGTCTCCAAATGGATGACGCCAGGCGATCAAGCCACCATAGCTCGGAATGGCTTCTAGATCGCCATTCGGATCCAGGGCGGTGGCGCGCGATGCGGCCAGTCCGATATAACGCCCAAGTCCTTCACCACCGGTCAGGTTGAAACGGATATCATCTTTCTCGCCGACTTTGACGCGGCCGGCGACGCTTAAGCCATAGCCAAATGTTTCTTCTTCCGTTGGCCCGAGATCGGCGCGCAATTGCCGCGCGATACCTGCGATCGAGATGTTGCCAAAATCGCCCTTCATATTGTAGCGCGCGATCACATCCGGCAGCAGGTTTTCATCCCGCGAGCCAATGTTCAGGCTGGTCGTGTTCGGGTTCTCGATGGCAAACTGCCAGTTGCCATGCGTGTAGCGAAGCTGGGCCTGGCGGACAAAGACCATACCATCAGAAAGGGCCAGGAAGCTTGCACTTTCAGGGATGGCCGAGGTGTTCTGGAACGTCGACCATTCCTGACCCACGCGCCAATTGCCATAATCAATATAAGCGCGGCGCAAACGCGGGCTGAACGAGCTCGACACCAGTTCATTGCCTTGTGCTGACCCGAGGAAATCAAGTTCGAGATAGCCGGTGACCGTCTTGTCGCCTACCGGTTTTTGAGCTGTGACCGCAAAGCGCGATGCCTGCGCGGTGATGTCGGTAAAGCTGGTTTCATCACTGCCAATCGGCGTTGCGCCGGGAATATAGAAGTCGCGCGCAATCGAGTTGGATCCGATTCCGCCTTCACTGAGCGTTGTGGCATGAGCGTCGACATCGATGAAACCGGACAGCTTGAATGTCGTGTCCCCGACCATGAAGCCGGTATTGGTGGCAACGGTCCGGTCTGTCGGCGCGGCGCGCTCGACCTTGTCGAGGCGGACGATGGCGTCGTCCATATTGGCGCGTTCGGCTGCCAATTCGGCCTTGAGTTCAGCCACCATGGCCTCTAGCGCCGCAATCCGGTCTTCAATATCGGCGCCATCGGCCGATGCGATCCCTGTCATCGCGAGCGCTGCGCTCGAGAGCAATCCAACTTTCAATCCCTTGAGCATATTGTCCTCCGCTCTTCTTATCTGCTGCGGAGTATTTCTGGATTAGCCGACGCTCGCTATTAGCCATTGGGTTTACGACTTTGGTCTTAAAGGCGTTCTCGGAGGCTATCGGATGGGGTACACTATCGGGAGAAGATAGGCGCAAGACCGAAAATCGGCAGGCCGCGATCAGGGAGGACAATATGACAGAGGCGCCAAACGCCCTCATTGTGGATGATCATCCCCTGTTTCGAGATGCGCTCGAAACCGCATTAGGCCATGCCAGTGGTCACACCGGAACAGCGACGCATGCGGGCTCGATCAAACAAGCTCTGGAGCGATTCAAGGAAGGCGTGACGACATTGGTCCTGCTCGATCTGAATCTTGCCGACGCGAATGGGTTTGATGGCTTGGCGAAGCTGCAATCTGCTGGCGTGTCCTGCCCAATCGTTGTCGTTTCAGCGACCGAGTCCGCGACCGTGTTTCAGCAGGCAAAGACTCTGGGGGCGGCGGGGTACTTGCCCAAGAGCCTTGGCCTGGATGACCTGGCAGCGGCGCTTGCAACCGTTCTGGATGGCGGAACCTGGTTTCCCGAAGCAAGCTCAGATCGCGCGGATGGCAGCGATGGTGCTGAACGAGTTGCGAGTCTCACACCAGCGCAAAGGCGCGTGATCGCCGGACTCTCCGACGGTCTTCTGAACAAGCAGATCGCCTATGAGATGGGCATTTCGGAAGCCACGGTGAAAGCCCACATGACGGCAATCTTCCGCAAGCTCGGTGCAAATAACCGCACACAGGCTCTGCTCATATACAAATCGGCGCTGGGTTTGGATGATTACTCCGCAGCATGAGATGACTTGAGCGCGCTAAGCTCGGTGAGGAATTGCCGAATCTCATTCGGATCGGCAGGTTTGCGCAGCAACATAATATTTGCCGCACGCGTTTGCGCTGCGATCTCGTTTGTCGCCTCGGCCGTCAGCAAGGCGACGGCCAGATCCGGCTTTTGTTCGCGCATGATGATCAATAATTCGAGGCCGGTTTGATCCTGTTTGAGCTGAAAATCGGCGAAGACGACTTGAATGGGTTCTTGCGCGAACACGGCATTTGCCTCGGCAATGCTCTGCGCCGTATGCACACGACACCCCCAATGCGCCAACAAGGCACGCATGCCATCGAGTATGATGCTTTCATCATCGACACATAAAATCGTGAGCTCAGACAATTCAGCCGGCGCAGGGGCCTGAACCGCCTGGTTGGCGCGCATCAGGACCTGGTTTTGAGACTCAGCCCTTGGCAAGCGAACAGAGAACACAGATCCGAGCCCAACCCGGGAGCGGACATCAATTCGTGTCTCCATCAAGGCGGCCATTCGGCTTGCCACGGCGAGTCCAAGACCAGCGCCGCGAATGCCCATATTATCCTGCTCGGTCAAGCGTTCGAACTCCTCGAACATCTTGGCCTGCTGGTCCTCGCGAATTCCTGGTCCGGTATCCCAGACCTCGACGCGCACCGCATCTGCGCCATCGCGGCGGGCCCCGACCAGGATACCGCCTTTCTGAGAATAGCGCCGCGCATTGGAAATGAAGTTGCGAAGGATGCTCTGCAGGAAATCCGGATCGGCTGACACTTTCAGACTGGTCGGCGCAACGCGCACTTCAAGCCCGACGGTTTCGGCCATCGGCCGGGCTTCGTCCGCCAGATCCTCAAGCAGCGGGCCGAGGGGAATGGTCACCGGGTTGGGTTCGACATTGGAATGATCCAGACGCGAAATATCAAGCAGACCCTTGAGCAATTCATCTGCCGATCTCACCGCTCGATCCGCTTTGTCCAGCAGCTCCTGATTGTCGTGCTTTGTCCCAGCTTCAACAGCCCCGAGGAAAAGCCGCGCCGCATTCAGGGGCTGCAGGAGATCATGGCTGGCGGCGGCGAGGAAACGAGTCTTGGAAGCATTCGCGCCTTCTGCTTCTGCGCGCGCAGCCTCCAGATCCTCCGCCATGTCCTGCAAGTCCCTGGTGCGATCCGTGACGCGCTGCTCGAGTGTTTCATTGGCGTTGATCAGGGCCTGCTCACGCTGCTTGTCTTCGGTAATGTCGGTAAAGGTCGTGACATAACCGCCCCCTGGCATCGGGCTGCCAATGATCCGCAAATATCTTCCATCTGGGTTTCGGCGTTCATAGACGTGCGCACGTCCTGCCTTGATATGAGCGATCCGGCGATCAGCTTCGCGCCCCGGATCGCCATCAATCCAGCCATTGGCGATATTGTGCTGTATCAAAGTGGCGATGGGTTCGCCCAGTTTTACCAGCGATTCCGGAAACGCGAACATATCAACATAGGCACTGTTCCAGGCCACGAGTTTCTGTTCGTGATCGACAACGCTGATGCCTTGCTCGATATTCTCGAGCATGGACTGAAGCATATGGCGATCAAAGCGTTCAGCCTGTGTGCGTTGATCCAGGATTGACAGGACGTCGCCGAGTGCAACATCCGCGCCGGCAATGGCCGACGACATGACGACGCGCGCAGACGATGACCCGAGCGCGCTGGCGAGCAGACGCTCTGTCCGTTGCACCAGACGCCAATCGGCAGGGTCGGTCCCGTGCGTCTCGATCTTCAAGTCCTCTTCAATCTCGTCAAAGGCATGGATAACGGCCTGTGCGCTCAAGAACCGAGTGGCGAGCGCCTTCAGTCCGTCTGGCGTGACCTGATGCGAGATCGCCTGGGTCGGCGCTTTCAGTCCACTTGAACTGGCCTGTTCGCCGACAAAAGCAGCGGCCTGAATGCGATCGCGCAGACGCTCGGGCGCGCGCAGGGAAAAAACCACCAAGCCGAGTGTGTTGAGACTAAGACTCCAAAACACACCATGGACCAGACTGTCACCAAAACCGAGGCCGAGCAATGCATGTGGGTCGAGCCAGGCGGGCAGCACCTGCATCATGCCATCGTGTCCGACAATGGCCGGGATGAACAAGGTAAAGGCCCAAGTCGCGAGTCCGAGTGATAATCCCCAAATCGCCCCGGTTCGTTTGGCGCCGCGCCAATACACGGCGCCGAGCAAGGCGGGCGCGAATTGCGCCGCCGCTGCAAATGATAACAGCCCAATCTGAGCCAGTGCTTCACTGCCGCCGCCAACCCGGAAATAACCATAGGCCAGGAACATGATCCCGATAATGACGAAGCGTCGAATCAACAGGATCCGGGCACCTGCATCCCCGCTAATGTTGGACAAGTGCCCTGAGCGCATGAATGCCGGTACGATCAATTCGTTCGTTACCATGTTTGACAGCGCGATAGTGGCAACAATCACCATGCCCGTAGCGGCGGCGAACCCGCCCAGGAAGACCAATAGCGCAAGCCATGCATTGCCGTTCACGAGTGGCAGTTCGAGAACATAGAGATCAGCTGGAATAGAGTTCGGAAGCAGCCCTGTGCCTGCGAGTGTAATCGGAATAACGACCAGGCTGGTGACCAGCATGTAGAGTGGAAACACCCAGCGAGCGACATTGAGATCGCGTTCCCCGCGCCGTTCAATGAAGCCGACATGGAATTGCCGAGGCAGACAGATGATCGCGGCCATGGCGAGCAAAGTGATCGTGATAAAGCGCGCAGAAAAGTCGACGACGAAGATGTCCTCAATTTTCGGAATGGCCTCAACCGAAGCTGTATTGATCAGCCTCAATGACAGAATCGCGACCGCAATCAGGGCCGCCAATTTGATGATCGCCTCGAACGCCAGAACGCGCATCAAACCGGCATTGTTGCGCGTCAAATCCGAGTGTCTGGCCCCGAACAGAATGGCAAAAAGCGCAAGCCCGATGGCGGTCACCAGAACCGGCTCTGCCCCGCTTTGAGTCGGCACCTCGCCGGCCTGGTTGAGCAGAGCTTGAACGCTCATGCCCACTGATTTCAGCTGCAAGGAAATGTATGGCAAACTGCCGACGACCGCGGCAATTGCGACCAGAGCGCCAATACTTCGGTTTTTGCCATAGCGAGAGGCCAGAAAATCCGACAGCGTGGTTACGCCTTCACGCTCGGCGACATCGCCGATCCGTTTGAGCAGGTCTGGCAAGAACAGGAAAACAAGCGCCGGCCCGAGATAAATCGCGAGATAGTCCCAGCCACTGGAAGCTGCCGTTCCGACAGCGCCGAAAAACGTCCATGAGGTGCAATAGACCGCGATCGCAAGGGCGTAGATGATGGGGCTTTGTGTAAAGCCAGGTTTCGCCGCTTCCTGATCGCGGCGCCAGGCCATCCCGAACAGGATCGCCATGTACAATGCAACAGACGTCAATATCAGCCAAGCCGGCATAGCCATCTCCTGACGCTAACATGCATGTTTGTGAAGTCGAATCCAATAACGGCTAAAGTCGTAGACAAAAAAAGGGCGGTCACAAGGACCGCCCTGTCGAGTTGAGCCGGGGAGGCTTATTCCGCTGGAGACGGCGCCATGCCGGCATCGGCGATGCCATGAGGTTGGCGCGTGCCGGGGACACGGATGTCTTCAACCAGATCCTGAATGTCCTGCGGCGGCGCCGCGGTGACAAGCGAGGTTCCGATGCCGAGGGCTCCAGAGACCCACATGAAGACGAACCCTATGCCTTCAGGCGAGACACCGAAGAAGTATTGATCCGGTGTGCCACCGCCAAATTTGAAATAGACGATATAGGCAAAGGTTGAGATCAGGCCGAACAGCATGGCGATAATTGCGCCTTCCTTGTTCATTCGCTTCCAGAAAATGCCCAGGAAAATCACCGGGAACAGGGAAGCCGAGGCGAGCCCAAAGGCGAAGGCCACGACCTGTGCCACAAAGCCAAGCTGCGAGGAGAAGATCCCGAGCAAGCCGGCGGCGACAACAGCCCCCGCAGCGGCGCCGCGAGCGACCCGCAATTCGGTCTTGTCATCCATGTCCTTGAACAAGGTCCGCCGACAGATATCGTGGCTGACCGCAGACGAGATCACCATCAGGAGACCCGCTGCCGTGGACAGCGCTGCAGCGAGACCGCCGGCCACGACGAGTCCGATCACCCAAGCCGGAAGCTGCGCAATTTGCGGATTGGCGAGCACGAAAATATCCCGGTTCGGATTGACTTCATTCTCGATGCCGTCCGGGGCGTTTGGCCCGCGATATTGCATGATGCCGTCGCCATTCTTGTCTTCGTATTGCAGAAGGCCGGTTTTTTCCCAGGTCTTGTACCAGGTCGGGACAGGCTTGCCGCCAGCCGCTTCAATCTCGGCCGCACGGGCTTCGTAATTTTCTTCATCAGTGATGTAGGTCGCTTCATTGACCGTATCGATGAAATTGATCCGGGCGAAGGCGCCGACCGCTGGTGCGGTCGTATACAGCGCTGCGATGAAGACCAGGGCCCAGCCGGCAGACAGGCGCGCGGCCTTGGCGCTTGGTACGGTGAAGAAACGGATGATCACATGCGGCAGGCCGGCCGTGCCGAACATCAGCGCGCCGGTAATCGCGAACACATCAAACATCGACTTGTCCGTCTGCGTATATTCCTGGAAGCCGAGATCGGTCACCACGCCGTTCAGTTTAGACAGCATCGATATATCTTCGCCGGCGGCATTGCCGATGAAGCCAAGCTGCGGAATTGGCGTGCCGGTGATGATCAGCGACATGAATATGGCGGGCACGGTATAGGCAAATATCAGGACGCAATACTGCGCCACCTGGGTATAAGTCACACCTTTCATCCCGCCGAGCACGGCATAGAAGAACACGATGACCATGCCGATTGCGATGCCGACATTGAAGTCGACGCCGAGGAAGCCTGAAAAGGCCACGCCAACCCCTTTCATCTGACCGGCAATATAGGTGAACGAGACAAACAATGCGCAGATCACCGCGATGATCCGGGCGAGGTCTGAATAGTAACGGTCGCCAACAAAGTCCGGTACGGTGAACTTGCCGAACTCACGCAGGAACGGTGCGAGTAAAACGGCGAGCAGCACATAGCCACCCGTCCACCCCATCAGATAGACAGAGCCGCCATAGCCGAGAAAGGCAATCAGACCCGCCATGGACAGGAAGGAGGCTGCAGACATCCAGTCTGCCGCCGTCGCCATGCCGTTGACGGTCGGGTGAACATCATGGCCTGCAACGTAGAAATCGTCGGTCGAGCCGGCGCGCGCCCAGATGGCAATGCCGATATAGAGCGCAAATGTCGTAATGACGAAAAAGAGGGTCCAATCCATGGCTCTAACCCTCCACGCCGAATTTGCGCTCGAGGCGCGCCATGGCGAAGCAATAATAGAAGATCAGCGCAACAAAGACGTAGATTGAACCTTGTTGAGCGAACCAGAAACCGAGCGGCGCGCCGCCGATGGCGAATTGATCCAGGAAATCCCGGAATAGGATGCCGGCTCCATAAGAGACGACAAACCAGATCGCGAGCAGGGTCAAAGTCAGGCGGATCGTGGCCGCCCAATAGCCTTTCGCATCTGTTTGCTTGTTCTCGGACACGATTGTTGTCCTCCCTGATTATTATGGACGGCAGATTCGCCGCAGGTTCAGGGTGACTCACTCAAGCGCAATTGTTGAGGCCGACTTTGGTCTAAGAGTCTTGATCTCGGGGGGCTTGGTGCGCATGACGGCGCTCTCTCAAGCCAAAAAAGATCAACAGCGCAGCGATGACGATGCCGCCAAACAAATAGAGTTCCGAAACGCCCAGCCCGGGCGCGAGCAAGGCATTTGCCAGTCGAAAGCTGAAGACCGCGCCCATCAGCAGACCCAGCGCAATCATGATGTGGTGTTTCATCGGTGTGCCTTCACAAGTCTAAATGGGTGATCAGATGATACCAAGCCAGAGTCTCTGGCGACATGTAGACCTTAGTCTAAGGCGTGCTTCCGTGACCATACGCGCTTGGCCCTTTTTTCCGTGCATTTTTAACGCATCCGGATATGAAATGTTTCTGTTGGGCACGGGCGTTGCAAGCTTGCTTCACAGTCCTAATTGACGGAATAGAGTGGGGGAAAAGGCAACGTGTTGCAGAGCGGCACTGTTTGCTGAAGCGGGAAGAGATGCAGAACGAGTTAGAACAGTCTGATGCGGCGAACGACGCGCGTGTTTCCAATGCGGCCAGCGTACAACTCAGTATTGTCGTGCCGACATTCAATGAACGCGATAATGTCCACCTTATGGCAGAGCGGCTTGAGGCGGTGCTTGGGCCAACCGGCTGGGAATTGATCTTTGTCGATGATGCCTCGCCAGATGGAACCGGGGACGCCGTCCGCCAGCTGGCCCGGGAAGATCAGCGGGTGCGCCTGATCCTGCGCCACAACCGGCGGGGTTTGAGCTCTGCGGTGGTAGAAGGCGCGCTGGCCGCTTCCGCGGACATTGTCGCTGTGATGGATGGCGATCTCCAGCATGATGAATCGGTATTGCCGAACATGGTCGAACTGATCCGTTCGGGCGAAGCGGACCTGGTTTCAGCAAGCCGGTTCCTCACTGAAGATGGCGCGGACGGCCTGTCCTCCGCAGCGCGCGTTTCGCTGTCAAATAATGGCATTCGTATCGCCAATCGCGTGTTTGGCTTGAACATGTCAGATCCATTGACGGGATTCTTCGTGGTTCGGCGCAGCGTGGTCAGAAGCGCCCTGCCGGAATTGTCTGAGCTTGGCTTTAAGGTGTTGATGGACATTGTCGTCTCTTCTCGGCCGCGACCAGTCATTCGTGAAGTCCCGTTCAAATTCCGTGAGCGCCAGCATGGCGAAAGCAAACTCGACAATCGCGTATTGTATGACTTTTTCTTGTTCTTCCTCGAAAAGAAAGTTTCGAGCATCCTGCCGCTGCCGGCCCGCTTCCTGTCCTTCGCAATGATCAATTCGATCGGGATTCTCGTTCACCTGGCTGCGTTCGCAGCGCTCACCAATGCACAAGTCCTTGGCTTCTCCGAAGCGCAGCTCGTGGCCACGTTCGTCACCATGGGATTTAATTACGCAGCCAATAATGAAGTCACCTATTCTGACCGGAAATTGCGCGGCCGGAAATTCTATATCGGTTTCATCATTTTTGCCGCCTTGTGCTCGGTTGGCGTGTTCGCCAATGTCAGCGTTGCGGCGATCATTCACAGGGACTTTCCCGGCTTGATTGCCTTGCTGCCGGCCGCCGCCGGAGCGATGGTCACTGTGGTCTGGAATTATGTTGCAACCACAGTCTTTGTCTGGGGCAGGGGGCGCTATACAGCGCGACTGAGGCGGCGATTTGGCTTAAGCCCCGCAGCGCCAGAGGGCGCTCTGGAATGAGCGTTCAGCCAACGCGCCGCCCTGTCTGGCAACCGCCGCGCGCGGTTCACCATTGACGGCATACAGGAGCAATTATGGAACGTCTGGGATCTGCAATTTCTGGTGCTGAAGCGATCATCAAGCGCCTGACCTTCTGGCACGGATTTGCGCTGGTTCTGCTGATCGCGGTCACCTTTCGTTTCTGGAACCTGACAGGGCCGTCTTTGACCGCTGATGAAGCCGTCACAGCCGGATTTGCCCGCCTGCCATGGCTTTCGATCATGTTTGATCGCATCGACAATCACCCCGTGCTCAGTTTCCTGATCCAGAAAGCCTGGTGGCAGGCAGCGCCAGGAACCGAGCTCTTGCGCATCCCGACAGCGGTTGCCGGCATTGGCACAGTTGCGGCGGTGATGTTGATGATGCGTGACATCTGGACGGCGCGGGCGGCATTGATGGTCGGGGCGGTTCTCGCCTTATCGACGGCGCACATCCACTACAGCCAGGATGCGCGCATGTACGCATTCCTTGTGCTCGGCCTGACCAGCGCTTGCTGGGGCAGTGTCGGCATGTACCGCGCCGGTGCGTTCTCGCACCGCACCTACGCCTCGCTCTATATTGTCGGCGGCGCTGTTGCCATTCACAGTCATCTGCTCGGCTTGGTCGGCATGGCCATGATCGGTTTGTCGGTGCTGGCCGCTAGCGTACTCGGTGATCGCGGTCAGCTGGTCTATTGGAAGCGGTGGTTCGTGGCCAACCTGATCCTGCTGGTTCTCGCGCTGCCGTGGCTGTTGCAGATTCCGGAGGCGATGGGCACGTTTCCAGGGTTTGCCTCGGCCAGAAACGATCTGCTGGACGCGCAATGGTTCTTCCGCAATGCGACAGGCCTTCCGGGACTTGGGGCGCTCGCTGCGCCGATAGAGCTGATCCTCTATGGCGGCGCTGTTTATGGCATCTATGTCTGCTGGAAACAGTCGCGGCCCGAACTCGCGTTTCTGTTGGCGGCTCTGGTCTTTGTTTACCCCGCAATCATTGTCTTGATGGAGCTGCGCCAGCCGATTTTCGCCAATCGCGTGTTCCTGCCGAGCGTCATTGGCGTCGCCATCGGGACAGGGATCGCGCTCGGTGGCCTGAAAAGACTTGGTCTGGGCCTGATGGTCGTGCTTGTCCTCGGTGCCAGCTTGTCATCAGCCCGTCTGGTGACCAGCCACAACACATTCGAAAATTACGGTGGGGCTTTTGAAATTGTCGACGCGCAGGCGCTGAACGAGGCGCCCATCGTTACCTGCAACCATTTCTGGGCAGCGGCGATCTGGGAAACGCGGCCCGGCGTTGAGATTTACCTCATCCGCTCCGATTCCGTGTTTCGCTATCCCGGACCAGAATACTGGCAGGCTGCCAGTAACGGTATGAGCAATTTGCGTGGGGCGTCAGCAGAGACGCTGGCCGGATTTATAGGCGACACGTACTGGATCCGTGGCGGGCTCGAAGTGGCCTTGGAGGCACAAGATGCCGCCGTGTTTATACGCCCATTCTGCCCACAGGAGCTTGGGCCTCTGACACGAGAGTCCCTGGAGGCGCTGGGCTTCCACCTCGAAGCCGACTCGCTGGTCACAGACAATGCGCCGCCATCACCGATCATGGATGGACCGCAAACCCGGGTCGGCGTCTATCGACGCTGAACCAGCACTCTAGAAGTGGGAGTCGATATCCTTGAGATAATTGACGACATCCTCGATGACCTCGTCATCTGAGAGCACCGGTCCCGGCATGGTTGTGCCAGGCGCAAATCCGGATGGATCCTTCAGGAAACCGATCAGGCGTTCTTCTGTCCAGGCGCCGGACTGGCCGATGAGCGCATCTGAGTAATGGCCGAACGGCGTCGCAGCGATATCGTCGCCGAAGATCCGTCCCAGCGCTGGTGCCTTGTCATGATCGATCGCGCCGAAACTGTGACACTCGGCACAAGCGGCGAGCACGGTCTGCAGCCTGTCCGCCCGCCGCCCGCTTATGCCCGCGTCGGAAAGATAATTCTCAATCTGGCGCTGGTCGTCGACCCGCTCTTCGGCCGTGATGAAAATCAGTTCCTCATTATCAGACCAGATCACCAGCCGTCCGTCAGTATGCTGGTGAATTTCGCGAACCCGCGTGCCGATTGTGATTTGCTCGTTGAACAACGGACGACCATTCTGCATGCGGACACGATAGAGCGCGTGCCGGGTGAGCGATCCGACGAGAAGGTCCCCGTCCCAGGCTTCATGGAATCCCGACACTTGCGTGAGCTCAGATGGCGCAATTGATGGCACCCAGGACATGAGCGGCGGTTCAAACGTATCGTGGCGACCATAGCTCTGTGCGGTGTCGAGCTGTCGCCCACGATAGCTCGTTCCAAACGATTCCAGCGGCCAGCCATAATTCAGGCCGGGCTGAATCAGGTTGAGCTCGTCGCCGCCCTTGGGGCCATGCTCGACCGCGAGCACCTCTCCGGTGTCGAGGATCGTGATGCCTTGAGGGTTGCGATGTCCCAGAGAGACAATCGAACCTTCGCCCGTCGCAATGTCGATTTTCAGGACTTTGCCGTACTGGGCCTCTGGATCCTGCGCGACAGGCGCGCCGTCAGAGCGCATGCCATCCCAGTGAAAGTCGCCACTCGTCAGATAGACCGAACCGTCTTCGCTAACCGCGAGGCGCCCGCCGGCCATATGACCTTCGACGGCAAGGAAGCGTTCTTTGAGTGGAAGGCATGGGTCTGTGCGGAACAGGACCTGCCAGTCTTCTGTGGTCGCCTGTACCTGGTCTACAGACGTCACATCGCTAGCAAAATCGAGCCGCGCCAATGTATTGTACACGCAAAGATCGTCGGCGTTAAACTCGATATATGCTGCAATCAGGCCGTGTGCCTCTGGCGTCTGAAAATAGGCAATATCATTGTAACGCAGATATCCGCGATGAAACTGGAAGTTTGCATTTTGTGGATCGTCGGCGGCGCTAAGGTAGGCCTGCCGATTATTATCTGGTCCGGCTATCATTGTTTCCCGAACCGAGTCAGCACCGGCGGCGGCGTAGATCTTGCCATTATAAGCCAATAGAAGGACATCGTCGCCGAACGAGGTCAGGCCGCCGCCATTCTGCGACAGATCATTTGTCAGCCTATCGCGCCCGGTATTGACCTCGCCAACCGCGAGAGAGAGTTGAAGCAGCGACGTGTCGATTTGCGTGGCCGATAACTTGGCAGTGGGCTGAGGCGAGGTAAAAACACGGGTTATCGCGCGGTCGGCTTTACTGAACAATCGATACGGAAACGTCTCGTGCTTGCCGATCACGAAGCCGGCGAACAGCATGATCAGGACCATGGCGCCCAAAACAAGGATGGCGGCAGCCAAACGCAGCCGAACATCAAACTGGTTTATCCAGGACCAAACCAAAGACAGGTATTGGTCTATTGTCTTAATCAGGTTCATTTCCACCCCTCCCAATTGCATTGTTTTGCCCGTCATGCCCCCTTTGGCAGCACGGTAGATTTGCGGCTTCGCGATCTATCATTACGCGCCCTCCGAACGAAATCGCAGGAGCGGCCATTTGTTCTGCACCCGGTCACTGAGCGGCTGCAAGCGCTTTCGGATCGATTGCCGCGCCGGGGCTTCGACAATCCGATGGATGAGCAGCGCTGCCATGATCGCGCCTGCAAATGCAGCCGGCAGAAGCAAGATGGCGGGCACACCAGCATTGCCGAGATCGTGCAGAATGATAATGCCCGCCCGCTCGTGAAACAGATAGAGCGGGTAAGATGCAAGCCCGATGCTCAGAAGTGGTCGCCATGTCAGCACTTGCGTCCACGGCCCAGGCATGAGGGCCAGGAAAAAGGCCCCAAGAACAAAGAGATTCGCAGCCAGGTCTGCGCGTGGATCCAGCAAGGCGATCTTGATCAGGCAAAGAAGAAAGACCGCCATATCGACGGCGCCGGATCGCTTGGTCCAGGCGCGATATGCCAGGATGCCGACACTGAACCAGGCGAGATAGGTTGGTTGCAAGACCAGTCGCAGACAGAGGTCAACGGTATAGATCCCGGATCCGGGCGTGATGCCGGATGCCAGGCTTACCGACCCAAGCAACAATATGAGCCAGGCCCAGATGAACCATCTGGAGCCGGCGATGTACCATGTCAGCGCGATTAGCGCGTAGAATCGAACTTCCGCCCACAAGGTCCAGTACACCCCTTCGACCCATTGCGACGACGGCGCGCCGATCAGCGAGGCAACCAGCGTTGGATCGACAAAGAAGATGCTGGAGACGTATTCAAGCGACGTGACCTCGAACCGGGCGAGCGATGGAACACGCCAGGCGAAGCCTGACAGGTTGATGATCAGGGTCGACAGCGTTGCGCAAACCAGCATGGTCGGCCACAGGCGCGCCATTCGGCGGACGGCGAATTCGACCAGTCCGCTACTGCGCTCAAGCGTCAACAGAATGACGAAGCCTGAGGTCACAAAGAATAGACGCACACCGAACTGTCCTGCATCTGCGAGAAACGGGAACAGGTCAGGAAACACAGTGCCAAACGGATAAAGTGTTTCAGAATGATACGGCGCGGCCCACCGCACGGTGTAGTGGTAGACCACCACTGCCAGGGCCGCCAGGCCTCGTAACCCGTCCAACCTGTCAAGCCGTTCCAAGTGGCCGGGTTTGCGAGGCGTCTGTGTCATCCGCAATCGGGTCCGATATCACGCAGATAGACCGGCACGTGAGAGCTCTACTCTGCGGCCTGTGCCAGGACTGGCCGGGACAGACTCTGTTCCAGCTTTTCGGCCATGAGATTGCCATCCCGGACAGCGTAATTCGTGCCGCGATCCATCGGATAGATTTGCGAGAAATTGCACATCAGCAGGCCAGGGCAAGGCGTCTCATGCGGCACCAGTTTGTCGTCACCAAAGCCGATATCGACAATGTGCTGTGCATTGCGCATCCGGAAAACCGCATCGTCTTTGATCTGGGCGCGATCGAACTCCGGAAAGATCTTGTGCAACTCCTCATACCAGTAGGTTTTGAGCTCTTCTTCCGGCATCGACATGTATCGGTGCTCTGGCGGCACATAATCGCCAATATAATAGATGTTCATGCCGTCAAAGCGCTCGGCGCCGACAAGATTGGTCAGGCTGAGAAAGACGACGAAGGGCGAGTCCTTCTTGTTGATATTGTGCCAGTAATAGGGGGTGAATTTCTGCGGCGTCGCAAAGACCTGCACCACGGCATCGAGATAGTCGATCGACTCCAACCGGTCGAAATAACCCGGATCGGTAGACCGGTAATCGTCGATCATTCCGGCCAATACATGACTTGGCACCGTGGCCAGCACACGGTCAAAAGTCTGTTCTTCGTCTTTCAGCGTGACCGTGACCCGGTCCGTCACCGCGTCGTGGGTAATCTTGTTGACCGGCGCTTGGTAACGGATCTTCCCGCCTGCGGCCAAGTAAGGATCCAGCATCGCGTCGATGATGGTTTTGAACCCACCTTCAAAATATCCAAGCGCCTCGCCGCCGAGTTTCGCATCGCGCGAATCGACCCGCTGCAGAACGCGTCCCCAAAGCCACGACATGGTGACCTTGTCGTAATAGCGGTCGAATTTTCCACGCAGCAACGGTTCCCAGATAACATCTGTTACTGCGCGCCCTGCATATTTGCGCAGCCATTCCAGCGCTGTGATGTTTTCGAGTTTCTTCCAGTCCTTGACGCGCTGAAGATAGAGCACGGTGACCCCGGCCCGGATGCGATCGATGAAGGAGATCGGATCAAACCGGATCAGATCGATTGGTGTCTCCATCGGATACAGCTTGTCATTATAGTAGGTGGAAACAGATGACTTGTGATAGGTCAGCGCATCGGTCAGCCCGAGTTCATCAACAAGTGCGAGAATGTACTCGTCTGTCTTATACAGAAAATGATAGGCCTGTTCGACGCGGTGGCCGGCCAGCTCGAAGCCGGCTGCGAGCCCACCGACCGTATCCGACGCTTCAAAAATTGTGACATCGTGCCCTTTGTTTCTGAGCCGATAAGCGGCGGTCAGGCCTGTCAGGCCACCGCCAATGATTGCAAAGTCTGCCACGTCAACATCCTATTCTATTGTAGCGCCTTGGGCGACGCGAAACGTCACTCTGGAATTCAGTATGTATTGCAAGATGAAGACCACTGGCAGTGAGACGATTTTGCCAATATTTGCCCCGAAAACCGGGTCCCCAAAACCGCTGGCGACAAACAGAATGACGCCATAGCCAGCGAGATAGCCGATCAAACACACAAACACGAAGCTCGTGAAACGAAGCATTGTATGATCAGTCGTCTTGAAATTGTGCCGTGCATTGAGCGTAAAACTGAAAATCACCGCTGTTGGCACAGAAATCGAGTGTGCCAGCAACTCACTGGTGCCGACCAGATTGAACAAACCGAAGAACAGGATCAGGTCGATCGCCGAAGCGGTGCCGCCAATCAGGAAATAGCGTACCAGGATTTGGTGCTCACGGTAGAGTTCCATGGCCCGTGCGAGCAGTTCCGGAACTGTTTGCTTGCTGCCTGAATCTGTATGCACGTAACCAATACTCCTGTAATATACTCAGCTCGGGAGTTCTTGACCCTCCGCGCTGTTGTTGTTCTTCTATTCAATGTGTTTGAAGACCGTAAACGAAATTCGGCAATGCCCTTGCAAACTTTGTGCAATATGTCGCAGTTTTGCGATCGAGAGAGACTTTGATGGTTTCATGGTCATTTTTTTCCCGCTCGTGGAGCAGGAATTCGATGCCGAGAATTGATCTGCTCAGTTCAATTCGCACCAATCTCAAGCGATAATTTCACGGTCGCCGCTTTGTTTGGCAATTGGGGGGTGCCTGGCGTTGATCATGGCGAAAGCCATGTCGAGGGGCGGTGCCGCGGCAAATTTTGCGTCAGAGGGGAGAGCTCTTCTTGCGGATTTCGGCGGCGATCATCGGAGCCAATCTGGTCGACCAATGACCTGTGCGCTCAGGTGCGCACCTATCTGGGGCGGCGTGTCAGCTGGTTTCGTCGCGTTCCTTTGAGCTTGGTGTGCGCCGAAAAGTGAGCCACAATCCGAAAATCGCCCCGGTCAGCAACATAGCCCCGACCCCTGCATCGAAGCCAACCGAGACCCAAAACGAGACAGGTTCAGTTGCGCGTTCAACAACGATGTCGCGAATTTCAGCCTCTCCCGTCGAAATCTTGTGAACAGCGCCCTGGTGAATCAAGATCACGCCGAAGATCAGCAGAGCGGCGTTCAACAACACCGCAAATATGAAAACGCCCACGCGCTCGCTCAACCGCATCTCGAGGATTTCCTGCAACAGCTATCTCAACCCTAAATGCGCGAAATGCGCAGAGATCGGCTCAGGCCGAAGCGCCTCGGGTTTCAAACATTGGGTGCAATCTTAAAATTCTGAACTTCACCCAAATGGATGAGAGCTGATCCGTGTCGACATAGTACGCCGTGAAACTCTAGGGGGTGGACGGCTTGAAATCCCCAATCTGAACACAAGCCGTGGGGAGTTAGAAATGACCGATATCCGAACATCCAAAATGAAAACAGCAGCGTCGTTGAGTGCGATCCTTGGCGTGTGCCTGAGCATGGCCGCATGCGAAAGCGCAATGGGCGCAACCATGTTCGCGCTGACCTTTGATCCTCAATACCTGGAATATGCCGCTTCGAGTGGCAGTTCATCCAGCAATGAGACCCGGCTGAGAAAATCTCAGTTCGGAAAGACCAGCGGAGGATGCACGCCGCCAAGCTACATCTACGGCACCGGTTCCGCGCCCGTTCAGGTCATCGACAGAGCCGGAATGAATGGTGTCTACGAGTTTGGTCATCTGGTTTGTGTGAATCTGAGCATTCAAACCTCCAGCGGCCCCCAGAAACAAAAGCGCTCAGCGCAATGCCAGTCGGATGGCTGGGCGGTGACCTACAAGACCGTTGCTGCCGATGGACGATGCTTATTCGGTACCGTCCAGACCAACAAGCGATATCGATTGGTCGATTGATGACCGCCAGATCCATTTTGCAACCAAACGGAGACCCAAGATGAACTCTCGACTACTCATACTCGCGGCAGCGACGGCTCTTGCTGGGGGTGGGCTGACAGTCCCCGCATCCATTTCATACAAAGGAAGCGGTCCCTGGTATACCTGTATTCCCCAAAGCTGCTCTCAAACCGACACCCGATTTAAGACCTTCGACGCATGTGATAAGTATCGCCGCTCTATGGGATCTGAATGGAAACCGTGCGAACGGGCCTGGTAAGATCATCAGACGCGCTGACGGAATGATCAGCTCAGCTCATATCGCTCGCGATACACATGCATCGCGAGCGACCGCTTGGGGGGACAGATGTCGAAGGTTCGAGCGATTAGCGAAAAAATTCGCCGCATCTACGCTTATGCCGAGAATCCCGAGAACCTGCCTGCGCTGCTGGAGACGTTGGAAGACCCGGACGAGCTTGATGTCTCAAAGTCATCCGTTTTCGAATTGCTGGAACCGCATTTTGAGTCTGCGTTAAACGTCGCGCGGATCAGGGAAACCGCAGAACCATTTGCTGAATTCGCTTCCATCAAAATCGATGATGAATTTCGACTGGTCGGCGTGAACTCTGCTGGTCTGGACTTGTTGGATAAATTCACCTCAAACAACCAAGTCGGACATCCGATTTGTCAGCCGCATGACGAATTGTATGAAACCCTCGCCGCGGCACGTGCAGAGTTTCGTGTGCAGGGAGCGGCTTCCTTTGTGTGCAAGCGAAACGCCGGATCGGGGTTCGTGGGTCGGATTTTGCCCGTATCCGGGGATGTCCCGCAAAACATCTTGCACCTGGCATGCTTGCGCTGGGGCCCCGATCTGCCGGTGAACTTGTCAGGGCTATCATCGTTCGGATTGACGAAGGCTGAAACGCGTTTGGTGTCCTATCTGGCTCGAGGCGAGTCGCTCAATCAAGCCGCGAAAGATATTGGTGTGAGCGAAAATACCGTGCGATCCCAGATCAAATCCGTGTTTGAGAAAACCGGTGCGAATTCTCAACCCAGTCTGGTCGCCTTGATTCACATGACCAGTACCTTGGCCACGGTGTCTGCCCCGTTCGATCACGGCATTCGTGTTGACGGGATACCGGCGCGACGCGCCACGATCCTGGAGGACGGTCGCAGATTGGCGTTCAGGGGCTATGGCGACTCGGCTGGAACGCCCGTGCTGGTTTTGACCGGGTTTTTTGCGGCGAGTTTTTTGAGCCCTGGCAAAGCCTCTGCGGCTTACAATTCCGGGTGTCGCGCGATCGTGCCGGATCGTCCTGGCACCGGAGAGTCCGAGCGCCATCGGGGGCGGAGTGTTCGATCTCTGGCAAAGGATTTGATTGATCTCGTTGGATCTGAGTTCGAAGCACAAACCGCGATACTGGCGAATGCTCACATGGCGACTGTCGCATGTGAGATGGCGAGCCTTTCACCTGACCTCGTCAGCCAGGTCCTGCTCATCAATCCGCAATTTGAATTTGCGCGCTCTCCAGACGACTCCAAGGCTCAGATCGGCGTATATGGACGCCGTCTGATGTCCATGGCGCTGAAACAGCCGCGCTTGGTGGCGCCGGTGAGCAGGTTGCTGTTGAAGCAGACGCCAAAAAGCCTTCGGGCGCGGTTGCTGAAGACGATAATGGCGCTCACGCCCAGTGATCGAATCTATCTCGATTTGCCCCAGAATATCGGAGAGCTGATTCAATCCATTGAAGACTCTCAAATCGAAAGCTCCAAGGGCTTTGCCGATGACATCGCCATGCTCGCCGAGCACGGGAAAATCAATATTCCAGACCGCGTGCCCATGCATGCGTGGCTTGGAAGTGAGCTTTATGACTCGGGCCAGGTGCAGGAGTTTGAGGCTCGTTTTCCCAGCATTTCGAAAACGCTTGTTCCGGATCAGGGAGCGATGCTGTTTCACGCTGAATTCGAATCTGCGCTGAAGTCTCTGATTTAATGCTCCGATGGATCAATTGCAGAGCGTTCAATTGCGAGCCGCGCGCATTGGTTGAGCTTGCACCCGGCGAACGCGCAGAGATGACGTTGCGAACTGGATGCGGTCGGGATTATTCCTCGTGCGCGCGATCAGAACATCAGAAAATTGTATTATACTGACCGCCATCAATGACGATGTTCTGGCCAACAATGAATCGGGACAGTTCGCTGCAAAGCAATGCCGCCATGGGGGCGAGGTCATCAGGTTCGCCCAGGAAGCCTGTAGGGATAGGCTGGGTCGCGTTGAAATGCTCTCGGACGGCTTCTGGTTTCGGTTCCAGGCCGAACGCCTTTGCGTATTCCATCATGATTTCCTCGGCCCCTTCAGTCGCAAAAATGCCCGGCAAGAGATTGTTGATGACAACGCCATGCTTGGCGATTTCGCGCGAAACGCTCGCCGTGTAATTGATCAACGCAGAGCGAGCCGGTCCTGACATCAACCGCCACAGCATGGGGCGCTTGGCGGAGAATGTCGCAATGTTAACGATCCGGCCCCAGCCTTTGTCTTTCATCACAGGAATATAGTGACGCATCAGTTCTATCGGTCCGATCAATGCGGTTTCGACCGAGTCGCGCCACATGTCGGGGGTCAGGTCGAGATAGTTGCCATTTGGAGTCGGCGGGGTGATGGTGATGCTGAGAATGTCTGGTTCTGGACAGGCTGTGAACAAGGCCTGGCGACCTTTCTCGGTCGATGAATCAGCGACGACCGGCGTAACATTGGCGCCATACTTTTCAGAGATTTCTTTGGCCGCGCGCTGCAATCGTTCTTCCCGGCGCGCGGTGATGAACAGTTCGACCCCCGCCTCCGCCAGCCGTTCAGCTGTGGCGCGGCCGAGACCGGCGCTGCCACCGGCCATGATTGCGGTTTTGCCTTTGATTTTGAGGTCCATATTTGGCTCCATGTGCTGAAGTGATTGTCGAACGGGTTCGGGGTCTAGGTGGTCACTGTTCTCAGGCCCGCCTGATCGAGCCGCCAGCGCAGCGTGTCGATCCGGTCCTGGCCGAAGAATGGTTCCTGATTGAAGACCATGGTCGGGACGCCCCAATGTCCCGCCTCATCAAGCGCGCTGTGATTGGCCGCCACGTCTGCCCTGGCGCGCTCTAGATCAATGCTCGCCTCTAGGGTTTGCAAGGAAAATCCAATCGCGGCGGTGGCTTTGGCGAGGTGATCACCCTGATCCCAGTCGCGTGTGCCGCTCCAGATTAGCTGCGCCGCTGCGTGCGCGAAGTCGATGCCTCTGCCACATCGCTCAGCCTCTATGCCGAGGGCTGTGAGGCGCCAGATCAAAGGTTGATGTTCCGGCACTTCGAACGTCTCGCGATCCTGGATAACCGGATCCGGACGCGGCCAGGTAAATGGCAAGCCAAGAAACTCTGCCCGCCGCCGTGCATCCATAACGATATAGCGCGGACGTTTCTTGTCTGACGCATCAAAGATCGCCGTTTTGGCTCGAAGCGCAATTGGCAGAACCGGGCGCAAGCGAATGTCGATGTCATAATCGGTGCGAAGATTCAGAAGATCTGGAGTGACCAGATAAGAATACGGGCTACGAAACGACCAGAAAACATCGACTATAGGGCGTGGGTTTTGATCCTGAGCGGCGGTCATGATGGTATCTCTTCGTGTTGGTCTGCGGAAAATGAGGCCTTCATTTTTTGAGCGATTCGCTCAGCCACCATCACGCATCCGAGATACGTGTTGCCGCATGGTATCGTGGGCATCACCGAGGCGTCGGCGACCCGCAATCCATCAATGCCTAGAGCCTGGCAATCCGCGTTCAGAACTGTGCCCATCGGACAGGTGCTGGTCATGTGGCCATAACTGAGTGTGTTATTCTCTAACGCAGCAGCGACGGCGCTCTCTGAATGCAAGTCTATCGGCTCTGCTTGTGTGCAGCCCAGCGCCCTGGCAGCGGATGACTGTTCCCATTCAGCGATGCGATCGAACGCATGTCGCAGCCGCGCATTTGCATGATCAGGCAAAGGCGGCGCTGTGACAGTCGGCCAGTCAGACTCTGTTTCGCCAAGGCGCACTTTGCCTTTGCCGGAAGAGCGCAACAAAAACACCGCCATCATGAATTCTGTCGGGCCATCGCCGAGCGGCGGTGCAATCGGGAAGGCATGATAATCTATGTTGGTGCCGTCCGACGCGCCGATGAGCAGGGATTGCGCCGGACCGGCGGTGCCGCCGCGCGGGCCTTCATGGTGATAGCGAATGCCCGGCCCAATATGGTCGCTGAGGGTTTCTCCGACCGGGAGATCTGCTTTCGCCGTAATTCCGTGCTCAGCGAGGTGGGCGGCAGGACCGATCCCAGAGCGCATGAGAAGATTTGGCGTCCACAGCGCGCCAGCTGTGACGACGATTTCATCTGCAGAGATTTCTTCGCCTGTCGCCAATACGACGCCGGTTGCGCGCGTGCCATCAATCTGCACGCGTTTGACTTCAGCATTCATGCGCAAGGTCAGGTTAGATCGAGCGCGAACATTCGATGTCAGATAGGCGCGGCTGGTGGTGACCCGCTCATTCTTCTCGTCGATGGTCACGGGAAACACGCCGAGCCCGGGAAGTTGACTGCGATCATTGATGTCTGAGACGGTCTTTTCACCGATCTCCAACATGCCATCTAGAAAAGCAAGTTGCGCGCGCCCCATCTCTTCGCGACGCCAGCGCCGCACCGGCAAAGGACCGTCACTGCCATGCAGCGGCGAGGCGCCAAAATCGCGGTCTGTCTCTGCGGCGATGAAGGTCGCGGCAACATCGTCCCATCCCCAACCGTCCAGACCTGAAGCCGCCCAGCCGTCATAATCTTCGGGCAGACCGCGAAGCGTTGCCAGACCATTCACAGCCGACGTCCCGCCCAACATGCGCCCTTGCAGCATCGGAATGATCGTCTTGCCGCAAAACATCGGTGTCATCGCAACCGACTGCCCGCCGAGCCAGGCTTCCGGCGCTCGGGTGGGGTCAAGCACACCAGGGCCATAGCTGTCATCATCAGGGCCGGCTTCGAGCAGTGTCACATTGAGATGCGGCGCTTCGCTCAAGCGGGCGGCGAGCACAGCGCCGGACGTACCGCCACCGACGATCAAAATATGTCTGTCTCCGGGTTTCATGGCCGTCGCGGTTCCTTTGTTGGTGACCTTCGGATTAGGTTGATTAACCTAGAATTAGGTAGTACAACCTAATTTGTCAATCTCTAATCGATTGATGCGTTCAGGAGCGATGAAGTGAGCACACGCGCAGACACTGCAGGCCGGATTCTCGATGCCGCGCGCGCGCTGTTTAACTTGCGGGGGTATGCCGCGACATCGCTGACGGAAATCGCGGCCTCTATTGGCATTTCTCAAGGCAATCTCACTTATCATTTTCCGTCCAAGAGCGATCTGGCGGTCCGCATCCAGGCAGAGGCGCAGGCCGTCGCCAGAGCGAGACGACAACAAAAGCAACCGGGCGCCGTCGCAGATGATTATGTCGGGCATTTGCTGTTCGCGATGAGCCTGACCTGGCGGTATCGATTCCTGCTCAGAGATCGGATCCATTTCGATGACAAGCTGGATGATTCAGGGGCTGAGTTTGAAGCCGATTATGAAGAGCTTCTTGAACTGCTCAAACGAGTTGAAGGTGAGGGCATGTTCCGAACTGACGCGGTTGGTGACATCAACACCATCGCCCGATCGATCTGGATCATGAGCCGGTACTGGATTGACTATTTGCGAGACTTTGAAGGCTTGCAGGAAATCAGCTGGGCTGACCAGGAACGCGGCATCAGTCACCATTTCGCGATTTTGATGCCGTGTCTGACCGCCTCGGCGAAGCGGCAATTTCAAGGCGCGCTAGAGCGGGCGCGAAATAACGTCCGGGGCGCCAATCTCGCCTGATCCTGGACGTTGCGCGGCTGTTCCGAGGAGGATCGGGTCAAATCGCTCCAGTTTCATCCGGCCGCGCGGTTTCCACTGACAATTCGCTGAATTCAGCATGATCTCATTTTGAGATAATTTGTATGGTCGGAATCAGACGATTGCTGACTGTGGGGAGGTGACTTGGACAATCGTGTCATTCAGCTGCTGGCCGGATCGCTTCTCTGGTTGGTGGTGTTTGCCAATCCTATACCGAGGCCGTGCGGCTGTTTGATCGCGTGAACATGAAGGGGGCAGGGCTTGATCAACCGCGTCGTCATTGTCACAGATCAGGCAAGCATCGAATTGTGACCAAGCCGATCATTCTGTTTTGAGGCATGAGTTCTACGGAGCGGCGCTAATCAAACGCGAGATCAATGTCATCCCGACTGGCACCGGCGTACAGTTCCTCGATTCGAGCCACAGTTTTGTTGCGAACGATATCGGCTGTTTTGAATGCATGTATCTTGGCAAAGTCTTGGTCTCTGACAAGGCTCAGAATATGATCCAGCCCATTGGTCTCTCCACTCGGTAACAGCTTGTGAGACGCTTCACCCAGAATGATGGTGCGTGCGTTCTCTCCGGCGCGCGTTGCAGCGAGGCGCATCCACCGCTTGTCCATATTGTGGGCTTCATCAATCAGGATGTAGCTATGGCTCAACGTTCGGCCCTGCAGATATGCAAGCGGCACGATTTCCAGCCGTTTGCTCTCAAGCAGAGTCTCCAATTCCTGCTGACCGATCAGTTCGATGAGAATATCGAAATAGACCTGAAACTGATAATCTCGTTGACGTTCAGCGCGTGTTTCCGGGGTGATCACTTCACCGCTCTGCATTTCGTGTGGCTTGGTGATCGTAATATGATTGACGGCGCCCTTTGCAAGTTGATTCAAAGCGGCGACGATGGCGAGATAGGTTTTGCCAGTGCCGGTTGGCCCCAGCCCGAAAAGGAGCGGCAGATTTTGATCCATGAGATCATTTGCGAATCCCAGCTGCGCCAATGACCGGGGGCGAATCGGTTGGTGGATGCCTTTCAGTCGCAAAGCGAGTTCGTGGCGCAGAGCATGCTCAATCACTTGCTTTATGAGGGCGTGGATCGACTTTGAATCTCGGATGGGATCCGGCGAATGATCCCGGCTGACGAGCGCATCCAATACGCGTTTGAGGATCAGGACGGCGGCTTTGTCTCCGGAGATTTTGGGACCATTGTCGCCGCGATGCAGCGCTACAGTGAAAGGCTGAACGGCCCGTTGCACTGATGCAAGGATTTCACCGTTCGCCAACAGAGACGCAGTGTAGTTCGCAGCATCCTGACCTTCTACGCTCGGATCGCCGTAAGCCATGAACAGCTCCTTTTTCTGGAAGGATAAGGAGCGCAGGTTAATGAGGCGTGCATCAGCGCGAAAATGGGGTTTTTCGCCGGCTGGTTGTGCGCCTATTCCTTGAATGAGAAAGCTCCAGCGCCGTTCAGGCCAAATCACATGTCAGGCGCCATCGCTTTCATCCCCTTTTTCGATGCATCAGATGACCCGTTTGATTTCCTCATACGCGCCGCTCACGCGCAGAGTCATGGTCACAGTTTCATCGCTGCGATTGCGCCAGAACCAACCGTGTGAGCCATCAAACTTGGCAGTGAGGTCCCCGGCATCGCCGGTTTCTGCGCGACCTTTTCGATAGCTGGTCGATTGGCCAGACAGACCGTCGCCATGAAGATCGGAGTTCAGATGGCCTTCAGATGCGGTCCACTCATATTGCGCGACCGCACCGCGCGACATGACGAGTTTGATCTCGGCCGCTTCTCCAGGCCGAAGGGTCACGCTGACTTCATCTGACCAGGCGGGGGTGACTGTCTGTTCGATAATCTCGGGCTCTGGAACAGTCGTGGGCGCAGGCTCAGATGGGGCCGGCGTGACCGCGGGAGGAGCGTCGACGATTGCGGTTTCAATCGTAGCGCCAGCTGGGTCGCCGCGTGCGGCCTCGGCTGCCAATTGCACCTTGATCTCACCCATTTGCGTCACGCCGAGCAGACGGCCGATCCGGGTTGGATCGATCCCGTATTCTGCCGGCAATATAACGGTGATGAGCAGAGCACCCGCGATTACAATGGCGATCGCAGTTGATTTCAGCAGGTCATTCGTGGTCGGAAGGTCTTTGCGGTTTGGAAGGTCAGAATTGTACATGTTTATCATCCTTTAGGAGACGAAATATCCGGCAAGTTGATAGCCAATCAGGACGAAGCCTGCGGTCATCATTGCGACGTTTGCGGCGTAAGCGTGTTTCAGAAAGCTGGAAGTGCGGCGCCAGAACCCCATCACGATGAGGATGGCGCCAAGCGCGAGTAATTGCCCGATCTCAACGCCAATATTGAAGGCAATCAAATTAGGCAGCAGACCATCAGGCGAGACTTCGTAATCGAGAATCTTGCTTGATAGCCCAAAGCCGTGGAAAAACCCAAAGATAAGTGTGGCAAGTTTCGTATTCGGCTGAACGCTGAACCAGCGCTGATAAGCACCCAGATTATCCAGGGCTTTATAGACGATGGACAGACCGATAATCGCATCAATCAGGTAGCTGTTGATGCCAATGTTGAAAAACACGCCTGCGAGCATGGTCGTCGAGTGCCCGATGGCAAACAGGCTCACATAAATGCCGATATGCTTCATCTTGTAGAGGAAGAAGATCACACCGAGCAGGAACAGGATATGATCATATCCCGTGACCATATGCTTTGCGCCAAGATACATGAACTCGAAAAAATGAACTCCGGAGATTTCCTGGATATAGCCCTTGTCGCCTTCGGCAACGCCATGCGCGAGGGCCGAAAGTGGCCAGGCCAAGGCTGCGATCGCGATCAAACCCAAACGCCAGTTCAGGGAGGAAGCCAAACAACGGGTCACTGTATATGCACCGCTCTGAGGGTGAGGGGTCATGAAGATGATCCTCCGCTAAAGGTGAGGCCCAATCGCGCGGCGATGTACACCGCCGCGATGTAGAGGCAGACTGTGAGAAGGCTGGCGACGAAGAGCGAAGGCCAGAATCCAAGGCCGCGCTCCATCGCGAATGGCAACAGTACGAAAAATGGCAGACTGGGAATAACGAACCACAGCGTCGCACGCGCATGGCCCCCCACTTGCGCAACATCGCCGCCGGTATCTCGCCAAAGCCAGATAATGGCGAGTATCGAGATGAGAGGCAGAGAGGCAATGAGTCCGCCCAGACTCGGAAACCGCCGAGCGATTTCCGAGATGAGCGCGATCAGAACACCCGAAAGGGCCGCTTTGAGAACAAAGTAAGTCATCGGTTCACTCCGCTGGAGCCGATGTTGGTGCGTGATCGAATTCACTGGCTTTTGGCTGTGTTTCGCCAATCATTCGATAGACCGCGGGCAGGACCAGCAGAGTCAAAAGCGTGGACGACATAATTCCGCCGATCACAACCGTTGCCAAAGGTCTTTGGACCTCGCTGCCTGCGCCAACATTGAACGCCATCGGGACAAAGCCCAGGCTCGCGACCAGAGCGGTCATCAGAACCGGGCGCAACCGTTGCATCGCGCCGGTGAAGATCGCCTTTTCAAGCTCGATACCCTCAGCCAATCTCTGCTTGATGAATGTCAGCATGACGACACCATTCAAGACAGCGACACCGGAAAGCGCGATAAAGCCGACACCTGCAGAAATCGACAATGGCATATCCCTCACGGCCAATGCGGCAACCCCGCCAGTGAGCGCCAAAGGGACACCCGTGAATACGACCGCAGCATCGCGCAGGGTCCCAAACAGCATCATCAGGATGCCGAAGATCAGGAGCAGCGCAATCGGTACAACGAAGGAGAATCTCTGACTTGCAGAGATGAGCTGTTCGAATGTTCCGCCATAGGCAACCCAGTAGCCGACAGGCATATCGACTTCAGACCGAACAGAATCCTGTAGCTCGGAAATGAATGATCCAAGATCGCGGTCTCGGACATTCGCGGTCACGAGCATTTTTCGTTTGCCATTCTCGCGGCTGACCTGGTTCGGGCCTGGCGCAATTTCGATCCTGGCAACCTCCGAAAGCGGCACGAAGGTCGGTCCTGTGTCGGAGCGGCGATGATCTGGAAGCGGCAGCAAGATTTGCCCCATCGACGATACATCAGATCGAAGCTCTTCCGGCAAACGCACGACAATGTCGAACCGGCGGTCCCCTTCGAAATACTGGCTCACAACCTCGCCGCCGAGAGATATCCCGGCAACGCGCTGGAGATCCGACACCGATAATCCGAAGCGGGCAAGGGCGTCCCGATCCGGCAAGATGGATAGAATGGGCAGGCCGGTGACTTGCTCTTTCTGTACATCTGTGGCGCCGGGAATGTCCTGCACGATCCCTTCCACCTGTTCAGCCAGCTCAGCCAGCTGGTCCAGGTCATCACCATAGAGCTTGACCGCAACATCCGCGCGAACCCCGGAGATCAGCTCATTGAAGCGCATCTGGATGGGCTGTGTGACTTCATACTTGCTTCCTGGAACCGCCTGAGCCGCCGCTTCAATCTCTGAAAGCAGTTGAACCCGCGCTTTTCGCGGATCGGGCCAGTCTTTTCTCGGTTTCATGATCAAAAACGTATCGGCGACGCTTGGCGGCATGGGGTCGGTTGCCACATCCGGAGTGCCAATCTTTGCAAACACGCGCTCAACTTCAGGCAATTCTGCAAGCTTCGATTCGAGCATGGATTGCATTTCCACTGCCTGAGTGAGGCTGGTTCCGGGAATTCGGAGCGCATGCAATGCCACGTCACCTTCATCCAAATTTGGAATAAACTCAGCCCCGAGCTTGGTCGCGCCATAGCCAGCAATGCCTACGAGCACCAGCGCGCCGGCGATGATCGCGAACCGCATGCGCAAGGCAAAGGTCAATGCTGGTCGGTAAAGCCAGGCGGCGCCTTGCATCAATCGGCTGTCTTTCTCTTCGACCTTACCCGTCACAAACATCGCAACCGCAGCTGGGACGAAGGTTAGCGACAGGATCATGGCTGAGGTCAGCGCGATCACGACTGTAAACGCCATGGGGTGAAACATTTTGCCTTCGATCCCGGTCAGGGCAAAAATCGGCACATACACGACGGTAATGATCAACACGCCAAAGATGGACGGTTTGATGACTTCGCCAGCGGCGGACGCAGCAATATCGAACCGTTCGTTTTGTCTGAGCAGGCGGCCGCGTCTTTTCTGTTCCTCAGAGAAACGCCGCAGGCAGTTTTCAACGATGATGACAGCGCCGTCGACGATCAGTCCGAAATCCAACGCACCGAGGCTCATGAGATTTCCAGAAACCTGATTTTCGATCATGCCGGTAATTGTCATCAGCATGGCGAGCGGAATAATCGCGGCGGTAATCAATGCGGCGCGAATATTTCCGAGCAACAGGAATAAGACGACGATGACCAGAAGGGCGCCTTCCGCGAGGTTCTTCTCGACCGTCTTGATTGTGCGATCGACAAGTGTGGTGCGATTGTAAACGGGATCGATACTGATCCCGTCCGGCAGTGACGCCTTGATCGCCTCAACTTTTCGATCGACCGCAAGTGAGACTGTGCGAGAATTTTCACCAACCAGCATAAAGGTCGTGCCGAGCACGATTTCTTCGCCGTTCTGAGTCGCCGCGCCAGTCCGCAACTCCTTTCCAATAATAACCTCTGCGACATCGCGTAGAGCGATGCTGACACTGCCTCTATCGGCGACGACAATCTGTTCCAGATCCGTCAGGGTCTGTGCTTGTCCGGGCACTCGAATGAGATTTTGCTCGCCATTGCGCTCAATGTAACCGGCGCCCGCATTGTCATTATTTCGCTCGACCGCTTCTATGATTTGATCAAGCGTGATTCCAAACCGGTTCAGCTTGGCGGGGTCGGGCGTGATGTGGATTTCCTTTTTATAGCCACCGATCGTGTTGACTTCGGTGACGCCATCAACCGTGCGAAGTTGCGGCAGCACCACCCAATCATTGAAGGTGCGAAGCGACATCGCATCATATGGCCGGCCGGCTTCATCCCGCGCCCCCGGCGATGCGGTCACGACGTACATGTAGATTTCGCCAAGTCCAGTTGAGATCGGACCGAGTTCCGGCGCGACGCTTGGCGGCAACGATCCACGAACCGCTTGCAATCGCTCTGAGATGAGTTGACGGGCGCGATAGATATCGGACCCATCCTCAAAGACGACCGTGACTTGGCTGAGGCCATAACGAGAGATTGACCTCGTATAGTCGAGATCTGGCAATCCAGCGATCGCGGTTTCGATTGGAAATGTGATGCGTTGTTCCGTTTCGAGCGGGGAATATCCCGGCGCTTCGGTATTGATCTGCACCTGGACATTCGTGATGTCCGGCACCGCATCAATGGGCAGCTTCTGAAAGTTGTAGATTCCCAGTGCACCGACCGCGAACACAGTCGCAAGCACGATCCAGCGCTGCGCGATGGAAAATCGAATAATCTGTTCTAACATCGGTTCGCGTCCTCAGTGATCGTGGCTGGCGCCGTCTTTTTCGACGTCGGCTTTGAGCAGGAAAGCATTGCGGGTGACGTACTCCGTCCCAGGCTCCAGACCGCCACGGACTTCAACCCAATCGCGATCTCGCGCGCCGAGTTCGAGCATTCTGACTTCATATGTCTCATCCACTTTGGCGAATATGACAGTGAAGTCCCGAAACCGCTGAAGGCCTGACGTGCGAACTGCGAGTGGCGCTTCAATCGTATCCACCACGACTTCGGCACTGAGCCGCATGCCCGGCACGAGTCCAGGTGTCGACGGCAAAGGCGCGCGAGCGACGAGGGTTTGCGATGCGCGGTTGGCCGTGGGCAAAAAGGCTGCAACTGAAGTTTCGATCGCCGCCTCACCCATCGGGGTTTTTATTCTAACCGGCATGCCTTGGCGGACGCGCGCCTGGTCCGTCGGGAAGACGTGCAGGTGTGCTTCGAGATCTGACATGTCGCCGATGACGAACAATGGTTCGTCGCGGGCCACGTCACCGACATTCGAGCGCCGCTCCAGAATAACGCCGTCCTTTGGGGCGGTGATGGAAAACCCCTGGAGCGTTGATACATTTTCCAGTCGCGCCAGCATTTCGCCTCGACTGACTGTGTCCCCCACTGACTTTGTCAGGCTGAGAACACGTCCCGTGTAAGGCGACTTGATTGCCGCAATCGCATCTGGCGCAAACGCGACTTGACCAGTGACCGGGATGACGAGTCCGACTGTGGCCGGACCGGCAATCTCGGTTTCGATGCCAGCGGCTTCGGCCACGCTGTCCGCAATTTCCGTACGACCCTCAAGGGAATCATATGACCAATTATGTGACCGCCCATCGTGGCGTGCCGAAACCGACACGACAAATGAGTGTGGTTCAGTTACGATTCCATGGCCTCGCAAATAGTCGTCTTCGGGTGTGAACTCAAAATCGTCGATGACATCGCCGAGGCGTTTCAATTGTAGCGTTGCCTGCACTGAACTTGGATCCAGCAATGTATCATTGAGATAGGCATATAGTCGGAATTGTGGCTCGACACCGGTTTCGTAGATCGTGACCTCGATATCAAAATCTCCGCTGGTCAGAAGGCGGCCACCATGTGGGCCCTTGATCTCATCGGCGATGTCGATGTCGGCTTCGGTCGGTGCGTCGGAAAACCCTGAACAGGATGAAATGATCATCGCCGAGCCGAGCGCCATCGCGATCCAGAGGGGGGGCGTTGTGGTTCGGGTCATTGGTTTGCCTCCGAAAGTGAAGTGTTGCCGCTCAGGCGCGCCAAGGACGCGTCGTTCATGAGTAGCGTTTCAATGTGGTCCACCCGCTGTTTCCGAAGCGCGATGAGGAGGTCGTGAGCATCGAGTATGTCACGGAATGCAAGGGCGCCTCTCTGATACCCCGTTTGGGCCAATTCGAGCGCGTGCGCCGCTTGCGGGATGAGATTGGCGTCCAGGTTTTGCAATGCCGATGAGGCGCGCCTGGAAGATTGATGAATGGCGTTTGCATCGCGAACAACCTGTTGCAGCACAGCGCGTTTCTGAACTTCCAGAGCGGTTTCTTCGGCGCGCGCACGAGCTGCCTTGGCATTAGACCGCGCGCCCGTTCCTAGGGGTATGGTCAGCCCGGACACAATGCCGATTTCGTCGGCAAAGCCATATGAACGCACGCCCACGTTCCAGGTGATGTCGGCGATCTTCTCGGTCTCTTCCAAGGCGATCCTTGCGCGTGCTTCGCGTTGGCGCTGATCCAGAGTCTTGAGCACTGGCAGGGCGGAAAAGCTGAGATCAATCGCTCGGATATTGTGAACGGCCCCCAATGCTGTGTGATCAATGCTGATGCTGGGAACTTGGGTGTAATCAGCAAGCTGGTTCGTGAAGCTTTCCGACTGCGCGTCGAAGCGCGCCTTGTCAGCACGTGCGAGTTCAAGTTCTGTCGCAATGCGTGCCGCAGCTATTTCAGGATCGATAGAGCGGCGTACGCGCTCATTCGTGATGGTTTGCAGCGCACTCAGCGACGCGATTTGCTGACACTCTGCGGCTGCGCGCGCGTTTGCGACCAGAATGGCGGCATATAAACGGCGAACCTCAAATTCAATTTCAGCCTCAGTCTCAACGGCCATGGCCTCCGAGACATTGACTCGCCGAGACGCGAGCGCTTCGCGGGCAGCCAGCTTTCCGCCCCGTTCCCAGGTTCGAGAGAAACTGGCTGTCACCTCCAGGCTGTCGAGCGTATCCAGTTGGTCTGATCGGGGGAAATCTTCCGCCTGAAGTCCGATCTGATCTTCCGGGCGCAAAATTGCGATATTGGTTTCGGTTCTCGCCGCGGCGATCCGGGCTTGAGCCGTGTCGCGCCGCAAGTCGTTCTGCAGTGCTAACTGAATCGCAGTTTCCACAGACGTCGCCGCAACCACGTCAGGCTCTATTGAATTTGGTACCCGGTCGGCGCAGGCGCTGTCTTGCCCGAACGCAGGGAGAACCACGGTCAGCGCTACCAGCGCTGCCGTACTAAATTTTTGCATTGAAAATATCCAAACTTAAACAGCAACTACCTTCTGCAAGGCGCAGACGGACTCATGGTGTCGGTTTGGATTAGTCGGGAATGTGTTCAGCCAGGTAGAGGGGGGCTGGCACAAGCGGATCTGTCTCGAAAGCGATCGGCGCGCGTGACCAGAGCTTGGCTCGCTGCGGCAGCTCGCCGGCCTCTATGGCGTATCCATTGCAGTGCGCGGCATGATCATCATGTCCATGATTTTCCTCATCACTATCTTGGTCATCAAAATCGTGATGATGCTGGTCATGATCGGCTCGATTGTGAGGATGCACGATCTTGTGAAGGTATGAGATATCCGAACCTGCGGTGGAGTACGCATCGCCGAGATCGCTGTGCGCCAGATGCAATTCGGTGTGTGCGGAGGCATTTACGCCGCTCGACACGACCAGTGCGATGCACAGAAGGATCATCGACCAGAATTTCATGGCGATGCACATATAGGCACGCCGAGGGAATAGCAAGAGACAACAATCCTGTTCAATTGCGGCGCTGCTCGTCCACTACGGAGCGGGTTTCGACAGCGTTTGCGGTCGTTGGGGCAGGGGCGTTCTCCTGACAATTGCAAACAACTTTCTTGTCGCGGTGAGGCCGCAAATTCCATCACAGCACATGATCAATATCATGCCGCCATCAGCATCGCCGCATTATGGCTAGTCGCGACAAGTGGAGAAGCGCGACATGGTCGGGATAGACGAGCACCTTGAATTTTATCCGCTGAACATCGCCGTTCTGACAATCTCCGACACCCGCGATGCGGGGTCGGATACGTCAGGGCGATTGTTGATGGAGCAGGCCCAGGCCGCCGGGCACACCATTGTTCAGCGAGAGATTGTCAAAGACGAGATCGACGCCATTCAGGCGGCGATCAATCGCTTTGTTTGCGATCCCAAGATCGACATTGTGCTGTCGACGGGCGGCACCGGGTTTTCACCGCGCGATGTCACGCCGGAAGCTGTTTTACCGCTTCTCGACCGCGTCATGGATGGCTTTTCGGCGGTCTTCCATCAGGTGAGCCTGCAAACCGTAGGTGTTTCGACGCTGCAGTCGCGGGCATTTGCGGGCCAGGCGGGCGGGACGTTCATCTTTTGCGTTCCGGGCTCCACTGGCGCCTGCCGCGATGCCTGGGAACACATCCTGGCCTTCGAACTGGATAGCCGGTTCCGCCCATGCTCGCTGGTTGGTCAGGTTGAACGCTATCGGGGGATGTGCCCATGACACCGCTCAGTTTTGACGAAGCCTTCGCTCGAATGAAGGCCGTGATTGCTCCACTTGAAACGGAAATTGTGGCGCTGGAGCACGCGCTCGGGCGGGTAGTGGCCGAACCGGTCTTGGCGAAGCTGACCATGCCGCGGCAGGACGTGTCCGCCATGGATGGGTATGCGGTGCGCGAGGCAGACGTGTCGGATATCCCGTTTCGGTTGCCCGTTTGCGGTGAGATTTCCGCTGGCGCTACGCCCGGGGCCGTCCTCTGCGAAGGCGCGATGGCGCGCATCTATACTGGTGCGCCGGTTCCCGCGCCTGCCGACCTTGTAATCATGCAGGAGAATGTGGCGCGTGAGGGCAATGAGGCGATTGTGGAAAGACCGTTCGGACCTGCGCGCCATATACGCAAAATGGGCTCTGATTTTGTCGCGGGCGAGGAGATGATTGCAGCAGGTCAGATACTGACCTGGAAGGCGTTGACCACGGTTGCCGGCGCGGATGTGGCGGACGTGAAAGCGTTCAAGCAGCCTCGAATCGCCATCCTCGCGACCGGCGACGAACTCGCGCTCCCAGGGACGGCGCGTGCACAGCCTGGCCGGATCCCGGAAAGCGTGTCTTACGGCGTCAGGGCCTTTGTTGAAGCGCATGGCGGAAAAACCGTGTGGCGGCAAAGCGTGCCAGACACGCCAGACCTGTTAAGGGCTGCGGCCAAGTCAGCGGTGGAGATTGCCGACCTGGTGATCGTGATCGGCGGCGCATCTGTAGGCGAGCGTGATTATTCCCGGACGATCTTCGACGGCGATCTGGACTATGTGTTCCCGAAAGTCGCGATCAAACCGGGCAAGCCGGTCTGGTTGGGGCGCACGGGGAAGCGCTGGGTGCTCGGTCTGCCGGGCAATCCAACCGCCGCGCTGGTCACCGCGCGCTTGTTTCTGGGCCCTTTGCTCGCCGGTCTGACCGGGCGCGATCCAGCGGCTGATCTCGAATTCAACTCCATGCAGCTTGTCTCCCGATTGCCGGCATCCAAAGGGCGGGAGAGTTTTGTCAGGGGGGAACGCATCGCCGACAAGGTGCGACCGTTGGCGAAACAGGACTCGTCCAACCAGTCTGTGCTCGCGCATGCAGATGTTTTGATCAGACGTGCCGCCAATGATCCAGCCAGGGAAGCAGGCGAATGGGTCACGACGCTCGATTTCTGAGACCGGAGTTTTGTCGGCCTGCATACCCGGCGCAGGTGCGCGCCGGAGCGGTGTTGATCTACGGGAAATCCCGGATGGCTCAGCCGCCGGCTTCTGCAGCAAGAACGACCATCCAAGCGGCCGCCAACAAATAGGAGTGTAAGACCGACATGGCAAAGAGCGCTCCGCAGGAGGCCCGCTGGCAAGGCCCGGTATTGTTGCGGTATGGGTTCCGCCCATTCTTCCTGTTGGGGGCAGCTTGGGCCGCGATCTCCGTGCCGCTCTGGATGGCGGTTTACGTCCATGGCCCTGGCGCTATGCCGTTCAATGTCGGCCTGGTCTGGCACACGCATGAAATGGTGTTCGGATATGGCTCGGCGATCATTGCCGGTTTCCTGCTGACAGCCATCCCGAACTGGACAAAACGGCCGCCAATCTCCGGGGCTCTGCTCGCCATCTTGGTCCTGGTTTGGTGTGCGGGGCGAATGTTCTTTTTTCTTTCGCCGCAGTCTGATCCGGTCTCAGCCATGATCGAAAGCAGTTTCCTCGTAGCGCTCGCAGTCTTGGTTGCGCGCGAAATCCTGGCGTCCCGAAACCGGCGCAACATCAAGGTCGCAGGCGCTGTGGGCTTGTTTGCTGTCGCGAATATCGCGTTTCACATCTCGGCGACGCGCACCGGGGGATTGCCGCAAAGCGCGCTTGATGCGGGGGTGGCGATCCTCTTGATGCTGATTCTCCTGATCGGTGGCCGTATCGTGCCCAGCTTCACGCGTAACTGGTTGTCGAAACGTCGATCGGGTCCGTTGCCAGCGGTATTCAGTCGATTTGATGCGCTCGTTCTGGTGGCTTCTGGGGCCGCCCTGATCGCCTGGTTAGGCTTCGGCGAGCGGTTCGTCACCGGCAGTCTGTTGACCCTTGCCGGGGGGCTCAATGCGATACGCTTGCTTCGTTGGCACGGTTGGCGGGCCTTCGGCGAACCACTGGTTTTGATTCTGCATGTCGGCTACGCCTGGGCGGTCATTGGATTGCTGGGGCTAGGCTTGCACGGGCTGGTGCCGGATCTAGTCCCGCGGCTGGCCAGCATTCATGCGCTTGGTACAGGTGCGATCGGAGTCATGACCCTGGCCGTGATGACGCGGGCAACCCTTGGGCATACCGGGCGTGCACTGACAGCGGGGGCTGCAACCTGCGCGATTTATCTGGCCGTAAATCTTGCCGCTCTGACCCGGGTCGGGACAACATTCTTAGACCCGGCAATGCAGGCTTGGGGCAACACGATTGCGACTCTGTTCTGGGTGCTCGCATTTGCTCTGTTCGCCTTCGTCTATGGGCCGCGCCTAGTGGCTTCGCGCAGACCCGCCGCGGCTTGATCGACATCAATCGGCGGTGCGGTTCTGATCAATGACACGGCCTCGCGCACCGCTTAGCTTGCCGACAATTAATCGCTCCGAGCCGCTTCGCCTAAAGCCTTGTGTCATGGCGTGGTGGCCGTGGGTAGGCCGGGAAACCGGATTGCCTCCCGTGCTTGGAAAGGAGCTTTGCGATGAGAATATCCGCGCCAGCGGCCAAAGATGCGTTCGGACGCCGTTTCCGATATTTGCGCCTGTCAGTGACCGAAGTCTGTAACTTCAAATGCACGTATTGCTTGCCGAATGGCTATGTGAAGGCGGGGCCTCGGTCGTTTTTGTCGCCGGTCGAAGCGGGGCGGCTGATCGCTGCGTTTTCCCAACTCGGCCTCAGCAAGGTTCGCCTGACAGGCGGGGAGCCATCGGTTCGCAAGGATCTCACAGAGATAATTGCCCGCGCCGCCGCTCAGCCGCGTGTCAACAAGGTGGCGATGACGACGAATGGATGGAACCTGGCCAGGAAGATCGATGACTGGTCTGCTGCGGGACTGACGCATCTGAATGTCAGCATCGACGCGCTGCGGCGCGAAGCCTTCGCGGCGATTACCGGGCATGACCGGCTGGAAGCGGTATTGACCGGGATTGAGCGCGCGGAGAATTGCGGCTTGGAAGCGATAAAAGTCAACGCGGTCTTGCTTCGCGATGGGCTTGAGAGCGACTTCTCCGACTGGACCGATTTCGTGCGCGATCGAGAGGTTGCCGTTCGGTTCATAGAATTGATGAGAACCGGCGACAATCAGGCATTCTTCGAGGCTCAGCATGTCCGCGGGGAGGTCTTGAGGGACTGGCTGCTCGAGCGTGGCTGGCGCCCTCGCGCGCGCGGCATTGACGATGGGCCCGCGATCGAATTCACGCATCCGGATCATCGCGGCCGTATTGGATTGATTGCGCCATATGCGCCAGGGTTTTGCGACGGCTGTAACCGGCTGCGTGTCACCGCAACAGGTGGCTTGCGCCTATGCCTGTTCGGACAGGGCGCCCGCGACCTGAGGCCGTACCTTTGCAGCGATGATCAGATCGAGGCGCTCAAAGCCGAAATTCTGGACGCGCTGACCGCGAAGCCGATCACGCATCAGCTGCACGTCGGAAATACCGGGCGCACGCTCAATCTCGCGCAAACCGGAGGGTAATTTAGAGCGCGTCGAGGACACCTTGCTGTCGCTCGGTATGCGCTTTGCCTAATTGGCTCTCGCCTTGCGGGAAATGATTATCAATCAAAGGGGACGGACGCGCATATCGTTCCAATGCCTGGACTTTGTCGAGCCGAACCTTGGCGCCGTCGACAGCGACGCCTTGCGCAGACAGTTTGGAAAACGCGCGAGACAGGTTTTCCGGCGTCATGCCCAGCAGCGAGGCCAGGACGCGCTTTTCGTGCGGCAGTGTGATTGTGTCATGCCCGCCTTGTCGCGCCCGTTGGGTCAACAGGTAATTTGCCAGCCGTTCGGTGGAATCGCGCAGCTTGTGGTTCTTGATCGAGCGAACCAGGCCGCGATAGCAGCCGGCCAGTTCTTGTGAAACCGCAAACCCAAAACCCGCGTCAGACTTCATCGCGCGGCGTAGCGATTCGCCTGGGATCATCAAAAGCTCTGAGCGTTCCAGAGTGACCGCGGACATCAACGCATCGGAATCCAGAACCACTGCCGCCAGAATGAAGGTCGAGACGGGTTTCAAGATGGCAAGGGTCGAGTCCCGAGATTTCCAGCCGGCGCCGAGTTCGACAGCGCCATCGAGTAGAACATAGAGGAAATCAACCGTGTCGCCTTCCATCAGCAATGTCGTGCCTGCCGGGAACCGCTGCAGGAATGCGCCAGAAACGGCTTCGTCAAATATCTCGTCACTGGCGCTTCTGAAGAAAGCAAGATCGCGGATACGATCGGTGTCTTTGGTCCTGAGTACCATGGGAACCCCTGAACGCGGCTTGGAATGACAACGAACGCAATAGCCGAGGGTGCGGTCCGAGCTTGATTCAATGGAAAGGATTAAGGGTTGCTTGATAAATGTCAAGTCGACGAATAGCCCTTGTCGGGCCAGAGCTTGGTCGATGTCGATCTCGCGTTGAGCACGGATCACCTGCTCGAAAAATTGATCTCAATTTGGCCCTCGGAAAGGACAATCAGCAAGGGCTCAATTAACATTCATCAAGGCCGCTGATCCAAAGCCGCGCGAGACCTGCCTTCATCTTAACTCAGTTCATTTGAGGGGAGGCACAAATGCCAGATCTAATGACCCAAAACGCCAAGGGTGCGAATGCTGCACTTGGATTGAGTACGTTTGCCTTCACGGTCTGCTTTGCCGTCTGGACCATATTCTCGATCATTGGTGTCCAGATCAAACAGGAGCTGGGGCTGAGCGAAAGTCAGTTCGGACTGTTGGTTGCAACGCCGGTCCTGACCGGGTCGATCAGTCGGATTTTCCTCGGTGTGTGGGCTGAACAGATTGGCGGGCGGGTGCTTTTGCCGATCCAGATGCTGATCACAGCTGTTGCGGTCTGGCTGCTTACATCGGCGAACAGTTATCCGCTATTCCTGCTCGCAGCCCTGGGGCTGGGCCTGGCCGGCGGCTCGTTCATTATCGGTGTGTCTTACGTGTCGCGCTGGTATTCCAAGGACAATCAGGGCACGGCATTGGGGATTTTCGGGGCTGGCAATGTCGGCGCTGCGGTGACTAATTTTGCCGCCCCGTTCCTGGTCGTTGCCATTGGTTGGGAAGGGACTGCGCGCGTCTATGCCATTGTGCTCGCCGCGACGGCCGTCCTGTTTTACCTGCTCGCGCGCACCGACCCGGTGCAAGAAGCGCGTCAGCGCTCTGGCCAGAAGCCGGTCTCGGCCGGCTCGCAACTCGAGCCGCTGAAAAACATCCAGGTCTGGCGCTTTGCCACCTATTACTTCTTTGTCTTCGGCGCGTTTGTTGCCTTGGCGAGTTTCCTGCCGCGCTATTATGTCGGCGCGTACGGACTGGAGCTGACCACGGCAGGCGTGTTTGCCGGATTGTATTCGCTCCCAGGGTCGATTTTCCGCGCCTTTGGCGGCTGGATGTCGGACAAATGGGGCGCCCGCTTCGTGATGTATCTGACCTTCATCGTGTCGCTGATCGTGTTGTTCGTGATGAGCTATCCGCAGACGAGTTATAGCATTGCCGGGATAACCGGGCCGATTGAATTTGATTTCGGTCTCTCGGTTGGGTTCTTTGTCGGGCTGACGGTGATCCTCGGCTTTGTCATGAGCCTCGGCAAGGCTGCAGTCTACAAGCACATCCCGGTCTATTACCCGCACCATGTCGGCTCTGTCGGCGGACTGGTCGGCATGATTGGCGGACTTGGCGGTTTCTTCCTGCCAATCGCGTTCGGTGTCCTGCTCGATTATACTGGGGTCTGGACTGCGCCGTTCATGCTGTTGTTCGCAATCGTCGCTGTATCGACGGTGTGGATGCATGTCGCCATCGGCAGAATGGACCGGAGCAAACACCCAGAACTGTCCGAGGAGCGCTGGCTCTTAGATGTGCCTGATCAACCGGTTGCCAAATCGGGGCCAGAGGCTGTCGAGGCGCCCGTTCAACCCGCAACCTGATCGATTTCGTGGGCGCAGCGATGGCGGCGCCCACGCTCAACACCGTATCTGCCTGAAGGAGCAAATCCATGGCAACCTCAAACCCAACCAAAGGCCATATCCTGGCGGATTGGCGCCCTGAAGAAGCCGAGTTCTGGCGAGATAGCGGCAAGAAGATTGCCAATCGTAACCTCTGGATTTCGATTCCGGCGCTGCTCCTCGCTTTTTCTGTCTGGATGGTCTGGTCGGTGGTCGTCGCTAAGATGCCAGCGATCGGCTTCGAGTTCTCTGTTGATCAGAGATTCTGGCTCGCTGCCTTACCCGGACTTTCCGGCGCGACCTTGCGGATATTCTACAGCTTCATGATCCCGATTTTCGGGGGACGCCTGTGGACGACGATTTCGACCGCATCGCTGCTGGTGCCAGCGCTCGGGATCGGTTTCTCGATTCAAAACCCTGAAACCCCCTACATCGTGTTCATGCTGCTGGCACTGGCCTGCGGATTTGGCGGCGGGAACTTTGCATCGTCAATGGCCAACATTGCCTATTTCTTTCCCAAGAAAGAGAAGGGCAACGCGCTGGCATTGAATGCCGGGCTCGGAAATCTCGGCGTCAGCGTGATGCAGTTCCTGGTGCCGATTGCGATCACGGTGGGCGTGTTCGGTGCGCTTGGCGGCGAACCGCAACAGCTCGCTGATGGCACTGAGTTGTGGCTGCAGAATGCCGGGTTCGTGTGGGTGCCGTTCATCATCGCCGCCACGCTCGCGGCCTGGTTCGGGATGAATGACATCGCTGATGCCAAAGCGTCGCTGTCTGACCAGATGTCGATCCTGAAGCGGACGCATAACTGGATCATGTGTGTCCTCTATACAGGGACGTTCGGAAGCTTCATCGGATACGCCGCCGGCTTTCCGCTCTTGATCAAGACGCAGTTTCCGGACGTCAACGCTCTGTCTTTCGCATTTCTTGGTCCGCTCGTTGGGGCGCTGTCACGCGCCGCGACCGGCTGGGTGTCTGACAAATGGGGCGGTGGACGTGTCACATTCTGGGTATTCCTGGGCATGATCGTGTCGGTCTGGGGTGTCCTGCAATTCCTGCCATCCGGTGGCGAGGGCGGCAATTTCTGGGGCTTCTTTGCCTGCTTCATGGCGCTGTTCTTCCTGACCGGAGTCGGCAATGCGTCGACCTTCCAGATGATCCCGTCAATCATGCGCAAAGAAATCGCACGCCTGATGCCGTCGCTGGACGGGGCGGCGCAGCTCAAGACGGCCGAGCGGGAAAGCGCCGCCATTATCGCCTTTACCAGCGCGATTGCAGCCTATGGCGCCTTCTTCATTCCAAAAGCCTATGGCACCTCGATCTCAATGACCGGTGCGCCGCACGGTGCGCTGTGGGGCTTCCTCGGTTTCTACGTGATCTGCCTGGCTCTGACCTTCCTGGTCTACAGCCGGCGCGGCGGCATGCTGTTCGATCTCGAACGCGGACGAGAAGCCAGCTCGACCCCTGCAAACGATGTTCAACAAGGATAGACTCTCATGAGCCACACACTTGATAGACTGACCTTCTTTCGACGTCAGACGGAATTGTTCTCCGGAAAACATGGCGTCCTGAACGATGAAGACCGGACCTGGGAAGAGGCCTACCGAAATCGCTGGCGGCACGACAAGATCGTTCGCTCGACGCATGGCGTGAATTGCACCGGCTCATGCTCCTGGAAGATCTATGTCAAAGGCGGGATTGTCACTTGGGAAACCCAGCAGACCGATTATCCGCGCACGCGCGATGACTTGCCCAATCACGAACCAAGAGGCTGTTCGCGCGGCGCCAGCTATAGCTGGTACCTGTATTCGGCAAACCGGGTGAAATATCCGCTGGTTCGCGGACGCTTGCTGCGAGCCTGGCGAGAAGCCCGCAAGCTGATGCAGCCGGTCGCGGCCTGGCGGTCGATTCAGGATGATCCGAACAAGCGCGCGAACTATGTAGAACGGCGCGGTCTGGGCGGTTTCGTTCGCGCCCGCTGGGACGAAGTCAATGAGATGATCGCCGCAGCCAATGCGCATACGGTCAAGACATGGGGGCCGGACCGGGTCTTCGGCTTCTCGCCTATCCCGGCCATGTCCATGGTCTCTTACGCGGCCGGCGCCCGGTATCTGCAATTGATTGGCGGCGTGACCGGTTCGTTTTATGACTGGTATTGCGACCTGCCACCGGCGAGCCCGCAAACCTGGGGCGAACAGACCGATGTGGCCGAGAGTGCTGACTGGTACAATTCGGGCTTCCTGATCCTGTGGGGCTCGAATGTTCCGCAAACCCGCACGCCGGACGCCCATTTCTACACCGAGGCGCGCTATAAAGGCGTCAAATCGGTGGTGATCTGTCCTGATTATTCTGAGGCGTCCAAGTTCTCTGATCTCTGGCTGGCGGCCAAACAGGGTACCGATGCGGCCCTCGGCATGGCGTTTGGTCATGTCATTCTCAAAGAGTTCCATGTCGATCGCAAGGTTGCGTATTTCCGCGACTATGTCCGCAAATATACCGACTTGCCGTTGCTGGTGAGACTGGTGCCGCAAGAGGACGGCTTCATCCCCGAGCGCCTGTTGAGAGCTTCAGATTTCGACAAGGATCTCGGCGAAGCGAACAATCCGGAATGGAAGACAGTCGGCCTGGATGCGAAGTCGGGCAAAGTGGTTGTCCCGAATGGATCGATCGGCTTCCGCTGGGGTGATAAGGGCAAATGGAACCTTGAGGAGCGCGAAAGCAGCGGCGATGACATCGAACTGCGCCTCGGCCTGAAGGGCGAGGAAGACGAGATTGCCAGCGTGCGCTTCCCGTATTTCGCCAATACCGCATCAAATGGCTTTGCATCGACTGATCATCCGGATGTGCTGACCCGGAACGTGCCGGTCAAAAAGATGAAACTTGCGGATGGCAGCGAGGCTCTGGTGGCTTGCGTGTACGATTTGCTGCTTGCGAATTACGGGGTTGATCAAGGCCTGGGCGGCGAACACCTGGCGAAGGATTTCGACGATCCGGAACCTTATTCTCCGGCCTGGGCGGAAGCCATTACCTCGGTCCCGAGAGATCAGATCATCGCGACTGCGCGGGGCTTTGCGACCAATGCCGAGAAGACCAATGGCAAGTCGATGATCATTATCGGCGCCGGTATGAACCACTGGTACCATATGGATATGAACTATCGCGCGGTGATGAACATGCTCATCATGTGCGGCTGTATCGGACAATCAGGTGGGGGCTGGTCGCATTATGTCGGGCAGGAAAAACTGCGCCCGCAATCTGGCTGGGCGCCGCTGGCATTCGGTCTCGATTGGGTACGCCCGCCGCGTCAGCAGAACTCGACCTCCTTCTTCTACGCGCACACTGATCAATGGCGCTATGAAACCGTCCCTGTGTCAGAGATTCTTTCTCCGACGGCAGAACAAGGCGACTGGTCGGGCAGTTTCATCGACTATAATGCCAAGGCCGAGCGCATGGGCTGGTTGCCCTCCGCACCGGCGCTGAAGACCAATCCTCTGGAGGTTGCGAAACTGGCCGAGGCGGCTGGGTTGGAGGCTAAGGAATATGTCGCAAAGGCCTTGAAGTCCGGTGATCTGGAAATGTCCTGTATGGACCCGGATGATCCGCACAATTGGCCGCGCAACATGTTTGTCTGGCGGTCGAATCTGCTCGGTTCGTCCGGCAAGGGACATGAGTATTTCCTCAAGCACCTTCTGGGCACCGATCATGGTGTGCAAGGCAAGGACCTCGGCGAGGATGGCGGCGACAAGCCACGTGATGTGAAATGGCATGATGATGCCCCGCGCGGCAAGCTCGACTTGCTCGTCTGCATCGATTTCAGGATGTCGACGACGGCGGTCTATTCCGACATCGTGCTGCCCACAGCGACCTGGTACGAGAAGAATGATCTCAACACGTCTGACATGCATCCCTTCATCCACCCGCTCGGCGCGGCCGTGGATCCGGCCTGGGAAGCGCGCTCTGACTGGGACATTTTCAAGGGCATTGCGAAATCCTTTTCCGACGTCGCGCCGGAGGTGCTGGGTGAGGAAACAGATGTCGTCCTGACGCCGATCCAGCATGACAGTGCAGGCGAGCTGGCGCAGGCAAGAGGCGTCAGCGACTGGTATGCTGGCGACTGCGATCCGGTGCCGGGTAAAACCATGCCGCAAGTCGTGCCGGTCAAGCGTGACTATGCGCAGATCTATGAAAAGTTCACATCGCTTGGGCCGCTCATGGACAAGCTCGGCAATGGCGGCAAAGGCCTGGGCTGGAACACAGAACATGAGGTCGAGAAGCTTGCCTCGCTGAACGGTACAGTGCGCGATGAGACGGTTGCCGAAGGGCGGCCGAAGATTGAAACCGATATCGATGCTTGCGAGACCATTCTCATGCTCGCCCCGGAAACCAATGGCGAGGTTTCCGTAAAAGCCTGGCGGGCGCTAGAGCAGCAAACGGGTCGTGAACATGCGCATCTGGCTCTGCCAAAGGAAGACGAGAAGATCCGCTTCCGTGATGTGGTCGCGCAACCACGTAAGATTATCTCCTCGCCGATCTGGTCAGGCCTGGAGAGTGAGCATGTCAGCTATAATGCCGGCTATACCAACGTCCACGAACTGATCCCGTGGCGCACGCTGACCGGTCGCCAGCAATTGTATCAGGATCATGACTGGATGCGGGCATTCGGCGAAACCTTCGTGGTCTACAAGCCGCCGGTCGATCTCAAGACGCTGAGCGTCAAGGATGCCAAGCCAAACGGCAATCCCGAGATCACGTTGAACTTTATCACGCCGCACCAGAAATGGGGCATTCACTCGACCTATAGCGACAATCTGATGATGTTGACGCTCAATCGCGGTGGCCCGGTGGTCTGGATCTCGGAGACCGATGCGAAGCGGGCCGAGATCGTCGACAATGACTGGGTCGAAGTGTTCAACGCCAATGGCGCGTTGACGGCGCGCGCAGTGGTCTCCCAGCGCATACGTGAAGGCACGATCTTCATGTATCACGCCCAAGAGAAGATTGTGAACACGCCAGGCTCCGAGATTACCGGAAAACGCGGCGGCATCCACAATTCGGTCACCCGCGCCATTCTCAAGCCCACCCACATGATCGGCGGCTATGCGCAGCTGTCTTACGGCTTCAACTATTACGGCACGGTCGGTTCGAACCGGGATGAATTCATCGTCCTTCGGAAAATGAACAAGGTCGACTGGCTCGAAGCCCAGGCCAAGGAAACGGAGGCGGTACGATGAAGATCCGTGCACAGATTGGAATGGTTCTGAACCTGGACAAATGCATTGGCTGTCACACCTGTTCGGTCACTTGCAAGAATGTTTGGACCAATCGCGACGGTGTCGAATATGCCTGGTTCAACAATGTCGAAACCAAGCCAGGCATCGGTTTCCCGAAGGATTGGGAAAACCAGAAGCGCTGGAATGGTGGCTGGCGGCGCAAGAAGAATGGTCGGATTGAACCCAAAATGGGGGCAAAATGGCGGATCCTGGCAAAGCTGTTCGGCAATCCGGACCTGCCTGAAATCGACGATTATTATGAGCCGTTCGACTTCGATTATGCGCACTTGCAGACAGCGCCTGAGATGAAGGCATTTCCCACCGCGCGCCCCCGGTCCAAGATTACCGGGCAGCGCATGGAGAAGATCGACTGGGGCCCGAACTGGGAAGAGATTCTCGGCGGCGAGTTCGAACAGAGAAGCGAGGACTATAATTTCGAAGGCGTTGAAAAGGCGATTTATGGCGCCTTCGAGCAGACCTTCATGATGTATCTGCCGCGTTTGTGCGAGCATTGCCTCAACCCGACCTGCGTCGCGGCCTGCCCATCGGGTGCGATCTACAAACGCGAGGAAGACGGCATCGTCCTGGTCGATCAGGACAAGTGTCGCGGTTGGCGTATGTGCGTGTCGGGCTGTCCGTACAAGAAGGTCTATTATAACTGGGAATCCGGGAAGTCCGAGAAATGCACGTTCTGTTTCCCGCGCATGGAGGTTGGACAGCCAACCGTTTGTTCGGAAACCTGCGTCGGCCGGATCCGCTATCTTGGCGTCTTGCTGTATGATGCCGACCGGATTGAGGCGGCTGCCAGTACTGCAGATGAGCAGGATCTCTATCAGGCGCAGCTCGATGTGTTTCTGGATCCGAATGATCCTGCCATCATCGCCCAGGCCCGCAAGGACGGTATCCCGGAAGCCTGGTTGAACGCGGCCAAGGAAAGCCCGGTCTACAAGATGGCGATGGACTGGAAAGTCGCGTTTCCGCTGCACCCGGAATACCGCACGCTGCCCATGGTCTGGTACGTGCCGCCGCTTTCGCCGATCCAGTCGGCTCTGGCGCCGGATGCGCTGGAAACCGACGCTGCGATGCCGGATGTCGCGTCCTTGCGCATTCCCGTTCGCTACCTCGCCAATCTGCTCACGGCCGGGAAGGAAGAGCCGGTGGTCGCCGCACTCGAGCGCATGCTGGCTATGCGCAAATATATGCGGGCGAAGACCGTCGAAGGCGTCGTTGACCATCCGACCGCGGAGAAGGTTGGCCTGACCGCGCACCAGATTGACGAAATGTACCGCTACATGGCGATCGCCAATTATGAGGACCGGTTCGTCATTCCGACGGCCCGCCGCGAACTCGGCGAGGACGCCTATGAGCTCCGCGGCGGATGCGGCTTCACGTTCGGCAATGACTGTTCTGGCGGCCGGACGGAGCTCGGCCTGTTCGGCAAAGACCCGCGTTCACGCGCCAAAACCCCAATGGAGGTCTGATCAATGGCCCTGACTTATCGCGCCTTGTCGCGCTTGCTTTCATATCCCGAAGCCGAACTCCAGACCGACGCGCGCACCTGCGTAGAGGTCATTCGGGAAGAGGGCCTGGTGCCCACCCCGATTGTGCGGTCTTTGCGGAAACTCGCGGACCATCTGGTCAGTCTCGATCTTTACGAGGCGCAAGCCGCTTATGTGGATCTGTTCGATCGCACGCGCAGCGTCTCCTTGCACCTGTATGAACATGTGCATGGCGAGAGCCGCGAGCGGGGCCCGGCCATGGTCGGCCTGGTCGAGCTATACAAGGCCCATGGACTGGAGATGGATGTTAGTGACTTGCCAGACTATCTGCCGGTTTTCCTTGAGTTTTTATCCGTCATTCCTGACCAGGACGCGGCCTCCCTGATCGGCGAGGCGGCGCATGTTCTGGAAGCCATCGCGCAACGTCTCAAGAAACGAAAGAGCCCTTATCGAGCAATTTTCGGGGCGTTGCTGGCGGTCTCGGATCAACCTGCGGATCAAGCCGCGGTGGAGAGCCTTCTGGCGATCGAGGATGACGATCCGTCTGACCTGGAGGCGCTGGACAAGTCCTGGGCGGAAGACCCGATCACGTTTGGGCCAGGCGCAGCCAAGGAGGGCTGTCCGAAAGCCGACGCCATGCTGGCCAAGATAGAAGGGGTTCAACCATGATCATTCGCTCAGTTTTATTGTCCGCTGCCTGCCTCATTGCCAGCGGAACTGGTTATGCCGAAGAGGCCAATAATTCCATCGACGCCGAGCCCATACTGGACATGCGCCTGCGGGCCGAACAGGTCGATCAGGACGGACTGGACGAGACGACCGCGCTGACCTTGCGCGCACGATTTGGGGTGCAAGCGAGTTTCGGCGACGGCTGGAGCGCACTGGTTGAAGGCGAGGGTGTGGTCGCGCTCAGCGGCGACTATTCCGACACCATCGACAATATTCCGGGCAAAGCCATTATTGCGGATCCCGAGACGCTTGAGCTCAATCGGCTGCAAATCGGTTGGAAAGGCGATGTCGGATCGGCGACGATTGGACGGCAGCGCATCATTCTCGATAATGCCCGCTTCATGGGCAATGTCGGGTTTCGCCAGAATGAGCAAACGTTCGACGCCATACGTCTCGGGACCAAGCTCCATGACACGGTCGCAGTGGACTATGTCTACATAGACGGGGTCCGTCGGATTTTCGGTGATGACAGTCCGATGGGGGAATTCGAGAGCGACTCCCACGTGATCCGGCTCGGCGCCGAGACGCCGTTCGGCAAGATCTCGGGTACGGCGCTGCTGCTCGACTTTTCAAACGCACCCGGCGCCTCATCGCAGACCTATGCCGCGACCTGGTCGAATGCCTGGACCACCTCACTCGGTGACGTCTCCGGGCGGGTCGAGCTCGGCCAGCAGTCTGATTATCAGGGCGCAGGACCACAGAACGATCTCGGATATCAGTCGGCGCAAGTCTCGCTCGGGCGCGGCGGTGTGACCGCGACGCTCGGCGTCGACATTCTTGATGCCGTGGCCGGACAAGGCTTTTCGACCCCGCTTGCGACGCTCCACGCGTTTCAGGGTTGGGCGGATGTGTTCCTGGCAACACCGGGAACCGGGTTGCGTGACTTGCGGGTCGGCGTGAAAGGCAAGGGCAAGGCCCTGTTTGAAAACGCCAAACCGTTGAGCTGGGCCGTCATCTATCATGACTTTGAGAGCGACAATGGTGCGGTTTCGTTTGGAAACGAGCTCGATGCGGTTCTCCGCATTCCCGTGAATGATCGCTTCAGTGTCGAAGCCAAAGGCGCGGTCTTCGATGGCGCTTCTGGTGGTCCTGCGGATCGAACAAAAATCTGGCTGGCGCTGAATGCGCGCTTCTAGCCCTGAATGAAGGATATCAGACATGGCACAAGAACATACAGCGACGCTCGTTTCGGCCGGTTGGCTGGATCAGGCCGCCTTTGGCTACTATCCCTATATCGCTCTCGCAGTGCTCGCGATTGGATCGGTGGTTCGCTTTGATCGCGAACCCTATACATGGCGCACAGGATCATCACAGCTTCTGCGTCGGAAACAACTGGTGCTCGGCTCGGTCTTGTTTCATCTCGGCGTGCTGGTGATTTTCGCCGGCCACCTAGTCGGGCTGTTGACCCCAATACAGGTATTCGATGCGATTGGAGTAAGTCACGGCGCGAAACAGATACTCGCCGTCGTTGCTGGCGGAGTTGCTGGTGTTTTCGCGATCCTGGGGGCGCTTATCTTGCTGCATCGGCGCGTGTTCGATGCCAGAATTCGGGCTACGTCCAGTTTCGGTGATACGGCGATCTTGCTCCTGTTGACTGTGCAGCTTGGGCTTGGGCTTGCGACCATTCCATTGTCTGCCGGATATCTCGACGGATCGGAGATGGTGAAGTTCATGTCCTGGGCGCAAGGCATCTTTACCTTCCAGCCGGGCGCCGCTGACTATGTCGCCGACGTACACTGGATCTTCAAAGCACACCTGATGCTGGGATTGACCATTTTCCTGATCTTCCCGTTCACACGACTGGTGCATATGCTGTCGGCACCGATCTGGTACTTGCCGCGCCGCGGCTGGCAACTGGTGCGCACACGGCGCGATATTCGCGCAGACAAACGCCGCGCCGACGCGCAGGCCCGGAGCGCGTGATGACCGACGCGGCAACCATCTTCTTCGGGGTCGAAGTGCCAGAGGTTTTGCTCGCAGCTGAGATGCAGAATCATCAGGCTGTCAGCCTGTCGGACGCCCGGGGGATGGCAGGCCGCGCGCTGGCGACCAAAGCCGTATTGCTGGCCCGCGCCGATGCGATCGGGCTCGAAGAGGTGGCGGAAACCAACGCCGAAGGGCAGGAGGAAACAGCGGAAGAAGCGCGAATACGGGCCGTGCTCAGCGCTGAAATCGAGGTCGAACCACCCACCATTGCGCGCTTGAAATCCATCTACGATTCTCATCCTGAAGCATTCTTGACGCCGCCCTTGATCGAGGCCTCGCATATTCTGATCGCGCCCATGGACGCCTCTGAGGCGGCCCTTGAAAAGGCCCGCAGTGCAGCTGCGACCATCATCGCCGATCTATCATCGGCGCCGGAACAGTTCGAGCGTATTGCGGCGAATCGTTCAGACTGCCCGTCGAGGGCGGAACGCGGTTCGCTTGGGCAATTGCGCCCTGGCGATGTTCTGATCGAGATTTGGCAATGTCTCGAAACGCTATCGGTCGGAGAGATATCTGCGCAGCCGATCCGGACAGAACATGGCTGGCACGTCCTTCGCCTGGATGCGCGGGCAGATCCGGAGCGTTTGCCATTTGACTATGTTCGACCGCACATATCTGCACAGATCGAGGCGCGCGATTGGACTCAGGCAGCCGCAGCGTTTGTCGAGACGCTGCTTCAGCAATCCGCAGCCCATCCCGGATTACGACTGAACGACGCGGGTGGTCTCGATTCGGATGCTGGCGCGGTCCGGCAGGCGTCCAACCTGCTTGGCCATGCGCTCAGAGATATTCCAGGCGCGCTGGCGGCATTGAGCGATAACGCCCGCGAAGCCGTGCAGGCCGCCGCTGCATTGCGCGACCAGTCAGACGCGCGAATATTGAAGACGGCAATCTCGGACTTCCTTTCAGGTGCGGACGATGACGCCTGGACCAGGATCATCTCTAGGCTGCGTGAGCGAGAGGATTCATTGGCGGAATGTCTGGACATCATGGTCGCAATTACGCTGCCGCCTGCAAAAGCCAGGCACACTCTTATCATGCAGCCCGGTGGGCGTGGCGCTGTATCGTCTGTGAAAGGCCAATCTCATGGGATCGGGAAATAGTCGCGCCGCAATCGAGCCTATGCCAGTGGAACTGCTCAAGGAACCGCTGGTCTGGTTTTTCGCAGAACATTATCGCCACCGTGCGGTTTGCAAGGAATTGTTGCGCCTCGCAGAGTCGGACGATTTCGATGAAATGCTGATGCGGCAGATCGAATATTTCCTCGATGTCGATCTGGCCTTGCACATTGTCGATGAGGAGGATGACCTGTTCCCATTATTGCGTCGCCGCTGCGAACCTGATGATCAGATCGAGAATGTGCTGGAAATGCTGGCGCGCGAACACGCCTCCGACTTGCACGATGCCACCGCAGTCAGAACCCTGATCAAGGACGCGCTGTCGCGCAAGCGTGGCCTGGCGGCATTTTCAGAAACGGGCGAAATCGTACCGCCCTTCTGCCGCGGGCAACAACGCCACATAGCGGTCGAGAATGCCGTAGTTTTACCTATTGCGAGAATGCGCCTCACGCCTAGGGATCTAACCAATCTCGGGCGGCGATTGGCGGCGCGGCGGGGCTTGCTCGATCCATTCGAAAGGTCGTGATGGTATTCAGTTCGCGCAATGATAAAGTGTACGGATGGGCAAATGACTGACATTGTCCTGGTCATCCTCGCCGGCGGCGCCGGACGCCGTATTGGCGGCAACAAGCCGGCGCGGCGCCTGGATGGGCAGCGCCTGATAGACCTTACCCTATCCTATGCGCGACAGACCGGCTTGCCGTATGCGGTCGCGGTCCGGTCGCATGACCAGATCGCGAATCTCAATGCGCCGAAGATCCTGGATGCAGATATTGAGGGTCCACTGGGCGGCCTTGTCGCCGCTCTGGAATGGGCGCAGCGACAAGCTGCAAAAGCGGTGCTCACCCTGCCTTGCGATATGCCGTTTTTGCCGCCTGACCTTCTCGACCGATACGCGCATGCAGGCGCGCGGTGCGACCAACCGGTCGTTGGTCGCAGTCGCGGCCGTGTTCATCCGGTATGTGCGTTGTGGCCGGTTTCCTGTCTTGGCGCGATCCGGCACTATGGCGCGCTCGGGCGGCGAAGCCTCACCGGGGCTCTCGATCTCTTCGGAGCCATCGCCGTCGACTGGCCTGCCGAGACCGATGACCCGTTCATGAACCTGAATACGCGTGATGACTTAAAGCATGCCGAGCTAATGCGCTGCAGCGATGCTGCGGCACCTATGGAGCTGATCCGATGAAACAGGAATTGATGCAATACGGCGCGGCTCGGGTGCCGCGCTATACAAGCTATCCGCCAGCCACGGTGTTTCATGAGGGCATTGCTCAATCGGACTATCGCGCGTGGCTGGCACAGCTCCCGGCGGATCAGCCGGTCTCATTGTATTTGCATGTCCCATTCTGCCGCGAAGTCTGTTGGTATTGCGCCTGCAATATGAAACTGGTGCGCCGGGAACAACCGCTGCGTGATTATGCAGACACGCTGGGGCGTGAAATCGACCTCCTGGCCGATGCGTTGCCAGCGCGCATGCCGGTTGGCGCGATCCATTGGGGCGGTGGCACGCCGACCTCGCTGGATGACGACGTGTTGGGGCGGCTGATGGCGCAAATTTCCGACAGATTCCATGTTTGTGACACAAGTGAAGTGGCATTTGAGCTAGATCCGCGCACGTTTGAGCAAGCTCGGGCAAGGGCCTTGGCGGACCTTGGCGTCAGTCGTGTGTCGCTCGGCGTGCAAGAGTTTGATCCGGTGGTGCAGGCGACCGTCAACCGCATCCAACCGTTTGAAAAGGTTCGAGATGTCGTCACAGCCCTGCGCCAGGCTGGCATTGCGAATATCAATTTCGACCTGATGTATGGCCTGCCCAAGCAGACACAGAGCATGCTGCTCGACACCATTGCCCGGACGCTGGAATTGCGGCCAGGGCGCATAGCGCTGTTCGGCTATGCTCACGTTCCGTGGATGGCGAAACGCCAGACCCAGATCGATGCGGCGGATTTGCCGGGGCTGGAGGCGCGCTATGATCAGGCGGAGGCCGCGGCGGCGGCGCTGGTCGCGGGGGGCTATCGCCGCATCGGGCTTGATCATTTTGCCTTGCCGGACGATGCCTTGTCCCTGGCCTTGGAAGACAGGTGTCTGCGCCGCACGTTCCAAGGCTATTCCGCTGGCGATCCGCCAACCATTCTCGGGCTCGGCAGCTCTTCAATCTCGACCTTGCCGGCGGGCTATGCACAGAATCAGGCCGAGGTTGGGGCATGGCGGCGTGCGGTTGAGGCTGGGCAGCTCCCGGCGCATCGGGGATATGAATTAACCGGTGAAGACCGGCTGCGCGCGCATGTGATCGAGGCGATCATGACCAACATGCAGGTCGATATCGCGGCCGCGACCCAGCGGTTCGGATACCCGCCAGGACACCTCGATGCGGCGCTTGAAAAGTGCCAACCCTTTCTGGACCAGGGCTTGCTCAAACGCGAAGGCAGATGTCTTTGGGTCAATGAAGCGGCGAGACCGGCGCTCCGCTTGATCGCTGCTGCCTTCGATTCCCACTTTGAAATGAACACTTTGCGCCACGCCGTCGCAGTTTAGCCCTGCGTCTTGTCATGATGGTGCTTGACGAGTGTCAAATGGATCCGCGGACTCGCGTGGTAGTCTCTTTGCCAGACAAAACTAAAAACCAAACCCTGATCAGACCCGGAGGCAACCCGTATCAGACCCTGAGCCCGAGGAGATTCCATGTCCCATATCATCGAGAAACTGAAACAAGAGCATGGCGAGTTTCGGGTGTTCCTCAAGATCTTCGATGCCCAACTCGACAGGTTTCGTCGCGGACGCTCGCCAAACTATGAGCTGATCGATGCTTTGCTCGATTTCTTCACCTCATTTCCCGACGAGTGGCATCATCAAAAGGAAGATCTGGTCTATGATGCGGTGATCGAAAAGGCGGGGCCGATGACGGATAGTCTCGAGGATCTGCGCGCAGAGCATGAAAAACTGGCATCAAAGGCTGCTCATTTCGAGAAACGAATGACGCACCTGCGCCGCGGCAGTGACCTGCCAATGGTAGAGATTGTCGAAGCCGGTGAAATGTATAGCCGCCTGTTGCGCCACCACATGGTCAAGGAAGATCAGGTGTTCTTTCCGATGGCCCAGAAGATATTGTCCGTAGATGATTGGCTGCAGATCGATGCTCAAATCAGTCAGAAAAGAGAAAACCCGGTGCAGGTCGACAAGATGATCCGCATTCGGAGCGTGACAGACGTGATCTCGGAAATCATCGCTGAATAAGACGCAGCCCGTTCAAAAAATACGGAGAAGCGAGTCGCAGCTCCATCGCGTTCTGAATGGGCTGTGCGGGCGACCGGCTAGGGGCAGTGCGCTGTGCCGAGCTGAATTTGATATGGGGAACGCAATTGGCGGCCTTGCGCAGGCACCAGAAAGCGGCGGAGCAAAACATGCTCCGCCGCCCGCGTCCCCCGATCTCTCTACTCAGCTGCAACGGGTTTGATCTGGCCCGTTTCAAGCGGACGCTCCAGCGCGGCCCAATCGATTTCCGCATCGGTTGCTGCATTTTCGTAATGCAGGACGCCGAGGGCCTCGAATTTCGGTTTGACCTTCTCGGTCAACAGTCCGACGCGCTTCAGATTCGGGATCATCCGCTCAAACAGGAAATTGCGAAACGCCTGTCCGCTTTCGGAGTCGATGGACATTTTGCGTGCTTCTTCGGGGTCGAAGCCGAACTCTTCCTCGACAATCGTCGAGAACAGGCGTTCGCGCATGATCGCGCAGGCCTCATAGGCGAACTGGGCGCGTTCTTCGATCTGGTCTTCAGGAAGCGCCTTGATCCAGTCCTCAAGATAGTTGACGCCAAATGCGACATGGCGACCTTCATCACGCATGACCAGCGTCAGGATCTGCCGCAATAGGGGGTCGCGCGTCGTATGGGCCATGGTTTGGAACGCGGCGAGCGCGAGCCCCTCGATCAGCACTTGCATGCCAATGAATTTCAGGTCCCAGCGCTCATCCGTCAGAATCTTGTCCAACAACAGTTTGAGGCTTGGATTGACTGGGTATTCAACGTTGCAACGATAGCGCAAATATTTGTTGAACACTTCGACATGCCGGGCTTCATCAAACGTCTGGGACGCTGCATAGAGCTTGGCATCATAAGTTGGCGCACAGGACACAAGCTGGGAGGCAACCATCATTGCGCCCTGTTCGCCGTGAAGAAACTGAGACAGCACTTGCGCCATTGAGCGCCAGGCATACTCGTTCTTCTCTTCCGCGCTCATCGCGAGGTAGATCGGGTGATCATGAAATGCGTTGAGACCGGCCTGTGATGGCCCTTCGGATTTGTCGAAGGGAACGTCCCAATCGACGTCCATCTGCGCATCCCAATTAAACCGCTTGCCGAGTTCATACAGGCGGCGGATCTTGGCGTTGGCGCTCTCATAGTCCCAATTGTAGGAGCCGGTCAGCGGAGTGTTGAAAATCTCTCTGACGATTTCGACATCTTCTGGCGAGAGTTTATCGGCCATCTCGCCTGGATCTTCAAAGGTTCTTGCGGCGACGGGTGGGCCATCAACGAGTTTGACTTTCATTGTGCTGATCTCCTGTTTGAAGCTGACGAGACCACAAATCGAGTTGATCTGCATTGATTGTCGTTTGTAGGGGGCTTGATCAAAATCAAAAACGTGACGCCTGCGTCATTTTTTTTTGATTCAAGCAGCGCGATGTCTGATGCAGCCACGAATCTGTCGATCACGGCCATGGATCAAAGCGCCTGAAAGCACAGGTGCTCATCTGGTTTTCGACGTCTTGCCGCGAGAAACAGCCGCATTGTCCGACAGGCTATCAGGGCCAGTCCACTTGTACGCCGAGCAAACTGTCTAATTCTGGCTTTGCTCAGACCCTGCCGAAATGGCTCATTAGCCTACAGCGCTTGTGGCCTCGTATCAGGGTGGAGCTGCACCCTTTGGCCCTCCATCCAGGGCTTCGGCATTGTCACAATCTGAACCGCCATGATACTCCCCCCACCGCTAATCGATCCTCCGATTGATCGCAGACAACGCCGGAGCGACTAAACCCCGGCGCTCTGTTTTAGTGATCCATGATGGTGTCAAGGCAATCCGCACCGTCTGTGCCAAGGTTACAGATCGCCATGATCCGATAGGATCCATCGCGGCCCTGCTTCACCATGACCGCAACCTCATCACCATCGGTAAATCCGGACAAGTCGACGTCGCCCATGATATCAAACCCCATTGTCATAGCGCCCATGTCGATGTCACCTTCGAACGGACCATGATCTATGGTGAGGAAATCTCCTTGCGCGCCGACTGAACGGATGATGCCGGTTGCGTGTCCAACGCCATCCATCTTCTCACTCATGTCGTGATCGGCATGATCGTCATGGTCCATCTCTGTCGCATCCGTCATGCTCGCGGTCATATCACTTTCTGGCGTCGCTGCAGTTTCCGGTTGCTGAGCATTGCCGCAGGCGCAGAGACCCAGTGCTAATAGAGCCGCAGCGATTGTATTGAGAGATGTCATATCGTTTCTCCTTTTGGTTCAGATAAATTGGTTTTGGTGGCGGTCGCAGCTGCAGTTGAATGCGTCGAAAGCTGCCAGCTGGTTCGAATATAATAGATTGCTGGTATCACGATCAGGGTGAGTAAAAGCGTGGAGGTCATTCCGCCGAGCATCGGAAGAGCGATACGGCGCATGACATCGGAGCCTAAGCCATCGGTCAGGAATATCGGTGCCAGCCCTGCGAATATGGTCGTTACCGTCATCAGTTTCGGACGTACGCGCATGGCTGCGCCCGTACTGATCGCCGCAAACAACTCTTCTCTTGTATTCGGCTTTGCCTTGCGCACCTCACCATCAATATAGAGAAGCATGATCACCGCGGTTTCGACCGCAATCCCACCAAGCGCGATAAATCCGACTGCCACAGCAACCGATAAATTGTAACCGGCAAGCCAGACGGCCCAAAGACCACCGATCAGTCCGAATGGTAGGCTGGCCATGATCATCAATGTTCGATCCAGACGAGCGAAATGCATCATGAGAAGCAAGAAGATCAGAGCGACTGCTGCAGGAATTGCGATTTGTAATCTGGCGCTGGCTTCCTCCAATTGCTCGTACTGACCGGCAAACTCTACCGCATAGCCAGGCGGAAGTTCGACCGCGTCTGCCACAGCGGTGCGTGCATCGGCGACGTAACTGCCCATGTCACGTCCTTCTATATCAACAAAGACCCAGCCGGTTAGTCGCGCGTTCTCAGACCTGATCATGGGCGGTCCTTCTGTAAACCGAATGGTGGCCAATTCACCCAGAGGAATGTGGGCGCCGGTCGGGGTCGGAACGAGAATGTCTTCGAGATCTGATGAGCTTTCACGGAACGGCCGATCATAGCGAAGCATTATGTCATAGCGCTCCCGTCCCTCTACAGATTGAGACAGGCGCATGCCGCCTAATGCCGTTTGCACGACGGCTTGAAACACGCCCATATCAATATTTCGCCGGGCCAATTCGGTTCGCTCCGGCAGGATCTCCAGATATTTTCCTCCCAATACGCGATCTGCAAACGCAGATCGGGTGCCAGGGATGTCTGCGATCACGTTTTCAATATCGCGTGCAATGCCTTCGATTTCTGCCAAATTGTCACCTGTCACCTTGATGCCAATAGGTGTCCGGACCCCTGTAGAAACCATGTCCATCCGGATTTTGATCGGATAGCCCCACGAGTTCACGAGTCCTGGCATTTGGAGGCGCTGATCCAAATCTGAAACTATGTCCTCGATTGTGACTCCAGCACGCCACTCGTCTTTTGGCTTTAATCTGATCCAGGTTTCAATCATGGTCAGCGGTGCAGGATCTGTTGCGGTGTCAGCACGCCCAGCTTTTCCAAAACGTTTTCAACTTCGGGTACTGTCATCATGACCCGGTTGGTCTGGCCCAAGATTTCTCGCATCTTGGTCGATGAAACGCCGGGAAGCGTCGTCGGCATGTATAACAACTCACCCTCATAGAGCGCTGGCATAAACTCCGATCCAACGCGTTGGATGGGAATAATGACGCTCGCAGTTAGCGCCATGGCAAGCGCGATGGTCAGCCACTTAAACCGCAGAGCGACATGCAAGATCGGCTTATAGATCCAGACAAAGAATGCATTGAGTGGATTAGCTTCTTCGCGCCGGAATTTGCCGCGCATTAAATACAACATCAAAACTGGAACCAGCGTCACGGAAAGGATCGCCGCGAATGCCATGGCATAGGTTTTGGTGAACGCCAGCGGGCTGAACAAGCGGTAGCTTTCACCCGTCAGGGCAAAAACCGGTAAAAAGGAAACGGTGATGATCAGCAGAGAGAAAAAGATCCCAGGTCCGACTTCCTGAGCCGCTTCAAGCAGTGCTGACCGACGTGCCTCTGCACTCGGCGTATGGTCGTAATCAGAAAGCTTTCTGCTCGCGTTTTCGACCAAGACGATGGAGGCGTCGACCATTGCGCCAATGGCGATCGCAATGCCGCCAAGCGACATGATATTCGCCGTGACTCCTTGGAACGACATGATCGTGAACGCGCCTAGAACGCCAAGCGGTAGCGTTATAATTGCGACAAGCGACGATCTGACATGCAGAAGGAATATCAGGATGACCAACGCAACAGCGATACCCTCTTCGAGCAGCTTGTGTTGTAGGTATTTAACCGACCCTTCAATGAGTGGAGCACGGTCATAGACAGTGACAATCTCAACACCATCGGGAAGGCCACGTTGTAATTGACTGAGTTTGGATTTGACTCGATCAATGACTTGCAGCGCATTCTCTCCATCACGCATGATAACAATGCCGGCGACAGTCTCGCCTTCGCCGTTCAATTCGACGATGCCCCGCCTCAGCGCCGGCCCTTCGACAATTCGGGCGACGTCTCGCAACAGAACGGGTGTTCCATCAGCGGCATAGATGACCACTTCTTCAAGATCAGCGCGTTCCTCCACATAGCCTGATGAGCGGATGACAAATTCACTCTCTGCCTGCTCGATAACTCGGCCTCCAACCTCACTGGAGGCCGCGCGAACGGCGTCGCGAATGCGCTTGATTGATAGGTCAAAGCTGCGCAGGCGATTGGGGTCGATGAGGATTTGATACTCGCGAACAAAACCGCCGACCGATGCCACTTCTGCAACGCCATCGACGCCAGCGAGTTCTAGCGACAAGAACCAGTCCTGAAGTGAGCGTAATTCGGCGAGATCCGTGTTTCCCGTCTTGTCGACCAGAGCATATTGATAAACCCAACCAACACCCGTCGCGTCAGGGCCGATTTGGGGTGTTGCGCCGTCTGGAAGTTCCGATCCGAGCCGGGACAACGCCTCCAAAACCCGGGACCGAGCCCAATAGAGGTCCACACCATCCTCGAAAATGACGTAGACAAAACTTGTGCCGAACATAGACGAGCCGCGAACGTCCTTGGTACGTGGTAATCCCAGCAGATTGGTTGATAGCGGATAAGTAACGAGATCTTCGACGATCTGCGGACTTTGCCCGGGAAAATCGGTCCGGATGATCACTTGGGTGTCTGTGAGATCAGGCACGGCATCCAGCGGGGTCCGGTCGACTGCCAGCCACCCAGAGACTGCTAACGCAGCAGCGAGTACCAGGACAATGAGCTGGTTTGACATTGACCAACCGATGAGCTTTGCAATCCATGACTTTGATGGATCTTGCGCAGCGATTTCGGGATTGGAGGATTCAGTCATTGTCGCCTCCTATCGCCGATGCCCAGCGTGAGGGTCGATAGGGCGGCGGTCGCCCGTTTCCAGCTCCATATTCGCCATTGGATCGGGCCAGAGAATGCTTTCAGCATCACGCTCGCTGTACGGATTACGCGGCGCGCTGCCTTCTTGAACCCATAGCTTCCCGGTCTCAGTCTCGCGGAACAGGGTCAGACCCGAATCGCGATAATGTACCGGCGCGCCGTCAAGAAGCCAGGGCTCGAGCGCCGTCATCAGTCGATTTAGTTCGATTGCGAGCGCATCGCCCTGGCGAGCGTCTTTTGCGGCCCGGAGCGCAGCTTCGCTGTTTTCAAGAATAGTCACGAGTCTCGTATTGGCAAATCGTGACCGGAGCGTTTCACCGAGACCGAGAGCTGGATCAATAAAGAAAGGATCGATGCGATAGCCGTCGGTAAGCGCTTCATGAAAATACAAAGCCATGTCCGTGAAATGATCAATTTGCGCTAGCGTCGTCGCATCAACAGGCAATTCAGACAGCGGCGTATCTGGACCCGCAACCAGAGCAGGTGGAGCTTGTAGTTTCGAAAAGCCCTCTCGAAGGTTCACTTCGCTGTCGAGCATAAATTGTCCACTCACAACCACCGGGTCGCCGGGAGAAAGCCCTGCGATAATCTCCGTTCGTCCGTTTGCGCTTACACCCGTTCGAACAGCCCGCCCGGCAAATCGACCTTCACCGAGCGCTATGATGACGTGCGCCCCCTGACTGTCGCGCAGCAAGGCTTGTGCTGGAACCGATAGACGTGCCTCGCCGCCCAGATCCATGGTAATATCAGCATAGGCGCCAGGACGCAGATAGCCTGCTGCGTTATCGACTTCGATCCGGACCTGGGCTGTCCGCGTTTTAGGATCAATAGTGGGGTATATGTAATCCACCGTTCCTTCGGCAGGGGCTTCTGGCGCGCTTGGAAAATCGAGTCGAACTGAAAGACCTGTATCTATTAAAGGTAGATGTGTTTCCGGTATCGATGCCATCACCCAGACACCGGAATAAGACTGCAAACGCAAAATCGGTGTGCCGGGTTTGACGTAGTCGCCTTCACGTACCTGAAGATCGGCCACCGTGCCGCCAGCTTCAGCATAGACCGGCACGCGCTCAATCACTTCTCGGTTTTGCGTCAGCCGATCAATCGGTGCATTTTGCATCCCGAGCGAGCGAAGGCGTTGCCGCACGGCCGAGATACGGTTCGGATTGCCTATGGAGAGCGAATTTAGATAGTCCTTTTGCGCTGCGATCAGATCCGGGCTGTAGACCCGATAGAGCAGTGCTCCGGGGCGGACGGTGTCACCTTCCGCTCGAACCGTCAGATTTTCGATCCATCCTTCAAGCCGCGATGCGGCTACATTTTCCAATCGTTCATTGGTCTCGACGACGCCAAATGCCCGGAGTGTTTCGCCGAACTCTATCACCTCAGCGGGTTGGGTTCGCACACCCATCGTCTGAATCATTTCCGGCGCGACCGCAATCGATCCGTCACCTTGCGCAGCATCTCCGCTTCCACTTGCGGGCACGAGATCCATTCCGCAGATCGGGCAAGTGCCGCTAGGGTCTGTTGAAATGTAATGCGGATGCATTGGGCAGGTATATTGCGTGACGTCCTGAGCTGACTCAGCTTGCGTTGAGGCTTCCCCGATTGAGGATCTTGTCGGCGCATCGGTATCACAAGCTGAAAGCAGGGTTGCAGCAGCGGCTGATAGAAGGAAAAGTACGTGCTTCATGAGGTCACCAACAATGCATTCATTCGCGCAATGGAGGCCGCTCTGCGCGCCTCTTCGACTGCGATCTCCGCTCGAAGTTTGAGGATTGCCAGCTCGCCATCAATGATCGGGGCGTAGTCTCCCGCACCAGATTCATACAGCGTAAGCTGCGCTTGGATTTCATCTTCGACGGCCTCAATATTGCGCTCAAGCACACCAATATTGTCTTCTGCCGCGCGCCACGCGGCTGCTTCGCCCGCATAGGCTGCAGCTGCCCGCCTGGCGGCTGCTTGATAACGCATTTCGGCGCTCGCGCGCTCCGCCTTCGCCGCGCGAAGGCGTGGTTTTTGACTGCGCTCGGCCCAGAGCGGCACCGTAAACGTCACCATCCCTGAGACCCAATCGTCACCGGCGAAGTTCGAACCGGACTCTCGTTGCTGATATGTAAGCTGCGCCCCCCAATTCGGTCGCCAGTTAGCTTGCGCGCCATCCACCGAATAGTTTGCGACGCGAATACTCGCGTTGGCGACTCGCACAGCATGAAACGCCATCGCGTCTCCGTTCCAGTCTTTCGGGGCAACGGGGGCAGCAACGCTTGCCGGAGCTTCGCCCACAAGATTAATCAGGCGCGCGTTTGCATCGGCTTCTTGGCGGTCCAAGTCGACGAGTTCGCGAGCGACACCCGTCTTCTCAGCTTCAATTTCTGCTAGACGAAAGACGGCTGGGCGGCCGGCGTCAATTTCAGCTTCCACCACTTCGGTCAGTTCATCATATTTCTTATTGCGCTGATGAGCGAGGTCACGTTCGCGGTTAATCCGATGCTTTTCGGATAGTAATGCGATCAGCTCACCGCGTAGCGTTGCGAGTTGTGCAGATCGAGCAAGCTCGATTTGATCGGCGGTTGCTCGGTCTTGTCCCGCGCGTGCATTCCTGCCAGCCTGATTAGGGAATTCTTGGCGCACCCCAACGGCTTTGTTGGTCGGAAGAAACTCTGAGAAAGATGGGTCGAATATCGGAAAATTATTGACGCCGACGGAGATGACAGGATCGGGTAGGGCGGTTGCCGCCAATCCGCGTTCTCGAGAGGCGTCTGCTTGATATGTGAGAGCCGCAAGAGATGGATGATCAGCCAGCCGCGTTTCAAGCTCCATGAATGTTGGTGCATCGGAGGGATCAGCGAGGACTGTGAATTGCTGGCCGCTCGTTATGAGGAGCGCAGAAACCAGCAAGTTTCTGAATTTAGATGTCATGGGAAAGCACCCGAGTTGAATGAGAAAGACACAACCAAACCCACGCAAACATGCGTGAGCTGATGTCGATCAGATCAACAGGCGCTGTTTCAGTATCACTGGGGTATCCGGCCGACCAGGCGAATAACCCGGTGGTCCGGTTTTAAAAACGACCGCATTGTGTTCAATCCCATCGAAGTGCGAAGCGCGGATCGCAATTTGGACATCTTTCGATGGCGTTTGATTGTTCAGGGCGCCATCTTCAATCGATTGCGCCTGAAGCGTTCCCATATCGCAGTCCAGGCAGCCGGGACAATCGATCGGTGACGGAAGATTACGGTGTTCTTGTTGCGCGGCCGAGCCTTGTGTTTGGTCATGATCGCCGTGGCAGTGGGACGCTTCGACTTCGATGATTTCTGGCTGCGGACCATTGTGACCGCTTAAACAGCACGCCATGACTGGACTGGTCGCAAGCGCAGCGACAGCGATCAGCAACATTAGGCGCACGAGACTCAGCATAAAGTGTTTTAACTCATCCAGACTTGAAATCGTTTATACCCCCGCGGGGGTATTGTCCATTGTTACTTTTTCCGGCCGCCAAGAATAGCGACCAGCTCTTCGACTTTTTCGCGACGATCATCAACGTTATCGCTCGTCAACGCATCATCAACGCATGTCGCCAGATGATCGTCCAAGACGACTTTCTCCAAGCCGCTGAGTGCTGCCTTTATCGCCTGCACCTGCCGGACAATGTCAATGCAGTAGCGATCCTGATCAATCATCTTAGCTACGCCGCGCACTTGGCCTTCAATCCTGGCGAGGCGTTTCACTGTAGCTTCTTTTGTGTCGGATTTCATTGTCGCATACCCTGTACTGGGTATATGGGTATGGCATTAATGTTGCCAAAAGCTAGAGGCCAATACGGAAATTTCTCGCGTATTTGTGGCGATCGCTTACGTGGTGTTGTTTACTGGGCACGCTATGGCGCAAACAACAATTGTTGTTTCAAGCATCGAGCAGGGAGCCGAATTATCCAACGCACCTGACGTGTTTGCGTTTGCTTTTGGAACGAAGGTTAGTCTTGCTGCGGTAGATTTAGAGACACTGAGTGGTGATGCGGTCAAAATCAATCGTTGTCTCAGGAGGAGGGGCAAGTGACTGGTCTCGGCCCAATTGTTTCGATGTCATCGGCGTCTGGAAGCTGGTCTCAAATGACGAAATAGCTTCTCAGGTATGACGAAGAATTTGTCCTCGTTTCCAAGGATAGCGAAGGTTTTAGAACCAACCTAGGTTTTTCAGGTCAAATTATTCACGAGTGTGCGATGTCACCAGCTGATGAATTGGAAAGAATTCTGCCTCGATTGCGCGGATACGCGCGAGCGGTTTCCGGAGATCAAGAGCTGGCAGACAAGAGCATTGAGCGTGTCTTAGTGCAGATTCTAAACGAGTTGGAGCTGGGACAAAACCCTGTTCGAAAGGCTTTTCAGTATTACGTTTACCATTTGCTCGATCGCTCCTTGGGGGGGCTTGATGCAGACTCGCCCGTAAGTCTCGCGATGCGCGCGATCGTACTGGTTGAGTTTGAGAACTTCTCTCCGAGGGAGGCTGCGTGCATTTTGGGAACTTCTGCCGCTCGTATCGAGAGCCTCATTTCGATGAAACGCTCCGATATCCTTAGAAACAAGAGCGGGCGCTGCGCGCTTCCTTAAAATCAGGCTCTACGTTGCGAGCGCATTGAACGGCGGGTGTTTGAATTGCAACTCACCATTCGCGCGCCCAAGGTGGCTGCGGTTGCAATGGTTGCGGCCTCTACCATCGTTTTTGTGCCGAGTTTCTGGAATATCCTGCGGCGGTAAGTGTCGACTGTCGATGACGAAATTCCGAGTTCTCTTGCAACGTCTTTAGTGCATAGGCCGAGAGAAAATAGAAAAAGCGCCTGCTTCTCTCTATGGCTGAGGGTGAATTTCCCCTCAATTTGGCAGGCCGAGACAGGAATGCTTATGAGGAAATTTCCCACTTTGACCGTGGCAGTTTCGTCAGTCAGCCTCCCTCGCGAGGCCCATTGAGCCATCTTTCGCCATGGTGAGACAATTTTTTCGGGAACGTCGTTGAATATTTCTGGAGCAGTTTCGTTCGTGTGCATGGGAGCCTCCAAATCGGCAGCGCTCCTTAGACCGAATTAACCATGCGACGCGTCGGTTATTCGACCGACAAAAGCAGTTGGCGATCAGCTGCCGATTTCTCAATCGAGTAATCCAAGCGCCAGAGCGCGCAATGCGGCTGTCATTCGGTCATTTGCATCCAGCTTCTCGAACGATCTGGCGACGTAGGTGGCGATTGTCTTCGACGTGACGTTGAGTTCTCTCGAAATCTGAGTGTTCGTTTTTCCACGTGCAATATGGCGCAAGACCGACTTTTCCTGAACGGAGATCTTGATGTTGCTCGGAAGGATTGCAGCCAACAAGTCGCAATACCTCAAGTGCATAATCTGACATGACCATTGGAGCAGACTTATATGCTCGACGTCTAAATCTGGTCGAGGGTCACCAAACCCGACGCCAAAATATCCATTCCGGCCATGAGGTCCGAAAACCGGTATAGCCAGGCCGTCCCCGATGCCTAAGACTGACACCTCTTTCATATATTGTTTTTCCTGAGGAGACAGCGTCGTGAGGGCACCGATCTCAGACCACCAGAATGCGCGTGTGCTGGTCGCCACATGTCGAAAGATCGGATCGCGTTCATACATGCGCGTTTCCATCCATTTCTTCACTTGGCCTTTGGGAAACCCCAGAGCTACGATTGTCAGATGCGGATGGAAATCTTCGGCTCCTAACGGTGGGCTATGATGGTAGCTCAACCGCGAAACATTTTGTGCTTCGAAAAAATCAAAGCAGAGATCACGAAGCTGCGAAAAATTTTGCGCTTTTGATGTGCTTCTGTAGAGCTCGGTTGTTAGCGCATGAGACAAACGTGTATCCCGAAATCCGATAACGGTTGTAAAGTAAGATACACTTAGCACGCTATTAGTCGACCGACTATGCAAACGAAATTGCGCCAACTGTCAGTCTGATGTGAACCGGTCTCCAGCATCCGGTTTTAGAGCCACTGTCTAGGCAGCAAGACATTCGCATCATTCAAGGCCCAGATCTGAGCGGGTAGTTCACCGCCAGGGAGGGGAGATTTCGACGATAATTCTGGCCAAGCAGTTTTCAGCAATCAACGCGAAAGCTCTTCCTCATATTTGCTGACAATAGTGTCCGCTATGCCGGCGTTCCGCATCTGTTGCGTTGCTGATTTGAGTCGCGCGAGCCCACCTGCGCGATCTCCTGATCGGATTTCAATTCGAGCAAGCGCGGCTTCAATCATCACAGGCCAAGGAATTGATGGATCAAATGCTGCGAGTGCCGCTACATCGAGGGCTTGCAAAATGACTGCGGCCTCATCGAGTGCGCCATTGTCGATGAGCGCTGTAGACAGGATGTATTTAGCGTGCTGTGCAGGCGAACTCTCCGCGCCCTGCGTCGAGCTCAGTCCGATGAGGGCTGCTCGAAGGCTTGGTTCTGCGGCTTCCGAATTTCCGCTCATCAACTGAGCCGTCGCCTCATCGACAGATGCCATGAGGCAGTTAATGTCCTGTTTGCCACGAGTGTCGCATTCTCTGGCGCGGGATTCGGAAAGATACGTGTTGGCTTTCTCCCACTCTCCCAGAGTCAAATAGACGAGACCCAGTCGCCCCATAGTTACTGTCACCGCTTCAGAATCGCTGCCATAAAGTTCAGTAAAACTGTCGATCAGATCGAGATACTCCACGATCGCCTGGGTTAAGCGCTGCTGGTCGTGAGCCAGTGCCGATGCGTAGTGAAACTGCACTTCGAGTTGCAACGACTTGGGAAACGCAGATTCATCATTGAAGGGTGCGCGCTTAAGCTCTTCCAGCAATGTGATTGCGTCGGAGACACGACCTGATTGTGCATACGACTCCGCGAGGAAGCGCTTGAGCTTATGCAGCATTTCGAGGTCTGTAATATCGTGATCCGTGTAAAGGCGAGTTGCGTTTTCGAGATGCAATGACGCTGTTTTCATGTCCAACATATTACCGACGAGCAGGGCTTCTGAAAAAGAGAGCATTATCCCCACTTCGGGCAACTTTTCTTCATTGAACGCCGGCGAGTTCCTGACTTCCGTGATGACAGTTTCAGCCCGTTCAAATTCGCCGGCATCCGCGAATGCCTGTGCGAGTCTGGCCTTGGCGGCCAGGGTTTCGGAGTTGGCATCGCCATAGAGGTCTTGATAGATTCTAACGACTTTCTGTTGCGCGCTGATCGCAGAAGAATCGTCGGCGAGGCCTGAGTAAATCACCGCGAGTGTTGATGAAACCGTGGCGATGAACTCTGGATCGTTTCCGAACCGCTGATCAAGCGACGCGGACGCGCGGCTGAGTGCATCTCGCACGCTGGCATCCGGGCCCGCACCGGGAGTGCGCGGGTCGGCGCCGAGCAATACTTCTTGCAGGAACGCAGCCGTCGCTTCTGATTGCATGGCCCGCTTGTTCGCCTCTGTGCGAGCAGCCTGAGACTGCACGTACAGCATCGAACTTGCCGCAACGCCGATCGAAAGCATGAGCCCTGCCGCGATCATCCAGGGGCGTCTTGCGCGTGCGCGAGACAAGGCCCCTTGCCCTCGTTGGAACTCCAGTTGGCGGGCTCGCTCTTGAGCTGCGATGGTTCGTCGTGCCTCCAGCCCGCCCAGTCGGTTCGCGAGTTCTTCAGCGGATCCGAGTCTGAGATTGGCGTCTCCGTGGGCGGCAAACGCGATGTCTTCGCGCAACAGCGCATCCTCGACATTCGCTTCCCAGCCAGAGGTGAGAGGTTCGCCAATCCGGTCAGAGACGATTTGATACAGCAAGACCCCGAGCGCAAACACATCGGTGGAGATTGACGCGCTTGCGCCTTGCAGGAGTTCTGGTGCGGCATATAGCAATGTCGCACCCTCCGGGCCTTCAGGAGGTGAGTCCTGCGTGATGCCAATCGGTGTCACCCCGAGGACATCTAGCCTTGAACGATCGTATACGCCGCCACTGCCAAAATCGATGACGACGGGGCGCGGCGGGCCAGCGTCAGGTGCATGCACCATTATGTTCTCTGGTTTGAGGTCCTTGTGCAGGATTCCAATTCCGTGAGCGCTGGCGACTGCCTCGGCGATTTTTTGCGCGAATGCGACACGTTCCGATAAGTTCATATGTGCGATAGGCGCGCCTTCCACGCTCCAGGCCTTCAAATCCACACCCGCATCGCTGCCTTCGATGTAAATGGGAGAGTCGGTAAAATTCCAGTCGTGGAGGCGAGCAAAATCCGCGCGATCTGGGTGAGCTTTCGCGATGAGTCTGAGCAAGGTCACTTCGCGCTTCAGTGAGCTTAGCGCCGCTGCACTGGTCGCGAATTTCACAACGCGTGTTTCATCTGTTTTGGGGTTCTCGATCCGCCAGACTTCTTTTCCGTTTGCGGCATATAGTTGCTCGGAGAAAACAAATTGCTCTCGCCACGGGACAGGCTCTCCGACAGCATAATTCAGGTTGCTTGTGAAGTTTTTCCCACTCGCGACACGATCCACTTTGGCATCGAAGCGATATCCGATGGTTGAGAGCGTTTTCACGGACGATTTGAGATCATCGCCAAGTGCCTTGCGAAGTTTAGAAATGGCGTTGGAAAGCACTCCTTCGGTCGTGGTTTGTTCCGGCCAGACAAGATCGAGCAATTCCTCTCGGGTGAGGACCTCACCGGGTTTTTGCAAGAATGTTCGCAGCAAATCGAGCGGCTTCGGCTCGAGATCAATGGCAACCCCGCAGACGAGGAGCTCCATGGAAGATTCGTCGAATTCTGCGTCGCCAAACCGGTACTTAAATGCCTGGATCAATGCGTCCCTCGTCTGATTGGCTCAGGGCTGAGCGAACTACTGATCGGTGAGGAATTCAACGAGAAATCACAATCGTGAGAAAATCGAGAGAAATCCGGCAGGACAAATCAGGCGCTCCAGATTCAGCTCTGCGGACAAAACAACAGGTAAGCACCAGATGTCACACAAGAATTGTGAAGCACGGTCAGGCGTACACGGTCGGAAGGACACGAAACCGGGCGCGAAAGCCGAACACCCCCAAATCACTCATGCTGATCCAGATACAAGAACCGAGTCTCCAGAAATGGAAGCTGAAACGGAGGATTCGGCAGCATCAGCGTCCCCCCGCAGGGTATATGAAGGGATTTTATCTGAACCGGTTCCGGAACGTCTCAAAAAACTAATCGAGGAACTCCGCCGGATCGAAGGTATCAAAGCCGGGAGCTGACTTGGCTTTCCTGACCCGGTATTACTTTCGTCGGAACCGGACGCCGGGAGCAGGCGGGGTTTCGGGCGGGCCTGCAAAACACTGCGCTTTCGACATCCAGTCCGTCGCTGTTGATCCGACCACGGTCAGCGACGTATCCGCGACATTTCGTGTTTGCGTCACCACTTGGCAGAACGCGTCTGCGGGGCCTGTAATACGCTCGCTGGGATTGTCATCACCATAGCTCCAGGTTGCGCCCGAAGGGGCTGTCAGCTCCAGATATGGCATAGGCCCCGGCGGCGTTTCTTTGCGGGTTTTATAGGTCCAGCCAAACGTGTTTACGCCGAGCACCACAATGTTCTGAATGCGATCGTCGTTTCGTCTCTCCACGCCAAGATGGTCGTAGACTTCTTGTCCGTGCGCCCACGTTTCCATCAGTCGCGCTGTGATTGACGAACGCGCGCTCATGTCCGGGCCCGCCCATTTCAACCGCGCTTTCGGATCAGCATTGGCGAACAAGTCCGCTGTGACATCGACGTCGGCGCTCCATTGCTCCAGAAGGTCCCGGCCGCCCATGCCGCCGAAATGGGCTGTCTCGAATCCGCGCATGCCGCCGTCATGCGACAGCACGGCACTAAGCCTGCGGCTCAGTTCTGCCTCATCCGTCAGCTGCAGCCCGGCCATTTGATTCCAGAAGAACAAGTGCTGAAGAACTGCGTTGATCGTCCAGTCCTTGAATTGCGTCGGCTCGTCAAAGCCGGCCGCGTCAGTCCCGTCGAGCAAAGCGAACAAGGCTTTGCTTTCGGCGCGAAAGTCTTCGGCTTGTTGCATCAGTACCCCTCCGTTTTAGTCCATATCCATAGTCTGCATTAGGCGTTCATAGGCGGTTAGGTAGTCTTCTTTGAATTGCTGCACGACTTGCCCAGCAGACATCGATTGATTCATCAACCCGACGCCTTGCCCAACCCAATATGTGGCAAGCTCCTTGGCACCTTCGTGACCGCCTTGGCTGAGCTTGTCGATGTGCAGCAAAGCGGGCTCCGAGATCAGGGATTGCAAGGGCATCGGCAATGGATTTGGTGCCTCTTCTGCTTCCCAGGCGTCGGTCCATGGCGACCGCAATTGCCGAGAATGCTTGCCGGTGCGCGAGCGGGACCGAACCGTATCGCGCGACGACGCGTTCAGCATTTTTTCTTTTACGATGGGATTGGTTTCGGCTTCGCTGGTTGTCAGCCAGACCGAGCCGCACCAGGCACCAGCCGCGCCCATCGCCATCGCGGCGGCCATTTGTTCGCCGGTCGTGATCCCGCCAGCAGCCAGGATCGGCGTCGACGCGCCCATCTCTCGCACTCCACGTGCAACTTCCGGAATCAACACCATCGTCGACACGTCTCCGCAATGCCCGCCAGCTTCCCCGCCAGCCACGATCAACACATCTACGCCAGCATTGACCTGATTGACCGCGTGTTCGCGGGCACCGACCAGGGCGCCGGTTGCAACCCCGTGTTTCTCGGCCATCTCGAGCATCGCTTTCGGCGGCACGCCCAGGGCATTGACGATCATTTTGATCGGATATTGAAAGGCCACATCCATGGAAGATTGAGCGCCATCGTCGCCGAGATTGCGGGCAAAACTCAACGAATTGCTACGCTGTTTTTCGAGATCGACATCCTCGATGCCATGATCGCGCATGATATTCGCGGCAAACGTCTTATGTTCTTCCGGTACGGCGTTCAGCAGGCGGTCGCCATCAAAGCCTTCGGACTTGCCTTCGAACTTGTTCGGAACAATCAGGTCGACGCCGAACGGCTTGCCATCAATGTTGGCGACAATCCAGTCGAGTTCTTCCTTCAATCGGTCTGGTGGCAGGTTCACAGCGCCAAACACGCCCATGCCGCCAGCTTTGGAAACGGCGACCACGACATCTCTGCAATGTGTAAAGGCCAGCAAAGGAAATTCGATATCTAGCATTTCGCAGATCGGTGACTTCATCATCTTCTATTCTCCCTCGTCCGTCGCGATTTCCAGGATGAGATCATCCGCCGCGATCTGTTCATCAATCATACCTGCAATCGCTTCGACTGTGCCATCGACCTCCGCGATGATCTCGTGTTGCATTTTCATGGCTTCCAGTATGGCCAGCTTCTGTCCCTTGGTGACGGTGTCTCCGACGCTGACAAAGATCTCGAGCAGTTTACCATGCATGGGCGAGAGCACTGTACCGCCACCGCCCTCATCGCTGGCGCTTTGCAAAGCGGCTGACAGATTCTGCACGACCTGCGTTTGCGTCGATGACGCAATGTGTATCCGCGCTGCGTCATCGATCAGGAAAGAGACAGTTACATCTCGGTCGTCCAGCTTCAGCGACGCACGCGATTGATCATTGGTCTTGATTTCGACCAGAACAGTTTCATCGTCGATTTCGACCCGCGTGCCTGTTGTGGTTGGCTGTGTGCGAGCTGTTACGAGCTGTTCGCCGATAGCATATTCGGTTGAGGCTTCCAGATCCTGGGTGCTGGACCAAGCCATTAATTCTGGATGAACAGCGATGGTATCGGCGAGTGAGCGCGAACGTCGTGACAAGACGTCAAGTGCCATCGCGGGTGCCAGCGTATGAGCAGAGATATCAGCATTCTGAAATCCGTCTTCTCCATAAGTTTCGGCGATGAACGCCGTGGTCGCTGCCCCGGCCTGAAAAGCAGGTTGCGAAATGGCGTCGATCAGGAAGTCACGGTTTGTCGTCAATCCGAATAGAGCTGTCGACTCCAGCGCGCCTTTCAGGCGGCGCAAGGCGGTTTCGCGAGTGTCGCCGTGCGCGACAATTTTTGCGACCATTGCATCGTAAAATGGCGACACTTCAGAGCCTGTTTCGATGCCGTCATCGACCCGAATACCGATCCCGTCTGGTCGGTGCCATAGCAATACCGGGCCCGTGCTTGGCAGAAACTCATTTGCGGGATCTTCAGCATACAGGCGAACCTCGATCGCATGTCCGTGCAGCCTGACGTCTGCTTGCGAAAGGTTTAATTCCTTGCCTTCGGCGACGGCAATTTGCAGCGCAACCAGATCGAGCCCGGTGATTGCCTCTGTAACCGGATGCTCGACCTGAAGGCGCGTATTCATCTCGAGAAAATAGAATTCGTCATCAGGGTCCAACAAAAATTCTACAGTTCCGGCACCGCGATAATCGACTGCCTTAGCTGCTTCTACCGCTGCCAATCCCATTCGTTCGCGCAACTTGGGCGTCATGACCGGGCATGGTGCCTCTTCGATCACCTTCTGATGACGCCGCTGGACCGAACAATCTCGTTCGCCGAGGTGGATGACATTGCCATGCGCGTCGGCGAAGACCTGAATCTCGACATGGCGTGGCTGCTGAACAGCCTTCTCGATGATCAGAACGCCAGAGCCGAACGCGTTTTCGGCTTCGGATCGTGCGAGCTTTATCGCATCCTTGAGGTCTTTCGTCTTGTGAACAAGGCGCATGCCGCGACCGCCGCCACCAGCGGCCGCCTTGATCATGACCGGCAAACCGATTCCCTTTGCCGCTGCGATCAATGTCGAGTCGGACTGATCGTCGTCCTGATAACCGGGGACGCACGGCACGCCGGCCTCCAGCATGGCGCGCTTCGATCGGGCCTTGTCGCCCATCACTTCAATGGCGGATTCTGGAGGGCCGATGAAAACAATATCGTTTTCCGCGCAGGCGCGAGAAAATGCTGCGTTTTCAGACAAGAAGCCGTAGCCGGGGTGAATGGCATCAGCGCCGGTTGATATCGCGGCCGCGATAATCTTGTCGATAACAAGATAGGACTCGCCGACAGGCGCAGGGCCAATATGGACCGCTTCGTCGGCGAGCTGGACATGTGGCGCGCGCGCATCTGCATCTGAATATACAGCAACGGTTTTGATGCCGAGCGATGTCGCCGTGCGCATGACGCGACAGGCAATCTCGCCACGATTGGCGATCAGAATTTTCGAAATTTCCATCATGGCTCGGTCACCCAGTTTGGCTTGCGTTTCTCAACGAAGGAGGCAACGCCTTCTTTGCCTTCATCGCTGGCCATACGGCCGGCAAAATTTTCAGCCGCGGCCTGGATGGCGTCTTCGCGGCTCAAACCTGGCAGGGCGAGGATCAACGCCTTTATGTCGGCCACAGCGCCCGGTGCACAGCGCAACACCTGTTTGCGAATCTGCTGTTCATGCGCCTCTAGCGCGTCGACCGTTTCGCCGATGAAATCGGCAAATCCCAGGTCGGCGCTTTGGCGGCCATCAAAGCGTGCCGCCGTCAGCATCAGGCGCCGTGCTGTGGCGTAGCCAAGTTTCTGGATGACGAAGGGCGATATCTGCGCAGGCGTCAGACCGATTGCAGTTTCGGTCATGGCAAAGCGCGCATTAGCGTCGCAAATCACCACATCCGCGCAGCAGGCAAGTCCGAAGCCGCCCGCCATAGCGGCGCCTTCAATGATCACCACGACAACCTGTGGCATGTGATTGACCAGATCAAACATGTACGCGCCATTCTTTGAACTGGCGATAACGTCGTCGTCGCTTTGTCCACCTTGCTGTCCGGCTTTGAATGATTTCAGGTCGCCGCCAGCGCAAAACACGCCGCCGCGTCCGCGTAGCGTAATGCCACGAACCGAACGGTCGTCTTTGACCGCTTCGAGCGAAGCGATCAGGTCGCTGACGAGTTCAGCAGACAGCGCATTGCGACTGTCCGGCTGGTTGAACCAGATGGTGAGCCAGCCATTCCTGAGATCTAGGTCGATGGCGGTGGTTGCGGGCAGTGTCGTCATCTCTTCCTCCCTACATTCGTGCAATGCCGAAGCTGTTTTCGCGAACGCTGCGATTGCGGGCTTCCCAGACAGTGGCGAGCAGGAAGCCAAGTGTCTTGCGTGTGTCACGCGGATCAATCATGCCGTCATCCATGTCGTGGCCGGAGGTGTAAAAGCCGCTCGACTGGCTGTTAAACAGGTGGGTCAGGTGCGCTTCCTGTTTGGCGAGGGCGTCACGGTCCGGTTCTTTCCCTGCCGCTTTTGCTGCGCCTTCTGCGACGATGGACATCACGGTCGCGGCTTGCTCGCCGCCCATGACACCGGTCGAAGCATTCGGCCAGGAATAGAGGAAGTCCGGCTCGAAGGCGCGGCCACACATGCCGTAATTGCCAGCGCCATAACTGGCCCCGATCTGGAAGGTCAGGCGCGGAACTTCGATATTCGTGACCGACTGGATCATTTTTGAGCCGTGCTTGATCATTCCAGCGCGCTCATACTCGGTGCCGACCATGTAGCCCGTCGTGTTCTGCAGGAAGACAACCGGTGTGTCGGCTTGATCCATCAATTGTAGGAATTGCGTCGCCTTGGTCGCGCCGGCCGGATCGATTGGACCATTGTTGCCGATCAGCCCGCACCTGAAGCCATGGACATTGGCCTGAATGCAAACCGTTGCCGGGCCGTAACGCGGTTTGAAATCGATGAAATCGGAGCCATCAACCACGCGCGCAACCACTTCGCGCACGTCATATGGCTTCCGATAATCGGTCGGTACCACGCCGGCAATTTCATCTGGATCGTAAAGTGGCGGTGCGACATCTTCCATGACCCGCTGCGGGCAGCGTGTGTTCCAGCCAAGGCGATCGATGACCTCGCGTGCCATGATGATGGCTTCCTTGTCATTCTCGGCCAGATACTCAGCCAGCCCTGAGACCGAGGCATGCATCTCAGCGCCACCGAGTTCGTCTTCGGTCGCGATCTCACCTGTGGCGGCTTTCAGAAGCGGCGGACCTGCGAGGAATGCCTTACCGCGGCCTTTCACGGCAACGACATAGTCACTCATGCCAGGCATGTACGCACCGCCTGCCGTTGAAGATCCATGCAGGATCGAAATGACCGGAATGCCAGCCTTGGAAAGCTTGGCTTGGCCTGCGAACAAGGCACCGCCGCGCGAGAAGCCTTCGACCCGGTAATTGACCAGGTCGCCGCCCGCGCTTTCGACGAGATGGATGTAAGGAAGCTTCTGCTCGAGCGCGATCTGTTCAGAGCGGATGATCTTGTAGCCGGTAGATCCTGTCATCGCGCCAGCCATGATGCCGCTATCGTCGACAACGATCATGCAACGCACGCCATTGATGAAGCCAATGCCGCTGATCACGGTTGAGCCGGGCAGGGACTTTTCTTCAGGGCGACCGTCGGACAAGTATCCCGACAAATTGCCGACGGCCAGCCAGGGCATGCCCGGGTCGAGCAGGCGCGCCAGACGCTCGCGCGGTGTCAGCTGTCCACGGGCTTCGAAGCGAGGCTTGCGCTTCTCTGACAAGTGGCGTGTGCGTCCATTGAGATTGTTCAGTTGGTCGATCAGCCCGAGCATGTCTGCGCGGTTTTGCTGGAACGACTCTGACCCGGTCAGGATGCGGGATTTGTAAACAGCCATATTAGAGGTCCTCCGCCAACGCTCGGGGAAGCTTGATTGGGGTTTGCAGCAGGATCTGGGAGTAGCCCTTTCCTTGCGGGTCGTTGCGCAGAGAGGCGACGCCGCCGCCGCCAAGAATATCGTCCATGAGGATATTCATTGCGCCGGTGCCTGGCAGATAATAGCGGTGCACTTTCCCTTGCAGAAATTGGGCGAAACGCGACTGAATCTCGTCCTCAGTTAGGGTAGCCCATATCCAGGGCGCATAATCCTGCTTGCGCGGCAGCACCCCAACATTTGCTTTGTCGCCTTTATCACCTGAGCGCGCGAAGGCGAGCTTGATCAGCGGCACAGTGACGAGCGTGCCCGGATCATGTTCAGGCAAGTCAGGGAAAACCGGATCGGGCAGGTGGGTTTCGGGCCTTCGCCAGTCGCTATCGTCCGACAGCGCGTGACGCTCGTCGCCGACGAGCACTTGAACAGGGACCTGACTCTTCGGGATGAGGAAAGAGAATAAGCGCAACACCGGAGACGGTCTTGCGCGACCGCCGGCAAATCCGGACAGCCCCGGCGGCGCGGCCAATCCGTGCCCGGCGAGCTCCTTGAGCAACATCCCAACAGCGCGTTGATCGGCGTGCTTGGCAGCAACCTTGACGGCCACGGATCGAGCGCCGTTGATCCCGGCATGAGCGCCATATTCACTTTCATCGCCGACTAGTTCGACCAGCGTTTCGGTGAAGTCCGGCGCGTTGACAGCGCGCAATTTCTGGCGCGCCCGCTTAAGAACACTTTCGGCGAACAGACGTGCCTTGTCGCTGGCATCTTCGCCGTAGAAGAACATGATCGTGCCAGCTCGCCAGCCATCTTCGAACGTGGCACTGACCTTGTACGTTTTGGGTATACTGCGGCCGCGTGCGCCGGTGACTTTCACGCGGTCGGGCGCGATCTGTTCGAGCTGAACCTCAGTAAAGTCGCAAATGACATCGGGTAGGGCATAGGCTGCCGGGTCGCCAATCTCGTAAAGCATTTGTTCGCCCACGGTTCCAGCAGTCACCGTGCCGCCCGTTTCGTCCGGCTTAGTGCAGACGAAACTGCCATCCGCGGCGATCTCGGCGATAGGATAGCCAACATCGTAGAGTGTGTCGGCGACATCGTGCCAATCGGTATAGTTGCCGCCGGTCGCTTGTGGACCGCATTCCAGGATGTGGCCGGCAAGGCTGCCACCGGCGAGACAGTCGAGATCTTCGCGTGTCCAGCCAAACTCGTGGATGCAGGCCCCCAGCGTCACAGCGCTGTCGACGCAGCGCCCGGTCACGACAATGTCTGCGCCTTCGTCGAGTGCCTTGGCGACCGGGAATGCTCCTAGATAGGCATTGGCGCTGGCCAGGCGATCAGCCTCCGGAAACGCTGCGCCGGAAAACATTTCCTCAAAGCCTTGATCTGACAGCTCGGATACGCGGTCGAGCAGATCATCGCCGGTGATCACGGCCACGGTCAGGTCCAATCCCTGCTCTTCGATGAGGGCCTCGATTGCGCGGCCACACGCGAAGGGGTTAACGCCGCCCGCATTCGAGATGATCTTGATTCTTTGACGCGCAATTTCCTTGAGATTTGGCTTCATCACTGACGAAACAAAGTCGGTCGCATATCCGAGGTCGGGGGTCTTGGCGCGGGCCCGTGCCATGATCGACATAGTGATCTCGGCCAGGTAGTCGAACACGATATAGTCGAGGCCACCGGCCTTCAGGAATTGTGGGACAGCCATGTCGCTTTCCCCCCAATAGCCGCTGGCGCCGCCGATACGTACAACGCGTTGATCCATGCCGCGCAATCCTCCGAAAATCGCATTTATCTGATTGTAGATTTATGAAAATGAGTACTGCTCATATTTGACAAGTCAAGCTCATGCTGGGATGACGACACGTCAAGGTATTTGTCTTCAAGGAGCGTTGGGCATGATAAATCCCTTCGAAACCGATGAACGACGCGCGTTTCGCGAGTCATTGGTTGCATTCATCGCAAATGAAATCACTCCGCACGCAAATGAGTGGGATGAAGCCGGTGAAATTCCTTGGGATCTGCACGAAAAAATCGGTGCGTTAGGAGTTTTCGGTTTTGGCGTTGATGAAGCTTATGGCGGGCTGGGATTCGATGACTGTTTCATGCGTGCTGCATATAGCGAGGAAATCGCCAAGTGTGGGGCCACCGGGGTCGGCGCTGCCCTGGGCGGGCGCTCGATTTCGATCGGACCTATTCAGTCATTGGCAAATGAGGCCATTCGAGAAGCGTGTCTGGCCGATATTGTCCTTGGTCGAAAGGGCTCGAGTCTGGCAATCACCGAGCCTTCCGGAGGGTCGGACGTCGCCAACATGAAGACAACGGCGCGAAAAGACGGAGACGCTTACATTCTCAATGGCTCTAAAACCTTCATAACTGGCGGAATGAAGAGTGATTATTTTGTTGTCGGGGCACGAACCGGGGCTGAAGGCATCAAAGGCATTTCATTGTTCTTCGTCGCGGCAGACACTCCAGGCGTGTCGAGGACCAGGATGGAGCGAAAAATGGGTTGGTGGGCGTCTGATCAAGCCACCATCTACTTTGATGATTGCCGTGTTCCGATTGAGAATTTGATGGGGGAAGAAGACCGCGGTTTTCTCGCCATCATGAATAATTTCAACTACGAACGAATTGGCCTGATCGCGAACATGCTTGGGATGATGAAGGTGTGTTTTGATGAAAGCGTTGCTTGGGCGAAGGATCGCACCACCTTTGGCCAACCGCTCATTTCCCATCAGGTTATTCGTCACAAACTGGCAGACATGTCTGCCAGAGTGGACATGATTGAAGCCTATCTCAATCAAATTTGTTACATGACGAATGAAGGACCAATGCCAATAGCTGAGATCTGCAAGGCGAAATTCTCAGCGTCGAAGGCGCTTGAGTTTTGTGCGTCAGAAGCGATGCAAATATTGGGCGGCGCCGGATATTTGCGGGGAAACCCGGTTGAACGAATTTATCGAGAAGTAAAAGTTCACGCAATTGGCGGTGGATCTGAGGAAATCATGCGTGACCTATCTGTCCGTCAGATGGGTCTGTAAACGGTCACAAGGATACATTATGAAAAGTTCAGCTTCTGCTCAAACACGACGTCAAAAAGTCGAGGAGCGCGAACAGGCGATTTTGGACAGCGCGCGCCACGTGTTTTTCCACAAAGGATATGAAGGCGCCCGCATGTCGGAGATCGCAGCAGGTGCGCAGATCGCTGAAGGCACGATTTATATCTATTACCAGAACAAAGCGGCGCTCATGCGAGCGATTGTCGCCGACTTTTGGCAATCTCTTACAACCGATGCTTGGAAGCATGTGGAGGGCATTGACAGCGCCAAGGATGCTCTGACCGCATTCGCGGCGTTTCACATCTCATCACTGATCGAGCAAAGCGACATGATAAATCTAACGGTCTCACTCCGATCAACCTCGGTCGATGTCGGAACAACCGTCGACGAACTTAAGTCTTATGTCAGTGTCTTCGATACCCTGTACCAACGCGGCGTCGATCGAGGGGAATTGAAACCGCCGCCGGTGCTGTGGATCGTTAGAGATGTGTTTTTTGGCACAATGGATTACTCAGCCAGAACCTTGTTGTTGCATAATGACATGGATGTGAAACCGGTCGTAGACAACTTGATCAATGGCATTTGGGCCCAATTTGGCAGCCCGGACCAGAATAGAGATACGTTGAATGACGAGTCTGCCACCCCGTTGATAAATCGACTTGAGCAGGTAGTTGTCGACTTGGAAAAATTAAGCGTTGACGGTGTTGGTAAGGTGAACCTTTAGCCGGTTGCTGTCAGTCTGATGCAAGCCCGCCTCCAGCAGCGTTTGGGGTAGGGGGCTTATCCAGCCAGAAGCTCGCGCCAGATCGATCGCCTGAGGCTCAAGCCAGCGGTTCAAATCACTCCCCCCCCCTTATTCTCCATTTAGTAGCTCACAGCCATTCCGGCGCGCACATCTTGCTGAATGCCATATTGTGCAAATGGATAACGGAACCCGTTTTTCGCCAGGGCCTTCATACCCGAAATGGCATCTTGCAATTGCTCAGGAGGGAGGGCCATCAGCATTTCCTCGTCCAGAACACCGCCATATCGGCGCTCAGCAAAGCAAGGAATGGACAGCGATGGCTCTCGTAGTTTCAGCGCCCGCCCCCAACTATCGGCACACGCGGATTCACCCACCACTGACCAATCAAAGCGCTTATATCCTTTCCACTGCATACCATTGATAAAATACATCATGGCTCCAGGTGTGGCGTAGAATAAAGCAATGTCGGGTGGGTTCAGTCGACCCGACGCCAAGGGTGAAACCGCCAGCGCTTCATAGATGCCATCCTCCACGCAATGCATCGCCTCCTGGTGGGCGCGCGCACCGTCATCATCTTCAAACCAGACGCCTTTCATGTGCTGTCCGGACTTCCAAGTCTCATCTTTCGCTCTGCCGAGGCCGACAACGGCGCGGCACTGCGCGCCGATCAAATCATCGCTTGTGACACCGACTGTGCGTCCGAGCCTCGCTGCCTGCGCGACGATTTGATCAAGCGTGTGAATGTCGGTTGGCCGGCGAATTCGCTCGATGGCTTCCATTTCGGAAACCGAGTTAAACATCTTCATCCCGAATGGAATTGACTTCAGTTTCAAGAGTTGTTGCAGCTCGTTTGATAGCGCTTGCAAGTCCATTTCTCTTCCTCCTTCTTTTGTTTCATTTATTCGGCGTTCTTGCCGCGCGCGCGTCAAATCAAGGAAATAGAGGTGGCCTCGATTCGGTGATGCGATGACGCAGGTGATTGCAGATGAGCTTGCGTCGGGTTGGATTGATTTATAGCCTTTCGCTTGTGCCGGCTCATTGAACGGGAGAAGTCCATGCCAAAAGCGCCGCAGGGTGAGTCAATGAGAGCGATTGACTGGATATCATTTCATCGATCGACGGCACCGGATGCGAAGGCGCAACTGGACCTAGCGAGCGGCAGAGGGCTCACCTATCAGCAGCTCGATGAGCGAGTTGGAAACGTCGCTTCGTTTCTGAAACAACTGGGCGTCAAACGTGGCGATCGCGTCGCCTATTTGGCGCTCAATTCGACAGATGTCTCGGACTTGATCTTTGCCTGCTGGCGCATCGGCGCCTCCGCATTGGCGTTGAATAGCAGGCTGGCCGCATCAGAACTTGCCTTTATCGTCAACGACGCCCAGCCAAATGCCATTCTCGTGGATTTCGAATTCGCCGATCTCGCGGCACAATTGAAGGCCGAAATTGAAATCGAACACTGGATCCAGACAGATGGCTTGGGCGGACCCTCGCCGTTTGAGACCGCACTCAACGATCAATCGCCGATTTTGGTCCCTGAATCGGAAAACATGTTCGGCGACGAGGCCATGCTGATGTACTCATCAGGAACCACCGGCAAACCCAAGGGCGTTATCATCACGCACGAAATGATGACGTTTGCTGGCATTAACGCGCAAACGGGATTCAACATGAATCGCTCGACCGTAAGCCTTGCAACCATGCCTCTTTTTCACATTGGCGGTCTCGTGATGGTTACCAATGCGATCTATGCGGGCGGGATGGCGGTTGTGCAGCGCGCGTTCGAGCCGGGACAGACCCTGGCAGCATTCGATGATCACGATCTCGGCGTCACCAGCTTTTTGGGTGTGCCGGCAATGTATAATGCGATGAAGGCACATCCCGACGTGGCCACGACAGACTTTTCAAGTGTCTCGACCATGCTCGCCGGTGCCGAAACCGTCCCGGCCGCGCTGGTTGAATGGTGGATGGAACGCGGCATCTACATCCAAGAAGGCTATGGTATGACCGAAACCGCAGCCTCTAGTTGCGCTTTGCCCAAGCCTTTTGTTGCAACCAAAGTAGGTTCAGCCGGCAAGGAGCTCATGTATTCCGAGTTTCGAATCGTACGCGCGGACGGTGTGGATGTAGCGCCTGATGAACTCGGTGAAATTTGGATGCGTGGACCGACTGTGACCCCCGGCTACTGGAACCGTCCCGAGGCCAACAAGGAGAGTTTCGTCGATGGCTGGTTCAGGTCTGGTGATATCGGCCGCAGAGACAAAGACGGATTCATCTATATCGAGGACCGGATCAAAGACATGTATATTTCTGGCGGCGAGAATGTTTATCCGGCGGAAGTCGAGAATGTTCTCTATGCATTTGATCAGGTTGCTGAAGCCGCTGTCATCGGCGTGCCTGACAGTCACTGGGGTGAAACCGGCTGTGCGGTCATCGTCTTGAAAGAGGGGGCAACGCTGGAATTGGATGAGATCCATGAAGCGTGCTCGACCGCGCTGGCCAAGTTCAAATGGCCGCGGCATCTCGTATTCATGCAGGCTCTGCCGCGTAATGCGACAGGAAAGGTGCTCAAATTCGAACTGAGAAATGCGGTGCCGGAGCAACTCGGATCAGGCAGCGTGACGTGAGCTTAAGCTCTTTCGGTGATGTCAGCCTATTGAGTAGCCGTCTTCAGAGATGTTTTCGGGTCGGGGCTTATCCAGTCAGAAATTGGAGCCAGTCAGAGGGCTTGAAGCTGCCATACTCGTGCGTATCGCGTCATACATATCTGATCAGGGCGCTAGAGCGATTTCATTTATCACAGACGCCAAGTTGACTGAGGTGATTGCATCACGCGTATTTTGATCAGAGAAGGTGCTTCAAGAGCGGTCGCAGTTCTGGGCGCTTGGTTCGCGCCTCATCCAAGTAATCCCTCCAAAACGGAAGTGCATCAAAAATCAAAGGTGAAACGCTGCGTTGGAGGCTGATCAATTCGTCCAGTCTCTGTTCGGTAAATGGGCCCATCGACCACCGACGAGATTGCTTCAGATAGTAATGCTTCATATCCTGAATAAGCGCGCATGTGCTTCCGAATATGAAACTGGCGTTCTCGGGTTGCGGCTCATCGTCGGGAAGCAGGATGGCGAATTTTGCGAGTGGTGGCTGTTTTAACGATGACCATTTGGCGAGCGAATGCTCATCGTCAAGCGTTGCGTGTAACACCAAACCAGATACCGGCGATCGGATCTCTACGACGTGCCTCTGGTTGCTGAAGGTTCGCGATAAAAAGCCGCTAGAATAGCTTCCATCAATAAAGAACTCGGCGATTGCATCTCCGCGAGATATCCAAGTGTAAGTGCCGGTCTCCAGAACGCTATTAATCTCTCCGCTGTGCGTGAACTGCGACGCAATTCCAGGCACGACGAGAACTTTGTTCCCAAACGAAATTCCTGAAGGCACTGGTTTGTTTTGACTCATCTTAAAAATCTCCCACCTTGCGTCATAAAAGAAGAATACCCCAAGCTATGGCCGAACAGCACGCTGGATTTACGCGACAACGATATTGAACTCACGGTCAATTTTTCTCAATGATGCGCCGACGCACTGCAATCGACAGGTGAGCCCAAAATTCGTTCTTCTCGGACTCATCCAACCCATGCCAAGCTTCATTCGCGTCGATGCAGCGTGATTTGATTCACAGGCCCGCGCACAAAATTGAGAGGAAATGCGCGCAGCCAGGGGAGAGGATTCGTCATCGAACATTTTAGCTGCCCGAAAGCACTCATCCGGCGTACACGAATTGATCATGTCGGCGACTTGCTGTTCAGTTGGCAATGTCTGTGCCCACCCGGGTACACTCACAAAGGTTACCGAAAGCAGCAAAATGCGCATTCGAGAGAGCATCGACATCCCCACCATAATTGATTGGAAACGTTAGAGATAAATGTGGACTGGCGTCAACGTTGCGCATGAATGTGATTATATCTGCTGCCGCTGCGAAATACTGTTTCGGGGGTGCTGACATCCTAGCGCGAGTATTGTGGCAATCGTTGATTCCGCGTTCTTGTCGCAAGTCTACCACCTCGCGTAGCGATCGTGGAAATCGAACATGCACCTTCACCGCCAGTCGGATAATTTCCGGCGAAGTGGTGAGTGGCGGACTTGATTTTCGACTTGGCGCAAAGCCAGAAACCGGGGCAGGGTGGTCTCATCCGGTTTTCATCTGACAGTTCCGGCGTCCGCTCATGGCGCCGGTTCGCTGGTGAACCCTTGAATCATCGGGTAGGTTTCCAAAAACGCCTGCGCTTTCGAGCTCAATTTGATCGGGGCAGAATGCAATTCCCAATCTCGCAAAGCCTGTTTCAAAATCAACGTTTGAATCTCTAGCGCAACCGGAGCAATTCGACGTTTGAATTCGGACGACGTCAAATCGATGCCGATGTCCTCGCTGGCCCCCAGTTCGCCAAGGAGTTCGATCGTATGATCCACAAGAGAGTCGTCTTCAATTGAGGCTGATTGCGCGATGGTTCTTCGCGTCTTTACATCGAATTGGAGCAATGCCGCCGCATCAACTATGCCGCTGCCCATCCGGTCGCCGAGAGGGGGGATCTTGCGAGCGCTTTCTTTGATGGCAATCCGGAACATGTCCATCAGGGACTCTCCAGGCGCAAGTTGCGAGATCAAATAGTCCCGCCCGTGTTTCTCAAGCCAGAGTGCCGCTACGCCGGCGGTCAGAGCGACCGAAAAGGACGTGCCTTCGCCAGCACCAACGGTGTTGGTTGCTGTCTGCATGGGCTTGCGCGAAGCGCACCAAACGAATTGACCGGGCGCGCTGACATCAACGGACTTGCCGCTGGAGCTACCGACCCAGGCCGATTCAGAGTGCCAGCCATTGGCTGGCATCTCTGGGCTGGTGCCCGCGACGGCCAAACAGTCGCGAAAGCGGGCAGGGTATACGACAAAAGGCACGCAATTTCCGGCTGCGGCCAGGATCAAGATGTTCTCCGCCTCTGCGCGTTTGATCGCGCTGCGAAGGACCCAGCTCCATATCCCGCCAAGGCTCATTGTGATTACGTGAACGCGTTTTCGGCGCGCAATGTCGATCGCTCGGGCGACGCGCCACTGCGTTAGCCTGATGACGGTGCGGATGGCGCGAATAGCCAGATAATCGATCTCTGGAGCGACGCCATCAACAAGTCCTGCTGACCCGCTCAACAGCACGCTGCTGGTCGCTGTGCCGTGCCCAGGATTCAAGACCCCTTCGGGATCGGTGAGGGGGTCCTTGGCTCCGGTAGGCTCGCCGAATAGATTGATGCCGTCGAGTGGGTTCAATTGGCTGATCTCGTCGTGCGCAGCAATGCCGGTATCGATTTGAGCTACGCGTACTTCTTTGCCGCTAACGCCAAACCTGGTTTTCGCTTGCGGTACATTAAGTTTCTGGAGCGCCCAGTCGAATGCCAAACCCATGGGGTTGTCGGTAGTTGGTTTGTTGCATTTGGGCGTGAAGCAGCCGGCGGCTCTGACGACCGCAACTTCTGTCCCATCTGTCCCATCTGTTTCATCCAATCGAAGGCCGGTGAATCCGAGTTCCAGTGCTGGTTCAATATGCACGATCTTCACTGCGCCTGATTCCGAGGCACGGCTTTGCAGCGCGTACATGATCTCGAACTCTGAACCCTCGAGGAAGTTGAACGAAACCCCTGGAATCGTCAGCACATAATGCAACGGTCTTTCGTCTCCTTCGAAAAGGATCTCCAAGCTGAAATTGATCTTGGGTAGCCGTTGAGAAATATGTTTCGACAAATCGACCGCATTGACCGGGGCCACTAATTCAATCGCGAAAGCGAGTTGATTGGGAAGGTCTTCCAAGTCCTGGTCGTCGAGGCGTTTGGCCTGCAATGATCGTATCAATTCAAGTTGTTTTTCAAGCATATCAAAAGCGCTGCGAATTGCGGTTATTCTCCGATAGGACAGTCATTTCGTGATGCCTAAATGCAATGTCGACTCATCACTTTGTGGCCCCGTGAGCTGATGCAATCAGTACAGAAGGCGAAACAGCTTTTATGTGGTGATTGGCACATGACGTCGGAATTTTCTCGGACTGGAAAACTCTGAATTCTGAACACCAGTGCACGCACTCTTGAACCGTGCAGTGAGACTGATTCCCAGACTGATGTGAGTTTTGCCACACGTCCACTGATGCAGCTTTGTTAGGTCTTGGACAAGATGGGAAGGGGAAGAAATGCGACCTAGATTTGATAAACTTCGTAGAGATGTCACGAGCAAAGAGATCGACGGAATTACCGATCTGGTCGTCTGGGCACCGATCAAAGAAGGGTTTATCGATGCGTTCGTAAATGTGACCTACGAGACGCGATTGCGCGTTGTCGCAGAGGCCCTTCACAGTGTTCGCAAGAGCGCACGTGAGTACGAGGATTTTGAGCCATTCGCAGATACCGCGAAACGGATTTTGTCGTTACTCGATTTTCGCATCGGGATCGTAGATCGCGACGTGTTTGGCGAGTACAAGGTACCCAGCACCAGCCGAACGACATTGAGACCTCGCAAGTTCATGTATCTCGTCGCTACGTTCGATGGGGCCTGGGAACCATACATCCGAGAGATTTGGCGACCACTCGGTTACTTCCTGGATCTGGTATTGTGCAATTGCGAGGGATACGTCGCAGCGTCCGACAGCAGTTTTGAAGAATATGCACAATGGGTTCGCGACAATCAGCTGGACTCGGCAATATTCTACTCAACTTCCGGTTTGACGGTCGAGGACAAAATCTACCTCTCGGATGTCGAGCAAATCCTGCTTCACCATCATAACGACAATCCGATCGAGCGGGTCGCAAAACACACGTTCAAGCATCCAGACGAAGCCGCTAACGAAGAGATGCGCAGAGATCCCGAACGAGCGCTGACCTTAGGAGCTGAGGCGCTCAATGTTCTGTACAAGCTGACGGATTTTTACCCGCCGACCTTTGCGCGACAGCAAGCAGGCGCCTCTAAAGAGATGGGCGAAGGGCGGTTCCTGTTGAATGCGACACGAGAATTGCTACGCGGATTTGATCCGGACTTGTTGCCGGCTGGCGCGAAGGAGTTTCTCGCCAATCAGATCGAATGGTTCAAACGCCCGATTGGAAAGTTCAAAGTCTATGAAGACGATGACGACCTCGACTGCAGCGATATTCAAAAAGGCTTGTTGACCGAGTATGATGAGGGTGACGCGATCATCACACATGGCGCTTTGCTGATGTCGCGGATCACCGACCCGGATAAGTTTCGTCGGTTCTTGGAATTCTCCAAATGGAGTTGGGAAGATGACCCGACGCCCGGATTCCTTCCCCCTGATAGCGAACCGATTCTTTTCGGGCCCGGCTTTTTTCTGAATATCGCATTTTCATTCAACGGATTGGTACAGATGCAGGTGCCGGAAGGGCAGTTGCGGATGTTCCCCAAGGAATTCCGGCAAGGCATGCAGGAACGTGCGCCGTTGCTTGGCGATGAATTCGCGAACCATCCTAGAAATTGGAAACTGCCGGTCCGCAATTGGCCCAATGACACCGACAAAGTGCCGCCGATTGAACCGTCGGAAATCGACTTTGTCATCCAGGTGCGCGCGAGCTTACGCGATGTGGAGAAGGGCGATCCCGAAAACGAATTCTACCGGTTCAGCGAGGGGGCAAAAGCTTTCATTGAAAGCGCCAATCAACTGATAAACGAACAGGTGATCACGTCCTTGGCTGCAAGCGATCCAGCGAAATTTGTCAGCGCATTTGACGGCCCCAATGACGATTTCTTGCGCTGGTTCATAGACGAGTATGCCGGGGCAGGTCTCCGACCCGCCACAAAGCTGGACGCTTATATTGCGATCATCTCTGCGCTTGGGAAGGCTTGGGGATTCAGCATTCTGGGAATCGAAGACATGATCCGCCAGGATGCGGTCAATAACAAACTGTTTTTCGACGGTGATCCAAGCGCATCGCGTAGCATCACCACGGACCATTTTGGCTTCCAGGATGGGATCAGCCAGCCGGTTGTGAAGCCTACTGCCGCGGACCTGACCGGTCCGACTGATGTGCTCAAAGGGGATGTGCTTTACGGCTATCGAAATACGCGCGGAGACTTCAGGGAACCGAATCGACGCCACACGCTGTTGCATAATGGCAGCTTCATGGTGATCCGAAAGATGTCTCAGAATCGCGCCGTGCTTGACCAGATTGAAAAGGTGCACGGAACATCAGTCGTTGAAAAAATGGTCGGCCGCACGCGGGACGGCAAGCCTTTGGTCAAGCCTAAGGACCGAACCAACCAGTTCGACTATGAAAACGATACCGAAGGATTGCGATGTCCATTGTCCGCGCACATTCGGCTGGCCAACCCACGCACGGGGAATGAATTACAGCGCGATCCAGAGATATTACGATATCCGCCCAAAATCCTGCGGCGCGGAATGAGTTTTGGCAAGCGCCATGAACAAGCGCCTGATCAAGAGCGCGGGATCGTATTCATCGCACATTGCTCCAGCATCGCAGAGCAATATGAGGTCATTCAAAGGTGGCTGAATGCTGGCAATGCCACCGGAGTATCCAGCACATTGAACGATCCACTGACTGGGGTTCAAGCGCGCAAAGGGCGTCGCGTATTTCGCTGTTTTGACAACGGAACTCTGAAACATGTCGAGCTGACAGAGTCATTGGTCACGCTGAACTGGGGCGAATACTTCTTCGTGCCATCCCAGCCAGCTCTGAAGCTACTGGCGCAGCCTGCTGCCGCTTCAAACAATAGCAATGTTTTGGTGGGGGAACAGATCATCAAGCAAATTGAACAGCTTGACCCGATCGTTCAACGTCAGGAATGGAAACGTTTGTTGGAAGACTATCTGGCGCGCGAGCCGACCCAACATAATTTGTCGTCACCGGTGTGGCAGGCGATTCAAGCGCAACAGGGCGCGTATCGGATCGAGAATGGCGTTGAATTTGACGAGAATCACCCCCTCAACGGGATTCCGGTTGTCCTGGTCACGGATGCTGATGAAATTCAGAAGATTTTTGATAATGAACCTGAGTCAATAGGCGACACTTGCCCGTACTCGACCCGCGAACAACTTGCGCGGTGCAGTTCTGAAGACTCATTTGGCGCGATTTTCGTGGCGATAGATGAAGACGTGCCGCCATATCCGGCAAACGGCACTCTATACGGTTCCTATGAAGAGGAATCGTATCCAGCAAATACGATTTTGATGAACTATCCAAAGTCACTCGCATTTCAAGTAGGACACCGTTCCGGAACCGCATGGCTGGATCGACTGAAGGCGGGGGTTATGGCAGACCCTTCTGCCCCACGCGAGTTTAAGATCGAGCTCGGCGGGCAATATATACAACCGGCGCTGGCTGGCGTTTGTAAAGCCTGGTTTGGCTTGCCTGATGGAGCGCACTTCGAGTCTGGTTCATGGAACTGGAAATGGATTTGGGACGAGGCGGCCAATCCCGTTTGTCCTGGCGATTTTCTGGCTCCGTCCCGGCATGCATTCTATCCCCGGCCGACCAATCCAATTGATGAGATCGGTCGAATTCACGGATCGAAATTGCGACGGGCAATCAAATCATATGTGAGTCAGTACTGGGACCGTGGTGAGAAGGCGATGCCCGGCGCCGTCGTCGATGGCATGTACAAAGACCTCCTCCATAAGGCGAAATCCAACCCCGCCAAAGAAGCTTACTTCAAGGATCTCTTAGGCAGGAATATCATTGGTATTATGGTTGGCGCATTGCCACCGACCGAAGCGAATTTGAGATCTGTATTCTATGAGGGGCTGGAAGAGCGCAGTCTCTGGAACTGGCAAGATGCCTATATTTCCGCGCGACAACTCTCTAACGCAACGCCTTGGAGCGCGGCGCAATTGACGCTGGTTCAGCCGCTGGCCGAAGCCATGAGTATTCGTCCTGCACCCGATCTGCTTTATCGCACAGTAAAAAACGGGCCGGTGAAGATTGGCGGTGTCACTGCCAATGAAGGAGAAACCGTGATTCTGTGCTTGTCAGGCGCGACCCAGCAAGTTCTGCGCGAGACTGGAGAAGCAGACGTCTCGCTGGTTTTCGGTGGCACGCGCAAAGACCCAGACCACAAGGCGCCGCACCCCAATCCAGAATGGAAGCACCCGTTACATGCTTGTCCGGCTAAGGACATGGCAAATGGTGCAATGATGGGGATCATGGCCGCATTGTTCGACGCCGGGCGGATTCAGGCGATGCCAGCCTCGCTAATCGTTAGGATCTCCGACTGGAGGTAAATCCATGTTCTCAATGCGGGCGCACAGTTAAGAGACCTAGTCACGGGTTAACGCGCCCAACTTTAAGCGGCGGATGCGCGGCCGAGCCCGACTCTGTTTACAGGTCTCGAAAAGCCTGTTCATTCAGGGACCGTTCTCGTTTCGAAACACGTGCCTCAGCAGCGTCAGTCGCGGATTTCATATAGTGATTAGCCGATTTGCGGACTCGGCCTCGAATGGCAAGCTTTGTTAGGCTGCGAAAGGCTTGTGCGTCGCCTAAACGATCACCCAACTGGCTTCTTCGAAGCGTTCTGACGGCGTATTTCTTGGATTTCTCCCAATCGCCAACTTGCGCATAGCTCTCGGATAGATAGCCATGCACGAGAGACATTCTTTGCTGGCTGGCCAGTTGTGTCGAGTCGGCTATCTTGCGGACTGGTTCAAGCGAATCTGCTGACTGTGCAATCAAAAACTCGGTAATTCCTAACAAGGCTCTGCTTTTGGCAATGTGATAGCGAGACCGCATTCGGCTTGCATGTTCAACAATCCATTGCCAGGTTTCCAACGCGCTCTCGAGCTCGCCCTGCCACATCAGCGCAACGCCGTGATAGGCTCTGACAGAGAGTTCAGATTGATGATGTTGCCCAGCGATCAATTCCAGGGCTTCTATGAATTTTTGATTGGCCGCTCCAAACTCGCCCTGATCGGCAAGTACGAATCCCAAACAGGCGATAGAATAAGCTGGGGCGGCAGGATTCTTCGACTTCTGATACCGCTTCATTTGCATTTCGATTGAATGCTCCAACGCGGGAATGGCGAGCTGATAATCAGATGTTGCAGCGTAGACCTGCCCCAGGGTGCCGGTGACCCGCGAAACCAATCTCTGATCAGCTCCCCTATGACCGGCATCGCGCGCGACAAGAAACTCGCGCAGCGCATCTTTGGGGCGCCCGATGCCATAATAAACGAAAGCCAGCCAATAATGCGCCCAAGCCGCTGCGACGGGTTGATCGTGGCGCGCGGACCAGTCGCGGACAGCATCAATTCTGATGCTTTGATCCTTGCCTGGGTCAACAATCGAGGCGAGGCCATATTTGTACAAGATCTGCTCAATGCCGAACTCGGGATCTTCGAGTTTTTTGTACTCATCCAGCGCGAAGGCATAGAGTTGTTGCGCGCGATCAAGGGCCGCCGATTGCAGGGCTTTGTCGCCTGCCACAATCGCGTTTTCCAAGGCTTTCTCCGGCAAATTTGCACCAGAATAGTGATAGGCCAGTTGGCTGTGAGCCTCTTCGCGTTGGCCCGGAGACAAAAGCCGTTCCTGGATATTGATGACTTTCCGGTGCAATGCGCGACGCTCTCGCAAGCCGATCAGGCTGTAAACGGCGTTTCGTGTCAGGCCGTGCTTGAATTTCAAACTGTCAGAGTCTTCTGACGCGAACAGGAAATCTGCGGACTGAAGGGCGTTCAAGATTTCCTGATTCAGTTCAATACCGCTGACCTCTCGAAGAAGTTCGTAAGAGACATCGAATCCGATAACCGCGGCCGATTTTACAATTTTGGCCTGAGCTACGGGCAATTTTTGGAATCGTGCGTTTGTCAGGGCGTGCAGCCAGGAGGTGTTCGTTGCTGTATCCAGCGCTTGGCCACCTTCATTCGCGGCGTGACAAAACTCGCTGATATAGAGCGGATTACCTTCTGAGAGTGTCGTGATCCTGGCTGCTAAGCTGGGGTCCGGCAACTCGACCAATTCAAAGATCAGGTCCCGAATGCTGTCGGCGTCGAGTGGCGATAGGCGGAGTATTTGCTTTTGATCACCGCCAAATAATGGGTCTGGATCGTGCCGAGACGATATGACGATCCTCAAACTTAGGTTTTGCTTGCGCCTGATCAGAAGATTAATGGTCGCTTCGGTCAGTTCGTCGACCCAGTGCCAATCATCAATGATTAATGTGATCCCTGTCTCCGGCGAACGACTCTCAAAAATTCCGATCATTGCGTCGGCAAGATCGGACAATTCGTTCTTTGAGATTTGCTCAGGATCGTTGGAAAATAGGCGCTGAAGAACTGATGGCAATGCAGAGACATCAGGCGGTTGGCCCGCGTTTGCGGCGACAAGAAACTGAGACAGTAATTTGCGAATTGGCGATAATGGGCGCGCGTCGAGAAAGGCCTCACAGTCGGCAACGAATGTGAATGGTCGTTGTGTGCGGGCTACAGTGACGGCCTCGCGAATAAGGCGACTTTTCCCCATGCCAGATTCGCCGATCAGAATTGCCGGCCCTGCTGGCGTCGGCTGATCGTGGAGGAAATCCAGGATCCATCGAAGCTCGTCGTCGCGTCCTTTGAATGTAGGTGAAGGGTCTGAAGCCGTTTTGATCGTGTTTCGAGCGAGCACTGTTCGAACGGCAATTTTCTCCTTCTGACCGCGCAGCTTGATATCTCGCCGATCGGAGCACACATACTTTTCCCGCGCTTTTCCAAGCGCAATTTCGCTGACGACAATCTCGTCGGCCTTCGCGTAGTCGCAAAGCCTTGCTGTCACGTTCGTTGGATTGCCCAAGATTTCATAGCGGCCGACCGTCATGCCGCCGTCACGAATGAGCGTGACGCCTCCATGGATCCCGCTGTGTAGTTGCAGCTGACCGTTTGGTAGCGACGCCTCTTGTGAAATCTGAACGGCTGCTTCGTGCAGCGTCAGCGTCGCTTCGATCGCTCGCTCTGAGGCGTTGCTGTAGGCATCAGGGTAGCCAAACAGAATAATGAACCCGTCGCCATCAATTCGGATGATCGTACCGCCGAAATCCGCGACAATTCGTTCAGCGTGATTACGAAGACCAGCCAGGAGCGCACTATAATCTTCAGGCTCGAGTTCCAAAGCTAGTCTTGACGAATTGCACACATCACAAAAGACGATTGTCACATGTCTTCGGTGCTCGCCACTTCGTATGTTCCCACTCATTGTCCCTCATCGACTAGCTCAAGTACCGTTCAAGCATATGCTCCAATTTTGAAACCGATTTTACAGTCATGACCCGTCGCTTTTGAGCAATGATCCCGTCTTTGGTCAATTCACTGAGTTCTCTCGAAATCGCTTCTCTGTGAGTACCAAGCGTTGCGGCAAGTTTCGAGTGGGTTGGGAAATTTTTGATCTCGACAAAGTCAGAATTCGGATCGGCTTCCCGGGACCTTCTGATTAAATCTGTCCACAATCGACAAGGTACCGTCATCGTCGACAGCGAGAATACTTTTAAGCTGAGATCTCTCACCCGATAGGCCAACGAGCGCTGCAGCCACGTGCGGAATGGCTCATTTTCATTGATGAAGGTTCGAAAACGAGGGCCGGTCATTCTCAACAATGTACAGTCAACCGTCGCCGTCACATTGAGAGATCGCAGACTGCTATCAAGCGCAGAGAGCTCGCCAAACAACTCACCCGGTCCGCATTCGCGGAAGACTGTTTCTTTCGAACTTGGTGACAATTGCGAGAATTCAACGACCCCCGATTGAATCAAATAAACATCGTTGGTTTGGTCGGTTTGCGTAATGATGGACTGGTTCGATAGTTTTCGTGTAGAGGTGGCATGCTTTGCGAACTCTCGCGCCAAGCCGTCCGGAACCCGATTAACCGCACCATTGTCTCGTGCGCTGAGGCTAAACAGCTCTAACATTAGTTCGTCCATGCCGGCACCTGACTTTATTAGAGTAGATGCGCTCTTCATTGCGATACTTTTCCGTGGGGTTCAACATAAGTTATTGATATTCTTTGTGGGATTATTTTCAGACATACTTGCGGACGTTCTCAATAGTCAGCGATTGCTACAATCTCGGCGATATTAAGAAGGTAACGACATCGCGATATCGTCCGGCTCGAACTCTATCGACGGCCCCGATGGTGATCCTCACATCATGCCTTTCTGAGCCATCATGATCCGATACGGAATAGGGCAGGATCGTCGGCTCTTTGAGGTCTATGATCTGATCATCAAGTTCCAGCGTGTAATCGATACTCCAATCGCTTCCGCCTCGCCCTGCTCGATTCATGACGCCGCTGTTTTGCGAGGAGACCTCGATATTATACGGGCGCGATGCCCGCGAAATGATTTTGAGACGCTTTTGTTCGCCCCGCTCCAAAGTCCCAAAATCGACTTTGGCGCGGCGTCCAGCTCCGGCAATTCGAAGCGACATTGTGTCGACGACGAACACCGGAATGCGAAAGTCATCTTCGAACGTCTCAATCTCGAGCGGGCCGCATTCTGAAAACACTGTGTAAGGGCGCCCAAATTCGCTTTTCTCAACCGTCTGATCGCGACAATTTCTGAACGAAATTTGTCTGCGAGTGGCATAGTGAATGTTTTGCCGTCCACGTGGCACCTGGAATTGACCGGCCGTCACGCGCAGCTTGAATGGAACCGAAAGCGTTTCGTTTGAGTATGACTGCGTATAAGCGTGGGGCGGCGTCGCCACCGGATCGAACGAACTGGAAACGGTGCGGCCATCCGGTGCCAGGATTTCCGAGTCCAGTCCGCGGCTGCTGCCTGTGTGACCGGTGACGCGAAACAGGGGCTCGGTCCAGAAATAGATGCTCGGTCTGAATTCGGTTTCGCAAACCTCTGCTCGATTAGACCGGGGATCATAGCCTTGCTCAAAGATTGACACCCTGAACTCGATCATCAAATCGAGCGGATGGGTGGCGTCATATCTCAAGTGTTGGCGGTCTGGCTGCAGGCCCCATTCTCCGCAATGCACGACGTGTTGGGCGAATGCCGACCCAGGACTGACCGCAATCACTATCGCTAAGACGAACAGAAATTGAGATAGAGTTTTTGCCATCACTCAGCCTCCAGAACTCCTAGGTCGATATAGTTCTCTTCTCCATCGGAGACGGTGAACTCAAATTGCGTTGGAGGGATCGTTCGCAAGGTCATCAACCAAACTCCTTCACGCAGTCCGGTGGCACTGAAGCGGCCAACCGAATTCGTGAAAACTGGAATCGGGTCTTCAAACTCGCTATTCTGCGGAACAATCGTTCCCGAGATCAATGAAATGGGCTCCCCGAACTCATCATACGCGGTGCCGATGATGGATTTCGACCAGGCCGACCCAACTACAAAATTGTAGCCTGAACGATAGTTGGGGCTCACGGAAAATGCGCCGGAGCCAATATTGTACCCGACCGGCAAATCGGAAACGTCGATCGCAATCGTGCGTCTGTTATAGGAACCAATATCCGGAACGACAGCGCCGCCGAAAAGACCCGAACTTTCTGCGTCACCGCGCCGACTCGGATCAACAAAAATGCGCCGACCAGCTAAGGAATCGTGTCCCCGCACGATCGCAAAAGAATCTGAAATCGGACGACTGAGCGCGACAGCGCCATCTGCAAAAGCGACTGCGCCGGCCCACCGCAACGAGGTCCGTTGATTGGTGATTTCATTCTGGTTCGATGCAAAACCGGCAATATGCGTCAGTCCGAATTCGTTGCGGTTGGCGACATAGTAGGCGTCGGCGTTAAAGCCTGCATCCTGTTCGGAAACATCGAGGTCGGCATTGACAGATAGCGCATTTACCCGGCGCCCCGATGAACGCGAATAGCTTAGCGCACCGCGTCGGGCGAGGGAATCATAACTAGCCCGGCCGGCTTGGTTGCGGCCAAATCGACGGCTCAGTGAGACCATTACGCCAAACTCAGGCTCTGTTCCGCGATCTTCGTAAGATGTATCTATCGAGAATGCTGTGTATCGACCGATTTGACGCGACACGCGCAGCCCCGTCGCCCATTGATTAGAATCACGCGTTCGATCAAATGAGAAGGCGGCACTCGCTGATATGCTGGTCTTTGTTCCCAGAGCTTGGCTGTAAGCTGCATTCACCCGATATGCGATCGGGTTTTGAGGGATCTCATCGCCGAGAAGAGCGAACGATTCCCCGGTAGCACTTGCCCCGAGAATAAACCTTCGATTCGAACGGCCGCTTTGCCCGAGTGATCGCTCAAAGTCGAGCTCAACCGCGTAGCCAGTCTCGCCGTCCTGATGGGATGACAGCGCGCCGTCAAAACGGATCGTTCCAAATGGGCTGCTGAGAGATCCCTCCGCGCCGCCGACAACCACATGCTTATCGGCCTGTAGTTTGCCACCGAGTGTGAAGCCATCAGAAATCCCGCGCCGATAGAAGCCACTGAACACAGGCTCGTCAAAAGCATATTCCAGTCCGCCGCCTGATGCCAGCGAGGCGACGCCGATTGTTGCCGCGTATTCGGATAGACCTGGCTCTAGCAAAGTCCGATCAAAATATAGATCGAATGCAGCAGCCTCGCGTCGTCCGGCTGAATCTTCGGCGACGATCCGTACGTCGTTTTCGCCAACCAGGAACGGAAAGTCACTTAGATTGAACTGCCCAGGATCCAAGCTCAATGTCCTTATGACTCGGTTATTGACGATCACGTCGACCGTGCTGGCTTCTTCGAGTGAAAATGAGGTTCGCCCCCGCGGACGAACAATGCGTTGCGGCTGGAGGCGCGAAAAGTTTCGCGTGAATGACAAGCCGAGCGTATTGCGAGAGGCTTGAAGGCCCGAGACTGTCGGTCTGACATCTCCGAGAATCCATCGATGGGCATATTTAGGCTGATCGTAAACTAGGCGCGTCCCGCGTCTCTGAAGGGAGGCCGCGGACGCCTCATCCAGATCTGCGACGAGTTCTGTTTCGAAGACAATGCCGTTTGTGCGAAACGCAAACTCGGCATCGATCAAGGGCGCAGCAAGTCCTGTCTCGTCTCCGATATGGACATAGTCCAAAGCGGTGCGAAGATTCAAAAATCCGGAAACGGCGGCTATCGGCTCGACCCTGCCTTGTCGGCTGCGATCGAGATCAACCACTGAGATCGAACGCTCACGTCGCGCATCGGACTTGATGCTGACGCTGAGCGTGAGCGCCGCCGGATTGTAGGTCAGCGTGATATCGTCTAAATCGTTGCTGGCAATGTCGATCAGCCCGTTTGGCCCGGCGCCTTCGCGTAATTGCGCAAGTGCAAAGGGCGTCAGCGCATCGCCGAGGGCGCGGCTGAGTTGCGCGGCAGATACCGACAGTTGGTTGTCACGCGAAATAAATAATTCGATGTCAGAGAAATATCGCTCACTGAAAATCAGCGGCACGAAGATTGAGATATCTCGCCCAGTCGTATTCAACGGCCTCTCAGCCACAAGTTCGGTCGGGTTACGGCTGGAGGCTTGCGGTGGAAACCCAACGCCATCTGGAAGGGTTTGGCGAGGCGTTTCCACCGCCGCGACGGTCAAATCCGGATCTGACGGACGCGATTCTGAAGGCTTAATATCGGCCGAGGTAAACGACGGCTCTTCTAAGGTCGGCGCGCGATCTGGGACAGGCTGAAGCGTCGAGCCTGATGGCGTAGAGAGTCGGATCGCGCCGAGGTCTGGATCTATAGAGAGGGCATAGCCAGCCTCGCGAAGGCGGCGAGCGGAAATGAACGTGTCACCCGACAAGCCCGCGTCGAAAGGCGGTGTGAGTCCGGCTTTTGATACGCTGAGCACATCGAACAGAACGCGCTGAGATACGGCGAGCCCGCCATCGTCCAGAAACTTGTATTTGACGGATCCTATGACTTGTCCGTCGATCAAGATTGGGGCCAGCGTTTGTCGGGATAAGCCGGCAATTTCCTTGCTTCGCGGGGCCGCGGCGCGTGAGAGGGGCGCCAAGCGCGGTTGTTCCTGGCCCTGAACCGGTGATATCCAAATTTGCGGTCCAGCTTGGGTGGGCTTCAGATCAAACTGAAGCCCTTCGGCCAGCAATGCGCGTACCGGAACTGATGTGAATGGTTCCGCATCTCGCGGTAGTCGGTCTTGTGGCAACACGGTCAGTCGTGTGTTCAAGAATGCTTCAAGCTGCTGCTGATGAAGGCGCACGCTCCCATCTGGGGAAGTGTAAAACGAGACATCGCCGACGACTTTTCCATCATCAAACAAAGGCGCCCGCTCAATCCGCAACTGATTCCCGTTCGCTGTCTCCGTCGTCGACGATACCTGTGCTAACGCCGCAGGGGCCGCGCACAGGAGGAGCGCGCTCATCCAGGCCAATTGCGAATGGCTCAAGGCCTCTGAGACGGGGCATGCGGACCGGGATTTATCTCGGGTCATATCTCAGGTTCACTTTGATCGTTCCTGTCTCTGACGGGAGTTCCATGGGCAGCGAGAAATCCCGCGTGCGCCCCGGCTGGACCAGGCCGACGCCCATAGACTGGGCAATATCTTCAGGTTCGAGTGTGGCAGACCAGATCGTGTCCCCGCGCTCATCATACTGACGGACGCGGATCTTGGCGCGGCTTAGGTAAGCATGCGCGTTACCGCTATTCTTCAGGGTCAAAACGGGACGGTTGATGCCCTGTTCGTCGCGGCGAACGAAGGTCTCTTCAACACTCAGATTGGAGACACCATCCGGCGGCGATACGTTCACCACGACCTGGAAATTGTACAGCAGCTGGATACCGGATGCTCCATCCGGCATCTCCACCGGTAATTGGACCACAGTTATGATATAGGATTGCGATTGCGCGATGGCCGGCTCTCCCACCCATTGGACGCGAAAGACCTGAGTTTCGCCAGGCGGGATCAATGCCTGCGGCGGGAAGATCAAAAAGTCCGCGTCGCCGCCGGGTTCAATCGTCACGTTTCCGCTTTGATCAATTGAAACGCGGTTGACCTGCAACTCAATCGGGAGATCTGATCCTTGAGTATTGGTGACATTGATTTGCGACGATGCACTTCGCCCGAAGGATTCCAGATCCAGTACGATCGGGTTGACGCTCATGGCGGTCGCGAGCGAGATCCATGGCGCCGCCAGCGCTAAAGCTGCCATTGCGACAAGCCATCTGATTAGACCATGAGCCATAGCCTATTTCCCTTCCAGATTTTGTAGAGTGCGGGTCGGCCCATTGGCCTTTCACGAATGGGCCGACACCGGTTTGGACCTCTGCCTAGAGGGCAGCACCAAGCTGCAGGATCAAATCATCCGTGTACGTTCCAGCTACCAATGGGGCAGTGGGATCGTCGACGCCGATCAGGTTGATTTGCAGCTCTGCTGTTCCCGCGAACGCCCCGAGGATAGGCTTCGAGGCTTTCTTGCCTGCGCTGCCATCATCGGCATTGAACGTTGCGAGTTGATTGTGCCACTTCACTGTTGGCGTGTAGCCCACCGTCGAATTAAACGACCCTGAGCCTGCGACAACAGCCGTACCCGAGGAATTGATCAACCAACCATTGGTCGATTGTATGCTGACATTGTGCGCATAGTTACACATGCCATCAAAGTTCAATTCAATGGATGACGCGCCGCCGGTAAACACAGCGGTGCTGGTGTCTGCCAAGGCCGAGAATGTCACAATCTTGGATGCCAGCGTGGCATCTGAACTCGCGCTGACGACTGGGGCACCAAGGAAGCATGTGTCTGATACACTTCCATTGATATCCAGCAAGTCATTGTCATCCGACGCGGCAAACGCCGCTCCCGACAAACTGACGCTCATAAGCACGATTGCGATTACTGACTTCATTTTGATTCCTTTCTTCCAGAAAGAACCGGTGGGGGAAACGGAGAATTGAGAAGAGTATGCGTAGAGGTCTCCACTTCCCCCGGGGCTCAGGCTTAAAGCGCTGCGCCCAACTGAATGGTCAGTGAATCTGTGTAAGCCCCGGATAGAAGTGGATCAGTGCCGCCATTATTGTCGAAGTTGAATGCCAGAGAGACATCGTCTTGACGGAAGGCACCTGCGACAGCCTGATTAGCTGTGCCGTTTTCAGAGTCCAGGGTCACGCCGCCGTCCCAGCTGGCAGAGACGGTATACTCGACCAGATCATCGAAAGTGCCGCCAATGACAGACACGCCGCCGGTATAGTCCAGGCCGCCATTAGCGGACTGAAGACCGATGGCATGGGCATAGTTGCACATGCCATCAAAGGTCAGCGTCATGGTTGCTGGTGAAATGGTTGCGTCTGTGGCATCGGCCAGGCTTGTAATATCGATCGTGGAAGCCGCAAATGTCGAGTTGGTGCTCGATTGCGGGGTTGAGTCGATCGAGAGCGTGCAGGTGTCTGCAACGCTGCCATTGATCGTGATCGTATCATTGGCGTCTGGCGCCGCCAGAGCCGGCGCTGCCACAGACAGCAATAGTGCAGCAGGCGCAATAAGCGTCTTAATCATAATTGAATTCTCCATTTGCCCTAAGGCATGCGTTAAAAATGAAAGCTCAAACACAACAGTTTGCGGTCGTATCCGCGATCATTGCGAGCTTTTCTCCGACAGTTGGATCTGCTCGTTCTTTTTTTCGAGTTCGGTTGCTCTTTGCTCATGGGCGCGCCCCCAGAGTGAGCGTCAGCGTGTCTTGATAAGCGCCCGCCAGAAGCGGTTGTTCTGGGGCGGTCCAGGCCAGTCTCAATGTCGCTGTTCGGGCGAATGCCACGCCGCCTTCAGAGTCGGAGAACGCGGCTGAATCTATCGAACCTGGAACAAGTTCGGCACTATTGAATGAATCCCGGATCGTGTGGCCTGTGGTCGGGATTTCGACGTAGATATGATATGGCAGCTGCGTCGAGAATTGGTCCGTGGAGATGGCGCTCGACAAATGCGTGAGGGCGCCATTTGCGGACGCCAATTGATAGCCAAAATGCTCATTGCAATCGACGGTGAGGAACACATCTTTCCCTCCCGGCCTGGTCAGGTCGCCAAGTGTGACCTCACCTGGGAGGCGCGTGATCGCGCAGCGCGGCTCGATCGCGCCGATCAGCTCCAGTGAAACTTCATCATTGTGGTTGACTGGACGGTCATTGTGACCGTGGAGGCCGGTGCTGCTGGCGGGAGGAATCGCCAACAGTGCCCCCACTGTCCCAACAAAAAATCCAAAATGCGTTCGCCACATCTTATCGTCCCGTCCCAGGGGCGGGCTGGTCTTTTTCTGAAAGACCTCCAACCACCCGCGCCCACTCACCTGCGGTTAACCAAAAGTTAACGAGCGTTGCGACAGTCGTCCGAACGTAGAAGTCTTACTGTGAAGAAACGCACGTTGAGCGTGTGATAATCCGCACGATAGAGGCAGAGGACGAGGGGCAGAGAGACGCCCAGCTTGTTCACCACGGGATCGACCGCAATGCGTTTACGTGAACAGCTCAGCGTTTCCGCCCGCAATTCCGATCCCTGCTTTCCAACCTGTTGTAATGTGATAGCGTGCTCCAATCACAAGTCATTGGAGGGTGGTGTCAGTCTAACGCGAACCAGTCTCTAGCAGCTATTTTCGCTCGCTTGCTTTAGGCAGCAAGAAGTTCGCGCCATTCGAGAAGGGCGGCGGTGCGAAGGTCCTTGAATCTGGTTCTGCGCTCGATGTTTCTCTGATGATTGAAGTGGTTGTGGACGGAGGAATGGACGGAGACGAATTTCTGAAGACTTCGCATTTGTCTGAATCTGAGCATGGCGCGTTCCCGCCTTCGAAATGGGAGGTGGCTGTTTTCGGCGCGGTTATTCTTGTGCCGCCCAACCTCTTGCCGGTCCTCGCTTCCAATCACCTTCATAGCCGCCCGATATGACGCCAGGCGGTCGGTGACCACAACCTCCGGGTTGCCGTATCGCTTCATCGCTTTCTTCAGGAATCGTAGTGCAGCCTTGCGATCTCGACGTTTCGTGACGTAGCTCTCCAGCACCTCGCCTTCATGGTCTACGGCTCGCCACAGGTAGTGTTGCTTGCCATTGATCTTTACAAAGACCTCGTCCAGGTGCCAGCGCCATTGTGGACATTGGCGCATCGATCGAGATCTTTTCTTCCGGATCTCTGACGCGAACATCGGTCCAAATCTGTTCCACCAATGGCGCACGCTTTCATGGCAAACGTCTATACCGCGCTCATGCAGGAGGTCCTCGACATTTCTCAACGAGAGCGGAAATCGAACATATAGCATCACTGCCAGACGGATGATTTCGGGGGACGTGTTGAAGTAGCGAAATGGATTCTTGGACATGGCTCCAACGCTAAATTCAGGGCAGGGTCGCCTCAAGCGATTTTAGTCTGACAGTCCCATCCGAGTTTTACCTACAATACACGCCAACGTTTTTGGAATCCGCAGAGGGTGTCCACATAGAGTTTCTGGATCCTGTGCTTCATGAGTGGATCGAAGAGTGGCGATGGTGCCAGGACTTTTTGAACCTCTCTCCAGATTTTATTCCTCTTACCCCAGGAGAGGGAGAGGGCGTAGTAGTTTGGTCAAAGCGAGACGGTAAGGTCTACGACATCGGTTGGAGCGAAGGCGATGCGCTAAATCGCGGCGACATTTACGCGCGCTGGAACACTTACTACGAACTGATGGAACACTACTTGTTCGGCGGTGATTAGAATTGATCATCGAGATGCAAAACGTCCCCTTCGACGCCGAGAGCGGACGCCGCGGCCGGGTCTACAGCACGTGATTTATCTTACCACTTGATCCAAGACTTTTTTGGTTTTGGTTTTTCGAAGGTGTCGGAGACAGTATGTGGGTTAACATCAGTACCAGTCTCGAAAGACTGCTTTCGCCAATTCAAAAACACTGTGCGATCCCAAGGTCCTTTCCAGTGAACGTCATAATGGATGACCTCGGCGAGACCTGCTCCTGACAGTTGATGCATGTACTCAACAGACGAGTGGTTAGAATCATTCCTATTGCACCAGTCTTTGTTTGCAAACGTGTTCAGATAATCAGCAACCATTTTCTCTGCGGTTTTGTGCTCATGCTGATACACTCGTTTTAAGTTGGAGACCGTCAGGTCAACGAGATGCTCAAAATCTGCTCTTTCCTCGTCGTCGGGCAGAGTGGCGTAAAACTCTCTGAGCGGATCGATACTCATGTTCCTCTAGTCTTTTTTGAACAAGTTTCGGTAGTTGAGCCGTCAATAGCGCGGCGAAAGTTTGGGAACGTTTGGTTACTTAATGATCGTAGAAGATCAAGTTGATTGATGTCACCGCCGTGCGTCCGAATCAGAAACCAGCCATCACAATCTCTGCTGATCGCCGAATCCGTAAAAAGAAAACTATGATCATCTAATGTCCGCTCTGACGCCGACAGCAGACTAAGCCAACATCCGATACAAAGTCGGTCGGCTAATTCCAAGATACTCTGCAATCTGCGCGGAGGTCATGTTCCCAGCAGCTTTCAAAGATCGAGCGATAGCTATCTGATCATCGTCTAACGCTCTCGGGCGTCCCAGCTTCACGCCGCGCTCCTTAGCCGCCTTCAAGCCGGCTGTAGTGCGCTCTCGGATGAGTTCCCGTTCAAACTCGGCCAAAGCACCAAACACGTGGAAGATCATCTTGCCACCGGGAGTCGTGGTATCAATGTTTTCGGTGAGAGAGACGAAACCAATTCCTCGCTCATGAAGATCATCCACCGTCTCGATGAGCTGACGCAGCGAACGAGCTAAGCGGTCAAGTTTCCAAACTACCAGCGTATCGCCTTCTCGAAGGAACGAGAGCGCTTCTTTAAGCTTTGGTCTGTTTCGCTGCGCACCTGATGCTGACTCTTCGAAGATCCGTTCGCAACCGGCTTCGGTGAGGGTGTTAGTTTGAAGCTCCGAGTTTTGATCCTGCGTACTCACCCTTGCGTAGCCGATAATCATTTCTTCCTCCTGTTTCAAAAACCTTACAGCGAACATATTATGAGACGCCAGATAATCAAGACGGTTTTTGAGACGGCATGGATGTTTCTAAGTAGCGTCTATCTTACGGTTATCTTTCCCACAAAGTGCGCCTCAAAACCCTTCGCTTCTGAGGCGAAACTTATGATGTGTGTTTAGGCTCAGTCTGAGGATTGTCCGCTCTCAGGATTATTCATGTCGTTGGCGACGCGCTACCCAATCAAAAGAACGGGATGAGAGGTTGGGACGTCCTAGCTGATAATTTCCGATAATTCCCGATGGATTACCCGATTCTCACAGTATTCCCTGTGCGTTTCCGTCAAAAGTCCCAATCGGGTTGAAAAAAGTCTTAAAAATCCCGGAGCGGTTACATGGACGTTCCCGATACGATTCAGTACTTAATATCCTTCAGAGTTACTGGAGCAAAAAATGAAATTCGTGGTTGCCGATGTAGACAAGTTAAACGCGGCGATTGAGGCGTCGCAACTATCGTTAGAGAGCATCGCAGAAAAGAGCTACATAGATACCAAGACGCTTTATAACATTCGAAAAGGACGTGAGACGAAAATCTCAACACTAGGTCAAGTCGCGAGGGTTTTGGACACAAACGTTATTGAGCTTTCTCGGCAGGACGGTGAAGAGTCTGGAGAGATTGAAACTTTTGAGGTTGAGTTAGATTTCGTTCATCAAGAGATAGATGCCACGCAATACCACGCACAGCTTATGGCGGAGCAGGCGCGGAACGCCACGCACGTTGTTTGGCACCTAGGGCTATCCCAAATCCAATCGTCGCAAGCGGATGCAATCTACGCTGTCAAAAATATTGTGGACGAAATGGCGACGTGGCGCACTGAAGGGTTCGACGTTCAAGTTTCAATGGCACTGCGTACTACTGAGCTCGCAGACAAATTGAGAGACTTAGCGGAATTGGGGATCCACGTTTTAGGGGCGTCTCGGTTTTATTACGCTTACGAACAAAAAAATGATCACGCGCAAACGATCAACGACCGATTTAGGATCAGATTCTGCCGAAAATTGTACCTAGTGTTTTGCGATGAGAGAATCGCGTTTGGAAAAATGCAGGTAGAACAACAATTTACCCAGATGGACGAACTGAACGTGCACCTGAAATCTATCATAGAGCGTTCAAAACAAACGGAGATCCCATTCTGAAGCCGCGATCCATACTGAGTGAGTGGAAGCTTAGTTCAAAAGAAACGGGGATATTGTGATCCTGGCTAATTCTTTTTTGGCTTCGTGTTTGCAGTAGAAGAATTTTTGGATCGCGGATTTCTCATGGGGTGCAGCTTCACGGATCCAGATCTGACTTCTTTGGCAGTTGCGACAAAGGATGATTTGCTAGGGTATACTAAATTTTGCGACACTTTGTTCTCCCTATGTTCCAATACATCACTTGCGTGGTGTTTACAAGATAACGATTCGGTTTTTGAGGGTTCCTTAACATGGCCAAAAAATCAAAAAAACTAGCTAGTCCCAATATCGAGCCAAAACCCGAATTGGTCTTCGCATTGGTTAGTCGCATGGGAAGCCAACTCGCTCAAACGGTCTCCCTGATAAAAGGGGCGTCGGCTCGGTATGACTTTGAAGCTCTGGAAATCCATGCAACCAAGCTTCTCACATATTTAGGGGGTGATTATGAGTATGATGAGTCAAGTACGCTGATCCGTTATCAATCACTCATTGCCGCGTGCAACGAAGCGCGCAAAGCCACCGATCGTAAAGACATACTGGCTTTATTGAGCGCGAATACAATCCGGAACAATCGGCAGAAACGGCAAAAATCCAAATACAGAGGTACGATCTATATCCTCAATCAAATGAAAAAACCGGAGGAGATCAGAACGCTCCGCGAAATATACGGTGAAGCGCTGGTGGTGATTTCCTGCCATTCTCCGTATGAGCGTCGCCTCCGAGAACTTGCTAACAAAATCGCATTGGACGACGGACGCCAGGATTTTGAATCTTCATACACCGAGTCTGCTAAGGAGTTGATTGAAAGAGACGAAAGAGAGAACGATCCATTCGGACAGGATGTTGGATCAGCGTTCCCCCTAGCCGATTACATTCTCGACATTTCGAATTCAGATGATGCGCAAGCGGGAATAAATCGACTATTTAGATTACTGTTCGGGGATCCACGTCTTTCACCTACGTTTGAAGAATACGCTAACAACCTCGCAAGCCAAGCTGCGTACCGGTCCACCGACCTTTCTCGACAAGTTGGAGCCGCCGTATTCAGCGAAGATCGGAGAATACTTTCGCTCGGTTGTAATGAAGTTCCAAAATCTGGTGGGGGAACTTATTGGATAGACCATCATGCGGACAGTCGTGATGCGGCCATTGGTTTTGATGCGAACACGATCGAGAAACGCAACCTGGTGATCGATGTGATCAAGCGACTTCAAGGACGGGGAGTGCTGAAGAAAAAATGGGACTCTTTGGAGAATGAAGAACTGGCCAAGACGCTCCTAGATGACGACAAATACGGTTTATCTGAAGCAGAGATTCTTAGCATTCTTGAGTATGGAAGAGCGTTGCACGCAGAGATGAATGCTCTGATGGACGTCGCTCGTTCGAATGATTCTGTGCAAGAAGGAATGATGTTCGTTACGACATTTCCGTGCCACAACTGCGCGAAACACATAGTTGGCTCAGGCGTGAGGCAAGTAACGTACTTAGAACCTTACCCGAAAAGTAAAGTCAGTGAGCTCTATCCCGACTCTATCGAGGTGGACCCTGAACGGAAACACCGACGTGAGCACAAAGTCACTTTCCGTCAGTTCTGCGGAGTTACAAAACGGAAGTTCCACCTGTTCGCGAAGAGCAAGCTGAAAGACAGTAAAGGTACGTTGCTACAGTGGTCCGAATCCACCGCAAAAACCACACTTCGAGTTTACCCTGCGGATTTCGAAAACTACGAAAAGTCCGCGTTGATCCCGCTACAGGACTTTCTTTAATCCGACAGGCGTATTTTCCTGCGATCCCTCGAGTTCTCTTATTTATGTTCAATCACGAAAGTACCGCGTCGACATCCTGAATGCGGTTCGATCTGAACTGAATTTAGAGTAACTATCGGGCGTCCTACATTCCTGTTGGTGCGTGTCCTACAATATCAATTCAAGGCTTGCTAAGATATTGTAATTATTGCATTCTGTGTCAGAGTGCTGCGCGTGGCGGAGAGGAAGGGATTCGAACCCTCGATACGCTTATCACGTATACTCCCTTAGCAGGGGAGCGCCTTCAGCCACTCGGCCACCTCTCCGCGAGGCCCAAACCCCTAATAAACATGGGAATCATAGGCAAGCGGTTTTGTCGGCAATTGTCGCCAATTGTCGCGAATTGACCGGAACAAACGCGGTATGTGGGGGAAATATGGGGGAAGGTGGGCCGGGTTTGTTCTTCCGCACAGACGAAAAAGGCGGGCCTTGGGCCCGCCACTCTGTCGACCATCGACTGAAGTCAAGCGCGCAGGTTTACCTCACGCATCAATCCATCAAATTCATCACTGACCACCGAGATCACAGCAATCAGGGATTCGAGATCGCGATCTGCGGCGCCGATATCGGGTTTGGCGTCGACCAGGCCGGCCAGCAGGACAGCAGCATGCAGTACCGCCTGAGTTTTGATTAATCGCATAGAGAGCACTCGCAATGCGCCCTCGTCATCATCTGTATTCTTCAACTTCAATGACCACCGTATTATACGTTCTGTATTACGATTGCACGCCGTCCCTTGCATGCATCTATTTGGTTTCGGCTAAGTAGATTACATTCTTGTTTGTTATATTTCTGCAATATAGCTACGTGCAGCGTTTCACGAGTCAACACAGCAACAAGTCGTTTGAGAACCCGCCGAGTCGATTTCTGAAACGCTCCGGCGCAGGACGCTGAAAATGTCTCTTCCTGTAAACTTTCCACCAGAACGGGTGATACCTATACTATCAACCATGCCGGAAAAGCTGAAAGACTTCGACCTCGCACTTGGTAGAGCCATCCGCTCTGCGCGCAATGAGCGCGGCTGGAGTCAAGAAAGGCTCGCTGAGAAAATCGATGTGAAGCGGGCCGCTATCAGCAATTATGAGCGCGGAAACCGTCCCGTACCGGCCAGGATCCTCGCCAAGATCTCAATCGCACTACAAGTGAAGCCTGGCTATTTCTTTCCCGAGGCCGAAGCTGCAGGGATTGAAACGCGCGGCCTGGCGGCGGCGCGGCAATATAAGATTGAGCAGATACACGGCAAGCTTGGTCAGGCCAACACACCAACCCTGGACATGATCCTCACTGTTTTGGACCTAGGAAGAGCGCGATAGTTTCCGCGCCCGCAGATCGCGCACCACCTGATCACGCGCCGCGATCAGCTTAGCTCTGAGCTCATCGCTTGCTGCCGCCTCATCGCTCGCCCGATCAACGATCCACCCGATCGCATCTGCCAGGCTCTCCAGACGGTCTGGAGCGGATTCAGGTCGCAGGTCAGCCAAATCCCTATCTCCATAGTGTGCCAAGCAATCTACAAACTGCACCTCGACAATGCGGATGCAGCTAACCCAGATATAGATAGCACAATCGCCCCGGAAGGAAAGTAAAGCTAAAATCTAGGCAAAGAAAAAACCCCGCCACAGGGGCGGGGTCGCTTTCATAATCTGAATGGACAGGCTAGGTCAGGGTTCGCCTGTGGTCAGCGCGCCAGGCAAGCCAGGCCATATGGCCCAGAATGACCGCACCGAACGTGAGAGCAGCGAGCAGCCCTTTCGAGCCGAAACTCCCAATTGAATTGAAGGCGACCGTTTCAACCTCGCCGAGCAGGAAAGCGGCACCCAGATAGACGATGCCGAACATATATCCGAGCCAGGCAAAACAGATGCCGGCTCTGACCAGTTTTTCCAGCACCCTGTGATAGGCGTGCCGCCACGGCCATCGCGGCGTCAACCCTCGCACTTGCGTAAGGAAAAACATCACGATGACCGAAAATATGATCTGCACCGCGCAGGCGAGGATTATCAGGGCCGTTGTCATGAGCCGCCCCCCCGATTTGTGAGGAATGAAAGCAGGAATTGCGCGAGCGCCTTCATTGTCTTCGGGCTGACCAGGACCCCGATGACACCGAACCCGGTCAGACCACCAATATAGATCCCCGCAATACGGTCGAGGGGCGACACGTCAGCAATAGAGGGACCTACAAACAGCCCGAAGAATGCGCCAAGAGCGAAGGCGACGACGACATGCAGAACGCGCCGAAAAATTCGCTCTGGTGGACGCTCGCCATTGTCCAGAATGAGAAAGAGGATCGCCGAGGCGGACCCTGCGCAAGCCGCGGCGATCGCAAAGGCAGACAGGCCCATGATCTCCGCGGCGCCGGTTGTCACCGTCGCACCAACACCCGCCGCACCTGACAGAGCGATGGCCGTCCAGTTCAGCACTAGTTTTGTTATGATCATACACCAGCCCCGTGTGCATTTGAGTTTGTCCTTTGGGCTACCAACAGCCCATTTTTTGGCCCTGCAGCTCGACAGCGAGGATGTAATCGACATGCTCATCAGACCAGTGCTCGATCTCGGCCTCGGAATAGACCGGCTTAATCGGGCAAACCTGATCGCTTTCGAGCCAGCTTGCGCAACCTGTCGCGAGCAGAATCATCATCAGTGCCAATAGCTTCCTGCAACGCATCAGCTTTGTCCTTTTCGTCTGCGGCTCGCGCCTTGTGACGGGACGCGCGTTCAATCGCCTTGCCCTTGCCCCGCGCCAGATAGGCGACCAGCAAGAACAAGGCGACCAGAACACCGCCCCAGAGAGGGGCGTTATCCATTATTCAGGAGAGGCGTTGAGACCTTCCAGGAAGGCTTTGACGGCCACCTCGGCCACCTCAACCGCGGTGTCGTCGAGCGTATTCTCGCTCGCCGCGACCAGATCGCGAACATGTTCACCGGCGTCGTACCCGACCCGTTGCGCGTAATCTTTGCCCATCGGAGTCAGGGCAGCGACAACCATTGGAATGATTGCTTCCATAGTTAAGTTTCCTTGTTTTGAGGGAACCGGCTTTTGTCCAGGCAGCCGGCGCGCCTGTTCTAGCCTGCAGGGTATTCCGGCAGGGCTACGGTTTGCCCTCTCAACTCATGATGACAGTCATTGAGAAAGCGAATTTTGCCGTCCTCAACAAAGAGGTGACAGCGTTTTTCTGATGTGTGTTGATTGACCAGGAGGGATGGACTGAAGGATGGCGATTGCGGATCCCCATTATATGTCCATTGCGGTCGACCAGGATCGGTCGCCCGGATGATGTAGGGGTGAGTGGTTTCGCAGCCAGGGCAATAAAAGAGGAGATACGTCTCCTCGTCATTTTCCAGTTTGTAGAGGAACTCCCCGACCGGCGCGCCCATCAGAGCTTAGTCCGCTCATATGTGCGGGCCCGAAAATCGACATGCACGAAAGTCGGATAAACAATGATCCCATTAAACCCATGTCGTCGCGCTGCCGCCGCAATGGTCGCGTGCTGACTGTCCCAGGATCGAATATCGAACGCGCAGCCAGCCAGGTGGCGCGATCGCTTGGATCCTCCAACCTTGCGATTGTGGGCAGGCGAGCGATAGGCGCTGTTGATCACCAGGGCGCGTCCCAGCTCGGTGCGCATCGCCTGGAGGGCATCCATGGCCGGTGCGTAGAGCATGAGCCAGCCGTCTGATTTGCTGGCGAGCTCATGCGGCTTGAAATTCGGCCAGCGCCAGAGCTGATCCCAAGAGGCGTGATCATGCTTTTCGGGCCCGATCGTGTCGCCCTCGCCAAGCACGTCCCATGACTGGCCATGCGCGCCCTTTTCGACGCGATCGATCTTGTAGCGTTTCATGGAGTCGACTCCGGTCTGAACTTGAACTTTGGATTCTTCTGAGTGAGCGCGATGAGGCAGCCGCGCGCCTGGTCGCCGACCTGGAACGTGTTGGCGAAACTCAGGTAGAGGCAGCACTCAAACAGATCGCGCTTGTCCTGGGCTTTGAGCTCAGAGCTCTTTTCCTCGAATTGCGCGGCCAGGCCCTGGAACGTGGCCACGATATTGTCGCCAGGGTGGCCCCCAAAATCGAGATAGTAGGGGCTGGCAACCAGCCGATTGTGCAGGGCCAATGGCCCCAATGCAGTGAGGTCAGTCATCGTTTCATTTCCTGTCTTTTAAGAGCCCTGAACCGAGAAGGTGCCGAAGACGACAGCCATGGTTTTGCTAGGGGTTGTTCCCGTTCGGCGGCCAACCAATCGCACTTCATAGGGCGAGTTCGCGGTTAGCCCTGTCACCGCTCCACCGACCACCACGGCGTCCGCCAACGCAAAGAAACCGCCAAACTCGGATTCAAATGACATCGACGGGGTGCACGTATCTAAAGTGACATCGAGCCAGGTGCCGCCCGGCGTGCGGTATTGCGATTTCAGTTCACATGGATAGGCGCCGACCGGCCCTGTGGTGGGAGCTATGAAACTGACAGTGTGGTTTCCGGTTAGATCAAGCTGACCGTTCGCCCCCGTTGAAACATCCAATGTATCAGAAAGCTGAACGAACGATGTTCCGGTGAATGAGTTGAACGTCGAGTCTTGCGCGCTTGAGGCGGTGTTAACCGGCGGCGCATCATCCACAAACGAAAACGTGATTGTAGCCCGCAGCGTGATCCCGTCGCGGACCGATGTGACCACGATCGTCGCATTGTTCGCCGCGATCGCCGTCACAGAAATGTTTCCAGCGCTCGAGGTCGAACCGTTATCAACGGTCGCCGTGCAATTGTTCGTCGTGATCGACCAGGCCGTTGATCCATTTACTGTGGCGCCACCCTTTCGCCGCAACGCTCCGATCGTCATGGGCAATTGCCCGCTCTTGATTGTGCCCTGGTAAGTGCGCTGGACCACGACAGAAGTTGCCGACAATTCAAGCGACGGGCTCACGTCTGCATTATCTTCTGGCCGGTTTGCACCCGTGATGTACGTGGACCAATCGACAGTGCTCAAAGTCGCCAATGGACCGCGCCCAACAAAGTCGAGCGCCACGTGTTCCCCGGTAATATCTGCGGCCAGATCCCCGGTATAGTTTCCGCCCCCGACACGACTCAGAATGTCAGAGCTTAGCTTGATCGTTGATGGAATAGGGCGACCAACATCACCGTTGGCTGCTAAGCCGGCAGCAATCCGGCCATCCGTCAACTCAATAGGCCGCCCTGAAATGTGGGATCCCCAAGGCGCAAAGTCGAGCGTGGCCAGCGCGCCGCGACCAGAGAAATCAGCAGCAATATGGTCCTGCGTGCGGTTGGCGTTCAACTCGCCAATATAGAGCCCGCCCGCCGGCCACCTTAGAACATCCGATCCGTCCAGGATGCCGAGCGGAATATTTCGCAAAATGTCCCCATTTACGCCCAGCCCAAGCGGCACACGATTATCGCCAACCCAAGGCGGCGTATTGGTGAGATCGGTCCAATCCACAACCGAAGTTGGTTGACCCACAGTGATATCGCGCACCTCGTTCAGCGCACCAACCTCACCTCGAACCCCGCGATAATAGATGGCGAAATCATATGTCAATCCGCCGGTGAGACCGCGAACGGTGAACTTTCCGGTATCAGGCCTGACCTCGGTTATCGTTTCATATGGCGGCTGACTTCCATCTGGCAGGCGAGCCCCACCACCATCAAGCGCCACGACGCGCATTTGCAAGACTGCGGACAGCACTTCTCTAGCCGTTTCCGGATTCCAGGCGACCGCGATGATTGGGTTGCTCACACCGCCTGAACCAAGCTCAATCGAAGCCCCCGCGGTTAGATTCGCGATCGCTGGAAGCGCATCGGCAACCGTGATGATTGGCGTCTCGAGTACCGGACCTGCGCGCCCAGAAACCGCGACGGCCTGGAAACGATAGACCAGGCGCTGACCAACCTCGCCAGCATGATCCACCAATTGACGCACGCCAGGTGCGAGCGGAGAGAGCTGCTCGAAGACTGAAAGAGCCGTTGGATCTGGATCGGTCGCAGATACCGCATAAGCCCGCCACACACGGATCTCGCGCAAACTCTGCTCATACCCCTCTGGCAGCGAGAAATTCACCGTGACCTTGAAGTTGGTGGCCTGGGCGCTGAGGTAGGTCAATTGGGCCGGCCTGGAGCCCAAAGGTAGAACGGGCTGGATCGCGTAAGCCGGAATGGTGTAGCCGGTCTCATCAAAGCGCGACGGCGCGTAGGATTTGAGGCTAAGGCGAACCCAATCCGCACCAGCATCCTCTGCATTCTCGAGCAAGCCCTCATAGAGATCCGTGCCGACCGGCCCGATAATGTACTCATCACCCGCGGCAGGACCACTCGCGGTGGCCACCGGCGTGATCAGAGTAGCGGTGGTGCTTCGGCCATCAGTGCCAGGAATGACAAGCGGAGAAGGCGCAGATAGCGTCTGGTTACCGCTCGCATCTTTGCTGACCCATTTCAGCGCCAGGCCCGGGAAACTTGGACCCTGCTCAAACTCCTGGTCGAGCTCGACCTCTGTAACCTGTCCCGCATTGGTGGTGATGCCGCGCAGGACGCCAGAGGCCTGGACCTGCGTAATGATGCGGCTCGCAACCGACACACGCCCCATAGGCCGGAGCGTATTGTCGAGCGAGGATTTTGGCACCTCCAGATCCATGGTGGTGTTTTGCAGCCGGGAGTTTCGATACAGCTGCCCGATCGCGCGGTGTAAATCATCCCAATCGGTTTTACCAGGCAGCGTGATGGGTTCGAACTTGGTCGCGTTAAGCGCCGTATAGCCTGGCAGATAGATCCGCACCTCACGTGTGCGCCAGCCATTGTTCGCATCATTGAATGTGACGTCATAGGCGTGCACATCCTCAGGGAACGATTTTGAGGTTGAGATATTGCGCGCCGTGCCATCCCGGAAAACATGGCTAGGCGCCGCGATCGGTCTATCTAGGCCAGCCGTCCAGACATTGTTGTAGGAATAGATCCGGCCTTCACCGCCTGAGCCGGTGATGAGATTGACCAGATCATCAACGTTCACGTCATCATTGACCACGTAATCGAACTTAAGGCCGCGATCGCGGGCATCTTTCGCCGCGGCGGCAAAGCTCGGCCAATCAAAGCCATTATCGGCAGTCGCCTCGCGCGCCTCAAAACCGTTCCGCATACACCAAAGCGCCTGCTCCCACGCGTTGGAACTCACTTTAGTGAGACTGAGATCCGCTGCGGTGACTCCGCTAAGGTCTGGCTGGTCGAGCACGGCATCCGGAAACGCGGGAATGAACCGACCAACCACCATGTTGAGCTCATCAATCGCACCGGCTGTCTCATCCGTGCCTTTGAATCGATAGACCTCATAGGCCACATCATCACGGGTAATGATCGGATCATCGCGCTTGCTCAGTAAGGTCTGCCAGACGATATCATCGAACGTTCGCCCATCATTGGAGTCCGCACTGGTACGCAGGACTTCGACCTCATAGGTCCCCTCAGTCGGGAACGAGAATCCGACCTGTCGAAAGAACGGCTGGCCTGGCTTGGCTTCACTAAACGTGAAATCCGCCGCGGTGCCGAAATAGTTGAGCCCGTTGATCCCCGCACCATAAAGCGAGATCGCCGCGTTGGAGCTGTCGAACCCGCGAAAGTCCGGATAGAACTGATTGACCCGCGAGGTCGCAAACCGCCAGGGCCCGAATGTCTCGCTCGGTCCAGGGTTGATCACCTCCCGATATCGGACCTGGAGCGTAACCGTTGTGCTTTGCGGATTGCCTCGATCATCGGTGCGACCGAGGCCAGTTGGAAAGCCGAAAATCAGGTCACAATCGATCACGTCAGTGGCCGTGCGGCGGAGCTCGGGATCCGAGACCAGCATCGTCGCGCCAACCGTTTGCGACACAACCTGGCGGCTTGCCATGTTGGGATGAGGATCGCTCGCGATCAGGCGGCTTTGATAAACCGCACCATCCAGGTTCGCGATCGGCGTGTCTCCCACTTTGCGATCGGTGACCTCAACGCCGATCGGACCAAGATCGACAACCATATAATAGTACGTGTCGTCGCCGCGGATCTCGGGATAAGGGCGCGCTGCGAGGCGCGGCGTGACGCGATGGCGACCGAGCACAGTTTGAACCGGCTGCAAAGGAAACAGCTGGTTGCGAGCGCCCTCAATGAAGTAAACCGGATCAGGCTGATCGCCGACATTGAATGAGAGCGAAGGCGGCGGCACGATCGCGTTCACAGCCAGCTGACCGAGCGTGGTCACGACTGCCGTCGTCAGTGCCGAAATCGCTGCGTAGGCCTTGGTTCCCTCAGCGGCGAATATGGCGGCAACCTGCGGCCCGAGGTAGAACGCCGCGACAATGACGGCGATCGAGAGCAGGGTTCGCAGCAATTTGTTGCCGTCATTGCCGCCCTGGGGCAGCACGACGATTTGCACGTGATCATGACCAGGCGTTTCAGCCCAGAGCGTGGCATCAATCGGTTCGCCATTGATGCTGGCCTCGGCATGCTCGAGCTCAATCTCTTCGAATCCGGCCATATCGACCAGCTCAGAGATTGGCGTGCCAGCTGCTGCTTTTAATAACCGCGGCGGGCGGTCCGAGAATGGATCGTCTTTGACGACGACGATCAGCTCATCTTGGGACATAGAAACCTTCGAGATTGAAATGGTAATCCGTGCCTGGACCGATCTCGGCCAAGGTGGTTGCAGTGGTGGTGTTGACGTGCGCCATCAGGTTCGGAGCCATCCATATGCCGACATGGACAGGCACCCTTTCGACACGAAACAGAACCGCAGCCCCTAGCTGCGGTTCTTCAATGCGCTGGAATGTTTGAAAGCCGCGCTTGAAATTGCGCAGCAGTGTTTTCTCCGCGGTGGCAGCGGGGCTGTCGCTATAAGACGGCTCAAAGGCTCGATGCCACCCGGCCACACTTTGACCCTCGAGCAATAGCTGAAAGCAATCCCATGTTTGAAGTTCGTAGGGACGGCCAACCACCTCATTGAACCAGGCCCAGAGCCTGTCGCCGAGCTCGGTCAAGCAAACGCCCCGGGATAGCCAGCCGGATTGATACGGATCCCCATAAATTGACCTTCGGTCGGCGGGGGCCCGAAGCTGCCGGTTAACTCGCGCTCATTGACCGAGAATAGTTTGAGCTCGAGGCGCTCCCATTTGTTCCGCACAGTGTCAGGATCGTGCGCATAGACGCGCTCGAGCAACAATGTCGCTCTGCCGGTCAGCGCATTGACCACATCGGTGAGGCGCTGATCCACATTGTCGAGCGTGACCTCCAGGATCCCTCGCCGATCGCCAGACCTAGGCGGCTTGACCTGGAAGAATCCTGGGGCCCAAACCTCACCTCTGGAATCGAAATTGTGCCGCCAATTGGCGACGCGCAATTTGCCGTCCAACGTGACCCCGTTCACGAAGCCTGAAAGGGCCGCGATATCGGGATGCGTCAACGTCGCCAGGTAGACATCGATATAGGTTGCGCCACGTGTCGTGGTCATGGCCGTGCCTCCAGATAACGCTCAAAAGACACATTCCAATCGAGCCCCGTTCCGGCTCCGCGCACCTGGTAGCCGCTCGAGAAACAGCCAGTGTGCGTGCCGCCAGGAACCGGGAAAAGAATATCGCGAGCGCCGAGCGCGGCGGTGCCCTCAAACCAGGTTTCGAATGTTTCGAGCTCAGCCGCTGACAGCATGAGCCCAACTCTCTCTCGGCCACCCTCCAGGCGCGAAATCAGCACGCTCCCTGGCGAGTTTTTCTCATCCGCGCGCGCCACCTGGTCATCGGCGGTCAGTTCATATTCGGCGACGCGGGGGCAGCCAGGAACGCCAACCGGCCAGCTCGCCGGTGCCGCTCTGTGAAGCGCAGCAAGGGCAGACAGTGCCGCACCGCTCGGGGCCGGGGGATCCACGCGCGCCTCGATGCGCACGCGTCGGCCCTTGGTCGAACTTGCCCGCACCACCGGCGCGCCGCGGAACCGCGCGGTCAGGGTGCGCGGCGCGGCATAGTCATACAAAGTCAGGTCGAACGCCTCATTGCCAAAGTCGAGGGTGGTCTTTCTCCAGCCCTCAAATGTCGCCAGCTGCGTGTCACTGAGGATCAGCTCACCGGCGACCGTTTGCGCCCGGCTCGCCGCCCAAAGGCTTCGCAATGGCGGCCCCGCGGCGACCTCATCGCGCAACACCACATCCTCAGGCGTGCGCTCATACGTGTCATGGATGAATGCGTGTGGAACGCCCACCGGCCATGCAATCGCCATCAGCGCGCCGCCTGGCGCACAAAGCCGCGCCCCTCAAGCATACCGTCCACAGCGCCCTCAGAGATCACGCCTCGAACTTTGTCGCGGAAAAGCACATCGATATCGAGTGTGCTTTCTCCTGATTGGCTCGCGGTGACATCTGTATCACCGCCGCCACCGCCGCCCTCGCGGCGAATATTGAGATTGATATCGAGCGGCATAGGACCGCCCCGCATCATACCGCTCGGGCGATTTCGATCGTTGCTCGCCTGGCGAATGTAATCGATGATTTGCGACCGATCATTCGCCGTCACAATCTCCTGACCGCGTTGAACCACCACCATATGCTCATCGCTCATCATACGCTGCCGCATCGAGCGCGAGGATGGGAAATGGGGCACACGGCTACCGCTATGAGACTGAGGCACAATCGGTGGCGTTCCGGATGGATTGACGCCTCCACCACCGAAGCCGCCCAGGACACTGCCGACAATGCTCTGGAGGAAACCACCAAAGCCCTGGCTGTTTCCGGCCTGCGCCTGAGCGATCGCGGCCTGGCGGATCATATCCACCACGAGACCGGCAATGGCCTTGCCGAGATCCTCGACCGTCTGGATCCGGCCACTCATCACGCCATCAAGTAAGCTTTCCGCACGCTCGAGCAGGGACACCTGACCGCGCGCTTTGCGCAATTCCTCAGAGTAGATCCGCAGATATTCCGTCGCTTCCTCGCGCGTCAGATTGCCGGACGCCACCAGGGCATCGAGCCGCTCTTGCTCTGCGGCCAATAACTCTTGCTCAGACATCGCCGCCTGGCGCGCCTGGGCCAACTTTTCCCGAATGGCCGCGCTCTCTTTGAATTCGGGCGTTGCTTCCTGCTCGGCTTGCTTGGCCTTTCCGAGAGCCTCAGACAATGCCTCGAGCGCCCGGGTATAGAGCTCGGTCGCCTCGGTTGCGTCACCCAAGGCACCGCTCGCCAGGTCCTGGTTGAGTTGCTCGATCGACGCCTGGATCGTCTCAACCTCAGTATCAGCCCCATCAATCACCTTTTGCCAGCGCTCGGTCGCAGCGGTGACGCCGGTGATCTTGTCGCGATAGGATTCGAGCGCCTGATCGTATTGGACCTGAGTGATGAGGCCTGCATCGCGGAGCTTGGTGAGCTCTTGCTCTTTGAGCTGCAGCGCCAGTGTGGCGTCGCCCAATTCATTGAGCAGGATCGAGGCCTGGCGCATCAATGTGAGGCGTTCCCGGCGCTTACGCTCGGCCTCGGCCTGGACGTCTTTCAGGCGCTGTTCCTCAGCGAGCAGTTTACGCGTGGCCGCGGCTCCGGCCTCCCGGGCTTTGGCTTCCTCGATAAGGCTTTCGATGACACCCGCGCGGCGTTCGCGTTCATCATTATCGGTCCCGAACAATACCCGCCCATCCGGCGACAGAACGCCGCCATCATTAACTGTCTCAATGTCTTCACGGGTTCGCTCGAGCTCTTTCGAGAGCTGCTCAGCCGATAGACCGGCGAGCTCGCGCCGGGTCTCCTGGATGAACGTGCTCGCGGCCCGGCGTGTTTCGGTCGCCGCAATTTCATTGAACTCCTGAATCAGGCGACGCATCTCCCGACGAGTCACGTGATTGAAACGGTTCGGCAGCTCAGATTCAGACAGCGGGTCTGAGCCGTCTCGCGCGCCCGCAAAGATGTTACGTCGAAACCCGCCCTCTGTCAGACGGTTTTGGATCTCATCCAGCCGCGCCAGGTTAAACCGAGAGGATCGATCCTCAACCTCACGCATGCGATTAGAGATATCAGACAGGCCGCCTGCGATATCGCCGAGAAAGCGGATCGTATCGAGCGCCACCGGCGCGAAATCAACAAAGGCCTGCTTGAATTGCAGATCCATGACCTGGCTCGCAATGTCCATTTCGACCTGGAGCTCCTGGCTGCGCCGGATCAGCTCTTGATCCATGACCAGACCGAGGTCGCGGCCCTTGCCAACCAAAGCATCAATGTCGCCGCCGGTGGAAAGCAGGACCTTGGAAACCTGCGCGCCAGCCTCACCGAATGCCGCATAAGCGATGCGGTTGCGATCGGTCTGCGTTTCAGCCTCAGCCAGCGCCCGCGAGACCGCCCGCAAGCGATCCTCATTATTGTCCAGGGCCTCGAGCTGGCGGAGCAATTCCGGATTGGTGTCCTTCAGTCGCGTAAAGAGCTCGCCCTGTCCCTGCACAATCTGCGATTGACGTTCCTCGAGCGCTTTCATGCCGGTTTCGAGGATCGAGAATGAAATGCCCTGGGCATCCGACTCAGCCCGCAATGCCTGGAACGTTTCGACCGTGATCCCGATCACATCGGCCTGCTTGCCGATCTCGGCAAAGGTGCTGACCGCCTCTTTACCGATACGAACCGCCGCGCCCAGGCCGACGACTAGTGCACCGATGCCCGCCGCTGCGGCGAGGCCCGCGGGGCCCAGCGTCTTCACGATCCGGCCAAGAGGGCCTGCGCGATCGGCGAGGTCATCAACGCCGTCCTGGACCTCATTGACGGTGTTATCCATCGCTCTGAGACCCTGGTTCGATTTCTTCGTGGAGCGATCGATGGCCTTGGCCATGCGCTCGCCATCCTCGCCAATCTCGCGCAGCGCCTTTTTGATCACTTCTTTTTCTTTGACGCTCAGCCGGAGGCTGACCTCTTGATCTCGACGTGGCACTTAGGCGGTCTCCTGAGATTTGGCAGCACGCATGCGCGCTTCGACATCGAGCCTGGCCACCTCAATGGCTTGCAGGCAGATGAGCAGGTAAAGCTGATCGATTTCGGGGTGCTGCATCAGCGCCAAATTCAGTGCGGCATCGATGCGCAGCCCCTGCGTGACCAGCAAGGATTGAGAGATCCCCGCGATCGCGGTTTGGATCCAAAGGGATGGTTGGTTTGCAAGCGCCCAGGCGATCGCGCCCTCGCGCGAGCTCGGCGCGTTGGCGCGCATGGGACAAAGCGTGCCATCTGCGCGCGGAAAGCCCTCAGCGCAGCGATCGCCGACCTCACGGCAACCACGACACTCAATTAAGCCGTCACCCCATTGCCACTCGGCGCGACGGCTTAAGGCTTTCCCTCGGTACGTGCCTCGCGCACGGTTGCGAGTGCGAGGGCCATGAACGTCTCAGCATAGGTAGTGCCGAGGCGCTGCATGCCCTGGAACACTTCGGATCCTGGTCGGCGCGACTGCAGCACCATGGCGACATTGCGCCTGGTCCATTCAGCCGGTTTGCCATCCTCATCCTCAACCCCGCGCATTTCCTCGCCGCACAGCATGGCGAGCTCAACGGCAAAGATCTGATAGCCTACGCCGCTGAACAATGGCGCGTTGCCTTCGCTGATCGCCTCAGCCCAATCGACGTTCTCGAGACCATAATCCGATGCGTCGGAGAGACCCTCGGCAATGCCGGTGATCCGGGCCCGGGCATTGGTCTCAGCAATCCCCTCATCGAGCCCAGACGCACGGCGCATTTTGAACGCAACACACGGCACATCATCGGGCGGCATCTCGCCGGTGAATGAGTTGAGGTTGAGCCAGGCGGATCCCTGGGGCTTTCCAATTTGTAGCATGCTTCCTCCAAACCGGGGCGAAGCGGCCTCTATTTTGAGGCCGTCTTCGCCCGCAGCTTTAGACTTCCTGGTTGATCAGAGTGAATGTTGCGGCGGGATTGCCGCCATTCTGGAACGCCTCGAACGGCGCTGAGAATGTCTGGCGCTCGGATCCGGAGATCAGCGCCGACCGGCGCTCCCCTTTACAGAACGGCATGTCAATCTCGAGCGACGCGTTGGCATCGATCGGGAAGCTAAATTTGGCCGCGAAGCTGGCACCAGATGCACCCTGGAACAGGTCCAGGATATCATTGACCGCCACACCGCTGACAACGCGCATGGTAATGTCCGTCCGGATCTGCGTGTCGCCTGGCTCCAGGCCAAGGGCCCGGTTGGTGCCATCCGCCAGATTGATGAGCTCGCTCTGATTGGACATATTGAACGTGCCTTCAATCAGGTTCGCCACAACCGTGCCGCCGATCGACAGCGTACCGGTCTCACCAGGCACTTTCTTGTGCGTGTATGAACGCGGGCTGGCCGCGGTCGCGAATGTCGGCTCTGTCAAAACAGTCTCAACGTCTGAGGTCAGAAAGCCGAGATCCATGGTGCGGAAGCCGTCTTGCTTGCCAACATTGAAACTCAGCGTGTTGAGATAAGACGGATGGACCAGCTTCCACTTGTCATCAGCGACCGGCAGCGAGAACGCAGACAAGACCTGCGTATCAAGGCCCGTGACAAATGTCCGCGTCCATTTGCTCGGCGTCGGCGTGACATCCTCCACAGCGCTCGTGGCTGGGCCCAAGAGCATCGGCAAGAAGTAAGTCAGCTGAGCCACGTCCATCGGCACATTCATCGAGCCGCTGGACTGGCGAAGCGCCGGAGATGGATCCGTTTTGTCTCGACCATTCGCGCCGCCATGGCAGATCACCTGGTCATCAATAAACCCATCCGATGAATCAAACCCCTCGCTATAGTAGCAGAGCTGGTGAGGGTTCGCGGTCGGAAGGGTTGCGATATTAGCCGCGATTGCCGCCGTGATTGGCGACAGGCGACCCTTGCGAGAAGTCATGAGCTACTCCCTAATCTTGAATGTGAGGAATGTTGCCGCCAGCCATGGCGATCATGGCCTTGGTGGCCGGGATCGCCTGCTTGTCCTTTTTCAGACGCGCGGCGGTTTTCTCACTGGCTGCAACGACACGCCCAGCGACCAGGCCATTGATCGGCACCTCAAGTCGCAAATGGACGAACTTTGGGGGCTTTGCCTCCCCCGCAGGCTTAGCCTTATCCGCCATAGAACTAGACGTTCTGCGTCGTCAGGGTCAGCGTGTTGATGGTGATGGTCTGACCGAGAGCGACAACGGTGTTGTCAACTTCCATGTCGCCACCGCCGCCGGTCGCCGTGATGGTGCCCTGGAACAGCACGGTTGTTCCGGCATCCTCATAGATGCGGAAGTGACCGAGTGTCCCGGCAGCGTCGGCAGCCGGATCCTCCCATGTCCCTGCCTTGGTCATTTGACCACTGGCAGGCGCATTGAAAGGCGTGTCAGGCACCTCAACGGTGGCCACGACAGTCCCGAAATCGATCGCCGCCGCGTCGGCAGGCGGCGCGCCGGTGAACATTTTAAGTTGAGATGCTACGCCAACGCGGGCCGCAATGGCCGACAGAATGTCATTACGCAGCGCGACAGCAAATTGAAGGGGCATTCTAGCCTCCTGTTTGTTGAGTTTTGGACAAACGACCCGGTTCGCCGGGCCTGCGATCAGGCCGCGCTTTAAGCGGTCAGATTCTGTGGAGAGGCCGGAGGCCTATGGTTACGGCGCGACCGCCGTGATGAATGTGTTGAGACGATTGTAGAGGTTCGTGATCTCGGTGCCGGTTAGGTCCCCGCCGAGGTGAGCAACGCGCACGATCGTATCCATGAGGCCATTTGCAAAAACGACATTTGCAACAGCATCCAGTCCACCCGGGTTGCCGCCAGTATTCGCAACAGAGCCGTTGAAGTAGAGGTCTGATGTTGCGCCGACGATTGCGTTGAGCAAGACATGACCGTCCGCAGGGAATCCGGTGACTGTGCCGCTACTGTAGGCGCCAGCGTTGTAGGTCCCCTCCATTACCGCGCCAGCCGACTCGAAGATTTCAAGCGCGGTGCTGCCGACCAGGGCAACCATTTGCCCGCCGCTGTTCTTTGTTCTCCAAAGACCAACGTGTGCACCATTGTTGTCCCATGCGACGCCATTGTTTGCGGGACTGAAGCCAGTATCCCAAACGTCGGAGGTCCCGAGATCACTTTGCAATCCGACGCTATCCACCAGCGTGTCGCCAGCATTGTCGGGCAGTGTGAACGAGGTCGATTTCCAGTTGAGCAACGCGGCTTGCTTGTCGTGTGCTGCACACACCCAAAGCCCATCGAGTTTCGCCCAAAGCCCATCATCTTTCAGGCCTTTGATCAAAGTATTGATATGCCCTTCGCGAGTGGCGGTCGGCGCAACTGTCATCCGAGCGATGAGCGCGTCAGTTTCGGCCTCATTTGAAGCACCAGCGACGACGCCTGCGCCGGTGCCAAGGATTGCCCCAATCACTCCGGCTGAACTTGCTTGCACTTTCGCCGCGACAGCTCCGGATCCTAGGATAGCGTCTACAGAAGCCGTGGCCGCGGCAGTCGCACGCACCGAGGCAGCCCCAGCCGAGATGATTGGATCCACATTGGCCGCGCTGTCGGCTTGATTGACCTGATCTGCCGCAGCCTGACTTAGAATCGCGTCCACGACACCCGCGCCCGCGCCCGAAATGGTAAGGTTGGCAGCCCCAGAGCCGAGAATTGGATCGATCGCGCCGGTGAGGTCATTCGTGACCACAAGGCTGGCCGCTCCGGCCCCAAGAATGGCCTCAAGGACACCAGAGCCGGTCACAACGGCGCTTGGTTGACCAGCTTGGCCGGAGGATAGGATCGCCTCAACGTTGGCACTAGCGCTTGCTTGGACATTTACCGCCACAGCGCTCGCGCTGAGCAGCGCCTCGACCGCACCGGCGCTCTGAGCCGCGACCTGCACATCTGTTTGACCGGCAGAGAGGATTGGATCGATCCATCCAGACACATTTGCCCCAGGATTGGTGAAAACCGCTCCGGATCCGAGCACGGCGGCGACCACACCACTCATTGAACCGTCAATATCAGCGCTAGCGGCGCCGCTACCAAGGATTGGCTCGATCGAGACCACGCCGCCAAGGCCGAATTGCTGAACACTTGCGTCACCGGCGCCAAGAATGTTGCCGATGAGGCCTGCGCCGGTCAGCGCGACCAGGACATCAGCATCGCCGGTGCCGAGAATGTCGGCCACACCAGGCGCCGCATCTGCAGCCAAGCGCACCGCGGCTGCACCGCCACTCAAAATCGCATCAACGCCGCCGGTGAGCTGCGCATCGAGCATCGCGGCCACCTGACCGGCTGACAGGATCGGATCGATCACCCCGACCAGGGTTGCGCCGCGATCGCGCACGGCGTCGGAGCTCATAAGAATGGCCTCGACCGTCGCCGTCGCTCGATCGGCGAGGATATTGCCGAGCATATCTGGCGCTGTGACCAGCCATTCGATCGTGATCCGCGCGGCCTTTATGCCAGGCAGGGGCCCAGCAGCCAGGTTCGCCCGCTCGGGGGGCAGAATATCCATGGTTGAGAGCAGAGGCAGCTGCTCTTTCGCCAGGCGAAGGCCTTTGGCGACCTGCGCCAAGCCCTCAGAGAATACTGCATCCCTGGTCGCGTCTTTGACCTCCATGACAATGAATTCAACCACTGCACGCTGACCGAATTCCTCATAGTAATCACCGCCTGGGCCAATGATCGTGTCATAGAGAACCGGATCATCATCGATCAGGTTGAGATAGGCCTTACTGGTGCCCTGGATCTGGCCAAACATGTCGCGCAGGCTGGCATTACGCTGCACTTCCGAAGGCAGAGCCGTGGATCCCGCGGCGACATTCGTCAAAACCTGTTGGAGGCCGCGCAAGGCGGATTCGATATCTGTAGCCATGTTATGAGATCCCGACCCTGCGAAGCTCCTGGGCGAGCTGGCGCGGATATGTGTCGATTAGAAACTTTTCGATGCGATCAAAGTCCCTGCGAATGTCCAAAAGCTTCGGCAATCTGGCTTGCGGCACCAGAAAGAAAAGCATGGCCGTTTGAGTGCCCTTGGTGAATTTTCCGGTTTTGGTCTTCTTGCGGGGGCCCAGGCGCCCACCCTTGGAAACGCCGACCATTTCGGCAGCCAGGATGGCAGGCCGGTTAGCATTGGCGGGGATGACAAAGAGGCGCTCGCCGAACTTCCGGCGTGCATAATCCACCTTGTCATCTGGGCCCTTCGGATTGGGGAAATCCTCGGCGAAACTGCCGGGGATTGGTATGGCGAGCATGCCGTCGCCGGTCGGCGTGATGGTCGGCCCCTCATCAAACGCGCCGACAATCACCTCGGCCTTGGAGAAGATCCGCACCGCTGGCTCAAAGGCGAGCCCCTTGCGCGGATAGATCTCACCCTGCCAGGATTTTTCGAGGGCGTTCAGACCGGCCTGGCGCAGATCCGCGCGAAGCGTCCGCTTACCAAAGTCCAGGGTTGCCTCGAGCGAGCTGCGGTTGGCGCGCAAAACGGCCTCGCTCACGCCCTCGCGCCATTGGGACAGTTTGCCATTGATCGCCAGAGTGAAGTCTGACGTATCGAGCCGCATTTGCATGAGGAACTAGTCTTCGCGGCAGTTGATCGACCAGGTGAGCCGTTTGTCATCGAGGGACATAGGATCATCCACCACGGTCAGAGATTTGAGCACTGAGCCATCCACGTCAGACAGGATCTCGACGGTATCGCCTTTGTCCGGCTGCGGCCATTCGGTCTTGCGCGCCTCAACCACGGTCACCCCAAGAATGGGCTGCGACTGCAGTCCAACGCCGAGGGTTTGATCCCCCTCGAGCTGGAAAACCCGGATATCAAACGTACCGCCCCCAGCCTCCGGCGTGACCCGGGCCGGATCGGCAAGAGCCGACTCAAATGTGCCGTCGAGAACCTGTTGAGCGAATGAACTCATTGCCTAAGGCCTACTATTTCTCGAGCGAGGCGATTTTCTTGTTCGCGGCAAGCAGATCCGCTTTCAAGCCCTCGATCTCTTTATTGGCCTTTGTGAGGCTATCCTCAGCGGCCTTTAGATCAGTACCGGCTTTCGCGGCCAGGTTTTCAGCTTCCTCTTTTTCCTCTTTGGCCTTCGCCGCGGCCTTTGTGGCGTCATCGGCGCGCTGGCGCTCACCGGCGAGTTCGGCGGCGATATCGCCGAGGTCGATTTTCTCATCGCCGAGATCCTCGGCATAACCGAGCGTGCCAGCCTCCATCAGCTCTTTGATTTCTTCTTTGCTGATCAAAGTGCCGACAGGATCACCCGGGACAAGCGTAACCCGCTCCGGCTCCGCGCCTTTGGTTTTCGCTTTTTTGATCGCGGTGACTGTACCGTTGATAACGATGACTTTCTTGGCCATGAGGGCCTCCCTGTGCGTTGGTTTGGGGGTTTGGTTTGGGGGTGGCCGAGCGGCCATGAGAACGGCGGCCCAGAAGACCTGGACCGCCGCACTTTGAACGCTCGCAATGAGGTGCTAGCGCACCTTGCGATACCACTGGCAATCCGGATTACCCGGCACCACCAGAGGCGCAGATTGCGTCATGATCAGACGGCGACCTGGATCCTTTTCGGTCCAGGACTTGGAGATGAACTCGCCGACCAGCGGCTGGTCTGCCGATGCGCCGATCTCAGCGGCAATATCATCATCGATGATAGCACCATGCAGCTGGCTGCCTTGGGCGGCCTCAACGCGGCTGCCCAGGACCACTGAGAAGTTATTCAGGACGCGCTTTTGCACGCCATCCTCAGGGTCACGATACCAACCAGAATAGACGTGCAGCGTTGGACCGCCCGCACCGAGGCGACCAATCTCAACAGCGCCCTCCTGGACCGCCGCGACCAGCTCGGCCTGAGACATGTTCCCGCGGTAATTGGTGTCCAGAATGTTGAGGAACTCTGGATCCGCGCGCAGGTATTTGAATGCATCCACGGTAAAGACGATATCGGTCACCGGCGTGCCGTTCTGCTCGAGATACAGCTCATTCCAGTTTTCGATATCGTTGAGCGGGCTGACGCCAGACTCACCCCAACGCGCGACGCCGGTCAGCGTCTCGGATCCGCTCGCCTGGCGACCATAGTTGATGTTCACCGTTGGATAGTCTGCGCCGGTGATAGTCAGACCGCCAGTTTGCAGAACCTCGCCAGCCATCTGCTCTTTGCGGTAGGCAATGCCATCCACGTGACGCCGCAGCGTTTTCGCGACCGCCGCCTGGCGACGCTGCTCAGGGCTCAGCTGACCGCCGCCAATCTGCTCACCCATCGCCCGGCGCAGAGCCGTGACAGGGTTGAGCGTGGTCTTTGGCTTGAGGTAAGCGGGCTGGAATTCCTTCGCGCTGTAGCCCAGCTCTTTGAAGACGCGGCCTTCGCGCAGCGGCGAGACATATGGCAACGCCATGCGGTCGCTTTCTTCAAAGTCGAACACCACCTTTTCAGTGTCGAACGAGATGATGCTCGGAAAGAAGATCGCGAGCAATGAGGTTTGAGGGCGGTGAAGGCCCTCGATGACCCGGCCAAGGGTCTCAGTTGAATAGATATCCGCCATAACGGGCTCCAATCTGAATTTGAAATATAGATATGAAAAAGGGCCGTTACCGGCCCTTCAGATCATTGGGAAAATCCCGGAAAAGTTCGGGGATTAGCCCGACGGTGCGAGCACGAAGATGCCGCGTGCGAGCAGATCATCCTTGGTGCTGGCCGCATCATGGCCGGTGCCAAAGACAATCTTGTCTTGGACCACGCCGCCCGCTTTCAAGACGACAGCTTCCTGGTCGCCGCCTGAGGCATCGACAGCCTCGAGCAGGACCGCAACCGGCGTCTGGCTGCCATCCACGGCAGCTTGCAGGGAAGTGGTGTATTTGCCGGAGGCGGTGATTTTCCCCAGCAGGGTGCCCGCGGCATAGTTGGTGCCGGTCAGGAGGGTTTCCTTATCGGCTTTGAAGTCAAAGCCACCGGCGACAATTCCATTAGGATCAAATGCCGCGGCAGCTGTGAGGGATGCTCGTGTCATGGGTTAACTCCGTAAGATTATGAGCAAGGAAAACGCGCAGGATCAGCGCGAGACGAATGACCAGCGCCTAGATGACGTTAGCCGCCTTTCCAGAGGCCAGGACCTCTGCGGCAAGGGTCTCTGCAGACCCATCCTTGGACCCGCCGCCATTGGCGGTAAGCTTCGGATCCGTTGTGGTGGCACGCGTTTTGGTGCGACCAGCTTTGCTGAGAAGCGATTTTGCACGCTTCACAGTGATGCCCTTTTCGAAGGCCAGCTCTTGTGCCAGCGCGGTGCGGCCCTGAGCTTCGGGCAAAGCGAGGATGGCTTTGGCTTTCGCCATATCCTCATCCTCGGCCTCGGGATCTTCCTCGGCTTCCGGATCCTCTTCGGCCTCTGGATCCTCCTCAGCCTCCGGATCCTCTTCGGCCTCTGGATCCTCCTCAGCCTCCGGATCCTCTTCGGCCTCGGGATCTTCCTCGGCTTCCGGATCCTCCTCAGCCTCCGGATCCTCTTCGGCCTCTGGATCCTCCTCAGCCTCCGGATCCTCTTCGGCCTCTTCGTCTTCCATTTCGGCCCGGATGGCCGCCTTGGCGCGCAGAATCCGGGTCTTTGTGGATCCATCACCGAGCAGGATGCTGAGGGCCGTGCTGCCCTTCGGCAAGCAAGCGATCGCAGCCGCGATCCGATCTTGTGCCTTGCCATCGCCTGAGAGGGCGGCAAGGGCTTTCATAAGTGCTGACATGTCAGTCTCCGTTGATTGCACGCTGGATTGCGTGGCGTTGGTCGGCGTTGACCCCGCCGCCGGGGTATTTGGGGAAATCTCATCAAGCAGGGCCTGGTAGGCCACCGCCTCGCTTTCGACCGCATCGATCAGACCGTGCGCGAGGGCCGAGTGATCCTCTTGATCATTGCAAGCATCATAGAGCCGAGCCTCGGTGGCGTAGAGCTCACCAGCGCTCAGCGAGGGACGCCCCGCCGTCACTTCCGCCACAAAGTCAGAATAGGCCTGATCAATCATCGCCTGGAGATTGGCTTTGGCCTCATCATCAAGCGGTTTGAAGTTGGCAAACTCTGTTTTGCGCTCACCGCCCTGGACAGGCGTCACCTGGATCCCTGCGCGATCGAGCGCGCCACTGAAATCATGGTGAATCATCACAGCGCCGATCGAGCCAACCTTGGCCGTGCGCGAAGCCGTCACACGGTCGGCTTGGCTGCCGATCCAATAGGCTGCGCTCGCCATGAGCTCGGCGTGCACGTGAATGGGCTTCCCCCCCGCCGCGGCGCGGCTGTTGCGCAATAATTCGGTGAGCTGGAATATACCGTCATGGACCACACCGCCCGGGCTATCCATGTGAATGAAAATGCCTTCAACTCGAGGATCCTCGACGCATTGCTCAATCGCTGCGGCCACGGTGTCATACCCATGAAACCACCAACCCCAAAACCCCATTCCGCGAGCAAAAAGAGCGGTGTCGATACAGAAGGACGCGATGCCATTCTTGAGCGTTACCCCCCAATCCAAGCAATCATCTGGCTCACCCATCCAGCGCGGCGCATAGGCTTGCGGCTTTAGGACCGCATTCGTATCCGTCGCAGTCGCCAGCTGGCTGACACCTCTATCTAGAAACTGAGCAAGCCGCTCGGCGCCCTGGATGCTCATCAGCAACGGGCGACCAATGTTATTCTGAAACTGCTCAGTGATCATGGGGAGCGTCATTGCCGATTTCCTTCTGGCGCTGCATCGAGCTCATCAGCGGACAACGCCGCGAGTTCGGCCACCTGCTTTGGCGGATCAATGCCGTGTTTTTCATAGAACCGCTTTTCGCGGGCGCGCTGCAGTCCGATCTCCTGCCAATCCCGCCCTTGTCGGGCCGCAATGTCTTGGTGAGAAGCCGTTCCAATTTCCATTTCAATGCCGGCGCCCATCGGCTCCTTGACTGGATCAACCCAGCCGCGACCCGGACCCAGCCACAGGCCGTGGAGCCAGGCGCGAGGATTTTCGAATATGTCAGGCACATGGCCCGGCACTTCGATCTTGCCTGAGCCGAGTGCGTCATCAACCAGCGCCAAAAGCACAGGACGGGCAATCTTCGCTGTGAACAGATCCACGAAGCTTTCGACGCTGCGCCAGACTTCCAAGAGCGCCGCCCGGGCGCTGGAATAGTTGGTCTGCGACCAATCCATTGAAAGCTGTTCGTATGACAGGTCGAGCGCGCTCGCGACCTGACGCGTGAAGGTGCGCGAGAAGGCCTCAAAGTCGCCGCCCTCGGCATTCGAGGTCAGCATTTCGACCTTTTCGGTTGGAAACAGTTTCTGGATCCGCGTGCCGTCTGCGAGCTTCGGCCCTTGCTCGCCATAATAGGCTGATGAGGCGTCGGCGAAATTCTGGATATCCTGGACGCTGAGCGCTTCCTCAATGCCCGAAGTGGAGCGATCGGAATAGATCACCATGGCCATGACCGCCCGCACAACCGCAGACTGGATCTCGGCGTCTGTGTAGCGCGACAGATCTTTGAACTTGCGCAGGGTTGCCATCATGCTGCCCCAGCCGCGGACCTCACCAGCGCGCTCTTTCCGGCGCAAGTGGAGCACGATTGGGCGACCGAAATCGGCCATACGTGGCACCCGTGTCCAGGTATAGGCATCATGAGGGCTGCCCAGGATCCACTCATTCGGATGGGCGTTGCGGATATGATAGGCGACCACTCGGCGACCATCGGTTTCAACGCCAGCGCGCATAGTTTCAGTATCGGGCATGCCATCGGGATTACTCAACCGATCGGGATCCACGACATGCAGGCTGGTGCGATATCCGAAACCATAGGCCGGATCCTCATCCCAACGCAGAACCGCGATCGCCTCATTGTCGCGGAAATAGTGACGCGCCATGAGCGAGCAAAGCCCGCCCCAATCCTCATCCATCTCCCAATCGCAGCGCCACAGCGTGTCTTGCGACCACTCGCGAAAACACCGCTCGATCGCCTCGGCCAGGAGCGTGGTTTCCTCTGGATCCAGTCCGAGGGCCTCGCCATCCGGCAGAGACGAAAATCGCAAACCCCGCTGGCCCATGGCCATATCAACCTTGCGGTTGAGACCGGCGATCGCGAGCGGCTCATTGCGAGCAAGATCTCGCGACCGCGCAACCGCCTGGTCACGGCCATAAGTGCGTTGCTCGATATCTGCGGGCGAAAGGCCAGGGGCCCAACCCATAAAACTGGAGCCGCCGCGTGATGCCGCCTCGGACGATGAGGCTTGAACGGTCGGAACCGGCGCAATTCCTGAATGTCTACGGCGCACACGCGAGAGCGCCAGTTGTCGGGGACTGGGCATATTTGACCTCATTGGAAAAGGACCCCGGCACTCGGCAGAGCACCGGGGCTAAGTCAGCCTCCGGAGGAACTGGAGGCAAATTGGGGGAAGCGATGATCCGGCGCTGCGCGAAATGACTGTGCAACACGCGCGCGACCAAGCGGAGAGTCGCTTGGTAGGAATCGAAGATCAACGCCCCACCAACCGCAGCTTTCAGCTTATCAGACCTATGGCCGGGTTGATTTGATGATTGGATGCGGGCCCCGCTTACTCAGGCCGCGGGGCCCATTCTCGACAACCGCTCTCTGTGTCGGCGCGTCTAGCCAGGTCAGCGCCTCTGGGTATCGGGTCGAAATGGATGGGCCGATCCACCTGCATGAATGGATCGGCCCGGGTCAGCGCGAGTAGAGTATGCGCACTGACGAACTTGAATAGATGAGCGGGCCGGGCGTTACTCCGGCTAGACACGATATTCTTCATGAGAGGTCCGCTTCTTACCCATCGCAACCTAGTCAGCCTTCAAATGCTCGATTCGGGATGCGATAGGGGCGATGGTCGTCACCCAACCTGTCATGAACAGAAGTGGCCCGCGCTGTAGCTACGAGCTAATTGGTACACTTCGTGTCGTCACTGCTATCCTGACCGCGTGTCTACTTTCCACGCCGCCACTCATCAAAAGCGAACGCCGTTCGCTTTACAAGACCGGGCGGATGGCGTTACCGCCTCGCGCCCGGGTTAACTTACAACCGGCTGCGCAGGCCTCATCCTCGAGCTCGGCGCGCAGGCGCCGCAACGCAACAGGATCGGCCTGGCTATACTTCACGCGGTGGCCAGCATACTGGCTTTCCTCAATGCTGGTGCCCAGGGCGATGGCCTTCAAACGGGCATCGATCGCGTCGATATCGGCCTGGATCTCACTGCATGGTCTCGCCATTACTCTTCACCTCTTGCGCGCCGCCCTATGGCGGCCAGTTTCTCTTTTTCTTCCTGGGTCAAGCCAGCTGGTCGGGCCTCGGGCTCTGGCTCAGCAGGGGCGGCCACCTCACTCCAGAGCGCCTCCAGACCGCCTGCATCAGCGAGCGTTGGATCCTCATCCGGCAGCGCTTCCTCATAGGCTGCGCGCCAGCGTTCCTCATCCCAATTGTCGATCTGCATCGAGATCGCCGCGGCCATGTTATAGACGCCGATATCGAGCGCCTCATTGGCCTGGCCGCTAATCTTTACCCATTCGCCTTGAGGCTTTTTGGCATCTTTGAAGCTGAGCTTTTCAGCGGTCAGCTGTTTGGCCTCATCCTCGTCCAGGTCAGACGGAAACAGGATAGCGCGCGCGGGAAGCGGCTTACCCTTTTCGGCGCTGGCACCGTCCAGAAGGCCGCCATAAAACCGGCCCTTGAGGCTATGGCCACCGATCTGCAGCGGCACGATTTTGGAAACAACCTTGTTGCCAAATTTGACCTTGCGGACGCTGGCTTGCGTGACCGGCGGCGCCTCGTGAGACTTTGGCCCCTTGGCCCCGAATATCGCAAACACGCCCTCAGCGGCGCGACCGCGGCAATAGCGATAGACTTCCTGCGTCCAATTACCGGAATCCACAAAACACCGCGCCGGCGCGCTCGGCTTGAAAGCCGGGCCTTTCCAGGTTTGCTTGCGCTGCGCGTCGAGATCTTTCCAGACCTGGAGCTTGGTTGGATCGCCGGGCAGGATGCCTCGCGACACCCTGAACCCGACTCCCCCGCGCCCCCAGGCATAAACCGCCCATTCTAGGCGGTTCACCTGGACATCGACCGCCATCGTTAGAACAGCGCAAAATGGTGGCACTTCGCCTGGCTCCGCGAACACTTTCCCGCCAGCCTCAACCAGGGCTTGGATATCTGGACGATCAACAAGACCCTCATAGGCCCGGCCCAGCGTTTGCTGCCAGAACACTTTCGCATCGAGCTTGCCGGTGCCGACAGAGCGCCATTCGCCCCAGATAACCTCCCATCCAATCTGGGGGTTCATCGCCTGCCAGATATGGAAGCTGGCAGAGCGGCCCTCAGTGTCGCGCGGAGTGATCCAGCGGCGACCATCGAGGGCATATGCCCAATCATCGATCTCATCAGCCGGAATGATCTCAGGCGGCTGCGGGTTATCCTCCCGATCGCTCGGGAAGTATGGCACCCAACGGCCATTCGCGATCATCTCATGGCGCTGATAGTTCTCGGCAAGCGCGCCGCAGCCTTGATTAGGCTGTTCTGGGCCCGAGGCCTTGCAGTAGAAGCCGACCGTCTGCTCAGGATGGTCCGCCGTGGGCCCGGCCATGTTCTCAAATCGCAGCGCGCTGTAGTCGCCGCAATGCGGGCAGGGCACCACATACTGGCTCTGGTCACCGGCCTCAAACTCGAGCGAGACACGGCAGCCGCCTGGCTCGCCTTCGACAGGCTTGCGACCGGGTGTGGACGGAATGACCAGCTTAAACGCCGCACCGGCCATGGTGCCGCGCTTTGTTGCCTGGTCGATCGCGTGTCCGCGATTGTCCACATCATCCTCATATTCGGTGGCTTCCTCTGTGATCACAAAGGCTGCAGTCACCATCTGCAGAGGCTTGGACGTGCCCGCGGAATCGATGATGGCAAAGCCACCGGGAAACCGCTTGAAACTCGAGGTCGATTTCGCCTCGCTGCGCGTGGTCTGTGTCGCGACCTTGCGCTTGATCTGTTCCGACGCCTGGACCGAGGAATCGAACTTGACCTTGTTGTATTTGCGCGCCTCATCGGTGGAGGGCAGCAAGATCAGCATCCCGCACGGGTTTTGATCGATCCGCGACAGAGCGGCGTTGAGAGCCGCCTCGGATTTGCCGCTTTGGGCAGACCCCTTGAGGGTCACACGCTGAACCGGATCCTCTGGGCCCATACGGTCCATTGGCACGACCAGGTAAGGCAGCACATCATTGGACCACTTGCCGGGCTTCGGTGAGCCTGACTCCGGCGCAATCTCGCGATGCTCAACGGACCACTCGGAAACGCGCAGCGGCTCAGCGACCGGCGCAGCTTCCTCGATCGCACCGGCGACCACCAGGAGCGGACTGGCAAGGCCTGCGAATGAGGCCCTCAGAATGTCGGGGGTCATCAGCCGGTGGCAGCCTGAGCCTGCTCATCCGGTGATGACGCATGTCCCCCTCTGGCCGCGCGCAGCTCATCGGCGAAAGCCTCGAGCTTGCGGAAATCCTCAAGGGCAGCCGGGTTCGCATTGGTCAGCTCGCGACCGGCAGCCGCGGCGAACGCGTTCCATCCAGAGCGATAAACGTCATCCAGGATCGCCAGGACCTCAAGCGATCGGGCATCATCCTTGAACATGGCCGCGATCTTTTCAGCCGCGGGACGCATCGCGCCCTGGTGCACCCGCTTCCCCTCAGCAATCGCGAACGTGATGGCCGCATGGGCGCTCACCGCAGGAATGAGGAGCGCCTCGGCCTCGGCGGCTTTGCGCTCAAGTTCCTGCGCCTGGTAGAACGCTTTGCGCTTGGTCGGATCTGCCGGCACACGGAAACGATCCGCCTCATCCTCTGGCTTTTCGCCCGTTGCTTCGATCGGCTCGCTCTCAGCCGCCTTTGCCGGCGCGGCAGCGCGCACAGCATCGGGGACCGCCGGTTTGGCGTCGAGCCTCGAAGATTTTTTACCACCGAGCTCGCCGGAGTGCATTGCCGCGCGATAATCGTCTTTGTACTTCGCCAGCAGAGCCACGGCATCAATGAAGACCGTGCGGCCATGCTTCTGGAAAAGCTCGGGATATTTTGCGCGCTGGCGCGTGATTGTGGAGAGGTGAACCTCGATGCCTTGCTCGGCAAAATAGGCGCGTGTCTCTTTTCCTGAGCGCCAGCCCTCGGGTGGTCCAGACATGTCAGAGGATCCGTGGGCTAAAGTTTGCACGACGCCGCGTCCAGCGTCGAAATGGTTGCAGGTGTTTCAGCCGTTCAGCACTGGTGAAAAAAAACGCGCTTTGCGCCCCCGTATTGCTTTTTGGCCCAGGAAGGACCCGAAAGCGCTGATTTTGCGGGGATTTGGCTGATCGGCCATAGTTTTGGAGTGTGATTCTTTTCGTGCAATCTCGACTCCCAAGTCAAGTCATGGTTGCAATCACTTGCGCCGTGCAAACATGGGGATGATGGCGTCCAGCCCTGCAACCATCGTGGTTGTAGCCACGTCCTGAGCTGTGGATAAGCGCATCCGAATATGTGCCTTGCAGGCGGCAACCACCCCCGAATCACCGCGAATCACCGCCGCGTTCACCTCGCCAAAGCCGGGCTTGCCGGTGAGCTCTTTGCCGACCGCCTCACAGGTCTCAACGAATGTAGACCAGACCCTCGCCTTGAACCGTCCTTCATCCGCCAGGTCAGCCATCCCGCCATCGCCGCCAGCCCGCACAGCCTTGGAGGTCTTCGGCTTGAACGTCTGCACCGGAGCTTGTCGCCGACCATTCGTGGTCTCAACAGCGCGGTTGGACACAGAGCTCGAAACAACAACGCCGCCCTCGGACGCCAGCCAGGTCCTGGTCGCTGGCCCGGTCGCCTCGAGCAGATCCATCAACGCGAGGCCTGCATGCAGATGCTCGATCCGCATCTGCTCGCTCCGGCCAACCATGATCACGAATGGTGGCAGCTTCGATCGCCGTTGCGAGCTCTCAAGCATCAAAGCCGTGACAGCCCGATCCTTGATTTTGATCGAGGCTGATCGGTCCGCGATCATTCGCTGGAGATCTTTTTCCTTGTCCGCCCATCCGCGCTGGCCCGCCTCCCAATAGCGATCCCACAGGGTCGCCAGGTCAACGTAGGGCTCGGGCACCACCGGCGCATCATTGGCCGGTTTGGGCTTCGGCTTGCGCTTCGGTTTAGGGGCGACCTCAGTCTGCTCGATGATGACGTCTCGATCCGGCAATGCCTGGTCAATGGTGAGGGTTTTGCGGTTAGCCATGGTCCAGGTCTCCCGATTGATTTTGAGGATTGTTGGCGGTGCGATCGGTGATCAAGAGGCCGCGATAATTGAGCTCCTGGGCGGCGGACATAAGGTCGCCAAACCACTGATCGTGGAGCTCATCGCACTGCGCCTTGCCGCTTGTCCTGACCACCAGCCAGCCATCGATGGTTCCCGCCTGGCAGCCAACTAACGACTCTGCGATCGCAGCCCTGCGCTTGGCTGATCCACCAGCTATCGCCGCGATCGTACTGAGACTTGATGGAAGGATCTCGACCCCTTCGCTCGGGGCTGGCTGCATCCGATCGAAATCCACAGGGCCTCGCGCGCTCAGGCGTGTATCTTGATTACCTTGGGGGGAATCTTCCTTATAGTCGCGCGATGACAGATTGACGTAGTTAGCTGACAGATTGTCGTAGTTATCAAAGTTATCCACATCTGGATCGACCCAAGCATTGGCATGAAAATCCCGCATGATCGCGAGATCTGCGGCGGCATCCATGATCCGCTCCGGCCAGCCATCGAACACACCGCCAAGCTTGCCCTGCAAACGCTCAACGCGTCTGGCAGCGCCTTTCTGACCCTCTGCCAATACCTTGCCGTGCAATGTGCCGAGGGTTAGCGCGCAGGCCTCGAGCGTGGCTGGCTTGGCCAAAAGCCCCCTGGAATCAAGTGCCTCATAGGCACCGGCTCCAACTGACCGGCGCGCCACTCCGACCGCGGCAGCGATCAGTCTTAAACGCTCCCAATGAACGCGAAACAGGCGAGCATCGCCAGGTCCGCCTCTTTTGCCGTCGATATCGAGCACCAGATCCTGGAGCGCAGGTTGTTTCCATTCGCTCAAGGATCGCTCGATCGATCGCCTGCCTTGGCGAGAGAGCGCGGCCAGAGCGCTAATGGAACAGGTTGAAAACATTGTTCGCGCGTCGGCGAAGATCCCGAGCGCATCGAGCGTCGCTGCTCGCCTGGCTGGCTCCAAAACGCAAGTGGTCGCTGCCAGCACAAAGCGAACGCCGTTCGCTTTTTCAGATATAGATTTCCTGGTCACGGAAATCCCCCGTGTTAAAAACTGCCGAATTTCAATGAATGCAGACCTGAGCCTGCCGCCCGCTTCGTGAATGCGGGCAGAGCGTTACGGGGGCTTCAAGACCGGCTTTATCTGCGCCTGGTCGGCGACCTCGCCACAAGGCAGCTCAGACGCTCCAGGAGCGACTTCAGTCGAGCCCAGGGCGATGATGACCACGACGATGATCAAAGGGATGAAAACTATCCAGGAAGGGATGCGGCGGCTCACTTGGTCACCCCCTGTCGCTTCATACTCTCGCGGTGCTGATAGAGCGCCCAGGCCGCGTCGAGCTCCGCGGGTGAAGCATCAAACTCAACGCCGTAGCAATAACCTGCATTGAAGGCCTCGCGGCGCTCTTTTTCGGCCTTAGCGCCTCTTGTTGTCGCTGGATCAGCCGCAAGCTCAGTGATGGTGATGGCCACCTCCACAACCTGCTCATCGAGCCCGGACTCAAACCCGCCCCGTTCATGCCAACGCTGCAAGGCCCAATCGTAACGAGAAAAGATTTCCTCAGTGAATAAGCCTTGGCAACCATTCACAAGCGCAAAGCCCGTGTGTTGCGTCGGGATATGCTGGATCAGCTTGCGATCAAATTGTGGCTCATCCATGGGGCATCTCCGGCCAGTTGTGATGCGTCTCGCCGTCTAGGACGTGCCCGGCCTTTTTCTTGCCGACCCGCGCCATCAACGTCCAAGGCTGGTCGCCCTCGCGGCGCTCTATTTCTTCAACGTCCCGAACCGTGCCGATGAGGCCATCCGATTTTCGGACCCATTTCAGCTTTTCGCTTGGCACCGGAATGTGCGGTCCTGGTGGGCACCACTCACCCCATTGTTTGAAGAAAAACGGGGTGTCGGTCTGGAAGCATTGCTCGCGAACACCAACAGCCCAATCAGGATGCATGAGCCTCGCCTTGGGGCCCGACTCGCCGCCGACAATGACCCAATCAATGGGCCTATACATTGGCGCATCAGGATTGACCTCATCAGGGTGGCGACCAAACCAATCCTCAAAGCTCTCTTTCCATTCTGGATCCGTATCGCGCCAGGCCTCTATCTGAGAGCTCCAGCGCTCCGCAAAGAGCGCATCGGTCTCGCCGTCGCCGTTGACATCGATCGACCTGAGATTGACCGGCCCAAGCAGAGGCTCACAGCTCAAGAAGCGTTTAGCCGCGGGCGTATGCATCAACCATGGTACACGTTCGCTTGCCCGGTCCTGATCCTCAACCGAAACGCCGAGCCAAACATTTGGTAACGGCCACAGGGTGTCGGCGACATGCCCGGCGCACGGGCTCTTGCCGAGCTCCACGGCCTCCGCGCCAAGTTGATTTCGCACATCAGGCTCGGTCATAAGATGAAGGATGATCTTTTGCATGCGCTCGGCACGTTTGGTCAGCACCATGAAAATGTGATCCGGACAAAGCGCCATTACGGCAAACACTTTGACGATCCAGCGCACCGGCACATCCTCATGAAACAGATCGCCCATCGAGTTAACGAAAACCGCTCGAGGCTTTTTCCACCCTAGAGGTTTTTTTAAGACGCTCTCCGGCGCAAGATTGAGCCGACCCGTCCAGACCGGCCCGGCCTTTAATGGCACAGTGAGCCCCTGGTATTGTGGCACGTGCATTTTGCTTAGCCGGTCGGCCATGCTCATGGCGTAACAATTCGTGCAACCTGGGCTGACCAGGCTGCACCCAACGATCGGATTCCAAGTCTCACCCTTGAACCCGGGCAGATGAGTCCACTCAATGCCGGTATTATGCTTCGCCATCGATGAGCTCCCCATCTATGGTGCACCGCAGCTCGATGTGTTCCTCGTTCCTGGTATTGGCAAAACGCCATGGTTTGAACTTAGGCTTCACCTCATCCTGCCATTTGTTCAGGGCGGCGCGCACAGCCTCCTGGAGCGTCTTTTCCTCCTCGCCTGTGAGGTCAATTATGGGATCGCCATCCTCGCTGGCCAGCTCAGCGAGCTGGTTTTCCTCGAGGTCGCTGATCCACTCACTGGCATCGAAATATTCAGCCAACCTGATGATCGGCTTGGTCGCCTCGATCACGTAAAAGCTGTGAATGGGGTTTCGATCCTCATCCTCATCTTGAAAGCCGCGATCGTTCACCGCTTCCTGGATCGCTTCCTCTCGCGAGGCATAAACGCCCATGATGTAGATCTCTTCACTATGGCCGACATACCAGCCCCATTCGGTCTCTGCGTTACTCATTGGCAGCTCCATCAATTGGAGCGGGAGAGACCCCCATCGCGTGCATCACTGAAAAGCAAAAATGCCCTTTTACGGCGTTGGCGGCATCCATCGGAATGGCACCCGCCTCCACGGACATGTCATAGGCATCAAATATGGATTTGATGGAATTGTGCATCGCCGAGGCTAGGATCCCCTCATCGAAGACAAAACCCGGCATCTTGACGAACTCAGGTTGAGACATGGCGAGACCTAACACCTTCGTGACGCACTCTGCCGATTTCGCTCGGATCACCAGGTCAACCTGCTCTTGTTCTGTGAGGCCTTCCGGCATCTGCTCGAATGGTGGCTCCCATTCCCTCACTATGGCCCAGGCGGCGCGGGTCGCTTCCGTCACGGCTTTGATGAGGCGCTTTTCTTTTGCTTCGCGGCTCATGGCTAAAACTTCCTCCTATCGCGTTGGCATATGCAGGGCCCAACCCCGTCCTGGCAGCGGTTCTGCCAGACGGTTTTTCGCCGGACGCGATACCGGCAGGTGCTGGGCTGTTGAGCGATGGCCACGATCTTGGCGCGCCGGGCTTTCTTGCGCTCGCCTTCCATTTGCAGATCGAGCAACAGATCCTTGGCGCGATCGATATTGACCGCGAACTGGCGGGAGATTTGCGACCAACTGAACCCGTCTGCGCGCAGGGCCTTGATGCGCTCAGCAAACTTGCGATCGCGGGCGGACATTTGCTTGCTCGCCTCACTCATACCAGGCGCTCCGATTGAGGCTGGCTGAGATCCTCCAGGATGCCCTCCAGGCGATCGAGCGCCTTGGTGAATGAGGTATCCTCCATTTCCTGGATGAGGCCGATGATATCGAAGCCCGTTTCGCAATCCTGGCACCTGCCGCCGCGATGGTGGCTCCCCTCGCGGATCGATTGCTCAGCGCCGCACGCTGGACAATCCCAACCATGTGGCGTGGATCCGGACAGGCCGAGCGCCGAGGCAACCTCGCCAAATGTCAGCTTGGCCTTTAGGGCCTCTTTGCGCTCACTAGAGTCAGACGGCTTATCAGTGCCGAACAGATCGGACATTCACTTCCTCCTATGCAGACCGCGCTACGCGATCAGTTGATTTTGATGGTCAATTCGAACGCCCTTTGCGGCGTCCCATACCCATGCGTTGCCTTTGCACCTGACAGCGTTTTCGCCATTGGCTGGCGCCTGGGCCTGGCTTTCAAAAGCCCAGCACCATCGCCCGCTATCCCATTTCCCAACGGGCCGGATCATGCGGCCTGAGAAGTCTCGCCAGCGGCCCATGTAAGTGTGACCCAAGCTGTCGAGCTTGTAGGGTCGCACGCAGTCTTGGCTGAGACCGCCAACCCGAAATGCGGCGACCAGGGTCGCAGATCCAACAAAGGCCCCGGCTTGGTTTTCCTCCCATTTCCTGAGGCCTTCACGCCAATCATCGAATTCCAGCCCGGTGAGCATGGCGATCGCGGCTCGGGCCGGATCCGCAATATCTTTGAGCGGCACATTGCCGACCCCGGCATGCAGACCGAGCTTGTGACCGATCATCACCTCCGGCGGCGGCATGGACATGGTGAAACCCCATGTTTTTCCGGCTGCCAGGAGCTGCACGATCGGAGCCTTACGGGTCACGCACCATTTCTTGCCGGGCGCGGCATGCTCATGCCAGCGGGCATCAGTCGGATGGCCGGTGCCCATATATTGGAAGCGCCGGTTCATTCGCCACCTCGGATCGGGCAAGGTCCCGGATCGCGCACGGACAAGCGGCGCAGATCTTTTACCATGCCGCTCCGCCTGGGGGCTGGCTCACGCTCCCAACGATACCAGGCATGGATGCGAGATTGCGCGGTCTTGCCACCCTTAAAAGCGTCGCGGTGCATGTTGCAGCGCTCACGGAAAGGATAGAGGCCGGTGAAGCGCGGTGTATCTATCAGCTGGTCTCTGAGCGGGCAGCCCTCCCCGCCATGGATGAAACTGAGCTCGAGCAGCATGTAGACCCTGGGCGCGAGGGTGAGCGCGTGCTCGACAAACCGCGCAGCCAGATTTACGTCGCCACGCTCGCCGGTGCCGTAGGGCGGATTGGTCACGATCGCGAACGGTCGATCGCCGACGATATCAGCGAGCACAGATGGCCGGTACTCGAAAAAATCCATGCCCCAGGACGGTCGCTGCAAGCCGTCACACGGCTTGCCCTTCCACCTCATCTGGTACTGATTGAGATCGCTCGAGATGACCCGATGATTGAAGGTCTGGAGCACTGACGTGATCGCCCCCGGCCCGCAGGCGGGCTCCAGGATCAACCGCGGCGTTTGCAGCCAGTCATCGGCGCCGATCAAAGCGACAACCATCTCCGGCAGCGTCTCATAAAGCTGAGCGTCGCCCGCGCCGTATGAATTGCTCTTGATATGGATCGGGGCGCTCATGCTTCACCCCGCAAGCCCTTGCGAATGGCATCGCGGATCCGCGGCTGCCATTCTCTTTGAAACCGGTCCATTGCCTGCCGGAAGCCTGGACTTACCTGGACTTCGATTTCCAGGGCGGGCGTTTCCACCTCACCGCGATACTCTCGGGCGCGAATTTGCCCCTGATCGCGGCGACGGCAGGCTTTCTCCGCGGCGCACTCATATGGCCATGCGCAGTCGCTACAATAGCCCCCGTGCCCGCTCATTGTTCCGCCTCGAGGTCCGCAGCGAGCGCGCTGAGGTTTTCCTGCAGGTCCTGGATCTCCCGCCGGATCCGGCGGCGCTCTTTCTTGGACACTTCGCCATCCTTGAGCGCGTCCATGATCTCGCCGGTGAGCTCGGCGCTGGCATGCACCATGTTAGAGGCATGATCGAAAAAGCTGATCTTGGGCCCATCAGCATGCTCAATGGCGCGCTGAAAGTAGGCAAGGATTGGTGTGCCACCGCCCGCATCGTAACAGGCCTGATCGAGTTTGATCGCATCATCCAGGCGGATCATCTCAGACCGGTTTTCATTGGCCGCATGCGGGACGGTGTAGCGATCACGGCCAATGGCCAATGACGCGTTTGACACGCCGCCCAAGGGGCGAGCGGCAGCCGTGATCGCTGACTCGAGTGAGAGGGGAGTTTTAGCTGTGGTCACGAACTGCACCCCGCAGACGAAACACAGACCTTTCGGGATGCTGCCGACAATATTCGCGATCAGCCCAATAGAGTGCGAGCCAGAGCGGCGGGCCAGCCAGAACCATGACCATGGCGCAAGCCCAGATCAGGCCGGTGAGCACCAACCATATGATCGGTAGCACGATCCGCATTGCCGGAGGTGTACGCCAGTTGCGAATGAACGTGATCACCGCCGAGATGACTGCCGACAGCCACAATAGCTCATTAAAATAGAAGCCGTCCGGCGCGAGTGCGCGCCAATAGAAGAAAAGAAAATCCAGGAGATTCATGCAGCTACCCCACTTTGTGTTTGAAATTGGGGTAGAGAGAGCTGAGCGCCTGGCGCATGTTTGGCCGCATGCTCCTGTGCATCCTCCTCAACCCACTTTTTGAGCAGTTCATCGAAACTCAGGCCGGTGACCCGGCGCATCCGAATCAGAAGCGGTACGGACGGTTGTTGCAATCCGAGCTTCAATTTGGAGAAGAAACCACGCGAAATCCCCAGCAGTTCCGCGGCTTTCGCGTCACTGAGGCCCTCGTTTGACTTCCATGATTCGAGATCTGTCATGCAAAATGTGATATCACAGGAACAATTTGCGACAAGCAAAATGTTCCCTACAGGCGCAGCGAAGCATCTTGCCCTGTGGCACGGTGCTGCGATGAGAGAGTTCGAAGCCCCGCAGTTACATCTCGCCGCATGGCGTCAGGATGCCGGTCTCAGTCAGGAAAAGCTGGCCGTTAAGATTGGCTATTCACGTGGCTATATCGCGAAGTCAGAAACGCAACCACAAAATGTGACGCTGCAGTTCTTATCGTCTTACGCCGAAGGTGTCGGAGCTCCGAGCGTGCCAGCCTTGTTCAAGCGACCGGAAGACTTCAATGCTGAGTTGGTTGAGCTGCAACGCTACTTTCTATTAATTTCAGGAACGGAGCAGCGACAAACCGTTGTGAACGTGGCCAAAGGACTGAGTGAACAGTATGCCGGAGCGTCAGTCGAAAGCGGAAATTAGAGCCGATAGCCACGAGGAAACTCATGTCTCCAGTCTCGCGGTGATAGGTGCTGCCCTCATGCTTTTTGGGGCATGTCTTTTGGGCTGGTACTTCGTTACATCACCAGAAGTGATCGCCTTCAAATCTATAGATCCAGCGTTTGCGGACAGCTTGGAACGCTACGGATTTGAGCGCGAAATGGTGCACGCGAGCTGGGCGCTATTCATTGCCCCGATTATGATCATAACTGGAGCGATATTCGCCGCAGGCGGGTGCATCGCCACTGCAGTTCACAAGCGTTAAAGACAAACCGAATCTGGTCTGAATTGTCGCCCAGCAATGCACACTTGTGCGCGAGCGACAAAAAGAAATGTTCCTGTTAAGCGCAGTTTTTACTTGTAAATGTTCCTGAGAGATGACATTACCGCATCCCACAGGAGAAACTGCATGTCTTCGACCCCCAATTCAAAAGCGAACGGCGTTCGCTATTTCGACTCTGAAACGCTGCACAAAACCATCGCCATGCGCGAGGTCCGAGCGGCGCAGAAATGCCTGGATGAAGCCGAGCGCCTGATCGCCAGCAAGCCTGGAATGGGGCAGGGGACACGCGCCCAGGTCGGCGAGCTCTACTGCCGCCTCTATCAGGTTGGTCAGCGCAATGTGCGTGAGGCGAGGCGTGAGCTCGAGATCATCCTCGCGAGCCAAATCCTGAGACATGAGCCGGAAGTGATCACACTGCCGGATTTCCCAATTCGCCGTGGTGCCCAGCCGGGATCCACACGTCCGCCCGAAAGGGCCGCTTAAGCAGAGGCGGGGCCGGGCATTCCGTCGATAAGAATTTACCGGCCCCGATACTGAACCACATGGCAATGATCACCTTTGATGAAAATCTACTCAAGGCCGTTCACCAGAGCGCGCCAGACGTTGAAACGAAAGCGCTGGCGGAACTCGCTGGCATCAGTCCAAAGAATATTTCCCGCAGCCTCAAACGCCACCGAGATGCAGGATTGATTAAAGCCGACGCAATTGTCCTTTCCCCGAAGGGTGCGCGGCTTGCAGGTGTGGCACCAGAATCGACCGCGACTGCCGACTCGGAAGCTCCCCCGCCTTCCGATACCCGCGCTGGTGCCACATCTGTCCCCTTATCATCCATACACTCGAGCTCGCTCAATCCGCGCAAAGTGTTCGATAAGGATGAGATTGAAGGCCTCGCGGAGAGCATCAAGAATAAAGGCTTGCTCCAAAACCTGACGATCCGCCCCGTCACCGGCAAGCGCATCCACGACAAGCCATATGAGATTGTTGCAGGGGAGCGCCGGTGGCGCGCCTTGGATCTACTGGCCGGGCGGGGCGATATCGGTCCTGACCATCCTGTTGATGTGAAGATCCGGGATATCTCAGACGTGGAGTTCCTGGAGCTCGCCGTCATCGAAAATGGCCAGCGGACCAACATTCATCCGCTCGAGGAAGCCGAAGCGATCCACGCCCTCCAGGAAGCTAAGCTCGCCGCGGGCTCAAAGAAAGATGCACGCGCCGTCTGCACCGAGATTGGCAAGCTGCTCGGCTTCGGCAAGCGCTGGGCCCAGATCCGGGTCAACATGGTCAAGCGCCTGTCTGAGGCAACGCGCGAGGCGTTTCGCACGGACGTGTTCACCAGCGTCAAGTGGGCGGATGAGCTCGGGCGCTGGCCGCATGACACGCAGGCCGCGGCGATCGATGCGATCCAGGACGGCTACATCACCACCGAAAGCGAATTGAAAGAATGGCTGCGGGGCGAAGCTCTGCCGGTCGGCAAGCAATGCTTTTCCGGCGAAGACTACACCAAGATTGGCGGGCAGATCAGCGAGCCGGATGAAGAGGATAAAGTCTATTTCGTAAATCCCGGCATTGCCAAAAAGCTTGCTGAGGATTTCAGGGATGCGAAGGTCGCCGCCCTGATCGAAGAGCATGGCTATGGGGGTGAGCCGCGCACCGGTGATTGGTCCAACACCTATAACTGGCCTGACGTGAAAGGCTTGTCACCTAAGCCGCCAAAGGAACTGCGCACGGTTGAGGCGGTCCTCGATCAAGAGACGCTCGAGCTCCGTGTCCGCCATCCGGTTGTCAGCCGTGATGAATATGACCTGTGGCTCAAGCGCCGCGAGGGCGAAAAGAAGATCAAGGCAGAGAAGGCCGCGAAGGCAGACGCATCAACCGAGCCTGAGAAAAAAGGCAAAGGCAAGGAACCGGAACGCGAACCGGCCAAAGAGATTGGCCGCGGCCAGTGGCACGCCGGAGCCAAGGCGCGCACTAAGGTGTTGCGCGAAGCGATCCAGGATAGCCCTGAGCTCGCCATGGCGCTCGCCCTGGTCGCGCTCTTGCCCACAGAAGGTCATCCCACATCGATGACCCGGATCTCCAGGCAGCATGCCAGCGGCGACGCCGGGCAAATTGGCTTTGGTCATGCTGGGCCGGGCTGTCTCAAACTGCGGCCTAAAGACGGGTTCAATGACAATGGGAATATCACCAACACCAACAAAGCCCTGGCCAGCCTGATCGAGGATCCAGAGGGCACCGCCAAGATCTTCGCCAACCTCATCGCCGATCTCACCATTGATTGTGACTATAGCGCAAAGCCAGGTGCAATGCCGGAAGCCCAGGCGATCGCCGAGGCCGAGCTGGTTGAGAATCCAGGTGGCGCGCTGGTCGATACCGATTGGATGAAACGCTACTCGCGCGCCCAGCAATCAGTCTTCATCGATGCCTTTGATCTGTTCCTAGACGTGGACGCCATTGAGAGCCTCAAAAAAGCTGAGGCCAGCGAGAAAATCGCGGACGCCTTCCCGGAAGACAAGACGCCGATCGAGGCGCGTATCGTTTCGCCCGAGGTCGCCATGGCGCTCGAGGCACGCCTGCTCAAAGGAGAGAAAGTATGAGTGAAGTATCGCACCAGGACCGACTGTTTAGCACCACCGATATCGTGGCCGCCTATGTCTCCAACAATGCGCTGAGCCCCAAGGATCTGCCCAGCCTGATCAAGGACACCTATCACCAGCTGGGCGAGCTCAGCGAGACTGCGCCGCCTCGGCCAGATCCCGCGGTTCCGATCAAAAAGTCTGTCACCGACAGCCATATCATTTGCCTGGAGGATGGGACGAAACTCAAGATGCTCAAGCGCTATCTGCGCACGCACTATCAAATGTCGCCTGATGAGTATCGCGAGCGATGGGGCCTACCGGCAGACTATCCGATGGTCGCGCCGGAATACGCCAAGCGCCGCTCTGACTTCGCCAAGAAAATCGGTCTCGGCAGGTCGCCAACATGATCGGGGATCTACTCTATTGGGGGGCGCTCCTATGGTTCATGGGCGCATTCTTCACCACCGCATTCACGGTGGCGATCGACTCACCGAAATGGGATCCCGGCGACAACGACGCCGGGGCCGTCATTCTGATTGTGGTGGCCGCCCTGGTGCTCTGGCCCTGGGGTGCGCTCGAGGGCCTACGGGCGCTGCTTGGCCCACGGGGGCCGCGATGACAGGTACGCTCGACCCAATCCCATCTCAGATCCAGAAGAACGCTGACAGCTGCGAAACGAAACTCAGAGATGAGGTTGAGTGGATCATGCATCGCGCCGCGTACAATGATCGTCCCGATTGGTCGGATGGCGCGATCGCCTCTGCCGTTCGTATGCTGATGCGGTATCAGATCGACCATGAGGCTGTGGTCTGTAGCGCCGCATATCGGATCTGCTCGCTCTCGGTAAAAAACGCAGAGCTGCAAGCTAGACTCGATAAACTGAACACACCGGAGCTCGAAGATTTCTCTGCCGGTGTGGTCTTGGAAGCCCAGCATCAAAGAGAGCGCTGGCCGGAGGGACACGATCACAACAAGTCACCGGCAGACTGGTTTTGGACGCTCGGCTACCTCGCCCAAAAGGCGATGCATGCCCACGAAAGCGGCGACCCCGAAAAGCTCAAGCATCACCTCATCACCAGCGCGGCACTGATGGCCAATTGGCACGCGATCGCGATCGACCAGGCCGACCATTCACAAGGCAAAGGAAAGCACTAATGCGCACCGAAGAAAGAGTCCTGCACAAAGAATGGACAGATATCATTCTCGATTTCGATGAACTCAAACAGGTGTTTTCTCACTCGGATGACGCCGACGAAGACCCTCCGACGTGGGACCATTACCCAACCCTGGTATTTGAGAATGGCTCGATCGCTGTGGATGAGAGTTGGGGGTTCAAGGATGGCCGCCTCTACACATCATCTCACGCAAGTGGGGTCATGGATTGGAACGGTACGGAATATGTCCGCCACTACCATTTTTGTCCAACCAATCTCGGTCAGTTTGTCGAGGCCGAATTCCATGAGTCAGATGACCTGATCGCACTTCTGAAAAAGCATGGGGTGACCGCAGATGGCTGAGCACATGAGCCTGAACATTGGCGATATCGTCACGCATGCCGATTGGGCCGAGGGCGAAACCCGGACCATTATTCATATCGTTCAGATGACAACGGACCCTCGCGGCGATCCGCTCAAGGATGGCCCGCGTTTTTGTGTCTTCGACAAGCCCGCTTTCGCCGAGGATCATATCTCATACAGCGAGGCCGAAGACGCGCTCCATAATCGTTGGATGGAAGCTGGCCTCGAAAAGGTGGAGGCTGCCGATGCCTGAGCGGATCCAACTCAAACGCACCAAGGGTTGGCGCATGCCGGAGAACACGGTGAAAGTCGATCGCTCGACCGAGTGGGGCAACTTCTACCTGGTCGGCAAGCCCATGGACCGGGACATGATCCGCAAATGGGGGTTCACACTGCGCGAGTTTCGCAACCTCGATTTTATTTGCCCCGATGCAGCAACGGCAGTGCGCCGGTTCGCCGCCGTGGTCGGCCTCAACGGCACCTGGACAGTGAAACATATCCGCCAGGAATTGCGCGGCAAAAACCTCGCATGCTGGTGCAAGCCAGGCGAGCCCTGCCACGCCGATGTGCTCCTAGCGATCGCCAATGGGAGTGACTGATGGCGGTCTACGTTGACGACATGCACACCAGCTCGATGGGCCACTATGGTCGCATGAAAATGTGCCACATGATTGCCGACACAAGCGCCGAGCTGCTGGCCATGGCCGACAAGATCCGCGTTAACCGGCAATGGATCCAGCACCCTGGATCGCCGCGTGAGCATTTCGATATCGCCATGACCAAACGCGAGCTCGCGATCAAGCATGGCGCGATCGAGATCTCGATGCGCGAATATGCCGAGCGGGTGACCGACAAGGAAAACGAAGCGCTCCGGCCCAAGGTGATCGCCGCCCTCGACAATCTCGAGGAACACAGTCCGGAATGGGTCAAGCTGATCCGGCTCTACATCAAGCGCCTAGAGCGCAAGGCCGTGCGCCTGGACAAGTCCCGGCGCACCACAAAACCCAAGCAGAGCGAACTATTCGACGGAGACAGCCGATGACGCGAGAGGAACACCTGGAAGCCACACGGCGGACATTCGTGGTCGCCCTCAACATGGGCGTGACCGAGGCCCGGATCCAGAAGGGCACGACGCTCGCCGACATTGCCGCCTCAATGAAATGGGACGTCGCCAAGCTCGATGAGGCTTTGTCCTATCCCTCCAACATGAGCCTGGAACAGATTGCTCATGTCTGCGTCGCCCTGGCGATCGATGTGAAATTCTCATTCGAAGATATCGCACCAGTAGAGGTGGCCGCAGAATGAGTGAGTCCGGATACTATTTCGCCATGACCAGGGATCCCAACGCGGATGAGGTCCTGCTCAGCACCGCGCAGGTTCAAAAGGCGCGCGCCGCCCGGCGATCGAAGTACATTCATTTCCGGCCCGCCCAGCTTCACACCTGCACGGTCTGCGGAAAGCAAGACGTCTGGAGGCCAGGTTGGGTCTGGTTTGGATCCTATGAAAGCGAAGACGGCGGCGAAGGCGTTGAGGCTAAATATTGCCCCGACCATGTGCCGGATGAGGCTGTATTCGAGGAGGGGGAATAATGTCACTCAACTTCGAACGATCGGGGCGTGATTGCTTTCTTTTCGAAGACCTGAAACCGGATTGCGACTGCCCTCACGAGCACTGGCATGTGCTCCACCACTGCTTGGACATTCATTTTGAACCGGATGGGTCGGCGCACGTTCTACTCATCGGCGAAGATGAGTGGGACTTTTTCGTGAACCCCGGCGCGACCATGGATCAAGCCCGGAGCGCCGCTTTCAGCTGGGCCGAGGATATGTTTGCGAAAGGTGACTCATGACCAATGTTGCCATCATTGCTGCGATTATCTGGATCGCTGTCGCCGGTTACGCGGTCGGCGCCTGGGCGACAAAGAACGTGTTGCACGGCTGGTGGAGCGTGATGCCTTGGCGCAGAAAGTGGATCCATTGGGGCACGGCGCTCTGGCCACTTGCTTGGATCCTGATCGCGGTGTTGGTGCCGTTCGTGAAGCTCAGCGAGATCATAAGGAAGCCATACCGATGACCCGCGCCAGATCCATCCACGATAGCGAGCTCCTGGAGCTGCCAGAATTCGATGGCTACGGCCTTCGATATCTTCGCGATGTACTGGACCAGACCCCCAAGTCGTGTTTGAGAAAAGGACGGTCTCGTTACCTGCAGCCACACCACATAAAGAAGCTGCTCGAGGCCCTGGAGGAAGAACCATGCCGCTTGAACTCAAAGCGCCGGGCACGCGCAAAAACAACAAATTCTATCTCATCCGCGGGGTCCACGAAGCCCTCGGACGACGTGTGGAAATCAGCACTGGAACTTGCAACCGCGCACTCGCGAACCGGCAGCTAGTTGAACTTATCGAAAAGCTCGACCGCGAGGCCATGTATGGCCCGCAAACCACGTTCGCTGAGGCCGCCTTCAAATACATGAATGACGTACCAAGGGGCGGGCGGTTTCTCAAACCCATTCTGATGCATCTGGGGCCCAATGCACTCTGCGATGAAATCACACCCCAGGTGATCGATGACATGGCCCGCACCCTCAAGCCGCATGTCCAGCCGCAGACCCGGCATCGCCAGATTGTCACGCCAACGCTCGCCGTTCTCAATCACTATAAGCGCGGCGGCCCGCGCAAGACGCATGTCGATAATAAGCGGGTGCGCTGGCTGACGCCGGAGGAAGCCGAGAACCTGATCGAGTGCGCTCAGATTGTCGATCGCGACAGCGACAAGAAAGCCATCGGCTATGGTTGCGAGCGCCTGATCCTGGCGCTGCTCGGCACCGGCTGCCGCACCAGCGAACTGATCAAGCTGCAGCGCGACAGCCTCAACATTCCGACGCGCCAGGCGCACATCTCGAGCTCCAAGAATGGCGACGCGCGCTGGATCCCCGTGGAGGCCTCACGCGCTTTCCCGGCCTTGATGGCGAACTGTCCAGAAGAGGGCGGCCTGTTCCGCACCCCGCGCGGCATTGAGTATAAAATGCGCGAGCATGGCGGCGGCCAGTTTGCCGGGATCTTCAACAAGGCCCGCGACATGGCCGGGCTTGCGAGCGAGGGCGAGGAAGCGGTCACCCCGCACGTCCTGCGCCACACCTGGGCCACCTGGTATTATGCCGCCACCGGCCACAACCTGACCTGGCTCATGGAACATGGCGGCTGGCGCAAGACCGATATGGCGCTGCGCTACACCAAGCTTGCCCCGGCAGATCTTGCCAGCCGCATTCGCGCGCATGGCTGGACCTATATCAACCCGGCCCTCGAGGCCGCCCCGATCGAGCAACCTAAACTGAGAGTGCTTAAATGAGTGAAACCCCAAAACCGCTACACCTGCACAAGCTTATGGAGGCGGCGATGGCGCGCCTTGTGCATCACCGCATCGCGCTGCGCGACCGCGAAGACTATGACGCCGAGCTGTTTGAGGTGCATTTTTCGCTGAGCGACATCAAGGATTATCAGATGGCTGGGGGACAGCTGCCACCCTTCGACCAGGTGGCTCAGGGCGAGGTGATCGCCGCCGAGATCGACAATATCAATGGCACCCGGATCCAGGTCCACACCAAGGTCAAACCTGACCAGGCTTGGATCATGTATGATGGCGAGATCCTGGAAACGGTTGAGCATCCTGGTCAATGCCCCCCCGAACTTAGGACAAACAAATGAGCGTCGTAACTTCGGTGCTTTTGACTGTCAGCTGCTGCGAGGAAGGCTTCAGCGATGAACCTGGTGATCCAGCGCCAAAACTCGATCGGATAAATCAATTCCTACAGCAGGGTCGATTTGCACCGCTTACGTGCCTAACGCCGCATATGTCAGGCAACAAGCACCCGCAGACCTACACTTATGGCGCAGGTTACAATCACTTTGTGGAAGAACTCTTCACCGAGCTCATCCAATCCATGAACTGGAGTCACCCCGAAAACGTTGTTTTCATCATGCAGCCCGAAGAGGGTGAGACCCGTGTATGGCGTCCGGAGCCTTACCCTTATGACTGAAATGACCCCAGGTTTCGAAATCACCGATGCCGATATTGGCCGTGTCGCGATCTCAGGCGAGACTTGGATCGAAGGATTTAACGACGCCTGGAAGGTGGATCAGCTGGAATGGACCATCACGGAAAAGCGCGGCGAGAACTATCTCGCGACGGCTGACCGAAATGGTGATGCTGAGCTCGCCACGTTTGACCCGACCGGCTACGCCACGGACTGCACGATTTTTGACGCCTATGTTCAGCTGAGAAAATGGAAGGATGACCAATGACCCGATTTGCAGATGCCCCCTCAGACGAAAACGAGTTTCATGCCGAATTGCCCCCGCGGGTCTGCGAGGCCCTGAAACGTGAGAACATCTACACCTGGACCGAGGCCGCGCAAGTCAGCGAAATAGTGTGGGTGAACACCCCAAACTTTGGCCGCAAGGCGCTCCACGATCTCAAAGCCGCGCTCGCCCGGCGCGGACTGCAGTCGCCGGAGGATCTCGCCAAAGACGTGACCAGCACCGGCAGAAATCGCCGCCTTTATCATTCGACCCTGATCAATATCGCGCTCGCATACTCTGCCTTGCCTGGCAGCGAGCTCATGCAGACGGACGTGCTCGAGGGCGATCAAACCCGCTTCAACGCGCCCCGGCTTTATATCAGTCGCAAGGCCGCCGAGATCCTGCGCACGCATCCGGAGCTCCGGCTGCTCGATATCCAGGACGCAGACGCGATCGCGTTTGATCCGAACAAGCGAACAAATCCAGACCGCAGGGAACAGATCGCGCACCAGTTGATGGCCGGTGGCGGCGGCGCGCGATGCGCTGAAATCATTGAGAATTTCAAGAAAAAGGCGGATGGGTCGAGTGAGGCCGTGGGGGAAAAGCGGGGGAAAAGCGAACGCCGTTCGCTTTTAGTCGATAAGAATCAGGGGGGTAACTGAAATGATCTGGACCTTAGCAGGGGAGCGCCTTCAGCCACTCGGCCACCTCTCCGCGCGGTGCAAACCCCTAATTGTTTCACGCCGCTAGGGCAAGCGTTGAATGGGGCTGCGTCATGCCTTTTCGCAGATGGGCTTGCAGGACTGAGACGCCGGGCCTATTCCCGGTGGCATGAACAATATTTCTCTTCACAAGGGCGATTTGCCCGACGGGCTTGATCTCGGGTCCATCGTCGCCGTCGATACAGAAGCCATGGGCCTGAACCCGGTGCGCGATGCGCTTTGTGTGGTGCAGCTCTCTGCCGGCGACGGCGCGGTGCATGTGGTGCAACTCTCACGCGATTATGACTGTCCAAACCTGAAGCGTCTGCTCAGCGACGGATCAGTGCTGAAAATCTTTCACTTTGCCCGTTTCGACATCACGATGATGAAGAAATGGCTGGGGATTGATTGTGCCCCGGTCTGGTGCACCAAGATCGCCTCGAAACTGTCGCGCACCTATACTGATCGCCATGGCCTCAAAGATGTCACCCGCGAGCTGATCGGTGCGAATATGGACAAGTCGCAGCAATCCTCTGACTGGGGCGCAGCCGAGCTCAGCGATCAGCAATTGCAATATGCCGCCAGCGATGTGCTTCACCTGCATGAGATTCGCGAAGGCCTGATGGTCATGCTGGCGCGCGAAGGGCGCACCGCGCTGGCCCAGGCCTGTTTCGATTTCCTGCCGGTTCGCGCCGAGCTTGACCTGCTCGGATGGGAAGAGACGGACATTTTTGCACATAGCTGAGCAAGTGTGACGGAACTGTCATTGCGCCGCCCTGTTCGTGCTCCAATATTTGGCGTAGGACGAGATGATGAATACTGCGCACACAGAGATGCTGGCCCAATGGGCGCCGCAACGCCAGATGACCCTGGCGCAGGCGCGCCGGCGGTCGTCGACAGTCGGCTGGCTGCGCGTGGTCTTTGTCGCCTGCGCCGCGATCTCGGCCGGGGTGATTATCGGGCCGATCGCGGCCACCGCCCTGTCCAGCAATGGCCAGAAGATCGACCAGGTGGCCGGCGATGAGGTGATCACCATGGTCAATGCCCGATTCACCGGGCGCAACATTGCTGGCGAGGCTTATATCATCACCGCTGCCGAGGCGCGTCGGCGCCGGGCCGATTCCAGCATTGTTGATCTGGTCAATCCGCGCCTGGTCGATGACAAGGGCACTGAAGTCGGGGCGCCGATTGGCGTGTTTTACCAGAATGCGGAATATCTCGACCTGTTCCAGGCGGTGCAGGTGCGCGATTCTGATGGCTATGAGTTCACCACCACCGCGGCGCGCGTGTTCGTGCAGGAAGGGCGGGTGCAAGGTTTGGAACCGCTGAGCGGTAATGGCCCCCTTGGCGATGTGCGCGCAGACTCGTATGAAATTGAAGACGATGGTGACCGGGTCATCCTGCGCGGGAATGTCGATCTGACAATCTATCCCGACGGCCGCGCGTCGGCTGAGGACGACCCGATAGAAGAGTAGAGGCGATGTCGATGAGAAAAATGGCTGCAGGCCTACTGGCTGTTTCGATGCTGGCGACCATGGGCGCGGCATCAGCGCAGGTTTCCGGCGAGGGCGGTCCGATCCGCGTCAATGCTGACCGATCCGAAGTGCTCGACAAGGAACGCAAGGTCATCCTGATCGACAATGTCGACATTACCCAAGGCACAGCGCGTCTGCGCGCCGATGTGGTGACGCTCGAATATGGCGGCGGCGGCAATAGCTCGACCACCGGGCTTGGCTCGAATTTTGGCGATATCCGGACCATGACAGCGCGCGGCAATGTGTTTTACGTGACCCCGGAATTCAAGGCCAATGGCGATCTCGGCATTTATGTTGCGGCCCAGGACACCATCACGCTGACCGGAAATGTGATCATGATTCGCGGTGAAGATGTCGCCAAGGGCGAGCGTCTGGTGATGGAACTGGAAGCCGGCAAGACCACTCTGGACGGCGGTGACAGCCAGGTGAATCTGGTGATCACGCCGAACGAGAACAATAATTGATGAAATTCGTTCAATCGGTCTAAACGGATTTTAAGCCTGATATTCTAAGTGGTTAAGCTAAGAGCTGATCACTAAAGGGAGCTGAAACATATGGACCAGACCGGCCAAGGCCTTGTCGCAACCGGACTCGCCAAGTCATTTGGCAAGCGCCAGGTTGTCCATGATGTTTCGTTGAGTTTGCAACGGGGCGAGGTTGTCGGGCTGCTGGGACCAAACGGGGCCGGCAAAACGACGTGTTTTTACATGATAATGGGCCTGATTGGCGCTGATGACGGAACCATCCGCATTGACGGCGCTGATGTCACCGCGCTGCCAATGTACCAGCGCGCGCGGCTTGGCCTTGGCTATCTGCCACAGGAAGCCAGCATTTTCCGCGGCATGAATGTCGAAGAGAACATCATGGCCGTGGTCGAACTGGTTGAGCGGGATAAGGCCGAGCGCCAGAACCAGGTCGATGCGCTGCTTGAAGAGCTGCACATCACACATCTGCGCAAACAGCCCTCGACCAGCCTGTCTGGCGGCGAGCGGCGCCGGGTCGAGATTGCCCGGGCGCTGGCTTCGCGTCCGGCCTTCATGCTGCTGGACGAGCCGTTTACCGGTATCGACCCATTGGCCATTTCGGATATTTCCGATCTGGTCGGGTATCTCAAGGAGCGTGGTCTTGGGGTTCTGATCACAGACCACCAGGTTCGCGAAACGCTTCAAATCGTTGATCGGGCCTCGATCATTTATGAAGGCAGCGTGCTGTTCGAAGGACAGCCGCAGGAAGTCCTGAACAATGACGATGTCCGCCGGGTCTATCTCGGCCAGAGATTTGCGGCGTAGAGGGCGAGACCATGAGTGCCTATCAACGTTTAGACATGCGCCAGGGGCAATCCCTGGTGATGACCCCGCAACTGCAGCAGGCGATCAAGCTGTTGCAATTGTCGAATATCGAACTGGCAGAATTCGTCGCCGAAGAGATTGAGCGCAACCCGCTGCTTGAGCGCGGCGACAATGCGGCTCAGACCGAAACCGGCCTCGACGGCGATGTCGACAAGGCCAAAGGCCGCGACGAGCTGGCGCTGGATGGCTCGGAAGGCATCGGCAATGCCCGTGACGCCGTCGATGCATCAGACAGCGACATGTATGAAGCCGGCACCGGCTCGGATGAGGCCCGCACAGCGAACAGCCAGTCCGGACCATCGGCCAGCACCGACTGGTCGTCTGTCGGTTCAGGCCGCGGCGGCGGTGAGGAGTTCGATTTTGAAGGCTCGCTGACCAGCGAGAAAAGCCTGCACGAACATCTGCATGATCAATTGGCCATGGCCGGTCTCAGCCAGGCTGACAGCCTGATTGGCGCGCGGCTGATCGATGAAACCGATGATTCCGGCTTCTGCAAAGTCGATCTGGAAGACACTGCCAAAGTGCTTGGCGCTGACCCGGCAAATGTCGCTGCGGTGCTGGAGGTCTGTCAGGGCTTTGACCCGACCGGCGTGATGGCCCGCGACCTGACTGAATGCCTGGCCCTGCAACTGAAAGAGCGTGATCGCCTCGACCCGGTGATGCAGACCTTCCTCAGCCATCTGGACCTGGTCGCCAAGCATGATCTGAAAGGCCTCAGCGAGGTTTGCGGCGTCGACAAGGACGATGTCATGGACATGATTGCCGAGCTGCGCACGCTCAGCCCGCGTCCAGCCTCCGGTTTTGCCAGTGAAGCGACGATTGCCGTTGCCCCGGACGTGTTTGTCAGAGAAATGCCGAATGGCATGTTCGCGGTTGAGCTGAACAGCGAGACCCTGCCGCGGGTGCTGATGGACAAGGCCTATTATGCTGAAGTTTCGGCGCTGCCCATGCGCGACAAGGAGAAGGAATTCATTTCCGATTGCGCCGCCAATGCGACCTGGCTGATCAAGTCGCTGGACCAGCGTGCCCGCACGATCCTGAAAGTCGCCAGCGAGATTGTCCGCCAGCAGGATGCCTTCTTCGCGCATGGCGTGGCGCATTTGCGACCGCTCAATCTGAAACAGGTGGCAGATGCGATCGAGATGCATGAATCGACGGTTAGCCGGGTCACCAGCAACAAATATATGGCCACGCCGCGCGGCCTGTTCGAGTTGAAATATTTCTTCTCAGCCGCGATCCCGTCCACAGGCGGCGGCGAGGCACATTCGGCCGAAGCGGTGCGTTACCGCATCAAGCAGCTGATTGATGAAGAAGGCGACAAGGTCTTGTCTGACGACAAGATTGTCGAAATCCTGACCGAGTTCGGGATCGAGATTGCCCGCCGTACAGTGGCGAAATATCGCGAGAGCCTTGGCATTCCAAGCTCAGTGCAACGCCGCCGGATCCTGAAAGCCAGCGCCTGAGACATGCGATTGGGCGCGCGCCGGCGCTATCCCGGCCCGACCTGCGCGATCAAGGCGTCGCGCGTAAACGCCCGCAAGTCGCGCAGCGCCGCATAAGCGTCCGGCCTTTGCCGTCGCTCGCGCGCGCTCTCGCCCCAGGGCCGCTGCAAGCGCAAGGGAAATCGCCCGAGGCCGGTCAGGCCGCGGGCCAGGCAACGGCGCATCCGGGCAATCTGCTTGTCCGGGGCGCGCACGACGCTGAGCAAGGCCTGCGCCCGCGCCCATAGCCGCTGCGCCGCAGGCGATGGGCCAGCCGGGTCGGGCGCCGCAGATGGCAGGCAGAAGGCCGGCACCAGCGGGTCTGGCTGGAAGGCGATGATCCGGAATGGGAGGCTCGCGGCGCCTGGCGTGGCGGCTTTCAGGGCCGGATCGGCGAGGCGAAAGCGCGGCAGATCTCGTCCTTGTGGCGGGCTAGGCGGCAGGCCCTTGAACACACCGCACGCGCGCCCTGGGCTGGGATCCCGCAGCGGCTGGGCACAGGCGCTCAGCACCAGCCAGCGCCGCATCAGGCCTTCCGCCAGGCGCACCAGCCGCAAGGCCTTGAAATGCGCCGGCGGGGCCAGCGGCGCGGCATGCGCGACCAGGCCGGCAATTTCGAGCACCAGGCGCAGGATCAGTGGCCAGGTCTTGTTCAGGCAGGTTTCGGCATCCGGGGTCATGCGCTGCAGCCTATCAAGGCGCGGCCTGGGTCGGATTGAGGTGGGGATTGAGGCGGGAAACACCCCGCCTTGCGAGCGCAAACTGGCACCTATGGCGGCTGGCTGATGGCGGCTCTTAACCGCCATGGATCCTGACTTGCGTCAGGAATGCGGGGGGCTCAGTCACCACAAGCGCGCCGGCAGCGTCGCTGGTTTTCGGATTTTTCGGATTAGTTTCAATTGTTTCCGCTCTATCCCCTTGTCTAATAACAAAGAACGGGCCAAGACCAGAGCACGCAGAGATCGCTCAACGCAATGATCCGCAATGACCGATCTGACAGGACAGCACGGACGAAAAGGGGTGGGGGCGTGAAAAAAATATTGATCGCTGCAATGGCGGCAATTGTTGCAAGTTGTGGCATGGTGCCGGTCACGGTCGATGTTGGCGGCGGCAAATATTATTGGTCCCGCAAAGATCTGTCCGGTGATGTCTTCCTGAGTGTCGAACATATCAGTGGGCCGGAAGTGAACGTGTTCCTTGTCAACAAGGAGAACTTCAACAGATTTCAGAATGATCAGGATTTCCGATATTATCCGAAATGCAGTCAGCAAGCCATGCGGACGGCGCTCGAATGCGAGGGAAATATTGATGAGGGGCCATATTACCTCATCGTCCAGAACAAGAATCTGTTCGAATCCGCGCAGGTGCATATTCAATTCTATTAGACTGTGACCGCGCTCACACCGCCGCCATTGCCTCAGCAATCAGATCGGCTTCGGCCTCGCGCAGGATCGCTTCTTCGACACTGGCGCCATGCACCGGCTCCTTGCCGACTTCCAGCATCACCGGCACTGCGAACGGGCTGATCTTGGCCAGGTCCTTGTGCACGATCTTGCCCTGGACCCGCACCAGCATGTCCGACAACCGGCGGATATCGAGAAAGCCGGTGGCTGCATCCTGCCGCGCCGCTTGCAGCAGGACATGATCCGGTTCGTGGCTGCGCAGCACGTCATAGATCAGATCCGTCGAGAAAGTGACTTGTCGCCCGGTCTTTTCCTGACCAGGCAGGCGCCGCGCGATCAAGCCTGAAATCTGCGCGCAATGGGCGAAATGGCGCTTCATCAACACCGCTTCATCCAGCCATTCTTCGAGGTCATCGCCGAGCAGGTCGGGCGCGAACAAGGATGCCAGATCGACGTCGCCCATCGGCTCCATGGCCCACACCGCCATGGCATATTCTGAGGCGACAAAGCCGAGCGGCTTGGCGCCGATCCGCTCCAGCCGCCGGGTCAGCAACATGCCGAGCGTCTGATGCGCAAGCCGGCCTTCGAACGGATAACAGGCGAGGAAATGCCGCTGCCCGCGCGGGAAGGTCTCGATCAGCAATTCATCCGCCGCCGGGATGGTCGAGCGCAGGTCCTGGATCTCGAACCATTCGCGCACCTGGTCCGGCAGGTCAGGCCAGGCCTGGCGATCATGGATCATCTTGCGGACCCGCCCGGCGAGAAATTGGGTCAGCGGAAACTTGCCGCCATTATAGCTCGGAATGGCCGGATTTGTGTCGGCCGATGCCCGCATCACGAGACAATCATTCTCCTGTACCCCTAAAAAGCGAAGGATTTCGCCTGCGAAGAGAAATGTATCGCCTGGGGTCAGGGTGGAGATGAAATATTCCTCGATCTCGCCCAGTGTCCGCCCAGGGCGCAGGGCCGGGCGGCTGGTGGCCGAGCTGGCTTTGTCTTTACTGGCTTTATCTGGGCCGACCCGGCTGGCCAGGCGGACCTTGAGCAGCTGGGCCTCGACAATCGCGCCGACATTCATGCGATGCTGTTGCTGGTCGCGCCGGGTGCGCGCCGACCACAGGCCATCGCGGCGCCGAGTGATGCGTTTGAACCGGTCATAAGTCTTCAGCGCATAGCCGCCGGTCGCGACCAGATCGACAACCCGCTCATAAGTCTCCCAATCAAGCCCGGCATAAGGCGCTGATTGCCGAACCTCGTCGAACAGCTCCTCCAGGGCGAAGCCGTCGCCGCAGGCGCGGCCCATGATATGCTGGGCGAGCACATCGAGTGCGCCGCGACGCAGGGGCTCGCCATCAATCTCGCCGGCTTCCACCGCAGCTTCAGCCGCGCGGCATTCAAGGATCTCGAACCGGTTGGTCGGGACCAGCATGGCCTGGCTCGCTTCATCCATGCGGTGATTGGCACGTCCGATCCGCTGCACCAGGCGGGCAGCGCCTTTCGGGGCGCCCATCTGGATGACCAGGTCGACCTCGCCCCAGTCTATGCCGAGATCGAGGGTGGAGGTGCAGACGACGGCTTTCAATTGGCCGGCCGCCATCGCGGCTTCGACCTTGCGCCGCTGCGCCTTGGCCAGCGAGCCATGATGCAGCGCGATTGGCAGGGAATCCTCATTCACCCGCCATAATTCCTGGAACAGCAATTCGGCTTGCGAACGTGTATTGACGAAGACCAGCGACATCTGCGCCGCCTTGATTTGCTGATACACCTCACCGACAGCGAAGCGGCCGGAATGGCCGGACCAGGGGATGCGCTCATCCGAGATCAGGATGTCGACATCCGCATGCACCCCGCCATCGGCCTCGATCAGGCGAGGGGTGTCGCTGCGCACCGCGAGCCAGGATTGCAGGACGCTCGGCTCATGCACAGTCGCGGACAGGCCGATGAATCGGCAGGCCGGCGCCCATTTGGCCAGCGTCGCCAGCCCGAGGCTGAGCAGGTCGCCGCGCTTGCTCGGGGCGAGGGCGTGGATTTCGTCAATGATCACGCATTTCAGATCGGCAAAGAAGTCCGCGGCCTGGTCCGAGGCAATGAACAAGGCGAGCTGTTCCGGCGTCGTCAACAGGATGTCGGGCGGGGTCTTTCTTTGCCGCTGGCGCGTGTGCGACGGGGTGTCGCCGGTGCGGGTCTCGATGCGGATGTCGAGGCCGATCTCCTCGACCGGGGTCATCAGGTTGCGGGCCACATCGACGGCGAGCGCCTTCAAGGGCGAGACATACAGCGTGTGCAGAGCCGGGCGGTCTGAATTGCGCTGGGTCTTGTCAGACAGTTCGATCAGGCTGGCGAGGAAGCCGGCCAGGGTCTTGCCGCCGCCGGTCGGCGCGATCAGCAGCGCGCTGTCGCCGCCAAGCGCGGTTTCTGTCAGGGCCAGCTGATGCGCGCGCGGTGACCAGCCACGGGTTTCGAACCAGGCGCCAAAGCGCGCGGGCAACAGGAAGGCAGGCGGCAGTGTATCCGGCATCGGGTCTTGTCTAACCCATTCTTTCGCCGCGTTGCAGGTTTTTCATCTGACATTCAGGCAGATACGGGTTTGAACAGGAAAAGTGATTCAGGAGTTCCCATGTCCCGCACGCTTCCGCTCGCCTTTGTCGCCGCAAGCCTGAGCCTTCCAGCCGGCGCCGATCCGGTCATCGACATGATGCGCAACCTGTCCAAGGACGGGCCGGTCTATGCGTATGAAATGATTTATTCAGAGGCCGACATGGTCGCCATTGGCAAGATTGATCCAAGCCAGCCAGAAGGCCAGCGCATTCAGGTCACCCGTCCGGCCGAGCCTGAATGGACAGACGAGTTTCGGGACGGGCTCGCAGAGATGGAAGCTGAGACCGATGGCGATATCTGGTGTGCCGACTTTGCCGACATGGTGCCGGACAAGGTCCGGGCGCTGCAAGAGAGCGAAGATACGGTCACTTATGCCTTCACCCCACAAGCCGAAGCGGATGCCGACAAGATGGAGCAGAAGATGATGAAGCAGCTCAAAGGCACAGTCACGCTCGACAAGAGCGATGGCAGCGTCCTTGCTTTCAACATGAAGCTGCCAAAGCCCTACAAGCCGGCCATTGTCGCCAAGATCAATGCGTTCGAAATGGCAGCCAGCTGTGCCCGGGCCCCGGATGGCCGCACCTTTGTCGAGCGTTTCGACTTCAACATGGCCGGATCCGCGATGATGCAGAGCTTTGACGAGGCGGTCTCGCGCCGCATCACGCGCTTGCTTGATCCGGTCGGCTAGTCGGCGTCTTCTGCTTCCAGCGCCGCGGCGGCGGCTTCTGCGGCCAGGCGGGCCCGCTCAGCCGCGTCAAAGGCGCCAACGACATTGGCGACGAAGGCGCCGATCTCGAATCGCGGCTCGCCAGCGACATCGAAGCCGCGACGGACAATCACCAGCTCGCGCGATGGCACCACGACCATGTACTGGCCGCGATTGCCGAAGCCGGCAAATGTATCAGATGGCACGCCCTGGACTGCGTTCATCAGCCAGAATGATCCGGCATATCCGATCTCGCCGTCTGGCTGTGACGGGGCGGGTGTGGTGATATAATTGATCCAGCCTGGTGGCAGGATCTGCTCGCCGCCCCATTTGCCGTTCTGCAGATAGAGCTGACCCAGGCGGGCCATGTCGCGCGCCGTCATCCAGACTTGCGAGGACGAGACATAATCGCCATTCCAGTCTGTCTCCAGGACAGTGTGGCGGGCGCCAATCTTCTGCAGCACTTCGGTGTATGGATAGGCCCGATAAGCGCCATCATCCCCAATCGCCTCGCGCAAGGCGCGCATGGCGATCAAGGTGTCGATATTGGAATATTTGAACCGCGTGCCTGGCGCCGCTTCCAGCGACCGATCGGCCAGCTGGTCGGCGACCGCAGCGCCGCCGAAATAAAGCCGGTCCGTGCGCGAGCCCGGCGCATTGGACTCAAGCCCGCTCGCCATGTTGAGGACATGCCGCAAGGTGATCGCCCGGCGCGGGTCGCCGCCTTTATTGAACGCCGAAATGATAGCCTGATTGTCGAGGCCGAGAATGCCGTCATAAATGGCGGCAGCGATAATGGTCGAGGTCAGCGACTTGGCCACTGACCAGGTCCGCTGCGGGGTGGTGCGATCAATGCCGCGAGCATATTGTTCGGCCACGACCTGGCCCTTGTGCAGGACAATCACGGCGCTGGTGCGGGTGCCAGCGCCATACGTGGCGCCATCAAAGGCAAAGCTGACCGGGACGCCGAGAAGATCCAGCGCAAAGGTGTTTTCGGTCAGGGTGACATTGTCGCCAAGTGCAGTGGAATTGTCCGGCTCGTCCATGCCAGGCATGTTCGAGAAACTGGGCAGCCAGGCCGTCATGTCCGGCGCCGCGCCAACCGGCAGGGTCGAACAGCCAATGCCCGGGCGCCAGACCGCGGTGCGCGGCGGCAGGGTGTCGTCGAATTCGACCTGCACAGAGCGCGCCTGGTCATCAATCCTGGCGCTCGAGACCTGGTTCATCAGCGGGCGGTAATCGACATAAATGCCGCTCAGCTCATTGGCCTGAATCTCCGGCACGGTCTGCCCGGCAGTGAAATAGCTGGAACAGGTGAACAGCGCCTTGTATCCGGCGACCAGTGCGAGTTTGGTCGTGTCGCTTGGCTCAGACGTCTGGGCCTGGGCCAGCGGGGTGGTCGCCAGGGCGAGGCCCGCGGCGAGAGCGAGAAGAGGGCGCATGCGAAACTCCGGACTTGCAAACAAGGACGCTAGGCTGGTTTGGGTAAAACCTGCAAGCGGCGGAAATGGGGCAGTGCCTGTTTTGTGCAAGCAGGCTATATCATTCAGCATGATCCGACCGGACCTGTTGCTGCACGAGACCAAGAAAGGGCTGTATTGCCCGCCCGGGGATTTCTATATCGACCCGGTCCGCGGCGCGGTCGACCGCGCCGTCATCACGCATGGCCATGCCGACCATGCCCGCGCTGGCCATGGCGCTGTGCTCGCCACGCAGGAAACGCTCGACATCATGGCGGCGCGCTATGGCGAGCGCTTCACCGCCCATCGCCAGCCCCTGGCCTTTGGCGAGACGGTCGAGATTAACGGGGTCACGGTCTGGCTGGCGCCGGCGGGTCATATTCTCGGCTCGGCCCAGGTCGTGGTCGAGTGGCGCGGCCTGCGCATGGTCTCGACCGGCGATTATAAGCGCCGCCAGGACCCGACCTGTCGCGGGTTCGAGATTGTGCCTAACACACATGTCTTCATCACCGAGGCGACATTCGGCCTGCCTGTGTTTCGCCATCCCGATGATCGCGCCGAAATTCGCAAGCTGCTGGCCAGTGTCGACTTGTTCGAGGCGCGGACGCATCTGGTCGGGGTCTATTCGCTTGGCAAGGCCCAGCGCGTGATCGCCTTGCTGCGCGAGGCCGGATATGAGCGGCCGCTTTATATTCATGGCGCCCTGGAAAAACTCTGCGCGCTGTACCAGCGCAATGGCATTGACCTGGGCGAGTTGCGCAAAGTGGCTCTGGAACCGGACGGTGACCGAGCTCAGCCGGACTATCGCGGCGAGATCGTGCTTGGCCCGCCAGCCAGCTTCAATGACAAATGGGGCCGCCTGTTCGCGGACCCGGTCAATTGTTTCGCCTCTGGCTGGATGGGGGTGCGCCAACGGGCCAAGCAGCGCGGCGTGGAATTGCCGCTGGTCCTGTCAGATCATGCGGACTGGGATGAGCTGACCCAGACCGTGCGCGATGTCGACCCGGAACAGCTTTGGATCACGTATGGCCGCGAGGATGCGCTGGTGCGCTGGGCCGAACTGGAAGGGCGCAAGGCGAGGCCCTTGCGTCTGGTCGGTTATGAACAGGAAAACGGGTAAGGCGCGCTATTCTGCGGCGATCAGCTCAAGCGGCGCGCCATCCGCTTCCAGCGTCTCGGAGATCACTTCACCAATCGTGCACCGGCACTTGCCGCAATTGAAGCTGCAGCCATGATGCGCCTGCACAGCCTCTGGGCTGCGCGCGCCGGCTTCAATCGCCTCGCGGACCCCATTTTCGTTAATACGGCGGCAGATGCAAATGATCATGAGAACGATTTGCAACTTAGAATCGCTTTTGTCAAGAATGATTCTCAACTAAAGCTGCGACAGGATCTGGGGCGGCGCCGCCCGTGGCGCGTGCAGCGGCCGCCGCGTTCAAGCGCTCTGCCCAGCCCGGTCTGGGCATGTTCTCCCCGACTTGATCGGGTAGCCCAGGATGGGATGGTGCCGCTTTGATCGGGAGAGACACTGCCGCTCCCGGTCTTCGCGGAGAGGTCACGTGCTGGGCCCCACGGAGAAGTCCGTGGGGAGCGTGGAGGAGAGGGTGGGGATTGGAGGTCGGATTTGAGATTAGGAACGCCCCGCCTTGCCAACGCAAGTTGGCGCCCAGGCTAAAACCGACCAGAACCGGCCAGAACCGGCCAGACAGCGCAAGAATCGGGTGGCAGAGCTTGCCGGGGCCCGGCATGTTGTGCTCATGACACTTCTGATGAAACCGCTCGATGAACGCTGCGTGGCTTATGCGCGCATGGCCGATGCTCTGGAACACCTTGGCGAGACCTGGCGCGACTGGCCGGATCTGCGCACCTGCGCTGAGGCGGTGGGGCTGTCCGCCAGCCACTTCCAGCGCGAGTTTACCCGCTGGGCCGGCATCAGCCCGAAACAGTATCAGGCGAGCCTCGCCCATGCTGAAGCCGGCGATTTGCTGCGTCAGGGGGCGAGCGTGCTCGACACCACATTCGAGACCGGATTGTCCTCGCCATCGCGCTTGCATGATCTGTTCATTGCGCATGAGGCCCTCTCGCCGGGCGAAGCCAAGGCGGGCGGCGATGGCGCGCGTCTGAGCATTGGCAAGGCTGCGACCCCGTTCGGGACCGGCGTCTTCCTGATCTCGCCGCGCGGCCTGTGCGGGCTCGGTTTCGCTGATGAAGGCGTCGCCGCCAAGACCGGGTTCGTGCATCCAGGCTATACTGAGGACCGGGTCTTCGAGGATATGATGAACCGTTATCCCAAGGCCGATTTCAAGTCTGATGATGGCGAGGCCCAGCGCTGGGCAGACCGGATTTTCGGGGATGGCGGCGAGGTGCCGCTGGCCATGTATGGCACCCCGTTCCGGCGCCAGGTCTGGCGCGCCTTGCTGGAGATTCCGGCTGGCGAAACCTGGACTTATGGTGCGGTGGCGCGCCGCGCTGGCAACCCCAAGGCGGCGCGCGCCGCCGGTACCGCCATCGGCGCCAACACGATTGCCTGGCTGATCCCATGCCATCGCGCGCTTGCATCTGACGGTAGGTTACATAATTACCATTGGGGGACGGCACGGAAACGTGCCATGCTAACCTATGAAAAGGTGCACACGGCGGCCGAATAGGCGGTCGGCGTCCACCGGATGGAGTGGACGTGCATGTTCGTCGATAATTTTACCGGCATCTATTACCTGATGTTCGTGCCGATCGCGATCTGGGCCGGGGTGCTGGCCTGGAAATGGATCAAGGCGCCGGAGCTCGGGCAGCAGGTCTATGATTCCAATGTCGAAAAGGGGCTGCTCAATGGCAAGGTGCCGCGCGAGGAATTCGTCCGCAGTTTCGCCAAGGCCGAGCGTCCGCGCCTGGGCATCTATCAGTGCAGCATCGCCTTGCTGGCGCTGGTCTTGTTGCCGGTGCTGGTGATGGTGTTCTATGGCTTCACGCATCAGGCAAATGTCTGGGGCGAGGATCATGTCCAGGTCACGATCCGGCAGCAGAATCTGGGCAATATTCTTGGCGATTTCCTGACCATCATCATTATCATGGCGATCAATGCCGCCTTGCTGGCGGCGGCGACCTTCTTCTATTATCGCAACCGGCCGCCATCGCTGCGATCAGAAATCCGCCGTCTTGAGGAGCAATATAAATGAGCGTTGAATTCCTGCATGCCATGGTCCGCGTTAGCGACATTGATGCTGCGGTCCGATTCTATGGCCAAGGGCTCGGGCTGCAGGAGCTGCTGCGCTATGAGAATGAAGCCGGGCGCTTCACCCTGGTTTTCCTGGCCTCGCCAGATGATATCGAGCGCTGCGGCGGTGTGCCGGCGGATACGTTACCGACCGCGATGGACATCCCGATGGTCGAGCTGACTTATAATTGGGACGAGGCAGACTATGCCGGCGGCCGCAATTTCGGTCATCTGGCGTATCGGGTCGGCGATATTTATGCTGCCTGCGAGCGGTTTCAGAAGCTTGGCGTGACCATTAATCGCCCGCCGCGCGATGGGCGTATGGCCTTTGTCCGCTCGCCAGACGGGATCTCGGTCGAATTGCTGCAAAAGGGCCCGCCACTGGCACCCGCTGAGCCCTGGGCCAGTATGGATAATGAAGGCGACTGGTAAGGCTTACAGATCGTCGACGTCGCAGCCGCGTGCTTGCAGGATCGGTTTCATCTCCCAATAAGCCATCGGCGTGCGATAGAGCGGGATGCGCGGGTGCAAGTGGTGGATGATGTGAAACTGCATGCCGAGCGAGCCAATATTGCCGAAGATCGAGCGGAAACTGCGAGTGTCGCGATAGCGGCCTTTGCTGAGGCCCGGATTGTGCGGGGCCCAGCTGAGATAATACTGGATATAGCTGAACGCGAGATGCCGCGGCAGCCACCAGAGCAGGGCCGCTTCAATGGCATAACCGCTCCAGGCGAGGCTGAACAGGATGGTATAGAAGACCAGTTGATAGACAATCGCGTGCACAATGCCTTCGATATGACCGACGCGTTCCAGTGTCTTTGGATAAGCCTCTGTCCATTCTGATCGTGGCTGCCGGTTCTGGAAGGTTTTCCAGATTGCGCGCAACGGGCTGGTCGCATGGGTGCCGTAATCCGGATCGAGCGCTGGATCATTGGCGTGCTTGTGGTGCTCCATATGGGTCCATTTCAGGGTGCTGTAGGGCATCACCAGCGGCAGGGTCGAGATATGGCCGACCAGCTGGTTCAGCCAGCGCAGCTTTGACCCGGGCTTGGCGATGATATCGTGCTGGGCTTCGTGACTCGGCAGATAGGACAGGGTGATGTTCACAGTCGCGATGAGGAATCCGAGCCAGAGCGGGATGACGCCGAAAAAGACCAGCGGCCACAGCGACAGCCAGACCGCGAAATTGGAAAACGCCCAGACCACAGCGAAATATGGGAATTTGTTGAGATGGCGCGCAGCCACTTCGCGCTCCAGGCGGATCAGTTCAGCTTCAGAGAGATGCGAGAGGTCCTGGGTCTGGCTCATATCCATGTCCCCCGGATCTGGGCGCTCAGCCCAAGCGCGCCGCCAAGCATCAATCCGGTGACCAGCGGCGTCAGGCCGAAAGGCGGGGTCCAGGCCAGGGCCTGAATGATTTGCGCGATGAGCGGCGCCATGAAGCCGAATCCGAAGATCAGAGGGCCGAACTGGAAGATCGCTTTGATGACCTGTTGCATAGCCCCTTATTGCAAAAAATGACGCCTGCGTCAACTTTGCAATAAGGGAGATTACTTAGATCGGGCTGAGGCGGGCGATCAGCGCCGCGCAGAGACAAACAGGTCTGAACCGCGCTTGCGACAGGGCCGTGTTTTGCCCGCGCGCATGCGCCGGTTCAGGATTTGCCTGATTTAGTAAAGCGTGGCCAGCGCCTGGGCGTCATAATCCGCCAGTTCGTGCAGCCGCTCTTGCTTGATCTTCTGGGCCCAGTACGGGTCCTGCAGCAGGGCCCGGCCCACTGCGACCATATCGAACTCGCCTTTATCGAGGCGCTCGATGACATCGGCAATCGGCCGCGTCTTCGAGCCCTGGCCAGCAAAGGCGCCAATGAAATCGGATGACAGGCCAACCGATCCGACTGTGATCGAGGGCAGGCCGGTAATCTTCTTGCACCAGCCGGCAAGGTTGAGGCCGTCCTCGCCATCGACCTCGGGGAATTCGGCCTCCCACCAGCGGCGCTGCGAGGCATGCAGGACATCGACGCCGGCATCGGCAAAGACATTCAGGAACGGCTCCAGCGCCTGCGGCGTGGTTGCCAGGCGGGCGGTGTATTCTTGTTGCTTCCATTGCGAGAAGCGCAGGATGATCGGCATGTCTTCACCGACAGCCTTGCGACATTCGCGAATGATATCGCCCGCAAATGTCGCCCGGCCGACAAGGTCGCCGCCATATCGGTCTTCGCGCGTATTCATCACATTCCAGAAGAATTCATCAATCAGATAGCCATGCGCGCCATGGATCTCGATGGCATCAAATCCAAGCCGCTTGGCTTCGCCGGCAGCCTTGGCATAAGCCATGACCATATCATCGACTTCGCGCTCGGTCGGCTCAGGCTGAACCTGCTTGCCATGATGGGTGCGTCCGGACGGACTGTCAGAGACCGCGTCAGGATCCGGCCCGGTGCCTGGTTTGCGCATCATGCCGACATGCCACAGCTGCGGGGCGATCTTGCCTGGCGTCTTGTGCACGGCCTCGACCACATTCGACCAGCCGCCCAGCGCATCAGCAGCATGGAAATTCGGAACCCTTGGATCATTCGAGGCGCCGCCGCGATCCACAGTCGTGCCTTCGGTGACGATCAGCCCGACCTCGGCATCGCCGCGGCGGGCATAATAGTCAGCGACATCTGCGCCAGGCACACCGCCAGGCGAGAAAGAGCGCGTCATCGGCGCCATGACGATGCGATTGGGAATGGTCAGGCCGCGAATGGTAAGCGGCTCAAACAGAGGCGTGGTGCCAGACATGGAAACATCCTTCTTGGAATTGACGGCTAATGTGTGAGCGCACCATGGCGCGCGCAACGCTGACCTCGCGGCAAGATTTGGCCGTTTAATTTTCCTAATGTATTCAGGCATCATTCAGGCCAGCGGGCACACACTCGCTTGCAAGCTAATGGGACAAAAGCGATGAAAAAGACCCTGTTTGCAACCACTTGCGCTGTGTTGGGCACAGCCGCTTGCACCACGCCCGGGATCAATTATGAAGCCCGGCTGATGCCGGACAGTGTCGCGGCGGCAGAAACCCGCACTGTGCAAGTCGACCGATTCCGCGGCCCGGCCGGCGGCTGGTATGCGAGCCAGTTTGAATCGATGCTGCTAAATACGGTCTTTGATGGCGCTCAATGGTTCACGCTGGCTGATTTCTCTTATGGCGTCCCGGGTGATACGCCCGCCGGCACCTATACCGGCCATATCGATATCGAGTCCTATGACTGGAACGAATACCATCACACGACCAGCAAATGTATCGAATGGGACGGGCTGTTCGATTGCGAAACCCGCGTTGATGTCGAGGAGCTCTGCGTCGAGGAACGGGTTTCGGTTGCGGCCCATCCGCGCCTGGTCGATGCGGATACGGGCGAGGTTGTCTTTTCTGGCGCTTATGGCGGCGAGGCCTCGCGCGAGACCTGTTATGAGACCGGTGTCTATGACGGCGTCTATAACAAATCGCTGAAGCGCAAGCGCCGCCGACATGGGCTCAGCGGTTATGATTCCATCGGCTTTGCTGGCCTGGATGCGCCTGGCGATCTGGTCCGCGAAGCCCTGTTCGAGACCTTGCGCCCGATCCGCAATGATATTGCCCCGCGCAATGCCACCGTGCGCGCCACTTTCATTACCGAAGCGCTTGACCCGGTCGTCCGCGCCGACCCCCGGTTCGAGCAAGCCCTGGAAATCTCGTCCAAGGACCCGTTCACCTCGTGTGCAATGTGGACCGGGATGGCCGAGGAATATCCAAACGCGCCTGCGGTGATCCACAATGTCGGGGCCTGCGCCGAAGCGACGTCTGATTTCAAGGCCGCGCAAGGCCATTATGCCAGGGCAGCGGAGCTTTCCATCCCGTTCAGCGCCGATGGCGTCAGCGCCGGTGGGGATTTCCTCAAGGCCTTGCGCAAGCTGTCCGATCAGCGCGTCGGGCTGGAGATTATTGATGAATTGACCGGCGACCGTCTGCCGGTCGAGCTCGAGGAACCGGCCTCCTAGATCCCGAGCAAAGCAAGCACCGCAGCGACCGCTGCAACCGAAGCAAAGATCAAGGTCAGGCTGACAGCGATGGCGCGCTGCGCCTTGCGTTTCTCATTCGCATCCGGCGGCGTCTCGCCGCGCTTGAAATTGGCCAGGGTCCAGCGATTGGTGAAGAAACCGAAGGCGGCCAGGAAAGCCGCAATCCCGGCCACCAGCGCGCCGCCCAGGATTGCCAGACCGCCCGCCACCAGCAGGATGACGGCAATCGGATCCGAGGCGGATTTCAAGAGCTCGCGCACATGCTTGTCGGCATTGCTGGTGCTGAGATGATCATAAGAGGCATTCGGCGCCACCATGGTCACGATCCAGGCCGCGCCGATCGACAGGCCGAGCAGCAAGACAGCGCCATCCTGTCCGAAATTTCGTATCGCTTCGAGCACGGGCCACCTCCTGAAAGGCCAAGACTAGCCGGGATTTGGGCCGGGCCGCAAGCGCTCGGCTGACCCAACCCGGGGACAGCATTGTTTCTTGCCACCGCAGCTGCTAGGCGCGCTGGGATCAGTTCGAAGGATCCGGCATGCATGTACTCAAGAGCGAGGCGCCGCTGATTGTCTATATCGACATCAAGAGCCCTTATGCCTTCGTCGCCATCGGCCCGACTCTGGCGCTGGAAGCCGAACTCGGTCTGCAATTCGACTGGCGCCCGCTGACGCTCGACATTCCAAGCTATCTCGGCTCGGCTGAGAAGAAGAAAGGCAAGGTGGTGGCCTCGAAAGGGCGCAGCCAGCGGACCTGGAATGCCATTCGCTATGGCTATCGCGACGCCCGCAGATATGCCGAGCGCCAGGGCCTGATGCTGAAAGGCACGGAAAAGATCTGGGATTCCAGCCTGCCTAATATCGGCATCCTGTGGGTGCGCGAAACGGCGCGCGAGCGGATGCCGGATTATCTGCGCGCCGTGTATCCGCCATTCTGGCGCCGCGCGCTCGACATCGAGAATGTCTCGGTGGTCGAATCCGTGCTCGAACAGGCTGGGATCAGCGCCGACGGGTTTGCAGATTATGCCGCCGGCCGCGGCCGCGCGCTGCATGATGAGCTGCAGCCGCAATTCCACCCGAACGGGCTTTATGGCGTGCCGACTTATGTGCTCGGCGATGACATTCTGTTTGGCCGCGAACACATGCCTTATCTGCGCTGGGCCCTGACCGAGCGGCACGGGCCGGCGCCAGATATTGCTTACGAGATTGCCTGATGCTGACCCTGTATATCGATTTCAAATCCGCGAACGCCTATCTCGCCATGAAGCCGACTCTGGCCCTGGCCGAAAGACACGGCCTGGCGATTGACTGGCGCCCGTTCAAGACGCTTCAGCGCGAAGTGCCGCGCCTTGGCGAGAATGAATCCGTCGGCGCCCGCCATCGCCGTGTGCGCGCCGCTGCAGAGCGCGCGGTGGCGACCAAATATGCCGCTCATCAGGGTATCGAACTGCGCTATCCGGTGCCGCATGGCGTGACTGATCTGGCTCTCGGTGTCCTGGCCTGTCTGGAGGGCGACAAGCGGCCATTCATCGCCGCCGCGTTCGACGCCTACTGGTCCGATCATGCAGACCTGAACGCGGCGGCCACGGTCAGCCAGCTGATCGCCAAAACCGGTGCCTCATTCAGCGGAGACCTGGATGCCGCGCGCGCAGCCCTGACCGCAGCGCAAGCCGCAGCCGAGGCGGCCGGCATCATCGCGACGCCAGCTTATGTCTTCGCCGATCAGATTTTTGTCGGCCGCGAACACTTGCCGTGGATTGAGGAGCTGGTTGTGCAATCGGCCTAATCGTCAAAGCCGACAAATACAGCGCCTTCGTCCACGCTCTTGCGTTTCGACACGACGGCATTGGCGGGAAAGCTGTCATCCGGCCAGCCCATGGCGACACAGATCATGATCACCTGATCTTCCGGAATGCCGGCATGTTCACGCACGACGGGCGATTGCATGATGCCTTGCGAATTGATCACGCAGCCAAGGCCTTTCGACCAGGCTGCATTGACCAGTGAATTGACCACGCCGCCGCAATCAAACGGGGCAATGTCAGAGCCATGGATTGTCTTGTCATAAGTCACGACGATGGAAACCGGCGCATCAAACTGGCGAAACCCGCGCAGCACCCAGTCCTGGCGTTTTTCCTTGTCATGGCGCTCGATCCCCATGGCTTCGAACAGCTGAATGGCGATTCCGATCTGGCGCTCGCGGTGAACTCCATCATAGCCTGGGCCGCGGCGAAACTCGCGGGTGTCGGGAACCCCGGCCAGGTTGCGTTCGACATTGCCTTTGCGGATCTGGTCGAGCGGCTCGCCAGTGACGACATAGAAATTCCAGGGCTGTGTATTCAGCGAGGTGGGCGCCCGCATGGCCAGCTCCAGGACCTCTTTGATCAGCGCTTTCGGCACTGGCTTGTCCTTGTATCCGCGAATGCTGCGGCGGCCCATCACCACGTCTTGATATTCCACTGTTCAGCCTCCTGAAAAATCGCTCGCCTGACTGAGTAGCGATTTCGGCGCCGGCGTTAAGCCATGTCTCAGCGTGAGGATGAACCTTTTTGGCAGTTGCTGCGACTATCCTTATGACTGGCTTCAGGAGGGCGTACATGCCGAGGCAAGACACTGATCGCGTATATGACGAACTGCTCGTCACGCTGGCGCGATCAGGGGATCGCAAGGCTGCCAACCGGCTCGCTGCACGTTGGTATCCGCGTCTGATGCGCACCGCCTTGCGCCTGTTGCGCGATCGCAGTGAAGCCGAAGAGGCGGTGCAAGAAGCCTGGGCCGGAATCTGCCGCGGATGGCCGCGCCTGTCTGACCCGGCCATGTTTCCGGGCTGGGCGTTCGGGATCCTGCGCCGCAAATGCGCGGACCGCATCCGCAAGGCGCAAGGCCAGCGTGCCCGCGCCGCACCGCTAGAGGCGGCGCCGGAACCAAGTCAGCCGGCGCGCGGCGAGCTGCGGGTCGAGATCGACCAGGCTCTGGCTGAGCTCAGTCACGATCACCGCCTCGTCGCGGTGCTCTATTTCGGCGAAGGGCTCAGCCTCAACGAGATTGCCGCTGTGACCGGAACCCCGGTCGGAACGGCCAAATCGCGCGTCTTTCATGCGCGCCAACAATTGAAATCAACTCTGAAAGGAGAGACTGATGACGAGTTTTGAAGACCGCTTGATGACCAGCCTGAGCGCGGATGATGAGGCGTTTTTGCAAGAGCTGGAAGACGATGTCGGCATGTTCCGCCAGATGGGCATGACCTTTAGCGGCCCGCTGAAATACTGGACCGCCGTGGCCTTCGTGTTCAGCTTCCTGCTTTTCCTGCTGTCGCTTTGGGCCGGCTATAACATGTTGCAGGCCGAGAGCCTGAAACTGGTCGTGCTGTGGGGCGCGCTGTTCGGCTGGGCCAGCCTCAGCGTGGCGATGATCAAGATCTGGTTCTGGATGCGGATGAACCATCTCAATGTGCTGCGCGAATTGAAGCGGATCGAGCTGCGCCTGGTCAAGACCGCTTAAGCCGTCTGCGTCGTCATCGCGACGAAGACATCTTCCAGATTGGGTTGCTCGGTCGAAAGATCGGCAACCCCGATCCCGGCCTCGCGGACGCGTTCGAGCAAGCGACCAATCCCGGTTTCCGAATTGTGGAATGTGATGTTCAGAGCGCCATCTGCGGCAAGCTCTGCGGTCAGGTCGGCAAGGCTTTCCGGAATGCTGGAAAGGGGCTCTCTCGGGGTGATCTTCAATAGCCGCTGATCGAGCCGGGACAGCAATTGCGGCGTCGGCTCCTGGGCCAGCACCTCGCCATGGTTGATGATCGCAATCTCGTCGCAAAGCTCTTCGGCTTCTTCCAGATAATGCGTGGTCAGGATGATGGTGGTGCCTTTGGCGTGCAATTGCCGGACATACGCCCATAAAGAGCGCCGCAGCTCGACATCGACCCCGGCGGTCGGTTCATCCAGGATCAGGACAGGCGGGGTGTGGACCAGCGCCTTGGCCACCATCAGACGGCGTTTCATGCCGCCGGACAATTGCCGGACATAAGCATCTTTCTTGTCGTCGAGGCCGACCGCGGTGAGGATTTCCATGCTGCGCCGGTCCGCTTTCGGGACGCCATAATATCCGGCCTGAAGCTCCAGCGCCTGCAGCGGCGTGAAGAACGGGTCCATGGTGATTTCCTGATTGACCACGCCAATCGCAGCGCGCGAAGAGCGCGGATGCTTGTCAATATCGAGGCCCCAGATCCGGGCCGTGCCGGAGGTCTTTGTGACCAGGCCTGCCAGGATGTTGATGAAAGTCGATTTCCCGGCCCCGTTCGGGCCGAGCAGGCCAAACATCGAGCCCCGCTTGATTTTCAGATCAATGCTTTTCAGCGCCCGCATTTCAGGCAGCTTGCCCGAGGCGCGATAGATCTTTTCCAGCCCAATCGCTTCAATGGCGTATTCGGGATCAGTCATGTCGGGCTCCTCGGGCTCAAGCTGAACCATATAGGAAGGGCAGGGGGATTCGCTAAGCCCTTTGTTTTTGCACAGCGCGCTGGCCCCGATTGCGGCCTCGCCAGCGCGCCTGATCGCAGCACGCGCCGCATTGACGCGACTCATCGCCCGGCCTAGCTAGCGGGTGGGCGGCCAGTTTGGCAATTTCACCTTGGGGAAGAGAAGAGTTTGTCCATGACCAAGACACCTTCATTTGAGAATCCGGAAGTCGTGCGCGTCGAGACTCGCAGAGTGTCGTGCAATGGCGGCGGTGGCGCGCTCGGTCACCCGATCGTCTGGTACGAAATGGGCGATGATGACGTGGTCGAGTGCAAATATTGCGATCGTCGCTTCATCCTCAAAGGCGGCAAGGCCGACCGGTCCTAGGCATTGGATTCGCGACCGGGATTCAGTTCCCGTTCGGCTTGTTGAAATCCTCGGTTTCCGGCAGTGGCGCGGTGCTGCCGCGGCTGCCATCCTTGCGAAAGGCGCCAGGATGGAACCGGTCCCAGATGGTGCACAGATTGAACGGCGCTGCGAGTTCCTGGCCGGATTTCAGCCTGACTTTGACTTCGGCATTCTCGATACAGCCATAGCCTTTCCAGGTGGCGAGGAAGACATTTGAATCCTCGACCGGGCGCATCGGATTTCTGAATGTGCGGTGATAGAAATAATACCGCACCGTGTCGATCTGATCGAGATAAGGCTGCTCCAGATTGAGCCAGACAGAGGCCGGATAGAAATCATAGCCCTGCGGCGTCTGACCTTCGGCGCTGCGACCGACATGGCCAGTGACGGCATTGGCCAGCCGGTTGACATCCAGTGTTTCAGGCGCTGGCGCGAGATCTTCCTCGGCGTCGGCTTCAGGCGCGCTTGCTGCCGCGGCGGCGCCGCGCCGGGGATCGGTATCCATGGCCAGGACCAGAGTTTCTTCTTCGGGATACGGCTCGTCAAACAGCCGATCAGTGGTGACATAGGCTTCGGCAATCAATTGACGCGCCGCGCGATAATCCATCCAGAAGAACCCGTCATCGCCCCAGTCCGTGCCCCAGGAATTGATGATTTTCAGGGCCCGGCGCTCATCATCATAACCGACCACGGTGACCGCATGATAATCGACCTGAAACTCGAGATCGGGATCATGGCGATAATTGTCGCCGCCTTGCCAGGCTTCGAAGCTCGGGAAGACACGCATCGCGATCACCACCGGCTTCTCGTTCGACAAGGCCTCGCGGATGGCGAATAGCATCCCTTCCTTTTGCAGGCGGCGATAGCTCTTGATCGCATAATCGCGCGCGATCGAGCTCATGTCATCGCTCGGCGGCAGGCATTGGGCTTCCTCATACGGGAAGTCATCCATGCGCACTGCGCCAGTATTGGCGACGAATTCCAGCGCGTCGGAGATCCTGCTGCCAGCGCTGCAATCATTGCCTTGCTTGATCGAGTTGAAGACGAAAGCGGGGCTGAAATGGTCCCAGGCCTGTGGCTGCGAGATGTTGAACTCGAGCGCCTCCTGATAGGTCTTCAAGGCATAGCCCACCGCCCAGCCGACGCAGGAACCCTGCGCGCCCTGATGCCCTGGCGGCGGAAAGAAGCTGCTGAGATCGACAAATTGCGGCAACCGCCCGCGCATTAGCGGATCGCGCTCTGGCAAGGCGTCATATTCGGCTTCGTCCATCAGGATGAGGCCGGTCGATTTTGAGGTGGTTTCCTGATCAGCCGCGGCTGGCAGAGCCAGTCCGGTGACAGCGAATGAAAGGGCGATGATGCTGGCAGCAATGGTGCGCATGGAGACTCCCCGTTCCTGGTCTCTGACGAATCTATTTTCAGAAAGTGTCGTATTCACGGCAGCCTCGCAACAGCCGACTTGGGGCCGGCTTGCAAGCCAGCACAGCGCCGCAGACGCAGGCCTTTTCGTAAGGTCTGATCACGCAACGTCACGGCTTGCAGTTGACGTGCACGTAAAGCATATGACGGGTATTCTGAAAGTGACGGAGACCCCTGATGGCCGAAGCCTATATCATTGACGCCTGCCGCACCCCGCGCGGGATTGGCAAACAAGGAAAGGGTGCGCTGGCGCATCTTCACCCGCAACATCTCGCCGCGACGGTGCTGTCTGCCCTGCGTGACCGCAACGATATCAATACCTCTGAAGTGGATGACATCATCTGGGGCACCAGCTCGCAGCGCGGCGCGCAAGGCGCTGACCTTGGCCGCATGGCGGCGCTTGATGCCGGCTATGACGTCAAGGCCTCTGGGGTCACGCTTGACCGCTTTTGCGGCTCTGGCATCACCACCGTCAACCTGGCCGCCGCCCAGGTCATGTCAGGCATGGAAGACGTGGTCATTGCCGGCGGCACGGAAATGATGAGCTACACTTCGGCGACAGCTGACCCGAAAGTGCCGCCAATGCTGGATGCCGGCAATATGAGTCTGCGCGAAAAGCACCCGCAATCGCAGCAAGGCGTCTGCGCTGATGCGATTGCCACCCTGGAAGGGATTGATCGCGAAGCGGTCGACCAGCTCGCCGTGGTCAGCCAGGAACGCGCCGCCCGCGCCATCGCGGAAGGCCGCTTCGACAAGTCCGTCGTCCCGGTCCACAATCTGGATGGCAGCCTGGCGCTGGACAAGGAAGAGTTCCCGCGCCCGGGCACGACGATGGAAAGCCTGTCAGGCCTGAAGACCGTGTTCAACATGTTCATGGACATCCCGGTCGATGATCAGGGCAACACCTATGGCAAGATGGTGACCAAGAAATACCCGGAACTGGAAGGCAAGATTGATCATGTCCATCATGCCGGCAACTCGTCTGGTGTGGTCGATGGCGCTGCAGCCTTGCTGATCGCCTCGCAGGATGCCGTCGACAAGAATGGCTGGAAGCCGCGCGCCCGCATCGTCGCCACCGCCAATATGGGCGATTGCCCGACCCTGATGCTGAATGCGCCTGTACCGGCAGCTGAAAAAGTGCTCGAGAAAGCCGGGCTTTCCAAGGACGATATCGATGTCTGGGAAATCAATGAGGCCTTCTCTGTGGTCGCAGAGCGCTTCATTCGCAAGCTCGATCTCGACCGTGAGAAAGTCAACGTCAATGGCGGCGCCATGGCGCTTGGTCATCCGATCGGCGCCACTGGCTCGATCCTGATCGGCACCGCCCTGGATGAGCTCGAACGCTCTGGCGGTCGCTATGGCCTGATCACCATGTGCGCAGCTGGCGGCATGGCCCCGGCAGTGATCATCGAACGGATCTAGTCAAACGGCTCGGCAGCTGTCTCGCTCGCTTGCGCCGCGGCCTGGGGCTCGCGGGCCAGGCGACGGGCGGCGACGGTGAAGATACAGCCGGCGCCGACAATCAGCGCCGCAGCAAGGACAAAGGGTGCGCCCGGCAGATAGATGCCGGGCGCATCTGTATAAGCAGTGAAGATCAAGGCCATGACGGCCGGGCTGATAATCGAGGCAAGACTGTACAGGCTGGTAATTGCGCCTTGCAGTTCGCCTTGCGAGTCCGCAGGCGTCCGGCTGGTCATCAAGGATTGCAGGGCCGGGCTCAAAAAGGCGGAAAACACGCCGACCGCAATGGCCATATAGATCTGGATGCCGGAGCTGGCGAGCGCGAGAATGCCGAACGAGACGACGCCGACAGCAACCGCGAAATAAACCGCCTTCACTTCCCCGAACCGGGCAATGACCGGGCCGGTCAAAGCGCCTTGTACGGCGGCCATGCCGAAGCCATAAGCGCTGACCGAAAGCCCGATCAGGAACGGCGACCAGCCGGCAATTTCGGCCGTGAAGAAGGACCAGATGCTGGAATAGGAATGATTGCTGAGCTGGATCAGGAACAGGGCCGCCAGCACGATCAGCACGCTCCGATAGCGGGCAATCGAGATCAGGCTGCCAAGTGGATTGGCCCGGGCCAGCGAGAAGCGGCGGCGGTGCTTTGCCTGCAGCGTTTCCGGGAACATGAAATAGCCCCAGACAGCAACCAGCAGGACCAGCGCCCCGGCGGTGATGAAGGGCAGGCGCACCCAATACTCGCCGAGCAAACCGCCCAGGGCCGGGCCGAATATGAAACCAAGGCCAAGGGCGGCGCCGGCATAGCCAAAATACCGCGCCCGGTCCTGCGGCGCCGACACATCGACCAGACAGGCATAGGCCGCCGCATAAGTGGCGCCGCAAATGCCGGAGACCAGACGGGCGACGAACAGCCAGGCCAGGCTTGGCGCCCAGGCCATGATGAAACTGTCTATGGCAAACCCGAACAGCGCGATCAGCAAGACAGGCCGGCGCCCGAAACGGTCGCTAAGGCCGCCAAGAATCGGCGCGAACAGGAATTGCATGATTGCGAATGTGGTCAGCAGCAGACCCGCAATCGTGGCCCCTTCGCTGATCGAGAGACCGGCCACATCGGCCAGCAATTCCGGCATGATCGGCATTAACAGCCCGAACCCGACAGCATCAAAAAAGACGATGGCGCAAACAAACGCCACGACGCGAGACTTGGATACTGTTTCACTCATGCGGGAACCCTCAATTCAATCTCGCTAACACAATTTAGTTGTGGTCAAAATTCACTTTCTTTTCAGAATGTCATGTCGAGACGAAGAGACAATTTGAACATATCTTGCCCGCGGCCAGCCTGGATTGGAATAGCGGTCGCCGCCCGGTTTCGATTTCTACTGAGCCGGGATCATGGCCTGAAAACTCGCCTGTCCAGGGAGCGAGACTGGTCAAATTCGTCTCAAACCGTCATAGTTTCCTTAGCCGGTCTGCCGTAAGGGCCGTTACAGCGCCGCGCGGGCACCAGGTTGGGAGTGAGTGATGGAACAATTACAAGGCATGGATGCCTCCTTCGTGGCGATGGAGACGCCAAGTTCGCCGATGCATATCGGCTCTATTCTGATCTATGACCCATCGACGGCGCCTGGCGGTTTCGTCCGGTTCAAGGATCTGCTTCGCTTTTATGAAGACCGCATGCGCTTGTCCAAGACGATGCGGCAGAAGCTGGTCAAAGTGCCGTTCAATGTCGATTATCCCTATTGGGTCGAGGACGCTGATTTCGATCTTGAATACCATGTCCGCCATGTCGCGCTGCCAAAGCCCGGCGACATGCGGCAGTTGAACATTCAGGCCGCGCGCCTGTTTGCGCGGCCGCTCGACCTGTCGCGGCCGCCATGGGAGATGACCGTGGTCGAAGGCCTGGATAATATTCCCGGCATTCCGAAAGGCTCTTACGCGATTGTCTCCAAGGTCCATCACTCGGCGATTGACGGCATGTCCGGCATCGACCTGATGCAGGCCCTGCATACGCCGAAACCGGATGTCACCCCGCCGAATGAGCCGGATAATTGGAAGCCGGAAAAATACCCCAACCGGGTCGGCATGTTTGCCAAGGGCTATGTCCGCGCCTGGCTCAATCCGATCCGCCAGATCGGTGTTTCGGCCCAGGCCGTGCCGGGCATGTACCGCGCCGCCCGCGGCATGATTCGCGGCGACTTTGGCCTCAAGGCGGCCATGGAAGCGCCGAAGACACGCTTCAATACAAAGATCTCGCCGCATCGTGTGGTCGATGGTCAGGTCTTTGATCTGGCCCATATCAAGGCCTTGCGGGGCCTGGTGGACGGGGCCAAGGTGAATGATGTCATGCTCACCATCATTGGCGGCGGTTTGCATAAATATCTCAAGCACCACAATGACTTGCCGAAGACGACCATGACCGCCATGGCGCCGATCTCGGTCCGCACAGAGGGCGAGAAGAATACGATGGGCAATCAGGTCTCGGCCATGATTGCGCCGCTCGGGACGCATATCGCTGACCCGAAAGAGCGGATGGAATATGTCTTCGACCAGACCAGCCGCTCGAAAGAAATGACCAGCGCCCTCGGCGCCCGCCAGATGACTGAGGCGAGCAAGGTTTCGCCGGCCCTGTTCATGGCCCTTGGGGCGCAGCTCTATTCGCGCCTCGGCGTCGCCAATTACATGACCCGTCCGGTCATCAACACGGTCGTGACCAATGTCCCGGGGCCGCCAGTGCCGATCTATCAGGCCGGGGCGAAACTTGTTTCCATGCAAGGGCTTCTGTGCCTGCTCGACGGGATGGCGCTGGGCCATGTGGTGCAGTCTTATGTGAATGAGGCAACAATCACCTTCACTGCGGATCGTGAAATCGTCAAAGACCCTGAATTCTATGCTCAGTGCATCTGGGAAAGCTTTGAAGAAATGGCCGAACTGGCCGGGATTGACCTCAGTCCGCCCAAGCCTGCACCAGCCCTTAAAAAGGCCGCAGCTTCAGGCCGTGCACGGGCCAAAACCAAGCGCAAACCGCGCCCCGCCGCGGCCAAGAAAGCCACCGCATCCAAGGCCAAGGTAAAGACTGGTTAAGGGTTTCAACCTCACAGTCTGACCTTGTCAGGTGAATCAATACCGACCATGTTGATTGACCAGACCGCTGATAAAGCGGCAGACGGGAGGCGAAAACATGGTTGCAGCGACGATGGCGAGACCGCCACATCCATTCTGGACTTTGACAGAAGGACGGGCGATTTTCGAGTTCGGTGCGTTCAGCCTGTTGCGCAATAATATGCGGAACTTGCCAAAGGGCGACGGGCATCCGGTTTTGGTCCTGCCTGGCTTCATGGCGAGCGACCGGTCGACCCGCCCGATGCGGCGCCTGTTCGATGATCTGGGATACAATTCCTATGGCTGGGACCTTGGCCGGAATGTGAAATTCAACCAGACCCGTGAACGGCAAATGTCGGACCTGGTCGAGCGGATCTATGCTGAAAATGGTGAAAAGCTGTCAATTGTCGGCTGGAGCCTGGGCGGCGTGTTCGCGCGCGAACTGGCCAAGATGCATCCGGATATTGTCCGTATCGTGGTCTCGCTCGGCAGCCCGATTTCGAATGATCGCCGTCATGCCGCGCCATCGCGCCTGTTCGAGGCGATCAATGGCAAGCAGACCACGCCTGAACTGGAAGGGCGTTACCGCGATCTGGCCGAAGCGCCGCCCGTGCCGACGACGTCGATCCTGACCCGCACAGATGGCGTCGTCTCGTGGCGCGGCTCGGTACAGTGCCCGACCAAAGGGGAGCAGACGGAAAACATCGTTGTGCCGGCCAGTCATGTCGGGCTTGGCGTCAATCCGCTGGTCATGGTCGCGGTCGCCGACCGCTTGGCCCAGCCGGACGGGCACTGGCGTCCTTTTGACCGCTCTGGCTGGCGCGAGCGGGTTTACAAGACGGCTGCCGAACTCGGATAAAATTCGATAAAATTCAAGCGATCAGCTGAACCATAACCTCATCTCTATGTGCCATAACGGGGCGTAGCGTAATGAACCACGCGCCGCCTTGTGCGGGGCAGATGAGGGATAAAAAATGGCCAAGACCGTTCTGGTAATCGATGATGATCCAACCCAGCGCCGACTGCTGACGGCAGCGGTTGAAAAAGCTGGCTTTGCCTGCCGCACGGCGCCGGATGGCGAAACGGGTGTTGCCATTGCGACCGATGCCAATGCCGGCGCTGATGTTGTTCTGCTGGATCTGACCATGCCTGGCCTGTCTGGTATGGAAACGCTGGAAATGCTGGTCGAGCGTCGCCCGGAATTGCCGGTCATCATGCTCACGGCGACCAGCGGCATTGATACGATTGTTGCCGCCATGCGCGCTGGTGCCGTCGATTTCGTGGTTAAGCCAGCCAGCCCGGAACGCGTTGTTGTCTCGATCCGGAACGCTTTGAAATTGTCGTCTTTGACCGGCGAGGTGAAACGCCTGACCCGCAAGGCCGATGGCGGCATGGGGTTTGAGGACATGATTGCCAGCGCCCCGGTCATGCGCCAGGTCATTCGCCTGGGTGAGCGCGCCGCGGCGTCCGACATTCCAGTCCTGATCCTGGGTGAGAGCGGGGTCGGTAAGGAAGTCATCGCCCGCTGCATCCAGGGCGCCTCAGAGCGTGCCGGCAAGCCGTTCATTTCCGTCAATTGCGGCGCGATCCCGGAAAACCTGGTCGAAAGCATCCTGTTTGGTCATGAAAAGGGCGCGTTTACTGGCGCTGTGTCGCGCTCGCCCGGCAAGTTTGTCGAAGCCGATGGCGGCACCCTGTTCCTGGACGAGGTCGGCGAATTGCCGCTCGACATGCAGGTCAAATTGCTGCGCGCGCTGCAAGAGGGGGAAGTCGACCCGGTCGGCGCGCGGCGCCCGGTCAAGGTCGATGTCCGCATCATCTCGGCCACGAATCGCGATCTCGCGCAGCGGGTGAAGGAAGGGGCCTTCCGCGAAGACCTGTTCTACCGCCTGAACGTCTATCCGGTGGAAATGCCGAGCCTGCGCGAGCGGGTCGAGGATATTCCAGCCCTGGTCGATCATTTCATCGGTCGCTTCAATGCCTCCGAAGGCACGCGCATTGTCGGCGCGGCTGAGGACACTTTGAAAATGCTCAGCGCGTTTGACTGGCCCGGTAATGTTCGCCAGCTCGAGAATGCCGTGTTCCGGGCTGTGATCCTGTGCGAGGGCGAGCAATTGCAGCCACATGATTTCCCGCAAATCAGCGGCATCATGCCTGAGATCTCGGCGCTGCCAGAAGTGCCTGCACGGCCAAAAGTCGCGAATGATGCGGCGCCGGTCACCGGGGGAGGGCCGGTTGCCATTGTCGCGGATGGCGAGGTGCGCAGCCTGTCCGATGTCGAACGTGATCTCATCGCCTTTGCCATCGAGCATTATGCCGGGCATATGAGCGAGGTCTCTCGCCGTCTCGGCATTGGCCGTTCGACACTGTACCGCAAGGTGCGCGAATATGGGCTTGAAAGCGAGGCCAAGAAGGAAGCCAGCTAAGGCGGTCCTGCACAAACCATTATCAACAAGCGGCGCCGGCGACGGGGCCGCTTTTTGCTTGGTCCCAGACCTGGCCTCAGACCCGGCCTCAATCTCGACCTCATTTTGCGCCTACAGTCCTGGATGAGTCGATGAGGGAGGACCAAAATGCCAATCGCCTCAATTGCGAGAATCCCGGCCATTCTCTGCGCCGCTGGCCTGCTCACAGCGTGTTTTGTCTCTGACGACCCGCTGATCCCAGACGGGGCGGCTGTATTGCCTGTGGATCATGTCCTGACGCTGTGCCCTGACCGGCCGGACAAATGTATCTCGATGCAGGTCGAGGGGGATCGATACGTGACGGCGCCAGACGCTGATCCGGATGATCGCGGCGCCGCCCGGTTCGCGCCGCTAATGCAGGTGGAAGGGCGGCAGATCTATCTCCTGGAAGCCCATGATACCGATGAAGATCGTTTCACCTATCTGGTTGCCCGGCGCACGTCCCTGGACGCCAATAGCACCGCTGACATGGATCTCGCTCTGGTCACTTGCAGTGACCTGACAGCGGCGCAGGAAGCCGATTTCCTGGCTGCAGGCGGGACCATCAATGCCGGTTGGGGCGGCGAATGCCAGGCCCCGGACCTGCACACCCTGAGCGCGACCCTGCGCCAGGTCTATGGCGACCAATTCGCGGATGAGGCCTGGTGGGCCGAAGGCGGCGCCAATTGAGCGCTGACCGCCGCGCCAGGCAGGCGGGCTAGGCTTCCAACGCCATTTGCAAGGCCAGGCCAGCGCCAATGAAACCGACCCCGACCGCCCAGTGCTTCCAGCGCAGTGGGCCGCCCCGCTTGGTCAGGATATAGCCGACCAGCGAGATGATCAGACCAAGCACCATCAGGGCGGCGCCGAGAAAATAGAGGAATTCCGTCATCCTGCCCTCGCCTTGGCGAGGATATCACGAATTGTCATCAAGGCCTAAAGCCCGCCGGCTCGGGGCATCGGTGCCAGTGTGCTGGCGGCTAAGCCACATACGGCTTGTCGCAATCGCGCGGCAGGTCTTCCGGATAGACCGTGATCCGGTTGCGGCCCTGCGCCTTGGCCTGGCGCAGGCAGAGATCGGCGCGCTGCATGGCATGTTCCAGCGTCTCGCGCTTGCGGCAGGCGATGACGCCAATGCTGGCTTCGAGATGAATGTGATGGTCGTTGAACTTGACGTTCAGGGTCTCGATCTGGCGCCGCAGGCGCTCGGCCACGCGGATTGCGGATTGATGCCCGGTATCGGACAGCAGAATGGCGAATTCCTCGCCGCCCCACCGGGCCACATCATCGGTGCCAAAACGGCTGGTCGAGCGCAGATGCTCGGCCAGAATGCGCAGCGCTTCATCGCCGCCAGCATGGCCGTATTTATCATTGATCAGCTTGAAGTAATCGAGATCGATCAGCAGCAGCGAGATCGGTCGATTGGTGCGGTCATAGCGCGCCGCTTCGCGGTCATAGCGATGCGCAAAGGCGCGGCGATTCAGCAGGCTGGTGAGCGGATCGGTTGTCGCCAGCTCGTGCAATTGTTCCTGCACGCTGATCAGCTTGCTCGAATACAGCGCCATCAGGATCGAGGCCGGCGGGGCCAGGATGCAGGAGGCAATCGCAGAGGTCAGGATCGCGGTGTTGAGACTGCGGGCTTCCAGATATGGCGCCATCAGCGCGGTCATATGCACCGTCGCGCAAATCAGCACCACCGACATCAGGACGGCGTAAACAATCGTGTGAAGGCGTGAAGAAGTACTCAGCATATCTCGATCCCTGCAATAGCTATTACAGGAAAAGTCCCAAACCGAAGTTCAGCCGATCGATGAAATTTGATCGATCGAGGACTATTTCTCGAAGATGATGTCCGGTGCCTGTTTGGTTTCCAGAGCGTCCAGAGACAGCGCCACTTCACGCGCCAGATCGGTGAACAGTTTGGCCGCCGACGCATCCGAATTTGCCGCTGGCTGGCCCTGGTCGCCGCCTTCGCGGATGGCTTGCAGCATCGGGATCTGGGCAATCAGAGGCAGGCCCAGTGCCTGCGCCATTTTCTGGCCGCCGCCTTCGCCCATGATCGGGTGACGATGGCCAGCCGGGTCTTCGAACCAGCTCATCGTCTCGACAATGCCGAGCACGGGCACATGCGTCTTGGCAAACATTGCGGCGCCGCGGCGGACATCAGCCAGCGCCACCTCTTGCGGTGTGGTGACGATCAGGGCGGCGGTGACCGGGACCCGCTGGGCCAGGGTGAGCTGGGCCTCGCCGGTGCCAGGCGGGGTGTCGATGATCAGCAGATCGAGCGGATTCTCCGGCGTGCCCCAGACCGCATCATTCAGCATTTGCGTGATCGCCGACTGCACGATCGGCCCGCGCCAGATCATCGGCGCATCCGGATCGGTCAGATAGCCGATTGACAGTGTCTCGATGCCATGCGCCGAAACCGGCAGCAGCTTGTTGTCCGGATGCGTGCCAGGGCTGGCATCGCGGACCCCGAGCATGGTCGGGATGGAAGGGCCGTAAATGTCGGCATCGAGCAGCCCGACCCGCAGGCCCTGTTTGGCAAAGCTCGCTGCCAGATTGACCGAGACGGTCGATTTGCCGACCCCGCCTTTGGCGCTGGCGACGACGAGAATGCGCGATATCCCGGGAATCGGTGCGATCTGCGCTGATTGTTGCGGCTGAGCCTGGCTCAGTGCTTGATCAGACAAGCGCGCGCCCTTGCGCACGCGGCGCGGGCTGGCATGGGTCTTCAGGCTGGCAGGCGCGGGCTGCGCCGCCGGCGGCGTTTCCCCGGGCGCCCGCTGCGCAGTCAGGACCGCATTCACATCAGTGACCCCGTCCAGACTCATGGCCCGGGCTTCAGCTTCGATCTTCAGGGTTTCTGCCCGTTCGAGATCATTCGGGTCTGCTTCGATCACCAAAGTGACGCGTCCCGAATCATCCAGACGCACGCCGGAGAGCCAGTCCGGAGCCCCTAAAGCTTCGCGGATCGCGTCTTCAGACAGTGTTTTCTGGTCTTTCTTGTCCCAAAACATGGGCTATGTCCTTGATGCTGAGGCCTTTAGATCGCAAATAGGCACCATGCACACAAAAAGCCAGTCGACTGGTGTGAGGAAAAGGAGGGGCAATGCCCTGGAACGATAATAGCGGAAATGGCGACGAGCCTCCGAAAACCAATGGCGGCCCCTGGGGCAGCGGTGGCTCGGGCGGCGGCGGCGGCAATGGCGGTTCGCCTTGGGGACGCCCTGGCGGCGGTGGCGGTGGCCAAGGCGGCCCTGATATCGAAGAACAGATGCGCAAGATGCAGGAACGATTCTCTCGCCGTGGACGCGGCGGCGGCGGCGGCGGACGGCGCGGCCCGAGTTTCGGGCCTGGCGGTTTCCTGGTGCTCGGCGTCGTGGCGCTTGTCGCCTGGCTCGCCACTGGCGTCGTGATTGTCGACGAAGGCGAACGCGCGGCGGTGTTCCGCTTTGGTCAATATCAGAAGAATTTCACCCCGGGCTTCCATGTCCACTTGCCGGCCCCGATCGAAACGCACGAGATTCTGCCGTCAGAGCGACAACAGGAAACCCAGGTTGGGATCAATCAGGGCGAAAGCCTGATGCTGACCGGTGACGAGAATATTGTCGACGTGCAGTTCCGGGTGTTCTGGTATTATGATGCCGAAAACCCTGAAAACTTCATTCTCAATATTGATAATGGCACCCCGCTGGTCAAAGCGGCGGCCGAGAGCGTGATGCGCGAAGTGGTTGGCAAGTCGACTCTGGACGCGGTGCTGACAACCGGCCGGGGCGAAATCGCGGCGACGGTGCGCGACCAGCTTCAAGTGCTGCTGTCCGATTATGGTGCCGGCGTGAATATCGAGAATGTCGAGATCCAGGAAGCCCTGGCACCGGCGCCGGTTCGGGCCGACTTCATTGACGTGATCAATGCCGGTCAGGATGCCGAGCGTCTGGTTCAGGAAGCCAATCGCTATGCGAATGACATTGTCCCGCGCGCCCGTGGTGAAGCGCAGCAGATCCTGCAACGCGCACAAGCCTATCGCGATCAGGTGATTGCGGATGCGACCGGTCAGGCCGACCGCTTCAGCCAGATCCTGGAAGAATATCGCAAGGCACCGCAAGTGACGCGCGAGCGGATGTATCTTGAAACCATGGAGCGGGTCTTGAACCGCACCGACAAACTCATTCTCGACAGTGATTCCGGCGCTGTGCCTTATCTGCCGCTGGATCGCGTGAACCGGGGAGGGAACTAGACATGAAACCGTTTGGAATTCTCGGCATTGTCGTTGTGTTCGCTGCGATTATCGCGCTGCTCAACTCTTTCTTCATCGTCGATCAGCGCCAGCAATCGCTGGTCTTGCAAGTTGGCCGCGCGGTGGAAGCCTATAATGAGCCTGGCGCAGACGAAGCCGGCCTCAAATTCAAGATCCCGTTTGTTCAGTCGGTTGTGACTTATGACAAGCGCAATCTCGGCCTCGACGTGCCGGATATTGAAGTCTTCGCGTCGAACCAGGAACAGCTGATCGTCGACGCTTTTGTGCGCTGGCGGATTGCTGAGCCGCTGGCCTTCTATCAGCGTCTCGGCACGCAGCGCGAAGCCCAGAACCAGCTGCTGCGTTTTACCGATACCGCGATCCGTAACGCGCTTGGTAGCCAGCTGCCGGAAGAGATCATCTCGGGCCAGCGTTCGGAACTGATGGATGAGATCCGCGAAAGCCTGAGCAGCGCCATTGCAGGCCGCGGGATCGACATTATCGATGTCCGCATCAAGCGGGTCGACCTGCCGCCAGACGTGTCGCAGCGTGTGTTCGACCGGATGGCCGCAACACGGAATCAGCAGGCCGAACAAATTCGTGCTGAAGGCGACGAGCGGGCGAAACTGGTGCGCGCTGAAGCCGATCGCGAAAAGACCGTGCTGCTGGCTGAAGCCCGCCGCGAGGCCGAGCAGATCCGCGGTGAAGGCGACGCCCAGCGGAACGAGATCTATGCCCAGGCCTATGAGCAGGATGCGGAATTCTTCCGCTTCCAGCGCGCCCTGATCGCCTGTGAAAAGGCCTTCGGCGTGGTCGATATTGGCGATTCTGCTGATACTGAAAGCTCCGGGCCGCGGACCCAGCAGGAACCGACCCGGATTGTGGTTGGGCCGAATCAGCTTGGCCTGTGCGATGAGTTCATCGCCCGCGCCCGCGCCAATGGCACAGCCCGCCGCTAGACCAGCGCGCATACCCAAGCGACCCCGTCCAGCTTATGTTGGGCGGGGTTTTTGATTCGGGAGGCAGCGGACATGCTGACCATTATCCTGGCCGGGATCGGCGTCTGGTTTGTCATTGAAGGGGCGATTTATGCTGGCGCACCAAGCGCCATGAAACGCTTCGGCGCCTGGCTCGCAGAGATGCCGGAAGCGACCATTCGCCAATCCGGCCTGTGGTCGATGGCGATTGGCGGGCTTTTGCTTTACCTTATGGTGAGATTCGGTGGGTGAGATGGGCTTGCACCTTGCCCAGATACTGCCCTAGTTAAGGCTATGATGCGTGTTACACTTGTAGGAGAGCTTGAATAAATGCGTCGCATACTAACTGCCCTGTCTCTGGCATTGATCGCCGCCGGCCCAGCCCTGGGGCAATCGCTCTCTGATGTCGGCGAAGGCGTTGATCAAGGCACCCGGCCTGACAGTTTCTCGACGCTTTCGAAACGCTTGATGCCGGCTGTGGTCAACATCACCACTTCGCGCGTGGTGGCCAGCGACCTGCCGCAATTCGAAGACGGGCCGTTGCAGGATTTCAATGAATTCTTCGGCCGCGACCCGGAAGGCTTCAGCCAGGAAGGCGCGCTTGGCTCTGGTTTCGTCATCTCCGCCGATGGCCTGATCGTGACCAATAATCACGTGATTGAAGGCGCCGACGAGATCAATGCCATTTTCTCTGATGGCCGGACCTTGCGGGCCGAGCTGATCGGCACCGATGAGGCAACGGATGTCGCCGTGCTCAAGGTCGAGCAGGACGAGCCATTCCCATATGTCGAATGGGCCGATAGCGAAGCGGCGCAAGTCGGCGACTGGGTGATGGCGATTGGCAACCCGTTCGGCTTTGGCGGCTCGGTTTCGGTCGGCATCGTCTCGGCCCGCAATCGCGACATCCAGTCCGGCAATTACGACAATTACATCCAGACCGATGCAGCGATCAATTCCGGCAATTCCGGCGGTCCGCTCTTCAACCTGAATGGCGAGGTTCTGGGCGTGAACACGGCGATCATCACGCCGACTGGCGGCTCGGTTGGGCTTGGTTTCTCGATCCCGTCCAATCTGGCCAGTCAGATCAGCGAGCAGCTGATCCAGTATGGCAAGGCGCGCCGCGGCTGGTTCGGGGTGAACATCCAGAATGCCGATCGGGGGCTGGCCAGTGCGTATGGCCTGGAAGAAGGGACAGGCGTGATCCTGACCCGGATCACCGATGATGGCCCGGCCTCGAAAGCCGATTTCGAGATTGGCGACCTGATCCTGGAATTTGACGGCCGCCCGGTGAAAGACGAACGCGCCCTGAGCCGGATCGTGGCTGACACCGAGATTGGCAAAGCCGTCAATGTGCTGCTGGTCCGTGACGGGCGCACACGCACCGTGACGTTCGAACTTGGAGAGCTTGATGCTGGTACCGATGAGGCCGAGGATGAAGCGCCTGAAACCGATAGCACGCTGACGGATAATCCGCTCGGTGTCGATTTTGTCGAGCTGACCGAAGATGATCGCCGCCGCTACCGCGTGCCGAGCGATGTGAACGGCGTGCTGGTGCGGGTCGTGTCGCCGCGCGGGCCGAGTTTCGGCAAGTTGCAGAAAGGCGATGTGGTCATCGAAATGGCGTTCGAGACAGTGACGACACCGGAAGATGCCTTGCTGGCCATGGATGAGGCGCTTGAGCGCACCGGCCAGCCGTTGCTGCTGCGCGTCTATCGCCGCGGACAGACCCTGTTTGAAGCGATCGATATCGAAGTGCGCGGCTGATCAGTCCCGCCAGACGATCTCGTCATCACAATAGCCCTGAAAGTAGAGCGCCGCGGTCAGGTCGGTGACATTGATCGCGGCATCAGCGGCGGCAGCGACAATCGGTTTGGCGTGCACAGCGAGGCCGAGGCCGGCGGCTTCAATCATTGCCAGGTCATTCGCGCCATCGCCCATGGCGAGGGCATCTGCGCGCGTGATGCCATTGGCAAAGGCGCAATCATCCAGGGCCTCGAGCTTGGCCTCGCGGCCGAGAATGGGGCGGCCAACCTCGCCGGTCAGCGCAGCGCCGTCATCGATCAGCGTATTGCCCTTATGGGCGTCAAACCCGGTCGCTTCTGCTACCCGTGAGGTGAAGAAGGTAAAGCCGCCCGAGACCAGCAGGCAGAAGGCGGCATGGGTGGCCATGGTCGCCGTCAGCGTCTTGGCGCCAGGCATCAGGCTGATGCGCTCATCATAGCATTGCTGCAGTGCGCTGAGTGACAGGCCATTGAGTTTGCCGACCCGTTCGGTCAGCGCACCTTCGAAATCGAGCTCGCCCGCCATGGCCCGCGCCGTGATCGCCGCAATCTCGTCCTTGAGGCCGGCATAGGCGGCAAGCTCGTCGAGACATTCCTGCTCGATAATGGTTGAATCCATGTCGGAGACCAGCAGCTTTTTCTTGCGGCGCTCTGATGGCAGAAGCGCAATGTCTGCATGCTCCGGGCAATGCTGGCGCAAGACTTTGCGACATTTCAGCAAAGGTTCAGCAAAGCCCGTCACAGGAACTTCCAGCGCGCTCCATTTGCCATGTGTGCTCAGCACCCGAACAGGACCAGAGGCGGCAAGACCGGCCGCCTCCAAGGCTTGCCTGAGATCGGTCTCAAGCGCCTCCACAGCCACCGTGTTGGGCGCGACGATGGTCGCTATGTAATTGGAATCAAGGGTTTTTGCGCTCATCGCAGCATTCCTGTCTTTACGCGTTGCGGCGTGCTTCTTACGACTGAATGCATGAAACCTGCAATCCTTATTCACGGCCCCACCGCGAGTGGGAAGTCGGCGCTATCAGTGGCGCTGGCCAAGCGCGTGGACGGTGAGGTGATCAATGCCGACTCGATGCAGGTCTATCGCGACTTGCGGGTGATCTCTGCCCGTCCGGCAGCGGCTGAAATGGAAGGCGTGGAACACCACCTGTTCGGCCATGTCTCGGCCAGTGAACGCTACTCGACCGGCAAATGGCTGGACGATGTCAAACAGGTCATTGCCAAGGTCCAGCGGCGCGGCAAAGTGCCGATCATTATTGGCGGAACCGGCCTGTATCATCTCGCCCTGATCGAAGGCCTGTCGCAGATTCCGCCAGTGCCGGAAGACATCCGCGCCGAGGTCACCGAGATCCACAAGCAAGGCGGCGTTGCCGCTCTGCGCGAGAAACTGGAACAGGTCGACCTCGAGACCGCAAAACGGCTCGGAGAGGGCGACCGGCAAAGGCTGTCACGGGCGCTGGAAGTGTGGCTGGCGACGGGCAAGTCAATCACCGATTTCCAGGGCAAGAAGGGCCGCGCCATACTCGACAATGAAGCCTGGCTCGGGGTGGCGCTAACGCCGTCACGCCCGCGGCTCTATGCGCGCATTGATCGTCGCTTTGAAGGCATGCTGATGGAAGGCGCCATGGAAGAGGCGAGGGGGCTGGCTGCGCAGAACCTGCCAGATGACCTGCCAGCGATGAAGGCGCATGGCATTCCGTGGCTGCTGGCTTACCTGCGCGGCGACATCAGTGCCGAAGGCGCAGCGGAGAATGCCAAGCGTGACACCCGCCGCTATGCCAAACGCCAATTTACCTGGATCGGACGGCAATTTCCATTTTGGCCAAGGATTCCAAGCCTGTCGCTGGAGGACCGGATGCGGGTAATTCTTGCCCTTTATAAGGAGGTTGACGGGGGTTAAGAGGTAAGTTATGCCCTTTTTCAACTTTTGGGAGGAAACGCTTCATGCGTCCAACAGTCGTACTCGTTATTAGGCACCTGCGCTGACGGAACCGTTCGTCAGTCGCAGGTGCTTGTAACCAGGGTCTCTGAACAGAGGCCCTTTTTTTTAACCCAAACCCGAACCACCCAACCCTGCCAAATCTTCAAGGAAAAAGATCATGACCGTGCAGACCAAGCCTGAGGCCAAGACCGAGACTCGCCAGATGACTGGTGCAGAGATCGTCATCACAGCGCTCAAGGAGCAGGGTGTTGACGTGATGTTCGGGTATCCGGGCGGGGCGGTGCTGCCGATTTACGACGCGCTGTTTACAGAACCCTCTATCCGCCACGTGCTGGTCCGGCATGAGCAAGGCGCTGGGCACGCCGCAGAGGGCTATGCGCGCTCGACCGGCAAGGCCGGTGTCGCGCTTGTCACCTCCGGCCCTGGGGCGACCAATATGGTGACGCCGATCACTGATGCGATGATGGATTCGATTCCGATGGTCGTGATTACCGGGCAGGTGCCGACGCATTTGATCGGCACAGACGCGTTCCAGGAATGCGACACGGTCGGGATCACGCGATGCTGCGCCAAGCACAATTATCTGGTCACCGATGTCGAGGATCTGGCGCGCACCATTCACGAGGCCTTTCTGATCGCGACCACAGGCCGTCCTGGCCCGGTCGTCATCGATATTCCGAAAGACGTCCAGTTCGCCAGCGGCACCTATATCGGCAAGGACGGCATCCACAAGGCCACCTACAAGCCACAGACACAGCCTGGCGCCAATGCCATCAAAGCGGCCATCCAGCTGATGAAGAAGGCCCGGCGTCCGGTTTTCTATACAGGTGGCGGCGTCATCAATGCCGGCCCTGAGGCAAGCCAGGCCTTGCGCAAGCTGCAGGCCATGACCGGCTTCCCGGTCACGTCAACCCTGATGGGGCTTGGCGCTTTCCCGGCCAGCCATCAGGACTGGCTCGGCATGCTGGGCATGCACGGGGCGTATGAAGCCAATAATGCCATGCATGATTGCGATCTGATGATTTGCGTCGGCGCCCGGTTTGATGACCGGGTCACAGGCCGGATCGATGCTTTTTCGCCAGGCTCGAAGAAGATCCATATCGATATTGATCCGAGCTCGATCAACAAGGTGATCCGCGCCGACGTGCCGATCATTGCTGATAGCGGCGAAGCGCTGAAAGCCCTGATCAAGGCCTGGGGCAAGACCAAGCCACAGGACCTGTCGGACTGGAAGGCGCAGATTGATCGCTGGCGGGCGCGCGATTGCTTTGCGTATGGCGACAGTGACGGCGAGATCAAACCGCAATATGCCATCGAGCGCCTGTATGAGCTGACCAAGGATCGCGATACCTATATCTCGACCGAAGTGGGCCAGCACCAGATGTGGGCGGCCCAGCATTATCATTTCGAAGAGCCCAATCGCTGGATGACCAGCGGCGGGCTTGGCACCATGGGATATGGTCTGCCCGCAGCGGTCGGTATTCAAGCCGCGCATCCGGGGGCTCTGGTCATCGATATTGCCGGCGAAGCATCTGTCCAGATGGTGCTGCAAGAGCTCTCGACTGCGGTTCAGCACAAGCTGCCGATCAAGATCTTCATTCTCAACAATGAGTGGATGGGCATGGTTCGCCAATGGCAGGAATTGCTGCATGGTGAGCGCTACTCGCATTCCTATTCGTCCAGCTTGCCGGATTTCGTCAAACTGGCTGACGCCTATGGCGGGCTTGGCCTGATCTGCGATGACCCGGCCGAGCTTGATGCCAAGATCCAGGAAATGATCGATTATGACGGTCCGGTCGTGTTTGACTGCCGCGTCACCAAAGCCGAGAATTGCTTGCCGATGATCCCGTCAGGGGCGGCGCATAATGAGATGATCCTGTCCGAGATTACCGGAGAGGAAATCGACGAGGCTGGTCGAAAGCTTGTCTGATGTCATCTGGTCTCTTTTCCCTTGCGACCGCCTCTGGCAAAAGCATGGCCCAGACACAGGGGATCGCCATGGGCCTAGATAGTCTTTTTGCGTGGATGCAAAGCCATATCGAAGTGGTGGTCGCGATCTTGTCGGCAGGGGTGGCGCTGGTCGGCGCCTTTATCAGCCGCCGGGAGACCCAGAAACAGCGGGCCTTGCAGCTTGAAAACCTGCGCCACAATGTCGATAGCCAGAGCCTTGCCTGGGGCAATGCCTGTATCGATGTGCTCAATCGCGCCGCGATGTTCTCGCGCACCCGCCAGCATCAGAGCAATGATGCCAGTTTCTTTCAGCAACGGGTGAACATGATGCTGGCTTTGTCCTCGCTGGTGGAGCGTGGCCGGTTATTCTTTCCGAATATTGATCCGGCCAGCAAAGGCTCTGAAAAGGCCGGCGCGTATCGCGGCTCGCGCCCGCCCATCCTGGATGCGCTGATGCTGGCTTACTACGAGATCGAAGCGCTGACCCGCCAGGGCGGGCCGACGGCTGATAATAGCGGCGATTTCATCGATGATTGCCGGCGCCTGCTGGTTTCAGAGCTGCAAGCGCATCTCGACCCCCGGCGCCGGGACACCGTGATTGACCGCTATGATGACCAGCGTGTGGATCATCGCAGCGAGGCCATCGAGCGCGCCAACAGTTTGAAGACTATCTTGAAATCCCGTCGCCCCGGCCTTGTCCTGGGCGAACGCAAGGAGACCGTCCAGTGAGCGAGAATCCCGCCAGCGCCTATGATATGAGCCATATCGAAGAAACCGAAGAGCGGCGCACGCTTGCCGTCATTGTCGACAATGAACCCGGCGTGCTAGGCCGCGTGGTCGGCCTGTTTTCGGCCCGTGGCTACAATATTGAGAGCCTGACCGTGGCTGAGGTGGATCGCGATCGCCATCGCTCGCGGATTACCATTGTCACCGCTGGTACGGCTCATACACTGGAACAGATCGAAGCCCAGCTCTTGCGCCTGGTGCCGGTCGCGAGTGTCACCGATATCACCAAATCCAAGCGCGGCCTGGAGCGCGAGCTGGCGCTGATCAAGGTTGCTGGGGAAGGTGACAAGCGCGTCGAAGCGTTGCGCATTTCCGAGATCTTTCGCGCCCGGGTCATCGATACGACCAATAAGAGCTTCATTTTCGAGCTCACTGGCGCCAGCGACAAGATCGATCAGTTTTGCGCCCTGATGGAGCCGCTCGGCCTGGTCGAGGTCAGCCGCACCGGAGTGCTTTCAATCAAGCGAGGCGCCGAAAAGGGATGAGCGCCAGAGCCGTCATCACATCACGTTTTTCACAGATCAGGCCGGCCAGAACTGCCCGGCTCTTCACCGTCTAAGGAGTACAGTCAGTATGAAAATCTATTATGAACAGGATGCAGATCTCGCCCTGATTCAGGGCAAGAAGGTGGGCATTGTCGGCTATGGCAGCCAGGGCCATGCCCACGCCTTGAATCTGAAAGATAATGGCGTCGATGTTCGCGTTGGCCTGCAAGCAACTTCCGGGTCGAAGCCGAAAGCCGAAGGCGAAGGCCTGACCGTGATGAGCCCGAGCGAGCTCACGCAATGGGCCGATGTGGTCATGATCCTGGTCCCGGACGAGAAACAGGCAGTGTTGTGGGCGAATGAGATCGAACCGCATGTGCGCGATGGTCAGCACATCATGTTCGGTCATGGTTTCAACGTGCATTACAACCTGATCCGGCCGCCCGCCGGTGTCGATGTATCGCTATCCGCGCCGAAAGGCCCGGGTCATACGCTGCGGGCGCAATATCAGATGGGCTTCGGCCTGCCAGGCCTGGTCGCCATCCATCAGGATGCCACCGGTACGGCGCGCGACGTGGCGCTGTCTTATTCCAAAGGCATCGGCAATACCCGCGCCGGCGTTATCGAGACCACGTTCAAGGAAGAGACCGAAACGGACCTGTTCGGCGAACAGGCTGTATTGTGCGGCGGGATCGTCGAGCTGATCAAGGCTGGGTTCGAAACCCTGGTGGAAGCCGGATACAGTCCTGAAATGGCGTATTTCGAATGCCTGCATGAGACCAAGCTGATCGTCGACCTGATCTATGAAGGCGGCATTGCCAACATGAATTACTCGATCTCCAACACCGCAGAATACGGCGAATATGTCTCTGGTCCGCGGGTCGTTGACAGCGAGAGCAAGAAGGCGATGAAAGCGGTTCTGGATGATATTCAGAGCGGCAAGTTTGCCCGGGACTGGGTGCTGGAGAATCAGGCCGGCGCGCCAAGCTTCCTGTCCATGCGGGCGCGCATGAATGACCATTTGATCGAAGAAGTGGGTGAAAAGCTGCGCGGCATGATGCATTGGGCGCAGAATGATCGCCTGGTCGACAAGAGCCGCAACTGATCGCGTTCAGATGACAGAATTACCCCGAGGGCAGGCTCTCGGGGTTTTTCTTGCGGGCTAGAAAGTTGACACCGCTGTCACGGCGGCGCATAGGAGCAAAGAAAAACATATATGAGGAAGCTGAGTGGCTGAGTTCATTCCCGTTGGCTCTTTCGACATTGTCATATTCGGTGGCACTGGCGATCTGTCTCGCCGCAAACTCCTGCCGGCGCTGTATCATCGTTGGGCAGATGGCCAGATTCCCGAAGATGCCCGGATTATTGGCGTCTCGCGTTCGGACATGGATGATGCTGCCTTTCGCGCCTTTGCGTTCGAAGCTTGCTGCGAGGCGACGCCAGAGACGCTGACCAAATCGAACTGGAAGACATTCGAACAGCATCTTCACTATCTCAGCATGGATGCGACCGATCCGAAGGCTGATTGGGCTGCCCTGAAAGCCTCTGTTACCGTCCAGGATGATCGTCCGCTGGTCTTCTATCTGGCGGTGACGCCGAAGATCTATGTGCCGATCTGTGAGGCACTGGGACAGGCCGGACTGAGCGGCGGCAATGCCCGCGTGGTGCTGGAAAAGCCGATCGGCACCGATCTTCAGTCTGCACATGTCATCAATGAAGGCGTGGGTGCGGTGTTTGCAGAAGACTGCATCTACCGGATAGATCATTATCTCGGCAAAGAGACCGTGCAGAACCTGATGGTCCTGCGCTTTGCCAACTCCCTGTTCGAACCCTTGTGGAACCGGACGGCGATTGATCACATTCAGATCACGGTGTCGGAAGATTACGGGGTCGGTGATCGGGCCGGGTATTATGACGGCTCGGGCGCGCTGCGCGACATTGTCCAGAACCATTTGCTGCAATTGCTTTGCTTGATCGCGATGGAGCCGCCCAACTCGATGGATGGCGACGCCATCCGTACCGAGAAGATCAAGGTGCTGGAAGCGTTGAGCCCGATCACGCCGGGGCAGGCGCGCGAGGACACGGTGCGGGCGCAATATCTCGCCGGCGCCGTCCGCGGCGAAGCGGTGCCGGGCTATGTCGAAGAACTTGACCAGGATAGCGACACCGAGACCTTTGTTGCGATCAAGGCTTCAATCGACAATTGGCGCTGGGCCCAGGTGCCGTTTTACTTGCGCACCGGCAAACGGATGAAAGGCCGCCATTCCGAGATCGTGGCCCAGTTCCGGGAAACCCCGCACGCGATGTTCGGCGAGACCGAAACCCAGTCCAATCGGCTGGTGATCAATGTTCAGCCGGACGAGGGGGTGCAGCTCTTCCTGCAGATCAAGGAGCCCGGGCCCGGCGGGCTGCGGATCAAGTCATTGCCGCTCAACCTGTCTTATGCTGCCAATTTCTCGGTGCGTTATCCAGATGCGTATGAACGCTTATTGATGGATGTCGTGCGCGGCAATCTCTCGCTGTTCATGCGCCGCGAGGAAGTCGAGGCAGCGTGGAAATGGGTCGACGGCCTGCTCGCCGCCTGGGATCAGGCCGATGTGCCGATGCAATCCTATCAGGCTGGTCTCGAGGATGGTCCTGTCGAGGCGCGCCTGATGCTGCTCCGCGACGGCCGGGACTGGTGGGAGGCGCCGGCAGCATGACTCAGATTGATCAGACCATTGCCGCCGTCACGGCGCGCATCGAGGCGCGCAGCAAGCACAGCCGCGCCGCCTATCTCGACCTCATCCGCGCCCGGCGCCCGGATGGATTTGCGCGCAGCCAGCTGACAGAAGGCAATCTGGCGCACGCCTCGGCTGGGTGCGCGGTGATCGACAAGACCCAGCTTCTCGGCTCTGGCTGGCCAAATATCGGCATCATCACGAGCTATAATGACATGCTCTCGGCGCATGCCCCGTTTGAGCATTATCCGGCGCTCATCCGCGATGAAGCACGCAAGCATACCGCAACTGCGCAAGTCGCTGGCGGCGTGCCGGCCATGTGTGATGGCGTCACTCAGGGCCAGGCAGGGATGGAGCTGTCCTTGTTCTCGCGCGATGTGATCGCCATGGCCTCGGCCGTGGCCTTGAGCCATGATGCTTATGATGCGGTGCTCAATCTTGGTGTCTGCGACAAGATCATTCCAGGTCTGACCATTGCCGCACTGCGCTTTGGCTGGTTGCCGCATGTGATGGTGCCCGCCGGGCCGATGCCGTCCGGGCTTGCCAATCCCGAAAAGCAGCGCATTCGCCAGGAATTTGCCCTCGGCAAGGTCGGCCGTGACGTCTTGCTGCGGGCCGAAAGCGCGTCCTATCACAGTCCCGGCACCTGCACCTTTTACGGCACCGCAAACTCCAATCAGATGCTGATGGAGGTGATGGGCTTGCATCTGCCCGGGGCGGCCTTCCCGAACCCCGGTACGCCGCTGCGCGAGGCCTTGACGAGGGCGGCGGTGCGCCAGGCGCTGAACAATTCGATCAAGGGCAAGTATCGCCCGGCGGGTGAACTCATCGATGCCCGAAGCTTCGTCAACGCCCTGGTCGGCCTGATGGCCACGGGCGGCTCGACCAATCACGCGCTGCATATCCCGGCCATGGCGGCTGCGGCCGGGTATGAGGTGACGCTGGAAGACTTTGCTGATGTCAGCCGCGTCGTGCCGCTGCTTTGCCGGATCTATCCGAACGGCCCGGCCGATGTGAACCATTTCCACGCCGCTGGCGGCATGGGCCTGGTGGTGCGCGAGCTGCTCAAGGGCGGTCTGCTGCATGGCGATGCGAGGGGCGTCGCCGGACCGATCAGCAGCTATGCCCAGGAGCCCTGGCTCGATGGCGATGAGCTGAAATGGCGCCAGGCTCCGAGCCAGAGCGGCGATCTTGATATCGTGCGACCGATCGAAGACCCGTTCGCGCCGACCGGCGGATTGCAATTGCTGGATGGCCCGCTCGGTCGCGGGGTCATCAAGGTCTCGGCGGTCAAGCCCGAACGGCAAGTCACCGAAGCCCCGGCGCGTGTCTTTGACAGCCAGGACGGTGTCAAAGCCGCGTTCGAGGCTGGCGAGCTCGACCGCGATGTGGTCATCGTCGTGCGCTTCCAGGGGCCGGCCGCCAATGGCATGCCGGAACTGCACGGCCTGTCCGGCGCCATCGGGGCGCTGCACGATAAAGGACATCAGGTGGCGCTGGTCACTGATGGCCGCATGTCTGGCGCTTCAGGCAAGTTTCCAGCGGCCATCCATGTCGGGCCGGAAGCAAGCCGCGGCGGCCCGATCGCGAAGCTGCGTGATGGCGACATTGTGCGTGTCGACGCGGTTTCGGGGCAGCTCGATGTCAAAATGGATGCGGCCGAGTTTGCAGCCCGCGCGGCTGCACCGTTCAGGCCGAATGACTCCGCTTCCGGACTCGGACGCGAGCTGTTCAGCGGCTTCCGCGCCGCTGTGACCGGCTCCGAGCAGGGGGGCAGCGTGTTTTCAATGTTGGGAGGACGGTGATGCCTGATACTGTTCTCGTCGGCGATATTGGCGGGACGAATGTCCGTTTCGGGCGCGCGCGCCGAGGCTTTGCAGGGCAACCCGAAGTTGGCGATATCGCCGTCATGCCTGGCCATCGCTTTCAGAGCTTTGATGATGCGCTGAACAATTATCTCGGCCAGCTTGGCCATCAGCGCCCGCAACAGGCCTTGTTTGCCTTCGCAGGTCCGGTTCAGGACGGCATTGTGCATCTGACCAATCGCGACTGGATTGTCGACAGCCACGATCTTGCCAGGCAAACCGGTCTGGAACGCATTCGCCTGGTCAATGATTATGCCGCCATGGCGCGGTCGATCCCGGAACTCGGCGATGACAGTTTCCGCTTGCTGCATCAGGGACGTGTGCCGAAGGAGCGCTCGCCGATCCTCGTCGCGGGTCCAGGCACAGGCCTCGGCATGGCGACTCTGTTGCCGGAAGGCGAACGTGGATGGCGGGTCATGACGGGGGAAGGCGGACACGCGGCTTTTGCACCGCGTTCAGAACGTGAATGGGAGCTCAGCAAGCGCCTGAAGGCGAAACATGGCTATGTTTCCAAGGAGCTGGTCTTGTCCGGCTCAGGTCTCAGCGCCGTGCATCAAGCCCTGTGCGATATTGACGGGATCGAATGGCAGGCAATCTCGCCGGCCGAGATCTTAAGTCGGGCAGACGCTGGCGACGGCTTGTGTCGAGACATTTGCGAGATCCGCGCGGGCGTGACCCTCGATGCCCTTGGCGATGCAGCGCTGATCAACGGGACCCGCGGCGGGGTGGTGATCACTGGCGGTGTGGCCGAGCGCCTGGTCGACTGGTTGACGCAGGCAAAAGCCTTGTCCCGCTTTTTCGATCGCGGCCCTCTCAGCGAATACATGCAGCCCATACAAATTCGTTTGTTGATGCAGAGCGAAGCCGCGCTTATTGGGGCGGCGGCGCTGCATTTTGATGAGGATCTAGCGGCATGATCAATCTCGCCACCTTCCGCGAAGCCCTGCATGGCGCGCCGATCGTTCCGGTTCTGACTGTGACCGCGGTGGCGCATGCTGCGCCTTTGGCCAAGGCCTTGATCAAGGGCGGGCTGCGCAGCGCGGAAGTGACCTTGCGGACAAAAGCGGCGCTGCAAGTCATCGCGGAAATGAAACAGGCCGAGCCCGATCTGATCGTTGGCGCCGGCACGATCTGCACAGAAGGCGATGTCGATGCCGCGCTGAAGGCCGGCGCAGACTTTCTGGTCTCGCCTGGCGCCGCGCCGGAATTGCTGAAGGCGCTCGCTTATCATGATGGAGTCATTCTGCCGGGGGTTTCGACCGCAAGTGAGGCGATGACGCGGTTTGAAGAAGGCTATGGCGTGCTCAAATTCTTCCCGGCTGAAGCCTCTGGCGGTGCGAAATTCCTGAACGCCCTGGCAGGTCCGCTGCCGCATATCGATTTCATGCCGACGGGCGGCGTCAAACCGCACAATGCCAAGGATTATCTCAGCCTGCCAAATGTCATCGCAGCGGGCGGAACCTGGATCGCCTCGCCAGCGGAAATGGAGGCTGGCGACTGGGCCGGAATCGAGGCCAAGGTGCGCGAAGCCGCGGAGCTCGGCAAAGGAACCTGATATGAGCAAGCAAGCAGCTGGACTGCGAGGCCGGAGCGCCAAGATCATCGCAACGCTGGGGCCAGGCAGTTCTGCGCCTGGCACGATACGGCTGCTGGCCGAAGCTGGCGTCGATGTGTTTCGTCTGAATTTCAGCCATGGCGAACAGGACAAGCACAAGAAGACGTGTGAGGTCATTCGCATGACCGAAGAGTTCCTGGGCCGGCCCCTGGCCGTATTGGCGGACTTGCAAGGACCAAAAATCCGCGTCGGGAAATTCCCGGGCGGCGGGCTGAAGCTGGAGATGCGCGGCGAGTATGATCTGGTGGTCGGCCAGGACACAGAGGCTGACAATGTGATCCCGGTGCCGCGGGCGGAAATCATCTCAGTGCTGGAAGAGGGCGATACGATTCTCGCTGATGACGGGCTGCTGATCTTCACGGTGATCGAAGCCGGCAAGACGCCGCGGGTGCGCTCAGAGCTGCCCGGTATGCTCAAGAATCGCAAAGGGTTCACTGTGCGCGGCAAGGCGCTGCCAGTGCCGGCCTTGTCGGAAAAGGACCGCAATGATCTCGCCTTTGCGCTGGACATGGGCGTCGACATTGTCGCGCTGTCCTTTGTTCAGACCGTTGCCGACATTGAAGAGGCGCGAAACCTGATCGGCGATCAGGCGATGATTGTCGCCAAGCTGGAAAAGCCAGCGGCGATTGATAATCTCGATGCGATCATTGAGGCCACGGATGCGGTGATGATTGCCCGCGGTGATCTCGGTGTTGAGTTCCCGCCGGAAGAAGTGCCCCTGATCCAGAGACGTATTGTGCGGGTCGCGCGCAACGCCGCCAAGCCGGTCATTGTGGCGACGCAAATGCTGGAAAGCATGGTCGAGAATGCGGCGCCGACCCGGGCCGAAGCCTCGGATGTGGCGACCGCAGTGTATCAAGGCGTTGATGCCGTGATGCTGTCAGCCGAAACAGCTGTTGGCCGACATCCGGCGACGGCTGTGGCGATCATGAACCGCATCATTCGCGCCGTCGAACGCGCCGATGATTACCGCCAGGCCCTGGTACAGTATGATGGCGGCGGCGAAAAACGCGATGATGTCGATACCACTGCGCAGGCGGTGATGGACATTGCCGAACGCAACCAGACGCCGCTGGCTTTGCGCACCGGCGATATTTTCCGTCTGGCGCAATTCTCTCGGGTGCGCGGTAAGCAGCCCATTCTGTATGGTTCGCTGGATGAGAAGCGGTTGCGTCAGGCGCAGATGCTGTGGGGCGTCCATGCTGCTGACATGCAACCAGGAGATGACTGGGCGCGGCGGCTGATGACCAGTGCCGGGCAGGCGGGGCCGGTCACCTATGCCATGTGGCGTGGCAGCGATGGCCTCTGGGCCTGGGAGATGGGCGTCGAGGCGTAATCCCCTTTAGCTGATCTTCACGGGCCTGTGAGGCGATTGCCCCCTTTATTCCTGCGCCCCGAATCCCCATAACCAGCGCCAAGAGATGTTTCACCCGCTTGCGGGCCTTTGGAGATTGTCATGTCAGACACCGGATCAAATACGCAGCACACCGAAATCCTGATCATTGGATCGGGCCCGGCCGGCTGGACGGCTGCGGTCTATGCGGCGCGTGCGATGCGGGACACGCTGGTTGTCACTGGCGCGCAGCCAGGCGGTCAGCTGACCATCACGACTGAGGTCGAGAATTATCCCGGATTTGCTGAAATCCAGGGCCCTGAGCTGATGGAAAAGATGCAAGACCATGCCCTGAAAATGGGGGCGAAACTGGCGGAAGATCATATCATTTCGGTTGATTTCGAGACCCGCCCGTTCCGCGCCGTCGGGGATAGCGGAACTGTCTATACCGCTGACGCCGTGGTCGTTTCGACCGGCGCGCAAGCCAAATGGCTTGGCCTGCCAAGTGAAAGCAAATTCCAGGGCTTTGGCGTCTCGGCCTGCGCCACCTGTGATGGCTTCTTCTATCGCGAGAAGGACGTAGTCGTGGTTGGCGGTGGCAATACGGCGGTCGAAGAAGCACTATTCCTGACCAATTTTGCCGCCAAAGTGATCCTGGTGCATCGCCGCGACAGCCTGCGGGCCGAGAAGATCCTGCAGCATCGCCTGCTCAATCATCCGAAGATTGAAGTCCGCTGGAACACGACGCTGGAAGAAGTCGTCGGTGATGAGAACCCGCTTGGTGTGACCGCCGCACGGCTCAAGAATGTCGAGACCGGTGCGGTTGAGGATGTGCCTGTGCACGGCATTTTCATCGCCATTGGCCATGCCCCGTCAACCGAGCTTTTTGTCGGCAAGCTGGACATGCATGACAATGGTTATTTGATCACGGCGCCCGATTCGACAGCAACCAATATTCCAGGCGTGTTTGCTGCCGGCGATGTCACGGATGAAATCTATCGCCAGGCGGTCACCGCGGCCGGTATGGGATGCATGGCGGCCTTGGAAGCCGAGAAGTTTCTTGATGAGGCCAAGGCGCTGGAAGCGGTCGCGGCGGAATAAGTCAGAGCATTTCCGTCGCCAGCACCTGGACGACGGAGCGGTCGTCATTCTCGAGCGTGAACTGGAGCAGTTCTGCGCGGCGGCGCATGACATCCTCAAGCGTGCTGTCGGTGCGGCAGTTCAAGGCGGCCTGCAAACTGGTTTCGATTTCGCGGCGATACTTTTTCGCGTTCAGCGCCGCAAGCGCGCGGGCATATTGCCAATGGATTGAAGCATCGCCTGGTGCGGCTTCAATGGCGGCCTGATAATGACGCCGGCCTTTCTTGACCGAGGCGCCGAGCATGGAGGCCCCAATGGCGCCGCCACGGCGACGCACCTCCAGGTGCCACACGGCCAGAAAGCCATGCGCGAAGGGATTGTGCGGGTCGTCCCTCAGGACGCCTTCGACGAGTGCCTTGGCCTCTTCGCCATATCCGGTGCGCATGGCCTCGCGGGTCGAGAGCGGGCGGGCTTTCAGGGACAGGGCAATTGCCAGCTGCAAGCGGCCTTCAATGTGGTCTGGTTGTGTGTCGAGTGCGGCGCGCGCAAACATCTCGGCCTGGTCCAGCAGGGCTGGCGGCGGTACGAAATCGGGCGCGCTCATGGCTTCCGCCAGCAGGCTTCTGGCTGCGAAGGCGAGATTGTCGGGGGCGTCTGATTGCTGCACCAGCGCCGCTGCCTCCTCGTAACGGCCCTCGGTAAAGGCAATCAAATGCGCTTCATCCTCGGCAAAGGCCGCAGGTGTGAGTGCTATCATCAAGGCTATCGTCCACCGCATGCCCGCCATGGTACCGCAATCGCGGCGCGTTCCCAATCACAAATTCGCCAAGCAGGCGAATTTGGTCACGCAGATTAGTATGCGATTTCTAGACAAGTCGACTATTTCAGGCCTCAATCAGGATCAGCAATGGGCTGATCCGTTCCCAGAAACGGAGCCACGACATGGCGAAGAAAGACAAAAAAGACAAGAAAGCGAAAAAAGCCAAGAAGGCGGCCAAGAAGACCCAAGCCCAATTCCTCGGCGCGGCGATCGAGAGCAAGGGTGTTGAAGTTGCTCACAAGATCTGGCTGGCAGGCGTCGGCGCCTATGGCAAAGCCTATGATGTCGCCACTGAAGGTGTCGGCAAAGTCAGCGGGCAGGGCGAAGTCCTGTTTGAGGACCTGGTGGCCCGCGGTGAAGAGATTGAATCTGATGTCCGCGCACGCCTGAACTCGAACTCTGCCATCACAAAGATGACCGAGCAGATGAACCGGGTCGCGGAAGAGGCCGAAAAGGTCCGTGGCCGCGTTCGCGAGGCGACGGAAGAAGCCGCAGAAGCTGTGACCAAGTTCCAGTCTGAACAGCGTGAACGCCTTGAAGCCCGGATGGAGCGGATGCGTGAAGCGCTTGGCCTGAAGCAGTTTTCGCTGAAAGCCAAGAAAGCCGAAAAGCTGCACAGCAAGCTCGATGACCTGGAAGAGCAGGTTGCAGAACTGCGCGCTGATGCGGACGGCGTTGATGAGAAAGTCAAAGCCCGCGTCGAGCGCCTGAGCGAGGAAATCGCAGCTGTCGGTGGCAAGTCGAAGAAAGCCAAGAAAACAACCAAGCCAGCGGCGAAGAAAGCGACCAAACCGGTGGCGAAGAAAACCGTGAAGGCTGCGCCGAAAGCCAAAGCCAAGGCAGCGACTGAGCCAAAAACCGACGAGAATGGCCGCCTGACCAAGCCTGTTGGTACGCCGGATGATCTGAAACTGATCAAAGGTGTCGGGGCTGTGCTGGAGCGTCGTCTGAATGAAGCGGGCGTGTTCCACTTCTGGCAGATCGCGCAAATGCGGAAGGCTCAGATCGATGCGCTTGAAGCCGTTCTGCGCTTCCGAGGCCGCATGGTTCGCGACAATTGGAAAGCCCAAGCGCGGGCTCTGGCGAAGAAGGTTGTGAGCTAAAGGCTTACAATTTCCTCATGCTGAGCCCGTCGGGTTTTCAAACAGTGTAGAATTCGCTATAGAAAACCCGCAGTAGAGTATGCGTAGAGTGTTGAGGGGAGGTCTTTTTGGCCTCCCTTTTTCGTTTTTGGGCTTGCGGATACCATTGGTGGACCTGTGATGGTCAGGGCGATTTCACCGGAGTGCTTTGGATTTCCACTGTGACATGACCGATTCCGAATTCTCGGTTCAATTGCGTTTTGACCGCTTGTCGAAGCGATTCGACACAGGCGCCGGGGCGCGCTTCAACGTCCAGCGTCACCAGCGTCTTGGTCTCGTTCAAGGCCCAGGCATGAATATGGTCGACGCGCATCGCGTCGCTGAGTTCTGATTCGAGATGGGTCTTGATCCGATCCAGTGACAGGCCAGGGGGCACACCTTCGATCAGGATATGGGCTGTGCTGCGGACCACGCGGACACCGCCGACCACGATGATCAGCGCGACCAGCACCGACAGAATCGGATCGATCGGCATCCAGCCGGTCGACATGATGATCAGCGCTGCCGCAATCGCCGCGACCGAACCGAGCATGTCGCCGGCCACGTGCCACAATGCGGCGCGCATGTTCAGGTCGTCCTGATCGCCGCCATGCAAGACCCGGAACGCAACGAGATTGACCAGCAGGCCGAGCACAGCAACCACCAGAAGCAAATGCCCCATCACTTCCTGAGGCTCCAGCAGGCGCTGGATGGCTTCGATGATAATCCATACCGCCAACACGATCAGGGTCAGCCCATTGACGAACGCCGCCAGGACTTTGAACCGGGCCCAGCCAAACGACCGAGTCTGATCGGCTGGGCGTTCCGCCAGTTTGAATCCGATCCAGGCCAGCGCCAGAGAGCCAGCATCTGTCAGCATGTGCGCCGCATCGGCGAGCAGCGCCAGCGAGCCTGAAATCAACCCGCCAATCACTTCGGCGAACATGAATGCGAAGGTCAAGACGGCTGCAATGGCGACGCGTCGCCGGCCATCCGCCGAATCGCTGACGCCATGGCTGTGATCGTGATGAGCATGAGAATGAGTGTGAGTGTGCATAAGGGACACCTTATCAGCGCCCCAGAAAACATCAATAAAAACAGAATGTTACTAAAGTTATAACATCTCTTTCAGGCGTATATGTCTGAATCTTGGAGGGTTTTCCGCCCTAGCGGATTTGCGATTCGTGCCGCGTTGAGTCGCCATTTGGCAGAATCTCGGTGGTGCCGTCGCCGTCGGCCATGGCTTTGACCAGCGCGACGAGCCCCGATTTGATTCGCTCATCCTCGATCCGGGCGAAGCATCGCACAAACTCCATCAACAGGCGTGAGGAGCCGAGTTCATCGAAATCGCTGCTGGTCGCATCAGATTTGATCGGGTCGAAGAACCAGCCAGGTGAGACGTCCAAACTCTTGCTGATCAAATAGAGCCGGCCTGCGCTGACACGGTTGGCGCCGGTCTCGTATTTCTGAATCTGTTGATATGAAATGCCGAGTGCCTCGCCCAGTTGATCCTGGGTCAGGCCCATCAGGATGCGGCGGCGGCGAATTCGGTCTCCAACCAGACGGTCGACTTCGCTGGCGGCCAGAGAGATTTTTTCTGTTTCCATAGTCAGTCCTCTGATACGCCGGAAATTATAGCGGCAGAATCACAAAATTACGACCTAGGGCGAACCAACTTGATGACAAGACTGTAAATCTCACCTGTCAGCGGCGATTAGAGACAGTCTCAGGCTTTACAAATCAAGCCGCCTAGGGAAACTGCGGGCAGGTAAAACGGTTATCATCGCAGATGCGTAAAGTTCACTTCACTCTTCTATCTGTTTCTGTTGCAGCGCTGGTGCTTACCGCCTGTCAGGGCAATAATCGCCGCGAGGAACTGGCTTATGTCGAGCGCCCGGTCGAGCTGCTTTATTCACGTGCCACGGATGAACTCGACAAGCGCGATTATGATGACGCGATCCTTCTGTTCAATGAAGTTGAGCGTCAGCATCCATATTCGGAATGGGCCCGGCGATCCTCCTTGATGTCGGCTTTCGCGGCTTATGAGTCACGAAAATTTGATGAAGCGGTATCAACCGCGCAGCGTTACTTGTCGCTCAATCCGGCCGGTCAGGGGGCGCCTTACGCCTATTACCTGATCGCGATTTGCCATTTTGATCAGATCATGGATGTCGGTCGTGACCAGAAAACCACGGAATTGGCGCGTGATGCGCTGAATGATGTCGTGCGGCGTTATCCGGAGTCGGATTATGCCCGCGATGCGACGGTCAAGCTCGACATGGTCAATGACCAATTGGCCGGCAAGGAAATGGAAATCGGACGCTGGTATCTGCGCCGCAATCAGCATTTGTCTGCGGTCAATCGCTTCCGCACCGTGGTCAGCGATTTTGATACGACCAGCCACACCCCTGAAGCGCTGCACCGTCTGGTCGAGGTTTATCTCGCCATGGGTTTGAAGCAGGAAGCGCTCGCGGCAGGCTCTGTGCTCGGTTACAATTATCCGGAGTCGATCTGGTATCAGTATTCCTACCGCCTGTTGAGCGGCCAGGGCCTGGATCCCGAAGGCGCCAGCGAAGTTCAGAAACGGACCTGGTTGCAACGCCTCATTCCGGGCGGAAAATAAAACTTGTTCTGTTTTTGTTCTGATTGTATGAGGGGGCATGTTAAATGCGCTCTCGATACGATCCTTTGTCCTGATCGACCGTCTCGATCTTGAGGCGTCGACAGGATTCACCGCCCTGACCGGCGAGACCGGTGCGGGCAAATCCATCATCCTGGATGCGCTGGGCCTGGTGCTGGGCGGCGCCGCCGACCGCAAACAGATTCGCAGCGGGGCTGAGCAGGCCGTGATCAGTGCGGAATTCGCCATCGCCGCACAGCATCCCGTCTGGGACGTGCTGAGCGCGAGTGCGATTGATTTTGATCGCTCGGAAACCCTGTGCCTGCGCCGGACCATATCGCTCAGCGGGCCTTCGCGCGCCTTTGTGAATGAACAGCCGGTGGCCGCAGCCTTGCTGGCCCGGCTGGGTGAGGCGCTGGTCGAAATTCACGGCCAGCATTCTGCCTCGCGGCTGATGCGGCCGGCGACGCATCTGGACCTGCTCGATGCCTTTGCTGGCCTCAGCGGCGATGTGCGGACCTGCGGCGAGCTGTGGCGGACTTATGAAGCCGCACGCCAGGCGCGCATGGATCTGGACGCATCGGTGCAAGCTGCGCAGGAAAAACGGGACTGGCTGAATTTTGCCGTCGAAGAGCTCTCCGCTCTGGCCCCCGAGGCTGAGGAGGTTGAGACCTTGACCGCCCAGCGCTCGGCTTTGCTGCAATCAGAACGGATCCGAGACGCGGTCGATGAGGCCGCCTCGGCGCTGCGCGAACCGCGCCTGGAAGAAGCGCTGGCGACGGCCTCGCGCGCGGCTGAACGAATTGTCCGCGTGCCTGGGCTCGACGCGCTGGAGGGCGAGCTTCCGCACGTCGCCGCAACCACCGCAGAAGCGATCGAACGGGCCTTGATCGAGCTGGTCGAAGCCCAATCCATGGTCGGGGATTTGAAGCGTTATGCCAATCATGATGGGGCGCAGCTGGAAACTGTCGAAGCGCGCCTGTTCGCCTTGCGCGCCGCAGCGCGGAAATATGATTGTCTGCCGGAACTGTTGCCAGACACGTTCGAGAAATACCAGGCCGAGCTGGCCCTTTGCGACGCCGACACTGACGCTCTGACCACAGCGCAGGCGCGCGAGGCAGAGGCGCAGGCGGCGTGGAAAGAACAGGCCGGGACCATCAGCGCGGCACGCCGCAAAACTGCGCAAGCGCTCGGCAAGGCGGTGATGAAGGAACTGGAACCGCTGCAGCTTGGGCGGGTGCAGTTCCGGGTCGCCTTTACTGATCTCGGCGAGGCTGAGAGCGGCGTGAAAGGCCTGGAGCGAGCGGAGTTTGAGATCGAGACCAATCCCGGCGCCGGCTTCGGGCCACTCAAATCAATTGCCTCGGGCGGGGAGCTGGCGCGGCTCTCATTGGCGCTTAAATGTGCCTTGAGCGAAAGCGGCGGCACCGGATCAATGATCTTTGACGAAGCTGATCAAGGCGTCGGCGGCGCGGTCGCTGCAGCGATTGGCGAACGGCTGGCCGCTTTGGCGACCGAGCGCCAGGTATTTGCCGTCACCCATAGCCCGCAAGTCGCCTCGGCGGCGACGCGCCAATGGCGGATCATGAAGGAAACTGACCGATCCGGTCAGACGGCCAGCCGCGTGGCGCAGTTAGATGAGGGTCAACGACTTGAAGAAATCGCCCGAATGTTGTCAGGCTCCAGCATTACCAATGAGGCGCGTGCCGCCGCATTGAAACTGCTGGAGGCGGCATGAATGATGGCATAGCGGTCGAGAACCTGACCGAAGATCAGGCGCGCAAGGAGCTGGCGCGTCTGGCGACAGAAATCAAACTTGCGGATGCGGCCTATTATGTCGAAGACGACCCGCATCTGAGCGACGCGGCCTATGATGCCTTGCGTCGGCGCAATCTCGCCATCGAGGCGGCGTTTCCACATTTGAAACGCTCAGACAGTCCGAGCGATTCCGTTGGCGTCGCCGTCAAGGACGGGTTCGGCAAGATTGAGCATGGCGCGGCGATGCTGTCGCTCGATAATGCGTTCAGTGATGAGGATGTGCAGGACTTTACCGATCGCATCCGGCGTTTTCTCGGCCTGTCTGCAGACGAACCAGTGGTGATCACCGCTGAACCGAAGATTGATGGCTTGTCGCTGAGTCTGACTTATGAGCACGGCGTCCTGCAACAGGCGGCCACGCGCGGCGATGGCCGGGTCGGGGAAGATGTCACCGCGAATGCGCGTACGCTGCAAGACGTGCCGGAGAAACTGGCCGGACAGGGCTGGCCCGAGCGGATCGAAATCCGCGGCGAGGTCTATATCAATTCTGCCGATTTCGCCGCGCTCAACGCGGCCGAAGAAGCGGCCGGGCGCAAGACCTACATGAACCCGCGCAATGCTGCTGCTGGCGGGCTGCGCCAGAAGGACCCGGCGGTGACGGCGCAGCGGCCGCTGAAATTCTTCGCTTATGCCTGGGGCGAGATCTCGGCGCCTTTTGCTGACACCCAAACAGAGGCGGTGCAGGCGCTTGAGCAGTGGGGGTTCCAGATCAATGACCTGTTCAAGGCGCATGACAGTGTGGACGGCCTGCTGACAGCCTATCGCGACATGATCGAGCGTCGGGCCGGGCTCGGATATGACATTGATGGGGTGGTCTACAAGGTTGACCGGCTCGACTGGCAGGACCGGCTCGGATTTGTCAGCCGCGCCCCGCGCTGGGCGATTGCCCACAAGTTTCCGGCCGAAAAGGCGATCACGACGCTGGAAGCCATTGATATTCAGGTCGGGCGCACCGGTTCGCTCACTCCGGTCGCGCGGTTGACGCCGATCACGGTGGGCGGGGTCGTCGTCTCGAATGCGACGCTGCACAATGAAGAAGAGATTGAGCGCCTCGATGTCCGCGTCGGTGACCAGGTCGAAATCCAGCGGGCTGGTGATGTCATCCCGCAAGTGTTGCGGGTTACTGATCCGGATCGCGCTGGCCGCGGGGCGGCTTTCGAGATGCCGCATGTCTGCCCGGAATGTGGCTCAGAGGCGGTGCGAGAGGTCGATGACAAGGGCAAGGAAGATGTGCGCCGTCGCTGCACAGGCGGACTGATCTGCCCGGCCCAGGCGGTAGAGCGGCTGAAACATTTCGTGTCGCGCAAGGCGCTCGACATTGATGGTCTAGGCACCAAGCAGATCGAGCTTTTCCATGAGCGCGGCCTGGTCCGGGCACCACAGCATATCTTCCAGCTCGAACGCCGCATCGCTGCAGCCGGGTTCGACCCGCTGTCACAGTGGGAGGGCTTTGGCGATGTCTCGGCTGGCAAATTGCTGGCGGCGATTGATGAGCAGCGCCAGGCCCCATTCGGGCGGTTTCTGAACGGGCTCGGCATTCGCCATGTCGGCCAGACCACATCGGACCTGTTCGCCCGTACCTTCGTCAAATGGGACGAGTTCTGGGCCGCGGTCGAAGCGGCCCGCGACAATCCGGAAGGGCCAGAGGAACAGGCGCTGATCTCGATTGACGGCATTGGCGGCGCGGCGGTTGGCGCGCTCAAGGATTTTGCCAGCGAGCCGCACAATCAGGACATGATGGCCGAGCTGATGGCCGAGATGACCATCCTCGACGGCGAAGCCCCGGCAAGTGAAAGTCCGGTCTCGGGCAAGACCGTCGTCTTTACCGGCACGCTGGAAGCCATGACGCGCGACGAAGCAAAGGCGCGGGCGACGTCGCTCGGCGCGAAAGTGTCCGGCTCGGTTTCGGGCCGCACGGATATCCTGGTCGCCGGCCCGGGGGCGGGCTCAAAGCTCAAGAAAGCTGAAGCGCTCGGCGTGACCGTGATGACGGAAGCCGAGTGGATCGAGCTGATCAGCGGGCTCTAAAGCGGCTTGCAGGCGTCTGCCAGCCAGTCCCGCGCTTCGCCATCGACAAGATCGCCTATCTCGCTCAGCACGCGCTGGTGATAGTCATCGACCCAGTCGCGCTCAGCTGGCGAGAGCAGGTCAGTGTCGATGAGATTGCGCGCCAAGGGCGCAAAGGTCAGGCATTCAAAGCCGAGCATAGGCCGGTCGCCGCCTTCAATCTCTTCTGCTGGCGTGACATATTGCAGGTTCTCGATGCGAATGCCGTAGGCGCCTTGTTTGTAGAAACCAGGCTCGTTCGAAACAATCATGCCAGGCATGAGCGGTGTTGCATTCCACGCCTTGGCGATCCGTTGCGGGCCTTCATGCACGCCGAGATAGACCCCGACGCCATGACCGGTGCCATGGTCATAATCCAGGCCCGCCTGCCACAGCGCGTGACGCGCCAGCGTGTCGAGATGGGTGCCGGTGGTGCCTTCCGGGAAGCGCACACAGTCCATGGCGATATGGCCTTTCAGCACCAGCGTATTGTGCCGGCGCATCTCGGCGCTGGGCGCGCCAATCGCGACTGTGCGGGTGATGTCGGTGGTGCCATCGGGATACTGACCGCCACTATCGACCAGATATAGCGTGCCGCGCTCCAGGGTGCGGTTGGACGCTGAGGAGACGCGATAATGCGGCAGCGCCCCATTCGGGCCGGCCCCGGAGATGGTTTCGAATGACATGTCCTTCATGCTGGGATCAGCGGTGCGGAAGTTTAGCAGCTTCAGGGCGGCGTCAATCTCGGTCACTTGGCCGGATTGGGCTTCGGTGTCGAGCCAGTGCAGGAAGCGCACAATCGCAGCGCCGTCGCGGCGATGCGCTGCTGCGGTGCCGCTGAGTTCTGTCGCATTCTTGCAGGCCTTGGGCAGCAGCACCGGGTCTTGCTGGCGCAAGATATTGGCTCCGGCCGCCTCCAGCGTCTGGAAGAACCAGGCCGAAGCGAGGTTCGGGTCGAGGCTGACCGTCTGGCCTTTCAGGGCGGCCAGATCCTCGTCCAGCGCGGTCAGCGGGGACAAGGTCACCTGATTGCCGAGATGTTCGCGCAGACCCTCAGTCTCCTTGGCCGGGTCCATGAACAGCGTCGCGCTGCCATCCTTGCGGATGATGGCGCGGGCCAGCGGCAACGGGGAGCAAGCGACATCGCCGCCGCGAATATTGAACAGCCAGGCAATACTGGCAGGCGCGGTGATAATCGCCGCGTCGGCCTGATCAGCTTGCAGACTGTCTGCAATCGCCGCGCGCTTGGCTTCAGACGCCTCGCCGGCAAAGTCCAGGCTGTGCGGGTGCACGGGCTGCAGCGGCTGGGGCGGGCGATCGGTCCAGGCAATATCCAGCGGGTTTTCGCTGACAGCCTTGGCCACGGCGCCGGCTTTAGCGGCGGCCTTGGCGAAGGCTGCGACATCATTCGGCGTCATCAGCGACGGGTCATACCCGATCGTCTGGCCGGCAAGGTCTTGTTGTGCGAGCCAGCCAAACGGGCCGGGGTCTGGGACATGTACGCACTCGAACAGGTCCGGATCGGTCTGGTCTGCGCCCTGGATGGTGTAGCGTCCGTCGACAAAGATCGCGGCGCGCGCCTTGAGGATCAGGGCAGAGCCGAACGAGCCGGTAAACCCGCTGACCCAGGCCAGGCGCTCATTGGCGTCGGGCAGGTATTCGTTCTGATATTCATCCTCATGCGGGACATAGAATCCGTCCAGAGCAAGTTTCTGCAACTCTGAGCGCAATTTGGGCACGTTTGTGCGACCGATTTGCGGGCCGCCTTTGACATCGAAATTCTGTTTCATAGCGTTTACGTAGCCTTGATTGGGAAGGGGTGCAAAGCCGGAACTGAGCTATGCATTATAGCATTGAGTTTGTCAGATATGTATATGGAAAAGTAACAACTAAGACTTATATGGAGCGCATAAGAAAAACCAATCTCCCAGGAACTAGTAGCATGAAAACGATCAATTTTTTCCGCGCTCATACCGGCCCTCACGGTGGCTTTCCAGCTGTTTCCAAGAATCATCAGGACGCCCAGCCCGTCAACAAGACCGCGATCTCGGTCACCGCTGATCTGAGCGTTGCAGACCGCCCGCACGTGCTGACCAAGCGCTCAGCCCGCTGGGCCCGCCGGACGGCGCACTAGGCGCCGCGGCGCCGCAGGACCAGAGTTGACCAGCCATCCTTGCGGATGCGTTTGACCAGATCCAGGCTGCGGCCTGTATAAGCAGCACGGACCAGGGGTTCCTGCCGGGTCAGCAGGCCTGACAGGATCACATGCCCCCCAGGCGCAATCATGCCTGCAATCTCTGGCGACAAGCCAATCAGTGGCCGCGCCAGGATGTTCGCGAAGATCAATTCATATGGCGCCGCACTTCGGATCAGGGCATTGCCAGCCCCGCGCGTGTGATAAGCCCGAAAGCGGTTGGCGACATGGTTCTTGCGGGCATTCTCGTTAGCCACGTCGACACTCTGCGCATCGATCTCTGTCCCGATGGCGCGGGCCGCGCCAGATTTGATCGCCGCGATTGCGAGCACGCCTGACCCGGTGCCGACATCCAGCACCGTTTTCGGGACGCCGGATCGCAACACATGTTCAAAACCGAGCAGACAGCCTAAAGTCGTGCCATGATGGCCCGTGCCAAAAGCGGGGCCGGCTTCGATCAGGATATCCGTCTTGCCCGGTGCGCTGCGGGTCAGGGCGTGACTGCCAGCGACAATGAAACGTCCGGCCTCAACCGGCGGCAGACCTTCAAGCGACAAAGTCACCCAATCCCGATCTTCCAGCGCCTCGATGACCGGATTGAGGTCTGGCGCAACCTCACGAATGAGGGTGACGCAGGCCTGCGCTTCATCTGCGTTCTGCGCATAAGCATCGAGGCGCCAGGTCAGACGGGTGTCTTCCTTGGCGTCGACGGCGCCAGCGGGTGACGGATCCGTCCAGGCGAGCGTGTCCCAGGCAGTTTCGATGGCGGCGCGTGGGCCGCGGGCAGAGATCTGATACATGCGCGCGGCCTTAGCAGGGCGAACCGGACCTGCCTAGGGCGCAATCTCTCTCCAGAGATGGTGAGTGGTCAGCGCCGCGAAGCTCTGTATAAGGCAGGCATGACAACACGATTGAACATGGCTGTGGCGGGATGCGCTGGGCGTATGGGCCGCCAATTGGTGAAAGCGGCGCACGAAGCCGGGCATGCGCTGAGCGGGGGCAGTGAAGCGCCCGGCTCACAACGGCTTGGCCGCGACCTCGGCACGCTGGCAGGGCTTGAACCGCTTGGCACTGTTGCACAGGCCGGGATGACCGAAGCCGGCAAAGGGGCGGATGTCTGGATTGATTTCACCATACCTTCAGCGACGCTGCAGGCGCTCTCTGCGTTACCCGCGCTGGGTGTGAAAGCGGCGATTATTGGCACTACCGGCTTCAGCCCTGCCGAAGAGGTTCAGATCGAGCAGGCGGCGGAGCGGCTCGCGATCGTCAAAGCGGGCAATTATTCGCTTGGCGTCAATCTGCTGCAAGCCCTGGTGCGCCAGGCGGCCTCGCGGCTCGGAGAGGACTGGGATATTGAAGTTCTGGAAACCCATCACAATCGTAAATTGGACGCCCCCTCGGGCACCGCTCTGATGCTCGGCGAAGCGGCTGCAGAGGGACGGGGGAAGCCGCTGAACAGTTTGCGTACAGCGCCATATGACGGACCCGATGCCAAGCGCGAGGCGGGTCAAATCGGCTTTGCTGTCCGACGCACTGGCGCTGTCATCGGGGACCATGAAGTGACCTTTGGTTCAGATATGGAAATTGTTTCACTGCGCCACACAGCACTGGATCGTGCCGTGTTTGCGCATGGCGCCATCAAAGCCGCTCAATGGGCCGCGACCCAGCCGCCTGGCCTCTATGATATGAGCGACGTGCTCGGTATTTAAGTCGAATCTGGCGGAACGATGCAAATCGCAAAAAGCGCCTGCGGGTGCCTCAGAAATAAGCCGCAGGCATGACTTGCAGGTCGGTATCGTCCGGGCGGGCGCCAGCGGCGGTTAGCATGGCATGAACCTGGCCGCGATGATGGGTCTGGTGATTGAAGACTTGCATCAGGCACATAGCGCGGTCGCGGCGCTGTTCGGCGCCGCTGGTGTCATGATAGACGAGGTCGCCATCAATCTCGGCCTGCGTGATCTGATCAGCCCAGGTGATGAAACGTTGGTCTGCGGCAGCGCGGCGGGTGCGAAGATCCTGCCAATTCTCGTACAATGTGGTCGAGCCAGAAATGCCGGTTCCAGGCGCGGTCCAGTCGCTGATCCGGCTCATCCAGATCTGATCGGCCCAGAGAATGTGGGACAGGGTGGCCTGAATGGACTTGAAAAAACTGCCGCGGTCACGGCGGCGTTCCGCTTCGCTCAAACCATTGGCGGCGCCATACATGCTGTCATTCTGCCAGCGATTATGCCGCGCCATGCGTTGCAGGTAACCTGGTTGAATCATGTCGCATCCTCCGCCGTGTCAGAACCGCAATGGCGGAGCCTATCACGTCGTGCGTCAGCCAGAAAACTTGCCGGATCTCGGGAAGCCGCGCATGGCCACTTTGCCGGCCTGGGCGCGTTTGCCAATCCATTCGCGCCATTCCGGGAAGCCGCGCATTCGGCCGGCACTGTCAGTAACGATGAGGCCGTCTTCGGCATGGAAGACCAGAACATCGCCAAGCTTGTCGGTGCCGCGATAGTTTTGCAGCTTGTTGCCCTTGCCGCGTGACATTTCCGGCAGTTCGTCGAGCGGGAAGATGAGCAGTTTCTTGTTGGTGCCGATGACGGCGACATGGTCACCCTTGGCGAGATCTGTGACCAGCAATTTCGAGCCTGAAGGCACGCTGACAACGGATTTACCGGCCTTGCGGTTGGATTCCAGTTCACCCTCCTGAACCACAAAGCCATAGCCTGCATCAGAGGCCATAATCCGCTTGCGGGAACCGTTCAGCTTGAACATGCCGACAATGTCGACACTGTCTTCCAGATCGATCGAGATGCGGATCGGCTCGCCATGGCCGCGGCCGCCGGGAAGCTTGTCACAGGGCAGGGTGAAGGCGCGGCCATCAGATGACATCAGGATCAGCTTGTCAGTCGTATGCACTTCTTCAGCGAAGAGCAGTGTATCGCCGTCCTTGAACTTGGCCGATCCGAGATCAAGGCCGTGGCCTTTCATGCCGCGAATCCAGCCCTTGGTCGACAGGACAACAGTCAGCGGCTCTTTCGGCATTGAGGCTTCCAGCGCCGCGCCGACATCAATGATAGGCGCTTCCTCAAAGTTCGCCCGGCGTCGGCCGAGTTCGGTTTCCGGATCAAAGACTTTGCGAGCGTCTTTCAATTCCTTCTTGACCTTGGTCCATTGACGCCCTTCAGAGCCAAGCATGGCGACTATCTCGCTGCGCTCTTCATTCAGCGCCTCATGCTCCTTGCGGATTTCCATCTCTTCGAGCTTGCGCAAGGCCCGCAAGCGCAGGTTCAGGATGGCTTCGGCCTGGGTCTCGGTGATCCCGAACCGGTCGATCATTTCCTGTTTCGGATCGTCCTCTTCACGGATGATCCGGATCACCTCATCAATATTGAGATAGGCAATCAGATAGCCGTCAAGCAGGTGCAGGCGCTTCTCGATCTTGTCGAGGCGGAATTGCGCGCGGCGGACCACGACTTCGCGGCGATGATCGAGATAGGCGCGCAGAACCTGGCGCAGACCCATGACTTGCGGCGCGCCCTTGTGCAGCACATTCATGTTGAGGCTGAAGCGCGATTCCAGGTCGCAAATCCGGAACAGGCTTTCCATCAGCACATCCGGTTCCACTGTCTTGGCCCGGGGCTCGAGGATCAGGCGTATGTCTTCAGCGCTTTCATCCCGCACATCAGCGAGCAACGGCGCTTTCTTGGTCTCGATCAAGTCGGCCAGGCGTTCAATCAGCTTGGATTTCTGAACCTGGTACGGGATTTCAGTGACGACCACCTGCCAGGTGCCGCGGCCAAGATCCTCAACCTCCCATTTGGCGCGCATGCGGAAACTGCCGCGGCCGGTCTCATAAGCCTCGAGAATGGATTCCTTCGGCTCGACAATGACGCCGCCGGTGGGAAAATCCGGGCCAGGCATGACCGCGAGCAATTCTTCGGTCGGGGTCGTCTTGCGCTCAATCAGCAGCAGCGCCGCGTCGATGACTTCGGCGACATTGTGCGGCGGAATGCTGGTCGCCATGCCAACCGCGATCCCCGTCGCGCCATTGGCGAGCAGGTTCGGGAAGCCGGCGGGCAGAACCACCGGCTCTTCGTCATTCTCGTCATAAGTTGGCTTGAAATCGACGGCGTCTTCATTCAGGCCATCAAGCAGCAGCTGCGCCGCTTCGGTCATCCGGCTTTCAGTGTAACGCATGGCCGCCGCGCTATCACCGTCAATATTGCCGAAATTGCCTTGTCCATCGACCAGCGGATACCGGACCGAGAAATCCTGAGCCAGGCGGACCATGGTGTCATAGATCGAGGCGTCGCCATGCGGGTGGTAATTACCCATGACCTCACCGACAACCTTGGCGCATTTGCGATAGCCGCCATCCGGGTTGAGCTTCAGCTCGCGCATGCCGTACAGGATCCGGCGTTGCACCGGTTTCAGCCCGTCGCGAACATCCGGCAGGGCACGCGAGGTGATGGTCGACAGCGCATAAGCCAGATAGCGCTTTGTCAGCGCTTCACTGAGCGGCTCATTGATAATGCGATCGTCTTCTGGTTCCAGTACGTCGGACATGCGCACCCCTAAAATCTCCGGTGGGCGTAGAATCGCCACACTCATGTACAGGTTAACAGAAAACGCCGATTGGTTAACGAAGGAATACCATGCGCCACTGGCGACTGATTTTATTGGCGATCGGGCTGTCGGGGCTGGCCTATCTGGTGCATCGATTTTTGCCGACGCAGCACAATCCGCTGCGCCCGCCTGACCTCACCGAGCCGCTCGGGCTTGCCACTTATGGCAAACTTACAGCTCTGAAATACAACGAGGATTTGTGCCGAGAGACGCTGCGCCAAGCGGGTGTTGAGTTTGAGGTGATTGCTGCGGATGGGGCCGAGGCACGATGTCCGCTCGAGGAGACGCTGCAACTGAAACGTTCGCTGACCCCATATAATGCTGCGCCGCTGCGCATGACTTGTCACCAAATGGCAGCCCTGCACATCTGGGAGCGTCACGTGTTACGGCCGCACGCGGAAAAGATGTTTGATTCGCCGCTGCGGCAGATTCAGACTTATGGCTCGTTCAGCTGCCGCAATATTGCCGGGACCCGCCAGCGCAGTCAGCATTCTTATGCCAATGCGATCGATATATCGGGCTTCATCCTCGAAGACGGCACGGAAATCCGGATCAAGGACCATTGGCGCGAGCATAGCCGGAAAGGCAAATTCCTGTCGCGTGTGCACAAGCGGGCCTGCCGTCTGTTTTCCGTGACTCTGGGGCCGGATTATGATGCTGCCCATGCCGATCATTTTCATCTCGACATGGGCAGCACCGAAACCTGTCGCTAGGATCTAGTCATCCTTGCAGGAAAACCCGTCTTCGGTGACTTCCTCTACCGTTCCAGGGCCGCCGCAGACGCGCAGAGCGGTGTCTGTATTGCGGGCGATTTCTTCAGAATCCGACCAGTCACCTTCATCCACATGGATGCAGCCAACCAGTCCGAGGAGGGCAACGCTCATGGCGCCAAATAGGACAGTTTTTTTCATTATCAGCCTCTAAGAAATGTACTCTCTGTCCCTGAACACGTTCCTCCTCTGCGAGGTCTCACCTGAATGCAAGTTGAATAAAGCAGCGATCAGCCAATTAGTTTCGGGACCAGCCGGGCGCGTTCAGGTGGCAGTGGCTTGTGGACGCTGGAAAACAGCCGTTCTTCAAGGAAGTAACCGGTGAGGCGCAAGGCATCTTCAATGTCTTCCGCCATTGCCAGCGCGCTCGGATCAATCAGGAACGCGGGCAGCGGGAACAGGCGTTCGACATAGTCGTCGGCCTCAGACCCGCGAACGGCGCGGCCGGTCTTGGGCGAGACATGTGTCAGGCCGTCATTCGCGCCCGATAAAGCGCATTTGTCGAGATCGAGCCCGAACCCAAGCGAAGACAGTAGGCCAAGCTCCCATTTTGCATACAGGGCCGGCCAGACGGGCCAGGTCTCTAAGGCATCGAGCAGCAGGGTGGTCGGCTGGTACAGGTTCGAGCCTGCCGCGTCGCCTTCATCCACTGCACCGCGCAGCAGCGTCGTGACCGCGGTGATTGCCGCCAGCGCTTCCGGGCGATCGAGGTAGCGTCCGGGGCGACTGACCGTGACTTCCGCGACATTGAAGCGGCCGAGTTGTTCTTCCAGGCGCCCAGACCAGCTGAGTTGCAGTGAGTTGCCAGGCTCATACAGCGCGCGCTTCTTGCGGCTGGCGCCGCCATAAACGAGGCCGGAGCGGCGGCCCCGGGTCTGGGTCAGAACATCAAGAATGAGGCCGCTTTCGCCAAATCGGCGTCCGCCTAGGATCAGGGCTTGATCATGCCATTCCATCCGCACATTCCTGAATGCTTGCTCATCCCGAGCCAAGCTGCAGTTTGACGCTTACGGGATTCTAGGCCGTTTGGCTAAGCATCAAACTCGAGGCCAACAGAGGCATAGGCCTCGCGCCGTTCCATCCATTTCGGATCGACTTTGACGAACAGGATCAGGTGAACGGTCTGGCCGAGCATTTCGCTCAGTTCCTCGCGCGCCGCCTTGCCGATCGCCTTGATCGCGCTGCCGCCTTTGCCGAGCACCATGCCTTTATGCTGCTCGCGGGCAATGATCACGGCCTGGCGGATTCGCACCGAACCATTATCGAACGGCTCCCAGCTCTCAGTCTCGACCATCAGCTGATATGGCAATTCCTGGTGCAAGCGCAGCATCAGCTTCTCGCGCGTCACTTCGGCGGCGAGCAGGCGCATCGGCAAGTCGGCAGTCTGATCGGGCGGATACATGGCTGGGCCTTCCGGCATGCGCTCTGCCAGCTTGGCCAGCAGCGGCGCGACGCCATCACCATTCAGGGCCGAGATCATGAACATTTCCTCATACACCCCGGCACCGTTCAGCTCGGCCATGATGGGCAGCACCTTTTCATGCGGGAACAAGTCGATCTTGTTGAGGGCAAGGAACACTTTCTGTCGGTTCTGTTTCAGGGTCTCGATCACCCGGCGGTCGTCCTCAACCGAAAGCTTTTGGGCGCCATTGGCGTCGCCGGCCTGGTCTGCGACCCAGGCCGAGGCATCGATCAGATGCACCACTGCATCGGCTTCCTCAGCGCCTGACCAGGCGGCTTTCACCATCGCCCGGTCAAGCCGTTTCTTGGCGCGGAAAATGCCTGGCGTGTCGACCAGCACGATCTGTGACGCACCATGATGCGCGACCCCGCGGATCGGAAAGCGTGTGGTCTGGACCTTATGCGTGACGATCGCGACCTTGGTGCCAACCAGATGATTGGTCAGAGTCGATTTGCCGGCATTCGGCGCGCCGATAATCGCAGCAAAGCCAGCATGGGTGATGTCAGAGGCGTCCGGCAGGGCGGTGTCAGATGAGGTCATGATTGTTCCAGAAGGTCGAGAAGCGCGCGGGCCGCAGCGCGTTCGGCTTCGGCCTTGTTACCACCTTTTGCCGTCGCTTCGCCATGGCCTTCAACAGAGGCTTTTACAGTAAAGACAGGGGCGTGGTCCGGGCCGCTGGTGCCCAGTGTCTCATAGGCAGCATAAGCGGTCTTGTTCTGCCCGCACCAATCGCTGAGCTGTGTCTTGGGATTGGTTTCTGTTTCATCCGGATTCTTGCTCATTGAATCAAAGATCCAGCAGCGTTTGATAAACTTTTCGGCCGCGTCCAGCCCGCCATCCAGATAGATCGCGGCGACCAGGGCTTCGACGGCATCGGCGACGGCCTTGTCATAATTGGCTTGCTTGTTGCCGCGCATGGAGGCGTCCATGAACAGATAGTCGCGCAGGCCGAGGTCAGCGCCGACCTCGGCGCAGGTCTGACCACTGACCAGATTGTGGAACAGCTTGGTCATGTAGCCTTCGCGTTCCTTCGGGTATTTGTTAATCAGCATTTCCGCCACGACCAGCCCGAGCACGCGATCGCCGAGAAATTCCATCCGCTGATTGGAAAAGCTGGCGCCGCCGCGATATTCGTCGATCAGGCTGGGGTGAATCAGGGCGTGGAGCAGGATGTCTTCATCGTGAAAACGATACCCGATCACGCTCTCCAGCTCGCGGCGTTTATCGCCGCTCAGCCTGGGGTGACGGGTAACCTTGGCACCGGCGCGCAGGCGGGTGCGTTTCGGACGGGACGGTCGTTTCATTGCGGCAAGGCCTCGATGATCACATGCGCTTCTGCCCAGGGATGATCGTCGGTCATGGTCAGGTGAACATGCGCAACATGTCCGTCTGGTGTCAGCTCATCCAGTCTCTGTTTCGCCCCTTCGGTCAGTTTCAGCGTTGGCTTGCCAGAGGGCAGATTGACCACTTCCATCATCTTCCAGTGCACGCCGCGGCGCGGAACGCCGGTGCCGAGCGCCTTGGCGCAGGCTTCCTTGGCGGCAAACCGCTTGGCATAAGTCTCCGCTGTCAGGCGCCGGCGACGCGCCTTGGCGATTTCGCCTTCCGTGAAACAACGGGTCTCGAACCGCTCGCCGAACCGGTTCAGAGAGCGCTGAATACGCTCGATATTACAAAGATCATTACCGATGCCGATAATCATGCCCGTGCCTCATCCATCAACTGTCGCATGTGCCGGATGGCCGGTTCCAAGCCAGCAAAGATGGCTTCGCCGATCAGGAAGTGACCAATATTGAGTTCGGTCAGCTCCGGAATCGCTGCAACGGGCTTGACGGTGTCATAGGTGAGGCCGTGGCCGGCTTGCGGTTCGATGCCGATATCCACCGCGCGCCTGGCGCAATCGGCAATGCGCTGTAATTCGACCTCGGCGAGCTCTGTCTCTCCGGCCAGCGACAGCTCGACATAGCGCCCGGTGTGAAACTCGGTAATGTCCGCGCCCATGCGCTGCGCTGCGATGAGTTGCACGGGGTCTGGCTCGATGAACAGCGAGACCCGGCTGCCATTCTCCTTCAGCGCCCGGATCATCGGCGCCAGCTTATTATGCTCGCGCGCAGCATTGAGGCCACCTTCCGTGGTTCGTTCTTCGCGTTTTTCCGGCACGAACATCGCCGTTTCAGGCTGATAGGCCATCGCGATCACATGCATTTCCTCGGTCGCTGCCATTTCCATGTTCAGCGGCAGATGCGTCGCGGCGCGAATGGCTTCGAGGTCCGGGTCCATGATGTGGCGACGGTCTTCACGCAGGTGAAAGGTGATGCCGTCAGCACCGGCCTGGGTCGCGATCTCGGCCGCTCGGGCAATATCCGGATGCGCGCCGCCACGGGCATTCCGAATGGTCGCAACATGGTCGATATTGACCCCGAGGCGGATGCGATGGGGCATTATTTCAGGCCCCGGCTGCCGGGCTTATAGGCCGGGATTGCCTGCAATTCAGGCGGCAGGTCGTCGGCGTCATAATCCGGAAACTTGATCGCGGCGAGCGAGACCAGATCACAACCGACATCGGCCTCACCGCCGCTGCGGTCAATGATGCAGGAGCCGCCGACCACCGTGCCGGGCAGCTTGTTCAGCGCCGTCACTGTTTCCCGGAAGGACAGGCCTGTGGTGACAATATCCTCGGCAATCAGGACGCGGTCATTCTCGCCGATCTCGAAACTGCGGCGAAGCTCGAATTCACCGTCCACGCGTTCAACAAAAACAGCCCGGCAACCGAGCTGGCGTGCGAGTTCATAACTCGGGATCACACCGCCCATGGCCGGGCCGACAACTACGTCAATATCGCCGAGCCGGGCTTTGACTTTCTCGGCCAGAGCCGCGCACAATTTGGCCGACAGTTCAGGCTGCGAAAAGACCAGGGCCTTCTGAAGGAAAACCGGGCTACGTCGCCCGGATGAAAGGATGAAATGTCCCTCGAGCAAGGCTCCGGCTTCTCGGAACACCTGCAAGACCTGATCATTATTCAAATTCGCTCTCCTCTATGCGTTCAACGCGTTCGACGACGGCCAGGGCCCGCAAGGCCGCCTTGATCTGTTCCAGATGACGTAGATCCTCGACTTCGATGTCAAACACAAGCTCCATGAAGCCAGGCCCGCGGCTATGGGTCGAGACGCCGCGAATATTGCCGCCAGCCTGGGCGACGACCGTGCATTGCTGTGCCAGCACGCCCTTATGGTCTGCGGCATTGACCGAGATGCGCCCGATCGCGCGGACACCGGATTTGGCCAGCTCGGTCCATTGCAGGTCGACCCAGAGATCTGGTCGGTCATCATATTTCGCCACTTGTCGACAATAGATCGTATGCACGATCAGGCCCTTGTCGGGCGTGCGGACACCGACAATCCGATCTCCCGGAATGGGGTGGCAGCATTCGCCAAGATGCAAGGTCACACCGGGCGTCAAATTCTCGCCCGCAATCAGGCTGGCTGCATGCTCATCATCCAGCGTTACCGTGTCGTCGGATTTCGAGGTATCGAGATCGAGACCCGGGAAAGCGATACCGATGACCCGGCTGACTTCTTCTTGTGTCCGGCCGAGGGCTTCAAACATGGTCTGCACGCGCTCAAACCCGGCCCGTTCGGAGATCTGGCGCATATCGACGCTGACCGGGTCAATCTGATGTTGGCGCAAGGCTCGCTCAAGCAGGTTGCGGCCGAGATTGGCGAATTGCTGGGCCTCCAGCTCGCGCCGAAGCTTGCGCTGCGCCGCCCGGGCGCGGCCTGTGACGCACAAGGTTTCATAGCCGGGCAGGGGGCGCGGTTCATCGCGCCGAATGATCTCGACCACGTCGCCATTCTGAAGCGCAGTGCGCATATTGCGCGGCACACCGTTAATCTTGGCGCCGTCGCAGGTATCGCCGACTGCAGTGTGTACAGCATAGGCAAAATCGAGCGGCATCGAGCCTGCAGGCAGCAGCACCAGACGCCCCTGCGGGGTAAATGCGAAAACATGCGTGCGGTACATTTCCATTTTCGCATGTTCAAGGAAATCGTTCGCATCGCCGCCATGGCTGAGCAATTCACCAAACGCCTTCAGGTTGGCGGTCGGGTCGAGCCCTGCGGCCTTTGAGCTTTCGACGTCAAACCCATAAGCGCTGTTCTTGTAGGTCCAGTGGGCGGCGACGCCGCGTTCGGCGGTATCATCCATTTCTTCGGTTCGGATCTGCAGCTCGACGAGGCGGTTGCCGCTGGCCCGGACCGTCGTGTGCAGCGAGGCATAGCCATTCGGCTTTGGCACAGAGATGAAGTCGCGGAACCGATCTGGCAGGCAGGCCCATTCGGTATGGAACACCCCGAGCGATTTGTAACAATTCGCCACTGTGTCCACCACGACGCGGAAACCAAATATGTCAGCCACGTCTTCGAAGGAAATCGATTTCTTTTCGAGTTTCCGCCAGATCGAATAGGGCTCCTTGCGGCGGCCCTTGATCCGGCACTCAATGCCTTCGCGTTCCATCACTTGCCGGATGGCAAGGCGGATGCGCTCGAGGTCATCCTTGTTACGCGATTCCAGCGTTTCGAGCTGGCTGAGGATCTGAGCCCGCGCTTCCGGGTTCAAATGCTGGAAGGCGAGGTCTTCCATTTGCGACGCAACATAATGAAGGCCAACCCGGCGGGCGAGCGGTGCGTACAAATCCATCGTCTCGCGCGCCACCCGGCGCCGAGACTCTTCTTTCTTCTTGAAATGAAGCGTACGCATATTGTGCAGTCGGTCTGCGACTTTTACCAAGAGCACTCTTATATCGTTGACGGTGGCGAGGATGAATTTCTGGAAATTCTCCGCCTGCTTGCTGGCTTCACTCTGATATTCAAGCTGCCCGAGCTTGGTGACGCCATCGACCAGTTCGGCCACGTCGGAGCCAAATTCCGTCTCGATCAGGGCCAGATCGACATCATCGCAATCCTCGACCGTATCGTGCAGCAGCCCGGCCATGATCGTGGCTTCGTCCAGGCGGATATAAGCCAGCACAGTCGCGACCCGAACCGGGTGGGAATAATAGGGATCGCCAGACTGGCGCAATTGGTCGCCATGCTTTTCGCGGGCGAAATCATAGGCTTTCAACAGGCGTGCGCGATCCGCATCCGGCTGATAGGCCAGGACCAGCCCGGCCAGCTCTTCTTTTGTCAGAAATGGTTCTTCATCGCGTATGCCACGCAGCGGCCCTAGCGCGCGCGACCGGTCTACAGGTTTGACGGTCGCTGTTGCCATTTACACCTACATTCGGTCGTCGCGGCCGGATTCCAGTTCGGCCTGGTAAGCGCGCATGACGTCTTCTTCGGTCGCAGCCGGGCCGGACTCGAGGGCCAGGCGATCGGCTTCGCGCTCTTCTTCCTCGCCAGGGCGAACTTCCTGAAGCTCAGCGACCAGCGATTCCTTGACCACTTTCAGATCGACGGTCTGGTCTGCGATCTCGCGCAGAGAGACGACAGGGTCCTTGTCATTGTCGCGATCAACCGTAATCGGCGAGCCTTCGCGAATCATGCGCGAACGCTGAGCCGCCAGAAGGATCAGATCAAAACGATTTGGAACCTGCTCGACGCAGTCTTCAACGGTGACACGGGCCATGTATATCTCCTGTAGCCCGCCCTTATATGCAGTGCAGCACAGGAGCGCAACCCGCCCTTGCATTCTCCAGCAGCACTATTTACGCAACCCTGCATTGCCCGCCGTGCAGAGCAGGAGATGAAGGTCCGTGGAGCGTGTTCCAGCTGAAGCCCCGAAGGAGTGCGATCTGTGTCCAAGGCTGCGCCAATTCATCCTTGATCAACGTCAGAAAGAGCCGGATTGGTTCAATGGGGCGGTGCCGAGTTTCGGGGATGAGAACGCGGAATTACTGGTGATCGGGCTTGCGCCCGGGATGACCGGGGCCAACCGGACAGGGCGACCGTTCACTGGCGATTGGGCCGGAGATCTGCTCTATGCGACGCTCGCCAAGTTTGGATTCTCGGTCGGAACCTATGATCGCCGCGCCGATGACGGGCTGCAGTTGAATGGCGCCATGATCACCAATGCCGTGCGCTGCGTGCCGCCGCAAAACAAGCCGGTCGGGGCTGAGATCAATCAATGCCGTCCCTTCCTGAAATCCCGAATCGCGGCCCTGCCGCGGGCCAAAGTGTTGCTCTGCCTCGGCAAGATCAGCCATGATTCGACCGTTCGCACGCTCGGATTGAAGCTGAAAGACCATCCATTCGGTCATGGCACCGAATACAAGGTTGGCGAGATGACCTTGCTGTCGAGCTATCATTGCTCGCGCTACAATACCAATACGCGGCGGCTGACAGAGGACATGTTCGACGCCATCTTCGCACGCGCCAAGGCAATCATCGACGCCTGAACCTTGCGCCGCGTCAGTCCGCCGTTTAGCAAAGGTGCAACTCGAACTCTAAGGGAGAATTCTCTCGCATGACTCCATTATATGTTGTCCTCGGCCTTGTCGCTCTGCTGATCGTCTTTGTGATCGGCATCTACAATGGCCTCGTCGCCAAGCGCCAGCGTTGCAATCAGGCTTTCGCCGACATTGATGTCCAGCTCAAGCAGCGCCAGAATCTCATCCCCAACCTGGTCGAGACGGTTAAAGGCTATGCGGCGCATGAGAAAGAGACGCTCGATGCCGTCATCCAGGCCCGCCAGGGCGCTGTCGCGGCCAGTACGCCAGGTGAAATGGGCGCAGCAGAAGGTGTGCTCGGTCAGGCGCTTGGACGCCTGTTTGCGCTGGCAGAAGCCTATCCGGACCTGAAAGCGAATGAGAATTTCAAAAGCCTTCAGGACGAACTCGCCGTGATCGAGGACAAGATCGCCGCCGCGCGCCGGTTCTACAACTCGGCCGTACAAGATTATAATACTGCGCGCGAGCAGTTCCCGGCCTCGCTGGTTGCCGGCAGCTTCAATTTCGAACCGCGCGAATTCTTCGATCTTGGCGAAGACCGTGCTGCGATGAGCACACCGCCAGAAGTGAAGTTCTGATCCATGCGGGGCAGGGTCCGGACCTGTTCTGGAATCTGCCCCATTTCGATGCTATATCTGGGGTCATGATTGATTGGATTATGCATTCTGGGTCGCCCCAAAAGACGATTGGGCGTTTGATGGCGTTGAGCGGCCTGTTGGCAGGGGCTGCTGGCTGCATTCTGATGATCGTTTTGGCGCTGACGAGCTAACGATTGCCAATCAAACTGCTGACGGAACCGACGATCAATCCTAGGAATAAGTAACCGTAAACAGCTTGCATTGCGGCCAATAGTCGTAATGCAGGTTTTGGTTGGAAGTCGCCATACCCAAGCGTTGTCCACGTAACGATGGAAAAGTACAGGCTGTCTAGTCGGGTGGACTCCGCCTCATGTGGCTGGATGAAGCCAAAGCCCGAAAAAATCGCGGCGGTCGTCGCGACCATCATGATAGCTTGAAGGGTTAGGAACCCAAACGCGATCAAAACGCTAATGTCGCTAGCAATGAGCAAGCCGGTCGTCGCAAGTGCGATCAAGCCGATTAAACTGAACACGGTGTAGCAGACCCAAATCTGGTTGAAGGTTTCGGGCCGCAGGTTAGCGATGAGTGCAATACTAAATGAAAACCCGGCGGCGGTCCAAAGCAATACTGAAATCCAGGCCCGCTCGTGCATGCCTTTTACCTCACAAATGTCGGCAGCCAGGTTGCTAATGCCGGGATCGCCGCGACCATGGCGATCATGATCATCTGCAAGCCAATGAACGGGATTGCGCCGCGCCAGATATCCATGGTTTCAACCCCTTCCGGCGCGGCGCCGCGCAAGTAGAACAGCGCAAACCCGAAAGGCGGCGTCAGGAAGCTGGTCTGCAGGTTCAGCGCCATCAGGATGGCCAGCCAGACCGGATCGGCACCGAGAATGATCAGCGGCGGGGCGACAATTGGAACGACGACAAAGACAATCTCGATAAAGTCGAGAAAGAAGCCGAGGATGAACATCACCAACATGGTGATCGCCAGGGCGCCCCACAGGCCACCAGGGATGCCGGTCAGCAGGGCTTCGACATAATGATCGCCGCCATAGGCCCGGAAGACGAGCGCAAACAGGCTCGCCCCGATCAGGATCAGGAACACCATGGAGGTGATCTGAACACCGGATTTCAGGGCATCGCCGAATTGCTGTGCCCGGATCAGAACCCGCGCCGCTGACAGCAGGCCGCCCAGAAAGACCAGGCTGGCAAAACCGGCAATGACGATGCCGACATAATCGCCGAAGGGAACGCTCTCGCGATTGATACGCAAATCCATCATATTGGCGAGCAGGCCGAGGATCAGCAGGCTGGCAAACGCGCCCCAGATGCTGCCAAGGTCGCCGGGGCGACCATATTGCGGCGCGAGGCGCAAACCCGCCAGCAGGAGGGCGCCGCCGGCGCCAATGGCTGACGCCTCTGTCGGCGAAGCGAGGCCGCCGAGGATCGATCCCAGCACCGCGATGATCAGCAGCAATGGCGCGCCGAGACTGCGCGCGACCTCGCTGATGGTCAGCGGCTCTGCCTCGGCTTCGATGGTCACAGCCGGGCTGGCGCTAGGACGCAGGATGGCGGTGATGATCAGGTAAAGCAGGTATAGCCCGACCAGCATCATGCCGGGGATCAACGCCCCTGCGAACAGGTCACCGACCGAGACCACGCCGGCGCCGCCGCCAGAGCGCATGGCAGCGGACTGATTGGCGTTGGAAACCGCATCAGCGAGCAAGATGAGGACAATGCTTGGCGGGATGATCTGACCCAGCGTGCCGCTGGCGGCAATGGTGCCGGTGGCGAGTTTCGGATCATAGCCCTGTTTCAGCATTGTCGGCAGCGCGATCAGGGTCATCGTGATCACCGTGGCGCCGACAATGCCGGTCGAGGCGGCCAGCAGCGCGCCGACAATGACCACGGCATAGCCCAGTCCGCCGCGGACACGAGCCAGCAGGCGGCTGGCTGTGTGCAGCAAGTCATCAGCAACTTTCGAGCGCTCCAGGATCACCCCCATCAGGACAAAGAGCGGCACCGCGATCAGCACCTGGTTCTCCATCGAACCGAGGATGCGGCTCGGCAGATTGCGCAGGATCGGCAGCGGGATAAGGCCCATTTCGACGCCAATCAGGCCGAAGACCAGCGCCACGCCGCCAAGCGTCAGCGCAACCGGATATCCAGCCAGCAGCGCCACAATGGCGCACAGGAACATGCCAAGGGCGAAGATCAGTTCGAGTTCCATCACAGCGCCTCCGCACTATGATCGGAATCCTCAGCCGGAGCACGAAGGCCGCGAATGACCAGGGCGGCCTTGATCGCCTGGCTGAGTGCCTGACCGATCATCAGCACTGCAAAGAGCGGCACCATGGTCTTGAACAGATATTTGATCGGCAGGCCGTCGCTCTCATTAAAGGGCTCCAGGCCGATCCAGCTGCGCGCGATCAGACCTGAACCAGCATACAGGATCAGGACGCCAATCGGGACGATAAAGACGAGAGATCCGAACAGTTCGATTGCAGCTTTGGTTTTGGCACCAAAACGCGGGCGCAAAATGTCGACGCGGACATGGCCGTCATCGCGCAATGTCGCCGCAGCGCCGAGCATGAACATCATGGCAAAGGTGAAGACGACGCTATCATTGAGCCAGCTGAAGCTGAGTCCGAAGACATAACGCAAGAGCACGGCCGCCAACTGGATCAAGATGATCAGAAACGCCGCCGTCAGAGCAAATCCGAGGGCGATACCGGACACCCGGTCGAGCACCCCGCTGAGCTTTTCAGATGGCCGGCCAAGTGGCTTGGGCACAGCCAGGATCAACAAGGGCAGCAGCAGCAGCGGCGACAGGCCATAGCCTGCAAACCGTAAACCGGTGCCAATCCCCGAAACAAACTCTTGCATGTCGCCCCAGCTCCTTGTTCCGCCTCGTCCGGAGCCGCCCTAAAGCTCGCGCGCCACCATGTAAGGGCTATCAGAAATGCTCGACCAGGCGCGCATCTTCTTCAGCGCATCCTCGAAGCTCTCATAGATCCGCCGTTCCAGGTCGCCTTGCTGGCCGGCATCGCTGCGAATATCGGCTGAAATCTCCTGCACCCGCGCCATCACGTCTTGCGGGAATTGGCGCAATTTTACGTCTTCTTCGGTCACCAGTTTCTCGAGATAGACGCCGTTCTGATACATGAACTCACCGACCGAGAGATGATTGACCTCGTTCGCGGCGCTGCGAATGATCGCTTGTTCGGTCGGGGTCAGGCTGTCCCATTTCGACCGATTGATGCCGAGCGCCAGGGCGCTGCCGGGCTCGTGGAAGCCAGGGCCATAATGGAATTTTGCTTCGCGATGGAAGCCGAGGAAATAGTCATTCCACGGGCCGACCCATTCCGTTGCATCGATGCGTCCGGTCTGCAGGGCCTGGTAGATTTCATTGCCGGGCAGGGCCTCTGCGGCGCCGCCCAGGGCGCGAACCACGTCGCCGCCCATGCCGGGAATTCGCATTTTCAAACCGCGGAAATCATCAATGCTGTTAATCTCTTTGCGGAACCAGCCGCCCATCTGGTGGCCCGTATTGGCGGCCTGGAAGGCGATGACCCCATATTGGCCAGAGAGTTCCTCCCACAGGGCCTGACCGCCGCCATGATCAATCCAGCCCATGATTTCCGGCGCCGTCATTCCCATCGGGACAGCGGTGAAGAAATTGAAGGCTTTTGACTTGGACTGCCAGTAATAATCGGCGCCGTGATACATATCGACATTGCCCGAGGCGACCGCGTCAAAGGCTTCGAAGGCCGGGACAAGCTCGCCTGTGGCATAGACCTGCACCTGCATCTGGCCTTCTGACAATTCGCCAATCCGGTCCGCCACCCGCTGCGCCGCTGTGCCCAGGCCCGGCAAGTCCTTGGGCCAGGTCGTGGTCATAGTCAGACGCCGTTTCTTGCGGGTTTGGACCGCAGGCCCTGCGGCGCCGTCGCTGGACGATTGCGAACATGCGGTCGTGGCGAGCCCGGCGGCCCCCAAGGTGGCGGCACCGAGCAGTTTTCGGCGATCAATCATGTGGTCTCTCCCGATGGGTTATTCACTCTCTTCAAGCGCGCGCCATCGTCCGCCGTCAAGCACCTCGAGAGGCTTGAACCGCCGCTTGTAATCCATTTTTTCGCTGTCTTTGATCCAATAGCCCAAATAGACGTGCGGCAGGCCGAGCTCGCCTGCATGCAGGATGTGATCAAGGATCATATAGGTGCCGAGGCTGCGCTGGCGCAGGCTTGGATCGAAATAGGTGTAGACCATCGAAAACCCGTCGCGAACAATATCGGTCAGAGAGACCGCGGCCAGGGGCGCGTCGTCTCTGTGCCCCAACCGGTATTCGAATAGCAGGGTCTGGACCGGGCTATCATTCACCATCGCACAAAACTCGCGATACCCCATATCCGACATGCCGCCGCCATCATGGCGCGAGTTCAGATAGGATTTGAGCAGGCGGAAATGTTCGCGGCTGGCGCGCGCCTCGACAGGTTTGCGTACCAGATCCGTATTGGCCTTGATGATCCGTTTCTGATTCTTGCTCGGCTTGAAATTGGCGACATCGACGCGCACCGACCGGCAGGCATTGCAGGTCGGGCAGGCGGGACGATAAGCGACGCCCTGACTGCGACGGAAGCCAGCCTGGCTGAGCTGGTCGTGCAGTGCGTCCGGATTGTCCTGCGTCAGATGGGTGAAGCCTTTACGCTCAATCTGCCCCGGCAAGTAGGGGCAGGGACTGGCGCCGGTCACATAGAAGCGCAATCCACGCCGGAGTCCCGGTAATTGAAAGAGCGATTCGTCTAGCTTCATATCCGTAATTTACGCATCTAAAGGTCAAAGCGCCAAGGGGCTATGGCTGTAAATGCGGCCCACATTATGATTACCAGTGGGCCACCGAAACGTAAAAAGTCTCCAAACTTGTAATGTCCTGGTCCCATAACCAGCATATTTGTCTGATAGGCAATAGGTGTCGCAAAGGCACAATTGGCGGCGTAAATCACTGCTAACAGGAAGGGAAACGGGTCTGAACCGGTCTGTTCGGCCGCCGAAATTGCAATCGGTGTGAACAGCACCGCGGTGGCGGCATTGCTCAAAATGTTGGTGAGAATCGCGACCGCCAGGAAGATCGCTGACAGGATTGCCAAAGTGCCATAAGGCGAGGCCAGCAGCACAACCAGTTCGGCGATCATCTGCGCCGCGCCTGTCATTTCCAGCGAAACGCCCATGGTCAGCGCGGCAGCAATCACCAGATAGATGCGCAGATCCAGCGACCGGGCAGCCTGGCGATGGTTGAGACATTGCAGCAGGATCATCGCTGTTGCGGCCACGATCGAGGCGAGGGTGATGGTGGCGATCCCGGTCGCCGCCGCAATCACCATGGCCACTGTGATCAGACGTGCCACCTGAGCCCGCGTGGTGGTCGGAAATTCGCTCTGTGACCATTCCAGCAGGATCAGGTCACGGCTGGTGCGCAGGTTGCGAAAGGCGCCAATCGGGCCGCAGAGCAGTAAAGTGTCGCCAGCTTCCAGACGAATTTCTCCGAGCTTGGCGCGGATCATCCGGCTGCGGCGCTGAATGCCAAGCGTCACCGCCCGGGTGAGACGGCGAAAGCCCAGCATCTCAACCGTGCGCCCGGCCATTCTCGAGCCTGGCGCAATCACGGCTTCGACCAGTCCCAGGCGATGTTCGTCAGAATCATCGGATTCAGGCACACCGCTCTGCCAGATATCCTGAAGCATAGCGGGCTTTTCCGATAACAGATCGGTCAAGGCCTGGCGGGTGGCGGCGACAATGACCAGATCGCCGGGCATCAGGCGCACCTCGTCATAAGGTGGCAGCACAGCGCGTTCCCCGCGCTGGATCATCCGCACGGTCATGTCCTTGAGGTCAGGGAACATGCCTGCAATTGCTTCCTTGCCATCGAGGAAATGGCCTGGCGTAACTTCGAACTGGGCGACAAATTGCTTGCCTGATTTGACCATGGTTTCGGTGAAATCTTCCCGGTTCGGCAGCAAAACGCGCGAGGCGATGAGCAAGTAGAACATGCCAATCCCGGCCAGCATCAGGCCGAAGACGGATTGATCGAAAAAGCCAAGCGTGTTCGGTGTCAGGCGTTCATAAGCATCGGCTGCGAGCAGGTTGGTCGAGGTGCCGATCAAGGTGGTCATGCCGGCAAAGATCGAAACGAAGCTGAGCGGCATCATCAATCGCGAGGTCGAGGCGCCCATGCGGGCTGCAATCGCTGACATGATCGGCAGGAACATGATCACGACAGGGGTATTATTGGTGAAGGCAGACGTCGCGAACACTGCCATGAAGGTCAGGATCAATGTGCTCATCGGTCGTTTATCATAAGACCGCACCAATGCCTTGGTCGGGCCTTCCAGGGCGCCGGTCTGGAACAGGCCCTGTCCGACCACCAGCAAGGCCATAATCGTGATCAGGGCCGGGTTGGCGAACCCGGAGAGCAAGTCAGCGAGGGAAATCTCGCTGCCATCATAAGCAGTGGCGCCAGGCAGGCTGAACAATAGCAGCAGGGCTGCAATCACGCTCACCGACACCAGCTCCATCGACCAGCGATCGAGGGTGTAGAAAACGATGGTAACAGCGACGGCCGCGAGGCTCGCCCACATGGGCCAGTGAGCCAGAATATCTGCGGTCATTCAGTCTCCCCGGTGATTCTCATCGCGTGCGATGAGTTCTATGCTGACTTATCACTGATGACCAGAACAATTGAGATGCGGCGATTAACGCCGTCTTGCGGGGCGTTCTGCAATAATGGCCGCGTATCTGCGAGGCCCGCCACGCTTTTGATCCGATCCTCAGAAACGCCGGCATCGATGAGCAAGCGCCGTGCCGAATTGGCGCGATCGGAAGACAGCTCCCAGTTCGAGTATCCGGTGGTCAGGCTGGGATTGGAATCAGTATGGCCCTCAATCATCACCGGAAAGCCGAGATAAGCGATGGCCTGACCGGCAAGCCGGGTCAGTTGTGCACCGGTGGCATTTAGCGATCCATCACCATTTTCGAACAAAGGTCGCTCGGTCATGTCAGACAGATCGATCCGCACCTGGTTCGGTTCGGCTGTGATGGTGACGCTTGATCCGAAGGTTTCGAGCGTCGGATCGTCACGCAGCATTTGCGCGATGGTCTTGGCCTGCAGGACCGGGTCATGCACGGCGAGATCAATCGGTTCGGCCTTGGATCCGAATTGCTGGGCCAGGGCCTGGCGCTCGCCAGCGGTGACGCCATGAACAATCCACATGATCAGGAAAAACGCGCACAGAGCGGTCAGGAAGTCGGCATATGCCAGCTTCCAGGTGCCCAAACGGCGGGCGGACGCTGAGGGCGTTCTGCCCTTTACGCGCCGGGATGAATAAGCTTCAGCCATACATTTCCCAATCGGCCCTTCTGGCCTAGTCATCGCTCATAGGGCATCAGGGTGAATATCGATTGAGAATAGCGGGTTGGATTTAGATGAAATTTGTCCGATCAGGCCCGTAAACATGTTGAGGAGTTAGGCGATGGCGAAAACCGCTTTTCTGGGGCTAGGCGTGATGGGGTATCCCATGGCGGGGCATTTGGAAGCCGCCGGGCATCAGGTGACGGTCTGGAACCGCACCGAGGCCAAGGCTGCGGCCTGGGCCGGCGCGCATGAAGGAGGCGCCGCGCAGACGCCGGCAGATGCCATTGCTGGCGCGGACTATGTCTTTCTCTGCCTCGGTGATGATCCGGACGTGCAGGCCGTCTTTGATGCGATGTTGCCAAGCATTCGCAGCGACATGGTGATTGTCGATCACACCACAGCCAGCGCCCGTCTGGCGCGCGATCTTCATGCCAGCGCAGGGGTCAAGGGCGCCGCCTTTATTGATGCTCCGATCTCAGGCGGACAGGCCGGGGCAGAGACCGGGCAGCTGACCATTATGTGCGGCGGCGACGAGGCCGCGTTTGCCCGCGCTGAGCCGGTCATGGCGGCCTATGGCAAGCGGATGACACTGATCGGCCCTAGCGGCAGCGGGCAGCTCGCCAAGTCAGTCAATCAGATTTGCATTGCTGGAATATTGCAGGGACTTGCTGAAGGCTTGCATTTCGCTGCACAAGCTGACCTCGACATCAGCAAAGTGGTGCAAGCCATCGGGGGCGGCGCCGCGCAGAGCTGGCAAATGGACAATCGCTGGGAAACCATGCGCGATGGCGATTATGAACACGGCTTTGCCGTCGACTGGATGCGCAAGGATTTGCGGATCACGCTGGAATCCGCCCGCGAGAGCGGCGCCAGTCTGCCGCTGACGGCAATGGTCGATCAATATTATGCCGACATCCAGGCCATGGGCGGCCAGCGCTGGGATACGAGCAGCCTGCTGGCCCGGATGGGGCGGAGCAAAGGCTAGATGACGGCGCTGCAGATGGCCGACGCCCTCGGGGTGTTTGTATTCGCCTTGTCAGGCGGATTGCTGGCCTCGCGGCGCGGCTTGGACCTGTTCGGCATCTTCGTCGTGTCGCTATTGCCAGCGATTGGCGGCGGCACGCTGCGCGATTTGCTGCTGGATCAGCCTGTGTTCTGGCTGGAACACTCCAACACCATCCTGATCGCGCTTGCCGGGGGCGGCGTCTCGGCCATCCTGGGCGAGCGGATTGCCCGGTTCAAGACGCTGATCTGGTTCGATGCGATGGGGCTTTCTCTGTTCTGCGCGGTCGGCGCCCAGGCGGCCTATGCGCTGGGCCATGGCCCGGTCGTGGTGGTGATGATGGGGACGATTACAGCGAGCTTTGGCGGTCTGCTGCGCGACGTGGTCTGTAATGAGGTGCCGCTGATCCTGCGTGAGGATATTTATGCCACCGCCGCCTTGCTTGGCGCCCTGGTATTCTGGAGCGCCGCGAGTTTCGGTCTGCCAGTGCCATGGGCGATGGCGCTGGGCGGGGGAACGGCATTCCTGATCCGGGCCGGGGTGATCCTGATGCAGACAATCCAGCCGAAATTGCTGCTGCCGTTCCGGAAAAAACCAAAGGATGAGGGATGAGACGATTGGACCTGCACCTGAAGGATGGCCAGGCCTTTGAAACCGTGATGCGCGCGATCCGGGCGGCGGAACCGATTGATTATGTCGTCATCCCGCTGGAGCAGCAGGACCGGCGCTATGTCTCGGTCTTCCTGCGCGATGGCAGCCGCCAGACCCTGGTCGACAATTTGCAGGCCTGCCTCGAGAATGAACGCGACTGGCGCCTTTCGATTGTCGAGATCGAGGCCACAATCCCTGACCTTCCGGAAGACCAGGATCTGACCAAACGACGCGCCTCGCAGCGCAAGATGGCGCTGCGCGAAGAGCTCTACCAGGACGTGACCAAGGATGCGAAACTGGACCGCGACTTTTTGATCTTCGTCGTGCTGTCGACCATCGTGGCGGCGATTGGCCTGCATTCCAACAGCGTCGCCGCGGTCATCGGGGCGATGGTGATTGCGCCGCTGCTCGGGCCGATTCTGGGCTTTTCGCTGGGCGCCGCCCTTGGCGACCGCAAGCTCTTGTTCGGGGCGGCGCAGACGCTCGGCGTCGGGATCGCTCTGGCGCTGGCTTGCGCGATCCTGATCTCGGTCCTGATCCCGGTCGACTTTACCAGCCGTGAACTGATGTCACGGGCCGAAGTGCGCCTGGATGGCATGGCTCTGGCGATTGCCGCCGGCGCGGCGGCAGCCTTGTCGCTGACCCGCGGCGCCAGTGCAACGCTGGTCGGCGTCATGGTCGCCGCGGCCTTGCTGCCACCAGGCGCAGCCGTCGGGCTGTTCCTCGGCACGGGCGAGTTCGCCCTGGCGTCGCGCGCAGCCTTGTTGCTCGGCCTCAATGTGGCCAGCCTGGTGCTGTCGGCCCTGGTCGTGTTCCGGCTGCGCGATATTCGCCCGCGGACCTGGCTCGAACGCAAGGGGGCTGACCGGGCGGTGGCGATCAATATGGCTCTGTCCGTGCTGCTTCTGGTCATCGCGATTGTCCTGATTCTGGTCCTCGATCTGGGCGCAGAGGTGGCAATCGGCTAAGACAGGATGATCAAGGCGAAGGGAGGCGCAAATGGCGAACGCCGAGAACAAGACCAAACCGACCGAGGTTGATCCCAGGGACTTTGTCGCCGCTGTCGAGTCGGACAAGAAGCGCGCTGATGCGGAAATCCTGCTCGACTTTTTCAAGCGCGTCACCGGGTTAGAGCCGAAAATGTGGGGGCCGAGCCTGATCGGTTATGGGCGCTATCACTATAAATATGAGAGCGGCCGCGAAGGCGACATGCTGATGACCGGGTTTAGTCCGCGCAAGGCCAATCTCGTCTTCTATATCATGCCTGGCTATCGCTCTGAGGCGATGCAGGACAAGCTCGCCCGGCTCGGCAAGCACAAGCTTGGCAAGTCGTGCCTGTATGTGAACAAGCTGGCAGATATCGATATGCACGTGCTGGAAGAAATCGTCATCGATGGCGTCGACTATATGCGCCAGAATTACGAAACATTTGACGAGTGAAGCCTGAGGCTATCACAACTTATTGGTGCATACCGCGGGCAGCAGATGGCGAGGCCTATCGTGCGGTGATCAACGCCCTTGCCGACGCCCAGGGTGGGGCGCGGTTCGAGCCGCATATCTCGCTTGGCTCACTCAGCGCCTTTGATCCCAACATTGATGATGTCCTCTGCGCGTTACGCGGGCTTACGGTTCGGCCGACAGGGCTGAAACGATCAGCCATGTTCACCAAATCCCTGTATGTCGACCTGGCTGCGCACGCGCAGCTGGATCAGGCGCGCGCCTGTCTGGCCGGGCGGGACGGGTTCCGGTCGAGCCGTGATTTCGCGCCGCACATCAGTCTCTGCTATGGCCCGCCCATGCATGCGGATGCGCTGGCGCCAGCATTGCAGGCCTTGCTGGCTCAGCCCGTGCGGATCGACCGTGTTCAGGCTGTGGCGATCAGCCTGCCTGTGGCAACCCACGCGCAGGTGGCTGCATGGTCACCGGTCGCGACGTTCCAGATCTGAGGCCTAGGCGCGCTGCGCTGCTTTGATCTTTTTGGCCAACCCGGCGGCGCCAAGGCAGCGCACGGACAGCGTGCCAATTGCGGTGTGGATGTCCAGAACCTGGGTGCCGACACTGTTGCGGGTCTCGACCCCGGTGATGCCGCGCAGCGGCAGGTAGACGCTGAGCGAACCGGGATCCTTGTGCACGGCCTTGTTCAGCGTATTGGGGTGAAATTCGACACTGTCCTCAGTGAGGTACAGCGTGCCGCCGACCCAATGGCCGCCCATTACCAGTTTGGTTGCCTTCGACCCAATTCGCCCGCCAACACCGACCAGGCGACTGGTGCGGTCGCCGAGCTCAGCATCTTTGAGCAAGGCTGTGGCCAGTTTCTTGGCGATGACATGGTCTGGTGCAGGCATGAGCCAAACTCCGCATATTGAGGGCAGTTAATACTGTGCGACAGCGTTTGACCAGAGCAAGGGCCGCCCGGCGCGCCAGCTCAGGCGTCGCGGGCCATTTTGATCTTTGCGATGAAATCATCGGCCCCGTGGCATCGAATGGACAATGTGTCGGCTGAGGTCTCCAGGTCGATGATCGCGGCGACCACGCCATACCGCTTGCGGACGCCGACAAGGTCGGGCCATGGAATGTGAATCCTGAGCGCATCCATATTCTTGAAGAAGGGCTGGTTCAGCCGCGATGGCTGGAATTCGAAGCCAGCCGGCAGCACCAGGGCCGTGCCGGAAATCCATTGCCCGCCAATCATTTTCTTTGACAGCGTCGCGCTGATCTGGCCGTCGAGGCCGAGGATCATCTTGGACAGGCGGCCCATCTTGGCACCGTCGAGCAAGGCGCTGACTTTTTTCCGGGCGAGGATCGTATCCGGGTCAGGCATGACGGCGTCCTTGCATGGCTCGAACGATCTATGAGAGCTGCTGCGCCGCGGTTTCGGCGAAATAGGTGATGATCCCGCTGGCACCGGCGCGTTTGAAGCTGAGCAAGGTTTCCAGCATCACCCGATCGCCATCGATCCAGCCATTCTGGGCAGCGGCCTGAATCATCGCATATTCACCAGAGACCTGGAACGCGAAGGTCGGCACAGCAAAGGTCTCTGACACCCGCCGGACAATGTCGAGATAAGGCAGGCCGGGTTTGACCATGACCATGTCAGCGCCTTCCTGAAGATCCATGGCCACCTCGCGCAAGGCCTCGTCAGTATTGGCCGGGTCCTGCTGATAAGTCTTCTTGTCGCCGATCAGCGCCGTGGCCGAGCCAATCGCCTCGCGATACGGGCCATAAAAGCCGCTCGCATATTTGGCCGCATAAGACAGGATCATCGTATTGGTGAAGCCGCTTTCCTCCAGCGCCGAGCGGATGGCGCCGATGCGGCCATCCATCATGTCGGACGGGGCAACGACATCTGCGCCAGCCTCGGCCTGGACCAGGGCCTGTTCCAGCAGCACCGCCGTGGTCTCGTCATTCAGCACATAACCGGCTTCATCAATCAGGCCGTCATGGCCGTGACTGGTAAACGGGTCGAGGGCAACATCGCAGATCACGCCGACTTCGGGCGCAGCATCCTTCATCGCCTTGATCACGGTCGGGACCAGGCCGTCGGGATTGAGGCTCTCGCTGCCATCCTCGTCTTTGCGCTCAGGATTGATGTGCGGGAAGATGGCAATGGCCGGAATGCCGAGGGCGGCAGCGCGTTTGGCCGCGGCGGCGGCTTCCTTCACATTCAGACGTTCCATGCCAGGCATGGCCGACACCGGAATGCGCGGCGTGTCGCCATCATGCACGACCATGGACCAGATCAGGTCGGCCGGGGTGAGGGTGTTTTCAGCCGTCAGGTTGCGGATCCAGCCGGCTTGGCGCAGGCGGCGCAGGCGGGTGGCCGGGAAGGTTTGTGAGAAAGGTGTTGTCATGTTCTGGCGATAGCCGTCCTGATCGCTGGGATCAACGCCTGAGCCCGCTCATTCTGTCGCGGGTCAGTCCTGCTCAGGCCGGGCGCCGGGCGAAGCGGAACAGGCTGCGACGCACTTTGCGGCGCATGAAGCAGCGCTGAGTGATATCCATGAATGGCTTTTGCGCCTCCTCGATCTCGAGCATGTAAGGCTCCAGCTGCGCGCGCGGGATCTCGCGAAAGCCGAGTGAGGCATAGAAAGGGCCATTCCAGGCGAGATCGCGAAATGTCGACAGGCTGACATGCGGCAGCTTGCGGTGCTCGGCTTCGGCCAGCGTGCGGATGACCAGAGCCCGGCCGAGCCCTTTCTGGCCATGATCAGGGTGGACGCTGACCTGATCCAGATACAGCCCGTTGCCACGCGGCCGGATCAGGGCGAAGCCGACAGCCCAGTCATGCTGGTTGCGCGCCGCGAACACATTGCCGTCCGGGATTTCGGTCTCCAGCACCTCGGCCGGGACATGATCCTGCAAGGCCTCACGGGTCAGCAGGCCGGTCGGTTCGAACAGGGCAGAGGCCGCCTTATCGACCGAGATCAGCGCAGGAATGTCATCCAGCTTCGCCGCTGTGATAGAATATCCTTCCACAAGATCAGACATTGACGCAGATTTCTCCTATGGCATTGCTGCCGCGGGATTGAGCATAGACGAGGCGATTTTCGATGACCACACGACTGAGCGAAGAACAAGTCATGATTCAGGACATGGCGAAACGCTTTGCCGCTGATCAGCTGGCGCCGCATACATCGGAATGGGACGAGACCAAATACTTTCCCGTTGATGTGATCAAGCAGACGGCCGAGCTTGGATTTGCCGGGATTTATGTCGGTGAGGAGGTTGGTGGGTCGGCCCTCGGGCGCCTGGATGCGGCCCTGATTTTCGAACAGCTTTCTTATGGCGACGTGTCGACCGCCGCCTTCATCTCGATCCACAATATGGCCAGCTGGATGATTGACCGGTTCGGCGCCGACGAGCAGCGCAAGACCTGGTTGCCGAAGCTGACCAGCATGGAGCTGATCGCCTCTTATTGCCTGACCGAACCAGGCTCTGGCTCTGACGCCGCGGCGATGAAGACTACCGCTGTGCGCGACGGCGACGAATATGTTCTGAACGGCTCGAAACAATTCATCTCCGGCGCTGGCACCAGCGATGTCTATGTCCTGATGGCCAAGACCTCCGATGAGGGCGCGCGCGGGGTTTCCGCCTTTATCATCCCACTGGGCACACCCGGGCTCAGCTTTGGCGCCAATGAAAAGAAAATGGGCTGGAATTCGCAGCCGACGCGCCAGGTCCTGCTTGATGATGTCCGCATTCCTGTGGCCAACCGGATTGGCGAGGAAGGCCACGGCTTCAAGTTTGCCATGGCCGGGCTGGATGGTGGCCGGTTGAACATCGCAGCCTGTTCGCTCGGCGGGGCCCAGCGGGCGCTCGACAAGGCTCTGGATTATGCCCGCGAACGCCAGCAATTCGGCCAGCCCATCGCCAATTTTCAGGCCATTCAATTCAAGCTCGCCGACATGGAAACCGAACTCCAGGCGGCCCGGGTGATGCTGTATGAAGCTGCCGCCAAACTCGACGCCAAGGCGCCTGACGCGACCCGCTGGTGCGCCATGGCCAAGCGCTTTGTCACCGATACCGGCTTCAAGATCGCCAATGACGCGCTGCAAATCCATGGCGGCTATGGCTATCTTGCCGAATATGGCATCGAGCAGATTGTCCGTGATTTGCGCGTGCATCAGATCCTGGAGGGTACGAACGAGATCATGCGGGTGATTGTCAGCCGGGACATGCTGAAAGGATAAGGCTCATATTGCGGCGCGAATCCCTGTATGCCGTTGGGCATGGATGACGGGGCAGCCATAATTGAGCTCGCGACCCTTCGCGAGATTTGCAGCGCAGAAATGCAATGCCTGCGCGGGTTTCTCAGCCTCTCTGATGTCGGCATTGATGAAGCACTGGCCAGCTCGCGCATTGTTCGCTTCAATGTCTTCAGCAATTCGCATTTCGGCATTGTCCCAGTGCTGCGCCTGGCCACCGATGATCAAGCCGGGCACGGGCTGTGCCTGTCACAGGTCGTGGTCAGCCCGCGCTGTCCGCCGACCATGGGCGAGACCGCTATCGTTTCACCGCTTTCTGAGCGGCTGCTGCAGAATGAAGAGCAGATCGTGCGCACTGCCTTCCTGGCCGCCAAGGCTGCGCATTCGGCCTGAGCGCGGCTGCGCCGACCGGACCCTCAGCTATTGCGAGACGTCTTCAACTGAATAGCGCGAGATCACATTCTGCGCCGCTTCGAAATCCGGCTTCAGCTCCAGCGCGCGTTTGAGATCGTAATAGGCGTCTTCATATTGTTCGAGCTTCTCATAAGCCAGCGCCCGGTTGTACAGCGCTTCCGGCAGCTTGCGGGTGCCGAGATCGATGCTGCGGGTCAAGGCCTCAATCGCGTCCTGATTGCGGTTCATGTAAATCAGCGCCGCGCCGCGATTGATCAGCGCCTCTGGCGAGTCCGGGGCAATCTTGAGCGACTGATCATAAGAGGCGAGCGAGTCGTCATACCGGCCAGCGCGCATTTGCAGGATGCCGAGATTGACCCAGGTCGAGGCCCGGTTGAGGCGGGACATGCTGATATTCTTCAAAGCAGCTTCACATCTTGCAATGGCGTTATCCTTGCCGGGATTGCCGCTCATTGCGTCGACATAGCATTGTCGCCCCAGCCCATTGCCAAGCACAAGCGATTGGGCCTGGCCGATGCCGGAAAAGGCGATGGCGGCGGAGATGGCGGCGAGCGGGCGAGCGAGTTTCATGGGCGTGGATCCTCTTCTAGACGTGGTCTGCGCCGGCGCGATGGCGCACCGGCGGCGCGGATTGGCAGCGATACAGCCGCAGATTTGCCGGCCTGTCTCTGACGCTGGGGTGATCCGGATGAGGGCGGGACAGAGGCGTGGCTTTTGGGGCGAGTGGCACCCATATGGTGCGAATGGAGGTCGCCGCCACTTCTATGATTGTCCGGCCCGGCGCATAAGAAAGACATGGATTCGAACTCGCATCGTCTCGAACAGGGCGCGGTCCGGCGGGCTGACCGGATGGCTTATGCGGCGATCGCCTTCTTTGCCGTCCTGACCTGGATCATCTCGTCCAGTTCCGAACAGATCGAAGCGCAGACCGCCGGCATCCGGATCAATGCAATTGAGCCCTGGGTGATACATTTTGCGTCCGACATCGCCGTGCTGCTGGTCGTGCCGATCATCCCGCTCTTGCTGTCGCGTGTCCGGTTTGCCCGTGAAGAGATGCAGCGCACGGCGCTGATCCTGTTTCTCGGGCTGATCGGCTATATCATTGCCCAGGTTGTGCTGCTGGCCGGGGTGCGGTCGGTGCTGTGGCCGGTTTTTCTCGATGGCTATTATGAAGCCAGCATCGGCGAACCGCTGGTCTGGCTGTATGAGTCGCGGGAGATTGTTTACACCTACCTGCTCAACCTGGCGGCCTTCTACCTGTTTCGCAGCCTCGAGCGCTTGCGCCTGGATGCGGCCGGGCGAACCCAGCAGGCCGAAGACCATCAACGCCTGGTCCTGAATTCGGGTGGGCGGACGCTGATCTTTCGTCCCGTCGAGATCTGCTGGGCCAAGGCGGCGTCGAATTATGTCGAGATCCAGACCGAGACCGGCATGCACCTGGTGCGGATTTCGCTGTCGGAGCTGGAGACGCTGATCGACAAGATCGAACCCTCGCATGTGCGCTGTCACCGCTCGTTTCTGGTGCAGGTTACGCAGATTGCCAAAATCACCCCGCGCGGCAATGGCGGCGCAGAATTGCAACTCAGCTCTGGCCAGGTGTTGCCGATCGGGCGCTCTTATCGCGCTAATGTCGAGCGCCTGGTGAAAGGCGACTGAGGGCCAGGACGGCGGTGCTTTGACGCCCCTTGCGTAAATGGCGTAATCTGCCTCGAGACGCTTCCAGCAGATGAAGCCAGCGGAGGAACAGATATGCAGATCACAGCCGTAGACGGTCTCGGCGCTGAGATTACCGAGGTCGACATCAAATCCCTGAGCGCGGCCGAACTCGCCGCGATCAAGGCAGCTTTTGCCGAGCATGGCGTGATCTTTTTCCGCGATCAGGAGACCAGCGAAACCGATCATATCGCGTTTGCTGAGCGCTTCGGCGATATCAACATCAATCGCTTCTTTGCCGCCCATCCCGATTATCCGCAAATTGCGCTGGTCGCTAAGGACGCCGATCAGAAGGATAATATTGGCGGCGGCTGGCATACCGATCATTCTTATGATCACGAACCGGCGCTCGGCTCGGTCCTGGTCGCACGAGAGCTGCCGGACAGCGGCGGCGACACCAAGTTTGCCAGCATGTACAAGGCTTATGAAACGCTGCCTGAGGACCTGAAATCAAGAATTGAAGGTCGCACCGCGATCCATTCCGGCAAGCATGTATTCGGCGAGGGCCCAGACAGCTATTATAAGAGCAGCGATGCTGGCGACCATGACGAAGGCACAGGCCGGATCGGCAATGCTGATGTCGCGGACACTCTGGTCGATCCAGAACATCCCATTGTCATCACCCATCCGCTCAGCGGCAAGAAGGCGCTTTATGTCAATCCGGCTTTCACCCGTGAGGTCGTCGGCATGGATAAGGCCGAGAGCGATGCATTGCTCGCAGAGCTCTACACACATGTGTTCAGCGGCCGGGACTTTCATCACCGATTCCAGTGGCAGCCTGGCTCGATCGCCATGTGGGACAATCGCTCGACCTGGCACTGGGCCTTGAACGATTATCAAGGCCAGCGCCGGATCATGCATCGAATTACGATCGAAGGTTGCGCGCTCGACGCCTAGGCCTCATTCTCGCCGGTAAGGAGAGAATTGGGATGCGATTCCATATGAACAAGACCTTGGCGCCGCTGGCTTTGGCGGCGACGCTATCCAGCTGTGTGGTGGGTGGCGAGCCTGCGGATATTGAGGACTGGCCCGGCATGGCCTCGCTGCAGATCTCGCACCCGACGGAAGGCGCGTTTCACCTGTGCGGCGCGACGATGATCTCAGAGCGCTATGTGCTCACCGCGGCCCATTGCGTCGAATATGCCAAGCTCGAAACCGGCGCTGATGGCCAGGCGCGTGTGATCCAGTACCAGAAAGCGACCGATCTCAAACGCGACCTGCAACGACTGGGACCATTGACCATTGTCGCAGGCCTTGGCGATCTCTCAGAGGATCCGACCGAGGTGACATTTGAAATCGCCGACATGCATATCCATCCGAGCTACACGGTTGGCAGTTCCCAGCGCGGCCATGATGTCGCCGTGCTGGAGATTTCTGGCTCCTGGACCGGGCCAACAGCGACGCTGGACGGCTTGCTGGCACCGCCCGTGCGGGTGCAGCGCGATCAGGTCCAGGTTGCTGGCTATGGCTTTCTCTATGAAGCCGGCAGTGCCGAGACCGCGATTGGTCGCCGCGGCGCCGTCAATGCGCCGAGCCTGGCCTTGCAGCAAGCCGATGTGCCGCCGCTTAGTCCGCGTGCCTGCAAGCGGCGCATGGACGCCACCATCGCGCGCTATCAGGACCAGAGCCAGTTCGAAGGCATGCTGATCAGTGCCGAGACTCATATTTGTGCCGGTGTCGGCGATGCAGACAGTTGCACGGGTGACAGTGGCGGTCCGCTGGTGTTCCGGCCGGAAGAGGGGCCGCCGGTCCAGATTGGCATTGTCAGCTGGGGGCTTGGCTGCGCCCGGGCTGAAGCGCCGGGCATTTATGCCAGGGTGGCACATTACAAGGACTGGATCGTCCCGATCATCAGCGACACGCCGAGCGCGACTTAGGCGATCATGCCGCCATCCAGGACAATGGTATGGCCATCGACCCAGGCGCTGGCGCGCGAGGCGAGATAGATGGCGGTGCCTGCCATATCTTCCGGTTCGCCCATGCGCCGCCGCGGAATCTGCTTGATCACCTGTTCGCGAATGGCGTCCGTATTGGTCGCTTCCTTGGTCATCTCGCTTGGGAAAAAGCCCGGCGCGATGCCGTTTACATTGATAAAGTGACGGGCGAGGTCAGTGGCCAGATGCTTGGTCAGGTGGACCACCCCGGACTTGCTGGCCGAATAAGCATAAGACGGCATGCCGGGATTGGTGATGCCATTGATCGAGGCGATATTGATGACCCGGGCCGGATCCTCTTTCGATCCGCCGGCGCTGAGCAGCGGCAGCGCCTTCTGGGTCATGAAGAAGACCGATTTGATATTGATGTTCATGACTTTGTCCCAGCCATCTTCCGGGAATTGCTCGAACGGTACGACCCAATTGGCGCCGGCATTGTTGACCAGGATGTCGAGCTGGCTTTCCCGCTCTGAAATCTTGGCCACGAGCTTTTCGATCTCGGCCACGTCCGACAAGTCGGCCTGGATCGGAATACAGGTGCCGATGTCTGACAGCTCTTCTGCTTTCGCCTTCAGCCGGTCTTCCTTGCGGGCCGAGATATAGGTCTTCACCCCATTCTCGACATAGCCGCGCGCGATCATGGCGCCGATGCCGCTTGAGCCTCCGGTGACGAGGGCGGTTTTTCCGGAAATGTCGAACAGCGACTTCATGAGCAATCTCCAAACTGGCCATTTGCCTGCAAGCTGGCGCAGCCGGGCCGGCTTGTCCATTCTGCCGCGAGGATATTCCCTCGATTGCAGAAGAGATCTGACGATCAGGGCTAGCTGATCGCCGGGAATTGCCTTAGGGAGCGCGCGGTTCTTCCCGAAACTGAGAGGTGCCTGATGGCCCGTTCCCCGCTCGCTGCCTATGCCGACCGCATCAACCTGTCCAGCTGGGCGCAGACCCAGCGCGCCACCTTTACGCCAGGCCGGGTCAAGACCGAGTTGCTGGCCGGCCTGACCGTCGCTCTGGCGTTGGTGCCCGAAGCTGTCGCCTTCGCCTTCGTGGCGGGCGTCGAGCCGCTGGTCGGCCTGTATGCTGCGTTTCTGGTTGGCCTGATTACCGCTGTCATCGGCGGCCGGCCCGGCATGATTTCAGGCGCCACCGGGGCGCTGGCCGTCGTCATGGTCGCGCTGGTCGCCCAGCATGGGGTTGAATACTTGTTTGCGACCGTGGTGTTGATGGGGATCCTGCAAGTCGGGGCCGGGGTGTTCAGGCTCGGCAAGTTTATCCGCCTGGTGCCGCACCCGGTCATGCTCGGCTTCGTCAATGGGCTGGCCATTGTCATCTTCCTGGCGCAGCTCGGCCAGTTCCAGGTGCCGGGTACGGCGCATCCGGACGGGCACGGCTTCCTGCCAAATGGCGACTGGCTGCCAGTCGGCGAAATGGCCCTGATGATCAGCCTGATTGCAGTGACGATGGGGATCATCTGGGGCCTGCCCAGAGTGACCAAAGTGGTGCCCGCACCGCTCGCCGGAATTGCCGTGGTCGCCGCGCTTGTCATCGGCTTCGGCATCAATACGCCGGTGGTCTCAGACCTTGCTTCAATCCAGGGCGGTCTGCCGGCATTCCACGTCCCGGCCGTGCCGCTCAATCTCGAGACCCTGGAAATCATTCTGCCTTATGCGGTGGTGCTTGCTGCAATTGGCCTGATTGAAAGCCTGCTGACCCTGAACCTGGTCGGCGAGATTACCAATCAACGCGGCGGGGCCTCGCAGGAATGTGTGGCCCAGGGGACTGCAAATGTGGTCACCGGTTTCTTCGGCGGCATGGGCGGCTGCGCGATGATTGGCCAGTCGATGATCAATGTGAAGTCCGGCGGCCGCACGCGACTATCGGGCCTGTCAGCGGCTTTGTTCCTGCTCGCTTTCATCCTGGTCGGGTCGCAATGGATCGGGATGATCCCGCTGGCCGCCCTGGTCGGGGTCATGTTCATGGTCGTGATCGGGACCTTTGCCTGGAACAGTCTGCGCATCATGTCCAAGATCCCGTGGACCGATGCGTTCGTGATCCTGCTGGTGACCGGCGTGACGGTGTGGAAGGATCTCGCGGTGGCGGTTGTTGTCGGCGTGATCGTCAGCGCGCTGGCTTATGCCTGGAACAATGCCAAGCGCATTCGCATCTTGCAGCGCGATTCGGTGAATACGCCTGGCGCCACGGTATACGAGATTGAAGGTCCGCTTTTCTTTGGATCGACGGATGGCTTTGCTGAACTGTTTCATCCGGAAGATGACCCGGAAGTGGTGATTGTCGACTTCCTGCGTTCACGCGTTGTCGACCAGTCCGCCTTGCAGGCGATTGAAGACCTTGCGGCCAAATATCAAGCCAAGGGCAAGACGCTCAAGCTGCGCCATCTCTCGCGCGATTGTCACGAGCTGCTGACCAAGGCCGGGCAGCTGATGGTCGATAGCGAGGATGATCCGGATTATGCCCTGGCCGTCGACTATCATGTTCGCACCGGAATCTTTGGCGGCGGACATTAGACAAGATCACCAAACGTCACCCGCCTTACCGTCACCTCTGGACCCGCCTGAGAACTCGCGCTAACGCCGGGACATGACCAAATCAGTCCTGACCAAGACCGAGGGCGGTGTCGGCTACATCACCCTCAATCGCCCTGAAGCGCTGCACGCGCTCAATTTCGATATGTGCGAGACCATCCTTGCGGCGCTGCGTGTCTGGGCCCAGGACCCGGCGGTGCAGATGGTGATGATCGACCATGCCGAGGGCACACGCGGGTTCTGCGCTGGCGGCGACATTGCCATGCTGCGCGAAAGCGGCCTCAGCGACGGCCAGGAGGCCCGCGCCTTCTTTGCCGAAGAGTATCGCATGAATGCGGCAATCAAGGCCTTTCCGAAACCCTATCTTGCCGTGATGGATGGCGTCACCATGGGCGGCGGCGTCGGTCTGTCGGTACATGGCTCGCATCGCATTGCCACAGAGCGCACCCTGTTCGCCATGCCAGAGACCGGCATTGGCCTGTTCCCGGATGTCGGCGGCGGCTGGTTCCTGCCGCGTCTGCGCGGCGAGCTCGGCACCTGGCTGGCCCTGACCGGCGAACGGCTGAAAGGCGCCGATGTCGCAGCCGCGCGGGTGGCGACACACTTCCTGCCATCAGAGCTGATCCCGAATCTGAAGGCGCAGATCGCCGCAGCGGATTTTTCTGCGGGCGCGGCAGAGATGCTGGGCGAAATCCTTGCCCGGCTGACCCATACGGTCCCGGCTGGCAGTTTCGAGACCCACCTGGACACGATCAATGCCTGTTTCGCCGGCGATAGCGCTGAGGCCATGGTTGCAGCCCTGCATGCCGATGGCTCTGATTGGGCGATCAAACAGGCCGAGACCATCCGCACCAAATCGCCCGAGACGGTGAAAGTGGCCTTGCGCCAAGTGCGTGAAGGCGGCCAGTGCGAGAGCTTCGAGGACAATATGCGGATGGAATACCGCATTGGCTGGCGCAAAGTGCAGTCTGCGGATTTCATCGAAGGCGTGCGCGCAGTGATCATCGACAAGGATCACGCCCCGAAATGGTCACCTGACAGGCTGGAAGCGGTGTCAGAGGCCCATGTCGCGACTTATTTCGAACCTCTGGGCGAGGATGAGCTGAGTTTTGAATAGTCTGAACCAGTTCTGTGCATTCTTTACCGGCCCCGGGCGGCCGGGCAAACGGGATTAAACCGCCAATGTCATTGCAAACCGAGCTCGCGGACTGGTGCCAGTCCTATGTCGCAGCCTTCAACCGCGAGGATGCAGACGCCATCGCTGCGCATTGGAGCTTCCCGGCCCTGACCACACAGGCCGGGCGCGCCTTCACATTCAAGAGCGCGGCGCATTTCGCCAAGAATACCGGCACGCTGCTCGGTTTCTATCGCCGGCAAAATGTCGAACGGGTCGAGCGCCAGCTGGTCGCGGCGCATCGCCTGCACCGCGATACAGCCTCGATGATTGTCGATGATGTGATGTATGCGCCGGACGGGGCGGCGATTGCGCGCTGGCAGGCGGCTTATGTCCTGCAGCGTGTGGACGGGGCCTGGAAAGCGGTCATGGCGGTCGCGGACGGCGAGACCGAGGCCTGGGCGGCCCGCGGCACGCCACTGGGCGGATAAGGAACGTCGATCATAGTGAACAGGGGGTCGCCCGTTTCAGCCGCATATTTGGAATTAAACGCGAGTTTTGCGGCCAAAAGTAACACTTTCGGCGGTTTTGTTAACCAAGACAGCCCGAAAACAAGACGTATTTAACGAATTATAAGTCTTGGTCCTGTAAATCTACTCAAACTACAACAAAAGTTGAGTGGTGATGGTAATGACAATGACTTATGGCGCAGCCGAGGCTGCGAGCGATTCTTTGAGCGTCGCTGAATCTTTCGTGAAATCTCTTTCGCTTCTGGAGCAGGCGCATCGCCGCCTCCATGATGTCGTGAAGGACGATCTGGAACGGGGTGGCGAGCGCCACCTGACCGGTGTTCAGGCGCTGCTGCTTTATGAAATTGGCGAAGACGAAACGCCTGCCTCAACCCTGCGTTCACGCGGTGCATTTGCGGGTACAAGCCTGTCTTATAACGTGAAAAAGCTGCAAGAGGGGGGCTATCTGATCCAGTCTCGCTCCGAACGTGACAAGCGCACGGTTCGTCTGCGACTGACTGAGCGTGGGCACAAGGTTCGCCAGCGCGTCGTCGATCTGTTCGACCGCCAGGCGACGGCTCTGGAGCCAACCGCCAGCGTCCGCCAGGACGATCTGAGCCAATTGAACAAAACGGTTTCGCGCCTTGAGCGCTTCTGGACTGACCAGATCCGTTTTCAACTATAGGTGAGTGTACTCTGTCCTGAATACTTGCTTAGTATTGGGGATGCTTGGGAGGGTGCTACTTATCTGTCTCATGGGGCTGCCGTGGCGAGACGCTACGGCAGCGCCTTGGACTCAGGAGCCGGGGCTTCTGTATACCAGGGTTTCGATGGCCAGCGAGCAGGTCGAAGGCCTGTCGGCCTGGCGCGGAGATATCTACGCCGAATATGGCCTGCGCGCGGCACTGACAGTTTCGGTCAAACTGGAAGCCGTCACTTATCCAGATGCTGAAGACTTTGATGCGCAAGGTTGGCGCGCCAGCTTGCGGCAGCGACTGTTCGCGGCCGGCGCGTTCAATGTGACCGGCGAGTTTGGCCTGCTCGAAGGCGCCGCGATTGGCGGGCGCAATGGTTGTGACGCGCTGGGCGCAGAAGCCCGTCTCGGCGCCGCCTGGTCAGGGCTGTGGCGCAAACGCCAGAGCTTTACCTTTATCGAAGCCGCGCGCCGCGAGCATGAAGCCTGTCAGCGCGACCGGGTCGAGCTCGGGCTCGGGCAGCAGATCTCGGAGGATATCTGGAGCATTTCGCAGCTCTGGCGCGAGCGCGGCGGGCCGAATGCGGCCTCAGACAAGCTGCAGACCGAATTCCTCTGGCGTCAGGGCCAGTTTGATTATTCAATCGGATACCGGAACGAAAATGGCGGTTCCTTCACCGAGGAGAGCATCTTTATTGCTGTAGCAAATCGATTCTGAGGGGTGTTTTTGCGGTCAAAACCGTCCTAGAAGGCGATTATGCCTGATCCCTCGACGAAACTTGATTCAAATCTGCGCCGCAAGGACCTGATCGAAGGTCTGGATGCCCTGGAGCAGCGTCTGCTCTGGCTGTCCAGCTGGACGATTCACCATGCCAATCATATCCGCCCGAGCCGGGATGGTCTGAAAGTCGGCGGTCACCAGGCCAGCTGCGCCTCGATGACGACTTTGATGGCGGCGCTGTATTTTCATGTGCTGCGCCCGCATGACCGTATCGCAGTGAAGCCTCATGCGTCGCCGGTGCTGCATGCCGTCGAATATCTGTATGGGCGTCAGAGCCAGGACCAGCTGGCGCGATTCCGCGGCTTTGGTGGCATGCAATCCTATCCGTCGCGGACCAAGGACAAGATCCGGGTGGATTTCTCGACCGGATCGGTCGGTCTGGGCGTGGCGGTGACGGCCTTTGCCTCGCTGGTGCAGGATATGTGGCTGGCCCGCGGCGAGATGGCGCCAAAGCAAGCCGGGCGCTTCATATCTCTGCTCGGCGACGCCGAGCTCGACGAAGGCAATATCTATGAAGCACTGATCGAGGCCTATAAGCACGACATTCGCAACACCTGGTGGATTGTCGATTATAATCGCCAGAGCCTCGATGCGACGACATCGGAAAAGATGTTCGACCGATTTGATGACATCTTCGAAACCGCCGGATGGGATGTGCTGACGCTGAAATATGGGGCGCGCCAACGGGCTGCGTTCAAGAAGCCAGGCGGGGCGCGACTGCGCAAGTGGATCGATGATTGCCCGAATGACCTTTACGCAGCGCTGACTTATGAAGGCGGCGCGGCCTGGCGCCGGCGCCTGAGCCGGGACCTGAAACGCTCGCCGAAAACAATCGAGCTGATCGAGACCTATGATGATGACACGCTGGCCAACCTGATGACGGAGCTTGGCGGCCATTGCCTGGTCACCCTGCTGGAGGCGTTTGAACAGGCGGCCGCATCAGAGACGCCAAAACTGATCATCGCTTACACGACCAAGGGCCGCCATCTGCCGTTCCAGGGCCATAAGGACAATCATTCCGGCCTGATGACACCAACCCAGATTGGCGAATTGCGTGACCGGCTCGGCGTTGCAGAAGGTGAAGAATGGGCCCCGCTCGCGGGGCTGTCCAAGCGCCGGGAAGACCAGGCCAGGGCGGTCCTGGCGCAGGCCCCGTGGCGGACGACGGCGAAGCAAAAACGCGCCGCCCCGTCGGTCAATGTGCCGTCGCTGTCAGAGATGCCAGACCCTGGCCGCGGCAAAAGCTCGACCCAGGTCGCCTTCGGTAAGATCATGAATGATCTCGCCCGCGAGGAGACTGATTTCGTCTCGCGGATCGTCACCACTTCGCCGGATGTGACGGTGTCGACCAATCTTGGCGGCTTCGTCAACCGCAAGGGGTTGTTCTCGCGCTCGGCCAGCGAAGATGTGTTCAAGCAGCGCAAGATTGCCAGTCCGCAAATCTGGGCGCACAGCCCGAAAGGCCAGCATATCGAACTTGGCATTGCCGAGAATAATCTGTTCCTGATGCTGACCGCGCTGGGCCTGTCCAAGGACCTGTTCGAGCAGCGGATTTTCCCGGTCGGAACCGTCTATGACCCATTCATCGCACGCGGGCTCGATGCATTGAATTATGCCTGTTACCAGGATGCCCGTTTCATTCTTGCCGCGACGCCGTCCGGGGTAACTTTGGCGCCAGAGGGCGGGGCGCACCAATCGCTGAGTTCGCCGCTGATCGGCATGGGCCAGCCTGGCCTGACCTATTGGGAGCCTGCTTATTCAGACGAAGTCCGTGTCATCCTGCGCGAAGCCTTTGATGCGGTCGAGCGCGAAGAGGGCGGCTCATCCTATTTGCGGCTGTCGACGCGCCAGCTCGAGCAGGTTGACCGCGACATGTCCGCAGCCCTTGCTGATAATATCCTGAACGGCGCTTATTGGGCCGAAGCGCCGTCGGGTGATGCGCCGATTGCGATTGCTTATTGCGGGGCGATGGCGCCAGAAGCGCGAGCCGCGTTTGAGCAGCTCAGAGATGACCTGCCTGGGGCTGGCTTGCTGGCCATTACCTCGCCGGATGTGCTGCATCGCGACTGGATGGCCGCCTCGCGCTCGCCCTGGACCGGAGAAGCCGGTCGGACCAGTCATATCGAGCATCTGCTCGGCGCATTGGCGCCAGGAGCAGGGCTTGTAACGCTGATCGATGGGGCGCCGTCAACATTGTCCTGGCTCGGCTCGGTGAAAGGCCAGCGCGTCCGGGCGCTTGGCACCGAACGCTTTGGCCAGACCGGCGACCTGCCCGACACGTATGCCGAGCATCGCCTGGACGCGAGCGCAATTCTGGACGCGGCGGCGAGCTTACTCGCCTGAATAACCGGTTTCTGCCATGATATAGGCAATGACAGCGGTGCGATCTTCCGGTTTACGGACGCCAGCAAAGCTCATTTTATTGCCGGGCAAGAAGTTGCGAGGGCTTTCCAGCCATTCGGCCAGGACTTCCGGGGTCCAGACAATGTCTGATTCCTGCACCGCGGTCGAATAGGTGAAACCTTCCACGGCGCCGATTTCGCGGCCAAATACGCCAAACAGGTTCGGTCCGACCAGATTTTGCCCGCCATCGGTCAGGGTGTGGCAGGATTGGCAGAGTTTGAACGTGCGTTTGCCGCGGCTGTAATCTGCACTTTTGTACGGTTCAGGCAAACCAGCAAAGGCGTCGGAGCTCTCGGCCGCCACAGGCGTCGCCGGTGCTTCTGGTGCAGGTGTCTCGCTAGGAGCCGGATTTTCAACAGGATTTTCTGCAGGCGCCGGGGTGTCGTCGCCACCACCGCCACATGCGGTCAGAAGGGCAGCTGAAGCCAGGATAAACGCGCTTGTCTTGGAAAAAGTCATTAAAAAACGGTCCTTTAGTGGGGGTTAACCAAGCTATAATGCCCGGATTTGCAGGTGAAGCAATCGGCCAACTTGTCTCAATAGATCATTTCTTTTTCGGGCAGATGTCCGATCGAGATGAAGGGCGTGGCTAGAGCCCTGAATACACAGGTATAAGGGGGATATTAACCATGATCGGCTAGCGTCGGCCCATAAAAATAAAATACCGATGGTGGTAAAAATGAAATGGGCTATGACTGGGCTTGCCGCTTTGGCGGTGGCTCAAACAGGTGCGGCATCTGCCGGCCTGCAAGATTCTGATCTTTGGATTGGATTTTCCGACAGCGATAACGGCTTTTTGCTGGATGAAGACACCGGCAATGTCTGGATGACCGGGCCGTGCCTGAAAACGCTGCAACCGGCAACGCAAATGGGCTCAGTCTGGGTCTCGCACACAGTGGAACTGGTCTCGATTGGCCGCGCCATGGCGACTCTGGACCAACGCTTTGAGCTCGACGTGACCGAGGCCGCGCCGCGTATCGTCGTGACCTCAAATGGTCGTGGTGGGACGCAGAGCTTTTCCGTCACGCTGGATCGCGAATGCCAGGCCGGCGGGCGATGCGGTCAGCTGATCGCTTCGCAACAGGCCTGCCAGGGCTAGCGACGCGTCCCTTCGGGGATCAGCAGGATGCGTTTGCGTTTCGGGTCTTCTGTCGCGGCACTTGCCGTCTTGTTCAGCGCTGTTGCGGGCGCTGAAGCAGATGTGGCTGTTCAGAATCCAGTCCAGGAAACCGGGGTCGATTACACCAGGAATGCCGCGCAAATCGCAATAGATACAACAGATCCAGTCATTCTTGATGAGGCGCCAGAAGAGGCCCAGTCGATTGAACATGTCGACATGATCATCGAAGGCAAGCTCGTCTCCGTGCGGTCGCGCCAGAGAGCGGCTGCGGCGCGTGAATACAATCTCACCGACATTGCAGAGCCGCTGCGCAGCCGGATTGAGCTGCATGACACATTGCTCGGCTATCACCGTGCTCAGGATAGCGCCTTGATGTCGATCAACATGGCTGACGGCAAAGTCCGTTCCAACAAGCTGGTGCTAGGCAAGTTGCCGGACTTTGAGCCGCGTGACAGCGCGGATGCGTGGATCAGCCTGAATGCCGTCACGGTGATGACAGGCACGCATGCCAGCGAGGATGATCAGGGCCGTATCACGCTGACCCTGGATGACCGTCTGAAACCGCAATTCGGTCTTGAAATCTGGGTCAATGGCGCCCCGATTGACACATTTGACAATGAAGCGCGGACCATCGGGCCTGTCCTGCTGGTGCCGCTGGAGCCGGTCGTCGAGGCGCTTGGTCATGAGCTGACCAATACTGGCGGCACTGTCACTGTGCGGCGCCAGCAGGACCAGGCCGCCATTCATCTTGAGCTCGCCACCGGCCTGATTTCGGTCAATACCACGCCGCGCGGCGTGACGCCGGACATGCAACTGGCCGAGCGGGACACATTGCTGCTGCCATTCGGCGCTGTAGAGAGCCTGACCGGCACGCATATCCGGCTGGTTCCCGGCACCAACCGGGTCGAGATCTCGCTTGATACGCGCCTCGACAGCACTGCGCTGCCAGGCGCCAATGTGGCAGAAGAGGCCCGCGCCACGCCGTTCACAATGGAAAGCCTGACTTATGAGGTGTCTGATCGCGGCCCGCTGCGGCTTGAAGGCCAGGCGCATGTCAGCCATTACAATCTGCGCGGCCGGCTCGAGACGGCCGGGGGCTTGCAGAACCTGGCTGCCCAACAGCCCGCCTGGGCTTCGGTGGAGATTACCTCGCTGCAAGGCTGGGCCGGATCAGTCGGGGATTATGGCAGCAGTTTCCGTGAACTGGCTGGCATTGGCGGCAATCGCATTCGCGGCGCGTCCTGGCGCAAGCAACAACCAAGCGGGACCATCATCGCCATCGCTGCCGGGGTGCCGCTGACGGGCGCGGAAACCGAAAGCGACGCTGTGGCTGTGCCAACCTTTGGCGGCTTTGTTGCCGGCGGCCGCCTGATCTCGGACGACCAGACCCAGGATATTGGCGTCGCCGCCAGCCTGTCAGAGGATGGCGGCAATGGCGCCGTGGTCGTGAATGGCCAGAAATCCTTTTATTTCGACAATCGCGACAAGGGGCTGCAATCAGCTTATGTCGCTGCCGATATTGGCGCTTTTAGCGGCGAGGCGAGCGGCGCTGATGTGCGCGCGCGCGGGTCGGTCAGCTATGCGATCAATGAGCAGACCGGCGTCAATGCCAGCGCCAGTTATGAAGGCGGCAAGTTTGCCGCTGGCGCCGAGCGCCCGAACTTTAGCGGAGTCTTTGACCAACGCATCGGCGCGCGCACCAATCTGTCCATTGGCGCCAATTGGCGTGCGGACCAGCCCTGGGGCGCGTTCAATCGCGTCTCGTTCGCCGCGCGTGCGTCTGCGCGCCATCAAGGCGGCGCCGAAAGCGCCACTGATACTGGCCTCAGTCTGGCTGCCAACACGCAAATCGGCGAGACCGGTCCGAACCTGTCGGCAGTTGTGCAAACCAGCCAGAGCGATCAGGCCGGCGTATCGAGCCGCAGCACCTCGGTCCGGGTGCGCGGCTTGCAGCGCTATGATTGGGGCAGCGTCACGGCGTCGTATCAGAATACCAGCTCGGATACGGCTGAAGGGTCGCAGCAATTCGTCGCGACAGCGCAGGCCAATCCGGTGCGCCGACGCCTCAACGACAAGGATGCTGTGGTCCAGTTTGCGCCGAATGCAACCTTTAACTGGGACGGCGAGAAGACCCGCCTGTTTGCGGGCGCCTCGGCCATCATTGATGCCGGGCGCACATTTGGATCGAAACTCAACCTGCAGGGCCGGTTCTCGGCCTTTTCGGATTTTTCTGCCGATGGCGAAAACGCTGTCACCACGCGCTTCCTGGGCGCGCTCGAGGCGCGCTATCGGCTGACGCCGAACACCCAGCTGACGGCGATTTATACGGATGATTTCGAAGGTCGCAGCGACTTTTCCATCGGTCTGCGCGGCACGGTCAATTTCAACCCACCGCGCCAGAACCGGTTGCCGGATGAAGGCAAGGGCATTCTCAATGGCCGGGTATTCCTTGACCGCAATCGGGACGGCATTCGACAGGATAGCGAGCCCGGCATTCCAGGGGTCCGGGTCACGGTGATCGGCACACGCCTGGCGCTGAACACCTCGCGCCAGGGGTATTTCACCATTCAGAATGTCAAACAGGGCCTGTATGCGGTGACGGTCAGCAAGAAGAGCCTGCCGCTCGGCTATATGGTGCCGGAAGACGCGCAGCCGCGGGTGACGATCGGTGCCGGACGCCGCACAGATGTCGACATCCCGCTAATCCTGTCCGGCCAGGTCCGCGGCACGATTTTCGTCGACACGAATGCGAATGGCACGGTCGATTCAGGTGAGCCGCGCATGGAAGGGCAGTGGGTGACGCTGATTTCCCGCGAGACCGGAGAGGCGCAGACCATCCATTCTGCCTCGTTCGGCCAATATGGTTTCGAGAATGTCGCGCCGGGCCGCTACACGCTGCAGACCACGGTGTCCGGACAGCCGGTGAGTCAGGACCTTCAAGTTGACAGCAAGACCCCGTTCGTGATCGCGCCCATTCCGATCCCGCCCGGACTTGCTGACAAAGGCGGCGGGATCGACCTCGCCGCCGCTGTCATGGGAGAGCCTTAAGGTTCAACCTGGCATTCATTCGCCCCGGCCGTCCTGGTCGGGGTCTTTTTTTGGGGGCGGAAATGGTGTCGTCCTGGTTGTGATGGGGCGTTGGCGAAGTCGCGGGCCCGGCACAAGGCGCGGCGCCTTAACCTTGATTTTAAGGTCTCAAGGTTAGGCGTGGGGCCAATGGGACGTTACAAAACTGCGATAGCTCCAAGTTTTTGGGCGAAAGCTCGCTCTATGCAGCCGCGCTTGCAGCGACTGGCCATCCTCTATGGCGGCCTGTTCCTGATCATGAGTGTGGTTCTGACCTGGTTGTCCCCAGGCCTTGTCATCGGGGCCAAGGGGGTGGTCGGTGGCGATTTCCTCGCTTTCTACACAGCCGGGGACATGACGTTGCAGGGACGGGCACTGGAAGCCTATGAGTTTGCGGCCTTTGATGCTGCGCTCAGAACCCGGGTCGATCACGAGCATCTCGGTATGATGTGGCAATATCCGCCGCTCATGTTCTTCATCGCGGCTGGTCTGGCTCTGTTGCCTTACAAAGTCAGCCTGTGGCTGTGGCTGAGCGTGACAGCCGGCGCGTTCGTCTGGGCCTTGAGCCGGATTCTCGCTTTTGCGGCGCCAGCGGGCGAGACGCAGCGCCTGGCGCTGCTCCTGGTGATGACTTCGCCACTTGCCTTGATGGTCGTGACCAGTGGGCAGATCAGCTTTTTCACAGCGGCGTTGCTCATCACAGCCGGGTTTCGGCCTGGCAGGCATTGGCTTGTGGCAGGGGTGGCGGCGGGATTGCTGACGCTGAAGCCGCAGCTCGGTGTGCTGATCCCGCTGGCCTTTCTGGCGGCCGGGGCCTGGCGCGCCTTCGCGGTGGCCGCGGTGACCACGGTATTGCTGCACACGATCTCGATCCTGGTGTTCGGGCCTGAGACAATTGCCGCCTTCTTCAATGCCGTTGTGCGCCTGCAATCTGATGTCGCAGGCAGCGGGACGCATACACCGCCGGTGAACATGACGACGCTGTTTGGTCAGCTCAAATTCTGGCACATGCCATCCGACGCCGCGATGGGATTGCATCTGTTGCTGGCGGCAGGTGTCATTGTCAGCGTGACCTGGCTCTGGCGCCGGCATCGGCGCGATGCCGAGCAAGGATTGTATCTGACAGCGCTGATCGGGGCCGGGGCGGTGCTGGTCACCCCTTATGCCTATGCCTATGAAATGGCAGCGCTGGCGCCTGCAGCAATCTGGCTGGCGCTGCGGGCGCAGCGATATGCCGAGCTGTCGTTCGGCCTGCTGGCTGGCGCCTGGCTGCTGCTGACGGTGCGCGCTTTTGTGCCGCTGGACCTGGTTGTGCAGGTGCCGTTTCTGATCTCGCTTGGCGCATTCCTGCTCCTGATCCGGGCCGCGAACGAGACGCCAGAACCCCGGGTTGCAACCTCCTGAAGCCCGCCACGACGCGAGCTAAAAATCCAGTTGCAAATGGTTCTCACTGACGTGACGCCAGGTCGCACAAATGGTGGGCAGAATTCCAACTGAAAAAGGATAGGATAAAGCGCTGAGTTAATGTTGCGCTCGCTCGGAAACCATCCTATCGGGGCGCAAGATTTGTCCGCAACTGCGATGGGAAGGTGCGCGAAATGTCCGACGTCGAACGACTTGCGCTAGACTATATGCCGGTAATCCTGTTCCTGGGCATAGGTCTGGCAATGTCTCTCTTGTTCATTGTAGGCAATGCGATCCTGGCGCCAAGCAATCCGGATCCGGAGAAAAACTCGGCCTATGAATGCGGCTTCAACGCCTTTGATGATGCCCGGATGAAGTTTGATGTCCGCTTCTATCTGGTCGCCATCCTGTTTATCATTTTCGATCTGGAAGTCGCTTTCCTGTTCCCATGGGCGGTCAGCCTCGGGGCCATCGGTGTGTTCGGCTTCTGGTCAATGGTCATTTTCCTCGGCGTGCTGACGATTGGCTTCATCTATGAGTGGCGCCGCGGCGCGCTCGAATGGCATTAAGGAGCAGGGCGATGTCCGGCGATTTCAAACCGTATGCTCTGAGCGCGGGCCGCGCGACGGTCGAAGGCGGACATGAAGTCCGCCCGGATGACCCGTTCTATGCGGGTCTGTCTGATGAACTTGCTGATAAGGGCTTTTTCACCGCCAGCGCTGATGACCTGATCACCTGGGCCCGGACCGGGTCTCTGATGTGGATGACCTTTGGTCTCGCCTGCTGCGCCATCGAGATGATGCAGGCCGGCAATCCGCGCTATGATCTTGAGCGCTTTGGCATGGCCCCGCGGGGGTCGCCGCGCCAGTCAGATGTGATGATTGTTGCTGGCACCTTGACCAATAAGATGGCCCCGGCCCTGCGCAAGGTTTACGACCAGATGCCCGAGCCGCGTTATGTGATCTCGATGGGCTCCTGCGCCAATGGTGGCGGTTATTATCATTACAGCTACAGCGTCGTGCGCGGCTGTGACCGGATCGTGCCGGTCGACATCTACATTCCAGGCTGCCCGCCGACCGCAGAGGCGCTGGTCTATGGGCTGTTGCAACTGCAGAAGAAGATTCGCCGCGAAGGGTCGATTGACCGTTAGGGGATGGGTGAGATGACAGAACAAAGCGAAGCCCTCACCGAACTCGGCGAGCATATTGCCGACAAGATGCCGGACGCGGTGCGCAAGTTCGACGTCCGCGTCGGCGAGCTGACCGTCTATGCCGAGCGTGACCAGATCGTGTCCCTGATCGACTTTCTCAAGCGCGACCAGATGTGCATGTTTGAAATGGTGATTGATGTCTGCGGCGTCGATTATCCGGAACGCAGTCAGCGATTTGAGGTGGTCTATCACCTGCTGTCGCTGCGCATGAATCAGCGCATCCGGGTCAAGATCTCGACCGATGAAGACACCCCGGTGCCGAGCATTGTCGATCTGCACCGCGGCGCCGACTGGTTCGAGCGCGAGACCTTTGACATGTATGGTGTGGTCTTTTCTGGCCATCCGGACATGCGCCGCATCCTCACCGATTACGGCTTTGAAGGGCACCCGCTGCGCAAGGATTTCCCGCTCACCGGCTTTACTGAAGTGCGCTATGATGACCTTGAAAAGCGGATCGTGCATGAGCCGGTTCAGCTGACCCAGGAATATCGCAATTTCGATTTCCTCTCACCCTGGGAAGGGATGACGTCTGAGATCCCCGGCGACGAAAAAGCGACCACCGAACAGGAGGGCGCATAATGGCTGACGATATCAGAACCGTGCCTGAGGAAGATCGCACCTTCACGCTGAATTTCGGGCCGCAGCACCCAGCGGCGCATGGCGTGCTGCGCATGGTCATGGACCTTGATGGCGAGCTGGTCGATCGCATTGACTGCCATATCGGCCTGCTGCACCGGGGCACTGAGAAGCTGCTCGAATACAAGACCTATTTGCAAGGCCTGCCTTATTTCGACCGGCTGCACTATTCAGCCCCGATGAACCAGGAACACGCCTGGTGCCTGGCGATCGAGAAACTGGTCGGGATTGAAGTGCCGCGCCGCGGAAGTTTCATCCGCGTTCTGTACAGCGAGCTTGGCCGCATTCTCGAGCATTTGCTGAACATTGGCACATTCATTCTCGATGTCGGCGCACTGACGCCGATCACCTGGGCGTTTGAAGAGCGCGAGAAGCTGATGGGCTTTTATGAGCGCGCTTCCGGCTCGCGTCTGCATGCGGCATATTTTCGTCCAGGCGGCGTCCACCAGGATCTGCCCCAGGATCTGATCGATGATATCATGACCTGGTGCGAGGAATTCCCGGCCATTCTCCAGACGCTGGAAAGCCTGATCACCGAGAATCGTATCTTCAAACAGCGCAATGTCGATATTGGCGTTGTCGATGAGAAGACGATCATGCAATTCGGCTTCTCGGGTCCGATGGTCCGCGGCTCTGGTCTCGCCTGGGACCTGAGACGCAGTCAACCTTATGAAATCTATTCGGAAATTCCGTCTTCGGTCTTCCCGGTCATTATCGGCAAGAATGGCGACAATTATGATCGCTATGTCGTGCGCATGGAAGAGATGCTGGTCTCTTGCGACATCATGAAATGGTGTATCGAGAACATGCCGAAAGGCCCGGTTCTGGCTGAAGGCACCAAAGTCTCGCCGCCGCGCCGGGCGGATATGAAAAACTCGATGGAAGCCCTGATCCATCACTTCAAGCTCTACACCGAAGGTTTCCACGTGCCGGAAGGCGAGGTCTATGCTGCGGTCGAAGCGCCGGCCGGAGAATTTGGCGTCTATCTTGTCTCGGATGGCTCCAACCGGCCTTATCGGGTCAAGCTGCGGGCGCCGAGCTTCGCGCACCTGCAGGCCATGGACCATTTGTGCAAGGGCCACCAGCTGGCCGACACATCGGCCATTCTCGGCTCGCTGGATGTCGTGTTTGGCGAGGTCGACCGCTAGTGCGCGCTGTGCTCGCTCTCTCGGCCCTTGGCCTTGCAGCGTGCGGCTCTGCCGGCGCCGATGCGGATATGGATGCGTATCGCCAGCAAGCGATCAACAATACGCCAGTGAAAAATGCGGTGGCGAGCTCGAACACGTTCTTTTTCTGCAAGGCCGCGGCCTCAGATGCGTATGACATTCTGTGCGAGACTTGCGATGTCTCGGTCCATGATGATGTCGATACAGATGGCGCGATTACCCGTGTGACGGCCTGGGCGACGCATTATTATCACGAGCTGAAACCGTGGAATGAGGGCGAGGCGCCGCGCATCTCCACTACCGGCGAGCGTGATTATGAAAAATTCGTCGCCGACGCGCCGGATGCCAAGTCGGCACGGGCCCTGTTCGAGACAGCTAATCGTTGGTGCCAGGACCGCCGAGCAGGCGACTTCCTGATCCGCAAGGACGAGATTGACACCCTGTTCGAAGGAGGGCCGGCATGACCGCTTTCCCGGAACACAGATTGTCCATCATTACCCTTGGCGTCCGCGACCGTGCAGCCATGACAGAGTTTTATGAAACCGTGATCGGCTTCAAGAATGTCGGCCCGGAAGGCATGACCATGTTTGACATGGGCGGCTTCATTCTCGGGCTCTGGGAAGCGGACAAGCTGGCTGAAGATGCCGGCCAGGTTGCGCGCCCGGCAGAAGGTTTTCGCAATGCGGCGCTGGCTTACAATGCCCGCTCGATCGCGGAAGTCGACGAGATATTCGCGCGCCTGAAAGCCGCCAATGTCGATATCACAACCCCGCCGCACAAGGCGTTCTGGGGTGGCTATTCTGGCTATTTCGCTGATCCTGAAGGCAATGCCTGGGAAGTGGCGTTCAACCCATTCTGGAAATTTGATCAGGCAGGCCGTGTGCTCCTGCCCACCGAGGAGACAGCGTAATGGCGCTGAGACGATTTGATCTGGAAGCCGGCGGCGACAGTTTTGCCTTCAAGCCGGAAACCGAGCCGAAGATTGAATTCTGGCTGGGAAAATATCCTGCAGACAAGAAGCGTTCGGCGGTGATTCCGATGCTCTGGCTGGCCCAGAAGGATAATGAAGGCTGGCTGTCTGAACCGGCCATGCGCGAAGTCGCGGACCGGCTCGAGATGCCGTATATCCGGGTCTATGAAGTCGCCACTTTCTACACCATGTTCCGGCTGCAGCCGGTCGGCAAGCACCACATCCAGCTGTGCGGCACCACGCCTTGCATGCTGCGCGGCGCCAATGATCTGAAAGAGGTCTGCCAGAAAATGATCGGCAAGCCGATGTCGGTGACCGATGATGGCCGTCTGAGCTGGGAAGAGGTGGAATGCCTTGGCGCCTGTGCCAATGCGCCAATGGTTCAGATCAATGATTATTATTATGAAGACCTGACGGCTGAGAGCTTCAGCGAGATCCTCGGCAAGCTGCAAAACGGCGCCGAAGTGAAACCTGGCACCTTTGTCGATCGTCTGAACTCGGCTCCGGAAGGGGGCGCAACCAGTTTGCTCGAAAGCGATCTCTATGATGGCTCGCGCAATGCTGTCTCTGAGCTGCCAAACCTGCCCAAGGATGCGCCAGAGGCGCCTGCGCCAGCACCGGAAAAGAAAACCACACTGATCAAGGATTCCAGTCCTGCGCCGAAGGCGGAAGACAAGCCGGAAACGGTCGATGTCGCAGCCGGAGAAGAAGATGATCTGAAGCGGATCAAGGGCATCGGTCCAGTGAATGAGAAGGCGCTGAACGAGCTTGGCATTTACAAATTCAGCCAGATCGCGGCCTGGACCCCGGCCAATGTCGACTGGGTCGAGGATTTCATGTCCTTCCCGGGCCGGATCGAGCGAGAGGACTGGATCGCCCAGGCCAAGACGCTGGCTGAGGGCGAGGACACCGAGTTCTCCAAGCGGGTTGATGCGGGCGAGGTCGACTCCTCCAAGGACGAGGGCAAAGATGAGGGAGAGGCATGATGGCGCTGGCTGAACGTCCTGATCCCCGCAGGAAGCTGATCCTGGCGGCCGGGCTGGATTTTGTCATTGTTGCGCTCGGCGTGGCGATGCTGGTGGTCTCGGGCAATCCGCTCTGGATCTTGATGGCGGTGGTCTTCGGTGCCGTGGTCAGCGTGCCGCTGATCCTCTCTGCCATGCGCGAAATTAGGGAGCGTAACCATGCTTCAGGATAAAGATCGCATCTTCACCAATCTCTACGGGGCCCACGATCCGGGTCTGGAAGAGGCCAAGAAACGCGGCGCCTGGCACCTCACACGCGAGATGCTGGCCCAGGGGCCGGACTGGCTCTGCGATCAGGTCAAGCAAAGCGGTCTGCGGGGCCGCGGCGGGGCCGGCTTTCCGACCGGTCTGAAATGGACATTCATGCCGAAGACAGTGGGGGAACGCCCGCACTATCTGGTGGTCAACGCGGATGAATCCGAGCCTGGCACCTGTAAGGACCGCGAGATTATGCGCCATGATCCGCATCTCTTGATCGAAGGCTGCATGGTTGCCAGCCGGGCGATGCGGGCGCACAAATGCTATGTCTATCTGCGCGGCGAATATATCGCTGAGCGCGAGGCGCTCGAGCAGGCTGTGAAAGAGGCATATGAAGCCAAGCTGATCGGCAAGGACAATGTCAATGGCTGGGACTTTGATCTGTATGTCCATCACGGTGCCGGGGCTTATATTTGCGGCGAGGAAACCGCGCTGCTGGAAAGCCTGGAAGGCAAGAAGGGCCAGCCGCGCCTGAAGCCGCCATTCCCGGCCAATGCAGGGCTTTATGGCTGCCCGACCACAGTCAATAATGTTGAATCGATTGCCGTGGTGCCGACCATCCTGCGCCGCGGCGCACAATGGTTTGCCGGCTTTGGCCGCCCTAATAATACCGGCACCAAACTGTTCTGCATTTCCGGCCACGTGAACAAGCCGTGCAATGTCGAGGAAGAGATGTCGATCACCTTCCGCGACCTGATCGAGACCCATTGCGGCGGCATTCGCGGCGGCTGGGACAATCTCAAGGCGGTGATCCCGGGCGGCTCGTCCGTGCCGATGGTGCCAGCTGAGCAGATCATGGACGCGCATATGGATTTCGACACCCTGCGTGACCTGCAATCCGGCCTCGGCACCGCCGCAGTGATCGTCATGGACAAGTCGACCGACCTGATCCACGCCATCGCTCGCATTGCCTATTTCTACAAGCATGAAAGTTGCGGCCAGTGCACACCATGTCGGGAAGGCACGGGCTGGATGTGGCGGGTGCTGGAACAGATGGTCATCGGCGATGCCCATCATGATGATATCGAGAAACTGCTGGATGTCTCCAAACAGGTGGAAGGTCACACGATCTGCGCCCTTGGCGACGCGGCGGCCTGGCCGGTCCAGGGTCTGATCCGCCATTTCCGCCACGAAATTGAAGACCGGATCACGCAGTACCGCGCGCCGCGCGCGCTGGTGCAAGGCCACACGGTGGCGGCGGAGTAAGAGACATGTCTGACGATCTTTTCAAACTGAATATTGACGGCCAGGAAGTTGAAGTGCCGCGCTCTTACACGCTGATGCAGGCGTGTGAGGAAGCCGGCGCCGAGATCCCGCGCTTTTGTTATCATGAACGCCTGTCAGTCGCGGGCAATTGCCGTATGTGCCTGGTCCAGTGGCATGGCGCGCCGAAACCGATTGCCTCTTGTGCGCAGACGGTCGGCGACATGCGGATGAACCCGGACGGGACACCGCCCAACATCTCGACCAAAGGCGATTATGTCGAAAAAGCCCGCAATGGCGTGATGGAATTCCTGCTGATCAATCACCCGCTGGATTGTCCGATCTGTGACCAGGGCGGCGAATGTGACCTGCAGGACCAGGCGGTCGCTTATGGCCGCGCCGATAGCCGTTATGAGCTCAACAAGCGAGCCGTCGAAGACAAGAATATGGGGCCGCTGGTCAAGACCATCATGACCCGCTGCATCCAGTGCACGCGCTGTGTCCGCTTTGCTGCCGAAGTCGCTGGCGTCGAAGAGATCGGCATGATTTCGCGCGGCGAAAGCGCCGAGATCACCACTTATCTGGAACAGAGCCTGACTTCGGAATTGTCCGGCAATGTCATCGATCTCTGCCCGGTCGGTGCGCTGACCTCCAAGCCTTATGCGTTCAATGCCCGGCCGTGGGAGCTGCGCAAGACCGAGAGCGTCGATGTCATGGACGCGCTCGGCTCGAACATTCGCGTTGATGCCAAGGGCGATGCGGTGATGCGTATCATGCCGGTGATCAATGAAGAGGTGAATGAAGAGTGGCTGTCCGACAAGTCGCGCTTCATCTGGGACGGGCTCGCCCGTCAGCGCCTCGACACGCCTTATGTCCGCAAGGATGGCAAACTGACCGCGGTCGATTGGGGCGAAGCGCTGGCAGCCGCGAAGACGGCCTTGTCTGGTCCGGCTGACAAGATCGGTTTCGTCGCAGGCGACCTGATCGAGGTGGAACAGGCCAAGGCGGCGCTGGATCTTGCCCGCGCGCTTGGCGTTCAGAACACTGATTGCCGCCCGGCTGGGGCAACTTACGGCACTGATGGGGTGCGTGAGCATTATCTGTTCAATCCGACGCTGATGGGGATTGAGGAGGCTGATGCGCTGCTTCTGATCGGCACCAATCCGCGCAAGGAAGCTGCGGTCTGGAATGCCCGCATCCGCAAGGCCTGGTTGTGGAATGATCTGAAAGTCGGGGTTATCGGCGATGCTGCGGACCTGACTTATGAGTATGAGCATCTCGGTGCTGGACCAGACGCGCTGAACGGCTTGTTCAATCGCGACAGCGAGCTTGCCGAAGCGCTGCGCAATGCAGACAAGCCGATGATCATTGTGGGCGAAAGCGTACTCGCCCGCGAAGATGGCGATGCCATTCTCGCCGCGGCGCAGGATTACGCCCTGGAGATTCAGGCGATCAAGGATGACTGGGCCGGGTTTGGCGTGCTGCACACAGCGGCAGGCCGGGTCGGCGCACTGGATGCCGGCTTCATCCCGGGTGAAGGCGGCGCCGACACGGCGGCCATGCTTGGCGGCGGCATGGATACGCTTGTCCTGCTCGGCGCTGACGAGGTTGATCTGTCAAATACCGGGAATGCCACGGTCATCTATGTCGGCAGCCACGGCGATGCCGGCGCCAGCAAGGCCGACATCATCCTGCCGGCGGCTGCTTATACCGAAATGACGGCGACCTATGTTAACACGGAAGGCCGGGTGCAGATGAGCCAGCGCGCGGTGCAGCCCAAGGGCGAGGCGCGCGAAGGCTGGGCCATCTTCCGGGCGCTGTCCGACCTGGTCGGCCAGACACTGCCTTATGATTCGGCAGAAGCGCTGCGCGGCGCCTTGCGCGAGGCCAATCCGGTCTTTGCCGGGTTCGGTTACGCCCCGGGCAATGGCGGCGTTGAAGCGCTCAAACAGAAAATTACCAGCGGTGGAAAAAGCGTCAGCGGCGCGGCCTTTACGGCGGCCATTGACGATTTCTACCTCACCAACCCGATTGCACGGGCATCCAAGACCATGGCGGAGTGTTCTCTGCAGAAACAGGGTCTTGAAACCGTGATGGCAGCGGAGTAGGGCGGCGCAATGAGTGGTTTGATCGAACAATATGGCGCGCTCACCGGTTGGCTCCTGGTGCTCGGACAGATCGGCCTGTTCACGCTGGTCCTGTCGCTGTCGATTGCCTTCCTGCTGCTGCTCGACCGCAAGGTCTGGGCCGCGGTAATGATGCGCAAGGGCCCGAATGTGGTCGGCCCGTTCGGTCTGATGCAAAGCTTTGCCGATTTCGGCAAATTCCTGCTCAAAGAGATCATCATTCCGGCCGGGGCCAACAAGACGGTGTTCCTGATTGCGCCAATCCTGACGCTGACTCTGGCCTTTGCCGCCTGGGCCGCGATTCCGGTGGCGCCAGGCTGGGTGATTTCCGACATCAATGTCGGCATCCTGTACCTGTTCGCGATCTCGTCTCTGGGGGTCTATGGCATCATCATGGGCGGCTGGGCCTCAAACTCGAAATACCCGTTCCTGGCCTCGCTGCGCAGCGCTGCGCAAATGGTCTCGTATGAAGTCTCGATCGGCCTGATCATCATCACAGTGATCCTGCTGGCCGGATCGATGAATCTGTCTGAGATTGTCAACGCTCAGGATGGCGGTCTGTTCACCTGGCATTTGCTGACCTTTGAGCATCTCCTGATGTGGCCGGTCATGGTCGCGGCTTTCGTCATGTTCTTCGTCTCGGCATTGGCCGAGACCAATCGTCCGCCTTTCGATCTGCCAGAAGCGGAATCGGAACTGGTGGCCGGGTATCAGGTCGAGTATTCGGCAACGCCATATCTGCTGTTCATGTTCGGTGAATATCTCAACATCGTGCTGATGTGCGCGATGATGACGATCCTGTTCCTGGGCGGTTGGCATGGCCCGATCCCGCTCAGCGCCGATTTCGTCAACCTGTTCCCGGAATGGATCGTCAATCTCGGGCATCTGGCCTGGTTCATGGCCAAGCTGGTTTTCTTCTTCTTCCTGTTCGCCCTCGTGAAGGCCGTGGTGCCGCGTTATCGCTATGATCAGCTGATGCGCCTGGGCTGGAAGATCTTCCTGCCGACCGCGCTCGCCGCGGTGGTGATCGTGGGCGGATATGTCGTCTATGGAGGTATTCAGGCATGAGCCTAATCCAAACCATTCGAGGCGCGCTTCTGACTGATTTTCTGTCAGCCTTCGTGCTTGGCATTCGCGAAATGGCGCGCCGCAAGGCGACCGTCAATTACCCGTTCGAGAAGAACCCGGTCAGCCCCCGCTTTCGCGGCGAGCATGCGCTGCGGCGGTATCCGAACGGTGAAGAGCGCTGCATTGCCTGTAAGCTGTGCGAAGCGATCTGTCCGGCCCAGGCCATCACGATTGAGGCTGAACCGCGTGAAGACGGCTCTCGCCGCACCACGCGCTACGATATCGACATGGTGAAATGCATCTATTGCGGCTTCTGCCAGGAAGCCTGCCCGGTCGATGCGATTGTCGAAGGACCGAATTTCGAGTTCGCCACGGAAACCCGTGAAGAGCTTTATTACGACAAAGAGAAATTGTTGGCGAATGGGGATCGCTGGGAGCGGCTGATCGCCAAGAATCTGGAACTGGACGCACCTTACCGGTAGCGCCCGAATTGAGGCGGCGGGTAACCGCCAGAAGGGAATAGGGGCAAAGGCAGTGGAACTGATCGCCTTCTATATATTCGCGGCCATAGTGACCGTATCGGCCTTGGCTGTGATCATGGCCAAGAACCCGGTGCATTCGGTGCTCTGGCTGATCCTGACATTCTTTACAGCGGCCGGGCTGTTCGTCCTGATTGGGGCGGAATTCCTGGCCATGCTGCTGGTCGTCGTCTATGTCGGCGCGGTCGCAGTGCTGTTCCTGTTCGTCGTCATGATGCTTGATGTCGACTTTGTCGAATTGAAGCAAGGCACGCTCAGATACTGGCCGTTCGCGGTCTTGATTGGCCTTGCCTTCATTGCCGAAATCGCGCTTGCCAGCTTTGCCCGTGGCGGCTCTGCAGGCGCCAGCTTTGATGCCTCGCCCGGCGCCGATACCAATGCCGAAGCCATCGGCCAGGTCATGTATACCGATTACTTCCTGCTCTTCCAGATGGCGGGTCTGGTGCTGCTGGTAGCGATGATTGGGGCGATTGTCCTGACCCTTCGCGAACGCCCGGGGATCAAGCGTCAGAACATTGCGCGGCAGACCTCGCGGCGCCGCGAAGATGCGACCGAAAAGGTTGCGGTCGAACCAGGTCGGGGGATTTAAGCATGGACCTTACCATCAATCATTTCCTGACCATTTCAGCGATCTTGTTCACGATCGGCGTTGTCGGCATTTTCGTGAACCGAAAGAACATTATCGTCATCCTGATGGCGATCGAGCTGATCCTGCTTTCGGTCAATATCAACCTGGTTGCCTTCTCGGTCTTTACCGGAACGATTTCGGGCCAGATCTTCGCCATGCTGGTGCTGACTGTGGCTGCGGCTGAAGCGGCTGTCGGCCTCGCCATTCTCGTCGTTTACTTCCGCAATCGCGGCGATATTTCGGTCGAGAGCGTCGACCTGATGAAAGGGTAGGGGAGCGAGCATGTTATCTGACAATTTCATCACGTTTATCGTTCTCGGGCCTGGCCTTGCAGCCCTGATTGCAGGCCTGTTCCAGCGCTTTATCGGTGATCGCGGCGCCATGGTCGTGACCACCGGCACAGTCGGGCTTGCCGGGATCTTCTCGCTGTATCAGCTATTTGCCTATGCTGCCGGAACAGGCGGGCATGCCGAGCACGCTGCTTATGCCGCTGATGCGGGCGCCGCCAGTGCGCATGTCGGCCAGCACATTATCAAGCTGATGACCTGGATCGATGTCGGCCAGTTCCAGGCCGATTGGGCGATCCGCGTTGATACGATGTCAATCGTCATGATGGCGGTGATTACCAGCGTCTCTGGCCTCGTGCATCTGTATAGCTGGGGCTATATGGAAGACGATCCGCACAAGGCGCGTTTCTTCTCGTATCTGTCGCTGTTCACCTTCACCATGCTGATGCTGGTGACCGCGGATAATTTCATCCAGCTCTTCTTCGGCTGGGAAGGGGTTGGGCTCGCGTCTTACCTGCTGATCGGCTTCTGGTATCAGAACAAGGCGCCAAATGATGCCGCGATCAAGGCCTTCGTGACCAATCGGGTTGGCGATTTCGGCCTCGCGCTCGGCATCATGGCCGTGTTCCTGGTCTTCGGCTCGGTCGAGTTCGAGCCGGTTCTGACAGCGATCAAAGAGAATGCTGAAGTGGTGCCGCTGGCGCTGGCCGAAGCCGGTCATGTCCGCGATGTGATTGTCCCGTTCCTGGCCTGGAATATTCCGGCGCTGGAACTGATTGGCGTCCTGCTCTTCATCGGGGCGATGGGCAAATCGGCTCAATTCTTCCTGCATGTCTGGCTGCCAGACGCGATGGAAGGTCCGACCCCGGTATCGGCTCTGATCCACGCCGCGACCATGGTGACGGCGGGGGTTTATCTGGTCTGTCTGGTCTCGCCGATTTACGAATATGCGCCCTTCGCCGCGTCGATGATTGCACTGATCGGGGCCGTGACAGCGCTTTATGCAGCGACTGTCGGCATGGCGCAGAACGACATCAAGCGGGTGATTGCCTACTCAACCTGTTCGCAGCTCGGTTACATGTTCTTTGCCGCCGGCATCGGCGCCTATGAGGCGGCCATGTTCCACCTGTTCACGCACGCTTTCTTCAAGGCGCTGCTTTTCCTCGGGGCCGGGTCTGTCATTCACGGTGCTCATCATGAGCAGGACATGCGCAAAATGGGCGGCTTTGCCCGCTACATGCCGCTGACCTATGCCGCGATGATGATCGGCACGATCGCGATTATCGGGCTGGGTATGCCGCATGTCTGGGGCTTCTCGGGCTTCTTCTCCAAGGATGCCATTATCGAGACCGCGTTTGCCGCCGGCATGAAGGGCGTCGCATTTGGACAGCTCGCCTTCTGGTTCGGCATCGCCGCGGCGCTGCTGACCAGTTTCTATTCCTGGCGCCTGGTCTACATGACCTTCCACGGCCCGCGGGCCGAGGCGGATGACCATCACGGCGATGCCCACGGCGCGGATGATCACGGCCATGACCATCATCACGGCGACCCGCATGAGTCGCCAATGGTCATGCTGATCCCGCTCGGAGTGCTGAGCCTCGGCGCGATCTTTGCGGGTTGGTATTTCTATGACGCCTTTGTCGGCCACGATTACAAGGCGTTCTGGGATGGCGCGATTTATACCGCCAAGGACAATACGGTCTTGAAAGACAAGTATAATGTCCCGGAATGGGTGTTCTGGGCCCCGCTCATCGTAACCGTCACGGGCTTTGTGCTGGCCACGTTCACATACTTGTTCAATCGCGGCGTCGGTGAACGCATCGCCAAGACGGGCGGTCCGTTGCACAGCCTGTTTGCGAATAAGTGGTACTTTGACGAAATCTACAATGCCACGCTGGTCAAAGGCTCAGCCTGGCTCGGCAACACCTTCTGGAAAGGCGACAAGAAAGTCGTTGATGGTCTCGGGCCGGACGGCGTCGCCGCCGTGGTCCGCTGGGGCGCCAAGCGTCTGTCGGCCATGCATACCGGATATCTCTATCATTATGCGTTCGTGATTATCGGGGCCGCCCTGATCTTCGGCGCAATCCTATTCTGGCGCAGCGGAGGCGCGGGCTAATGGATTTCCCAATTCTCTCTGCGGTGACGTTCCTGCCGCTGGCAGGCGCGATCCTGATCCTGCTGATCAAGGCGCTGACTGGCGCCCAGGTCAAAGCGGACGGCACCGAAGATGACCGTGTCATGTATGCGGGCCTGCTTTTCTCGGTCGCGACTTTCATTGTCTCGATCGTGATGTTCCTCAGTTTCGACATGAGTGCCAAAGGCTATCAACTGGTCGAGGAAGTCGATTGGTTCCAGGGCATCCAGTACAAGATGGGCATTGATGGCATGTCATTGCTGCTGATCCTGCTGACTACCTTGCTGACGCCGATTGCGCTGATTGCCAGCATTGGTTCGATCAAGAAACGCCTGACCGAATATGTCGTCGCCTTTCTGGTGCTTGAGACTTTCATGATCGGCGTGTTCAGCGCGCTCGACCTGATCCTGTTCTATGTCTTCTTCGAAGCCGGCCTGATCCCGATGTTCATCATCATTGGCGTCTGGGGCGGTATTGATCGCATCTATGCCAGCTTCAAATTCTTCCTCTACACACTGCTCGGCTCGCTCTTCATGCTGGCCGCTGTGGTCTATATGTATCTCACCGCTGGCACATCCGATGTTGCTCAGCTTGAGCAATATGCGTTTGATCCAGGGGCACAGACCTGGCTCTGGCTGGCTTTCTTTGCCTCGTTTGCGGTGAAACTGCCCATGTGGCCGGTGCATACCTGGCTTCCCGACGCGCACGTTCAGGCGCCGACGGCCGGCTCGGTCATTCTGGCCGCGGTGCTGCTGAAAATGGGCGGCTATGGCTTCCTGCGCTTCAGCCTGCCCATGTTCCCGGATGCAAGTGTGCTGTTCCAGCCTTTCGTCTTTGTCTTGTCCGTGGTGGCGATTATTTATGCCTCGCTCGTCGCCTGGCGCCAGACCGACATGAAGAAGCTGATTGCCTATTCATCCGTGGCGCATATGGGCTTTGTCACATTGGGGATCTTCTCGTTCACCGAGATTGGCGTTCAGGGCGCGGTGTTCCAGATGCTCTCGCACGGGCTGATCTCCGGCGCGCTGTTCCTGATTGTCGGGGTTGTCTATGACCGTATGCATACCAGAGACATTGCGGCCTATGGCGGCTTGGTGCACCGGATGCCGGTCTATGCGACGCTGTTCATGCTGTTCACCATGGCCAATGTCGGGTTGCCAGGCACCAGTGGCTTTGTCGGCGAGATCCTGACCATGGTCGGCGCTTTCCAGGCCAATACCTGGGCCGCAGCGGGGGCTGCCCTCGGCGTGATCTTCTCGGCGGTCTATATGCTGACCCTGTATCGCCGGACCGTGTTTGGTGAGATCACCAATCCGGAGCTGGAGGACATTCAGGATGTCAATGTCAAAGAGCTGATCTGCCTGATCCCGCTCGCCATTGGCACCATCCTGCTCGGCATCCTGCCAAACCTGATTTTCGATATCACGCGTGAGTCCTCGCTCCACGCCCTCGCCCAAGTGGCTGGAGGATAAGTCTGATGTTTGATCTTGAAACCATTCTGACCACGATTGCCCCGGAAGTCCTGCTGGCTGCAGCCGGGCTGCTTGGGGTAACCATCGGCGCGTTCCTGGGCGACCGGTTTAATGCCTTGTCGTTCAAGTTTGGCGCGCTTGTCCTGTTCGCGGCGGCGGTGCTGGCAGGTTATTACTGGGATGGCGGCCGGGCCTTTAATGGCCTGGTTGAAACCTCCAGCTTTGCCAATTTTGCCAAAGTGGTGAGTTTTGTCGCGGGTGGCATCGCGCTGCTCATGGCCGAAGGCTTCCTGCGCCGGCATGAGACGCTGCGTTATGAATATTCGCTGCTGGTCATCTTTGCGGCGCTGGGCATGGGCATCATTCTGTCCTCAGCCAATTTCATGACGCTCTATCTCGGCATTGAGACGCTCAGCCTGTCATCTTATGTGCTGGCCTCATTCCATCGCGATAGCCCGCGTTCCGCTGAAGCCGGCCTCAAATATTTCGTTCTTGGCGCCCTTGCGTCGGGTCTGCTGCTGTACGGCATTTCGCTGGTATACGGCTTCTCTGGCAGCACCAGTTATGAAGTGGTCGCCGAGGCTGAGCCAAGCATGGGCTTCCTGTTCGGCATGGTGCTGATGATTACGGGCCTGGCTTTCAAGGTCTCTGCTGCGCCAATGCATGTCTGGACGCCAGACGTCTATGAAGGCTCGCCCAGCCCGGTCGTCGCCTTTTTCGCGACGGCTCCGAAAATGGCCAGCATGGTGGTCTTCGCCATCGTCATGTTCACTGCTTTCCCGCAGGCCATGGCCTTCGATAACTGGCAGATGATCATCGCCATTATCGCGGCTGCCTCGATGATTGTCGGCGCGTTCGGGGCCTTGCCGCAGACCAATCTGAAGCGTCTGCTTGGTTATTCCTCGATTGCCAATATGGGCTATGCCCTGGTCGCGGTGGCTGCCGGTGTTCAATATGGTGCAGGCTCGCTGCTCATCTTCATGACCGCTTATGTCATCGCTTCGCTCGGCCTGTTTGGCGGGGTCCTGTCGATGCGCCGCGAAGGCGGCATGGTTGAGGACATCAATGAGCTGGCCGGCCTGATCCGGCGCCAGCCGGGTCTGGCAAGTGCCTTGACCCTGCTGCTGATCTCGGTGTCTGGCTTCCCGCTCGCCTTCGGGTTCCTGGGCAAGCTGGCAGTCCTGGAAGCCGGCATTGATGCCGGCCTGTTGCCGCTGGTCATCATCCTGGTGCTCAGCTCGGTGATCGCGATGTATTATTATCTGCGCATCGTGAAAATCATGTGGTTTGACGACCAGGCCGAGGATTTCGAGCCGGTTGATGGCTGGGTGACGATGACAGTCTATATCGCGGCCCTGGTCAGCATAGGGCTGCTCATTTTCGTCGCCCCGTTCAGTGATCTTGCCGCCTCGGTTGCTGCAGGCCTGATCTCGTGATTCAGCACGCACCAGTTTACTGGTACGACGAAATTGACAGCACCAGTGAAGAAGCCAAACGCCGCGCCCGCGCCGGCGAGACATCGCCAGTCTGGATCGCAGCCCGGCAACAAACAGCAGGGCGTGGTCGTCTTGGCCGGGAATGGGTGTCGCCCACCGGCAATCTGTTTGTCACTGCATTGTTTCCGGAACCGGGCGGTCTCGTCATGGCCAGTCGGATCCCGTTCGCTGCGGCGCTGGCCGTGCATGATGCCTGCAGCCGCGCTGTCCCCGGCCTCAACGCCAAACTGAAATGGCCGAATGATGTGCGCATCGAAGGCGCCAAGATTTGCGGCATTCTGACAGAGTCTGGAGAGACCAATGGGGTCGTCTGGATTGCCCTCGGCATGGGGGTCAATGTCCAGCACGCCCCGGCTGTCAGCGAACAGAAATCGACCTGTCTGGTCGATCAAGGAGCACCGGCTGCGCTTGCGCCTGAACATGTCCTGGAGGATTTGCGCATGTGTCTGGACCAGCGCGTCGGGCAGGCCAGGTCCCAGTTTGATCAGCTGCTTGAGGACTGGCTAAGACAGGCGGAAGGACTTGGGCAGATAATCGAGGCTGGGCCGCAGGATCGACGCATCCGCGGCGTGTTTGAAGGGCTGGCGGAAGATGGCGGCCTGAACTTGCGTTTGCCGGATGGGTCGAGACAGACCATAAGGGCCGGTGACGTAGAATTGGTGAGGCGAGTAGACTGATGCTTTTGGTCATTGATGTCGGTAATACGAACACGGTGTTCGCGCTGCATGACGGCGAAACCTGGCGCGCGACCTGGCGCAGCTCCACTGAAGCGACGCGCACGGCTGATGATCATGCGGTCTGGCTCGGTACGCTGATGCGCCTGGACGGAATGGAGCTTGAGCAGATTGATGGCTGCATCATTTCGACCGTGGTACCGCAGGCCAAGTTCAATTTCCGCAACCTGTCGCGGCGCTATTTCGATGCTGAGCCGATGTTTGTCGGGGATCCGGAAGTGAAGCTTGGCGTGCCAATCCGCATCCGCCGACCGGAACAGGTCGGGGCGGACCGCCTGGTTGCTGCTATCGGGGCGCACCAGCTTTACCAGGGCGCAAAGATCGTGATCGATAGCGGCACAGCGACCACGTTTGACCTGGTAGGCCCGGATGGCGGCTTTGAAGGCGGCATCATTTCGCCGGGTATCAACCTGTCTATGCGGGCCTTGCACGATGCAGCCGCCCAATTGCCGAGAATTGCGATCCAGAAACCGGCCCAGGTGATCGGCCAGGATACCGTGTCGGCGATGCAGTCCGGAGTGTTCTGGGGTTATGTCGATCTGATCGACGGTCTGGTGCGCCGAGTAAAGGTTGAATATGGCGCGCCGCTGACCGTGATCGCGACGGGCGGCGTCGCATCCTTGTTCGAAGGCGCGAGCGAAACGATTGATGAGTTTGATCAGAGTTTGATGGAGGTCGGCCTGCTCGAGGTCTATCGCCGCAATAAGAAAGACTAAACGGGGCTGATGACAAAAACCAAGGACGCTGAACTCGTCTTCCTGCCGCTTGGCGGATGCGGCGAGATTGGCATGAATCTCAATGCCTATGGCTATGGCCCGGCCGATAACCGGCGCTGGATCCTGATTGATGTCGGCGTCACATTTGGCGGCGAGGATACGCCAGGTATCGATCTGATCACACCTGATCCCGCCTTCCTGGAGGATCAGGGCGACAATATTGACGCCATCTTCCTGACCCATGCGCATGAGGACCATATCGGGGCGATTGGCCTGATCCTGCCGCGCTTGCAGACCCGGGCGCCAATCTATGCGACGCCATTCACCGCGCATCTTGCGCAAGCGAAACTGATCGAGCGCGGCCTGAAACATGTCAGCATTGATGTCATCCCGCTTGGCGCAGAAGTCGAAGCCGGGCCGTTCAAGGTGCGCTATATCACGCTGACTCATTCGATCCCGGAACCGAATGCACTGGCGCTCGAGACGCCGCTTGGCACCCTTCTGCACACCGGGGACTGGAAGATCGACCCTGATCCGCAGCTTGGATCAGCGACCGATATAGAGGCCCTGACGGCGCTTGGGGAACAAGGTGTTCTGGCCATGGTCTGCGACAGCACAAATGTGTTTGTCGAAGGTGAGAGTGGATCAGAAGGCGTCGTCAGAGACAATCTGATCGAGCTGATCGGCTCGCTCAAAGGCCGCGTCGCGGTGACGACCTTTGCCTCGAATGTTGCCCGGGTCGCCAGTGTGATCGAAGCAGCCCGTGTGGCGGGGCGCAGCGTCTGTCTGGTCGGACGCAGCATGCACAAGATTACCGATGCGGCCGTCGCCACCGGCATCATCAAGGACATGCCGGACCTGATCAGCGAAGACCAGGCCGGCAGTTTGCCGGACGACAACCTGCTATTCCTCTGCACCGGGTCGCAGGGCGAGCCGCGCGCCGCGCTTGGCCGGATCGCGCGTGATGATCACCGCCATATCAGTCTCGGTGAAGGTGATACTGTGATCTTCTCCAGCCGGGTCATACCAGGCAATGAGAAGGGCATCTTCGACATGCAGAACGCCCTGGCTGAAAAAGGCGTCCGCATCATCAGTGACAAGATGACAGACGGCCCGATCCATGTATCAGGGCATCCGGCACGCGATGAGCTGCGCCGTATGTATCAATGGGTGCGGCCGAAGATTGCTGTTCCTGTCCACGGCGAACGTCGCCATATTGTCGAGCATGCCGCCTACGCCAGGAGCCTGCAGGTCAGCGAAGCAGTGACGCCCCGCAATGGCGACCTGATCCGCCTCGCGCCTGGCCGGGCCAAGGTCATCGACAATGTTCCAAACGGGCGCCTGTATCTGGATGGCAATCGCCTCGTGCCAGCCGAGAGTGAAGGCATTCGCGAGCGCCGCGCCCTTGCCAATTGGGGCTATGTCAGTGTCGCCGTGGCGATTGATGAGAACGGCGACCTGGTTGATGGCCCGCTGCTGACGGCGCGCGGCCTGTCCGAACCCGATGGCAGCACGGCTGATGAGAGCCTGATTGATGTCGATGATGCGGTCGAAGCGGCGATGACCAAGATGAAACGGCGTAAACGTCTCGATGATGAAGAGGTCGAACGCACGCTGAGCCGGGCCGTAAAGAAATCCTGCGAACGGACGTTCGGTCGCAAGCCGCTTGTTGATGTGAGTGTGCTAAGGGTCTGATCCAAGGAGATACACGATGTCTGAATTCAAGCTCGGTCGGCTCAATCATGTCGGCGTTGCCGTCCCTGACATCCAGGACGCGATCGCGACCTATCGCACGCTATATGGCGCAACCGACATTACCGAGCCGTTCGATATGCCGGCGCAGGGCGTGAAAGTCTGTTTCGTCAACCTGCCGAACAGCCAGATCGAGCTGATCGAGCCGCTGAATGAGCAGAGCCCAATCCATAATTTCATCGCCAAGAACCCGAAAGGCGGACAACATCATGTCTGTTTCGAAGTCGATGATATCCATGAAACGGTGCGCGTGATGAATGATCGCGGCGCCACCGTGCTTGGCGAACCGCGCATCGGCGCGCATGGCACACTGATCATCTTCATCCATCCGAAGAACTCCAATGGCGTCCTGGTGGAATTGATGGAACGCCCGAAAGACGGAGCTCATTAAGTGGATCCGGTCGGTGGCCTCGTCGTTTTCGTCATCTCCTGGTGGCTGAGCTTTTTCTGCGTCCTGCCGATTGGCGTGCAAGGCCAGTTTGAAGATGGCGGCGAGGTGACCGAAGGCACCGAGGCAGGCGCCCCGAAAGAGCCGATGCTGAAGAAGAAAGCCCTTTGGGCAACGATTGGCGCCGTGGGGCTGACCCTGATCGCCCATTTTTTCGTGGTCCCGTGGTTAGCGGCCGGCTGACAAATGCACCAATAATTTGTTGAAGATCGCGACCCCTTGCTCAAGCTGAGCCGGGTCGATGAACTCGTTTGGCTTGTGGGCCTGATCGATTGAACCAGGGCCACAAATCACTGCCGGTAAACCGGCTTGGTGAAACTGCCCGGCTTCAGTCGCATAAGCGACCGCCCGCAAGGCATTGTCGCCGGTCAGGGCGCGCACCAGGATTTCAGCGGCATTGTCAGGATCAGGCGCCAGCGGCGGAACGTTGGAAATACGATGGATCTCGACGCCGCATGTGGGGAACCGTGCTTTCATCTCGCGATCAGCCTGTTCGACAGCGGCGAAGAATGGCGCGAGGATCTGATCCGGATCAAACCCTGGCGGACAGCGCAGGTCGAAACCGAAATGGCAATGCCGGGCAAGGATGTTGTGCGCGGTGCCGCCGCGCATCTCACCAATGCTCAAGGTCGGAAAAGGCGGGTCAAACGGGGATGTGTCTGGTCCGCTTGTGGTGAGGTCTGTCTCAATCTGGCGCAGGACCGCCATCAGATCGACCGCAATCGCGTTTGCCGACAGGCCCAGATGCGGCAGACTGGAATGCGCTTCATGGCCATGAACCTCAACCTCGGTGACCATGATGCCTTTATGTCCCGACACGGTCTGCCACAAGGACGGCTCGCCGACCCAGACCGCGTCCGGCCGGGCGCCATGGGCGACGATCTGGGCGATCATGTCGGGGGCACCCTGGCACCCGACCTCTTCATCATAAGAAAAGGCGAAATGAACGGGCTTGTTCAGATTGAGCCGCGCAAAATCCGGCGCAAAGGCGAGGCAGAGGGCAACAAAGCCTTTCATGTCGCAAGTGCCGCGGCCATACAGCAGACCATCGCGCTCGGTCAGCTTGAATGGGTCGCTTGCCCAGTCCTGACCATCCACGGGCACCACATCTGTGTGCCCTGACAGGACCAGGCCACCAGGCACATCCGGGCCGATGCGAACCCACAGATTGGCTTTGCTGCCTTCGGCATTGGGAATACGTCGGCAATCCGCGCCGAGCGGCGTCAACTGCGCTTCCAGCCAATCAATCAGTGCCAGGTTTGACAGGCGCGATGTAGTATCAAAGGCAATCAGCTGCGCGAGCGTCTCGCGCACAATCGAATAGGTGCTCATAGTGACCGTCTATCGCGCAGCGCTGCCAGCAAGGCAACGGCAAAGCGCGCCCGGCTCAATCCACCCAGATCGGCGATGACCAGGCGCGTTCCTGCAAGGTCATTGGCAGCTCCGGATTGGGCGGCGTTCCGGCCCGAACCGCATCCCAGGTGCTCCAGCGACAAGTCGGGTTTTCGAGCACGCGAACATAATAGGCGCTGACCTGGGTCGGGTCATAGGTCGGATCCTGCCACAAGGCTTTGAGCTCTCCTGTGCCTGAGCCGGGCTCTGTGGCGCAGGTCGCAGTATCGACGGCGGCGCCATTGTCGGTGCAGCGATGGGTGTCCGGATCTGGCGCACTGCCGCCTGAGCAGGCGACATCAAATATGGCTTCACGCGCTGCGCCGTCCTCGGCCCAGACCTTGATGATTTGCAACCGTTGCAGCGGCGCCGAAAGCGGGTCCTGCACGGCCCAGGCGAGCAGGCTTGGTGTTTGACCGTCGGCCGGGGCGTAATTGCCGCCCATCGGGACGCCGCCGGCATAGGCCTGTTCGAGAAGATCCGTTGCGTCGAGAATGTCTGATGCATAATTGCCAGCAAACAGGCGCACTTTCATGCGCGGGCCAGAGGTGCCGAAAGTCTCGCGATTGCGCATGCCATTGAACAGGTCATCGCGCGTATTGGCTTCGGCCCAGACCCCGACCAGGCCAGAGGCGCTGAACTTAGCGCCGGTCAGGATCCGGCGATTGCTTGCTTCTGGTACATCGGCCCAGTCTGTGTAGCCTTGCGGCGGTACAGAGCTTCGCATTTGCGGGCCGGCGCCATCGGTCGGGAATTTGCCCCAATGGCTGTCCTCACGCAGTGTTGCCGCGGCGATATGGGTGTCGCTGGAGCCGATGAAACCGAACTCATACGGGTTGGCGCCAAGCTCCTCAGCCAGGGCAATGCCGCGGGCAAGGGAAGGACGGATAAAGTCCCCGACATTGACGGTCGACCTGGCCGCGCTGCCAATGAAATAATCGTATTGTTCGAAATTCGCCCATTCATCATTCGGGGACAGGCTTGGATGGGTTTCTGATGTGCCTTTGATCTGTGTGATCTCGACAATCGGTTCATTGCGCAGACGCATCAGGGCATAAGCCTCGGTCAGCGGGGCGCCATCATAAGACTGCAGCGCAAACATTTCGCCATTCGAACTGTTCGAATTGTGCGGAATGGCGAGCGAGTCGATGCCGGTATCGCGCTGGCCGTCCATCCAGGTCCAGAGATCTTCCGGATTGGTTGAGTCCAGGGTCGAGAATATCTGCTCCGGCGCCTGGTCCCGGAAGATGACATTGCGGTGCAGATTGGCCGCAGAGCCGGCTTCCTGGCTGACAATGGTCATGGCGGTGAACTCATACCCGGCAAAGGTCGTGAATGTGCCAGGATCATTGTGGCGTTCAGCCGCATCTATGGTCTGCGCCCAGATCTGGTTCATGTGCGCCTGGTCGCGGATTTCCTCAATCGGCTGACCGATCACGAACGAAGTACCGATATTCTGAAACGTCTCGGCTGATGCGGCGGCATCGTCGCCAAACGCGGCTTGCGCGGTCATCGTGCGTGAAAGCGGGTGATTAGGATCGTCCATGAACGGAATGACGCCAAGATATTCGCCATGATCGGTGACCGCGAGAAAGTCCAGCGGTGGGCCATCGAGCTGGATCTCATAGCCCGCATCATGCGGGATCGTCTCGCCCTTGGCAAAGCGATAGGCATCATCCGGGGTGCGACGGGTGGCAAAGATGTAGGCATCGAAACTGTTGCGGGTATGGACGTGCAAATCGCCAAAATAGGCATTCTTGGTCAGAGTGCGCTCAACCGTGCCTTCGGGCGCCGAAGCTTCAGGGGATTCAGGCGTTTCAACCTCAGTTTCTGTTGCAGAACACCCGGCCAATGCCATGGCGACAATCGCCGCGAAGCTGACACGTTTCATCATTCCCTCCATTTTCTTATCGGCGGCAGAGTGCAGCCCTAATATGGCTTTGTCCATGTTGCCGCGATGACAGGGGGGATGGCGAGGCTCAGTCGGCGCGCGCGTTCAACCAGCGTGCAAGCGCGGCCCGGTCGCGGATTCTCACAGTGCCATAGCCGCGGTCAATCAGGCTCAGGGTTTCGAGTTTTGACAGGGCCCGGTTCATTGACGCCCTGGAAATGCCAAGCGTCGAGGCCAGATCTGTCTGGCGAAACCGCAAGGTCGGCGCGTCCGGACCGTTGGGAGCCAGGAGCAGCAGGAATTTCGCGGCCCGTTGCAAAAGCGGCAAGCTGCGCAAGGCGTGCAGCATTTCCAGCAGCAGGTGTGACCGCATCAGGGTGGTTTGCAACAAGGCTTGCATATAGCTCGGATCATCGCCGCAAAGCGCTCGAAACCGCGCATCCGGCACATCGAGTATGGTCGTCGGTCCAACCGCAGAGATGTCATGGGTGCGCGGCAGGCTGGTGAAGATGGTCAAATCGCCAAATGTGTGCCCGCGGCCGATATAAGAGGTCAGGATGAAGCTGCCATCAGCGCCATAGATCCCGGCCTGGGCCGCGCCGTCTTCGATGATCGAGATCCCCGGATGCGCATCGCCGCGGCTGTGGACATACTGGCCGTCTGAATATTTGCGGTGGCGGCCTTCCAGGCGCAGGCGCTCGACACAGGCGGGCGACAATAGGTCGAGAAATGGGGTTGGCTGATACTGGGAAAAGTCGAACATGCGCCAAATGTCGCATTTTTGACATTCTTTCTCAAGTCAGACTGGTACAAACCGGCATGAGTGAGAACAGCGAGTCGCATGTACGCTCGCCCGGGAGGAAAAAATGAATCGCTATCGCGCAGTATCAGGTCTGGCGCTCGCAGCCGCGTTGGCGGCGTGCAATGCCACAGGCCCCAATCAGGAAGACGGCGCCAGCGCCGATGTGGACACCGCCGCGCCGGAATCAACGGCGACGACCGATTATGCAGTGACGCGCAATGCCTATTTCGGTGACCTCCACATTCACACCCGCAACAGTTTCGATGCCTATATCTTCAATGTCCGGCGGACGGCCGATGATGCGTATCGCTTTGCCAAGGGTGAGACGGTCAAGCATCCATCCGGATTTGACATGACGATTGCGGGTGGTCCGCTCGATTTCTATGCGGTGACCGACCATGCTGAGTATCTTGGCATTCTGCCCGCGATGAATACCCCTGGGACCGAGCTTAGCGAACTGCCTCGCTCAAAAGACATGTTCTCGACCGATCCGGACAAGATCACAGCCGCCTTTCAAGGCGTCGGCGCCTCGGTGCGGTCCGGAGAGAAAATCGAGGACATGTATGACCAGCCCTTGATCAATTCGATCTGGCTCGAAAATGTCGATGCCGCCGAGCGCCATTATGAGCCTGGCGTGTTCACGACTTTTTCGGCTTATGAATACACCTCTGTGACCACCAATCGCGATGATGGCACATTTGGGGGTGGCAATCTGCACCGGAACGTCTTCTTCCGCGATGCAGCGCCGAGCCGCGCTTTCTCGACCCTCGATTCGACCAATCCGGAAGACCTTTGGGATTGGATGGACGCGCAGCGGGAAGACGGGTTTGAAGCCATTGCCGTGCCGCACAATCCGAATGTTTCGGACGGCCAGATGTTCAAGCTCGAAACCTATGATGGCGCGCCGCTGAGTGCCGCTTATGCCGAACAGCGCATGCGCAATGAGCCGCTGGTGGAAGTCACTCAGGTGAAAGGCACCTCAGAGACGCACCCGGACCTGTCGCCGAATGATGAATGGGCGGATTTCGAGATCTATACGCGCCTGCTCGGCTCATATGATGTTTCAGCCACTAAGGGCAGCTATGTCCGCGAGGCTTATGGGCTCGGTCTCCAGCTTGAAGAGAATGAAGGGTTCAATCCGTTCAAATTCGGCCTCGTCGCGGCATCCGATAGCCATGTGGTTGGCGGCGCTTATGTCGAGAGTGATTACTGGTCCAAGGTCGGGATCATTGATGGCCTGCCGATCAATCGCGGATCTGTGCCCATGGATCCGACCAAGAGCTGGGAAGACCAGCCGGTCAATCAGCAAACTCTGAATGCGACAGAGTGGTTTTCGCGCTGGTCGGCCTCTGGCCTGACCGGGGTCTGGGCCGAAGAGAACACGCGCGAGGCGATCTTCGATGCCTTCCGGCGCAAGGAGACTTTCGCGACCACTGGGCCGCGCATGAAGGTGCGGTTCTTTGCCAGCTTCGACTTCGCGGCCGAGCTGACGGATGATGCTGATCTTGCCGCCAAGGCTTATGCGCAAGGCGTCACCATGGGCGGCGACCTGATTGGTGATGGCCGGGCGCCATCCTTCCTGGTCTGGGCCATGCAGGACCCGAATGCAGCGCCATTGCAACGCGCGCAGGTGGTCAAGGTGACCAGCACTGGCGAACAGGTCTATGACGTCGCCTGCCACACTGGCACGCCAGATCCAGACACGCATCGCTGTCCTGATAATGGCGCTGCAGTCGATCTGGCGACATGTGCACCGATGGGGGAAGGGGCGGCGGAGCTGAAAACCGTCTGGAGCGATCCCGGGTTCGATCCGGAACAACACGCGAGCTATTATGTCCGCGTGCTGGAGAACCCGACCTGTCGCTGGTCAACCTGGGAAGCGCTTGCTGCAGGAACGCCGCCGCGTCCTGATGTGCCGCAAACCTTGCAGGAGCGCGCCTACACGTCTCCGATCTGGTACACACCAGGGGAATAAATGACGCGTCTTATCCGCGAACCTTTGGTTCATTTCATTTTGCTGGCAGGACTCATTTTCGGGGCCTATCAGCTGCTGACTGCGAACCGGCAATCGTCAGAACAGACCATTGTCATCACGCAAGCCGATATGGAGCGCCTAGCGTCGCTTTATGCCATCGAGGCGGGCAGTTTGCCGACCGAGCAGGACATGCGGGCGATCATTACCGACCAGATCCAGCAGGAAGCGCTGGCTCGCGAAGCCCGCCGGCTCGGCATGGCCGAGGATGACACTGTCGTGCAGCGCCGCCTGGCCCAGAAGATGACGTTCATGTTGTCCGATCTCGGCGCGCTCGAACCGCCGTCTGACGCGGTCTTGGCAGCCTGGCTACAGGATCATGCCGAGCGGTTCGAACAACCGCTGCGCTTGTCCTTTGATCATGTGTTTTTCTCTGACGCAGACGATCCAAGGATGGCAGCGGTCCTCGAAGAACTGACGTCTGCGTCGGCGCCAGAGTGGCGCGGGCAAGGCGACCCGTTCATGCTACAGAGACGCTATGCCGAACTGCCCGTACGGGAGATTGTGCGCCTGTTCGGCGGCCAGTTCGCGACTGAGCTCAGTGCGTTTTCAAGCGCTGATGACGGACAATGGCAAGGTCCGGTCGCTTCGGCCTTAGGCAGCCACCTCATCCGTATCACGCAGCGCACGGAGGCACGGATGCCAGCACTGGATGAGGTGCGCTCAGCGGTATTGCAGGACTGGACAGATCATCAGCAGCGCCGCCGCACCGCCGACGAGATCCGTGCGATTGTCGACAAGTATGAAATCGTGATCGAAGGCGCAGACGCGCGTTGAGCCTGAGACTCGCCTTTCTGACCACACTTGTCTGGCTCGCAGGCCTGTACCTTCCGGCGCAGGCACATGAGGTCAATCCGGCTTTCCTGGAACTGACTGAAACCGATACGGGCCGATATGAAGTGGTTTGGAAACAGCCCCTGAAAGACGGGCGACGTCTAAAGCTTGATCCGGTCTTCCCGGACGGCTGTGACGCTTCGCCGATCAAGCTCGAAGCGGCGCGCGGCGCAGTGGTATCGCGATGGCGGCTCAGCTGCCCCCTCGAGCAGGGGGAGATCCACATTGATGGCCTCGACCGCACGCTGACCGATGTCTTCCTGCGGATCCGGCGGATCGATGGCAGCCAGGTGTCGACTGTGCTGAAGCCGGCCGCAGCGACTTTTACGCTCGGCGCTGAGGCGTCAGGCGCGCCGCTATTCGCGTATCTCCGGATTGGCGTCGATCATATTCTGTTCGGCTATGATCATCTTCTGTTCGTGCTGGGATTGTGCCTTTTAGTGCGCAGGTCCCAGCTCCTGTTGACGGTGACCGCCTTTACTGTCGCTCATTCGATCACCCTCGGACTGTCGACCCTGGCCGGATTGACCCTGCCGGGACCGCCGGTTGAGGCGGTGATTGCGCTCAGTTTGATCCTGCTGGCCCGAGAGGCGATTACTGTACAGCGCGGCGGCGCCTCGTTGACGGCGGCATATCCATGGCTCATCGCTTTCGGTTTTGGCCTGATCCATGGCTTTGGCTTTGCCGGCGCGCTGTCGGAGATTGGTTTGCCGGCCAATCAGGAAGTCTGGGCCTTATTATTATTCAATCTCGGCGTCGAACTGGGGCAGGTCCTGTTCGTGCTCGTCTTGCTCGCGGCCGCCTGGCTGATCGTCCAGCTCGGCCGCTCTCGGTTGGGGCTTGCCAAGACTGTCGGCGCTTACCTGATCGGGCTGTCCGGCACGATCTGGATGGTCGAGCGCGTCGCCGGCTTCTGAGCCTGGGCTAAGGCTTGAGCTGAAGCGGCGGACGACCGCCCATCAGCAAATTATCGTCAATCGGCCGGATCGGGCAGCCTTCATGACCTTCGGCAGGTGCGTCCGCAGCCGCGATTTGCAGATGGTCGAGACGTTGACCAATTGTCTTCACATCGATCCGTTTTGGCATCTCGCCCAGGATCAGGTCATACGTCGAAGCATCCCGGTTCGGACCCGGACCATCAAACGGCCCTCTCAGATACCAGACACGGTCCCGGTTTTCGAGATCGATGGGAGGCTGAAAGAAGCAAGTGGCGCGATCAGCGACGGCCCAGTTGATCTGGTCGAGTTCATAGGCCTGCCGGTACAGCAAAAAGGTCGGCAAGGACCAGGCCGAGACCACCAGGATTTCATCCGGGCGAATATTGTCCGCGATTGTGCGCATTTCCTCGGAGATATCCTTCGGCGAAACCGACGGATTGAACGTGTTGTAATAGCGGTGCCAGGTCACCGATCCGACGCTCAATAACAGGATTGAGGCAAACACTACCCAATTAACCCGGCGCGGCAGTTCTGAGATCATCTTCTCCAGGGCAAATGCGGCGAGCAACAGGGCGATTGGAAATACATATAGCGACAATCGTGCCATGATCGGATAGATATGCACGGCTGAAAGCGCGAACCCGACCACGATCGGGGCCAGGATGAAGGCGACTTTCCACCAGGATTGGCGGGCCACAACTAGGCTGCCAAAGAGCATCAGGACGACATAGGCATAATTCGACTCGCGGCCGACCATCGGGGTCAGCGTGTCCTGCACGATTTCGACATACCAGGCCAGGTCGCCAAGGCTGGTCGGCGGGAATGGCGCAAAGTGGCGGTTAAAGTAATGCCCGACGCCGCCCTGATCGAGTCCGGCTTGATCAATCTGCGTCTGAAACGCGGACAGCGCCGCCACGATATAAATCGCGCCCGCAATCGCGGCGCTGATGGCGAGGATCGCTGCTGCACTCCAACGCCGTTCAACCAGCGCTTTCAATCCAAGCAGTCCGCCAAACCCGCCAATGATCATCGGCGCTGACATGGCAAAGCTGCCGGTCAGGACAAAGGCGACGCCCAGCCAGAGACTGTCACTGATCGGCCAGTCATCCTTCTCGAACAGGCGCAGGCCCTGAATGAGGACGATGGTACTGAACAAGATATCAAACACATAAGGCTTGATTTCGGCCGAGTAATAGACCGGCATGTAGGAGACGGCGAAGACAAACACCGCAACGAGGACGACCGGAGAGGAAAATCGTTCGCGCACCAGTCTCCAGAACAATATGAAGGCTGCCAGTCCAGCGAGCAGCGAGGGCAGACGGGCGCCATATTCAAAGCTGCCTGTGAATGTCCACAAACTGTCCGACACCATCATCCATATTGGCGGCGCAATCTGGCGGAATTCCAGGGCTTCGAAATAATCGGTGCCGTCGCTGATGACAAAATTGATGGCAATGGTGGCTTCATCCAGCCACAGCATTCGCCCGATGCCGAAATGCGCCAGTCGCATCAGGATGCCAAAGATGACGGCGGCCACGATCAGGTGTGACCAGCGAATGGAATTGTATGCGGTCTTGAGGCGCCCGAATCCCGGAAGCTTATCCAGATAGCTCATCCCGATTGTCTCCGAGCGCTGCAGCAATGGCGGAAACCCTTACAAAGTCCAGCCGTGATTCCAAGGCAAATCGGAACCATTGCATCAGGATGCGGAGACTTGACCGCGCAAATATGGACGATGGCGCAGATTGACGAGGCTGAATGTCACTGCGCTGTAAATGTAATAGACTTGATGAAAAGCCAGTGCGGCGAGGCCGAAAGCCACCCCCTTGCGGCGCGTGAAGAAGCTCAGCAGGCGCCAATTCGCGCACACCATGATGATGGTCATCGCCATGAACACCATGGCGGCATGTGGCCAGAGCAGGCCGGTCATCGCAAACAGGATGGACAAGGCCCATAGCCCGGCAATGCCGGCGCGGATGCGTTCAGGCGTGGAAACGTTGAGATTGTTCTCAGTCATTTCGCGCGTGGCAATCAGTCGGGACCATGGCACAGCCCGTTTCAAGACATCGGTCAGTACAACCTCGCGCAAAGACCATTCTTTCAGGTGCGTACACAGCAATTACGGATCGAGCACGATTTCGCCGCCGGCTGCTCGAATGCGGTAGCCGAGCTCGATATCCTCGATCGAGGGCTTGGTGAACTGTTCGATATCAAATCCGTTCAGGCGCAGAAACGCGTCGCGCCGGACGACCCCGCAGCCGGACCAGAAGGTGGTCGCCTGGCGACTGGAATTCATGTGATAATAGCGATGCATCAGGTTCTTGTATTGAGACGCAAAGCCTGGGGCCGGGGGATTTTCGTCATATGAGCCGAACATGGCGTGCACTGCCGGATCAGCGAAAGCGATCGGGATTCGGTCAACAGATTCAGGGTGAACCACCACATCGGCGTCAACGAACCAGAGCAGGCCGCAATCGGTCTTTGTCGCCGCCAGGTTGCGCGCCGCACCAGGGCCGCCATTCTTGCTGGCTTGAATGACAGTGGCGCCAAGATGCTTGGCGGTTTGCGCTGTTTCCGGATTGGGTGAGCAATCATCAACCACGATGACGTCGGCCACCTCGCCAGCGTCGCGCAGCTGGATCAGCGGCGGCAGAGATTTTTCCAGGTAATGCGCCGCTTCAAAAGCCGGTACAATAACGCAGATGCTGTCGGCTTTGCCGTGGCTTACATTCTGTGCAACCAATTTCGTCCCCTCACTCTACGCGCACGTTCTGTACGGTCGGTGGTTTTGGTCCCCGATGCAGTCGAAACCTGCATCATGCTTCAACCTCTGACTGCAAATCCCACGCCAGAAGTATCGGCTTGCCACCGAACCTCACATTAACGCTTTGTTAAGCCTGAAATCAAGGCAATTTTTTTAAATTCGTCGCTTGATCTGGCGACATGAAAAAGGCGACCAGAGGCCGCCAAATTCAAGTCGATTGATACACGTCGTTGCGTCGCTTTGGGACCGCGCCGACGCGCTAGGTGGATTCCAGGGCCGGCTTCTTATTGACCTGCATTTCCTCATGATAAGACCGCTCGACATTAACATTCCAGATGTCGTGCTCTTCGCCCATGATGATTTTCGAGGCCAGCATCGCGGTCAGCATGGAATGATCCTGATTATTGTATCGGTGCATGCCATTGCGGCCGACGGTCTGGAAATTCTCCAGCGTCAGGATCCAATCCTTGATCGTGTCCAGGGCGTCTTTATAGACCGCGTCATAGACCGGATAAGCCTTTTTCTGACGGATCACGCAACCATCAATGACGCTGTCTTTGGACGCCAGGCCGAGGAATTCCAATTCCTCAGAGGCCTGCTTGATCAGGTCTTCGTCGCTTGAGGCCCAGAGCCCATCGCCCTCATGGCAGAAGAATTCCATGCCGATGGAAGCATTTTCCGGGTTTGGCAGCATTTCCGGCGACCAGGCGCGGAAATTCTGGATTCGACCGACTTTCACGTCCGGGCTGTGAATGTAAATCCAGTTATCATCAAATGGATCTGGATGGTCCAGAACCAGCGTGACAATCAGGAAATCGCGATATTTCAGCTGGTCGGCAGCATCGATCACATGTTGCGGCGGCGGCGGGTCCATACAATGGATAAGCTCGCGCACCGGCATCGTGTTGATGAAATGGTCGGCAGAGACGCGATAGGGCGTGCGCTGACCATCGACGTCCTTGATGACTTCGATCTCGGTCACGCGATTGCCATCCATGAACACACGGCTGACCCATTCCTGCATGTGCACTTCGCCGCCTTTATCCTTGATCAGCTCCGCAGCCTTTTCCCACATCATGCCCGGGCCGAGGCGCGGATATTCAAACTCTTCGATCAGGCTGGCTGTGTCATTGGCGCCGGTCAGTGCGTTCCAGACCGCTTTCATCAGCGACAGGTTCTTGATTCGCTGCGCCGCCCAGTCAGCGCGGATTTCAGAACAGGGGATGCCCCACACTTTTTCGGTATAGGTTTCAAAGAAGTGCTGGAACAGGCGTTTGCCGAAACGATTAGAGACCCATTGTTCGAAAGTCTCTTCCGGCTTTGACGGGAAAAGCTGCGCTTTGACATAAGAGAGCCCGACGCGGATCGATTCGATCAATCCGATATTGAGCAGCGCATTGGTGATCTTCAGCGGGTAGTCATAATATTTGCCGCGATAGAAAATCCGGCTCTTGCGTGGCCGCGTGATAAAATCATCTGTCAGGATTTCGTGCCAGACTTCTTCGACTTCGGTGACCTTGGTGAAGAAGCGGTGACCGCCAATGTCAAATCGATAACCATTGTGCGACTCTGTTCGCGAAATCCCGCCAACCAGTTTATCCGCCTCGAACACGACGGGTTTGTAATCGGTCGAATTGCGCTGCAGCTCATAGGCTGCGGTCAGTCCAGCAGGCCCGCCACCGATAATCGCTACGGTGGTGCGGCTGTCGTCTCTGTCGTCTTTGGTGGGCAGCGTTTCTGCGCCTACGGGAGTCCCGTCCATTTTCAAATGTCCCCTTTGATACAGACATATCTCTTGCGTCCCCAACACAAAAGCAAGACCTGTGCCAATGTTTCGGCTGTCCAAATCGTTGAAATCTGCAGAAAAGAGGTCGGTTTCTCCTGTCTCTGCGCATAATCTGATCAGACTTGCGGCGAGACTGTTCAATCTGTCAGGATCAGGGGCCGTTAATCAAAAAGCTGTCGCTTGCTTGGATCAGCTGGATTGGCATAGAGTTTGCGTTGTGGGGCGCAGTGAATAGGAGACGGGGACTATGAAAGTCGGTCACGACATTGAAGCAGGCAACGCCAATTGGTCATTTGGCGGCGACGTTGCAGAAACTTTTGTGGAGCACATTCGCCAATCCGTGCCGATGTATGAAGAAGGCCATGATCTGGTCTGCAAATATAGCGACTATTTCATTCACGATGACAGCACGATCTATGAGCTGGGCGTTTCGACCGGTGAATTATTGCGCAAGCTGGCGACCCGTCACAGTAGCCGCAAGCAGGCACGATGGATTGGCATCGATACCGAAAAGCCGATGATCACCAAGGCCAAGTCGCATTGCAAGGGCATCAAGAATATCGAGCTTCTGGTCGACGATGTCCGCCTGTTCGAGCTCGAAAAGTCTGATCTGATCGTATCCTATTATACAATGCAGTTCATTCCGCCGCGCTATCGCCAGGATATTTTCGACAAGATTTATGAGTCTCTGAACTGGGGCGGCGCCTTTATCATGTTCGAGAAAGTGCGCGGACCGGATGCGCGGTTCCAGGACATGATGTCGGCTTTGTATAATGATTTCAAAACCGAGCAGGGTTTCTCGGCAGAGGAAATCCTGTCCAAAACCGGCAGCCTGAAAGGCATCCTGGAGCCTTTCTCGACGGCCGGGAATATGGATTTGCTGAAGCGCGCCGGGTTTGTCGATCAGATGACGATTTTCAAGCATATCTGCTTTGAAGGGTTCATCGCGATCAAATAGTTCAATGGCCGAAATCCTTCGCGCCAGATTAGGGAATTCTTACTTAGTCATTGCTACACAGCGCAGCATGGGACGGCCTGAGGGTAACCAAGAATGGTACAGGTCTTGCTGCAGAGCAGTTTCAAGGATCTGATTGGGGAACAAGATGACAGCCATGGTCAATGAGGACACACCGGTGAAGGCCAAGAAGCGACCTGTCGAGCGCGTCTACGATCTGTCGATCGTCGTTCCCGCCTATAATGAAGTCAACGCCATCGTGCCGACCATTGAGCAACTGGATGCGATGATCAAAACCGCCGGCCTCGACGCCGAAATCGTTGTTGTCGATGATGGCTCAACCGATGGCACATATGAAAAAGCCGTGGAAACGGTCGCCCGCGTCATCCGCAAGGACGAGAATGTCGGCTATGGCCATTCGCTCAAGACCGGGATTGTGAATTCGAAATCGCATTTCGTCGCAATCATTGATGCAGATGGCACTTATCCGGCTGAAAAGATTCCGGAAATGCTGGGAATGTGTGAAACAGCCGACATGATTGTTGGCAATCGCGGCGCTGCCATGACGGGTGTGCCGCTGGTGCGCAAGCCGGCCAAATGGGTGCTCAACAAACTGGCCAATATTCTGGCGCAGCGAAAGATTCCGGACCTGAATTCAGGCTTGCGCGTGTTTCGCCGCGAGTCGATTGAACGCTTTCTCGGCCTGATGCCGGATGGGTTCTCGTTCAGCACCACCAGCACATTGTGCATGATTTGCTCGAACCTGCGGGTCATCTATACGCCGATTTCATACGCCAAGCGTGTCGGTCATTCAAAGATCCGACCCACCGATTTCTTCCGGTTCATGCTGCTTGTGGTGCGGATTATAGTGCTGTTCCACCCCTTGCGGGTCTTCCTGCCTTTCGGCGCGCTTCTATTCGCGCTGGGGGCCGCCAAAGGCGTCTATGACATCTTCCAGATGAACCTGTCGGAAAGTGCAGTCTTTGCGATGCTGGCCGCGCTGGTGGTCTGGTCGCTTGGATTGATCGCTGACATGATCTCGCGCCTGCATTTCAAGTAGATGCCTGAACACAGAGCGATCGGACCATGACAACGGACGCCTCGCCACAGACGAAGTCATCCCGGCCTTATCTCGCGGCCGGATTGAAACTCCTGTTCACCGTCATTGTGTTGGCGGTGATTTTCCATTTTGTCTCGATCGCGGATATCTGGGCCGGCATCACGCGCACGGATCCCCGGGTCTGGGGCGGCGTCCTCCTGGGCTTTCTGGCCGGGCATGTCCTGGCCGCCTTCAAATGGGGACTTTTGGTCGGCCAGAAACTGCCATTTCCGGCCATCGTGAAGGCCCACTTTGCCGGCCTTGCAGCGAATATCGCGCTGCCAGGTGTCGCGGGCGGCGACGTCGCGCGCGCCGCCATCCTGTCACAACAAGTGACGTCGCGCTCGAAACTGGTCACCGGCTCGATCCTGGACCGTCTCATCGATGTAGGCGGGCTGGTCGTGATTGCCGCTTTCGGCGCCGCCTTGCTCGGCACAGCAGGGCAGACCGGGATCTGGCTGCAAGTGATTTCCGCCGTCTTCATCTTGATCGGCATCGTGCTGTTCATGGCGCTGCCGGCCCTTGCCAGGCTGGTCGAAAACCAGATGGCCGGGCGCGGCAAGGTCGGCGCAATGGTCGCAGAAATCGCGCATTACATGGCCGAGCACCGCAGCCGCATTCTCGTCTGCGCCATGCTCTCCATCACCATTCAAACAGGATTTGTTCTGCTCAACCTCGCCCTGGCGTGGAGCATGCAAGGCCCAACCCATCTTGGCATCTGGTTGTTCGCCTGGCCGCTGGCAAAACTGATCGCCACCTTGCCGATCAGTCTCGGCGGTCTTGGGGTCCGTGAAGCGAGCCTGGCGGCGATTTTTGCAGCTTTCGCCTTCGCCTCGCCAGTGGTCATCGCGGTTGGGTTTGTCTGGCAGACAATCCTGATCTCTACCGGTTTGATTGGGCTTGCGGTTCAGGCCTGGTCGGGAAAATTCAAGTCGGCGTCAGACGGCGCTCAACAGATTGGGACGAAACATGGCTGAATCGGAACGCGCAGTTCAGGAACAAGCGCACACTATTGCGGTGCTCGGCGGCGGACCGGCTGGCCTCGGCGCCGCCTGGAAGCTGCGCCAGGAGACCGGCTTTGATGTCATCCTGCATGAGGGTGCCGCTCTGGTCGGCGGCAATGCTGCAAGCTTCGATGTTGACGGCATTCGCGTCGATTATGGCAGCCACCGCCTGCATCCGGTCACTGATCCGGAGATCATGGGACATATCAAGGAGATTCTCGGCGACGATTTGCTGCTGCGACCTCGGCATGGCCGCATCCGGCTGCGCAAATCCTGGATTCACTTCCCGTTAAAGCCGTTTGACCTCGCCACGCGATTGCCGATCCCGTTTGCCTTCTCGCTCTTCTTTGACGCGCTGACCGCAAAGTTTCGCGCACCAAAGAGCGATGACCCAACCTTCAAGACGGTGCTTCTGGGCGGCCTCGGAAAAACCATGTGCGAGAGCTTTTATTTTCCTTATGTGCGCAAGCTTTGGGGCAAGGACCCGGATGAGCTGGCCACGACCCTGGCGCAGCGCCGGGTTTCAGGAAGCTCCTTGCCGAAACTGCTGAAGAAGATCTTTGGCCAGTTGCCAGGCCTGAAATCGCCGACCACAGGCAAGTTCTTTTATCCGAAGGACGGGTTTGGTCAGATCTGCACCGGATTTGCCGGCGCGGCAGAGCAGTCCGGGGCACAGATTGCGCTGAACTCGAAAGTCGTTGGCCTCAAGATTGACGGCAATCGAGTCTCTGAATTGACTGTGGAAACGCCGTCCGGTTTGCAGACCAGTTCGCCTGACAAGATCTGGTCAACGCTGCCGATCTCGACTCTGATCCGCGCTGCCGGCGATGCCGTCCCGGCAGAGGTGAAGACCGCTGCAGAGAATATCGAATATCGCGGCATGATCCTGATCTATCTGGTCCTCGATACCGATCAGTTCACCGAATATGACGCCCATTATTTCCCTGAGGCCGCGATTCCGATGTCGCGAATGTCAGAACCGAAGAATTATTCAGCCACGTCAGAACCAAAGGGTCGGACCGTCCTGTGCGCCGAATTGCCCGCTGATCCCGGCGATGAGCATTGGGATCTCTCGAACGAAGCGCTGGGCGAAAAGATGCGCGACTGGATCAAGGCTGCAGGGCTTCGGCTGGAGGCCAACACGGTCAAGGTTGAAACTCGCCGCCTGCCATTTGCCTATCCAGTCTACAATCGCACTTATGCCGAAAATTTCGCGATCATGGATGACTGGATTTCCAGCCTGGAAAACGTCCTGACTTTTGGTCGTCAGGGCCTGTTTGCGCATGACAATACCCATCATGCACTGTCTATGGCATATGGAGCTGTCAGCTGCCTGGACGAGCGCGGAAATTTCGACCGCACCCGCTGGGCTGAACTGCGCGAAGAATTCGAGACCCACGTGGTAGAAGACTAGAGATGAGCAAACCGGCGACGCAAGTTCCGATATTGATGTTTCACTCGATTTCCGACGCGGGTGGACCGACATCGATTGCGCCGGAAACGTTCAGATCGATGATGTCGAAGCTGGCCAAGAGCGCGTATCAGGTGGTCCCGCTTGAGGCGGTCGCGGCCTGGCACCGGGGCGAGCGCGAGTTGCCGGAAAAATCCATGGCCATCACGTTCGATGACGGCTTTGTTGACTTCAAACAGCACGCCCATCCTGTGCTTGAAGCGCACGCATTTGCGAGCACGCTATTCGTGCCGACGCGCAAGACCGGCGGCTATGAAGACTGGTATGGCGGCCACGCAGGTAAACGCCCTTTGCTGGATTGGCCGGCCTTGCAGGCGCTGGACAAGTCGCTGGTGGATATCGCCCCGCATGGGCGCCGTCATATCGCGCTCAGCACTCTGACAGGGTCTGAGCTGGCGGACGAGATTTCAGGATCGAAGGCAGACCTGGACGCCGAGCTCGGCAAGTCCAGCACACATTTTGCGCCGCCTTATGGCCAGGTCAGCGCCCGCGCATTGGAGCTGATCGAACGCCATTATGATCTTTCCGTCGGGGTTGAACACGGCGTCGCGACCCGGGGCAGCAACCGCTATGACCTGCCGCGGATTGAAATGTTCTATTATCAGGATCCCCAACGCTGGCAGGATTTCCTGGATGGCAAAGGCGGGTTCTACCTGGCCCTGCGCAGGGGGCTGCGTGCGCTGCGCCAGGCGCTCAAGCCGGTCGCCTATTCCTAGGCTTTGGTGACATTGTCCATGGCCAGATTGTTGCGCTGCATGACATTGCGCGTGTCGATGATCGGGACACCGGTTTCACACAGTTTGGTATAATCGACCTTGTCATGATCAGTGGCGATGATGACCGCTTCATATTCGGTCGAGGTGACCGCACTTTCCGGCACGGATTTACGGCCCTCCAGGCTCGGATGCTCGTCATTCTTGGGAATCAACGGGACCATGGGATCATAGAAATCGACGGTTGATCCGGCCGCCTCGAAATATTCGAGGATGCGTAATGCGGGGCTTTCGCGCATGTCGGCCACATTCTTCTTATACGCTACGCCGATCACCAGGATCTTGGCGCTCGACAAGCCTTTGCCAGTGGTGCGATCGATCACCTCGCGGGTGCGCTGGACGACATAGCGCGGCATGGCCTGGTTCACTTCACCCGCCAATTCGACAAACTTGGTCGGCAGATCATGCTCGCGCGCTTTCCAGGTCAGATAGAATGGATCAATCGGAATACAGTGTCCGCCCAGCCCTGGACCGGGATAGAATGGCATGAACCCGAATGGCTTGGTTGCGGCGCCGTCAATGATCTCCCAGATGTCGAGCCCCATTGCGTCATAGATCGTCTTCAGCTCGTTCACGAGACCGATATTCACAGCTCGAAAGATGTTCTCGGTGATCTTCACCGCTTCCGCGGCCCGGGTCGACGACACCGGCACGACGCGGTCGACGACACCGCTATAGAATTGTTGCGCCAGACGAGCGGCCATTTCGCCATCGCCGCCAACGATTTTCGGGATGGTCGAGGTGTTGAAACTCTGATTGCCAGGGTCTTCGCGTTCCGGCGAGGAGGCCATGAAAAAGTCTTCGCCCGCCTTCAGGCCGCTGGTTTCCAGGATCGGCACCAGGATATCCTGCGTGGTGCCAGGATAAGTGGTCGATTCCAATACGATCAAGGCGCCCGGCGTCATGTGCTGGGCAATCTCCCGTCCGGCAGCTTCGACATAAGACAGGTCTGGATCGCGATGCGACGAAAGCGGCGTTGGCACGCAGATGACAATCACATCACACCCGGCGAGGTCGGCAAAGTTCGAGCTGCTGGTAAAGGTCTTGCCAAACACGGCCTGCAAGGCCTCGTCGCTGACCGCATCGATATAGCTCGAGCCCTGTTCCAGCAGGCTGTTCTTGTTTGGATTGATCTCAATGCCGACAACCGGATTGCCGCGTGTCGCCGCGGTGATCGCCAGCGGCAGGCCAACATAGCCGAGCCCGATAATGCCGACGCGCGCCGTCTTCGCCTTGAGTTTCTCAAGCAGCTCCAGGCCAATCGCGGGCAGGGGGGTGTCCGCATTTTGCGCTGGCTGAGTTTGAATGTTCAACGTCCCCATGGCGGTAAGTCTCTACGTGTCCCTAACTATAGGGATTACAGCAAGAACCACGCCATTCAACCATCTTCGCCTTGCGCGGGAGAATTGCATTCACAATGGCGCGCTTCAGCGCAGCCACTCGGTGAGATCCCAGTCGAGCAGGGATTCCAGGGCTTGAATGTCGTCAGACAGGCGCTCGACCAGCACCGCTCGCGCCGCCGGGCTCAGCGCCTCCGGCGCGCTCATATTCATGCTGGCGAGCCAGTCGCGGAGCTTCAGGCGGGTGCGCTGCGGCACGACCAGTCCGATCGCCCGTGTCACCGGATTGGATTTCATCAAGAAATCCTGAAACGCCTGGTTCTTCGGCACGCCGCCAGCGTTCACCTTGTCTCCCATATTTGGAATGAAATCGGCATCGACACCGATAAAGTCGAACACATCGCGCAAGAACACATCCGGTGCGGCTTGATAGTCCTCATACCGGCGGATCAGGAATTGCTCACGCGGGAACAGGTCGAAATAACGCGCCAGTTGCGCGCCATAGCGCGGAAATGCGGAATAGCCGAAAAGTGGCTGCCAGGCTTGCGCCAGGCGCGTGTTCTCAAGCCTCAGGGCGGTGTTGAAATCGGTCTCGGTTTCAATGCACTGCTTGGTCGCATACATGAAATGCGAATAGGCCTGCTCGACCGGGTTGCGCAGGATCACGATCATCTTTGCATCCGGAACATGATGCTTGATCCGGCCCGGCGCCTTTTCACTATACAGATATAGCGGCGAGGCTTCGCCAAGGTGCGCGGCTTCAGGTGCATCAGCGAAAAGCGCCGTATAGGCGTCCAGATCGACCACCGAATTGTTGATATAATCGGCCCCAGGGCCCTGGCAGGCGAGGGTTTCGCCTTCATAAGCAAAGAAGTTCGGCTCCTTGCGGTCTGGCATGAAGATGCCCGGATGTTGTTGCAAGACGCTGTGCAAGGCTGTCGTGCCCGCGCGGGCCGCGCCAATCACCAGGAAATCAGGTAATCTTGTCGTCATCTCTTCCCCGGCTGCGCTGATTGTCTGCTTGCGTGCGGCCATCCTATCCCTGGATGGGGCATAGGTGAAACAGATATGCAGGCTCCGTGCCCGTCTCTCGACAGTTGCCAGCGATTCAGGCATCCCTTTTGCAGCGCCAGGGGCGGCCAGACCGGCAGGCGATGCGGGAGAGATCCAGTCGAATGAGTGAAGATCGCCAACAGGTTGGAGCCAGCATTGCCTGGATGGCGATGGGCAATTGGGTCGAACAGGCGTTCAATGTCCTGATTTTCGTCATCCTGGCGCGGCTTCTAGGCGTTGAAGCCTTTGGTCTGATCGCGATGGCGGCGGCGATTGTCATCTTGTGTGAATTCCTGGTGCGCGAAACCCTGACCGAATATCTGGTCGCCGCACCAGATCAAGACCAGGCCCATGCGGATGCGGTGTTTTATTGCCTGATCGCCTTTGCGGCGCTCCTGTTTGCTGGCCTGTATCTGGCCTCAGGACTGATTGCGGGCCTGTACCAGCAAGAAATCGTCGCTGACCTCATCCAATATCTCGGCGCCTCTGTCGTGCTGGTCGCTTTCGGAGCGGTGCCGGCCAGCCTTTTACGCCGTCACATGCAGTTCAAGGCCTTGGCGCTGCGGGCGGTTGCAGGGGTTGTCTGCGGCGGCATTATTGCGGTCTGGATGGCGCTGAACGGGTATGGCGTCTGGGCCTTGGTGGCGCAGCGTCTGGTTCAGGTTGGCGTCAATACCGGGCTTGCATGGGGCGCGGTCTCCTGGCGCCCGAAATGGTCGCTAAGCGGCGCCGCGGTGCGCGAGATTTTCGGCCTGGGCACAACAGTTCTGGCGTTTCGAGGGGCGCAGATCGCGCGCGTGCAACTTCCTATGGCGGTGATTGGCGCGCTGCTTGGGCCGACGGTGCTGGGCTATTTTTCCCTCGCCTGGCGGCTGGTTGAAATCGCATCCTTCCTTGTTTCGACGCCCATTCGCATGGTCTCGCAATCGGCCTTTGCCGCGCGCTTGCGCGAAGGACGGCCAGCACAAACGCTGTTGATCGAGCTGTCGCGTCTATCAGGCTGGATCGCCTTTCCGGCCATGTTCGGAATGATGGTCTTGTCGGTCCCGATTGTTGATCTCGTATTTGGCGACAAATGGGCACCGGCCGCGCTGGCGCTGAGCATTATTGGCTTGATTGGCGCTTATCTTGCGATTGAGGTGGTGCATCAGTCCTATTGCCTGGCCGCGCGCAAGGTCGGGGCGCTTGCCTTGGTCGTTTGGCTGGAAGTCGGCTTGGCGGCGGCCGCTGTCGCTGCCATGCGTGGGCACGGCCTGTCTGGCGTTGCATACGGGTTTGCAGCCTCGTTCCTGGTGCTCTGGATGTTGCGCTTTGCCATTGTCGCGCGCCTGTCCGGTGTCGCCGTCACCACACTGGTGCGCCAGCATGTGGCGCCGCTGCTCGTCAGCGCGGCGATGGCTGGTTTGGTGGCCTGGCTGATGCACGCCGTCGCGACCTGGGGGAGCCTCGCCGTGATTGCCGTTTGCGGCATTGCCGGCGCGCTGGTTTACGGGCTGGCCTCAGCGCTGCTGATGCGCGATCGTTTGAAGCTGGTGCAGCAATATCTGCGAAAGCCGTGAGGCCCGCGGCGCGGACTTATGCCTTTGCCACCACCTGCCGGTAGGTTGCGAGAAACTCGGCATGGACATGATCAACATCAAAGCGGCGTTGCTGGCTGCGCGCTCGAGCGGCCTCGCCCTGTCTGGCAGATTTTTCTTCCGATTGCAGCCGGGCCAGCACTGCTGCTGCGATGCCCTCGGCATCTTCCACTTCGCAAAGCGCGCCGACTTGCTCATCGACCAGTTCAGAAACGCCGCCGCAATCCGTGGCAATCACAGGCAATCCAGCCCTGAATGCCTCGACGATCGAGATCGGAAGGGCTTCCCAGCGCGATGTCAACAGGAATAGGTCGGCCGCCTGCAAATGTTCCGGGACGGTATCGATAGCGCCCAGGAAATGCATGTTCTGTTCAACCCCGGCGGCTTTGGCCCAGTCCTTCACGACGCCAGACAAAACCCCGCCGCCAGCCACGACGAACTGCGTATCCGGCGCAGTTTCAGTCACCCGTTTGACGACATCGATCATCACATCAATGCCTTTTTGCGGGGCCAGGCGGGATGGGCTGAAAACAATCTTTCCGGCGCCGTTCGGCAAGTAGGTCTGACGCAGCGCATCAACGGTTTCGTCTGACGCCGGGCGCAAGGGTTTGATGCCAAGCCTCAGGACTTTGGTTTTGTCAGCATTGACGCCATTCGCGATCAGCCCATCTAGGACAATCCGGCTCGGAGAGGCGACCAGATCCGCGCAATATTGGCCAATACGGGCTGCGCTGGGAATGCGGGACGGGGCCGAACCGTGAAAGGTCATGATGATCGGAATCTTCTTGCCGACTGTTGCTAAACGGGCGACCAGAGCCGGCGCTGTTTCATGCACATGAATGACGTCGAATTTGTGTTGCGAGATGGCTTTGCGCAGTCGCAGCGCGTTTCGAAACAGTGCAAACACACGCGCCGGCAGGGCGCCATCCACTTTGGCAATGTCGGCCATGGCGAGCGGAATGAAATTCTCGGCCTGGGGGTCATAGCTGGATTTGCGAGGTTCGGCTGCAAACCAGATCTGGTGACCGCGCTCTTCAAGCCATTTGGAGAGTTCCAGCACGTGCGTCTGAATCCCGCCGCCTTTGTAGAAATTCGTGCAGAATTGCAGAATCCGCAGTTCCGAGCCGGCTGACTCAGTTGAAATACGCGCCAGCGTGGCACCATCTGTTTTCTGCAGCATACCCAACCCTTTTGGCGCCGACAGCGCCGCTTGTCGCAAAAACTCGATGCAAGGACCGCAAGACCGGTGCCAATTTAATCCTGTTTCGCAGCCAATTTGGCAAAGCCCTGCTTTTTGGTCACTTGCGGCGAGTTTTCGCTTGCAGATTTGGCCCGAAACTTGAGTGTGACGGAGCTGGCTGAGAGAGGCAGATCATGCGCGCCTTGAAGATCCTGATGTTCACCACGTTTTACCCGCCATATTCCTTTGGCGGCGATGCGGTCGGGGTGCAGCGTATGGCGCAAGCCTTGGTGCGACGGGGCCATGCGGTGACCGTCGTGCATGACAAGGACGCCTATCAGACAGGCGGCGGCGAGGTCGACGGAAAAGCCTATTCCGATGATGGCGTGACCGAGATCGCGCTGTCTTCTGGCTGGCCGATGATGACCAATCTCCTGACCCAGCAAACCGGTCGACCACTGGTGCATGCCAGCAAGATCAAACAGATTATTGATGACGGTGGGTTCGACCTCATTTGGCACAATAATACATCCCTGGTCGGCGGGCCGGGCCTGCTTGATTATGGCGATGCTCTGAAGATCTATGAAGCGCACGAGCATTGGCTGGTCTGTCCGATGCATGTGCTGTGGAAAGAAAACAAGGCGCTGTGCGAGACCCGCGAATGCCTGAAATGCAGCTTATCCTTCAAGCGCCCGCCGCAGCTCTGGCGTTATACCGGTTTCCTCGAGCGCAAGCTTGAACAAATCGACCTGTTGATCGCCAAGAGCGAGTTCTCGCGGCAAAAACACAAGCAATTCGGGCTCAAGCAAGAGATGACCGTGCTGCCATATTTCTTGCCGGACATCGATGAAGCTGCGCTGCCCGCACCGGCTGTGCATGATCGCCCTTATTTCCTGTTCGTCGGGCGTCTGGAGAAGATCAAAGGCCTGCAAGATGTCTTCCCGGCATTTGACAAATACCCTGATGCGGATCTGCTGATCCTCGGCGATGGTGAATATACAAGCGAGCTGAAAGCGCTGGCACAGGATAATCCGCGGATAAAATTTCTCGGCCGAAAATCCCTCGACGATCTCAATGCCTATTATCGCGGCGCCCTTGGACTGATCGTGCCGTCTGTGTGTTACGAGACGTTCGGCATCATCCTGATCGAGAGTTTCCGCATCGGCACACCGGTGATCGCCCGGCGCCTGGGGCCGTTCCCAGAAATTGTCGAAGCCGCCAATGCCGGCGCTTTGTTCGAGACGGAAACAGATCTCATTCAGGCCATGACCACGATTCAAACCGAGGAAGCCTGGCGCGAGCGGCATGGAAAACTGGCGCGGCAAGGCTTCGAAGAGCGCTGGCGTGAAGACCGGGTGCTTGCCGCCTATGGCGTTGAGCTGGCCAAAGCTGCACGCGCGCGCGGCGATGATGCGCTTGCTGCAGCGCTGGAAGCCGGGGCGTTTGAGACCGGACCGACTTAAGCGAGTGACCCGATCCGATGCGCGTTCGCCATGACCGTGAATGTGATTGTGCTGGCCGGAATGCTCGGCAGGACGGAGGCGTCGACGATATGGACCTGCTCAAAGCCGCTAAGGCGACCGAGCGGATCGGTCTGCAAGAGACCTGGCGCGTCAGACATCGGCAAAGTGCCGCCAGAATGAAAGCTTGCCCCGGGGCCTTCGATGCGCTTGGCAAAGCCCAGTGGTTGCAGGCCGGCCTTTGACATTGCCCGGGCAAGTGCCGCGGCGGCACGCTTGATGGTCGGCTTCATTTCTGCGTTCGGGACGATTGTCGGGACCAAGCGGTTGGTCTTCGCATCGAGGCGCAGCTCAACCTGGTCGCAATGTTCGGAATGGACAAAGGTCTGGGCGACCAGGAGGCGCTTTGACAAAGCCTCGAATACAGCCCGGCTGCCAGGCAGCCAGCGCCCGTAATTCTCGATCATTTCCCGGGCATAGAATTCGTTCCAGCTATAGATTTGCGAATGCGTCAGATACGGCGAGACAGTATCGTCGTCGATTTCAATGAAGGCCTTGGCAAGCGTATGTAACGGGGCGTTTGCCGGGTCCTGCCGATTGCCCCAGCGATGCAGCATTGGCAGGAAGAATTGCCGGCTGTCCTGCAAGGTCAGCGAGCGATCATTGTCCGGCAAGCTGGCCAGCACCAAGCGCGCGGTCTCGTAGACGCCGGCCGCCACAAACACCTTGTCGGCTGTGATCTGCGTGCCGTCTGCATGCAGGACCCGGCAGACCTCGCCGTCTTGCGACAGACGCGAGACCAGCGCGCCAGGCTGATAGGTGAACCGCTCGGATTGCCTGAGCTGGTTCAGCGTCTGCTCAGCAGAATAGATCATCGACCAGGGACAGCCATGCAAACATTGCCCGCACAGGTGACAATCGCCGCGCACGGCTTGCCGGGCTGGGCCGAAGGCGACGCCGCGGGCGTGCAAGCGTGCCTGCTGGCGGCTCAGGCGGTCAAGCAGTTCGCGCGCCTGCGGCCCTGAAGCCAACGGTCTGAGGCCGCTGGCGTCAAAGTCCGGAAACAGATCTTGCAGATCACCGCCAGGTGCGCCGGAGATCGGCATGAATTCAGACACTGCCTGATAATGCGCGGCGAGGTCAGAGGCACGAACCGGCCAGGCTTCGATATCGGCCTGTCGATATGGCAGCACAGCTGCGCCCCAGACATTTGACAGCCCCCCAGCGGCATAAGACGAACGCCCGGCAAATTGCGTTTCAGGGGCAAACAGGTCAGCGCTTGGGTTTTGCGCATGGGTGGACCCTAATCGCAGGGTGAGGGCGCCGGATGGCTGTAATTGCGGCGATTGCCAGGTGGCAATGTCTTCCGGCGTCCAGGCTTTAGCGGGTTTGCTTGCAAATGTGTCTCGCCGCTGGCGCAGGTGTTCAGGCAATGTCTGGCCGCCGTCCACCAGAGTCACAGACTGCCCGCGCGCGATCAGCGCCATGGCGACAGAGACGCCTGCTGGTCCAGAGCCGATGACGAGGTTCATGCCTAAGCCCGCTTGAAGATCAAAACATTGCCGTCACCGAGTGTACCCGGAAAACGTTTAACGAGTTCAAGCTGGCCGGTCTCGGCCATCGCATCCATCCGCGGCAAGACGCGAAACGACCGGCCCGGAAAGGCTACAATCAGATAAATCGGACCTGGCGTGTCGAGCGCGGCGTCGAGGCCCGCTTCGGTTTCGACCACGCCCCAGTCGGCGCCATAGAAACTGTTATACAGCGGCCCGGCAACGCCGATGCCATAGACCCGCGCCTCGGCTTCGATGTTGGCATCGACATATTTGACCGCCCCAGCCAGGTTTTGTTTTGGCGCGGTATAATTGCGCGTGGCCAGGCCGATGGATAATAGCGTCATCGCGGCAATCGCGGCAGGAAACACGGATTTGGCTGGGACAAAGGTCACCATCCGGCGGCCCCAGACGCAACTCGCATGGACGCCGACAATGATGAGTAGCATCAGGAAGCCGATATCGATGAAGAAGAAGCGCGGCCAGATGCGCATGCCCAGCGCCAGAAGCAGGGCCATGGTGAGGGCAATATGCAAGCCGACCACAGGGCCGAAAAAAGGGCTTTGGCGATGCAGGCGCAGCGCGCCAATCAGACTCAGCGTGATGACTCCAATCGCGATAATGCCAAGCACCGGCCCTAATGATCCCAGCACGGTTCGAAACGCTTCCAGCACTGACCAGAACGGGTTCTGATATTCTTGCATGACATCGACTTGCGACGTGGTGCTGACGGTGCTGGTAACCTCAAGCACACTGCTGAGGATCGGGGCGTAGAAGAGCAGGGCTGCGATGCCGCCGACAAGGTATGCCATGGCCGGTAACCTGATCGCATCGCTCATCAGTCCGAGCCGGCGCAGCTTCAGGATCGAGACGCTGAGCCAGATCAGCCCTTGCGCAGCGAAAAAGAAAAACCCGGTAAGATGGGTGGCAATGGCCAGCGCCAGACACGCCGCATAAGCCAGCCAGGTTTTCACTTTCGGGTCGCGCATGCCGTCCAGGAAGAAGATCATGCCGAGCGTGCTCCAGAAAGCGAGTTCGGTATAGCCGCGGGCATTTTGCGAGAACCAGATATGATGGAAAGATAGCGCCAGGAGCAAAGCGGTAATATGTGCGATCCGGACATTGGCAACGCGTTTGGCGAGCGCCCATGTTGCTGCGATCGAGCCGACACCGAACAGCAGGGCAGGCAAGCGAACCGTCCACGCGGCTTCACCGAACAGACTGGCCATGAATTTTGCTTGCAGGCTGTATAGATAATGATGGTTCATGGAATAAGATGTCATCATCTCGTTCCATGGCAGCCTCAGATGTGTCTCGACTGTGGTGATTTCATCATACCAGAGCGGCGCGTTCAGACCCCAGACCCGCAGCCCGAGGGCGAGCATCAGGATGGCTGTCAGGATCTGGTGATCCCGGTCTGAAAACCACCGGGTCATGCGTCCAGCGGCTTCTGTGCCCGGACCAGAACCAGCATTTCGAAATTCGGGTCATGGGTGGCCAGCTCAGCCGGATCGATCTCGCTGGCGCCGAGGCCATGCAGGTTGCAGATACAGGTAAACACATTACCGACGGTCGAGACCTCGACATGATCCTTGGGAAAATGCGCATGGAAGAGGTGGCGTTTGGATTGGCTGGTGAAATGCCAGTATTCGCCCCAATCATCGACGCCTTCGCGGCGGGCCACGCGGGTCATGCCATGTGAGGTGCACAAGACCACACCGCCGGGCTTGAGAATGCGATACAGTGTGGCAATCGCCTGATCGACCTCGAAAATCATCTGCAGCGTCTGGGTGATGATGATGCAGTCAAACGTATTGTCCGGAATATGCGGAGCATCCGTCAGGTCGGCAACAATGGTCGCTTGCGGATTGCCTTCGACATAATTCAGGACATCGGCCTGGCTGACCTTGTCGCCGCCAAACTTGTTGATATAGGCCGGATCCCCCATTTCCAGGCAGCGACCTTTGACATCGCCAGCATGGGTTTCGAGAAACTCCTCGATATAGAAGCGCTCAATCGTCAGCAGATCGCGATCCTGACCGAAGATCGAACTGATCGGTGTCAGCCGGCGCAGGCCGCCGAAATCGACGCTGCCGACCGGCACCGATTGCAATTTGTGAAGCCGCTGCTGTTTGCGCAGCCATTTGCGCAGGCCGTGCGGCAACAGCACGGTCGCGACATCGCGGGTGAGCTTTTCCAAGCGCGTAACCAGGCTCATCGGACTAACTCGCCTCTAGGTCCAGCGCCGCGCGCTTTTCTGTGACAATGTCCGCGATAATCTCGTCAAGCGTTCGCATCGGGCGAAAGTCAATCGCCGCGTGCAGCTTGTCGACGCTGGGCAGGCGGCGTTCCATGTCTTCGAATCCTTCCGGATAGACATCTGCATAAGGAATCAGCTCGATCTCTGAGGTCGAACCGGTCGCGGCCACGACTTTGCGCGCCAGCGCCATGATCGAGACTTCCTGATCCGTGCCGATATTGTAGACCTCACCGAACGCGTCCGGCTTGTCCATCAGGCGCAGCAAGGCTTCGACCACGTCAAATACATGCCCGAAGCAGCGCGATTGCTCGCCTGTGCCATGTACTTTCAGCGGCTTGCCGGTGAGCGCATTCATGACAAAGTTTGGCAGCACCATGCCATAACGGCCGGTCTGGCGCGGGCCGGTGGTGTTGAAAAAGCGCAGCACCACGACCGGAAGCTCGACTTCGCGCGCATAAGCCAGCGCGAGGAATTCATCCAATTGCTTGGCGCTGGCATACGACCAGCGCAGATTCTTGGTCGCGCCGATAGTCATGTCATCATCTTCGCAGAACGGGAATTTGCTGGTCTTGCCATAGACCTCAGAGGTCGAGGCAATGAAGGTCGGGGTCTTGTTCGGGATGGCGGCTTTGAGGACGTTTTCGGTGCCGGTAATATTGGTCAGGATCGACCGGCTGGGTTCATCCATGATCAGCTTGACGCCAATTGCGGCGGCCATGTGAAAGACCATGTCGGCCTCGTCGACCAGTTGATTGACCAGATCGACATCAAGCACCGAGCCTTCAATGAAACGAAAGTGGTTATTGCCATCCAGGCTGGCCAGGTTTTTCTTTTGTCCGGTTGAGAGGTCATCCAGCGCCACCACGTCATGGCCCTCTGCGACCAGTCTTTCAGCCAGGTGAGACCCGATAAATCCGGCCCCTCCAGTGATCAAAATTCGCATCGTCCCCTCATGTGAAACAGGTTTGTACCCAAGTCCCCGACTTACGCAATTATAAGGCCAGTCGTCATCCGTAAAATCAGACAGGGGAAAAAATCTCTGGCAGGTTCATGCAAATTGACCAAACTAGTGAGATGATGATGCTTGATCGACCGCGCCTGCCGGATGCCTTCATGGCCGAGGCCCGCACCGGCTTTGCCGGTCGCAGCGTTGTGGTCACGGGGGCGAGCGGGTTCATCGGCCGAAGGCTGGTCGCCGCGCTTCTCGAGCTTGACGCCGAGGTACGCGTCATTCTGCGTTCGGGGCATGGCAAAAAACAATTCGAAGCAGCAGGGGCCGAGGTCGCCATCGGGCAGCTGCAGGCGCCAGAATTCCTGCGCACTCAGTTCCAAGACAAGGATATCCTGTTCCATCTGGCTTATGATATTCGGGCGAGCGGACGCGAAAATCTGGAAATCTTTGCAACTCTGCTTGAGGCCGCCCAGGCGTCTGACCTTGAACGCATCGTTCATATGAGCTCGCTCGTGGTCTATGATCATTGGCCAGATGGCAAAATCGATCATCACGCGGCGGCGACGCGGACTGGCATGGAGGATTATCGCGATGCCAAGACCGCGATGGAAGAGGCGCTTATGGCCGGCCCGAAGCCGGCGGCGATCCTGCAGCCTGGCATCGTCCATGGCCCCGGCAGCGCGCTATGGACCGAGGCCCCGCGTGAGGCTCTGAAGCGCGGGCCAGTGATCTTGCCGGATCCGGTCGGGCTGTGTCCGGCGGTGCATGTCGATGATGTTATCCAGGCCGCATTGCGCGCTGCTTTATTGGCTGACCTTGGCCATGAGAGGTTCATCCTCAACGGGCCGGACAGGCCAGATTGGAAGCAATTCTACCAGGCCCATATCAAAGCCATTGGGCAAGGCCAGACAGAGTTGCAATCGCTGCAGGCCTTGCAGGCGCGCTTGCCCGATCCGGTGCCTGGCGCTGCCGCGTCGCAAACCCCATCATTGGCGGCCCGGGTCAGCAAAAGCCTACGGCAAATCCTCGGCCGAGACCGCTTTGAGCGCATCACAGCAACCGTCAGGCGCCTGCTCGCGGGCTCGGGTCCGATCTATCCGGATCGCAACAGCCTCGCCTTGTATAGCGCAAGGGGCGAGATCTGCGATGCCCACACGCGCGACAGAATCGGTTATGACCCCCAGCATGGGGTTTGAGTTTCTTTAACTTTTTGTTCCCACAGTCGACCCTGAAAGGTGTATCGACATGGACAAAGCACTGAACGGTCTTTTCATTCTGACATTGAGCGCGAGCCTGTTTGGCCTGTTGGCCAAAGGGGTCTCTTTGACCATGTCCCTGATATTGTTTGGGCCGGTTGCAGTGGCGATATTCACCGCCGCGGCCTTTCTCTACCTGCTGGTCGCCGTGATTTTCGAGCCGTCTCCGAAACCCGCTGATACAGCGATGGCTGAGCGCGAAGACTGGTGGGCCGAACCAGCGCTTCAACACTCGAACAGCTAGCTGCGCTGACAGTTGCGAACATTGCCGTGATCGCTGCCGGATCTGGCATCAATATTGCTGATTTTACCTCGAATTATTCGGATTGATTGACATCGCTTTCGATCAGCGGTGACATCCGTCTGGATGTGGGACAGGTGGCTGGGGGACCTCAGCGGCCATTGCTAGTCGAGAATCAGATCGTGAAAACTATTTCTGTCGTTTCGCCCTGCTATAATGAAGAAGACAATGTCGAGACCTGCTACGAGACCGTGAAGCAGATCTTTGACGAGCATCTTCCAAATTATCGCCGTCAGCATGTATTTGTCGATAATGCATCGACTGATGCGACGGTCGAGAAATTGCGTGAGATTGCCGATAAGGATCCGGATGTCGGCGTCGTCGTGAATGCCCGGAATTTCGGCGTCTTCAGATCTGCATTCAATGGCCTGCGCCATGTTGATGGCGATGCGGTGCTGGTTCTATTGCCGGTGGATCTGCAGGATCCGCCAGACTTGCTGCCGGAATTCGTGAACCTGTGGGAGAATGGTTATGACATTGTCGCCGGTTCCCGTTCGAACCGCGAAGAATCATTCCTGCTCAGGGGCGCGCGGTGGGTGTTCTATCGCATCGTCAACACGCTTTCGGATTTCGAGATCTCGCCTGATGTCGGCGAGTTTCAGCTGATTGACCGCAAGGTGCATCAGGCCGTCCTCGAACATGATGACCATTACCCGTATATTCGCGGCATCATCGCCTCGGTCGGGTTCAAGAAAGTGGTGGTGCCGTATACCTGGAAGGCGCGCAAACGCGGTGTGACCAAGCATAATATGCTGACCCTGATTGATCAGGCCTTGAACGGTATCTTCTCGTTCACGCGTGCGCCGTTGCGGCTTTGTACCTTTGCCGGCCTGGCGATTTCTTTCTTGTGCATCCTGTTCGCGATGTTCTCGGTGCTGGCATATTTCCTGATGGATGTCAGCGCCCCGCGCGGCACGACCACGACCATTGTGGCCTTATTCTTCCTGTCAGGCATTCAGCTGTTTTTCATCGGCATGCTGGGTGAATATGTCACCTCCATTCATAGCCAGGTCAGGCGCGGGCCGCTGGTGGTTGAACGTGAGACGATCAATCTCGACGCAGCATCGTCAGACACGCGCACCGGCGACAAGACCCGATCTGAGGTCTCATGAGCGCGACTATGAGCTTTTCGCGCCGCCTCAGCCTGGCCGTGTTTGCTGGGCTGAGCCTGTTTGCAGTCTTGGCCGCGACATCACTTCTGCCGGTGCCGACAGGCGCAAGCGCGGCGAAATCCGCGTGGTTGTTTTCGGCGGGCACACTCGCAGGGATTACCGGCCTGGTTCTGGCCTGGCGACAAGCGCCAAAGGCGGCATGGCTGGCCAGTCTGCTGCTCCTCAGCGGTGCCCTGCAACTCTGGCTGAGTGATGCGGGCTGGTTCAAGACGTTTGAGATCCGGCGCCTCGGCGCGGTTGAGCTCCTGGCTTATGGCATCATCCTGCTGCAAGGACTTGTGAGCCTTGCGGTTCTGCTCCTGGATCCGAACAAATGGCTCTTGCGCAGCCTCGGGGCGTTGCGTTTCGGCCAAGTCCTTCGCCTTGGCCTGCTATTCGGGGGACTGGCCCTGTTCTCAGTCTCGATCCTCAGCTTTGTCGGCACTTATGATCGCGTCGGTTACGTGCTGCAGCTGATCATTGGCAGCGCTGCGATGGCGGCTTCTGTGACCGGCGTCCTGGCCTTGTTATTTGCCAGCGACCTGAACGAGCTGGACCTACCCGGCGACGTCAGCGGCGCGGCGGTGCGCCAGGCTTATGGGCTGATCCCGGTCTTGTTCCTGATCATCGCAACTGTCTATGCGACTCTGGCATTTGGCAACCTGCCGGTTGTCGAAGATGAAACCGCTTATCTGTTTCAGGCCAAAACGATGGCCGGCGGCGCCTTGTATGCGCCAGAGCTGCCAGCCGACATTGCTGACCGGTTCGAGTTTTATTTGATCACCAATGATGCAGATGGCTGGTATGCGACGACAGTGCCGGGCTGGCCGCTTGTGCTTGCGCTCGGGGTCTGGATCGGATTGCCCTGGCTGGTCAATCCGGCGCTGGGCGCGGTTTCTGTCTGGCTCGGCATGTCGTTCTGGCGCCGGGTCACTGATCGCGAGCAGGGGCTGATTGTCGGTTTGATGATGCTGGCCTCGCCATGGTTGCTGCAAGCCTCTGCATCGCTGATGACGCATCCGCTCGTCCTGGCTTTGACGCTCGGCGCATGGGGGCTTACGGCGCGGGCCAAGGAACGCAGCGCTTCGGACTGGAAGACCGTCTGGACCTGGCTGTTCCTGGCCGGACTGATGATGGGCTGGATCTTCCTGACCCGGGCGGTTGAAGGCGTGTTGATTGGCGGCCTGACCGGGTTCTGGATCTTCTGGTATTTCGGGCGTCAGAGTCGGATCATGCCGGTCCTGGCCTATGGGCTCGGCTGCTTGGCGACCGGCTCGCTTTATTTCCTCTACAATCTGCATATGACCGGCGACCTGTTCTCGACCCCGCTAATGGTCTATTTGAACGAGTCCTGGGGCGAAGGCGCCAATGCTTTCGGTTTCGGACCGGAGATCGGTCCGCCCGGCGGGTGGGGCTTGCTGGATATCTGGCCCGGCCACTCATTGCCGGAAGCGATCATCAATCTCAACAATAGCGTCAATGCCCTCAATACCGAGCTTTATGGCTGGACGGTGGGGTCGCTCAGCCTGATGCTGATCTATCTGATCTGGCGCCGTCCGACCGGCGCGAACCTGGCCATGCTGGTGCTGGCCGGGGCGGTCATCCTGGTGCATCTGTTCTACTGGTTCACCGGCACGTTCTATATCGGTCCGCGTTACTGGTTCGGCGCATTCTTCGCCTTTATTGCCTTGTCGGCTGGCGGCTTCGCGGCGCTGCGCGAATATGCCCGATCACGCCACGCAGCGCTGCCTGACAAGGGTTTGAACCTGGTTCTGCTATTGCTGTGCGGGTTTTCGATCATCGTCTTTTCAAGCTGGCGCGGGACCGAGCGGTTCCATCCGCGGACCACACATGCGCGGGTGATGGCGGCTTATCAGGCGCCGCGCGAAGCGGTTGTGGTGCTGCCATGTGCGAAACTGTTTGAAGGGGCGATGCAGCGTAATGACCCATTCCTGCGCCCGGACCGTCCGATCTTCGTGATGGCAAAGGATGATGGTTCAATCGCGGATCTGGAGGCAGCCTTCCCGAACCGTCCGATCGTCGACGCGAGCGAACTGGAAGTTGAATGCTCAGGCTAAGGCCATGCCCCGTGGCCGCATGCCTTAGCGTTCGCGCATCACCCAGGACAGCAGAATGAACGAGATCACCGCCACGATCGGGGTCAGGATGGCCTGCGCCAAAAGCGGTTGAATGCCGGTATTCAGCGCCACTTGCAGGGTCCCGGCATTCACGCCGTAAATGCCCACATAGCACAGGCCATAAGCTGGCAAGCGCCCGAAGCCTGAAACCTCGAAGACAAATCGGGCCGTGGTCAGATAATTCCACAACACACCGATGACGAATGACAGCAAAAGCGCCATTTGCGGCGGCATGCCGAGGATGACCAGCAGCGCATAAACACCATAGCCAAAGCCGGTATTGACCAGCCCGACAAACAGAAACTTGATGAAACGCTTCAGCGTGGCGGCATCGGCAGGGATCGAATTGAGTGGCATTAGCGCTCGCCCTCTCGTCTCGCTAATGTATCCTTGATGCCTTCAGCGAGACTGAAGCGCGGGGTGAATCCCAAGCCTTGCAAGGGCGCAATGTCGGCTGCGATCTCTGCAGGGTCGCCTGGCCGTTGCGCGACAGCGCCATATTGGGGAATGTCCGGGCGACCGAGCGCTGCGGCTGTCGTTTCAACCAGCGCCCGGACCGGTATCGCCGTGCCGCTGCCAATGTTGAACACCCCGGATGCGGCGGCATCGGCAATCGTCACAAAGGCCGCCGCAATATCTGCGGCATAAAGATAATCCCGGCGCTGCAAGCCATCGCTGCAGGCAAATGGCGTGCCGGCCTGAATGTGGTTGATCAGCTCAGGCAATAGACGTCCTTTCGCTTCGCCATGGCCGTAACAGAAGAACAGGCGAGCATGCGCGACGCGCAAACCGAGCTCCGATTGCGCCGTGATCAGCATCTCTCCCGTCTTGGCTTTGGCCTCGCCATAGCGTGTGGCCGGGCGCACCGGGGTCGTGCCGACGCGAAACGGGCTGGTTGTCCATTCATATTCGGCGCAGCTGCCGGCGAACAGGAAATGCTGCCCGTTCTGGGCGGCAAAGGCGCGGGCAAGGTTGAGGCTGGCGGCGAGCCAATCGAGATTGGCGTCAGAGGTCCACCTTGAGTTATCGCTGAGCCAGGCCAGATGCAGCAAATGGGTTGCGCCGGTCTTGGCGATGGCGCTCCGGGTTTGCGCGTGATCCAGCAAATCGCATTCAATCATTTCTGACGCGAAGGGCAGGGCGGCAGCCGACCTGACGCAGGCAATGGTGTCCCAGCCAGCCTTGGCAAAGGCTTCAATACAATATCGTCCGATAAACCCATTGGCGCCTGTGATCAGAATGCGACCTGTCATTCAGACCCCGCCTAGTCGAAAATCTTGATGCCCGGAACGGCGGTGACAAAACGGGTGCCTTGACGGCGTAGATCGTCAAGTTGCGACATCACTTCGTCGCGAATATTCCAGGGCAGGATCAGGAGATCATCAGGGCGCGCCTCGGCGAGTTTCTCGACCGCATAGACCGGTATGCGACTGCCGGGCAGCAAGGTGTTCTGCTTGGCCGGGTTCTTGTCGACGACATAGCCAATAAGGTCAGGCCCGATGCCGGCATAATTCAGCAATGTATTGCCCTTGGCAGCGGCGCCATAGCCAGCGACTGTGCGGCCATCGGCCTTGGCCTGGTTGAGATACGCGATCAGTCCGTCACGGACGGCCTGCACCCGCGCTTCAAACCCCTGATAGCCTGCAAGTGAGTCCAGTCGGGCGGCTGTTTCCTTGGCCCGGACAGCAGCGACGCGGTCTGATACCGTGTGGCTGGCCTGATCGAGACAGGCATAGACGCGCAGCGACCCGCCATGGGTCGGGATCTCTTCGACATCAAACACGCGCAATCCCTTGTCACGGAAGATCTGTTCCACCGCGACCAGAGACAGGTAGGTATAATGTTCATGATAGATCGTATCGAATTGGACCAGCTCGACCAGGTTCAACAGGTGCGGGAATTCGACCGTATAGACCCCATCGCCGCTCAAGAGTGATGCAACGCCAGAGACAAAGTCGCCAATGTCCGGCACGTGCGCCAGCACATTGGCTGAACAGATCAGGTCAGGCTTGACGCCTTCGCCGCGCAATTGCTTGGCAAACGCCTCGGTGAAAAACTCAACCCGCGTGTCGATGCCTTTGGACTGGGCCACCGTGGCCACGCTGGCGCTCGGTTCGACGCCCAGCACCTGACTGCCCTGTTCCAGAAAGTATTGCAGCAAATAGCCATCATTCGACGCGATTTCGACGATCAGGGATTGCTCATCCAACCCGAACCGCGCGCGGCTGGCTTGGGCGAATGCCTGGCAATGGTCCAGCCAGCTCTGCGAGAAAGACGAGAAATAGGCATAATCCTGATGGAAGTGCTCGTCAGCCGGGACGACATCATCGACCTGAACCAGGAAGCAGGCGCCGCAGACGCGGGTATGCAGCGGGTACATATTGTCAGGCGTCTCAGCCCGCTCCAGCGGCACATAGGAATTGGATAGCGGCGACAGGCCGAGATCGACCAGTGTGGTCGTCAGCGGCGTGCCGCAATACTGGCATTTGGGCGGCGTGTTGGGCATTCTATTGTCCTGCACTCTATGGCCTTGCAGCGGCGCAATAGGTTTCAATTTGCTGTTCGGTAATGGCGCGTACGCGTTCGCCATTGGCCCAGCGCGCATACCAGTCAGCAGTCAAGGCGACGGTCTGTTCGAAATCGAGTTTCGGGCGCCATCCGAGTTGGGTCTCGGCCTTACTGGCATTCAGGCGCAGGAATTTGGCTTCATGCGGGGCATTCTTGTTCGCCTGGATGACCAGCTCGCCAGTGCCGAGATCAGTCACCAGAGTCTCGGCCAGGGCCAGAACCGGTTGTTCACTGGTCGGGCCAGGCCCGAAATTCCAGCCGGCGGCGAAATCGGTCTGCCCGGTGCTGAGTTTTTCAGCCAGAAGAACATAGCCGCACAGGGGCTCGAGCACGTGTTGCCATGGGCGAACCGAAGCTGGCGAGCGAATGATCGCCTTCTGGCCCGGGCCGAGACAGCCGCGAATAATATCCGGAATGATGCGATTGTCGGACCAGTCGCCGCCGCCAATGACATTGCCAGCCCGGACTGTCGCGATCTGTGCGCGGTGTCCGCCAGCAGCGTGCGGGGCAAAGAAACTCATGCGCATGGAGGCGGCAGTGATCTCGGCGCAGCCCTTGGAGGCCGAGTAAGGGTCGCGGCCGCCAAACCGGTCATCCTCATCGAAAGGCTGATCCAGTTCCTGATTATCATAGCACTTGTCTGAAGTCGCGATGATGACAGCGGAAACGCTGTCATGGCGTCGAACCAGATCCAGCAGCGAAACGATACCGAGCACATTGCTGGCAAAGGTCTCGACCGGATTGTCATATGAGCGCAGCACCAGAGACTGCGCCGCCAGATGGAAGATGATTTCAGGACGAAATTCGCGCAAGAGCTGATCCAGTTTGGCGGTGTCATTGATGTCACCGATGACCGATTGGACGCGATCCTCGATCTGCAGGTCGGTCCACAAGTTGCGCTCGCCTTCTGGTGCCAGCGCATAGCCGCACACCTCCGCGCCCATGGCTGATAGCCAGGTCGCCAACCAGGCACCTTTGAACCCGGTATGCCCGGTCACCAGGACGCGCTTGCCGTGCCAGATCTCAGGCGTTGGCATCATGGCCAGAGCTTCCATGGCGCGGCATTCTCGTCCCAGAGGCGGTTGAGGTAATTGGTGTCGCGCAAGGTATCCATGGGCTGCCAGAAGCCGGTATGTTGATAGGCTTGCAATTGCCCGCCCTTGGCCAGCGACATTAGCGGGTCCTGTTACCAGACGGTTGCGTCAGAGGTGAGCAGGTTGCCAACCTCCGGCGACAGGACAAAGAAGCCGCCATTGATCAAGCCGCCTTCGCCAATCGGTTTTTCCAGGAAATCGGTGACCTCAGTGCCGTTCAGCTCCAGCTGTCCAAACCGGCGGGGCGGGGCAACTGCGGTGACGGTCGCTTGCTTGCCATGGGCCTTGTGAAACGCAATCAGTTGGGCGACATCAATATCAGCGACACCGTCGCCATAGGTCATGCAAAATGCCTCTTCGCCTTCCAGATAAGGCAGGACGCGGCGCAATCTGCCGCCGGTCATGCTGTCTTCACCTGTTTCAATCAGCGTCACTTTCCAGGGCTCAGCGTGGCTCTGGATGATCTCATGCTGGCCCGTCGACAGGTCGAACACGGCGTCGCTGACATGTAGATGATAATTGGCGAAGAACTCCTTGATCACATAGCCCTTATAGCCAAGGCAGATGATGAAATCGGTGATTCCCCAATGGCTATAGGTCTTCATGATGTGCCACAGGATCGGTCGGCCACCAATTTGCACCATTGGTTTGGGAATCCGAGACGTCTCTTCGCTCAGGCGTGTGCCATACCCGCCGGCCAGAATTACGCATTTCATGTCAGTGTCCCCGAAACTTAACGTCCATACTCACCCTGAAATAAGCAACAAATGTGCCTATTCCTCATCAGTAGCGCTATTGTCGCCAATTGAAATCCAAAAGCCGGAAATCGCGCGGATTTTTTGGCGATTGCGGCGATCAGGGCTGAGATGAGGTGAGGGTGATCAGACCGGCGCCAGGCATATCGATTTGCAGCGCGCCGGTGGCATCGACCAGCAGCGCATTTTCAACCTCGTCATAGTGCTGATCGGCAACGAAATAAGCGCGATAAGCGCCGGGCGGCAAGGCGCGCAGCTGGAGGGCGGTCGCCTGCTGCGTGGCGATGACTATGGTGAGCGATCCATCGACATTCTCGAACGCCACCGGCTTGACCGTCTCAGGGCGGTCCGAACCGGCAAAGACCCGGGTAGCGCCCATTCTGACATCCCGAAAATACTGGCGATTGTCGCGGATATCCTTGCGCACCCGCAACGGCGCACCGGAATTCGGGCGTCGGGGGCTGTCAAACAGACCAATCAAGGCGCGCCCTTGCCAGGCAACATTCTGGCCGATGACCAGGTCTTCATACAGGACCTTGGCATTGGCGCGCCCGAACCACAGTTCGAGCATGCTGGCACCGATATTGTGTTTCTGCGCGAGCTTGGCGATCTCGCGCAGATTGCGTTCATTGACGCCTTTATAGCGGTGATAGGAAAACTCGATCACGTGATCCATCGCGCCGGGTACTTTGGCGATATGGTTCAAGTACAGCGTTGCATTGCGCATATTGGTGACAGACGGGACGATAAAAGCGGGCTCGAAGCCGGCCGCCTCCAGGCGCGGGGCGGTGGCCACAATCGCCTGGCCAATCATTTTCCCGGTCCACATATGCCGCATCAAGTCGGGCTCGAGGATGACTTCCCAACTATCCGGCACAAGGCCGTATTTTTCTTGCAGGTGGAGATAGGTGGCGAGGACAAATTCAGCATATTCCTCGGCATCGCGATGAGCCTGGCGGCTGTCGATGAAGGCGACATAGCAGATATTGATCCAAAGCTTTTCGCCGCGGGCCTCTGATTTCGCCAGCATTGGCAGCACGTGCTGTTCGACATGCCAGTCGAGTTCATCAAAACTGAAGCCGTCCCAATTGATCAGGTTCGGATCGTCATTGTCATTCTCGACCGGATAACGGTAGGGCTTCCAGTCTTCGTGCGAAATTTCGCCATTGATGAAACGCTCATTCCAATCGCTCTTGGTTTCAGCCCCGGACCGGATTTCCAGGCGCACCCGGTTGATGCCGACATCATTGATCGCCTGATCAATCAGCTGATCATGAAACTGGGCCCATTCCGGCGCATCCGGCTGGTCGCTCAGATTCAGCGTGACTTCCCATCCGCTCATGGTTTGAAAGCGTTGCGACGTGTCGATTTCGATCGTGACAGGACTGGCCTCTGCGGCCCCATGCGGAAACACCGCTGCGAACCCGGCAATCAAGACCAGGCCGGCTGCGATAAATGCCAGAATGCGTGAATTGTGAGACAGCATGTTCTGCTCCGAAGCTGATATGCCAGAGAAGGTGCAAACATCGCCGCGCAAAGGCAATACGCAATCTGCGCCTGCGAAGGGAGAAGGGCGAAGCAAAATTCGCGCTCTGGTCGATGGTGTCCAGATTAATCCCCGGTTTTCAACTGCGGGTGAGTGGCGGCGCCGACAAAGTTCGGTATGATTGCCGGGCCGCGTTGGCGGTTCGATTGACGATTTAGCAGATCGCCCGCGCGGCGAGATTGATCGTGTTCGCTGCCGCTGATTGAAAGCTGCGGTGTGATTTCAGGGGACCGAGTTTACGGAGTCCCTGTCACCATGAAACGCCTGTCTTTTCCCGCTCTATTGCTCTCGGCAACGACCTGTTTTGCGTTTCCGGCGAGTGCGGTGGTCATCAATGACGATCATACAACCGATGACGCGGTTGATGATGAGGATGTCAATGGCGTCGGCGCCCTTCTGGGGATGCGTGGAAACCAAATCTGCTCGGGGACGCTGATTAATCCGCGAACGGTGGTGTTCGCGGCGCATTGCGTCAACGCCGTACCATATTCCTATTATGTGCGTGATGATGTTCAATTGGCCTGGTCATTTGCCCGCGACGCCAATGCCGGGCGCAGCATCTGGCTGGAAAACGGTTTTCAGACGGATGTCGCGGAAAATATCTACACCGTCAGTCAAATCATATGGAATCCACAATCCAAGGAGCGCTATGAAAGCGGCGGATGGAAAGAAGCGGATCTGGCGGTGGCGACGCTGGACACACCGGCGCGCGGCATACCGACCTGGGCCATGCTGTTTGCGCCTCTGCCCGATCCGGGATCGAGCGATCCGGTCAGAGGCACTGGCTATCATGTCGATATTTATGGCTATGGCTGGTATGGGACTGGCACTGACGGCGCGGTGAGCCGGGGTGATTTTCGCCGCCGTGCAGCCGAGAATATGCTCGGCGGTCTGGGGGCGCTGAATTCGATCAGCTATTATCAATACAAGCGGCGCTACAATTATTTGCCGCAACCGGTCTATCTCTTCGATTTCGATGATCCGCTGCGGCAAACCCAGTGGGAGCGAAATTCGTTTCCTGATGATGCGCTGGCCCGCGAAGGCACGACCGCGGCAGGCGATAGTGGTGGCCCGCTCATCCTCGACGCGGCCAATAATCAGGGGCTGAATGTTGATCTTCTGATCGCGGTTCTATCCGGCGGGCAGCAGGTTTATTCCTGGCAACCCGGTAGCGCTTATGGTGATTACAGCATTTACAACCCGCTTTTCCTGCAATGGCATTGGATCGCCGAGAACAACCCTTATCGCTATGTCGGCGCGAAAGCTGGCAATGGCCGCTGGGAAAACCCGAACCATTGGCAAAGCCAGTTGGATCCGGCCTATTACATCATTGATGAAGACGGCAATTATGTGCCTGGCATCCCGGCGCGATTTGGCGCCGGCATTTATGGCCGCGGTCCTGGTTTCGGTCAGTTCTGTAACCCGCGCGATGAAGAGCCCTGTGTTGACCTGTCTGAGACCGAGAATGGCGGCTGGCTGTCAGAGGCGCCATTGCCACAGGCGAGCATCGAGAATGGTTTACCCGGTGCAACAGGGTTTGTGCCCAACAATCTGAATTTCGTGTTCGAACAAGAACGGGATCTGTTCTTTGATGTCACGTTGGCCGCCCCAGGCGTGACTTCACTTGGCAGTGCCGTCGCCATCGATCGCCTGACCGTCAGGGATGGTGCCAGCCTGCTGATCGACACAGACGGGCATTTGACGGTCTTTAATCAGGTCATTCAGGCCGGACGGTATGTCAATATTGATGGGCGTCTGACAACGCCAGGCGATTATTTGCTCAGCCATGGCTGGCTGCTAGGCGAGGGCGTCTTGGAAGCGGCTTATGTGACCAATGTTGCGGGGATTATCTTTCCCGGACATAGCTATGCCACCACAGAAATGAAGATTGAGGGACATCTGATTCTGTCCTCAGGCGCGAGCCTGTTGGTCAATGTGCTGAATGGACAGAGCAGCAAGCTGATTGTCAGCGGCGATGTCAGCCTGGGCGGGACTGTCTATCTGAGCGGCGATGTCGCTTTTGGCGATACATATTCGATTTTGGAATTTGGCGGTGTCGGCGAATATGGGTTTGATCAGGTGATCGAACTTGTCAGGGATGGCCCGCTATCGCGCGGCGTCCTGTTCGCAAATCTCAATTATCTGCCAGGCCATGTGGATATCACGATTGATGCACAATCACTGGCCGCACACCTCTATCCTGAGCGCACCGCCACGCAGGCCTCCATCGGCGCCGCGCTCGATAGCGCCCGCGACAGCGCTTATGGCGCGTTGAGTTCGGTTTATCAGTCCGTTGATGGCCTCGGCCCGCGGTCGCTCGGCGCCGCGTTTGATGAGCTGACTCCGAATGATGCCATCCTCGTCGGCCAATCTCTGCTGGCCTCAGGCGAGGCGCTGCACACCCGGGTCGGTGCCCGGCTCAGACAGGCGCGCGGGGCGGGGCCCGGGCAAGGTGGCTTTGCCAATATCGATCGCTTCGAGGCAGAGGCTGAGTCAGGGCTTGCAGGACGTGATGCACAGCTGGATGGTTATGCGATGACCGCGGGTCTCGACCAAACCTTTGAAAATGGCGTCATGGTCGGCCTGCTGGCCAGTTACAATCATACTGAGAGCGAGTTTCACACCCAGCAGCGAAGCAGCGAGACCGATGGCCTTTCGATCGGCGGCTATGGCTCATTGCCGCTGGCTGCCGCGCGGCTTGAGGGTCATTTCAGCCTGGGGCGACTGGAAGTCGATACTGCGCGGGCAGCGGGGCTCAGCGCGCAGACACAACAGGTCACCAGCACAGCCGCCGCAAGTGTCGTGCTTGGCGGACTGCGTCTGAGTCGTTCAATCGTGATCGGAGAGACGGCTGTGTTCACGCCAAGCCTGAACGGATTTGCGGCCCAGTATCGGATTGATGGCTATCGCGAGCTGGGCACAGCCATGGCGCTGGCGGTTGAGCCGCGCAAGATTGAGACGGCTCAGATCTCGATTGCGGGCGCGTTGCAGTTCAATCTGAGTGAGCATATCCGCCCCTCTGTGCGCGGCGCCTTTGTCGAAGAGATCGGCACCAGACATGATCGGATAGAGGCAAGGTTTGCGGCTGCGCCTGAGAGTGACGCATTTGTCTTTGCTGGTCCGAAACGCGCGCCATCCTGGTATGATTTGAATATTGCGGTCGACATGGACCTGACAGACCAGGTCGCGGCCACGCTGAATCTTCGCCAGACACTCGAGCGTGATGAGCTGTCACAAACCGTGCTCGGGGCGACGATCCAGATCAGCTTCTAGCCGCGCCGACGCCACGGTCTTGCCGCTGCGCGGTCAATTGCGCTGAAGCTGATTCAATCTGATCGGCCGGCTGGATGATGCTGATCCAGAAAACTGAGGGTTTCGTCCAGAACCAGCACGCGCGCACGGGTGCTGGACAGGAAGTGATCGTCGCCGTCGATTTCTGTGTACCGGAAATTCGGGCGATTTTCGAGTTTCCGGCTCATCGTGCGAGACTGTGAAACCGGAACGCGCGTGTCTTCGCGGCCATGCATCAACAACATGGTTGCGGTAAACTCGCTGGCCCGTTCGACAGGCGTCATGGCCGTCCGCGCCTGATCCGAGATCTGGTACTGGTCGCCCATATATTGTTCCCAATACGCGAACCCGATGCCATCGCGATCATAAGCGCCGACCATGCGGCTTGGATTTGAAACGCCATTGATCGAGACGACACATTGCGCGCCGGTGGGGTCGAGCAGATTGCTCATCATTGCTGCATACCCCCCATAACTCGCGCCGACGACACAATAGCCCCCCTGTGCGGCAAGCCCGGAGGTCTGCGCCCATTCAGCGGCATCAATGATGTCTTCGATCATTTTGCCGCCAAACTCGCCAAAGCCCGCATCGCGGTAAGCTTGTCCATAGCCGGACGAGCCGCGGAAATTCGGCTGAAGCACCAGATAGCCTTGTGATGCAATGGCTTGTGCCAACCAATCAAAATGCGCTGAATCACGCGCTTCCGGGCCGCCATGTGGCAGTAGAACCAAAGGCAGTGGCTGCTCGCCCCCGCTCGGCGGTCGCGTCATGTATCCATATAGCGCCATGCCATCTCGCGCGGTGTATTCAAAGGCGCCAACCTCGCCAAGCGTTTCGGATTCAAGCCACGGCGCTTCACCGCCAACAGGTGAGATGGACGGCGCTTCCAGATCGTAGAGAAAATATTGTTCTGGGCGTCCGTGATTGATCGCCCGGATCGTGAACAGTGTGCGGTCTTGCGACCATGATGTCAGGATAATGCTATCGGCCTGGAGCGCTGCTTCGGCGTCTCTGGCAATTTGATCGAATGGCGCGGCGATATAGAAATCCCTGCGCAAATCATCCAGATATCGATAGCCAATGACTTCATTCGTGAACGGGTCCTGGAAAGTCGAAACATTGCCAATATGGGTGCCATCATAAGCGACCTCTGAGATGGCGCCGTCTTGCAAGGACAGTTCATATAATCCGTAGCGATCCTGACTATCAAAACGAACGATGAGGCTGTCTTGGCTTTCGCTCAGACCATCGACATAGAATGGCAGGATCTGCGCATCGGGTTCATGAAACACGGTTCCACGCCCCGCCAGGCTGCTTTTGACGTCGAAATCCTTGGTCTTCGGATTCCACTCCAAAACAGCCAAGCGTTCGCCGCGCGCATCATACACCGCCCCGAAAGTATCACCGGAAAACGACTCTTTCACTTTCGCGCGGCCGGTCTTCAGGTCGACATCATACACGATATAGCTTTTCGCGCCGGCGGCTTTGTTCAATCGCGACCCTGTCGACATGCTGGTCCCGGTCCCGAACGAGATGGACGATTGTATTTTTCCGGGGTCATCGACCAATCGCGACTCGACGAATGTCAAATCCGCAAAGCCGCCGACATTCTTGAGCAGAATTGCGGTTTTCTCGGTTTTCAGACTGTAGGACACCATCCGGCGAATATTGTAATCTTTCAAACCACTGGATGTTTTCAGCCGCTCGAAGGTTTCCAGCACATAGATGAGATAATCATCGCTCCCCCAAAACACATCATGGATCCGGCCCTCATCCGGGGGCAGGATCAGGCGCGGCTTAGCATTGCCATCGAGTTCATATAAGCAAACGCCGCGGACGCCGGTCGGACTGCACCCCAAGGCGAGATGCCTGCCATCGGGCGACACATTTGCGCTCCAGGTTGAGGGCATTGTGCCAAATGTCTCAGCCACTGATTGCGCGCGCGCGCTCAAACCGGACGCGATCGGAAACAATATGACCAAGAGTGTTAGGACAAAGAACGGCTTCCATTCAGAAATCCGGCATGAGCTCTGCATTGTTTGATGCCCCCCAAGCATAGCGTGTATGAATATTAGTGTTGCAACCTGCACGAGTTGGCGGCGTGATCAAGATTGATTTTAGAGCTTTGTTGAACTTGGCAGCCGGGCAGGACTGGTTCGAGTGTGAACACGTGGAAATCATCAACACCGAGTCTCTGAAGATGCTCACTGCGCTGCTTGCGACCGCATGGCGGCTGCGCAAAATGCCGTTGGCGACCGAAGCGGCAACTTTCTCGGCAAAAAACGAAATAATCCATGAATACAAGGAATAATGGCGGAGGAGGAGGGATTCGAACCCCCGGAACGCTCGCACGCTCAACGGTTTTCAAGACCGCCGCATTCAACCACTCTGCCACTCCTCCGCAGCAGGACGCTTCCTTTTCTACAGTCCGCGCAAGATTGCAAGAGCTGTCATGAAATTGCCTGCTTTGCGCCGCGATATGGTTAATCAGGTCTTACTCGAAGAGCGCGCAAGTTTTTCATCACATTCACCATACATGCAGGTTGGTATGGTAAATACTGGATCATCGAGAAAGAGCTGAATGCTCTGCCCGACCCATTGCGGGACGGGGCCACAGAATGAGGTTTGAGATGAAGACAATCATCACCCGCGCGGTGTGTTTGACGTGTGTAAGTGCCGCGGTGTCCGCGTGGGCCTTCTCTGGCGACGCCTATGCAGACAGACAAGGGGCGCCGATCCGTTATGCGTCTCCAGGTTCGCCTGCGCCGGCCACGCCAGCGCCCGCTGCCAGGCCCTCTCAAACCACGATCAATACCAAACAGCAGATCGAATTTCTCTATCCGGGTCAGGTTCAGCCACAGATCCCGGCGCCGCCAGTGAACGTCGCGACCCCAGTCACCGCTGCCAATGCTGTGACCACGCCTGGAAAACTGGTGCTCAATTCTAAACCTGGCGTACGCTTCGTCACATCGACACGTGCGGTGGCGAGCCAGGCGCAACCTGTGTTGCTGGGCGGCGCCCAACGCGCCCCTTCGGCTGTTTCGCCGCCAGCCGCGGCGCCATCTCAGCCGATCCGGATTGCGTCTCTGAAAACAAATCAGCCGGCCAGCACCGGGACGCCGCTGACGCTCAGCCGGGTCAAGGTCAACCGTGACGCGCCGATCGGTGAAGAGCGCGGCAAGGCCAGCATCTATACAGATGGCTTTGACGGCGCCCCGACCGCGAACGGCGAGATTTTCGATGAAACCGCGATGACCGCAGCGCATCCGAGCCTGCCGCTGCCAAGCCTGGTACAAGTGATCAATGAGGACAATCGCCGCGAGATCGTTGTGCGGGTCAATGATCGCGGCCCGTTTGATGGCCAGCGCATTCTTGAACTATCGCCGCGCGCCGGATCGGTTCTCGGCATGCGCGATGGCAGCACGGCGAATGTGCGCGTGCGTTATCTTGGCCCTGCGCCGGTCAAGCAGAATCCGGGCGCAGATCAGCCGGCGGTATCGCGCCCGCAAACATTCGCCTCGACCCGGGTTGAGGACGAGTCGCTGCCGCCTGTTCAGGTCACTGCGCCCGTTACTGCACCTGTCATGCGCCAGCCAGTGCCACTGACCCAGCCTGTGGCGCTGTCAAAGGTCGCTGATTATGGCCAGCCAAGCCTTGGCGTGCCGGATCCGGTTGCGCCGGTTCAGGCCGCTGCACCGGTTGCCGCAGGCAATATCTTCATTCAGGCTGGCGCCTTTGCTGACATTGCCAACGCGCAAAGCCTGACCCGCGCCCTTGGCCATGGACAGCCTGTGCGGATCGAGGAAGCCCGGGTCAATGGCAGCGACTATTTCCGCGTCCTGATCGGGCCTTTCCCAAGCACGCAAGTGGCCGAGGTCGAACGCGCGCAGCTGTCTCGGGCCGGCATTGTCGACGGCTTCCTGACAACACGCTGACCATCCCACTCAAAACATTGACCTTCGTCACGAACTGGCCCTTTTTCTTGTGCAGAAAAAGGGCCTCTTTCTTGTCGTGAAAGGATTACAAATGTCGAACTGGCGCCGCGGTCTTGCACTTCTTCCGCTGGTCCTGTTGCCGATGACAGCGACCGCGCAGATCATCGGAACCGAGGCTGAATATGCGGTGATCATGGATCATGACACAGGCGATATCCTGTGGTCCAAGAATGGCGAAGCGCCGATGATCCCGGCCTCGATGACCAAGATGATGACGGCTTATTTCGTCTTCGACCTGATCGATCAGGGCGAGATCACGCTGCAGGATGAAATGGTGGTCAGCGAGGATGCCTGGCGCCGCGGCGGGTTTCCGTCCGGGACATCAACCATGGGCTTGCGCCCGAAAGAACGCCCGACCGTCGAACAGCTGCTGCATGGGGTCATCATCATGTCCGGCAATGATGCCTGTATTGTCCTGGCCGAAGGCATTGCCGGCTCGGAAGCCGCCTTTGCCCAGCAGATGACAGACCGGGCGCATGAACTTGGCCTGACCAGTGTCAATTTCGTCAATTCGACCGGCCTGGAAGGCGACGGGCATGTCGCTTCGGCGGCAGACCTGGCCGAACTGGCGCGGCTGACAATCGAGAATTATCCGCAATATTATGACTGGTATGATGACCCGGAATATACGTGGGGCGCTTATACCCAGGCCAATCGCAATCCCTTGCTCGGCACGATGGACGGCGCCGATGGGCTGAAGACCGGGCATCTGGATGCCTCTGGCTATGGCCTCACCGGCTCGGCCGTGCGCGATGGCAAGCGCCGCATTATCGTGCTCAATGGCACCGAAAGCAAAGCTGCGCGGGCCCAGGAAGCCGAACGTCTGATGCGCATGGCCTTTACCGCTTTCGAGACCCGCACGATTGCAGGCGGCGACACCCGTCTGGCCGAGCTCGATGTGTGGATGGGCGAGCGCCGGCAAGTCGGCGTGCGCTTGCCCGACAGCCTTGAGGTCACGGCCCATAAACGTGCTTTTGCCCGCGGCAAGTCCGAGATTGTGCATGACCGCCTGATCGAAGCGCCGATTGCCGCCGGTGATCAGATCGCCACCCTGGTGGTGACAATCGAAGGCAAGGACCCGATCGAATTGCCACTGGTCGCGACTGAAGACGTGGCCCGCCTCGGCTTTATCGGCAAGGCCATAGAAGGCCTGAGCCGAATGATGGACGGAGGCGCTTGAAAGCTGTGACCAAGCTGGGGCGGTTCATAACGCTGGAAGGCGGTGAGGGCACAGGCAAGTCGACCCTGATCGCAGGCCTGCAACAGGCGCTGAGCGCGCGCGGCCTCAGCGTCGTGGTTACGCGCGAGCCTGGCGGCACGCCGCTGGCAGAAGCGGTGCGCGCGCTGGCGCTCAATCCGCCGGAAGACGCAGCCTGGTCACCGCTGGCGCATGCCTTGTTGATGAATACGGCCCGCGAGGATCATCTGAAACACCTAATCCGGCCAGCGCTGGCGCGCGGCGACTGGGTCATTTGCGACCGGTTTGCCGATTCGACCCGGGCCTATCAGAGCATTGATGGTGTCGCGGTCGAGGACTTGCTGGCCATTGAAGCCATCGTGGTTGGCGAGACCCGGCCGGACCTGACCCTGATCCTCGATGCCGCCCCGCAGGCGCTGGCAGAGCGGCGCCAGCAGCGCGATGTCAGTGATGTGTTTGAACAAAAGGACCTGCATTTCCATGACCAGGTCCGCTCAGCCTTTCTGGCGATTGCCAGAATTGAACCAGAGCGCTGCCAGGTGCTGGATGCCTTGCAAAGCCCTGAGGCTGTGCTCAAGGCGGCGCTGTCGACAATTGACCAATACCTGGTCGCGGCATGAGTGCGGCATTTCCGATGATTGGCCACCAGCAGGCTGAAGCGCGGTTTCTGGCTGCCCGTGCCTCGGGCCGTTTGCATCATGGCTGGATCTATCAAGGCCCATCCGGGATCGGCAAATCGATCTTGGCCCGGCGCATTGCTGGCTTGATGCTGGGGGCGGCGGCCCCAGACGCCCCGGACACTGACAAGACCATGCAGCTAATCCTGTCAGGCGGCCATCCGGACCTGAAATGGGTCGAACGCGGCCTGAATGAAAAAGGCAAGCTGCGTCAGGACATCACGGTCGATCAGATCCGCGAGCTCAACCAGTTCTTCGCCCTGCGTCCGGCTTTGTCCGGTTGGCGGGTCGGCGTTATTGACGCGCTCGACGAGTTGAATGTCTCGGGCATGAATGCCTTGCTCAAGACCCTCGAAGAGCCGCCGAGCAATGCGCTGCTCATCCTCATCTCGCATGGCACGCAGACCATCCTGCCGACCATCCGTTCGCGCTGCCAGGTGTTGCGGCTCTATCGCTTGTCAGATGACGACACTGGCGCGGTACTGAACGGCCAGGACGGGGATACCAAACTCGCCGCAGAGCTGGCGCATGGCCGGCCGGGTTATGGCCTTGAACTGGCAAGAACCGGCGGCGCCAAGGCGGTGCAGACAGCGCGGGCGCTGCTGCGCAATGTGCGCAAGCCGACCAGCGGCGTGGTCGCGGCGGCGCTGACCTCGGCGATTGCTGATGAAGGCGCCTTGCAGGCCTTTACCGATACTTTGCTGGAATGGGTGGCTGAAAAGGCCGGGTCGGAGGCCGAGCTGGCGCAAACCTGGCTGAAATTGCACGATGTGCGCGCCACCGCAGAAGAATTCAACCTGACCCCGCTGCAGACAGCAACGAAACTGTTTGCGACCTTGCAAGATGGCGTGAAGGCTGTAAGCGCCTGAGCCCATGTTCGATACACACGTCAATCTACACGCCGATGCGTATGCGGAAGACCTGCCAGAGGTGCTGGCGCGCGCCCGCGCCGCTGGCGTGTCGCGAATGCTGGCTATCTGTGAGCGCCTCGACAGTTTTCCGCGCGTCAAGGCGATTGCCGAGGCCCATGAGGATATCTGGTGCAGCGTCGGGACACATCCCCACCATGCCAAGGATTTTGCCGCCACCACGGCGCAGGACCTGATTGACCGCGCTGCCGACAGCAAGGTTGTGGCGATTGGCGAGACTGGCCTCGATTTCCATTATGGCTACAGCCCGGAAGCGGCGCAGGTGACGAGTTTTCGCACCCATATCGCGGCAGCGCGTGAGACCGGATTGCCGCTGATCGTGCACACCCGCGAAGCCGATGACCTGACCGCGCAAATTCTGGAACAGGAATATGCCAAGGGCGCCTTCCGGATCCTGCTGCATTGCTATACGGGCGGCGCGGATCTGTGCCAACGCGGCCTAGCGCTCGGGGCTTATGTCTCGGTCTCAGGCATCTTGTCTTTCAAGAGTGCGAAAGAGGTCCGGGCCGTGATCAGGGATGTGCCACTGGATCGCGTCATCCTGGAAACAGATTGTCCATATCTGACCCCGATGCCGTATCGCGGGCGGCGCAATGAACCGGCATATTTGCCGTATGTTGCTGATGCGCTGGCCGACTTGCACGGGCTGAGCCGGGGCGAAATCGCTGCCATGTGCGAGGCCAACGCGCTGCGCCTGTTCAACAGGGTGTCATGACCGCGCGCAGGTTCAGGATCACCTTGCTCGGCACCGGCTCGTCCGGCGGGGTGCCGCGCGTTGGCGGCGATTGGGGCGCATGTGACCCGTCCGAGCCGAAGAATCGGCGCCTGCGCTGTTCGGCCCTGGTCGAGACCTGGCAAGACCAGGCCCCTGACAAGGTCACCACGGTGCTGATTGATACCTCACCGGACCTGCGCCAACAGCTTCTGATGGCTGACGTGCAGAGACTGGATGCGATCCTGTACACGCATGATCATGCTGACCAGACACATGGCATTGATGATGTCCGGGCGCTTGCCATTCGCAATCGGGAACAGGTCAAGGCCTATATGGATGCCGCGACCCACGCGACGCTGTATCCGAAGTTTCATTATGCGTTTGAAGGCAAAGGCGGTTATCCGCCGATTATCGCGCTGCAACCGCTGATCTCTGCTGATCAGTCCTTTCCCGTGCATGGGCCAGGCGGCGCCCTGGACTGCCTGCCAGTGGACCAGGAACACGGGCGTATACGATCGCTGGGATTTCGGTTTGGCGATGTGGCTTACTGCAATGACCTCAACCGATTGCCAGAGCAGAGCCTGCGCCAGCTGGCGGGTCTGGAGCTGTTGATCATCGATGCGCTGCGTTATGCGCCGCATCCTTCTCATGCGCATCTCGAGCAGACGCTGGCATGGATTGAAGCACTGGCCCCGAAACGCGCCGTGCTGACCAATTTGCATGTGGATTTTGACTATCAGACGCTGAAGGCCGAGCTGCCAGACGGGGTCGTGCCGGCTTTTGATGGCTGGTCTTATACCGCCGCGCTCTAGACCGCTTCGGTCAGGCTCATGACCATTTTTCCGACTGAACCATAATCGGTCTTGCCGGTGCCGAGGACCGGGATCTCGTCGACATGGAAGACCTTTTTCGGAACTGACAGTTCAGACACACCATGGGACTGACACCAGGCCAGCAGGGCGCTGCGATCCGCCCCTTCGGCGGTGGTCAGCAGAACCACTTGTTCGCCCTTGCGCGGATCCGGGATCGCGGCAGCGGCATGCATCTCGTCGGGCCAGATCGCGCTGGCGCAGTTTTCGACAACCGCGAGTGAGACCATTTCCCCGCCAATCTTGGCGAACCGTTTCACCCGGCCCATGATGCGGATACAGTCATCCTCGTCCATGACACAGATATCGCCAGTATCATGCCAGCCATCTTGCGGCGGCTCGATCACGCCGGGCGCAGACGAGCGCATATAACCAAGCATGATATTCGGCCCGCGAATGCGCAGCTTGCCGCCTTCCTCGATCCCTTCGACGGGCAAGAGTTCATATTCCATGTCCGCCATCAGGCGCCCGACTGTGCCGGGCTTGTTGAATTCCATCTGATTGGCGGCGACCACAGGCGCGGCTTCCGTCGCCCCATAGCCTTCGAGGATTTCGATATCGAACTTCTTGCGGACAAAGGCGCGGGTCTAGTCCTTGACCCGCTCGGCGCCGCAGACGGCCAGCCGGACCCGATCAAGCGCGCCTTCCTTGGCGACACGGGCATACTGGCCGATAAAGGTATCAGTGGCGAGCAGGATGGTCGATTGGGTCTCCTCGAGCCGATGAGCAATCTCGCGCGGCTGCAAGGGGCTTGGATGAAACACCGCGCGCACCCCGGCAATCAGCGGCAGGATGGCGCCAACGGTCAGGCCAAAGCAATGAAAAGTCGGCAATGGGTTGAACACCCGATCAGTGTCCGGATCGAGCCCGATATGCGCGCGCACCTGTTCAACATTGGCGACAATATTGTGATGCGACAGGACCACGCCCTTGGGCTCGCCTTCAGTGCCGGAGGTGAACAGGACGACGCCGGGTTTCTTGTGGCTTTGGCGCGAATGGAATAGGCCGGGCAGCATCGGTCCGAGACCGCCTGCGACCTTGTCCATCAGGCCAAGCGACTCGCGGACATCTTCGAGATAGATGAACTCGGCCGCGTCCTCGAGCTCAGCGATGAGGGATTCCAGGCCGCCCAGCTCGACGAATTTGTGCGCGGTGACGATCTTGGTAATCTTGGCCGCTTTCATCGCCGATTTGATATTCGCAGACCCGGCGGTGAAGTTCAGCATGGCTGGCAGGCGCCCTGAGGCGAGTACGGCGCAGAAGGCGATGACCGCGCCGGCGCCCGTTGGCAGCATGATGCCGACGGTCTCGTCGCGGCTAAATCTCTTGCCGAGCGCCGAGCCCAGCGCGAAGGATCCCCGTAGCAGGGTTTTATAATCGACCTCAGTGCCATCGCCGTCGACAATCGCGACCGTCTTGCCGCCAAATTCCTTGGCTGAGCGGATGATGGCTGAGAAAATATCGGTCTTGGCGCGATTGGCACGCCAAGGCAGCGGGGCAGGGATGGTAGTGTCAGTCATGCTCTTTTTATGGGCTGGAACCTAAACCTTTTGCAACAAAGTGTCACAGTCGGTGAAGAGTTCAAGGCCTGTGACCGCGTATGCGCTTCTGACAGGGGTGCTATGTCCCCGCGGTGCTTGCAGTTTTTGCCGTTCCGCTCCATTTAGGGGGCATGGCGACCCTGATCGACAAGAAACCTCAATACCGGCATCCGGAAAAGCGCAATCGCCCGGATACGCCGATCTTGCGCAAGCCCGACTGGATTCGGGTCAAGGCGCCAACCTCGAAAGGCTATGGCGAAACCCGGGAGATCGTGAAGTCCAAAGGCCTGGTCACGGTCTGTGAAGAGGCCGGTTGCCCGAATATCGGCGAATGCTGGGACAAGAAGCACGCGACCATGATGATCATGGGCGATACCTGCACGCGGGCTTGTTCCTTCTGCAATGTCATTACCGGAAAGCCCGCCCCGCTGGACGCAGATGAACCCCGCCGGGTGGGGCAGGCAGTGGCCGAAATGGGGCTGGAACATGTGGTCATCACATCGGTTGACCGTGATGATCTGGAAGATGGCGGGGCGATGCATTTCGTCGCCACGATCAATGCCATCCGCGAGGCTTCACCTGCGACGACGATTGAGATCCTGACCCCGGATTTCCTGCGCAAGGAGGGCTGGGAAGCGAAAGTCATCGATGCCAAGCCGGATGTGTTTAACCACAATCTCGAAACCGTGCCGCGGCTGTATCTGTCAATCCGGCCCGGGGCGCGCTATTTCCATTCCTTGCGACTGCTGGAAAAGGTCAAAGACCGTGATCCTGCGCAATTCACCAAATCAGGCCTGATGGTCGGACTGGGCGAGACCAAGGAAGAGGTGATGCAGGTCATGGATGATATGCGCTCAGCCGGCATCGATTTCCTCACCATTGGCCAATATTTGCAGCCGACGCGCAAACATGCCGCGGTGGATCGCTATGTCAGCCCGGATGAGTTCAGCGCCTATGAGGAAATCGCCCGTGCCAAGGGCTTCCTGATGGTGTCCGCCTCGCCGCTGACCCGCTCCAGCTATCATGCTGGCGAAGATTTCGCGCAGCTGCGGGCAGCGCGAGCCGCCCAGCTCGGAGCCGATGCCTAAAGTCTCTGAACAGGTGCTGATCCCGCATAGTGCGGACAACCTGTATGAACTGGTACGGGACATTCGGCGCTATCCGGAATTCATCAAGTGGATCCGCGCCGTCGCTGTGTCGGACGAGCAGGGCAGCGCTGATGGGCCATATTCCTGCCTCGGCGAAGCGAATGTCCATTTCAAGGGCTTTGACGAGCGGTTCTCGACTTATGTCAGCGCTGATCCGGTGACCCGCCGGATTGATGTCAAACTGGCGCGCGGGCCGTTTCGGCACTTGCGCAATCGCTGGCAATTCGACCCGCGCGAGGATGGCCGGGCGCGGGTGCATTGTTTCATCGATTATGAGTTCAAGAATCCGGTGCTGGGCTTGCTGGCGCGGAGCAATTCCCGCTTCGCGGTGGATCTGATCATTGATGCATTCCGGGCCGAGGCCGATCGGAGATTCGCCCCCTGGATCCCGCCAGAGCCAGGAAACTGAACCGGTTCAAGAGCTTACTCATGTGGATAAGATTTCACTATCCGCCTTAAACGGTTACCAACACAGTGGCTGGATCATTGCCTGACAAGCATTATCTAGAGTGGACGTAATCGCTATGAAATCGAAGCAAACCGGCCGCGCGCTGCTTGGCGCCGCGAGCGCTGTGATCCTGTCTGTGTCAGCAGCGGCTGAGACGCCGCCTGGCGGGTTTGAGCGCAGCAGCTTTACGCCCGCCGACGCGCGCCCGAACGCCGCGGTCGACCCGGTCCCGTTTCCAGTCGGTATTTTCTTGCTTCAGCCGCGGGTCGATTTCAGCGCCGACTGGCGCTCGAATGTGCTGGCCGCTGCGACCGGTGAGGCGAGCGCGACCGCGTTCGGCTTCAATCCGAGCTTCGATGTCAGTTCCGACTGGGCCCGGCATGGCCTCGGCGGCGTGCTGGAAATCGATCATGTTGAAAACCCGGACTTTTCCTCAGAGAGTTTCACCGATGTCAAACTTGGCCTCAATGGCTGGCTCGACCTTGGCCCGCAGACTCGGGTGCTGGCGGAGATCCTGACTGAAGACATCACTGAGGACCGCACTGCGCTGTCAGCCATTGCGGGCGCGCTGGAGCCGAATGAATATACCAGCAGCGGCGGCAGGCTCGGCCTCCAGCACGAGACCAATCGCTGGCGCATCGCAGCGGATCTCAGCCTGTTTTCATTCGATCATGATGATGCCGAATTGCCCAATGACCTGTTCCAGGATCAGGATCTGCGTGATCGTGACGAGCTTGAGGGTCGGGTCCGGCTGGCTTATGCGGTCAGTGCCAACTGGGCCGCTTATGCCGAGGCCCGCCGCCTGCAAGCTGATTTTGATCCGCCAAATATCTTCAATGCCTTTGACCGCGATTATGACGGCAATATTTTCAGCATCGGGTCAGAGTTTGCCATTGGCGACGCGGTGCGCGGCGATCTCGCGGTCGGGTGGATGCGCTACAGCTATAATGATCCGAGCTTTGCCGACATTGAGGACGTCTCCATCTCGGGCAATGTGCAATGGACGCTGGCGCCCGAGACGACGCTCGAGACCGCAGTCTCGCGCAGCCTCATCGATCCCGGGCTGGCCGCTGACATTGCTGCGGTCGAAACCGGCGCCAGCGTGCGCCTGGCGCATGGGCTCAGCCCGAGACTTTTCCTGATTGGCGAAGCCGGGCTCAACACTTACGCGTTCGAGACGATCGACCGCAGCGATGACCGGGTCGAGGTCCTGGTCGGGGCGAATTGGAAACTGAACAAGAATCTCTGGCTCGAAAGCCATTATCAGGTGCGCGACAGCGCCTCGCCAGTTCAGGCATATACCGATAATCGGGTCCTGTTCCGGATGCGGGTCTTCCCTTAAGCCCGCAAACGCGCGTCAGCGGCAATCGTCGAGGCGATAAAGCCGCCACCAAGAATGCGGGTCGAGCCGGTCGCATCATATAACACGCTGGCCTGGCCGCGCGCCACGCCTTCTTCGGGTTGATCGAACCAGACCGCTGGCACGCCGTTGTCAAAGCCAAGCCGGGCCGGCGCGGGCTCGCGCGTGGAGCGCACCCGCACAAGCACCGCCGCGCCGCGCGCGCAGGCCGCTTCAAGCGTGCCGTCACCGAGCCAGTTCAGCTCTTCCATGGTCAGGCCAGCTGTCATCAGCGCGTCACGCGGGCCGACAATGACCTGGCGCGCAGGCGCATCAATCTTGACCACATAGAGCGGCTCACCAGTGGCCACACCCAGACCGCGGCGCTGACCGATCGTGTAATGGATGACGCCGTCATGCTGGCCCAGCACCCGGCCGTCCAGGTGCACGATCTCGCCGCCGCGGCCGGACCCCGGGCGCAGCTTCTCGACCACGCTCGCATAAGAACCTTCCGGCACGAAGCAAATATCCTGACTGTCCGGCTTGGCCGCGACCGGCAGATTGAAATGGTCAGCCAGTTCACGCACCTTTGTCTTGGGCAGATCACCGAGCGGAAAGCGGACATAATCGAGCTGCGCCTGGGTGGTCGCAAACAGGAAATAGGACTGATCCCGGCTGGCATCAGCAGCGCGGTGAAGCTCTGGCCCGTGCGGGCCGTCGACCCGGCGAATATAATGCCCGGTGGCAAGGCAATCAGCGCCCAGCTCCTGGGCGGTCCGCAACAGGTCAGAGAATTTGACCGTCTGATTGCAACGAATGCACGGAATCGGGGTCGCGCCAGACAGGTATGTGTCGGCGAAATCCTCCATCACCTGTTGTTTGAACCGGCTTTCATAATCCAGCACATAATGCGGAATTCCGATCTGATCAGAAACATTGCGGGCATCATGAATGTCCTGGCCAGCGCAGCAGGCGCCTTTCTTTTCAATCGCAGCGCCGTGATCGTAGAGCTGCAAGGTGATGCCGATCACCTCATAGCCGCGCGCCGCCAGCAAGGCTGCGACAACCGAGGAGTCGACGCCGCCGGACATCGCCGCGACGACACGGGTTTCAGATGGTGGCTTGGCAAAGCCCAGCGCATTCAGCGCGCCAGGTGCAGGGTCAGGCTCACGCGCGGTGAGCGAGGTCAGATCAATCATATCTCTCTCCAAACGGGTTCAAGGCCCGCAGCAGATGGGTTTCGCGGCTATATAGGCGGAAAAGGCCGGCCCGTCATGATTTTCTGCACAGATCTCTGTGGGGGCCGCCTAAGGCGTGAAATAAGGCCGGTCGCCAGCAATTGTCACCCGTTCCATGATCCGCACATTCGGAAAATAATCGCTGGCTGCATAATGCTGACAGGCGCGATTGTCCCAGAAGGCAAGCGAGCCCGGGGCCCAGCGGAACCGGCACTGATATTCCGGCAACCAGGCGCGATGATAGAGGAATTGCAGCAAGGCGTCGCTTTCATCCCGGTCAATGCCGACAATATGGTCGGTAAAGGCAATATTGACATACAGCCCGCGTTCGCCGGTTTCCGGATGGGTGCGAATGACCGGATGTTCCTGTGGCGGGAATTTCTCATGCAAGGCCGAGGCATCCTTGTTAAGGCGGCGCGCAAACACGCGGGCAATATCATGCACCGCGGTCATCCCGCACAGGCGGGTCTTTAAATCCTCGTCAAGGTCTTCATAAGCACGGACCATGTTCGAGAATAGCGTGTCGCCGCCAATCTCCGGCAGCTCGATGGCGCGCAGGATCGACCCCAGCGACGGCTCCGCCCGCCAGGTCACGTCCGAGTGCCAATTATTCTCCTGGCCGCGGGAGTTTGGCCCATGCGCGATGCGCAGCACTTCCGGGTCCGGCTGATCCTTGGGTGTGGCAGGATGGATCTCGAGCGCGCCGAAACAGCGCGCAAAGGCGATATGCTGGTCACGGCTCAGGTCATGCTGGTCGCGGAAGAACACGACCTGATATTTCAGCAGCGCCGCGCGAACTTCCTCGACCAGTGTGTCATCAAAGCGGGCGAGATCCGCGCCAATCAGCTCGGCGCCAATCGCAGGTGACAGCAATCTCGGTTCGAATCTCGTGAATTCCAGGTTCGCGTCATAGGCCATGCGTCCTCCGTTTTTCTTTTACGCTAGCACAGACCCGCTTCAGGTCCCAAACGGATGCTGGAAGACCGGCTATATCTGCGCCCGGATCATGTTCAACGCGGCTTCCAGCGTCGCCATACGGATCTCGTGGCGGCCAATATCACCCAGCATCAGCATTTCATGCATCATCGCCTTGTTCTCGCGCGCGCAGGCAATGTGGACGGTGCCGACCGGCTTCATCGGCGTGCCGCCGCCCGGGCCGGCAATACCAGTGACAGCAATGGCGAGATTGGCGCGGCTATGTTCCATCGCCCCTTCCGCCATCAGGCGCGCAACCGGCTCGGACACAGCGCCATAATCGGCCAGAACATCGCCGGCAACGCCCAGGACCTCGGCCTTGGCTTGATTGGAATAGGTCACAAATCCGCGCTCCAGGACTTTTGAAGAGCCTGCGAATTCAGTGAACAATCCGGCGAGCAGTCCGCCTGTGCAGCTCTCAGCTGTGGCGATCTTCACACGTCTTTCCATGGCATCATCCATGACCAGCAGAGCGAGATTGCGGATACGATCAGGAAACATTGGCAGACCTTATATATTGGCTGTCTGGGGTGCGAGCACGGCGCTTGCTTGCGCCGCGATGCCTTCGCCGCGCCCCGTGAAACCGAGCCCTTCCGTCGTGGTGGCTTTCACACTGATGGCAGAGACTGGCAGGCCGGTGACCAGGGCCGTGGCTTCGCGCATGGCCTGGCGATGCGGTTTGACTTTCGGGGCTTCGCAAATCAGCGTGATGTCACAGCTGCTCAGCGTCCAGCCTGCGGCGGCCGCCTGCTCAACCGCGTGTTTCAGAAACACTTCCGAAGCGACCCCTTTCCATCGGGCTTCGCTGGGCGGGAAGTGATCACCGATATCGCCGAGCGCCGCGGCCCCGAGTATGGCGTCTGTCAATGCGTGCCAGGCGACATCAGCATCCGAATGGCCAGCCAGTTTCTGATCATGCGGAATCGCGACCCCGCACAAGATGACTTCGCGGCCAGGCTCGAAAGCGTGGACATCATAACCGGTGCCAAAGCGCGGGGCAGGGGAGGAGGACATTAGCAGAGTCTGTAATCGATTCAGGTCTTCAGGATAGGTTATCTTCGCGAGATGCTCACAGCCTTTGACCAGCGTGACACGGCCATTACGGGCCTCGATCGCGGCCAGGTCATCAACCAGGTCTTGCGACTGCGCCAGGGCCTCGCAAATGGCGCCATATTTGAAGATTTGTGGGGTTTGCACCCGGTATAGCGCGTCGCGGCTGACATTTGCCAGCTTTGCACCCGTCTTGCGTTTGAGCGCATCCGACACGGGCAGCGCCGGGGCCGCAGCGTCGGCCGTGTCCATCGCCGAGATCAGGTCTGAAATCGTCTCCTGTGCCAGGCCCGGGCGCGCAGCATCATGGATCATGACCAGATCCTGGGCGCCAAGCTGACACGCGTTGAGGCCGGCCTTGACCGATGCCGTCCGGGTCGCCCCGCCGGATACGATCATGACAGTCTCATCGGCCCGGGCTTGATACGCTGCGGCCGCGCCATCGGGCACGACGATGACAATCTGACTGACCTGATCATGCTGTTGAAAGGCATCGAGGGACCAGTGAAAGACCGGTTTGCCGCCAAGGGATTGCAATTGTTTTGGCAGGCGTCCGCCTGCGCGTTCGCCTTTGCCGGCAGCAACAATGATAGCAGCAACTCGCATCAGGGCTGAATAGCGTGTTGCGGTAAAAAAGCCACATGCCATGCAGGAATGAATGACAGAACTTCACTGCTGCACTTTTGTGCAGTGCAAAAATATGATTTGACTAAGGGCATGACAAGAATGCCTTCATTTCAGGCAGAGCGCGTATGGCTCGCCCCGATGTCCGGATCGACGGATGCTGCGTTTCGGCGCCAGGCTGTTCGCTATGGCGCGCCTGCGGTTGTCTCTGAAATGGTCGCCGGCGAGGCGCTGGCGGCGGCGCGCCCGGATGTCGTGCGCAAGACCTGCCGGCATGACGGGGGCGGCTTGTGGATCGTGCAGCTGGCCGGGCGGCGCCCGGCTGATATGAAGCGCGCGGCCGAATTGCTGGTCGATGCCGGGGTCGATGTCATAGATATCAATATGGGCTGCCCGTCGCGGCAAGTGACGGGCGGCAATTCCGGCTCGGCCCTGATGCGCGAACCAGAGCTCGCCTTGCAGATCATCGAAGCGACGCTGGCGGGCGCCGGGCAAACGCCAGTGACGCTGAAAATGCGCCTTGGCTGGGATCATGACTGGCTGAATGCGCCAGACATTGGCCGCGCGGCTATCGCTCGCGGGGTGCAGTTGCTGACGGTGCACGGACGGACCCGGTGCCAGTTCTATAAGGGCGAGGCCGATTGGTCTGCGATTGCTGACACGGTGCAGGCAGTGGATGTGCCGGTGATTGCCAATGGCGACATCGGCTCGCCGGCCAGCGCCGACGCCGCGCTCGCCGCTTCTGGCGCGTTCGGGATCATGGTCGGCCGCGCCGCCATGGGCCAGCCCTGGCTGCTCGGCGAGATTGCTGCCCGGATCGAAGGCCGCCGGTTCCAGCCCCCGGACCTCAGCCAGCAGGCTGACGGTTTGTGCGCGCAGATTGAGGACAGCCTCAGCCTGTATGGCAGTCCGCTGGGCCTGCGCATTGTCCGCAAACATGTGGCTGCGCATATTGATCGGGTCGCGTTACCGCTCGACGACACGGTGCGCCGGGCCTTGCGCGGGCAATTGTGCCGCCTCGATTCGCCGGATGAGCTGATGACTGAGATCCAGCGCCTTTACTCCACTTCAGACACGAAAGTCGCCGCATGATGACAACTCTGGATCTGGTCGGGCTGGCGCCGTTTGCCTTGCTTGGGCTGGACGAGCGCCGGCGGGTCAATGCCGCCAACCCGGAAGCCCAGTCGCTGCTCGGGCAATCCGAACGCGCTATGTATCGTAAGCCGCTGAGCGAAATCCTGTTTCATGACTCGCCCATCTTCGCCTTGATGGACAAGGCGATCAGCCTCAAGGGCGATGTCACTGCGCATGGCGTGTCGATCAGCGGCCCGGGGCTGCACAAGGCACGGGTGCTGGATATGCGCCTGCGGCCGCTGCAGGATGGCAGTTTCGTGATCGCCATGACGGAAGCCAATGATGCGACGATTGTGAACAATAACCCAGCCGGTGTCGCTGCATTCGGGCGCATTCTCGGGCATGAGGTCAAGAACCCGCTGGCCGGGATCTCAGGCGCGGCGCAGCTCTTGTCGCGCAATGCGCGCGACGATCAGACGGCGATGCTGGACATTATCCAGAGCGAGTCGCGGCGGATCGAGCGCCTGGTCTCGCGCCTGTCGGCATTTGAGCTGTTCTCGGCCCCGGCCAAGGAAAAACTCAACATTCATGAATTGCTGGACCGCGTCGTCGCGGCTGAAGAAGCGGCCCAGGCGGGCCGGGTCTCGATCATACGCCTGTACGACCCGTCCTTGCCGGACATCGAAGCGGATCAGGATCATCTGCACGAGGCGTTTCAGAATGTGCTGCGCAACGCAATCGAGGCGACCCAGAGTTTTACCCAGAGTCCGCAAATTCAGATCGAGACGGCGTTCGAGACCAGTTTTGCAATTGTCCGGCGGGACGGCTCAGAGCGCCTGGGACGGGCCATACGGGTGACGATTGAAGACAATGGTCCGGGTGTGCCGGCGGAAAAGAAGGCCCGCATGTTTGACATGTTCATGTCGTCCAAATCCGGCGGCCGGGGGCTTGGTCTCAGCGTCGTGAATGAGATTGTCGCGGCCCATAAAGGCCGCATCAAAGTCGACAGCAAACCCGGCCTGACCCGGTTCTCCATCTATCTGCCATTGCCGAGATTGAACAAATCATGAGTGAAAAGACTGTGCTTCTCGCCGAGGATGATGCCAGCATCCGTCTGATCGTCAATCAAACCCTGGTGACGGCCGGGTATGCGGTCCGTGCGACCAGCTCGCCGGAAGCGCTGGAGCGCTGGGTCCGCAATGGTGAGGGCGATGTCGTGGTCACCGATGTCTATCTCACTGACACCCCGATTTTCGAGCTTCTGCCATCATTCAAACTGGTCCGCCCGGAGCTGCCAATCATTGTCATGAGCGGCCAGAACACGATCCTGACCGCTGCCTCGGCGGCCCAGCACGGGGCTTATGATTATTTGCCCAAGCCGTTCGATATCGACCAGCTGACGGACCTGGTTGGGCGGGCGCTCAGCGATGCCAGGTCAGCGCCGACCGCAGCGGCGAAGACAGCGATCCCCGAGGCCGGCCCGCATGCCGCTGTGCCTCTGGTCGGCCGGTCAGCGGTGATGCAGGACGTCTACCGGATCATCTCGCGGGTGATGAACACGGATCTGACAGTCCTGATCGAAGGCGAATCCGGCACCGGCAAGGAGCTTGCGGCCCGGGCCATTCACGATCTCGGAGAATCGCGCACCGGGCCTTTCCATTCCCTCGATCTGTCCATGCGCCCGCCAGGCGAGGTCAGCGCCGAACTGTTCGGCACCGAGGCCGCGCCCGGCATTGCCTTTGATCGCCAGGCGACAATCTATCTCGACGAGGTCGGCGACCTGACTCAGGAAGCCCAGACCCAATTGGTCAAGCTGATGCGCGAGGATGGCGGGGCGCGGATCATCGCCTCGACCCGCCAGCCCCTGTCAGCTCTGGTCGAAGCCGGCGAATTCCGCGAGGACCTGTATTACCGGATGAATGTCGTTCGCATCGAAATGCCGCCCTTGCGCCGCCGCAAGGATGACATTCCGGAGCTGGTCAAAGCCTTCCTGATCCGGGCCGAATCACGCGGACTGGCCGCGAAACAGGTGGCCAAGCCGGCGATGGAATTGCTGATGGCTTATGACTGGCCCGGCAATGTGCGCGAGCTGGAAAACCTGATCTTCCGCCTGGCTGCGCTGAGCCCGGATGCGACCATCACCCAGCGCGATATCGAGCGCGAGCTGCGCGCTGAATCGCTCAAGGAGCAGGGCCCGGATGCGTCGCTGGAAAGCGAGATCGAAGCGCTGTTGCATCGCTATGTCATGGCCGATCTGTTGCAAGGCGGCGAGGATGACGGGAAGATCTATCATCGCGTACTGGAGCAGGTGGAACGGCCCTTGATCAAGCTGGCGCTCAGCGTCACTTCTGGCAACAAATTACGCACCGCAGCGCTGCTCGGCGTCAACCGCAACACTTTACGCGCCCGCATGGGTGTCCTTGGAATGACAGAAGACTGATTGACGTAAGGGGCAAGTGTTGCTCTAAATCACCACTGTTGCTGTTAAGTGACAGTGTGTGTTTGAGGTCCCGTATTTGGCGTCCAGCGTATTAGCCACTCTCAGACGAAATGGTGGGCTTTGGTTCCAAGGCCTGTTTGTCCTCGCGGCTGTCGGCGGCGCTGCTGCAACCATTATTGCACTTGGCCGCAGCCGACCAACAGACCCGATCCCAGAAGGGCTGATGTTCCTGTTGATTGGCAACATGGTCATTCTGGTCGTTCTGGCTGGCCTGATCATCTCGCGATATGTGTCGATTCGGAAACAGCACGCCGCCGGCGGCGGCCGCCTGACCCGGCGCTTCATGCTGCTATTCGGCACGGTGGCGATGATCCCGGCGGTGATCGTGTCGCTATTCCTGTGGCTGACCATTGCCCGTGGCATCGATACCTGGCTTGGCGATACCGTCCTGACCCTGGTCGATGAGATTGGCACCATTACCGCAGAGAGCGGCGAACAATTCGCGGCCCAATTCGAAGCCGATGCAGAAGCCGTCGCAGATGATGTCGATGCTTCAGCGGCTGGCTTCCAGGCCAATCCGGCGGCCTTCGAGACCATATTCAGCGTCCTGGCCACCTATCGTGAATTTTCCGCCGCCTATATTATCGATCGCAATGGCTATCCGCTGGCGATTGCCGAGAATATGAGCTCGCCCAACCATTATGGGCGTCCGGCAGCTGAATATTTTGACGCCGCCGATCGCGGCGAAACGGTGGCCGTGCTGCGCCCGCAAGCCGGCTATACATTCGCCTTGCAGAAGCTTGAGAATTTCGACGCAAACTATCTGTATCTGGCCCGGCCCGTCGACCCGGAACTGTTCGCCCGCCTTGATCGCGCCCGCGCCGCCGGCACCAATTATCGCCTGGCGCAGCAACGCAGCAGCGAGATCCGGACCCTGTTCATCGTCTCCTATTTGCAGATTGTCGCGCTGGTCCTGCTATTGTCAGTGCGGCTGGCACAGGAAATCGCCGAACGCATTTCACGACCGATCAGTCGCTTGGCCAGCGCTGCGCTGGATGTCAGTGAGGGCCGGCGCGGAGTGTCTGTGCCGCTGCCGGAATCCGATGATGAAGTGCGGGCCTTGTCAAACTCGTTCAATCTGATGACCCGGCAGCTGGATGAGCGCCGGGATGATCTGGTCTCAGCCCGAGAAGAGGCCGAGGAACGCCGCCGCTTCCTGGAGACTTTACTGGTCGAATTGAGCTCCGGCGTGATCCGTATCGATTCCTCCGGGATCGTCACCATTGCCAATCGCTCAGCCGAAAACCTGCTCGATCAGGGGCAATTGGAAGGCCGCGTGCTGCCAGAGGTCAATCCGGAAATCTGGAGCCGGGTGGAAGAAGTGCATACCCGGCGCAGCCAGGACGAGACCTTCATCAACATGATGACCGAAGACGGTCTGCGCCATGTCCGCCTGAAAGTGACATCCGACACAGTTGGCGGCTATGTGATCACGCTGGATGATACCACCCGCCTGATCTCGGCCCAGCGCCAGATGGCCTGGCGCGACGTGGCCCGGCGGATCGCGCATGAGATCCGCAATCCATTGACACCGATCCAGCTCTCGACCGAGCGCATTCGCCGGCGTTATGGCAGCCAGATTGATGATGTCGACGGCGTCTTCCAGCGCTGCATCAATACCATCCTGCGGCAAGTCTCGGATATTGGCCGCATGGTGCAGGAATTCTCTGACTTTGCCCGGATGCCGAAACCGACGCCGATCCGGTTTGATCTCGCCGCGCTGGTCACTGATGTCGTATTCGCCCAGCGCGTGGTTCATCCGGATTACAGATTTGTCCTGTCCTTGCCGGAAGAAGGCCTGGAAATGCTGGGGGATGAGCGCCTGCTCGGCCAGTCTCTGACCAATGTCGTCAAGAATGCCGCTGAAGCGTTGTCACGGCGCCCCGAAACCGACGAAGCCCAGGGCCAGGTCAGCATCACAGTCGAGAAATCCGATCAGGACGGCACGATCCAGATCGCGATCGAGGATAATGGGCCAGGCTTTCCAGAACAGGCCCGCGATCAACTGCTTGAGCCTTATGTCACGGCCAGAGAGGGTGGCACCGGTCTCGGACTTGCGATCGTCAATCGCGTCATCATGGATCATGGCGGCAGCGTCCAGCTTCTCGAACCCGCACAAGGGGCCCAGGGGGCAATTGTGAAAATTGTTCTACCACACAGTCTGGCCAGCGCGGCCGACGCAGAACATCAGCCTTTGGAGTATGCCAATGAGTACTGACATCCTAGTCGTCGATGACGAACCAGATATTCGCGAGCTGATCGCTGGCGTGCTGGAAGATGATGGCCATGGCGTCCGCGTTGCGGCCACCGCCGAACGGGCGATTGAAGAAGTGCGCAGCCGGACCCCGAGCCTGGTCGTCCTGGATGTGTGGCTGCAAGGCAGTGACATGGATGGTCTGTCGGTGCTGAAATATCTCAAGACCATTGACCCGGTCTTGCCGGTCATCGTCATTAGCGGACATGGCAATGTCGAAACCGCGGTGGCGGCGATCCGGCGCGGGGCGTATGATTTCATCGAGAAACCGTTCAAGGCCGACCGGTTGCTGCACCTGGTCTCGCGGGCGATCGAATCGTCCAAGCTGAAGCGCGAGAATGAGGCGCTGCGCACGCACAGTTTCTCGGTCTCTGACTGGATCGGTTCAAGCGGCGCGGCGCAGGCCTTGCGAGCCCAGATCGAGAAAGTCGCGCCGACCAATTCACGCGTTCTGGTCTCTGGCGAGGCCGGCGTCGGCAAAGAGCTTTGCGCCAAGCTGATCCACGAGAATTCACGCCGTGCCCGCGGGCCATTCATCGCCGTCAATGCCGCCAATATCGCCCCTGAGCAGATGGAACGCGAACTGTTTGGCGAGGAAGACCATGCCGGCATGCCGGTCAAGATCGGTGTGTTCGAACAGGCCCATGGCGGCACGCTGCTGCTGGACGAAGTTGGCGATATGCCGCTCGGCACGCAGAGCAAGATCCTGCGCGTGCTGACCGATCAGCGGTTTCAACGTGTCGGCGGCGGGTCTGATGTCAGTGTCGATGTTCGGGTGATGTCATCCTCGACCCGGGACCTGGAAGAGGCGATCGCCGCGCAGGCCTTTCGCAAGGATCTGTATTACCGGTTGAATGTGGTGCCACTAAGTGTGCCATCGCTGGCGGATCGGCGCGATGATATTCCAGCGCTGGTCGACTATTTCAGTGCCCGGATCGCGGATTCTTCCGGCCTGACACCGCGGGCTTTCAGCGATGAAGCGATTGCTGTGCTGCAATCGATGAACTGGCCGGGAAATGTCCGCCAGCTGCGCAATCTGGTCGAACGCGTGCTGATCCTGTCGCGTGACAGCAAGAGCGGGACGGTCAGCGTCGATGAGCTGCCGCTTGATCGTGGCAGCGGCGATGGCGGCGATGCCATGGGTGTGACGGCCGATTTTGTCGGTCTGTCCCTGCGCGACGCGCGAGAGCAGTTTGAACGCGATTACCTGTCGCTTCAGATCACCCGATTTGACGGCAATATTTCGCGCACGGCCGAATTTATTGGCATGGAACGCTCGGCTCTACACCGAAAATTAAAGGCGCTTGGGGTAAATGCCTCAGCGAGTCGCACGGAAAACCGGTAAATGCGTGTAATCATTTGTGGTGCAGGCCGCGTGGGGCAGGGCATTGCTCGCCATCTGGCGCTAGAGCATCACGACATCACCATGATCGACGAGAATGACGATCTGATCGAACAGGTTCAGATTGATTATGACGTGCGCGGTGTGGTCGGTCATGCGGCCCACCCGAACGTCTTGCGGTCAGCGGGCGCCGATGCTGCCGAGATGCTGATTGCGGTGACGCACTTTGACGAGATCAACATGGTCATCTGCCAGGTCGCCGACACGCTGTTCTCTGTCCCGACCAAGATCGCCCGCGTGCGCGCACAGGCCTATCTCGAGGCTGAGAATTCCGAATTATTCTCCAAGTCGGCCTTGCCGATTGACCTCATCATCTCGCCCGAGATCGAAGTTGGTGAAGCCATCTTGCGCCGCATTCGCGCGCCAAGTGCGGTGTCGAGCATTTCGTTTGAATCCGGAGAGCTGCAGGTTCTGGGCATGAAGGTGCAGGATGACAGTCCATTGCTGGAAACCGCACTTGACCAGATCTCTGGCCTGTTCCCGGATCTTGGCGCCCGGGTTATCGGGATCAAGCGGGGGACATCGGTATTTGCCCCGCGCGGCAATGACCAGCTGCAGCCCGCCGACACCGCTTATGTCGCTGTGGCGCGGCAATCGACGCCGCGTCTGAACAAGCTGTTCAACCGTGATATCAATGAACACAAACGCGTTGTCATTGTCGGCGGCGGCAATGTCGGATTGTATGTTGCCAGCCAGCTCGAACAGGAAGGCAATGTCCGGGTGCGCATCATCGAGGCGGATTCGGAAAAAGCCGATATTGCCGTGTCTGCCCTGAAACAGACGATTGTCATTCATGGCGACGGCCTCGCGCGCGATGTGCTGGAAGAGGCGGGCGCTGACCAGGCCGATATCGTCATCGCGGTGACCAATGATGACAAGACCAATATGCTGATCGGCAAGCTCGCCAAACAGATTGGCGCCCGGCGCACGCATGCGCTGGTCAATGCTTATGAACTGGTCGCGATATCGCAGGATCTTGATATTGATGCGGTGCTTGATCCGCGGGCGCTGAGCGTGTCCAAGATCCTGACCAAATTGCGCCGCGGCCGGATCCTGTCAGTGGAATCGCTGGAAGGCGGCGCGGCTGAGATTGCTGAAGGCGTGACGCTGGATTCCTCGCCGCTGATTGGCAAGCCGATCGATTATGCGCACCTGCCAGATGGCGTCACCTCTGCTGCGATCATCCGCGAGGGTGAAATCCTGTTCCCCTCCGCGGCAACAATTGTGCAGACCGATGACCGGCTCCTGATGTTCTATGAAACCAGCGCGACCCGCAAAGTGGAGCAATTCTTCAGAGTCAGCGCTGATTTCTTCTAGGCAGGGATGACGTCGTGAACCATCTCGCCATCGTTCGAGTCATTTCCACCATCGCCCTGGGTTTTTCCGGCCTGTTTCTGGCTGCCTTCCTGGTCGCGCTGGCTTCAGGCGAAGTGGCCCAGCAAATGGTATTTGCCGGGGCCGGGGCGACGGTTGGCGGGTTTGGTGGCACTGTGCTGCTGCTGACGGACAAGCCGAAACGCCGCGCCCATGCGCGTGACGGCCTTGCCGTTGCGATCCTGTTCTGGATGGTGGGCGGGGCAATCGCCTCGATCCCGTTTTTCGATTATATCGGCGCCCCGGATCTGCTGGCGGCTTTCTATGAGAGCGTGTCGAACCTCTCGACCACCGGGCATAGCCGCGTCGATCCGGCCCTGAACCCGATGCCGACCAGTATTTTTGTCTGGCGCGCGCTGCTCCACCTGATCGGCGCGATTGCCAGCGTTGCGATTGCGGCAACGGTTTTTTCCGGCCTCAATCTCGGCGGCCCGGGCGTGCATCGCAACCGCTTCTTCAGTGAACCGGAAGGCAGTTTTTTCGATCCCGTACCGCGGGTGGTGCGGGTCGCAGCGCTCCTGATCCTGAGCAGCACGGTCCTCTTGTCGGCGCTGCTGCTGGCCATCGGGCTGGCCCCGCGCGATGCTCTGGCCGGGGCGGTCAGTGCCATCACGACAGGCCTGGTCGATCCAGCCGCTGCGACGACACCGCCAGCTGGCGGCGCGCTGCATGCGGTGCTGGTCTGGATCGGTCTGATTATCGGCACGCTCGGATTGATCGCCATTGACGGGGCTGGCCGTGGCCGGCTGCGCGCCATTCCCTTCGATCCAGAGGCGCTGGCCTGGTTCGGGACGCTATTGCTGATCACCGTACTCGCTTTTCTGGCCGGGCTGCCAGTGCTGGAAAGCGTCGGCTGGGCGACCTCGTCGCTGGCCACCAGCGGCATAGCACTCAGCGATCCGCAGCAATTCTCGCGCTTGCCGATCGTGCTGGTGCTGTTTCCGGTTCTGGTTGGTGGCTCGGCGCTCTCGGCGGCAGGCGGGTTCAAGCTCGCCCGGCTGATCATCCTGACCAAGCGCGTGGCACTGGAATTCGTCCAGCTCGGCTATCGCGGCAGTGTCCAGCATTTCAAGTTTCGCGGCCGGCGCCAGTCCGAACGCACAGTGATGGGGGTCTGGGTCTATCTGGTCGGCTATATTGTCGCCTGCACGATCGGCACCTTGCTGCTCAGCGCGGCTGGGCTGGCCTTTGATGATGCCATTCGTGCGGGCATTGGCAGTCTGTCGAATGCCGGACACGTGTTGGCCGGGATCAATGCTGAGCTGTCGCCTCTGGCGCAGATTTGTGCGGTGCTCGGCATGATATTAGGGCGGCTGGAAGTGATTGCGCTCATTCCGGCGCTAAACCCAACTTTTTGGCAACGTTAGACCGCCTTTCCCTTGCAAACCGGAGACAATCGTTATAGCCGCTGCACTATAAAAGAAGGGCAGACGAATAATGTCTTCAGATAAAAAGCAGAACCTCCAGGATACTTTCCTAAACGCAGTCCGCAAATCCAAGACTCCCTTGACGATCTTTCTCGTCAATGGCGTGAAGTTGCAGGGCGTCGTCACCTGGTTTGACAACTTTTGTGTGTTGCTGCGCGGCGATGGTCGCCCACCGCAGCTCGTGTACAAGCACGCAATTTCGACCATTGCGCCAGGGGCTCATGTCCAGCTCTTCGATGAAGAAGATAGCTAGAGCATTTGACGCAAAAGCCGATTGATCTCGAACAACCGCCTGAACAGGCGGGGATCATCATTCCATGGACACAGGTTGCCGATCGCCCCGGCGACGAACGGCTGCAGGAAACTGCCGGCCTGGTCGAAGCGCTGGGCTGCGAGCTGGCTTTTCTGCGCGCCGAACAGGTACGCAAGCCGACGCCAGGCTATTTGCTCTCAGGCGGCCTGCTTGAACGGCTGAGCCTGGATGTGCAGGCCTATGATTGTTCGATGGTGATCATCGATGCGGCACTGACGCCGATCCAGCAACGCAATCTCGAAACCCGGCTCGGGGTCAAGGTCATCGACCGCACCGGGCTGATCCTTGAAATCTTCGGCCTGCGCGCGCGCACCAAGGAAGGCCGGTTGCAGGTCGAGCTCGCCCGCCTCCTTTATGAACGCTCGCGCCTGGTCCGGACCTGGACCCACCTGGAGCGCCAGCGCGGCGGCCGCGGCTTCCTTGGCGGCCCGGGCGAGACCCAGCTGGAAGCCGACAAACGCATGATCGATCGCGCCGTCGGCCGGCTGCGCCGCGACCTGGAAGAGGTCAAGCGCACCCGGCGGGTGCAGCGCGAGGGCCGCAAACGCCGCGACAGCCGCGTCGTCGCCCTGGTCGGTTATACCAATGCTGGCAAGTCGAGCCTGTTCAATCGCCTCACCGGCGCGGATGTGATGGCCAAGGACATGCCCTTTGCGACCCTCGACACGACCATTCGCAAGCTTGACCTGCCCGTGCTCGGCGAAGCCAGCCTGGTCGATACGGTCGGCTTCATCTCTGACCTGCCGACGCATCTGGTCGACAGCTTCCGGGCGACGCTGGAAGAAGCGCTCGAGGCCGACCTGCTAATCCATGTCAGAGATCGCTCCAGTGATGCCGATGAGGACCAGAAGCGCGATGTGCTGGATGTCCTGAACCAGCTCGCAGAGCTTGAACAGGTCGACCTGCCTCCGATGATCGAGGTCTGGAACAAGATCGATCTGGTTCCGGATTTCGTCCGCGACGGTTTGCTGGCCGAGCGCGACCGCATTCAGGACAGGCTCATCGCCGTGCCGGTCTCGGCTGTGACCGGCGAAGGCATGGACGCGCTGATCGCGGCGATTGAAGACATGCTCGACCGCGGCCGGGCCCGGTTCCAGGCCCGGCTCACCAATCAGGACGGGGCGCTGCGGGCGTGGCTGTATGAGAATGCCCAGGTCGAAGGCGAGACCTATTCCGATACAGGCGAAGCGCACCTGACCTTGAGCCTGACCAAGGACGAGTTTGGCCGCCTGGCCGCGCGCTTCCCGAAACAATTTAGCACCCAGATCGAGAAAGTGGATTAGATGAGCGACAAGGATATCCTGTTTCTGCTGCCGCCCGGTTTTGAGGACAAGGCCCGGCGCGAGTTTTGCCCGGAATGCGCAGAGGTCTGGGGCGTGCTGCATTATTTCCCGGCGATCAAGGCGGCACTGGAGATTCGCTATGTCAGCCTTGAGCACCCGCGCACGCCGATTTGTGATCTGCTTGGGGACGGGCGCTGGAATGCGCCAACCCTGGTCCTGGCGCCGGCCAATGCAGCTGCGGAAAATGCCCAGCGTTCAAACGGCAAGGCCTATCTCGGTTCAGCCCGCGAGATCGCAACCTATTTCGCCGCCCGCTACGGCACCCCGTTTCCGCGTGGCAGTTAAGCGACATCCACACCTTGCATCACGCCGCGAATGGACAAATATAACGGCGTCTGCCAGACCATGGCCAAATCTATTCCGCTTGAAGGTAGTTTAATGTTCGATCCGCGCCCGACTGATGTGAATCTCGTCCCCACTGTTATTGAACAAACCAGCCGGGGAGAACGCGCATTCGACATTTTCTCGCGGCTGCTGAAAGAGCGCCTGATCTTCATCACCGGACCGATTGATGACAACACAGCCTCGCTGGTCAGCGCGCAACTTCTATTCCTGGAATCGGAAAACCCCAAGAAAGACATCGCGATCTACATTAACAGCCCCGGCGGTTATGTGACCGCGGGCCTGGCCATCTATGACACGATGCAATACATCCGCTGCCCGATTTCGACTGTCTGTATCGGTCAGGCGGCCAGCATGGGCTCGCTGCTGCTGGCAGCCGGGGATAAGGGCAATCGCATCGCGCTGCCAAATTCACGGGTCATGGTGCACCAGCCATCTGGTGGATATCGCGGCGTCGCCAAGGATATTGAGCGCCACGCTGATGAAATCATCGATCTGAAGAAGCGCCTGAACAATATCTATGTGAAGCATACCGGCCAAGACTATGACACGATTGAGAAAAAACTTGATCGCGACACGTTCATGAATGCTGAAGAAGCAAAAGATTTTGGGATTATCGATACAGTTTACGAACGCCGCGCCGACCCTGGCGAAGAGTAAACGGCATTCATCCTGCATCACGAATGAAAGCGAAGACTTGCGTGCGCCGGTCAGGGTTTTAAAGTTGTAACTAGTTTCTGGGATTCGTTCCCGGTAAATCGCATGTTAAGGCATGCGTGTCATAGAGGTAGCCAATGGCAAAGCAAAACGGTTCCAGCGGCGATTCTAAGAATACGCTCTACTGCTCTTTCTGTGGAAAGAGCCAGCACGAAGTTAAGAAACTAATCGCAGGCCCGACGGTCTTCATCTGTGATGAATGCGTCGAACTGTGCATGGATATTATCCGTGAGGAAAACAAAACCTCTGGTTTCAAGGCAAAAGAAGGCGTTCCGACGCCACAAGAGATTTGCGAAGTCCTTGATGATTATGTCATCGGACAGAGCTACGCCAAGCGGATCCTGTCCGTCGCGGTGCACAATCATTATAAGCGCCTGGCAAATCCCGGCGGCGCCGATGGCGTCGAACTGGCAAAATCCAATATCATGCTGATCGGTCCGACCGGTTGCGGCAAGACCTTGCTCGCCCAGACCCTGGCGCGGGTGCTGGATGTGCCCTTCACCATGGCTGATGCAACGACACTGACCGAAGCCGGTTATGTCGGTGAAGATGTCGAGAATATTGTCCTGAAACTGCTTCAGGCCTCTGATTATAATGTCGAACGCGCTCAGCGCGGCATCGTCTATATTGACGAGATCGACAAGATTTCGCGCAAGTCCGACAATCCATCAATCACCCGCGATGTCTCGGGCGAGGGGGTGCAGCAGGCGCTTCTGAAACTGATGGAAGGCACCGTCGCGGCGGTGCCACCGCAAGGCGGCCGCAAACACCCGCAACAGGAATTCCTGCAGGTGGATACGACCAATATCCTGTTCATCTGTGGCGGCGCCTTTGCCGGCCTCGACAAGATCATCTCCTCACGCGGGGAAGCGACCTCGATCGGCTTTGGCGCCGATGTGAAGGATCCGGAAGCCCGCCGGGTCGGCGAGGTGCTGCGCACGGTCGAACCTGAAGACCTTCAGCGTTACGGCCTGATCCCTGAATTCATCGGCCGTCTGCCGGTCCTTGCGACCCTGGAAGACCTGGATGAAGAAGCCCTGATCACCATCCTCACAGCGCCGAAGAATGCGCTGATCAAACAGTATCAGAAACTGTTCGAGATGGAGGATGTGAACCTGACCTTCACGCCAGATGCACTGGCGGCTGTGGCCAAGAAGGCGATTGTTCGCAAGACCGGGGCCCGCGGCCTGCGGTCGATCATGGAATCCATCCTGCTCGACACCATGTTTGAGCTGCCGGGTCTGCGCGGCGTTGACGAAGTCGTGATCAATGCAGAAGTGGTCGATGGCAATACCAAGCCGCTTTATGTCCACGCCAAGCAAGTACAGCCGAGCGAAGCGTCGTAGAAAAATTGCGGCGCTCATAGGACAGAATTGTCAGATTTCCACCGTTTTTTGGTGGTTGAACTCGTCTTGTGCGAACATCAAATGAGACAGACGCCAGAATCATCCGACAACAGGATGAAGGTGATGGTCGCCGCTGAGCGGGGCCAGATGTAAAGGAGTCGAATATGACGACGAAAACCCTCCCAGTTCTCCCGCTGCGAGACATTGTGGTTTTTCCAGACATGGTGGCGCCGCTTTTTGTGGGCCGTGACAAGTCTGTACGTGCGCTCGAAATGGTCGATGAGAGCGATAATGAAATTATGCTGGTCGCGCAGAAGGATCCTTCCACCGATGATCCGGGCGCTGATGACCTGCACCCGGTCGGGACGACCGCAACCATATTGCAATTGCTGAAACTGCCGGATGGCACCGTCAAAGTCCTGGTTGAAGGCAGCCACCGCGCCCGCGTTACGGCGCTGGAAGATCGCGGCGATCATTATGTCGCCGAGATTGGCCTGATCGAAGCCGATGATGGCGATACAGGCGAGCTGGAAGCGCTGATGCGGGCGGTGATCGAGCAGTTTGAAAGCTATGCCAAGCTCAATCGAAAGATTGCCCCGGAATCGGTTTCGACGATTACCGAAATCCTCGAGCCCGGCAAACTGGCAGACGCCGTCGCCTCGCAATTGCAGGTGAAACTGGCTGAGAAGCAAGGCCTGCTTGAACTCTCTGACGTCAAAGACCGTCTCGAAAAAGTCCTGTCGCTGATGGAAGGCGAGATGGGCATGATGCAGATGGAGCGGAAGATCAAGAACCGCGTCAAGCGTCAGATGGAGAAGTCTCAGCGCGAATATTATCTGAACGAACAGATGAAAGCGATCCAACGCGAACTGGGTGACCAGGGCGAAGGTGAGCGCGATGAGGTTGGCGAACTTGAAGACAAGATCCGTGATACCGGCCTGTCTGAAGAAGCGCGCACCAAAGCCGAGCAGGAGATCAAGAAGCTCCGCCAGATGAGCCCGATGTCGGCTGAATCCACCGTCGTGCGCAATTATCTCGACTGGCTGCTGTCTCTGCCCTGGGACAAGCGCAAGGATATTTCCACCGATCTCGGCGCGGCTGAGAAACAACTGAATGACGACCATTATGGTCTGGAAAAGGTCAAGGAACGCATCCTCGAATATCTCGCGGTGCAAAAGCGCACGAACAAGCTGCGCGGCCCGATCCTGTGTCTGGTTGGCCCGCCCGGGGTGGGTAAGACCTCGCTCGGCAAGTCGATCGCCGAAGCCACAGGCCGCGACTTTGTCCGCGTGTCACTCGGCGGCGTGCGCGATGAAAGCGAGATTCGCGGCCACCGCCGGACCTATATCGGATCAATGCCTGGCCGGGTCATTCAAAGCCTGAAAAAGGCCAAGACCGGCAATCCGCTTTTCCTGCTGGACGAGATCGACAAGATGGGCATGGACCATCGCGGCGACCCGTCTGCGGCATTGCTTGAAGTGCTGGATCCGGCACAGAACTCGACCTTCAACGACCATTATCTGGAAGTTGATTATGATCTCTCTGATGTCATGTTCGTGACCACGGCCAACAGCCTGAACATGCCCCAGCCTTTGCTGGATCGTATGGAGATCATTCGCATTGCCGGCTATACCGAAGACGAAAAGCGCGAAATCGCGGTGCGTCACCTATTGCCGAAGATCCGGGCGGATCATGGCCTCAGCGAAACGGAATGGGTCGTCCAGGAAGACGCCATCAATGACTTGCTGCGTTATTATACACGCGAAGCCGGGGTGCGTTCGCTTGAGCGCGAACTGGCCAAGCTTGCCCGCAAGGCCGTGCGTGAGCTCGGCAATGAGGCAATCAGCCAGGTCGTGGTGTCGCCTGACAATCTGGCGGACTATTCCGGGGTGCGCAAATTCCGCTTTGGCCTGGCTGATGAGGAAGACCAGGTCGGCGCCGTTACGGGCCTGGCCTGGACCGAAGTTGGCGGCGATTTGCTGACCATTGAAGCGGTCTCGATGCCCGGGCGCGGCAATACCAAGGTCACCGGCAATCTGCGCGATGTGATGAAGGAATCGATCTCGGCAGCGCAATCGCTGGTTCGCTCGCGGGCGGTCGATCTTGGCATCAAGCCGAGTGTCTTCAACACCACGGACATTCACGTCCACGTGCCAGATGGCGCCACCCCGAAAGATGGCCCGAGCGCGGGTATCGCGATGACCACGGCAATGGTGTCCTTGCTGACCAATAATCCGGTTCACCGGGATATTGCGATGACCGGCGAGATTTCGCTGCGCGGTCGGGTCCTGCCGATTGGCGGCCTGAAAGAAAAGCTGCTGGCAGCTTTGCGCGGCGGCATCAAGACGGTGCTGATCCCGCAGGAGAATGAAAAGGATCTGGCCGACATTCCTGAGAATGTGCAACAGAGCCTGACCATTATTCCGGTCTCGGACATCAATGAAGTCCTGGCCAAGGCCCTGACCAAATCACTGGTGCCGATCGAATGGTCGGAAAAGGATGAAGAAGCTCTGGCAGCAACCTTGTCAGGGCGCGCCGCACCGAATGATGGCGGTGCCTCGGTCCGGCATTAGCCGGAAATGGCGGAGGTTTGCGGCCGTTCTGCACGTTTGAGCACAATTTCAGCACGTCTCAGCAATGCCTCAACAATCTTCAGCGGCCCCTGTTTTTTCTGGCAGGGGCCGTCTTGCTTTTCTCTGCCAGACAAGGCAAAGGAAGCGTCCCGGAAGGGCGGTTAGCTCAGTTGGTAGAGCATCTCGTTTACACCGAGAGGGTCAGCGGTTCGAGCCCGTTACCGCCCACCATTTTCAAGCCCTTGGCAGCCCGGAACGCCCTGCCTGATCAACGCGGCGCGGCCGGGGCAGGGGCCGCGGAGACCCACACTGGCTGGGCTTGCAATCTCAATTCTCCGAGCCCGAATTGCGCGTCCCGGCCAAGCGCGCCATGATCAATCAGGACCGCTTCGGCCTGGTCAATCGAGCGCTGATGCACCGCCAGCCAGCTGGTCACCAGCGGCGTCGCAAAGGAGGTGCCTGAAAGCGGGCTCGCCACCCCGACCGGCGAGGCATCAATATCGACCCCGCGCGCTGCAATATCGACATGCACGCCCTGACTGGCCAGGGCATAGACCTGACCACTGGCATCGACCGCAGTGACGCCAATCACCCCGTCATAAGCAGCAGGATAGATATTGCGACTGAGCGGACCGCCATTGCCGACAGCAGCGACCAGGGTGCCGCCAGAGGCGAGATAGCGTTCGACGCTCCAGGCCACAATCGCATTATCCGGGCCGGACAGGCTGGCATTGATCAGTTTGACCGCTTGCGCCATTTGCCAGTGCAGAGCGCCGGCAATCGCTTCGGCTGTGATCGCTGTTTGCGGCCCTTCGGCGAACACATCTGCGGCGCAGATCGAGATTGACCGTCGCCCGCCTAAACGATCAGCCGCGTCGATCAGACGATACGCGACCAGTGCCCCGTGCGGCGATTGCGATACCGCACCGGTATGAAAACGCTGGGTGGCAGCAATGGCCTGATCAAACGGCGCGGGCAGGGCCTCGACCGGTCCATCGATAAGGCCAATGGTGCAGGCCACCCCGGTCGCCTGCAATGGGAGGCTGGGTGCGATATCGCCGGTAATCACCGGTTCGGGTTCTGCTTGCGGCTCATACACGTGATTCGGGCTGTACAGCCCGTTCGGGTCGAGGCGCTGCAGGCGTTCCAGCACGTCGCCAAGATTCACCGCGCCTGGGCTTCGGAACAAGTACAGAATGGCATCACCGGCCAGGTCTCGCTGGCGGACCTCACGCAAATTGCGGCGGGACAGCTCTGCCAGCGCTTCAGGCGAGGGATTCAGGGCAAGGATTTCGCCGCGCCGGATACGATCGCCAAATGGATCGAGAATGATGGTGGCGGTGCGCGTATCTGTCTCGTCCAGCGCAGCGTCAGCGTCGGCCTCTGGCAGATCGGGCACGTCGCGCACTGGTTCATCACTGGCCGCGAGCGGCGCTGCATCAGTGACCTTGCGGACACGCACGCGGTCCGTAATGGCGCGATTGACCATCCGGTCACGAGCGGCGACGCGATCCTGAATGCGGTCGAGACGATCAAGCCGGTCGGCACGTTCAGCGCGCTGCGCCTCAGCCTCTACAGACAGGCCTGCACATAGCAGGCAAAACAACAAAGCCCCAAGCCGGATCATGCGCATCCTTTCGCGTTGCAAGACAACTACGTTGCCGGTGAGTATATCATTCCAGACAAAATGAATAAAATCGGGAATAAAATCGAAAAATCATCGTAGTATCTGTGTGAGTATGGCGAGGAGCCCCGATCGTCTGGTCCGCGAAGGCCTGGTTCGACACTTGCCGAAGTTTCGGCGGTTCGCCCTGTCGCTTGCGCGAAATCAGGCCGATGCAGATGACCTCGTCCAGGCCGGATTTGAACGCGCACTGGCAAAAGCCAAGTCCTATAATCCCGCCTATAAGATCGAAACCTGGGTGTTCAAGATCATCCAAAACTACTGGACCGATCAGATGCGGAAACAAGCGAGACGCGGCACGACCGTCGATATCGATGAAGCCTACACTTTGATGGGCGAGGATGGCCGGCAATCGATCGAGGCGCGGGACCTGTCCTTCAAAGCCCGCCTGGCGATTGAACAATTGCCGGAAGATCATCGCAGCGTGGTCGCGTTGGTTCTGGTCAATGGCGAGAGCTACAAGGAGGCTGCAGAGATCCTCGGCGTTCCGGTTGGCACCGTCATGAGCCGGCTCTATCGCGCGCGCCAAACCCTCATGCAGCAATTGGATGAGCAGCAAAACCTGGGAGGTCAGGCATGATCCCGGATGATTTCGAACTGATGGCTTATGTCGATGGCGAGCTTGATGCACAGACCTCCAAACGCGTTGCCGAAGCCGTCGAAGCCGATCCTGCCTTGCAGGCCAAGGTTGCGGCCTTGATCGAAAGCCGCGATGTGGCCCGAGCAGCTTATGGGGCAGCGGCAGCCAGGCCGCTGTCGCCTGCATTGAGCGAAATGATGGCAGACCTGCGCCAGGAACTGGACGCGCCCGAACAAGCTCCGGTCTGGTCAACACCGGGTTCTGCATCACCTGGCGGCGCCGGCCTGCTATCATGGGGCCGTACGCGTATCGCGGCCCTGACCGGGATTGGCTTTGCCGCCGGCGCCATGGCCGTGTGGATGAGCCTGTCGCAGATGCAACCAGATTCCATCCTGATTCTGACCGACAGGCATGAAATGGTGCTGTCCAGCCAGGCGCAGCGTCTGCTGGCTGAGACGCCCGCAGGCACGCAGCTTGATGGCATCCATGTGCAGACGAGCTTTCTGGCAAGCGATGGCACTGCCTGTCGCCAATTTACCGTCTCCGGTCAGACCGGCATCGCCTGTCTCGATCAGCAAGCCTGGCGCCTGGTCATTCTGACCGACACGCCAAGTGATACGCAGTTCCAGGCCGCTGGCGGATCGAATGCCCTCGCCGTTGCGACGGCTGAACTAGGGGTCACCAAAGTCTTGTCAGCCGAAGAAGAGGCGGCCCGGATCGAAAATGGCTGGCAACCGCTCTTAGATTAACGCGACAGCACCACACGCGCGCCGCCGCCATAATCCGGGCCGCCATCGCTGAGGCCAGTCAGGCCGTAAAGCTGCAGCCTGAGATTGTCTCCAACGCCAAAGCTGAACCATGAGGACAGCTCATGCGCGTCATCAATGCCAGTACTGGCGGCCTGGCTGTAATCATAAGCAATCCCCCAGCTTGAGCCTGATTGTGTGTACCGAACGGCGCCGAATGAGCCGAAAGCGATATCGTTCAGATCGCGATCATCAGGGTCGCCATTGATGCGATAGCCGCCGCCGCCAAATACGCTCCAGGCGCCCAAATTCCGAATCAGATCGGCGCTGGCTGAATAATCCGTCTCGCCGGTCCCGAGACCGTCATTTTCATCAGCCGTCGGCAGTTTCACCCGCCCGGTCAGATCGAGCTCCCAATCGCCTGCCGAATCCAGGCGTGTGGTCTTGGTGATACGTAGACTGAGATCGCCAAAACCAGACACATCCTCATTGGCCATGCGGACCGGCGCGCGAACATCGCGAACAAGCGGCAAGTCCTCGCCAAGAAAGACGCCTGGGCCAGACAGTTCGAGATAAGGGATCGAGGCACGAAACGACCAATCATCGACATCCAGCCCCAGCGCGAGCGGGGCATAGAATACGTCCGTATCCGTGCCGCCGCCATAATCACCTGTGGTGAATTCAGCGCCCGCTGAAACCGAAAACGATTGGGCTTGCGCGGTCAGTCCCATGCCAACTGAGCCAATCCCGATCAACAGTGCGAGTGTCTTCATGAGTCCCTCCTTTGAATAGCATAGCGCATGCGGGAAAGGTCTGCGAACCTTCCCCGCATGCTTGGCGTGCGCCCCGCTCACTTCCGGCCTGGACGGTCCTGTAGAGGACGATCCCGAACCGGACGATCCCGCAAGGGTCGATCGATGCGTGAACGATCGACTGGCGAGACCCGATCGCGGACTCTGTCAGTTTGGCGGTCCCGCACGCGGTCTGTGCGCCGATCCCGGGCGATATCACTCGGACGGACATCCGGCCTGACCCGGTCACTCGGATGATAAGCATTCCACAAACGGCGCGGATGAATGTCCAGCTGCTCTGCGATCTTGAGGAAAATGCGCTGGCGCGAAGCATCCGGATAAGCGTTATGGATCCGCTTGTAGAGATGCACGACTTTGCGATGCAGCGCAGGCGGCACGCCGTCAGGTGGCGGCGGGAAACCGGCTTGGCTGGAGATATCCGACAGAATTACGGCCGGGCCAGAGATTTCGGTCATCTCAGGCGTCTGTGCTTGTGCTGATTTGGCAAAGTAAACCGTCGCGCCGATGCCGACGGCGACATATAGCGAGCAAAGCGCTAGCGTTTTCAGTTTCATTGATCGTCTCCCAGTGCTGCGACACCAGGACTACGCTTGCGGTCAGGATTTATTTCACGCCTGTGGAGGCGATTGCGGTCTGACTGGCGATGAGAGGCCTGTTCTCAGGCCTTAGAGCACGCGTGTTTCAAGGCTTTCGCCGCGTTCGATCAAGGCCAGCTCGCCGCCGCGTCGATCGAGCGTGGTGACGCTGCAATAATTCGGGCGGAACACGGTCACTGAAGGCACGCCGCTTAACTGGCCGACGATCGCGTTGATAGCGATGAAGTGGCTGAAAACAACGGTATTGTCGGGCAGACTTGAGACGGTTTCCAGCAGGTCTCTGTGCCAGGATTTGACCACGTCCGGCGTATCGGCCCATTCGCCTGCCATCAGGTTGCGCAGCCAGGTGCGTCTATCCTCAATCGCGTCAGGCGTAGGGATTTCCGTCACCGCCGGTTCAATCCTGGCTTTCTGATCGGCCAGATCGGCATACGCTGATGCGGTTTCCTGACAGCGTGTCATCGGACTGGTGACAACACGCGCAATATCCAGGGCAATCAGGCGTTTGGCGACGGCTTCGGCCTGTATCCAGCCCTGATCGGAAAGGCCTGGATCAGGATGGTCACCCCATCCGGCTGCGGCTTCGCCGTGGCGGACAAAATAGATCATGCGGCCACAAGCAGCGGGTCTTGGTTGTTTTCGCGAAAGACCGACAAGGCCCGCTTGTAGAGCACAGGCTCGGCAATGTTCAGGCGTTTGCGAACCTCGTCGATCGGCTGATCGAGCAGGGCGATGATATCTTCCTCAATGATTCGCTTGGCGGCTTTGCCGTTTCGGCGGCCTTCCGCCAACACTTCCTTGACGCGCGCATTCTTGGGCGCCTGTTTGGCAATCTGCCGGTTGCCCATGAAGGCGATGAAGCTGACGCCGAGGCCGCCATGCTGGCTGTGCGTGTAGCCGAGCAGGGCATCTTCTCCAAGGGCGTCCCGGCCATAGCCGGTCAGGACGTGATACATATCATGCGTGTCGCGCAGGCGATTATTGTACCAGAGCAGGTCATCGTCGAATTGTTCGTACTGCTCGCGATTCGCCTGGCTTTCCTCGACCAGTCCGTTTGCCGTCAGGCCTTCACGTTCCATGAACTCGACATAGGCGCGCCCGACAGTGCCCTCTGGCAGCGCCCATAGCGGTGCATGATCATCGAGGATATCAGGCAGGTAAGCGCGTTGCTCGAGCAATTGGGGACCGCTTTGCGAGCGCATGAAGCGCAGGAAATCCTTGCGAGACGAGCCGCCGTTCAGAGCTTCAATAATGTGGAAGACCTGTTCAGTATCTTCCTTGTCCGCGATCAAATTCTGCATATGACGCCAGGCCTTGAGCGGGCGGCGTTTTGGCTTCGGGCGACTTGGATCAATAAACGGAACGGGCCGAGTCATGCGTGGGATCTCCTCAAGATGGTTGCATCATAACAGAAGAGGGTAAACCAAACAATGACGCATGCGTCATGTTTCATGCTGATGAGGTTGCCTAATTTTGCAGCAGGCCCGCCCAAAATCGGGTCATGCGACAGCTTGAGCGCGAGATCGCAGGTCTAAGCTATCGCTTCACCGCACCAGCCGTCCTATGCGGGTCCCAACTTAGCCATTGAAGGGTTGCGGGAATGAAAAAGATTGAAGCGATCATCAAGCCATTCAAACTGGATGATGTGAAAGAAGCGCTGCATGAAGTTGGCGTGCAGGGGATGACAGTGGTCGAAGCCAAGGGATTCGGGCGCCAGCGCGGTCATACAGAGCTATATCGCGGCGCCGAATATGTGGTTGATTTCCTGCCCAAGCTGAAAGTCGAAGCCGTCGTCGCTGATGCTGGCGTTCAGAGCGCGATTGAAGCGATCACGAAAGCCGCACAAACCGGCAAGATCGGCGATGGCAAGATCTTCGTTTCAGATATTGGCGAAGCCGTACGTATCCGCACCGGCGAAACCGGCGACGGGGCGCTCTAGCGCCAGATAGACAGAACAATAGAACACGAACACAGACAGGAAATATATTGGAGGGCTTAATGGCCGATAGTGTTATGAAACTCATGAAGGACAATGACGTTGAGTTTGTTGACCTTCGCTTCACCGACCCCCGCGGAAAGATGCAGCATGTCACGTTCGACAAGGGCATGGTGGATGCCGACTTCTTCGAAGACGGTCAGATGTTTGACGGCTCGTCCGTCGCGGGTTGGAAAGCCATCAACGAATCCGACATGTGCCTGATGCCGGACGTGTCGACGGCGAAGGTTGATCCATTCTTCCAGCAAACCACGCTGGCTGTGTTCTGCGATATTCTCGATCCGATTACGGGCCAGGCCTATAATCGCGACCCCCGCATGACGGCGAAAAAGGCAGAGGCTTATCTGAAATCAACCGGTGTCGGCGACACCGCCTATTTCGGTCCAGAAGCTGAATTCTTCGTCTTTGACGATGTCCGCTGGAATACCGATCCCCACGTGACCGGCTACAGCTTTGATTCAACCGAATTGCCGGCCAATACTGGAAAACAGTATGAAATGGGCAATATGGGCCATCGCCCAGGCCCTAAAGGCGGATACTTCCCTGTGCCGCCCGTCGACTCCGAGCAGGACATGCGCTCTGAAATGCTCTCGGTCATGGGCGAGCTCGGACTAGAGCCAGAAAAGCATCACCACGAGGTTGCCCCAGCGCAGCACGAACTCGGCATGAAATTCAACACGCTGGTGACCATGGCTGACAATCTGCAGCTGTATAAATACGTGATCCACAATGTGGCGGCGAGCTATGGCAAAACCGCAACCTTCATGCCGAAGCCGTATTTCGACGACAATGGCTCAGGCATGCACGTGCACCAGTCAATCTGGAGCGGCGGCAAACCAACCTTTGCAGGCGATCAGTATGCCGGCCTGTCTGAGACCTGCCTGCACTATATTGGCGGCATCATCAAACATGCGCGGGCCCTGAACGCGCTGACCAATGCCTCGACCAATTCCTATAAGCGCCTGGTGCCGGGCTTCGAAGCGCCTGTAATGCTGGCTTATTCTGCCCGTAACCGATCTGCTTCGATCCGGATTCCATTCGGCACCGGCGAGAAAGCCAAGCGGATCGAGACCCGCTTCCCTGACCCGACTGCGAATCCTTACCTCGCCTTTGCCGCCCTGCTAATGGCGGGTCTCGACGGGATCGAGAACAAGATCCATCCTGGCGATGCTATGGACAAGGACCTGTACGACCTGCCGGCGGAAGAAGCGAATGCCATTCCACAGGTTTGTGGGTCGCTGCGTGAAGCGCTCGATGCGCTGGATGCAGATCGTGACTTCCTCAAGAAAGGCGGCGTGTTCGATGATGATCAGATCGACGCCTATCTGGAATTGAAGATGGAAGAAGTGATGCGCCTCGAGCTGCATCCGCACCCGGTTGAGTTCGACATGTACTATAAAGTCTAAGCGCGCGACGCGGATAACAGACTAGTAGAGTAAAGGGCGCGGAAGTTTACAATCTTCGGCGCCCTTTTTGTTTGCCTCGCTCCAGGCTGATTAGCAGCGCACCATTTTTTGCGGTCGTCACAAGTTTGTGTGACATGCGAATCAATGATCGAACTGTATAGGTCAGGATTGGTCGAGGATGGCGGTATTAAATGTATACGAATTCAGATCCGAAAAGCATTTCCTTCACTCGAAAAAGTAGCGTCGACGACGATCAGTTGAGACTGATCGCAGATTGCCTGGAAAGCTTGCGGACAACAGCGCCGTTGAAACAGGAATTGTCGGCCGAAACCAGAGCTGAATTGGAAGAATGCCTGGCGCTTGCCGAATCGGCATTACGCCGAGCCTATGCCGAAAGCCTGCTTTCCTGACATCTCAATCGAACTCATGATAATACGGTTTTATCGGGTGATGGACGAGGTTTTTAAGTCTCGCCACGTCCTGATTTGCCATCGTCTGAGTTGTGGGGGCTTGCCCAAGCGTGGACATTTTGTAACCTTGTGACGGCGCAAGCCTCATACGGGAGAAGTGAGGCCACGATGCGCGCGGGGAATGCTCATGCCAGACACGGCGCCTTTACCAGGGGACGTGGCTCTTACACGTCACGATACGGCGACAGCACCTGTTCGCGGCCTTGATTTCACCGATATCGCAACTCGCATAAGCCAGTCGTCGAGCTGTGAAGAAGTCTGGCAGATCATGTCTGAGGTTTGCCGCAAAACAGGAACGAAAGGGGTGTGCTGTCGGTGTTTCCCTTCGAATGCGAGTGCAGATCAGACCGCGCTGTTTCGAAAACCGAAGATTTCAATCCGGATCTGGAGCGCGCATTGCAAACTGCGCCAGGCTATCTGGATGCGTTCCTGCACGCCTCGGCAAAGAGCCCCAAACCGTTTCGGTGGAGCGACGTGAGCGAAATTCTCGATGCAAAGTCACCGCAGCTACATTCGTATCGCCGTGACATCGCCTCGCTTGGCGATGGTGTGATTGTTCCCGTCTTCGGACCGCTGTGTCGTAATGGTTATTTCTGTTTCCACGGCGAACCCGGCCGCGAATATGATGATATCGAAATCCTGATGATGCATTCCGTTTCGCAGACCGCTTATCTGAAACTGCTCGATCTCATGTACCTGAATGAAGACAAAGGGCGCGCGCTTTCCAATCGAGAGTTGGAGATCATAAACTTGATCGCCCGAGGAAAAAGCAATCAGATAGTCGCCGGGGCATTGGATGTGTCGATCAATACGATCAACACTTATATGAAACGCATCTACGAGAAACTTGATGTCTCCGACCGCGTCAGCGCGGTGATGCGAGCCTTTGCGCTAGGCTATATTGTCTGACTTAACGGGCTATTGCCCGCCATCGGTCTCTCGTTGTTTCACCTGCTGCCAGAGCGATTCCTGCTCATCAAGCGACAAGCTTGCGAAGTCCAGTTTCTGATCATTCGCAAGCTCTTCCATACCGCGGAACCTGCGCTCGAATTTCGCATTGGCTTTGCGCAGCGCAATTTCCGGATCGACGCTCAGCCGCCGCGCCAGATTGGCAGCGACGAATAACAGGTCGCCGATTTCCTCTTCGATGTGCTGCTGATCGCGACCAGAGATAGCGTCTTCAATCTCCGCCTTTTCCTCGTCCAGCTTGTCGAGAATATCCCGGGGATTGACCCAGTCAAAACCTGTTCGGGCGGCGCGTTTCTGTAATTTCTCGGCCCGCATCAGAGCAGGCAATGCCTGCGCAACGCCGGATAAGGCGCTGGCATCAGTATCTGATTTATCCGCCCGTTCGGCCGCCTTGATGCTTTCCCAATTGGCGACTTGCTGAGCGCTTGTCTTCTGGCTCGCCTCGCCAAAGACATGCGGATGGCGGCGGATCATCTTCTCGGATATGGCCTGCGTGACATCTGCAATCGAAAAAAGACCTTCATCCGAAGCGATCTGAGCGTGAAACACGACCTGCAGAAGCAAGTCGCCGAGCTCGTCGCTCAGATCACTCATGTCGCCGCGTTCGATCGCGTCCCCAACTTCGTATGCCTCTTCGATTGTATACGGCGCGATGGTTTCGAAGCTTTGTTCCAGATCCCAGGCACAGCCGGTTTCCGGGGTCCGCAATCGCAGCATAATCTCGAGCAGATCATCAAAGTCATAAGGGGGTGTGAGCGGCTTGTCCGACATGAGCTGGGCCTTCGATTCTTGATCCAATATTGCGCCTAAAGCTCCTGCAGTCAGAGGCAAGCCATGCGGCACAAAAACATCTGCATCCGCAATCCTCGGATCAAGAATTGACATCTGCGGCGCGAACGCAGAGACGGAAGCTGCAAGCCAACGCGGAGATCACAGTGAGCGAAGTTAGATGTGTCGCGCCAACCGGTTGTCTGCTTGGCGAAGGACCATTGTGGAGCCCAACAGAAGGCTTCCTCTGGTGGGTTGATATCAAGCGGGCCAAGCTGCATCGCCACAATCCGAAAACCGGCAATACGCGGCGCTATGAGCTGCCATTGCATGCCAGTGCCCTGGCGCTCTCTGACGGCGCCTTGATCATGGTCGGCGATCGCGAGGTCGGCCGTTATGATACCGCCACTGAAAGCTATCGACAGATCGTTGAACTGCCAGAGCCGGAAGGATTCCGTACAAATGATGGTGGCCTGGCGCCTGATGGCAGTTTCTGGTTCGGCACGATGGACGATGCGGAAGCCCTGGACGAGGGGCAATATTATCGCCTCGCCCCTGATCTGACGGTTGATCGCATTGGTCTGCCGGAAGTTCTGGTCACCAACACGATGCAGTTCTCACCGGATGGGCGCACGTTCTACACGTGCGACAGCGCCGAGCAAATGATCCTGGCCTTTGATCATGATCCCGCTGACGGGGCGCTGTCCAATCGCCGGATCTTTGCCTCTACGCTTGATGCGGGCGGTTACCCGGACGGGTCAGTGATTGATGCGGAAGGCTATCTCTGGAATGCCCAATGGGGCGGGTCGCGCGTGGTCCGCTATGCGCCGGATGGCCGGATTGACCGAATTGTTGACCTGCCCGTATCGCGCCCGACAAGCTGCGCCTTCGGTGGTGAGGATTTACGGACACTCTACATCACTTCGGCGCGTGTCGGCCTCAGTGATGCAGCGCTGGACCGTCAGCCCATGGCGGGCAGCTTGTTCGCGCTCGATGTCGAAGTGCCTGGACTACCGGTGCCGGAATTCGGCAAATCCAGATAGCAATGCGCTTGCGTTTCACACGCTTTGCACCCAAGTGACTTCACAAGCGCGGAAATGCGCAGTATGGAGCCGGATTACCCCAAAAGTCAGGAATGAAAGAATGGCCGACAAGGACAGTAAGAAAAGTGTTGGTCCGATTACCTTCGCCCGTCAGGTGCAAGCTGAAGGTCGCAAGGTGACCTGGACATCAACGCCAGAGACCATTCAAGCCACGATCATGGTGATCGTCATGTCGGTGATCATCGCCATGTTTCTATTCTTGTCTGATCAGCTGATCGCTTTGGGAATTCGTCTTCTCACGGGCCTGGGTAGCTAGACCCCACAATAAGGAGTGCTTCGCCTATGGCTGAGGCTAAATGGTACATCGTTCACGCTTACTCCAACTTCGAAAAGAAGGTGGCCCAGGCGATTCGCGACCAGGCTGCGATGAAAGGCCTCGAGGACATGATCGAGGATCTCGAAGTCCCGACCGAAGAAGTCGTCGAAGTCGTGCGCGGCAAGAAGAAGACGATCGAGAAACGCTATTTCCCGGGCTATGTCCTGATGAAGGCGAAACTGACCGATGATGTCTATCACCTGGTCAAGGACACGCCGAAAGTCACAGGTTTTTTGGGCGCTGATGGCGGCAAACGCCCGCTGCCCGTTCCGCAACGCGAAGTCGATCGCATTCTGGGCACCTCTGACGAGCCGGTCGAGGAACGTCCAAAGCCAACCGTGGTTTACGAGATTGGCCAGGAAGTCCGCGTCAATGAAGGTGCCTTCCAGGGCTTTGAGGGCACAGTCGAGGAATTCGATCCCGAAACGGGCCGCATGAAGGTCAATGTCTCGATCTTTGGGCGCGCCACGCCGGTCGATCTGGACTTCACTCAGGTCGACAAGATCGCCTGATCAGACGGTCGCATAAAACAACCAGCCCGCGCTCGCTGTGAGCGCGGGTTTTTTATGTGATTTGATCTGCCAGGCGCTGCGTCGCCGGGTCATCGGCCTCAGCATCGTCGTTCAGGACCGGCTTGAGACGCGCCGCCATGGTCTTGCCGCGTTCCACGCCCCATTGATCGAAACTGTTTATCTGCCACAGGACACCGGCCAGGTACGTGCGATGCTCATACAGCGCGATCAGGGCCCCCAAACGCGCCGGGGTCAGCGTCTGCGTGTGCAGGAACGTCGAAGGTCGCCCGCCAGGATGCACTTTCTGCTGTGCGATATGTGGCGGCAGATCCGGTTCTTCGGCTTCGACTTCGGCGAGGCTGCGACCATTGGCTAGCACTTCGGCCTGAGCCAAAGCATGCGCAGTTAGCGCTTCGACGCCAGCCGCATCACTTTCACTGCCTGGTGCCAGGATGAATTCGGTCGGTACGACATGCGTGCCCTGATGCAACCACTGGTGATAGGAATGTTGCCCGACCGAGCCTTCGCCGCCCCATAGCAGCGGCGCCGTCGACAGCGGTGCAGCCTGTCCATCCGGGCCAACCGACTTTCCATTTGATTCCATTTCGAGCTGCTGCAGATAAGTCGGCAACATGCGCAAGCGGCGCGAATAGGCGAGCACAGCGCGCGATCCAAACCCCATGAAACTGGTATTCCAGAAATCCAGCAAGGCGAGGCGCGCAGCGAGATTGTCGGCGATCGGGGCGGTTTTGACATGCTGGTCCATGTCAGCAGCGCCGGCGAGGAAGTCTTCAAAACTTGCCACCCCAAAGCTCGCCATGACCGCCACCGAAGCGGCCGACCAGATCGAATAGCGTCCGCCGACGCTGAGCGGCATATCCAGCGTCGTCGCCTCTGCTCCATCGAGCCAGTCGGTCGCGCGCTGCGGATTGGCCGTAACCAGCAAGAGCCGTTTCGCCGCTTCTGCAGCGCCGAGCGCCTGCTCCAGCCAGCTCTTGGCCCGACCAAGATTGTAAAGCGTCTCTTCCGTGCCAAAGGATTTCGAGATGCCGATAATCAGGGTCGTGGCAGGATCGAGACCAGCCAGGGCCAGTTCGAGGTCGAGCGGGTCAACATTGGCGCAAAAGCGCAAATCCACATGGCTGAGCAATCTGTCCGCGAAGGCATCTGCATAAAGTCGCGGTCCGAAATCCGACCCGCCAATACCGATATGGACAATGGCGGAGAGGTCTGTCCGCGCCGCAATCTGCGCCGCCTTTTCCAGAGCTCTGGCAGTCGTGGCATGCTCGGCGGCGGTCAGGTCGCTTTCAGGTGGAAGCCTCAATGCCCAATGCAGGGCAGGGCGGTGTTCAGACGGATTGACAATCTCGGCGCCAAACAGCCGCTCAATTGCCCCGGCAAGATCGACCTGATCGGCGTGGGCCAGCAATGCCGCGTCTATGGCCTCGTTCATATATTGGCGCGACAAATCTGCGGTCCATCCTGCGGCGTTCAGGAGCGGCGTTGCGGGCGCCGCCGCGAGATCGCGAAGCGGCAGCGTTTTGATTTCATCTGCAAGCGGGGTCAAGTGATCGAAAGTCATGAAAAACGTCATCCTAATCGCAATAGAAAATAGTGAGCGAATCACCAGCGGCACGCTTCATAATACTGACCGGCGCATCGTCTGGCGCTGATTCGAAGACAGCTTTTTTCTCAACGCCGGTAATCACCAGGAGAATTTTGCGCGCATAAGCAACACATGGCTGGGTCAGAGTCATGCGCAGCAGGTTCGGCCCGGTCACCGCGCTTTCAATCGCTTCCACAGCCGCCACCACCGAGGTCGAATCAGGCGAGATGGCATCTGCATAACCGCGCCCATCCTTGAACCAGGACAGTGTGTGCGCATCCGGGCCCATGCCCAGCAACATGACATCGGTGAGACTGGCATCCATATACAGCTCATCAACGCGCTCAACCGCGCGAAACGGATCGTTGCCGGCGATTTTCATCGGCATAAATGTCGCTGCGGCGGCCTGATTTTGCAGCAGCGTTCGCTGCATCATGGCGCCATTCGAGGCGGCATGATCCGCCTCAACCCAGCGCTCATCGCATAAACCGATCAGAACCTTGTCCCAGTCAAGCTCGGCCTGTGACAGCGCCGCATAGATCGGGCCGGGCGTGGAGCCGCCTGCGCCCATGAATACCGCGTGTCCGCGCCGCGCAATCGCATCCCGCAGAGCCGCGGCGAGCCAGTCCGCAGCCGCGGCCTGCAAATCTGCTTTGCTGTCAAAGCCCTGGAAAACTTGTCCTCGCGTCATGGCTGCAGGGAAGGGCCTTTATTGGCGGTGTTTGTCAAGCCGTTTCCAAGCGCGCGGATAATTGTCTGCAGACGTCAGCACTATAGGTGCTTGAAACCTGCGCTTTGCATGTGTATGTGGCCCGCTTCAACGGGACTCTTCTGGCCCGCTTTGAGAAAGGACCAACGTCCGGTGGGCCGGACACTTGAGAAAAGGAGGCCTGATATGGCCAAGGAGAAGTTTGAGCGTAATAAGCCGCACGTGAACATCGGCACGATTGGTCACGTGGACCATGGTAAGACGACGCTGACAGCGGCGATCACGATGGTGCTGGCGGATGTGACGGGAGCTGAGAAGCGCTCGTATGAAGACATCGATAGCGCGCCAGAGGAAAAGGCACGCGGCATCACCATCAACACCGCGCATGTCGAATATGAGACGGAAAACCGTCACTATGCGCACGTCGACTGCCCTGGCCACGCTGACTATGTCAAGAACATGATCACCGGTGCGGCGCAGATGGATGGCGCCATCCTGGTCGTCAACGCTGCCGATGGTCCGATGCCACAAACCCGCGAGCACATCCTGCTGGCGCGTCAGGTTGGTGTGCCGGCCCTGGTCGTGTTCATGAACAAGGTTGACCAGGTTGATGATGAAGAACTGCTCGAACTGGTCGAGATGGAAATCCGTGAACTGCTGAGCTCTTACGAGTTCCCAGGCGACGATATTCCGATCATTGCCGGTTCGGCTCTGGCCGCAGTTGAAGGCCGCGACGACAATATCGGCAAGGACAAGATCATCGAGCTGATGGCGTCTGTGGATGAATATATCCCGACCCCGGACCGTCCGATCGATCAGGACTTCCTGATGCCGGTCGAGGACGTGTTCTCGATCTCTGGCCGCGGTACGGTTGTTACCGGCCGGGTTGAGACCGGTGTCATCCATGTCGGCGACGAAGTTGAGATTGTCGGTATCCGCGACACGCAAAAGACCACCGTGACCGGGGTTGAAATGTTCCGCAAGCTGCTCGACCAGGGCCAGGCTGGCGACAATATTGGCGCTCTGATCCGCGGTATTGACCGGGATGGCGTCGAGCGTGGCCAGGTTCTGTGTAAGCCAGGTTCGATCACCCCGCACACGACCTTCGAGGCTGAAGCCTATATCCTGACCAAGGAAGAAGGTGGGCGTCACACCCCGTTCTTCACCAATTATCGTCCGCAATTCTATTTCCGCACGACTGACGTGACCGGTGTGGTGACCCTGCCAGCGGACAAGGAAATGGTTCTGCCAGGCGACAATGTGAAAATGAGCGTTGAGCTGATCCAGCCAATCGCCATGGACCAGGGCCTGCGCTTCGCTATCCGTGAAGGCGGCCGCACGGTCGGCGCCGGGGTTGTGGCCAGCGTCAAAGCCTAACCCCGCTCCAACCAACCAAATCGAAAAGCCCGCCTGGAAACAGGCGGGCTTTTTTGTGCGTGAAATTCGCCTGCAGCAGCAAAACCTGCCCACCAGAGCCGCGACCTGACGCAGTTAATGTCTTGAGCGTGCGCGCAGCGCGTGGTGTACCTTTCATCAAGACTGCAAGAGCAGGGACAAATTCAGAGCCGGGGAGGCATTTTTGAACGAAGCTGTGGCGGATAGCGCGATCGCGAAACCTCGTGACACGAGTTTCTTTGGTCATCCGAAAGGATTGGCCATTCTGTTTTTCACCGAAATGTGGGAGCGTTTTTCCTATTACGGGATGCGCGGCCTGTTGATCCTGTATCTGACCCAGCATTTCCTATTCTCGGATGAAAAATCAGCCGTCATGTACGGAGCCTATACGGCGCTCGTCTATGTCATGACGATCATTGGCGGGACGCTGGCAGACCGCTATCTCGGACAGCGCAAGGCTGTGACATTCGGGGCAATCTTGTTGTGTCTCGGACATTTCGGAATGGCTTTTGAAGGCAGCGGCTCGAAAGAGTTCATTGTCTCTAACGGGGCGGAAATCGAGCTGCTTGATGAGGGTCGAGGCGATAATCGCAAACTCTATGTCGAGATTGATGGTGCAGAGCGACGTGTAACCTTCGGCTCTGATGGCAGCATCAACTTCCTCGAAACCGCGGACACGGCCGACGAACCCACCGCAGCTGTGTATCAGACGATTGCCGCGGATGATTTTACCACCCGCGTCGAACGTCAGCAGACCTTCACGCTGATCCTGTATCTGTCGCTGGCGCTGATCATTGCCGGGGTTGGATATCTCAAAGCGAATATCTCAACCATTGTCGGCGCCCTGTATGAGTTCGACGACCCACGTCGAGATTCCGGTTTCACCCTGTTCTATATGGGTATCAATCTCGGCTCCTTCCTGTCCTCGATCACCTGCGGTATTCTGGGGATTGTCTATGGTTGGCAATACGGGTTCGGCCTCGCCGGGATTGGCATGCTGGTCGGTCTTGCCGTCTTTATCTGGGGGCAGAAATATCTCGACGGCAAAGCTGAACCACCAAATCCGGAGATTCTGAAAAAGTCCTTCCTGGGGCCGATCAATGTCGAAATGGCGTGTTATCTGGCGGGTCTCGGCATCATCGCCGTCGCCATGAGCATCGTCATGAACGCTGAGATCATTCCAGATGGTTTCGTACTTGGTCTTGGCATCGTGCTCTTCTTCGGCCTCGTGCTGTACGCCTTCCTGCAACTGCAAGGCACAGAGCGCAAACGGATGTTTGCCGCGATCTATTTTGTGCTGGCACAGATTCCGTTCTGGGCCTTGTTCGAACAAGCTGGATCATCGCTCAACCTGTTCACCGACCGATTGGTCGACAAGACCATGTTTGGCGTCAATGTCCCAGCGCCGGTCTTCCAGGCGTTGAATGCCGGATATATCGTTATCTTTGCGCCTATCCTGGCCTGGCTCTGGATCTGGCTGGCCAAAAAGGGGCGCGAGCCGTCAACGCCGGTCAAGTTTGCGGTTGGTGTGTTCCTGGCCGGACTGGGCTTCCTGTCGCTGGTCGCCGGCATCGGCGCTTCAGGCACGGCCGGCCTCACGGCGGTCTATTTCATCTTCCTGATCTACTGGGTGCACACCATGGGTGAGTTGATGGTATCGCCAGTCGGCCTGTCAGCTGTCACTAAAATGGCGCCGGCGCGTGTGGTTGGCATGACCATGGGCGCCTGGTTCCTGTATTCCGGTCTATCTAACTATCTCGCGGGCATTATCGCGCGCGGGACCGGTGCAGAGACGATTGGCGGCCAGATCACGGACGTCGCAGCGGCCAAAGCCAACTATGCCGCCGTTTACACGAATGTCGGCTATGTCGCGATGGGGATCGGCGTGTTCATGCTGCTGATCTCGCCGATCATCAAGAGCTGGATGAAGACCGATGTCGGCGCTGTCGATTCGCTTGATGATGAATTGCGCGCGTCAGGCGAGAAACCCGCCTAACCCGCACCACCAACGGTCAGGCCGCCGACTTTCAAGGTCGGCTGGCCGACACCGACGGGCACTGATTGTCCGGCCTTGCCGCAGGTGCCGACACCATCATCCATGGCAAAGTCATTGCCAATCATCTCGACCTGGCTAAGCGCCGTCGGACCATGTCCGATCAGAGTCGCATTCTTCACCGGGGCGACGACTTTGCCATTCTCGACCAGATAAGCCTCGGTGCACTGAAAGACGAAATTGCCGGAGGTGATATCAACCTGTCCGCCGCCAAAATCGACGGCCCAGATGCCTTTCTTGATCGAGGCGACAATCGCATCAGGATCATCCTTGCCGCCCAGCATGACAGTATTGGTCATGCGCGGCATGATCGTCGCGTCATAGGATTCGCGGCGCCCATTGCCGGTCGGGGCGACCCCCATCAGACGGGCATTTTGCCGATCCTGCATATAGCCTTTGAGAATGCCATCCTCGATCAGGACGGTGCGATTCGTCTGCGTGCCTTCATCATCGATGGACAAAGAGCCACGACGCGCATCAATCGTCCCATCATCGATCACGGTCACGCCTTTCGATGCGACCTGTTCACCGACGCGGCCCGAATAGACGCTGGTACCTTTGCGGTTGAAATCACCCTCGAGCCCGTGTCCGACGGCCTCATGCAGCAGGACGGCTGGCCAGCCAGGCCCGAGTACAACTTCCATTTCCCCGGCAGGGGCCGGGATTGAGTCCAGATTGACCTCGGCCTTGCGCAGCGCACGTATCGCCAGACCTTGCCAGCGCTCCGGCGCGATCCATTCATCATAAGCCGCCCGTCCACCGGCGCCTGCCGATGCTGATTCGCGGCGCCCGGCCTGCTCCAGCGTGACAGATACATTCAGGCGCACCAGCGGACGCACATCCTGGAATTGTTCACCGCCGGGACGGAGAATATCGATTTGCTCATGCGATCCGGCAAGTGAGACCGAAACCTGCACGACGCGCGGATCCTTGGCCCGGACCCAGGCGTCGATTTCGGCCAGCAGCCCTGTCTTCACGGTGAAATCCGGGGCTTCAGTCGGGTCGATTGGCTGATACAGCCGCCGATTGGTTGGCGTCGGCCCAGTATCGAGGCTGCCGGAATAACCGCGTTTGGCTTGTTGGGCGGTGTCGGCAGCGCGGCGAATCGCAGCGATGGACAATTCACCGGAATGGGCATTGCCGCTGGCTTCGCCAGCCACCACCCGCAAGCCAAAGCCTTGCGTGGTGTCATAAGTCGCAGATTTCAGACGACCATCATCAAACACAAACCCTTCTGAACGCGAGCGCTGGACATAGATGTCAGCGTCATCGGCGCCATTGGCAGCATCAGAGAGAAGGCGCGCAGCAGTTTGCGCATCGAAGGGGAGGGGCATGTAAGTCATGCCGGTTAAATGACGCTGGCGAGCGCGGAGATCAAGCGTTGTGGTGTGACTAGCTGACGTCTTCGACGGTGAACCGGGCCAATTGCCGCTCTGCCAGGCTCCAGCCGGGGTTCAGTTCAAGCGCGGTGACGAAATCATCGTATGCGCCTGCGACATCGCCGGTATGCTCACGGGCAATTCCGCGATTATAATAGGCCGCGAACAGATCTGGAGAATCAAGTTCAATCGCCCGATTGAGGGAAGTCAGCGCAAGATCGAAATCTCGGCGATAGATGTGCGCCGCCCCCTGATTGAGATACGCAGCGCCCATATCCGCCTGTAGATCCAGCGCATTTTCATAATCTTGCAGCGCCTGGTCATACCGGCCCTCACGCATCCGCAAGACGCCGCGATTAACATAAGTCGCCGCCCGATTCTGCCGGTTCATCGCCTGTTCGCGCAGAGCCCGCGTGCAGACTTCATCAGCGGCTCGGAAATTCGAGTAGCGAGACTTGGTTTTTTGGTAACACTCACCGCCCAGACCCTTGCCAATGACGAAGACCTGGGAGGCAGCGGCCTCGGCGATCAATGCGGTCGCAGCTGCGGCCATCATGAGTTTGAGCTTCATGTCAGACCTCTTTTTCTTAACCATACACTAAGAGCAGCAATTTAGCGACCGAGTGCGACATTTTATAAGAGCTGGTTGTATTGGGTAGACCTGCGGGTCTGTCGTATATATGGCATCAGCCAAGACTGGATGGAGTGACTCTTGCGTTACATCTTTGCGTGGATCTCTGCAGTGCTGATGACAGGATCGGCATTTGCACAAGAACTCGTTGGGCAGCCGACCCCCGGCGCCCTTGGACTACAACCTGCCGCAACGCGGATTATGGAACGTGTCAACGATTTCCATAATTACCTGCTGGTGATCATCACGGTGATCACGCTGTTCGTGCTGGCGCTGATAATCTGGGTATGCGTGCGCTATAATCGCCGCGCCAATCCGGACGCGCGCAAATTCAGCCACAACACCACAGTGGAAGTCATCTGGACGGCTGTTCCAGTGATTATCCTGGTGGCGATTGCCGGCCCCTCATTCTCGAATCTGTTTTATCAGGAGAATGAACCGAATCTGGAGCAGATTGCCGAAAGCGGCGACCTTGATGATCCAAACGTGTTCGTCGAGGCGGCCAAAGAAGGCTGGATCACGATCAAAGCCGAAGGCATGGGCAACTGGGCCTGGACTTATTACTACATGGATGAACTCGACGCGGACGGATACCCTGTCCAGTATGTCTCGAACGGGATCCATTTCGGTCTGCCGACCGACCCGGCGCCAACTCCGGAAAAACCGCTGTATCTGGCAACGGATTATCCAATGGTGATTCCGGTCAATCGCTACATTCGCTATCAGACCACGTCTGACCGCGTCATTCACTCTTGGACCGTGCCGGCCTTTGGGGTGAAGACCGACGCTGTGCCGGGGCGCCTGAATGAAGGCTGGTTCCTGGTTGAACAAACCGGTGTCTTCTATGGTCAGTGTTCGGAACTGTGCGGCAAGAATCACGCCTTCATGCCGATCGAAGTCCGGGTTGTGCCGCAGGACCAATATGATCGCTGGCTGGAAGTGATGAAGACCGGTGATATCGATGCGGCAACGCAACTCGTACAAGTTATAGACTCGGACGGCGAGGCCACGCGCCTGGCCTCGGTCGAGTAAGAGAGGGATTTAGATCATGCCTATGGATCAAGTTGCTGCTCACGATCACGACCACAAGCCTGGTTTCTTCGTGCGTTGGTTATTCTCGACCAACCACAAGGATATCGGTACGCTGTATCTGGTTTTCGCCCTGATTGCGGGGATTGTCGGTTACTCTCTGTCCGGCCTCATCCGCTGGGAACTCGCTGAACCGGGCATCGGGCCGCTCACCGGCATTGTCGAAGCGCTGTATGGGACCTCTGGGCCCCAGGCGATCGAGCAGGCCAAGAGTTTCTACAACACGGTCATCACCTATCACGGCCTGATCATGATCTTCTTCATGGTCATGCCGGCGCTGATCGGTGGCTTCGGGAACTGGTTCGTGCCGCTGATGATTGGCGCGCCGGACATGGCTTTCCCGCGCATGAACAATATTTCGTTCTGGCTGACGGTCGCAGCTTTCGTCCTGGCCTGTATTTCGATGCTGGTGCCAGGCGGCAATGGTGTTAACGGCTTTGGTGGCGGCTGGGTGCTTTACCCGCCTCTGTCAGGCATGGCTGGACACCCGGGGCCGGCAATGGACCTGCTCATCCTGGCCCTGCACACGGCTGGTATTGCCTCCATTCTCGGCGCGATCAACTTCATCGTTACCATCCTGAACATGCGCGCGCCTGGCATGACGCTGCACAAGATGCCGCTATTTGCCTGGTCGCTTCTGGTCACGGCAGTGCTGCTGCTGCTCTCGCTGCCGGTTCTGGCTGGCGCACTGACCATGCTGCTGACGGATCGGAATTTCGGATCGCAATTCTTCGATCCATCCGGTGGCGGCGATCCGATCATGTTCCAGCACCTGTTCTGGTTCTTCGGACACCCGGAAGTGTATATCATGATCCTGCCAGCCTTCGGCCTGATCTCGCACATCGTCTCGACCTTTTCCAAGAAGCCGATTTTCGGCTATCTCGGCATGGCCTATGCGATGGTTGCAATCGGCGCGATTGGCTTCATCGTCTGGGCCCACCATATGTACACCGTTGGCATGCCGTCTGACATGAAAGCCTATTTCGTTGCCGCAACCATGGTCATCGCGGTTCCGACAGGGATCAAGATCTTCTCCTGGATTGCCACCATGTGGGGCGGCTCGATCGAGTTCTCTGTCCCGATGGTCTGGGCTATCGGATTCATCTTCCTGTTCACCGTTGGCGGTGTGACCGGGGTTGTGTTGGCCAATGCAGGGATCGACCATACGCTGCACGACACCTATTATGTCGTCGCGCACTTCCACTATGTGCTGTCACTCGGCGCGGTGTTCGGCCTGTTTGCCGGATGGTATTACTGGTTCGAGAAAATGTTTGGCATCAAATACAACAAAGTTGTCGCCTATGCGCATTTCTGGATCATGTTTGTCGCCTCGAACCTGATCTTCTTCCCGCAGCATTTCCTCGGCCTGAATGGCATGCCGCGTCGCTATGTTGACTATCCAGAAGCGTTCTCGCTCTGGAACAGCGTCTCATCTTGGGGCTATGGCTTGTCGATGATTGCGACCTTGCTGTTTTTCTTCGGCCTGTTCGAAGCGATGGTGCGCCGTCGCAAGGGCGAAGCCAATCCATGGGGCGAAGGCGCCACCACGCTGGAATGGACGCTGCCAAGCCCGCCGCCATTCCACCAGTTCAATGAACTGCCAGTGGTCAAGAATGAGGGTGGTCACTAGGTCGCTCGCTTAATCCAAGACTAGCGGCCCTTTGCGCAGCCCAGCGCAGAGGGCCGTTTTTCTAGAACCGCAAGGGGTAATGCTCTATGTCTGTCGACATGTCCGTATCACCATCACAGGCCAAACTTGCCTCGGCGCGCGATTATGTCGAGCTGATGAAACCGCGTATCATGATGCTGGTTGTGTTCACGGCGCTGGCTGGTCTGGTTGCCGCAGTGGGTGTGACCGGGCAGGGGATCAATCCTGTCCTGGCAAGCTTTGCCGTTCTGGCCGTCGCGCTTGGATCTGGCGCCGCGGGCGCGATCAATATGTGGTATGACGCCGATATTGACGAAGTCATGGTACGTACGTCAACGCGCCCGATTCCATCTGGCGCTGTTCCCCGCAGCGAGGCGCTCGCCATGGGTTTGATCATGTCGGCACTGTCCGTGCTGCTCATGTGGATCGCATCCAACGTCCTGGCGGCAGGCCTTTTGGCGCTTTCGATCGCTTACTATGGCTGGTTTTACACCATGGTGCTGAAGCGCCGGACCGCGCAGAACATCGTGATTGGCGGCGCGGCTGGGGCGTTTCCTCCGGTAATTGGCTGGGCCGCGGTGACCGGATCGACACCGCTCGATGCCTGGATCCTGTTTGCAATCATTTTCTTCTGGACGCCGCCGCACTTCTGGGCCCTGAGTCTGGTTGCGCACAAGGAATATGAAAAGGCCGGTGTGCCAATGTTGCCCGTCACCCGCGGCGCGAAAGCGACTCGCCTGCAAATCCTCCTTTATACCATCCTGCTGGTTCCGGTTGGCCTGTCACCCGTGGTCACTGGGCTTGGCGGCTGGGTCTATGCGGCGACGAGCGCGCTGCTCACGGCCGGCTTTCTCTATTTCGCTGCCAAGGTGTATCGCAGCCGTGCGGGTGAGCCGGATGCCGGCGATCAAGAGCGCAAACTCGCGATGAGCATGTTTGCCTTCTCGATCCTGTATTTGTTCGGGCTCTTTGCCGCACTCATCGTCGAGCATGGTTTTGGGTTATACTTCGCCGTCGGAGGCGCCTGATGACAGAAACCGAACCACAACCGCAAGTCGATACTGCTGCTGCTCTGAAGGCGCAAAAGCGGCGCAATGTGTGGCTCGCCTGGGCGCTGGTCGCATTTGTCGTGATCGTTGGCGTTTCGACTGTGATTCGATTGCAGCAATCAGATTTCGGGGGCAGTGACCGCCTCTACTTCTCTGGCTATCTCGATGAGGCGGCTGCAGAAAAACGCGATCGCGAAGCTGAGGAGCGCGCTCGCGCGGCAGAGGCCGAAGCAGAAGCTGCGCGCGCAGCGGAGAGCGATGATGAATAATTCACGGATCGCCATCGTGCTCGTCGGCGCGGCCCTGTTCATGCTCGGCCTCGCCTTTGCCTCTAAGCCGCTTTATGACACGTTCTGCCGCGTCACCGGCTTTGGCGGGACAACCCGGCTCGCCGAAAAGGCGCCTGAATATGTCTCCGACCGGGAAATTGCGGTCAGATTCGATGCCAATGTCGCCAATGCACCGCTCAAATTCCGGGCGACCCAGAACGTGTTGCCGGTTCAGGTCGGCGCCCACAGCCTGGCTTTTTATGAAGTCACAAATACATCGGTCAGCGATGTCAGTGTGATCGCCAGCTATAATGTGACGCCGCACAAGGCAGGTCGTTTCTTCAACAAACTGGAATGCTTCTGTTTTGAAGAACGCATCATCAAGGCAGGGGAGACCAAGAAACTGCCCGTGATCTTCTTCATCGACCCTGCGATCGAGGAAGAGCGCAATGTTGATGACGTGCGCACGATCACTTTGTCTTACACCTTTTTCCAGTCTGACGATTTTCAGGGTGCGGCGAAAACAGCATCTCTTGATTGAAGTATTGCAGAAACCGGGCGCAACAGTCTAAAAGCGCCGAGAATTGAAACCATTGCCACAAGGGATTCCCTCTCATGGCCGACGACGTCAAACACGATTATCACCTTGTAAACCCATCGCCTTGGCCGCTGCTCGGCGCCATCGGGCTGACCACGCTCGCGATTGGCGGTGTCACCTACATGAAAGGCTTGTTCGGCATCGAGGCGCGCCAGCTCTGGACGCTTTTGCCAGGCCTGCTGATGGTGATCTGGGTGATGTTTGGCTGGTGGCGAGAAGTCATCAAGGAAGGTCGAACAGGCGATCACACACCGGTTGTCGAGATCGGCCTGAAATACGGCATGGTCTTGTTCATCGTGTCGGAGATCATGTTTTTCGCAGCCTGGTTCTGGAGCTTCTTCGAACTCGCCATCTTCTATCCGGCACGCGTGGGTGAAACCTTCGATTCGACCAGCCCAGTCTGGGAAGGTCTCAACGCCTTTGCGCAATGGCCGCCGATTGGCGTGACGACTTTTGATCCATTCCACCTGCCACTGATCAACACGCTGATCCTGCTGCTGTCTGGCACCACGGTGACCGCAGCGCACCACGCGCTGCAACACGACAAGATGGACAATGCCAAGTTCATGCTTCTGCTGACCATCATTCTCGGCGTTACATTCACCTGCCTGCAGGCCTATGAATATTCCGCCGCTGAATTCACTTTCGATGGCACGCTGTATGGCTCTGCCTTCTTCATGGCGACGGGCTTCCACGGTGCTCATGTCATCATCGGGACAATCTTCCTGGCGGTATGTCTGTTCCGTCTTTACGCCAACAACATGACAGCCAAGAAGCATCTCGGCTTCGAATTCGCGGCCTGGTACTGGCACTTTGTCGACGTGGTCTGGCTGTTCCTGTTCGCCTTCGTCTACGTTCTGCCGCATCTGGTCCTGGGACATTAAGGCGATGCCTCGCGAGGTCTCGCCGATAGCGGCAGGCCTCGGCTGCCGATGCCCCAAATGCGGGGAAGGGCCTGTGTTCAAATCCTATCTCGGATTCGCGCCGACTTGCTCTGCCTGCGGCGCGGATTTCGGCAAAGCTGATTCCGGCGATGGGCCCGCCTTTTTCGTAATGTTCCTAGTCGGCATCCTGGTGACGCCGCCCGTGCTTCTCGTCCAGATCATGTTCGACCCGCCAGTATGGGTGCATATCCTGATCTGGACGCCGGTGATTATCGGTTTGAGCATCTGGTTGCTGCGGCCGTTCAAATCCTTGCTGTTTGCGCTGCAATGGAAGAACCATGCTGAAGAAGCGCAATGGGAGTCGACCGGGACACACGGAAAATGACCTTCCGTCCGATGCCAGTCCTGACGGTACTGAGTGTGATCAGCCTGGCCATCCTGATCCTGCTCGGATCTTGGCAGTATGAGCGCTATTCCGAAAAAAAAGCGGCGCCGGTCGAGCAACAAGTCGAAGCAGCTGTGACCCGGCTGGACCTGTCGATCGATCGCAGCGAAGCGGTAAACATACAACAAGTATACGGGTTTGCTGACAGCGAACCGATCTGGCGGCGTTATGCCCCTGGCACCGTAAGCGCAACCGGAGAGCCGGTCTTGATCATGGTCGAAGCCACGGGCGGGGCACAGCCGGTGGCTGGAACCGTAGCTGACCTGCCGGCGACGGTCGCCTATGACGGCATACTGGCCCGCAAACAGGCGAGCGGAAGCGCGTTCAATGCCAATGACAATCCAGAAGCCGATCAATGGTATGCCCTCGCACCCGCGCGGATCTGGGCGCATCTCGGCCGCGATGGCGATCCGCTGGTCGCAGAACCGATCATCATGACGGTCAGAAATGCTGTCGACCTTGATCAAGCACGACTGACGGCGAACCCTTATGCCTATTCAAAACCGCTTGATCCGCTGCCGCCGGAACGTCATTTCGGCTATGCCTTGACCTGGTGGGGGATGGCATTGGGGCTGTTAGGCGTGTATGTGGCGCTGCATCGCGCACGCGGACGATTGAAATTCTAGCAAAGGCCTGTCGCCATGAAATACGTTTCGACCCGAGGCCAAGCCGCCCCTGTTGATTTTGTTGAGGCCTGTATGCGTGGTCTCGCACCAGATGGCGGGCTGTATGTACCAGAAGCCTGGCCGCAGATTGAACCCGCCGCGCCGGGGGAAAGCTATATCGACATTGCGACCCGCATTCTCGGCGCCTTTGCAGGCGATGCGTTGAGCGCTGACGATGTCCGCGGCCTGTGCGAACGAGCCTATGCGAGCTTTTCACATCACAGCATCACGCCGCTCTGCCAGAGCGGGCCGAACCGGTTCGTGATGGAATTGCACCATGGACCGACGCTCGCATTCAAAGATGTCGCCATGCAATTTATCGGGCAGCTCTATGATCTGGTCCTGTCGCGACGTGGCGCGCGGATGAGCGTGGTTTGCGCAACCTCCGGTGACACTGGCGGCGCAGCGGCTGCGGCCTTCGCAGATGCCGCCTGCGTCGATCTGTTTATCCTGCATCCGCATCAGCGGGTCTCGCCGGTACAGCGTTTGTTCATGACCACGACCGGGGCATCTAATGTTCACAATCTCGCGGTCGAGGGTGACTTTGATGACTGTCAGGCCCTGGTCAAAGCCATGTTCGCAGATCAGGACTTTGCGGCGGAAGTCAGCTTGTCGGGCGTCAATTCGATCAACTGGGCCCGGATCGCTGCGCAAGCGGTCTATTATGCCACCGCGCAAGCCGCCATCGGTCCTGGACGCCCCATTCGCTTTGTCGTCCCGAGCGGAAATATGGGCGATGCCTTTGCCGGTTATGTGGCAGCGCGCTGCGGGCTCCTTTCCGGGTTCGAGCTGGTCTGCGCCGTCAACGAAAACAAGACGCTGGCCACGCTGCTGGATCAAGGGCTGATGCAACGGGAACAAGCCGTCGCGACACCAAGTCCGGCGATGGATATTTCGGTGCCGAGTAATTTTGAACGCCTGTTCTTCGAAGTCTCCGGGCGAGACGGCGACGCGGTGCGCCGGACTTATGAGCAGTATCGTCAATCAGGTTCCGCGATTTTGCCGGATTCCGTTCGCGGCCCATTAGGATGTACCGGCTTTAGTTCGCAAGTGATCAACAATGGGGACACGCTCGCCGAAATGCGTTTGTTCAAGCAGGAAACCGGAGCGCTAATCTGTCCGCACACCGCTGTCGGGACCGCTGCAGAGCGGCGTCTGCCAGACACTGAAGCCACCACGGTGATCCTGTCGACGGCACATGCTGCGAAATTCCCGGAAACCGTGCAGGAAGCGACAGGCGAAGAGGCGCCATTACCGAAGCGAAGCGCTGAGCTTTTGGCGCGCGACGAGGTATACGCGCGTGTTCCCAATGATCTAAAACTGATCAAGGATCAAATTCGCGGGCATATGACCGCTGAGGCATAGATAATGAGCGTACCGATTGGGGAATGGCAGTGGAACAAGAGCACCCAGCGACTGACCTTGTCGTTGGTGCCGCCATCGCTCGAACGGTTGCTCTCTGGAGACTGGGCTCTCGACGATCTCAGTAATATTCTTGATGGCTTGTCCCGGCAGCGCCTCCGCAATGGTCTGGAAACGCCAAGTGGCGATGTGGCCCTGGAACTGGTAACAGCAGAAGGCAGCGTGGTACATCTCGCAGGCGGTGCGGTGGACGATTACTGGTCGCGCGGGGTCATTCTTTCCGTCGGCGAACGCAGCGGCGAGCAGGACGAGTCGGTGGTAGAGCTACTGCCTGTCTTCCAGCCCATCCTGTGTTTGCGCAGTCACCGTGTCGAAGGCTTTGAAGCCCTGGCTCGCTGGGAAGGCGAGCAAGGGGCGCAAACCCCCGTCGGCGATACCCAGGGTCTGGCTTCCTCGATGCTGATCCATGCCGCCGAGTCCCTGGTCGGATTTCGCAAAGTGGCCCGCAATCCCAACCTGTTTGTCCAGGTCAACATAACCAGCCTCGATCTGGAGGATGGCGAGCTGATCGATCTGATCTCGGCCCTGCAAAGCGGGCACCAGCTGGCCCCTGGCTCGATCCGCCTGGAACTGACCGAGCAGGACGCCTTGCGTGACACCCAGCAGACCCTCAATCGCCTGCACGATCTGAAAGCTGCTGGCGCTGGTATCGTCCTGGATGATTTTGGCTCTGGGCATTCCTCGTTTCAATGGCTCGCAGACTTGCCGGCTGACGCATTGAAGGTAGATGCCGCCCTGATCAAACAGATCGACAATCCGCGGGTCGAGACCATTCTCGAAGCGCTGACCCTGATGGCACGGCGTCTCGGCATGACCTCAACCGCAGAAGGGGTGGAAGACGAAGCAGTGATGCCATTGCTGCGCACGCTGGGATTTGATCATGCCCAAGGCTTCGCCCTCGGACGCCCGATGTCGGTCAGCAAGGCTGAGGCCTTTCTATCCGCCTAGATCGAGCGTCAGGCTCGAATAAACCCGGTCTGACCGGTTCAGCGTTTGCGTCTGTGCCGGCGGGCCCCGACAGGTGGCTTTCGACGCTCACGCACAGGGGGAGCATCGGCGGGTAATAGCTGCGCCGGGACGACATCCTGCAAGGCTTCTCGAAGCTTTTCGCTCGGGATTTCCTCAACCGCACCCGGGCGCAGATCAGACAGCTCGAATGGACCATATTGGATGCGGATCAAGCGATTGACCTTCAGACCCAGGTGTTCAAGCGCCTTGCGCACTTCGCGGTTCTTGCCCTCGCTGAGGCGCACATTGATCCAGTTATTGGTCCCCGTCTCGCGCTCGAGTTCTGCCTCGATCGACGTGTAGCGGGTGCCGTCATCGAGCGTGATGCCGCCTTTCAGCTTATCCAGCTCTTCCTGCGTGATCTTGCCATGTGCCCGAGCGCGGTAATGGCGGACAAAGCCGGTCTTTGGCAGCTCCATGGCCCGGGCGAGGCCGCCATCATTGGTCAGCAGGAGAATACCTTCAGTCGTGAGGTCTAGCCGCCCAATCGTGATTGTCCGGGGCAGGGATTTCGGCAATTCCTCAAAAATCGTCCGGCGCCCTTCCGGATCAGATGTCGTGGTAATCAGGCCGGACGGTTTGTGATAGCGCCAGACCCGTGTCTGTTCATGTGCCTTGACCGGTTTGCCATTGACGCGAATGTCTTCCTGGCCGGTCACTTTGAACGCCGGCGTCGTCAATTTGCGGCCATTGATGCGCACTTCGCCGCGCTCAATCATCGCCTCGGCTTCTCGGCGCGAGGCGATGCCGGCACGGGCAAGGTATTTTGCGATCCGTTCGCCATCCTGCCAGTCACGCTCAAGACCGCCGGGTCCGCGCTTGGGGCGTCTTTTGCGATTTCGGTTCGTCTCCCGACGGTCCGTCATATTTTGCTCCACTCAGGATGAAAGTCCAAAGGCCGGGGCCAGAATGGCAAATCCAAGCGCCAGTTCCAAGGGGATCCAGACAGGAATGAGCCCGGGTTCGCGATTGTCCTTGCCATCAAGGATCAAAGACAGCAAGCGACCGAGCCCCGCGCCAATCCAACCCATGGCGACCGGGAACAGAGCGAACACCTTGTAGGTCAAAGCCAATTGATCCTGCCACAGGATGATCAGCGCGGTCAGGTGGATCAGCAGCAACAGGCCGCCATAAGTCGCCCGGAACTCGGAAAAACCGCCTGGCTTTGCCGGGTCGGGATCGGCAATAAGGCGGACAATCCCGGCCGCCCATTTAGGCGCGAATAGCGCCCCGAGCCCAAGCGCCGCACAGAAACCAAGAGCGACGATCGCAATGAGGTCCAGTAATGGGGACATGAGAAAACTCCCGGGCTTTTGCACACAAGACATTAGAGCATGTGCGTCTGATTGACAGCGATTAAGTGATTCCAGCGCTTTTCCAGGCATCCTTGGGCCAGCGTCTGTGCTGCCAGAACCATTGACCAGGATTGCCGCGAACCTCTTGCTCAATGAACGCGGTAATCCGCTTGACGCAGGCAATCAGGTCGGCTTCGGCGGTTCCCGATTGCTCGGGCATGAATGGTGGATGCACCGTCACCTGGAACCGGGCAGGTCCGACGCGGCGGGTCGAGATCGGAACGATGGGCACCTCATATTTCAATGCCAGCCGGGACGGACCTTGCGCCGTCATCGCATTGTATCCGAAGAATGGAACGGCGAGTCCCTCATTGAACTTTTGGTCATTCATCAGCGCAACCGTACGGCCGGCACTGAGGGCGCGCATCAATTCACGCGTCCCGGCGCCTTTCGGTGCCAGCACGCCGATCCCGTAATCATGTCGGGCCTTGTTCAATCGGAGGTCAATGTATGGATTGTTGAGCGCGCGATAGGTGACCAGACAATCGACCGGCCGCAAACAGATCGCTGCGCCCATCACTTCCCAATTGGCGAAATGACCCGAGATGATGACTGCGCCTTTGTCAGACGCTTCGACCGCATCGAGATGTTCAGTGCCGACCACTTCGACGCGGTCGCCTTGATATGGATGGATTTTCGGCAAGTGCGGAAGCTCGCCAGCGGTCCGCCCGACGCTTTCCCAGGCTTGCTTGGCAATCTGTTCGCGCTCGGCCTCACCCATGCCCGGGAAGGCCAGCTGAAGGTTGCGATGAACGGTTTTGTTCTGCGAGAAAAGCGGACCAATAGACTTGAAGAGCCAGCCGAGGAAATTCGATGCCCGATCAGGACCAAGCGCCTTCATCGGATACCAGTAGATAACGTCCCAGGCCAAAGCCTCGAAGCGCCAGACCATGCGCTGTCGGAAGGTCGAACGATTGTCGATATCCTTGGGGCGAATGTATTGCTGTGCAGCTTTAGTCATGGCTGCCGGGTTTGATCACATCTGCCAGCGTTTTGTCGAGATCTGCTCTGCGCTCGAACACCACTTCCACAGGCAATGACAGGATCCCTTCGCGTTGCTCTGGCGACAGGCGGGCGAGATCCTTGTCTGTGGTGATCAGCGTCGCGCCATAATCGCCGGCAAGGCGCTGTAAATAATTCAGGTCACCCGCAGTGAAGGCATGGTGATCTGGAAACGGCACCGCATCACGAACATCAACCCCCAGCGCTTTCAAAGTATCGAAGAACTTTTCGGGCCGGCCTATCCCGGCAAAGGCAACATAAGGTTGTTGCGGCGGCGTCGATTGCGCCGTCAGCACGGCTTCGAAGACCGGCAGACCGCTATCTGCAATTTCCGCCGGGGGCTGGCCGTAACCCATGACGATCACAGCATCAGCCCGTGCCAGTCCTTCTGCCACTGGTTCGCGCAAAGGACCTTTCGGGATGACATGGCCATTCCCAAACCCGGCTGAGGCATCGACGACGATGAAGCAGAAATCCTTGTGCAGGCCAGGGTTCTGATGGCCGTCATCCATGATGATGATGTCGACCCCTTCATTCGACATCACTTGCCCTGTCGCAGCGCGGTCACTGCCGATCCACGCTTCGCCTTCGCGCGCAAGCATGAGCGGTTCGTCACCCACATCTGCGGCGGTATGGACGGCCGGATCAACTCTGAGCGGCCCCTTGAGCCGGCCTTTATAGCCGCGGCTGAGGGTTGCGACCCGAAGCTCGGTCGTGGTTGAAAAGTGATCTCGAAGCGCCGCGACAATCGGGCTCTTGCCGACACCGCCAGCGGTGAGATTACCGACACAGATGACGACGGGCCGGACTTTCAGAGGCTGCGCCATTGCAATCTTGCGATGGGTGGCCTCAGCATAGATCCAGGCCAGCGGCGAGAGCAGGAAGCGCATGATGGGCGCCGCCTCTCGCGATCGCGGATCGACGTCACGGGCCCAGAACCGTGGTTCTCTCATGCGTCAATCCCAGCGCGCTTGCGCAGTGGCTGTAGGAGATCGAGTGTCTTCGCCATCGGACCCAGTGCATCGGCTTCCAGTATCTGCGCCAATTCAGCAGAAACCGGCGGGGCTGGAAAGGCTTGGGCCAGCTTGTCGGCATCCGCAACAATCGCGAAGCCCTGATGACCGTTGAGCCGTTCGGTCAGGTCCTTGAAATTGAACAGGCTCGGACCGGTCAGGATTGGCTTGCCAAGCCGAAGCGCCTCTAGCGGATTGTGTCCCCCCACGCCTGGCGCGTGTCCACCGCCCAGATAAACGGTATCCGCGAGGCGATACCAGAGCCCCATTTCGCCCATTGTGTCTGCGAGCAGGATTCTCGTTTCTGCGGTGACGGGATCACCTTCCGAGCGGCGGGCAATCGCATAGCGCGTACACGATAGCAGGCCATCAATCTCATTGCCGCGCTCAGGGTGGCGCGGCGCGATGATCATGAATGTGTCGTCCGGCATCGTCATGAACGCATCCAGCGCCAGGGCTTCTTCGCTCGCATGCGTAGAGGCAGCAACCAGGACCTTTTTGGCGCCAATCGCTGTGCGCAGTTCCGACAGTTCAGCCGCGTCAAAGGCCGGCGCGGGCAGGGCGGATTTGAGATTGCCGGGATTGGCCACACTACCTTCAGAGAGGGCTTCAAGCCCGGTCCGGGTCTGGACGTCTGCGGCAATCATCAGGTCGAAACAGTTGAAGACGCGCAAAGCGGTTTTGCGCCAGCGCATCCAGCCCTTGATGCTGTTTTCTGTCATGCGCGCATTGATCAAGGCTGTGGGGATCATCTGCGCGTGCAATTGCAATAGCAGATTGGGCCAGATTTCGCCTTCGGCAAATATCGCCAGGTCGGGCTTCCAGTGATGGATGAACCGTTTGGCGCCGCCAGGCGAATCAAACGGCGCCATTTGCTGAATGCCGGTGATCGCGCGCAGCCCGGGATCGGTTTCGAATGCGTCTGCCACCAGGCGCGACGCGGTCTTGGTCTGACACGTCATCACAACGCTGAAATCCCGCAGGCCGTCGCTGACAAAACGCCGGACTAGCTCCAGTAATAATTGGCTTTCACCTACACTCGCGGCGTGCAGCCAGATCAGATGTCCTGCCGGCCGTGCGTGCAGGGCGACAGCGCGGCGTTCAGTCAGCCGTCCCTCGGCTTCCTTGCCGGATTTGACGCGCCCACGAAAGAAAACGCCCAGAAAGGGCGTCATCAGAGCGGTTATCGTTTTGTACAGATACAGGCCGAGCGTCATCGCGACCTTATAGACCGATTGGGCGGCATTCGCCCACCTTTAGTCTCAGCCGATAAAGGCGATGGCACTGCTATTTGGCGCGCCAGCCGCAGAATCTTCATTATCGTTCGCGTCCGGTGCAAGCGAAAAGCCCATCCATGCAAGCAGGATAGCAATTGTGAAATTCCGAACGGCGATCAAGATGCCAACCATGACAAACCCCTGCAAATTATCGAATATCATTAAACCAGAATCGTTTTAACGAAAAGAGGGGAAGACAGTTAAAATTGATCCACTCAATGGGAGAGAAAGGCTGCCAGTATGCAAATCGACATTGACCACTTGCTGAACATGACAGGCGGCGATGCCAACCTGGCTGACGAAGTGCTGGACATCTTTCGCAACCAATCTGAAACCTGGGGGCGAATGCTGTCGCCGGAACTCAATCAGAAGGAATGGGCTGATGCGGCGCACGCTCTGAAAGGCGCCGCCCTGAGCATTGGTGCTGCAGAGTTTGCCGACGCCTGCTCGCAGGTTGAGCGGCGGGGCAGGGCAGAGGATCCGGTGTCGAAAGTCGAAGCGGCCGCACTCCTGTCATCGCTGAAGGATGACCTGGTGCACGTCATCGAGGCCTGCGCGCGCGCCAGTTACGAATTGTCCAAACCGGGCTTGAGCCGGTCAAACGACTCAAACTCATAAGCGATGCAGCGATCGATCAGCGTGCGCCAGACCGGTTCAGCGATCGCCGGGGACAGTCCCTGACGCTCAGCCTCGGCTTTCACCTTGCTGACCACGTCTTCAATCCGCGGCCGATCCAGCACGGCTTTTCGTGACCCTTTGATCCGCGCGGCTGCATCCATGAAGGATTGGCGTTCCTCCAGCAGACTGACCAGGATACGGTCAATGCGGTCCACCTCATGGCGCACATCGGCCATGGTTTCAGCTGTCTGCGCTGTGTGGCGTTGCTGATCTGATGTGTTTGCGGTTTTCAACATCGCTTCCGACCTTTGATTCTGACCCATATCTAAGATCTTCCCTGACTAATGCGATGCGGTGCGGCGACGCGGCACCTGCCGGCCCAAACGAAATAGGCCTTCCGAGGGATCCCCGGAAGGCCTGGTGAGCAGTCAGAACCGCCTAGCGTTCGATGAAAGTCGGCATCCGCGCCTGGATCCGGCTGTTGCGCATGGTTTCGGCTTCCATCAACAGCGCCTGAACTTCCGGATCATTGATCAGTCCAGCGAGTTGGCCGATCGCTTTCAGCTCTGCGACCGAGGCCGACGAAGAGGCGCTGAAGAAGGGGAACCCGCCTTCATTCATCGGGAAGGTCTTGAGGCGAATGTCGACATCTTCTTCGATCTCGGCCAGTTCGCGGGCCTTGCTAATCGCCGCTGTCAGGCCGCCAAGTTCGTCGACAAGGCCGCGCTCGAGCGCATCTTCGCCGCTCCATACCCGACCGCGAGCGATCTCATCGACTTCAGCCAGCGACAAACCGCGCCCCTCCGCAACCAGCTGGGTGAAGCGATCATAGCCGCGCTGCAGCCAGGCGCGAATCATTGTGCGTTGCTCATCGGTGAAACCTTCAGTGGTCGAGAAGGCGCCAGCAAATTCGCCGCCGACCCTGATCGATTCTGCATTGATACCAATCCGGGCGAGACCTTCATCAATGGCCATTTTGCCGCCAAAGATCCCGATCGAACCGGTAATCGTGGTGCGATTGGCAATGATCCAGTCGGCGCCAGTGGACACATAATAGCCGCCTGAGGCTGCCACCGATGCCATTGATACGATGACGGGCTTTTGCTGCTCCGTCTGGATGTAGTTGACCGCATTCCAAATCTGATCCGATGCAGTCGGCGAGCCACCTGGACTGTCGACCCGGAAGATGACGGCTTTGACGTCTTCATCACGGCCGGCCTCATAAAGCGCAGCCGCAATCGTGTCAGACGCAAATCCATTGCCTTCCTGGAACAGGCTGCCGCCTTCCTCACCGGTGACAATTGGTCCCTGGCCGCCGACAATCGCGATCACGGGCGAGCCAAATTTCGACGTTGGCGCGGTGTAGGATGCGACATCGATCGTGATCGCGTCGTCGCCGGCGCGGTCCTTCGCGGCGTCACGCGCCTGCTCTGGCCAGCCGAGATGGGTGGCAAGACTGAGATCGACCATCTGTTCGCCGCTGAGCGGGCTTGCTTCGAGCGCTGTGCTCGCTTGCGCGACCGTGATGCCGCGATCAGTGGCAATATCTCCGAGCGAAACGTCCCAAAGTGATTCGGCAAGCTCGGTCATCGCGCGGCGATGCGGCTCGGTATAGGTTTCTTCCTTGTAGACATTTGGCGCGTTCTTGTATTCGTGCAGCGCTTCGATCTCAGGTGTGATGGACAGATTATCGAGCAGGCCTTTGAAGAAAAGGGTCTCGAACACGATGCCGCTGGCGATCATATCGCTGCCAGGCTGGATCCAGATCTCGTCTGACGGCGCGATGGCGCGATACCCGGAAGGGCCACCGCCATACGAGCCCTGGCTGTGCGTGATGATGAACTTGTCTGCCGCCTGGAACTTCAGGAATGCGTCGCGATACTCTTCGGCGCGTGACGAGCCGATGCCATATTCACTGGCGCGAATGAACAGGCCCTTGACCTGATCATCTGATGCGGCCGCATCGAGCTTGGTGACGATATCAACAAAGCCTGTGCCGCCGCCAAATAGAACTTCCGGTCCAGATGTCGGTGCCTGATCAGCATAGGGCACGCGCAAATCCAGGGTCAGGACAATCGGATTGCCATCATCCTGCCCAGTGTCTGGGCCGGCGGCTGAGCTCATCGCATTGTTCACAGTCATCTGGATTAGCCCAACCCCGATAAAGAAGAGCAGGAACAATCCGACAATTGATCCGATGACTGCCCCGCCCAGGGATGCAAAAAAGGTTTTCATGGGAGTAGAGGCTCCGTAATGTTTCTTATCGGATAACGATATGGGCGTTAAGATTGCGTTTGTCAAAACACAAAGATCACAGGTAATCCCAAATCCTTCAAATTCCCGGCATCGACCGAGCCGCAATTCGGCAAAAAAGCAGCTCATTGAAACTTGGCAGCGATTTGGGTGTTGCAAGCCGAAATCGGATTGGTTATGTCCGCCGCTCAGTTGGGGTGTCGCCAAGTGGTAAGGCACCGGTTTTTGGTATCGGCATTCCCAGGTTCGAATCCTGGCACCCCAGCCACTTTGCATATCCGGACAATCTGCGCGCGCAGGCATGACCCACCGTCACCCTGCACACGGCTTCCCTTGACCTCAGCATAACATGTAATAATATTGCAAAAATGCCTTGTAACTGCCTCAATTATGAATGAGAGTTTGACAAGCTCTCGAGCATTTTGCAGAGGTGACCATGTATGCGATTATGACCACGGGTTAATCCCGGTCGCTGCGTAGATTAGAAAGACGAAATGTCTCAAGGTCAAAACATGGGAGGAGGTGGGCCTGGCCCAGTTTCCTTTTAAAAAACTGCGCGGGATTTGTGTGTAGCCCGTCCAAAATCGTTCCAGCATTCAGCTGGAGCTAATCAAGAGTTTCAGCGACGTCCAAAGGCGGCGCACCATTAGGAGAGTGAGAGGCAGACTTCATGAAGAATGTTCTGACACCGGCTCGCGGAGCCATTCTAGCAGCTATTGCCGTCGGCTTTGCCGCGCCATCAGTTGCACAGGGATTGGATCGCGCGATCGCGACCGGCGAACAGGCGACACGCCGCGCCGAGCAAGTTCAGCAGCAAATCAACCAGCTCGATGACGAGCGCGCAGACATGGTCGGGGAATTCCGGACTTTGCTTCAGCGTAAGACCGCTGCCGAGCTCTATGCCCGTCAGCAAGAAGCTGCGGTGGAAAGCCAGGAGCGTGAAATTGCGTCTCTGACCGATCAGCTTAGCCGAGTGGACGAGATCACCTCTCAGACCGTTCCGATGCTGGAGACCCTGATCGACGATCTGGATGCCTTCATTGATGCTGACCTGCCATTCCGCCTCGAGGCTCGCAAAGCACGCATTCAGCGTCTGCGCGACTATCTCAGCGATCCGGCCGTTTCCGTGACCGAGCGCTATCGTCAGATCATGGATGCCTACACAGCTGAAATGGAAGTCGGTCGCAAGACGGATACATGGAAAGAGACCATTTCTGTCGACGACAAGGAAGTCACCGTAGACATGGTTCTGTTTGGCCGCGTCGCGCTGGTCTACATGGATCCGACCGGTCGCTATGCAAAGCGTTATGACCGCCAGACCCAGTCCTGGGTCGATCTTGAAGGCAAATATAAAGCCGAGATCGAAAAAGCCATTCGCATCATTCAGGGTAAGCGTACCCAAGACGTGATGTACGTGCCTGCAACCAAGCTTAACGTCCAGTAAGCCCAATGGAGTTGAGGAAAGAACACATGAAACCGTTCACAAAATCACTTAAAACCATTGGCGTCGCGGTTGCCTTCGCAACCACGTCGATGGTCGCCACTGCGCCAGCTGTCGCGCAGTCCCTGTCTGACATTCTTGCCCGCGTTCAGCAGGACAGCCAGGAACTGTCAGCTGAGAATGAGCAGCGTCTGAATGAATTCCGTCGCGATCGCGATGCTCAGCAAGCCGCAATGGCGCAAGCCCAGGGCGAGCTCAATGCTGCCAACGCTCGCGGCTCAGCCCTCGGCGCTCAGTTCGACGTCAACCAGGCTCAGATCAATGAGCTTGATGCCGAGCTGCAAGAACAAGCGGGTGACTTCGGTCAGCTGGTCGGTGAATTCCGCGCCGTTGTCGGTGAAGTTCAGCCGCTGATGCGTGAAAGCCTTGCCAGCTTCGAATATCCTGGCCGTTATGAAGGCCTGGCCGAAGTCGCAGAAGCCGTCGCGCTGCCAACGCGCGAAGAGCTGGACCGCCTGCCAAAGGCGATCCTGCAGGAAATGATTGCACAATCTGAAGTCAAGACCTTCGTTTCTCCTGTTTCGATGGGTGGAAGTGACGAGTCGGTTGAAGAAGTGGCCGTCACCCGCGTGGGTACGTTCATCGCTGCGACTGACAATGATGCAGGCTTCGTCACGATTGAGCGCGCCGGCAATGGCGATTTCTTCCTCGAGAAGCTTGAGCGTCAGCCAGGCGGTCGTTTCCGCAGCGCATTCCAGTCTCTGATCCGCGCGGATGAAGGCTCAACCCTGACGGTTCCGTTCGACCCGAACCGCGGCGAACTGTTCAAGATCGAAGGCGACAAGCCTGGTCTGATGGAACGTGTGAATCAGGGCGGCGTTGTTGGTTATATCGTTCTGACCCTTCTGGTCATCGGTCTGACCGTTGCGCTGTTCAAGATCATCACCCTGTTCTTCATGGGCAATGCCATTCGCTCAACAGCGAAAACCAAGCAAGCTGGCGACGGCAACCCGCTCGCCCGCGTCTTCGAAGCTTATGAGACCAACAAGAATGCTGATCTGGAAACGCTCGAACTGAAGCTCGACGAACAGATCCTGCGCGAATCACCGAAAATCGAGCGCTATAACGACATCGTTAAAGTGCTGGCCGCGGTTGCCCCTCTGATGGGTCTGCTCGGTACGGTTATCGGGATGATCATTACCTTTACCGCGATTACAAACTTCGGTGCCGGTGATCCGAAACTGATGGCTGGCGGTATTTCCGTTGCGCTTATGACCACAGTGCTTGGTCTGGTGGCTGCAATCCCGCTTCTGCTGACCCACGCCCTGGCTGCAGCCATGGCCCGTGGCAACCAGCAGATTCTGGACGAGCAAGCAGCCGGCCTTGTGGCTGAGCGTGCAGAGCGAGGTGGGGCGGCCTAGGCCGTCCCCTTACCCGGGAGCCCATATATGTTGGGAATGACCGAACTACAGGAGTTCTTGGCCCGCGGTGGACCAGTGCTGCTATGGATCATGGGAGCCACATTCGTGATGTGGGCCCTGATCCTGGAGCGTCTGTTCTACTTCCGTGTGGCGCATGCTGCTGTAGCCGAAGAGGCTTTGTCAGAGTGGCGCTCGCGCTCTGATCACAAGTCTAAATTCGCGCACTGGGTCAAAGACAAGCTGGTTTCCGAAGTCCGTCAGAAAGCTCAGGCCAACGTCTCGTTTGCCAAAGCAATGGTGGCGCTTGCGCCGCTGCTCGGACTGCTCGGAACCGTGACCGGAATGGTAACCGTGTTCGACAATATGGCGATCACGGACGGCGCGGACGCGAAAGCCCTGTCACGGGGCGTATCGCAAGCCACCATTCCGACCATGGCCGGCATGGTCGCCTCGATCTCAGGCATTCCATTTGCCTCTGGCATGGACAAGAAAGTCCGCCGCCTGGTGCAAAAGGTCGAAGACCAGATGGAGATTTACTGATGAGAGGTCGCGCCAGTCGCCCCGCCGAAGAGGCCCATGTTGACCTGACGCCGATGCTCGACGTGGTCTTCATTCTGTTGATCTTCTTCATCGTCACCTCGACCTTCATCCAGGAAGAGGCGCTCGGTGCAGAACCGCCGCCACCACAGACCAATGCGCCAAGTAATCCAGCGCCTGCGATCATTGTTTATATCGATGAGTCGGACCAGATCCGCGTCAATCGCAAGCTGACGGATATCTCGGCTGTTCGTGGTGGCATGGAGCGTGCCCGTGCAGAAAACCCGGAGAGTGCCTTGATCATTCAAGCCCACCCGCTGGCCCGCACCGGCACCATCATCGAAGTGCGTGATATCGCTTATGACGCACAAATGGAGCGGGTGAATATCGTCCGTTCCGCAGGTTAGAGGAGGCAAGCCATGGCTCGCAAAATGCGCGCAGCAGCAGAGAGTGCTGAAGATGATGTCAACCTCACGCCGATGCTTGATGTGGTCTTCATTCTGCTGATCTTCTTCATCGTGACGGCTCAGTTCATTCGTGAACCTGGAGTCGAGATCGATCGTGTCGCGGTCAATAATAAAGAGCGTCAGAACCCGCTCGGGATCCTGATCGCGATCGATGCGAACAGCGAGATCTACATGAACAAGCAGGTCGTTTCGATGTCCGAAGTCGGGTTCCGTATTCGCGAGCTTCGCGAAGACAATCCGAAAGGGCGTCTGGTGGTTCAGGCGGATGCCGAAGCCCAGGCCGGGGTGCTGATCGATCTTATGGAGATCGTCAACGAAATTGACAATCTGGGGCGCGTGCCGCTCTCGGTCGTCAACGATTAGAGGAGATAATCCATGATTCATGCTCCATGGTTTCGTTTGGTCGTGCTGCCGATCGCTGCGATCGTCACCGTCCTGCTGTTCCGCGGCATGGGCTGGCTGATCAGCGCCGATTTCGAGGAACCGGAAAACCTCCGTGAATATAATCTCGAAAGCATCACGCCTGAAGCACAGGAAGAGCAAGTGACCCGCCGTGCGCGGAACAAGCCACGCAAGCTCAACAATGCTGACAAGCCACCGCCACCACCAAAGCTGACGGCCAGCAAGTCAGACATCGACCTGCCAACCCCGAACATCCAGGGCGCACCGCCCAGTGAACTGCCGCCAACTCGGCTCAATTCTCTGGCGATTGACCCGGTCGCAATTTCAGACCGTGACGCCCAGCCGATTCGTCCACCAGTGCCGACTTATCCAAGCCGGGCGGCCGAACGCGGGATTGAAGGATCGTGCGATGTTCGCTTTGACGTGGACACACGCGGCAAGCCTTACAATGTTGAGGCCGATTGCACCGACCGTGTGTTCAAACGTGAAGCTGAACGGGCCGTGAGCCGGGTTGAATTCGCTCCGAAAATCATTCGGGGCCAGGCGGCTGAACGCCGGAACGTGGTTTACCCGCTGGAATTCACGCTCGCTGACTAAGCGCACCCAAAACCAAACAGGGCAGGGGAGGTCTTCGGATCTCCCCTTCTTTTTGTGTTGACAATGTAACTTAATTACGTATAGTAATAATATAACACACGGAGGGACACATGCAGGATGAGCGATTCGATACACACCGCCGCAAGACCGGCCGAACCCGGTTTCGCCGGTTCAGCCTTGTCGCCATACCTGCGAGCGCGATCACCGCATCCTTGTTCCTGGCGATGCAGTCAGCGGTGGAGGTGGACGATTTTTCGCCGCCGGAAATGATCGCCTATAAACTGGTTACGTTCAAACCGATGATCATCGAAACGCCCAAATTGCCCCGTGAGCGTGATGTGCCACCGCCAGACCCCGTCAAACCGCCGCCAAAAGCGCCGCCGCTGGTCAAAGACATCAAGCTGGTGGATGTGCCGACAGGGGGGTATTCCGGGGTCACCCCAGCCGATTATGGCGAAGCCGATCTGGACGCGATCAAGCCAGCCCGGAAAACCTCTGTGATCGATCGCTCGATCTTGCCGATCTCGGCCCCCGTGCCGAGCTATCCGCCGCGCGCAAAGCGGCAGGGGCTTGAAGGCGATTGTCTTGTTCGCTTGAGCGTCTCGACTCGCGGTGAACCGTTCAATGTTCAGGCTGATTGCACAGATCAGGTGTTTGAAAACGCGGCCAGAAAAGCCGTGCTAAAAGTCAAATTTGCGCCCCAAATCCATGCTGGACTGCCTGTCACTGTGACAGGTGTGGTCTATCCGCTTGAGTTCCGTATGAAACCGTAAGACACTGGCGCTGTAAAAGTCTGGGAAAAAGCTTCAACTATTCGATTGAAGCGCTTGAAATCGGAGAGAACTTCCGGTTCATAGGAGATCAACCGCCAAACCGGCGGAGAGGAGTGAAACAGTATGATCAAGAACGTCATGAAGAGTGCAGCCTCTGTTGCCATCATGGTCGCCATCGGGAGTGGTGTCGCAAACGCGCAGGCTTGTGAAGAAACCCAGTTCAGCTCAACCAATGCCGAGAATTATCTAACCGCGGAAACCGAGCTGATCGTCAATGACAACCCGCAGGCCGCTCTGGTCGCCTTGAATGCCCTGCGCGCACAGCAATTGAATTGCTATGAAGAAGGCGCTGCGCTGCGGCTTGGCGCGGCGATCAAAATCGAAACCGAAGATTATGAAGGCGCCGTCCGCGACCTCCTCACCGCGGTTGATCGTGGCTATATTCCAGCCTCTGAACAAATGACGACGTTCTACAATATCTCGCAGATCTATCTGTCGATCGACAATAAAGAACGCGCGCTTGAATATTTCGACAAATGGATGGCGGCTGGCGGTGTGCCTGACCGTAACCAGAAATGGACGCTTGCGGTCCTGTATCAGCAAATGGACCGGTTCCCGGAATCGCTGAACTGGGCAGAGCAGGTCTTCGCCGCAGACGGCCCCGGGGCAGATCGTCAGGTTTATGACTTCCTGATCTTCCTCTACGACAAAACCGGCAACCGTGCGAAGAAAGCTGAATTGCTGGAAGTTCTGCTGGAACGTGACCCGACTGACATTCAGCTGTGGCAGGCCATCGCTGGCGAGTATTTCCAGGCCGGTGAAGACCGCAAGGCATTTGAAGTTCAGAAAGCCATGTATCTCGGCGGTATGCTGACCACCGAAGATGAGTTGATGCGCATCGTCAATTTCTACAACTCGTTCGATGTGCCGTTTGCGGCGGCCAAGATTCTCGAGAAAGAGATGAATGCCGGACGCATTTCAAAATCCTATCAGCGCCTCGAATTGCTGGCCAACCTGTATCAGGTTGCGCGCGAGTTTGACAAAGCCATCCCGGTCATCCGCGAAGCCGCGCAACTCGCCCCGGACGGCAAGATGTATGAGCGCCTCGGTCGCTCGTTCAGCGAGCTGCAGCAATGGGAAGACGCCGAAGACGCATTGATCCAGGCGATCAATAAAGGTGGCCTGCAGAATACCGGCCTGGCCTGGGTTCTGGTCGGACAATCCCGCTATGAGCGTGAAGACCGCTCCGGCGCGCGCGAAGCCTTCCGCAATGCAAACAATCGCGGCGGACGTGGCTGGCTCGACTTCATGCGCGCTGAAGACAATACAGCGATCGCCCTGGCGCGCTTTGAACTCTTCAACGAAGTCAGCGACTACAAGAAAGAGAAAGAGCGTTGCAAGGACCTCGAAGTCATCGGCAATGCCCCAGAATCTTGTGGCGACGTCGATGAACGTCTTGCAGCTGCCGAAGAGCGGCTGGAAGAGTTTGATCGCAACACCTGATCCTGTTGAACATCGAGCTGCGAGCCCCGGACTTGTCGGTCCGGGGCTTGTTGTTTTAGCGAAAGCGTGAAACCAAGACGAAATGGTCGATTTAAGTATTAAGACGGCTGACGACGAAGCAATCTGCGAGCGCATTGCTGATCTCGAGGCCGCGATGCAAACCCGGACTTTTGACTGGGCCAAGATCAATACAGGCAGCTGGAACCGAGCCGGCCTGGAAGCGCTCGCGCCAGATCTCGGCAATGCCTTTAGCGCCCTCGAAGCAGATATAGAGCTGATCAAAACCGATCCATTCGAGAAAGTCGCAGACAATGGCAAGGTCGAAGCGTTCGAAACCGGACCCGTGATCCGCATATCGTCGCGCCCCGATGCCAACACGCAAATCATCATGAGCGGGCATTATGATACGGTGTTTCCGCCCGCGACGTTTGACCAGATCAAACCCCTCGCAGACGGAAAGTATAATGGGCCCGGCTTGGCCGACATGAAAGGCGGTCTGTCTGTCATGCTGGGGGCTCTGCAAGCCTTTGAAGCCGGGCCGCTCAAAGACAAGCTCGGCTACCAGATTGTCATCACCCCAGATGAAGAAACAGGCAATTTCGCCAGCGCGCCATTCCTGACAGAAGCAGCGCAATCAGGCGCCATGATCGGCATGACTTATGAACCCTGCATGGATACTGGCGCGATGTCCGGCGGGCGAAAGGGGTCAGCAGTATTCGATATCGTCCTGCACGGCCGCTCGGCCCATGCCGGGCGGGCCAAGCAAGACGGGCGCAGCGCCCTCGAAGCGGCAGCGGCCATGGTGGTCAAGCTTGAACAATTGAATGGGCAGCGCGATGGCGTCACCTTCAATGTCGGCTCGATTGATGGCGGCAGCGCGGTGAACATCGTGCCAGACCTTGCGATTGTCCGCTTCGGCGCCCGGGCGCCGGATGCCGACGCCGCCGCCTGGGCCACGCACGAAGTTGAAAAACTGCTGGCGCAGGCCCGCGACCTGGATGGCATTTCGGGCCATATGCATGGCGGTTTCTATCGCCCGCCCAAGCCGCGAAATGCGGCCCAGAATGCCTTGTTCAACGCGGTGTCGGAAACCGGCAAGGCGCTTGGCCTCGAACTGGAATTTGTCGACACAGGGGGGGTCTGCGAAGGCAATAATATCTTCGCAGCCGGTGTGCCGAATGTAGATACACTGGGTGTCATGGGTGGACGTATTCACTCGGATGAGGAGTATGTCGTAATGTCGAGCTTCGTCGAACGCGCTCAGCTTTCGGCGCTGCTCTTGAATCGGATTGCGGACGGGCGCCTCGACGCTCGAAAAATCAAGGCGCTGATGGGATGAAGTCTCCTTATGTAATGCGGCCAGCGGAGCTGTCGGACTTTGACGCGCTGCGGGCAATGGCTGTGGAATCGGGCCCGGGGTTCACCTCATTGCCTGTCGATGAAGACATTTTGCGCAAGCGATTGCTCAAATCGGTCGACTCCTTTGCTGGACGAATGAAACAGCCCGAGCTCGGCAAGTATCTGATGATGCTGGAAAATGTCGAAACCGGTGAGATTGGCGGGTGCAGTGCAGTAAAGTGCGGCGTTGGGATCAATTCGCCTTTCTTCAATTACCGCATCATCACGCTGGCCCAGGCCAGCCAGGAAGCGGATCGCCGGTTCGACATGGATGCGCTGATCCTGACCAATGAATTTGTTGGATTCACTGAGGTCGGCACTCTGTTTTTACGCCCGGAACACCGCGGCGCTGGCGTCGGGCGCTTATTGGCCCAGTCGCGCTATCTGCTGATTTCCAGCCGCCCGGAATGGTTCGGCGAGAAGGTTATCGCCGAATTGCGCGGGGTGGTCTCGCATGATGGCGAAACACCATTCTGGGAATGCCTTGGGCGCCAATTCTTCCGGATGTCATTCCCGGAAGCCGATTATCTCTCTGCCACCACTGACAATCAGTTCATTCTCGACCTGATGCCGAAATATCCGATCTATGTCGATCTGCTGCCAAATGAGGCAAGAGAGGTGATTGGCCGCTGTCATGTTGACGGCGTTCCAGCCTTCAAGCTGCTTGAATGGGAAGGCTTCGAGTTCGAACGCGTGGTCGATATTTTCGATGGCGGCCCGATCATGCAGGCCTCTCGCGACATGATCCGGACCTCGCGTGAAAGCCAGATCATGGAACTCGAAATCGGCGACGCCGCTGGCGCGACCGGCATCGCCGCGCGTACCGATCTTGAAAATTACCGGGCTTGCCTGATTGAAGGCGCGGTCATGGGCGAAAAACGATTCATGACCAACCAGGAAACCCTGGACAAACTCAAACTGAAACGCGGCGACAAAGCCCGCATCTGGCTCAGGAGCTAACATGGCCAAGAGTGTCTATATCAACGGACGCTGGAGTGATGGCGCAGATGATTGGTTCGAAAAAACCAATCCCGCCACAGGTGAAACCAGCTGGGACGGACAAGCCAGCGCTCCGGAACAAGTGGCCGACGCCACCCGCGCCGCCCGCGAAGCGCAAGTCGACTGGGCGCGTCGCCCGCAGCATGATCGCACGACCATCCTCGAACGTTATGCCGAACAACTCACCCAGCGCTCGGACGCCATCGCTGCAGCGATTAGCAGCGACATGGGAAAGACGGCCTGGGAAGCGCGCGGCGAAGCGGGCGCCATGGCCGCCAAGGTCGGGATTTCGATCAAGGCCCAGGTCGAACGCGCCGGGACATCCTATTCGGACGCCGCCTTCGGATCCATGCATCTGACCCATCGCCCGCATGGCGTGATGGCGGTGTTTGGCCCGTTCAATTTTCCTGGTCACTTGCCGAATGGGCATATCGTACCGGCGCTTCTGGCCGGGAATACGTGCGTGTTCAAGCCATCCGAACTTGCCCCGTCTGTGGCTGAGATCATGGTCGAGGCCTTTGCCGAGGCTGGCCTGCCGGATGGGGTTCTGAACGTGGTTCAAGGCGGCCGCGACACTGGGGCTGCGCTGCTGGACGGCGATATAAACGGGCTTTTGTTCACTGGTTCAGCGCAAACAGGGCTGTTCTTCCACAAACATTTTGCAGGCCGCCCTGAAGTCATCCTGGCGCTCGAGATGGGGGGTAATAACCCGCTGATCGTCTGGGATCCGGCGGACGTCGACTCTGCCGCCGACATTGCCGCGCAATCGGCCTTCCTGACCACCGGCCAACGCTGCTCCTGCGCCCGCCGCGTGATTTTGCCAAAAGGCAAATGGGGCGATCAGGTCGTCGAGGCGATTATCGAGCGCGCCAAGAAACTGAAAATTGGCGATGCCAGCGAAGCCGACGCCTTCATGGGGCCGCTGGTCTCGGACCAAGCGGCACAGAACGCGACCGATTTCCAGATGATGCTGTCCAAGAAAGGCGGCAAATCCCTGCGCCGACTAAAGCGGATGGATCGCGGCGGCGGCTTTGTCACCGCTGGGGTAATGGATGTCACCGAGGCCAACGATATCCCGGACGAGGAATTGTTCGGCCCGCTCATGCAGATCCTGCGCGTTGATAGTTTTGATGATGCGATCACCCGTGCAAATGATACACGCTTTGGCCTCTCCGGCGGCCTTGTCAGTGATGATGATGCGCTCTGGCTGCGCACGCATGCAGAGATGAAAGCAGGGATCCTGAATCGGAACCGACCTACCGCTGGCGCCAGCGGTGCGATGCCGTTTGGTGGTCCGGGCCTGTCTGGCAATTTCCGGCCCGGCGCCTATTACGCCGCAGATTATTGCGCCTGGCCACAAGCCAGTCAGGTGGCGGATGAAGCGACAAGACTTGGCGCCATAGGGTTCCCGAAGTAGAGAGCCAGTTTCCAATTCAGCTGCGCCCTGAGCCTGTTGAGACGCGCCGCTGACCCAATCCGTTCGGGCGTGAAGGACATGCCCTTCAACAGGCACAAGGCAGGGGTTCCCATGTCTTCAACTGAAACGCTGGAAGTCAATTTCGATGGCCTGATCGGCCCGAGCCACAATTATGGCGGCATGTCAGATGGCAATCTTGCCAGTCAGACCAATGCCGGCGATGTCTCCAATCCGCGCGAAGCCGCGCTGCAAGGCCTGGAAAAGATGCGCATGCTGGTGCGCGCCGGGTTTGTGCAAGGCGTATTGCCGCCGCTGGAGCGGCCTGATCTCGGTTTTCTGGTCGATGTCGGTTTTACCGGCTCTGATGCCGAAATCATTACAGCAGCCGCCCGGTCTGCGCCACAATTGCTGAAAGCGGCTTATTCGGCAAGCGCCATGTGGACCGCCAATGCGGCGACGATTTCACCATCGGCAGATACGCGTGACGGGCGGTTGCATCTGACCTCAGCGAATCTCTCATCCATGCTGCACCGCTCGATCGAGCACCCGGAAACGACGGCGGCGCTGGCCGCGATATTTGATCATGAAGAACATTTCAGCGTCCATGCCGCACTGCCCATGCATGCCGATTTCTCTGATGAGGGCGCCGCCAATCATGTCCGCCTGAGCGCCAGACATGGCGATGCCGGGGTCGAGCTGTTCGTCTATGGCCGAGACGCGGGTGAAAGTGTCAGCGGTTTCCCGGCGCGGCAGACGCAGCTTGCCAGCCAGGCGATCATTCGCGCGCATGGCCTGGTTGAAACCCGGGCGGTGCTGGCACGCCAGGCCAAGACAGCGATCAATGCCGGGGCGTTCCACAATGATGTGGTCTGTGTCGGCACGCGCGACACCTTGTTCTTCCATGAACACGCCTTTGAAGACACAGAGACAGTGCTGAAAGATCTCGGCGCCGCCGCCGACGGATTGTTCGACCTGAAACCGGTAATGGTACCAGAGGCCGAAGTGCCGCTGACAGATGCGATCAAGTCCTACCTGTTCAATTCCCAGCTATTGCAATGGCCGGGGGAAGATCGCCTGGTCTTGCTGGCGCCGCTGGAGACACAGGAAACGGCCTCCACGCGGGCCTATTGTGAGCGCCTCGTCGACGGCAACGGTCCGATTGGAAGGGTACAATATGTTGATGTTCGCCAATCCATGCGCAATGGCGGCGGCCCGGCATGCTTGCGCTTGCGCGTGGTGATGACGCCCCAGCAGCGCGGCGCCTGTCATCCGGGTGTTTTGCTTGACGAAGCCCGGATCGACGCCTTGCAGGACGTCGTCCGCGCCACCTATCGCGATCGATTGAGCGCCAGGGACCTGGCGGACCCGGCATTCGTGAACGAATGCCTGACGGCTCGCGAACGCTTGCTGCAAGTGCTCGATCTGGAGCGACTGATCTGATGGCCAGGTTCGACTTCACCATTCACGCCAGAGACGGCGCGGCCCGCAGCGGGGTCTTGAACACACCGCGCGGCGATATCCGCACGCCGGCATTCATGCCGGTCGGCACAGCCGGCACGGTCAAGGCGCTGTACATGGATCAGGTCAAACAGACCGGCGCCGACATCATTCTGGGCAACACCTATCATCTGATGCTGCGACCCGGGGCCGAGCGGGTGAAACGCCTTGGCGGTTTGCATGCTTTCTCGAAATGGTCAGGCCCGATGCTGACAGATAGCGGCGGCTTTCAGGTCTGGTCCTTGTCGCAGCTGCGAAAGATGGATGCAGACGGGGTCACGTTTCGCAGTCACATTGATGGTTCGGAACACCGCCTGACACCGGCGCGCAGTATCGAGATCCAGGCCGACCTGCTGGGCGCCGATATTTCGATGCAGCTGGATGAGTGCACGGATTACCCGTGCACGCATGAAGACGCAGAAGCCTCGATGAAGCTGTCGCTCGACTGGGGCGAGAGGTCGCTGGAAGCATTTGGCGATCGGGCAGATCAAACCCTGTTCGGAATCGTGCAGGGATCAAATTATCCGGATCTGAGAGCTGCTTCGGCCAAAGCCGTGGCGGCGCAGGGGTTTGGCGGCATCGCGCTTGGCGGTCTGGCCGTGGGCGAGGGGCATGATCAGATGTGCCGGACCATTGATATGACTGTGCCGCACCTGCCGGACGCGGTCCCGCGCTATGTCATGGGCGTTGGCAAACCGATCGATCTGGTCGAAGCCGTGGCCCGCGGTATTGATATGTTTGATTGCGTCCTGCCCACCCGGGCCGGGCGACATGGCCAGGCCTGGACCTGGGATGGGCCAATCAATCTCAAGAATGCCCGCTTTGCCGAGGACCAGCGCCCGCTTGATGATGCGGTGCCATGCCCGGCCAGCCAGGATTATTCCCGCGCTTATCTGCATCACCTGATCCGGTCTGGTGAGTATCTCGGCTCAATGGTGCTGAGTTGGCATAATATTGCCTTTTTCCAGGCCCTCATGCAGCGCCTGCGCGCGGCGATCTCTGATGGCACATTCGAGGCGTTGCGATCCGAGCTATCCGGACGCTGGGCACAGACCAAATCCAAGCCGCGGACCGAAACCGCGTCTTAGCGGAACTCGATCTTGGATTTTTCTTCCACCGGCGGCAGCGGCGCAGCCGGATAGACGCAGCCTTTGGCGAGCCCGATGCCTTTCAGGAAGGTGCGCCGGTGAGACCCGCGCTCATACGCCTTGCGAACCTTGGTGGCATGGCTGTTTGCTCCGGTTACGGTGCGCACGATGCCGCGATAGGGGATCAGGCTGGAGGCACTGGAGGCAACTGTGTCGAGAAAGGCAGTGGAGGCGCCATCTGCAGCGCGTTCGTTCAAGCCTTTCTTGTCCGGCGGGGGAATGTCCCAATCGCGTCCGAGCAGGGCATCCAGCTCCAGGACTTCTTCGCCAATCTTTTCGCAACTGATTTCAACCGAGACCAGATACGGGTTCTTGATTTGCTCAAATTTTTCAGGAATTTTCGCCCGCTTCAGGTTCACGTCTTCCAACGGGGCGAGCGCAGCGTCGCCGAAGCCATCTTGTGTGCGTTCTATGGCGCGGTCTGTGGCGCTTGGGCCAGATTCGGTTTCAGCCGCACCCTGAGGCGGAGGACTGGTGGCACAGGCGGCGCTGAGCAAGGCGAATGTAAGAGCAATATACGCGTATTTCATAAAGCGATTTTGCGCCCTTCGGCGCCGACTGACAAGAATGTTGATACAGGGCTGTTTTCAGCAGCAAAAACCGTTGACCCATGGCAAGCACTCAACTATGTGGGCCGTTCGGATGCGCCCATAGCTCAGTTGGTAGAGCAACTGACTTTTAATCAGTAGGTCACAGGTTCGAATCCTGTTGGGCGTACCATTCTCTTTACAACGCGAATAAACATGAGTTCTGACGGCCCGGCGCGCCGCTGGCGGGCCGGAATCAGCGCCTCAAGCCCGGATCAGGGCGCTCAAGGCGCTCAGGCTGGACGCCAATCACCAGGGCCTGGATTGATTTGTCCAAAACAACACTCACATTTCTTCCCATAATGTAGATTATCGAACTTTTGCTCATGCGATCCTCTGGCCTTGGCCGTGATCATGGATGATCTGATGCCGCGTCGATCGGCTTGCTCACATATGGCCCCGCAATCTGCGCGCCCTGGCGCGTCTGCTCCAACACCCCCCTCTTCTGCGCCAATGTGCGCGCAAAAAGGTTTCGTTAACAGGTTCAGCGCGCGCCATGCGGTCGCCAGAGGCTGGTGTATTGACCGCCATCACAGCGCCCAGCCCCCCAGGGCGGATACCAGCTGTAAAGATTGATCAATTTGTTCAGCCGCACTAGCCGCGGGGGCCTGGCTGCATTAGATCCGAAACATGACCGCAGCCACGACCCTTTCCGGCGAACATGCTGAGGACGTCCTTGCCCGCTTGTGTGACTGGATGGCAGCTGGGCAATCATGTGCCTTGGTCTTCGTCACCTCAACCCAAGGCGGCGCCGTGCGCGCGCCTGGCGCCTTGCTTGCGGTCAGTGATGACCAAAGCATCGGCTATATCTCTGGCGGGTGCATCGATGCCGACGTCGTCTTGCAAGCCCGCCAGGCGATCGGCGCACAAAGCGCTCGCGAATTGCGTTATGGCGCAGGCTCGCCCTTTGTCGATCTGCCGCTTCCGTGTGGCGGCGCGATCGACGTGTTCATTGCGCCGTGCTTGAGCCTGCAGCCGGTGCGAGCGGCACACCAGCAGCTGGTTCAGCGCCAGCAAATCGAGCTCGTCGCGCACAGCGATGGCCGGGTCGCGCTGGTCGCGCCAGATGAGCCGCTGGCGCGCGACGATTTTGTCTTCGCCTACAGCCCAAAGCTGCGTTTGCGCATTGCCGGTCGCGGCGCCGACGCTCTGGCTTTGGCACGCATCAGCGACGCGGCCGGCTTCGCCACGCATGTCCAACTGATCGACGATGATGATGTCACCGAGGCGCGCCAGGCGGGTCTCAGCTCGCTTGAGCAATTGACCACGCCCGCCCGTCTGGCGGCGCCAGTCGATGATCCCTGGACAGCCTTTGTACTGCTCTTTCATGATCAGAATTGGGAAATTCCGCTGCTGCGCCAGGCGCTTGATGGTCCGGCTTTCTATGTCGGCGCGGTCGGCAGCAAACGCACGCACGCGAACCGTCAGTCCGCCCTCCAGGCAGCTGGCTGCAGCAGCGCAGAAATTGAGTTTGTGCGCGGCCCGATTGGTTTGGTCCCATCGCTGCGCGACGCGTCCATGCTGGCCATATCCACCCTGGCAGAGATCGTCGATGCCTTCCCCGGCAAATCCAGCAGTCGGCGCCCCCGTTCGGCCGTGCTCCTGCTCGCGGCGGGCGCGTCGCGACGATTTGAAGGCAGCGACAAACTGCTCGCAGAGCTGGATGGACGCCCGGTGCTTGACCATGCCGCGTCGAACATTCCGGATGATCCTGCGCTGCGCAAGCTTGCAGTCATTCCGACGGACGCCTGCGAGCGCCGCGAGGTTCTGGAGCGCCATGGCTGGCAGATCGTCGAGAATGATCAGTCCCATCTCGGCCAGTCGACATCTCTGAAAGCCGGCATCGAGGCGATCAGCGCCGACCCGACCGTGGATCAGGTCATCATCCTGCTTGCCGATATGCCATTTGTGTCGAAGGCCCATATCGAGGCATTGCGGGTCAGCGCCGATAATCCAAATACAACCTGCGTCATATCCGAATGCGATGGCATATGGCTGCCACCGGCCTTGTTCAAGCGCTGCCATTTCGAGGCCCTTGCCCAACTCGAAGGCGACCGCGGCGCGAAATCAGTTTTTACGGCCATCGCGCATGGAAACCTGACCCTGCCGCTCTTACCTGAGCAGGCAGCAGACATTGACCGCGTCGCAGATCTTCAGCGCGCCAGGGAGACCGTGCATGCCTGATGGACTCGCAAAGCCCGATACCGCGCCGCTGGTCGACTCATTTGGTCGTCAGGTGACATACTTGCGCCTGTCAGTGACAGATCGCTGCGATCTACGCTGCACCTATTGCATGGCCGAACGGATGCAATTCCTGCCCAAGCCGGAATTGCTGACCATTGAGGAACTGGATCAAGTTTCCTCGGCCTTCATACGCCGCGGTGTTCAGAAGATCCGAATCACGGGCGGTGAACCGCTGGTCCGGCGCGGGATGCCGGAATTGATCAAGCGCCTGGGCGGATATCTCGGAAACGGCCTGGAAGAACTGACACTGACGACAAATGGCACGCTACTGGAGCAATTTGCTGACTTGCTGGTCGAGAATGGCGTCAAGCGCATCAATGTCTCGCTTGATTCACTCGACCCGGCCGGTTTCGAGGCCATCACCCGGCGCGGCAAGCTGGACAAGGTATTGGCCGGGATTGATGCAGCTTTGGCGGCGGGCCTCAAGATCAAGATCAACACGGTGGCGATGAAACATGACAATCTGGCCGAGATTCCGGACATGATCGCATGGGCACATGGCAAGGGCATGGACCTGACATTGATCGAAGTGATGCCGCTCGGCGAGACCGGCGAAGATCGCGTCGATCAGTATATTCCGCTGCCCATGGTGCGCGATCAGCTGCGTGCACGCTGGACGCTGCACGACCTGCAGGAAACCGAGCGCAATGCGGGACCATCGCGTTATGTCCATGTCGCAGAAACCGGCGGCAAGCTCGGCTTCATCACCCCGCTCACGAACAATTTCTGCGCTGGCTGCAATCGCGTCCGCGTGACCTGCACAGGCCGCATCTATATGTGCCTGGGCCAGGATGATCACATTGATCTGCGCGCCGCGCTGCGAGACTCCGAGCGTCCGGACCAGGCCTTGAACACCTGCCTGGACCGCGCCTTGCTCAAGAAGCCAGAGCGACACGAATTCAGCATCAAGTCTCGCGGTGAGGCCCCTGCCCTGCCGCGGCATATGTCAGTGACAGGTGGATAATGGCCAAGATCCTCTATTTCGGTCGCTTGAGCGACATTAGCGGCGCTGCTGCAGAGACGCTGGTTTTGCCGGATTCGGTTGCGACCGCTGGCGACTTGCGACAATTCCTGGATTTGAGATTCAAAGCAGGCGGCGCCCTGCTCGAGCCGACGGTTCGCATTGCCGTGAATAATGAGCTCTGTTTCGATGATGCCGCCGTGAACGAGGCTGACGAAATTGCCTTCATGCCGCCAGTCGGAGGCGGATAGATGCTGCGCGTGTCGGATCAGGTGATTGATGCCGCGGCCGAGCTGCAATCCTTTGAAGCCGATGCCGCCGGCGCCGGCGGTCTGGTCAGTTTTTCCGGCCTGGTTCGCCCGCAAGCTGCCGCCGGGCGGGTCGAGACGCTGTTTCTGCAAGCCTATTCCCCGATGACGGAAAACGGCATTCACGACGCCATCGAACAGGCGCAATCGCGCTGGCCGGTGTCTGATGTCACGGTTGTTCATCGGGTTGGCGAGATGCAGCCGGGTGACACAATTGTCTTCGTCGCCACAGCCTCGGCCCATCGGCGGGCGGCGTTCGAAGCCGCAGACTTCCTGATGGACTATCTGAAAACAAAGGCCGTCTTTTGGAAACGTGAAACGACCGATAAGGGCGAGGCATGGATCGAACCGCGCGATCAAGATTATGCCGACGCCGACCGGTGGTAGACTTGTTCGCCAGCGATCACGGGTTTGATCAATTCTGTGGGCGCAGGCCGTTTTTTGTCGATCAAGCCTTTACTCGATGAGTGATTGGATCATTATTTATTCAATTGCGTGAAGGAGAGACCTATCGGGGTCCCCGCGCCCGAGTGCTGGAGGAGGCCGGGAATGGCGACACTCAAGATCAATGGCGAAACCGTGACTGTGGATGTGGCTGATGACACACCGCTGCTCTGGGTCATTCGCGAGCAAGTCGGTCTGACCGGCGCCAAATATGGTTGCGGCATCGCCCAGTGCGGCACCTGCACGATCCATATTGATGGCAGCCCAGTGCGCGCTTGCGTGTATCCGGTCGGGGCGCTCTCCGGAGCAGAGGAAATCACCACGATTGAAGGCTTGTCCGAGGATGCCAGTCACCCGGTTCAGCAAGCCTGGGCGGAGCTCGACATTCCGCAATGCGGGTACTGCCAACCGGGCATGATCATGGCGGTCGCCGGCATGCTCAATGATAATCCGAACCCGAGCGATGAAGATATTGATGCCGAAATCACCAATATCTGCCGCTGTGGGACACTGGCGCGCGTCCGCAAGGGCATCAAGCTCGCCGTCGAAAAATCATAAGGGAGAGACAAGCATGGCTGATACAGGACTCCTCTCTCGCCGCGGTTTCATTGTCGGCACAGGGGCCACAGGCCTGACCATCGGGATTCTGGCAAGCTGTTCGCCCGGCGCCTCCGGGCCGGAGACATCTGATTTGCCGCCAAATGACGAGGTCAATGCCTGGGTCCATATCGACAATGATGACACGGTGACAGTCCGCATTGCGCGGTCTGAAATGGGACAAGGCACCCTGACCGGTCTCGCGCAGCTGGTCGCCGATGAACTTGACGCCGATTGGGACAAGGTCACAACCGTGTATCCAACGCCCGGCGAAAACCTCGCCCGCGAACGTGTCTGGCGCAGCTACTCGACCGGCGGCAGCCAGGGCATTCGCGGGTCGCAAGACTATGTCCGCGAAGGCGCAGCCGCGGCCAAGGCAATGCTGATCGAGGCGGCGGCCAATGAATGGCAGGTGCCGGTCTCTGAATGCAGCTCAGAGAACAGCGTCATCACTCACGGCCCGAGTGGTCGCACAACCACATATGGCGCCGTCGCTGGAGCAGCCTCGAAACTTGCCCCACCGCTGGAGGTGACAGTCAAGGATCCGAGCGAATGGAAGATTATCGGTCAGCCCAAGAAGCGTCTGGACACAGCTGACAAGCTGACCGGGGCGCAAGTCTATGGCGCCGATATCAGTCTCGAAGATGTGCTCAAGAACACAGATGCTACACCAGACAGACTGCTCTGCGCTTCAGTCCGTCAGGCGCCGAAAATCGGCGCATCGGTCAGCGCATTCGATGCCTCTGCGGTAGAAAACATGCCAGGCGTGCAAAAAGTGGTCGCGCTCAACAATCCCTTCGGTGAAGGGCAAAACGCCGTTGCCGTGATTGCTGACACCTGGTGGCAAGCCAATTCAGCACTGAACGCGCTGCCGGTTGAATGGCAAGGCGGCGTCGATTTCTCGACCGCAGAGTTTGAAGCAGAGCTGGACAACGGCTTGACCGCTGACGACGCCTTTATTGGCAATGGCGGCGGGGATCTCGCTGGCGCCTTTGCCAGCGCTGATCAAATCGTTGAAGCGACTTATAATATGCCGTTCCAGAACCATGCTTGCATGGAACCGATGAACACGACGGTGCTCTATCGAGAAGATCGCTGTGAGGCCTGGTGCCCGACCCAGAATGGCGAAGCCGCATTGGCCGCGGTGTCGGAAGCTTCCGGCTTGCCGATTGAAAATTGCGAAGTCTACAAGCTCCATCTTGGCGGCGGATTTGGCCGCCGCGGCGCCTCTGATTATGTCCAGATGGCCGTCATGATCGCGATGGAAATGCCCGGCATTCCGGTCAAGATGCTGTGGACGCGCGAAGAGGATATGAAGCACGGCTTTTTCCATCCGACCACGAAAGGCCGTGTGCGCGGAGCTTTGGATGCCGAGGGCAACCTGACCGGTGTGCACATTCGCATATCCGGACAGTCTATTCTGGCGGCGCTGATCCCGCAGGCGCTGCAGGATGGCGTCGATTATGCGACCTTCCAGGGCTTGTTGCCATCTGGCGTAGATGAGCGCCTGGAAGACCAGACACTGAAATACGCGTTTGATAATTTCCTGATCGATCACGCCATGCGCAACCCGCCTGTCCGCCCTGGATTCTGGCGCGGGGTGAACCTGAACCAGAATGCGATTTATCTCGAATGCGCCATGGACGAGTTCGCGCATGCCGCAGGCCGAGATCCGCTGGAATTCCGACTGGCCCACCTCCAGGACAGTCCACAGGCCGCCGCCGTCCTGCAAGCGGTCGCTGACCGATCCGGCTGGGGACAGGATGACGGCAAGCATCGCGGCTTGTGCGTGATGTATGGCTTCGGGGCCTATGTGGCGGCGTGTGCTGAAGTCACGGTCAGTGATGATGGCGCCTTGTCGATTGATCGCATCGTTGCGGCCACGGATCCTGGCCATGCGGTCAACCCGCAACAAATCGAAGCCCAGGTCGAAGGCTCCTTTGTCTACGGCCTGTCAGCGATGCTGTTTGGCGAAGTCACCTTTGCAGAGGGTGAAGCCCAGGAACTGAACTTCGATACGTTCAATTCCATGCGCATGGCCGACATGCCGGAAGTGGAGACCATCATCATGCCTTCCGGCGGTTTCTGGGGCGGCGTTGGCGAACCGACCATTGCGGTCGCCGCGCCAGCCGTCTTGAACGCGATCTACGCGGCCACGGGCAAACGGATCCGGCAGCTCCCGATCAAGGATCAGAATTTGCGGGATGCCTGATTTTCGCGCTCTCGCTGCGACATGGCTGACTGGCGGGTTTGTGCTGGCCGCCTGTGGTGGCGCGTCGCCCGACGCAGATGATGGTTTGGCCGGCCAGATCGAGACCGCGACCGATCGCGGGGCCGCGCTCGCTCTGGCCTGTGGCGGCTGCCATTCAGACAACAGCGATGTGATGATCAGCCTCGAGGGTTATGGCGCCGAGGCCTTGCGCGAAGCGCTGACCCGCTATCGCACCGAGGCAGATGGCACCACAGTCATGCACCGCCTGGCGCGCGGTTATTCCGATCGCGATATCGACCGGCTTGCCGCACAATTTGATCAGGACGGATCAGGCCAATGAGCGAACGGGACCGCCGCCAGCTGCTCAAAGCGCTCGGCCTTGGCGCAGCGGCCATGGCGCTGCCGTGGACGGCCATGGCGCAATCAGGGGCCAGGATTGTCATTGTCGGCGGCGGCTTTGGCGGGGCCAGCGCTGCCCGATTGCTGGCCGCGCTGCTGCCCTCGGCAACGATAACCTTGGTCGATGCAAATGCGAGATATACTGCTTGCCCGTTCAGCAATCTCGTGCTCGGCACCGACCGCGCGCTCAGCCAGCAGGTGTTTGGCTATGACGGGCTGGCGCGCCTGGGCGTGCAGGTGATCGCTGCGCTGGCGACAGATGTCGATCCGGTCAGCCAGACCGTGATGCTCGAGGACGGCCCGCCCCTGCCCTATGATCGTCTGATCCTGTCGCCCGGGATCGACCTGCGCTGGACGGCGCTGGATGGCTATGACCAGGCCGCTGCCGAGCGCCTGCCGCATGCCTGGAAAGCGGGACCACAGACCCTGTTATTACGGCGCCAGCTTGAAGCGCTCGAAGATGGACAGAACGTGATCATGAGCGTGCCGCCAGCACCGTTTCGGTGCCCGCCCGGGCCTTATGAACGCGCCAGCATGATCGCGCATTATCTAAAGACCCGAAAACCGCGGTCTCGACTGCTCATTCTTGATGCCAAGGACAGCTTTTCGAAAATGGCGCTGTTCCAGGAAGCCTGGGCCGAGCATTATCCTGCGCACCTGGACTGGCGCGGCGCCAGCGATGACGGCACCGTTATACGGGTCGATGCCGGCGCCGGCCGCGTCGATACCGATTTTGAATCCTTCACTGCGCCTGTGATCAATGTCATCCCGCCGCAGAAAGCCGGCTTTATTGCTGATCGCGCCGGGGTCAGCGATGCCACCGGCTGGTGCCCGATCGACCCGCTCGCCTTCGAATCGACCCGGCAAGACAAGATCCATGTCATTGGCGATGCCACCATCGCCGCGCCGATGCCGAAATCGGCCTTCTCTGCCAACTTGCAAGCCAAGGTCTGCGCCATGGGCGTCGCGCGCCTGGTTGCTGGCCTGGCACCTGAGCCGACAGTGCTTGCGAATACCTGTTATTCGTTCACAACGCCTGATGAAGCGATTTCAATTGCAGGTGTTTATTCAAATGAAAACAGCACCCTAACAAGCATTCCCGGGGCTGGAGGCGTGAGCCCGCTGGGCGCCGCCAAGACTGTCCGCCAGGCCGAAGCGGCGCAGGCGCGGTCCTGGTTCAAGACCATCACCACGGGAGCCTTTGGGTGAGAGCCTGGGCCTGCCTCGCGCTTGTCGGCCTGGCTGCCTGCAGCGCTGATCACGCCCCTCTGGTTGCGGTCGACCGGATCTCCGGCGATGCCATTCTGCAGCCCCTCACACGCACGCCCGGAGATCCGGCCACGGGCAAGGCGCTCTTTATCGGGCGGGATCAGGGCCACTGCATTCTCTGTCACAAGGTCTCGGGTCTCAGCGCCGAGTTTCAAGGCACGGTCGGCCCGGACCTGTCACAGGTCGGCGACCGCTTCAGCCCAGCCCAGCTTCGATTACGGATTGTCGACTATCAACTTGTGCGGCCAGGCGCGCTGATGCCCTCCTATTATCGCAATCATGACTTATATCAGGTGGATGAAGCCTATGCGGGCGAGACCATTCTCTCAGCCCAGGAGGTTGAGGATATCATTGCCTATCTTGGCGAGCTGAAACAGGTTGAAGACGATGCGTGACCAGCCGCGACACTTGAATCGCAGGACCCTGCTGACCGTCGGCGCTGGCACTGTGCTGATTGCCAGTTCGCCGCTGCGGAGTTTTGCGGCGCAAGCCGACCTGGAACAGGCGCGTCGGGACTTGTTCGGGGATCGCCCGGTCAATGAAGGCCGCGTCAGCCTGTCTCTGCCGCCCATTGCCGAGAACGGATACTCGGTGCCGCTATCGGTCGAGATTGAGAGCCCGATGACAGACCGCGATTATGTCAAACGGGTCGCCATCCTGTCGCCTCGCAACCCCCTGCCCCTGATCGCGCAATATCATTTCACACCGCAATCCGGACGCGCCAAAGTTGACACACGCATTCGCTTGTCAGGGACACAAGCGGTCCAGGCCATCGCTGAAATGAGTGACGGATCGCTCTGGTCCGGCAGTCAGGAAACCGTCGTCACGCTGGCCGCGTGCGTGATATTGTAGGGGGATTGCATGGCCAGTATTCGACTTGCTGTTCCAGATACCGCCGCGGCGGGTGAGATCGTAGAAATCAAAGCCCTGATCCGACACCCGATGGAAAGCGGTTATCGCCGCGGCGCCCGGGGCGAAGTCATCGCGCGCGACATCATCACCCGGTTTGAATGCCGCTATAGAGGCACCCTGGTCTTTGCCGCAGATTACCATCCCGGGATTGCTGCCAATCCGCTGATCACCTTTTATATCCGCGCTGAACGCACCGGCGCGCTCGAATTTGAATGGCGCGATCAGCACGGCCAGAGCTGGTCGGATACAGCAACATTGAACGTCACATGAAGGCCTATGCGCTGTTCGCCTGCACTGTCCTGGCCACGGCGTGCGGACAAGCTGGTCCAGGCAATCAGCCGTCGCAGCTGCCGCCTGAGGAGATTGTCTCCGGCTTCACGTTTCTGACACCTGATACCCAGGCCTTGCAATTGGATGATTTTGCCAATCCGGGGTTTCTCTGGGTCGATCGCGGGGAGGGCCTGTTCTCGCAACCGGCCTCAAGCGGCCCGGCCTGTATCACGTGTCATCAGACCGGCCTGCCCGGCATCGCGGCCACTTATCCGGCTTTTGACGCCGAGCTCGGCACAGTGATCAATCTCGAAGGCCGGATCAATCAATGCCGGGTCAAGCATCAAGGCGCGCCTGAACTGGCCTATGAAAGTGAGGCGCTCTTGGCGCTGACCGCCTATGTCGCCTTTCAATCCCGCGGTACACCGATACGGGTCGAGACGAACGGCCCGTCAGCAGATACATATGTAGCCGGGCAACGCTATTTTCAGACCCGCCGTGGCCAATTCAATCTGTCGTGCCAGCAATGTCATACCGAAAACTGGGGCAAGCGCTTGCGCGGTGACACGCTGAGCCAGGGGCATGGCAACGGCTTTCCTGCTTATCGTCTCGAATGGCAATCCATGGGCTCGCTGCATCGCCGCTTGAGAGACTGCGACACGGGCGTTCGCGCGGCCCCCCTGCCCTATGGCGACCCGCTCTATATTGCCGTCGAACTCTATCTCGCTGCGCGCGCATCAGGGCTGGAAATTGAAAGTCCGGCAGTGCGACGCTGAGCAGGCCTCTCAGCAGCAACGCGCCGACAAGGCCCATGCCGCAGGGCGCTGGCCGAGAAGAAAGGGCTCGAGCTGATGCGTCCCGCCAGGTGCGATCGTATTCAATAAGAGGCGCGCTTCTTGCTCGCAGATGGCAGCATTGAGCATGCTGGTCATGCGCCCCGAAAAAGCGTAGATTTCAGCTGCCATCCCATCGAACCATCCGACAATGTCTTGCTCCAGATAGGCTTTTCGTCGTTCGAACAATTGCCTGGCGCCTTTGTGCAAATGAGTCGCGAGCGGGCTCGATTTCATGATCGGGCCAAGCGCGGTTTGCGCATCCAGGAATTGTTTCATCGCTTTGTCCGCCTCTTGTTTGAGACTCGGCGAAGGATTGTTCTCATAAGCCATCACCCGCAAACAGAACATCCGGGCCGAAGGGATGAACTGACTGGCCTCTATCGCTTCCAGTTTTTCGAGATGCTGGGCACATTCTTCGGCGATCGCGCCAGATTCTTGGTGCACGATGGCGGTAAACTGGCCCTTGGCTTGAAGCACCCGTGAAATCTCAGATGCGGCGCGGCGCCGGTCTGCATACTCAAATCCGAACTGGCTGACGACATGCCCAATCGCATCATTTGCAATCGGAATATGATCAGAGCTCGCGGTGATGCCCATGATCGAGGGCACGACTTGTCGGGTTTCTGAAATCGCCTCTTCTGAAATATCCAGGCCGATCAGATCTTGATAACCCGCCGCGGCGGCTTGCTTGATGACCGAGCCGGCGCCGCAAGCAATGTCCAAAACCGGGCCCGTTTGCGCCGCACCAAACACAGTTTTCCAGAACGCTTGAAGCTCAGTACTGGTTTCGATGCCGACGCCTGCGAACACTTCGCCACTTTGCTGCGCTGTTCGACCGCGCCAATAATTGGCCCAATCTGCTCTATCGTCCTTTATACCGGTCATCTCAGACGACATCGCCCCCAGCTTGTTTGGAAAAATAAATGCTTCTAATGTCCGATTATCTCAATGTCTGAAAAGTCTCAAATCTCTCCTGCAGTCGCGTTTAGACAAGGGACCGCTGCCTTCAATGAAGGCCGGTTCGACGCTGCTTTGCTCAGTTTGGGCGCCTTGAAACACCCTCAAGCCCAACACTTGGCGGCGATCAGTGCGCATCAATTAGGGCGGTTCACGCAAGCCGAACGCCATTATGCCGAGGCGAGTCGCCTGGCGCCGACGGATCCCAATATCGCCAATAATCGCGGCCATTTCGAATTGGCGTGCGAGCGCCTCGATCAAGCCGAAACCTACTTCGAACTCGCGCTCAAGCTCGCGCCGGGACTGGTCGCTGCGAAGATTGGTATGGCCAAAATCCATGGCCGCCGGAAACTCTGGGACCAGGCCATTGTCAGCTGGCAAGCGGTGCTGAAGGACTCGCCCTCAAGCCGGGTTGGACGGTATGGATTAGCGACCGCCTTATTGGAACACGGCCAGGCCGAAGGTGCGGCTGAATTATTCCAGACCCTGCTTGATGAAAAGGAGGCAGCCGAACCGCGATTCATGCTCGGCCGCGCGATGCAAGAATTGAATAGACTGGCAGACGCAGAATCCTGTTTCCAGCAATCCTACGCTCAGGACAAAACCAGTCATGCGCTTCGAAACCTCGCCAATTGCCACTGGATGCGAGGCGACACAGCGAAATTTGACGCACTCATCGACGCAGCGCCGCTGCGTTTGGGAATTCATGCCATCCAACTCATCATCGAAAGCGGAGATTTGGACCGCGCCGAACGCGCGTGGCAGAAACGCGCTGACCAGGTCGAGCCGGATGCGGCGGCGTGGATTCTGAAGGCCGGGATCGCGCGCGAGCAAATGAATGCCGCAGCCCTGGAAATTGCAGCTGACCGCGCCTTAGCCATCGATCCTGAAAACCTGGTCGCACAAGACATGCGGGTCGTGGCGGATCTGATGACCGCGAAACCGGACGCTGCCAGCCGCCGCCTCAAGCCCTTGCGGCAAGCGGCCCCTCACTCGCAGCATTGGATTGCGCACGAGAGTGTCGCAGACCGATTGAGCGATCCATCCTCCAGGTTGCTCGACGTCGACAAATATGTCCGGGCGTACGATCTGGAACCGCCGGAAGGGTATTCTTCGATTGCGGCATTCAACGCCGTCCTTGCTGATGTCTTGCGGCGCCTGCATCCGTTTCACGAACGCCCGCTGAATCAATCCTTGCGCGGACAGGGCACGCAAACAACGCGCAGTCTGTTGGGCGACCCTGATCCGGTCATCCAGGCCTATATTGCGGCCCTCGACAAGCCGATCAAACAATATCTCTCGGACATTGGCGCCGACCCCGACCATCCGACCAGTGCGCGCAATCAGAACCGCTACAAGTTTGCGGGCATGTGGTCAGTATGTTTACGCGATAAAGGCTTTCATCAATCCCATGTCCACCCAGATGGCTGGATCAGCTCGGCATATTATGTGGTTGTTCCTGAAAGCACCAAGACCTCTGCAAATCGCGAGGGATGGATCAATTTCGGGACGCCGCCTTATCTGCCGGAACAGGACATGGTGCCATTGAAATGGATTGCACCGCAAGCCGGGCAAGTGGTCTTGTTTCCGTCTTTCATGTGGCACGGGACGCGCCCGATTGCGGCAGATGCTGAACGCATCACCGCGCCATTTGACATTCTACCAGATTAAGCCGCGAACGCCTGGCAAGGCGCAAACGCCTGGCTTGCATCGCTTACATGCAGGACAAAAAAACAGGCCCTCCATTCGGAGGGCCTGTCTGATTAGATCGGTCTAGCCGTGTCTTAGAAGCTTGCAGTTGCTCGCAGGAACAACGTACGGCCAAAGACGTCATACGTGGCAGGCCAGGTGTTTGCTTGCTCCTGGTTGTCACCAAGAATTGGTGGCTCTTCGTCAAGCAGGTTGTCGATACCGCCGGTCAGAGTGAGCATGTCGTTCACTTCCCAAGACCCAGAGATGTCGAAGTAGCTGACTGGATCCAGTTCTGGAACAGCAACTTGGAAACCAAGTCCGCCATCATCGTCCGAAGACCCAATGTAGCGCCACAGCAGCTGAGCCGTGTATGGACCATTGGCCCACTTGGCTGTCATCCGGTGCTTATACTCTGGCTGTGGTTCGCCGCAGTCTGCGCCGAATGCACCAGCACACTCGAATGGTGAACCGCCTGCGAATGGAACCAGGTTGTTCTCTTCAGTGATCGTACCGACATAGCTGAAGCCGATGAGGCCTTTGTCGCCGAGATCATACTCATAGTCGGCAAGGATATCCCAACCATTGAGCGTCAGAAGAGCAACGTTCTGAGACGTCACAGAAACCTGAGTGATGAGGCCGTCGCCGCCACGCGAGATGGCGTTACAGAACGGAGATCCTACACCGCCCAGTGTTGCGTCGGTCAGACAGGTTTGGATGACGTTGTTCGCACCACCACCGAAATCGGCGATGACGTCTTCGATTTCAATGTCGAAATAGTCAACCGAGAAGGTCAGACCTTCGACAAAGTTCGGAGACGCAACGAAACCAACGGTCAGCGTTTCAGCGGTTTCGACGTCAAGATCCGGGTTACCACCAGAGATCTCACGAACCTGGCCGGATGGCAGGTTGATCAGAGCCGAACCTACGTTCGCTGCAGGAACACCAGTTGCCTGACAGACGGCTGCGACCGCTGCCGGGACAGGAGCACCTGCACCAGAACATGGGTCAGAGGCGCCTGGGAAGTTTTCGCCTTGTGGGGCGAAAAGCTCACCAATCGATGGCGCGCGAACAGCTGTGTTGAAGGAAGCGCGGAAGCGGATTTGCTCATCCGGAGCCCACTCACCAGCAACCTTGTACGCATCGACACTACCAGCAGTGCTGTAGTCTTCGTTACGATAGGCCAGTTCCAGTCCGAGAACTTCTGCAAACGGAACGTCACGCAGGATTGGCAGATATGCCTCACCGTAGAAGCCGTACACGTCGAAGCCACCATTGACTGGCGGAGAACCGTTAAAGCCAGAAATCGTCGACGCAGCAACCGCTTGAGACGGTGCGAAGTCGAATGCTTCCTCGCGATACTCGGCACCAAATGCCAGCCCGATTGGGCCGCCTGGCAGTTCGAAGATACCAGAGGTATCACCGGCCAGAGACATGTTGAAGTTGGTCTGCTCGTAATCGAGGTCGATCACAGCAAGCGTACGGATGAAGTCCGCAGCTTCTTCAGTGATGTTGCCAGCGCCATAGATGTTGATCGGCACACAAGCTGGGGTCAGAGCACCGTTAGACGATGGGTCTGCACAAGTTGGGTTGCCGTTGGCATCAACATCGACGTTACCGTCTCCGTCGGCATCTGCGAGCAGAAGCGCTTGGAAGAAGCGGTTTTTGTCGATGTTACCAGACTGGTTTTCTTTACCTGCAGTACGACCTTCAGAGAAAGAAACGTCCAGGTTCCAGGTGTCATTCAGCTGGTAGCGAAGACCGGCTTCGAACTGGAACGAGGTGAACGAATTGTCTGCAATACGCGGACCGACTTCTTCAAGACGGCGGCGAATGCCGAATGCACCAGCGGTGAATTCGTCGTCAATTCCGTCGCCATCTGTGTCGACGCCAGAACCGATATCATCAGAAATGATCTGCTGTGCCGTCGGATCGATGAATGGGTTGCCATCCAGAGATACCTGAATCGTGCCACCGCGCGGTTCAAAGATTGGCGTAGGCGCCAGTTGCTGAGGCACAGAGTTGTCGGCGAAGAATGCAGATGCATACAGCTCGAGCTTCTCGTTAACCTCGAAATCAGCTTTACCGTTGAACTGGAAACGTTCTTGCGGCAGCTGAATGTAGTTTACCGGAGCGTAGTTGTAGAAGTCGTTATTGTCGCCGGATGAGACGAACTCACGAATGGTACCATCTGGGTTGAAGATACCTGCGCCAGCTGGCGTCACACCAGACAGACGACCTTCTGGAACACCAGAAGAACCACCATCAAACAGGTTACCGGCACCATCATCGAACTGTGCGAAGAAGGCAAAGTCACGATCGCCCTGGAAGAGCTCTTCGCGATCGGTATAGCCCAAGCTGATGACTGCGTTACCGCGACCGTCAGCGAAGTTGCCGCCGAAAGTTGCGTTGGCAGAGAACACCTGAGCGTCCCATTGATCCATGGCTGCTTCATAGCCAGCGGAGATTTCAACGCCCTCAAAATCATCTTTGAGGATGAAGTTTACAACGCCTGCAACAGCGTCAGATCCGTAAACAGCAGATGCACCGCCGGTCACGACTTCCACACGCTCGATGAGCGCAGATGGAATGTTGTTGATGTCGACAACACCGCCACCGGTAGATGGGACGACGCGTTTGCCATCGATGAGAACCAAGGTCCGGTTCGAACCGAGACCACGCAGGTCAACAGTTGCAAAACCACCACCAGGGTTGTTTGAAGTCCGGTCCAGGCCAGGAACGGTCTGCGGCAGCGTATTCAGCAGGCCTTCCGTGTTCACAGTACCGGTCAGTTCAAATTGCTCTGAACCGACAGTTGCGACTGGGCTGTTCGATACGAAATCTGCCTTGGCAATGCGCGAGCCAGTGACCGTAATGGTCTGCTGTCTTGCTTCTTCATCACCACCATCGTCTTGAGCAACGGCGTAGCCTGCCATCGCAAAAGTCGCGCCAGCGATCACCGACGAGGCAAGCAGACGTGATTTCCATTTGCTTTGATTCACTATGAGTCTCCCTAGTTTCAGCGCACTCCTTCACTCCTGAATAGAGCCGCATGGCTCGAGCTATGCGATTGGGCCTCATCGGCGTCAATCTTCCTATTCATCTCGCGCTCATAATAATTGCAGCTGTGACAAAAAGGTCATATTTGCAACTAATTCCGGGCGCGGGATTTCGGGTTCAAACTGACTGGCCAGTCCCCGGCCCGCTGGTCTCTCCAGCGCCGGGCAAGCAGGCCGCGCAGTCCGCTGCGCAGTGAGATGACTGCGTCGCAGAAATTGACGCGCGGGCATTCGTGGCGTCCTATGAAGGCCGCCTCTCATGCCTGCTAATTTTCAAGGTGAAATCTATGATCTGGATGAAATCGATGTCCGCGCTGGTTTTTGGTTGTGCCGTCATGCTCAGTGCGCAGGCGGAAACACCGCCATCGACGGCTGATCTTTATGCCTGTTCCAAGATCGAGAACGATACAGAGCGGCTATCGTGTTACGACACCACGGTACAATCGCTCGAAGCTTCTGAAGCGGCCGGCGAGATCACCACGATCAGCCGTTCCGAAGTCAACGAGCTGCAAAAGGATTCATTCGGATTCTCGCTGCCCACGCTGGCAAGAAGTGTGATTCCGAAATTTGGCGAGGCTGAGAATACCGAGATCCAAACCGTTGAATTTGCAGTCAAATCTGTTCGCAAATCACCTTTAGGAAAGCTGCTCATCACTTTGGAGAATGGTCAGGTCTGGCAACAGATTGACAGCCGGTCAGTGCATTATTCCAGAAAAGTCGGTGTCGATAATGCAACAATCAACCGCGCGGCGCTCGGAAGTTTCAAAATGAAATTGGACAATGGCCGCGCGTTCCGAGTCAAACGGATCGAGTAGGTGTCCTGGCTGGGACGCGCGCTTCAATCCCTATGTAAACGAGCGGCGGACATGATCGGCGCGGCGCAGCGAAACACCGCTCACCCTCAATAAGCCAGTTCCTTGAACACCTTGCTGGTGTCCCTGCCCCAGTCTTCGTAATAGGCACGCAGCAATTCCTCGGCAGGCGTCCGGCCTGTGGCGAGTGTGTGATCGAGTTCCTGCAGGAAGCCGGTCTCGTCATCGCCTGAGACCGAAAGCTTGGCCCGGCGGCGCAGCCCGCCGCGGGCAATGGCGAGCACATCCAGCCCCAGCTCTTGCAAATTGCGCCCACCTGGCACCGGGGCTTGCAACCCGATCGTGCGGACGGTCTGGCGCAAGGCCTCGCGCTCGCCTTCCGTCCAGTCTTTGACCAGCTCCCAGGCCGCATCAAGCGCGGTTTGATCATACAGCAATCCGGTCCAGAAGGCCGAGAATGCACACAAGCTCGACCACGGCCCGGAATCGCTGCCGCGCATTTCCAGGAACCGCTTCAGACGCACTTCAGGAAAGATTGTCGAGAGGTGATCTTCGAAATCATCGATCGCCGGTTTTTCGCCGGGCAAGAGCGCCAGCTTGCCGTCCATGAAGTCGCGGAAACTGAGACCGGATGCATCCAGGTACTTGCCGCCGCGCCGAACAAAATACATCGGCACATCAAGGGCATAGTCGACATACCGTTCAAAACCAAAGCCATCTTCAAAGACGAAAGGCAGCATGCCCGTGCGATCCGGGTCGGTATCGGTCCAGATTTGCGAGCGATAAGACAGGAACCCATTCGGACGCCCTTCCAGGAAGGGGGAATTGGCAAACAAGGCTGTGCCCAGAGGCTGCAGCGCCAGCGACACCCGGAACTTCTTCACCATGTCGGCTTCTGAGCCATAATCGAGATTGCTCTGCACGGTGCAGGTGCGGAACATCATCTGCCGCCCCAGACGTCCGACCTTTTCCATATAAGCGCGCATGATCTTGTAGCGCCCTTTCGGCATGATCGGGGTTTCGTCCATCGACCAGATCGGGCTGGCACCCAGCCCGATAAAACCGATGCCAAGCGGTTCAGCGATTTCGCGGACTTCGTTCAGGTGCTGGCCGACTTCATTGCAAGTCTCGTGAATATGCTCAAGCGGCGCGCCGGAGAGCTCGAACTGGCCGCCGGGTTCCAGACTGACGCTGGCACCGCCTTTCTTCAGGCCGATCAGATAGCCATTCTCTTCGATCGGGGTCCAATCGAATCGGTCACGCATCCCTTCCAGCATCGCCTTGATCGAGGCGTCGCCGTCATAAGGCAGAGGCTTTAAGTCATGCCAGGTGAAACCAAACTTTTCATGCTCAGTGCCGATGCGCCAGTCCGCTTTGGGTTTGCTGCCGGCTTCAAACCACTCGACCAATTCGGTCTTTCCGGACAGTCGCGGCGCGTTCTCGTCAATATCTGTGGTCGGAGTCGTCACGCCCCTGCCCTCCCGGCAAAATCTTGTGCTTCAGGCAGATAGGGTGCCTGTTGCCAATCTCCAACCACCGACTGCCAAAGTGTCAGCGCCGAGACAACCGCTGTCTCCGCGCGAAGGATGCGCGGCCCCAGGGTTATTGGGATCACGAATTCGAGAGCCCGCAGCCTTTCGCGCTCTTTCGGTGAAAATCCGCCTTCAGGTCCGATCAACAGGCCCGCTGGCTTGTTGGCGAGCTGATTCGCCCGCGCTGCCAGCGGCGCTGCATCGCCGCCTTCATCGCAAAAGATCAGCGGCGTGTCGCGATCCCAGCTGGCAAGGGTTTTCATCAGCGCGGCGGCGTCCTGAATCTCTGGCAGATCCATACGTTCAGTCTGTTCAGCGGCCTCGATTGCCAGCAAATGCATCCGGTCGGTTCGCACCCGCTGGCTCTGCGTATAATCGGTGATGACGGGCTGGATACAAGACACCCCGAGCTCGGTCGCCTTCTCGACAATGAAATCGGTCCGCGCCTTCTTGATCGGGGCGAACAGCAAGGTCAGGTCCGGGCCAGCCGATTGCTCCCGGATCTGGATTTCTGGTGTCAGCAGAGCGGTCTTGCGATCGATCGACAGCCTGCAGCGCCATTCCCCATCCGCGCCATTAAACACACGCACTTGCGCGCCCTCAGACAGGCGCATCACACGCAACAGATACTTGCTCTGCGCGTCCGGCAAGGACACAGCTTGCTGCGCGTGCAGCGGCTGGTCGACGAAGAGACGGGCGATATGACTCATAGCGCGCTCTATAGGCCCCGCAGCGCTGCACGTTAAGCCATGGCGCCGCAATTAAAATTCGCTATAGAGAGCGCATGACCGAGTTTGACATCGAAGACGACATACCGCGCAGCGTTCCACGCGACAGCGCCATGCCGAACTGGCTGCAGCAATTGCCAGAGCAAAGCCGCCCATATGCGGCGCTGGCGCGCTGGGACCGTCCGGTGGGCATCTGGCTGCTGCTGCTGCCTTGCTGGATCGGCCTCGCCCTGATGCGGGTGCCGGCAGGGTTCGCGTGGCTCGACCTTGGCTGGATCATTCTGTTCGCCATAGGCGCGATTGCGATGCGCGGTGCGGGCTGCACCTGGAATGATATTCGCGACCGCGACATCGATGCTGAAGTGTCCCGCACGGCTGCCCGCCCTTTGCCGGCTGGCACGGTGACGCTGACTGAGGCCTATCTGTTCCTGGCGGCGCAATTGGGCATCGGCTTCCTGGTCTGGATCTTCCTGCCCCTCGACGCCAAGATCGTGGCCCTGCTCGCGATCCCGCTGGTCGCGGCTTATCCATACATGAAACGAATCACCTGGTGGCCTCAGGCCTGGCTTGGCTTCACCTTCAATTTTGGCGCCCTGGTCGGGGCAGCCACGGCAACCAGCGTGACCGGGGCGACGGTGGTATTGTATCTCGGTCTGGTCTGCTGGACCGTCGCCTATGATACGATTTACGCCCTGCAGGACCGCGAAGATGATGCGCTGGTCGGGGTGAAATCAACCGCCCGCCTGTTTGGCGACAAGGTGCTGACCGGCGTGTTCGTGTTTCATATGGCGGCCACGGCGCTGATCTTCCTGGGCGCTTATTTCGCCGGCGCAGGTCGGATTGGCGCGCTGCTCGCACTGGCCTTTCTGGGACACGGAATCTGGCAGGTTTCGAGCTTGTCTAAGAATCGCGAAAAGCATGCCCTGGCCATGTTCAAATCGAATGTCTGGGCCGGCCTCATAATCCTCGCCGGCCTGACCCTCGCGGCCCTGCTCTGAAGCAAGCTTGTCTGCCCTTAGGAAAGGGCTGTATGATGCGCTGATGGCCATTGCAAAACGAATCCGCCCGCTCGATCTGTTCAGCCGTGAGGAATGGGAACATGTCTCGCGCCGATCCGACCTGCTCGGACTTGGCATGGTGGTACATTGCTGGGCCGTGATTGGTCTCGCCATGGCGGCCGCAATCTGGCAGCCCTGGCTGATCATACTTGCCGTCCCAGTGATTGGCGCGCGGCAATTGGGGCTGGCCATTCTCATGCATGAAGCGTCGCATGGCGGCCTGTCGAAAAATCCGGCTCTGAACCATATTGCCGGTCACTGGCTGTCAGGCGCACCGATTGGCGGCAGCTTGAAAGCCTATCGCTCATATCATTTGCAGCACCACAAATTCACCCAGCAGCCAGAAGACCCGGACCTGATCCTGTCAGCGCCGTTTCCGATCACCAAAGCCTCGCTGCGCCGCAAGATTATCCGCGACCTGACCGGTCAGACCTTTTACAAGCAGCGCCTGAACCAGTTTGCCAATGCCCTCGGCCTCGGGATCCGCAACAAGAAGGGATCGGAGAATCGCTCCCAATCGGCCCGAGAAGCGGTGATCCCGTTCCTGATCACCAATGGCGCACTTCTGGCCGGGTTGAGCCTGCTTGGTCACTGGTGGGCCTTTTTCGTGCTCTGGCTGCTGCCAATGGCGACCTGGAACATGATGATCACCCGCCTGCGCAACATTGCCGAACATGCCGTCGTACCTGACCATAATGACCCGCTGCGTCATGCCCGCACCACCCATACCAACCTGCTGGAAGGGATCTTCATTGCGCCCTACTGGGTGAATTATCATTGCGAGCACCACATGTTCATGCACCTGCCTTTCTATCGCCTGGCTGAAGCCCATCGCTTGCTCGAGCAGAAAGGCATCACCCAGCAGATGGAAGTCCAGCACGGCTATTGGGGCGTGCTGCGCGCCGCGGCCAGCAAGCCTGAACCTGTCGCTGCGACATGAGCCCGCAAACCCGCACCGCCAGGAACGTCCTCGGCGCCCCGCTCGCCCCGTGCAGCCATTCGCCTGTGACCGGGTTTTTCCGCGATGGCTGTTGCCATACCGGACCGATGGATCATGGCCTGCACACTGTGTGCGTGACGGTGACCGCCGCGTTTCTGCAATACAGCTACAATCGCGGCAATGATCTGATCACGCCGCGACCCGAGCTGCGCTTTCCGGGCCTCAAACCCGGCGACAAATGGTGCCTGTGCGCAGCGCGCTGGGAGGAAGCCCGGCAAATGGGCGTCGCCCCGCCGGTTGACCTCAAGGCCACCCACCACAAGACCCTGTCGATGATCGACCTTGCGCATCTCAAGGCGCACGCGGTACAGGATACGCCATCATGACGCTTCACATTGAAATGGTCTCTGATCTGGTCTGCCCCTGGTGCTGGGTCGGACTGCGCCGCCTGAAAGGCGCCATGGCGCTGGTGCCTGAGCTCGACATCGAGATCCTGTTTCGCCCGTTCGAACTCGACCCGGCCATTGCGCCCGGCGGGACTGATTACAAAGCCTATATGAAAGCCCGTTTCGGCTCGGATCAGACCCGCGACCGCGCCAATTCCATGCGCGATGCCCTGATCCAGTATGGCCAGGATGAAGACATCCCGTTCGACTTTGATCGCATCACCTGGCGCCCGAACAGTTTCAATGCCCACCGCCTGGTCCATTGGGCCCAGGGCCAATCGCGCGGCATGGCGGCGAAAGAGGCCTTGTTCGAAGCCTATTTCTCTAAAGGCCTGGATATTGGCGACCATGAGGTTCTGGTCACACTCGCATCCGAGATTGGGCTGGATCCGAACATTGTCTCTGACCTGCTCGCCAGTGACGCCGATGTCGAGACGGTGCGAAGCGAACAGTCCCTGTTCCGGCAAATGGGGGTTTCCGGTGTGCCGACATTCATCGCCATGCGTCAGCTCGCGGTCCAGGGCGCCGAGAGTTCCGAGAAGCTTGCCCGCTTCCTGAACACGGCTGCCGCCCAGATGCCTCAGGAACGCCCTCTGGAAGGCGCCTGAGCCTCGCGGGGGGCTCAGGTCAGCTGCAGCTCCACCAGCTTCTTGTAGACCCCGTCAGTGGCCATCAGCGCCTCATGCGACCCGGTTTCGACCACGCGGCCATCATCGACCACGACTATCCGGTCTGCGGCGCGCACGGTCGACAACCGATGCGCGATGATCAGCGTCGTGCGCCCGGTCGCAAACTCCGCCAGCGCTGCCTGAACCTTGGCTTCACTCTCAGCATCGAGAGCAGAGGTGGCTTCATCCAGCATCAGGATCGGGGCATCGCGCAGGATCGCCCGGGCCAGCGCCACACGCTGTCTCTGCCCGCCGGAAAGGTTGCGCCCCATCTCTCCGGCTTCGGCTGCATAGGCGCCGGGCAGATCGAGAATGAAATCATGCGCATTCGCCGCCCTGGCCGCGGCTTCGATCGCCGCCGCATCCGCACCGAGCCGGCCGAGCGCAATGTTGGACGCCACGCTATCATCAAACAGCGCCGTGTCCTGCGAGACCAGGGCCGTCGCGCCGCGCAAGGCCTTGGCCTCAAGCGCGCGAACATCATGCCCCTCGACCTTCACGACACCAGCGGTCGCATCATATAGACGCAGAATCAGGTTGAAGATGGTCGACTTGCCGGCCCCGCTTGGCCCGACAATCGCGATTGTCTCGCCAGGCTCGGTGGCAAAGCTCAACCCTTTCAGCGCTGCGGTCCCGTCCGGATAAGCGAAATGCACATCTTCAAAAGCGATTCGGCCTTGCACGTCGCTGAGACTGATCGCGTCGGGCTGGTCAGACACGGTCGCAGGCGCATCGATAATGTCATAGACCCGGTCGGCGGCCGCCGCGCCTTCCTGGGCCACAGCGGTGATCGAGCCGAGGGCGCGGACCTCCGGAGAGGCAATCCCGATCAGAGCGATAATGGCAAGCAAGTCGCCAAGCGTATTGGTCCCTGCCGCAATCCGATACGATACAAAGCCAAGCAAGGCCGCAATTGCGATGCCGCCAACCACTTCCAGCACCGGGTCGACTGCGGCGCGCTGCGACAGCACCCGCAGGAACAGACGCGAGCGTTCGGCAAAGCCGGTCTTGCCGCGCTGTTTCTGATATGCTTCCAGGCCATAGGCTTTGACCACCCGGGCCGATTGCAGGCCTTCAGAGACCAGGGCGGTCACCTCACCAATCTGATGCTGAGCCTTTTTCGATCTGGCCCGGATCGAATTGCCGAGCGCGATGACCGGGCCAAGCGCCAGCGGATAGACGACCAGAATGATCAGGGCCAGCTGCCAATCGACCACGATCAACACGGCCAGCACGCCAATAATCGTCACCACGCTCTTGGTGAAATTATTCGCAAATCTCAGCGCCGCATCGCGTATCGCGTTGACGTCATTGATGAAGCGCGAAACGAAGCCGCCGGAATTATCCCCTGATACGCGGGCATAATCACCATCGGTGAGTGCATCGAACTGAACGCTTTGGATCGAGACCAGGCCGCGCTGCACGCCAGTATTGTTGAGCATGTTCATGCCATACATGGACAGCGCCCGCACCGCGGTCAGGCCGATAATCGCGTAGATGCCGAGCCAGATCCAATTGCCGGCATCGTTGAGCCCGACGCGCGATGAGGCGTCCTGCACATAAGCGCAGGCCTCGCCGGTGCCGCCTTCAAGCTGGCACTGGATGGCATTGCCGACATAAGCCAGGACCCCGGCATAGCCGACCGCACTGATCGAAGTGATCACGGCGAAAATGGTGCCGCCGATAAACCAGTTTCGATGCGGCCAGAAATGCTTGCCCAGCAAGCGGGCGAGCGACCGCCGATTTTGTTCTTTGTCGGACTTAGACGTGATGGTGGTCACCGGTTTCCGGGTCGAGCAGCTTGTGGGCGTGCAGGATGAAATAGCGCGTCTCAGCGCTGTCTACGGTCCGCTGCGCTGCGCCCTTCCAGGCGTCATACGCCTCCTTGTAGGTGGCAAATGCGCCGACAAAATCGATTTTGGACAGATCTTCGAACTGGACGTCAGTCACGTCTTTCAGCTCGCCTCCAATGACAATGTGGAGGAGTTGTTTGGTGCTTGCAGTCTCGCCCATGCTCTGGCGCTCCGTCGTCTGAGTCGGTTCGTAGGGGCGTACGGTCCAGTTCGGATCTGGCAATCTGACGCCTTTGACTCGCGCTGATAACAGGGAATGCAGGGCCTTTCCAGCCGCCAACAGACTTCTTTGTGCAGGTTCGCCGCGATTGAACAGGTAGGGTTCGCCGAGATGGGTTGTCGCGACGCCACCTGCCTCGTGGACAAGCAGGGTTCCAGCGGCCAGGTCCCAATCGGATTTGCGCCACAAGGTGAGTGCTGCGTCGGCCTTGCCGGCCGCCACCCAGCACATCCGAATCAGGGTCGCGTTCGGCTTCGGCGTGATCAGGTCGACCTGCGGCCACGGCTCGGGCCAGGCCGGATGCGTGAGCATGCCGCTATTGGTGATCAGGCGGCAGCCTTCCTCGCGATCACAATCGGTTACCTTGATCGCCTTGCCATTCAGCGCCGCGCCGCCGCCGCGCAGCGCAGTATAGGTCTCGCCAAGCATCGGGGCGTTGACGACCGCCGCACGCGGCTCGCCGGCATCCAGCACGCCAAGGCCAATGCACCAATACGGCTCCTGGCGCATGAAGGCGCGGGTGCCGTCAATCGGATCAACGATCCAGACACGCTTGGCCGTGCGGGTGTCATTGTCCAGCGCGGTTTCTTCCGACAGCCAGCCATAATCCGGGCGGGCCGCCATCAGGCGTTCCTGGATCAAAGCATTGACGGCGAGATCAGCCTCAGTGACCGGATTGCCCTTGGACTTGTCCCAGAAGCGCACGTCCGAGCGCTCGAAATAATCAATCGCCAACTGCCCCGCTTCGCGGGCCACGGATCTCAGAATGTCGAGATCTTCGCGATCCAGATCACTCCCCGGCAATCGACATATCCTCAATCAGCAAAGATGGCGCATCGCGTGAGCCGCGAAACTCGAGATCCGAAGCCGGCACCAGGCGGGCAAACATGCTGGGCAGGTCGCCCGCAATCGTGACTTCTGAGACCGGATACTGGATTTCGCCATGCTCGAACCAGAAGCCGGCAACGCCGACCGAATAGTCGCCTGTATTCGGATTGATCGAAGGGCCAAACATGTCGGCGACGAGCAGGCCTTTGCCGGCCGCCTGCATCAGCTCTGCCGGGCTGTGTGTCCCGGCTTCGATATAGGCGTTTGAAACCCCGACACCCGGGGCCGAGCCGAAGCCGCCGCTGGCATGACCATTCGGCGCCATATCCAGTTGCTTGGCTGCGGCACCGTTCAGCAACCAGCGTGTCAGCACGCCATTATCGATCAGCTTGTTGCGCGCCACGGCTCGCCCTTCGCCATCATGCACGCGGCTGCCCATGCCGCGGATACGGAACGGATCGTCGATCAGGTTGATGCCATCCGCAAACACTTTCTCGCCCAGCGAGTCCTTCAGGAAGGACACACCGCGGGCCACGCTCGGCCCGCTAATCGCCGACAGGAAGGCGCCGATCAGGCTGCTGGAGACGCGGCGATCATAGATCACCGCGCCGGTCTGGGTCTTGACCTTGCGCGAGCCAAGCCGCGCCACTGTGCGCTCGCCTGCAATCCGGCCAATCTCCTCAGCCGAGGGGCGATCTTCCAGCCGCCGCACCGACCGGCTCTCATAATCGCGCTCCATGGCGCCGTCTTGCTCAGCAATCGCGGCAAGGCCAAGCCCGGTCGAGCCGCTCAGGCGATAAGCTGAAAAGCCATTGGTGGCGGCGACCCAGCGCTCGCTGCTGCTCCAGCCATTGCCGCAGCCTGAAACCTGCTGCACCCCCGGGACCGCGAGCGCAGCGGCTTCGGCGGCGATGGCATCGCGTTCGAGGATATCGGCAGCAATCTCGCCATCTCCAGATACATCGATCTCGGGCAAGTTCTGCGCCAGCTCCTCTGCTGGGGCGAGGCCGCAATACGGATCTTCCGGCACCACTTTCGCCATCGCCACGCAGCGCTCGGCCAATGCCGTCAGCCCGTCTGCCGAGACATCCGAGCCGGACACGGATGCCTGCCTTTGGCCAAACAGGCAGCGCAGGGAGACGCCTTGCGATTCTGAGCGTTCGATGCCTTCAAGCTTGCCTTCGCGGACCTCCACACTGACCCCGTTCGAGCGGCCATAAGATGCATCTGCGCCCGTGGCGCCGGCCTTCTGGCAAGTCTCGAGCAGTTTGGAAAGGATGGAGTCCGGGGAAAGCTGGTCAGTCGTCATGCGCCTCATTTAGAGAGCGCCTTTCTGCTTGCCTAGCCCCTGTCTGCGGCCATGAACTTGACGTCGCAGGGGATCAGACGCAAATCGCGCGCATGAGCGAGATCAAACCTATCCACATCATTGGCGGCGGCATGGCCGGATCAGAAGCGGCCTGGCAAGCGGCAAATATGGGCGTGCCGGTCATCCTGCACGAAATGCGCGGCGTCAAAGGCACCGACGCGCACCAGACCGACAAACTGGCCGAGCTGGTCTGTTCCAACTCATTCCGCTCCGACGATCATGAACTGAACGCGGTCGGTGTCCTGCATGAGGAAATGCGCCGCGCGCATGGCCTGATCATTCCCACCGCCGACAAGCATCAGGTGCCTGCTGGCAGCGCCCTTGCGGTCGACCGCGAAGGCTTTGCTGAGGCTGTGACTGCGCAGCTCTCGACGCATCCGCTGGTCACGATTGTGCGCGAAGAGATAACCGGCTTGCCGCCAGAAGACTGGGACAGCGTCATCATCGCCACTGGCCCGCTGACCTCCCTTGCCCTGGCCGAGGCCATTCGCGCGCAGACAGGCGAAGACGACCTTGCCTTCTTTGATGCGATTGCGCCGATTGTCTATTTCGACAGTATCGACATGGACAAAGCCTGGCGCCAATCGCGCTATGACAAGCCCGGCCCGCATGGCGATACTGCCGCTTATATTAACTGCGCCCTGGATGAGGCCCAATATAATGCCTTCATTGATGCCCTGATCGAAGGCGACAAGACCGAGTTCAAGGCCTGGGAAAAAGATACACCTTATTTCGAAGGCTGCCTGCCGATCGAGGTGATGGCCGAGCGCGGGCGCGAGACGCTGCGCTTTGGCCCGATGAAACCGGTCGGCCTGACCAATCCGCATAATCCAGAGCTCAAGGCGCATGCGATTGTACAGCTGCGCCAGGACAATGCGCTCGGCACGCTGTGGAACATGGTCGGGTTTCAGACCAAGCTGAAATATGGCGCTCAGACCGACATATTCCGCGCCATTCCGGGGCTTGAGCAGGCCCAATTTGCCCGCCTTGGCGGCATTCACCGCAACACGTTCCTGAACTCGCCAAAGCTGCTGGATCAGCGCTTGCGCCTGAAATCACTGCCGCGGATCCGCTTCGCTGGCCAGGTGACCGGGGTCGAGGGCTATGTCGAAAGCGCCGCCATGGGGCTGCTGGCAGGCCGCTTTGCCGCCGCCGACCGGCTCGGCAGAGATCTGCCGAACCCGCCTGAGACCACTGCGCTTGGCGCTCTGGTCAAACATATCACAGGCGGACATCTGGAAGGCAAAGCCAGCTTCCAGCCGATGAACATCAATTTCGGCCTGTTCCCGCCGCCCGATCCTGACACTGTGCCGACCAAGGATCCTGAGACCGGCAAGCGTCTGCGCGGCAAGGATAAAGGCCGGGCCAAGAAACGCGCCCAGGCGGCCCGAGCCCTACGCGATCTCGATCAATGGCTGACGGCGCAAGGCGCAGCGGTGCCGGCCTGAACCGGCGGGCCTTTCTTGCGACCAGAGACTGGCGACATTTGCTGGTCAGGCTATGACTGATCGGATGACCCTCTCGAATACGCCAGACTTGTGGCTCTCCGCCTTCCCGCGCCCGGCGGAAGATGATCACAAATATCGCCGCGGCCACACGGTGATCATGGGCGCCAATGCCTATACCGGGGCGACGCGGCTGGCCGCACAAGCCTGCTCGCGGGTCGGCAGCGGTCTGGTCACGGTGCTGAGCCAGGCCCAGGCCGATGTTTTCCGCGCCACCCTGCCCGCTGACATCATGGTCCGCGTCGATACATTGCGCGACATCAACCGGCCAACGACAGTCCTCGCCGGACCTGGCGGCTGCGATGAGCTGGCGGCGGATGCGATCAATGCCTCTGACCCGGCCCTCGCCTTGGTGCTGGATGCTGACGCCATCCGCTTGTGCGCCGAGCTGTCACACACAACCCGCATCATCACGCCGCATTCCGGCGAGTTTGAGCGATATTTCGGCAGCATTTGTGCAAGTTTCAGCAAAGCTGTGCAAGACGTCGCCAAGGCCCGGAATGTGACGGTTGTGCTGAAAGGCCCCACGACCTGGATCGCGGCGCCGGATGGCCGTCTGGCCAAGAGCCAGCATGCCTCGCCTTATCTCGCCAAAGCCGGCACAGGCGACGTGCTGGCGGGCCTGATCGCCGGTCTGGTGGCCCAGGGCATGCCAGCCTTCGAGGCCGCTTGTGCCGGCGTCTGGCTGCACGGCGAAACCAGCCTGCGCGTTGGCCCCGGCCTGATCCCGCAGGACCTGATCGCAGAGCTGCGCCCGGTGCTGAAAGACCTGCTAGGCTAGCTTGCTGGCAGCATTGCCGAAGACGCGGCCAATATTTTCATGCTCTTCCTGAGGCTTCCAGCGCATCACGCCGCAAAAGCCGCAGGTCAGGAACAAGGTGATATCTGCAATGGAGAAACGATCAGCGGCGATCCAGTCCTTGCCTGCGAGGTGCTGATCGAGGCGCTCGGCGAACTTGCGCACGCTGGTCTCGGCCTTGGCAGCGGCGTCAGGCAGCTGCGGATTTTCCAGCGGCGCCATGACCGGATGGCCATTGCGGAACCAGGTCGCAAACTGTGCCATCATCATGAACTCGACGCGGCGATCCCACATTTCGATCAGCCCCTTTTCGAGCGCATCATTGCCCATCAGGTTCGGGTCCGGGAACATGTGTTCGAAAAAGCTGCAAATGGCGCGGCTTTCAGTGATGCTGGTGCCATCATCCAGGACCAGGACAGGCACCTGCGCAAAGGGTGACAGCGCGCGGTATTCCGGCTGCTTGTGCTCGCCTTTCATGATCGAGATTTCGACAATCTCAACCGCGTCCAGCTTGCCTTTGGCTTTGAGAAAATTATAAGTCCGCTCCGGATTGACCGCCTGGGGTGCGTGATAAAGCTTCATCTTTTTCCTGCCTCTGTCTTGAATTATTTGAATGTTTTTCGAATGCCGAGGGTCACGTTTAAAGGTTCACCCGGAAAATAGCGCTCATTGCCGAAGGCAAAATCGGCGCGGTCGGCATAAGTCTCATCGCTCAGATTGCGGATGATCACGAACGCTTCGAGGGCATCGCTGATGGCATAATTGCCGCGCAGATTGGTGACCAGATGACCAGGATAATCCTGCGTATTGGCAGCATTGGTGAAATACTCGCCGACATAATCCGCCGAGACTTGCAGGCTGACCTGATCACTCGCCTGCCAGGTCAGGGCCAGATTGGCCAGCCATTCCGGCGCCGTATCGATCTGATTGCCATCGCGAATGATCTCGTTGCCGGCTTCACCAATGCGCGTGAACGTATAGGTCTGGTCCGACCAGCTGAGATTGCCGCCCAAGCTGAACTGGTCGCTGAGGGTCCAATTGGCCGCAATCTCGATCCCCTGATGACGCGTTGAGCCATCAGTGACGTTAAGACCATCAGAATCACGAAAGAAGAAATTGTCCTTGTCGGCAGTATAGGCCGCCAGGTCGAAGACCAGCGCCCCGTCCAGGGCGGCGCCGCGCAGGCCGAGTTCGAAACTGTCCAGCGTCTCCACCTCGGCTTCTGCCGTGCCCTGGCGCGATTGCAGGCGGTACAGGTCGCTGGCCTGCGGTGCCCGGCTACCGCGGGCGTAATTGGCATACAGATCGAGCCGATCGGAGAGCGCATAGACCAGGCCGATTTTGGGCGTCACGAAATCGAAATCATCGGTGCGATCGGCTGGTACATTGAACCGGCCATTCACACCGACCGGGGCATCGGTATCATAATCAAAGGCATGCACTTCGCCGCGCAGGCCGCCAAAAACGGTCAATTGATCCGAGACTTTCAAATCGATCTCACCCCACAAGGCGCCAACCTGCGTCTGTACGGTGTAATCGTAATGCACACCCACCGGGAAACGCGTATCACCCGGGAAGAAACCGAACGGCGCAGCCTGTGTTTCCTCCAGTTCCCCACTCGCCAGGTCAATATCAACCCCGGCGCGCCAGATCAGGCTGTCGCTGGCTTGGCGCTCAAACCGGGCCATGACGCCAATGGCGCTGTGGCCATTTTCTTCGAACCCGCGATAAGGCAGGAAATGTTGGCGAAAATCCATATACTGGGTGCGCGCAAACGGCGTGATCGACAAGGTGCCGCCAAACTGTTCGCGTTCGAGGCGAACAGCGCCGCGCATGGCCCAGGCATCGCGATAAGCGAGCGGATCATCATTGGCCTTGGCAATGTCCCGATCTTCATAAGCATCCGGCCCCTGGATAAAATCGGCCGTCTCCTGCTCGAGATAATTGAATGCAGCCCAGGCGGTGACATCCCAACCCTGGACCACGGTTTCGAGCACACCTGAACCCTTGAGCTGGAACAGGCCGCTATCATCGCGCCAGCCAACATCCTTTTGCGCCGACAGCGAGGCCCGACCAAGATAGCCCTGATCAAAGATCAGATCGGTCTTGTAGCGTCCGAGCGAGCCGTAAGAGGCATTGACCTGTCGCAGCGGGTCGCCGCTCGGATCGGCCAGGATGACATTGATCAGGCCATGTACGGCGTTGGAGCCGTATTTGGCAGACCCAGGGCCGCGCACCACTTCGATCGCGCCGGCTGTTTCGTGATGCGGCTCGAGCAGGCTGTTGACATTGCCGAAGGCTGGCGAGCGGGTCGGAACGCCATTTTCGAGGATCAGAAAACTCCCCTGCCCGGCGCCGCCATTGAGCACTGGAGAACGGATCGCAATCAGATGCTCTTGTCCGGCATTGGTGTGGATGTTCACGCCAGGCAGCCTATTCAGCAGCTCAGCCGGGTGATCGGCTGATACGAGTTCAACGGTCTGCGCATCAACAATCGAGACCGCGCCTGGCCCGAGCGGGTTGCGATCGCCGAACGTGACAATCGTGGACAACACGCGGTTGGCCCGGTCCGGGCAAAAAGGCGAGGTATCATCAGCCGTCAGGCCACGCGTTTCCAGACAGGCCACACGATCTGCTTCGACATCGCGCTGCGCATCTTCATAAGCGAACTGAGCCAATGCCGGGCCGCTTAGTGACAGGCTGGCCGCAACCAGCCAGGACGTGCGTTTCATGAGGTCTACTTAACTCCCGAAGAACAAGGCTTGAGGCAGCGCTCCCACAACGGCGCCGGACAGACAGGTGGCCAGCGTCCCCGCAACCAGGGTTTTCCAGGCAAGCTCCAGGAATGTGGTCCGACGCTTTGGCTCAATGATCGACAAGCCACCAATCAGGATGCCAATCGAGCCGAAATTGGCAAATCCGCAAATAGCATGCGCGGTAATCATGGTCGTGCGTTCAGACAGGCCATTGCCGCCTTCGCCTGCAAGCTGCAGGAAGGCGACGAATTCTGTCAGCACCGTCTTGATGCCGATCAGGGATCCGGATTGCGCAGCTTCCGACATCGGGACGCCAACCATGTACATGATTGGCGCGAACACCCAGCCCAGCACCCGCTCGATCGAGAGCGGCGCCCCCATCACGTCAGGCAGCGCGCCGAGCCCTGCATTCGCGAGATAGAGCAGCGCAAAGGCCGCAATCAGCATGGTCACGATATTGGCGAGAATTTTCAGCCCGTCCGAGGCGCCGGTCGCAAATGCGTCCATGGTTGATTCATACTCAAAATCCGGCTCATGCGCGCGGAGCTTGGAATCGACGCTTTCCGGCACCATGACCAGGGCCAGGGCAACGGCGGCCGGCGCGGCAATCAGTGAAGCGGCCAGCAATTGTCCGAGCGCGTTGGGCAGGACGTCTTTCAAGAACACACCATACAGCACCAGAACGCTGCCTGCGACCGTCGCGAACCCGGCCACCATGAGAATGAAAATCTCGGACCGCGACATGCCTTTCAGATACGGCTTCACCAGCACTGGTGCTTCCGTCATGCCCATGAACACATTGGCTGAAACCGCCAGCGATGTCGCTCCGCCAAGCCCCATGCCTTTGCGGAACACGAAGGCAAAGCCTTTGGTCACCCAGCGCAGGATGTGCCAGTGCCATAAGATTGCGGATAAAGCGGCGACAACGATGATTAGCGGCAGCAAATGGACGGCGAAAATCGGTCCGGGATTGCCGGTAAACTCTTCCCATCCGGCCTGAGTGCCAAAGGTCGGTCCGAATACGAATTGAGTGCCATAGGCAGTGGCATCGATCAGGCTGTCGACAACGATATTTGCAGCGAACAAGGCTTCCCGAATGATCGGAATACCGAACAGGATCAGCGCAAATGCAAACTGAATCGCCACAGCGCCAAGCACGATTTTCCAGGGAAAGGCCTTCTTGTTCTCTGACAAGCCCCAGGCGATCGCAAAAATCATCGCAATGCCTAGCAGCGCACGCGCATTGTCCCAGCCCCATTCCATCAGCAGTTCCTCACTTGGTCGTTTCCCTGACAAAGCACTAACCCGCTCTTTCCGAGCGGGCCAGTCTTGTTGTCAGCGCTGATGTCTAACCGAGTTTGCAGACACAGATCTTGTGGCCGTCCGGGTCGCGGAAATAGGCGCCATAGAATGTCGGCATGCGTTGCCCTGGCTCGCCTTCGCTGGGGGCGCCAAGCTCCATCGCCTTGGCATAGACGCGGTCTACGGTTGCGGTATCGGCGACGCCGATCGCCGGCATCACGCCATTGCCGCAAGTTGCGTCTGCTTCATCATAAGGGCCACCAATGGCCAGCATGGGCTGTCCTGGCTCGGTGCCGTAGAAATGCAGGCGTCCATTGTCGAAAAACCGCTTGGCGCCGAGTTCAGCCAGCACGGCATCATAAAATTCCACCGCTTTTTCAGTATTGTTCGAACCGAGAGTGACGTAAGCAAGCATGGGAGTCTCCTGATTTGTGTTTGCCGGGAAAAGCACCACGCCCCTCCGCCTGTGACAAGAGGTAACGCAGCGTCGGCGCTTGACGTTTACGTCAGCGGATGGTGCAAGGCCTTCGCACTCGCACAAAGAGTAAAAGCTTCAGGAGACACATCCATGTCCATTCGTTTTGATGATCGCGTCGCAATTGTCACCGGCGCCGGCGGCGGCCTTGGCCGCGAACATGCACTGGAACTTGCCCGTCGCGGCGCAAAAGTCGTGATCAACGATCTTGGCGGTGCCATGGATGGCTCTGGCGGCAATTCAGAGGCGGCAGAGGCGGTTGTTGCCGAAATCAAGGCCATGGGCGGCGAAGCCATCGCCAATGGCTCGTCTGTCGCTGATGATGCCGGGGTCAAGAAAATGATCGATGACACGATGGACGCCTTTGGCCGCATCGACATCATCATCGCCAATGCCGGCATCCTGCGCGACAAGTCATTCTCGAAGATGACCACCGAAGACATCAACCTGGTTCTTGATGTTCACCTGCGCGGCACGTTCAAGCCGGTTCACGCGGCCTGGAACATCATGAAAGAGCAGAATTACGGCCGAATCGTCGTGACCACCTCTTCAACCGGCCTGTACGGCAATTTTGGCCAGGCCAATTATGGCGCCGGCAAGCTTGGCGTCGTCGGCATGATGAACACGCTCAAGATTGAAGGCGCGAAAAACGACATCAAGATCAACGCAGTTTGCCCGATCGCTGCGACCCGCATGACTGAAGGCCTGATGCCGCAAGCCATGCTGGATAATCTCAAACCTGAATATGTCACCCCGGGGGTGATGAATCTGGTCAAGGATGACGCCCCGACAGGGATGATTCTGTCCGCCGGTGCTGGTGCATTTTCAATGGCCCAGATCGTCGAAACCAATGGCGCCTTTGTCGGCCAGGGCGAGGCGCTGACGGCCGAAGCGGTCGCGGCAAAGTGGGACGAAATTACCGATACTTCGGTCCAGACCCACTTCGATTCCGGATCTGGCCACGGCGCCAATATCTTTGCACGCCTTCAAGAAGCCGCTGCAAAGGCCTGATTTTCGGGCATTTCATTACAAAACATGCGAAACCGGCGGGTGCCTATGGCCTCGCCGGTTATTCTTTTCTATGCTGCAGCGGGAACAGGGACTGAAGGGGAGTACCCGATGCGCGTACTAATCTTATCACTTGCGGCCGCACTTCTGGCGGCGTGTGCTGGCGACGAAACGCCCGAACCGGTGGTGGATGAACCTGAAACGGTAGACTCCATTGCCGAGGAAACCGTTCCAGTGATTGACCCGACCGGCGAGGCGTGCGGCGGTATTGCCGGGCTGCAATGTCCCGCCGGATATTATTGCCAACAAGCGCCCGGACAGTGCCTGGAAATCATGGATGGTGCAGGCACCTGCCAACCGCGTCCGGAATTCTGCACCCGCGAATATGTGCCGGTCTGCGGCTGCGATGGCCAGACCTATGGCAATGCCTGTGATGCGGCGGCCGCCGGTGCCAGCGTGGCGATTGAAGGCGAATGCGCGAGCCCGGACCTGCAATAAGGGCTCAGAGCCGCTGAGACACGCCTTCTGACAATAGTGCGAGGCGGTCCGGCATCTGCTCGTCAGTGACCTGTTTCGATTTGCTCACCGTGCGCAGGATTTGCGGCCCGGAACTTGTCTCGATCGGGGTCACCAGCAAGCCATCCTTGGCCAACTGGTCAATCAGCACTGCCGGAATGGTCTTCACCGCGCCGGCCAACAGGATACGATCATAAGGCCCGTGCGCCTGCAGGCCCGACAGGCCATTGCCATGACGGATCGTGACATTGTCCACAGCCAGCTCTTCGAGGCGCTTGCGCGACTGCTCGACCAGGCGCTCATAGCGTTCGATGCCGTATACATGGCGGCTGATCTGACTGAGCAATGCCGCGGTATAGCCAGAGCCGGAGCCGATCAGCAAAACCCGTTCCTGCTTGCCAGGCGAGACATGCAGCGCGCGCAGCAATTTGGCGGTGACGATCGGGCGCGGAATGCTCTGCCCGCAGGGAATGGGCAAGGCGCAATCCTCAGCCACCATATTCGACAGGTTCGGAGCCACGAAGACACCGCGATCAACAGTCTCAAGGGCGGTCAGCACGCCATCATCAGTAACCCCTTGCCGGCGCAGCGAAAGCACCAGGCGCGCGGCGCGCAAGGGATCAGGAATCAGGTCGGCCATGTCTCACGCATCTCAGCGAGAAACGTGTCATGCGTCAAATCCACATGCAGCGGGCTGACAGAAATGTAACCGTCATAAATGGCGCGCAAATCCGTGCCTTCGTCCGGGTTTGAGAGCTTGCCGCGATAGCCGATCCAGTAATAGGCATTGCCGCGCAAATCCTCCCGGGCTTCGGTACGAATAATGCGTTCATCGCGCAGGCCCTGACTTGTATAGCGGATACCGGCGACCGCTTCCGGATCACGATCCGGGAAATTCACGTTGATGACCAGGTCATCCGGCCAGCCCTTGTCGATGATTGGCTGCAGCACGCGTGCGCCCCAGACCATCGGTGTTTCCCACGGACAGGAATGCGGGTTCTGAAACCCTGTAGACTGGCTGAGCGCGATACTCGGCACGCCATGCTGCATGCCGAACAAGGCCGCCGCGATGGTGCCTGAAAAGGTCGTGTCCTCGGCAATGTTCTGACCGGCATTGACGCCTGACAGGATCAGATCCGGACGTTCTGGCATCAGCTCGTCCAGCGCCAGCAGAACACAATCACTTGGCGTCCCGTTCACAGCGAAGCGTTGCGGCCCGGTTTCGCGCACGCGGACAAATTCAGTCAGCGAGATCGCCCGGCCTTTGCCAGATTGCTCCATTTCCGGCGCAGCAATCCAGATATCGTCACTCAACTGGCGGGCAATATGCTCGAGGACTTCCAGCCCCGGTGCGTTGATGCCGTCATCATTGGTGAGCAGAATTCTCATTCTGAGTTTCCCCTATTCGGCCTTGTCCTTTGCCGTCGCTTTGGATGCGCGCGGTCTTATTTGATCACATCCAGCCCGCCCATATAGGCGCGCAGGGCCTCCGGCACTGTCACTGAACCGTCTTCATTCTGGTAATTCTCCAGCACGGCCACGAGTGTCCGCCCAACCGCCAGGCCGGAGCCGTTCAGCGTGTGCACGAATTCCGGCTTTGGTTTCGGATTGTCATCGCTGGGGTTTGGTCGCCAGCGGGCATTCATCCGCCGCGCCTGGAAGTCACCGCAATAAGAGCAGGAGCTGATTTCGCGATAGGTGTTCTGACTCGGCAGCCAGACCTCGAGGTCATAGGTCTTGCGGGCGCCAAAACCCATATCGCCGGTACAGAGCAGCATGCGCCGGTAAGGCAGATCGAGCGCCTCCAGAATACCTTCTGCGCACTTGGTCATACGCTCCAGCTCGGCCAGACCTGCGCTTTCATCCCGAACGATGGAGACCATTTCCACCTTGTTGAATTGATGCAGGCGGATCATGCCCTTGGTGTCGCGCCCGGCGCTGCCGGCTTCAGAACGGAAGCAAGGGGTATGGCCGGTCATCCGGATCGGCAACTTGTCATCCGCAAGGATCTGTTCGCGGACGAGGTTGGTAAGTGAAATCTCGGACGTGGCAATCAACCAATGCCCGCCCGTGGTCTGGAACGACTCTTCGCCAAATTTGGGCAATTGCCCGGTGCCGATCAACGCTTCTTCGCGCACAAGCAAAGGCGGGCTGACCTCCTCATAGCCGTTTTCAAGCGTCTGCTTGTCCAGCATGAAGGTCGCCAGAGCGCGTTCCAGCCGCGCCAATTGACCACGCAGAGCCACAAACCGCGCGCCGCTCATGGCCGCCGCCGCCTCGAAATCCATCAGCGGCTGATCAATGGCATTTTTCAGCCCGGCGCCGAGATCGGCGTGATCTTGCACATCATTGCGCCCGCCCTGACGCTTGTCTGGCTCGCCCCATTTGTGCTGCTCGACATTGGCGGCTTCATCCTCGCCTTCAGGGACATCCGGCAGCGGGATGTTCGGTGTGCCATAGAGCAGCTTGTCGAGCTCGGCACGCGCAGCCGTTTCCTGTTCGCCTGCCGCCTCGATCACGTCCTTGGCTTCTGCCACTTCATTGCGCAGCTGTTCGAACAGCGCCTCATCGCCGCTCGCCTTGGCCTGGCCGATCTGTTTCGATTTGGCGTTGCGGGCCGCTTCTGCCTGTTGTTTGTCAGAGACCGCCTGGCGGACCGCAGCATCATGATCCAGCATATGCGAGACGACCTCGCCGAGCCCTTTCTGCTTGCGCTCAAAGGCAGCGCGGAAAGCATCGGGATTGTCACGTATGGCGCGGATATCGAACATTAGCTCGCCTCATCTTCTGTCGGGCTAGCGTTTAGGATGATGCGTCAAGGGCGTCCAGCGCCCTCTTCGCTTACTTGTCTTTGACTTGCGGTGCGAGACGAATGTGAAGCTCGCGCAGCTGCTCATCACGCACCGGGCTTGGGGCCTGCATCATCAGGTCACGCGCCTGCTGGTTCATCGGGAATAGCGTCACATCACGGATATTCTCTGCATCAGCCAGCAGCATCACCATGCGGTCGACCCCTGGCGCAATCCCGCCATGCGGCGGCGCGCCATAGCGGAACGCATTGAGCATGCCACCAAACTCGGCTTCGACAATCTCTGGCCCATAGCCGGCTTTCTCGAACGCTTTCAGCATGATGTCCGGGCGGTGATTCCGGATCGCCCCAGAGGACAGCTCAATCCCGTTACAGACAATGTCATATTGATAGGCTTTGAGATCGAGCAATTCCTCATCCGTGCTCGCCGCCTCCAAGGCGTCGAGGCCGCCTTGCGGCATCGAGAACGGGTTGTGGCTGAAATCGACCTTCTTGTTGTCTTCATCCCATTCATACATCGGGAAGTCGACAATCCAGCAGAACCGGAACACGCCCTGCTCAACCAGATCGAGCTCTTCGCCGACCTTGATCCGCGCGGCCCCTGCCAGCTTGTAGGCGTCACCGGTTTTGCCGGCCGAGAAGAAGATGCCGTCGCCATCGCCAAGCCCGGTCTGCTCCAGGAAGGCTTTGAGGTGGTCTGCATCAAAGTTTTTCAGCACCGGGTCCTGCGAGACCACAGCGCCATCCTCGCCAGCGCGCAGGCGTGCATAGCCGAGGCCAGGGGCCTGCATTTCCTTCTTCGCCCATTTGTCCATGTCGTCGAAGAATTTGCGTGACTGGGATGCGGTCGCTTTCGGCGCCGGGATGGCGACAACCTTGCCGCCGCCCTTGATGATCTTGGCAAAGATCGAGAACCCGGTCTTGCTGTCATCCGCGAAGAACTCGGTGACATCCACCAGCTCGATCGGGTTGCGCAGGTCAGGTTTGTCAGAGCCATATTTGGCCATCGCTTCCGCATAAGGAATGCGCGGGAACGGGCCTTCAGGCAGCGTCCGGCCTTTGCCTTTCCAGTCTGCGAATTCGGCAAACACGCCGTGCATGACGGGCTCAATGGCCTGGAATACGTCTTCCTGGGTGACGAAGCTCATCTCGATATCGAGCTGATAGAATTCGCCTGGCGACCGATCGGCGCGGGCATCCTCGTCCCGGAAACAGGCCGCGACCTGGAAATACCGGTCAAAGCCAGAAACCATGAGCAGCTGCTTGAATTGCTGCGGTGCTTGCGGCAGCGCATAAAACTCGCCCGGATGCAGACGCGATGGCACCAGGAAATCACGCGCGCCTTCTGGCGAAGATGCGGTCAGGATTGGGGTTTGGTACTCCGTAAAGCCCTGCTCCACCATGCGGCGACGGATCGAGGCAATCACCTCGGCCCGCAAGATCATGTTGGCGTGCAGAGTCTCGCGGCGCAGATCGAGATAGCGGTGCTTGAGGCGGATATCTTCCGGATAATCGGGCTCCCCAAAGACAGGCAGGGGCAGCTCGGCGGCTTCTGACTGAACGCTCGCCTCCTTGACGCGCACTTCGATCTCTCCGGTATCGAGGTTCGGATTGACCAGCTCCGGATCACGGGCGAGCACTTCGCCTTCAATCGTGATGACGCTTTCGGTCCGCAGGCGTTCGACGACGGCGAAAGCCGGAAAATCCGGATCGAACACGCATTGGGTCAGACCGTAATGATCGCGCAGGTCAATGAACATGACGCCGCCATGGTCCCGCCGGCGATGCAGCCAGCCTGAGAGTTTGACCGTTTGACCGACATCGGACTGGCGAAGTTCACCGCAAGTGTGGCTGCGATAGGCGTGCATAATACGCTCCGTTCAGGAGGAGAAATAAAGGCGGCTTTTGGCTCTGGTCGAGGCTGAAAGTCAAGGCCTCGGAACAGGTTCAAGGTCGATCGATGAGATTAACTTGTTTTTCAGGCCTCTCAGACAGATTACGGCCATGACGAATCAATCGCCGCAATCTGCGTTAAAATCGGCCCCTGAAACTGTCGACCGGGATCGCGCTCAGGGGTATGTCATCGAATGTAACGGGACAGAAGCCCGGATCTCTGCCCTGGCCGGGACAGGCGAGGAAGCCGAGAATTACTGGGCTGTCGGGCAGTTGATCTCGATCCAGGTCGGCAAGAACCGCGTCGTCGGATTGCTCTACCAGGTTGAAAACGGCGAAGTTGGCTGGGATCAGCCGGATAAACGCCGCGTCACGCTATATGTCGAGCTCTCGGGCGAGGTCAGGCACGATGAAAAGCGCGGATCTGTATTCTCTGGTGGTATTTCGCAATATCCACACGTCGGGGCCATTGCCCACCGCATTCGCAAGCAAGATCTGGTGACAATCTACAAAACGAGCGATCCCTCGGCGGTCACCATCGGCTCTCTCAGCCAAGCGACCGATATTCCCGCGGTGGTTTCAGTCGATGCCCTGTTATCGCGACATTTCTCTGTGGTCGGGACGACCGGTACCGGCAAGTCGACGGCGGTGACGCTGATCCTGCATCTGATTGCCAAGCACAAGCTCAATCAGCGCATTCTGATTCTCGACCCGCACAACGAATATACCAGCGCCTTCGGGTCCAAGGCGAACACGATCACCGCCGATTCGCTCGATCTGCCCTTCTGGCTGCTTAATCTGGAAGAGTTCCAACAGGTCATCTTTCGCGGCCGCGCTGGCTCTGACGAAGAAGTCGACGCACTGCGCGAGTTCATTCCGAAGGCTAAAATCGTCTACAAGCACGGTCCTAATCCGGGAGTCCGGCGCAAATCCAGCAGCAGCTCGGCTTTCACCGCGGATACGCCGGTGCCATATCGACTGGCTGACCTGCTGAAGCTGCTGGATGAGGAAATCGGCTCGCTAGATGGCGCTTTGCGGCGTCTGACGCTGCGCCGGCTCAAGGCCCGGATCGAAGCGGCGATTAATGATCCACGCTTTGCCTTCCTGTTCGGATCTCACAATGCCACAGACCGGATTGAAGACGTGCTCGGCAATATCTATCGGGTGCCGATTGGCGGCAAACCGATCACCGTGTTCCAAATGTCCGGCATTCCGTCCGAAGTCGTCAATTCCGTTGCATCCGTGCTTTGCCGCATGGCGTTCGATATAGCCCTCGCCAGCAATTCCAAGATCAAGACGCTGGTCGTCTGCGAAGAGGCGCACCGATACATCCCCGCCGATGCTACGACTGGTTTCGCGCCAACCCGCGCGGCGATTGCACGGATCGCCAAGGAAGGCCGCAAATATGGGGTATCGCTGGCCATCATCACCCAGCGCCCGAATGAGTTAGACCCGACAATCCTGTCACAATGCAACACGATCTTCTCGCTCCGCCTGGGTAATGATGCTGACCAGGATGTTATGCGCAAGGCGATTGCCAATGGCTCGCGATCGACACTGGCCTTCTTGTCATCGCTTGCAGATCGAGAGTGTATCGCATTCGGGAGCGCGATTTCGACGCCGATGCGGATGCGATTCCGCAATCTGGCAGCAAGTGCACGTCCCTCCAGCCAGAATGTCTCTGACGATAGCGGCATGACGGCGCAAGCCAATACCAGCCTCACCGAGATCGTCTCCTCGCTGCGCGGCGGGACTCAACATGACGAGCATGAGGACGCCGATGAGTGGGTTGTTCGCGACGAGGCCGAGGCATTTCCGACTGCGCTTTCCGTGCCGGACGAGATTGCCGAGCCGTCTGTAAAACCGCGATCGCTGCTGCGTCGAAAAACAGGATAGACACTGCATTTTGCAGATTCCTACTCGCAAAAGCCCGCGGCTTGCTCTAGGGGCGATGCAATGTCTGGTGACCCGCTCATTCCCATTACAGATCAAGACGACCTGGCAGCAGCGTGTGAACGTCTGGCGCAGGGCAGCTTTCTCTGCGTCGATACCGAATTCCATCGCGAGACCACTTATTGGCCAGAACTCTGTCTGATCCAGGCCTCTTGCGAAGACTATGAAGTGATGATCGACCCGATGTCGGATGATCTCGACATCGGGCCTTTCCTGCAATTGCTGGCCGATCCCCGCCGCCCGAAAGTGTTTCACGCGGCCCGCCAGGATCTGGAAATCTTCAACCGCCTGATCGGTCATCCCCCTGCCCCGGTCTTTGATACCCAAATCGCCGCCATGGCGCTCGGGATTGGCGACTCAATTTCGTATGACAATCTGATCCAGCGGATCCTCAAGCGGCGCATCGACAAATCGAGTCAGTTCACAGACTGGAAGCGCCGCCCGCTGACGGAGAAACAGCTGGTCTACGCGCTCGGCGATGTCACCCATTTGCGCGATGCCTATGTCAAGATGCTGCAGCGGCTCAAAGACCAGGGCCGGTTGCAATGGGTCGAAGCTGAGATGGCCGACCTCACCGATCCGGCGTTGTATGACACGTCGCCGGAAAATGCCTGGAAGCGTCTCAAATTGCGCAAGCCGAACAAGGATTATACCTCAATCTTCGCCTCCGTCGCCGCCTGGCGGGAAGAGAAGGCGCAGACCCTGAACAAGCCGCGACGCCGCATCCTGAAAGACGATGCAATCCAGGAAATTGCGGGCCAGAAGCCTCAATCTGAAAAAGCCTTTGATCGCCTGCGCGCGGTCCCGAAAGGGTTTATCCGGTCGAAATATGCAGATGGCTTGATGGACGCGATCCGTGTCGCCATCGATGATCCGGATGCTTATGCTCCGAAGCTGCCCAAACGCCAGCAGAACCCGGAAATGCCCGCCGGCGCACCTGAGATGCTGAAAGTCCTGCTCAAGGCAGTGAGTGAGGAAGCCAATGTCGTGCCCCGCCTGATCGCCAATTCTGCCGATGTCGAAAAACTGGCGCGCGGGGAGACCGGGACAGATATCGCCGCCATGAATGGCTGGCGCTATGAATTGTTCGGCCAGAAGGCGCTGGCGCTGCTCTCAGGCAAGCTGGCCTTGTCCTTCCAGGACGGTGAAGTGCGCCTGTTCGAACTCTAGCGCTATTCGACAATCAGGCGCGGATGCAGCTTCATCAAGCCCGACAATTGCCCCAGACGTCGCTCCACCGTGTCTGAGATCAGATCGCTATAATTGCGATCGACCCGCATGCAGAGCGCGCCGTCCGTCACATTCAGGCGCGCCGTCGCAAGGATCGGTCCTGAACGTCCGGAATAGACGCTGGCCAGCCGCATGGCACAGCCAAGGATCTTGGCGCGGCGTTTATGGCTCAGCTTGAGCATCCCGGCATAGCTCGGTTCTTCGACAAACTTGAATGTGTAGCGCGATGCGGCTGCATAGGCCGCAAATAGCCGCTGCGTGTGCGACAGCGACGGCACCGGCGCCCGCAAGACCTGCTCATAGACGAGATTGGCGCGATGATCTGGATGCATCCGCGCCCCGGCGTCGGCCATCAGGCAAATCGCGCGGAGCACGGCTTCAGATTGTCTGAACTGATCGGAAATCGGATAAATGAAGCTGAACAATTCGCGCCCAAACACCGCAGATTCGTGCGACGATCTCAGAAACAGCGGCACAGCATCCAGCAATCCACTGCCGCCATCTGCCTCAACACCTTCTGCGGCCACACCATCGCGCAAGCCAAAGGATGAAATGACCGCCTTGTCCGTGCCCAGCTGCTCCATCAACGTATCCATGAGGATCGCCGCATGCAGCAGGGTTTCATAGCGGCGTTTCGAAACGCTCTGAAGCTGTTCGCGCGTGAGCTTGTCAGAGGCGGCAAGGTCAGCCGCGTCGATGACGTTCTGAACATCTCGGCGCGACATCGTATAGCCATGCGCGACGCGCAGTGGATAGTTTCGCAACATCATGTGGACGGCCGCCACATTGCGCCACGCCCCACCAACGGCATAGAGCTTGCCGCCCTGATAATCCGGGATCAGGTCGCTGCCTGACAGGATCTTGCGGATATTCTTGGCGCGCTTTTCCAGATGCAGGTCTGCGTCTTTGCTCCGCGCGAGCGGGCCGAGCAGGAAGGTTTCCCCGCTCGTATCATCTTCGAGCGGCAACAGTTCCATGCTGGTCCCGCCCAGGTCAGCGACCAGGCCTTTGGGGTTGAAAAAGCCGGTCCGGACCCCGACCGCGGACAAGCGGCCCTCATCGGCGCCGGTCAACACCTGGATTGGCACGCCAAGAATGCCCTCTGCCGCCGCTTTGAACTCGGCGCCATCCCTCGCTTCGCGCACCGCTGCCGTCGCCACCGCCCGGATATTCTTGATCTTGAGGCTCGCTGTAATCGCGCGGAAGCGATGAAAAGTCTGCAGCGCCAGTTCCTTGCCGGCCGGCGATAGGCGCCCGGTCTCCGCCAGATCCCGGCCCAGTCCGGCCATCGCCTTTTCGTTGAAATACGGAATCAAGGCCCCGCCTGCCTGCTCGTAAATCACCATCCGACACGAGTTGGACCCGATATCAATGACAGCGATCTTCTTGGCCGGCCTCATTTCGACTTACGCACGCGTTTGCGCGGCGCCAGGCGCGGCGGTTCGCTCACGACCAGCGCTGATCCGCGGCCTGACAGACTCGGATTGTCCATGAAGTAATTATGCGCACTGAAGCCGCCATCAGGATCGCTTGCGGTGATGCGCGTATAGCTACCATCAGCGCCCATTTCCCAGCTTTGGGCATCATCATTCAGGTTGGCAACCATAATCTGGTTCAGAACCTGGCGATGCACCGTCGGAACCTCGATCGGCACCAGCGCTTCGACGCGGCGCTTCAGGTTGCGGTCCATCCAGTCGGCCGATGACATGAATACTTTGGCCTTTTCCGACGGCAGCGTTTCGCCATTGGCGAAGCAGACAATGCGCGAATGTTCCAGGAAACGCCCGACCAGGCTTTTCACCTGGATCGTCTCTGACAAGCCAGGCACGCCGGGGCGGAGACAACAAATCCCCCGCACCACGAGACGGATCGGCACGCCTGCCTGACTCGCCTTGTACAGCGCATCAATCACGTCCTTGTCCACGACCGAGTTCATCTTGGCCCAGATTCCGGAGGGCTTTCCGGCCTTGGCAGCGCGCGCCTCGGCATTGATCTGATCGATCAGGAAATCTTCCATCGCAAATGGCGACATTACCAGTTTCTCAAGCTTCGGCCCTTCCTCGGGCGGATCCTTGTAGGCGGTGATGTAGTTGAACAGGCGCCCGGCATCGCGGCCCATGATCGGGTCAGCGGTGAACAGTGCCAGATCGGTATAGATCTTGGCGGTAACCGGGTGATAGTTGCCCGTCCCGAAATGTGTGTAAGTGCGCAAGTCAGCGCCTTCGCGGCGCAGGATCAGCGAGACTTTCGCATGGGTTTTATAATCGATGAATCCATACACGACCTGCACGCCGGCCCGTTCCAGATCGCGGGCCAGACGGAGATTGGTTTCTTCATCAAAACGGGCCTTGATCTCGACCAGGGCGGTGACATTCTTGCCCTCTTCGGCCGCCTCAATCAGGGCTGAGACAATCGGCGAGTTCAGCGTGGTCCGATACAGCGTCTGTTTGATCGCCACGACATTCGGATCGCGCGCCGCCTGGCGAATGAACTGCACCACCACGTCAAAGGATTCATACGGGTGGTGAACCAGGATATCCTTGGCGCGGATGGCTTCAAAACAATCACCGCCCATTTCGCGAATCCGTTCCGGGAAGCGGGCCTCGAACGAGTTGAACAAGAGATCGGGACGATCATTCATGATCAGGCCCGACAGGTCTTTCATGCCGAGCAGACCATCGAGCAACATCACATCGCGGGCTTCAGCCCCAATCTCGCGCGCGACGAAATCGCGTAATGATTTGGGGCCATCAGAATCAATGTGTATGCGGACAATCCGGCCGCGGCGGCGCTGTTTGAGCAGGATCTCGAATTCCGCGATCAGGTCTTCGGCTTCTTCTTCGATCTCGATATCGCTGTCGCGGACAATGCGGAAAACACAATGCCCTTTGGCTTCAAAGCCTGGGAACAGCATATGCTGGAAATGCGCGATGACGCTCTCCAGGCGGACGAAGCGCAACATGCCGGACTTCTTGTCCGGCAATCGAATGAACCGCGCCGAGAAGGCCGGCATCGGGACCAGCCCGACCATCGGTTCACCCGCACTGCCTTTGGCCGGATTGAGTTGAAAGGCAACTGCGAATCCAAGGTTCGGAATAAACGGAAACGGATGCGCTGGATCCACAGCTTGCGGGGTCAGAATTGGAAAGATATGGCTCTCGAACCGATCCTGCAGCCAGGTCATGTCCGAGCGTTTGATGTCGGACATTGCCAGGACTTCGATCTGTTCTTTCTTGAGCTCAGACCTCAGCACATCCCAGCACGCCTGTTGATCTTTCATCAGCGTTTCCACCGCTGCCTCGATCTCCTGAATCTGCTCTGCTGGCGTACGCCCTTCAATGCTGCGTTTCTGGATGCCGGCCCGGGCCTGCTCGCGCAGACCCGCATAGCGGACCATGAAGAACTCATCCAGATTGTTGGCCGAAATCGACAGGAAGCGCAGGCGCTCCAGCAAGGGATGCGATGTGTTTTCGGCTTCCTCGAGCACACGTTCATTGAATTTCAACCAGGACAGTTCGCGATTGATGTATCGCTCAGACGCCTCTTTTGGTGTTTTCAACCGACTGGTCATATGCCCTTACCCGCAATGATGGCCCCAAGTGTTGGCCTATGTTTTCTCTTCTTCCAGGATTTCTCTGGCCAATGGAATGGTCAATGGACGCTCACCGCTGGCGCCAGCGAGAATCTCTACAGAATGCTCGATGAGCGAGTAATCCAGCCCTAGTCGCGTGACAAGATAGTCTTCAACCGATTGCGGCAGGTCGAGCACGGAGCGCGCAAAGGCCCGCTTCAGCCGGACCCGCATCAGGGCTTCATCCGGTGCCGGGATTTCTGCGAGCGGGGCTGCGTGCAGCCGTGAAATCAAATCCGGCGACTGCATATGCCACGACGATGGCGCGCTGTGTGAGGCCAGCAATACGCGGTGATCGTTTCGCTTGATCGCGCTGAGCAACATTAACAGCCCTTCAGCCTGCCTGATCTGATCGACATCATCGATCGCGACATCCTTGCGGCTCAGATCTTCAATCGCCTTCAGGTCAATCTTGGACAATTGCTCAGCCGACAAATAGGCGGCGTCGCGGTCACGCGCCCAGGCGCGCGCCAAGGTTGAAACGCCGCTGCCCGCCGGGCCAATCAGGCAGAAGGCATGATACGGCCAACGCTCGACCCGTCTGATCGCTGCGCACACGGCCCGGTTGGCGCCGGTAATCGCCATATCGTCAAAGCTGAGACTGGCCTCCGGGAATTGCAGGGGGATCTGCCTCGACGGCGGCATGAAATACGCTCTCTGACCTATTGCCCGCCGCTAATCGCTGAGGTCATCACCCAGCCAATTTCTTCGGCGCTGATGACCACACCGCGATCGCGCAAGTCAGAGGTCAGTCGCTGACCATCCCCGGCAAAGGCAAATGCGATGAAAGCCCCATCTGTCGAGATGGCGCGGGTCTGGAAGTTCGAAACCAGCGGCGATTGTACCAGCGCCCGGCGCAGCGTGTTCCATTCGGTCAGAGACGTGTAGCGGACCGTCGCCTCGATCAATGTACGATTGGTATCGCGGACGATGGAGGTTCGCTTCCAGTCTTCATTCAGCAGCTCGACTACGGCATCAACTGCCCCATCCAATGTCCGGGCCCGGCGCGTCGAGCCAATCGCGCGCGCGCCAGATGCGGTCACAGAGACCAGATCGACGAGATAGCCGCCCTGCCCGCCTCTGAGATTTGCGAACATGGCGCGCTGGGCGCCGTGGAGCGCGACTTCGTCCTGCAGGATCTGCCAATCGGTTTCGGGTTGATAGCCTGTGGCGCCGCTCAGGGTCAAAGGCACCAGGCTTTCTGCTGGAGGCTCTCCCCAGGCCCGGTTCCAGGCAAAATCCATGCGGTTCGAAGTGGAGGTGAACAAAACCGCTTTCGGGCCGCTGCTATCGGTAAACGGCAATCCGACCTGGGTCAGGGCCAGACGCAATTGGGTTGGGTTATAGACCACTGCGAGACTGCCGCGATAGCGCCCGGCGCCTGCGACTTCCTCTTCCACGTCCACGGCTGCTGCGATCCGGTCGGCAAGCGCCTGGTCGAGAATAAGATCCGTAGCCGCCGCCCGATCCTCTGGCAGGGTGAAGCGTTCGATCAGGCGCTGGGCCCCGATCAGCTTCGCCGCTGCGAAGGCTTTCTGCTGGGCTTCTGCCACGGTCGCTGCGCGCTCATCGACCGCGATACCGCTGATCGTATAGACCTCGCGGCTTTGGCCCTGGGCACTCAGCACAGACATGGAAACGAAAGCGAAGGCGATCAGGATCAAGCGAATCATGTGGCGGTCCTCTAAACTCCGAACTGTTCTAACAAGTGTCTGGGCATGCGTGAACCGCCGAACCGCGCTGGTCAGCAGCGAATGCCCATGCTAACGCGCGCGCCATGACGACGAATGCATCTGATTCCCTTTCCTACCGCGACGCTGGTGTCGATATTGAGGCAGGCGACGAACTGGTTAAAGCCATCGGCCCGCTGGCCAAAGCCACCCACCGTGCCGGGGTCATGGGCGGCCTGGGCGGGTTTGGGGCGCTGTTCGATCTGAAGCAGGATGGCTGGCAGGATCCGGTCCTGGTGTCCGGCACGGACGGGGTCGGCACCAAGCTGATGCTCGCCTTCGAGACCGGCATTCATGACACGGTCGGCATCGACCTGGTCGCCATGTGCGCGAATGATGTCCTGGCGCAAGGCGCTGAGCCCTTGTTTTTCCTGGATTATTTTGCCACAGGCAAGCTGGAGAATGGGATTGCGGAACAGGTCATTTCCGGCATTGCCGAAGGCTGCAAACAGGCTGGATGCGCCCTGATTGGCGGCGAGACGGCCGAAATGCCAGGCATGTATCCGCCCGGACATTATGATCTCGCAGGCTTTGTCGTCGGTGCGGTGGAACGTGCAGAAACACTGCCGAAACCTGCTGAAATGCTGCAAGCTGACGTTCTGATCGGCATTGCTTCCAGCGGACCGCATTCAAACGGCTACTCGCTGATCCGCAAAGTCGTCGAACGCACCGGCCTGTCCTGGGACGATGCGGCGCCATTCTCGAATGAAGCCACGCTCGGCCAGGCCTTGCTGACCCCGACCCGGCTCTATTCGAAAGCTGCGCTGCCGCTGATCAAGTCCGGCAAGGTCAAAGGCCTCGCTCACATTACCGGCGGCGGATTGACCGAGAACACGCCGCGCATGTGCCCTGAACACCTGACCCCGCGCATCGACCGCACGAGCTGGACAGCCCCTGGTGTGTTCGACTGGCTGCAGCGCGAAGGCAATATTGCCGAAGACGAAATGCACCGCACCTTCAATATGGGCATTGGCCTCGTATTCGCGGTCGCCGCCGGCGATGCCGAAACGGTGCTTGAGCAGCTGCGCAGCCTCGGCGAGGCGCCGGTCATCATTGGCGACCTTGCAGGCAAATGACCCGGCTACGGATCGCGATCCTGATTTCCGGTCGCGGCACCAATATGCAAGCAATCCTGCGCGCGGCAGAGGCTGAAGATTATCCAGCCGCGCCTGTGCTTGTCGTCGCCAACCGCCCGCAGGCGAAAGGGCTGGCCACCGCAGCCGCTGCAGGCCTGGCGGCGATCGCTGTCGATCACAAGCCGTTCGGCCAGGACCGCGAAGCGTTTGAACGCGCGCTGCATGCGGTGCTGATCGCGCATGATGTCGAGATGATCATCCTGGCCGGGTTCATGCGCATCCTGACGCCCTGGTTCGTGCGCCAATGGGATGGCCGGATGATCAATATCCACCCGTCTCTGCTGCCCAAATATCCCGGGCTCAACACTCACCAGCGGGCCTTGGACGCCGGTGACAAGGAAGCCGGCTGCTCGGTCCACTGGGTCACTGAAGGTGTTGATGAAGGCGCCGTGATCGCGCAGGCACGCGTCCCGGTTCTGGACGGTGACACGCCAGACACACTGGCCGAGCGCGTCCTGGCGCAAGAACACCAGCTATATCCCCGCGCCGCAGCTTTGGCCGCGCGAGACATCCTGTCCAAGAAAAAGCCGCTCCCGGTCTGAGAGCGGCTTCCAAATTCAGCAATCAGGATCGATTAGCCGACAATGTCTGCTTCGCTGAAGAATTGCGCGATCTCGATCGCGGCATTCTCGTCGCTGTCGGATCCGTGCGCGGAATTCTCGCCAATCGATTTCGCGAACAGCTTGCGGATGGTGCCGTCAGCAGCGTCTTCCGGATTGGTGGCACCCATGACATCGCGGTAGCGGGCAACGGCATTTTCGCCTTCCAGAACCTGCACCACGACCGGGGCTGAGGTCATGAACTCGACCAGCTCGCCGAAGAAAGGGCGCTCTTTATGGATGTCGTAAAAACGCTCGGCTTGTGCTTGCGTCATGTGGATCCGGCGCTGGGCAACAATGCGCAGGCCGCCCGCTTCAATCACTTTATTGATGGCGCCGGTCAGGTTGCGCGCCGTGGCGTCCGGCTTGATGATCGAAAAAGTACGCGTTCCAGCCATGTCAGGCTCCTGTCACTGTCTAATATTGAGAACTTGGCGCGCCTATAGCGATGCAAATCGGTGGCGGCAACCGCTGCATGCACAGTTACAGCCATTCTTCATATCCTTTCGCAAGTCTGATAGGCTCAGAGGCCGAGACAGGAGACGATCATGGGCGGAACATTGAGAATGATGCTGGCCATCGCGGTACTGATTGCGGCCGGATATGGGCTGTATTTTCTCTGGACCGGTGAACTGCCAGCGCACACGCTGAAAGTTGCCGGCACTTATGGCGTACTCATGCTGATCGTCCTCGCCATCACGCTGATCACCAAGCCCGCAGGCGAGAAACACTGATCATTCGCGCAGCCAGGCCCGCGCCGGGCCGAGCACGCCCATTTCAATCTCCCAGGGTTCAGCCTCTGCCTGCTGCCGCAATTGCTGCAGCAAGCCGGATTCCCAGACCGCATCAGCATAGTCTGCAGCGGCGCCTGTCAAATCATAACCATAGGTGCGAAAGCGCGTGACGACCGGCGCATAAAAGGCATCTGCAGCCGACCACGCTCCGAACAGGAACCGCCCGTCCTGATCGGATTTGGCCCGGCAGTCTGTCCAGATGGCCAGGACCCGGTCGATTTCCGCCTGCAAGGCTTCATCCAGATCAGGCCCGGGTTTACGCGACCGGATGTCGACCGGCATTTTCGACCGGATCTGCAGGAAGCCTGAATGCATTTCGGCAACAACCGCGCGGGCCAGCGCGCGTTTGGCCGGGTCACTCGGCCAGACCCGTCCGGCCTCTGCCTGTTCGCTGATCCATTCAGCAATCGCGAGACTGTCCCGGATGATGAGGCCGCTGGCCAGCAATACCGGCACAGTATGATGACCGGTGCGTTCGATCAGGCTGGCGCGGGTCGCGTCAAAGCCGAGCGGCACGATGGTTTCCGGGATCTCGAGGCCGGATGCGCGTGCCACCAAGGCAGCGCGAATCGACCAGGAGGAATAATTCATGTTGCCGAGGATCAATTCGCTCATTGCCCGGCTTCCTTCCAACCGCGCCCGGCCTGCTGGAAATAGCGCGCTGGCAGGCCGGCATCTTTCGCTGCCTTGAACTGTTCGCGCGCTTTTTGACGAGAGGCCTGGTCGCCATCATCGAACATCACCATGCAGCGCTCAAACTGGGCATCGGCTGGCAGGTCGACCCCGTCCATGAGCAAGGCCACAGCGGCCTGGTTGAGGTTTTCCGTCTCGGCGCTGATCAGAATCGGTTGCTGGTCAGGCGCCAGCCCTTCAGCCTCAGCCTGACCATGTGGCAGGAAGCTCTGATCATCATAAGTCCAGAGCGCTTCATCGAGCGCCGCTCGGCGGGTAATGTCCGGACTGACCGCCAGAACCCGCCAGCCGCGCTCGAGGCACTTTTCGAGCAAAGGCCCAACCGCCCGTTCCAGCGTCGTGCGCTGCAAGTGGTAAAACCACCATTCGGGCTTTTGCGCCTCGCTCATGTTCTAGCCTTCGTAATTGTCGGCGATCCAGCGATCGAGCAGACGCGGGCCGAAGCCGCTGGCCCAGCTTGGGTCGGTCGGCGCTTTTTCGCCTTCCACCCAGGCCACACCAGCAATGTCGATATGTGCCCAGGTCTGGCCCTTATCGATGAAACGCTGCAGGAATTGCGCTGCCGTGATCGACCCGGCTGCGCGGCCGCCAATATTGCGCATATCGGCAAACTTGGACTTTAGCTGCTTGTCATATTCAGGCCCCAGCGGCAGGCGCCAGACCCGCTCGCCTTCAGCAAGTCCGGCTTGCGTGAGCTGATCTGAGAGCTTGTCATCATTGCTGAACAAGCCAGCATGATGATGTCCCAGGCCGATGACGATTGCCCCGGTCAGGGTTGCCAGATCCACAATTGCGGCCGGCTTGTAATGCTCTTGCACATACCAGAGCACGTCGCAGAGAACGAGACGGCCTTCAGCATCAGTGTTCTGAACCTCGATCGTCTGACCGGACGCAGATTTCAGGATATCGCCCGGGCGGATCGCATCCCCGTCCGGCATGTTTTCCACCAGACCGACCAGGCCGACCACGTTGGCCTTGGCCTTGCGCTTGGCGAGGGCAAGCATGGCGCCGACCACAGCGGCTGACCCGCCCATGTCGCCGCGCATGTCTTCCATGCCGGCGCCAGGCTTGAGCGAGACCCCGCCAGTGTCGAAACAGACGCCTTTGCCGACCAGCGCGACCGGCGCCTCGTCTGCCTTGCCGCCATTCCACCGCATGATGCCAAGCTTGGAGTCCTTGACGCTGCCCTGGCCGACGCCGAGCATCGAATTCATGCCGAGCTTTTTCAGCTCTTTCTCACCAAGAATCTCGATCTCGAGGCCATGTTCGGCCAGCTCCTCGATCCGCGCGGCATAGCTGGCCGGATACAGATCATTCGGCGGCAGATTGACCAGATCACGGGCAAGATACGTCCCATCGGCGCCCGCATCAAGCGGCTTGAATGCCGCCTTCGCCGCCTTGCTGTCTTCTGTCACCAGATTGAGCGTTGTCAGGCTTGGCTTGTCTTCGGTCTTCAGCTTGGTGCGATAGGTGTCGAACCGATAAGCCGCGAGCTTGGCGCCCAGCGCCGCGCGCGCGGCATCATTGGCGTCGGCGACGTTCAGGCTGAGTGACTTGAAGCCGCTATTGGCGTGGGCCTTGTAGGCATTCGCACCGATTCGTTCCCAGGCGCGGTCATCGCGTTCCTTGGCCTTGCCGCCGCCAATCAGGGCGGCGCGTTTGGCGCTGCTGCCTTTGGGCAGAACGACAAAGGCCTGCTGGCCGCTTTTGCCGCTGAACCGGCCTGAAGCTGCGGCCTCAGACAGAAGGCCGCCTGTCTCTTGATCAAGGGCCTGCGCGGCAGCGGGCAATTTTCCACCCTCATCAACGATAAATCCGACGATTTCCGACTTAGAAGCGTCAGTGAATGTAATTTTCATGCAAGAACTCCATTTGAGGCGCAAAGTAAGCATCGACGCGCGCGGCGCAACTCGTTAGGCAGGAAAACAGACAGGAAAACGAACAAATTCAACTATGAACCGGGTTCAGCGTTATCTATTCAACCGCGTCTTGCGGTCTGTGCTGATTATTGTCGGCGGTTTGACCGTGCTCGCCATCCTGGCGCAGGGCCTGTCGCAGACCGACATCATCGTTGAGAATCGACAAGGCGCGCTGACCTTCTTCAAGATTGTCGCGCTGGGGGTTCCACAAATTGTCGCCCTGTTGACCCCGATGGCCATGTTTGTGGCCACGATCTGGGCCCTCAATCGCCTGCATCGCGATAGTGAAATCGTGGTCGCGCAGGCCGCCGGCATGACCCGGTGGCAAGTGGCCTCGCCGATCCTGCGGCTGGCAGTTCTGGGGGCTGTCATCCACCTCGGTGTGAATCTATGGGTCCAACCTTCGGCCCAACGTGAAATGCGGACAACGGTGAATGAAGCGCGCGCCGATCTCGCCTCGTCGCTGGTACGCCCGGGCCAGTTCACAACACCTGATGCCAATTTGACTGTCTTTGCCCGGTCCCAGCGGGGCCCGGATCTGATCGGGGTTCAGATTGCAGAACGGGTCGGCCAGCCGGATGCGCGCGATTACCTGGCCGAGCGCGGCCGCTTCATCGAGGTCGATGGCCAGCCTGCAATCGTCATGTTCAACGGACAGATTCACCAATTGGACCAGAATGGCGCCTTGAACATCCTCAATTTTGAACAATCCACATTTGATCTATCGCCCTTCGTCAAGGAAGACCGAAAGCTCATCTACAAGGCCTCTGACCGATATTTGCATGAGCTGCTCTTCATCGATCGTTCGAGCTATAATGAGCGCAAGAATGAGCTGGAATATCTGTCCGAAGCCAATTCCCGCCTGTCCTCTCCCTTGATCGGGGTGGCCATGGCGATGCTCGCCATATTGGCGGTGATGGGCGGCAATTTCAGTCGAAGGGGGTATTCGCGGCGGATTGTATTTGCCTCAGGCGGGGCCTTGCTGCTGATCATCATTCAGCTCTCTGTACAATCAAGCAGCGGCGGTGATCCGAGCCTCAATATCGTGCAGTGGATCGTGCCGATCGCGGCGATCGCGATTCTGGCCTATGTCCTGTTCAATCGCGGCGAACGGATCAAAGGAGCCCCGACATGATGATCGGCTCCCGGATCCAGCGCTATATCTTCCTGCGCTGCCTGTTCGCGCTGGCCATGGTGGTGGGGCTGTTCGCCATCACCATCATGCTGGTCGACATTGTCGAACAATTGCGAACCGTCGGCGAGGATGTCGAGCTGTCGCCATGGGGCGCGGTTCAGCTATCCTTGATGAAGCTGCCCGGACTGCTCGAAGAAACGCTGGCCTTCGCCGTCCTCGTCGCGGCGATGATTGCTTATAATCAATTATCGAAAAGCTCGGAATTGTCGGTGATCCGCTCGATGGGGCAATCAGCATGGCAATTCCTGGCCCCGGTGATTGTCATGGCCGCAGGCCTCGGCGTCTTCGCCATGGCGGTGCTCAACCCGATGGGCGCGCTATTGGCGGAACGGTTCGAGGAAACCCGCGCCAACCTGCTGCAGGAAGGCGGCCAGGTGGTCGACCGGGTGCGTACTGATGTCTGGCTGCGGCAAGGCAATGATGACAGCCAGATCGTCATCCACGCAGCCTCTGTCGACAGCACCGGGCAGATCTTCACCGGTGTCCGCTTCCTGGAGGAAGGCCGCGTCTATGAAGGCGCGCGGGCGACGGACCGGTTCCGTTTCATCCGCCGCATTGATGCCGAGACAGCGACCATTTCTGAAGGCTTCTGGCAGCTCTCCGACCTGGTCGAGAATACGCCTGGCGGGGCGCCGCTGCACCTCGATAGTCTGGCGATCGAGACCGACCTAGATCCGAACACGCTGCTGTCGCGCTTCACTTCGCCTGACACGATCGGGTTCTGGGGTCTGCCTGGCTTCATCACCCAGACCAATCGCGCTGGCCTGGATACGTCGCGCTTCTCGATGCGCTGGTTTGGCCTGACCTCGCTGCCAGTGCTGTACACTGCAATGGCGCTGATCGGGGCGATTGTCTGTCTGCGCCTGTCTCGCCTGGGCGGTACCAGCCGGTTGATTGCGACCGGGGCCGGCGCTGCAGTGGCGCTCTTCTTCGTCACCCAGATTGCCTCCAGCTTCGGTTCATCCGGCGCCATTCCGGCGCTGATTGCGGCCTGGTCGCCAGCCCTGTGCGCCTTATTCATTTCCCTCACCGTCCTCGCCTATCAGGAAGACGGCTAATACGATTGTGCCCTTGACAGAGGGCGCGGCCCCAACCACGTTCCGCCGCCTTGAAGCCCAATACGGAGCCGCCCTCCCATGAAAGTTGTTGTTGTTGAGTCCCCCGCCAAAGCGAAGACGATCAACAAGTATCTCGGCAGCGATTACAAAGTGCTGGCCTCTTATGGCCACATTCGCGACCTGCCCTCCAAGGACGGATCGGTTGATCCGGACAATGATTTCGAGATGATCTGGCAGGCCGACTCGAAGAGTCAGGCCCGCATTCGGGAAATCGCCGAGGCGGTGAAGTCCGGCAGCAAACTGATCCTCGCCACCGACCCTGATCGCGAAGGCGAAGCGATTTCCTGGCACCTGCTCGACGCGCTCAGAAAGCGCCGGGCGCTGAAAAAGGACACGCCGGTTGAACGGGTCGTGTTCAACGCGATTACCAAGGCAGCGGTGACCAGCGCAATGGATAATCCGCGCCAGATCGATCAGGAACTGGTCGATGCTTATCTCGCCCGCCGGGCGCTTGATTACCTGGTCGGCTTCAATCTGTCGCCGGTCTTGTGGCGCAAATTGCCGGGCTCGCGCTCGGCTGGCCGGGTGCAATCGGTAGCGCTACGCATCGTTGTCGATCGCGAGCTCGAAATCGAGAAATTCAAGCCCGAAGAATACTGGACGATTGGCGCCAAGCTGCGCGCACCGGACGGCACGGATTTCGAAGCGCGGCTGCATTCGCTTGATGGCAAGGCGCTGAAAAAGTTCGATCTTCCGGACGCCGCTGCCGCCCAGACCGCGCTCGACAAGGTCAAACGCGGTGGTTACAGCGTCGCCAGCGTTGAAGCCAAGCCGGTCAAGCGCAACCCGCCCCCGCCTTTCATCACCTCGACCCTGCAACAGGATGCCTCGCGCCGCCTTGGCTTCTCTGCCAAGCGCACCATGCAGGCGGCCCAGAAGCTGTATGAGGAAGGCCGCATCACCTATATGCGGACCGATGGCGTCAACATGGCGGAAGAGGCCTATCACGCGGCCCGCGATCACATTCAGAGCGATTATGGCGCCCAATACCTGCCGGAAAAGCCGCGCCGCTATTCGTCCAAGCAGAAGAATGCCCAGGAAGCTCATGAAGCCATCCGCCCGACCAATTTCAGCCTGCGCCCGAATGATTACAAACAGTCCGACGGCGATCTCTGGAAACTCTATGCCCTGATCTGGCGCCGCGCGGTCGCCTCGCAAATGGAACCAGCCAAGTTCGAGCGGACCACGATCGACCTCTATAATAAGGACAAGTCGGCCATGCTGCGGGCCACCGGCCAGGTCCTGATCTTTGATGGCTTCATCAAGCTCTATACTGAAGGCCGGGATGATACCGACAAGGATGAAGACGCCGAAGCGCGCCTGCCCAAGCTGAGCCAAGGCGAGCATGCCGACCTGCTGGACGCGAATTCCGAGCAGCACTTCACCGCGCCGCCGCCGCGCTATACCGAAGCCAGCCTGGTCAAACGCCTGGAGGAACTCGGCATCGGGCGGCCATCAACCTATGCCTCGACCCTGTCGACTCTGGTCGATCGCGATTATGTCCGGATCGAGAAGAAACAGCTGATTCCCGAAGACAAGGGCATCCTTGTCACCTCATTCCTGGAGAATTTCTTCCAGCGCTATGTCGAGTATGACTATACCGCCAATCTCGAAGAGAAGCTGGACGTGATCTCTGACGGCAAGCTCGACTGGAAAGCCTTCCTGCGCGAGTTCTGGACCCAGTTCACAGCCGCCATCGATGAAACCAAGGATTTGCGCGTCTCTGCTGTCCTCGACGTGCTCAATGATGCGCTCGGCCATCACGTCTTTCCGCCGGTCGACGAGAATGGAAACATCAAGGAAAAGCCGCGCCTGTGCCCGCTCTGCAATGAAGGCGAGCTGAGCTTGAAGCTCGGGCGCCATGGTGCCTTTGTCGGCTGTTCGAATTATCCTGATTGCCGCTTCACGCGCCCCTTCTCGACCCAGGAAGAAGCCGAGAATGCGATCAATCCGGATGGCGAGGAAATCACCACGCATCCGGAAACCGGACAGCCCATCCTGCTCAAGTCTGGCCGGTTCGGGCCATATCTGGAAATGGACATTGGCGAAGACAAGCCAAAGCGTTCAAGCCTGCCAAAAGGATGGTCGCCGCAAGAGCTCGATCCGGAAAAGGCGCTGATGCTGATCAGCCTGCCGCGCGAGGTTGGCAAGCATCCGGAAGATGATGAGCCTATTGTCGCCAATCTCGGGCGATATGGACCTTATGTGCAGCACCAGAGAACCTTTGCCAATCTGGCCAGCGTCGAAGAGATGTTCACCGTCGGGCTGAACCGCGCCGTGTCGCTGATCGCGGACAAGCGCGCTGGCGGCGGCCGCGGCGGACGGGCCGCAGCAAAAGTCCTCAAAGACCTCGGCGCGCACCCGTCCAGCGGCGACCCTGTGCAGGTCCTGGATGGCCGTTACGGGCCGTATATCAAGCATCAGAAGACCAATGCGACCTTGCCCAAGGATCTGCAGCCAACCGAGATCAATATTGATCAGGCGCTGGAAATCCTGGCCGCAAAAGAAGCCAAGGGTGGCAAGAAGAAACGCACGACCAAGAAGAAGAAAGCCGCCGCCAAGAAGTGACTGGCCGACTAGTCGACGGCGCGGCCGCCATTCTCGATGCTGAGAAATCTGGGCAATTCCGGCGCCGGATGTCCAGCAAGAGGCAGCGGCGTGTCGAGGCCTGGAACCCAGATATAAGGGGTTAGATAGATGACCAGCTCTTCGCGCGATTCGACCGCGGACTGCTCTCTGGCGAACAGGTTCAGGACCGGGATGTGTCGCAACCACGGAAAGCCGGACTTGTCAGTCAAGCGGTAACGGGAATTCAGCCCGCCGAGCAGGATGGTTTGCCCGGACTGCACAATCATCGAGGTCGAGGTCGAGCTGCGTTCCTTGGCGATGATGATATCGCCAGCCGTGGCAGCGAAGCGGGAATCTTCCAGGCTGATATCCAGACGGATGGCCTGATCCGCCATGACCAGCGGCGTGATCTGCATACTGATCCCTGCCGTGATCGAATCCGTCGTGATGATGGAACTGTCATCACCGGATGTATCCACGCGCGCGAACTGATCATCGACAATGGCAATGGTCGCTGGCTGGGTGCTGCGCGTGGCGACATAAGGGCGGGCCAGAATTTCGGCGGCATTCTGGGCCGCCAGGAAATCCACGGTCGCCGTGATCGCTGCCGCGTTGGCCGAAAGATCTGAGAAAGAGGCGACGAGATTACCGCCGGTCTGCGCCGGAATGAGCGTGGTCAGGTCAAATTTGCCCGCAGCGCCATCTGACAAGTTGATCGCCAGCGACTCCACCGAGGACGTATCGATATTCACGACCAGGGCTTCAATAATCACATGCGCAACCGGCCGGTCGGCCTGGCGAACCACGCTGACCGCTTCGATGACGGCGGCGGACGGGCCTGAAACAAATACAGTGTTGAGCTCTGGCACGCTGCCGACACTGAGGCCGCCTGTCTCATCTTCATCGCTGGCGAACAGATTGGCGATCAAATCGACAACATCGCCTGACGCCAGGTGATTCAGGGCGATTTCGCGGCTGATTATGGTGCCGTCCGGTTCCGGGCCGTTCAAGCCAGCTGCCGCGCGTGTTTGCGGTCCACGCCCATGGTGAAAATTCAACAATCCGGCATCCCAGGTGGCGTACAGCCCAGAGCCTTCAAGCAGGATGTTGAGGCCCTCTGCCAGCGGACGTTGTTCAAACCGGGCCGAGACCCGATGACTGAATCGCAAGCGCTGCGCCCGATACTCGACCAGAGGACTGTCCAGTATCATCGCCAGCACGCGGCTGAAATCAGCCTGCTCGAGTTCAACCGACAAGAAGGGTTGGCGCGCGGTTTCCGCACGCTCGACACGGACAAGCTTCAGCGCCGCCTGTTCCCGCGCCGCTTGCGCTTCAATCGCAGCAGAAGATTGGGATTGGTAAGCGTCGAGCAAAGCCGCCATTTCGGCACCGCTGGCAAATTCCGGATCAGCGACGCAAGCGCCGACACAGAGACTGGAAAGCGCCGCCAATGCGAGCGACACGACTGGCTTCACGCCAGGCCCCGTGATTGTTCTACAGCTCATGAATGGAGGCTATGCCCCTTCTCGCTTGACCAAGCGTCGGTGCGCGCTGCCCCTGAGCGGCGCGCATTCCGCACCGCTCAATCGCGCGTTCGCCGCATCAAGCGCCGCTTCCACTCAGCTTGCCGCATTTCTGGCCGAGGCCGTCGATCGGCTTGCCATCCTTGTTGGTCGGCACTTGCGACCCGAGGCTTGAAATCTCCAGCGTCTTCCAATTGTTAGACCCCAAATCGCCCGAGACCTTGGCAATGATCTGACAGCCTGGCGTCAGGAACAGGTTCAGGTCCTTGGCGTTTCCGCTCAAGATCTTCAGCTTGAGCTTGTAGGAACAACTGGCCGGCACAACGAAGGTGTCATAGTTCGCGGCGGGCACATTTCGGGTCAGTTTCTTGTCCAGGCCGGCGCACTCATCATGGGCATTGCTGGGCTGTGACGAATGCGCGTTCACCGACACCCAATCCAGGGTGAAGCTTCCAGCATTCCCCATCACGATGACGCCGCAGACCGCGTTCCCACCTTCACAGGAGGGATGTGTGTATCGCGCTTCTTCAGACGAAGCTGCGACGGCCGTCCCGGCCAGCCCCACGGCTGCGAGAATCGCGCCACCGAAGCCCGCTACGATGGTTTTCTTCAGCATTGGTCTCATGACATTCCCTTCAATTCAGTTGCTGTCAGACCTGCATTGCTAGTGAATGCCGCGACGGCGCTCGACTGTCATATCGGACAGTTTCGTTTTGTCGTGGCCGGCTCAAACTCGAACACCTCCCTGATCTGGAAGGAATGCGAGATGAGATTTCTGCACTTATTGGCCGGACTGACGACGGCGCTCTTTATCGGATTCACTGGCAGCGTCGCGCATGCCGAAGCCTCGATTTTCGAATTGCGGATCACGAATGATACCGACACTGACCTGACCTTCCGCCTGCACGATGGCAAATCGAAACATGCCAAGCTGAAATATGACGGCGACACTGTCAGCAGTCACAAGATCAAAGCCGGAACCGATGATATTGTCGGGATCCAGCCCACCGGCAAAAAATGCGCGCCCAATTGCGGCGGATGCACGCCAACCATTGGCAAGGTCTATGCCTATTACGAGGACGATGACGGCAACGAACAGCGCAACAATTACTATCAGGCCTCGGTCGAGTTTTTTGAATATTGCGGCGTCGCGGGCAGCAAGTCGATCACCACCTATACGTCAAACTGGACGTTCGATCACGGCACCGGCAAGGGCACCGGCAAATTCAGCCATGACCAGAAATCCTCTCACAATTCCTACACCAAATCAGATCCGGCTCAGGGCCTGACGGTTGATGGCAAGTATATTTCAGGTCACGCGACGATCACTTATTCGCAATGATCTCAACTGGCCTTGCGCGCCTCTGACAGCGCCGGGGTGCGGCTGGTATGATACATGGATTGGCGCGGATCCTTGGGATCAAACCCATATTCCAGGGCCGCCGCGACCACCGCCTGCATGGTCGTCGACACGCCGAGTTTCTGTTTGGCATTATTGACATGAAACCGCAGCGTACGTTCGGCGATGTCGAGGATGATTGCGGCTTCTGAGAACGTTTTGCCAGCCGCCAGCCATTGCAGGCACTGCACTTCCCGGCGCGACAGATAAAGCGAGGTTCTGTTTTCGACTTCGATCGCGGCTGTCACACAGTCCGGGCGATGCAAACCCTGATACACGCAAGCAAAGACACAAAAGATTGTCCGCACATCCTCGATCAGGGCTTTGGATCGCGGCCTTTGTGTTTTTGCTTCCAGGACCAGCACTCGTTCGCGCTCTCGGGACAAGGGCAGGACGAAGAATTCTCGCCATTTCGGCTCTCCGAAATCGCAAATGATTTCCTTTTGATATTGGGTCAGAAAAAACGCTTTGGGCGCATCCGCGCAGAGCTGATACGCCCCGTCCTTTGCCAGGCGCCAGGTCTGTCTTTCCAGCGTGTTTGCCCGGGCCCGCTTGAGGCCGGTCGACACCGAATCCTGCAGCGCCATTGACAGCTCGCCAGCCTGCTCACCAAAACAGGCGGAAAAATTGCTCCAGACAATCGAACTGTTCTGCTGCATGTTCAGGGTGCTGCCGGCCGCTGGGCTCCATTTCAGCACCAGATGCGGCAGACCGATTTGCGCAAAAGCTGTCGTCGCCTGGTCCAGAAGCTGTGCCAGGGACTTGCAACGATTAAAGCTCAGCAATTCGGTTTTCAAATTCATCTGCGCATTCCCAAAAGCGGACGGAAGCTGCCCTGCTGACCAGAGGTGACATTTATGCGCGTTTTTCAATAAAAGCCGCGCCAGCCCCCGATCACCCGAACAATTACGCAGTAATATATCGCTGATAACAACAATAACTCTATTAGACGATTCAAACGATAAATAAAGCCTTACGAATATCTATTTGCGGTTGAGTTTTCGAGGCGGTTTTACTTGACCGGTGCGTTTGCGCCTGAACCACTGGTGCGTTCTGGACAGCCTGCCCGCGTTCAGAGTAGGCCCTGTGCATGCCCGCCGACATCAAGATCCGCTCAGCCCAGCCTGAAGATTTACCAACCCTGCTCGGTTTCGAGCAAGGCATCATCCGCGCCGAACGCCCGTATGATCACACACTGAAGCCGGATCCGATCAGCTATTATGATGTCAGCGCATTGATCGCGGCCGAAGATGCCGAAGTGGCGGTGGCAGAGCTGGACGGTCAGTTGATCGGCTCGGGCTATGCCCGGCGCAAGCCATCCCGGCCTTACCTGAGCCCAAGCGAGCATGCCTTTATCGGATTTCTTTACGTCGCCCCGGAACATCGCGGCAAAGGCGTCAACAAGCGTGTCCTCGAGCATCTGTTTGCCTGGGCAAAGGCCAATAATCTGCCCGACGTGCATCTGACCGTTTATCCAGGCAATGCGCCTGCTGTGCGGGCCTATGAGAAAGCGGGATTTGACCCCTATCTGCTGGAAATGCGGATGACTCTGGATGAATAAGCCCGTGCCCGACGCGGCAACAGCCCGCCACTGCCCGGCCCTGGCCTGACAAATAGGACAAGCCAAACCGCGCAACTTCCTGTATGGCGCGCGCCATGAGTTTCCCTGATCGACAAACTGTCCTGGACTTTCTGAAGCAAAATCCAGGAGCAACATCGAAGCAAGACATTGCCCGCGGCCTGAAAGTGAAAGGCCGTGAACGCCAGACCCTGCGCGCCATCTTGAAAGAGCTCGAAGCCGACGGCACGCTGACCAAGACCGGCAAGCGCGCCTGGGCTCGATCGGATGTCCCGCCGCCAACCTCGGTCATCGTGTTCGAGCGCACCGATGACCAGGGCGAACTGATCGCCCGCGCCAGCGGCAAGGATGGTCTGTATGGACCCGACCTGATCTATGACGGCTATAGCGGCAAGATGCGCGGCGCCGCGCCCGGGATCGGCGATCGCGGACTGGCGCGGATCAAGCAGACCAATGGCGTGTGGACAGCCCGGCTGATGAAGCTGTTCGAACAGCGCGATGATGAGCGCCCGGTCACCGGTGTTTACCTGCGCACCGCACGCGGCGGCCGGGTCAAGCCCGCCAGTCGCAAGATCAAGCACGAGCTTCACATTCGCGAAGCCGACATAAACGGCGCTGAGGATGGGGATCTGGTCATTGCCATGCCGATGCCGCAGCGCGGCTATGGCCCGGTTCGGGCCCGGATCACCGAGATTATCGGGCGCCGCGAGGATCCGCGCGCGGCCTCCTTGCTGGCCATCGCAGCGCATGACATTCCGACCGAATTTCCAGCTGCGGTTCTCGACCAAGCCCAGGCGCACATGCCTGAGACCGTCGACCGGACCGATTTGCGCGCCACGCCGCTGATCACCATCGACCCGGCAGATGCCCGCGACCATGATGATGCGGTTTTCGCCGAACGCCTCGAAGACGGGTTCCGGGTGATCGTCGCGATTGCCGACGTCGCGGCCTATGTCACACCCGGCAGCGCCCTGGATGTGGAGGCGCTGAAGCGCGGAAACTCGACCTATTTCCCGGACCGCGTGGTGCCGATGCTGCCATTCGAGCTCAGCGCCGATGCCTGCTCGCTGAAAGAAGCGAAGGACCGGCCCTGCATGGCGGTCGAGATGCGGTTCGATCAAGCCGGCACCAAGCGGTCGCACACATTCATGCGCGCGACCATGCGCTCAGCCGGAGCCTTGTCCTATGAAGAGGCGCAACAGGCGATTGACGGTCAGCCGACGCCGCGCGCGGCGGCACTGCTCGAGACCGTCCTGCGCCCGCTCTGGGACGCTTATGCGGCGCTCAGCCAGGCGCGTCAGCGGCGCGGCCCGCTAGAGCTCGATCTGCCGGAACGCAAAGTCGAGATTGCCGACGATGGCAGCGTCGCCGGGATCCGGACCAAGGCCCGCTTCGATGCGCACAAGCTGATCGAGGAATTGATGATCCAGGCCAATGTCTGCGCTGCCGAGGAGCTTGAAAAACAAGCCAGCCCGCTGCTGTATCGGGTGCATGATGCCCCTTCGGACGCCAAGATCGCGGCCTTGTCTGAATTCCTCAAGACGCTCGACATTGATTGGCCGCTGGGAGAGCGGACGCAAACCAAACGGTTCAATCGATTGCTGGCCGACTTTGACCAGACCGAGCATTCCGAAGCGGTCTCCGAGATCGTGCTGCGCACACAAAGCCAGGCCATATACAGCCCGGATAATATTGGGCATTTCGGTCTGAACCTGAAAAAATATGCGCATTTCACCAGCCCGATCCGGCGCTATAGCGACCTCATCGTCCATCGCGCCCTGATCGCGCGCCTGAAATTCGGCCCCGATGGCCTGACCGAGAAACAAGCGGCGCAGCTGGATGAAACCGCGCAGCACCTGGTCCAGACCGAACGCCGCTCGATGGCGGCTGAGCGCGAAGCCACGGATCGCTATCTGGCCTTGTTCCTGGCGGATCGCGTCGGCGCCGAGTTTTCGGGGCGGATCACCGGGGTGACCGCTTCCGGCTTGTTCGTGCGCCTTGACGAGACCGGCGCGGACGGCTTTTGCCCGGCGTCGCGCATTTCGCATGAATATTGGCGCTATCATGAGCCGGCCCAGGCCCTGATCGGCGAGCAATCCGGCAAACGCTATGAACTCGGCCAGAGCGTCGAGGTGCGCTTGTCCGAAGTGACGCCGCTGGAAGGCGGGCTATTGCTGGAGCTGCTCTCAGACCCGAAACCCCGCCGCCCCGGCGAGAAACTGCAGCCGCGGACGCGGGGGAAGCGCTATGACGGGCGCAAAGGCTCTGGCAAGGTCAGCCGCGGCAAAGGAAAGCCCGGCGGCAGAGGTAAGAAACGGCGATGAGCATACCCGATCTCGGAAATGCCTTTAATCGAGAGGATGCTGGCGAGGTGATCATCACCGACCAGCCAAGCCCGCGCCCGCGCGATGCCGCGACACTTATTCTGGTCCGCCGCGACCAGGCGCAGCCCCGTGTCCTGATGGGCAAACGGTCCGGGCGGCATGATTTCATGCCGGACAAATATGTATTCCCGGGCGGGCGGGTCGATCCACAGGATGGCCGGGCGGCGAGCTATAGCGAACTCGCTGACCAGGAAGAAGCCCGCTTGCGCTTCCAGACAAAACGCATCCCGCGCGCCTTCGCCCTGACGGCGATTCGGGAAACGTTCGAGGAAACCGGTCTGCTGCTTGGTCAGCACGCAGAGATGCCGCGCAAAGCCCCGGCAGGCTGGGCGCCGCTTTATGAGCTCGACATTGCCCCGTGTCTTCAGCATTTGCGCTTTATCGGCCGGGCGATCACCCCGCCTTATCGCCCCAAACGCTTTGATGCCCGCTTCTTCATGGCCGAGGCAGAAAAGGTCCTGATTGACGATCGCCCGCCGCTTGACGGGGCTGAATTGCATGATTTGCAATGGGTGACGCTGAACGATGCAATGGCGCTCGATCTGCCAAATGTGACCCGCTTCATGCTCGGTGAAATCAAACAGAGACTGGCTGGGAAAGACGATCTCGGCCCGCCATTCCTACGTTGGACCCGCAGCGGACACTCGACCGACAGAATTTGATGCGTCCACGTGGTTGACTTCCGCCTCACAACCGATCATTAGACGCGTTTTCGAGATTCAGCCCTTAACAAAAGGCGCACCGTTATGGCCAAACCGGCAACGATTAAAATTCGCCTGAACTCAACTGCAGGCACCGGATTCTTCTACGTCACGAAGAAGAACCCACGCAACATGACCGAGAAAATGGTCAAGCGGAAATATGATCCGATTGCGAAAAAGCATGTCGAGTTCAAGGAAGGCAAGATCAAGTGAGATCTGGCTTGCAGACTGATCAAGAAAACCGGGCCTGGTGCCCGGTTTTTTTATGCCGCGCGTTTTTCGATTCGATTGCGGCCATTTTCCTTGGCCTTGTACAGCGCCTGATCGGCCCGGTGCAGCAGATCTGCCAGCAGCGCGTCTTCGCCATAATGCGTGGCAACGCCGGCGCTGACCGTCACTCTGATTTCTTCATTCTTGCGCTCGACCAGGAACGGCTCGGCGGCGATCGCGTGGCGAATGCGCTCGGCACCGATATAAGCCAGATCCCCTGGTGTTTCCGGCATGATCACCAGAAACTCCTCGCCGCCCGGACGGCAGGCAATGTCTTTCGGGCGGATATTTGTCCGCAGACGCTCTGAGAATTCCTGCAGCACCAGATCTCCGGCCTCATGCCCATGGACGTCATTGACCTGCTTGAAGTGATCAATGTCGAAGGCCACGACCGAAACCGGTTTTCCATCGACCCCTGATCGCTGCATCCAGAGCTGCAGCCGCTCTAGCATATAGCGCCGGTTATACAGACCGGTCAGCTGATCAATCACCGACAATTCCAGGCCGGTATCGACCCGCTTGCGCAGGATCTGGACATATCGCTTGCGACGCACCTGTGTCGCAGTGCGCGCTTGCAGTTCCTGCAGGTCGAGCGGGGTTTGGATCACATCGGAGGCGCCGATCCGCAGTGCCTCAGCAGCGCGTTGCTGATCTTTCTCATCGCAGGTGACAATGATCGCGAAATCCTTGGCTTCGCGCAGCGCCCGCATCTGTGCGCAGAGTTTCAAGGCATCATGACGCTGCCCGGACAGAGCCAGGATGATCAGGTCGATTTGCTTGAACTTGATCCCGCTTTTCTGCGCATCGATCCAGGTTTCGGCCTCATGACCGACCTTGTGCAAGGCCGCAGCGACGCGGCGGGCTTCGCTATTGTTCTGATCGACGACCAGAATGCTCGCGGGTTTGGACAGCGTGCTCAACTCGGATTCGGTAAAATTCGCGGTGTGCGGATTTGCCGATTCCCGGGCCCGCAATTCATCAGCCACAGCGTTAAAGCGCGCCAGTGCCTCCAGCCGCGCAAACAAGGCAAAATCATCGACGGGCTTGGACAAGAAGTCGTCAGCCCCGGCTTCAAGCCCCCGCAAGCGGTCATCGCGGTCGGTCAGCGCCGTCAGCATGACGATGGGAATGTGCCGGGTGGCAATATTGGCCTTCAATTGCCGGCAAACCTCATAGCCATCCATGCCTGGCATCATCACATCCAGCAGGATGATGTCCGGCTGCTGGTGGATGGCACTGGAGATCGCATGTTCGCCCGAATGCGACAGCATCACGGTATAATATCTCGCTTCCAGCTTGGCCTGCACCAGGCGCCGATTGGCCTCGACATCGTCAACAACAAGAACCCGCGCGGTCATGAAGCTTTGCCTTTCGGCATCAGGTCATCCACGGTTTTCAGGAAGGACCGGACCTGGATCGGCTTCGACAGATAGCCCTCGCAGCCGGCTTCGCGGACAAGCATTTCATCGGTGCGCATGGCAAATGCCGTCACGGCGAGCACTGGAATCGACGCAGTGCGTTCATCATCCTTCAGCCAGCGCGTAATATCGAGGCCCGAAACTTCCGGCAGCTGGATATCCATGATGATCAGATCCGGCTGTTCTTCCACGGCGAGCGCCGCCGCCTTGCCGCCATCCGTGCATTGCAGGGTCTCGTATCCGCTGGCTTCCAGCAAATCGCTGAACAGGCGCATATTCAGCGCATTGTCCTCGACGATCAGGACTTTCTGAGCGGTTTGTTTCGCCATAGTCGCGATTCCGAATCACCTGGGATTGTATCTGCCCCGATTCTTTTTACCGTCCGCTTCGTTAACGTTTCTTTTCCAATTGCGCCAATTCAAGGAACATGGCATGAACATACATGCCCGCGCTGTGCCGAGACTGCGATGCCGAGGTCTCCGATCGATCGGATATCTGCCCTGAATGCGGGTCTTATCGGATTGTCGCGCACCCGCAGCTGCACACACTCTCGATTGCTCACATTGATTGCGACGCCTTCTTCGCGGCGATTGAGAAACGCGACAATCCAGAGCTGAAGGACAAGCCGGTCATCGTCGGCGGTGGCAAGCGCGGCGTCGTCGCCACGTGCTGCTATATTGCCCGGCTGAACGGAGTCCGGTCGGCGATGCCCATGTTCAAGGCCTTGAAAGCCTGCCCGGAAGCTGTGGTCGTCAAACCGCGGCGCGAGGCCTATTCGGCTGCCTCAAAGCAGATCCGAGAAAAGTTCGAGGCATTGACCCCTAAGGTCCAGATGCTCAGCGTCGACGAAGGCTTTCTTGATCTCAGCGGCACCACCCGCGTCAATGATGCCTATCCGGCGCGCTCCTTGTCCCGGCTCGCGCGCGACATCGAATCCGATATCGGCATTACCATCTCGATCGGCCTGGCCGAGAACAAATTCCTTGCCAAGACAGCCAGCGAGCTGGACAAGCCCCGCGGCTTTGCGGTGCTGGCCAAGGATGAAGCGGCAGTAATGATGGCCGACAAGGGCGTCGGGTTCCTGCATGGGGTCGGCAAGCAATTGGCGAGGAAACTCGAGCGCGACGGATATCGCCTGGTTGGGGACTTGCAGGCGGCGCAGGCGCGCGATCTGATCCGGCTATATGGTGAGACCGGTCTATGGTTGCACCAGCGGTCGCTCGGCATCGACAACCGCCCGGTTCGCACCGATGTCATCCGCAAGTCCGTCTCGGCCGAACGCACCTTCAATGACGACATTTCCGACTACAAGCTGCTGGAGGATCGGCTCTGGCAAGTCTGCGAAGAGACCGCTATTCGCGCCAAGCGCAGCAATGTCGAGGGCTCGACCATTACCCTGAAGCTGAAATCCAAGGATTTTCGCAATCTGACGCGCTCGGTTACGGTGTCGACGCCGACCAATCTCGCCAATGTGCTGTTTCGCCATGCCAAGCCCTTGCTGGAAAAGGAAACCCGGCAAGGCCGCGCCTATCGCCTGATCGGGATCGGGATTTCTCACCTTGAAGATGCCCGCTGGGACACAAGGGATCTGGTCGATCCCAGCGTCGAGAAGCGCGCCAAGGCCGAGCGGGCGAGCGATGCAGCGCGGTCCAGGTTCGGCAATGCCTCTGTGGTCACTGGCCGGGCCATTCGCCTGGCTCAGAACAAGGCGCGAAAATCATGATTGGCCCTTGCCGCGCCCAGCCCTTAAGCGCTAGCACGAGATCAAAATCACAGGAGACTTCATGTCGTCACCAGAGTCCCGCCTGGCGGAGCTAGGCATCACCCTTCCCGCCCCCATGGCCCCGGTCGCCAATTATGTGCCCTTCGTGATCTCCGGGAACATGCTGTTCATTTCCGGCCAGGTCAGCGCCGGACCGGACGGTCTCGCACAAGGCCGCCTCGGCGAGGACCTCACGCTGGCGCAAGGCCAGGCCGCAGCGAAACTCTGCGCCATCAATCTGATCGCCCAATGCAAGGCCGCTGTCGGTGATCTGTCGCGCATTGAGCGCGTCGTCAAACTGGGCGGGTTCGTCAATGCGCATGCGGATTTCACCGACCTTCCGGAAGTCATCAATGGCTGCTCCGACCTGATGGTTGCGGTGTTTGGCGACAAAGGCCGCCATGCCCGCGCAGCGGTGGCGAGCCCGGTCTTGCCACGCGGCGTCGCGGTCGAAGTCGACGGCATTTTCGAAATTGGCTGACGCGTTCAAGCTGTCTGACTTTGTCTACGCCCATCGGGGCTTGTGGACGCATGACGGCTTGACTGAAAACAGTTTCGAAGCGCTGCTCGCTGCGGCTGATGCCGGGCTTGGCATCGAATTCGACGTGCGTCCGAGCGCCGATGGCGTGCCGATCATCTTTCACGACCCGGTGCTCGATCGGATGACCGAGGAGAGCGGCGCTGTCGGCGACCTGACCAGCGCCGAATTGATCGGCACCCCGCTCAAGGGCGGCGGCGAAATCATCGCGCTGGAGACATTGCTGGCATCGTGGCCGCGGGCGACGCCGCTCCTCTGCGAGCTCAAGATTGACGGCGACACCGACCCGCGCCAATTCGCAGCGCGGGTGGGTGACATGCTGCGCGCCTATTCCGGCCCCGCAGCTGCGATGAGTTTCTCGCCGCTGGCGGTTGGCGCCTTGCCGCCTGCCCTGATGCGGGGGCAATTGATCCTGCCGTCTGAGATGACCCAGGCGCCGAACCTGACTGACATTGCGCCAGGCCCGGTCGATTATTTTGCCTGCCATGTCAGCGATGCCGCCCATGCCAGCCTGCAGACGGCGCGCCAGCATACGCCGCTGCTGACCTGGACGGTGAAGAATGCCGAGACGTGTGCGGCCCTGGCGCCGCTGACTGACAGTCAAATCTTCGAAGGGTTTGATCCGGCGCTCGCAAAACGCCATATTCTGAATACATAACTACCCCATGGACGACACAGCCTTCACCGCGCGCATCGTTACCGGCATGCGAGATCTTGATCCGGACGGATGGAATGCTGTCGCAAACCCGCCTGGGGTGACATTTGATCCGTTTTTGAGCTGGGAATTTCTCGAGGCCCTGGAAGCTTCCGGCGCCGCCACGCCGGAGACCGGCTGGTCGCCCTGTCATGTCGTGATCGAGGCCCCGAACAAGACCATCTCAGCCGCCATGCCGCTTTATGCCAAGAGCCATAGCCAGGGCGAGTTCGTGTTCGACCATAGCTGGGCAGAAGCCTATCAGCGCGCGGGCGGGGATTATTTCCCGAAATTGCTGTCAGCGGTGCCGTTCACGCCGGTCACCGGGCGGCGCCTGCTGACCAAGCCGGGGCCGGATCAGAGCCGGCTCGGCAATGCCCTGGTCTCTGCCGCGATCCAGGTCGCGGCGCAGAATGATTTCTCCTCGCTGCACATCAATTTCATTGAGCCCGGGCAAGCAGCGCAACTGGATGAACTCGGCCTGCTCATCCGCAATGATCAGCAGTTTCACTGGCGCAATAATGGCTATGAAAGCTTTGACGGGTTTCTCGCCGCTCTGTCTTCGGCCAAGCGCAAAAACCTGCGCAAGGAGCGCGCCAGGGCACAGGCGGGCCTGAACTTCCGGCACCTGACCGGCGCTGACATCAAGGCCCATCACTGGGACGCGTTCTTCGACTTCTACATGGATACCGGTTCGCGCAAATGGGGCTATCCCTATCTCAATCGCGAGACCTTCACCCTGCTCGGCGAGCGCATGGCGCAGCACATCCTGCTGGTGCTTGCCTATGAGGAAGACCAGCCGATTGCAGGGGCGCTCAATCTGATCGGATCCGATACGCTGTATGGGCGCTATTGGGGCTGCACCGCGCCGCGCCCCTTCCTGCATTTCGAGACCTGTTATTATCAGGCCATCGATTTCGCCATTGCCAACCAGCTTGCCGTCGTCGAGGCCGGCGCCCAGGGCGGTCACAAGCTCGCCCGCGGCTATGCCCCGGTGACGACCTATTCAGCCCACTGGATCGCGCACAAGGGCTTGCGAGAGGCGATTGACGACTATCTCGCGCGCGAACGCCAGGCCGTCGAGCATGAAAACGCTTATCTGACCCAGCGAACACCGTTTAAGAAAGATGGATGAGCAATAGCACCATTCTGCGCCGCTGCGCGACGCTGACTGAAGCGCAGATCTGTGTCGGCTTGTTGAGAACACATGATATCTGGGCCGCTCTGGACAATGGTGAACATGCGGCAATCGACTGGGGCATGGTCCCAGCTCTGGGCGGCGTCTGCGTACGGGTGACGACCTCCGATCGAGAACGGGCGAAGCAGGTTATCCTCGATACCGTCAATGCCGCACCTGATCTCCTCGCGGAGCTCGCTGGACCCTATGAATCGCCGCATCGAAGCCGGCGCTGGCGCGCGATCAGCATGCTGGTCATCTGGTTCGGTTTGTTCAACCTCGTCATCGGATATGCCTTGGTCTGGCTGGATCTGATTATTCCGTCTGCGTGGATACCCGACCCGCAGCCGTCGGAAGCCTGGTTTGGGATTGCCCTCGGCAATGGTGTCGCACCGCCCGGCCCCGGTATAGATGGGATCGTGTTTCTGTTCGTGATCGCCTTGTTTCTCTTGTCCGAATTGCTAACCACTCAATCAGCGAAGCCAACAAAGGACCCGCAGGTATGACCCTCCACGCCGATTATGATCCCGACAATATTTTCGCCAAGATCCTGCGCGGTGAGATGCCGAGTGTCAAAATCTATGAAGACGATGTCGTGCTTGCCTTCATGGATGTGTTTCCGCAATCAGACGGGCATACGCTGGTGATCCCGAAACAGGTCCAGGCACGCAACTTCCTGGATATGCCGAGCGACGCGCTCGGGGCCTATATGGCGCGGGTCCAGCACGTCGCGCGGGCGGTCGAGCAAGGCTTGCAGCCGGACGGGCTGGTGGTGACACAGTTCAATGGCGCCCCGGCAGGACAGACGGTGTTCCATCTCCATTTCCACATCATCCCGCGCTGGCAGGGCCGGGCCCTGGCTGGTCATGCCAGCGGGGAAATGGCCGAAATTGCGTATCTGGAAGAAATCGCCAACAAAATCCGCCCATTTGCCGAGTAATGTGGTAATGTTCCCTCGCCGAGGGGACAATGCAGACGCTGGAAGGGTTAATCGAACGCACCGAGACGTGTGAAACCGAGCACGATTTGTTTCGTGTGTTTGATGCCTTTGTCGCCAGTTACGGGATCAAATACAGCGCCTATTTCATCATGTCCAAACAGTTGCGGGCGATTCCGCCTGAAGCCGGCCTGGTGCGACAGACCTTTCCGCGCAGCTTTGCCAAACGCTATATCGGCAACAATTACGCCAAATTCGATCCGATCATTTCCCGCGCCCTGAAAGAGTCCCGCCCCTTTCACTGGCGAGACGTGGCCAGGACACAGACCCTGAATGCCCAGCAGCAACAGATCTTTGATGCCCATAAGGCAGCGAATCTGACCGATGGTCTGGCCGTGCCCGTGTTCGGACCAATGGGCACTTTTGCGCTGTTCAGCCTGGCCAGCGAAGGCACTGAGCTGGACCTGACCGACCCGCAATTGACCGCCATCCAATTTGCCTGCCTGCAAACCCATAACCGTTATTGCGACCTGGCGCAGATCAATGATCAAGCGCCGTTAAAACCGCTCAGCCCGCGCGAAACCGAGGCCTTGACCCTGGTCGCGGCCGGACTGGCCAATAATGCCATTGCTGATCGGCTCGGCGTCACCGAAAACACGGTCGATACGATGCTGCGCCGGATCTTTACCAAGTTTGGCGTCAACAATCGCATCAGCGCGGTGCTGAAAGGCATCGGCTGCGGTGTGTTGTTGCCTTAGCCTTTAAAGGCCGAGCTTGTCGCGCAGGATCTTGTTCACGGCCTGCGGGTTGGCCTTGCCGCCAGAGGCTTTCATCACCTGACCGACAAACCAGCCCATGGATTTCGGCTTCTCCTTGACCGCGGCGGCCTGATCCGGATTGGCAGCGATGACCTCATCAATGATCGCTTCGATGGCGCCCGTATCGGTGACCTGTTTGAGGCCGTGCTTGTCAACAATCTCAGCCGGGTCGCCTTCGCCATCAATCATCCGCTGGAAGACATCCTTGGCGATCTTGCCGGAAATCACATCGCCGCTGATCAGATCAATCAGACCGCCAAGCTGTACCGCAGACACCGGTGTGTTGGCCAAGTCCAGTTCGGCCTTATTGAGATAGCCAAACAGCTCCTGCGTCACCCAATTGGCCGCGAGTTTCGGATCCCGCCCCTTGGCGACGGTTTCATAGAAATCAGCGCTTTCGGCATCAGCAGTCAAAACGCCTGCATCATAGCGCGACAGGCCATAATCGCTTTCGAACCGGGCCCGTTTCTGATCCGGCAGTTCCGGCAGATTGACGCGAATGCCTTCGATAAAGGCGTCATCAATCTCAAGCGGCAACAGGTCAGGGTCCGGAAAATATCGATAATCATGCGCATCTTCCTTCGACCGCATCGAGCGGGTCTCGCCCTTGTCGGGATCATACAGACGCGTTTCCTGATCAACGCTGCCACCGCCTTCGATAATCTCGATCTGGCGCTGTGCTTCATACTCGATGGCGGCCTGGATGAAGCGGAACGAGTTCATGTTCTTGATTTCGCAGCGTGTACCAAGCTCGTCGAAATCACCGCTTTCGCGGAATTTCTCATACGCGCCGGGCTTGCAAACCGAGACATTCACGTCGGCGCGCAAATTGCCCTTCTCCATGTCGCCATCACAGGTGCCAAGCGCGACAACGATGGATTTCAGCTTCTTCACATAGGCGGCGGCTTCCAACGGGGTTCTGATGTCCGGCATGGAGACGATCTCCATCAGCGCCACGCCCGAGCGGTTGAGGTCGACATAAGTCGCGCCCGGATCCATATCGTGAATGGACTTGCCGGCATCCTGTTCCAGGTGCAGGCGCTCGATCCGCACCGGGAAGGCATAGGCCGGATCGCCGTGGGCAGGCTCGACATCAACCTCGATCACGCCTTCGCCGACAATCGGATGCTCAAACTGGCTGATCTGATAGCCTTGTGGCAGGTCGGGATAGAAATAATTCTTGCGGTCAAAGCGCGAGACCTTGTTGATCTGCGCATTCAGGCCCAGCCCTGTGCGCACGGCCTGCTCGACACAGAACTTGTTGATCACCGGCAACATGCCCGGCATCGCCGCATCGACCAGAGAGACATTCTGGTTCGGCTCAGCGCCGAATTTGGTCGAAGCGCCAGAGAACAGCTTGGCATTGGAGGAAACCTGCGCGTGCACTTCCAGGCCGAGAACGATTTCCCAGTCTCCGGTATCGCCTTTCAGCGTATATGTCGGGCGCTCACTCATCGCCTACATCCTCTTTTGAATCTGTTGTCTCTTTACTGCGCTTCTGCGCCGCTTCAACCCGGGCGCGGCGTTCGGCCATGCGGCGGTCGATTGCGTGTTGCTTGCTGCCAATCAATGGCAGGCCTGATAACAGCGATGTCGAACCGCTGTCTTTGCGCGCATCCAGGAAACGTCCCAGGATCATCGCAACCCGGATCGAAGCATAGGCGGCGGCAATCAAGGACAGCGCCCAGATGTGCCGCGACCTCGGGTGGAACGGATCAGCCCCGACACTGTAAGCGGTTAGCAAGATCAGTCCGCAACTGATGACAAAGGTCACCAGGGTCATGATCCAGAAGCGCGCGCGGCTGCTCATGGATCCAGACTACCACCACTTTTCCGGTTTCGCGACGAAACCAGCGGCCTCTTCCAGCGCCCCTGCGACCCGGAAACAGGTGGCTTCGTCAAGCGCCTTGCCGATGACCTGCAATCCCAGCGGCAAGCCGTCATTATCGACCCCCGCCGGCACCGAAATCCCAGGCAGGCCCGCGAGATTGGCGGTGACCGTGAAAATGTCATTCAGGTACATCTGCACCGGATCATCGGTCTTCTCGCCATAAGCGAAGGCGGCGCTCGGACAGGTCGGGGTCAGCAAGGCATCGACATCGGCAAACACCGTCTCGAAATCCTGCAGGATCCGCGTCCGCACTTTCTGGGCCCGCAAATAATAAGCGTCATAATAGCCGGAAGAGAGCACATAAGTGCCGATCATCAGGCGGCGCTGGACTTCTGCGCCGAAGCCGCCCGCCCGTGTGCCTTCATAAGTACCAGTCAGACCATCGCCATCAATGCGCGCGCCATAGCGCATACCGTCATAACGGGCGAGGTTCGAGGAGGCTTCTGCCGGGGCGACGATATAATAAGCCGGCAAGGCGTATTTGGTGTGCGGCAGCGAGACATCGACAATCTCGGCCCCCATGGACTTGAGCCATTCAATGCCGGTCTGCCAGAGATCTTCGATCTCCTGCGGCATGCCTTCGACGCGATACTCTTTCGGGACGCCGATCTTCATGCCTTTGACGCCCTTGCCGACATCGCCAAGCCAGTTGGGTGTCTCGACCTTCAGGGAGGTTGAATCCTTGTCGTCATGCGAGCACATGATTTCGGTCAGCAAGGCCGCATCTGACACGGTCTTGGCAATCGGGCCGGCCTGATCCAGCGAGCTGGCAAAGGCGACCATGCCGTATCGCGAGGCCCGGCCATAAGTCGGCTTGACGCCGACTGTGCCGGTAAACGCGGCCGGTTGGCGGATCGAGCCACCGGTATCAGACGCCGTCGCCGCCAAACACAGGTCAGACGCCACCGCCGTGGCCGAGCCACCAGATGAGCCGCCAGCGGTCAGGGTCGCATTGCTGCTGCTGCGGCGCCACGGATTTGAAGGCGGGCCGAAGCGCGAGGTCTCGTTCGACGAGCCCATGGCGAACTCGTCCATATTGAGCTTGCCGAGCAGCACCGCGCCGGCATCCCAGAGATTCTGTGTCACCGTGCTCTCATAAGTCGGCGTGAACTCGCCAAGAATGTTCGAACACGCGGTCGTGCGTACCCCTTTGGTGCAATACAGGTCCTTGACGCCGAGCGGGGCGCCATCCAGGCGACCGGCTGTTGCGGTGGCGCGGCGCTGGTCGGACTCGGCCGCCATCGCCAGCGCCTGCTCCGGCGTTTTGACGACATAGGCATTCAAGGCATCATTCGAAGCCTCGATGGTGTCGATAAAGGCCTGGGTCAGCTCCACGGCCGAAAACGCGCCCTTGTCGAGCCCGTCCAGAGCCCCGGTCAATGTGAGATTTGTGAGCTCGCTCATGCGATCTCCTGTGTCCAGATATTTTGGCGCTTTCGTAGGCTGCCTTGACCCCGTGAAGCAAGTGCAAATCGCGGTAGTTTGGTGAGTTTGTTGTCGATCATTCATCTGTGCTGTGATTTAGTGCAGACAGGGACGCACCAACGACAATTAGCTGTAGGAGTGACTATGCTAACCCATCGTACCGCTTTCTCCGTCCTGTTCTTCGCTGTATCTGCCTGCGCCACCGACACCTCGCCTGAAGCCGTTGCCGAGCGCGAAGCGGCGCGCGCCGCGCAGGTCTTTGCCAATGATGTCCGCCGCGGCGAGCAAGTCGACCGGGTCTGCTTTGCCAGCTCGATTGACGGATTTGGAGAAACCACAAGGCGCGCCGTGGTCGTGCGCGAGGGCAGAGACCGGTATCTGATCGAGACCTTTGGCACCTGCTTTGATCTGGATTGGGCCCAATCGCTGGCGATTGACACATTTTCCGGCTGCCTGACCAAGGGCGATCGCATATTTGCCTCTGACAGCGCCTTTGGCTTCGACAAGTCCGATGTGCGTCAGTCCTGCACGGTCAAGGCCATCTATGACTGGGATCCGGATGCCGAAACAGCCAGTGGCGAGGCCGAGGCTGAAACAGATGTGGCGCCTGAAACAGCGGCAATTGACTAGACGCGCCTATTCGACGGCTTTCGGCACGACGAAGAAGCCTGCATCGGATTTCGGTGCGTTGGCGAGCACCTGATCCTGGATACTGCCATCAGTGACGACATCTTCGCGCATTGGCAGCTTGGCGGCCACGACCGAGGTCATCGGCTCGACGCCATCGATATCGACTTCATTCAGCTGTTCGATCCAGCCCATGATCCCGCTGAGATCCTCAGCCAGCGACTCCAGCTGAGCTTCTGGAACAGCAATCCGGCTCAGGCGGGCAATCTTGCGGACATCATCTTTTGTGACGCTCATCAGGCAGAAACTCCAATTGACCGGCGCAGCGATACGCGCGAGTGAAGCGGAAGACAAGCCCATGCCTGAACTGAACCTGACCTCCCTGCCCGCACAAGGCCCCTTGCTGGGGATTGATCCAGGCGCAAAATCGATTGGTGTCGCCGCCAGCGATGGCTTGCGGATGATTGCCAGCCCGGTTGAGATCATTGCCCGCGGAAAGAAACTGCGCCCGGCCCTGGAGCGACTGTTCGAGCTTTATGATGAACGGGGCTGTACAGGCCTGGTGGTGGGGCTGCCGCTGAACCTGGATGGCAGCTCGGGCCGGCGGGTCCAGGCCGCCAGGGCGCTGGTTTACAACCTGCTACAGCACCGCGATATCCCCCTCGCCTTTCAGGACGAACGCCTGTCCAGCGCCGAAGCGGAGCGGGCTATGCTGGCGGCTGACATGACGCGGGCGCGGCGGGCCGAAACCATTGATGCATCCGCGGCCGCGATCATCTTGCAGACGGCGCTGGATCGCCTTGCCAATCTGCCCGATTAGCGCAGAACCGCGTCGAGCAAGGCGCTCAGGCGCGAGGCAAACTGGTCGCGGTGGATTTCCTGACTGCGCGACAGCACTTCGAATTCGCTTCCGCGCGACATCGCCACCAGCATCCGGGCCGCTTCCAGCGGCCGGCTGGCGCCAAGCCGCTCGAGCGGGTCCGACAGCCAGCTTTCCAGAGTCCGCGACCAGGCGGCGACACGCATCCGCATGGCCTCGTCCCGGCCAGCGAATAAAACCATTTCATATTCGATCGCCTCGAGCCCGGATTGCTCGGGATTGAGCGTCGTCATGCCGCCCAGAAATCGAATGAAATCCTCGCGCGTATGCACCGGGCGCTGGGTCAGGGTCTCGACCAGGGTGCGCTGATAATCATCGATATAGAGCGAAAAGGCATCGCGCACGAGATCTTCGCGGGTGGCGAAATGATAAGTCGTCGTCCCGGGCGATACCCCAGCCACGGCGGCGACTGCGCGATGGGTCACCTTGTCGACGCCGCGCTTGGATATGATGTCCAGGGCCGCCCGCAGGATGCGCTCGCGGTTCGCCCCGCGAGGGCCGGGCTTGCGCTGCTCTGCTGTATTGGACATACGTACAGCCTTATTGGACAAACGTGCGATTATAATGAGTACGTAAAGATTACGTCAGAAGCTTGCTGACAAGTCAAACGAGATTCTCAACAAATGGGTAATGATTTCGCAGGCCCGGCGCACACAGACTGCGATTCCGCCTCAAATTCCCCAAATCCGCGAAATTGATCGATTTTGATCGAACCGGTTGACCCGCAAGCAAGACCCTCTGCCTAGATTGGGCTCAGACCAATGGGGTGAAGATGCTGCGATCGATCCGGCATGTCTTAGGTATTGCGCTGCTCTGGTTCGCGATGGCCGGTATGGCAGCCGCCATCCCGACGGCCAGTTTTGTCGGTCCGGACCCTGAAAAACGATGTTTTGCCAACGCCCTGACACCTGCCAGCTATGATCGGGTGACCGAACGCGTCATGCTGCGCCCGCAAAGCCTGCGTCAGCGCCATATTCCGGCGGTATTCGAGCAAAGACGCCAGCGCGTCATGGTCAAGCAGCCGATGTTTGCATATCAGACCCGGCCCCCGATCTATGCCCTGACATACGAGGATGTTTTGCTCGAACCGGCGCGCGAAATCGAGGTTCACATCCCGGCAAAATATGAAACCTGGACCGAAACGATTGAAATCGAGCCAGCCAAAACCGTCTGGAAACGCGGCCGAGCGTTATATGGCCACAAATCCTCGCTTTCTGCTGCAAACACGACAGAACACACGCCGGCCCAGGCAGCTGAAATCCTCTGCAAGGTCCACATTCCGGCAAAGAAACGGATCGTTCACCATACCAGAATGGTGTCACCGGCGCGGACCGAGACGCAGACTGTACCGGCCCGCTATCAACGCGTCGCCAAGCAGGTGGTTCAACGCCCGGCTGTTGCCCACCGCGTTGCGGTGTCGGCTGAATATGCAGCGATCCCATATGAAAAACAGCTAGCCGCCGCACGTCATGAGCCCGAGATCATCCCAGCCGCTTATCAGGACATTGAACGCGCAGTCGTGACCCAGCCGTCCCGCCTGGTGCGGGCCGAAGTGCTGTGCGATCAGATGGCCAGCCGACAAACCGTGCGCCAAATGCAGTCAGCGCTGGTGGATCGCGGCTACGAGCTCCGCATTGATGGCATATACGGGCCTGAGACGCAGGGCGCGGTGGAACAATTCCAGCGCGATCAGGCGCTGTCGCGGGGATATATGACGATTGAGACGATCCAGGCGCTGAATGTCGAACCGGCCTTGTGCACAGATGCGGCCTGCCCGCCGCATCGGGCGCAATCCACGGTCATTGCAGCCCAGGCGGCCTTGTCAGAAGCGGGCTATTTCGCCGCCCAGGACGGCTTGCACGGCCCGCAAACTCAAGCCGCCCTGGAGCGCTTCCAGCAAGCCAACGGGCTCGAAATCGGGTTCCTGAGCGCTGAAACCATGACCGCATTGAACCTGATTGCCAGACTTTGACCTTGTCTCGCAGCAATACCTCAGCATCCAGCCATTCAGCTTTGTTTTTTAACGGTTTTCTTTGCCTTTACGCCAATGATTTAGCAGCAAGCCGACTTGACGGCCGGTTTCGGCGCAGCTCATAAGCAGCTCGCACAAGAGGGTGTCATGTATTGGTATCTCATCGCCGCCTTTGCGGGATATATATTGGGATCAATCCCATTTGGCCTGTTGCTGACGCGGCTCGCCGGGCTCGGTGATATTCGCCAGGTCGGCTCCGGCAATATCGGCGCGACCAATGTGTTGCGGACCGGACGCAAGGATCTGGCCCTCGCCACGCTGCTTCTCGACAGTTTCAAGGCCGGCCTGGCCGTCCTGCTTGTCGCTTATCTGTCCGAGACGCGAAATATCGGCCTGGTTGCTGGCGCGTTCGCATTTGTCGGACATTGTTATCCCATTTGGCTTGGCTTCAAGGGGGGCAAAGGGGTTGCAACCTATGCTGGCCTGCTTGCCTTTGCCTCGCCGCTGGCGCTGGCGGTCGGGGCGCCGATCTGGCTCATCCTGTTTGCCGTGACCCGGATTTCTTCGCTCGCTGCGCTGTCGGCAGCGGCCTGCGTTCCGCTCGGCGCTTATCTGCTTGGCGAAACTCCATTTGCATCGGCGCTACTCTTGGGCTTGAGTGTCCTGGTCTTCTGGACGCATCGTGAGAACATCAAAAGGCTGCTCAAGGGGACTGAGCCCAAATTCGGGAGTAAGGCAAAATAACATCTCGGTCTGGGGGACCAAACAAAATAGAATCGCTCGACTGGTTGCAACTCGCCCGCACCCCGCGGGTTGGCCCGGTGACCTTCTTTCAATTGCTGTCACGCTTTGGATCAGCGGCCGCTGCACTCGACGCCCTGCCCAGTCTCACTTCCGGGCGATCCCGACACACCCTTGCATCCCGAGACATGATCGAGCGCGAGTATGAAGCGACCACGGCCTATGGTGGCGCGATCATGTGTGCAAATGATCCCGCCTATCCTCCACTTCTCAGTCAGCTGGCGCCGCCACCGCCTGTGCTCAGCCTGATCGGCGATCCCGCACTTGCGCACCGAAGAACGGTTGCGATTGTTGGCGCGCGACAAGCCTCGGCAGCCGGGCGGAAACTCGCACGCGAAATTTCAGCCACATTGTCCAGCGAAGGCGTGGTCATCGTCTCGGGTCTGGCCAGGGGCATAGACGGCGAAGCGCATGCTGCGGCGCTGTCAGGCGGGACGATCGCCGTGCTGGGCGGTGGAATCAATCACATTTACCCGCCCCAGCACGAGAAATTGTATCATTCGATCGCGGAAACCGGGCTGATCTTGAGTGAAAGCCCGTTCGGGTATCGCGCTACGGCTCGCGATTTTCCGCGCCGCAACCGGATCGTGACCGGGGTCTCCGAAGCGGTCCTTCTCATCGAAGCCGCGGAGCGCTCCGGCTCCTTGATTTCGGCCCGGACCGCACTCGAACAAGACCGGGACGTCATGGTGATCCCCGGATCGCCGCTCGATCCACGCTATGCCGGGGCCAATCGCTTGCTGCGGCAGGGGGCGATCCTGGTCCGCAATGCTGAAGATGTCCTGGAAGTCCTGGCCGCTCCGCCGTCTCGCACCCTGTCGGCGCCAGGTGGTCCGAGTTTCGGAGATGAAGCGGACGGCGATCGCGAAATCCCGGTCTGGCAGAAGGACCTGGTGGAATCCCTCCTCACCGCATCGCCGGTTGCGATCGAGGACATTGCCCGCGCCGCGGAAATTGCCGCGCCGCGCTGCGCGGCGATCCTGGTCGAGCTGGAACTCGCAGGCCGGGCCACGACCTATCCGGGCGGTCTGGCCTCGCTCGCCATCGACTGACAGACGCAGCAAAGACACAACTGACTGTAATTTCACATCTATACCGGGCCCGGCGGCTAGACGCTTGAATGGGCACGGCGTATGCGATTTAGGACCAAGGAGTTCGGAGTCGCAGAATGCACAAATGGACCAGTTTCCTGCTTTTTGCGGCGACCCTCACGCAGAGTGGGTTGGCAGCGGCACAAGCGATGCCGTCCGACCCTGTGGCAGAGCAGCCGAAAGTCGTCCTCGATGCCGACCACATATTCGTCAATGAGGCGGACAATTCTGTCATCGCCGAAGGCAATGTCGAAGCCAAATATGAAGGCCGCGTCCTGCGGGCCGACCGCCTGATCTATTTTCGCGACACTGATCGGGTGCGGGCAATCGGTAATGTCATCGTCATTGACGCAGACGGCAGCGAGACCTTTGCCAATGAAATCGAAACCAGCAGCAATCTGATTGACGGATACGCGATCGGCTTTTCCACCCGGACCGCCGAAGGTGGCATCGCTGTGGCGGAATCAGCGGTGCGGTCGAGCGACGGCTATAATGCGCTGGAAAAGATCGTGTACACGTCCTGTGAGGTTTGCGACGAGGATGATCGTCCAACCTGGGCCTTGCGGGCCCGCCGCGCGGTTCTGGATGAGCAGTCGGATATGATGTCGTATCGAGACGCCGTGCTGGAAATTGCCGGCTTTCCCGTCCTCTACCTGCCCTTCTTTGCCCACCCGGATCCCAGCTCCGAGCGCCGGTCAGGCCTGTTGCCGCCTGATTTCGGCACATCCTCAAAGCTCGGTGTATATTATCAGCAACCTTATTATTGGGCGATTTCGCCGTATCAGGATCTGACCCTTTCGCCGCGCGTGATGGCAAATGTGAATCCGCTCCTGGAAGCGCAGTATCGCAAACGATTCTGGTCCGGGTCGGTTCAGGCCGATGTCAGTCTGACCAATGAGCAGGAATTCGATTCAGATGGTGAAAAATTCGGCGACAAGGAGTGGCGCGGCCACATTTTCGCTGAAGGCGGCTTTGAAATACGACCCGGCTGGAGCTGGGGATTTGCCGTCGAGCAGGTCAGCGACGACTTGTACACCCGCCGCTATGACATTGAAGGCGAAAACAGCGATCGCGGACTGTATGCCGGGCAACCGCGATATTTGCTCAACCAGCTCTACACCCAGGCCCAGGGCCAGGACTGGTATTTTGACAGCGCCTTGCTGACATTTGAAACCAATCGCGACAATGATTCCGATGCCCGCCTGCCGCGGGCCTTGCCGCTAATGTTTGGCGAGAAGCTGCTTGATTACGGCAAATACGGCACCGTCGCACTCTCTGGCTCGACCGCGATCCTGGAGCGTGGACTGGGCGTTGATAGCTACCGGGCCTCTGGCGGCGTCGACTGGAACGTCAATCGCGTGTTGCCGGGCGGTATCCTGGTCAACCCGTTCGCCGAGGGACGCTTCGACTTTTACCAGCTGGACAATACGACCAGTGGCGTCAGCGAGGTCTCTCGCGGCGTGGCCAGCATTGGTACACGTGTCTCATATCCGCTATTCAGACCCGGCAAATATATCGACCTCATCGTCGAGCCAGAAGGCATGGTGGCCTATGGCACCTCGGGCACGAATGATTCAGATATTCCGATCGAGGACAGCCTGTTTTACGAGCTCGATGAATCATCCTTGTTCGAGTCCAATGCCGCCGCCGGCTATGACACTTATGAAGGGGGCAGCAAGGCATCGCTCGGCACCTCCATCACAGCGCGCTGGAAGAATGGCATGTCGATCTCGGCGCTTGGCGGCCGGCGTTGGCGCGACATGAGCGATCCGGTCTTTGACGTCGGATCGAATCTGGACGGCACGGTTTCAGACTGGGTGGCGGGGATTTCCGCTGATTTCGGCAACCCCTTGCGGGTCGAAACGCGAGTCCGCCTGGATGATGACGATTTGAAACTCAACCGGATTGATGCCCGGGTCGATACCAATTTCTGGCGCTTTCGCGCCAATGCGCGCTATTATCGTATCGATGGTGGAATCACGAATTCTGGCCTGAATGACGAAGGAATCCAGGTCCGCGCCGACTTCAAGGTCACAGACAATTACTACTTCCTCTACGGCCTCAGCCGCGACATTTCGGGTCGGGTCGACTCGCAAGGCGGCCAGTCCGATCCTCGAGATATCAGCCAATCCATCGGTCTCGCCTATGAGGATGACTGTTCACGATTTGAGGTCTCTTTCGAGCGTTCTGAAGCGATTGACAGGACCCTCGGCCCGACGGATTCGATCAAGTTCCGGTTCGCTCTGAAGACGCTTGGCGGGCTCGGCTCGGACGCAGTCGACTAAGTCACAAACGCAGTATCGACACATTGCAGCCACGTGCGTTGCGCATTGTTCAGCAAGCGTTATGTTCCGCCTTGTTAAAACGCGGTCTGAAGTCGACCGCAGGAGATAGAGTATGTTACGGTCAATTGCCCTGGCGTCCTTGATGACCTTTGTTGCCTGCGCCCCCACGCACGCACAGGACACGACGCAGACGGCTCCAGAAACCCGTCAGATTGAAGGCGTTGTCGCGGTCGTAAATGATGACCCCATATCCTTCACGGATGTACGCCAGCGCGCGAGATTGCTGTTGCTCAGCCTTGGCGGCCGGGAGCCGACACAGGAACAGGTGCAGCAGATCACAACGCAGGCGCTCGAACAGTTGATCGATGAGAAATTACAGCTGCAGGAAGCGGCTGAATATGAAGTCGAAGTGTCAGACACTGACATCGCCAGTTCCATCGACCGGATGGCCCAGCAATCCGGCCTCACCCGCGATACGCTGGTCGCAAGTCTGCTGCAATCCGGTGTCAATCCTTCCAGCCTGGAAGACCAGACGCGTGCAGACATTGCCTGGCGCCGGATCATGGGCGGTCTGTATGGCTCGCGCATTAGAATCTCGGACAACCAGATTCAAGAACAGCTGAAGCGGCTTCAGGCGGACGCCAAGAAAGAACAATATCTGGCCTCGGAAATCTTTCTGTTTGCTCCGACCCCCGAAGACAAGGCGCAAGCGCTGACCGCGGCAAACTCGATTCTGGATCAATTGCGCGCCGGCGCACCATTTGAAGTTGCTGCGCAGAGATTCTCGTCAGCGCCGACCGCGGCAACCGGCGGTGACATGGGATGGGTCGTGCTGGATAATTTTGAAGACGCGCGCAAAGCCGCACTGCAAAGCTTGACCGAACCCGGTTTGACCGCGCCGATCACCGCGGATGACGGCATCTATCTTATGCTCGTACGCGGCAAGCGAGATCCGTCCGATTCTGTGACCCTGGTCGATGTTGCGCGGCTGACCGTTGGCAATGGCAGCGATGCTGATCTCAGAGCCGCTGTCGCGCAAATCGAGGGCTGTGAGTCGGTCGAAGCGGTCGCTGAGGCTGACGAAAATCTTCGTGCCGTCACGCTCAATGACCTGAATGTCAACGATCTCGGCCCGGAAGCTCAGGCCATGGTGACGACGACGCCGATCGGCCAAGCGACCGACATCTTCGCGCAGTCGGGCACGCTGGCAGTGATGTATGTCTGTGACCGGCGTGACAATATGGAAGCCATCCCCAGCCGCGAACAGATTGAAGACCGGCTTTATAGCGAGCAACTCGGCATGATTTCAGAACGCAGCCTTCGCAACCTGCGGCGGGAAGCGACGATTATCCGCCGCTAGTCAGACGATTGACCAGCCTGCATCCGCCTCTCGCCGTGACTATGGGGGATCCGGCCGGATGCGGCCCGCAGATCACCATTGATGCATGGACAGCCCTGGCCGCGAGGCCGGCGCCCTTCTTCGTCCTCGGGGATCCGCGTCTGTATGACGCGCAAATCCCGGTCAAATGCATCGACACGCCGGCGCAAGCCAGCGCTGTGTTCGCCGACGCCCTGCCTGTCATTCCGGTTGCAATCGACCGGTTTGACGCCTTGAAAACCGGGCAGCCCTCGCCGATTGGCGCCAGTGCGACGATTGACAGTATCCAGCGCGCGACCGAGCTGTGCCTGACCGGCGCGGCCGCCGGAATCGTCACCAACCCGATCTCGAAAGCGGTCTTGTACCAGGCCGGGTTCTCGCATCCAGGACACACTGAGTTCATCGCCGAGCTTTGCAGCGCCCATTCCAATCATCCGATCAAACCGGTGATGATGCTGGTCGGGGGCGGATTGCGTGTGGCGCTGGCGACCATTCACGTGCCATTGATGCAGGTCATCGCGCACCTGACGCCAAGCCATCTCAGTCAGATTGCCAAGATCACGGACACAGCCTTGCGCCGTGATCTTGGCATTGAGCGCCCACGCATCGCGTTCACCGGTCTGAACCCGCATGCGGGTGAAGGTGGCTCGATCGGCAGCGAAGAAACAGATCTGATCAATCCCATCGCCGCCCATTTGCGCGCCGACGGCATCAATGTCTCAGATGCTCGCTCTGCTGATACCGTGTTTCATGAAGCCCTGACGGGGCGCTATGACGCGGTGATTGCAATGACGCATGACCAGGGTCTGATTCCGGTCAAGACGCTCGATATGTGGGGCGGCGTCAACACTACGCTGGGCCTGCCAATTGTGCGCACCAGCCCGGATCATGGCACCGCCTATGAGGTCGCGGCCAGCGGCAAGGCCAGAGCTGACAGCCTGATCGCAGCGCTCCAGCTGGCGCAAGTGATGATCGAGAATCGGGGCCGCCTTGATGACTGATCGCCCGGACCTGACCCAGGCCCGGGCGCGCAAGGCGCTGGGCCAGCATTTCCTGTTTGACCCTGACATTCTGCGACGCACAGCGCTCGCCGCGGGCCCTGTCGCGGGGCGGACCGTGATTGAAGTGGGGCCTGGCCCCGGCGGCCTCACACGCGCGCTGCTGCAGGCCGGCGCCGCGCATCTGACCTGTATCGAAGCTGACGACCGCTTTGCTGATGCCTTGCAAACCTGGCCAGAGGTAAGCGAGGGCCGCCTCACAGTGGTTCAACACGATGCCCGCAAAATCGAATGGCAAACCCTTCCCGCGATCGCGTCGGCGCCCGACCCCGTGATGATAGTGGCGAACCTGCCTTATAATGTCGGGACACCGCTGCTCATCACCTGGCTCAAGGCCGCAGATTGGCGCGGCGAGATGGCACTGATGTTTCAGAAAGAAGTGGCACAGCGCGCCTGTGCCAAACCGGGCGAGCGCCATTATGGACGCCTCGCCGTTCTCACCGCTGCTGTATGCGATGCACACATCGCCTTCACGCTGCCCCCTGGCGCGTTCAAACCACCGCCAAAGGTCGATTCGGCGGTCGCGGTGTTCAAGCCGCTCTCGCCCGAAACGCGATATACTGACCTGAAAAGCCTGGAGAAAGTCACAACCGCTGCGTTTGGCCAGCGCCGCAAGATGCTGCGCGCATCGCTCAAGTCTCTTGGCCAGACCGTGCAACTGGGCGCTGTCCATTGGCTCGAATCCTGCAAAATAGATCCAACGTCGAGAGCGGAAACTCTGACCCAAGCTGATTTCAGAGCGCTCGCCGACAAATATGGGGAGGCGTTTGATGCGCATAGTGCTGGCCAAAGGTGACATGCTCCTGGAGCTCGATCCATGTGCAGGCGGCGCTGTCAGCAAGTTCAAACATCGCGATCTCGATGTGCTTCGCCCGGCACCGGAGCGCGAAGGCCCGGCCTTTGATCCATTGCAATCTGCCGCCTTTGCGATGATCCCCTTTGTCGGGCGCATCCATGACGCACGGTTTCGCATCAACGGATCGGAAATCGAACTCCACGCCAACCTGCCGCCCGAGCCGCACGCTGTCCATGGTCACGGCTGGCAGGATGACTGGAAAGTCGAGGCGCACGCGAAAACCACGGCCACTTTGCTCTACCATCATGATGCCGATGCCTGGCCATGGAGCTATGACGCGCGTCAAACATTCCGCCTGACGGAAAACAGTTTGAGCGTTGAACTATCAGTGACCAATCTCAGTCAGACGCCGATGCCGGCCGGGCTTGGATGGCATCCCTATTTCGAACGCACAGGCGCGACCCTGATCATGCCGACTTCGCATCTCTGGAGCGTTGATGCCGAGACCGGGGAGACCATAGCGAACCCGATCAAGATCACTGACGATCTCTCACGCGCGCGGATCGTGCAAGACCTCACTCTGGATACGACCTATACGCTCGCGCCCGGCTCAATCGAGATCAACTGGCCGACGCATGGCGTCAGCATCAAGTCCGATCCGGTTTTCAGTCATGCCGCCGTGTTCGCACCTGCCGGCGAGGCTTATTTCTGCGCCGAGCCGATCACGCACGCCCCGAACGCCATTAACAGTGATCTAGCCGACGAAGTCACAGGTCTGCATTGGTTGAAACCCGGTGAAACCCTGTCCGGTAAAATCAGACTGACCGTGATTCATTAAAGCTCGCCAAGCAGGCGGCGGACATGGTCTTCCAGCTTGTGTTCGCGCAGGCGCTTGGTGCGTTCCACCAACAAGATGCGGCGCAGCTTGCCATACGCCTCTTCGAGGTCGTCATTGACAATGCAATAATCATAGCGCCGCCAATGCAGGATCTCGGCCTGGGCATCGCGCATGCGCCGCGCCACCATGTCCGGTGTTGATCCTTCGCGTGCGGCGAGCCGATCTTCCAGAGCTTCGATACTCGGCGGCAAGACGAAGACTGAAACACAATCATTCGGCATCTGGTCGTGCAACGCATCGGCGCCTTGCCAGTCGACATCAAACAGGACGTCATTGCCGACTTCCAGTTGCGCCACTGTGTCAGCCCGCGGTGTGCCGTAATAGCGATCGAAGACCTTTGCCCATTCCAGGAATTCGCGCCCGGCAATCATGCGCCGGAATTCTTCTTCAGAGCGAAAATGATAATCCACCCCGTCGGTCTCATTCGGGCGCGGCTCCCGGGTCGTGGCCGAGACAGACAGAACGACATCGTCGAACTCTTTCATCAGCATACGGGCAAGGGTTGTCTTGCCGGCGCCTGAGGGGCTGGAAATGACCAGCATGAGGCCACGGCGCGGGTCCTGATCGGCGCTATTCGACATTCGCGGCTTGCTCCTTGAACTGATCAATCACGCTTTTGAGCGCGAGTCCCGCATTCGTCAAATCCAGGGATGCAGATTTCGAACAGAGCGTGTTCGCCTCGCGGTTCAGTTCCTGGGCCAGAAAGCCAAGATCGCGGCCAACAGCGCCGTCACGCTCGATCAGAGATTGCCCGCGGCTGATATGGGCTTGCAATCGATCGAGTTCCTCTGTCACGTCGGCCTTGGCCGCGAGAACAGCGACTTCGGTCGCCAGACGTTCGTCCGAGACCGCCCCTTCTGAATCAAACTCCGCGATCCGGGCGCGATATTTTTCGCTGAGGGCAGATTTCTGTTCTTCGGCGTATTGAAGGGCATCACGGGTGTGCGCAGACATCTCTGACAATTGTCCGACGAACAGGGTCTTGAGATCGTCGCCTTCCTCGACGCGGCGGGTGTGCAGCGCTGCGATGGCCTGTTTCCCGGACTCGATCAGCGCATCGATCGCGCCGTCAATTTCAGTCAAGTCGCGCATGGATAGCGTCTCGGCTTCGACCACGCCGCGAATGCCCATCAATGTGGCCAGCGCCGGCCCGGTCGCCAAAGCGCCCTCGGCGCGCTCATATGCGGCCATTAGGGTGGCCAGAACATCCTCATTGATATTGACCGTCTCGGCGCCAGAAAGCTCGATCCGCAATCCGACCTGCAGGCTGCCGCGCTTGAATGTGGTGCTGATCGCCTTGCGCACCGCCTGATCGACCGGCTCCAGTCCGGACGGCATGTTCACGCGCACATCAAGGCCCTTGCCATTGACGCTGCGCGCTTCCCAGCTCCAGCTTCCCCATTCGGCTTCCGCGCTGATGCGGGCAAAGCCGGTCATCCCTGAAATACCCATCAATTCTCCCGTTCGCGCGCGATCTCTTGGCTTTCATAAGCGCGATATGCGGCGACATTTCTCTGGTGTTCGGCATAGGTTTCGGCAAACAGGTGTCCGCCTTTGCCATCCGAAACGAAGAACACGTAATTTGTGTGCGGGGGATCCAGAACGGCGGCAATCGCGTCGCGCCCCGGATTGCAAATCGGCGTCTTCGGCAAGCCGTCCATCTGATAAGTGTTCCAATCCGTCTTGCGATCAATCTCGGACTGAAACAGCGTCCGGCGTTCCCCGTTTCGATGGTAGAGCGGTTCGCCTTTGGTGATGCCATAGATGATGGTTGGATCGCTCTCCAGCCGCATACCTTTATTGAGCCGCCCGATAAACAGTCCAGCGACGATGCCGCGCTCGCCGGCAGAGCTGGTCTCACGCTCAACGACAGAGGCCAGGATGACCGCTTCTTCTGGCGTGTGAATCGGCAAGCCTTCCTGACGCGTCGGCCAGACCTGTTCCAGCAAGGTCTGCTGCGCCGCCTCCATCCGCTCCAGAAACTGGGTGCGGGTGGTATTGGCGCCAAAGGCATACGTGTCAGGCAGCAGCACGCCTTCGGCAAACGCGCGCTCGGGCATGTCGCCAGTCAGTCGATCTGCCTGTTCAACCCGGCGCAGGATCTGGGCTGTGGTCAGCCCTTCAGGAATGGTCAGGCGGTATTCGATAACGTCGCCGTCAATGAACTGCTCTAGGATATCGCTGACGCTGGCGCGGGCTGCGACAACATAAGAGCCGGCTTTCAGATCGGTTTCGACATCATCGATCCGCGCTTTCAGACGCAGGATGCGCTTATCCTCGATCAGCCCCTCGGACTCGAGTCGCGTGGCAACACTGGCCAGTGCTTCACCGCGTTCGATGGTGAACTCATATTCCGCCGTCAGCGGCCCTGGCTTGGCGATCTCGCCTTGCAGCCAGAACCAGCCATAAGCGGCGGCGCCACCGGCAATGATGGCGATGACAATCACAAACGCGAAAAATGCTTTTAGAAAACGCATGCAGACGCAAAGTCCTGTTCTGTCCCCAGCGCTTAAGTGGTCGCGTTAGTCGCGGATCTAGTCAACCTGCTTGAGGATGAGAGATGCGTTGGTTCCGCCAAACCCGAATGAGTTGGTCATCGCCGCCCGCACCTGAGCCTTCTTGGCTTTGTGCGGTATAAGGTCGATCGGCGACTCAACACTCGGATTGTCGAGGTTCAGCGTAGGCGGCATCACCTGGTCACGGATCGCAAGCGCGCAGAAGGCGGTCTCGATCGCCCCGGCAGCGCCCAGCAAGTGGCCAACAGCCGACTTGGTCGAGGACAATGACAGGTTCTTGGAGTGATCCCCGAACAGGCGCTCAACCGCGCCGACTTCGCCTTCATCACCGCGCGGCGTCGAGGTGCCGTGGGCGTTGACATAATCGATCTGGTCAAGGGTCAGGCCGAGATTGCGCTCAGCATGGCCCGCCGCCATTTTCATCGCGCGATAACCGCCTTCCGCCCCTTCGGCTGGCGCCGTGATGTGGTGAGCATCGCCGGTCAGGCCATAGCCGGCCACTTCGGCATAGATTTTCGCGCCGCGGGCTTTGGCGTGCTCATACTCTTCGAGCACGAGAACCGCCGCCCCTTCGCCCATGACAAAACCGTCGCGGGCCTCATCATACGGGCGGGACGCCTTTTTCGGGTCGTCATTAAACTTGGTCGACATGGCCTTTGCAGCGCAGAAGCCGGCAATTGCGAGTTCGCAAATCACCGCTTCAGATCCACCAGCGACCATGACATCGGCGTCGCCATATTGAATCAGGCGGGCGGAATCGCCAATCGCGTGTGCGCCGGTGGCGCATGCGGTCACGACAGAGTGGTTCGGCCCCTTGAACCCGTGCTTGATGGAGACCTGGCCAGAGGCAAGGTTGATCAAAGCCGACGGGATGAAGAACGGGCTCACCTTGCGCGGCCCGTTTTCGTAAAGATTGATCGATGAGTCATAGATGCTCTGAAGACCGCCAATCCCGGAGCCGATAAGAACGCCCGTGCGTTCCTGCTGCTCCTGGCTTTCGGCGACCCAGCCAGAATCCTCGACCGCTTCTTCAGCGGCGCCAATGGCATAGAGAATGAACTCATCAATGCGGCGACGCTCCTTCGCGCTCGCCACCGCATTGGGGTCGAACGCGTGAGGATCGTCTTCTGAGCCGCCCCCGCGGCCATCCTTGTATGGAACCTGGAAAGCAATCTTGCAGGCCGTATTCTCCGGATCGAACGTGTCGATCGGTCCGGCGCCCGACTCTCCAGCAATCAATCGCTCCCATGACGCCTCTCGATTAGCCGCGAGAGGCGAAATGATTCCAATACCCGTAATGACAACGCGGCGCATGTATCAGCCTCTAACCGATATGAGCGTTGATGTGAGACACCGCGTCACCGACGGTGCGGATGTTCTCCTGCACGTCGTCTGGGATCTCGATATTGAATTCTTCTTCAAACGCCATGACCAGCTCGACCAGGTCGAGTGAGTCAGCGCCCAGATCGTCGATAAAGCTGGCGCTTTCAACAACCTTGTCACCTTCTACGTCGAGATTTTCGACAACGATTTTTTTAACACGCTCAAGAACGTCAGACATGGATACCTCTCTGATACTGCCTGATGGATAGGCCCTCGCAGGAGCCATGGTGTTGCCGTTAGCACACACTTTGTGACAACGCCAAGCCCTGCATACTGTGGAAAGTGCTCTGAATTTAGATCATCGCCATTCCGCCATTCACATGTAGGGTTTGCCCCGTCACATATGAAGCTTCATCTGAGGCGAGATACACAGCGGCAGCTGCAATATCGCCTCCCTGCCCCAGTCGGCCGGATGGAATCTGTCCCAGAAGCGCCTCTTTCTGGGCCTCTGGCAGCACGTCCGTCATCGGTGATTCGATGAATCCCGGGGCAATCGTGTTGGCCGTAATGCCGCGGCTGGCGACTTCTTGCGCCAGGGATTTGGTGAACCCGATCATGCCGGCCTTTGACGCACAATAGTTCGACTGGCCCGGGTTTCCGGTGACGCCGACAATTGAAGCAATTCCGATAATCCGCCCGCCGCGCGCCTTCATCATCGGGCGCACCGCTTTACGGCATAGGCGGAAATAGCTTTCCAGATTCACGCGGATAATGTCTTGAAAATCCTCATCTTTCATTTGCATGAGGAGCTTGTCTCGCGTGACGCCGGCATTGGCGACGAGAATGTCGAGCTTGCCCGCCAACTCAATCGCGGTGCCAACCAGCGCATCGGCCTGATCCGGATCCGACAGGTCACAGGCGGCAATATGGGTGCGGTCGCCGAGCTCTGCGGCCAGGGCTTCCAGTTTCTCGACCCGGCGCCCAGACAGGATCACCTCGGCGCCAGCAGCATGCATCGTGCGCGCGATCGATTCTCCGATCCCACCTGTCGCCCCTGTGACCAGGGCTGATTTTCCACTCAGATTGAACATATGTAATCCCTCTCCTGCCTCTAGGACGCGCCGTTGAGGCGCTCAGCCACGGCTTCGATTTGCTCTGGAGTGCCCATTGTCAGGCCTTCCAGTTCCCGCACTGTGCGGCGGTTCATGACGCTCAAAACTTTTCCGGCCCCGGCTTCAATCATGGTCTTAACCCCTGCGCCGGCCATGTATTGCACGGTTTCAGTCCAGCGCACCTGCCCGGTGACCTGATCGACAAGTTGCTGGCGAATGGCGTCCGGGTCGCTGCCGGCGCTGGCCGTGACATTGGCCACCAGCGGCGCTGATGGCGGCTTGATTTCAATCTGCGACAAGGCCTCCGCCATCGCATCAGCGGCCGGTTGCATCAGCGAGCAATGGAACGGCGCTGACACAGGCAGCAGAACAGCCTTCTTCACGCCGGCCTCTTTGGCGCCTGCAATGGCCAGCTCGACAGCCGGTTTCGCGCCCGAGATCACGATCTGGCCCGGGGCATTGTCATTGGCAATCTCGCATGGGCCTTCAGGGGCGCCAGCTGCGCACAAGGCTGCGGCCTGCTCTGGACTGGCGCCGAGCAACGCGGCCATGGCACCTTGCCCGGCCGGCACCGCATCTTGCATCGCATTGCCGCGGATCCGCAGCACTTTGGCGCAATCACCAACCGAAATCGCCCCAGCTGAAGCAAGCGCGGAATACTCGCCGAGCGAGTGACCCGCGACGAATTTCGCTTTGCCGGCAGCAATCCCGTGCGCGGTTTCCAACGCCCGCATGGCGGCGACGCTGACCGCCATCAAGGCCGGCTGGGTATTCGCGGTGAGCTTGAGCTCATCTTCAGAGCCGGACCAGATCAGACCTGACAGATCCTGGCCCAAGGCCTCATCGACTTCTTCGAAGACAGCTTTGGCGGCTGGGAAAGCCTCGGCAAGGTCCTGGCCCATGCCGATGAATTGGCTGCCCTGACCTGGGAAGATAAATGCGAAATCGCTCATATCTGCTCCTTAACGCTAATTGGCGCCCGCTTAAGGCGCTCTGCTGGGATAGGCAAGTACTCGGGGGCACGTAAAGGGGGGCACGTGAAGGGGCAGGAAACGGGTGGCCTTGCGCATGCTGCCGGGCCTAGGATGGCCTTGCAGGATGGAGGCTCAGATGAGAAATCAAACCGAAAAAGGCGAAGCATTTCGCAAGCTGCATGAGCGCGGCTGTTTCGTCATCCCGAATCCCTGGGACGCGGGCTCGGCCAAGCTGCTGACGCGGCTCGGCTTTCAAGCCCTGGCCAGTACCAGTTCCGGCTATGCCCGCTCCACCGGCGTCAATGATTATGATCTCAGCCGGGTTCAGGTCATCGACCATGTGCGCGACCTGTGTGCTGCGACCCACCTTCCGGTCTCTGCCGATCTCGAGAATGGCTTCGGCCACACCCCGAAAGCCTGCGCAGAAACCATCCGCCTCGGCGCCGAGGCCGGTCTGGTCGGTGGGTCGATTGAAGATTTCACCTGCACCGCGGGTGAGCTCTACCCGCTCGAACACGCCAAGGACCGCATCGTCGCCGCCGTCGAAGCCGCCCGAGCGTTGCCTTTTCCATTTACGCTGACCGCACGCGCCGAGAACCACTTCACCGGCGACGGTGATCTCGCCGACTCGATCAGACGCTTGCAGGCCTATCAGGAGGCGGGGGCTGATGTCCTGTATGCGCCCGGCCTGCGCAGCAAGGCTGATATTGCCAGTGTACTCGCCTCTGTGGATCGCCCGCTCAACGTGCTTCTGGGCCCGAAAGAGGGGCTGCTCCCTGTCGCCGAACTGGCCGATATGGGCGTGCGCCGCATCAGTGTCGGCGGCGCTTTGGCGAACGTGGCGGTGGACGCGGTGATCAAAGCCGGACGCGAATTGCTCGGCTCTGGCACGTTCGGCTTCCTGCAAGGCCTGTCTCCAGCCGCAGAGATATCTGCCTTGATGACCGGCAACACCGAGGCCTAACCCATGCCTCAGCGTGCAATTTCAACTTGATTTCTGCGCCTGCCTGCGCTTTACGACGCGCTTCGCACGGTTTGCGGTCCTCGGCTTCGGAATGAGCCGGACAAGAGGGGCCATCGTGGAAGGGTTTTCCCGCCCATCTGCGCCGCAAGCCAGAACTTTGGGAAAGACATTATGGCATTATACGAGCACGTCCTCATTGCGAGGCCGGACATCTCACCTGCACAGGTTGAGTCGTTGATGGAAGAGCTCTCAGGCTTCCTCGACAAACAAGGCGCGAAAGTCAGCAAATCCGAATATTGGGGTCTGCGCAATCTTTCGTACCAGATCAACAAGCAGCGCAAGGGACATTACTCCCTGTTCAATATTGACGGCCCAGCTGAAGCGATTCACGAGCTGGAGCGTCAACACCGTCTGTCTGACGACATCATGCGCTACATGACCATCAAGGTTGAAGAGTTCGACGAGAACCCATCACCGATGATGAGCCGCAAAAATCGTCGCGACGACTAGAGGAAGGAAACAAGATCATGGCTTCCAGAAACACCTCTGGCATCAATATCACCAACATTCCGGCTCGCCGTTCGTTCGGTCGGCGCCGCAAGGTTGATCCGTTTTCCGGCGATAAAGCGCCGAAAATCGATTATAAAGACGTGAAGCTTCTGCAGCGCTACATCTCTGAGAAAGGCAAAATCGTGCCGTCTCGGATCACGGCTGTGAACTTCAAGAACCAGCGCAAGCTTGCCAAGGCGATCAAACGTGCCCGCATGCTCGCGCTCTTGCCATTCACCGTGAAGTAAGGAGACCAGTCCGATGCAAGTCATTCTCCTCGAGCGTGTTGAAAACCTGGGCGGCCTCGGCGACGAGGTCAGCGTCAAGAACGGGTTTGCGCGCAACTTCCTGCTGCCAAAAGGCAAGGCTCTGATTGCCAACAATCAGAACCGCGCCCGTTTCGAAGCAGAACGTGAAGCGATTGAAAAGCGCAATGCAGATGCCCGTGACGCGGCTTCTTCTGCGGGCACCAAGCTGGACGGCGAGGCCTTTGTGCTGATCCGTCAGTCTGGCGCCACCGGGCAGCTTTATGGCTCTGTCAATGCGCGCGACATCGTCGAAGCCGCTGGCGAAGCCGGTCACAAGATCAAGCGTGAGCAGGTGCGCCTGAACGCGCCGATCAAGACCCTCGGGCTGCACGAAGTCGGTATCCGCCTGCATGCGGAAGTCCGGGTTGAGATCACGCTCAACGTGGCCCGCTCTGAAGATGAAGCCGAGCGCCAGGCCGCTGGTGAGAACATCATCGAAACGCTGCAAGCTGAACAGCAAGCTGCTGCCGATGAGCAAGCTTCTGAAATGGCAGAAGCCGCGGCTGAACTCGACACCGCGCCGGAAGGCGAAGAATAGTCGCGCTCAGATCCAAAACAAAAAGCCGCTCCGAACGGGGCGGCTTTTTTTATGCCGGCTGTCTCGACCGATCAGAATTCAGTATCGGCGATCGTCAAGCGGTGTAGCAACCGGTCATGACCGTCATAGCCGCCCGACGCCGCGTGCAGCAGCGAGCGATTGTCCCACATGACCAGCATGTCCTTTTCCCATTTGTGCGAATAGACGAGGTCTTCATGCGTCTGGTGCTGATAGAAGGCCATCATCAGGGCTGTGCTTTCATCCCGATCAAGGCCAGCAAAGCCCTGGATATAAGAGGGTGAGCTATACAGCGCTTTTTGCCCGGTTTCGCGGTGGGTGCGGACAAATGGGTGTTCTTGTTTCGCCAGCGCTTTCTCGCTCGGGATGATTTTCATGCTGCGCCCGGATTCCTGATCGTCGTCGCCATAAACCCCGGTCGGGGCATATCCAAGTTCAGCCGAGTGAATGGCGGTGAGCTGGTCGGCTTTCTTGCGCAGATCATCCGGCAATCGCTGATAAGCGGCGACCTGGTCGGCAAACCGCGTATTGCCGCCATGCGGCGGGATCTTGATCCCGTACAGAACCGTGCCGGCCGGCGGCACGTCCAGGAAGCTCCAGTCGGTATGATAGGTTTCCGCGAATATGGGCGTCGTCTCATCAGCGTTGCGCTGGATCGCAGCAATATGTTCATGACCGTCAATATGCCCGAAGAACGGGTCTTCGCCGAACTCGCCAAAATACCTTGTTATCCGTTCAAGGTCCGTGTTGGTGAGCGGCTGGTCCGGAAACACCAAGAGCTTGTTGTCGACCCAATGCGATCGCAGCTCGGCGACGAGATCGTTTGACAGGTCCTGGCGCAGGTCGATCCCGGTTACGACAGCGCCGCAAGTCGCGCCGGTGGGCTCTAGTTTCAAACTCATAGCGTTTCCTCCGCGGCCAGAATACGCAGCCACGGCGGAGTGTCCATTGCCGGATCAGGCTGTCGCCGCGCTAACCGGCATGGGCTTCGTAGCGAAACTCCATCATGCGCTGCAGCAGCGGGCTGTTGAAATTGCTGGGCACATCTTTCTGCCCGACCAGCCAGGCATAGACTTCCCAGTCCGGGGTCGAGAGCAGGCGTTCAAATTCTGACAGATCCTCATCGCTCATGCTTGCCAAATGGGCGTCAGCAAACGAACCCATTAGCAGGTCCATTTCACGAAACCCGCGGCGCCAGGCGCGGAATTTCACTTTGCGGCGACGCGCATCTAACGGGGCTTGGCTCATGGTCTCTACTCCTGCAGCCGGTAATCTAAGCGGCTCAGACCGATCTGCACAGGGTTATCCTGTCGCGCACGCATCACATCTTGTAACCTGGGCTGAGATCAGCGCATAAGATCAGATGCGCGACGAACGCCTATTTCCTTTGTTTCAACCGCTTGATGCCCTGCCCGGCATTGGCCCGAAACTGAAGCCTGTCCTGGAACGACTGGTGGCTGGGGAGACAATCTGGGATCTGTTATTGCACATGCCTGAGCGCTGGCTCGATCGGCGGCCACGCGACAGTTTCGATGACCTCGTCCCGGAAGAAGTCGCGACTGTGAAAGGCGAAGTCCACGCGGTCAAAGCCCCTTATAATGACCGGGCCCCGACCCGCATTTTGCTGTTTGATGGCTCAGGCTTTCTGACCATCACCTATTTCCGTGCGGATTCGCGCTGGCTGCAAGCCCAATACCCGGTCGGCAAGGACCGCATCGTCTCTGGCAAGATCACCGAATGGCAAGGCGAACGACAGATGAGCCATCCGGACTTTGTCATGGACCCGGCCAAGGGCGAGTTTCCACCGCCCGTCGAGCCGATTTATCCTCTGACCGCAGGCCTCACCAATAAACGCGTACACATCTCGACCAAGGCCGCTGTCGCGCTGATTGCCGATGATCTGCCTGAATGGATCGATCCGAACCTGATCGCGCAGGAAGGCTGGCCCGGCTTCAAGCAGGCGATGCAACTGGTTCATGCACCAGAGGTCTGGGATCAGCCGGCCACACAGCGGGCCCGCACCCGTCTCGCTTATGACGAGGCGCTCGCCCGCGAACTCACCTTCGCGCGCGCCCGCGCTGCGCGGCGCTCTAGCGAAGCCAATGTGGTGCCGCCGCAATCTGAGGCCCTCAACCGCCTCGTCGCTACGCTCCCTTACAAGCCAACCACAGCCCAGATCCGGGCGACCAAGGAAATCATGGCGGATCTCGGCGAGCCATTCCCGATGCGGCGGATGCTGCAAGGCGATGTCGGCTCCGGCAAGACGCTGGTCGGCACCTTTTCAGCCGTGCAAGCCGCTGAAGGCGGATTCCAGACAGCCTTCATGGCCCCCACCGAAGTGCTCGCCCGGCAGCAATTCGATACGCTGGACGAATTGCTCTCCCCACTCGGATATTCGGTTGCAGTCCTCACCGGCCGCGACAAAGGCAAAGCCCGCGAGGCGACCCTGATGGGGCTGGCTGATGGCACGATCCAGGTGGTCGCCGGCACTCATGCCCTGTTTCAGGAAGGCGTCAGTTTCAAGCGCCTCGCCATGGTGATTGTCGACGAACAGCACCGCTTTGGCGTCGCTGACCGGATGAGGCTGATGAGCAAGGGCAAGTTTCCGCATATGCTGGTCATGTCGGCCACGCCAATCCCGCGCACCCTGGCGCAGACCATTCACGGCGATCTCGACGTCTCGATCCTGGACGAAAAGCCGGCCGGGCGCCAGCCCGTCGAGACACGCGCCATACCGGACACGCGCATGGAGGATGTCATCACCGCCGTCGGGCGCGCGCTCGGCCGCGGGGAACGGGTCTTCTGGGTCTGTCCGCGCGTCGATGCGGATGATGAGGATGGCAGCTCAGCCGTGGCCCGGGCAGCGATGCTGAAAGACGCGCTGCGCACTGAAGTCGGGCTGGTCCATGGCCGCATGAAAGGCGCGGACAAGGACGCGGCACTGGACGCCTTCCGCACCGGCGCGACGCGCCTCCTGGTGGCGACAACCGTGATCGAGGTTGGCGTCGATGTGCCGGAAGCGACCATCATGGTGATTGAACGTGCAGAAGGCTTTGGTCTGGCCCAGCTGCATCAGCTGAGAGGCCGCGTCGGCCGCGGCAGCGCGGCGAGTTTCTGCCTGCTGCTCTACCGCCCGCCACTGACCGAAACCGCCCGCGAACGGCTCGACACGCTGCGACGCACGGAAGACGGGTTCGAGATCGCCGAGGCGGATTTCAAACAACGCGGCGCTGGCGATTTGCTCGGCAAAGCGCAATCCGGTCTGGTCGATTACAGGTTGATCGATTTTGTCGAACATGCCCCGCTCATCGAGATTGCGGCAAAAGATGCCCAACTCGCCTCAGACACGGCCGAGACGATCGATCCGAAACGGGCCGAAGGCTTAAGCTTGTTGAGCCAGCTTCTCAGCCCCGACCTCAGATTCAGCGACTGACGGGGTGTCTGACGGCTCGTCCATGGCCTGAGGCGGTTCGAAGTCCGGAACGACCAGACCTGCGGTGAGGATCATTTTCGCGCCCTCTTCGACTGTCATCTCAAGCGGGACGGCTTCTGACTCATTCACATAGATCAGGAAACCAGAAGTCGGATTGGGTGTCGTCGGCACGAATACGCCAATCTTCTCGGTACCAATCCTGGCCCCGATCTCGCCCTTGGCATGCGACGAGACAAAGCCGATGCACCAGGAACCGGTCTTCGGGTATTCGACCATGACGCAGCGGTCGAAACTGGCCTGCTGGTTGTTCGCCAGGACCTCTGTCAGCTGCTTGATCGCGGCATAGACGTTGCGCACAATCGGAATACGGCTGAACACGCGGTCGGTAAATGATAGCAGGGATCGCCCGATCAGGTTGGCCGTCACCGCGCCAAGAATCGTCAGCGCAATCACCAGCACCAGCACGCCAAATCCGGGAATGGCGTAATTGGTATAGGTTTCCGGCTTCAGAATCGGCGGCAGCAAAGGCCCGACCCGATTGTCGATAAAGGTGATCAGGAATTGCAGGATGAAGAAGGTTGCGGCCAGCGGTGCAGCGATCACCATGCCGGCAAAGAACCGACCGCGCAGCCAGGCGAACAGGCCGATTGGTTTCGGTTTTCCCATATCCGGGATCATCTCGTCTGGGGTCTTTCCCTTGGACATTTGTGGCTCCTCAGCCAGGCTTTCCCGAGCGTTATAGCTTGGCGATACCTAGTTTGACGTTAATTGTGGCAAAGATGGGAAACAATTCTGACTTTGAGAACAGCCTTCACACGCTTTTCACAAGTGTTTTTGGCGAGAATGCGAGTTTGCAGTCGTTCCGGCGCCTGTCTGGCGGGGCAAGCCAGGAAACCTGGGCTCTGTCCGGCGGCGACCAGGCTGCGATTCTGCGCCGCGCGCCGGGCGGCACCAGCAAGGCGCGTTCGTCTGCCGCAATTGGCCTGGCCGCCGAGGCAAAGCTGATCGCAGCAGCGCAGCAGGCCGGCGTGCCGGTGCCACGCATCCTGCATGTGCTGAGCGATGCCGATGGGATTGGCGAAGGGTTCCTGATGAGCCGGGTGGATGGCGAGACGATTGCGCGCCCGATCCTGCGCAATGACGCGTTCGCCGCTGCCCGCGAAGTGCTTGCCGGCCAATGCGGCTCTGCCCTGGCAGATATCCATGCGATCGCGCTCGATACCGCCCCATCCGCGCTGATGCAGAGTGATGGACTGGCCCAGATCGCGCAATATGAAGAGATTTATCGCGGCTTCGATGCGCCGCGCCCTGTCTTTGAACTCGCCTTGCAATGGTTGAAGGCGAATGCGCCGACACCGCGTCCACCGGTTCTGGTGCATGGCGATTTTCGGCTTGGCAACCTGATGATTGATGCGCGTGGCCTGGTCGCCGTGCTCGATTGGGAGCTCGCGCATATTGGCGATCCGCGAGAGGATATTGCCTGGCTGTGCGTCAATTCCTGGCGCTTCGGGCAATCGCAAAACCGCGCCGGCGGTTTCGGACAATTGGGAGACTTGCTTGCCACCTATAATGCGAAAACTGGCGCCGGGATCACAGCGAAAGAAATCGATTGGTGGGAGACGCTTGGCTCGTTGAAATGGGGCATTATGTGCATGATCATGTATGAAGCCTTCCGCTCTGGCGCTGATGCCAGCGTCGAGCGCGCCGCCATCGGGCGCCGCGTATCCGAAACCGAAATCGACCTGATAAACCTGTTGGAGGCGGCCCATGCATGACCAGCCAAGCGTGTCTGAACTGGTTCAGGCTGTGAAGAATTTCATCGACGATACGGCCGGCCCAGCGCTGAGCGGGCATGCCGCCTTCCATGCCCGCGTCGCCAGCAATGCGCTCGCCACTGTCTTGCGGGATCTTGAACAGCGCCCGGCGCAAGAGGCAGCGGAAGCGGAACGCCTGATCGCATTATTGGGCGCAGACGCGGGAACCGATGTAGAGGCGCTCAACCGCACCCTCAGCGAGAAACTCCGCCAAGGCGAGCTGACGCCCGAAACACCGGGACTGCTCGAACATTTGAAAGCCACCACCATGGCCCAGGTCGAAATCGACCAACCGCGCTATTCCGGCTTGAAAACAGCAAAATCCTAGGCCGAGCAGCTGCCGCCGCCGAGGACGCAAAAACTCGCGCAATAAGAATGATTGAGGCGCACGCTCTGTCGCGCCTCCTGCAGCGTCGTTCCGAGGTCAAACTGCAGGTCATAAGGCAGCAAGGTACAGGCCACGACACTGGCACTTTGGGCGCCCTTGCGCTTCACCACCATGCGCTGCGAGGCACACATCAACGTGTTCGGGTCCTTGCTGAGAATGTCCCAGCACGCTGTGGTGATCTCTGGCGGGTCTTCATCCGGACGCATCTCCGGAAACAGGACCAATTCCTTCGCATCGCTCGGATCGATGGCCAGGTTTTCTCGCGCGATCAACTGCTCGTATCCGGCGCGGGAGATGGGCTCTTCCTCGCCCCAAACCGTCCGCCCGGCAAGCGCCAGCGTGAACCCGTTCTGAGACAGCCAGCGCAGCCCCTTGATGGCAAGCTCAAACGAACCCGCGCCGCGCTCCTCATCATGACAGGCATGGTCATAATGATCGAGGCTGACCCGCATGGTCAGCCGTTGGCCAAAGGCGTCACGCAGCCGCAGCAAGCCTTCGCGCACATGCGGGCGCATCATGGGCTGCATCGCATTGGTCAGCATCAGGACGCTGAACCCGCGCTCCAGAACCACTTGCAGGATGGCAATCATCTGCGGCGCCATGAACGGCTCGCCGCCAGTAAAGCCGATTTCTATGCCGGTTTCGCCCGCCGCTTCGAGTTCATCGAGATAAGGCAGAACATCTGCCATGGTGAGATAGACCAGACGGTCATTCGCAGGCGAGCTTTCAATATAGCAATTCGCACACTCGATGTTGCAGAGTGTTCCAGTATTGAACCACAGCGTCTTGGTCCGGCCATAGGCGACTTGCGCACGCGTTTCGCCTGTTGCCGTCACGAATGGATCGGAGAATTTCGGCGGGAGTAAATCGGAATCGGCCATGCTGGTCTTTTAGTCTGTCTCGCGCAGATCCGAAGTCACAAACACGTGACGCGCTGCACCGTCATGGCAGCATTGCCGGCGCATTGTTTGGTCCACTCCGCAGGCCTTATTGCCAGTGCTCTGCAATCCATGGGGTTGGCTTCACATGCTTGTAGAATTTCTTGTACCAGGGCGCCGGCCATTTTCCGTCCCGCGCTTCGTCCTGGTCCGGGCGCCCGGTGAACGCAACGACCTTGGTATCGGCCGGCAAAGGCGGGGTCTTGAACCAGTTCATCGGGAATTTCGGCAATAATGAGTGTTTGAAGCTGACACACCATTCTGCTGGCCAATAGACCATTTTCTCCACCATGGCCGAGACATAATGCTGCTCAACCCGGTGCTCGGCATGCACCGCCGCATGATCGCGCTGATATTGCTCGTAAATCTCTGTGTGCTTGCCCATGTGCCAGCGATAGACCGAGGTATTGCCGATGCCCTGGCCTTTCTGGGTCCAGTTCTCGGCGACGCACATTTCACCCGGCTGATAGGCCCAGAACGGGTCCATGTTGCCGGTCACCACCAGATCGACATCCAGGAACAGAACATCCCCTTCCAGGCCGCCGAGGCCCGGCTGCCAGAGCGACAGCTTGCGCCAGGGCGTCCATTCCAGGCCAGCTGGAATATCAATCGGCGGCAAGGGTTGATGCTCGACTTCCGGCATCAGCCCGTCCGGGTCGTCAGTGAAGCAAACAAAGCGGAGGTCGCCTGTCGTATTGCGCCGGATCGCCCGATACAGTCGGTTCACGAACGGTGATGGATACCGCGTGCCCCATTTCATGCAGACGACATTCTTGACCATGCAGACCTCTTACGGCTCAGCGTGCGTGAACAGACCAAGGTCTGCTCCGACATGCCAGCCGGACTTTCTCCAATGGGGTGAATTAAGTTCCTTTTCGATGTCGGGGAACCCGTTGACTGTACGATTTGACGGATTGGCCTCGGCATAAGCGAGGATTTGATCCAGAAAGAACCGGCGTCTGATCATGATTGACTGGTTCGACCAGGTGATGTGCCGCGCCGAAATCCGAAACCAGCCTTCCGGCATTCGCTCAATCTGATCGAAGACCTTGTCCGGTTCGGTATACACATAGATCGAGTTTCCGATCATCTTCTCGGCTTTGCCAGGGCGAAACAGGCGCCGAATCTGAGCCAGCAGGGACGGTCTGTAATAACGCAGGAATTTCCAGCTCGCCTGATCGCGATAGCCCGGATGAATCCGGTGCCGGAACCGGAACACATTGACGGTCTCGCTGGCCAGCGCTGCGCGGGCATTTTCGATCTGCCGCCTGGCTTCCTTGGCACGCTCGATCAAGGGCAAGTCATTTTCGAGCAACAGGACGATGTCGGAGGTCAGGCCTTCCGCCAACATCTTGAAACCGCCCAGAATTCCGGAATTATCGGCCGAACCGATAAAAGGCAGATCATACTCAGCCGCCAGCGCGCGGGCGCCGTCATCAAGGCCATTGAAGGCGATCAGCACTTCATCGGCGAGATCGAACAGGCCGGCTTCCTGATAGGTATCAAGGGCCGCGCGGAAGGTATCATATCGCCCGTAACAGAGCATCCCGATCCCGAATGTGGGACGTGTGGTGTCCGTCACCTTGGATCTCCTCGCGTGGCTGGCCGGTTCCTAAACAAGAGGCATAGCTCGAAACGGATTCAATAGGAAAGCTCGCACAAACAGTCGATGAGACAAAGCGAACTGCAAATCCTGAATTTTTCATCATCCGATCGCAAGCGGCCTGCGTAGAAGGCGTAAGACTGAAACCATCAGGAGCGCGTCCGCAGTGAGCCGAGCCCCCGCAATTATCTGGTTCCGCCGTGACCTGCGACTTTCCGACAATCCGGCGCTGCATGCGGCTGTGGCAACAGCGGGTGAGCAGGTGATCTGCCTCTACATTCGCGAAACTGATACAGCGCTTCGCCGCCCTGGCGGCGCCCGCGCCTGGTGGCTCGACAAGTCCTTGCGCGCGCTCGCTTCAAACATTGAAGCGCTGGGGGGCAGGCTGATCCTCAAAACCGGGAACGCTGGCAAAGTCCTGAGCCAGATCGCTGCAGACACCGGGGCCAGGTCGGTGTTCTGGAACCGGCGCTATGACCAGGCTGGCCGACAGCTAGATGCAACCCTGAAAACCGAACTGAAGGCCGCTGGTCTCTATGCCGAGAGTTTCAATGGTTCGCTGTTGACCGAGCCCTGGTCACAGACCACCCGAACCGGCGGATATTACAAAGTCTTCTCGCCCTATTGGCGCGCCGTGCAGGCCAGCTATCGCTGCCCGCCTGCGCTGGCGCCGCCAGCCCGTTTCGCGCGCCTGGAATTGGCCTCAGAGGCACTCGACGATTGGCACCTGCATCCGCGCGCACCTGATTGGTCAGCCGGGTTTGCGCCTGTCTGGACACCTGGCGAGACGCAGGCCCGCACGCGCCTCGCGCACTTTCTCGATCAGTCGGTCAACGCGTATATCGCGGATCGCAACCGCCCTGACCTTGAAGCCGGCACATCTGGGCTCTCCCCGCACCTCGCCTGCGGAGAAATCTCGCCGGCCCAGATCTGGCGCGCCACGCAAAGCCGTATCGATGCGGGTGACATCGACAAGGAGAATGCTCGAAAATTCCTGTCCGAAATGGCTTGGCGGGACTTTTCCTATGTCCTGCTCTTCCACAATCCCGATCTGGCTGAAGCGAATTACAACTCAGACTTCGACCAGATGCCTTGGCAGGACGACGCCGCAATGCTGTCTGCCTGGCAAAACGGGCAGACCGGCTACCCCATCGTCGATGCCGGGATGCGCCAGCTCTGGCATACGGGCTGGATGCACAATCGCGTTCGCATGATTGTCGCAAGCTTTCTGACCAAACACCTGCTCATTCATTGGCGTCATGGCGAAACCTGGTTCTGGGACACATTGGTCGATGCAGATCCGGCCTCGAATAGCGCAAGCTGGCAATGGACGGCCGGGTCGGGCGCTGATGCCGCCCCATATTTCCGGATTTTCAATCCGATCACGCAAGGCGATAGGTTCGACCAGAGCGGCGAGTATGTCCGCAAATGGTGCCCGGAACTCGCTCGCCTGCCGCGCAAGTATCTCTACCAGCCCTGGGACGCGCCACCGCTGATCCTGCGCCAGGCCGGCGTCACGCTCGGTGAAACCTATCCCGCCCCCATCGTGGATCACAAACCTGGCCGCGAGCGGGCGCTCGCGGCTTACGCAACCCTAAAAGAAAGACGAGACGCAGCATGAAACGGATCGCAATCATCGGCGCAGGCATTTCCGGTCTCGGCGCAGCGTACGCGCTCAAGGATACTGCTGACATCACCGTGTATGAAGCAGGTGACCGCGCTGGCGGTCACGCGCATACGATGGATGTCGATTATGATGGCGTGCAGATCGCGGTGGATGTCGGCTTTATTGTCTACAATGCCCTGAATTACCCCAACCTGATTGGCTTTTTCGACGCGCTCGGGGTCAAGACCGAAGCCAGCGACATGAGTTTCGCCGTCTCCAATCCGGAGGGCTATGAATGGGCCTCGACATTGAATGGCATCTTTGCCCAGCGCAAAAATCTCTTGCGCCCGCGATTTCACAGATTCTGGCGCACTATCCTGAGGTTCAATGATCTTGCCCGCGCCGAGCTGGAAGCCGGAACGATCGATGACATCTCACTCGGCAGCTGGCTCGACAAGCATCGCTTCGAGCAGGATTTTCTCGACAATTACATCCTGCCTATGGGCGGCGCGATCTGGTCGACACCAGAAGCAGAAATGCTGGATTATCCGGCCCGCAGCTTCTTCCAGTTCTTCGACAACCATCGTCTGATGCATAAGGCGCGCCCGCAATGGCGCACCGTGACCGGTGGGTCGCGCAATTACGTGCAAAAGGTTGCCGCCCTGCTCGGTGATCGCTTGCGCCTGAACGCGCCGGTCGAGCGCGTGCTTGCCTTCGGTGAAAAGGTGCGGCTCGTACTCTGTGATGGTCGCGAAGAATTGTTCGACGATGTCATCCTCGCCACGCATGCCGACACCACGCGCCGCCTGCTCGCGCCGGCCTTCGAACTGCCGCGTTTCCTGCTCGGATCTACCCGCTATCGCCCGAACCGGATTTACCTGCATCGCGATCCGAGCCTGATGCCGAAAAAGACAGCGGCCTGGGCGAGCTGGAATGTGATCAAACAGGACACGCCGGAACTGTGCCTGACCTATTGGATGAACCGGTTGCAAAATCTGCCGAATGAGCGCCCGCTTTTTGTCACCCTGAACCCGGAAACCCCGCCGGCGTCGCATCTGACTTTCGCCGCCATGGAGAAGGCGCACCCGCAATTTGATGCCCCGGCAGAAGCCGCTGTGCGCGAGCTGAAGCGCATTCAGGGCACAGACGGAATCTGGTTCGCGGGCGCCTGGATGGGCAGTGGCTTTCATGAAGACGGGCTGAAGTCAGGCCTCTCCTGTGCGCTGTCGCTTGGCGGGCGGGTGCCATGGGCGGCGGAAGGGGTCGAACGGGTCACAACCCTGACACGAGCGTCAGAAAATGATAAACTGGCGCTTGGAGCCATTTCGTCGTGAAGGAATTGCCTGCCCTACGCCTGTGGAGAGGCCATACTGTCCACCAAAGATCGGTCCCGTTCGAGCACCGGTTCAAGTACGCCCTCGCGCTGATAGATGTAGATATCGACCGTCTCGCTGAAGCCCACAGCCAGGCCGCCACATTCAGCGTCGATCGCAGCAACCTGTTTTCGTTTGATCGCAAGGATCATGGCGCCCGCGCATCGGAAGATCTGCGCCCATGGGCAGAGCAGCGGTTTCGCGAAGCCGGTATCGAACTCGCCGGAGGCGTGATCCGACTGGTGACCTTCCCGCGGCACGCATTCTACAAATTCGCGCCAATCTCATTGTGGCTTGGCCACCGCCCGGACGGGGCCTTGCAAGGCATCCTGTACGAGGTCAACAACACGTTTGGCGAAACGCACGTCTATGCTGCGCGCACGCCGGACGAGGCCCGTCATCGCCACAATACCGAGAAGGCCTTTCATGTCTCGCCCTTCTTTGATGTCTCTGGCCGGTATGAATTTACCTTGCGCTGGAGCGAGACGGATCTCCGCCTGATCGTCGCGACCTGCCAGGACGGCACGCAGACGCACATGGCAACCATCTGCACCAAGGCGCAACCGGCCACGTCGGCGGCGTTTTTGGGACTCGCTTTCAGCCAGCCATTTTCAACTCTGGCGGTCACGCTGGGCATTCACTGGCAAGCTCTGAAGCTTTGGATCAAGGGCGCAAAATATCATTCAAAACCAAAGCAATCACCTGTGCGTACAACAATAGCAAAACAACACAATGCCATCCCAGAGACAGCCCCTCGATTGGAGAGAACCGCATGAGTTACACCACCCTCGATCACGTTCGCGAACACGATTCCAATCATGTACTGGCATCGCCGGAAACGCTGCGGCAGTTGACCGGGGTGCCGACCGGATTTCGCCTTGCCGGGATGATCTTGCTCCGCGCCAGGCGCGGCACCATCCGGTTCGATCTGCCGGATGGGCGGCGGGTTCTGTTTGACCGTGGCCAAAAGGGCCCGAATGCGGTGGTCGAAGTGCACAGTTTCAACTTCGCCAAACGGGCGATAGCGGGCGGCGATGTCGGCTTTGCGGAAAGCTATATGGACCAGGAATGGTCGACGCCGGATCTGACTTCAGTGCTTGAATTCTTCTCTGAGAACTTCGAATCCGCGGTCCGGCTCACGAAGGGGGGAATGATGGTTAGGATCGCCAATCTGATCCGCCATCTCTTTAACCGAAACTCGAAAGCCGGTTCAAAACGCAATATCGAGGCACATTATGATATCGGCAATGCGTTTTACGAACTCTGGCTCGACCCATCGATGACCTATTCCTCGGCGCTTTATACCGATGAGAGCTTCAGCCTGGAACAGGCGCAGGCGGCAAAATATGCCCGTATCGCGGATGAGCTCAGGCTCGCTGATGGCAAGTCCGTGCTCGAGATTGGCTGCGGCTGGGGCGGCTTTGCCGAGTACGCCGCCAAGCATCGCGGCGCGAATGTCACCTGCCTTACCATCTCTCCATCTCAACACGACTGGGCCATGAAACGCATGCAGCGCGAAGGCCTCAACGAAAAAGTCGATATTCGCCTGGAAGACTATCGCGATCATCGCGGTAGCTATGATGGCGTTGCCTCCATCGAGATGTTCGAGGCTGTCGGCGAAAACTACTGGCCAAGCTATTTCGCGAAAGTCTCTGATTGCCTACACGCAGACGCCAAGGCAGCGCTGCAAGTCATCACCATCGATGACCAGCTCTTCCCGGGCTATCGCAAGCGCGCTGATTTCATCCAGCGCTATATCTTCCCGGGCGGCATGCTGCCAAGCGAACAGGCCTTGCGCCAGCAGGTCATGGCAGCCGGGCTTGGTCTCGAAAAGACGCACTATTTCGGGACTGACTATGCCAAAACGCTGCGACACTGGGCGAAGGCATTCGAAGAGAAATGGGGTCAGATCGCCGCGCTCGGATTTGACGAAGGCTTCCGCCGGATGTGGCGCTTCTATCTCAGCTATTGCGAAGCCGGGTTCGATAATGGCCGCATCAATGTCGGTCACTTCACGCTGACCAAGTGCTAGACAGCAAGACGCCTAATAGAGTGCGTTAAGCGCGTACTCGATGCTCTGCCCGCGCACCTCAAAGGCAAGCTTCACCCAGCGCGACTGATGATCATACCAGAGGTCAACCGTCAGCTCGGACGTCAGGCGGTAGTGTGTCGCTGCGACGCTCTCGTCACCGACTTTGACCATGTCTGCGCCGATGCGCTCGACCTCAATGTCCAGCACCTCGCCCGTCTCGGTCGAGAGCATTTGGCTCTGATAGACTTGCAACCGGTTCCAGTGGCTGGAAGGAATGGTGGTCAGCGGCAGGGCGCCGGAGAACTTGGTGCTGTCGACAACCAGCACATCGCCGCGGACTTCGGCGGCGACTGCCGCCTTGCGCCCATCATTGTTTGACTGTCCGTTCAACGCGATCAGCTGGCCATCTGCCCATTCTTCGACGCTGTCGAGGCGATATTTGAACGCCGTGATCGGACCAAACTTGACTTGCAGATCGACATCGCTGGTCACGTGCAGCGATCCATCTTCATCACGCTCAAAAGTCAGCACATGGCGACCGAACCTTTTGCCTTTTCTCAGCACTGTGAAATCGATCACCGCGCCATCCGTAGCGCTCCAGGGCGGCGGCAGCTCATCAGCCTGCGCGGGCAGACCCAGCGCCAGGCTCACCGCGCCGGGCAGAGCAAGTCTCAGCATCAGCTCCACCTCCAGAATGGCAGGCTTTCCTGCGCCACAAAACAGATGCACATTTCCTCGCCATGCGCAGCGGGGCGATGACGCCTGCCGGGGCAGCCCAGGACGAGGTCGCCGCGCGCATATACGCCGTGACCATCCTCAAACTGCCCGGCAAGGACGACAGTGGCTTCGAGGGCAGAATGGCTGTGTTCGGGTGCGGATTGGCCTGGGTCAAGGCGCATCAACTTGCCGCGACCCTTGCCACGCTTGGCATAATGCACGCCGGACAGGCCGCGTTTCCATGGCACGGCAGCGAAGGCGCCGCGTGCCAGTTCAAGCGCTTCCGGCAGAAAGGCGTGCTGGCCATCATCAGGCCCGCGACCGCAACCCCCGAACACCGTGCGGGCCGCATTCCAGACATTGGCGGTGTCATGCCCGCGTTCAGACAGCAAAATATGCAGCTCAGCTGCTATCGCCATGTCCGAAGCCAAGGCGCCGCCAGCATGGTCCAGCATAAAGGCGTGATAAGCGTCAGAATTCATTCAGCAAAACTCACGTGATTGTTGTATAGCATTTTACGCAGTGCGCCCCCAATTGGATCACCAGAGCATAGTTGAATTACAGCGCCGCGCAGCCTAGCGTGGCGACGAACAAAAAAGGCCTCTCATGACCATCACTAATTCCGTCCTCGATCTGATTGGAAACACCCCTCTTTTGCGCCTGCACAAACTGTCGGAAGAGACTGGCTGCGAGATCCTCGGCAAGTGCGAATTTCTCAACCCCGGACAGTCGGTCAAGGATCGCCCGGCGCTCGGCATGGTGCGTGATGCGGAAGCCTCCGGGCGTCTGAAACCAGGCGGCACCATCGTTGAAGGCACGGCCGGGAATACGGGCATCGGCCTCGCCATGGTCGGCGCCGCGCTCGGCTATGAAGTCGTCATCGTGATGCCGCGGACGCAATCGAAAGAGAAAAAGGACGCAGTGCGCAATCTCGGCGCCAGGCTGGTTGAAGTGGATGCCGTCCCTTATTCCAATCCGAACCATTATGCGCGCTATTCCGGGCGCCTTGCCGAGGAATTGAACGAAACCAATCCAAACGGCGCGATCTGGGCCAACCAGTTCGACAATCAGGCGAATCGCAAAGCCCATTACGAAACCATGGGTCCGGAAATCTGGGACCAGACCAGCGGCAAGGTTGATGGCTTCATCTGCGCCGTCGGCTCTGGCGGTACGCTGGCCGGAACGGCGATGTCTCTGCGCGAAAAGTCCGGCAATCAGGTCAAGATCGGCATCGCTGATCCGGGCGGGGCAGCGCTGTATGAATATTACAAGACTGGCGAGCTGAAAGCCGAAGGCACATCAATGACGGAAGGCATCGGCCAGGGCCGCATCACTGCCAATCTGGAAGGCCTTGAGGTCGATTATGCCTATCGCATTCATGACGCTGACGCGCTGCATATTCTCTATGACTTGATCCAGAATGAAGGCCTGTGCCTTGGCGGTTCAGCCGGAATCAACATGGCGGGCGCTGTGCGTATGGCCAAGGATATGGGACCTGGCCACACGATCGTGACCATCCTTTGCGATTACGGTAATCGCTATCAGGACAAGATCTTCAACCCGGAATTCCTGCGCTCAAAGGACCTGCCAGTGCCGCCATGGATGGAAGGATAGACGTTGGTGCCGACCGATCCGCTCGTTTCTGCTGCCTGGCTCAAGCATCAGCTCGACGCACCTGAGCTTCGTCTGGTCGATGCAACCTGGGTGCCTCCGTTTCTGACAGATCGCGTTTCAGGGCGACAATTGTACAACCAGCAGCATCTGCCAGGCGCGATCTATTTCGATATAGACGCGATTGCCGACCCGCAGGCCGGATTGAGCCACATGCTCCCGGGCGCTGAGCAATTTGCCGCGCAAGTTGGCGCGCTCGGCATTGGCAGCGACACCGAAATCGTCGTGTATGATGCAAATGACTTTTATGCCTCGGCGCGGGTCTGGTGGATGTTTCGCGCCATGGGCCATGATCATGTCCGGGTTCTGGATGGTGGCCTGAAAGCCTGGCTGGCCGCGGACGGCAAGACCAGCGCAGACGTGCCGCATGTCGATACAGCGACTTTTTCTGCACGGCCGCGCGAAGCATTGGTGCGCGATCAATCGCAAATGCGAGCGCATGTTGCCAACCGCGACGCGGCGATCCTCGATGCCCGGTCCGAGGGCCGGTTTGACGGTACTTCGCCGGAACCGCGCAAGGATCTGCCATCCGGACATATGCCGGGCAGTGTCTGCATTCCCGCCTCGGTCTTGCAGGCGCAAGACGGAACCATGAAACCCGCTGACCTGCTGCAAGATATTCTCGGCCCGTATCAGGACGGTCCGGTTATTACAACTTGCGGATCCGGCGTCTCAGCCGCGGTGATCGCCCTCGCTCTGGCCCGGATTGGAAACCCTGCGGCAGCGGTCTATGACGGCTCCTGGAGCGAATGGGCGGCCCATTCTGAAAACCCAATAGCGACGGCGACATGAAGGACGAAACAAAGATCATCCATACGCGCGCAGGCCGCGGCCCCATCGAGACGGTGAACCCGCCGGTCGAGCGCGGTTCAACCGTGCTGCTGCCGACCCGAGACATCCTGTATGGCGACGGCAAAGTGTATGGCCGCATGGGCCTGACCGTGCAGCGAGAGCTGGAAGCCGCCCTCTGTATCCTCGAGAATGCTGAACATTGCCGGTTGGCAGCCAATGGTTTGCAATCGGTGGCCCTGGCCCTCGGCGCTGTGCTGACATCCGGCGATCACATTCTTGTTTCAGACAGCGTTTATGGGCCTTCGCGGCGCTATTGCGAGCGCAGACTGGCCGCGATGGGCGTTCAGGCAACGCGATTCAATCCGCTGATCGGGGCAGCGGTGGAATCTCTCATCCGCGACAATACCAAGGCCATCTTGTTGGAATCGCCTGGTTCGCTGACTTTCGACATCATGGACACGCCGGCCATCGCCAAAGTGGCGCAGGCCAACAAGCTGATCACCCTGTTCGACAATACCTGGGGGGTTGGCAGCTTGCACAAGCCGCTCGATCTCGGCGTCGATATCGTCATGCAGGCGCTGACCAAGTATCCGGTCGGGCATGCCGACGCGATGGGCGGCGCGGTGCTGACAAACTCTGCCCGGCTCGCCAACAAGGTTGCCATGTGCAGCGAGGATTGGGGCATCTCGCTGGGGCCGGATGAGGCTTATCTCGCCTTGCGCGGCTTGCGCAGCCTGGCCACGCGCCTGAAACAGCATGAGGCTGGCGGGTATGCGGTGGCGAAATGGCTGGAAACGCGGCCAGAAGTCGATTGCGTCCTGCATCCCGGCTTGCCGAGCCATCCTGAGCACGCGCTCTGGCAGCGCGACTTTACCGGCGCCAATGGACTGTTCGCCTTTATCATGACCCCGGCGCCAGACGCTGCGCTGGACCGCTTCCTCGAAGCCATGACCCTGTTCGGCATGGGCTTTTCCTGGGGCGGTTATGAGAGCTTGCTCATCCCTTGCGATAATCAGCTCAACCGGATTGACGGGGATCGCATACATGACCGCGCCGGCCCGCTGATCCGGGTTCATGTTGGTTTGGAAGATCCGGCCGACCTGATCGCTGATCTCGACCAGGCCTTCGCGGCGATGCGAGCCTAGCGCCCAGGACCGCGCACCTGGCCCTGATGCAAGGCGCAAATCAATGTGAACAGGCGCCGGGCGGTATCGAAATCGACTTTGACCTTGCCTTCCAGCCGCTCGGCGACCAGGTCGGAGCCTTCATTGTGAATGCCGCGTCGGGCCATATCGATGGCTTCGATCTGATGCGGGCTAGAGCTGCGAATGGCGTCATAATAGCTTTCGCAGATCATGAAATAATCCCGGATCACGCCGCGAAACGGCGTCATTGAAAGCAAGAATGTGTGCACCGGGTCGCCGCCTTCCGTGGCAATCTCGAACACCAGTTTTCGCTCTTGCATCAGCAGCTTCAGCGCATACGGCCCGGCCGCCTTGCCGGCGACTTCGAAACTGTTCTCTTCGAGCAGATCAAAGATCGCCACGCGCCGCTCATGCTCGGCATCCGGGCCGGACGCTGCGAGCGTGTCTTCATCAATATCCACACTGACCAGGCGATGTTCGGCCATTGTCTCTTCGCGATCTATCCTTCGTTGGTCCGGATGGAGACCGACCGCGCATGCGCCGGCAAGCCTTCCGCCTCGGCAAGCCGCAAGGCGGCGGGCGCCAAGGCGGCGAATCCCTCAGGACCGGCCTTTTGTACACTCATTCTTTTTAGAAAGTCATACAAACCGAGCCCGGAACTGAAACGCGCCGCGCGGCTGGTCGGCAAGACATGGTTTGAGCCGGTGACATAGTCGCCCAGCGCCTCTGGCGTGTGGTGACCGAGGAAGACCGCGCCCGCATGCCTGATGCTGGGCAGAAGCGCCTCTGGCTCGGCAATGGCCAGCTCCAGATGCTCGGCCGCGATCTGGTTGGCGACCTGCGCCGCGGCGTCCAGATCCGCGACCAGAATAAGGGCACCGTGCGTGTCCCAGGCCTGGCGCGCCCGGGTTTGTGTGGACAGAGATTTCAACTGGTTTTCCACAGCTTTATCCACAGAATCAATCACAGCCTGGCTGGTTGAAATCAGGATCGATTGCGAACTCGCATCATGCTCCGACTGGCTCAGCAAATCCGCGGCGATCCAGTCTGAATTTGCCGTCTCATCTGCAATGACAAGGATTTCAGACGGGCCGGCAATCGTATCAATGCCAACCTGCCCGAACACCTGGCGCTTGGCTTCGGCGACATAAGCATTGCCCGGGCCGACAATCTTATCCACAGGCTTTAGCCGGCCTGCGCCATATGCCAGCGCCGCCACCGCCTGAGCGCCGCCGAGCGGGTAATATTCGTCGACCCCGGCTGTCAGCGCCGCATAGGCGACGGCAGGCGCCAATTGGCCTTTTGGGGCCGGCGCAACCATCGCCACCCGGTCAACGCCGGCAATCTTGGCCGGCACCACGTTCATCAGGACCGAACTCGGATAAGAGGCGAGACCGCCAGGCACATAAACCCCGACACTGTCGAGCGCGGTCCAGCGCCAGCCGAGCTGAACTCCGGCCTCATCCGTGAACTGGTGATCCTCAGGCCGCTGCTTGGCGTGATAGGCCCTGATCCGTTCCGCTGCGAAATCCACGGCCTGTTTCAGATCGTCGGCACAGGCATGCGCCAGCCGGTGCAGATCGACGTTATCGGATTGCAGCGTGGTCGGGTCGAGCACCAGCTCGTCAAACTTGGCCGTATAGCGCGCGACCGCCTCGCCGCCATTGCCGCGCACATCGGCGATGACATCGCGCACCGTCTCGGCAACATCTTCCACGGCGCCGCGAGGCTCAGCCAGAAAGGCGGCGAAGTCTTCAGTGAAGCCCGGCTTGCGGGCATCGAATGTGCGGGCCATTTTACCGTCGTTTCTTGTCATGATCCGGACGATGCCGGGTCGTCCATTCATACGCGCTGTCGAGTAAGGTGACGTCGAGCGCTTCGACCTCAAGCGCAAGTTCGCCGTCCCCGGCAAACAGGATCGATAGCTTGCCGCCAGGTGGCTCGTCTGCGGGCTCGAACCGGAGCGACAAAAGCGCATAAACCAGGTCCGGATCTGCCTTGCTGACGGCGCGTGTCTTGACGCTGAGCACTGTATCGAAGGCGAGTATGGCGCGCACCCGGCCTTGCGGTCCGCGCTTGGTTTTGGAGTCTTCCCACTGGAACCGATTGACTTCCAGGGTGAGACGCCGACTGCGGCGGTCAAACTTGATTTTTTCTGCTTTCAGAACAGCATCCTGCACCGCAGAGGATATCACCTCCAGGTCGCCCGCATCTTCTGCAATCAGTCGTAATGCCCTGCCCTCAGCCATATGAGACCTTATTCTCCATCGACGCGCTGAATTTCAGCGCCGCAACCGCTCAGTTTCTCTTCCAACCGTTCAAAGCCTCTGTCCAGATGGTAGATTCGATTTACCTGGGTTTCGCCTTCGGCGGCGAGCGCGGCAATGACCAGAGACACCGAAGCCCGCAGGTCGGTGGCCATGACCGGGGCGCCGCGCAATTGGGCAACGCCTTTGACAATCGCTTCCTGGCCGCGCACCTGAATGTCGGCGCCCAGTCGCGACAGTTCCGGCGCATGCATGAACCGGTTTTCGAAGATATTCTCGCGAATGACGCTGGTCCCGTCCGCAATCGACATCAGCGCCATGAATTGCGCCTGCAAATCGGTCGGAAAGCCAGGATGCGGCTGGGTGTTCACATCGACCGCTGTCAGCGCCGTGCCATTGCGGCGCACGCGAATGGTCGCTGCCGCCTCGTCTGCATCGACGTCAACACCCGCGCGTTGCATGGCATCAATCATCGCCCCGAGCGCCGCCACTGGCGCGCCTTTCAGAGTGACATCGCCGCCCGCCGCGGCCGCCGCCATTGCATAAGTCCCGGCTTCGATCCGGTCGGCCATGACCGCGTGGGTCGCACCGCTCAGCGCTTCGACCCCGTCAATCTTCACCGTCGCGGTGCCGGCGCCGGAAATCTTCGCGCCCATCTGGTTGAGACAGTCGGCAAGATCAGCAATCTCTGGCTCGCGCGCGGCATTTTCCAGGATGGTCGTGCCATGCGCCAGCGTCGCCGCCAGCATGGCATGTTCTGTTGCGCCGACCGAGACGAATGGAAACACGATCTTGGCACCTTTCAGCCCATGAATCGCGGCCGCCTTGACATAGCCGGCCTCGACTTTCAGGTCGGCGCCCATGGCCTGCAGCGCCTGCAGGTGCAAATCAACTGGCCGGGCGCCAATCGCGCAGCCGCCTGGCAGCGACACAGTGGCATGTCCTTCCCGGGCCAGCATCGGGCCAAGCACGTTGAAACTCGCCCGCATCTTCCGCACCTGATCATAAGGCGCGATGGTCGAGGTCAGCTCCGCCGCATTGAGCCGGCACTCGCTGTCGCCCTTGGGCCAATAGACCTCGACGCCGAGGCTGGCGAGCAATTGGCTGAGAAAGCGCGTATCAGCCAGATTCGGCATATTGGTCAGGGTCAGCGGCTCGCGCGTCAGCAAACAGGCGGCCATCAGCTTCAAGGCTGAATTCTTCGCCCCAGAGATCGGGATCGTGCCGTTAAGCGTGTGCCCGCCCGTGATTTTCAAACTATCCATGCCGTGCAGCTATAGCGCCGCAAGCGGCGAACGAAAGGCGCAATTGCGGCGTATCTTGAGAGAAGCGAGGCAGGGATTTGACGTTTTATCGAATATCGATATATTCATAGGCATGAGATCAAGATCCAATCGATTCGAACCAGGCGACGTGATCGCGATTCCCTTTGGCATTGGCTTGTCGCATTATGGCCTGGTGACCTCGCGCGGGACGGTGATCTCCAATTCCAGCAAGCATGGCGGTGTGGTCGAGCAAAGCCTGGCCGAATTCTCAAATGGCCGCCGCGTCCGCTTGTGCGAGCGCACGGACGTGCTTGATGCGGTCGTCGCCGAATCGCGCGCCCGCCGCGCCAAGGGCGCCGCCTACAGCCTGACCGAAGCCAATTGCGCCCATTTCACCCGCTGGTCGCGGCGCCAGAGACCGACCAAGGTCCAGATCGCCTCTGCCACGGTGAGCGCCTTTGCCGACATGCTGTTCGGCCCCAAGCGCGGTTATTAGGATTTCGGTTTTTCAGCTGCGGTCTCTGGCGCCGGCTCTGCTACCGACTTGCGCGCAGCGGCTTTGCGGCGGCGCAGATTATCCCGCAGCGCCGCTTTCAGCCGGGCATCGCGTTCGGGCGTTTTGGTTTTGTCAGCCATGATTGCAGTCCAAGTCCAGAAACCATCTTTTCATCTGCTTCAGTGTAGGCTAATCCCCGGCAACACAAAAGGCCGCGGTAGCTCAGTGGTAGAGCGCATCATTGGTAATGATGAGGTCGGGAGTTCAATTCTCCCTCGCGGCACCAGTTTCCATACAGCTTTCAGTCGCCCAACACGATGACGCTGCCATTGCGGCCATAATCGGGCTCGCCGCGGTGATTGCGGCGGCGATTGGAGAAATACGTCTCTGCCATCGCGCAAGTATCATGGCCGAGATTGTCGACCCGGTTCAGGCCTTCGCGGCGCAGGACGGTCTCGACATAGCCGGTGAGATCGAAATGCGAGCGATCCTCGCAACCGGCCCGGAACAGGCGGTCGGTCCATTCATGCTCGCCGACAAAGGTATCGCGAAACTCTGGCCCGACCTCGTAACTGTCCTGCTGGATGGCCGGGCCGATCGCAGCGACGATATGGCCGCGCTCTGCGCCCAGCGCTTGCATCGCCGCCACTGTCGCTTCGCAGACGCCGCCCAGCGCGCCTTTCCAGCCGGCATGCGCGGCGCCGATAATCCTGGTCGCCGGGTCCGCGAACAGCACCGGGACGCAATCGGCGCTGAGAATGCACAAGGCCAGCCCCGGCACCTGGGTGACCATGGCGTCAGCCTGCGGGCGGGTATGCCAGGGCTCGGTCACGGTCACCACTTTGGCGCTGTGCACCTGGAAACAGGAGAGCAGTTTCTCAGCCCCCATGGCGTCGCGGATGAGATCGCGATTGTCGCGAATGGCCTGGGCCTCATCATCTGAGCCCTGGCCGATATTGAGGCTTTCATACAGCCCGGTCGAGACCCCGCCCTGACGGCCGAAGAAGCCATGGCGAATATTGTCCAGCCAAGACATGGACGGCGTCGTCGAGAAAGGCGGTGCAGGCATCAGCTGGCGCCCTCCCTGGAATGACAGACGGCCTGCAGCTTGTTGCCATCCGGATCGCGGACATAAGCGCCATAATAGTTCGGATGGTAATGCGGGCGCAGGCCAGGCGGGCCTTCATCGCTGCCGCCATGCGCCAGGGCTGCGGCGTGGAACGCATCGACCGCAGCCCGCGATTTGGCCAGGAAGGCGACATGTGTGCCATTGCCAGAGCTGGCTTTTTCGCCGTCAAAGGCCGGGCCAACAAACAGTTTCGGGCCAATCGTCTCGCCCCAGGCAGCGCCTTGCTCGCGTTGCATGAAGAGCGGCAGTCCGAGGACGTCCGCGATGGCCTGATAGAATGCTTTTGCGCGCGGCCAATCATTGGTGCCGAGCGTGATATGGCTGAACAAGAACTCGCCCCTTTGGAGACCTAGAGGGGCGAGATTAGGGTCAGACGCGAAAATCGTCCAGCGCTAACGCGGCGCCCGTTTGGCCAGAATGCGCTGCAAGGTGCGGCGATGCATGTTCAGGCGGCGAGCGGTCTCGGATACATTATGGCCGCACAGCTCGTAGACGCGCTGAATATGCTCCCACCGGACCCGGTCGGCTGACATCGGGTTTTCTGGCGGCTCTGGCAGACCGTCACCGCTATTGACCAGGGCGCGGACAATATCTTCGACATCTGCCGGCTTGGCGAGATAATCCACGGCGCCGGCCTTGACCGCCGCAACCGCGGTGGCGATGGCGCCATAACCGGTCAGGATGACGGCGCGGGCTTCAGGCCGGTAGCGATGCAACACTTCCACCACATCCAGGCCAGAGCCATCTTCAAGCCGCAAGTCCAGCACCGCAAAGGCGGGCGGGTTGAGGCGGGCAATATCGCGCGCTTCAGACACTTTCGATGTGGCCGAGACCAGGAAGCCGCGCTGCGTCAAAGCGCGCGACAGGCGTTGCAAAAACGGGCCATCATCATCGAGCACCAGACAGGTCCGGTCCTCAACATCTTTGAGGCTTTCATGAAGTTTTACTGTGACGGGAGATTCCATTTCTAGCTCCTTCAGCCTTTATTCTAGGGTATTTTCCGTATTGTCCAAAGGCTGTAATTCAGTTCTAGGCCACACGGCCTGTACGATGGCCCCGTGGCGAGGTGCCGCGCGGTTGCGTGTCGCAATTCGTCCGCCGGTGCGTTCGATCAGCGTCTTTGCAATAAAGAAACCAAGTCCCATGTCGCCGCCGCCGAGATGCGCCTCGCCGCGCTGGGATACATAAGGCTCGCCGAGCTTCGGCATGACCTCAGAGGCAAAGCCCGGCCCGTCATCGCGAATGGTGACGATGAACTGGTGCTCGGTCCAGTTCGCCACGACGCGGACTTCGGAATCAGCAAAGCTCACAGCATTCTCGATAAACGCGCCCAGCGCGTGCAGGACTTCCGGGCTGCGCCGAATCACCGGGACCTTGGCTTCGCCATCTTCCATCGCCTCATATGTCACCCTGACAGCTACGCCGAGGCCTTTGTGCGGCGCTGCGGCCTCTTCCACCAGCGCACTCATCGGCATGCGGGCATGTACCATGTCACTGGCTTCGCGGGCGCGGCCCAGGCGTTGCAGAATGTCCCGGCACCGTTCAGCCTGTTCAGCCAGCAAGGTCGCATCCTCAAAATGCGGACTGTCTTCGGGCAGCACGGCTTGCAGCTCCTTTGACACCAGGTGAATTGTCGCCAGCGGTGTGCCGAGTTCATGCGCGGTCATGGCAGACATCGCGCCGAGGGCTGACAGCCGCTGTTCGCGTGACATCACCACCGCAGCGGCATCAAGCGCGCGCACCATTTTTGCCTCGTCCTCATTCACCCGCTGCGCTGACAAGGCGAAGAAGATGATGCCGATGCACAAGGCAGCAAAATGCCCGCCTTCAAACAAGGCCGGCAGAGTCAGCGCGCCATCGCCTTGCCAGGGCAGGTCGAAGGCAAAGAATGGCATCATCGCTGCCAGCGCGATGGCGAAGATCGAGATCATCGCGGTATAGCGCCCGCGCAAGCTCGACGCCGCCACGGTCACCGGCGCGATCAGAAACAGCAGGAAAGGATTGGACAGACCGCCAGTCAGGCTGATCAGCAATGCCAGCTGCAGGACATCGAAAGCCAGCTGCAAGGCCGCTTCCCAGCCACGCAGCAATTGTGGCCCGACCGCTGCAAAAGACAGAAACACATTGAGCCAGGCCGATGCGGCAATGACCGACAGACACATGGCCAGAGGCAATTCGAACCCGAGACCGAAATAAACAAACAGGACAGCAAAGGTCTGGCCCGCCACGGCCAGCCAGCGCAGGGTCATCAATGTCCCCAGGCGCGTACGCCCCTGGGCAGCGCCGACCGTGCTGAGGCCTTCCGGCAACAGGCTGATCAGGCCTTCATCCAAACCCGCACGCGTGTCGTTCAGGTCTTCCAAATCAGCTCTCCTGCTGCGGCAACACGGCCCCTTATCATACTCTGCGATCGTGCGCATATCGCCGTCATGAAACTCTTGCAATCCGTCTCGCTCAGCCTCGCTGGAATTGCCCTTGCCGCATGTGGCCCGAACTCCACTGGTCCGTCAGCTGGCGGCGCCCAAGCAAATTGCATGTCGCGCGCCTATGATACGATTGGCGGCCCCATCAGTCTGGTCTCACACACGGGCGATCGCGTAACCGAAGCGACGTATAAGGGCCGTCCGACCATGATCTATTTCGGGTTTACCTATTGCCCGGATATCTGCCCTGGAACACTGGTCGCACTGAACCGAGCCTACGCGCTTCTACCGGACGGGATTGTGCCGCCGCAAACCTTGCTGATCACAGTCGATCCTGAACGCGACACCCCAGAGGCGCTGGCTGATTATGTTGCCACACCGGCCTTCCCCGACAATCTCGTCGGGCTGACCGGGACACCGGACGAGATCGCAGCCGCCGCCGAAGCCTTCATCGCTCAGTATGAGCGCATTGAAACCCCTGACAGTCTGGCTGAATATACGATGGACCACACCTCCCTGCTCTATCTGATGGATGAAGACTGGCAGCTGCAGACCTTCTTCGCTGAGGCGGATGCCAGCCCTGAATATATCGCCGAGTGCCTGGCGCAGCATATCGGCTAGGCGGCGTTTCCGAAGGTTTGCTCTTCGACACGCGTGCCGGCGAGATAAGCGCCGACAATCGCGACAGCAGCCGCGCCTGATTTCACGCCCAGCTTGGCATAGGCGCGGCGCCGAAACGTATCCGCGGTGGCAGGCGACACGCCCATCTGGTCGGCAATCTCTTGTTTGGTGAGTCCGCCGGCAATGTGCAGCACAACCTCGACCTCACGATTGGACAAGCCAAAATGCGCCCGCGCCTGCTGACAATTGCGATGCGAGAAAAGCGCAAAATTCCCGACTCGAAGGAATTTGGCCTCAGGGGATTCGATTTGCTGTGGGTCGATTCGTGTCATGCGCGGCGGGATACGCGGTTAACCCTATAAGACAAGCGAGTTGGGCAGTAATTCACTGCAATCGACTGCACTTGTCCCCGGAATCGGTGACGAATTGGCAGAAGTGTACAGAATTGTCATGTATATCAAAACATCGATAAACATGAGACAGGCCGCTTGCAGCCTCAGGCCGGACCGGCGCAGGCGACCGTTTCAGCGCTGCGCGCCACATGTCGGCGCAAGCGCCAACCAGCGGTCAGATAGGTCCCGGGCAAGGCGTGAAGCGATGCCCCGGCCCGCAGCTTGAACCGCCGCAAGCCGTCCGACAGGTCCGCCCGCCCAAGATCGAGGTGCTGCGCCCCGCGTCGCTGCAAGTCCTGCATGATCGTCCAAAGCAACAGATTGTGCGCGCAATACCGGCGTCCGTCCGGCGTGGTGACGCCGGCCTGATAAGTGGCCATCAGGCCATGGCGGAGCACCAACATCGCGGCAACAGGCACCTGTCCGGCCATGGCCGTGTAGAGTCGAGCCTGCCCCTTGTTTGCTGCGGCATAGGCGAGCAGGAATCCTGCCGGATACGCCCGATACTTTCGAGCCGTCTGCTGCGCCTGCTCGGCTTTCAGGAACCAGTCATGTCGCTGCGCATCAAGCGGTTGAGCGATCACGCGCAATGGCGAGGCTTCGGCCTTGCGCAGCTGGTTGCGCCAGTTCTGGTGCAGCCGGGTCCGCATCGCGCCTGGCTCAACCAGGTCGATAATGGCAAGCTCTGCCCCCCTAACAAGTTTCAAGCCTGCCGCGCCATTCCCAACCGGTGCATTGATCACGACAGGCCCGCGCACTGCAGCGCCAACCCGCCGCATCAGCGATCCGTCGGTTGCACCGGGGCGCAGGACCGGACCGCGCGAGATCAGATTAAATGGTCCAAGGAGCGGTAATTTGCGCGACTGGATCAGACATGTGCCCGCTGCCGTCTCGACCCGTTTAACCGGCAGGTTGAGGCTGGTGCAGGTGCGTTCAAACGCCTCTGATTGCGTCAATGGCAGGCTCAAATCGCTCATGAGATAAACCTGGGGTTGAAACGCTTCACAATACGTTAATCACTGAGAATCCGCACTAACCACCTGACGTTGCTGCTAAAAATCCCCGCGCCTCAGAGGCAGATGCGGCAGTGAGATTGGCTTTACCAAATTGTGAGAATATGCTGCACTGCACCAAAGACGGGATCTGAATGGCATGTTGTACACGCTGGTAGAAATGAATCGCGCGGCCCTGGCGCCGATGCGCCTGCTGGCAAAGGGAACGCTGCACGCCCTGGAAAGCCCGCTCAATCCATGGACCCATACCGCGTTCGGACGCGCCACGCATGCCGCCAGCAGCGTCTTCGAGCGCGCCACGCGCTATTATGGCAAACCTGAATGGCAGATCCCGAGCACTGAGATTGACGGCAAGACCTGCCCGGTCACGCCGGTCACCACCTGGTCAACCAATTGGTGCAATCTGATCCATTTTGAAACCGAAGGTGCCCCGGCCGGGCGCCCGCGGCTGCTGATCTGTGCGCCGCTGTCCGGTCACTTTGCAACGCTGCTGCGCGGTACGGTCGAAGCCTTCTTGCCGACCCATGACGTGTTCATAACCGACTGGACCGATGCCAAGATGGCGCCGGTCTGGTATGGGCGCTTCGATCTTGATGATTATATCGATCATGTCCGCTCTGCTCTGCAGCACATTGGCGGCGGCGCACATGTTGTAGCCGTCTGCCAGCCAGGCCCGGCCGTGCTGGCGGCGATTTCGATGATGTCTGAGGATGCAGATCCGGCCCTGCCTTCGACCATGACCTTCATGGGCTCACCGATTGACGCCCGCAAGTCTCCGACCGTGCCGAACCTGCTGGCTGAGGAGCGCAGCTTCGAATGGTTCCGGGAAAAGATGATCTATACCGTGCCAGCGCCATGGCCGGGCATGATGCGCCGCGTCTATCCCGGCTTCGTCCAGCTGACCAGTTTCATGCACATGAACTGGGATCGCCACGTTGATGCCCAGGCCCGGTTCTTCGATCATCTGGTCGAAGGCGACGAAGACAGCGCCGAAAAGCACCGCGCCTTTTATGATGAATATCTCGCTGTCCTCGACCTCACCGAGGAATTTTACTTGCAGACCATCCGCCGGGTCTTCCGCGAACATCGCCTGGCCCGCGGCAAGTTCAAGTATCGCGGCGAGCGCAAGGTCAATCCCGGTAAAATCACCTCGGTCGGACTGATGACTGTCGAAGGCGAAAAGGATGACATTTCCGGCATCGGCCAGACCCAGGCCGCACATGATCTGTGCACCGGCATCCCGGACAAGATGCAGACCGATTATATTCAGCCGGGTGTCGGGCATTATGGCGTTTTCAATGGCCACCGATTCGAAGCCGAGATTGTGCCGCGGATCAATGCCTTCCAGACCAAGATCGACCGACGCCGCGCCTAGGTCGCTGGTCTCTCGCGCCCACGACTGAGCCCATAGATGACAATGCCGACACCGATCAGCACCAGGCTTCCGGTGACTTCCTGCGTGCGCTCAATCGCGACATAGATCAGCGTCCAGATCGTCAGCGCAAGATAGATGAGCGGAACGATGGGAAAGCCCGGCACACGAAACGGACGCTCGAGGTCAGGGCGGCGTATGCGCAGCACGAATAACCCGGCGACCGCAAGCAAACTGTTCAGAGCCAGCGTGAAGCTGGCAAAGATCAGCACCTGATCGAAAGTCGCAGTGACGACAAAGAGCAGCGCCAGTCCGGACTGCACCATCACGGCTGTGGTCGGCACGCCGTCCTGATTGGTCTTGGCCAGGGCTCGAAAGGCGCGAATATCCTGTCCGACCATTTGCAACACGCGCGGCCCGGCAATCGTCATCGCCGAAACGGTAGAGATCAGTAATATGCCCAGCACCGCCCCGGTAAATGCTGCGCCGGTCTGGCCGAATACGTGACGCGCGGCGATGACGCCAACTTCCAGCTCGCCGACCATTTTCTCGATCGGTGTGGTCAACAGGAATACCGCATTCAATAGAATATACAGCAACATCACCCCGAACGCGCCGGCAAACAGAACCCATGGCAGGCTGCGCTGCGGGCGTTCCAACTCTTCGGTCAGGTATGTCGCTACGTTCCATCCGGTATAGGCATAGCTGACCCAGATCAGCGACACAGCGAAAGCCCCAGAGGTCAGCGCCGCAGCATCGCCCTGGCGCGGCAGCAGGCTGATCGGTTGATAATCCGAGACAAGCGCGAGTGCCGCGATGCTAATGCCGATGATGACGACGATTTTGATCACCGTGAACAGGCTCTGAAACACGCCGCTGGTCTCACGCTGACGCGTATGGATTACGGTCAGAACCAGAATCAAGGCGACCGCCAAGCCGCGCTCGGTCCAGGCCTGCGCCGTTTCCGATGCCTGTGGCAGGATCGATGATGTCGTATAAGCGCCAAAGGTCATCGCGGCCAGCGCCACTGGGGCCGAAAAGCCAATGGTTGATGAAACCCAGCCCGACACGAACCCGGCGCCTGGATGATAGATCCGCCCGAGGAAATTGTATTCACCCCCAGATCGCGGCAGCGCTGCGCCAAGCTCGGCATAAGACAGCGCTCCGCACATTGCCACAATCCCGCCGACCACCCACAGCATGATCAGTGCAAATCCGGATTGCAGGGTCATCAACTGGAATCCGAGACTGGTGAATACGCCGGTCCCGACCATATTGGCGATGACAATGGCGAGCGCAGTGGCGGGAGAGAAAAAGGACTTCACAGCGCAGGCTTAACGAGCCGACGGCAGCCCTGTCCAGAGCCAAAGCCTGGCCCAGCCTTGATGGTCGCACAAGGATTGTCTCAATGGCTCAGAATGAGACGCTGCGACAATGTATTGAAGGCGCTTTTTTGTATGTTGTGCGTTCCGGTTTAGAGTTCGGATCACGAACCAGCGGAGGAAACTGACCCGTGCTGCTTGCAACCGATACGGCCAAGTTCGAGATTCCCGCCTCGCAAATTGTCTCAGGGCAAGGGACGGCGGCGTTCATGCGCGAACGTACGTCCGCAATGTACGACATGACGCCGTTGCGGGCTTCCAGCGGTCCTGGACGCTACCTCACCACCAATTGGTATGTCGGCCGGGTCTTGTTCATCCGCACCGAAAATAGCGCTGCCGTGATCCGGCGCACAAAAGCCCAGGCTGAAAATGGCGCCAATCTTGTCTTTGTGCATCGTTATGTGAATGGTTGCTTGCGCGGGCTGATGGGGGATCTCAATGTTGATCGCGATCCCGGCGAAATGTACCTCATTGATCAAGCGCAACGGGTGGATTGCATCCAGTTCCAGACCAATATTGAGGGCGTTTTCATTCCCAAGGACCTGCTCGGGTATGATCCTGATCGGCATGCACCCTTCATACGGTTTTCTCACAACAAGACGCTCAGCGCGCTGCTCTACAGGGAATTCGATCACGTATTTGGCGACATTCGCGATCACAATCGTGTCGATTGGCAGGCGCTCGATCGGTTCATCGCCTGCCTCAAATGCGGCCTCGGCACGGATGATGAAGACGGCGACGTGCGGCGCCGGGCCCGCAATGCCATGGCCGACCTGATCCGCGCGCATATCGAACGCAATCTCGCCTGTCCGGACTTGTCGAGCAAGGCACTCTTGCGCACCTTCGGGGTGTCACGCGCCTCGCTGTTTCGCATGTTTGAAGCCGACGGCGGCGTGCGCCGCTTCATCAATCGACGCCGGTTATATCGCGCCGTTCTGGAAATTGCCGAAAATGACGGAACCCGTGGCTCTATCACCGCCGCGGCTGACCGCTGGGGGTTTTCCTCTTCAGCTAATTTCAACCGGGCGGTGCGTGAGCACTTTGACGTATCCCCGAGCACGTTGGTTCAGCTGCCTGAGCGCGAGCTCAAATATCCCGGCGTGGCCAACCGGGTGGTCGAGTTTGCCCGTGGCGCCTAACCGCGCCCCTTAACCGCGTCCCCCTACCCACGCGCGCGACTCGCGGCTAATACTCGGGCCTCAACAAAGGACACGAGTCATGCCGAGCGCCCCGATCAATGCTGACAGTCATCTCTACTTGATTGATGCCAGCGCTTACATTTTCCGCGCTTATCACGCCTTGCCGCCGCTGACCCGGGCCTCTGACGGTCTGCCGGTTGGGGCCGTATCGGGCTTTTGCAACATGTTGTGGAAGCTGCTGGAAGACCTCAAAGGCGACCAGCGCCCGACGCATTTTGCCTGTGTGTTCGACAAATCCTCCTTCACGTTCCGCAATGAGATGTTCCCGGACTATAAGGCCAATCGGTCCGAGCCGCCGGAGGATTTACGCCCGCAATTCCCGCTGGTCCGCGAGGCCGCAATTGCCTTTCACACGCATGCGCTGGAAATGGAAGGCTTCGAGGCCGATGACCTGATGGCGACTTATGCCCGCCTCGCTGAAGCCCAAGGCGCGCGGGTGACGATTGTCTCTTCAGACAAGGACCTGATGCAACTGGTCACTGACAAGGTGTCAATGCTGGACACGATGAAGAACAAGCATATCGGGCATCAACAAGTGGTCGAGAAATTCGGCGTCGGGCCGGACAAAGTGATTGATATTCAATCCCTTGCCGGCGACAGCGTCGACAATATCCCAGGCGCCCCAGGCATTGGCGTGAAAACCGCGGCGACTCTGATCACCGAATATGGCGACCTCGATACGCTGCTTGCCCGCGCCGAAGAGATCAAGCAGCCCAAGCGGCGCCAGACCCTGATCGACAATGCTGACCAGATCCGCATGTCCCGCGACCTGGTCACCTTGAAAACCGATGTCGCTGTTGAGGTCGCGCTGGAAGACCTCGCCGTCGCTGATCCAGACCCCAAGACCCTGCTCGATTTTCTCGAGAAAATGGAATTTCGCACCATCACGCGCCGTGTGCGCGAAACCTTCGAACTGGAAGGCACACTCGACGAAGCCACCGAGGATGAACCGGTTCAAATCGATCGCAGCGTCTATACCTGCATCCGCGATTTCAGCGCGCTCGAAGACTGGATCGCCCGCGCCACTGCGCAAGGCTATGTCGCGGTCGATACCGAAACCGACGCGCTGGATGCGCATGAGGCCGGCCTGGTCGGGGTCTCGCTGGCGTTGGCGCCAGGCGAGGCCTGTTACATCCCGCTCGCGCATGTCGATCCAGACACCGATCCGAATGCGCCGAGCGATGACATGTTCGGCATTGATCCACCACGCCAGATCAACAAGGACAAGGCGCTGGACGCGCTGAAAGCCTTGTTCGAGGACGATTCTGTGCTCAAGATCGGGCACAATCTCAAATATGATGTCACTGTGCTGGGCCGGTATGGCATCCGCCTGGCGCCGATTGATGACACCATCCTGCTCAGCTTTGCCCTGCATGCCGGTATGCACAATCACGGCATGGACGAATTGTCTGAACGCTATTTCCATCACACCCCGCTTTCGTTCAAGGATGTCTGCGGCACCGGCAAGAAACAGATCACGTTTGACCGTGTCCCACTGGCGCGGGCGACGGAATATGCGGCCGAGGATGCCGATATCACCCTGCGCCTGTGGCAGGCCTTCAAACCGCGCCTGTACAAGCAGCAAATGACTACGGTCTATGAGACGCTGGAGCGCCCGCTTGTGTCTGTGCTGTCGGACATGGAAGCCCATGGCATCAAGGTCGACCGTGATCATCTTTCGCGGCTGTCGGCTGAGTTCAATCAGTCGATGGCGCGATATGAGGCCGAAGCCTATGAACTGGCCGGACGCGAGTTCAATCTCGGCAGCCCGAAACAGCTCGGCGAGATCCTGTTCGACGAAATGGGCCTGGAAGGCGGCAAGAAGACCAAGACCGGCGCCTGGCAGACCGGGGCCGACATTCTCGAAGATCTCGCAACTGAAGGGCACGAGCTGCCGCGCGCGGTGATCAACTGGCGCACTGTATCAAAGCTGCGCTCGACCTATACCGAGACACTGCAAGGCCAGATCAGCCCGCGCACCGGCCGCGTGCATACCAATTATGGCATGACCGGCGCCCAGACCGGGCGACTGTCTTCGAATGATCCGAACCTGCAAAACATCCCGATCCGCACCGAGGAAGGCCGCAAGATCCGCGAAGCCTTCATCCCGGCGCCAGGCCATGTCCTGATCAGCGCCGATTATAGCCAGATCGAACTGCGCCTGCTTGCTCATATTGCCGGCATTGACGCCTTGAAGGACGCGTTCAAGCAGGGCCTCGACATTCATGCGATGACGGCGTCAGAAATGTTCGACACCCCGATCGAGGGCATGGACCCGATGATCCGCCGCCGCGCCAAGGCGATCAATTTCGGCATCATTTATGGCATCTCCGCCTTCGGCCTGGCGCGCCAATTGTCAATCCCGCGCGACGAGGCCGCGGCCTATATCAAGACCTATTTCAAGCGCTTCCCCGGCATCAAGGCCTATATGGACGAGACCAAGAAATACGCTGCCGAACATGAGCGGGTCGAGACTATTTTCGGCCGTGTCCTGCACCTGAAAGGCATCAAGGCCAAGGGCCCGCAACGCGGCTTTGCCGAGCGCCAGGCGATCAATGCGCCAATCCAGGGCTCAGCCGCCGACATCATCAAGCGGGCGATGATCCATATGCCAGGCGCCCTGGATCAAGCCGGACTCCAAGCCAAGATGCTGCTGCAAGTGCATGACGAACTGATCTTCGAAGCCCCGGAGGCGGAGGCCGAACAGACGATTGAGCTGGTGCGCGCCGTGATGGAGACGGCGCCGCTGCCGGCTCTGAGCTTGAGCGTGCCCCTGGTGGTTGAGGCTGATACCGGGATGAACTGGGCCGAGGCGCATTAGCGGCCGGGATGACAAGCGAGATCCACGCTGCATCCCGATCTCTATCCCACAGCGCTTGACCGTGGCGTGTGCCACTGCGGTCTGCCCGCGCGCTCCTGACGCAAGTCAGGATCCATGGCGGTCGAGGGCCCCAGTCAGCCTCATCCTGAGCGAAGTCGAAGGACGAGGGCTTCAGGAAAAGTTGCGGCCCAGCCCCCTACAGCGCCGCGGTCATCCCGCCATCGACCGTATAGATCCCGCCATTCAGGAACGCCGCTGCGTCCGAGCTCAGATAAAGCACGAGATTGGCGACATCGCGGGTTTCGGCATAGCGCTGCATCGGAATGCGCTGAACGATCATGTCATGGACCATGGCTGGATCCTCCGGGTTTGACCCGGCTTCGAGCGAAGCCATCATGCGTCCGGTCACCGGCGAAGGGCAGACTGCATTGACACGGATATTCTCCGCTCCGAGCTGCACCGCGCCGGACCGGGTCAGGCCGATAACGGCATGTTTCGAGGCGTTGTAAGCCGACGTCCCGGCGCCGCCGGACAGGCCGGCGACCGAGGCCAGGTTGACGATACTGCCGCCGCCACTTGCGCGCAGTGCCGGGATGGCATGTTTCATCCCCAGAAAGACGCCGCGGACATTCACGCCCATGACCTTGTCAAACTCCGCTTCTGGATAGGCCTCAATCGGGGCAACGACACCTTCGACCCCGGCATTATTGATAAAGGCATCGACCCGTCCGAAGCTCTGCATCGCGGTTTCGACACAGCGCTCGACATCTTCAGCGCGTGTCACATCGGTGGCGATGCCGGTAATCGCGTGGCCAGCGGCGGCGCGCTCATCCACCAGCGCCGACAGCCGCCCGGCATCGAGATCGGCGGCCACAACGCTGGCCCCGCCCGCGAGAAACCCGTCCACGATCGCCTGGCCTATTTCGCCGCTTGCGCCTGTGACCACAATTGTCTTGTCTTTGAATTCAGCCATCATTTCACCCTCTGTCTTGAGGTCAGCATAGGCGACAGGACGCAGAGCTCAACTGGATTTGACTGGCGACCCCTGCAGGAGACCCATTCATTCCGATGGTCTCCAGGCATTTCCAGACATGACCAGGTAACATCCGAATTTCAATCAGGATTATTCCAAAAACCTCCAAGACTGTTGAATCCTGCTCAACCGCAAGCGGATATTTTTGGTGACCTGATTACTACCTAATTGAAACCCGAGGAACAAATGCCTGCTGCCGGACTGCACCGATTAACCGATCAGAAGATCAGATCATTGAAAGGGGCGTTCCGTCTCGCAGATGGAGGCGGCCTTTACATCAAAGGCTCGTCGACAAACTCCAAGAGCTGGCTTTTCTCCAAAATGATATCGGGAAGGCGGATCACGAAGGGGTTGGGCGCTTACCCGGATGTCTCATTGGCGTCCGCCCGCCTGAAAGCAGCAAAAATTCGTGAAGTGCTCGCAGCGGGCGGATCGATCGCGGAGGTTCTTTCCGAGCGGAGAGAAGTCCCCACATTCTCAGAATTTGCAGAACAGTGGATTTCTCAGAACAAGCCTAACAATGGAACCAAAACAGCCGGACAATGGCGAGGAACTCTCCGGGATCACGCGAAGGCCATCAACCAGAAACTGATTGACCAGATCACGCTCTCTGACGTTCTAGCGTGCCTCACGCCGATTTGGACATCAAAGCATGAAACCGCTCGACGGGTTCAACAGCGCATATTCAAAATTCTAGGTGCGGCACGGGTCATGGGGCTTAGATCCGGAGACAATCCAGCGCAGTGGTCAGGCAATCTTGAACATATATTGCCAGCGCGTCCCGTTCCTGTTCGACACCATAGAGCCTTGCACTACGATCAGGTCTCAGTCCTTTACGAGCAGTTATGTGGACAAAGTAGCTTAGGTGCTCTGGCCCTTCGTTTTCTCATTCTGACCGCCACACGATCTTCGGAGGCACGAGGAGTTCGTTGGTCGGAGATCGACCTAGGTACAGCAACATGGACAATTCCAGCCGATAGAATGAAAACCAAACGTGAACATCGCGTCCCCCTAACACGGGAAGCAATGAATGTTCTGAAAACCGCACGTCAATTAGCCATCCGTCAGAATGATTTTGTGTTTCCTTCCCCAAGCAAGCATGGGTTTGTGACGGAAGCTTCAGTTAGAAAAGCTATTGCGTCCACGATTGCCAGGCCGTTCACCATCCATGGTTTTAAGACGACTTTCAGAACATGGGCGACCGATAAATCGAACAGCGAATTTGATATAATCGAAGACGCACTCGCGCACCAAGTCGGATCAGGGGTGGTAAGGGCATACAGACGTACAGATGCTCTTGAGAAACGCCGAATATTGATGAGTGCTTGGCAAGTCTTTCTAGTTTCGTTCTAACGTCCGCTTTGGGTCAGGAGCGGACATTGGAGTAGGCTTCCACAAGGACTTCATATAATGATCGTGAAATGCGTTCTATTTCTCTAACTGCCGCATTCGTGGTGGCGCTCGCAATTCTACCAGGCGGTTGCGATAGCTTTTCTGGTGAGTCTTGCGAGCAAATGCACTTCGCAAGTTTCAATGCGGACGATGTGACTAGCATTCGCCTGCATAGGACGAATGGTAGCGAGAGCATCCAGAACCAGATTGCTGAGCTGTCCGGGGGCGACGAAATACAGGCCGCTTTCGAGTTTCTTACATCCAGACGAAACAAGTGGAGAGCTAGTCCATTTGGCGTACCTGTTGGACGATACAGGATCGTGTTTTGGAAAGAGGATGAACGGCTAGCATCCGTTTCTTTCGGAAAAGAGTTCTTGGTTGGCCAAGGATGCGGGTACTTTTTCTCGGCTAGTGTCAGTTCGAAAGATATCATAGAACTCGCGAAGTTGCTCGGTGTGGACGATCCGAGCACACTGGAATTTTAATGTCCGCTTTGACGCCGAATGCAGCCTCGCACATAAGCGGACGTTAGCTTGCCATCCGTTTAGTATTCGGCTTGGTAATGCAGATGCTTAGGCTCTTCATAGCTACTGCGCTTGCCGCGACCTTCGTCGCGAGTGCATTCCCAGACGCGGACAACACCCGATCCATAGAAACGGCGTTCGAACGAACCGCATTTGTAAATTGCTTAATCTTCAGTCGGGAAGGCGTTCCACTTAGCGAACTAGCTGTAGAATCTGATCTAAAAAAATCCGCGTCGGCAGAAAGTGATCCGCAACAATCTGAACGATGGCGTGTCGCTGGTATTCAAGGTGAAGTAGTGTTGATCGCGCGCCTGGATGGAAGTCGAGCGTGCACGACGATCGCAAGAGGAGTGGCAACCAACGAGATTTTCCGACGAACAGAACAATTTCTTCTGTCTCGCCTACCAGATGGAATGCGGTTTGAGCTTAAAAGCGAGGAGCGCTCCACGAAACTACGGACTCATCACTACAGGCAGATCGCAGATGCCGGCTTGTCGGCGACCTTATCCGTAACTTTGGACTCTCAGCAAACAAATGAGGACGGCACCGCCATAGTCAGCTTTTACTATTCAGAATGACCCGCACTAATGTCCGCATCGACGCCGGAAGGGGGCACGGCGAAATCGACTTTTTGGTCGGCGCTGATTATGCATTGTCACACCATTGGGACACGCCAAAGCATGATCGATCAGACTGACGCAATTAAGGATCGTTTGTGGAAGCAATGCTTCATCTCTTTGGCGTGGAAGGCGTCGATGGTTGCGTTACTGTCATTATGGCAGGTTCGAACCATTGATGGAATTGCCATAGTTCTCGGGCTCATTTTTGCTCTGATCGTCTCCGAGTTTGCGGTTTTCATGAATAGGTCTTTCATGAGCTTAAACGACGGTGTCGATAAATACGGCGAGCAGTTCATTCGTGACTCACTTGACCTGATGAACAGTAAAGGCGACAGCGCGGTGTACCACTTGATGTTGTTGACTACTTACGACGGCACTTGCTTCAAAACATAGACGACAATGAATGTTGCGGTTCTGTGTATGCCGGTCAGGGTTGAGATAATCACGTCGCGTTCACTTCTCACTTAGGGAAGCGACACTCTAAAACAACTCAAACGTCCGCTTCGACGCCGAAAGTGGACATTTCCGGAGCTTGAACGTTTCCGGCGGTTGTTGTCATTGTGCACATCCTGGGACACAGGATGTGCAGGTGACAAATAGAAGCGGGTAAACGGTGGAAGATGTGCTGATCCGGCGTGTGAAAGCATCAGAACATGAAGCGACAACGCGCGTTTGGATGCGCAGCTGGGAATCGACAGGATTAGGGCATTCGGATGATCTGACCTTTGGTGAGCTTAGAGAGAAATTCGAGTATGAACTCGCGCACGGTTGGGACCTCTTCGTTGCGGTTGTTCATACGCAAGTTACCGGAATGCTTGCCTTGCGGCCCGGCGAGCGACAGCTCGACCAGCTATTCATTGATCCGAGTTTCCAGAGTTCAGGGATTGGTCTTAAGCTTCTAAACTTTGCCAAGCAACGACTTCCAGACGGCATGTGGCTTCGCACTGCGGAAAAGAATTTCAAAGCCATCAGGTTTTATGAGGCGGCGGGGTTTGTTTTCGAGCGGAAGCAGAAGCGTCCAGAGTGGAATCGATATGACGCTTACTATACGTGGACGCCAAGTGCTGATTGATAATGACCGCTTCGACGCCGAAAGCTGACATAGCTTGAAACTGTGGAGGCGATGAAAAACGAGCGTCAATCTTGAAGTGCTTTCGATGCGCACGCTAAAGTATCGAATGATGACATTTGAAGCCGTCGAGAAAAATCTCATTCGTCAATGTGCGATCTCGATCGGCTTCCAGTTCATGGTTTTCGGCATTGTGTTCTGGTTGATGGGGCGCGACGGCTCATTGATTGCTCCCATTTGGGTTTGCACGATTGGGACAACAGTGGTCTCGGCGTTTTGCGAAGTATTCTGGAGGCTCGTTCCAAGTTTGCGGTCCCATCACCGAAACAAACAAGCAGGAGGCAATCGTTACCGAGCCAAGGTCGAGGCAGCGCTAGCGGAACTAGGTGTGCGGAGAATGTTGTATCAGCATTGGTTCGTCCGAAAGTTGGATGATGTTCTCAACGATGAAAAACTCTAACGTCCGCTTTAACGCCGAAAGAAGACATTGCTCCATACTACTTGTAGCGTGGCGTGACTGATGACTAGGGGGTGAAAGATGCTTAAACTCGGGTTGGCCTCAATTGTTGTAATCATGCTCGTCGGTTGTGCTGGAGATAGATTGCATTCGTCCAACTCCGCTCAAGCCGGAACGGAAGTCGGAGATATTGGAGTGCAGTCAAACCAGTTTTGGTCCGTGATCGACGAGATGGGCGAGACGGCAGGTGTTTCTCGCAAGCTGACGGTTCTAACGAAATCGTTGAACAAAATGAGTCCGGATAAGGTTGCGAGCTTTCAGCATGAGTTGGAATCCGAGCTTGCCGCTGCTTATTCCTGGGATTTGTGGGGGGCAGCATACGTCATAAACGGGGGATGTTCTGACGACTGCTTCGCGTATTTCCGACGATGGTTGATCTCACAAGGGCAATCGGTTTTCGAGGAGGCTAAGTCGAACCCAGATGCGCTGGCAGATTTGATCGATTGGAGCAACGTCGACGACATTCGCTTTGAAAAATTGACCTATATCGGTTGGGACGTTTGGTGCGAAAAGACCGGGCGAACCTGGGACGATCTGCCTGCGTCGGAGGTCGAGTATCCGTCAGAACCTAGCGGGCGGCCATTCGTGGAGGATTCCGCAGAATTGAAATCTCGCTATCCAGAATTGTGGAAACTCTTTGGAGAAACCCCGCTCTAAAGTCCGCTTTGACGCCGGAAGCGGACGAGAGTTTGGGTCAGGAGGGGACATTGGAAGAGTCGCCGTTGAAAATACCGCGGCGCAGCAACATATTGGAGTAATGCTCCGGTGTTCTGTCACAACGGGATTGGGTTGCCTTCTGTTTCTTGGCGGATGCGCATCAAGCGACAAACCAAGTCAAGAAAATGCCCAATTGTGTAGTGCATTCAAAGCGCTCGCTCAGGATGTGAAAGATACCGGACGATCTCAATCTGTGACGGTGTTCAAAGAACGCCCGATGGAAGTTGCATGTGAGACAGAAGAGAACGATGCGGCTCAAAGCTCATATTGCGCAGGGGTTCTAGAAAGCATCAGCATGGAGTTTACCCATGCTTACCCCTGGGAACTGCAGCGATGCATTTTGAGCATCGGCGTTTCTCCGAAAATTGAAACAGCTGACGAATACACAGGGCTGGTTGATAGAGACAAACTCATCCGGCTAGAAGCGGCCATTTTTGGTGAAGTTAAGGTTCAACTTGCCTGGGAACCAAGCGTGCAGGAACAAAGGATCAACCGGTTTGATCAATATTGGGGTAGATACGAATTGGTTCTATCAAAGATGACGTTGAGTCCGCTGTAACGCCGGGAGAAGACGAATTGCTTGCTACTCAGATCGTTCGCTTTGTGTGCTCTCACACCCTGAATAAGCTTCCTTGTACGACGAACTGAAGCAGTTCTGAAACTTTTCCACGACATTGAGATTGCTCGGCCAAACAGGTGTGAAGCCATATTTTTCTTGAGTTCGTGCGACTGCCGCTGCCCAAAAATCTGGCTCCGGCAGAGTGCGTAATTCTTCGTGTGCTGCATCCAAGGCTGCCCTGTCTTGCTTCAGGAAAGCTATTGTTGCCGCGACATATAAATTCCACGAAACATCAGCATTGTGCTCGATGTTTTCCCGATACGTCCGCGAGAAAAGGTTGAGCGCACGGTCCGTTTGGCCAGCAGTAGCACGCAGCTGTCCCTCATGCCAAGCCAGAGAAGATGCCGAACGCGTGTCATCAGGGCTAATACGAGTTTCTCGGTACTCGGCGATCAAGTCGGCGGCGGCAATTTCACAACCTTCCACCTCAGCAATCGGACGCCAACCGGACCCCGGGGTTCGGTCGAACTGTTCAATATCAAAGGCGAGTGTCTCGTCTCGATCGCCGATGCATGCGTCGCTCCCGACAATGACCGTTGAGGGTTGGGGCGCGGTCGCGGCGCACCCATTCGCTCCCAAAATCGCGAACACCATCGCAACGAACATGTCATTTGATTGATTCAATTCGCGCTCCCTGAGACGGTCTCGTGGCACGTTAAGACCGTCACCTGGTTCGATGCAATCTGTATGTCCGCTTTGAAGACGCCGATAGCAGACATGGGGTGGGCGACTGTTTTGGGGTGAAATCAAGCCGCGGAGCTAATTTCTGCTCCACGTGGCAAAGTGGTGCTCAGAAAAAACCCGCGCACATGTTATGATTTCCACTCTCCAATTGAATCGATAAGATCGTCAATCTGCTTCTTGGAGAACATCTTACTCCCATCGGAAAGTTGAACATTCTTCTGTTGAACATATCGCAGAGCGCCATACCTGCTCCCATGCCTGCTTTGCATTTCGACAAGGTGCCTTGTGAAAAAGCGTTCCCAAAAGGACTGGGATTCAAGCTTTAACTTCTTTGCATCACCTTCAGACAGATCAAAATGTGATATCAATGTCTCAGTCATCTGGTCTTCGTCCGCATCTGACTGATCCACTCGCTTGATATACATCTCTGGAGATTCACCAGGGAGGGGTGCGTATTTCTTATCCACTGCTTTTCGACCACTATTCGTTTGAGCGGTATTAATCTCATGGAATTTGAGCTCATCGCAGTTTTTTTGCAATAAGTGGCCCAAAAAGAGACGTGCCCAGCGGCCATTTTAGGGCGTTTTTGGACGCTCGCATACGTCCGCTTTGACGCCGAAAGCCGACATACGCTTGGGGCCAGCGCAATGTTGTGGTCAGACGGATAAACGGGCTAGAGTACAGGCATCGCTGGAGCGTTTGATGATTAGCCGCCTTGTCGTTTTACTCCTGATCATTCTCGTATCCTGCGTGAACCTCCCCGTGCGAGAATCTGAATACTTGATCGAAACAAGCAGGGTGACTGACGGCTTTTTGGTGACGTTCACCAACAAATCCTCATCATGCCTTTGTTTGTCGGAGGCTCAATGGCCGAACACAGACGGTAATGTGGGTTTTGTTTCAGACATGCCGAGGCTTTCAAACGGTGAGCAAGCCTACATGTATGAGCGTGCGTGGTCACCCATCGGTCATTTTGACCGTCAGATAATTATCTCTTCGAATGGAACTCACTCGCATTTGTTTCGCTTCGAAGACTTCGAGCATGGCGCTAACGATACATCCGATCTGGAGTTGGTTTTTCCAGTTGTGGTAGCTCGCTGCCGGTGAGTTCGCTCCGGCGCGGCAAGCGGACTGCGGCGTTGCGGTCCGCTCAGACATCGATAAATTGTGCGAATGAGCACTTGGACCCGCATCTGCGACGATAGCCAAATTATTGATCAAGAGGTGTCGATGAAATTCAAAGGCCCGAACGGAGAATACCAGATACACTTATCACCCCGAAATCAGAATGCGCTAATCGTCCAATATGAAGGGGAAGAACGGCAGTGGTGGATTGAAACAAAAGAAACGAGCGCATCTGACATACGATTGTGTGGCATGGCTGATTGGGTGCCTCAAATTCTTGGTAAAGCGTGCTGGTTTGAGCTGATGATCGGGCCGGAACGGCTGATCACGTACTGGGGTGATCGGGTCATTTACCGCAAGGATTTGGCGCTAACTTAAAATCCGCTTTGACGCCGATAGCTGCGGTTGGTGTGCCTCCAATATTGTGCTTCGGTTAGTTTTCATGGGAGCACACGTATGCCGTTATCGAACGAACTCACCATCGACTTTATTGCGCGCGGCAACTCAGACAACGAGTGGAAGCTAGTGCTGGTCGAAGAAGGTCCCTGGAAGGACTTTGAATCGGAAATGAGGCGGTTACAGGATCGATTGTACAATTGCCTCGAAGCTGCACTCGACGGTCAGGTCGCTGAAAAGTTTCCTGACTCGATTGGGAGCGCCATTGTGATCCAGCTGGACGGATACAATCTGCCTGATGAATCGGTTTCGGCATTCTGGCAAAAGTTCTCTTCTGAAGTGTTGAACATCCCCGATTTTGCACAGGCGCTCTCATCAAGCGAATTCGTCTCAGGCTTTAAGTTCGAACTCAATCTCGGGACTACGTTGTAACGTCCGCGTTGACGTCGAGAGCAGACATCGCAGTTGATACCTTTCGTCAGATTTGATTGAAGGAGCGCCATGAAAGATCGTCTCGTTTACGTCGAACTGAAATCGGGCCATTCCGACAACGGTCCAGCGTGGATAGGTATGGCTGGTTCGTCAAAGACTGGGGCAACGATCTACTCGAACGGCAAAGCATTCAAGAGCCTCAAGGGAAGTGGCATCGGCGCCAATTTCTTTGATATTGAAACGGGTGACGAATACTGGATTTCGGGTATCAAGAAGAACAATCAAGATAGACATCGGGCTGGCAGCGGGGAAGTTGCCATCGATCGTGCGGTCGTGAGTGATTATCTCGCGGAAACGGGCCTTTTTTCTTTGCCAACCAACCTTATTCCGACTGACTTGCTTCCGGCCAAACAGCAATCACGCCATCGCGAAATTGAGCACAGCACGGTGGCGGACAGTTTGGAAAGTCGCGAAGGCGCAGTTCCGGACAGACGAGCGGAGTCCATCAAGCACAAAGTGTGATCTCGTCTAATGTCCGCTTTGACGCCGAGAGCGGACGTTACCGTTTCCTCACCAAATTGAGGGCCAACTTGATCAGCCTCAATCAGCCCACAAAGTTCCAGTTCGCTCCGACGTACAAGACCTTACCTCTCTTTTCGATGGTCGGCATGCCCAGGGATCCATACTCAAGGAGCTCTGTCAGTGCCGCTAGTCGGCCAGCTGGCCCTGTGATCGGTCCCTCAAGTTCGTGATGGAAGCCGAGGCGCGTGAAGACCACCTCGTCAGCTTCGCAGATCCGCTTGAAGGCATCGCCCTCGATCACATTGCGAACAGACCAGCTTGCGCCATGCCCACCCATATAGATGTGCTTGTCGATACCGTGCGGCGTGTTCAGGCCTTCGCGCAGATGGTCGCTCATCGGAGCTCCTCCAGTTCGGCAACGCGAGTCATGAGATCTCTGATCTGCCCTTCCTTGTGCAAGTGCATCGCGAAGTTCCAGATCACGAACATGATGACAACCCAGATCATATTTGGCCCTTTCTGTTCGTCAGTTGTTGTGTGTGAACGCGCCAACTGCGACACTGCCACTCCCTGCGGTCCGCAGCATTGATGCGAGCTTCAGCGCATACCTCCGTTCGGAGTGATCCCAGGCTCGTCTGGCACTTGCGGCGAAGATGAAGAAAGACGCCATCATGCCGATTAGCGCCGAGCGTTTACGTCAGGATTAGGTCGCAAAGTCTGACGACTAGCTCAGGTGAGCAGATTTTGTCGAACTGCCACAGATCCCAATAATCAACGTCATCCATGCCTGCTTGAGCTTCAGCCGCCTGAAAAGTGACCTCTCGAATCTTCTCCAACTCCGCGATTATCTCGGCGTCGGACGCCGTCGTAAAATCTAGTTTGGCAATCCGTAAGGCATCGTCATTTGGTCGCGTTCGCGTTTTGAACGTATCGCGGGTAAAATCGGCATACGTGAGCTCAGCATGCAGATTTCGTGGTTCGCGTTCGGACGTGGGTGTGAGTTTGCGAGACATTGAATGTCCTCCGCTTTAGCACTTTGGCCAGGATGGCCGGGCGGCAAGTTGGTGATTTAAATCGCCCTGACGTTTGCCTAGCAGGACCGACTTCCTGTTTTCAAGAATATTTTTTCTCGTCCCATCTTCGTTGACCTTCTCGGTCCAGTCTGGATCGCGAGGGGTCGAAAATTTCCGGTCCCCGTTTGAGCCTCGTAAGATCACGGAGATAGATATGAAATTTTCTGAAATCGAAAAGTTGTTTTCGAGTTTGTCCATCGCATTGAATGTAGAGCCCTATTCAATTCCGGAGCGTTATAGACTGGAAGCGGTCGAAGCGTTTGCCTTCAAGCTGCTAGACGGCGCCTCGAGTTCAAGCGCTTTATACCATGACTATCCTTGGGAAAAAGAACAAACGATTCATGCCATCTGTCGCGTTCTCAACGCTATCAGAAATGCACGAGATGAGCTGACTAAAGACGGCTCCTCTCAGAGTGCGCCATGAGCCATCCAGTGCCATCATCAGACTATAAGCGCGCGCCCAATGCTGCCATTGAGGTTGCTTATATCACCCGCGAGGAAGCCCAGCGCATACTTGGGTGTCAGAAATCGACAATTTATGAGCTAATGCGCAGCGGGCAACTGCCCTTCTCGAACGTCGGGGCGAAGCGCTATGTGCGCCGCGATGATCTGTATCAGCTCATTGAACGTGGTTTCAACGCTCCCAGCTTAGTGAATACATCCAGGAGCGATGAATGACCGTCACGCTTCCCGCCCCTTCAATCACAGGGCTGCAAGAAGCAGCGTCGGCTTATGCCGAGGCCTGCTGGCATGTGGTACCGATGCGGGCTGATCGCAAAGGTGCTTATGTGAAGTACGCTGATCGATCGGCGCCAAAGCCGGAAATTGCGAGCTCGCATTTTCAAAAATGGCCCAATGCCCTCTTGTGCGTTAAGCTGCCGCGGCACGTTGTCGTCTTGGACGTTGACCCAAGGCTCAGATCGAGCTCAGAAATAGTGTCCGACCTCAAGTCTGAGTTTAATCTGCCCGACACGTGCTCCGTAAGAACGCCCAAAGGTGGCGTACATCTATGGTATGAATTGCCACAGGGCGTGACAGCTAAAAACTGGACGTCGCAGCATGGCAAATTCCCGATCGACGGGGTGGATATCCGCACGAATGGTGGTCTGGCGACCCTCCCCCCCTCAAAACGAAGTGACGGCGATTACACTTGGAACTCCTGGACGCCAATAGTGCCGTTAGCGCCAAAAAAGCTCGTGGATACATTATGCCCCATCCCCCACGCTACGCTATCCCCTCCCGACGCAACAAAGCGATTTTCAGGCAACCAGACAAGGTATGGGCAGTCCGCACTGGAAGCAGAGCTGAGAAGAGTCGCAATGTCTGCTGTGGGCGGTCGAAATCACGCTCTGTTCGTTGCGGCGGCCAACCTTGGCTCACTACACGCTGCTCAAATCATCCCTGACGTCCGCCGATCTCTGGTTCGCGCTGCGGATGTATGTGGGCTTACCCGAGATGATGGGCGGCGTTCGTGCATAGCCACAATCGAAAGCGGATGGCGTCGCGGACTGTCGAACCCCAGAGCAGTCAATGAGGGCTGGGATAATGCCAGATAGTCAACGCGATATAGATATAGCAGGAGCCGAGGCCGAAGCATTTTCAGCGAAAGAGCGATGGGAATCCCCAGACTGGGAAATCCTCCAACCAGCCCGCTCGCCAGCACCAGCTCTGCCTTTGGAGTGTTTTGGTGGGTGGCAATCAACGATCGAAAAATTGGCGCTCTCTGCGAGTGCTCCACCGGATTATGTAGCTTTCGGATTTCTGACGCATGCAGCGGGCTTAATCGGTAATCTTGTAAAAGTTCGCCCCTCGCCCAAAAGAGCACCCAATTGGATGACGTCGACAGCCCTATGGACGACGTTGGTTGGTCCTCCGTCATCTGGCAAAACGCCAGCGCTTCAGCCCTTCAAAAATATCGTCGGCGAGATCGAACAAGAGTTTGACGAAGAATATCGTCCCAAAATTCTCGAAAGAGACGACTTAGCGGACCTCGCAAAAATCAGGGAAAAAGTTTGGCGCGAAAAAACCCGCGCTGCAATCAAGAACGGTGAGACCCCAGACGAGCGGCCGAAAGACTCTATTCCACCACCCAAGATAAATGTTCCTATCGTCAGGGTCATGGATATCACCATTGAAAAACTAGCCGATATTCTGAACGAAAACCCAAATGGCGTGCTAGTATACCGAGAAGAGCTCTACGGCTTTTTCGCCAACATGGGTCGCTACTCAAATGGCAATGATCAACCTATGTGGCTGGAACTTCATGATGGCGGAACCGTTATAGTCGACCGGAAAAATCGGGAGGAACGACTCAAAATCACGAACGCGATCGTTTCGATTTTGGGCGGCATTCAACCGGATCGCTTAGATGAGGTCTTGGGCGGTGCTGATGATGGTCTGTTCGCGCGCTTTATGTTCGTCGCGCCAGATATTCCCCCTCTGAATGATTCTGAATTAGATATCGATGACGGATTGCTCAAATATACTCTGAGGGCGCTTCGAAAGGCGCCAAAGCGGTCAGACAGTGAGTCAGAAGACTTCAGGCATGTATTCGACTTTTCAGACGATGCAGCAGACGAATTTTTCGAGTTTCAAAAGCGCATCAGAAAGTTAGCAAGTGCGCGCGAGGGCCTATTGGCTGGGTGGATCGGCAAAGCACCTGGTCTGGTCGCACGCCTTGCCACAGTACTGTCCCTGCTGGACTGGGTGCTAACGCATCCGGGACAACTGTACCCCAAGCAACTTCCCTTGGAATATGCTCGTCGGGCAATTCGATTATGGGACGACTATCTGCTGCCAATGACAGAGCGCGCATTTGCTGGCCACCTGTTGCCCAAACACTACCGCGCTGCACGACGTATTCTGATCGAAGCCAAAGAGAGCGGAACAAATGTAATTAACGAACGCGAGCTCAAGCGCAAACTCAAATCTGAAGGGCTCTTTGACAACCTTAAAAAGGGGGAATGCCCATTCCTGCTTCTGCGCGATGCAGGCTGGCTTTTGGATGAGTCCTCCCGCCAAGGCGGCTCAAAAGGCAGACGAAAGAAAGATTGGCGTGTGAACCCGCTCTTATTCAGACCAATTGGCACTAATGACGCTATTGGCACGGGTGCTTAAAAAAGTTGTAGCGAACCAACTGGTTGTTCCAGGTCTATTGACCTCGTTCATTTACAGAGTGGGCATTTCGACAAAGCTCGCAGAGCATTTCGACAAAAGGAGACGAAGATGGGCGGAGTGGGCAGCGGCGGCTGGAACAAGAAGTATGCGGGCACCATAGACGAGACGCTCCGCATCGATGCTGTTTGGTTGCATCGCCAAGGCATCCTAAAAGCTCGAAAGCCCCGAACCGTTACCTGGAGCTCAAATGGTTTAGCGCTGCTCGAACTTAGCTTCACCCGTTCGGGCAATACACTTGTCGTGAAAGACGCTACAGCTGACGGCAGTCGCCACCCTGACGGACTCGCCCAAGGCATCGTGTTGAACGAACAGCCGCGCAACGTCGGCGGTCTTGCAACCCTTTTCATTTGCCCGTCATGCGGCGCGGCGAGGCAACATCTCTACCTCCCGCAGAATCGTTTCATCTGCCGCGACTGCGCTGGCTTAACCTATAAAGTAAGACGAGAACGAGAAATCGACCGAGCCTTTCGCCGTTGGGACAAAGCCAGCGTGAAACTAGGTCGGGTGAGCTGGGAGGGGTGGTGCGGTCTCAAGCGACCGAAAGGAATGCATAAGCGGACTTATGATGCACTTTGTGAGCAGTTGCGAATGGAGGAGACAACCGTAAATCGATCAATGGGCTTGCTCTGTTAGTTCCTAAAACCAGACATAAGAACATCGCCAGTTCATTCTGACGGAAGAGAGCGCCTGACCTCCATTCAGGTGCCTTGAGAAAAATGAAATTGAAGAATTAGATCGAAAACAGATTTCTTAGTACGCGCTATTGCTGTATCGATGGAATAGATAATTCGATCATCTCAATTTAGATTCGTGGTGTTTTGTTGGGTAGGCGGCTTTTTTCAGAGCGATCATTTGCCAGTGTCATCCGGGCTGGAGATTCTCACCAGTTCGGCGTCGATTTGCTGAACGACCGAGATAATATTTTAGAGCAAGCATCCTACAATGCTCGAAACAGTCTAATCGACTTAGGGAAGCACCATTCATCGCTGATGAATGGAAAACCGTGCGTTTCCTATAGAGACTACGAGGCTAACCTACTTCTTCGCGAAATCTCCAAGAGGCTTCGAAGACGACTGCGCGTCAAAGTAGATGGGAGAGCGCAAATCGTACGGGGTGTAATTGAGTCACTTCTGGATGCCACGCCCATGCATATTATTCGCCGTGACATCTCTTCCTTTTATGAAACGGTCCCCATTTCCGACGTTCGCGACGAACTAATCTATGACACCGCGAGCAGCTCGCTAATGCGCGCCTACATCAAAAAGTTCTTTGATGAGCATTGCTCATCAATAGCCTCGGGTGTTCCGCGCGGAATTGGTTTGAGCGCATTGATCTCCGAACTTGTTATGCGAAAGTTCGATCGACGAATTCGAGCTTTGCCCGGGGTTTTCAAATACTATCGGTTCTCGGACGACATCATTGTGTTTACGACGGATCATCCAAATCAAGTGGCGGGAGAGCTTTCGGATCTACCTGGCGATATGACCCTGAACCAAGAAAAGTGCTTCGAGGTGTTTCTAAGTGACGATAAAGCTGCGGATCCAATGAGTTTCGAGTACCTAGGGTACAAGTTCAAGACGGCTCCAACGAGCAAGAAAGAGTTCAGTAGATCTGTTTCTGTGGCGATCTCAGACAGGAAAATTAAGAAACTGAAATCTCGTATTTTGCTGTCATTCAAAAGATTTGAGGGCGACGGTAATTTTCACCTTCTGCGTGATCGTTTGAAGTATTTGGCAACCAACTTAAAAGTTCGTCGACAAGGCAACACCGACGTGAAACACACTCCGTATATCCATTCTGGGATATTCTATAACTACAGCCTCTGTGGTCACTATCGAGTACGCAAGAATGGACTGGAGCAAAAGAACTATGACTGCGCCGAATTGAAAGCTGTTGATGGATTCTACCACAGTCTACTCAAAAAAAACGCGAAGATTCCAGGGAAGAAAATCCACTCGGCAGGTATTGCTGAGCTTCAGAGATACTCGTTTTTCAAAGGCTATGACTTGAGGCTTCGATCACGATTTAACAGCAGCCGCGTGGCGGAAATCAAAGAGGCTTGGCGCAGTGCTTAATGCTCGATCAGATCTCTCCAAGTGGCGGGCTTTGTTAACCGACACGCTGCCTTATGAGGTGCCCGTGATCTTTTCCAACGATAAGCTATTTGCGTCGATGGTTTCACAGACGGCAAGTTCAAAAATCCGAGAACTTCTCGATCGCATTCGAAACGGCAAGTATCGTTATACAATTCCTTACTCCTATCAGATTTCGAAGAACGCTCTCAAAACTACCGCTCTAGGGATCATTCATCCGAACCATCAACTGGCCATTTGTGGATTCTACAACCTGTATCGACAATCCTTGCTCGATCAGTGCAATAGAAGCGAGATGACGTTGAGGCGGCCAATAAGCGAGACGCCACTTTTCTCGAAAACCGAATTGGACGAAAACAAAACCCAAAAATTGGGAATACCCCATATTGATCCCGAAGAAGGCAAAATGGACGTGGGCCACCTCGTCTCTGTATTTTCCTATGGCAAGTACAATTTGCTAGGAAAGTTCGTTGACTCGTTTGAGTATCGGCGCCTTGAAAAGAGGTTCAAGTATCTGCGGACCATTGATGTCACGCGATGTTTTTTCAATATCTATACCCATAGCGTTACTTGGGCTGTTAAGGATAAGGCGTTCGCCAAGATTCACACCCAAACTTATTCGTTCGAGTCGCAGTTTGATTCATTGATGCAGCGCTCGAATTACAATGAAACAAACGGGATTGTAGTTGGCCCCGAGATTTCTCGAATTTTTGCAGAAATCATCTTGCAAGATATTGATCGGCTTATCGAAGAGAAGCTCAACTCGCGCGATTTAAAGCATAATCGGCACTATGCGATTCGCCGATACGTCGATGATTTCTTCGTTTTCTCCAATTCTCTCGAAGAGCTGGATGTCATTTGTCACGAGCTCGAACAGTCTCTCGAGACATACAAGCTATTCATCAATCACAAGAAAACCGACACTAAGATCCGACCGTTCGTTTCAAATATCAGTCTCGCCCGAGATGAACTAAGTGAATTAATTGATGGCATTCACAAGAGCTTAGACGGTGTAGAAAAAGCGAGTGCTTCGAGCGACATGAGTAACGCCGCGCGCAACATAGTCGGCAAGTCTCTGCGCGTTCGACTAATTTGTGAACGCCACAAAGTTGAATTCAACTCACTCAGCGGTTGGCTGATGTCGATACTTCGTGTTTTGTTCGAGCGTTCGCTGAAGCTGCTAAAACGAGCGAAAGACGAAGACGCAGAGAGCTCTGCGTCTGATGTGGCGGCGTCTATTCTGCAGATTGCTTTTTACGTATGTGCGCTCGATACGCGCGTTCGAACTACTTACAGCCTTTGCCAATTGATTGCTCGCTTGAAGGAAGCAACTGAAGCGTCATCAAGCGAAGAGTTTGATAGACTATGGCACATCGTGTCAGAAGAGCTTGAAGATCTCATTCGATCCCAAGTCCTATCAGGCACCCACAAGCAGCGGGAAAACATCGAACTTTACAACCTTCTAATCGCCGGAGCATTTTACTTGGATCCAGAATTTGTTCGCACTGGGTACTCCAAGACCGCACTCCAAGAGATCAGTGATCAGGAGCAGCTTGGATACTTTGCTTACACGACGTTGCGTTTCTGTATGCAGCGTGATTCCGGTTCATTCACGAAGGAACTGATAGGTGTCGATAAAAAGGCTGTGTCGCGACTAATCGATAATGCAGGAACAGTGTCACAAGATGCTGAGGTTTTTTTGCTAGCGTGCGATTTTTTGAGCAACAAGAATGTTGCGCACAAGCACAGAAGAACAGTCCAAGAGAAGTTGTTCGGAGGAACATACTCCAATAAAGACTTAGACGAGTTAGCCCAACACATAGGCTTTATCGATTGGGACGGATTGCAAATTACGCACTTAGTTGAACGTAAGTCCTTGAAACCGGTATACGCCTGGGCATAATTGTCATGGGACTGCCCGCCGAATGCACTTCAATGGTTTTACGTAGAACCTATGGAGTTACGTGAGATTTCGGTTTCGCGGGCTCTTTACTGAGCACACACAGATCGGCCGCGGCGGTCCCACTTGGTGCCTCTGTGAACGTCAATAGTAAGTGTGCCTCGCCTATCAGAAGAATCCAATACCTTCGGTTTGATGTCTTCTTTTGCTCGCCAAGCGGACGAACTTGCAATGGCGATTCTCATCCGATACGATTCCCTTGATGACCTATTTGCTACCTGGATATCAGAAACACGGCCTAACCACCTGTAATCAAACAAGTGACTGGCGACCCCTGCAGGATTCGAACCTGCGACCGTCCGATTAGAAGTCGGGTGCTCTATCCAACTGAGCTAAGGGGCCTTCAGAGCGCCTGCCTTAGTCCGAAAGCGGCGAGATTAAAAGTCCAGATTTCTGCTTGCGACTGCATCCAAACCGGCTTTGCATGCCCTCTAGGAATAAGCAGACGACGGAATTCGTAGTCATTCGCGTTAAACCTTTGTCAGGAACGCATTTAAAAGTCCGCCTTTCCGGAGCGAGTTTGTTAATCTGCTCGCGCGACGATGAAAGCACGGACGAGGGAGGACGGCATGCGGGACGGGAATCTGAAATTGATGGCACAAAGCGCTGCGCTGGCTGTGGCGCTTGGCCTGGCCGCTTGTGGCGGCGGAGGCGGCGGCGGCAGCGTTCCAGGCGGCGGCGTCGGCACGTCTCCGCCGCTGCCGCCCCCTCCGCCGCCGCCGCCGCCGACCGGCACCGCCTTCTCGACCGCCGAGTCGACAGCCTTCTTCCTCAATCAAACCACCTTCGGGGCGACGATGGAGGACATCAATACGCTGACCGGCACCTCACCGTCTGACTGGATCGTGGCTGAATTCAACAAGCCGGCCAGCCTCAACCTGGCTTATGTCCTGGCCGAAATTTCCGAACCGGACGCCCGCGACATGAATGGCGAGCTGACCTTTGAAAAGCGACAGACGCCGACTTTCTCGTTCTGGATCAATGCCATTGATGGCGACGATCAGCTGCGCCAGCGTATGGCATTTGCCTTGTCGCAAATCCTGGTCATCTCGCATTCGGAAGGCAATTTCCTGTTTCAGGTGCCAAACACCGTCGCGCATTATCAGGACATTCTGGTCAGCCATGCCTTCGGCAATTATCGCGACCTGCTTGAAGCAGTCACTTATTCCCCGGCCATGGGCGAATATCTGACCTATTTGCAGAACATTAAAGGCGACCCGGCAACCGGCCGGATGCCGGACGAGAATTATGCCCGCGAGGTGATGCAGCTCTTTTCCATCGGCCTGGTCGAATTGGAACAGGACGGCGATGTCGTCACGCAGAATGGCGTCCCGGTCGAGATCTACGACAATACCGACGTCACGGGGCTGGCCAAAGTGTTTACAGGGCTCAGCCTGAAGGGCGGCGAATTCTTCTTTGATTTCCGGACCTTGCCGCCAGATGCCTTGCACTCGCCGATGGAAGTCTATCCGCAATGGCATTCGGATCTGGAAAAGACCTTTCTCGGCACCACGATCCCGGCAGGTACAGGCCCGACCCAGAGCATCGATATCGCTCTGGATACGCTGGTCGATCATCCCAACACCGCGCCTTTCCTGGCCCGGCAGCTGATCCAGCGCTTCGTCACCAGCCATCCGGAGCCTGATTATATCCAGCGCGTCGCTACCGCCTTTGCCGATGGCGAATATGTGCTGCCGAATGGCTCCACGGTCGGGGATGGCCGCCGCGGCGATCTTTCTGCCACGATCGCAGCCGTGCTGTTTGATCCGGACGCCCGCGATGCAGCCAATCGAAATGATGACAGTTTCGGCAAGATAAGGGAGCCAGTCCTGCGCTTCGTTCATTGGGCCCGGGCCTTTGATGCCGGCACCGTGACGCCGGAACTGACCTTCCCGCTGTGGAACACGACATTTGGCGGCGGCCTGTCACAGGCGCCGTACAAATCCCCGTCTGTGTTCAATTTCTACCGGCCTGGCTATATCGCCCCAGGCACCGAGACCGGAGCCGCGGGCCTGACCATGCCGGAATTGCAGCTGGTGAATGCCAATTCGGTGTCCAATTATGCCAACTTCATGACCTATTTCGTGTTCGCCTTTGCCGCCAGCAATACCGGTCAACCGGAAGCGACCAGTTTCATCCCGGATTATACAGACGAGCTGGCCCTGGCCGATGATCCGGTCGCGCTGGTCGACCATCTCGACCTGCTGCTGGCTTATGGCCGCACCAGTGATGAGAGCAAGGCGACGATCATCACATTTCTGAATGACATCCCGCTCGATAATCCGAGTGACCCGAATTATAACGGCCCGTTTTTGCGGGTCGCCCTGGCGGTTCTGATGATGATGACCTCGCCCGACTACACGGTGCAGCGATAATGGGGGGACAAGACATGAAACCGACACGCAGACATTTCCTCACCGGCGCCAGCGCCCTCAGCGCCGCAACCCTGGCCGGGCTGGGCAGCTCACTCGCCGCATTCCAGGCCAGCGCCGCAGAGACCTCCGGGTATAAAGCGATCGTGTGCCTGTTCTTCCTTGGCGGCCTCGACGGGCATGACACGGTCCTGCCATATGACCAGGCCTCTTATGATCGCTACGCCACCATTCGCGCGCCCTTGCTGAACCTGTATGACAATATGCAGGGCGGCTCGACCCGCGACCGCGCCCGGCTATTGCCGCTCAATCCCAGCAATGCCGCCAATTTCGGCACCCGCCAGTTTGCCTTGCCGGAAGAACTGAGCGGTATCAAAGGCCTGTTCGATGCTGGCAATGCTGCCATTGTCGGCAATGTCGGACCACTGATCCAGCCCCTGACCCGGACCGAGTTTCTGAACGAAACGGCGCCGCAACCCAAACGTCTATTCTCGCACAATGACCAGCAATCGACCTGGATGTCGAGCCAGCCGGAAGGCGCTCAATTCGGCTGGGGCGGCCGCTTTGCTGATGCAGCGCTGGCGGCTGGTGCCAATAATGGCAGTTCTGATTTCACCACGATTACCAGCCTTGGCAATGAGCTGTTCCTGACCGGATCGCAGGCCCGGCCTTATCAGGTCGGCCTGAATGGCGCGCCGGACATTGATGCGCTCAACTTCTTCGAAAGCAATCGCGGCACCCCGGAAGGCGAAGCGATTTATCAGAAACTGCGGGATCATTTCGAGGCCATGGACTTCACCTCGACCAATCTGATTGATCGCGACGTCGCCAATGCGATGCGCAATGCGCTGACCACCAATGAGACCTTCAATCAGGCCTTTGCCTCGATCCAGCCGTTCGCGACCGCGTTTCCGAGCAGTTTCCTCGGCCAGCAATTGCAGGCCGTCGCCAACACGATTGCCATTCGCGATGCCTTGCTGATCAATCGTCAGGTCTTTTTCGTCGCAATTGGCGGCTTCGACACCCATTCTAACCAGGCCAATGACTTGCCGGGTCTGCAAACCGATATCGATGCTGGTGTCGTCGCCTTCTATCAGGCCATGCAAGAGATCGGGCTGTCCAGCGACGTGACCCTGTTCACGGCCTCAGATTTCGGCCGCACCCTGGCGATTAATGGCGATGGCACGGATCATGGCTGGGGCAGCCACCATTTTGTCATCGGCGACGCCGTTCAGGGCGGACAGATCTATGGCGACATGCCGCCTTATGATTTCGGCCATGATCAGGATGCCGGCAGTGGCCGCCTGATTCCGACCATGGCCGTTGAACAATTTGCAGAACCGCTTGGGCGCTGGTTTGGATTGAATGATGCCGAAATCGCTGCAGCGCTGCCTAATCTTGGCAATTTCAGCGCTGGTCCGGCTTTCGTCTAGTGCGTCCAGGGCTGTTTGCGGTCAGCCGAGAAATTCTCGGAATAGGACTTCACCAGCCGCTTGGTCTCGCGCGGTTCTTCGACCGCGAAAGTGAGGCCTTCGCGCTTGGCATAGGCGATGGCCTGTTCGCGGCTGTCAAAATGCAGGCGAACCTGGCCGGTCATGTCATCAATGCTGGTCCAGCCCATAACGGGATCTGAGACCCGTTTGGCGCTGGACACGAATTCGAGGACCCAATCCTTGGTCTTTGCGCGACCTGATTGCATGGCGGTCTTGGCGGGCTTGTAGATACGAGCGTCCATATGAAGACCGGTCCTTCTCAAGAAACTGGTCGGAGCGATAGGATTCGAACCTACGACCCTCTGGTCCCAAACCAGATGCGCTACCAGGCTGCGCCACGCTCCGGCCTCCCGGTATACTGTCGGTTTTCTGGGTTTCAACCCTGTTTTTGCGGTCTTCGCAGTGTCCGGAATGTCGCATCTGCGCGGGCGGCGAGTTTTGTGCCGTCAATCATCAAATCCGCGCTCACCTGGACCAGATCATGCTCATAGCTGAGCACCCGCGGGTGCGCCTCCAGCCATTTATGCAACCGGACGGTCTCGAAGAAGTGCAGGGTCAGTTTCAGCGTCACTGACATTTTTTGAGTCGTGTCAAATACGGCAACCGCCAGCGCCCGGTCAGAGAAGGCACTCGCCATTCCGCCATGCAGGAAGCCCATGCTGTTGCAATGTCGGTCAAGCACATAGAGCCCGCTGCGAAGGTCGCCTGGCGCTTCGGCCAGATAGACTGGCCCATTATGATTGGAAAACGCGCCGCGCGAGCGCGCCAGCACGAACCCGTCCGGCACAATCAGATGCGCGGGCAGGTCTTCTTCTCTCATCTTGAAGGGGGCCGCTTATTCTGCGGGGGTTTCGACATTGCCGAACAGCGCATGTTGCACTGTATCGCCGGGCTGGATCCCAAGCTCGGCGGCGCGGCCACCATTCAGTTCCAGCACGGCGCGCACCGGCACGCCTGGCGATATCGTGCGCAGCGATCCCGGCACGGTATTGCGGGCAATCATCTCGATATGTCCATCAGCAGCAATGAACAGCATGTCCAGCGGGATCAGTGTGTTCTTCATATACATGTTCGGCTCGCGCGGCGGATTGAAGTCGAACAGCATGCCTTGGTCGGCCGCCATGCTTTCGCGCTGCATCAGGCCGAAGGCAATCTCGTCCGCATCATTGGCAATCTCGACAGAGAATTCATGCGCGGCCTCGCCGCTGACAATGGCCAATGGCGTGACCTCCATGGGGTCAGCTGCAGCAACGAAAGGCAAGGCGGAAACAAGAAGCGCGATGGCAGGACTACGAAACATTTTCATGACCGACTCTCTAGCCTTGCCGGTTCCACCCGGCAAGCAGCACCCTCACTGGCGCCCTATTTTTTGATGAAAAGGACGTTCTCGCCCTTATTGCCTGAGCCGGCAACGATTTCGAGTTCCATCCCCGTCTCAAGCGTATCAAGCCCGGCTTTGCGCATGACCGAGATGTGAACGAAGATATCAGCGCCGTCGCCTGGGCGATTGACGAAGCCAAAGCCTTTCGCAGCGTTGAACCATTTCACCACGGCGCGTTCATACACCATCGCCTCGCCCTGATCGCGCATGACCGCGGATTTCGGGCGGTCCATTTCGATAATGTTCAAGACCTGCCAGCCACGCTCGCGTTCGACCACATCGCAGACAATGCGGGCGCCTTCATCAGCGGAATTCTCTCCATAGGCACGCAGGCAGGAGACATGCATCATCACATCCTGGTTGAGCACCATGCCCTCAACCGATTCGGGGACCACAAATCCGTAACCCTTGACCGTATCAAACCATTTGACCCGGCCAATCAGGCGTACACCTGATTCTGCACTCACTTTAGAAACCTGTTCAGCCGCCTCACTCATGGGCCCACCCCCAATTAAACAAATTGTTAGACTGGAGAAACTCGGCTGTCACGCGAGTTTCATCAGACGACGCACATTAATTCTATCTGTCGTGGTAAAAGTGGCACTCCCTAGGGGAATCGAACCCCTCTTTCCAGGTTGAAAACCTGGCGTCCTAACCGATAGACGAAGGGAGCGCTCTGTTGGAGAGCCGGATATATATAAACGTTTTTGCGCTTGCAACCTTCTTTGACGGCGCAAGCGCGATTTTTGCAGTTTATCCGATTGTATCGCGTGAACTGGGGACAATGTGGGCATTTGTGCATCCGCTGCCGCGGGCTCAGAGCCTGTGAGGAATACCGGCCTCGCCCCTTGATTTTCACCTCGCTCGCCTCGAAACTCGCGCCATGCAGATTGATCTCACCGGATCCGACCTTCGCGCCGCCCGCATGGCGGACTGGAAACTTGTGGCAGACATAACCGGCGAAGCCTTTGCCAATGACCCGGTCAATCAATGGGTATTCGGCAAGCCGGCCGCGATCCGGTCCATGTTCCGGGTCATGGCGCGTGAAATGTACTTGCCGGACGGGACCTGTTTCCTGCACCCTGCCGGCGGTGCCACAATGTGGATGCCGCCGGGCGTGACCTCGGCGCCGAGCCAGCTCGGCCGGTTGAAATTTGCGCTGGGCCAGATTCGACATGGCACACCGGGCGGAATTTCCCGCGGGCAGGCCCTGTCCGCGCTGATGCAGGCCTGGCACCCGAAAGACCCGCACATGTACCTCTTCACCATTGGCACCACCGCGAAGGCCCGCGGCAAAGGCGTCGGCAAGGCATTGCTGGCACCAGTCCTGTCCGCCTGCGACTCGGCAGGCCTGCCGGTCTATCTGGAAAACTCGAACCCGGCCAATTCCGGTTTCTATGGCAGTTTTGGCTTTGAACGCATGGGCGTGTTCGAGATTGGCGGCACAGGCACGCCGGTCATGGAACCGATGTGGCGGACGCCGAAAGCCTAACCCCGGCTCAGCGAATAATTCGGCGCCTCGCGGGTCATCTGCACATCATGGACATGGCTTTCCTGCAGCCCGGCGCCGGTGATCTGGACGAACGTCGCCTTCTCGTGCAGCTCGGCCATGGTGGCGGCGCCGACATAGCCCATGGCGGCGCGCAGGCCGCCGACCATCTGGTGCACGATCGGATTGATCGGACCTTTGAACGGGACCTGGCCTTCAATTCCTTCCGGGACCAGCTTGTCGCTGGCGGCGTCTTTCTGGAAATAGCGGTCAGCAGATCCACGCGCCATGGCGCCAAGGCTGCCCATGCCGCGATAGGCCTTGTAAGAGCGGCCCTGATACAGGAATACCTCGCCAGGCGCTTCTTCGGTGCCGGCGAACATCGAGCCCATCATCGCAGTTGAAGCCCCCGCTGCGAGCGCCTTGGCAAAGTCGCCTGAGAATTTGATGCCGCCATCTGCGATCACCGGTGTACCGGAAGCCTGCGCCGCCTTGGCGCAATCTTCAATCGCGGTGAGCTGCGGCACACCAACCCCGGCAACAATGCGCGTGGTACAGATCGAGCCCGGGCCAATGCCGACTTTTACCGCGTCAGCGCCAGCATCAATCAGCGCCTTGGTGGCCTCGCCCGTGGCAACATTGCCAGCAATGATCTGCACCGAATTGGAAATCTTCTTGGCCCGCTTCACCGCCTCACCCACTGCTTTCGAGTGGCCATGCGCGGTGTCGATAATGACAGCATCCGCGCCGGCCTCGATCAAGGCAGCAGTGCGCTCATAGCCGGCATCACCGACCGTCGAGGCTGCAGCGACGCGCAGGCGCCCGCCATCATCCTTGGCGGCATTTGGGTTCACGGCCGCCTTGTCCATATCCTTGACCGTCAGCAGGCCTTTGCAATTGCCGTCCGGATCGACAATCACCAGGCGCTCGATCCGGTGCTTGTGCAGCAGCGTGCGGGCGTCTTCGATCGGCACGTCCATGGTGACGGTAACGACGTCGCGGGTCATCAGGCTGCCGACTTGCTGATTGAGATCTGGCGCAAACCGCATGTCGCGATTGGTGATGATGCCGACCAGCTTGCCTTTCTCGACCACAGGAATGCCGGAAAAACCGGTCTGGTCCTTCAGCGCCTTGAGCTCCGCCAGAGTCGCGGATGGTTCAATCGTCACCGGGTTCATGACCACGCCGCTTTCGAATTTCTTCACTTGCGTGACCTGGGCCGCCTGTTCTTCGACCGAGAAATTGCGGTGGATGACGCCAATGCCGCCGGCCTGTGCCATGGCAATGGCCAGGCGGGCCTCGGTGACCGTGTCCATTGCTGCCGAAATCAGCGGAATGTTCAGGCCAATGGATTTTGTCAGCTGGGTGGAAACATCAACTTCGGAGGGGGTGAACTCACTCGCGCCGGGCTGCAGCAGCACGTCGTCAAAGGTGATCGCTTGTCGGATTTTCATGTGGGGAGCTCCCTTTTTGGCTCCCTAATTGAGTCACTTGATCTGGGCAAGCCCTGATTTGAGCGGAACTTCAGTTCCGCGCGATCCTGGCGCGCCTGGCCCGTGTGTACAGCGCCGAGCCGCGATCCCGTCCAGCCGCGGCGCCCCTTCAAGGCACCGCGCTCAAGCGTCAGACGGATCCGGTCCGCCCGGCACTTCATCGGCTTGATCAGACGGTCGTCCCGGGATCGCGTAGCTGCCTTTGAGCCAGCGCGACAAGTCGACATCTGCACAGCGTTTGGAACAAAATGGCTTGAATGCCGCGCTCATCATGCGGGTTTCGCACACCGGGCATTTCTTCTGGCTCATCGTTTTTGCACCTTGCTCGTCTGGTTTGGATCATCGCTGATGGTGACGCGCCCGCCAAAATGCCGGGACAGGACGCTGTCTGCAGCGCTGCGTCGGTCCAGATAAGCCTGCCGCGCCGATTTGGAAAGGAGAAGCTGATACAGCGCTGCCGGATTTGCCATGGCTTCACGTTGCGCCGCGCGCAGCAGCGACAGAAGCTCGGTTGCGCCAGGATCAGCCGCGAGGCGATCATCGATCGGGCAGAAGCGCCATGGGACTGACGCTTCGAGCAGGCCGAGCGATGACGGGCGCAACACTCTGACGCCGTCCAGGCCAACCGCCTCGAACGCGGTCTGGGCGGCGGTCTGTATTTGCGCCTTCGCTGCCTGGTTCAGCGGGCCGACACAATCGAGCACGAGATTCCCACCGAGCCCGCGCAGGCTGACCTGCCGGGCCAGTTCGATCGCCGCGAGTTTGTTCAGCGACAGCGCCCGCGCGCCGGCGCTGCCCTTGTGCTGGCGACCGGACGTGTCGATATCGATCGCCGTCAGCGCCCGCACGCGATCAATGTGCATCCGGCCGCCGCCAGGCAAAGTGACCGAAGCGGCGCCGGCCTCTTGAAACGCGGCGTCCACCGCATCCGCATCGATTTCCAGCGGCAGTGTTTCGCCGCCAGGAATTTGGGATCGCCACAAGGTCCACGCATCCGCATCTTCAGGATTTGTGTCCACCCGAACGACCCGGGCCAGTTTGTCGGCCCGCGCTTCGCTCGCGATCTCTACGTTCAGCCGAGCCCCCTCGGTCAGCCCCTCGCGCGACTTCAGGCGCAGAAATGCCTGCTGCCCGGACTCAAGCTCGAGAAAGGCGCCACCAGCTGCTTCAGCGAAAGTGCGCAGACGCGCATTGTGAACGCTGCCATAGCGGGCAAGGTCTTCCGCCCCGCCCCAGCGCTCGAGAAAAAGTCGACATGGTCGCTGCTGCCGATCGACAAGCACCGCCCGGACTTCGCCCGGCGCCTCATGCCGGAGGATTTTGGCGAATCGCGGCCCGCTCATTCCTGCTGACAAGCGCGCACGCCGAGTACAGGCAATTTGGTGTCCCAGCCTTCCAGGTCCCGGACATTGATGATGCCGCGTTCAATCCGTTGTCCGCCTTCTAGCACGTCGCCTGGGACAATGTTGACCGACACGCTGCGGCCGTCTTCAGTCTGATAGGACAGGCGCGTGTTGAACTGGCCGAAAATATCGCCGCCGGCTGCAACCTGGGTGAGCTCAATCGGTGTTTCGCCTTGCGCGAACAGGGCTGTGCCTGACAGCGCTTTGGAGAAGAAGATGAATTTGGACACATCGGTCTGACTCCACAGGAACAGAGCGCAATCGCCCGCCAGCAAGTCCTGCGGCCCGAGCGCCGAGCTCGGCACGCTGTCTATGGCCGGTTTCTGGGCCAGCCATCGTGCGCGGTCTTCATCCGGGTCTGTTTCGTTCGACTGACACCCCATCAAGAACAATGACAGTACCAGCGCAGCGGGAAGAAATCGGATCATTGCGTCAGTCCTGCGGTTCGGGATTGGCGATAAACGAATTCCCCATCCTCGCGCACAAACCCGATCTGGGTCAAAGCGAGGATGATCTGGCTGTCCTGGGTGCGGACCCGGGTGGCGAAATCGCCACCGCCGAGAATATTGGCGCTGGCATCGATACTGACCTGATCGCCCGAATTGGACGCCCCCGACATGGCGATGACAAATGCCCCGTTCTCACAGCTGATCGGTCCGGCGATTTCACCGAATTGGCGACCATATTGTGCCGCCAGCGTGGTCAAAGACGTGGTCGATAATTGACCTGCGGCGGCTTCACATCCGGTTTGCGTCAGCTCGAAGCTGCCTGCTTCAATGTCCAAAGTGCCGCCCATTGCGCGAACAGCCGGCTCCAAGCCTTCCAGGGCGCCAATCTCGAGACGCATGCGGATGTCAGCTGCAGTGAGCGCGCTGCGGGATAGGGTCAGCATTGCCGTGCCCTGCCCGCCTGCACCGCCCCATTGCACATCGTAGGATGGCGACAGGGTCAGCAGGGACATCGGGCGCAGTTTCAGACTGACATCACCAATCGGCTGCGTACCGGCATAAAATCCGCTGATCCGGCCTTTGGTCAGCGTGCCATCAACCTTGGCCCAGCCAATTCCCATATTCCCGACGCCGGACTGATTGAGCACGAAGCCAAGCGGCGTGAAGGCGAACAAGCCCGCGATCACGACCAGAATGAAAACGACCAGAAGCAACAATTTGCGCATTACGATCCTCCTGGCACCAGATCGACGCTGGCGCGCACCAGGCCGCGACCTGATTGTTCCATGTTGAAGCGTGTGACCCGTCCGGAATGATTGGCCTGAACGCTTTCCAGCCAGACAAAGATCAATCTCGGATCGACATTCTCGAAGATCAGACGCACGCTGCTTGTATCATTGCCCTGCAGCCGCGCAATGGCGAGACCGACATCCCCTGCCGCGCCCGTCACCGCGGCCTTGAAGTCTTCCATATTTGCAGAGGTCGGCCTGGCATTGGTCGGCGCGGCTGAGCCGAGCGCCCGCTGCAGACCATAGCGTTCCTGAATCTGCGCCAGCGTGCGGTCCGCCTCATTGAGGCGCATTTCGGCCTCGGCCCGGGCCGCCATGGACGGCACCAAAACAAACTGCCAGCCAATGACAATCATGGTCAGGATGCCAGCAATGGCAATCAACAGCCGCTCGCGCGGCGCCATGGTTTTCCACCAGGCCATCATGATCCCGCCTCCAGGGTCAGATCGCCAATCACCCGGCTGCCACTCTGGCGCGAATCCCCCGAGCGCGCGGTCAGGCCGGACTCGCTCAAGACAGTGGTCAGGCGGTCGACATCGGCAAAGCTTTCAAAGGCGACGGATGCCGTCAATTGTCGCCGGGCGCGATCGTAACGCAGCGTCCGCAGCTCGCTGCCTTCGACCTGCGCAAGACCGTTATAGAGCACAGCGCTGGCATCAAGCAGGCCCGGGAATTGATCGGCTGCGCCATCAGCCCCGCCGCTCGTAGCCAGCACTTGCCGGACATCTCCGCCCAGGTCCGGCCATCCGATCCGCGCAAATTCCTGCGCCAGCGAGTCGAGCTCGTTCGCGCGGGCATTCATGGCCTGGGTTTCGAGCACCATGTTCGCGAACCAACCCAAGGCCAAAACCGCGGCGAGCGCGCCCGCCAGTTTCCAGCGACCAGCCCCATCCAGATCGATCGGCCGGCGCGCTTCGAACGCCCCCTGACGCAATCGGATGCCGCGTCCATCGCGCGCAGCCCAATCAGCCAGTTGCACCAGCAAGGCCTCTAGCGAACTCGCCCCGGCCTCATTGGCTGGGCGGCCAAGCGCATTGGCCACGTGCTGTCCGTAAATCATGATCTCCGGATGCGGCGCAGAGACCGAAATCAGCACATCTTGACCAAACCCGGCATCGAGCGCGAAGCTGCGTTCGCCGAGGCGCCCAAGGACCAGACCTGGCGCCTCGTAAAGCACATTGCCATCTGGCAACAAGCTATGCGCAGCCATGATTTCCGCTTCGTCCCAGCCTTGATGGCTGAGTGCGGCAATCACCTCTTTCAAGCGCCCATTCGAGACGACATTGATCAAACGCGGCGCCGAAGGATTGGCCTTGTCCGGCTCTGACAGCGCAACATGGCTGGCTTCGACCCCTTCGGCGAGATCATCTTCCACCGCATAAGGCGCGGCGCGGCGCGCTTCATGCTCATTGCGAGCCGGAATGATGGCGGTCAGACCGGTGACATCGAGGCCGCTCAGAAGCACAGTCAGGTTGCGGCCGCGGGGGTCGATGCCGCTGGGCTCGGTACTGATCGCCCAGCCATGGCCGCGGGCACGGGCAAAGAGCAGCGTCTCGTCGGGCTGGAGAAGAGCGTAGATGCGCGCCATCAGCCGATCCTTTCACGGCGAAGCGTGCGGATCGGGCGGCCGGCCTGGGCCTCGAACAGAAAACGCATGGTCATGTCTGATCCGCGATAGGACACATTGGTTGAAACTTCCACAAGACTTGTGACAAGACCAATGCGATCTATGCGCACCAGATTAGGATCAATATTCTGGACCAGGGGGTCCTGGGTCAGGTCCTCGATTGCGGTCCAGCCAGTCACTGGCCGCGACGCAATCAGATCGCGGGCATCATCAATCGACAGAGCTTCGGTGAACACTTGCTGCAGCAGCGGCGCGTGATGGATCTCGAGCGTATTGATATTCAGTGTGCGCGGCGGCAAATCTGCCGGCAAGGCGCACAGGACCGGGCGCACGCGGGCAAAGATCTCCGTGGAATAGCCGCGAATGCTGCGCAATTCGTCGAGCGTGGTCAGTTTCTGTCCTGATGTTCGATAGGACGGCACTTCGCTGAGATAATAAGCATCTTCGGCCCCGCCATTGCCCGGAACAGTGTTGTCATCCATCCAGTCTGTCAGCGACGCCGCCAGAGCAGCCATGTCGGACGCATAGCCGTCTTCGATCAAGGAAATCAGCAGCGCTTGATAGGCCTCTTGCTGCGCCGCGTCTGCGACCAGACCGCCGCCCTCGGCGGCGACGGTGAGCGAGTTGACATCAAAGCAATTGGTCGCCTCGCGGACGGTCACGCTGAGGGCGCCATTATCGATCGGGATCAATTGCGGCTCATCCAGGCCAGGCATGCCGAGCACAAGTTTGCTGTCCAGGGGACTCAAGATCTCAGTCAGGCGCGCCTTGGCAACCTCTTCCGCCGAGGCGGCATAGAAGGCAAGCTGCGCCTGCGCATCCAGGGCGCGTGATCTGACTGTCGACTGGGTCACGGCCTGGGTCACGGCCAATGCCGCCACGGACATGGCCGCGACGATCATCATCACGGTCAGCAGCGCTGCGCCGCGCTCGGATTTGCGCCCGCCGGTCATGCCCGCCCTCCGGTCAGCGCTGCGAGTGTCAGATGCGTGCCATCCTCAAACCGGATGGTCATTTCAATCAGGTCCGGCAGCATATTGCGTACCCGCGCGGTATCACCGCGCCAGACGTCGGACACCTGGTCGCCGCGCTGAAAGCCAAGCTCGACCGTACGGACATTGCGCAACAAAACGCGCGACGCGACTGGCGTGCCGGAGGTTGCGTCCGGTCTCAGGCTGGCTTCTCGAATGAGATCCCCATTGCGCAAGCTGTACTGCACCGCCTGCAAGCCGCTGCGCGCTTCGACATAGCCGGGATTGAGCCAGCCGCTGCGGACAAAGCTCAAGAATGGCGCTTCACCGCGCGGCTTCTCACCGATCAGGTTGACGGGATCGGAGAAGCCATCAATCGGACGCACAGCGCGGGCATCCATGGCCATGATGTCCTGGCGGATCAGCCGTTGCGCGACATCGAGCTGGCGCGTGACCTGTTCGCGGTCCCGGATCTGCTGACTGGTTGAAGTGGCGCCGATCAGGAGCGCCGCCCCGGCAGAGGACACAATGGCGAGAATGAACAGCGCAACCAGCGTTTCAGCGAGCGTGAATCCAGCCTGGCGAGGGGACTGATACGTCATTCGCCGCCCTCCCCTGAGCGATCAATGACGCGCGGCGTGCCGGACAAGTTGGCCGGGATGTATTTGAGGCTGATCAGGCTGGCCAGCACCTGTTCGCTGTCGGCTGGGCGGACCTCCACTCTGAGATTTTGCAATTGCCCGATCTCGGCCATGCTCGTCGTTCGGGTCCAGACATAGGTGCGCCCCATCTGAACCTCCTGCCCGGTGGCGATGCCGCCATCCAGCAGGGTGCGGGTCGCCATCGCGCGGGCCATCTCATTCTCGGCCACGGTGCGCGCCAGCAAGCGGGTTTCGAGATCGGACGCATTGCGATTGGCTTCTGTCGTGATTTGCAAGAGCGGGATCGCAGCCATGGCGAGAATGCCCATCGCCGCTACGGTCTCGACCAGGCTGAACCCGGATTGGCGGGAGGCTCTAGCGTTCGACAAGACGCACCTCCCCGGACTCCAAGAGACGGATATCAATCCGCACGCCGCGGGCGCGCAGCTGGAACTCGGCGGGTTGGACAATCCCGGTCGGGTCAAAGACCAGTTCCGGCCAGTCATCCGGGCGCGGCCCGGTATCGGTTGTGTCAAAACTCAGGTTCATCGCCCGCGGCAAGGCCTCGGCTCGTCCGGCCGGGCGCCAGCCATCGCGGCGCCACTGCATCAGCGCATAGCCGCTCTCGGACAGTTTCAGTCCCAGCGGCTGGCCGGCAAAGATGGCCTGTTCCTGCGCGTCGCGCAGCACAGTGGCAAAGGCTTGCGCGCTGGCTTGTTCTTCCGTCGGGCGTTGCGGCAGAGTCAGCGTGACGATTCCAGCGGTCAGACCGATGATGAACAGCACCGTCATGACTTCCACCAAAGTCATGCCTCTCTGGGCTCTATGTCGGCGCGCGCGGGTCACGGTCTCTGGCTTTCGGTCAGGCCACAGGCATTCGCCTAGATGTCCCAAATGCTGATATCGGCATTGTCCTCTTCCCCGCCTTCGCGCCCGTCTGCGCCGAGGGAATAGAGATCATACGGCCGGCCATCATCGCCTGGAACTTCGTAAATATACGCCCGCCCCCAAGGATCATTCGGCAGTTTCTGGATATAGCCGCCGGGCCGATAGCGATTGCCGTCTGGCGCATTGTCCGGCTTGCTGACCAGCGCTTCCAGGCCTTGTTGCTGCGTCGGGAAGGCGAACATGTCGCCATTATAGGATTGCAGCGCCCCGGACAGGCGGGTGATGTCGGTCGCGGCCTTGGTCGTGCGCCCCTGGCTCATCGCGCCGGTGACATTGATCAGGACCACCGTGGAGAGCAGGCCAATAATGAACACCACGACCATGATCTCGGTCAGGGTAAATCCGCGCTGGCGGTTGCGACGCTGTTTCTTGAGATCTTTCATTTTCATCTTCCTCAGGCACCTATCGCCAGTGTGTTAAGCTGCAGAATGGGCAGCATGATGGCCAAGACAATCATTGCGACAACACCCGCGAGCAGGACAATCAGCAATGGCTCTAACAGGCCGAGCGCGACCGTCGCGTTGCTGTCGAGTTCTTCTTCCATATAATCAGCTGCGCGCGCGGTCATGGCCGGCAGGTCGCCGCCGCGCTCACCACTCGCCACCATATGCACCAGCATTGGCGGGAAAGCCCCGGTCTGGCGCATGGCACGGTTCAAGGGCTGGCCTTCCTCGACCTGGCGCCGCACGGCCACCGCGGCCTGGCGGAACACTTCATTGCCGACCGAGCCTTTGGCCGCGACGAGGGCATCCGGCACAGTCGCGCCGCTGCCGGACAAGGTCGCAAATGTGCGCGCAAATTGCGCTGCATTGGCGCTGCGAATGACCTTGCCGAGCAAAGGCAGACGCAACACGAAACTGTCCCAGCGCGATTTGACCACGGGCGTCTGAAACGCCCCGCGCAGCAGCCACAGCCCAAGCCCGATAGCCGGCAGGATGATCAGGCCCCAGCCGCGCATGAATTCGGAAATCCCGATCACGGCATTGGTCAATGGCGGCAGGTCCTGCCCCAGCGTCTCGAACTGTTCGATCACAGCCGGAACGACGAAAACGAGCAACAAGACCACGACCAGCATTGCGACACAGGCCAGGACCGCCGGATAAATCAGCGCCGAAAGCAGCTTGTTGCGCAGCTTGCGCGATTTCTCCAAATGTGTGGCAAGGCGCTCCATCACATCGCCGAGGCGTCCTGAGGACTGCCCGGCCGCGACGACGGCGCGATAATAAGGCGGAAACGCTTTCGAAGACTGACTCAGCGCCTCAGAGAATGAGAACCCTTCCTGCACACCGCCGCGGACATTCATTAAGACCCGCCGCGTGCTTGGCTTCTCTGCCTCGCTGGCAATCGCGCCCAGGGCTTCTTCGACCGTGGCGCCAGACTTGATCAGCATGGCTAGCTGCCGGGTGGTCAAAACCAGATCATTGCCAGACAGGTTGCCGCGCCCGCCCGCCTTGTTGGCAGATTTCTGCCGCGCCTCTTTGACATCCAGAGGCGAGAGTTGCCGCAGCCGCAATTCCTTGCGGGCCGAGCGGGCTGAATCTGCGGTGATCACGCCGGTCGCGCGCTTGCCGTCAGCCCCGATGGCGACATAGTCATAGACCGCCATCGCCTAGTGCTCCTCTTCGCGTCGGCAGACCCTCAAGACTTCCTCGACGCTGGTCTGTCCGGTTGTCACATAACGCGCCGCGTTCCGGAACAGTGTGTCATGGTCAGCGAAAGCCATGTCCTGAATCGCATCTTCCGAGCCTTCCGCCCGGATCAGATCGCGCAGGTCGCTGGTCACCGAGATCAGCTCATAAACGCCGAGGCGGCCATTATAACCGGTATTATTACAGGCCATGCAGCCAACCGGGCGCCAGAGTTGCGGCGCAGCATCCAGCGTCAGCCCGAACATGGCCAATTCTTCCGGCGCCGACTGATGCGGCTTGCGGCAATGGGCGCAGAGTTTGCGCACCAGGCGCTGGGCAATAACCGCCTTCAGGGTTGCGGCCAGCACATAAGGCTCGATCCCCATATCGCGCAGGCGCTGGATCGCGCCCGCCGCACTATTGGTGTGCACAGTCGACAGGACCGGTCGCCCGGTCGAGGCAAATTCAAACGCCACTTTGGCCGTTTCGAGATCGCGAATCTCACCGACCATGACGACATCAGGGTCATGACGCAGGATGGCCCGCAGCGTCGCCGCGAAGGTGAGCCCGACCTTGTGATGCATTTGCGTCTGGCTGATCCCTTCCAGACCATATTCAATCGGATCCTCGAGCGTCATCACATTGCGCTCGCCATTATTCAGCACAGACAGCGCCGAATAGAGCGTCGTGGTCTTACCAGAACCGGTCGGCCCAGTGACCAGAGTGATGCCATTTGGCTGGGCCAGGATTTCGCGGAAACGCGCCAGCGTCACTTCGTCCATGCCGAGCTCATCAAGACCAAGCAGCGCATTGCGGGTATCGAGCAGGCGCATCGTGACCCGCTCACCATAACGGCTGGGCAAGGTCGACACGCGAACATCAATGCTGCGCCCGCCAATCGAAAGCGAGATACGGCCATCCTGCGGGATGCGCTTCTCGGCAATATCGAGCCGCGCCATGACCTTGATCCGGGAGGTCAGCGGTGCGGCCAGACGCCGGGTCGGGGTCAGCACTTCCTGCAAGACGCCATCAATCCGGTAGCGCACGGAGAGATTATCCTCGTGCGGTTCGATGTGAATGTCAGAAGCCTTGCGGTTGACCGCTTCATAGATCAGGCCGTTGATCAGACGGATCACCGGCGCATCATCATCGCCATCGAGCAAGTCTGCGGTCTCCGGAATGCCGTCAACCAGGCTGGCGAGACCGCCCTGATGGTCCAGTGCAGCTTCGGCTTCATCGCCGCTGACGCCGTCGCGGGCATAATGCTCGGTCAGCGCGCGTTCAAATTCCTGCGCTTCCATGGCCTCGACCTGGAGCGGGCGACGCAGGACCCGGCGTGCCTCAATCAGGCTGAAGGGATCAGCGCCTTTGCGGACGCCAAGACGCACATCATCACCCTGCCCGGCCAGGACAACCACGCCTTTGTCTCGCGCAAAGGCATAGGACAGATCTGTATCGGGCTGACTCATAATCTAAGTGTACACCGTTTCAGGGCGAAGTTTGACCCCTTGATCCCCGTTAGTCGATCGGCGGCTGAGTGCCGAGCACATTGCCAATGAAGACATCAAGATCGGACAGACCTTCATCCTCTTCACCGCGCAGCAGCTCTTCGGCTCGGATGTATCGATAATTGCGCGAAGTAACGGCCTGCGCATCATCGCGGTCGCGGACAATGGTCGGACGGATGAAGACCATCAGATTGGTCCGGTTATAGGTTGTGCCTTCTGACTTGAACAGATTTCCGACCACCGGAATGTCCCCTGCAATCGGCACTTTCGAGTTTATCGTCTCGTCCGTCTGTTCGATCAGGCCGCCAATGACGATGATCTCGCCATCATCGGCCAGCACATTGGTGGTGAACTGACGCTGATTGGTGACGAAATCATCCGTACCGCTGCTGAGCGTCGTCGATATGCTCGAGACTTCCTGGAAGATGTCCATGCGGATGGTGTCATCGGCAGAGATGCGCGGGGTGACACGAAGAATGATGCCGACATCCTGGCGCGTCACGGTGCGGAATGGATTGCTATTGTCCGCGCCCAGCGTTTCGCCAGTTGTGACCGGGATCTGCTGACCGACGATCAGTTCTGAAGTGCCATTATCGAGGGTCATGTTGAACGGCTTGGACAGGACCTTGGACTGGGTGTCTTTTTCGATCGCGGTCAGAATGGCGCCGAACAGCGTGTCACCATCGCGGCCGCCGACGCCGACCGAGGCCCCATCGAGGCCGAGCAGGGAATTCACAGCGCCTTCGGTGAACGGGTTGGTGCCGCCAAACACGGCCGGGTCAGCGACTGCGCCGGCCAGTGAGAGCAGGTTCGGCGCTGTGCGCGAGAAATTGGTGCTGAGGAAAGGCACGGTCGACTCGCCGGTCCCCGATAGCAGGAACTGGACGCCGAGTTCACGCGCCGTATTGTCCGACATTTCGACAATGATGGCTTCGACCAGCACCTGGGCCCGGCGCTTGTCGAGCGCTTCGACCACGCGCTCCATGGCCAGGATCGTGTCTGGCGAGGCGCTGATCACCAGCGAATTGGTCGGTTCATGATGGGCAATTGTTGCGCCCGGTGTCTGCAGGTCACCTGGCGCGGATTGTTCGGCCATGGTTTCGGCCAGGCGCTCCAGGATCGGAACGATATCCACGGCATCGGAATTCTTCAGCTCGATGACGCGCAGGCTGTCGCGAACCGGGTCGCTCTGGTCGAGCTCCCGAGCCACCCGAAGGGCGCGTTGCACAGTCGCTTCATCGCCGCGGATGACAATGGAATTGGAGCTGGTCGAAGCCGAAACCTCAAACCGGTTGCCCGGGCTGTCATCGCGATCACTCAACAGGTCTGACAGAATGCTCTGTATCTCCCGCGCCGGGACGTTGCGCAGCTCGAGCGTTTCAACTTTGGTGCGGTCGTCCGCATCCAGCCCATCGACGATTTCGCGCAGGCGCGGCATGTTCGAGGCATAATCCACCAGAACCAGGGTATTCGAGCGAGCATTGGCCACCACCTGCCCCTGGGCATCAACCAGCGGCTTGACCATCTGGGCTGCTTCAATGGCGCTGAAATTATCGAGCTTGAACACTTCAGTGATGAAGGAATTGGGCCCGGAACTGGCGACGCCAGCTTCGCCAATCGCGGCCTGTTCAGGAACGATACGGTAAACGCCGCGCCCAGCCGGAATGGCGGCAAAGCCGTGGACGCGCAAGGTCGACAGGAATACCTGGAACACTTCATTCGTGGTCATCGGCGCTTGCGACATGACTGTCACCTTGGTGCGCCGGACATCCGGGTGCAGGATGAATGTATTGCCCGTGATGATCGACACATCGTCAATCAGCGCCGTGATCTCGACATCATTCAGGCTGAGCACGTGGCGGGCGGCCTGGGGCGAGTTCATTTCTCCGGCAGCCAAGCCCTGACTCGCCAAGGCAATAGCAGATGCAGCAATCAGTCGTTTCATCGGAAAACCTTACTCACCAAACTTCAAACGAACGGTCCGCGGCGATCCGTTCCGGTTAATCTGTAATTCTGCTGTTTCTATTGAAGAAATGCGTTGAACCACGTCATTCATATCGAGACCAGCAACAGACGTGCCATTAATTTGCAGCAACACATCCCCTGGCTGCAGTCCGGCCCGCCGCATCACCTCCGAGCTGCCAATCGGGCTGAGGCGATAACCGCTGAGCGTTCCATTGGTCATGACCGGCCCGGCATTCATCGCCCCAAACAGGACTTCAGGCCCTTCAAGCCGGCCTTCAATCACCTCAGAATCGGTCGTCTCGGCCCGGGGCCTGTCAGCTGCGATCGAGGTCCCGCCTGGCGTGATGATCCGGGAATCATCGGAAATCACCGACAGGCCGGCAGCCCGCCCGCCCAGCATCAGGGTTTCGTCAGCCCCATCACGGTTAATAATCACCCGATCAGAGAGAATTCTTTCCAGCGTCACGCCGGGCATGATCTGATCGCCGATCCGATAATTCTTGCCGCGACCATCCGGGGTACGGATGATGGCATTGCCTGCGCCTTCGCTTTCAGTGGACATGCGAAGCCCGTCCAATTGCAGGTTGAGACTGGTTTCAGGCACATCCTGAACGACCAGCTCCGCCTCGCCTTGCTCGAACGGGTTTTCAGTGATCAGGACAGAACGATCTGTCGAAATCGCCAGCGTGCTGCTGGCGCCGCGCATCGGGGCTGGCAGCGGGCGATCTGTATAACTGGCAACAGAATCCGAAGGCGAGGCCACAACCCAGACCAGGCGCGCGGCGAGCAAGGCCAACAGGATGACGAGTATGATCTCGACAGCCAAACGCGCAGGGCGTTCAACGCGGCTTAATCTCTCAAGGGCCGTTTGGGCGGCACTTGCCATACTGGTCTCTCCTCACCCCCCAGGCTTAACCTTAACCCTAGGCTCTATGTGCGTGTTTTGTCACGCTTAATTCTAGGAAACGAACCCTCACAACTCGGTTAAGACCGAATGTGAGGGTTCGCCATAATCGTTCACTTTTGCGCTTTTGTGACAGCGCTGAGATTGACCTTAGAACTTGGCCGTGAGGCTGGCCGACAGGCTGGTCCCTCGGTCATAAGTGTTGAACTCGATGCGGCCGACATCGGTCGCGGTATTGACGAATTCCTCATGCGCTTCATCGAGCAGGTTACGGGCACTGAACCCGAAGGTGAGCGCTTTGCCGCCAAACGCGAAATCGCGGCGATAGACGAAGTCGAGCTGGATGCCTGGATCTTCGATCACATCTTCCAGTCCGAGGCGCAGATCACCGCGCTGGAGGATCCGTTCATCAACCCAGCCGAGCAGCAGCGTTGCCTGTTCGACATCGCTTTCCCAGCCAAATTGCAGGTTGAAGATATTCTCCGGCGTGCCTTGCAGCTTGTCGCCATCGTTGAGACCGAGATCGCTGGCCAGAATGCTGCGGTTCTCACTGCCCGAGAAGACCAGGTCCGTCGCATCGACCACCAGTTCAGCAGATGTGAACGTGTAATTGGTCGAGAAGATCCAGTCACGATCCTGCCACCAGGGGCCTTCGAATGGCATCTCAAACCGGTTACGATATTCGAGTTCGAGCCCGAACAGTTCCGCTTTTGGAGCATTGATATAGGTGGTCTGATAGACCAGCGAGCTGAGCTCGTTGATCTGTTCTTCGATCGGGTTTTCGATTTCCTTGAAGAAAGCCGCGCCGGTCACGAACTGGTTGCGGCCCATATAATATTCCAGGCGCGCATCATAATTGGTGAATTCACTGTCGATCAGGCCGCTATTGCCGCGATAGGTCCGGCTGGATTCGGTATCGAAATAGGTCGCTTCGGACAATTCGCGGAATTGTGGACGCGCGATGGTTTCGGAATACCCCAGACGCAGCTGCAAATCGTCAGCAAAGTTCCAGGTCAAAGTCAGCGCCGGCAGCGTATAATCATTGTCCAGGCGCGTTTCTTCAGGCCCCGGATTGCCGAAGCGGTCAGACGTGCGAACAAATTGCTCGCCGCTTTCCTGACGCACACCGACCGTTGCCTTGATGAAATCCGTCACATCCATATCGGCCTGCGCGAAATAGGATGTCACATCCAGTCCGGCTTCATAAAAGTCGGTCGTGGTCGTGGATTCGTTGAGGAAGAAACGGCTAGGCGCGATATTGTCCGGCGAGAACAGGAAGTCCGGACGCGCGGTCGGGTCGACCCCGCTCACAACCGATCCGTTGAAGCGGAAATTGAACTGCTTGTAGTCGCGTTCGGTCGAGGAATCATCAAAACCGCCAGACAGGACCAGTTCGCGGGTGCTGCCGAGATTGAACGTATAGGTGCCGTCCAGGCCAAACCCGGTGACATCATCAACAAGTTCAGTGAACTGGATATTGTATCGACCCTGCTGGTTATTATAGGTCGGCACGCCATTAATCACTTCACGTGTCAGCTGACGCTCATAAGGCGAGTCATAGGTCGACTGAGAGACCGAGCCGCGCCAGTTCAGATCGAGGTCGCCAATGCCGTGCGACCCTGCCAACTGGAACGAGGTCAACTCGCGTTCATACCAGGCCGAGCGTTCACGGTGACGAATTTCGTTACTGCCATCCTCGCCCTCAGAAATCTGCGCATCCTTGGTGGTTGAATGGACGTAGAACAGCGTGCCCGAGACTTCATGCAGGCCATAACCGACCGTCATGGAGCCAAGTCCGTTGACGATCGCGTCATACGTGGTCTGGTCAACCACGACGTCGCGGTCGAAATCACCGGACGCGTCATTGCGAAGCACTTGCTGGGTCGCACGTCGCGAGGTCCAGCTGCTATCATAGCCGATGACCCCGATCAGACCGACATCAAAATCGCCAACGCCAATCGATTTGCCGCCTTCGACTTCGACTTCGAAGGGCGCATCGATCTGGCCCTGCTGGATGACAGAGAGCGGTGAATTGACCAGGCTTTCACCGGCCGCTTCGCGCGCTTGCGGGGTCAGGCTGTTAATATTGGTGCCGCTGGCGATGAGATCGGCCAGCGGTCCAGGCAGGTCGCGCAAGCCATCATCATACCCTGACCAATCGGTGTCGCTGCCGTCGACAAACAGGCCATTATCACCCGTGGTGAATGTGTTGTAGCCCGTACCGACCTTGATGTTCAGGAAGTCTTCAGCCGGTTGCCCGACGGTCTTCAGGTCAATCAGGCCGCCGCCGAACTCACCCGGGTAATTTGCCGAATAGGTTTTCTGCACCGCCGCCCCGTCAAGCATGTTGGACGGGAACAGGTCGAGCGGCACGGTCCGGCGCAGCGGCTCCGGGCTCGGCAAGGGCGAGCCGTTGAGCAGCGCCACGGAATAGCGATCGCCGAGACCGCGCACATAAGCAAACTGACCATCGACGACGCTGAGGCCGCTGAGACGGGTCAGCGCTAGGGCCGCATTCGCGTCTCCTTGACGGGTCAGGTCTTCAGACGACAGGAACGACGCCACTTGAGAGGTCTGGCGCTGAGGCTCGGGAATAAAAGCACCGCGAACCACAACGGTTTGCAAAGTGCGCTCTTCGGACTCGGTGGCCTGAGCCACTTCGTCGTCCGGCTGCGCCTGAGCCATGGCGGCGGGCGACACGGCCAAAGCCAATGCTGTCGAAAGCAGGAGTGAGTGTTTCGGGGGGCGTATCATCGGTATTCGAACCTCTATTCGGATCATCTGGTCAGCGAAGGGATGTTTCGGTTTCTTCAGGGTTCGCCGGCCAAACATGGGAAAACCGGGACGAGCATGGCCCGTCCCGGTCGATTAAAATCTACCTAGCAAGCATCGCCGTTTGGCAGCCCGCAGGTCCAACCCTGCCACCAGGTATCGTTCGCATTCTCAACCGCACCGATATAGGTGGTGTTGTCGAAGAATGGATCGATGGCGGTCAGGTCGGTCGCTGTCGCAGCTGCTTCTGTCGAGCCATTGATGAAGGTCGAGATCAGCGTGTTCACAACCGGAAGGGCGGTGTTGAACGTGCTGTTCGGGGCGGCAGCAACGGCGTCCACCGCGGCTTGCGTTTCCGGGGTTGAGTCGGTCAGACCGGCGCCATTGGTACCGCAATCGGCCTGAACCGAGGCGAAGCTCGGGTCCACACCGACGCCGCCAAAGCTGGTATCATCGCCGTCACCAGCATCAGCATCCCAGGCAAAACATGCATCTTCATAGACAATGACGCCATTCAGCAAACGCCCGATTGAGCCGGTATTCGATCGGAACACCTGATCCCCATCGGTGCCGAGGAAGGTGAAATTGGCAATCTTTGGATCGGATTCAAAGCCTGTTCCGGTCGCAGCAGCCACAGAGCTTTGCTCGGTAATATTGTCGCCGCGGCCATTGATCTGGTTGACGATGACATACTGGATCGCGCCTTGATAACCATTGTCGGTGTCGATCGACTCGTCATTATTGCCGGTCAGGACCAGGAATTTCGCATTCACCGTGCCGCCGAAGAACTCGACGCCATCGTCAGCATTGTTGTGAACCTGGATGTACTCGACCACAGTGCCGTCACCGACACCGCCAAAGGCAATCCCGTTCAGCTCATTATCGGTGGTCAGCTCGAAACCGGCATACTTGACCTGAACATAGCGCAGAACGCCTGAACTGTCGTTGACATCATCACCGCCATAAAGTGCGTCTGGCGAGGTCACCCCTTCGATGCGCTGCTGGCAGCTATCAGTGAAATAGGCGGAGCCACTCAGGCAGCGATTCTGCGGCGCGCTGCCGAGAATGACAATCCCGCCCCACTCGCCATCAGCCTGGTCTGGATTAGGCTGCGTACCGCGAATATCGGCTTCAGACGTGAAGATGATCGGGTTCGCTGCAGATCCCAGCGCACGGATGTCCGACCCCCGGTTCACAACCAGGTAATCCTGGCCGGTATTGCCGAACAAGGTGACCCCGGATTCAATGGTCAGCGTCGCGGAAACACCGCTGGCAGCTGTGCCATCAGCGCCCATATCGACACCGACATCGACGCGGCCGTCGAGTTCATACAGGTTGCCTCTGGTCAGGCGAACATCATTGTTCAGAACACCCGAGACAACACAGACTTTCTGTCCATTGATCGTGGCGCCATTATCGGTCGTACCGGTTGGACAAGAGAAAGTGTCCGGGAACAGGCCAAAGGTCCAGCCGGTCGCCCAGTTGTCGGTTTCAGACTCATCCGGGGCGAACGCGCCGATATAGTTGGTATCGTCAAATGCGGCGTCGATGGCCGGCAGGTTGGTGGCGGTCACGCCTTGCTCGGCTGTGCCCGAGAAGAACTTGGCGGCCAGCGTGTTGACGACCGGCAGAGCCGTGTTGAACGTGCTGTTCGGCGCCGCGGCTGCGGCGTCGACTGCGGCCTGGGTTTCCGGGCTTGAGTCGGTCAGGCCAGCGCCATTGGTGCCGCAATCAGCCTGGACAGAGGCAAAGCTTGGATCAGTACCGACCCCGCTGAAACTGGTATCATCGCCGTCGCCAGCATCTGCGTCCCAGGCGAAACAGGCATCATCATAAACGATGACACCGTTCAAGAGACGACCGATTGAGCCAGTGTTGGAACGGAACACCTGATCGCCATCTGTGCCGATAAAGGTGAAATTGGCGATCAGCGGATTGGACGATTGCGACGCGGGCGCTGCGGCGACCGAGCTTTGCTCGGTAATATTGTCGCCGCGACCTGCGGTCTGTTCGACAATGACGTGCTGGATCGCGCCTTGATAACCATTATCGGTGTCGATCGACTCGTCATTATTGCCGGTCAGGACCAGGTATTTCGCATTCACCGTGCCGCCGAAGAACTCGACGCCGTCATCCGCATTATTATAGACTTGGACATACTCGACCACAGTGGCGTCGCCGACACCGCCAAAGGCAATCCCGTTCAGCTCATTGTCGGTGGTCAGCTCGAAACCGGCATGTTTGACAACCACATAACGCAATGTGCCGGAATAATCGTCTGCGTCATCACCGCCATAAAGCGCGTCTGGCGAGGTCACCCCTTCAATGCGCTGCTGGCAGCTATCGGTGAAATAGGCGGAGCCACTCAGGCAGCGATTCTGCGGCGCGCTGCCAAGAATGACAATCCCGCCCCACTCGCCATCAAAGGTCTCGCCGAGATCATTAGACGGGTCTGAGTCATTCTGGCGCTCAATGTCCAAGGAGCTGGTAAAGGTGATCGGCTGCGTCGCCGAGCCTGAGGCTTCGATCGTCGAGCCACGCGCAACGACCAGAAAGTCCTGCCCCGTCGCGCCGACAATGGTCACGCCGGGTTCAATCACCAATGAGGCCACCGAACCGGCTGGATCGCTGCCATCGGCGCCGGTATCGACCCCGATATCAACCCGGCCATTCAAACGATAGACGACGCCGTCAACTTGGGTCAGCGTGGTCGTACCCAGCAAAGTGCCAGACAGAAGACATGTCGTGACGGACCCGATTGCTGTGCCTTCAGAAAAGCCGGTCGGGCAAGATGCGGTGGCGCCGCCACCACTGCCACCACCACTCCCGCCGCCACCGGTCGTCGGCGGTGTGGTCGGTGTTGTTGAACCAGGTGAAGCGATATTGCTGCCTTGAGAGCAGGCCGCTGCCAGCATGCCGAGAGCGAGTACACTTGCCGTTGCTCGAAGTTTCATTGGGGTACCCCTGATGGTTGTCCATATGAAGACAGCCGCGAATCCCTGCGACTGATTTCAGGGGCGGGATTATTGAAACTGGATGACGGTTTTTTTGCGCTAAAATTACAGTTCTGTGACCAGATATGACACAAAACCGTTGCAATAAACCCCTGTTATTGCAGCAATTTAATCCGGCCCCTGACCATTAACTCATGTCGCTTTCGAAACCGGAGTTTTGACATTTCCACGTGAATTCAGGGCACTTGGCTCGCGCCCTTCATCCGCATGCGGACTGTTAAATCAAAATCAATTCGCCCGTACACCACGCAACCCATATTCCGAGGCCGAGCGGGGGTCCGAAAGCAATCGCCGCAGGGGCGCTGTCATCTTGTGGCTTTTTCGACACGGTTGCAGCCAGCACAAGCCCAAGCCCCGAGGCGATCAAGAGAATCAGCGGCAGCAACCCGGCTCCGACCCAAGCGCCGCCGGCGGCCAAGAGTTTCGCATCGCCAAGTCCGATGCCGTCATATCCGCGCAGGCGCCGCCACAACAGCCCCAGCCCGGCGACCAGGCCATAGCCGAGCCCGGCGCCAGCGACGGCGAAGTGCCAGCTGCCACCAGAGGCGAGCGCATAGCCAATCCCCAATCCGATCAGCGGCAGAGTGATCACATCCAGCAACAGCCCGGTGCGCAGATCCAGATAGGACAAGATCAACAGCGACGCCCCGAGCACAAAACTCGCCTTCAGCGCCAGCCCGTGCCCATGCGTGGACGCTGCAAAGGTGACAAAGATGACCGCGTATATGGCGGCCAGGGCTGCGGTCAGCCCGAGCGCGGTCTGCGCCCCCATGCGAACGTCTGGAAACATCTCCGGCCGTTCACTTCCGGGGCGGGTCATCGGCCACGAAAGCCCTTGGCGACGACAAACAATTCCGGCGACCCGGCCCGGCTGGCAGGCGGCTTGATATGTTTCACGGTTTTGAACAGCAGTTTCAGCTTGTCCATCATTTCAGGCGTCGCCCCGCCCTGGAACACTTTCGAACAGAACGCCCCGCCGCGCACCAGGTGCTGTTCGACAAAAAGCAGCGCCATGTCCGCCAGCGCCGCCGTGCGCAGACTATCAGTCTGCTTGTGGCCGGTCGTATTCGCCGCCATGTCGGACAGGACCAGATCTGGCGGCCCGCTCAGCCCGGTCATCATTTCGGCCACATCATCCGGTTCGTTGACATCGCCCTGGACGATGAACGCGCCGGGCACAGGCTCGGTTTCCAGCAAGTCGATACCGACCACTTCCTTGACCTTGGCGCGGACACAGGCCTGCAGCCAGCCGCCTGGCGCACAGCCAAGGTCGACAACGCGAATATCCGGCCGCAGCAATTTTGCCTGGGCATCGATTTCCAGCAGCTTATAGGCGGCGCGGGCCCGAAAGCCCTCTGCCTTGGCCTTCTGAACATACGGGTCAGAGAGCTGGCGTTCGATCCATTTCTTGGAACTTTCCGATTTTGCCCGATAGGCGATCACCTTGCGCTCGCCAGCCCGGCGGCCGGAGCTTTTCTTCTTCTGCGCCGGTCCTTTCCAGCGCCGTTTGCCATCATCACTCATGCGCGTGCCCTTTCCTCGGATCCAGAGCTGTTGCCAGGGCGCCGACGGCGACGGCGCTTGCGCCGTTTCGGACCCTGCATCATCGATAACAGCAAGCCTTCCCGCAAACCGCGATCCGCCACCCGCATGCGCCCGCCAGGCGCCAGCGACCAGGTGCCTTCGACAATCGCGCAGCCAGCCATCATCAAGCCGGCCCGCTCCGTGCCAATAGTCGGGTATTTGTGCATGCCGCTCTGCCCGGCCTGGCGCAGCTTGCTGACGGTCGCCATCATCTGATCCTCGGTCATCCAGGCGCCATCGACCTGATCGCGCCGATATTTCTGCAAGCCAAGCGAGACCCCGGTCAGGCAGGTGACCGTCCCGGACGTGCCGATCACGTGCGCCCGGCCATCTGCAAACGCCTTGCGAATGTCCGGCGTGTGCTTCCATCGTTCAATCAACCCCATCACATGCGCCAGCATCTGCGGATAGGCCTCTGCTTCGGGTAAGTGCGCGAACGCTTCGGTCAGGGTCACCACGCCGACCGGCAGACTGCGCCAGCCCAGGATAGGCGGCTTGCTGATCAGACCGGTCAAACCGCCATCATGCGCCGGGCGGCCATCGACATAAGAGAGTTCCGTCGACCCGCCGCCAATATCGATGACCAGCACCCGATCCGTGTCAGGCTCAATCAGATTGTGACACCCGATCAGGGCCAGGCGCGCCTCTTCTTCCGGCCCGATAATCTTGAATGTGAGCCCGGTCTCGTCGCGCACGCGCTGGATGAAGGCGGCGCCATTCTCGGCCCTGCGGCAGGCTTCGGTGGCGATGCAGCGGACATGTCCGACTTTCTTCGCCTTCAGCTTCCTGGAGATCTTGTTCAGGGCATCCATGGCCCGTTCGATCGAGGCATCGGAGAGCCGGCCCGTGGCCTCCAGGCCCTCGCCAAGGCGGGCAATCTGGGAATGGGAATCGAGCACGGAGAAGCTGTCGCCGCGGCGCGCAGCGATCAGCAGTCGGCAATTATTTGTCCCCAAATCCACCGCTGCATAGAGCGGGGGTTTGCGGCGTTTGCGCGACCCGGTCCGGCCTCTGGCCTTCCGATCGTCGCGCAGATTATCTGAAGTCATGTGCTGACCAAATCTTGTATGTTGAATCCAGCTGTAGCACACATAATCATCATGAGTCAGGGACCGAACATCATGAAGCGCTTCTCGCGCCTGTTCGGGGGGAAAAAACCCGCGAAAACTCAACCTATTGTCGAAGCAACCGAGATTCCGGAACTGCCAAATGCCATTCCGACGCGGCAGGCAAAATTCCAGATCGGACAGGTCTTGCGGCACAGATTGTTCGATTTTCGCGGCGTCGTCTTCGACGTCGATCCGGTTTTTGCCAATACCGATGAATGGTATGAGTCGATCCCGGAAGAGGTGCGCCCGTCCAAGGATCAGCCTTATTATCATCTCTTCGCAGAGAATGAGCGCACCCATTATGTGGCTTATGTCTCAGAACAGAATCTGGTCCCGGACGAGGATGATGCCCGGGTCAGCCATCCTGACATTGCCAAGATGTTCGAGCTGACTGACCACGGCTATGTGCTAAAGGCGGCGCAGCGCAACTAAGCCGGTTTGACCGCCTCCGGCACAGCTTTCTGAAACGCGTCCAGGGCCAGGCAATTGGCGTCGACCTCCAGCAGGCGCGGATAATCTGAAAGATCGATCTCGAACCGGCGGGCATTGTACATTTGCGGGATCAGGCAGATTTCCGCGAGGCCTGGCGTGTCGCCGAACAGGAAAGGCGTGTCGGTCTTGCGGGCATGTACCTCCAGCGCCTCAAAGCCTCTTGTAACCCAGGTCGCATACCAGTTTCCGACAGCGGCCGGATCAGCGCCGAAATCTTCCTTCAGATATTTGAGCACGCTGGAATTGTTGAGCGGATGGATATCGCATGCGACCGTATCCGCGAATGCCCGGGCGCGCAGTCGATCGTGCGGCGCGGCGGGCAGCAAGGCTGGATCGGGATGGGTCTCTTCCAGCCAATCCAGGATCGCCATGGATTGTGAATGGACCTGCCCCTCGATGACCACGCTCGGCACGCGCATCTGCGGATTGATCGCCTTGTAGGCATCGCTGGTCTGCGCCAGCACGTCCGGATGCAGGCTGACCTCCTCGGATTCGAAGGCCAGACCTTTCAGATGAAAGGCAATCCGCAGGCGATAACAGGCGGACGAACGCCAATAGTCATAGAGTTTTATCACGCAATCCCTCCCAGGAAGTGATGAATTGAACCGTTATAGGACAAGACATTTTTAGACTCACTTGCTATATTAGTTGCATGAGCAACCAATTTGACAAACCCGCGCACGCGGCAGACGACTGGACCATTGATCAAGGCTGGGCCGATTATACCGCTGATGAACACAAGGTCTGGGACACGCTATATGCCCGTCTGATGCAAGTCTTGCCGAACCGCGCAGCGCCGGAATTCATGCACGGCCTGACCGCTCTCAAACTGGATCGCGGCGGGATTCCGAATTTCGAAGCCATGTCCGATGAGCTCGAAGCCCTGACAGGCTGGCGCGTCGTCGCCGTGCCGGGCCTGGTGCCAGATGATATCTTTTTCGACCATCTCGCCAATCGCCGTTTCCCGGCTGGAAATTTCATCCGCAAGCCGGATCAGCTCGATTATATCCAGGAGCCGGATGTCTTTCATGACGTGTTCGGGCATGTGCCGATGCTGACCGACCCGGTTTTTGCCGATTATATGCAGGCTTACGGCGAAGGCGGATTGCGCAGCTTGCGCCATGCCTCGCTGAAGAACCTTGCCGCATTGTACTGGTACACGGTTGAGTTCGGTCTGATCAAAACCTCTGAAGGCCTGCGCATCTATGGCGCCGGGATTGTCTCGTCGCCGGCTGAGAGCGTGTTCTGTCTGGAAGATGACTCACCGAACCGGATCGGGTTTGATCTGGAGCGCCTGATGCGCACCGATTATCGCATTGACGATTTCCAGCAGACCTATTTCGTCATTGACAGTTATGAGCAGCTATTCCGGGCCACGGTCGATACGGACTTCGCCCCGCTCTATGCCGAGATGCACGGCAAGTTCGATCACCAGCCTGCAGACGTGCTTGATGACGATACGGTCCTGCATCGCGGAACTCAGGTCTATGCGGATCGCGGCGGACGCTTCGCCGCCTAAGGCAGCAGCAAGCAGGCATCGCCATAAGAATAGAACCGATAGCGCGCGGCTATGGCATGCGCATAGGCTGCCTGCATGATCTCGGTTCCCATCAGCGCGCAGACCAGCATGAACAGGCTCGATCTGGGCAAGTGGAAATTGGTCACTAGCGCATCGGTGGCGCGGAACGTGTATCCGGGTTGAATGAAAATGTCGGTTGGCCCGCTTACCGCTTCAATCAGGCGGGCAGGCGTGGCGGCGCTTTCCAGGGTTCGCAGCGCCGTTGTACCGATCGCCACACAGCGATGTCCGGCTGTGCGGGCCTGATTGAGAGTCGCAGCCACCTGAGGCGACACCTGACGCCACTCTTGATGCAGCTTCCCGGCCTCGATCTGTTCGTCCTTTAACGGGGCAAACGTGCCGAGCCCGACATGCAGGCGCACCTGTTCACGGCGTAGGCCAGCAGCATCAAGTTCGGCCAGCAGACGCGGCGTGAAATGCAATCCGGCTGTCGGTGCAGCGACGGATTGGGCATCCTCGCCAGCAAAGCTGGTCTGATAGGTCTCGCGATCGGTCTGGTCCGCAGCGCGGCGGCGGGCAATATAAGGCGGCAGCGGCATGGCGCCGTGCTGCTCGATTGCCTGATCCAGCGCAGCGCCGGACGGGACAAAGTCGAGCACCAGTTCACCATCCGGGCGCTTGGCCGATATCGTCGCCTCGAAGCCGTCTGCAAACCGGATCGTATCGCCTGGTTTCAGCCGTTTGCCAGGCCGCCCGAGGGCCAGCCATTGCGCCGCTGACTGGCGCTCGACCAGATTGACATCGACGGCGACATCGCGGCCAGCCTGATCCCGGGCCGGGCGCACGCCTTTCAGGGCTGCCGGGATCACCCGTGTATCATTGAACACCATGACATCACCGGCACTCAGATAGCGCGGCAGGTCGCGGACACTGGCATCTTCCAGGCGGCCATCGCCATGCACCACAAGCAGGCGTGCGCTGTCCTGCGGCTCGGCCGGCCGCAAGGCGATATTGTCGTCTGGTAGCTCGAAATCGAAGGCCGACAGATCGGTCAGGACAGGCCCCTATCCGACAACCGCAGGTACAGAAGGCAGATCGCAAATCGGTGTGCGGCGCGCATCCGCTTCGTCCAGGCGGGCCAGCCATTCGGCCGTATCGGTGCGCTGAACATAGGCTTGCGGGCGCTCTGCCTCGGGCAAATCAGCCGCCAGTCTTACCGTCATCACGACATCCGGATTTGCGATCGGATAGCCATCCGGCGTCGGCCCGAGCTTGATCGACTGAATCACATCAAGCCCTTTCAGCGTGCGACCTTTGGCGGTGTACTTGTAATCCAGATGCTGGCCTTCATCACTGATCAGGAAGAATTGCGCATTGGCAGAATTGCGATCATCCGTCCGCGCGGTCGAGAGTACGCCCGGGCAATGCGGGATCCAGCTTTCAACCAGGCCGTCAAACGACATTTCAGCCAGAAAGCCCGGCTGGGTCTTGATCGGAAAGCCAAGATAGAGCGCACCATCAGCGGTGTCTTCCGGCCCGACCGTATTCAGCGCGACCTCGGCTGGATCACGGCGGAAGAAGAACTCTGATTGCATCGGGTCCAGCAACTTGTCTTCGCCATGGACCGCTGCGACATCCCCGCCCTGAGCCATGAAACCCTTGATCACACGGTGGAATTCCGTGCCATCATAGAGCCCGGCGCGGATATAGGCCTTGAACTGCTCGACATGAACCGGGGCGGCGACAGGCAGCAATTCGATCACGATCTGACCCTTGCTGGTCTCCATGATAACGAGGTTTTCCGGATCGACCGCGCGCCACGCCTCTGGCGCTGCGTCGACATCGGCCATCGTGTAAGTGATCTCGTTTTCAGTCTGCGCCCCCGCACAAGCCACAAATCCCATAACCGCCAAACCGCTCAGCAGGGTTCTCAGAGTCATTTCTTATACTTCTCCAGCAATCGCTTTTTCACACCAGGCGTGACGAAGGGCGTAATGTCGCCTCCAAACTGCGCGATCTCTTTGACGAGTCGCGACGCCACGGCCTGATGTTTTACATCGGCCATTAGGAAGACAGTTTCAATCTCGCGATTCAGTTGCTCATTCATCGCTGTCATCTGAAACTCGTACTCGAAGTCAGAAACCGCGCGCAGGCCGCGTACAATGACATTGACCTTCTGGTCCTCAGCGAAATGCATGAGCAGCGTATCGAACGGCTTCACCTCGATCTTGGCGCGGCCCGGCCCTTCTAGCTTCTTGCATTCCTCATTCATCATCTCGATCCGCTCATCGAGTGGGAATAAGGGGCGTTTCGCTTCGCCGACAGCGACCCCGATGACCAATCGGTCGACCAGCTTCATGCCGCGACCGATAATATCCAAATGTCCCATAGTGACCGGATCAAACGTGCCCGGATACAGTCCTACGCGCTCCATACTCATCCTCCGCACGCCCGGTTAGCCAGTGGAGAAATTCCGAGCGTTGTTAAGACTCTTCTGTATCGTCTTCGCCGTTGTCTGCAAGGCGTGCCACAGAGACAACCCGCTCTTCTTCCTTGGTGCGCAGCACCCAGACCCCGGACGTGGCGCGGCCGGCAATGCGAATCTGGTCGACTGGGGTGCGGATCAGCTGGCCGGCATCGGTGACCAGCATGACCTCATCCTCATCGCCGACCGTGAACGAGGAGGCAATCTGCTTGATATGACCGGTCTTCTTGTTGCTGCCCCAGATATTATGCGCGACCAGGCCTTTGCCGCCGCGCCCAGTGACGCGATAATCATAGGCTGAAGAGCGCTTGCCCATGCCATCATCAGCAATGGTCAGGATGAATTGCTCCGCGGCGCCAAGCTCGGCAATGCGTTCGGCTGACAGGGCCGCTTCCTCATCGCTGTCATCAGCCTCGTCATCGGCGACGGCCTCAATCGGCTCCTCATCCTCACCGCTGGCCGCGCGGCGCATCGCCGTGGCGTGCTTCAGATAGGCCCGGGCCTCAGCGCTGGTGACGTCGATATGACGCAGGATGCCCATCGAGATCACCCGGTCGCCATCGGCCAGGCGAACCCCGCGCACTCCGGTGGAATTGCGCCCTGCAAAGACCCGCACATCAGTGACCTTGAACCGGATGCACTGGCCGAGCGCCGTGGTCAGCATCACGTCCTGATCCTCAGAACACATGCGAACGCGGACAATGCCGTCGCCTTCGTCCAGCTTCATCGCGATCTTGCCATTGCGATTGACGCGGACGAAATCGGACAATTTGTTGCGCCGGACAGAGCCAGAGCGAGTGGCGAACATGACGTCGAGCTCGTTGCGGCTCTCTTCATCGTCCGGCAGTGGCATGACGCTTTCGATACGTTCATCCTTGGACAGCGGGAAGATGTTGACCAGCGCCTTGCCGCGCGATTGCGGCCCGCCGACCGGCAGGCGCCAAACCTTCTCCTTATAGACCATGCCTTCCGAGCTGAAGAACAGGATCTCGGTATGGGTGTTGGCCATGAACACGCGGGTGACGAAATCCTCGTCCTTCATTGAGATGCCAGAGCGGCCCTTACCGCCGCGATGCTGGGTGCGATAGGTCGAGAGCGGCGTGCGTTTGACATAACCGCCATGGGTCACAGTCACGACCATGTCCTCGCGCTCGATCAGGTCTTCATCGTCCATGTCGGCGCCGCCGAAAGTGAATTCGGACCGGCGCGGAACCGCGAACTTGTCTTTGACCTCGCGCAGCTCAGAGCGAATGATGTCGAGCACCCGCGGACGCGACCGCAAAATGTCGAGATAATCGGCGATCTTTTCTGCCAGGCCCTTGGCTTCATTGCCGATTTCATCGCGGCCCAGCCCGGTCAGACGAGACAATTGCAAGGCCAGGATGGCGCGCGCCTGTTCGTCTGACAGGAAGATCGCATCATCGCCTTCCCAGCGAGTCCGGCGATCCGCCACCAGCTCCAGCAGTGGTCCCATATCCATGATCGGCCAGGCCTTTTCGAGCAAACGCTCGCGGGCTGTGTTCGGGTCGGGTGCGTGGCGGATAATGGCGATGATCTCGTCAATATTGGCAACCGCAAGCGCCAGGCCGACCAAGACATGGGCCCGGTCGCGGGCCTTGTTCAGCTCGAACTTGGTGCGTCGGGCAACGACGTCCTCGCGGAAGCTGATAAAGGCCTGCAGGATCTGGCGGATATTCAGCTGTTCCGGGCGGCCGGCATTCAAGGCCAGGATATTGGCCGGGAAGCTGGTCCGCAATTGCGAGTAGCGGTGCAGCTGATTGAGCACCACGTCCGCGCTGGCATCCTTCTTGACCTCGATGACGACACGAATGCCGTGGCGGTCGGATTCATCGCGCAGGTCAGAAATGCCTTCAATCCGCTTGTCGCGCACCATTCCGGCAATCTTCTCGACCAGCGACGCCTTGTTCACCTGGAACGGGATTTCGGTCACGATGATGGCCTGACGGCCATTGCGCATTTCCTCGATCTCGGAGCGGGCTTGCATGATGATCGAGCCACGCCCTTCGAGCAGCGCCTTGCGCGCCCCGGCATGGCCGAGAATCAGGCCCCCGGTTGGGAAGTCCGGCCCTGGAATAATGTCCAGCAGCGCATCATCATCGATCGCCGGATCATCGATCATGGCCAGTGTCGCATCAACAACTTCACCCAGATTGTGCGGCGGAATATTGGTCGCCATACCGACGGCAATACCGCCAGCGCCATTGACCAGCAGGTTCGGATATTGCGCCGGTAGCACCATCGGCTCTTGCTGGGAGCCGTCATAATTGTCCTGGAAATCGACTGTGTCCTTGTCGATATCAGCGAGCAGGTATTGCGCCGCCTTTTCCATTCGCGATTCGGTGTAGCGCATCGCCGCTGGCGGATCATTGTCGATCGAGCCGAAATTACCCTGGCCATCGACCAGAGGCAGACTCATCGAGAAAGGCTGCGCCATCCGCACCAGCGCGTCATAAATCGCGCTGTCGCCATGCGGGTGGAAATTACCCATCACGGCACCGACAATATTAGCTGACTTCTTGTACGGCTTGTCCGGCGTGTTGCCATTGACCTGCATGGCATAGAGAATGCGGCGGTGCACCGGCTTCAGGCCATCGCGTACATCCGGCAGCGCGCGGCTGACAATCACGCTCATCGCATAATCAAGATAAGAGCGTTTCAGCTCAGTCTCGATACTGACCGGATCAATCCCGTCATCGCCCGGAATCGGGCTCGTTTCTGGGTCTTCTGGCGGAGTATTTTCGTCGCTCACGTGGGGCGGCCCTCATATTGCCGGAACGAGCGCCGAATCGCCCGTCTTTATTAGCCAAAAGACTAGCAGCTAGGGGCCGCGCTTACAAATGCAGAAAACACGTTCTAGACTGCCCGCAAACGCCGCATTTCGGAGCCTGCTGCATGCCCCTGTCCAGCCTCAATCGCCGTGCCCTGCTTGCCACCGGCGCCAGCGCCCTGACATTTGCCTGTTCGGGCCGTGTCCAGGCCTTGTCAGAGCCGGATACATCGATCGGCACCTGGCAGGATGGCCCCGCCCTGCCTTATGCCGTGCAGGAGATTTACCCCGCCCTGCATGCCGGTCAGATTCACCTCGCCGGCGGTTTCATCGCCGAAGCTGGCCGCATTTCCGGCGCGACTGACCGCCATATCGCGCTTGACCCGGTCACTGGCATCTGGACCGATCTGACCCGGCTGCCGGTGCCGCGCCATCATCCCAACCTGATCAGCTTTGCTGGCAAGCTGCTATCGATTGGCGGCTTTGAAGCCCGCAGCGAGCGCGCCTTCTGGGTCATGCAAGCTGGCGTCTGGGTCTATGACGGGTTTGGCTGGCGCGACGGGCCAAGCCTGCCACAGCCCAATGGCGAGAGCGTCACTGGCGTGATCGCTGATGCGCTACATGTCTGCGGCGGTCGTCATCCGCGCGGCGAGGCCAACGCGACCTGGGATGACCAGAGCGATATTGGCGACCATTTTGTCCTTGCCGACCTGTCCTCAGCCTGGGAGCAAGCCGCGCCTCTGCCGACGCCCCGCAACAGTGCGGCAGCCGCGGTCCTGCGCGGCGCCTGGCATGTTGTCGGCGGCCGCACTGTCGCGGGCGGCAATACGCCTGCACACGAGGTCTATGATCCCCGCGAAGATCGCTGGCGCCCCGCTGCGCCAATGCCACAGGGCCAGGGCGGCCTTGCCGCTGCGGCCCTGGACGGCCAGCTCTATGCCTTTGGCGGCGAGTATTTCAACCATGGCGGCGGGGTGTATCCAGACAGCTGGCATTATAACCCGGACACGGACAGCTGGCGCCCGGTCGCTGACATGCCGCATCCGCGCCATGGCCTCGGCGCGGTCACAGTCGGCAATGCGATTTATGTGATCGGCGGCGCGCTCGAAGCTGGCGGCAACCAGACCTCAGCGCGGGTCGAGCTATTCACGCCTTAAGCCTGAAAAAACCACACCGTTCCCATTGCGCTGGGCCCCACGGGCCAGGCCATGCGGCGCGCTTGAAGGCGCGAGCGACGGTCCTAGAACGGAATCTCGTCATCAAAGTCCTGGCTGAAATTCTGCGGCGGGCCGTCCATCTGGCGTGCGCCGCCCTGACCCTGATTGCCATACGCGACAGAGTCCTGGGCATAGCCGCCCCCGCCACCGCCATTGCGGCTGTCGAGCATGGTCAGCGTCGCACCGAAGCCGCGCAAGACGACTTCCGTCGAATAGCGGTCCTGGCCGTTCTGGTCTTGCCATTTGCGGGTCTCCAGCTGGCCTTCAATGTACAGCTTGGAGCCTTTTTTGACATAGCTCTGAATGACGCGGATAAGGCCTTCATTGAACACCGAAATGCGGTGCCATTCGGTCTTTTCCCGGCGTTCGCCAGTATTCTTGTCTTTCCAGTTTTCCGAGGTGGCGAGTGAGAAGGAACAGACTTGTCCGCCGTTCTGAAACTGTCTCACTTCCGGGTCCTGGCCGACATTGCCGACGAGAATAACCTTGTTCACTGATCCTGCCATCTTCCGTTCTCCGTGCTTGGCTTCCGATAACTCACAAGCGCTCTACAGGCTCGAATCACCTGTGTCCCGCTGGTTCTTCATCTATCCACAAAGGATCACGGAGTCAATAAAATGTTCTTTTTTTGTTCTGATGGCCGGGCCGCCTTCGCCCATTGCAGATAAGGCCAGAGCAGCAGTTTCAGGAGGTCATTGCCTGGCGTGCCTTCGAACCCGAATGCGCCCTTATATGGCCCCGGCACACGATAGGTGCCGAACATCACATCCCAGAACGCAAACGTATTGGCGAAATTGGTGTCATAAGCGGCCTTGTCATTGGCATGGTGCCAGTGATGGAAACGCGGGGTCGAGATCACTTTGACCAGCGGGCCGAGATGAATGTCATATTTGGTGTGGACCCAATTATTGTGCAGCAGGCGCAGCGCTGCGATGGCCCCAATGCCCTCCGCCGGAATGTTGAGCCAGCTGGCCAGCAGGATATAGCCTACCTGCATCACCACCACTTCCAGGATATGCATGCGCGCACTGGTGGTCCAGTTCATCGTCTCGTCGGAATGGTGCACGGCATGGACATCCCAGAAGCCGCGCATGTGCAGCAGGCGATGCACCCAGTAATCGATGAAGTCGATGGCAATCACCCAGGCCAGAATGGTCAGCCACAGCGGCACCTGGTCCCAGAAGCCAAGCGGCGTCTGTGGCAGGCCAAGCGCGTCATAGCCCTGACGCGTGAGCACCACGCCAATCACCAGCAGCGGCGCAAGCAGGGGATTGAACACGGACAGGAAGATGTTCGAACGCACACTGGCAAGCAGGTCCGACGACCAGCGCACCGCATCGCGGCCGGCAATCATCAGGCCGATCAGGGTGAAGATCACGAATGGAATGAGGTAGCCTTTGAGCGCGCCAAACGCCGCGATAAGCAAGTCTTCAGTCACGCCCGGTTATTCCCATTCTGGTGTGCAGGGCTGTTTCGATTAACCACTGCTGACATCTACTGACCGCAGGATTAGCAGGTCGCGCTCAATATCCTGTCTAGGAAATCTGTAAAATTTGATCGATTTCTGCGCCTGCAAGCCCATTTGGGAACAGGATGGCGCCGGCGATCTGGCGGTCCTGGTTGCGCCATCGCCAAAAATGTTCTCAATACGTTCTTGTCGCCAATATGGACTCGCGACACAGGTCACGTCTTGAAAAACCAGAAACGATCGGGTTGCTACACGCATGTCCTCCCTAGAATCTCCTTTCATTCGCGTCCGGGGTGCCAAAGAGCACAATCTGAAGGGTGTCGATGTCGACATACCGCGCAACCAGCTGGTCGTGGTCACCGGCCTGTCCGGATCCGGCAAATCCTCGCTCGCCTTCGACACCATCTATGCTGAAGGCCAGCGCCGCTATGTCGAGAGTCTCAGCGCCTATGCGCGCCAGTTCCTGGAATTGATGCAGAAACCGGATGTGGAGAGCATTGAAGGCCTGTCACCGGCCATCTCGATCGAGCAGAAGACGACCAGCCGCAACCCACGCTCGACCGTCGGCACCGTGACCGAGATCTATGACTATATGCGCCTGCTCTGGGCCCGCGTCGGGACGCCTTATTCGCCGGCCACCGGGCTGCCAATCGAGAGCATGACGATCAGCCAGATGGTCGACCGGACCATGGCCTTGCCTGAAGGCACGCGGCTTTATTTGCTGGCGCCGATGATCCGCGGCCGTAAAGGCGAGTATCGCAAGGAATTTGCCGAACTGCTCAAGAATGGCTTCCAGCGCGTCAAGGTGGATGGCGATTTCCATGACCTGGAAGAGCCGCCGACCCTGGACAAGAAATACAAGCACGACATTGACGTGGTGGTCGACAGGATCGTCGTGCGCGAAGGCATGGAACAGCGCCTGGCCGAGAGTTTCGAGACCGCCCTGCCCCTCGCCAATGGCATCGCCGTGGCCGAATATGCCGATCTCGAAGACGGCGAGACCGCGCCCAAGCGGATCACTTATAGCGCTAATTTCGCCTGCCCGGTCTCCGGCTTCACCATTCCCGAGATCGAGCCGCGTCTATTCTCGTTCAATAATCCGTTCGGCGCCTGTCCGACCTGTGATGGGCTGGGCCAGCAATTGAAGATCGATCCCGGCCTGGTCGTGCCGGACAAGGATCTCGACCTGATGAATGGCGCCATTGCGCCCTGGGCGAAACAGGCCTCGCCATATCAGACCCAGACCCTGCAGGCGCTGGCGGATCATTATGGCTTCGATTTGAAAACGCCGTGGAACAAGCTGTCTGACACGGTCCATGACGTGATCCTCAACGGCACCGGCGAGGACGAGGTCGAATTCATCTATGATGATGGCCTGCGCCGCTATGAAGTGACCAAGACGTTTGAAGGCGTCATCCCGAATCTCGATCGCCGCTTTCGCGAGACCGAAAGCCAGTGGGCGCGCGACGAGATTGCCAAGTTCCAGTCCGCTGCCGCGTGTCCCACCTGTCTCGGCAAACGCCTGCGCCCGGAAGCCCTGGCAGTGCGGATTGCCGGGCTCGACATCTCGGATGCGGCAGGGTTCTCGATCAAGGAAGCCGGCGACTGGTTCGCTAAGGTCAATGATGCATTGACCCCGCAAGCGCAGGAGATTGCCGGGCGGATCCTGAAAGAGATCAATGATCGCCTGATCTTCCTCAATGCCGTCGGGCTTGATTATCTCTCCATGTCGCGCGCCTCCGGCACATTGTCCGGCGGCGAGAGCCAGCGCATTCGCCTGGCCAGCCAGATCGGTTCAGGCCTGACCGGGGTGCTGTACGTGCTTGATGAGCCGAGCATCGGCCTGCACCAGCGCGACAATGAACGCTTGCTCGAAACGCTGAAACGCCTGCGCGATCTCGGCAATTCGGTGATTGTGGTCGAGCATGATGAAGACGCCATCCTGACCGCCGACCATGTCATCGATATGGGCCCGCGCGCTGGCGTCCATGGCGGCCAGATTGTCAGCCAGGGCACGGCGCAGGACGTCATTGCTGACGAAAACTCGCTGACCGGCGCTTATCTGTCCGGCCGCGAGGAGATTGCCATCCCGGCGAAGCGGCGCGTGAACAAGAAGACACGCGAGCTGACCATCAAGGGCGCCACCGGCAACAATCTCCAGAATGTCGATGTCACCATCCCGCTTGGCACGTTCACCGCCGTCACGGGCGTCTCGGGCGGCGGCAAGTCGACCCTGATCATCGAGACGCTGTACAAAGCCCTCGCCCGCAAGCTGAACAAGGCGAGCAAGGCCCCGGCGCCATATGAGAGCATTGAGGGCCTGCACCATCTCGACAAGGTCATTGACATTGATCAGAGCCCGATCGGGCGCACGCCGCGCTCCAACCCGGCCACTTATACCGGCGCCTTTGGCCCGATCCGCGACTGGTTTGCCGGACTGCCGGAATCCAAGCAGCGCGGCTACAAGCCGGGCCGGTTCTCGTTCAATGTCAAAGGCGGGCGCTGTGAAGCCTGTCAGGGCGACGGCGTCATCAAGATCGAGATGCACTTTCTGCCAGACGTTTACGTCACCTGCGAGACTTGCGGCGGCAAGCGCTATAATCGCGAGACGCTGGAAGTTTTGTACAAAGGCAAGTCGATCGCCGATGTGCTCGACATGACCGTCGAAGAGGCGGAGAAATTCTTCTCGGCCGTGCCCGCCATCCGCTCCAAGATGGAAACCCTGAACCGCGTCGGCCTGACCTATATCAAGGTCGGCCAGCAAGCGACGACGCTGTCCGGCGGCGAAGCGCAGCGGGTCAAGCTGGCCAAGGAATTGTCCAAACGAGCGACCGGCAAGACGCTTTACATTCTCGACGAACCGACCACCGGGCTGCACTTTGAGGATGTCCGCAAATTGCTGGATGTGCTGCATGAACTGGTCGATACCGGCAATACGGTGCTGGTGATCGAGCATAATCTCGATGTCATCAAGACCGCTGACCATATCATCGATCTCGGCCCTGAAGGCGGTGATGGCGGCGGCCAGATTGTCGCCGTCGGCACGCCGGAAGAGGTCGCCAAGGTGAAGACAAGCTGGACCGGCAAATTCCTGGCCGAGGCGCTGAAGCGCCAGGCCGACCGGCGCGCCAGCCCGGTCAAGGCGCAGGCACCGGCCAAGAAAGCGCCGGCGAAGAAAGCCGCAACCAAGAAGACCACTGCCAAGAACAAGGCCCCGGCAAAGCGGAAAAAGGCGACGGCTTAGACAAGCATTGCGGTGCCCCACTCACCGCGGCGCAGGTCGCTCCTGAGACTAAATCCCCCCTGCAAGCGCGCCCCACGGTCTGATCCGTGGGGCCCAGCGCGGGCCTGCTCGGCCTGGCGCGGGAGCAGCATGGACGCTCCTGGTCTGCGCGGCACGTCCGCGTGCTGGACGGCCCGATCAAGTCGGGGAGAGCATGCCCGGACCAGGCTGGGCAAAGCGTTGGGATGAGGATGCGGTCCCGGCGCAATCAAGTGCCGCTGCGCCTGTATCTTCGGGGGCTTGCTTCTGCTTGAACAACCAGACCGCCTAATTGTTTCCGAAGCGGCCGCGCTGCAAATCGTCGGAGAGGCGGATATCTTCCGGCTCGCCGCTCAGGCGGTTGCGATAGACCTGAGTGTTTTCCAGCACCCGCTGGACATAATTGCGGGTCTCGCTGAACGGGATGAACTCGACCCAGTCGACCGGATCGACCTCGCCCGCGCGCGGATCGCCATATTCGCCAATCCAGCGCTGTGGCCGCGAGGCGCCGGCATTATAAGCCGCTGCGGTCATGATATAACTGCCATTGAACTGGCGCAGCAGCGTGTCCAGATGGGCGCCGCCCAGGGTCATGTTATAGCCAGGATCATCAGTCAGCCAGCTGGTCCGGAAAGGCAGGCCCTGACGGCGCGCTTCCAGCCGCGCTGTACGCGGAATGAACTGCATCAGGCCGCGCGCATTGGCATGGCTGATCGCGGCCGGGTTCATCTCGCTTTCCTGCCGCGACAGCGCCAGCATCAAGGAGCGCTCAACCTGCGGCTCGCGCAATAACGGGTATTCGACCACAGGATAGGCCGCATCCGGGGCAACAACGCCTTTGGCCAGCCCGGCCTTGGCGCCGCGCACGCCGATATCGGCATAATGGTATTCGCGGCCAATCTCGGCCAGCAGTTCGAAATCTTGCGGACGGGTGAGCTGATCATCGAGGTGATAAGCGAATTTGCGGAAGGCTGCATCCCAGCCATTCTCGGCGAACAGGCGCATTGCCTTGACCAGAGACCGGCTATGGAAATTGGCGCGATCCTGGTCCGTCAGCGTATAACTGGTGCTGAGATCAATCGTCCCCTGCATCGCCTTTTCAGCCGCGAGCTGGCCATAATAGGAAAACCGGTATTGCGCCGCTTCGGCATATGCGGCTTGCGCGTCTGCGCTCTGGTTCAACGCTTCCAGCGTCCGGCCTTTCCAATAAGCGGCCCGCGACAGGCTGATCGGCGTCGACACGCCTTGTTCGAGCGCTTCGAAATGCTGCAGCGCCCGCTGCGGATTGTTCATGTGGCGCAAGGCAATCCAGCCAGCGGTCCATTCCGCCTCGGCAAAGTCGCGGCCTGTGCTCATGCCATGCGGCGCGGCGAGTTCATAAGCCAGCGACCAGTCGGCATCCTTCAGCGCGACGCGCACTTGCGGGTGGCGGGCCTTCCACAGCCGGCTGCGACCTGCGGCCGGCACATCCGCGCCATCAATCTGGCGCAGCAGCGGCACAACCCGATCCTTCAACCGCGCCCGGCGGCGCCATTCGGCGCGGTCGAACATCAGGCCAGGATGAGATTGCAATTCGGTTGAGACCGCATCGACCGCCGCATCCACGCCGCGGGCGCGGCGGATCAACTTCGAGCGCGCATCCAGCAGCGCCCGCCAGTCCGGCGTCAACAAGGACTTCATCCGCCCCGCCGCCGTGGTCTGGCGGGTCCAGAGCAGGAAATCGACCCGTTTGCGGTGATCCTCCTGGGTCAGCTTGGTCTTGTAACGGGCATAAGTCCGCTGGCTCGTTTCCTTGCTCAGTGTGCGGCCATGCCAGGCCTTGCGGACTTCGACCATGGCCTCGTCATCGCGGCCAAGCGATTCCAGGGCCCGGGCATAGATGATGTGCCCCGCCCCGCTGCGCGCGCCGCCATGATTCTCGAACCAGGCGACACGGGCCCGGGCGTCGAGCGTCGACAGCTCCATCACTTCTTCAGCACGAGAGCGGATTGCGGTGATTTCAGGCCAGCCGCCGAGGCGGGTCAGGGCCCGGTCCATTTCATCAAACGACATGCGCCAGTCACGGCGGGCCCGGTACCAGGTCAGGATATCCCGGGCCGTGGTGTCACGAATCTGCGATTCGGCCTGGCGCACCTCGAACCAGTCGGCGCGATCGACCGCTTGCAGGCCTTCGCGCAGCAATCCGGCATCACGGGTCGAGATGATTTCAGACGCCGCCACCAGTTGCGGCTTCAGGCTTGGCGTCGGCGGCACTTGCGCAGCGCTTGCCAGGCTGGTCCCCAACCCTGCAGCAAGGGAGACGAAAATCAGGCTGAATAGACGGTTTCGCATGTGCTTTGACTGATTCCTTACGGTCCTTGTCGTTGATACATTCTGATTCCGGTTTATAGGCCGTATATGACCAAACTCGGACCTTTTGCGGTCCTGTTCAACCAAAAGTGTGTATCTGACAGATGTTTCATGGTTCTATTCCTGCGTTGATAACCCCATTCAAGAACGGGGCCATCGACCGCGACGCGTTCGCCAATCTGATCGAACAGCAGATTGCTGGCGGGTCCGCGGCGCTGGTGCCTTGCGGCACCACGGGCGAGTCCGCGACCCTGTCGCATGAAGAACACAAGCAAGTGGTGGAACTGTGCATCCAGGTGGCTGGCGGACGCGTGCCGGTGATTGCCGGCGCCGGCTCGAACTCGACCCGCGAAGCAATCGAACTCACAGAACATGCAAAACAGGTCGGCGCCGACGCTGCGCTGGTCATCTGCCCGTATTACAACAAGCCCGACCAGGCCGGTCTGGAAGCCCATTTCCGGACCATAAATGATGCCGTCTCATTGCCGATCGTGATGTATAATGTGCCTGGCCGCACGGCCTCTGACCTGTTGCCGGAAACGCTCGCTCGCCTGGCCAAGTTGCCAAACATTATCGGCATCAAGGATGCCAGTAATGATCTCGGCCGCGTCTCTTATCAGGCCGCGCTGACTGCAGGCGAGCAATTCACCCAATTGTCAGGCGAAGACCCGTCCAGCCTCGGCCATCGCGGCATGGGCGGCGCTGGCTGCATTTCCGTCACCGCGAATGTCGCCCCGGACCTGTGCGCGCAGATGCATGCCGCGTTTGATGCAGGCGATCTGAAAACCGCGCAGGCCCTGGACCAGCGCTTGATCCACATCCATCGCGCCATGTTCTTCTCGCCTTCGCCTGGTCCGGCCAAGCACGTCCTGTCCAAGCTCGGCGTCTGCACCGATGAAGTGCGCTTGCCGATCGTCATGCCGGATGCGGCAACCCGCGCTCGCATTGATGCGGCCATGGCAGCGGCCGGACTGGACTGAACGGATGGCCAAGCAATCTCAAACCAAAGGCCGCTCGGACGGCCTAGTGGCGGAGAATCGCCGCGCGCGCTTCGATTATGCGGTCGAAGACACGCTTGAGGCTGGCCTGATGCTGACCGGCAGCGAGGTCAAATCGCTGCGCAATGGCAAAGCGAATATTGCCGAAAGCTATGCTTCGCTCGAAGACGGCGAGCTGTGGCTGATCAATGCCGACATTCCGACTTATGAAGGCGCCAACCGGTTCAATCATGCGCCGCGGCGCAAGCGCAAATTGCTGGTCTCGAAACGCGAGCGATCGAAACTGGCCCAGGCGGTTGAGCGGGCTGGACGCACAATCGTGCCGCTGAAGCTGTATTTCAACCAACGCGGCCTGGCCAAGCTGCTGATCGGGATCGCCACCGGCAAGAAAGCCCATGACAAGCGCGAAACCTCGGCCAAACGCGACTGGCAGCGCCAGAAGGCGCGCCTGATGAAGGAAAGCTAGGCCGTCCGGTTCAGGACGTCCGCAAAGAATCGCGGATCGACATTGCCGCCGGTGACGACGACGCCGACAGTCTGGCCCTTGGCCGCTTCCGGCAGACGGAACATCGCCGCAGCCAATGCGGCCGCGCCGCCTGGTTCAGCCACGATCCGCAATTGCCGGAAGGCGATCCGCATGGCCTCAAAGGCATGCTGGTCGGAGATCGCGCAGCCACCCGCCAGCAAAGGCGATCCTGCCGCCCAGGTCAGGTCGCCTGGCTGCGGCGTCAGGATCGCATCGCACCTGGACCGTGTGCCCGGCTCATTCGCCACGATCTGCCCGGCCTCCAGCGACCGTTTCCAGTCATCATGACCTTCTGGTTCAGCGGTCCAGATCCGGGTCTCCGGACTGACTTTGGAAAGCGCCAGGGCGATCCCGGTGATCAGGCCGCCGCCGCCCGTACAGCAGATCAAGTGATCCAGTTCTTCACCGCGTGCTTTCACCTGTTCGGCAAATTCGAGCCCGAGCGTGCCCTGCCCGGCAATGATCATGCGATCATCAAAGCTCGGCACCAGAACCGCGTCCCGTTCGCGCGCCAGCTCGGCCGCGATGGCTTCGCGGTTTTCCGTGTTGCGGTCATATAAGCGGACTTCGGCGCCATCGGATTCGACGCCTTCAGTCTTCACCGCCGGCGCATCGGACGGCATCACGATCACTGCCGGCATGCCGAGCCGCCGCGCGGCTCTGGCGACGCCCTGAGCGTGATTGCCGGACGAGAAGGCAACAACGCCGCGCTCGCGTTTCTTGTCGGGAATTTGCAGCAAGCGATTGGTCGCGCCGCGCAGTTTGAAACTGCCGGTCTGCTGCAGACACTCGGCTTTGATCAGGATCTTGGCACCGGCAATCTTGTCAATCACCGAAGAGGTCAGGATCGGTGTCGTCTCGACATGCTCGCGGATCCGCTTGCGAGCGGACATAACATCACGCGCTGTCGGAAGTTTCACCTTCATGACGTGGCGCTACCGTAAGGCCCTGCCCCGGTCAACTTACAGCTTTGCCAGCAAGTCGCGGGCACCGTCTGCAATCTCGGGATGGTCCAGCGCATGCGCCAGAACCGCTTCGAAATAGCCGAGCTTGGAGCCGCAATCATATGGCGCGCCTTCGAACTCATAGGCATAGAAGTTCTGCATTTGCATCAGGCGGGCCATGGAATCGGTGAGCTGAATTTCGCCGCCAGCACCAGCGCCCTGATCAGACAGAAGCCCGAAGATTTCCGGCTGCAAGATATAGCGCCCGGTAATCGCGAGATTAGATGGCGCGTCTTCGCGCGGCGGTTTCTCGACCATGCCGCTCATCTCGATCAGGCGACCATCGCGCTCGCCTTTCGGGGCGATGACGCCATAAGACGAAACCCGCTCTTCCGGCACCGGATCGACGGCAATGATGTTGCCGCCAACCTTGTTATAAGCCTCGACCATTTGCGACAGGCAGGATTGCTCGGCCTTGACGATGACGTCAGGCAGCAGGATGGCGAAAGGCTCATCACCAACAATGTCGCGGGCGCACCAGATCGCATGACCAAGCCCGAGGGCTTCCTGTTGCCGCGTGAAACTGGCGCCGCCAGCCGGCAGACGGGTCTTTTCGACCTCGGCCAGAATGTCGGCCTTGCTGGCCTTGCCGCGCAGATTTGTTTCAAGCTCGAAGGACAGATCGAAATAGTCTTCAATCGCGCCTTTGCCGCGTCCGGTGACGAACACGATATGTTCAATGCCAGCTTCAATCGCCTCGTCGACGACATATTGCAGCGCCGGTCGATCAACGACCGGCAACAACTCTTTTGGAATGGCTTTGGTCGCAGGCAGGACGCGTGTTCCGAACCCGGCGACGGGCAACACAGCTTTGCGGATTGTCATGTTCTGAAGCTCCGAAATCGTTTCGGGCTCTGTCTAGCGAGATTTGTGCCAAAAACCAGCGCTGTTTCAGACCAGGCCGCCGCCAGTTCCGCCGATCCATCCGCTGACAAAAGCGAAGGCCACCAGCAGCGACACCAGGATCACCGACATCCGGCGGCTGAGCGGCTGGTAATGCGCGTGCAGCTGATCCTGCAATTGCTTGGCAGGCGATGGCACCGGCGCGGTGTCGGCAGCCTTCTCGACCGGCTTGACCGGCGCCCGCGATTGCAGCGCCGCCGCCTTCATTTTGGCATCGCCGGTATAATGCGAGTCAGATTTACGCTGTGCAACCATAGCACGCCTCCTAAACAAGCGCTCAGCTAAGCGAAGAAGGGCTAACGCAGGCTTAAAATGCTGTGGCGAAATTCAGGCGCGGCTCAGACTGTGCGCTTGGCCTTGTCCTTGGCATTGGTCGCCTCGATCGCATCGCGCGCTGCCTGCCAATCGGCATCGCCCCATTGTGCCAAACGCGAGAAATTGCCACCGGTGGCATTATACATGGCACCATCAATCGCGATGGTCTGGCCATTCACATATTCCGCCCCTGGTCCCATCAGGAAGACCGCCAGATTGACCAGCTCGTGCATCTTGCCGATCCGGCCCATCGGATTGGCCCCGTCCTGGTTCATGTCCTCGGTGCTGTCGGCTTGCGGGGCAAGGCGCTTGGTCATGCCTTCGGTCGGGAACGGGCCTGGCGCGATGGCATTGAAGCGCAGGCCATAACGGCCCCATTCCACAGCCAGCGACTGGGTCATCGTGTTGACCGCAGACTTGGACATCGCCGACGGCACCACGAACGGCCCGCCATTCCATACCCAGGTGGTCAGGACCGAGATGACATTGCCGCGCTTGCCTTCATCGATCCAGCGCTTGCCGATATTATGGGTCATGTAGAAGGTGCCGCGAAAGACAATATTGGCAATCGCATCAAAACCGCGAATAGAAAGATCCTCGGTGCGCGAGATGAAATTGCCTGCCGCATTGTTGACCAGGCCGGTCAGCGCGCCGTGATTGATCCAGATCTTGTCCGTCATGTCATTGATCGCTTCAGCAACGCGAATATCGCAGGCATGCGGCACCACAGTGCCGCCATGGGCGCGCATCAGCGCTTCTGCTGTGTCTTCGCAGACCCCGCCGCGACGGCCGCAAATGTGGACCTCCGCGCCGAGTTTCAGGAACCCTTCGGCCATTTCCTTGCCGAGCCCCGTACCGCCGCCAGTGACCAGAATGCGCTCGCCCTGCATCAGGCCATCGCGAAACATCAATTGAGACATATCCATTTTTTCCTGCCCTTTTGTCTGTGCTGGCCAGGATACAGCAAAGCTTACTTACGGAAAGGCAAGCTGACCAAACGCCAGAGCAGCCAGATCGGCAGCACGAATGTGGCGCCGGCCAGAGCCGGCTTCCAGAAATTGCGCGCGGCCCATCCGGCCAGTCCGGCCAGGGATTGCAGGAAACCCTGCATCGCGCCCATGACATTGACATCCGGCGAGGCCGGGTCGAACTCGCTGGCCATGACCAGGAACCCGACCAGCACGCACAGCAAGGCCAGCTTGATCCAGCCCCACCAGCTGATCCCGAGCAGACGCAGAAGCACATGGCGCCGCACCTTGGGCAGCTTGCCCGTCCGTGCGGCCTCTTCGCCAATCGTCTCCAGCGCCGGATCGGTCATGGCTTAGGCGACGTCTTTGACGATCTCGACCTGATGCGGATACGGGATCGAGATGCCTTGCTGGTCGAAGGCTTCCTTGACCTGTTTGGTGAGGTCGAACTTGACGTCCCAATAATCTGCCGCATCGACCCAGTTGCGGGTCGCGATGTCGACGGAGCTGTCGCCAAGATTGACCACTTTGGCAAAAGGTTCGGGGTCGCGGTGAATGCGTTTATCGGCGTCGACAATGGAGGTGATGATACCGATCGCCTTGTCGATATCGTCGCCATAATCGATCCCGAACGTGACATCGACGCGGCGGGTGGAATAGCCGCTATAATTCTTGATCACGCCATCAATCGCCTGGCTGTTCGGGACCATGATCTGGACATTGTCCGGGGTCGCTAGCACGGTCTGGAACAGGTTGATATCCTTCACCGTTCCGGCCGCCCCGGCCGCTTCGATATAATCGCCGAGCTTGTACGGCCGGAAGATCATGATCATCACCCCAGAGGCAATATTGCCGAGCGCCCCCTGCAGCGACAGGCCGATGGCCAGAGTCAGCGCACCAAGCACCGCGACAAAGCTGGTCGCCGGCACCCCGAACACTTGCAGGACGGCGATGAACACCGCTGCGGTAACCGCCCAGCGCACCATCGAGCCGAAGAAATTGCCCAGCGTGTCGTCAATATTTTCCTGCTGCAGCGCGATCGAGCGGACCAGGCGACCGAGCCAGCCGGCGACCCGCAAACCAATGATCAGAACGATCAGCGCGCCGACCGCCTGGACGGCAAAGCCGAGCACTGCGTCGCCATAATCGGCCCACAAGGCCGCAAAATCGATATTGTCCATGAACTCCACCTTTAGCCGTTGGAAATTGAACTGGTCTTGAGCCGCCAGCGCCCGGACACGGATCGCCCTCGATCCGGAATCAGGCGCCGGCCCGAGACAGCAATAACCGCCTCGCGTGTGATCGCAAACACCATCATGCCGCCGGCCGGGAAACACGGCGCAAACGCCTCATCAAGCACATTCAACCCGCCTGTAAACGCGCCCAGCGCTGGCATGATCAACCGCTCGCCATCGGTGACAAAGCAGGACCGGCGCAGGCTGCGCACCCGGCTGAGGACTTTCGCACATGGATGCAGGTGGCCGGCAATCTCGCCGCTCTCGCCGGTCGGTTCATGGCGAAACACAAGATCATTCAGGCGCAGCACCCTGGCGGCGCGCCCGCCCAGTTCTTGCGGCGGATCAGGATCGTGATTGCCTTCGACCCAGACCCAGTCGGTCGCCTGGGTCAGCGCCCTGATCCGCGCCGCATCGCCTGCGACCAGGCGCCATTCTGCGCCGCGATCGTGAAAACTGTCACCGAGCGAGATCACCCGCTGTGGCTGATAGGCCTGCACCAGCGCTTCGACCACAGCCAGCGTCGCGCTGGTATCATAAGGCGGCAGCATCTGACCGGCCGCGGCATAGCTCGAGCCCTTCTCCAAGTGCAGGTCTGACACGACCAATGTGCGTTCGCGGCCCCACCACAGCGCCCCTTCAGGCAAGGGCGTCATCATCTCTCCGCGCACATGGAGATGCGTTTCTGGAACCTGTTTGCGAGCAAGGGCGGTCATGCCGGCACCCTGACGCGCGCCGCGATCAGGGTCAATTCTGCAAGTTCAGGTTTCCCTATGGTCATCCCAAAATAGCCATGGTCAGCGGCGAAATCCGGGTTAGCTTGCAGAAAGATCTATGACTCGATGGCGCTTGGCCGCCATCTGAATGGAGCCAGACCTATGAAACTGATCAGTGATGACATTCTCGTCGATACCGGCGCACAGGACCCCGTCCATCCGATGATCTATCCGATGATCGAAACCGATTTCGCCTTGTGGAACCCGAATTCCTGGACCCGCGGCCATCCTTATGACCTGTACAAACAGATGCGCGAACAGGCGCCGGTCATGTGGTCGCAAATGCCGCGCGGCGGTTCTGGCTTCTGGTCGGTCTCGCGCTATGAGGACATCAAGGCGGTCGAGCTCGCCCCGGAGGTCTTCTCGTCCCAGCGCGGCGGGATCAATCTCGCCGTCGCCGACCGCAAGCACTGGCGCCCGGAAATCCTGGTCCGCGCCGCCATGGATAATCTGATCTCCATGGATGAGCCGCAGCACATGCAGATGCGGATCCAGCAGAAGGATTTCTTCATCCCGGCCTATGTCAAAGAGCTGCGCGAGAAAGTCAGCCGCAAGGTCGCCTCCCTTTGCGATGATCTCGAAGCCAAGGGCCCGGTCGTCGATTTCGTCAAGATCTTCTCCAACCAGCTGCCGCTTTTCACCTTGTGCGAAATGCTCGGCGTCGACGAGGCGGACCGGCAAAAGATCGTGCACTGGATGCATTATCTCGAAATGGCGAGCCAGTTCATGGCCAATCCGCTGCGTACCTTTCTCGGCGAGCCGCTCTTCCCGCTGCGCTTCAAGAAAGTGGTCGAGGAAATGTTCGCTTATGGGGCCAGCGTCATGGCCGACCGCCGCGCCAATCCGCGCCAAGACCTACTGTCCGTGATCGCGCATTCGAAACTGGATGACGAATTGCTGCCGCAGGAATATCTCGATGGCTCCTGGCTGCTGATCATCTTTGCCGGCAATGACACGACGCGAAACTCGCTGTCGGGCACGATCAAGCTGATGTCCGAATGGCCGGATCAGCGCGCCATGGTACTGGATGATCCATCGCTGATCCCGCGCATGGCAGAGGAATCCCTGCGCATGGTCTCGCCGGTCAAGCATATGCGGCGCACCGCCCTTGAAGACACCGAGATCAATGGCCAGAAAATCGCCAAGGATGAGAAAGTGGTGATGTGGTATGGCGGCGGCAACCGCGACCCGGACGTGTTCGCGAACCCGGACACGTTCGACATGATGCGCGACAATGTCGACAAGCATATCGCCTTCGGCCACGGGGTGCATAAATGCCTCGGCTCCCGCGTCGCCCAGATGCAGCTGCGGGTGGCGTATGAGCACCTGTTCGAGCGCTTCCCCAATATCGAGTTTACCGGCGACATCAAATACGGCCCGAACGCGCTTGTGCACGCCATCTCGAAGCTGAAAGTGAACCTTTATGGCAAAGGCAATAGCCGCCCCACCCAGGTTCAGGTGAAGAGCCTGGAGACAGCTTAGGCCGAGGCTTCCCTCCTGCAAGCAAGCCCCCTGCAAGCGCGGCCTGGAGCGGGAGCGGCATGGACGCGCCCGGTCTGCGCGGCACGTCTTCGTGCTGGGTTGCCCTGCCCGCCTCCAGCCTGCGCGGACCCAGGCCCTAAGCCGACGCCTCAAAGACCGGCCAGGTGTCAACAATCTCGCCATCTTCATAGACCGCAATATCGCCGAATTGCAGGAACACGGCCTCACTCTGATGCGGGCGGAAAAACACGAACTCATCCGCCGCAATCTCAAGATCAGGCCCGCCATTCAGCATTTCCTGATTGGACGAGCGGCCAAAGGTGGAATTGTAGCTCAGCCCCGGCGGATCGACCGGATCGGCCAGCCAATGACCGCCATAGATGAACACCGTCTTGTTATAATTCGGATCCCAGGCCCGTTTGGCGCCATCAGCGAATTCGAGCCCCGGCATACGCGTCGTCGGCAGCGCCTTGATCACCGGCGCGGCGATGAAGCTGGCCGGTTGATGCGGCGCCAGCAACTCGCTGTCAAAATGCGTCGGCTTGACCAGACAGGAGCCGGCTGAAATCTCGTTGGCGAGGGTGGTATCTTCGTAATAGCGGTAAGTCGGGCTGCCGGCGGCATTGCGCGTCAGCTCCTGCATCACCTCAGCGCTGAAGATCTCGGCCGCCTGGTCAAGCGCTGCGCGGTACTTTTTCCAGGCGCCATTCAGGGCCTTGTCACGCCAGCCCAGCGTCGTCGGCAAGGCCGGAATGTGCGGCTCATAGCCCATGAAACCGGACAGCTCCAGGCGGTCATTATCAGCAATGGCCTGCAGCACGGCTTGCAAGTCTGCGCCAGGTTCAAATCCGCCGCGATGCAGGCCGACATCAAGCTCGATATTGAGCCGCAGCGTGCGCTCCTCGCCAGCCGCCAGGTCGGCATATTGTTGCAAGCGCTTGGCGCTATCGATCAGCCACTGGACCTTGTCCGCCGCCGGTGCACTTTGCGCCGTCAAGGCCTTGAAATAATTGCGCGCGGCCTGAACCGGTAACGGCTTTCCGAGCAGCTGACTGGCCTCTGGCATGGCCTCGCTGAGGGCGCTCAGCATCGGCTGGTTGAACGTCATCAGGCGATCGGTATTGGCGCGCTGACGGATGTGGCTGATCAAGGCCAGAGACGGCAATGATTTGGCAACGATGCGATAGCCCATCCCCGCTGGCAGGTGCCCGACCAATGTGTCGATATTGGCGTTCAGACGGGCCCGGTCGATAACCAGAGTCGGATTGGCAATACCGGCCTTGGTCAGCGCCGCCTGCACGTCGAGGAAATAGGCATCTCTTGGCCCGCTCTCGTTTCCTGGTTTGGACATCAGCGTTGTCACTCCGACAATGGCTGCTCCGCCGAGCAGCAGGTTTCTTCGACTCACCCTAAGCATCTAGCGCCTCCCCAAACAATTCGGCGAGATGCGGGTTCAGGAACTTGCCGTCCGGATCCAAGTCGCGGCGCAGCTCAGCGAAACGGCTGAACTCAGGGTAGAGCATGGCAAAATCCTCGCGCTTGAGATTATGCCACTTGCCCCAATGCGGACGCCCGCCATGTTGCAGGAAGATGGGCTGGAACTCGGTGAAGAAATAGTCGAACCGTTCCTCCACAGCGGCATGAATGGCAATCGACATGCGCGGCCCGCCACTGAACGGACTGAGCCAGGCATCATCCGGCGCGATATAGCGGATCTCGATCGGGAAGAAGGCATCCTTGCGCCGATCCATTTTCGCAATCACTTTGCGCAAGGCGGCAAGGCCTTGATCGCGCGGCAAATGATATTCCATCTCATTGAACTTGATCGGCCGGGTCGTTGCCAGCAATTCCAGAGACGCGTCGCTGACATCCTCGATCACGCCATTCGGCAGCGCCGATTGGGCGATCCGGCGGCGCAGCCATGGCCACCAGCCAAACTGGTCGCGCAGCAGTTTCAACCCTTCCAGCGTTTCATCATCCTCAGACGGTCCGGCGCCAGTGACCTCGCCATCATGCAAATCATGACTGAGCGTCGCCGCCATGCCGGTACCGGGCAGATAGAAGACTTCGAAATTGCGATGCGCCGCGGCCCGCGCCTCGAGCTCGTCAAGGACTTGCTCAATCGGTTCGGCGCGGACGATCCGGTGCAAGTTGAAGGCCGGGACGGTCTGGACACTATAGGCCGTCATCACCCCAAGCGCGCCAAGCGAGACTTTGCCGGCCGCGAACAGATCCGGATGCGAAGCCGCGCTGACCTCGACGACTTCGCCCGATACCGTGACCATCCGAAAACTGCGAATATAAGCGTGCAGGGCGGTCAATGTCTCGCCGGTGCCATGCGTGGCGGTGGAGAATGTCCCGGCCAGGGTCTGATCGACAATGTCCGGCAGGTTCAGGAACGCGCGGCCCAGCTCATGCAATTTGCCGGCGGCCTGAAACAGGGTCGTTCCGGCCCCGAACGTGGCAATGCCAGTCTCTGGATCATAGGCCTGCAAGCCGTTAAAGAAGCTGACATCCAGGATCGCCCCTTCGCTCGGCACCAGGCCGGAAAAGGAATGCCCTGACCCGCGCGGGCGGATGCGGTGGGGGCTGGTGCGAATGTAATCTGCGAGTGCTTGTTCTGTTTGTGGCGAAGCGAGGTCCATCGGCGTCGCGCGCTGCGCCCCGGACCAGTTCATCCAGGCATATTCGCCCTCCGGGGCATCTGGATAATCCGGCGTGTAGCCGTCGCGCGCAAAGTCGCGCAGGCCCCAAGCCACGTGCTGGCCAACCGGGATTGCCGCGGCCACGGCCGCCCCTGCCCCGACTTGCAAGAGCCGTCTCCTCGAAACGCCCATTGCCGCCTCCCTGATTAATTGATAGTTATCACTATTGTTTTAGCTCTGGCTGTCAAGCAGGCAGACCGCGCGCAGGGATTATCATCGTGACTCTCACAACCAGCAAACGCGCAACCCCGAACCAGGATCGCTCGCAGCGGACGATGGAGCGCGTGCTTGCAGCGGCGGCTGAACTGCTTGAAGAAGTCGGCTTCGAGCGCCTGTCGACCAATATGATCTGCAAACGCGCTGGCCTGACCCCGCCAGCCTTGTATCGCTATTTCCCGAACAAATATGCGGTCCTGAAAGAGCTCGGCACGCGCCTGATGGAGGCGCAGAATGCCTTGCTTGATGACTGGGATCCAGGCGCAGAGCACATGGCCGCACAGATTGAGCATTTCCTGCGCGAAACGCTGGCGGTCACGCGCCGGTTCAAGGCCGGCGGCTGGATCATGCGCTCGCTGCACGCGACGCCGGTGCTGTCTGATGTGCGGCTCGACTCACACCGGCGCATGGCTGGGCTGATGACTGACAAGGCGCTGGCGCGCTGGCCGGACCTCGATCGCGATGCTGCCTTTGCCAGTGCCCGGGTCGGCGTCGAGATGGGCTATGCCCTGGTCGAAATGCTGCTCGATGAACCGGGGATCGATGAAAATCTCGCTTTGCGCAGCACGGCACAAATGCTGGCCCACAATCAAAGCATGCTTGTGCAAGCTACTGCAGAGCCTCTGCAAGCTTCTGCATAGTCTCTGCAAGTTTCAGCAACGCCTTGCCTCGGCCTGCCGCAGTCGATTAGGTGGGCCGGTAAAGCCAGGAAAGGGACGGGCATGAAGCGCATTATCGGAAGCATTCTGGGCCTTGCCCTGGTCGCTTGTTCAGGGCCGCAAGAGCGCGATCAGACGGCAGCGCCAGAGCCACAAACCGCGGCTGAGCGCCCGGCGCCGGTGACCGTGGAAGACCGGTTCGCGATCCTGGCCCTGGACTGTGTGCACCGTGAATATCCGAATAAAATCAGTCATGTATTGCAATCGGCCCAGGATGCTCGCCCGCCGCATAAACTGACCCCTGCCTTTTATGGCTGTTTTGACTGGCACTCCTCGGTGCATGGGCACTGGCTGCTGACGCGCATCCTGACGACCCGGCCCGACAGTGTCTATGGCGATGAAATCCGCACCGCCCTGGCCGCGAGCTTCACGCCAGAAAACCTCGCTGGTGAGCTGGCTTATTACACCGCCAAAGGCCGCAACGCCTTCGAACGCCCCTACGGCATCGCCTGGTACCTGCAACTGATCGCCGAGCTGGAGGAGAGCGATGATCCGCAGCTGTCAGAATGGCGCGAAACCCTGCGCCCGCTGGAAGATGCGATCGTCGAGAAAACCCGCGCCTGGCTGCCCAAATTGTCTTATCCGGTGCGGCTCGGGACGCATAACCAGACCGCTTTCGCCTTCGGCCTGATGCTCGATTATGCCCGCACTGTCGGTGACACTGAGCTGGCCGATGCGCTGGCCCAGAAAGCGCTGAGCTTCCACCAGGGCGATATTAATTGCCCCCTCGCCTATGAGCCATCCGGGGAAGACTTCCTGTCGCCCTGCCTGATGGAGGCTGACCTGATGCGCCGGGTCCTGTCGCAACAGGACTTTGTCGTCTGGCTCGGCTATTTCCTGCCGCAGATTCCGATTGATGGCGGCAGCGACTGGCTCGCGCCTGGCATTGTGCTTGATGCCTCTGACGGCAAGCTGGTCCACCTGGACGGGGTCAACCTGTCGCGCGCCTGGGCGCTGGAGGGCATTGCCAGCGCCCTGCCTGCGGAAGACCCGCGCATTCCGGCCCTGATGGCCGCTCACGCGGTCCACCGCGAGGCCGGTATCGCTGCCGTTTCGGACGAGCATTATTCCGGCAGCCACTGGCTCGCCAGCTTCGCCACCTATCTGACAACACGCCGCGGCATCACGCCGGACGGAGCGGGCGAATGAAACTGAGTTTCGGCCCCGGCGTCCTGGTCGCCGCCGCCTTTATCGGACCAGGCACGGTCACGGCCTGCACACTCGCTGGCGCCAATTTCGGCTTCGCCCTGGTCTGGGCCCTGGTCTTTGCCACAATCGCAACCATCCTGCTGCAGGACATGGCGGCGCGGCTCGGCGCCGGCGCCGGCCTCGGACTGGGCGAGGCGCTGATGCAGAGCGCACCGGCACCCGCCGTGAAATGGGCCGCTGGCGGCCTTGTCTTTGCCGCCTTGCTGATCGGCAATTGCGCCTATGAAGGCGGTAATCTTGCTGGCGGCGCACTTGGCCTCGACGCGCTGCTGACGACCGCCTCACCTGGCCAGACTGCGCTGGTCACGGCGCTGGCGCTGATTGCCGGACTGGCTGTGCTGATTGGCCATTATGAGCTGCTTGAAAAGCTGCTGGTCGGGCTGGTGCTGATCATGAGCGCCGCATTCATCCTTTCCGTGATCTTCACCCGTCCGGATCTTGGCGCACTGGCGAGCGGATTGATACCGCGCATTCCGGATGGTGGCACCCTGACCGCCATCGCCCTGATCGGCACCACGATCGTGCCCTATAACCTGTTCCTGCACGCCGCAGCGACGCGCAAGAAATGGCCCGGCGGCGCGCAGACAGATCAGGCGCGCAAGGATTCTGCAATTTCCATCGGCCTCGGCGGTCTGATTTCGATCTTCATCCTTTCAACCGCCGCCACCACGCTGTTCAAGACCGGCCTCGAGGTGAGCAATGCAGCCGACATGGCCCGCGCGATTGAGCCGGCCTTTGGCGATGCCGCGCGCTATTTGATCGGGATTGGCTTGTTCGCAGCCGGGCTGACCTCGGCGATCACAGCGCCGATGGCGACCGCCTTTGCCCTCAGCGAGATCATTGGCGGCGACGAGGCGCGCAAGTCGACTCTGTTTCGCGCCACCGCCCTGCTGGTCGTGCTTGTCGGCGCTGGCATCAGCCTGTCCGGGATCCGCCCGGTCGAGATGATCCTGATTGCCCAATATGCGAATGGCTTGCTGCTGCCGCTGATGGCCGCCTTTCTGCTTTATGTGATGAATCGCAAGGACTTGCTTGGCGCCCATGCCAACACATTGCTGGCCAACCTGGCCGGGACGGCGATTGTCTTGATCACGCTGGGTCTTGGGCTACGCTCCATCCTGCGCGCCGCAGGAGTGATGGCATGACCCGGACAATCGATCTCAATGCTGATCTTGGCGAAGGCTGCGCCTTTGATGCAGAATTGATGTCGGTCATCAGCAGTTGCAACATTGCCTGTGGCGGCCATGCCGGTGACGCGGACACGATGCGCACGGCGTTGCAATTAGCCAGACAGCACAGGGTCGCTGCAGGCGCCCATCCATCCTTCCCGGACCGTGAAAATTTCGGCCGCGCCCAGTCGGATTTGCGCGGCGACGCCCTGGAAGCGGCGCTGCGCCAGCAGGTCCGCGAGCTGGCCGAGCTGGCGGACGCGACCGGCGTGGCGCTCACCCATCTCAAACCTCATGGCGCGCTGTATAATATGGCTGCGCTGGATGCAGGCCTGGCGACAAGTATTTGCGCGGTCCTGCAGACCACACTCGTGAATGCCCGCCTGGTTGGCCCGCCAGAGTCGCAGTTGCAGGCGCAGGCTGAAACCCACAATATTCCATTCGTGGCGGAAGGTTTTGCCGACCGCGCTTATGAGTCGAACGGCCAGTTGCGGGATCGAAAACTCGATGGGGCTGTGTTGCATGACCCGCAGCAACAGGTCGCGCAGGCTGCCGAAATCGCCTTGAAGCAACAGGTCAGCACGCATGATGGCGCCGCTATTGCCTTGCCTGTCCAGACCCTCTGCGTCCATGGCGACACGCCAGGCGCGTTTGCTGCCGCGCAAGCTATCCGGGCGGCCCTGGAAGCTGAAGAGATTGCGATATGTCCGCCGCGCTGACCCTGACCCGTCTCGCCGATGATGCCTTCGAATTTGCCGTCGCGACCCCCGCCCAGGCCCAGGCCCTGGCCCACCAGTTGCGCGCCGAGGCTGGCGCCGAAGAGGTGGTCGCCGGGCTGGACCGTGTCGCCATCCGTTTCCGGCCAGAGGATGCTGAACGCGTCGCCATCTGGCTCAACAGCATCACGACTTTGCCGCCGCCAGCTCAAGACACGCGCCCGGCGATTGAAATCGCAGTCCGGTATGGCGGCGAAGATGGCCCGGATCTGGAACAGGTTTGCGCCGCCTTGAACCTCTCCGAAACGGCCCTGATCGATCTCCACACCGCGTGCAATCATGTTGTCGAGATGATCGGTTTTACCCCCGGATTTTCATACATTTCCGGCCTTCCGGACGGGCTCAGCCTGCCGCGGCTGGCGCATCCACGTTCGCGCGTCCCGGCTGGATCTGTCGGGATCACCGCCGGGTTTACCGGCATCTACGCCTTGCATGGCCCGGGCGGCTGGCCGCTGATCGGGCGCACTGATGCCGAACTGTTCTGCGCCGAGCGCGAGGCGCCATTCCTGCTCAGCCCGGGCCAGCGGGTGACGTTTCGGGCGGTCTGAATGCTGGTTGTCACCAAGCCCGGCCTGCAGACGACATTGCAAGGCGCGCCGCGGATCGGGCACCGGCATTTCGGCTTGCCTTATGCCGGGCCCGCCGACCCGCTCTCGCATGCCCTCGCCAATCGGCTGGTGGACAATGCCCTGACCGCAACCGCGCTTGAGATCACTTATGGCGGGTTCGAAGCAGAGCTGGCGGCGCCGTGCAGCCTCGCGGTGACCGGGGCGCATGGCCAGATCCTGGTCTCCGGCCAAGCCGTTCATGCCCATACCAGCTTGCACTTGAAGACCGGTGACCGGCTTGAGATCGCTCCGCCTGAGCACGGCATGCGGGCTTATCTTGCCATTCATTCCGGGTTTCAGGCCGAGACCGCTTTTGGATCATGCTCGACCTATCTGCCAGCTCAGCTTGGCGGCCTGGCAGGGCGCGCCCTTAAAGCCGGGGATCGATTGGAACCGATCGGCCAAGCGGTTGCATCCAGCTTGTTCCAAACCCCGCAGGCCTTGCGGCCGACTTTTTCAAGTGCTGTGGCCTTGCGCGCCTGCGGCTCTGCCGAGACAGACCTCCTCAATGCTCGTGATCGCGAAACGCTGTTCTCCGAGACTTTCATTGCTGGCCGCCAGGCGACCCGCATGGGCGTTGCCATGACGGGCCACACGCTGGCCCCGAACAGCGATGGCCAGATGAAGAGCGCCCCGGTCTTTCCCGGCATGATTCAAGGCCCGCCATCAGGCATACCCGTGCTGCTGCTTTGCGATGCCCAGACGACAGGCGGCTATCCCCGCATTGCCAGCGTCGCGCGTTGTGATCGCCATCTGCTCGGCCAGATCCGGCCTGGTGACCACATCCAATTGCTTGAGCGCAGGCCTGAGGATGCGCTGCGTGATTTTGCGCGCAAGCAAAGCTTGCTCAGCGACTGGCTTGAGGCCTGATCTCTAGATGTGCAGCGCCCGGCCTTCCGAAGCGAGCACGGCTTCATGCATCATCTCTGACAAGGTCGGATGCGGGAAGATGGTGTGCATCAGGTCTTCTTCGGTCAGCTCGCCTTCGCGAGCGATGACATAGCCCTGAATGAGCTCGGTCACCTCGGCGCCGACCATATGGGCGCCGAGCAGCTCGCCGGTCTCAGCATCGAAAATGGTCTTGACCAGACCTTCCGGTTCGCCCAGCGCAATCGCCTTGCCATTGCCGATAAACGGGAATTTGCCGACATTCAGCGTCTTGCCGGTCTGCTTGGCCTCGTCTTCGGTGAGGCCAACGCTGGCCACCTGCGGATGCGAATAGGTGCAGCCCGGCACGTTCCAATTGTCGAACGGATGGGCTTCATCGATCGCGCCGGCAATCTTCTCGACACAGATCACGCCTTCATGGCTGGCCTTGTGCGCGAGCCAGGGGCCGCCGGTCAGATCGCCAATCGCGTACAGGCCTTTGACGCCTGTGCGCCCGAACCCGTCAACCACGACATGAGTACGATCGAGTTTGACGCCAAGCTTTTCAAGTCCCAGGCCTTCGGAATTGGCGACAATGCCAATCGCGAGGATGACCCGGTCAACTTCAATCGTCTCGGTCTTGCCGCCGACAGAGACGTCTGCCGTGACCGTGTCCTTGCCTTTCTTGAGGCCTTTGACCTGCGCCGCGGTCTTGATTGTCATGCCTTGTTTTTCAAACGACTTGTGCGCGAAGGCAGCGATTTCCTTGTCTTCTGCCGGCAAAATGCGATCAACCGCCTCAACCACGGTCACATCCGAACCGAGCTCATTATAGAAGCTTGCAAATTCGATCCCGATGGCGCCAGAGCCGATGACCAGAAGCCGCTTCGGCATCACATCCGGCACCATGGCTTCGCGATAAGTCCAGACCAGTTTGCCATCCGGCTCGAGCCCGGCTTGCGGGATCGCCCGGGCGCGAGCGCCTGTGGCGAGCAGGACATGTTTCGCCTTATAGGTCTTGTCCTTGCCTTTGGCGTCCTTGACGATCACGTCTGGCGCGGCGGCGCCTTTTTCGAGGCGCGCTTCGCCTTCAATCACCGTGATCTTGTTCTTTTTCATCAAGTGCTTCACGCCGCCTGACAGCTGCGCCGCGACCCCGCGCGAGCGTTTGACCACGCCCTCAAGGTCAAAATCAGCCTTGTCGACTTTCAAACCATAGGCCGCTGCCGTTTTGGCCAGATGCAGCACTTCGGCTGAGCGCAGCAGCGCCTTGGTCGGAATACAGCCCCAGTTGAGGCAGATCCCGCCCAGGCTTTCGCGTTCGACAATCGCGGTTTTCAGTCCAAGCTGGCTCGCCCGGATGGCGGCAACATAGCCGCCCGGGCCAGAGCCGATGACGATCAGGTCAAAATCAGCCAATTCAGTCTCCAATGCCTAAAGCAGCATACTCTCTGGGGTTTCGACGAAGCGCTTGAATGCCTGCAGCCAGCGGGCGCCTTCCGCACCGCCAATGACGCGGTGGTCACAGGTCAGGGTGACGCTCATCATGGTCGCGGCCTGGACCGCGCCATCATCGCCAATGACAGCCCGCTTCTCACCTGCCCCAACCGACAGGATCATGCCTTCAGGCGGATTGATGATCGAGGCGAAGGACTTGATCCCGAACATGCCGAGATTCGAGATCGAGAAGGTCCCGCCCAAATATTCCTGCGGCTTCAACTTGCGCTCGCGGGCGCGGGTCGCAAGGTCTTTCATCTCTGCAGAGATCTCAGCCAGGCCTTTCTGCTCGGCATCGCGAATGACCGGCGTGATCAGGCCGCCTTCAATCGCCACCGCGACCGAAACGTGAGCGCCATTATGATAAGCGATGCCATTATCGGAATAGCTGGCATTGCAATCCGGTTCTTCCATCAGCGCCAGGGCCGAGGCCTTGATCAGCAGATCATTGACCGAGATTTTGACCCCGTCTGGCGCCGCTTCATTAATGCCCTTGCGCGCGGCCAACAGCTTGTCCAGCGCAATGTCGACATTGAGCGGAAAATGCGGGACCTGCATGAAACTCTCTGTCAGACGCCGGGCCACGGTCTTGCGCATGCCGTCCAGCGGCTCAAGGCGATAGCTGTCCGGGGCATAAACCCGGTCATCCAGGATTTGCGGCAGGATCAGGCCATCCGGCGAAGTCGGCGCGCCGCCGCGCACGGGTGCCGAGACACCCGGCTGGGCCTGCTCGACATCTTTCTTGACGATGCGGCCATGCGGGCCAGAGCCTTTGCCTTTCAGGGCATTGAGGTCGACACCTTTCAAGGCCGCGATACGGCGGGCCAGCGGGCTCGCCTTGATCCGGTCATCACCGGTGCCGAGCGCCGGCATCTTGACCGGCGTGGAGGCGACTTGCTTGGCCGGCTCAGGGGTCGCTTCGGGTTTTGGCGCGTCCGCCGGGGCGGCAGAGACCGAACCCGCATCTTCGCCATCTTCGGCCAGAACCGCGATCACAGCATTGACTTTGACGCCTTCGGTCCCGGCTTTGACCAGGATTTGTGCGACCGTACCTTCATCGACGGCTTCAACTTCCATTGTCGCCTTGTCGGTTTCGATCTCGGCGATGACATCGCCAGCTTCGACTGTGTCGCCGGGCTTTACATTCCACTTGGCAAGCGTGCCCTCTTCCATGGTCGGGCTGAGCGCAGGCATGGTGATATTGATGGCCATTCTTACATCCCCTCACAAACGGTTCTGGCGGCAGCGACAATGTCATCCGCATTTGGCAGACTGAGGTCTTCAAGATTGCCGGCATAAGGCAGCGGCACATCCTTTTGCGTCACGCGGGCTGGCGGCGCGTCGAGATAATCGAAAGCCAGCTCGGTCACACCAGCTGCAATCTCGCCGCCGACGCCCATATGTTTCCAGCCTTCTTCGGCGGTCACCAGGCGGTTGGTTTTCTTCACGCTCTCGACAATCGTGTCCATGTCGAGCGGGCGGATGGAGCGCAGGTCAATGACCTCGGCCGAAATGCCTTCAGCCGCGAGCGTCTCGGCCGCGTCCATAGCAAACCCGGTACAGCGCGAATAGCCAACCAGGGTGACATCGCTGCCTTCACGGATCACCGCAGCCTTGCCGATGGGCAATGTATAATCGTCCAGATCCGGCACGTCATATTCGTGCCCGTAGAGCAGCTCATGCTCCAGGAAGACGACCGGGTTGGGATCCCGGATCGCCGATTTGAGCAGGGCTTTGGCAGAGCCCGCATCCCAGGGCGCGACCACTTTCAGGCCTGGCACATGGCCATACCAGGCAGCGTAATCCTGCGAGTGCTGCGCGCCGACGCGCGAAGCCGCAGCATTGGGGCCGCGAAACACGATCGGGCAGCCCATCTGGCCGCCGGACATGTACAATGTCTTGGCGGCCGAGTTGATGATCTGGTCAATCGCTTGCATGGCGAAATTGAAGGTCATGAACTCGACAATCGGACGCAGACCGCCAAAGGCAGCGCCAACGCCAAGACCAGCAAAACCATGTTCGGTAATCGGCGTGTCGACGACGCGGCGCGGGCCGAATTCCTGCAGCAGCTCGCGCGTTACCTTGTAAGCGCCCTGATATTCAGCGACCTCTTCACCCATGACGAACACAGTCTCGTCGCGGCGCATTTCCTCGGCCATGGCGTCGCGCAGGGCATCGCGCAGCACCGTCTTGGTAAAGCTGGTGCCCGCCGGGATATCCGGATTGCTCAGCACGGGCGCGGCGGGCGCGCTTGTCGCGGCCTGGGCTTCGAGCACTTCCGGCTCGGCCACAGGCGTGACTTTTTCGACATCCGGCACAGGCGCGGCAGACACGCTGCTCGCATCCTCACCATCTTCAGACAGCACAGCGATGACGGCATTGACTTTCACGCCTTCCGTGCCTTCGGGGATCAGGATCTTGGCCAGAGTGCCTTCATCGACAGCCTCGACTTCCATGGTCGCCTTGTCGGTTTCGATTTCAGCGATGACATCGCCAGCTTCAATCTTGTCGCCTTCGCCTTTCAGCCATTTGGCCAGCGTGCCTTCTTCCATGGTCGGGCTCAGGGCGGGCATGAGAATATCGACAGCCATGATTACGCCTCCACCGGCAACAGAACATCGGTCCAGAGCTCGGACGGATCCGGTTCAGGACTTTCCAGCGAGAAGTCGGCCGCCGCCTTGACGATGGCGCGGATCTTCTTGTCGATGGCCTTGAGTTCTTCTTCTGTCGACAGGTCGGCGGCGAGGATCTGGTCCTTCAGACCATCAATCGGGTCCTTGTGGCTGCGAATATCATCCACTTCCTCGCGCTTGCGGTATTTCGCCGGGTCGGACATGGAGTGACCGCGATAGCGATAAGTCTTCATTTCGAGAATATATGGTCCCTTGCCGGAACGCGCATATTTCACCGCCCGCTCCCCCGCTTTCTTGACCGCATAGACATCCATGCCGTCGACTTCCTCGCCTTCAATCTCGAACGAGATGCCGCGCTTGTAGAGCTCGGTTTCCGAGGCGTGCCGCTCAACACTGGTCCCCATCGCATACATGTTGTTCTCGATCACATAGACCACCGGCAGGTCCCACAAGGAGGCCATGTTGAACGCCTCATAGACCTGGCCCTGATTGGTCGCACCGTCGCCGAAATAAGCCAGGCAGACATTATCCTTGCCGAGATACTTGTTCGAAAATGCCAGCCCGGTCCCGATCGGCACCTGCGCGCCGACAATGCCGTGGCCGCCGAAGAAATTCTTCTCGCGGCTGAACATGTGCATCGACCCGCCTTTGCCGCGTGACAGGCCGCCGGCCCGGCCGGTCAGCTCCGCCATGACGCCTTTCGGGTCGAGATCGCAGGCCAGCATGTGGCCGTGATCGCGATACCCGGTAATCACCTGGTCGCCCTCTTTCAGGCAGGCCTGCATCCCGGTCACGACCGCTTCCTGTCCGATATAGAGGTGACAGAATCCGGCAATCTTGCCCATCCCGTACAACTGGCCGGCGCGTTCTTCGAACCGGCGGATCAGCAGCATGTCAGAATAGAATTTGAGCGCCTCGTCCTTTTTCAATTTCGGCGAGGACCGGCGCTTCGGGCTAGCGGCTTTGGCCATAACTGCTCCCTGGCTTGTGCATTTTTGCGCTTAATACGCAGAGGATTGACGCAACGTCGAGTCTTATCACCTATGCGTATCTGCATTTCTGACAGCGCGATCAACTAACACCAGTTCACCAGGATACACAAAACCGAGATCGCGTCGTGCGAGGTATTCAACCAGGTCCGGATCGATCCGGCCCGGAGTCAGTCGAGCTATGTCTTTTTGCAGTGCAGCATTTTCCGATTCCAGCGCCTCCAGGACCGCCCGTTTCTCGGACAGTTCCATCTGTTTATCGGTCCATTTGCCGAGCCCCTGCTCCCCCGCAAAGGCGTGGTAGGCAAAATAGGCGATGGTCAGAGACATCGCTCCGGCAGCCCATTTGGAGGTCATGAAACAGGTGCTCCTACGCTAGAGCATAGGAACACCGTTTGTGGTTAAATCTGCCTTAACACTGGCTGTGCTGAGCCTGGGTCGAGGCGGCCAGCCTCACCCCGCCATATTTCCGTTCTCCGCAAATACCGGGCTTCGCAGCTATCGTCGGGGTCAGAAAAAACAGACTTCAGCGTGATTACGCGTTGATCAAGGCGCCGCCAGCATACAGGGCTGATGCGCCAAGCTCTTCCTCGATCCGAATGAGCTGGTTGTATTTCGCCAAGCGATCCGAACGCGCCAGCGAACCGGTTTTGATCTGGCCGCAATTTACCGCAACAGCGAGGTCGGCAATGGTTGCATCCTCTGTTTCGCCTGAACGGTGAGACATCACGGCGGTGTAGGCATGACGGTGCGCCAGTTCGACCGCATCAAGCGTCTCGGACAGCGTGCCGATCTGATTGACCTTGACCAGGATCGAATTGGCAGCGCCCCGCTGCAGGCCAAGGGCCAGGCGTTCCGGATTGGTCACGAACAGGTCGTCGCCGACCAGCTGGCAGCGATCGCCGACCATCTCGGTCAGGATGTTCCAGCCGTCCCAGTCGTCTTCTGCCATGCCGTCTTCAATCGACAGGATCGGATAGGCATCGACCAGGTCGGCGAGATATTTCGCCATGCCTTCGCCATCCAGCGTCTTGTCTTCGCCCGCCAGCACATATTTGCCGTCCTTGAAGAATTCGGTCGACGCCGCGTCGAGCGCCAAAGCCACGTCTTCGCCAGGCTGATAGCCAGCCGCCTCGATCGATTTCATGATGAAGTCCAGCGCATCACGGGTCGAAGACAGGTTGGGCGCGAAACCACCTTCGTCGCCAACCCCGGTATTGTGGCCAGCATCGCTGAGCGTTTTCTTCAGCGTGTGAAACACTTCCGAACCGATCCGCACGGCATCTGCGATACTGTCGGCATTGACCGGCATGATCATGAATTCCTGGATGTCGATCGGGTTGTCGGCATGCTCGCCGCCATTGATGATGTTCATCATGGGCGTCGGCAGCACGCGCGCATTGCTGCCGCCAACATAGCGATAAAGCGGCAAGCCGCAGCTTTCAGCAGCCGCTTTGGCCGTGGCCATGGACACGCCGAGAATGGCATTGGCACCCAGGCGTTTCTTGTTGTCGGTGCCATCAAGCTCGATCATCAAGCCGTCGATCAGGCGCTGTTCGGTCGCATCCATGCCGACCAGTTCATTGGCGATCTCGCCATTGACCGAGTCGACGGCCTCCATCACGCCCTTGCCTTTATAGGCCTCACCGCCATCGCGCAGTTCATGCGCTTCATGGACCCCGGTTGAGGCCCCGGACGGCACCGCCGCACGACCAAAGGAGCCATCTTCCAGCGTGACATCCACCTCAACGGTGGGATTGCCACGGCTATCGATGATCTGGCGGGCGTGAATGTCGATGATTTCGCTCATTTCGATGTCCTTTGCGACACTGGAGGAACAGTTGCGGCTGCGTCTAGTGTGCTACGCCGCAAAGAGCAAGAGCCGGCAAGGCCGCGTTATGGCTAACGCAATGTCATCAGGCCGGCTCTGAATTCTGTTGAAATTCGCCCAACCCTTTTGACGGGCGCTTCAGACGCAGCCGTTAAGTTTAACGCACAACAAGACACCCCTGCGAGCTGAGGGCACATGATGGGACGATACAAATGGGCAAATCTGGTAGCGATTGCGCTGCTCTTCCTGTCTTGGACCGGGCTCGCGCCTGGCGCGCCTGAAGCGCAAGCAGATTCTGTCACGCATCAGACCATCGTCGTCCGCAAGGGCATGTCCTTGCCGGTTCCTGTCATCGACAGTTTCGACCGCATTGCCGTGTCTGAACCGGAAATCGCCGATGCCGCGCCGGTCTCCTCGCGCGAATATTTCGTCCGAGGTCGCGAAATCGGGTCGACCAATATCCTGGTCTATAATGAACGCGGGAACCTGGTGCAGCTGGTCGATGTTCTGGTCATGCCCAATCTGGACGCGGTGCGCAGTGACCTGCTGGCGCTGTTCCCGTCGACCCAGGTCGAGCTGCGCCCGGTGGCCAACAAGATCCACATTAGCGGCAAGGTCGCTGATGAAGAAACCATGACCCAGATCCTGGCCGTGGTGGACAGCCACGCGCCGGGCCTGTCAATCAATGCAATGCAAGTCGAACTGCCGGCGCAAGTGCTGTTGGAAGTCCGCTTTGTCGAAGCCTCCCGCGATGACATTCGCGAAATCGGTTTCGGCACCGATATTGGCCGGCCCGGCGACTTCCTGTTCATGACCTCGGCCAGCCTGATCTCGGGCGATCCCGCGCGCGCCGTCGGCCAAGTATTTGGGGGATCCGGCAATACGAGCATAGATTTCACACTGCAAGCGCTTGAAGAACAAGGCGTTATTCGCACGCTCGCCAAGCCGAACCTGGTCTCTCAATCGGGTCAGCCTGCCTCTTTCCTGGCCGGGGGAGAATTCCCGGTCCCGGTCGCGGCTGACGAAGACACGATCACGATCGAGTTCAAGAAATTTGGTGTTTCACTGGAATTCACACCGACGATTGCCCGCGAGGACCGGATTGTGCTTCAGGTCGCGCCGGAAGTTTCCAATCTCGATCCGCGCAATTCGGTTCGCCTGGCCAATGTCGAAATCCCGGCCCTCAGCGTGCGCGAGATCCAGACCCAGGTTGAGCTCGGCAATGGTCAGAGTTTCGCGATTGCAGGCTTGATCCAGAACGATTATCAGGCGACCGAACTGGAGACGCCGCTGCTCGGCGATATCCCAATTCTCGGCAACCTGTTCCGCTCAAGCCGGTTCAAGAAGAACGAGACCGAGCTGGTCGTCATCATCACCCCGCATCTGGTCCTGCCGCCGGACTCGCATGAAGCGCTGAGCGATCCCATCATGCTGTCGGAAGAGCCGAACCAGATCGATCGGTATGCGCTGAGCCGGATTGAAGCGGCGCCGAAGCCAGAACTCGGTCGCTCTGTGGAGAGCAATATCCAGACCCAGTCCACTGCTGGTCTGGGAGGGCGGTGATCATGTCATCAACCCGCGCCGTCTTCGCTGCTGCGAAGCTGCACATTCTCAGCCAGAACTTCTCTGATCCGATCGCCCAGGCCTGGCGCGAAAAGGGCGGTCAGCACACAGTCATTCACGAATCCTATGCCGGTCTGATGGATGCGCTGAATGATCAAGGCCTGCATATCTGTGTCTTCGAGCACGCGCCTGAAACCGATCTCGCCGAATGCCTGACGGCGCTGGCCATGACCGGGCAGAATATCCCGACCATCGTGATCGGGCAGAACCTGCCAGTCAGCGCGCTGCGGGTCCTGATGGGCCTGCCATGCTGGGATATCCTTGATGCGCAAGTGAGTTTCGATGCTGTTCACAAGGCCCTCACCCGCGCCGCAGACGCGCTGGCAGAGGCGAACACGCAGGCCATCGCCAACTCGAATTCGCAATGCTGGACCTTCGTCTCCTCGGTTGGCGGCGCGGGCGCTACCCTGCTCGCCTGCGAGACAGCCTACCAGCTCAGCCAGCTGAAGCGCAAACCGCGCGTGGCGCTGTTCGATCTCAATTTTGTTGATGGCAGCTGCGCCACATATCTCAATTGCGAATCGAACCTGCAGCCAACCATCTTCCAGAAAGATCCGCACAAGATTGATGAAGTGTTCCTCAAGACGATGACGACACATCATCCGTTCGGCTTTGACCTCCTGGCCATGCCGCGCTGGAGCGAGATGCCGACCCCGCCGTCGCGCGATGTGATCCTGCAATGCCTGAACGTGGCCTGCGAAACCTATGATTTTGTCATTGTCGACACCCCCCGGTGGCCGACTGAATGGAGCAGCGACATGTTCCTCGGCAGCGACGAGGTTATCCTGGTAACGGAGCTGTCCGTGCCGGCGCTCAACGCCTCGCGGCAATGGGTCGAGCAGTTCGCCTCTGATCCCGAATTCCCGTCGATTCGCGCGGTCTTGAACCGTCGCCAGAAAGGCATGTTCGGCGCCAAGGTGACTGAGGACCAGGCCTGCGCTGCGCTGCAAATGGAAGTGTTCGCCTGCATCCGCTCCGATTGGCCGACCGCGCTCAGCGCCATCAATCTTGGCCAGCCGGTCAGCAATATGAAGCCGGGATCGGCCATTCCGAAAGACATAGCAGAGCTGATCAGCAAGCTTCGCCATGACAAGGACAGCGCCAAGCCGTCCGCAGCGATGAGGGCCGCATCATGAGTCGTTTCGTTCTTAAACGCCGTCCTGTCGAAGACACGCCTGCGACACAAGAAACCGAACCCCCGGTGGAGGCAGAAACGCCAATCCCGGATCCGGTCGCCGCCCCGGTCGAGCCAGACCCACAGCCCAAGGTTCGCCCTGACATTGATGGCGACATGCTCGAGGCCAAGCTGCAAATCCATAACAAACTGATCGACGAACTGGACCTGTCCAATCTCGACCAGATGACGCCGGAAGAGCTGCGCACGCAAATTGGCGTGTTTGTCACCAAGGCGATCGCTGACCAGCGCCTGCCCATGGGCGCCGCCGAGGTGAAGGACTTCACCGATGACATTGTCAATGAAATGGTTGGCCTGGGTCCGCTCGAACCGCTGCTTCAGGACGATTCCATCGCCGATATCCTGATCAATGGCTATAATCAGGTCTATATCGAACGCGGCGGCGAACTCGAACTCTCTAATGCCCGCTTTCGCGACAATCTGCATTTGCGCCGGATCATCAACAAGATCGTGTCGGCGGTTGGCCGCCGGGTCGATGAAGGCTCACCGCTGGTCGATGCGCGCCTGGCGGATGGCTCGCGGGTGAACGCCGCAATTGAGCCGATTGCCATTGATGGACCGCTGGTCTCGATCCGTAAATTCTCAAAGAAGCCGTTCACGCTGGACAAGCTGGTCGAGTTCCAGGCCTTGCCTAAGCCGGTCGCAGACTTCCTTTATGGCGCTGTGAAATGCCGCGTCACCGCCATCATTTCCGGCGGAACCGGCTCTGGCAAGACGACCCTCCTCAACGCGCTGTCGGCAGCGATCAGCCATAAAGAGCGCCTGATCACGATTGAGGACGCGGCCGAACTGCAGCTGCAGCAGCCACATGTGGCGCGGATGGAAACCCGCCCGGCCAATCTGGAAGGCAATGGCGAGATTAAGCAGCGCGAACTGGTCAAGAACGCCCTGCGGATGCGCCCGGATCGCGTCATTCTCGGTGAGGTCCGCTCAGAAGAAGCCTTCGATATGCTGCAGGCCATGAATACCGGCCATGAAGGCTCGATGGCGACCATTCACGCGAATAATCCGCGGGAAGCGATTACCCGGCTTGAACAAATGGTCGCGATGGGCGGTCTGCGGATCTCGCAAGAAGCCGTGCGCGGCCAGATCTCGGCCGCCATTGGCATTATCATCCAGGCCCAGCGCCTGTCTGATGGCTCACGCCGCATCACGCACGTCACCGAAGTCACCGGCATGGAAGGCGAAGTGATCCAGATGCAGGACCTGTTCGTCTTCAAACGCGTCGATACTGGCGAAGATGGCACCGTCATCGGTGAGTTCCGGGCCACGGGCCTGCGTCCGAAATGCCTCGATGAGATGACCCGCAAGGGCATTCACGTTGCAACCGAGACCTTTGACCCGTCCAAACCGCTGCTCAGCGTCGGGGGCAAAAATGGATGAGCAGGTCATTCTCTATGTCCTGGCCTTCTCCTCGGTCTTTCTCGGCGCCCGCTCGCTGATCGATTTCGGCCAGGAAGCGCGCGACAAGTCGCTGGTCAACAAACGCCTGAAAGCCCAGGCTGAAACCGACTCGATTGCTGAAGCGGTGCTGCAGCTGCGCCGCAAGCGCGGTCTCGACGAAGATGGCAACCGGATCATCAAGAATGCCTGGCTCGGGCGCCTGGTGGCGCGTTCAGGCCTCGATTACAAACCGGCCAGTTGGCTCGCCATGGCGTTCGCGGCGGGCCTTGTTGCAGCTGGCCTCGCTTATCATTTCTCTGGTCTCTCTGCGGCCATCGCAGCTTTCCCGGCCGTCGCAGTCGGCGGCCCGTATCTCACTCTCAGCATGCTCGGCTCCAAACGCGAGCGGGCGCTGGGCCAGCAATTGCCGGATGCTTTGGAAATCGTCGTCCGCAGCCTGCAAGCCGGCCACCCAGTGCCCACCGCCATCGCACTGGTCGGCAAGGAAACCCCGGACCCGCTGGGCTCTGAGTTTGGATTGGTCGCTGATGAAATCTCATTCGGCTCCAGCCTCGATCAGGCGATTGAGAAAATGGCCGCACGGACCGAGCATCCGGATATCAACCTGTTCAGCGCGATTGTCCGCCTGCAGACCCGAACAGGCGGTAATCTCGCCGATCTGCTGGCGACCAATTCGCGTACCATTCGCCAGCGCCAGAAGATGCGCCTGAAGATCAAGGCCGCCTCGTCTGAGGGCCGGATGTCGGCGCTGATCCTGACCGCGGCGCCTTTCGTGGTCCTGGCCGCGATGCATTTCCTGACGCCGAGTTTCTATGGCGATGTCATTCATGTGCCGATGATCCAGTACGCACTCGGCGGCGCCCTGATCTGGATGGCCATTGGCAACCTGGTCATGCGCAAGATGACCAATTTCAAGATCTAGGAGCACGGAGATGCTGGAAACCCTCCTCAACAGCCCGGGCTTCTTGCTCCTCTGTGTCTCGGCGATCAGCCTGGCGCTGCTCGTCCCGGCCACGGTGATCGCCTCGCGATTCCGCAATCGCATTGCCGGCCGCCTGGTTGGTAATTCCGGCGGTGCTGCGACGATTTCAGACAAGCCGCGACATGGCTGGCTGGCGCAGCTGGGTCAGACCGGCGACGGCGCGCCGAGCGAAGAGGAAACCCGCCTGCGCAGCATGATGATGCGGGCCGGATATTTCTCTCGCAATGCGCCTTACATCTTTTTTGGCATGCGGGCGATCAGCCTGATTGCGCCGCAATTCCTGCTTTTCATCTTGGCGCCTATGCTGCCGCTCAAACTCACCGGCATGACCCTGCTCGGGGCCTCCATTTTTGCCGCCGCCTTTGGTTATATGCTGCCATCAATGCTGCTGAACCGCCAGATCGAACAGCGCGAGCAGCAATATCGCGACGGTTTCCCGGACATGATGGACTTGCTGGTGGCTTGCGTCGAAGCCGGGCTCAGCCTGGACGGCGCCATCATTCGCATCGCCGAGGAATTGCAATTCCGCTACCCGGTGCTGTCGCGCCAGCTGCACTTGATGAGCCTGGAAATGCGCGCCGGACGCGATCGCAACACAGCCTGGAGCAATTTTGCAGACCGGCTCGGCCTGGAAGAAGCCCGGTCCCTGGCGACCATGCTGAAACAGTCTGAAGAGCTCGGTACGAGCATTGGCGAGACCTTGCGCGTCTATGGCGCAGACATGCGCGAGAAGCGCATGCTGCGGGCCGAGGAAAAGGCCCTCGCTTTGCCCGCAAAGCTGGTCTTGCCTTTGATCATGTTTGTGTTCCCGACGCTGCTCGTCGTGCTGATGATGCCAGCTGTGGTGCGGATGATCTGGGTGTTCAGCGGCGAAGCGATCTAGCGCGGTCCTTGCCACCACGCAGCCCGCGTGACTGCGCGGTTTTGCGCTCCCCAAACTCAGCCTGGCGAAATCGCTCAAACGCGGGCCCGGGCGGTGCCCCCATCGAGGCACAATAAAGCCCGGCACCATAACCTGCTGGAACTGGTGCCGGGCTGTCAGTCTTTGCAAATTCAATGGAGATCAATGAACCGACCCGATCCCAGCGGGTCTCGCAGAATGGCCTGACCTTTTAAGAGGTCGCAGCCGGGATTAGCTTGGTCGGCGCCGCAGCCTTCTTGTCTGTCGCGGTTGGCACTTTAACCTCGCTCTCTTCGGTGCCGAGCATCACCTTGATCTGCTTGTCGGCAGGCGGGCGCGCCACAACCCGGCGAACGACGCGGCGCGGCGGTGTGCGGGCAGCCGCGACTTTCGCCGCCGGCATCGGAACTTGTTTCGGGTCAGGTTCGCGGGCGCCGCGCAGCGCCAGCGACAAATCCCCGAGGCCTGAGGCGACAGACAGTTTCTTCGCGTCTTCGACGCTCACCGCCAGCGTGGCGCGGGCAAACAGCTTTGGGTCTTCGCTCAGCGGATTGTCATTGGAATCAACCGCCAGCACTTCGACATTCTGTAACAGAATTTCAGCCACCAGGTTCACATTGCGCGCATTGCGACCTTTGTCCTGGGTGAACAAGACATCGACCTTGTCACCGGGCAGGACAAAACCTGCGACGCCGCGCACATCATCCATACGCACCGTATAAGCGCGAAACCCCGGCTCCAGCCGCCCCGCCAGCGAGGCCCGCGTGCCGAGCGGCGACAGGCGCGAATCGAGAATCGGGTCGCCTGGCTGGAAATCCGTCAGCGCCCGGCGCTGGGCATATTCATTCGAGCCGATTTCGAGCCCGTGGCTGAAATAGCCATACGGGGCCTTGCTTTCCGGCCAACGCTCGATGGCAACATTCGCGACCGTCACCGCATCGCCGCGTACAATCACATCAGTGGCGACGACAACATTCACCTCATTCTCGACCGGCAGCGAGACCGCCGTCACCACAGGCGCGGCTTCCGGCTCGGACTTGGTCATCTGCCAGGCGACATAAGTGGCGGCCAGGCCAAGTACTGCAGAGGCGCCAAGAGAGATGGCAGGGGACATACGCATGGTGAGCTCCATTCCTATCCTGCCAGTTTACAGTCAGGCGATTAAACGGAGCCCTAGGGCAATCAGACAAAATGACAGCGGGCGTTAAGCATACTGGGAATTGAAACAGGCTTGCCCAGCCCACCCGCAAAACAAAACCCCTGCCAAAGAAGCAGGGGTTAAGTACTCTACAGATTCTACGCCGAGCTTAGTCGTCAGACGGCTCGAGAATCTGGCGGCCGCGATACATGCCGGTTTTCAGGTCGATATGGTGCGGACGGCGAAGTTCACCAGAATCCTGGTCTTCGATAAACGTGTTGCCTTTCAGGCGGTCGTGCGAACGGCGCATGCCACGGCGCGACTTGGTAATCTTACTCTTAGGGACAGCCATTTGCTTGCTCCAAAACGGGTGCCGAGGAAAACCTCGTGAAATTCAAACCGCGCACATACCGGAAGGTGGTGTGGCGCGCAAGGGGGAGATTGCTGCTTAAACCAGTCGGCTTTGCGTTACCGCTGCGCCGATAAAGCTGGCAAATAGCGGATGCGGTTCCATCGGGCGCGATTTCAGCTCGGGATGGTATTGCACCGCGATGAACCAGGGGTGGTCTTGCAGCTCGATAATCTCCGGCAAAATACCGTCCGGCGACATGCCGGAGAAGATCACGCCATGTTTCTCGAGGTCAGGCACATACGCATTATTGACTTCATAACGATGGCGGTGGCGTTCGGAGATTTCGAGTGAGCCATAGATTTCTGCGACCTTGGAGCCTTCTCTCAGGTACGCCGGATAAGCGCCCAGGCGCATCGTGCCGCCCATGTCGGTATTCTCGTCGCGGGTGACGCGTTGATTGCCTTTGGTCCATTCCGACATCAGGCCGACAATGGGCTGGTCGGTTGGCCCGAACTCTGTCGTCGAGGCCCCTTCAATGCCGACCAGATTGCGGGCAGCTTCGACAACTGAGAGCTGCATGCCGTAACAGATCCCGAAACAGGGCACCTGGCGCTCGCGGGCAAACCGGGCGGCGCGCATCTTGCCGCGGGCGCCGCGTTCGCCAAACCCGCCTGGCAGGATGATCCCATGGACGCCTTCGAGAATGTCGATGGGCGCCGTCTCGTCATCAAATTCCTCGGAATTGATCAACTTGATCTCGACCCCGACATTATTCGCCAGGCCGCCATGCTGGAGGGCCTCCATGACCGACTTGTAGGCATCCGGGACATCCGTGTATTTGCCCACCAGGCCGATACAGACTTTGCCATCCGGATTGTGCACGGTCTGCGCGATCTGATCCCATTTGGACAGGTTCGGCTTCGGCGCATCAGAAATGCGGAAATGCTGCAAAACCTCCTCATCCAGACCTTCCTGATGATAGGCCGATGGCACATCATAAATGTGTCCGACATCGCGCGCTTCGATGACGCTGCTCGGGCGCACATTACAGAAACTCGCAATCTTGCCTTTCTCGGTCTCGGGGATCGGGCGGTCGCAGCGGCAGAGCAGGATTTGCGGCTGGATCCCGATCGAGCGTAGCTCTTTCACCGAGTGCTGGGTCGGCTTGGTCTTCATCTCGCCGGCAGCCGGGATGTAAGGCAGCAGGGTGAGATGGATGAAACAGGCGCGCTCCGGCCCGAGTTCCTGGCCGAGCTGGCGGATGGCCTCGAAGAAAGGCAGGCCTTCAATGTCGCCCACCGTGCCGCCAATCTCGCACAACACGAAATCGACACCCTCACCCGCATCAGACAGGACGAAATCCTTGATCTCATTGGTCACGTGCGGAATGACCTGGATCGTCGCGCCAAGATAATCGCCGCGACGCTCTTTCTCGATGATGGTCGAATAGATCCGGCCGGTCGTGATATTGTCCGACTGGCGCGCCGATACGCCGGTAAAGCGTTCATAATGGCCGAGATCGAGATCGGTCTCTGCCCCATCGTCAGTGACGAACACCTCACCATGCTGGCGCGGGCTCATCGTTCCTGGATCGACATTCAGATAAGGATCAAGCTTGCGTAGCCGGACTTTATAGCCCCGGGCCTGCAGCAATGCCCCGAGGGCTGCGGAAGCGATACCTTTGCCTAAGGAAGACACCACGCCGCCAGTAATGAAAATATAGCGAGTCATGGGAATGCAGATTGCCTGATTCGCGACCCACCCCGATAGGGGGAAGTCAGGATTAATTTCGATTATTGTGGATCGGTCGGCTCGGCCAGGGGATCTTCGCTGCTCGGGTCAGTCGCCGGCGCGGGCTGATCTGTGGCTGGCGTTTCAGTGGCGTCACTAGCGAGCGGATCCTCAAGCAGCGTTACATCGCTATTGAGAATGTCATCCAGACCATCCAGGCCAAGCTCGTCAGTTTCCGACGGGGTTGGCAGTGCGCCCTCAAGCTCGCGCTGGACATCGGTCAGGCCGCCGGCATTTTCCTGCGTCGCCAGCGTGGTCAGCGTCAGGCTCGAAATGAAGAAGATGGCGCCAAAGATAATCGTGGTCCGCACCAGCGCGCCTTTGACCCCCTGCCCTGACATCAGACCGCCGCCGGCGCCGCCGCCACCGCCGCCAATTCCGAGTGCGCCGCCTTCGGAGCGCTGCATCAGCACCACGATCACCAGAACGATCGAGACGAGAATGTGGGCGACAAGGATTACATTGGTCATGTCAGGTTCCTGAATCTGAAGCCGCGGGCCTTACGCTTTTATCACGCTTTCGCCAACCCCCAAGGGTCAGTGAGTGACAATCCGATCAGGCGACCGCTGCTGCGTAAATGGCCATGAAGTCATCCGCCTTCAAGCTCGCCCCGCCGATCAGCCCGCCATTGACATCGTCAATGGCCAGGATTTCCGCGGCATTGCCAGGTTTCATCGAGCCGCCATAGAGAATTCGAATGTCCCGCCCGCGATCCTGGTAAAGCTCGACCAGCAGATTGCGGATGACGCCATGCACTTCGGCGATTTCCTCACTGCTTGGCACCAGTCCAGTACCGATCGCCCAGAGCGGCTCATAGGCCACCACCAGCGTCTCATTCTCCGCCAGCGTCGGGACAGACTTTCGCAGGATGCGGACAACCGTGTCCTTGGTCTCGCCACGTTCGCGCTGGGCGAAGCTTTCGCCGACGCAAATGATCGGCGTGATCCCGGCGCGCAGGCAGGCATGGGCCTGTTCTTGGACATAGGCGCTGCGCTCACCATGCTCTGAGCGCCGTTCGGAGTGTCCGACAATGACGTAAGAGGCCCCCGCATCGGCTAGGATCTCAGCCGACAGATCGCCGGTAAACGCCCCGGACACTTCCGGATGACAGCTCTGAGCGCCGACCATCAGCCGATCGCCGGCCGACTCTTTCATCGGCACAATCAAAGTCGAAGGCGGACAGATCAGGCAATCGGCCTTGTCCGCAAAGTCCTTCAGCATTTCAGTTGTCTTTTTCGCCTCTTGCAGGCTTGATTTCAGGCCATTCATTTTCCAATTGCCTGCGATCAGTGTACGCACCATACCAGTCACCATCTTGAACAAGTTTCTGCGCTCGCCTAGCAAGCTGGGCTGAAACTCACAAGCGATGTCGAAGTAAAAGGTCTAAACTCATGCTGACTCCGTTGCGTAACATGCTCCGCTCTCCCGCGGCCGGCGGAATATTTGTCATCGTCATCATTGCGATGGCGGCGTGGGGCGTCACTGACATATTTGCCGGCGGTTCCGGCAGCAGTTTGGTCAGTTCGGGCGATCGCGCCGTGTCGGATCGCATGTTTGATTCGACCCTCGAGCGGGTGTTGCGGACACAAACCGATGATCGTGGACGCTCGCTGACCAAGGAAGAAGCGATGGAGCGCGGCATTGTCGACCGCCTCTATCAGGACGTTTCGCGCGAGACACTGCTGACAGCCTATGCCGACACGCAGGGAATTGCCGCCACGACCGGAGCGATCGCGGACAGAATTCGAACGGATCCGCTATTCCAGGACACAACCGGCGTGTTTGACCCGTTCAGATATTCTCAGCTGCTGGACGCAAATGGATTTCGCGAAGCGGATTATGAGGCCGATCTCGAATCAGAGATGACACTTGGCCGCCTGCAGCGAGTGCCGATTGAAGGCTTGAAAGTCCCCACTGCGCTTGCCCGCCTGCAAGCGGCATATTCCGGAGAGCTTCGCGGGGCGTCCTGGTTCATTCTCGAACAAACCCAGCTTCCTGAACTTGCGGACCCGACCGAAGAAGAGCTGCAGAACCTGTACGAAACCCGGAAGGACTTCTTGCGCGAACCAGAGCGCCGCGGCATCAGCCTGATCCACCTGACAGCAGATGATTTCACCGCTCAGAGCGAGATCACCGAAGATGATGTATTGGCCTTCTATGACGCCTATAAGGCCGAACGCTATACCGGCCCCGATACACGCACATTCACGGAATTCGTGTTTCCAAGTGAATCTGTCGCCCGGGCGGCGCTCGGCCGGATTGCCGGCGGCGCAGCGCCTGAAGCGATCGAAACCGCTGCCTCTACTCAGGAACGGACCGGTCGACGTGAACTGATTGCCAATGACCGTCTGGCTGATCAGGTCTTCTCTCGGGGCGCACAAGAAGGTTCGATTCACGGACCGCAGCCGGTCGGAGACAATTATTTCGTCATCCGCCTGGAATCGATCACGCCTGGAGATGCAACGCCGCTGGAAGACGTCCGCGAGCAGATTGAAACAGAACTGGCGCGCGATCTGGCCATCGGCCTGTTCTATGACGCGCTGCCACAATTTGACGACTTGCTCGGAACCGGCGCGGATCTGGAAGGCATTGCTGAAGGGATCGGAACACCGGTCCTGTCCTTTGCCCCGGTCGACACCAATGGCGTGACCAAGGATGGCCGCCGCTTCCTGCCTTTGGTGACAGCGCCCGGGCTGCTGCAAATGGTCTATACCCAGGCCGAAGGCCAGAAGACCGAGCGCTTTGGCGAGGATGAAAGCACATGGCTCGCCCGTGTCGACAGCATTGTACCAGAGCGGCTGCCGCCATTCGAAGAAGTTCGCGACACTCTGGTCGATGCCTGGAAGCAGCAACAGCAAGCCGATCAATTGCAAGCCGTGGCGGCTGAAATCGAAGCCCTGATCGCGAGCGGCGACAGCACGCTTGAACAGGAAGCGGAAAAGTATGCGACCCGTGTGGAAAGTCTGCCGCGCCCGATCACACGCGCCAATACGGACATGCAGATGCCCCGTCCATTGATCAGCGGCATGTTCGCCGTGAATGAGGAAGGCGGTACGTTTGCGGTCGCCGGGCTGCAGAACCAGATGATCATCATGCAGGTGACCAGCATTGATCGCCCGGCGGAGGAAACACTCGATCTGCTGGCTCAATCCAGTGCGCTGGAGATCCAGAACGGTGTCGCCGAAGACTTGTTCGCCGCTTATTTGCTGGGCATTGCTGCAGATTCTGAACTGAAAACCAATGGCGCTGCGTTTGAGGCTTACAAACGAAGCCTTGTGACCCAACAATGACCCGCGATCAGTTACTGGTCCGGCGCCGCCCGGGCGATCTGGAAACACCGGTATCGGCAATGATGAAGCTGGGCGCCGATGCGCCTGGCAGTTTCCTGTTCGAATCGATCCATGGCGGCGAACGCCTTGGTCGCTACTCGTTCATCGGCTTGCACCCGCAGCGCTGGTTGCGGGTTCTGGATGGCGTCGGCGAAGAAAGTGTGGAGCGCGACTTCGCGGCCGCCACCAAGCTGGATCTGGCCCCGCTGGAGGCGCTGCGCGCATTCGCCGATCAGGCCCGCGCCGATGCTGACCCGAAAGAAGACCTGCCGCCCATGGCAAGCGGAGCGTTTGGCTATATCGGCTATGATTTCATCCAGCATGTCGAACCGGTCGAGATTTCCAATCCTGACACGTTGAACGTGCCGGAAGCCTTATTGGTCATTCCGGGCGTGGTGCTGATCTTTGACCACCTGTATCAAGAGCTGATCCTGGTCGGTCGACACGCGCCGGGCGACGCGGCGCGCGCCAATATCCTGCTCGACAAGGTCGAGAATGCCCTGGAAAGCCCGCCGCCGATCTCGCCGCGGGAAGGATCGAGTGAGGATCTGGACTTCACTTCGAACACCACCCCGGGCCAGTATTTCAGCATGGTCGACACCGCGCGCGACTATATCCAGGCGGGCGACATCTTTCAGGTCGTGCCGAGCCAACGCTTCAGCGCGCCGTACAGGCGCCAATCCATCAGCTTCTACCGGGCCCTGCGCCGACTTAATCCATCCGCCTTCATGTTCCATATGAATCTCGGTGACGTGCGCCTGGTCGGGTCGAGTCCGGAAATTCTGGTCCGCGTCCGTGATGGCCGGGTTGCGATCCGCCCGATTGCCGGCACCCGCCCCCGCTCTGGCGACCCGGTCGTCGATGCCGAGCGCAAAGCCGACCTGCTGGCGGATCAGAAAGAGATTGCCGAACACCTGATGCTGCTTGATCTCGGCCGCAATGATGTCGGCCGGGTCGCGGCTTATGGCAGCGTCGAGGTGACCGAGCGTTTCATTGTCGAGCGCTACAGCCATGTCATGCACATCGTCTCGCATGTCGAAGGCGACCTACGCCAAGGCCTGTCGGCGGTGGATGCCCTGATTGCCGGATTGCCGGCAGGAACGGTCTCTGGCGCGCCCAAGATCCGGGCCATGCAGATCATTGACGAGCTCGAACAGAATGCCCGCGGCATCTATGGCGGCGCCATCGGGTACTTTGGCTGGAATGGCGATCTCGACACTTGTATTGCGCTGCGCACAGCGGTGCTCAAGGATGGACAATTGCACATCCAGGCCGGCGGCGGTGTGGTCCTGGATTCCGACCCGCAATACGAGTTTGATGAAACCGTCCACAAAGCCAATGCGTTGAAGAAAGCCGCGGCGCTGGCCGCCAGTTACGAGTTTGACCAATGAGCGGCGCCAAGCAGATCCTCGTCATCGACAATTATGACAGTTTCACCTGGAACCTCGTCCACTATCTGGAAGAGATCGGCGCCCGCACGCAGGTCTTGCGCAATGATGAGGTTTCGGCTGCCGCGGCCCTGGCCATGAAGCCCGACGGTATCGTGCTTTCGCCCGGCCCTTGTACGCCGAAGGAAGCCGGGATCTGTGTCGATGTGGTTCGCCAGGCCCCGAACGACCTGCCCATCCTCGGCGTTTGTCTCGGTCATCAGAGCATTGGCGCGGCGGAAGGCGGCGACATCATCACTGCGCAACAGATCCGGCACGGCAAGATCAGCCAGATCCGGCACGAGAACGGCCCGCTCTTCGAAGGTCTGCCGCCAGCCTTTGATGTCGTGCGTTATCATTCCTTGTCGATCAAACCGGAAACCCTGCCTGACACATTGATCGCGGACGCTTACACCGCAGATGGCGAGATCATGGCCGTGCGCCACACTTCACGCCCGGTATTTGGTGTACAGTTCCACCCGGAGAGCATCCTGACCGAGCATGGCCATGCCCTGCTCAAGAACTGGCTAGACGTCTAGGCGAAAATTGTCGCCAGGTTCGACTGATGGAAAACGCCGCCAAGTGCTGAGGGAGAGCGGCGCTTTCAAGTCGATCAAACGGCGCGCTGCGAGGTCCCACCCATCTTCGCGCAGCACATCGTCGACCGTGGTCTTGCGGTCGCACGCGGCGAGCAATTTTAGACCATCCTGAATGGCAAGGCTCTCGGCCCGGCAGACATGTAGAACATCAAGGCCATGCTCGAGGAAATGCTCCAGCGTGGTCTGGCCGCCATTCACCGCAATACGGCCGCCAGCGGCAGCGACCATTTTCAGCATATTGTCCAGCGTCATCGTCGCCGGATTCCACCACCAGCCGCCTGCCTTGTGCTCCAGAGCCGTGACGCTGCGGGTCATGATGGTGCGCACACGGCCTTTGGTGTTGGGCAGACTGTCATGGGCCCGATGCCCCATGATCACCGCAGCGCAGGCATCCAGTTCGGCCTGGTACTTTTTGCTCTCGATCGCATTTTGCAGTGCCTCTGGCACCTCGCCCATGCTGGTCGCGATGCAATCATTGCGGCAGGTCATGGCATAGCCATGCAGCTCCCAGGTGACCGGGTCACTCATGCTTCTGTTCCCCTCATCTCAGCCGTGCTCAGAATAACGCGCGCCCCCCCTAGGCACAATCAGACACTGCTTTATACCCGCCAATCATGACCACACACTCGATATCCGCAAGCTTGAAATTGCTCGCCGCCGGACAATCCCTGAGCGCAGAGGCCCTGGAAGCGGCCTTTGGCGCCATCCTCTCAGGCGATGTGCCGCCGGAACAAATCGGCGCTTTCCTGATGGGGCTTGCCGTGCGCGGAGAGACCGGCGCGGAATTGCTGGCTGGGGCCAAGACGCTGCGCGCCAATGCCCGCGCCATCGCGCTGGACGGGCCGACGCTCGACACGTGCGGCACGGGCGGCCTCGGCTGGACCAGTCTCAACACTTCCACAGCCAGCGCCATCGTCATCGCTGCCGCAGGCGGACGCGTGGCCAAGCATGGCAATCGCTCGGTTCCGCCCAAGACCGGCAGCGCAGACGTGCTCGAGGCGCTCGGCGTCGAGCTTGACCTCACCGAAGCGCGGTTTCGCGACTGTATTGCCCAGGCCGGGGTCGGATTCCTGTTCGCGCGGTCGCATCACAGCGCCATGCGCCATGTTGCGCCGGTCCGGGCAAGCCTTGGAATTCGCACGATTTTCAATCTGCTTGGCCCGTTATCCAACCCGGCTTCGGCGACGCATCAGGTGCTTGGTGTGAATGAAGCACGCTGGCTGGCGCCAATGGCTGAAGCGCTGCGCGATCTCGGCGTCACGCGGGCCTGGGTCGTGCATGGCACGGATTCCGACGGCACCGTCATTGATGAACTCTCAATTGCGGGCGAAACCCAGGTCATTGACGTGCAAGACGGCAGATTGACCGAACGCACAATCACGCCTGAAGATGCCGGCCTCCCCCGCAACCGGCTCAGCGCCCTCGCCGGCGGCCCGCCCGACGAGAACGCCATGGCGATCCGAGACCTGATGGACGGTCGTCCCGGCCCATTCCGCGATGCGGTCACCCTCAATGCCGCCGCCGGTCTGCATGTGCTCGGCCTTGCCGCTGACCTGAAGGCGGGCGCAGAAAAGGCGGAACAGGCGATCGATTCCGGCGCCGCCGCCGAGACGCTGAAAACCCTGGCCGCCGCCTCTAAGGGCCAGCCGCAATGAGCACGGCGCTGGATCGGATCGTCGCCTACAAGCGCGATGAGATCGCCGCATTGAAGCGCGACACATCAGAACAGGCTTTGCTGGCGACCGCAAAAGACCAGCCCGCGCCGCGCGGATTTGCCCGCCGGCTGCGCGAGATCGCGGCAAGCGGTGAGAATGCACTGATCTGCGAAATGAAGCGCAAGAGCCCGAGCGCCGGTGAAATCCTGCCCGGCGCCGACCCAACCGAAATCGCGGCCCAGTATGAGCGCGGCGGCGCGGCCTGCTTGTCAGTGCTCACCGATGGCCCAAGCTTTGGCGGCAGTCTTGAGGACTTTGCTGCCATACGCGGCGCTGTCTCTCTGCCCATGCTGCGCAAGGATTTCATGATCGATACGATCCAGGTCGCCGAAGCCCGGGCGCATGGCGCAGATGCGGTGCTGATCATCCTGTCGTGCACTGATGACGCACTGGCCCGCGACCTGACTCAAGCAGCGCAAGACCTCGGCATGGATGTGCTGGTGGAAACTCATGATGCAGAAGAGATCGAACGCGCGCTTGCCTTGCCGTCGCCGCTGATCGGGATCAATAATCGCGACCTGAAAATCATGAAGACCGATCTGGCCACCAGCGAGGCTCTGGCCAGCCTGATCCCGCAGGACCGGGATTTTGTCTCTGAAAGCGGAATTCGCGACCCGGCCGATATTACCCGCCTGCGCAAAACCGGCGCCCGCCGGTTCCTGATCGGCGAGAGCCTGATGAAGCGGCCTGACCGCGAGCAGCACGTGGCCGCGCTGCGCCGCGCACAATGACGCTCAGCCTGCGCAAATTCGAAAAGCGCGACATTCGCCAGCTGTTTGCCTGGTTCGAGACAGAGCGAGAGGTGCTGCAATGGGCCGGGGCGGGGCTGTCCTGGCCGTTGCGACGGTCCGAATTGATCGACTTGATAAAACAACATCGCGGGCCAGAGCCGATGCGCGAGGTCTGGGCCGTCCTGCGCGGCGGTGAGATGGTCGGACATGTCCAGATTGGTCTCAATCGCCGCTTGCGCACGGCCGGGCTCGGCCGGATCGCGCTGGCGCCATCGGTGCGCGGACAAGGGCTGTCCGCGCCATTGATGGCACTGATCGTCGAGCGCGCGTTCTCGCACCCCTGGGTGCACCGTTGCGATCTCCTCGTCTATGCGCACAATCTGGCCGCGATCCGCGCCTATCAGCGCGCTGGCTTCGTGCACGAGGGCACGCGCCGGGAATCGACACCAATTGGCGATGAAATCTGGGACACGCAAATCCTCAGTCTCCTGAGACACGAATTTGACAAAAGAACAGAACGAGAATAAACATAACAGGAACAGATTCGCATTCCTGGAGGAATTCCGTGCTCACCACCAAGCAAAAAGAGCTGCTTCTCTTCATTCATGAACGGATTAAGGCCGATGGCGTTTCGCCTTCGTTTGACGAGATGAAAGAAGCGCTGAACCTGGCCTCCAAATCCGGTATTCACCGGCTGATCGTGGCGCTGGAAGAGCGCGGCTTCATCCGCCGCCTTGCCAATCGGGCCCGGGCCCTGGAAGTCCTCAAGATGCCGGATTCGGCCACCCCTGCCGCACCGCCGCGCGGGCGCCAGACCTTCCGGCCCAGCGTGGTCGGGTCGAGACCTCCGGAAATGGGCCGCAACACCATTCCGGTCCTTGGTCGGATCGCCGCTGGTGTGCCGATCACTGCTATCCAGAACGAAGTCGACCGGGTCACCCCGCCAGAAGAATATGCTGACAGCGACGCGCATTATGCGCTCGAGGTCAAAGGCGATTCGATGATCGAGGCCGGCATTCTTGATGGCGACATTGTCATCCTGCGGCGCACCGATAGTGCCAATTCCGGCGATATTGTCGTGGCTCTTATCGATGATGAAGAGGCGACGCTGAAGCGGCTGCGCAAGAAAGGTGAATCCGTCGCCCTTGAAGCCGCCAATCCAGCTTATGAAACGCGCATTTTCGGCCCGGACCGGGTCCGGGTGCAAGGCCAGCTGGTGGCGCTGATCCGCAAGTATGAATAGGCCCCTGTTCGGCGACCTGCCCGCCAGTTCAAGGACAGCGGCGCCAAGGGCGGCTGCCGCATTTCGGCTTGTCGCGCTTTTGGAATGCACTGCCGCGCTTTGCTAATGTAATGCCGTTTTCATCGACGACATCTGACCAGCGAAGCCAGACCTTGTGATCTAGCCCTGAACAGTCGCTCTGCGGGGCCAACTTGGCCTCTGACAGGATGATGTCGGCATCTGATATGTGCGCGCAGGCCGGGGGCCTGGCGGCGGGCAGCAACAGGATGTGCTGGTCATCAAAGCCGATCATGCAGGCCTCGCCGGTCGAACAGACCGCGCTCACCGACAAGTCAGCATAGCGCAGCGGTCTGAGCCCCTCGCCGCTCAAGAACGCGATCCGTTCGACCTTGCCGCTGGCATGCTCGAGATAGACATCACCGGATGGCGCCCAATGAATGCGATCGCGGGCATCCATATTCCAGCTCAACACCCCGGCCAGACTAAGGGCTGCGGCAATCCATGTCCGCGCCCGGCCAGCCGCCAGCACACACAAGGCCACCAGCGCCGCCGCGAACAGGGCCAGGCTGCGGGCTGGCATTTGCGGCAAGCGTGCGCTGTGCGCAAACGCGCCATCATCGACCAGATGCGCAATTGCCAGCACCCATTCCAGCGACAGGCCGAAACCTCTCAGCGCCGGTGTCTCGAGCCCGATTGGTGCCAGGATCAATGCGCAGGCCGCTAATGGCGCACTGATCAGGCTGATCACCGGCATCGCCAATATGTTGGCGAACACGCCCAGCCCGGCCACGCGGTCAAAATGGTAAAACGCGAATGGCAGAGTCGCGACACTGGTCACGGTCGATGTGACGAACAGCGATTTCAGCCAGAACCCGACCCCGCGAGATGAGGTTCCGGACATCTGTCTTCGTTTCTGCCAGCGTTCATACGTCGCGATCAGCACCAATGTCGCGGCGAAGGACATCTGGAAGCCTGGTGTCAGGACGCTCCATGGCGCTAAGGTGAGGATGACGATCATCGCAATTGCCAGCGAGCGCTGGGTCAGCGCGGCCCGATCAATCAGGACCGCGCCGAAGAAGATCACAGCCATGGCGAATGCGCGCTGCGTCGACACGCTGGCCCCGGAAATGATCAGATACAGAGCGCAAATCAGGATCGCTGCCGCCGCGGCTGGCTTCTTCACAGAGCATCGCAATGCAATCGGTTCGATCAGCGCCAGGCCGCGCCAGACGATGACAAAGACAAGGCCGCCGACAATGCCGATATGCAGGCCTGATATGGCGAGCAGGTGAGCGAGCCCAGCCCGGCGCAAGGCCTCTTGATCGGCCTGGGAAAGAAAACTGCGATCACCAGATGCCAGAGCCGCGGCCAAGCCTCCGGCCCGGTTGCCCGCCGCGCTCCTGACATGCTGCGCCAGCTGCCGCCGGGCCTTGCCAATCTGCAATTCAGCGCTCTGTCGCCACCCCTCTGGGGCGCCCAATGTGCCGCCTCTGCAGCGTCCCTGGACATAGCCGACACCCCCGAGCCCGCTATACCAGGCCTGCCGGTCGAACGCATAATCGCCGTCAATCACAGGCATGGGCGGAGGCCGCAGGACTGACCAGCAACGCACAAACCGTCCTGGCTCGGTCGCAAATCGCGAGATATGGGTGAGCCGCACTTTCTCTGGCCGCTGCTCTGCCGGCAATCCATCCACGGCATGCACGCGCAGGACCACGCGCACGCCCCGCTTGGCCGGCTGAACGGAGGTGACCCATCCTTCGACCAGGACAGGGCCGACCGGCGCGGCGATCTGTGCATGCGACAAGCGCTGGGTCGCAGCGCTGCCAGCCAGCGCGCCCAGGGTGGCGGCAAACGCCACGACCGCCCCGGCAAAGATCAGGGGCGATCGGCCGAGCACCGCGCTGGCCCAGACTGCTGCGCCAGCGATGAGCGCAACCAGGACAAGGCCGCCGGGAGCGGGTTCAAACTGAATGGAAAAGTACCAGATCGCCCCGACCAGCATGCCTAAAGCGAAATAGGACGGGAGACGATTGCGCGCGGTGAACTGCAATAAGGACGACGGAAATCGTCGCATCTTTCCTCCCACCCCTTGCGAAACTCTAACAGAGCGTGTTGAAGCGGGGAAGATTCGCTTCAGATGTTCAATTAACCGTCGAAAGTCGTCGATGACCGTCGTTACCCGCTTTGCCCCATCGCCCACTGGCATGCTGCATATTGGCGGCGCACGCACAGCCCTCTTCAACTATCTCTTCGCCCGCCGGCATGGCGGGAAATTCCTTCTTCGGGTCGAGGATACAGACAAGGCCCGCTCCACCGAGGAAGCGACGCAGGCGATCCTGGACGGCATGGACTGGCTTGGCCTGCAGGCTGATGAAAGCCCGGTTTTTCAAAGCCAGAATGCGCCGCGCCACCTGGCCTGCGCCGAGCAGATGATGGCCAATGGCAAGGCGTTCAAATGCTATGCCACACCAGAACAGTTGCAGGCCCGGCGCGAGGCAGGAGAAGCCAAGCGCGCAGAGGCCAAGTCTGACAGCCTGAGCGAGGCCGAGAAGGCGGCGCTTCTAGCCGAGGCGAACGCCTTGCTCGCGCCTTATCGCTCGCCCTGGCGCGATGGCGGCGATCCACCGGCGCCAGATGCGCCGTTCACTGTGCGCCTGCGGGCGCCGGACGATGAGGCCATCGCGGTTGCGGACCAGGTCCAGGGCCATGTGACGCTGAAAACCAAGGAAATTGACGATCTCATCCTGTTACGGGCCGACGGGACGCCGACTTATATGCTCGCCGTCGTGGTCGATGATCACGATATGGGGGTCACGCATGTCATTCGCGGCGATGACCATTTCCGCAACACCTTCCGTCAACTGCCCATCTATGCCGCCATGGGCTGGCAGGTGCCGGTGTTTGCGCATGTTCCGATGATTCACGGCGCGGACGGCGCGAAACTGTCGAAGCGCCATGGCGCCCTGTCGACGCTGGCTTATCGCGATATGGGATATCTGCCGGAAGCGATGAATTCCTACCTGGTTCGTCTCGGCTGGAGCCATGGCGACCAAGAGATATTCACGCTCGACGAAGCGGCGGCTGTTTTTGATCTGGACGGCATCAACAAGGCGCCAGGACGGCTCGATCTGGAAAAGCTTGGCGATGTTAATGCACACTTCATGCGAACCGCTGATGAGGCCCGCCTCATCGCGCTTTTGCAGCCAGAGATCGAAAAGCTCACGACCGTCGACGACACGCTGACTGAGCGCCTGCAGCATGCGATCGCGACGCTCAAGGAACGCGGCCAAACCCTGCCAGACTTGGCGGAATCGTGCCGTTTTCTATGGGATAGCAATGCCGAAAACCTCAACAAGAAAGCCCGTAAAGCCTTGCGCGAAGACGGGATCAAACGTCTGTCAGAACTCCGTCAGGCACTAGACGGCGCGGATTCTTGGACTATTGAAGCATTGCAGGGTGTTCTGGACGCGTATTGTGCAGTGCACACACTCTCCATGGGACAGGTAGGCCCGCCATTGCGAGCCGCGCTGACCGGAGGTCTGCCAGCGCCAGATCTCGCGCCCGTCATGTATTGGCTCGGCCGCGATGAAGTTCTGGCTCGTATAGAGAAACACATGCCTGCCGAGAGCGGGTAAGAGAACGGAAGATGCAAGAGGGCTGAGATGATCAACAAAACCAAACAAACCGACACTGCCAAACTCGAGATCAAGGGCAAGACTCTCGAACTGCCTGTCCTGAGCGGCACACACGGCCCTGATGTCGTTGATGTCAAACGCCTTTATGCCGATGCTGGCGTCTTCACCCTGGATCCGGGCTTTACCTCTACAGGGTCGTGCGAAAGCCAGATCACGTTCATCAATGGTGAAGAAGGCATTTTGTTGCATCGCGGCTATCCGATCGATCAACTGGCAGAACATTCCGGTTTCCTGGAAGTCGCTTATCTGTTGCTGAACGGCGAATTGCCGACCCAGGCCGAGTTCCGTGAATTCAATAGCCACGTCACCCAGCACACATTGCTGCACACCCAGATGGACCGTTTCTTTGACGGCTTCCGCCGTGACAGCCACCCAATGGCGATGCTGACCGGCACGGTCGGTGCCATGTCCGCCTTCTATCCAGGCGCCATGGACAGCTCTGACCCGGTCGAGCGCAACCTGGCTTATGTCCGTCTGATTGCGAAAATGCCGACTCTGGCCGCCCGCATCTACAAATACACCCAAGGTCAGAAATTCGTCGATCCGGTGAATGAACTCTCTTATGGCGAGAATTTCCTGCGCATGTGCTTCTCTGTCCCGGCCGAGAAATACAAGACCAGCCAGACCCTGGCCCGGGCGATGGACAAGATCTTCATCCTCCACGCCGATCACGAGCAGAACGCCTCGACCTCGACCGTGCGTCTGGCCGGTTCGTCTGGCGCCCACCCTTATGCCGCGATTGCTGCCGGTGTTGCCTCGCTGTGGGGGCCCAGCCATGGCGGCGCCAACGAGGCTTGCCTGAACATGCTGCATGAGATCGGCACCGTCGATCGCATCCCAGAATATATCGAAAAATCAAAGGACAAGTCGGACAGTTTCCGCCTCATGGGCTTTGGTCACCGGGTCTACAAGAATTATGATCCGCGCGCGACCGTGATGCAGAAAACGGCGCATGAAGTGCTCGACGAGCTGGGCATCGATACGCCGATCCTGCGCGTCGCCAAGGAGCTCGAACGCCTGGCTCTTGAAGACGATTATTTCCGCGAGAAGAAGCTGTACCCGAATGTCGACTTCTATTCCGGTGTCATCCTCGACGCGATGGGCTTCCCGACCGACATGTTCACGGTCCTGTTCGCGCTTGCCCGGACCGTTGGCTGGTGTTCGCAACTGAACGAGTTCATTGAAGATCCATCGCAGCGCATTGGCCGTCCGCGCCAGATCTATACCGGCGCCGCGAAACGCGACTTCGTGCCTATTTCGGAGCGTTAATCACGTCCAGAATGGTTTTGGCGGCGATCACAGGCGCCGCTTCATCGCGCTCTCCCATACGGGAGAGCGCTTTGTTTTGGGCCTCTATCTGCGCCTGCAAGGCGGCCTGATCTGATAATAGCGCCTTGGCGCGCGCGGCCAGCGCATCGGCGCGGAAGCGGGTCTGGACATATTCCGGCGCGACTTCTGTATCATCGGCAGCAATATTGAGCAGCGTGATATGGTTCGGCTTGTAGAGCAGGTAGCGCGCCAGCGCCCATGTGATCCAGCCCGTCTTGTAACCGACAATGAACGGCGTGCCCTGCACCGCCAGCTCGCTGGTAACGGTGCCGGAACAGGCCAGCGCCAGATCGGCCGCGGCCATGATGTCGGCCGGGTCGTCATTTGCCCCAGTCAACGCGGCCCAGGCCTCCAGGCGCGGGAATTCGGCGAGAAACTGGTCACGCACAGACGGCGCCGGCGCCGCCACGACTTTGAGGTCAGGGCGCTGTGATTTCAACAACCAGGCCGCCTCTACCAGGACCGGCGCAACCCGTTTGATTTCACTCGCCCGGCTGCCTGGCAGGAGCAGCAGCATCTGATCGCTTTTCGACAGGCCGAGCTGGCCGCGATAGGCGTCTCTGTCACCGCGCTCGGTTCGGCTGAGCGCCGGATTGCCCATAACCGTCACCGGCAGCTCGAACGGCTCGTAATAAGCGGTTTCCATTTGATGCAGGCAGATCAAGTGATCGACCAGAGCGGCCAGCGTCTTGGCCCGGCCGGCCCGGGTTGCCCAGACCTGCGGCCCGACCAGCTTGACCAGTTTGATGTTCGGGTCCCGTTCGCGCACCCGCTGCGCCACACGCAGCATGAAGCCCCAGGAATCGACAAGGATCACAGCGTCTGGCTTGAAGGCCAGGATCGCGTCCGCGGCGGCATCAGCAAGCCTGACCACGGTGCCATAGGCTTTCAGCCCTTCGAACAGGCCGAGAATCGACAAAGGCGCGATATCGATCGGAGACTCGATGCCGATCTTTTTCAGCTCGCCGCCGCCAATACCAGCCAGGGCGACGTCAGGTTGCCGGGCTTTCAGGGCTTCAGCCGTTTCGCGCGCCAGTAAATCTCCTGACGGCTCGGCCGCAACCAGGAATATGCGCGGCGCGCTCACGCGCCCCAATCCTGAGCAAAGCCAAACAGAAACAGCCCCAGCGATGCAGCATGCGCCTTGACCGTGTCGACATCGACAATGAGCGCGCCGCCCGCCTCATAGCCAATCCCCGCAAGCCCGGCTGCAGCAGCGCCGTCCAGGGTCTGCTTGCCAATCGTCGGAAGATCGATGCGGCGCTCCTGTTGCGGCTTCGGGCGTTTGACCAGAACGCCGAGGGGCTCGGATTGCGAGCCGCGGATTTCGAGCGGCAAGCCAGCGCACCGCTTCAACATTTCATCCGTGCCTTCCTGGGCCTCGACGCACAGGACGAGACCATTGGCGACAATCGCGCCCTGGCCGATATCCAGCCGCCCTATCTCGAGCGCCACATGGGCGGCTTTTTTCAAATCCTCAATCTGTGCATCAGTCGGCGCTGGCCCTGCCAGCAGGCCTTCCGGCGCTTCCAGGCGGCCAGCGGCTTCGTCGGCGCCAATGATCTCAAAGCCTTCATCCTCGAACACTTTGATCATGAAGGTGAGCAAAGCGTCATCGCCCTTGCGCGCGGCGGAAATCGCCTTGGGCAATAGCGACATGCCTTTCATGTCCGGCTTCAGCGCCTTGAAATCAGGGCGCTTGACGATGCCAGCAAAACAGATCTGTTCGCACCCCGCATTGCGGAAGGCCTTGAACGCCTTGCCGAGCTCGGCAATGCCGCTGACTTCGCCGGGAAAGCGCGCCAGGCCCGGTTCTTCAAAGCCTTTCAAACGCAGGACATAAACCTGCTGCCCGCGCGCTGTCGCGGCTTCTGCGACCTGGACGGGCAATTCGCCCAAGCCTGCAATAATCCCGAGTGGTGCCAAGCCTGCCTCCTATCGCGGCAAACACAATGCGCGGTTTTTGCTGCTGCGAATGAAGTCAACGATTTGCATGACTTCGGCCGTCTCGGCAAATGTCGCGGCGGTATCTTCGAGGCGTTCAGAGAAAGTGCCTTCCTTGGCGTAGAGCATGCGATAGGCCGACCGCAGGCTGCGAATCGTCTCTCTGGAAAAGCCGCGGCGCTTCAGGCCGACCACATTGAGGCCTGCCAGGTGGGCGTGATTGCCGACCACTGACCCGAACGGGATGACATCCGCAACCAGGATCGACCCACCGCCAACAAAGGCATGATCGCCAATCCGGCACCATTGGTGCACAGCAACGGCGCCGCCGAACCAGACTTGTTCGCCAATCGTGACGTGGCCGCCAATATGCGTGTTATTGGCGATCACGCACTTGTCGCCGATGACGCAATCATGCGCCGCGTGCGTGTGCGCCATGAACAGACAGTCTTCACCAATCCGGGTCACGCCGCCATGTTCGGGCGAACCAGCGTGAAGCGTTGTATGTTCGCGCATCACCGTCCGCGCGCCAATCGCCAGACGGGATTCTGCGCTGTCGCGATAGCCCAGCACTTGTGGCGGGCCGCCAAGCACCGCACCTGGAAACACCTCGACCCCGTGATTGAGCACGGTGCGGCCAATCACGGTTGCTTTCGGGTGCAGGGTCACATTGTCGTGCAAGACCGCGTCCGACCCGACATAGGCCATCGCGCCGACAGTCACATTGGTGCCGAGTTCAGCGCCGGTCTCGACGACGGCGGTGGGGTGGATCGTGGCGGTCATTTCGGTTTCTTTTTCGGCGCAACTTGTTTCTGGATCCAGGCGATCTCTCGCAGATATTGCCGCAGTGGTCGTGCCGGGCTGCCGCCCCAGGTTTCACCTGCCGGAATATCCCGAAAGATCCCGGACGCCGCCGCGAGCTGCGCGCCGGCGCCAATATGGACATGATCAGCAATCCCGACACGCCCGCCCATCACGACCCCATCTCCAATCGTGCTGGTGCCAGATATGCCGGTAAAACTCGCCATCATGACATTGCGACCGATCACGACATTGTGGGCAATCTGCACCAGATTATCGATCTTGGTGCGCTCGCCAATGATGGTGTCATCAAAGGCGCCGCGATCGATACATGTATTGGCGCCAATGGTGACCAGGTCCTGAATGATGACGCGGCCCCATTGGGGCACGTCTTCGGCGCCTTCTGGACCTGCCGTGACGCCAAATCCGGCTTCACCGATACTGGCACCCGCGAGGATGGTCACGTCATTCCCGATCAAGGCGCAGCGTATGCTGACATTCGGGCCAATCTTCGTCCGCGCCCCAATCTGCACGCCAGGCCCGATGACAGCGCCCGGTGCGATGACCGCATCTGCACCAATCGCAGCCCCGGATCCGATGGTTGCTGTCGGCGCCACGCTGGCCGTCGGATGGATTGCTGGCGCGTCTCCGGCATCGGTCCAGGATTTGAGTTCGAACAAGGCTTCGGAAACCCGCTTCTGGGCAAAACGCGGGTGCGTGACGACCACGGGCACCACCCCGTCCGGCAGGGCCGTAGCCGCATTTTCGCGCACGAAACAGGCGCTCGCGGAGGCGCTGACATTCACGTCACGCCTGGCATCCCCTTCGAAGAAACAAATATCGCCCTGGCGCGCGCTGGCGGCGGCCGCGATGGAGCTAATCTCGGGATCCGCGCGAACCTCGGCGTCGAGACCGCAGACATCCAAAAGGGTCCGCAAGGCATGCGGACCCTTAAATGTGTAAAAGCGTTCGTCGACTGGCATCAGCCCCCCGAAGTTTGCTTATTGTTGTGGTTGCTGCGCCGGAAGCTTTTGCCGGGTGACAGCAATGGTTGGCGTCGCAGCATCGAGTTTGGCAATCACCGACGCGGTCAGATCCGTGGCTTCGTCGGTGAAGATGACGCTGGAACGATCGAGAATGATGTTGGCATTGTTTTCCGACACAATTTCTCGCAGCACCGGCACCAGGGCATTGTTCAGGTCGATCAGCGCCTTGCGTTCTGTCAGCGCCAGTTCCTGGGCGGCGATCTGGCGGTCGCGATTGAACTCATTGGCCTTGCGGGCATAGGCCTCGACTTCGGCCACCAGAGCGGCATCCGCCCGCATGGCTTCAGGCGTCATGTTGGCGGTCTTGGTTTCGATCGCTGCCCCTTCGGTCTGAAGTTGTGCGACGGTCGGCTGAAGCTCAGCCTGCATGGCAGCTTCTATGCCCTGAATCTTGGTCGCAACATCCTGACCGGCCTTGCTTTGCGTCAGGATTTGGGTGCGATCAATGACGACCACAGTGGTGCCTTGCGCATAAGCGGGCGAGGCGAATGTCAGCGGGGCGGCCACGGCCATGGCAAGCGCCGCGAAAATCGATTTAACGGGAAACATGTGTCTCTCTCCTGTGAGAACAATGATTGAATTAGAAACGAGTGGACGTACTGAAACGGAAGGTCTCCGTCCGGTCGTACTCCTCCTTGCGTAGGATTTGCGAAAAGTCGAACTGGATCGGTCCGAACGGTGAGTCCCAGCCCACTGAAAGGCCGGCGGAAGCTCTAAGCCCAAGTGCATCTCTGATCGACCGGGACGCCGGCAGGCCACCCGGAATATTGTTGTATTGTCCGGCCCGCGTGACGAAGAAGATCTCGTCCTCGATATCAGCATCATCGAGAATACCGACAGACCCTGCCTCGATGAACAGTTTGGTGCGAATGCCGTACTCTTCAGGCAGGTAGTTCGGGATCGTCAGTTCACCGGTGCCTTGATAATAGACCTTACCGCCGAGCGAGTTTTGCGCGATGACATCGATAATATTGCCTTCGGTGTCAGCAATCACATCCACGACCCGCGGCCCGAGGCCAGCAACATCAAAGCCACGGAAGGAAGAACCACCGCGGAAGAAGCGATTATTGATCCGGATGCTGTCATCATCACCCCAGGGCTCGATCACCCCGCCGGACAGCCGGACGCTGGCGCGAACGCCTTTGAAAATACCGCGATAGGCCGCGCCGGTCAGTTCGGTTCGGAGATATTGAACATCTCCACCGACGCCAGCGAAATCCTGCGAAATCGAGAAATCGAAGCCCCCGGTCGGCGCAATCGGGTCGTTGCGACGGTCCCAATTGAACGAATAGCCGATCAGCGAGGTAATGTCCGAGCGCTCGCTGTTACAAATGGTCGAGCGGAAGGCAAAAAGCTCTGAACACTGGTCTACGACGAGGGTGCCTGCAGGTTGCGGCGTACGATCAAACGGAATCGGCACCTGGATCGGCGTATCATCGCTCGGATCATCAGGCGTGGCCGGGATGTTCTGATCGATCAGGATCTCTTCCGTGGCCAGGGCGCCGGTGCTTTCCAGAATGAGCAGCTGCGTGTCTTCAACGTTAATCTCGTCTGACTGTAGCCGGTAGCGCAGCTGCAATCCGGTATTGTCCGTGACCGGGAAACCGAAATTCACCCCGGCCCCGATGGTCTCGGATTCGAAGTCGGACACATCGAGGAAGTCAGAGCGGGTCGAGAACACTTCCAGACCAGCCGACAGGTTGCGATCAAGGAAACGCGGCTCCTGGAACCTGAAATCGACAAATTGCTGGCGATCCGATGCCGACAGGCGTGCGATCAGGGTCTGGCCGCGGCCGCGCAGGTTGCGCTGTGAGACGCTGAGATCGATCAGAAAGGCATCAACAGAAGAAAAGCCCGCTGCGAATGACAGCTCGCCCGTCGCCTGTTCCTTGACCTCAAGATCAACCACGGTCCGATCGGCACGCGAGCCCGCGCGTTCGGTGATCTCGACCTCTTCGAAATAGCCCAGGGCACGGACGCGGTTGCGCGAGCGATCCAGCAGGACGCGGTTAAACGCATCGCCTTCAGCCACCCGAAGCTCGCGCCGGATCACCCGGTCGAGCGTGCTGGTATTGCCGACAATATTGATGCGCTCGATATAGACGCGGGGGCCTTCATCAATGGCGAAGGTGACATTGACCTTGCGCGTTTCCGGATCCGCTTCGAGCCGCGGATTGATGTCGACAAAAGCATAGCCGGCAATCCCGGCCGCATAGGTCAGGGTATCGATCGTGTCTTCAATCTGGTCGCCGCGGAACAGATCCCCATCCTGGATCGGGACGGCCCGGCGCAGGCCTTCAGAGCTCAGCTTGTCGAGCGCGGTTTCAACCTGCACGTCGCCAAATGTATACTGCTCGCCCTCTTCGATTGTGTAAGTGATGTAGAAATCTTCGCGATCCGGCGTCAGGTCCGCGACCGCCGAGATGACGCGGAAATCGTAATAGCCGCGATTCTGGTAGAATTGGCGCAGCAATTCGCGGTCATATTCCAGGCGGCCTGGATCGTAATTGTCATTCGAGCTGAAGAAGCGCCACCAGCGCGACTGTTTGGTCACCACTTCGCTGCGCAGCCGGCGGTCGGAAAACTCATTATTGCCGATAAAATTGATCGCGCGGACGCCGGTCACCGGCCCTTCGGTGACCACGAAGACCAGATCGACGCGGTTTTGATCGAGGGGCTTATATTGCGGCTCAACCGTTGCCGAGAACCGGCCCGATTGGCGATAGAGTTCGAGGATGCGCTGCACGTCCGCCTGGACCCGGGCGGCGGTGAAGATCCCGCGCGGCGCGGCCTGCACCTCTTCGCGCAGCTTGTCGTCATCCAGTGCGCTATTGCCTTCAAACAGGACCCGGTTGATGATCGGGTTCTCGACCACGCGCACGACCAGGTCAGGCCCGGCTTTCTCGAAACTCGCATCCGCGAACAGACCGGTGGCAAACAGTGTTTTCAGCGACAGGTCGATCCGCGATGGATCGAACGTATCGCCAGGCGCAACCAGCAAATAGGATTGCACCGTGCGGTCTTCGATGCGCTGATTGCCTTCGATCCGGATCTGACGGATTGTCTCCGACGTTTGCGCGACAGCTTCGATGACCGGTGTTCCGGTCAGTGCCAGTGCGCTCGTCGCCATAAAGGCTGCAGCAAGTACTTTACGCATCGATCCCTCGATCCTCCTTGGTAAGCGTCCTATTCGCTTGTGGGTCTTTCGAAAAGACCGGTTTCCAGAACATCGCCCCAAGTGATGAAAACGAACATGGTCAATAGCAGACCAAGCCCAGCCATCAATGCCACCTCCTGCACCTTTTCAGGCATGACCTTGCCGGTCACAAATTCATACGCATTGAACACGAGGTGTCCGCCATCCAGAACCGGCAGCGGCAACAGGTTGAAAAAGCCGATCCCGATCGAGATCAGCGCACACAATTGCAAGACCGACCAGCCGAGCGCGCTCAGCCGGGTCGATAGCGGCACGGTTTCGGCGCCCATGGTCTGATTGACAATCCGGCGCCCGGCATCACCGATGGCCACCGGCCCGCTCATCAAGGCCAGCGGTTCTTTGCCGGTAATGATCCGGCCTAACATGTAGACAGTGTGCTCGACAGTATCCCTGGTCTTGAGCGCGCCTTGGCCAAGCGCACTGATCGGCCCATAGCGGCGATATTCAACGCTCTCCATCACCGGCGCCGGGGCAATTCCGATTGTGCCCTGAGGGACGATCTGGCCAAGCTGGTTCTCGCGCACCTCGCGCCGCGGCGTCACGGACAGGGTCAGCGTTTCAGCCCCGCGCTCAACTTCGACATCCAGCGCCCGGCCCGTCGACATGCTGGTAATCACGACGAGGTGGGCGATCGCCTGAATCGGCTTGCCATCAATCGAGCGGATCACATCGCCGGCCTGCATCCCGGCTTCCTCAGCCGGATAGTCTGGCGCGATGCTATGGGCATAAACGTCATAAGTCTCGATCCCGCGAAACGCGAAAAAGGCGGCAAACAGCAACACAGCCAGCGCAAAATTCGCCGCCGGTCCGGCCAACGCCACCAAAGAGCGGGCGCCAACGCCGAGTTGCGGATAAGGTTTGCCGACCGGTCCGTCTTCGACTTTGCCGACATCACTCGGCAACTGGCTTTCGCCGACGAATTTCACAAACCCGCCCAGCGGGATCCAATTGACGCGCCAGCGCGTGCCATTCTTGTCCTGGATCTGGAAGATCGGTTTGCCGAAACCGACCGAGAAGGATTCGACCGCGGCCCCGAACCGGCGGCCCATCCAATAATGTCCGAGTTCGTGAATGATCACGACCACGCCCAACAGGAAGGCCAGGCACACAAGGAATATCGGGCCTTGCGACAGAATCTCGGTCACGCTGTACGCTCCTGCTTCTGGCTCTTCACTTCTTCCAGAAGCGCGCCCGTCAATCTTTCAGCTTCGGACTGTATTGCTAGAATGGCTTCCAAATTTTCGCAATCCTCACAAGACATTGGTCCGTTGAGAAACCGCTCCACCACAGTCTCTACAATCCAGCTTATGTCGAGGAAACCGCATTGGCCCGCTAGAAATGCAGCTACAGCACCTTCATTAGCGCAATTTAATGCAATCGGCGCGCCTTTGCCGAGGCGTATGGCCTGGCGGCACAGCTCAACAGCCGGGAACTTGTCGGCATCCAGGGCTTCGAAATCGAGTTGGCTGAGCGCCACCAGGTCCAATCGATCGACCGGGGTCGGCTCGCGCCGCTCTGGCCAGGTCAGGGCATGGGCAATGGGGGTGCGCATATCCGGCACGCCCATCTGAGCCAGGACCGAGCCATCCCGGTATGCAACGGCCGAGTGCAGGATCGATTGCGGATGCACGACCACCTCGATCTGCGCTTCTGGCAGGTCGAACAGATAGCAGGCTTCAATCAGTTCCAGGCCCTTATTGAACAGGGTGGCGCTGTCGATCGAGATTTTCTGCCCCATGTCCCAGCGCGGATGTGCCAGGGCGCGGCGCGGCGTGACGGTTTTCAGCGCCTCGCGGCTGGCCGTGCGAAACGGCCCGCCGGACGCCGTCAGGATGATGCGCTCGACATCTTCGCGCCGCTCCATCACCTGGAACATGGCATTATGCTCGGAATCGGTCGGCACAATGGCGACGTTTCGCTCTGCTGCGATGCGATTGAGCAAAGGCCCGGCGCAGACCATGCTCTCTTTATTGGCGAGGGCAACGGAATTCCCGGCCTCGACGGCTGCCACGGTCGAAGGCAGGCCGGAAATACCGACAATTGCGGCCAGCAACCGGTCGACCGGGCGGCGGGCGGCGTCTTCGACAGCCTCGGCCCCGGCCTGCACGTCAATGTCCAGACCTGACAGGCCAGCGCGCACCTGCTCAAGCTTGGAGGCGTCTGCAATCACCACGCATTTGGGGCCAAAGGCGCGCGCTTGTTCGATCAACAGGTCGGCATTCCGGCCGCCAGCAAGCGTATCGATTTCGAAAACCGGGTCTGCCGATTGCGCATTGGCGTGCGCGACCACCGACAAGGCCGATGTTCCGATTGATCCCGTCGATCCCAGAATCGAGATGGTTCTCACGCCACTCATGCTCCTAGCCCTAGTACGCGAACAAAGCCGGGGGCAAACAGAAATGCCAGCGCTGTGACCACACAAACCAGCCCGAGACCATCAACCCGGTCGAGCAGACCGCCATGACCCGGCACGAATCCGCTGGAATCCTTGATCCCGTAACGGCGCTTGGTCGAGCTTTCGAACAGGTCCCCGGCCTGCGCGATGATCGAGACCAGACCGCCGACCAGGACCCAAATCACCGGATCCCCGCCTGTAATCCGCCCGGCCAATATACCACAGGCGGCACTGAACAAGACTGCCCCGATCGCGCCGCTCCAGGTCTTTGACGGGGAATCTGGATGCAAAAGCGGTCCGCGCAGCAAGCGCCCGGTGAAATAGGCCGCTGAATCCGATCCCCAGACAATGCCCATGAAAATGAGCGCCGCCGCTGCGCCGTCCCAGGGTCCCTCACGCAGCAGGAACAGGCCAAGCGGCATGCCCGCGACATATAGCAAGCCAAAACTCTCGGCGCCGCGTCTGTCCGCAGCGGGATGGATGCAGCTGGCCAGCAGCACGGCCCCGACTAGCGCCCAGATCGCCCATACCGGCGCGGCCAGCATGGCCGGCACGAATGGCAGCACGGCAAGGGTGACAAAGGTTTTCATCGAAGGCGACGCGGTCATGCGCACCCATTCATAAGCCATCAGTGCCGCAAACCCGGCGCAAGCCGCGGCCAGCAAGGGCCCGCCTGTCCAGACGACAAACAGTCCGAACGGGATCAGGACAGCTGCAGAGAGCAGGCGCAGGCCAAGATCGCCGAGCTGGCCGTCATGTTGCTTTTGGCGGCTCATGCTCAGGCGGCTCCGGACGCCAGTCCACCAAACCGACGTTCGCGCTTCTGGAACGTCTCGATCGCTTCAACCAGATGCTCCTTGCCGAAATCTGGCCATAACACATCCATGAAAACCAGTTCGGCATAGGCCGCCTGCCAGATCAGGAAATTGCTGAGTCGATATTCACCACTGGTGCGAATGACGATGTCGGGATCGGGAACCTCGGAGGTGTCGAGCAAGGCCCCGAACGTGTCTTCGCAGAGGTCGGCAGGATTGAGCCCGCCTTCCGTGATCGATTGCGCGGCTTGCTGCACGGCGCGGACGATTTCTTCGCGTCCGCCATAATTGAAGGCGATGCAGAGATTGAACTTGGAATTAGCCGCTGTACGTGTTTCGGCCCGTTCGACCAGGTCGCGAATATCATCCGGCAGCCCTTTGCGGGTCCCGAGAATGCGCACCCGCACGCCTTCATCCGTCAGCCGGTTGAGGTCGCGTTTCACATAGGCTTTCAGCAACCCGAACAAAGCGTTCACTTCCGACACCGGACGGCGCCAGTTCTCAGTCGAGAAGGAATAGACGGTCAGGTTCTTGAGGCCGACCTCCTGAGCCGCCTCGACAGTGCGTCGCAGCGCCTCGACGCCACGCTCATGCCCGACCGCACGCGGCAGGTTTCGCGCTTTCGCCCAACGTCCATTGCCATCCATGATGATGGCAATGTGATCAGGGAAACTGCCGGTTGGAGGCCCACCCTCCCCGGTCTGGGCAGCTGATGGCGCGGGGGTCAAACCTGCATAATCTCCGCTTCTTTGTGCTTCAGCGCATCATCAACCTTGCCGACAAAGCTGTCAGTCAGTTTCTGAACTTCATCCGACAGCGAGCGATGCTCGTCTTCGCTGATATCGCCGTCTTTTTCCATTTTCTTGAGCCCGTCCATGCCATCGCGGCGGACATTGCGCACCGCGACGCGCGCGGCTTCGGCATATTTGCCCGCGACTTTGGTCAGCTCGACCCGGCGCTCTTCATTCAGCGGCGGGATCGGGATACGCAGGGTCTGGCCATCCACCACCGGGTTGAGGCCGAGACCGGACTCGCGAATGGCCTTGTCGGCGGCGCCGACCAGGCCCTTGTCCCAGATATTGACGCCAATCATGCGCGCATCCATGACCGAGACTGAGCCGACCTGGTTGAGCGGCATCATCGAGCCATATGCCGACACCTGCACGGCATCGAGCAGATTGACCGAAGCCCGGCCAGTCCGCAGGCCCTGCAATTCGGTCTGCAGTGAACTGATCGCGCCGTCCATGCGGCGTTCGAGGTCTTTTTTATCGTAGCTCATTTTCTTTCCCTCACGAACCGGAGATGAGTGTGCTCGGGCCTTGTCCTGTCAGGACATCCTGCAAGGCCCCTTTATTATGCAGGGAGAAAACCACAATCGGTATGTTTGTGTCACGCATAAGACTGACTGCGGATGCGTCCATGACTTTCAGATTGCGCGCCAAGACATCCTGATAGGTCAGATGGTCATAGCGTTCAGCCTTCGGATCGGTCTTCGGATCTGCAGAATAGACCCCGTCCACCTGCGTGCCTTTCATCATCGCATCACAATGCATTTCAGCCGCCCGTAGGGCTGCGCCTGTGTCTGTGGTGAAGTATGGATTGCCGGTACCGGCAGCGAAAATCACCACCCGCCGCTTTTCCATGTGCCGGATGGCGCGGCGGCGGATGAAGGGTTCACAGATCTCGTCCATGCGAATGCCGGACTGGACCCGGGTCTGGACGCCGATGGATTCCAGCGCGCTCTGCATGGCAAGGGCATTCATGACCGTGGCCAGCATGCCCATGGAATCCGCCTGTGAGCGCTCCATGCCCTGGGCGGCGCCTTTCATGCCGCGGAAAATATTGCCGCCGCCAATGACCAGGCAGATCTCGACGCCGAGCTCGCGGGCGGCAGCAATCTCTTCGGCAAATCCGAGGCAGGTCGGCATATGGATGCCATAATCGGTCGGCCCCATCAGGGCTTCACCGGAAATCTTCAATAGGACGCGTTTAAACCGCAGCTGAGTTGAGGGGTCTGAATCACCTGACATTACGCGTCTCCAATATTCTAAGAGGGCATAAAAGATTCCCGGCCACCTGTCATCGGTGGCCGGGACCCAAAAGCACTTATTTTTTTAAGGCCTTAAGCCTTGGTCATGGAGGCAACTTCATCGGCGAAATTGTCTTCCGCCTTTTCAATGCCTTCACCGAGCTTGAACATGACAAAGCCGGCCAGCTCGGCGCCGCTATCGGCGATGAACTGCCCCACGGTCTGATCCGGGTTCATGACGAATTGCTGTTCGACAAGGACGACTTCCTTGTAGAACTTCTTGATCCGGCCTTCGATCATCTTCTCGATGACATTGGCCGGCTTGCCGCTTTGTTCGGCTTGTTCGGTCAGAACCTGCTTCTCGCGGGCGACCAGGTCCTGGTCGAGATCCGCGACAGTCGCAGAGGCCGGCGAGGTCGCCGCGACATGCATGGCAACTTTCTTGCCCGCATCGGCCAGGTCGCCAGCGCCGTTGAGGCCGACCAGCACACCGATCTTGCCCATGCCTGGGGCTTCGGCGCTGTGAATATAAGCCGCCACCGAATCCGCCTTGATCTGGGCCGCACGGCGCAGGGTCATGTTCTCGCCAATGGTGCCGACGAGACGCTTGATCATGTCTTCGACCGAACCGTCCCCATCCGGGGCGCCAGCAGCGGCCAGCGCTTCCGTGGTGCCTTCAGTGGTCAGGGCAAGCGCTGCAATGTCGCTGAGCGCCTTCTGGAAGGTCTCGTTGCGGGCGACAAAATCGGTCTCAGCATTCAGCTCGACCACGGAACCGGTCTTGCCATCGTCTGAAACGATTGCGGCGACGAGGCCGTCAGCCGCGGTCCGGCCCGACTTTTTCGCGGCCTTGGACAGGCCTTTTGCGCGCAACCAGTCGATTGCCGCTTCGACGTCGCCATCATTTTCGACGAGCGCCTTTTTTGCATCCATCATACCTGCGCCAGTCTTGTCACGCAGATCCTTGACGAGGGCAGCAGTGATTTGAGCCATCCTGGTCTTCCTTCTGTTCAAACCCGTGTTTGTTTATGCTTCAGTCTTGTCTTCTGAAGAATCTTCTGTCGCAGCTTCTTCGGCTGCATCGGCTGCGGCGATATCCGCCTCAACCAGGGCTTCGACATCTTCGGCCTCGCCGAGATCAATGCCCAGTCCGGCCGAAGATTCTGCGAGACCGTCGAGCACCGCGTCTGCAATCAGGTTGCAGTAGAGCGAGATCGCGCGGGCCGCATCATCATTGCCCGGGAAAGGCAGGTCAGCATCGTCCGGGTCGCAATTGGTATCGACCACAGCGACGACTGGAATGCCGAGCTTGCGAGCTTCCTTGATCGCAATCGCTTCCTTATTGGTATCGATCACGAAGATCAGGTCCGGCAGGCCGCCCATATTGGCAATCCCGCCCAGCGCCTTGTCCAGCTTCTCGCGATCACGCTCGAGGTTGAGCAGCTCTTTCTTGGTCAGACCGGAGGTTTCCTTGTCGCCGAGAATCTCTTCCAGCTCGCGCAGGCGCTTGATCGAGTTGGACACAGTCGACCAATTGGTCAGCGTGCCGCCGAGCCAGCGATGGTTCATATAATATTGCGCGCAACGCTGCGCCGCTTCGGCGACCGGTTGCGAGGCCTGGCGCTTGGTGCCGACAAACAGAACCCGTCCACCTTTGGCAACGGTGTCGCGAACCTTGACCAGCGCCTGGTGCAGCAGCGGCACAGTGGTCGACAGATCCATAATGTGGATGCCAGAACGCGCGCCATAGATGAAGGGCTTCATCTTGGGGTTCCAGCGGTGTGTTTGGTGACCAAAGTGAACGCCAGATTCCAGCAGTTCACGCATTGTGAATTCAGGCAAAGCCATCTTGATTTTCCTTATCCGGTTGACCGGCATGATCCCTATCGAGCCTCACTTGAGGACCGACACCGGAAGGACCACGCATCGGGGGTTATGGCGCGGGTCTATACATGAATTGACGCCCGGCGCAACCATGCAGTTCAGATGCCGCCCGATCAGGCCGCTTCATGGTCGACGCGGGCGACCCCGGGCGCGGTTTTCAGCGCCCGCAAGGCTTCGATCCCGGTCGGGTAAGTATCCGGCAATCTCAGCGTCACCACCCGTCCATCCTCGATCGGCATGCGGACAAAGATCTCGCCGCGATCCTGGCCCGAGGCGCCTTTCAGACGGGCCGCAATTGCCGCCAGGCCGGTCATGTCGGCGCCCTTTTCCATTTTCACCGACAAAGCCGGCGCCTTCTTGGCGATGCGGGCCTGCTCGATCGGCTGCACGCGGCGGGCCGAAAGCCGGATCTCATCATCGCGGCGGCGGACTTCCGTGAGGATGACCACCGCAGCGCCGGGCTCCAGCTGTTCGCGGACATCAGACAGCAATTCCGGCATCACCATCAACTCAACCTCGCCGGTCGGGTCTGACAGGGTGACAAAAGCAAACTTGCCGCCATTGCGCGCCGGTTTCTCGACCCGCCGGCGGACCACGCCAATCAGCTCCATCGGCCGCCCATCGACCGCCGATTCCTCGATATTCATGGCATAGGTGATGCGGCCATCTTCGAGACTGTCGAGAATATCATCGAGCGGGTGACCGGAAAAATAGAAGCCGATGGCGGCAAATTCCTGGTCCAGCTTTTCCTGCATGTTCCAGGCCGGTGCCTTAGGCAGATCGGTCCGCATGGCTGGCTCTGCATCGCCGAACAGGCCGCCCTGCCCGCCCGCACGGTCTTCAGCCGAGGCGGCGCAAGCCGAGGCCAGCATTGGCGCGGATTTCAGCGCCCGTGCGCGGTTCGGCTCCAGCTGATCAAAGGCCCCGGCTTTCGAAAGCTGTTCAAAACATTTCTTGTTGATGTCTTTCGGGTCGACCCGTTCAGCCAGATCATGCAGGCATTTATACGCGCCGCCGCTGTGGCGCTGCTGAACCAGGTTCTTCATCGCTTCTGGCCCGACGCCTTTCAGCGCCCCGAGGGCGTAGACAATGGAACCATCGCGGACATCAAAATCAGCCGTCGACTCGTTCACATTCGGGGCGATCACCGGAATCTTCAGCCGCCGCGCTTCCTGGAAGAAGGCCGCCAGCTTGTCGGTATTATGCAGATCCAGACTCATCGAGGCAGCCAGGAAGGCAACCGGGAAATGCCGCTTCAGATAAGCGGTATGATAACCGATCAGCGCATAAGCCGCAGCGTGGGACTTGTTGAAGCCATAGCCGGCAAACTTTTCCATCGTATCGAAAATGTCATTGGCGAGCGGCGCCTCGATCGCTTTCAGCTCTTTCGCCCCTTTCAGGAAGCGTTGGCGCTGGGCAACCATCTCTTCGAGTTTCTTCTTACCCATGGCGCGGCGCAGCAGGTCAGCCTCGCCAAGCGAATAGCCGGCAATCTCCTGGGCCATCCGCATCACCTGTTCCTGATACACCGGCACGCCATAAGTGGCCTGCAGGATCGGTTCGAGGTCGGGATGCTGATACTTGATCGTGTTGGGGTCTTCCTTCCCCGCGACATAGACCGGGATATTGTCCATCGGACCCGGGCGATACAGCGAGATGATCGCGATGACGTCTTCGAGATTGCCGGGACGGACCTTGCGCAGCGTGTCGCGCATACCCTGGCCCTCGAGCTGGAATACACCCAGCGTCTCGCCTGAGGCCATCAGCTCATACGTCGCCGGGTCATCCAGGCTGTTCCATTCCGGCCCGACATCCTGGCCATCGCGGCGAATGAATTTCAGCGCCCGGTCGATCACGGTCAGCGTCTTGAGGCCGAGAAAGTCAAACTTGACCAGGCCCGCTGACTCCGCCCATTTCATGTTGAACTGGGTCGCTGGCAGGTCGGCGCGCGGATCATTGTACAGCGGCACCAGCTCGGTCAGCGGCCGGTCGCCGATGACCACCCCGGCCGCATGCGTGCCAGCATTGCGATACATGCCTTCAAGCGCCAGCGCCGTGTCGAGCAATTCGCCGACGCGCGGGTCGCGGCTGATCTCTTCATCAAATTTCGGCTCATCCTCAATCGCTTCAGACAGCTTTGGCGGCTTGGCCGGATTGAACGGGATCAGCTTGGCCAGGCGGTCGACCTGGCCATAAGGCATCTGCATGACGCGGCCGACATCGCGAACCACAGCCTTGGCCTGCAAGGTCCCGAAGGTGATGATCATGGCCACGGATTCAGCGCCATATTTGTCGCGGACATAGCGGATGACCTCGCCGCGCCGTTCCTGACAGAAGTCGATATCGAAGTCAGGCATCGACACCCGCTCAGGGTTCAGGAAGCGTTCGAACAGAAGGTCAAAGCGCAGCGGATCAAGGTCGGTAATCGTCAGCACCCAGGCGACCAGCGAGCCAGCGCCGGAGCCGCGGCCCGGGCCGACCGGAATGTCCTGCTCTTTTGACCATTTGATAAAATCGGCAACGATCAGGAAGTAGCCAGGAAATCCCATGCCTTCGATAATGCCGAGCTCGTAATCCAGGCGCTCGAAATAGGTTTCGCGCGTGGCATAGAGTTTCGGCGCTGCCGCCAGGCGCGCTTCCAGACCGTCCTTGGCCTGCAGCTTCAGCTCCTCAATCTCCGACCGCGAGCCATCGCCGAAATTCGGCAGGATCGGGCTGCGTTTGGTCGAGCGGATGCCGCAGCGCCGGGCGATCTCTGCCGTGGTCTCAATCGCTTCCGGCAGATCCGCGAACAGCTCGCGCATCTCGGCTTCGGTCTTGAGATATTGCTGCGCTTCAACCTGCGGGCGGTCCTCCTGGCCCAGATAGGCACCATTGGCGATACACATCATTGCATCATGGGCGCCAGCATCATCCGCTTGCATGAAGCGCGCATCATGGGTGGCGACAATTGGCAGCCCGAGCTCATAGGCCAGCGCCAGCAGACCAGGCTCGGTCTGGACCTCTTCTGCTGAACCGTGGCGGGTAATCTCGACATAGCAGCGGCCGGGGAATTGATCCGCCAGGGTTTGCAGCGCTGCCTTGGCGTCTTCGGTCTTGCCGCGCAGGAGATGGCGCGCAACCTCGCCCTGGGCGCCGCCGCTGAGCACGATCAGGCCCTCGGTCTGCGCGTCCAGATAGCGTTTGTGAATGCGCGGGACCCCGTCTTCGGCATCAAGATAAGCATAAGAAGACAGCGCCATCAGGCGTTGATACCCCGCCTCATTCTGAGCATAGAGCGACAAGCGCGTGACGGTCTCCTGATGCGCGCCGTCAGTGACATCGAAACACACGGCCATGATCGGCTGCACCCCGGCGCCAGCCAGGCTTTCGGAAAGTTCCAGCGCGCCGAACATATTGTTGCGATCAGTCACCGCCACGGCCGGCATGGCATGGTCAACACACCAATTGGTCAGGCCCTTGGTGGTGATCATGCTCTCGAGCAGTGAAAACGAGGTGCGCACCGCAAGATGGATAAAAGGCGTCTGTCCCACAAAGGCTCCCTGGTCTTTGGCGCGCCGCGCGCCGCGATGCTAGACGCGGTGACACTGGCGCGATTCTGCGATGCGCAAATGCAGCGCGCACACAGCTGCGCCGCACCGCGTCAATCTCCGGGGATGGCATATCAGTTTATCCGCTGGAACAAAAGGCGAACTCAAGTGAAATCTGTGAGTTTTCCATCTTTCAGTGTGAGCACCCGGTCCATGTGCTGGATCAGCGCCATATTGTGCGTCGCCACCAATACCGCAGCACCTTCGCTGCGGGCCATGCGGATCAGGCTCTGGAACACCCGTTCGGTGGTCGCCGGATCGAGATTGCCAGTTGGTTCATCAGCAATCACCAGGCGCGGATCATTGACCAGGGCGCGGGCAATCGCGACGCGTTGCTGTTCGCCGCCCGACATCTGGCCCGGCTGATGTTTGGTGCGCTCGGCAAGGCCTAATTCAGCCAGCAGCGCATCGGCCTTTTCGCGGGCTTTGCGGCGCTTCATGCCGCCCACCATCAAGGGCATGGCGACATTGTCGCGGGCATTGAACTCCGGCAGCAAGTGATGGAATTGATAGACAAAACCGAGCTTCTCTCGGCGCAAGCGGGTGCGGCCGGAATCGCCTAATGCGACGCAATCCTCGCCTTCCAGAAAAACCTGCCCGCCTTCCGGCTTTTCCAGCAGGCCAGCGGTGTGCAACAGAGTCGACTTGCCCGAGCCGGACGGCCCGACCAGGCCGACCAGTTCGCCTGGATTGAGGGTCAGATTGGCGCCATTCAGGACCTGCAAAATCCCGGCTTCCGACTTGTATTGCCGGACAATATCGCGAAGTTCGAGCACCGCTACCATTACTCAAACCTCAAGGCTTCGACCGGGTCGAGCCGGGCTGCGGCCCAGGCCGGCCAGATGGTGACCAGCATCGACATGCCCATGGCCCACAGCGTCACCAGCGTCACCTCGGTCCAGTCGAGCACGGCCGGCAGGCCGTCCAGGCCATATACGGTCGGCGGGAACAGCTCGCGGCCAATCAGGGCGCCAACCCCGTCAATGACGACATTGATATTGATCACGATGACCACGCCGAGCGCCGCCCCGATCAGGGCCCCGGTCAGGCCAAGCAGCGCGCCAATCATCAGGAAGACCCGCATCACCGAGCCGCGCGAGGTGCCGACTGTGCGCAGGATGGCAATGTCGCTGGTCTTGTTCTTCACCAGCATGACAACGCCGGTAATGATGTTGAGCGAGGTGATCATGATCAGGATCAGCATGATGATCATCATCATCGAGCGTTCGGTGTTGAGGGCGCTGAAATAGGCTTCGCGCTGCAGCTTCCAGCTCTGCGTCGGGAAGCGATTGTCAAGCGCCGCCTGTACCGCCAGTTCAGCCCGTTCTGTCACCATCGGATCCGGCAGGCGCAGGTCGATCTTGTCATAGACTTGCTTGCGCCCGAAGAAGAGCTGCGCCTGTTCGATCGGCATCAGGATGTAAAGCTGGTCGAGCTCGACACTGCCGGTCTGGAAGAAATTTCCGACCGTATAGGTCTTGCGCCGCGGCGTGACGCCGAACGGGCCTTTGATGCCTTCCGGCGTGATCAGCGTCACCTTGTCGCCGGGGTAAAGGCCAAGATCAGCGGCCAGGAAACGGCCGACCATGATCACATCGCCGCCATTCTTGCCGTCGCCAAATCCGAATGCCTGCGCCGCTGCGGCGCCGCCTTCCAGGAAAGGCAGATGATCAAGGTCCTCTGTCCGCACCCCGCGGACAATGGCGCCGCTCTGGCGCCGGTCTGTGGTCGCCAATACTTGCTGCTCGATGATCGGCATCGCCTGATCGACCTCTGGCAGCGCTTCGATCCTGAGCGCCAGGTCATCGACACTGGTGGCAGGCTCGTCCTGGGTGAACACGAAGACATGCCCCTGCCCGCCCAGCATCGCGTCGAGGAGCGTGGCGCGAAAACCGCTCATCACCGACATCACCACGATCAGCGCCATCACCGCCAGCAGGATGCCGATAAAGGAGACAATCGAGACGACAGAGACGCCGCCATTGGCCCGCGTCGCGCGCAGATAGCGCCAGGCCAGCGTGCGTTCGACTTGTCCAAAGGGCGTGGCGCGGCTCATCCGATCAGGCCTATTCGGCAATTATGGACAAATCGTGATGGCCGCATCAAGTGCTCATCACCTGATTGATCGCGGCTTCCAGCGACAGGTCTTGCTTCTCGCCCGTCGCCCGGCGCTTGAGCTCGACAGTTCCGGATTTCACCCCGCGCGGGCCGACTGTGATCTGCCATGGCAGACCGATCAGTTCCATGCGCGCGAATTTCGGTCCGGCGCGATCAGCGGTCTCGTCATAAAGCGGGTCCTTGCCGGCGGCGGCCAGCTTGGCATAGGCCTCATCGGCGACGGCTGCGACATCCTCTGCATCCGGCTTCATCGAGATGATCCCGGCCCCGAAGGGCGCCACTTCATCCGGCCAGATAATGCCATTCTCGTCATGGCTGGCTTCGATGATGGCGCCGACACAGCGCGACACGCCGACCCCGTAAGAGCCGCCATGAATGGTCACCAGATCGCCGTCGCGGGTCTGCACGTCGGCTTTCATCGGCTCGGAATACTTGGTCCCGAAATAGAAGATGTGGCCGACCTCGATGCCGCGCGCCTTGACCTGGCGCTCGGCCGGAATGGCATTGAAGGCGGCGGCGTCATGCTTTTCCTCGGTGGCGGCATAATATTGCGTGCGCTTGGTCATCTCGGCCTCGAGCGCCTGCAAGTCATCAAAGTCGAAATCAGCGCCCGGGGCCGGCACATCCAGCACCGCCTTGTCGCAATAGACTTCGCTCTCGCCACTATCGGCAAGGATCAGGAATTCATGGCTCAGATCGCCGCCAATCGGGCCTGGATCGGCTTGCATCGGGATGGCCGTGATGCCCATCCGCTTGAACGTATTCAGATAGGCCGCAAACATTTTCTGATACGAGATCCGCGCGTCGGCCTCTGACAGGTCGAAACTGTAAGCATCCTTCATCAGAAACTCGCGCCCGCGCATGATCCCGAAACGGGGCCGGATCTCGTCGCGAAACTTCCACTGCTGGTGATAGAGATTGATTGGCAGCTGCTTGTAACTCTTCACGAAAGACCGGAAGATGTCCGTGATCATCTCTTCATTGGTCGGCCCATACAGCATGTCGCGATCATGGCGATCCGTGATGCGCAGCATTTCCTCGCCATAATCATCATAACGCCCGGATTCGCGCCACAGGTCGGCCTGTTGCAGCGTCGGCATCAGCATCTCGATGGCGCCAGCGCGGTCCATTTCCTCGCGCACGATCTGTTCGATCTTTTTCAGCACCCGGAACCCGAGCGGCAACCAGGAATAGATCCCGGCCCCGTTCTGGCGCACCATGCCAGTCCGCAGCATCAGCTTGTGGCTGGCAATCGTGGCATCTGCAGGCACGTCCTTGGAGACAGGGATGAAGTAACGTGAGAGGCGCATTGGCGTATCTTTTTGTTCGGTTTGAAACTTTTTCACCTGTTATGCAGAACTGCTGGCCTTGGCTAGGGGCAAGTGCGGTGAGCCGCGGCGTCTCGGGTCATTCTCAATCCTTGCTTGTCCGGGCGTTTCTATCGACCCCGGGTTACAATTGACATTCAATCTGCCGATTCCTACAGAGTCCTGATGCTGCTTCGTATCGTCCTGTTCGCATGTCTTTCCAGCTTCATGGTCGCGGCCGCAACCGCGCAGGATGCCGAGCGGCCAAATGTCGTCATCCTGCTGGTCGATGACGCTGCCTTGATGGATTTTGGCATCTATGGCGGCGAAGCCCACACTCCTAACATTGATCAGCTCGCCGCCCGCGGGGCGATGTTCACCCAATACCGGACCTCGCCGCTCTGCTCGCCATCACGGGCGATGTTGCTGACCGGCATGGACAACCATCTCACCGGGATTGCGACAATCCCGGAAGTCCTGCCCAAACAGCATCGCGGACAGCCTGGCTATGCCATGTCGCTCGAACCTGGCGTGCTGACACTGGCCGACCGGCTGCGCCCGGAAGGCTATCAAACCTTCATGACCGGCAAGTGGCATATGGGCAGCGGCACGGGCGACCTGCCTTCTGATCATGGTTTTGATCGCTCGTTCGCGCTCGACGCATCTGGCGCCGACAATTGGCAAGACAAGTCCTACATGCCGTACTACCATGACGCGCCATGGTATGAGGACGGCCAGGCCGCAATGCTGCCGGAAGAGTTCTATTCGTCTGAATTCATTGTCGAAAAGATGATCGAATATCTCGATGATGCGAGCGCCGATGCGCCTTTCTTCGCGTTTCTGGGGTTCCAGGCGATCCACATTCCGGTCCAGGCCCCGCCGGACTTCACGGCCAATTATGACGGCGTCTATGATCAGGGCTGGCACGTCCTGCGCGAGGCGCGGCACCAGCGGGCCATGACGCTCGGCCTGATCCCTCAGGACGCGCCGCTGGCACCGATGCCAGAGGGGGCCCGCGATTGGAGCGCGCTCAGCGATGCAGACCGCCAGCTCTACACCGCGCGCATGCAGGTCAATGCCGGCATGCTGGAAGCCATGGACCTGCACATTGGCCGCCTGATCTCATATCTGCAACAGGTCGGCGCGTATGAGAACACCGTGTTCATCATCACCTCCGACAATGGCCCGGAGCATAATCGCGGCGATGATGATGCCCGCCTCGCCTTGTGGATGCGCATGAATGGCTATCATGTCGGCCTCGACGGCATTGGCGAACAAGGCAGCTGGGGCTTTATCGGTCCGGAATGGGCCAATGCCGCGGCCTCGCCCGGCGCATTGTACAAATTCTACATGGCCGAAGGCGGCATCCGGGCGCCGCTGATCATGGCTGGCCCGGGTATTGATCCACAGCGGGTCGAGGCCATGTCCCTGGTCAGCGATATTGCCCCGACCGTGCTCGATATGGTCGGCGCCAGCAATGCCGGCGCAGCAGCCGTGATGACCGGGCGCAGCCTGCTGCCGCTTCTGACCGGCGCCGAAGACCGCATCTATGGCCCGAATGAACCGATCGGCATGGAAGTGTCGGGCAATTCGGCGCTGTATAAAGGGGACTTCAAGATTACCCGGCATATGCCCCCGACCGGCGATGCCACCTGGCGGCTCTACAATATGGCCGAAGATCCGGGCGAGACTCGCGACCTCTCAGACACAATGCCGGAAAAGAAGAACGAATTGCTGACCGATTACGCCGCCTATGCCGCCCGCGTCGGCGTGCTCGACATGCCGGACGGCTACAATTCGCTGCAACAGATCGAGGCGAATACGCGGGCCAAGCTGCAAAAACGATATGGCTGGCTCGTCGTCCCGTTGGGAATGATCGCCTTGGTGTTGTTGTATGTGGTCTCGCGCCTGATCAGATATTTCTTCTTCAATCCTGACCGTGCCTGAACCCCGCTAAGGCGCGATTCCGATAGCGCCGATCTCGCGCCCGCGCCTTGCAAGTTTAGTCTGCCTTGATTTGCTGCAGCTGCGAAATAATTCTCGAAAAACAGCAATAAAACTTGGCATTAGCCATTCAGGTTGCCAAAACGGAGGCCTCAAGAGGATCAGATCCGGGATGACTGGGGTGTTTGAAAGACGCACAGTATCAGTCTTGTCGACCGATATGGTCGGTTATAGCCGCATGATGGCGCTGGATCCGGATGCCACCGTCCGGGCCATTCGCTTCTGCGAAGACAAGGTGCGTGACAGTGCAGACCGCTTCAATGGCCGCCTGTTCTCCCGCGCGGGGGATGGCTTCCTGGTCGAGTTCGGCAATGAGACAGATGCCGTCCAGTCCAGCCTCGACATTCAGGGGCAATTACGGGCGCATAATTCTGACGCCGAGCCGGATCAGCATATCTGGCTTCGTGCCGGGGTGCATTGTGGCGACGCGATTGTCGACAATGGCAATCTGCATGGCGATGTCGTCAATATTGCTGTGCGGCTGCAGGAAACAGCGCCGGCGGGCGGCATGCTGGTTTCTGACAAGGTCAAACAGGCGCTGCCGAGCCATGACCACCCCAAGGCAACCAGTATTGGCGTCATGCGGTTCAAGAACATTCCGCGCCCGATCGAGGCATTCGAGCTGGAAGTCCCTGGCGCCGACGGCGCGGTGCATATTTCCGACCCGTTCGATATCGACATGACGGCACCTGTCTCGGGGTTTGGCGGGCGCTCGGCCATCGCCATTTTCCCGCTCAACAACGCCTCGCGCAGCCTGGCGCACAATCACATCGCCGAAGGCTTCAGTCACAGCCTCATCGTCGCGCTGTCCCACATGCGGCAAGTCCCGGTCATCGACCGCAATTCCAGTTTCTCTGCCAATGCCGCGAATGTGCCTTATCACATTGCCGCCGCCCGCCTCGGGGCCCGCTATTTCGTCGCCGGCGAATTTGCCGATCACGGACAGCAATTCCGGATTTCGCTGCGCCTGGTTGATGGCTCGACCAGTCACATTCTCTGGTCCGACAGTTATTTGCTCGAGCAGGACGAGGTCATCGCCGCCCTCGAAGAGGTCTGCAACGTCGTCACCGGCACGCTGGAAGGCCAGCTCGAGCAGGCGGAAACGGTGCGCGCGCGCTCGAGCCGGCTCAGCCGGTCGAACATTTCCGACCTGGTCTGGCGCGGGCGCTGGCATCTCAACAAGCTGACCCACAAGGATTCCGAGCTGGCGCGCGAAATGCTCGAGGCAGCGGTGGAGCAGGATCCGGAAAATTCCGAAGCGTTGATCCAGCTCAGCTTCTGGCACTGGCTCGATTGCTGGACCCAGCGCAAGCCGCAGCAGAATGTCGCCGAGTTCCTGGATCTCGCCCAACGCGCTCAGCGCTCCAATCAGCATGATAGTCGCGGGCATTTCCTGATCGGCGCCGCCGAGATCCTGCGCGGGCACCCACAACAAGCGCTGGCCCATTTCGAAGAGTCCCTGGAGCTCAATCCAAGTCACGCCCACGCGCATTCCCAGATTGGCAGCTGTCACATGCTGATGGGACGCCCGGACCTTGCCATTGCCAGTCTGGAAGCCGCGATCCGGCTCAACTCGCAGGACTATTACCTGTTCGTGACGATCGGCGAACTGGCCTGTTCGCACTGTATGGCGGGGAATTATGACCGCGCCATTTCCCTGGCCCGGCGTTCGCTGGATCTGCGGCAATCTTATTGGCATGCGCGGATGACGGAAATCACGGCCCTGGTTCACTCAGGCCAGGAGCGGCGCGCGGCGCAGGCGCTCGACACGCTGCTCATTCGGCGCCCGGATTTCTTCGACACACCTTATATCGATTGGCTGCCTTTCCAGGACAAGAAATGGAATCAGTTCTTCAATCAGGGCCTGGCCAAGGCCCGCGCGCGCGGCCGCGATCAGGATCCGGACGGCACCAAGATCGTGGCGTAAAGCCGTGACATGAGTCACGGTCTGTGCCCTCAACCTTCGCTAATCTGATGCCGGGGGTGTGGAGGGATATATGGCCAAGGCGAAATATTATGAGCGGATCAAGGAGCTCGAACGCATCGACGCTGGCAAACCTGCGGACCGGCGCGCGATTGATGATACCGATTTCGACTTCTCGACGCTCAAGTCGACATCCTGGGTCGGCAGGCTGGTCGCCAAAATTATCCAGCAAGGCTGGCTTTACGTCCTCCTGCGGACTTTCTTCCCGGTTCTGAAGCTTGACGGCGTGTATTTCGTCACGCGCTATGAAGACGTTGAATATATTCGCAAAAACCACACCCGGTTCGAAGCGCCTTATGGCCGGGAAATGACTGAACTGACCGGGGGTGCCGGGTTCCTGCTCGGCATGGGCAAAGGGCCAGATTATGACCGTCAGTTTGACTGCATCATGCACGGCATGGCTGGTCAGCCGCCGGCTTTTCAGGCCGGGGATATTGATACGTTTGTCAAACCCAAAGCCGCAGCAACCGCGCAGGCGCTGATCAAGGCTGCAGCAGGTGAGTTTGACGTGATCGAGGATTATCTCAATCGCATCGCGGTCGAGACTTGCTGTCATCATTATGGCCTGGAGCCGGAGGATCCCAACGCGTTTGCGCGCTGGCTGATGTCGCTCAGCGCGCTGTTATTTGCCGACTATAAAGGCCAGGCGCATTACCGCGCCCTGGCCATGGCCGGGGCGAAGCGCATTCACCCGGTGACTGACCAGGCGATCGCGCAGGCCCGCGATTGCCTGCAATCCCCCATCGAGGCCGCTCAACGTCATGGCCAGGCCTATTGCGACTGGATCACCAACACGGTGATCGGCCGCCTCGTCGCCCAGCAGCTTGCCGCCCCCGAGGACGGCCCCAGCGACGCCGAGATCCGCGGCATGATTATCGGGCTGGCGGTCGGATTCGTGCCGACCGGGGCAGGTGGCGGCGGCGGCATCCTCGAAGTGTTGCTGCGTCGCCCGGGCGCAATGAAACGCGCACGCGCTGCGGCCGAGGCCGGTGACGATGCCGCGCTTGAGGCGATCCTGCTGGAAGCGATGCGGTTCAAGCCGCCTATCCTGCCAGGCTTGCCGCGATATGTCGTCAAAGGCGCCGACGACACGCCGAAATCTGACCGTAACAAACGCGTCGACAAGATCCCGGTCGGCGCGACCCTTCTTGCGGCTTCCTTCTCTGCGATGTTCGATAGCCGCAAGTTTGGCCGCGGCATCAAGCGCTTTGACGCCGGCCGCGAGCTCGGCCGAGCGGATCTCTCCTTTGGCGGCGAAGGCTGGCTGCATTATTGCTTAGGCGAGCAGATCTTCCGCGTCATGATCACCGCGGCCTTCAAGACCTTGCTGACCTGCAAGGACCTGCAGCCAGCGCCAGGCCGCGCCGGCAAGATGCAGCGCATTGGCCCGTTCCCGGTGCATATGCAGATGCGGTTCAAGCCAGAGACCGGGCTGCGCCGTCATAGCATGCTGACCATTTGTGTACCGCTGGAACGCCCAGATGATGCCGCCCGCATCAATCGCTGGCTCGACGCGCTCGGCAACCCCGCCGGACCGGACGCGCGCGACGGCCTGATGGCGCAGCCGCACATCCAATTCGCGCAGATGACGGCGATTGCAGATGCTGCGCGCGACATTCCTGCCAATCTGCTGATCGAGCTGAACGCGGATGGCGACCCGGAACCGGCAATTGCTGCCTTTGTCGACGGCCTCTGGAACGCCGCGCCATTCCAGACCATCATGTCGACCGCGCTCGGTCTGAATGAGGCCCGCCCGGATCAGGTCAAGGCCAGGCTCCTGGCCTGCAAATATGACCTCAAGATCACCCCCTGGCCCGATCCGAAGCGCAAGACCATGGGGCTCAATTTCAATGGCCTGCCTGGGCAATCGGTGCCGCAAATCGCAGCCGAAAGAGACGTGTCTGTGCAAGCGCGCGCACATTTCGACACGTTTCTGCAACATTTCAGCAAAGCTGAGCCATCTTCGCGCGATGCGGTTGAATATGTGCGCCGCCAGCTCAAACATGGCGATGGCGGTGCTTATGCCGCCCAGCTGGTGCGGCCGGTGCAGAAGGCGCCAGCCGTGTCGCGCCGTCCGACCCTGCCGCTCGGCGAGACGCTCAATCTCTACCTCCAGGATCGCGGATTTCAGGTCGCGGTCTTTGGCAGCATGGGGTTGTTTTTATTGGCCTATTTTGCCTTTCTGAATGGCGGACTGGCGCCCGCTCTGAGCTGGGCCGGCCTTGGTCACCTGGCCGTTAATGGCGTCCATATAGGTGCCGCCTTCCTGCTCTTCTACGGTCTGCATGGCCTGCGCCAGCGCCTGTTTGGCGGCGGCTCGACCCGCGCGCGCTATGGCTGGGCGCTGGCCACGACCCTGCTCTACCTGATCGCCGCCCCGATCGGCCTGTGGGGCGCCGATGCGCTCGCATACACTGCTGCACCGGATTATTGGGCGCGAGGCTATGGGCTCGGCGCGCTGGTCTGGAAGCTCATTCTGGCGGCGCTGTTCGGCGCCCTGCTATGGCTTGTTGCCGGGCTCGGTTTCGGGCTTCTCTTCCTGCGTCTCTTGCAAGCCAGCGAAGACGGTATTGCGCCGGAAGACACTGATCTTGAACTGGAAAAATACCAAGCGATCATGCAGCGCGAGAACCAGCCCGACCATGCCCAGAACCACATCGTCTTTGTCACCCCGCTGAAAGACAATCCGCGCTGGCTGCGCCGGGTGACCATGTTTATCGGCTTCTATTTCATCAAGACCCTGGTCCTGTATCGCTTCAGGTTCGGCTTCGTGCTGGATCTCGGCACCATCCATTTTGCCCGCTGGTACCTGCTGCCCAAATCGCACACAATGGTGTTCTTCTCCAATTATGATGGCAGCGGAGAATCCTATTTCGACGACTTCGTCACCAAGGCCCGCTGGGGCCAGACCGGCGTCTGGAGCAATGGCAAGGGCTTCCCGGAGACCGAGAACCTGTTATTCAAAGGCGCCAAGGACGCGACCCGGTTCAAGCGCTGGATCCGCCACCATCAACAGGTCTCGCGGTTCTGGTTCGCCCGGTTCAAGGATCTGTCGACGCGCGACATTCGCCGCAATGCAATGATTTGCGAAGGCCTCGCCAAGGCCCGGACCGACAGCGAGTATCGAGCCCTGATCGAGCTGATGACATCGCGCAAGCGGCCTCAGGACGCCTTGGAGACCCGCGAAATTCAAAGCCTGATCCTGCGCGGCATGGGCAATCTCAAATCGGCCCGGATGCTGGCCTTGAATTTCCCGCCACAGGGCGCGGCCGGCGACGCCGCGCTGTCAACCTGGCTCGCAGATCTATCCGGCAAATCCAGCGCCCCGTCACACCAGCCGGCCAGATTTGACCGACGCCTGGACCCAGACGAAGCGCTGGCGGTGAATGTGGCGATCTCACCAGCAGGCCTGCAGCGCTTGCGCCTGAATCAGGTCCACCATGTCCATGACGGCCTGGCCAGCGACAGTTTCGCTTCCCTGCCTGGCGCCTTTCGCAGCGGCATGGCCAGCCCGGGTCGCAAACAGATCCTGGGCGATGATAATCACGCCGACTGGAGCTGGGGCGCCGCTGCTGAGCCAGATGCGGTGCTGATCATCTATGCCAAGGATGACGCGGCGCTGGCCCCCGTAGCCGACGCCGAGGAAGCCAAGCTGATCGCCGCCGGCTTCACCATTGATGCGCGCATTTCCACCCAGCAGATCAAAGATAATCCGATGACTGAGCCTTTCGGCTTTGTCGACGGTATCTCGCAACCAGTGATCAATGGCATGCCCGGCAGCCGCGCGCCGCACAACCAGATGCACATTGTCGAACCTGGCGAGATTGTGCTCGGCTATCGCGACAATACCGAATATTTCCCGACCTCGCCGATGGTCAACGCCTTGGCGCCGGGCGCCGCGCAATTGCCATCCCTGCCTGGCGCGGCGCTGGACGATTATCCAGCCTTCGGCACCGACCCGCATACAGCGCCGCGGGATCTCGGCAAGAATGGCTCCTTCCTGGTCGTGCGGCAATTGCAACAGGACAAAGCCGGGTTCGACGATCACCTGCGGGCCCAGGCCGACAAGGCCCGAGCCGCGTACGGATTGAGTTATATTCAACCCGACTGGCTTGGCGCAAAGATCATGGGGCGCTGGCAGAATGGCGCCTCACTGATCAAATACCCGCATGCCGATATCAAAGCCCCGTCCCGGTCCGCAGCGGTCGATGACAATGCCTTCCAGTTCGGCGCTGAAGATCCGCAAGGACTGAAATGCCCATTCGGGGCGCATATTCGCCGTGCCAATCCGCGCGACAGCCAGGCCCCTGACGGCGCCGCGGGTCAAATCGCGCTCTCCAACCGGCACCGCATCTTGCGCCGCGGCCGCGCCTATCAAGACGAAACCGGACAGGAAGGCCTGCTATTCATGTGCCTGAATGCCAATCTCGAGCGGCAATTTGAATTCGTCCAGCAGACCTGGCTGAATGCGCCGCGCTTTCATGGCCTGCAGGCGGAATATGACTCGATTGCCGGCCACGCGCCAGGGCGCGAAAACCGGATCTCGATTCCGACAGCTGCCGGACCGGTTCAGGTCCAGGGCCTGCAATCCTTCGTCACCATGAAAGGCGGCGGCTATTTCTTCATGCCGAGCCGCTCTGCCCTGCGCTTCCTGAGCGAATATATTGCCTCTCAGCCGCGTGTGGATTAGGTCGAGCCCATGCCCGACGACCTGAAGAATCCGTTCGAACAATTTCGCGGCGCCCTCGCTGACAGCGCTGATCTGGCGCTGTTCTCGCGGTTTCTGACCTTCGAGGCCGGCGAGACAATTATCAGCGTCGATGAGCCTGGCGACAATGTCTATTTCATCCTGTCCGGCGCGGTGAAGATCACCAATTACTCCCTCAAGGGCAAGGAGATCTGGCATGGCACGCTGGGCTCCGGGCGGACTTTTGGTGAGCTTGCCGTGCTCACCGGAGAGACCCGCAGCGCCTCGATCGTGGCGCTTGAGACCACCCGCCTTGCTGTCCTGACCAAGACCGAACTGCACACATTGATGCGCCAGGATGTCGAGATCGCGATGTGGCTGCTCAAGGATCTCGCCGCGCGGCTGGCCGAGTCGACAGAGACCGTGCAGTCCCTGCTCTCGCGCAGTGTTGCGGAACGTATCCGGCGCGAACTCTATCGCCTCGCCCTGGCTGGCGGCGAGCGCAATGAGGCGGGTGAGATGATCATCCGCCCGGTGCCCAATCTAAGCGAACTCGCGCGCCGCCTGAACACTGATCGCGAACTCGTCTCGCGCGAAGTCTCATCCTGCGTAAAGCGCAAGATTCTGATCAAGGATCGCAAGCAGATGGTCTTGCTCGACCTGGCTTATTTTGCCAGCGAAGACGGTTAGCCCGGGCGCACATGGCCGCCTTCAATCTCCTGGATTTCCCGTCCGAGAAAAAAGGATATGGCAGTCCGGATCAGCACCAGCAAGCCGACAAAAATCAGATCTGTCAGCTCGCGCGTGATCACTGTGTGGACGATGTCGGACGCGATCATAAACTCTAGCCCGGTCAGGATATACGTCCCCAGAATGGTGCGGGCGGCATTGAGATTGCCGAGATTCTTGGCCAGCCCGACACCATGCCGCAGGCCCGCCAGCAAGCGCAACAAGGCGACGAAAAAGCCGAACAGGATCAGCATCACGCCAATCAGGTCGATACAGATTGCCAGACCTTCCAGCGTCCGCATCACCGGCGCATCCAGTCCGAATGGCAAATGCTCCAGCGAGGGTCCGCCGGTCATGCCGTCTATGGCGTGGCTGGTGTCTGAGGCGCGCATCACAACAGCTCCGCATCGGTCATCACCTCAACCAGGGACGGGCCATCATGGGCGATGGCTTTTGCCAAGGCCGCATCAAGTTCTGCGCGCGTTTTCACCCGTTCGCCCAGGCCGCCGCAGGACCGCGCAAACCCGGCAAAACTCGGATTGACCAGGCTGGTCTGCCAGACTTCAAACTCGGCCGCCTTCTGTTCCTTGGAGATCTTCCCAAGCTCGGAATTATTCATCAGCACGTGGGTGATGTTCATCCCGTATTTGACGGCAGTGGTGAATTCCATCGCATATTGGCCATACCCGCCATCGCCAGAAACCGAGATCACCTTGCGGCCTTGATATGGGCCGTCTTCCTGTGTCGCGGCCCAGGCACCCATGGCCGCCGGGAAGGCAAAACCGATAGAGCCGAGATAGCCGGACATCAGCACGCGCTGCTGCCCCGTGGGCTCGAAATAGCGCCCGAACGAATAGGTATTGTTGCCAACATCGACCGGCAGGATGGCGTCTTTCGGCGCATGCCGGGTCAGCGCTTCGAACAAGGCGGCGGCAGAGACGCCTTTGCCGCGATCTTCGCCGACCCGGCTTTGCTTCTCGGCCCGCCAGAGTTGCCAGCGCTCGGCCACTTCGCCGCGCAGATCCAAGGCGGCCGCGCCGCCGCGCTTGATCTCGGCAGACAGCAGTTCAGCCGTGACCGCGACATCGCCCATCACCGGCACCGTTACCGGATGCCGCTTGGCCAGGCGCATCGGGTCAGTGTCCACCTGAATGGTCGGCGCCCCTTCATAGATGCCGGTATGGTCAGAGAAGCTCGCACCAAAGACCAGCAACACGTCTGCTTCATTCATGAACCAGCTCGCAATCGGTGTCCCCGAGCGCCCCATCACGCCCGCGGCGAGCGGATGATCGTCGCCAATCTGGCCTTTGGCCTTGAACGTGGTGGCGACCGGTGCGCCGAGCTGTTCAGCCAGCGCGATGACCTTGTCCATGCCGCCAAGGGCGCCATAACCGACAATGATCATGGGCCGTTTCGCGCTTTTCAGAAGCTCTGATGCCTGCGTGAGCGCGGCTGGCGGCGGGCCGATGCCGAGATCAGCCATGCGGCCCTCCGGCCCGTACGCCCTGGCCCCGTCCGGGGCTGGTCTCGGCTGCACATTGTCCGGAAACACAAGGTGGCCGACGCCGCGCTGCAGGATCGATGTCTTGATTGCCTGGGTCATCAACAGTGCGTGATCGGAGGTCAGGTGCACCGTCTCCGAGAATGCCGCAACGGCTTCGAAAGCGGCTTCCAGATCAATATCCTGGAAGGCATGCACACCGACCACCTGGTCTTGCACCTGCCCGGTCAGGGCAAGCGCAGGGGCGCCGTCCACCTTGGCATCCCAGAGCCCGGTCAGGAGATTGGTCGCGCCCGGCCCGGCAATGGTCAGGGCCGCGGCCGGATGACCGGTCAGCTTGCCATAGCCAGAGCAGGCAAAGGCCGCAGCGCCTTCATGGCGGATCCCATAATAGCGCAGCTTGCCTTCGGCTTCCTGCAGGCGCAGGGCATCAGCGAGACCAAGATTGGAATGTCCGACCATGCCAAAGACACTGGTCACGCCCCAATTGGTCATGGTCTCGGCCATGACATCCGCAATCGTCCGCGGGCGCGGCGCCGGCGCCGGGACGCCGACATAGACGCCATCATCCCGGACATCGACATCGAACATGTCCTGGCCGGTATCCTCGTGCCCGCCTGGCGGCTTGCCCGTCAGCGGATCAAAGTCCCAGCCATGCCAGGGGCAGCGCAGCCAGCATTTGCCGTCAATGCCGGTTTCGATCGAGCCTTCGCCGAGCGGACCGCCCTGGTGCGGGCATTTATTGTCCATGGCGGCATACGCCCCCTCGAAACGCACCAGCGCCACCGATTGGCTACCAGCTGTCGCAGATTTCACCCGCCCTTCTGCAACTTCATCGGGTTCAGCAACCTTGTGCCAGATCAGGTTGGTCTTGTTTTCAGACATTATTATTCTCCCCTCGCTTGCGTTCCACTGACCTATCGAAAACAGTAAGCTATGGCATATCAAAACTTGTTCACGCTTTTTTGGCGTCTTGTGATTGGTCAGCCATAGATTCGCTCGATACAGCCGGGGCAATTGATTGAGAGGGGAATGATCTGATGACCAGGGTTGCTGTTGCTGATTGGGATAAGCTGACCGACCGTCAGCCGGAATATGCGATTGTCGGCGAGGTCGACCTGGTCGTCGTCCGTTTTGATGACACGGTTTCGGTTTTCTATGGCCGCTGCCTGCATCGCGGCGCGCTGATGGCCGATGGACATGTCGATGCGAATGACAATCTGATCTGCGGCGTTCACAATTGGGATTACCGGCTCGATAGCGGCGTCTCTGAATATGAAAATTCCGAAGCCCTGCCGAAATTCCAGGCCTGGATCGAGCAAGGCAAGGTTGTGGTCGATGCGGACGAGATCAAGGCCTGGGGCCATGCCAATCCGCAGCCATATCAGCGCGACCAATATCTTGGCCTGTATCAGGATCCGAGCCATGGCGAGCATGAAGAGCCCTATAATGGCCTGATCCAGCAATATGCCCGGGACGGCCTCAGCAAGGTTGGGCATCACGGCACGGTCGATGCGATGGGGGTGGCGCGCAAGACGCTGCCAGACTGGGACGACATTCAGATCCTCACGGCGCAGCTGCACAAGCTGCCTTTGCTCGATGACGATCCGGTCGACACTGAGGTGGTGATCGGCCCGAACGCCCTCAAACCGCTGCACCTGAAGATTCCGCTCTTCGTCTCGGACATGAGCTTCGGCGCTTTGTCAGAACCAGCCAAAGTCGCCCTGGCCCGCGGCGCGGACCTGGCGGGCACCGGCATCTGTTCCGGTGAAGGCGGCATGCTGCCTGAGGAGCAGGCCGCCAATTCGCGTTATTTCTATGAGCTTGCATCCGGCCGGTTCGGCTTTTCCTGGGACAAGCTCGAAAAAGTCCAGGCCTTCCATTTCAAAGGCGGCCAGGGGGCCAAGACCGGAACCGGCGGCCATCTGCCGGGCGAAAAGGTGAAAGGCAAGATCGCGCTGGTGCGCGGCTTGAAGGAAGGCGAGGCTGCGATCTCGCCACCGCGCTTCCCGGACTGGACCGAGCTGGCCCAAATCAAGGATTTCGCCGATCAAGTTCGGGACCGCACAGGCGGCATTCCGATCGGCTACAAGCTGTCGGCCCAGCATATCGAAAACGACCTTGATGCCGCACTCGAAGTCGGTGTCGATTATATCATCCTTGATGGCCGCGGCGGCGGCACCGGGGCCGCACCGACCATTTTCCGGGACAATATTTCTGTCCCGACCATCCCCGCCCTCGCCCGCGCCCGTCAGCATCTGGACAGCGCCGGGCGCCGCGACATCTCGCTGGTGATCACAGGCGGTCTGCGCAAACCAGCTGATTTCGTCAAAGCCATGGCGCTCGGCGCCGATGCGATTGCTGTGTCCAACGCGGCCATGCAGGCGATTGGCTGTATCGCCATGCGGGCCTGTCACACCAATAATTGCCCGGTCGGGATTGCCACCCAGAAGCCGCACCTGGTATCGCGCCTGGTGATCGAGAAATCCGCCCAGCGCCTGAAAAATTTCTTCGCAGCTTCGACCGATCTCATGAAAGTTATGGCGCGCGCCTGCGGACATAGTAAGCTGACCGAATTCAATGTTGAGGATCTGACCACGTTCAGCCGTGAAATGTCGGATCTGTCCGGGGTCACATATGCGGGAGTGGGACAATGAGTGAAGCCGCAGCTGAAACGCTGGTCATGACGCTCGGGATCTATGCCCTGATCGGGATGCTGGTCGGGCTGATCTACCTGTTTGGCGGTGCCGGTCGGATTGATCCGGCGGCCCGGGGCAAGGGCCTGCCATTACGGGTCAGGCTGCTGATCTTCCCCGGCATTGCCGGGCTGTGGCCCCTCATGCTCACCAAGCTGTTCACGCAAAAGGAGCCGCCAGTCTCATGAAACGCTCTCACCGACGCGTTCATTTTGGCATGTGGGTGATTATCGGCCCGCTGCTGATGTGGTTGCTCGTACTCGCCTTTGCCGACCTTCCCGAAACTCCGGAGAATGAGCGGCTGCCCGCGGCGCTGACCGAGGAGGCGGGCTGATGTCTCACAACTACAAAATGGTGCAATGGACGCCGTTCAAGAAGCAATTTGACGTGTGGATGTTGAGCGGCATCGCGCTGTATCTGCTCTCTTTCATCGCCCTGACCTATGCCACGCAGCCGCCCGGCAACAGCCTGACCCCGATCCAGGCGCTGATCCGGGCCACCGGCACCCTCGCCTTCCTGATGCTCAGCTTCATTCTCTGCATCGGGCCGCTGGCGCGGTTTACCCACCGGTTCAGGCCATTCCTGTATAATCGGCGCCATATCGGGGTGACGACTTTCCTGATCGGCCTCGTGCATGGCGGCCTGGTGCTGCTCTGGTATCACGGCTTTTCAGAGACAAATGCGCTGGTTTCCCTGTTCATTTCCAATCCGCGTTATGACAGCATTTCCGGTTTCCCGTTCGAAGTGCTTGGCTTTGTCGCCTTGATCATCATGTTCCTAATGGCCGCGACCAGCCATGATTTCTGGAACGCCAATCTCGGGCCAGGCACGTGGAAGGCGCTGCATATGAGCGTATATATCGCTTATGCCTTGCTGGTCGCGCACATGGCGCTGGGGGCCTTGCAGTTCGAGAAGCGGCCAATCTTCTTCATCGTTCTCGGCACTGGCGCAGCCACGGTCGTACTGCTGCACCTGATCTCGAGCATTGCCAGCTTGCGCATCTCTGACCGGATCGGACATGAAGGCTGGCTGCGCGTCGCCGAGGTGCGTGAGCTGGAAGACAAACGCGCCAAGATCATCCGTCCGGTCAATGGCGACGCAATCGCTGTGTTCCGGGACGGCGACAAGATTGCCGCTGTTTCGAATATCTGTCGCCATCAGGGCGGCCCGCTGGGTGAAGGCAAGGTCGTCGATGGCTGTATCACCTGCCCCTGGCATGGGTTCCAGTACCGTATGGAAGACGGCCAGTCGCCGCCGCCTTTCACGGAAAAGGTCGCCACGTATGCCACCCGCATCATGAATGGCACGGTCTATGTCAATCCGAAGCCAAATCCCCCAGGCACCCCGCAAGCGCCGAGCGACATAGGAGCCGCGTCATGAGCAAAGATGACTTCTTCATTGGCTGGGCCAAGACCCCGGACGTGGATCGCAGGTTCATGCTCGGCGCCGGCCTCAGCATCATTACCGGCACCGCCGCAGTTGGCATTGGCATCGCTGCCCGCCAGCGCCCGGTCGGACCTGGCACCTGGGACATGGGCGAGGTGCGCGAATGGCGCGGCATTGCCGTAGCAGAGCCGTATGGCATGCTGCGCACACGCGATCTGGATGGCACCGAGCGCACCGCCCTGCTTGCCTGCCAGGGCAAATGCGGGGTCAGCGCCAAGATTGGCGCCCTGGCCGGCAAGCCGGTCGTGGTCAAAGGGTCGCTCATTCAGCGCAATGCCCACGCCATGATCGCTGTCATCGATGGCCTCGACTGGATCCGCGAAGACCCGGAAGGCAGCATTGACGGCCTCGCTTTCCCTGACCCTGAACCGCTAATGCAAGTCACGCTCAGCGGCGAGATCATGGACACCAAATGCTGGTTCGGGGCGATGCGCCCGGCGCGCGGCAAGATTCACAAATCCTGCGCCAGCCTGTGCATCCGCGGCGGACTGCCGCCTGCCTTCTATGTCCGGGACCTGCAAGACCAGACCGCGCTTTTAGTGATGACTTCCGGCGGCTACGGGCACAATACTGACCTTCTGCCTTATGTCGCTGAGCCGGTTTCAATCACCGGCCAGGTGCAGAGATTTGGCGACCTGTTCCTGCTGGACGCACCGGTCAGCGCAATCAAACGGCTTTAATTGGTCGATCCGAAACTGGCGCCGGTCTTGTCAAAATAGGCCCGCCAGAAGGCCCGCAGCTCGCCAATGGGAAGATCATATTCCTGACGCGGCACGATCCGGGCGACCACATCGACACCCCCCATTTTCGGCACCTGCTGGGACACCGAGGCGTTCGAATAGGCGGCGAGATCGGCGCCATGGCGATAGAATGAGAAGCCATCCGAGTGCTGCATCAAATCCGACACGATGACCAGGCGGCGATTCTTGCGATTGGTCTGGAAATCCGCCCGGTCGCCGACGGAATAGAGCGCCTCGAAGAGCGGCGAACTCGGCTGGCTGGTCGTCTTCAGCGTCTCGCCGACTGTATGTGTCAGCGGCAGATAGAATTGCTCGCGCCAGGTATCATCGATCATGCGCGGGTTCTGCAGGATCGGATTGGCATCATCGACACTGCCTGGCGAGCACTGCGTATACAGCGTGGTCGGGTCGAATGGCGTCGCGCTGTTCGGCAAGACCACAGTCAGGCGCCCGAAGCGCGGCAAGGTTCGCGCTTCGCTGTCAATCAGCTCGCTGACCCAGGCAAGGTCATTTTCGCTAAACGGGTCAGACTGGTCGATCAGGATGATGGTGTGGGCCGGATCCTTGCGATCCATCCGGCAGGCCGTGTCGACCTCTAGCGCCGGGGCGGTGTTGAAGGCGGCGACGGAAAACAGTCCGATCACCGAAAACAGCATGACGCCAATCGCGCCGCGCCAGAACCAGGGCCCTCTTTCTCTAGGACGCGCCATTATTCATCTCCCTGCTTTCAGGCCGACTTTACGTCGCCATGATGTTGACTGGCCAGACGGGCGTCGCGGGCTTTGCCGATTTCCTCATTGACCTGTTTCTGGATCGAAGACAGCCCTTTCTGGACGGTTTGGATGTGGGTCTCGAGCCATTCGCGCGACAGGTTGAGCGCGGTCAGGTTCTGCTCGATCGCCTTGATCGCGGCATTGGCCTGCTCGCGCTCCTTGCTGAGGTCAAAACCAGGCAGATTCGGGGTCACGATCTCATCGAAATAGGCCGGGATCGCTGCTTGTTCGCCAAGCTTGTCACGGCACTTATTGCGGGCCCGGCGATGCGCCTGGCGATAAGCGATCTTCAGCGATCGCTCCTGATCGCCTGCCTTTGCGGCGATGCCCACGGCCTTGTCGCGATTGGCTTCAAGCACATTGAGCGATTTCTCGATCTCGCGCTTGGCTGCGGTGTGACGCTTGTGCTGGGTCTCGAACCAGAACCGGCAGCGGGTGAAATAATCCGACAAATCATCACGCACGCCATTGCGCACGGCCTGACGCTTTTCATAAGCCAGGCGCTCTTTGCGCCAGACCCGGCCATAGCCTGGATACCGGTCTGAAATCTTGTCATAGCCCTCATAGATGGCGACGCCGAATATGGTCAGGCCAATCAGCAGAAGACCGATCGCGACAAGTGAATCGAGCCCGAATATGTTCGGGAACATGCTGCCGACTACAGCGCCAGGCGCGATATCAAACATCGAGAATCCGGCCAGCGAGCCAGCATCCTGGGCCGCATGCAGGCTGACCTCCACGGCATCGCGGAAATGCGCGATGAAGAAATTCAGCATGATCCCGAACGTGATCAGCAGGCCAGCGACAATGCCGCCTGCGATCTTGAAGCCTTTTTCGGGGTGATTGAGGTAGCGCAGGCCGAAAAAGCCGGCCAGCACGCCGGTCAGCACGTTCACGGCGCTGATCCCGAAAGCCACCATCATCCCGCCCATCAGGCCAGAGGATTGCGCATCCTTGAACAAAAGCGCGTTGAAACAGCCCTCAATGATCATGATCAGAAGCAGGATGGCGAGGGTCTGTTCGACATTCTTCTTGATATCCGGCGTGCGTTTGCCGATGCGGTCGCTGTGCTGCTGCTTGAAGTGCTGCAGCTCGACCACGGTCGCGTCATGATGGTCACGGGCTGATTCCGCATCGTCGACCTCATAATGGCGAAATTCGTTTTCCTCGGCCTTGATCACCTCGCGCAGATGATCGGGATGGATGTCGGCCGGTGTGCAATCCTGAATGAAATTGCGCGCCCCGGCTGCGGTGCTGCTCATCCAGGTTTCGAGGCTGCGGCGGACGCCGCCGGCGCGCTCGGCAATCTCCTGTTCGCGTTCGCTCCATTGATCTTCGGTAATCGCTTCAGAGGCCGGAACCGCATCGGCGGCGTCTTCCTGAGCGATCTTTCGGGTGCGGCCGCGGCTGAAACCGAGATCGCCTTCGCCAAGCTTGCCGCGCAGACCATGCTTGGCCAGCGACTCTTTTGCTTTGAACGGCTTGATCGAAGACTGATACCCGATATCCGCGCCCCAGCGCACCGATTTTCTACTCATATTGCCCAATCCCATTAACAAAGCTGGCCCGAAAATTAACCCTGATGAAAATCAGGGCTCGGCCTTAACAACCTCCTAAGACGAAAAACTGAGTCCGCCTGGCGCGGGCTTAAATTTCCGTCATTAAGTTTTGAGGCTTGTTTTTGTTAATGATATCGGCGCGGCTTATTCCCACTCGATGATGAAAGAACTGCAATTTTTGTATTGAATCAATACCTTGCAAAAAGCCTGTGGAAAACTACCGTCGCCGATTCCGGCAATATCATTCCGTAGGCAAATTGAATGATGCACGCATGACGTATCGTTGCAGTTGACACGATTCCGGTGCACGGCCTGAGCGTAGCCGAATTACGGTGTCGGCTCCAGTTCGCCCTGACCTCAGCACTGCCGGACTGGGCTTAAGTAGCGGGACGCTCAACACAAAGCTCGGCAAGTTACATTTCATCGGACAGAAGCGCGCCTTGTCCGAGGGTTTGAAACATACCTCAAGCTACCAGCCCCCTGACCGACGCACGCGCCGGATCGCGGTCCTCTCGCCGTTTAGCTTTCACGCGCCCCAAGCCTACATTACCATGTGGCGAACCACACACCAATCAGCCCCTTGACTGTCAGAAATACTTGCCCTATTTTCTGACATAAAGGAGCCGGCTATGGCCATCGACAAGATCAAACGCCGCATCATCGGCAAGGGACGCGGGGCTGTCTTTACCCCCGCGGATTTCCTTGATCTCGGCTCGCGCGCCTCTGTCGATCAGACGCTGTCGCGACTGACCGATCAGGGCGTGATCCGTCGACTCGCCCGGGGCATTTATGACTACCCGAAGACGAGTCCTCGTCTGGGCCGCCTGTCGCCCGATCCTGATGCTGTCGCCGCCGCCATCGCCCGAAAGGATGGACGCGTCGTCCAGGTCTCGCCGGCGCGCGCGGCGAACATGCTCGGCCTGACCACACAGGTTCCGGCGAAGGCTGTCTATCTGACAGATGGACCAAGCCGCACGAAGCAGATCGGGGCGCAGACCATCATCATGCGCAACGCCGCCGCCAGGAACCTTGTCGGCGCTGGCAAACCGACCGGTGCAGTGTTCCAGGCGCTGCGCTATCTCGGCAAGGATGGGGTGGATGCAAGCGTCGTAGCGCGCCTCTCCAGGACGATTGACGCCGACACCCGCCGCGCCCTCGTTAAAGATGCCCTTCAGGCACCAGGATGGATGCGCCCGGTGGTTCAGCAGATCGCGGCGGCCTGACAGTGGATGGTTTCGCGCAGGAAACCGCAACCATCCGCGCGGAGGTCTTTCAGGAGACGGCTGCGCGGATGGGCGTGCAAGCCGCCATTGTCGAGAAAGACTTCTGGGTCTGCTGGACGATCAAGCGCGCTTTCTCACTTGGCGATAGGATTCCCGGCCTGATCTTCAAAGGCGGCACGTCTCTTTCGAAAGCCTATGGCCTGATCCGCCGCTTCTCCGAAGACATCGATCTCAGCCTTGACCGCCATGATCTCGGTTTCACCGGTGAGCGCGACCCGGCCAACGCGACAAGCAATAAGACCCGAAAGGCCTTGCTCGACGAACTCGAAGCCTGCGCCATTGAGGCAGTCGGCGGTTCGGTCAAAGCCGCTCTGTCAGAAGCGATGAGCGAAGCGCTTGGCAAACCGGTCCTTCTGAAAACTTCAGATGATGACCCGCAAACGCTGATCTTCACCTATCCGGAAAGCCTGCCTGCGACAGCCGCCCTGCCCTATGTGCGTTCGTTCGTTCGCCTCGAATTCGGCGCACGCTCGGATCACCTACCGGCAGAGCAGCGGGACATCTTTCCCTTTGTGAACGAACAGTTTCCGGACCTGTTCTCAGAGCCAGGCGTATCGGTGAAGACCTTGTCAGCTGCCCGGACATTCTGGGAAAAGGCGACCATCCTTCACATGTTGGCGCACCGGGATGCGGCGAGGCCGCTCGGTGAGAGGATGTCGCGTCACTATTACGACCTCGCGCAACTCGCCCGATCCAAAACAAGGCCTCAGGCCCTGAGCGATCTGGCGCTTCTTGAAGCTGTGGCGCTTCACAAATCCGTCTTCTTCCGGGCGGCCTGGGCAAATTATGAGACGGCCCGACCGCCAACGCTCAGACTCGCGCCAGCGCCTGAACTTGAGGCCGCACTTCGATCTGACTATGCGCAAATGGCTGAAATGCTGTTCGATGCGCCCGAGCCATTCGACGCCATTCTGGAAACGATCGCAGTGCTCGAAGCGGAGATCAATTCCATCGAGGCTCCTCCCAACAGTATCGCCTGACAGGCCGAAACTGCCCGGCCAAAGACTTTCGCCGCCCCCTTCGTGACCCATTAAAGTTTTGAATGGGTCACGAAATACCCATTGTGCGACACCCGACGGGCGCGGCTTCAAGTGCTCGAAGCGATGACGTCAATGCAGCGTCACCAAACCGACCTGGTCATCAAACGGGAACAAGAAGGCCTCGGACCAAAGACCGGTGGTGCTGTAGACGCGATCTGCGAAATGCTGTCGATCGTCTGACATTGTCTCGGCCAGCAACCCCATCCAGCACAGCGGCTGAAGCATTTGTGACCAGATCATTCCCGGCAAGCGGTCATAGGGCTGTCCGGCGTCCGGCGGACCGTAAAGGATTTCACGAAGCGCGCCGCATGTCACGCCTGGCACCGCCTCCGTATTCAGCACACCGAGAAACACATCCCAGTTGCCAAGCCTCGGCTCGGGCATCCGCGACGAAGCGGCATGATCGACTTCGAACAACCAGAATGGCGCGATCAGGTTGAAGAGATCGCCGGGCTTGTCAGCAATGTCCCTGCCCGCCTTGGTGAGCCGACAGGTCAGCTTGTAATGCCGGATCAGCTCGAGTTTCAGCAGAAGGAAATGCAGAGCTTCGAGCGGCGGAAAATCGTCCTCATTCAGCACCTTATTGACGAGGAACAGCTTGTCCTCTTCCCAGCCCGGCCAGGCGAACTCGGCAGCCGCCCAGTGCACGAACTTGCGCTGAAACGCCTTGCCCTTCGTCAGGCCGATCGCATCATGTTCGGCCAGATACGCCAGAAGTTTCTGAGCCGCGCCAATCATGGGCGCACCGGCAAGTGCACGCTCATCATTCTTCACGGGCTGGAGCAGAAACGTCATCGCATATTCATCGTCAGGCTTGTTACCAAACAGGCTAACGACGAAAGCGCGGGATGCCTATTCGAGGTGTTCAAGGTTCGAACCCCGAATGTCGCGCCTAACCCGAAGCAGCACAGATCGTCGGGTTTTTTCCGCTTGCAAATCAACGGCTTATATAGTTTAGTTTGGCGCGAGTGACGTGCCACATTCCATATTTTTTATCCATATTTTTCAATCACTTACGGGAAGTGTAATCGATTCTTGGTCCTCAGCTCGGTCTGATTTTGGTCCACAGTTTTGTAGACCGCTTGAGTTCGACGCCGCTCACCGGCACCGATAGCCATAGTTAACGCGGATTGTACTCCCTGCCAAATCAAGCTTGATCTATAGAACTAGATTTCACCGCTAACTACAATGCACAGAGCGCCGAAACTCAACACATCATACTAAAGTCAACACCTAGCGCTCGACCGATATCCGCATCATGCCCAGCAATCCTCCAAGAACGATATCGCCGCCCGGCAGGAGGTGAATGACAGAGTAAGCGCCATTGTAAATGTGGCTATCACCAAGGCGAAGCCGTGTAACGGCTTCACCCGTCTCCCAATCAAGACCTGTGACCTCCCATTTTCCGTCTACGAAACCATTGACATAGACCTGTTGGGCGCCGCCAGAAATCATGGGGACGGTTGATGGGCTCGATACAGTGGGATTTGCCCAGGCACGCACCCAGCGGTCAGCTTCAACGTCCCATTCAAACTTTTCAGCACCCGTCGGTCCTTTGCGTAGTCTACCAGACATGACAACATTCTCCAGCATTGTTGGCAATGGCGATGGCAATGTGTTGTTTACCACCAAGGCACCGTAGCCATATACCGCAACGGATTGCTCAGACTGGGCGCGCTCAAGGTCAGACTTTCCGAAACTAACCTGAATCTGGTCGGCAATTCGACGCGATTTGGTCCCTGGCTTCTGGACGAAATCCTCTGGAATATCGTCGCGCCAGAAGGCGACGACATTCATAATCAACTCTCCGTCCGTGATGACAACAAGTTTGTCTTCCTCGTCTCCGAAGCCCATAAGTGAGGGCGTAGAGCCTGATCCGTTGCCGAGACTCACGCCGCCAAGTTTGCCGGTGAAGGAATCGTATTCTGATGACCACGCGCCATACCCTCTAGAGTGAAGTGTTTCCCCGTCCCAAACCAGTTTATGGAGCCTCCTATTTGAGAGAACATAAATGCCACCACCCTCATCAATGGCGATCGAGTTCGTAACCTGCTCATCGTCAGCCAACTCATGAATGATCGGTGCCTGTTCAAAATTTCGGTCTACGATGACGACAACGCCGCCCATCGTCACCAGCGCCAGCATGCCATCATAAGTCAGATTCAATCCGAACACAGCATCAGGGTCTTCCAGTGTTGGATTGAAATATTCGCGCGGCAGCTGAAAGCGGCGCTTTTCCACCAGTGGTGACAGCGGATTGCCGGGTTCGGCATCACCATAAACGACGACATCGTTGTTGACGACAGTGTAGAAGTCACCATTGCGGTCGACGACATTATAGATTGCTGCTCTGGCGACGACCCGCTCAACATAACGTGGATAGTTCCGATTGAGATAGCCAAGCAGTTCAGCTTCTGAGGCCGTACTATCCATTTCGACGGCGATACGTTCAGCATCCTCGACAGACATGAAGGGTTGACCTTCCACAGGCAGAGCATTGATCAGTTGAAACTTGCCATCGCTAATCAGGATTTTGGAGATACGATTATTGTTGGCGGAGATGGCCACCTGCTCACCTGAAGGATAAGTTGGTAATTGCATAAGCGTGAGGTTCACCAACCCTGCCGGGACCCTTTGAATACCCTCATCATCAATCTCGTGAATACCGACCGGCCCAGCAAACGGAAGGGAATCCTGTTGAGCCGGATTAAAATGCGTGGTGGCAAGCTCGCTGTCCACCAGATTTGGGTTCATTGGAGGAAACTCCGGACCCGACGCATCAAAGACTGGGATAGTGGAGCATGCACCAAGCACGGCTACGATTGCGACTGCAGCAGCAGCGATATGAGGTTTCATTTGTTGTCTCCCAGAGTGACAGATTTGTACTGGTTTAGCGAATTGTCAGAATACTATTCAGCTTGAGACGTCGACTGTTGCTCGTCTTGAAACGCCATCCAGGCTCGAGAGAGGATGAAATCCTCAATATCATCGACTTCCTGTTGGCTTAGGCGGCCGGCGAAGTTGGGCATGCCAATCGCTTCGCCGGCCCCTTGAAGGAGGAAAGCATCAAAAGTGTCTATCCCGAGAGTCGCTGACTGCCTCAGATCGGGGAGCGTTCCGGACGAAATGGCCGCGCCGCCATGGCAGACACCGCAGAATCGACCGTAGAGGTCTGTGCCCCGTACAACCGCTTCAGCCGAATGCGGCTGTCGCGCTGGCTCAGGCGTTGCCTTCTGCGGAAGCGCGGCGACGTTTAGCTCGCCCTCTCCGCCAAGTTTGAAGGCAAGTACATGGCCTTCAACCGGGCCTCCTGTCTGCCCGACATAGAAGCCGGCGAGCAAATTGGCACCACTGCCCCAACCAGCTGATACAGCAACATACTGCTCGCCATTGACCTCATACGCCACAGGTCCACCGACCATTGCGACACCAACCGGATACGACCACAGTTCTTCGCCTGTTTTGGCGTTGTAAGCATTGAAAACGCCGCTCGTCGTGCCTTGGAATACCAGATCTCCAGACGTTGTCAGCGTACCTCCATTCCACATTCGCTCATGCTGAACACGCCAGACTTCTTTCTGAGCTACCGGATCCCAGGCAGCAAGATGTGCTTGGACAAGTTGGCGCAGAAGTGTGCGACGTGCTTCTTCTGTTTCCGGTAATGCGTCTGTCAGGCTGACACCGATATTGATTGCGTCTCGGTCAAAGCGGGCAATCTCGCCCTCGATCTGATCGGAATAGAGGAAAGGAACATCTTGTGCGGGAATATATACCAGCCCTGTTTCCGGATTGAATGACATGGGGTGCCAGTTGTGGGCACCAAATGGGCTGGGTTTGACGAGCGCAGGTCCACCAGACAGATAGCGCGCCTCGGGGTTTTCAACAGGACGCCCGGTCTCCATATCGATATGTGTGGCCCAGTTAATGGGAACAAATGGCTCTGCGGAAATAAGTTCGCCGCTTATTCGGTCGATGACATAAAAGAAGCCGTTTTTCGGCGCTTGCATCAGCACCTGACGAAGCTCTCCCTCGATCTCAAGATCAGCTAGAATGATATTCTGCGTAGCTGTGTAGTCCCAAGTTTCGCCCGGCGTCGTCTGATAGTGCCAGACATATTCTCCTGTGTCTGGACGTAACGCGACGATTGATGACAGGAACAGATTGTCGCCGCCGTCCGGGCTTCGTACTTTCTGATTCCAGGGCGAGCCGTTTCCAACGCCGATATAGAGGAGGTCCAGTTCAGGATCGAATGCCATGCTGTCCCAGACAGTCCCGCCACCGCCCAGCTTCCACCATTCGCCTGTCCAGGTCTCAGCAGCCATCTCGATGGCTTCGTTTTCGAATCCATTATCCGGATTTCCCGGCACAGTGTAGAACTTCCAGGCCTGTTCACCTGTTTCAGCATCATAGGCTGCAACAAATCCGCGAACGCCGAACTCACCACCGCCATTTCCGATGATGACCTTGCCTTTCACAATGCGAGGCGCCCCTGTGATCGTATAGGGTTCTTCGAGCGGTACAGTACGGGTCTCCCAGATCTGTTCGCCTGACTTTGAATCAAGAGCGATCAGACGACCATCCAGCGACCCGAATATGACCTTGTCGTTATAGACAGCCACGCCGCGATTGACGACATCGCAACAAGCATGTGCGCCCTTTGATCGGGGAACCTCCGGATCGTAGCGCCAAAGAATTTCTCCTGTGGCAGCATTAAGCGCCAGCACTTCGCTCCACGAACCCGTAGTGTACATGACACCATCAACAATGATCGGGGTTGCCTCTACGCCACGATAGCTGCCAAGCGGTGCCGCCCAGGCAAGATCCAGCTGGTCGATTGTTTCCAGATTAATGGCGTCAAGCGCGCTAAACCGCGTTTCTGAAAACGTGCCACCATGAGTAAGCCAGTTATGTGGTTCGCCTGCGGCATTGAGCAAACGTTCCTCATTGATCCCCTGGGAGGCTTGTGTGGAAGCGTCGCCAGAGTCGACCGCCCCTCCACAGGCAGCCAGAAGACCGATCGTAGCGCCCGTCAGAATGACTTTCAGCGCTGTAGCGGGCATTTTTTTGCCGTTCATTTTGTCCTCCCGGACACCCCAGTGGATGAGGTTCTGGATTTTTTCTCATACCAAGCAAGATTGCACTGGAACGGCGAAGTTTCTCAAGCCCCGCGCAACGCCAATGTTCCGTCATTTTGTGCCAGCGACAAAGCCTGGGACACCTACTTGCAACGGATCTAGTTGCGGGTTTTCAACTCCTTGAGCAGCTCTTGCTGGTGCTGACCATGCTCAGGTGCTGGACCGGGGATTGCCTGCACGTTCGATTGGAAACGCGGGGCCGGAACAGCCTGAACATAACCCTGGCTGTTTTCAAAGATTCCGCGCGCCAGATTATGAGGGTGCAAAGGTGCACTGATCGGACTTTCCACAAGGCCAAAGCATGCATCGGTCCCCTCTAGTAAGTCTTGCCAGTATGCAGATGGTTCGGTTGCGAAAAGAGCACGAAACTTCTCTGACTGCTTCGACCAGCTATCACGATCATACTGGTCTTCGAAGTCGGGATCGCCTGTAAGACCGAGGCGCTGTAGAAGTTCTGCGTAAAATTTCGGTTCTAGCGCGCCAAGCGTGATGTCACGCCCGTCTGCACAGCGATAGGAACTGTACCAAGGGGAATCATCCAGAAAGCCGCGCCCGCGCTCGGCTTGCATCATGCCGCTGGGCAGCAAATCGAAGATGAGGTTCATCATATGCGCCGACCCATCGACAATCGCTGCATCAATCACATCGCCCTCACCGGTGGCTCTGGCCTTTAGAATGCCCGCGAGAATGCCAATCGTCAGATAGTTCGCACCGCCGCCAATGTCCCCGACCAAGCCTGGTGGCGGCAGTGATCGCGTTCCAGTTGGGCTTGCAAACCAGGCAGCTGAACTGACGGATACATAATTGATATCATGTCCAGCCGCCTGGGCGAGCGGTCCCGCCTGCCCCCAGCCCGTCATGCGACCAAAGACAAGCTGTGGGTTCCGCCCCAGACAAACTTCCGGACCAAGGCCCAGGCGTTCCATCACTCCCGGCCGCATGCCCTCGATCAGGGCGTCCGCCGTCGCAATCAGATCCAGCGCGACCGCGCGGTCTTCAGAGTCTTTCAGGTCCAGAGCGATCGAGCGCTTGCCTCTTTTCAGAATGCCGACAGGCAAAGTCGATCCCGGATCGGAGCCCTTGGTCTTTCGCTCTATGAGAACGACATCCGCGCCCAGATCGGCCAGATGCATGCCACAAAAGGGCGCCGGCCCAATGCCCTCGATTTCGACAATCCGAATGCCCTGCAGAGGCCCTTTAGACACGGGACGTCACCTGAACGCCGAGACGCCCGTCAGGCTCCGCCCGATAAGGAGTTTCTGGATCTCAGTCGTTCCATCCGGAATGGGTGCGATCATCGCTTCGCGGGCGAGGCGCTCGACAATGAACTCCTTCGTGACGCCATTACCGCCGTGAATCTGTACTGCCTGGCGCGTTGCACTGACAGCGATTTCGGTACCGTACCATTTTGCCATTGCGCACTCCTTGTCGCAGCGCTGTCCGGCGTCAATCATGCCCGCTGCGCGCAAAGACAACAGGCGCGCTGCATCGATCTCTGTGGCCATTACAGCTAACTTTTCTGCAATGAGCTGGTGGCCGGCAATTGGTTTGCCATGCTGCGAACGGTCGATTGCATATTTTATTGACTCATCAAGCGCGCGCCGCGCCATGCCATAGCCCCACGACCCGACGTGAACTCGCGCGCGTTCGAACAGGGTGAGCGTGTTCTTCAGACCCGAGCCTATTTCACCGATAGTATTCTCGACCGGAACGCGCACATCATCGAGAAAAACCTGTGATGTTGATTGTCGATTGAGCGCGATCTTTGGAATACCGCGGACTTCATAAGGATGCTCATTGCGATCGAGCAGGATATGGGTCAGTTCGTTCTCGCCAGTTCGGCAGGTGCAGATGAAAAAATCTGAGTACTCACCATTGGTGATCCATGTTTTCTCACCAGAAATCACCCAATGGTCACCATCTCGCACAGCCCTGGTTTTCGCCGCCGCGACATCCGAACCGACATCCGGCTCGGAAATGCCGACAGACGCAAAAAGTTCCCCCGCCAACAATCTAGGCAGGTAACGTGTCTTGATGTGCTCCGGCGCGAGTTTGACCAGCATCGACGCTGCGCTGCCATTAACAAGTGCGGCTATCGCCAAGTCTCCCGAACTATAGGCAAGCTCTTCAATTAGTTGAACGTGCAGCTTCCAGGACAACCCCAGCCCGCCGGCAGATTCCGGCTGTGGGGCGTTGACGAGACCAAATTCTGCCAGCTTTTGCGTCCAGCTTTGCATTTTGTCCTTTGGAACGAAGTCTTCCCCATGCGCAGCCAGTTCCGGCTCCAGCTGCTCATCAAGATAGCGACGCAGGCTTTCGATTGCGGCGAGCTCAGCCTTGTCAAAGAAAATATCTAATCCCCCAATCATGCATTTGCCCTCTTGAAAATGTTGACCACAGCAACACCCTCCTCAATGCCAATTAGGCCGCCGCTGTTTTCGTGGATAGCGTGTCGGGCACCATCAACCTGGCGCTTTCCAGCTTCGCCGCGTAATTGGGTGACAAGCTCATGAATTTGCCCCAGCCCGGTTGCGCCGATGGGGTGGCCTTTGGACTCCAGCCCGCCAGACGGATTGATCGGGATTGAGCCGCCAATCGTGAAGTCCCCGCGTTCCGCTGCCGGGCCTGCTTCACCGATCGGAACTAACATCAAGTTCTCGGCGTGCATCAACTCACCAATCGCGGTTGCATCGTGCACCTCGGCAACGTCCATGTCTTCTGGTGAAAGGCAGGCCATTTCATACGCCCTCTCAGCGGCAATTCGCGCAACATGGCGTTCCGGTGCATCGGCGCTGCGCGCGGGGTTTCCACTTGCAACGGCGCTGGCCATAACCTGGACGGCTCGTGACGTAGTGGCACCAATCTTCCTCAAGCCTTCCTCATTGCAAAGGATGACCGCTGCAGCACCATCCGAGATCGGTGAGCACATTGGCAGCGTCAAAGGGTAAGTGATGGGAGGTGCTGAAAGAATTTCATCAATCGTGTAAGGCTGACGGTATTGCGAATACTCATTGTGCTCTGAATGCTGATGATTTTTCGCGGCTATCGCAGCAATCTGGCGCTGAGTCGTGCCATAGCGCTTCATATGGTTCCGGCCGAACGCTGCGTAGATTTTCATGAATACGCTATAAGGGCGTTCAGATTCCGATCCCTCCGGTTCGGCAACACCTTCACCCAACTGGAGAAGCCTTTTGGCATTCTCCTCAGGTGTCTCAACATCCCAACCGCCATCGAACACAGCGAACATCCTCGCCTTGTCAGGCACGTTCATTTTCTCGACACCCGCCGCCAGGACAACGTCCTGCATACCAGCCTTAAGCGCCTGAACAGCAAGGTGAAAGGAGGATGAACTGGACGCACAGGCGTTTTCAATATTGAATGCGGGAATACCTGTCAGCCCGATCTTGCTGAGCGCAACCTGGCCAGGAACAAAGGTTTGTCCCTGCAAGAAACCTTGGGTCGCACTGGAATGGTAAACTGCCTCCACGGCGGCCTTGGTGCAGCCTGCATCATCCGCCGCACGCAAAATGGCGGTGTCCAGCAATTCAGAAATACTTGTTTCCAGATGCCGCCCGAAATGCGTCATGCCGACGCCTACAATATAAATCTTACTATCCGACAAGACTCTCTCCCCATCTACAGATGGCCGCTACTGGCCTGAATATTTCGGTGTTCGTTTCTCACTGAAGGCTGAAAGCCCTTCGAGGAAGTCAGCGGATTTTGCATGCGCTTCGAGATGGCGCATTTCCAACGCGATGGCTTCGCGCGCGGACAAGTGTGCGCTTCCGGCAACCATCTCCTTCATACGCTGAAGTACAAGCGGGCTTTTCTCCGCCAGCTTTGCAGCAAGCGCCTCTGCAGCCGATGACAAGTCGTCATCCTCAACAACTTGGCTTACAAATCCGGCTTCACGAAACGCTTCCGCCGACCAATGATCGCCGGAGAATAGGAGATAATTCGCTTTCTTTTCGCCAACATACCTCGGCAAGAGAGATCCCCCGCCGCCCGGCAGAACACCAAAATTGGAATGGGCGTCGCCCAGCCGCGCACTGCGCGCCGCCATCACGACATCGCAGGTCATGGCTAGCTCCAGTCCGCCGGCCAAAGTCAATCCATTGAGCGCTGCAATTGTCGGCTTCGGCAAAGCACGAATAGCCAAAAACACGTTCTGAATGTCGCGAAGGAAGCCAAGAAACCCGGTATTGTCACCAGCCTGAACTTCCCCCAAAACGCCCTTCAGGTCAGCACCGCAGCAAAAGGCGCGCCCGCTCCCAGTGATAGTCAGCACTCGAATCTCATCGCGCTCGGCAACATCTTTCACACATTGCGCAAGTTCATTCACCATTAGAGCGGACAGTGCATTCATGCTGCCCGGACGCGTCAGGGTAATTCGTGCACACGAATCTTCCGCCTCAAATTTCAGGGTTTCAAACGACAATTGTCCAATTCCAAGCATTGGGCCGCGTTCGCTCCAAAACTTGGCCCGTTCCAGATGAGGCTTCACTTTATCGGGCCAGAAAACTTATTGAACATCAGACGCATGTCACCGTGCGCCAAAGCGTCGTCAGTCGAGCCGCCCAAGGCAATGCAGAGCTCTAGCGATGTCAGCTGTCGTCCAGCTGGCGCTCATTCTCGAGGAATTCCTGCGGGGACTGCCCCGTTAACCGGCGAAACGCACGGGAGAAATTGCTGGGGTCCTTGTATCCCAACAGATACGATATCTCCTTGATGGACCGACGACCTGTCCGCAAATAGCCGATAGCGAGATGCTGGCGAACATCGTCGAGCACGGTGTTGAAGGTTGTGCCCTCATCCTGTAATTGGCGCTGAAGACTTCGGTTACTTGTATTTAGCTCTCTTGAAACCGACTCCAGGGAGACAGCTCCATCCGGTAGCATTTCGACAATCGCCGCCCGGATCCGCGGAATAATTTGTTGTTCATCGAACCGGGCAATGTATTCCATCGCAATCTGGTCATTCCTTCGAACAATGTCGGAATTCGCGCCGCGCAGCACGCGCGTATAGTCCTTCTCGGCCACATGCAGCTCTAGACTGTCGTGACCATATTCGATCGGACAACAGAAAAAGGCATCAAATTCATCCATCGCGACCTTACCAGGTTTCGGACGACGCATTCTTACCAAAACAGGAGAATAGTCCGCTCGGTAAACCATTCTGACGAAGCGAAGCACCGTCGCCAAAAAAACATCCTGGCGGACCGGCGGCACGTCTTCCTTGAGTTCAATGGAATGAATGAGGCACCCCTTCCTGATTTCAGACCTTGTCTCAGCAGAATGAGAAATTAGCCTGAAAAAACGATCAAACCGGTGGAAGAATGTTTCCAGCGTTCGGCTTGAGAACAATGAATACCCAAGCGCATGCATTGAGCCGGGCGTATTTCGCTCGGCCAGCTTCAGCCCGATCGTCTCATCACCTGTCGCCTCTACGATGAGCTCAATGAAGCGACTGAATCGTCTAGACCGCACCCTGGCATTCGGGTCCTGGAGAATATCAGGATCAACTTCCGCACGCCGGAGTAGATCTGGCACATCAATGGAAAAGTCAAATTCGTCCAATATGGCCACAATCTGTATGAGCCAGGATGCAATGACTGACCGCGTCTCACTCAATTCTGGTTGCGCCTTACCTGATGATGTGTTGTTCAAATATCGATTGTCCTGTACGACCGTCTTCGATGACGAGCTTTATCGGTTCATGACGGTTTGTCCAATTTCTGAACAGGATTGTACACGCTTCAACCAATACTGCGGACCTGGCCGCCCCAGTATTTCTTACGTACATCCTTTCGCAACACCTTACCAACGACGCTCAGAGGCAGTTCTTCCACGAACAACACGGATTTTGGTGTTTTGAAAGATCCGATCTGCTCTTTTACATAGGCGATCAGGTCAGATTCGGCCACCTCAACAGAGTCATTAAGGATGACTTCCGCATGTACAGCCTCGCCCCATTCTTCGTGGGGAACACCGACAACCGCCGACATCAAAACGCCAGGATGGGAGTTGACTGCGGCCTCAACTTCAGTCGCATAGACATTAAAACCACCCGTGATGATCATGTCCTTCTTCCGATCAACCAGGTAGCAATATCCGTTTTCGTCCGTATATCCGATATCCCCTGACTTCCAGTATCCGTTGACGAATTCCTCCTTCGTCTTCTCTGGATTGCCTTCATAGCCAAGACAGGTTGAGCGCGATCGCAAATAGAACTCGCCGAGTTCGCCTACAGGAACTGGATTGCCATCATCATCGCAAACCGACAGTTCGATCCCGGTTGAGCGTCGACCCGCGGACGCGAGTCGGCCTTCAGTCTCGGAGTCTACGATATGATCTTTCTTGCTCAGGCAGAGGGTTGCCGCCAGGTGTTCCGTGGAGCCGTACACTTGTGTGAATATTGAACCGAACCGCTCAACCAGGAGCTTAGCCTTGGCCGGGCTCATGGGGGCCGCGCCATACAACACCGTGCGCAATGAGGACAGGTCATATTCTCGGGCTTCGGGCATTTCCAAAAGGCGGTACGCCAGAGTCGGTACGATGAAGGCGTGGGAAATCTTTTCTTGCTGGATATAGCGGCACCAGTTCTCCAGACTGGGCGCGTTCATTGTGACCGTGCAACCACCGCTGAACAGAACCGGCAAAAGCATCATACCGCTGCCATGGCTAATGGGAGCTATATGCAGCATGCGGCAGCCATCGAAGAAATCCGGGTCTGGAAGTGTCAGGAAACTATCGCGGCACCCCAGAATGTTGTCGATTGAATACTTCGCGCACTTGCTGTCACCAGTCGTGCCTCCTGTAAAGCGCATGAGCACGACGTGCGTTCGATCATCGATTTCAATATCTGTGTTCTCTGTCGACGCGTTCGCCAAAAGATCGGGAAGGGCCAACACGCCTGAATATGGCTTGACCAGAGCATCCATCACAACAATCTGAATGCCGCGTTCGGTAAGCGGGCCAGCATGGGAGGCCAGGAGGTCATTCTCGATGAACGCGACTTTGGGCTTGACGATGTCGATCTGGCCGAGATGCGTTTCCAGGCTGTCGAGGTAGTTGGCATGACAACATGTTGCATAAGCTTTTGCAGCTGACCCCCAATGGAACAGGGAGAGATTGTCATTTTGCAGCATACAGACATATCGGTCGCCCGCGCCGAGATTCAGGTTTCCATTGAGAATATGTGCAATCTGATTGGTTATGATGTGATAGTCACGAAAACTCAGCCGGCGGCCACGCTCAAGATTCACAATCGCCTCACGATCCCCGAAGGATTCCGCGAGCCCTTGCATGATACGGCTGTAATTTAGTCGCCCGCCTTCTGTCGAAACCAATGCTGCAGCAGAACTTGGAGCGACGTCAACAGGCACCAGTTCACGGTCATTGCGCTTTTTTGAGAAAATTCCGAACACAGAGACTGTCCTCCCTTTTGTCTACACCACCCTAAGATTGCCGCGTACAGGATCGATTTAGAGCAGCTTTCTAAATAGATTCAGCAACCGGCCCGTCTTCGAAGAATAGGGAGGCAGCAATTGGCTAAGCACACTGATCTTCGATTGTGAGAACACCGGCTTCAAATGACTGAACCGCTCGAAACTTCCCGGCCCCAAATAGGATCCGATCCCGCTTTGCCCGATGCCGCCAAATGGAAGACGGCGCTGGAAGACGTGCATCACCGTGCCGTTCAGGGTCACGCCGCCAGCATGAGTTTCGCCAAGGATTTTTCGTCGACCTGCACTATCTTTACCGAAATAGTAAAGTGCCAGTGGCCGCTCGCCAGCATTGATGTACTCGATTACTTCGTCTTCCGTACGATAGGTCAGGATCGGCAGAATCGGCCCGAAAATCTCTTCCTGCATCAGCCCCATATCGCTTGCAACATTGGTCACAACCAGCGGGGCTATTCGATGAGCAGCCTCGAACATGCCATCACCACTGCCTGCGAGATTGGTCACTCCGGCACCTTTTGCGCGGGCGTCATCAACCAGTCCCCGCAAACGGTCAAACTGCCGGTGATTTATAATGCTTGTATAGTCCTGATTGGCTTCGATCTCGCCAAAACACTTGTGCACCTGCCTGGCGAGCGCTGACACAAAGTCTTCTACGCTCCCTTCTGGAACGAATGCGTAGTCGACACCGATGCACGTTTGTCCTGCGTTGAGGAGCTTGCCGAAAACAAGGCTCTGCGCGACTTCTGGAAAATGAGCACTTTTATCAATGATAATGGGGCACTTGCCGCCAAGCTCAAGCGTCACTGGTGTCAAATTGGCTGCGGCCGACTGGGCGACTTTTTTACCTGTATTGGGCGAACCGGTGAAGAGAATATGATCGAATGGAAGAGACGTCATCTGCTGCGCGACATCCGGGCCGCCGGTTACCACTGCCATCTCTTCTTCTGAAAAATACTTGCGAACAAGACTCTGCGAAATTTCAGCTGAATGAGCCGAAATTTCACTCGGCTTGGCAATAATCCGGTTGCCAGCCGCCAACGCACCCGCCGCACCGGCGAACACTGTGCCATAGGGATAGTTCCAGGTTCCGAGAATGCCGACGACCCCAAGGGGTTGCGGAATTAGGCGCGAAGATCCCGGCAATCCAAACGTGTCGGTTTTGACACTGCGCGGCTTCATCCATTGTTTCAAATGGCGCCGCGCGAATTTTACGTCCGACAGGACCAACATGATGTCCGTCAGTATGGTTTCATACCGGCTGCGCATACCGAAATCGGCAGCGACGGCGTCGATCAGTTCGTCTTCATGCGTCTCGAACATCTTGCCGAGCCGGGCGAGCAGGTCCATGCGCGCCTCATAACTGCGCGACACCTGCTGACGCGTGAGGCTGCGCTGCAGGGCGAAAACCCGCTCAAGCTCGGTGATGCCGCTCTCAACACCCATTATCTCGCCCTCAGCCGTGTCGCCGCGTCCAGCCGGATCGTCTCGCCATTGAGGTAACCGTTCTCGACGATAAACTGGCATGCGTGCGCGAATTCCATCGGGTCTCCAGCCCGGCGTGGCGCCTCGATTGTATCGACCAATGAGGCAACCACTTTGTCGCCCAGGCCTTTGACCATCTGTGTAAGGAACAAGCCCGGCGCGATCGCATTTACCCGAACGCCGACGGCTCCGAGCTCCCTCGCCGCCGGCATGTTCATGCCGATCACACCCGCTTTGGACGCCGAATAGCCAGACTGACCGACTTGCCCTTCATAGGCGGCACCGGATGACACATTGATTACAACGCCGCGCTCGCCTTGATCATCTGGCGTGTTCTTTGCCATCTCGGCAACGCATTTGCTCATGACATTAAACGTGCCGACCAGGTTGACCATTATCACCTTTGTGAACTTGGAGAGTTCGCAAGGGTTGCCTTCCCTGTCGAGAATTTTGGTCGGGGCCGGAATGCCCGCCGCGTTGACGGCAATATGAACTGCGCCGAACTGATCTCTCGTTTTCTCAACTGCCTCAGCAACTGACTGATCATCGGTCACATCGACCTTGAAGAACTGGCAGACCTTGTTTCCAAGTTCGCCACAGAGCGCGTTTCCTGCGACTTCGCTCAGATCGAAGAGCGCGACGCGTGCGCCCTGCTCAACAAAACTGCGCGCCGCAGCAGCGCCTAGTCCAGAGGCACCACCTGTAACCACAGCGACTTTTCCATCGAGTTTCATGTTCGCAAGCTCCTGACCTGTTATTGTAAGCTTTCAACTGCTCAAGTCTGGAGCAGCCTCCCTTCGATGGAAAGGAGGCTGCTACAAGACGATCAGAAATTTATACGGCCTTCGGCACCAATCACGCGCGGCTCTTCGATCCAGCCAACATACACGCCCGGGCTGAGTGGCGCGTCGACCGAGGCGGTATAGGTGGCTTCATCGGTTAGGTTGCGACCGAATACACGGAATCCGTAGCGGCCAAACTCCACCCCGACATGAGCATCGAATTTCGTATATCCTTCCTGAAACGCGTTCGGGTCGAGGTCGCCATCCAGGAACATCTCGTCCTTGAAGTTGGCTCCAATCCGGGCATTCAGATCGAAATTCTCGAAACTGCGATTGAAGGCGAGATAGACGTTACCACTGAACTCGGGCGCAAAGGCCCCGCGTTCGCCGGCAAGGTCCTTGGTACCCACACCTGCAGAATCCGGGCATGTGCCCAAGCCCGTTTCGATGACTGAACACCCTGCCCCTGGGAAGGACTGGAATTCGTGATCGAGATAGGCGAACGCACCGCCAATCTCGATTTCGTCGCTGAGAAGGAACTGGCCATCAAGTTCCAGCCCCTGCACTTGAAGTTCAGCCGCGTTCCCAACCACGAAGCTTGTCCCACTCCACGAGGTTACCTGCAGGTCTTCTAACTCGCTTCGGAAAATGACTGCCCCGATGCGAGCACGGTCACCCATGAACTGGTGCTTGATACCAGCTTCCCAAGCCGTGACTTTCTCATCATCAAATTCATGACCCGGACGCGGGCTCCCATCCGGTTCCGCCGTGTCAGGACTGAAATTGTAACCACCAGATTTATAGCCAGTGGAATAGGAAATATAGGCCGACCCGTTGTCAGCATACTGCCAGCGCAGTTTTACAGATGGATCAAAATGATCTTCTGTTCGCGTATCGTTGAGGTCAGCAGCAAAGCGGTTGAGCAATGCGGCAAAAGTCGTTGCAGAGTTCAATCCATCTGCACCTCCAACAGTAGCGGCGGCGGTTAGATATTCGGTTAGATCGGCAGACCCGATCGTGTCTGCGGGTGTGACAAGGCCAACGAAGTCTCGGGGTGTGCCGGCTCCAACAACAACACTCTTATCGATGCTCTTCTCATCTTCGGAGTAACGCAAACCTAGTTCAAGTGTGACGCTGTCGGTCAGGTCAATGCCAAGCTCGCCAAAAAGCGCAATCGTTTCGGCTTGTTGATCGAAGAAAGTGCGTTGAGCAACGTTAACAATACCGCCGGGCAAAATCGATGTTGGCAAAACGCCAAATGTGCCATTGAACGCCGTTGTCTCTTCAACATAAGCATCCTGGTTTTCATAATACAGCCCGCCCAAGAAATTTATGCGCCCATCCCAGTCTGTGGCAATGCGAAGTTCCTGGCTAAACATGTCCAGTTCTTCTTCATCAAGATTGTGAATGAAGCTGACAGGCAGAAAATCCACATCGTGATGTTGAGCGAAATCGAAAGAGGAGTAGCCAGTAATCGAAGTGAGGGTAAAGTTATCGAACTCCCATTCTGCCTTCACAGATCCGCTCAATGATTCGGTTGTCTCCGTGTCGGAGATTGGAGGATCGCCGACACGGAATGCGGGATTGCCGCTGAAGCTGACATAAGCGGTATCGCCAGTAGAAACTCCAAAGTCTGGATGAAGCATTTGTGAGAGCGCTATCGTGCTAGGCGTCGGCAGGCGATCATCAATCGCATTAATGGTAAGCTCCTTACCGACCCCGTCCATTTCAAGATAGCTCAGTTTCGTCTCAACGTTTAAACTCTCCGTTGGTTGCCAGGCGAGCGTCGCCCGGGCGAACATGTCTTCGCGCTCGGCTTCGTCGCGATCAAAGACACGGTTCTCAACATATCCGTCAGTTGTCGTATAACGAATTGCCAACCGGCCTGCCAAATTATCCGCCAAGCCCGCGGAAAAGACGCCCGAGTAGCTTTGCGTATTGAATTCTGGTTCCCAGGTGACACCGACCCAACCATTGAGTTCCTCTCCGACTTCTGGCGAGGCCGTTTCAAGCTTGATCGCGCCAGCAACCGTGTTCTTACCGAATAGAACGCCTTGGGGCCCACGCAGAACCTCGACTTGCTGCAGGTCGAACTGGGACTGTGAGAATTGGCGGCTGCGCGGCTGATAAACGCCATCCACATAAAGGCCAACCGATTGCTCGAATCCCTTGTTGATACCAGATCCGACACCTCGGATAAAGATGTTCGAGGTTTGCGCTCCCCGACCGACCTGCAGGCCCGGCACGCGCGCGGAAATCTGCTCAAGGTTCGTGACCCCTTGCGCTTCCAGCTCTGCTCCGGAAACGGCGGTCACGGCCACCGGCGCATTGATCAGCGTCTCGTCCCGTTTACGTGCCGTAACAGTCACTGTTGTCAGTCTTGCTTCCCGCTCCGCTTCTGTTTCGGCAGGGACATCTGCCACTTGCCCATAGGCCGGCGTGGCAAGGGCAATGGCGATCGGCAAAATTGCTGCGCCGCTCAAATTGAGTCTAAACTTCTGGTTCATATATATCCTCCCAAGAGCCCTTTTGTGCTCCGTGTTTCCGTTCCCGCTATGATGCACAAGGACGCGAAAGTAGATTATGAACTCTGGTGAAAGATGGCTCTGTTAGAGTCATACCAGTTCACGCCAACAGATCGTCATTCCGCGATACGAGAGGGCCTTATCCTGCTCAAATCCTTCCATGCCCGACATCCGCGATCGTCCGACCAGATGACCTAGCCCCCTGAACAGCCTAGTTCTATAACTAAAACATGGCTGCAGTTCAGGGGGCTAGGTCACTCGGATATGGCGATATCACCCCTCAAGGGCATTACCCTCAAGCCGCCGCCGCGTTCGAGGCGGTCATTGGTGTTCTGTATACGGTAATATTGTTGTCTCGGTTGGTGGGCATGTACGGAACTCGCACCGCAACGAAACCATCGAGCCAGCGCCTGCTCGTGTGAAATGTATCCATACTTCCGAATCAAGACTTCTGAACCGAGAATTATGATGGGTCCATTTCTCCCGTCTAGGCGGCCGGCTCAGGCGCGGCAGACATTTTGCTGCTCACCTGCTCATTGAAATACTCCAATCGCCTCTGCCCCAGCGCATGCGCGATATCACGCTCCCCCTCAGGAATAGGTTCGGTCCGCGTAAGCCAATAGTACACAAAGTGCGACAGCGTGGCGTAAGTGTAGGCTAGGTCCTTTTCCATATCCGCCTGATGCTGATCGAAGGCGTCCATGCGGGCGAGCAAACGCTCTTCCAGCACTGAACGCGCTTCTGGATCGAACCATGCTCTCAGTGCGTCTTCAACGATCGCCGTTTTTGTCACCCCTGGCTTGTCAGCTGCCTCACACAGTTGCGCATAGAGCTTTGTCGAAATCCGTATGTTGACGCGCGGCTTTCCCATCCACTCAGAACCCCGGAAGGACGTCAGGGTCGCCGCGATCCGCAGCAACGGCGCGTCTTACGGCTTCGAGGTTTTGATCGCTGGTCGGATCAACCTCATCGTCGATGTCGGCATCAACGCTTGGCTCGGCAGTGCGTTTTTCCGGCAGATCATCATTCGTGTGCTCAGGTTCTCGAGTCCGTTTCAGCGACACACTATCAGGATGTTCCCTATCCTCAGCCTCCGGCTCCTTGAAGGGCGGCGCTGCAACAATGGATGTCCACTCTGCGTCACACGCGGCGTCGTCCCATTCGACGGGCGCTGGCGACAAGACTCGTTTCGTAAAATTTGCGTCTTTGAAATAACAAAGCTTCCTGGCGAGCACGGGCGGCGCTCCGGACACCATGATAATTTCATCACTGGCAGAAAGTTGCATGACCTCGCCGGGCGTTATAAGCGCGCGCTGAGTTTCCTGGCGTGAAACCATCAAGTGAGAGAGCCAGGGCGCAAGCCGGTGACCGGTATAGTTCTTCTGCGAGCGGAGTTCCGTTGTTGTTCCGAGCGCATCAGAGACGCGCTTGGCGGTGCGTTCATCATTGGTCGCGAAAGCAATGCGCACATGACAATTATCCAGGATCGAATTATTGGGCCCGTAAGCCTTTTCGATCTGGTTCAGGGATTGAGCGATCAGATAGGCGCGGATGCCATAGCCTGCCATGAAGGCGAGTGCACTTTCAAAGAAGTCCAGCCGCCCGAGCGCAGGAAACTCATCCAGCATGAAGAGCAGTTTCCGGCGGTTCTTTTCGGGCAAATCTTCCGTCAGCCTGCGTCCAATCTGGTTAAGGATCAGCCGGATCAGCGGCTTCGTCCGAGACAGGTCGGATGGCGGGACGACCAGATAGAGCGAAAGCGGGCTCTCCCCTTCAACCAGGTCCTCGATGCGCCAGTCTGATCGGCTGGTGACTTCCGCGATGACTGGGTCACGATAAAGCGACAGGAAACTCATGGCCGTGGACAGAACCCCGGAGCGCTCATTTTCAGACTTGTTCAAAAGCTCGCGTGCGGCTTGCGCGACAATCGGGTGAACGCCTCTATCTCCCAGATGCGGCGTCGTCATCATGATACGGAGTGTGACGGCAAAGGAGCGTTTCGGATCGGATAGGAACCGCACGCAGCCGCTGAGCGTCTTGTCTTCTTCGGCATAAAGCACGTGCAGGATAATGCCGACCAGCAAGGCATGTCCGGTTTTCTCCCAATGATTACGGCGCTCGAGTGAGCCTTCTGGATCAACCAGAATGTCTGCAATGTTCTGAACATCGCGCACTTCGCGCTCGCCGCAGCGCACAGCTATAAGCGGATTGTATTTCGGCGAGCGCCTGTCGGTCGGATCAAACCGAATGCAGCGCGAAAAACTTGAGCGCCAGCCAGAAGTGAGTTCCCAGTTTTCGCCTTTGATGTCGTGGATGACGGCGCTGCCGGTCCAGGACAGCAAGGTCGGCACCACAAGCCCCACGCCCTTGCCTGAGCGTGTTGGCGCAAACGCCATGACATGTTCAGGGCCATCATGACGCAGATAGCGCTTTTGCCAACGTCCCAGGAACACGCCCTTGTCCGCAAACAGTCCGGCGCGTTTCAAATCGGGTGCGCTGGCCCACCGCGCCGAGCCGTAAGTGGTGACATGGCGCTCGTGGCGACTGCGCAAGACAGAACCAATGATCGCGGCCAGAAATCCGAGCGCCGAACCGGAGACCGCGATCAGGCCGCCACGTGCGAACACTTCCGGCGCATAGGCTTCATAGGCGTACCACCATTGGAACAGCCGCCAGGGTTTATAGATTGGTGTCTCGCCTGCAATGAACCAAGGCGCGCCGAGCGCAGCCTGATGGCCAAGCGCGTCAGCGGTAATTTGTGTGGCCAGCCAGACCGCGCCAATGATCAGTGCGAATACCACCATGATCTGGCCAATGAGTATCTTTGTGCCGGTCACGGCGCGCCTCCTTGAAAAAGCAATTTGTCTTCTCCCAAGGATGATTGCTGAGACTGGTCCTGGACCAGCGGGATTCTGCGCCATTTCCTGCATCGCTCTGCAAAGCCATCCAAACCGTCTAGCGGGACAGCCCTCTGGAACGCCCTATATCCACGCTCCAACCAATACCTGACGCGGTGCGCTTGATGGTCATCTCGCGCCCCATTTGCCGACCAATACTGCCACGCCATGGCACCAGTGCGAATTCCTTTGCGTTGCCAATGATCGCCATACGCCCTGCTGCAAGATCGACATGACCTTCGAGTTTTCCGTCAAAACGGTCGCCTTTCGCTAGCTGAACAGGGGTTCGGCCTGAGGCCGCCCCGATCGCGTCCCGCTCGCGCTGCAGTTCCAGAGCGCGCAGCTGGCTTCTCTGCTCTTCCATGAGTTCTGGTTGGTTGGAACCCAGATAGCCTTGTTCGCGGAGCCAGATCTCCCGACGTGCTTTCAAGTCCTTCAAGGTTTGCTGCTGCGCTGCTGCACCCTCTGACAGGTCGTCGATCCAGGTTGCGCCAAAGCGGTCGATCTGCATCTCCGGTGAAAGCCAGGACAGGACACTCATTTTGACGCCGCCGGATCCGCGCGCCTCATATGCCGCTGCGCGCTCCAGAAACTCTTCGCCGACGTGCCACTCGCCGGTCGCAAGGCGCTCCCCAATTCCTGCCCGTCGCAAGGCTTCGAGCCGCCGCTTCAAGCTGAGATGATAGGCCGGTTTTGATCCAGGATCATGGCGGGCGTGCAAGTCTTCCGACCAGATACCGCCGGTTTGCTCTGCGACCTTGGCAATAGCCTTGTCCGAGGCACGCGCCATGGCTCTTGCTTCGGAGAGCTCCACCACAGCGCCTTGCGGCGGTCGGGCGTGAACATCGACCGTTGCAGCGGGTACATGCCAGATACCGCCATCAAAATCTTCAACGAGCAGATAGCGCGTATCGCGAAGTTCATCCTCCGGGCCATAAGCCTTCACGATCCCACGAATGGGAGCGGCATCTTTTGCGCGGTCCTGAACAAATCGAATGTCGGGCTCACGCTCCCCGAATTCAGCGGCAAGTGTGCGGATGATATCACCGCGCCGCGCCCGGCGTTTCAGCTGTTCTTGCCAGTCCTGTTTCATTCGCCAGGAGAGCGTTCTGTCCCGTTCAGCAAGTCCAAGGGATTCAAGGTGCCTGATGCGCGCGAGTCGCAAGGACCGATCAAACCGCTCTTTACTTGAGCTTGCACCACCTGGACCGAATACGCCGTTCTCCAATCTCGTTTCGATCTCATGATCGAGCCCGGTCCAGCGGTCCTGATCCACCTGCTTCTGGCGCGCACCCGCAATCTCCAGAGTACGTCTTGGTCCGAGCCTTTGGGTGGCAAGCTCTTCGGCAGCTTCGCGAAGGCCCTTTGTGAGATAGTCCCGCGCGATGACGACATCCTTCATCCGGGCGTCGCGACCCCGCACAACAATATGGGTATGCGGATGACCTGTATTGTGATGATCGACGGCGACCCAATCGAGACGTCGCCCGACATCGCGTTCCATTTTGCCCATGAGCTCGCGGGTTGACTGTTTGAGGTCACCCATACGCGCACCATCCTCCGGCGAAACGATGATCCGGAACTGGTGGCGGTCATGCTCGCTGCGTTCCAGAAAGTCGCGGGGGCTGATCCCCTCCTGGTCGCGGTCATAAAGCACGCCGCCTTCTCCCTCGCGATCGACACCGTCGCGCTGCAGATAGCTGACATGGGCGCGAAAGAGGCCCGGACCTGCGCCGCGCGCTCTTGCGATATGCACTTTGACAATGACGCGGCGCATTTGCTGGCGGGACAAATGCCTGTAGCGAGAACCGCCGGTTCGGGCCGCGCCACCCGTGCCATAACGTGCGCCGGTAAAGGCAGACTTCCGAGAGACTTTAGAAAGTCTCGCTCCGGTCTTGTTCAACTGTCGTGATAGACGCTTGCCTGCAGGCGCGCCTTGATCGCGTATGCGTCCGAGTCGCGGCGTGAAAGGTCTTTCCTCGCTCATTGCAGGCCGCTCAATCCGCACACCATGGAATTCGTAGTAATTTCAACGCGTTTCCAGAAACACATGCACCACAATGCTGTGCAAAGGGCGCCAAAAAACAGATGTGCAGACAAGGGGTTAGGCGCCATGTGGTGCCATAGCTTCAATCTTGCCCTACCGGGTTCGCTTGTTCTGTCCTTGCCTATGCTTGTATCGCTTTGCATACGCTTGCAGCCTGTCAGTCCTGAGATGTCATGAGGGGGATGGCGGTGCCATCCAGGTCTGATTGTTTTATAGGGCCGAAATATCGGCCATCGAGCGATGCTGGATGCGCTGTAAGCACGAAGACTTCATCGCTCTGGAGCACGCTACAGCCTTCCCAGACCGGCAGCATTCGCCCCGATGAATCGACGATTTTGGCGATTGCAACAGGCTCACTATTGATCCGAATCTCATGGCCATTGCGGCAAATTTCATCGCCTGGCATGCCTGCAATCTGCTTCAAAAAGGGCCAATCTTTTCCAACATATCCGCGTGTTTCTGCCCATTCAACTACAGCGCTCTGGCTAGAGACGACGACCCATCTGCCATGGATGAATGGCTCGTCGCTCAGCCAGTAAATTCCTGTCGGCGCACTTGCTGTGCGGTTCCAGATCAGGCGATCCAGCGGATCAAAAATCGATCCGAAAGTCACCAGAGAGATGCCCGAAAGTGTCAGCCAGAAACTGAGCTTTTTCATTTGGGATCACGCAAGCGTTCAGACGTGGAGGCATAGGAATTTCGCTCTGACCAACGAATGAGATCGGGCTTTGGATAGAAGACGCGCGCGCCATGTTTGCGATAGATGGGACCGCGCCCTTCACAACGATAATGATCGAGCGTGGAGCGCTTGAGGCGCAGAAACTTTGCGGCCTCTTCGACGCTTAGAAGCTCTGGCCAATTGTCTCCATACGAATTTTTCTTGCGGTTTCTTGTCATTGTACAGTCTTCCTTTCTCCTGTTTGTGCTGGGAAAGGATTGGCCAGACGTGCGGGCGTTTGCAGGGTTAAAATTCGCATGATGCATTTTCTCCCCGGCCTTTAACCAAGGAATACACGCAAAAAAACGCCCCGGAGATGAACTCCGAGGCGGTCTTTACTTGCGTTAGTTTCTGATCTAATCGCGCGGATTCCAGAGGATCACGTGGCGACCTTTCTTGCCTTTGACGGGCGCAAGGTTAGCGTAGATCTTGCGCGGCCCAATTTGTGGATCTGCGAGTGTGATAGAGACATATTCGCGGCCTGATGCTTTGGCTTTCCTGAGCCATCCACCGCCGATTTCGGTTGAGGTTTCGCCTGCATAGATGCGGTAATCGGGCTGTCCTTCGGCGGCTTTGTCCGCGTTCTTCTCGATGCGGATTGAGCTCGTAAGGTTCATCATTGCGAGGGCGCCTTCAAAGCCTGATTTGGTTTCGCTGACATATCCGAGTGCGTTAGCCATGGTGTTCTTCCTTTCGTTTCCATGTGTCGAAGAAGACCCCTTGTCCCCGTCGACGCCGGACCGATCGGGCGGCGCAAGACGGGCCTGAACCGGAACGGGCGAAACGGAGTGGAGCACCGGCCCGACGAAGAATTTTGCTTCGCGGTGAATGCGCAAAGCGCAGAGGAAAATTCTTTCAGAGGGCTGGTTTCAAGGCCCGGCAGGCGTCGTCCAGGTCATGAGGCATGAGACGGGAACAAGGGGCTCAAGGCGTACTTTCCGGAAACGGAATAGCACGTCTGGCTGACAGGTCGGCTTGTCCCTTGCGCCCAGATACGATGCGACAATTGGCGTCTCGATACTCAACGAACCCCGCGAGGATCAGAGTTCCGACGACAATAAACGCACAGAATGTCGACTGATCAGCACATTGATCATTCGAGCGGAATAGCCAGTGGATTGATGAAGACCTGCCAGGCATCGCGCGCGAGGGCCATCTTCCATTTGAGCGCATCGTCGGCATTTGCCGCCAGATGGCTCCTGGTTGTTCCATCACCATAAAGGGCCGTGACCAGAAACATGTGTCTGAGCCTCCCTATCGTGACCAGAAAATATGGACTTCATCGAACCCGGTCTGAAAGACCATGATCTCACCATTCAGCGCCATGTCGCGGGCGAGCGCTTCCCAGTCGATATAGTAGCGAAGGTTCTGCGGAATCTGTGTGCCGGTGTCCTCGCGAAACTGTTCCGCGAAGTCTGCAGCGCTGCGATACTCGCCAGCATATTCGTCAAAGGCAGCACGCGCGTCAGCGAGATCATCGCCAAAATGACTGAGGAGCTTAGCGCCCAGCTCGCCATGGTCCTCGATAAAATCAGCGAGCTCGCACACGGTCTCGAAGCTTGCATATTCGGAGAGGTGTGCCCCTTCAAAGCCTTCATAATCGTGGATCGCCCACTCTTCCGCGTCCGGGATCGGCGAAGCGGCGAGCATGGCGCGCACTTGCGTTCTGATCTCATCCGGGGTGGTCGCCGTGATCCATCGGCCATGCAGGCAGCCATTATTGTAGGCTGCAAGGCAGGCCACGTAGATGCGCGGTCTATCGGGATACGCGGGTGCGGTGCATGTTATCTGCGCGGGGTCCGGGTGGTGTTCGGTCATGTCAGTCTCCTTTGCGCCGCCTCGCATTCTTTCCCGCATCAGGCGGGGGTGGGCGGCGAAAAGGTGCTCCGCCTGAGCGTGCAAGGGCGCGGCGCAAGGGGCGCTGAAGGTAGGACACCTAAAGACGATTGATCCCGAAACAGTCCCGCTCCCTTGCGCGGTGACCGCGCTCTGGCAGACGCACCGTCCGTCCAATCCCGACTGTTTGGAAGAACCCATGAGGCCATTAGAAAACGGACAAAATGTGCCCGAAAGCCAACGATGACCCTGCCGAGAAATATCGGTTGAGCCATTTCCCGATTCTGCCTAATTTTCTCAAATAGGCTGATTTCGGCTCAAGGAGCGGCCATGGAAACTGACATTCTGACCATCAAGGAAGTGGCGGAATATCTGCGATTAACGGAGAAAACCGCCTATCGGTTGGCCTCCGAGCGCAAGATTCCGGGGTTCAAAGTTGGCGGATCGTGGCGGTTTCGCAAAGGTGAGATCGACGAATGGATAGAGGACCAGAAGACAGGTTCAAACAAGGCTGAGAAGCCATAATTAAGGGGGCGAGCATGATCACCGACTATCACTCGAAACTGTTCGCTCACGAGCTGCTGCGCCGTCATTCGGTTGCGGATGCTGAGAAAATGGCGGGTACATTGTTCGATGCGCAAGTCGACTTAAACCCGCACCAGGTTGAGGCCGCCCTATTCGCTTTTAAGTCCCCGCTTTCGAAAGGCGCGATCCTTGCCGATGAGGTTGGTCTCGGCAAAACGATCGAAGCGGGCTTGGTGCTTTCTCAGAAGTGGACTGAGGGAAAACGGCGTATCCTGATTGTGGGCCCTGCGAGCCTTCGCAAGCAATGGGCCCAGGAAATCGAAGAAAAGTTCTTCCTGCCGAGCTTCATTATCGAGTCGCGTAATTACAAGAAGATCATCAAGGACGGCGGACATCGACCATTTGAACAACCCGCCATTGTGATTTGTTCGTTCCAATTTGCCGCGCGCCATGCAGACGAATTGATGGTCACGCCGTGGGACCTGGTCGTTATCGACGAAGCTCACCGCCTCAGAAATGTCTATCGACCTGACAATAAAGTGGGACGTGCGCTGAAGACTGCTTTCGGCAATGTTCCAAAGATCCTGTTAACAGCGACACCACTCCAAAATTCTCTGATGGAGCTCTATGGACTGGTCAGCATCATTGATGATTATGCATTCGGTGATGCCAAAAGTTTTCGCGCGCAATATGCCCGGCTTGGCGATGGTCAGTTTGATGAACTAAAAGCGCGTCTCGAACCGATCTGCCATCGGACACTCCGCCGCCAGGTGCTGGAGTATATTCGCTACACGAACCGTATCCCGATCACCCAAGAATTCGTCCCTGGCCCGGAAGAGCAAAAGCTCTACGATTTCGTCTCAGAGTATCTACAAAGACCGACCCTAGCGGCGCTGCCATCCAGCCAACGCACGCTCATGACGCTTATTCTGCGCAAGCTGCTGGCGTCATCGACTTTCGCCATTGCGGGCGCGTTGAATTCACTAGCGAATAAGCTCGAGCGTCAGTTGAAAGATGATGCGGCGCTTAAGAACAATCTCGAAGACCTCATCCCTGACGATATTGAAGAAGATTATGATGGGTTTGAGGAAACGGCAGAAGAATGGGTGGATGACGAGACGCCGCCCGAATTGCTGTCTGAGGATGACATTGCCGTTATTGAAGAAGAGATTGCAGAGCTTCGACGCTTTAAAGACCTAGCTGTTTCGATTACCGAAAACGCCAAAGGCAAATCGCTTCTGACAGCATTGGCGGCTGGTTTTGACAAAGCCGACGAGCTGGGAGCCGCACAGAAGACGATCATCTTCACTGAGTCCCGGCGCACTCAGGATTATCTCCTCCGTCTGTTGTCAGAGAATGGCTATGCGGGCGACATCGTCCTCTTCAATGGCTCGAACGCCGATGAGCAGTCGAAAGCCATTTACGAGCAATGGAAGGCAACCCATGCCGGGACCGACAAGGTCACCGGCTCACGCACAGCAGATATGCGTGCGGCGCTGGTCGATCATTTCCGCAACCACGCAAAAATCATGATCGCAACAGAGGCGGCAGCGGAAGGCATCAATTTGCAGTTCTGTTCCATGGTTGTGAACTATGACCTGCCTTGGAACCCGCAACGGATCGAACAACGCATAGGCCGCTGCCACCGGTATGGTCAGAAGCATGATGTGGTGGTGGTCAACTTCCTTAACCGGAACAATGCCGCAGACCAGCGTGTGTTCGAACTCCTTTCAGAGAAGTTCCAACTGTTCAATGGTGTCTTCGGCGCGAGCGACGAGGTGCTTGGATCAATCGAATCCGGCGTCGATTTTGAGCGCCGCATTTCAAAGATCTATCAAAGCTGTCGAACGCCTGATGAAATCGAAACCGCCTTTGAGACGCTGCGCACAGAAATGGATGAGCAGATCGCGGAAACCATGGACAATACGCGCCAAAAACTGCTCGAGCATTTCGACGCTGAGGTGCATGACCGTCTTAAGATGAATATGGAGAAGGCAAGCGCCTATCTCGACCGCTACACGACATTGCTCTGGGCGCTGACCAAGCATGAGCTTGGCAAGCGGGCGAGCTTCGACGATGGCCACCACACCTTCACGCTGAAGCAGGCGATTGATGGCGTCGAAGCGCCTGTCGGCGGCTACTTCCTGCGCAAGGAAGGGCTGGAAGGCCACCGCTACCGGCTCGGACACCCCCTAGCCCAACACGTACTTGAGCGCGCGGCTGATCGCCCCCTCATTGGCGCATCGCTCACTCTCGATTACACAAACTGGCCCGCCAAGGCCGCCGCGCTAGAGCCTTTTGTCGGCACCAGCGGAACGGCTCTCGTACACAAATTGTCAGTACGTGGCTCAGATGACCAGGACCACATCATTATCGTCGCCCGCACTGATGACGGACAAGAATTGCCCGAGAGTGCCGCGCGGCGGCTGTTCGACCTACCAGTCGATGACGTAACTGATAAGGCAGTGGCGACGCCAGACAGTATGCAAGCCGCAATTTCGGAAGCCGAGGAAGCTATCCTCGCAGATGTGCAAAAACGAAAATCTGAATGGATGATCGAGGAATCAAAAAAGCTCGATGGCTGGGCAGATGACCTCGTCGCGCAGGCCGAGAAAGAGCTGGTCGATGCCAAGAGCCGCGAACGAGACCTGAAGCGCGAGATGCGCGCATCTAACGATCCTCAGCGCCAGCATGAAATCCAAACCGAAATTCATGAGATTGAAAAATCCAAACGCCGACTTCGTCAGAATATTTTTGAGGTCGAGGACAAGATTTACGAAAAACGCGACGCCATGATCGCTGAGATCGAAGCCCGCCTTCAACAAGAAGTGGGGCGAAAAGTACTATTCGCTATAAGTTGGACTATAAGATGAGTGACGGTTTTGCATTTAAAGCAGCTGGCCAGGAAGATGCTTCTAATGAGATCGTGGTCTCATTTTCAGCTCACTGGCGCGGAAGTTTGTTGAACGCGGATATCAAGCACGTGTTTCGAAAGCGCGTACCAAAGTCATTTGAACCCAGACTTATGTATATTTATGTCGGCTCTCCGCATTCAGAGATAATTGGTCGTGCAGAAATAAACTCAATCGAACTTTTGGATTTTGATAGCGCAGTTTCACTATTAGAATCAGCCAAACTCACGAAACAGGAGCTATCTTCTTATTTCGGGAACGATCCAGTTGTCGGTTGCTATGATATTGCAAACATCGAATTGGCGGCAGAACCGCTTTCGCTGAATAGCCTCTTTCATCACAGCGGCTTTCACCCTCCACAATCATTTGTTCGCGCTTCAATTGGTGCAAGCAGCTGGCTGAAAACGCAGACATGGACCACGAAATGATAGCAGCAACACAACGCGCGCGGCTAATTCAACTCCTGAAAGAGCTGTTCCAGCTTGATCAGCCCGATCTTGATTTTGGGCTTTATCGGATCATGCATGCCAAGGCCGGTCAGGTGACGCAGTTTCTTGAGGAAGACCTACTTGAGATCATTCAGGCCGCATTTGGCGAAGCCGATGAAGCCAAGCTAAACGAAGCACAGACAGCCTATGAAGCTGCTAAGAAGCAGGCTGCCGACTATGGTGCGCCTGACCCGGATATGACCCCGCCGGTCATGAAGGCCAAGGCGGCGCTCGATGCTGTCCGCAATGCTGAGACGCATGAGGGCGATGTCTATGACCATCTCTATCGCTTCTTCGAGCGCTATTACGACGCTGGGGATTTCATGTCGCGCCGCTATTTCGCGCGCGAGACGGACGGCAAGGCCGCACCCTATGCCGTTCCTTATGATGGCCGCGAGGTTTATCTGCATTGGGCAAACCGCGACCAGTATTATATCAAGACGTCAGAGTATCTGACCAATTTCACCTTCGATCCGACCAAGGCGCCGGAATACCCGAAGCTCGACACCGCCAAACCCATGAATGTGCATTGCCGCATCGTGTCGGCCAGCGAGGGGGAGCACAACAATGTCAAGGCGAGCGAACAGACCGAACGCTTCTTCCTGATCCACGAGGCCGAACCCGTGAAGCTCGAAACCGGCGAGACGGGCGAGCCCGAGCTTGTGCTTCAGTTTGAATATCGCGCCGATCCGAAAAAGTCCGGCCAGTCCGGTGCCTGGGCGAAAAAGCGGCTGGAGGAAGCCGCCGAGACCATCAAGGCCGCCCTGCCGAACCTCGCAGGGGCCGAAGGCTTCACCGCCGCGCTAATGACGCCCGCGCCGACAGAAAAGCAGAAAGAGCGCACCCTGCTGGAGAAATATCTCGCGCAGTACACCGCCCGCAACACGATGGACTATTTCATCCACAAGGACCTTGGCGGGTTCCTGCGCCGTGAGCTCGATTTCTACATCAAGAACGAGATCATGCGGCTTGACGACATCGAGGCGGCCGATGCGCCGCAGGTGGAAGGCTATCTGGCGCGCGTAAAGGTGCTGCGTCGCATTGCGCGCCATCTGATCGACTTCCTCGCCCAGCTGGAAGACTTCCAGAAAAAGCTCTGGCTGAAGAAGAAATTCGTCACCGACACACAATATTGCATCACGCTCGACCGTATCCCGGACGACTTCTATCCCGAGATCGCGGCCAATGAGGCCCAACGAGAGGAATGGGTGCGCCTGTTCGCGATAGACGAGCTGGACGGATATTCAGCGCCGCTGACGGTTCCATTCCTCAAGGCCAATGACAAGCTCCTGATCGACACCGCGCTGTTCGGTTCAGACTTCCGGGACCGTGTGGTGACGGAGATGGAAGGCCTAGACGGGAATTTGGCTGGCGTGGCTACCTGCGCCGAAAACGGCCAAGCGCTGCGAACAATGAAAGCCAAGATTATAGAACGTGTAGGCGCAATCTATATAGATCCTCCATATAATACCGACGCATCTTCGATAATCTACAAAAATGGCTACAAGAGTTCCTCTTGGCTTAGCTTAATACAAGAACGCCTTCTAGAGGCCTGTGCAATACTCTCAAAAGAAGGAGTTATTTGCGTAGCTATCGATGACGAACAAATGCCGCAGCTATCCGAGGCGATGGGGGGTATCTTCGCGACTGACCTGGGGAAAGCGGTTGTGCGATCTAATCCGCAAAGCCGGAAATCAAAAACGACGCTTTCACCGTCTCACGAGTACGCTCTGTTCTATGGTCGCTCAAGCTCGTCAAAACCCGCAAGTCTGTCACTGACAGATAAACGGCTGGCGCGTTATCCGCTCCGTGATGAACGTGGACATTACTCTTGGATGAGCTTCATTCGCACAGGGACGAATGAACTGCGTTCTGATAGGCCGAAAATGCATTTTCCAATAGTTGTAGACTCAAGCGACCAGCTGCGCATCCCGAAAATGTCTTGGTGTGCAGGCCGCGGCGAATATGGCGAGTATGAAATTCTGGAAGAAATTGGTTCTGAAGAGGTCTTAGTTTACCCAGTTTCTGAGAGAAACGGCGAACGGGTTGAGAAAAGATGGCACAGGGGTTGGGAACGTGTTTTGGAGGACCTAACCGAGTATCGGGTCCGTAGAAATAAGGATAATGAGCCTCAGATCGACTTCAAAACTCGTATCGATGAGAATTCGACGCCATCAACTTGGTGGGACAAACCTGAATACGCTTCTGCAAACTACGGCGCAATTGAACTGAAACAACTGTTCTCGGACAAGCCGTTCGATTTTCCAAAAGCTGTCTTACTCGTAGAAGATTGCATCCAAACATGCGCCAGTGGTCTTAATGCCGAAATATTGGACTTCTTTGCCGGCTCGGGGACTACTGCACACGCCGTCATAAATTTGAACAGAAAGGACGGTGGTGGGCGAAGGTTCACAGTTATCGAGATGGGTACCCATTTCGATTCAGTTCTCCTTCCTCGCACGAAAAAGGCAGCCTACTCGTGCGAATGGAAAGACGGCAAACCCGTCTCACGGGACGGCCTCTCTCATGCCTTCAAATATCTCCGCCTCGAATCCTATGAGGACGCGCTGAACAATCTCGCCCTGCGCCCTGCGCCGGACCTGACCGCCGCTGGTGAGACCTTCCGCCGGGACTATATGTTGAAATATTGGCTCGACTTCGAGACCAAGGGCAGCCCGTCCCTCTTGAACATCCAGACCTTTGACGATCCGACCGATTATCGCCTGAACATCAAGACGCCGGGCACGGATGAATATACCGAATGCGCCGTTGATTTGGTTGAGACCTTTAATTGGCTGATCGGCCTGCATGTGGAGCATCTCGACCGCTGGCGCGGCTTTGACGCCACATTCAAGCGCGAGCCCGATCCGGAACTGCCGAAGGACGAGACCACACGCCTCATCCTCGACGGCAAGCTGACCGAAAGCGATACCGGGAAATGGCGCTTCCGCAAGGTAGAAGGCTATACGCTGACGACGCCCGGCGATGACACATCGCGCGAAAAGACGCTGGTCATCTGGCGCGTGCTGACCGGCAATCTTGAAGAAGACAATCTGATGCTCGACGAGTGGTTCCACAAATACCGCCTCTCGACTCAGGACACCGAGTTTGACGTCATTTATGTCAACGGCTCGAACAATCTGCCGAACTTGCGCCAGGAAGGCGAAAGCTGGAAAGTCCGCCTCCTCGAAGAAGCCTTCCACCAGGCGATGTGGGACGTGGAGGGGTAAGGGATGGCCAAAGCAAAAAAGCCCAAGCAGCTCCCCTTCGGCCACAAGCTCGTCCTCAATCAGTGGGTCGTCAGCCTGTTCGGCTACGATCCGCTCTTGCAGCACAAGCGCGGCCACCGGAACCTGAAGCCGTTCAAGCCGTTCGCCGACATGCTATCGACCAAAGCGGATGGGCTGGATGCGGACAACCTCCATCGTTTCTACAAACATCTCGAGCTTGAACTGCAGGAAGGCGCCGCGATCACGCCGGCCGACCTGCTCCGCTATGAGCAGAACATTGTCAGTCATACGCTGGCGATCAATGAGAAGCGCGCGCGCCCGATTGTCTGGAAATACTATCAGTGGCTGTCGCTGCTGTTCGCGGAGATCTATCTCGACCGCTATTTCACCGACATCCACGCCCTGCGCCGCGATCTCAATGCTTATGTGAAGACCTTCAACGAATACTGGGTGGGCGAAGGCTATGAGACCGGCATGACGCCCTACACGCTGGATGAGCTGAACAAGGTCTGCCTGCAGAACGCCACCGGCTCGGGCAAGACGCTGCTCATGCACGTCAATTTCCTGCAATTCCGGCACTATGCGGGCAAGTCGGCGCTGAAGGATGACCTGACGCGGACCATCCTGATCACGCCGAATGAGGGCCTCTCCCGCCAGCATGGGCGCGAGCTGAAGGCGAGCGGCATTCTCACTGAGCGCCTGATGACGGATAGCGGCGACCTCCTTTCAACGGGCCGCAACGGCCTGCGCCAGGTGGACTTCACCGAAGTCACCAAGCTCGGCGAGCAGGACGGCCCGAACACGATCGCCGTGCGCAACCTTGGCGACCAGAACCTGCTTCTGGTAGACGAGGCGCATCGCGGCATGGGCAGCACGGAGGAGCGCGGCTGGTTCGCCAATCGCGCCAAGCTCGCCGAGCGCGGCTTTGTGTTCGAGTATTCGGCGACCTTCAAGGAAGCGACCACCGCCGCCAACAACAACGCGATCACCGAGGCCTACGCCAAGTCGGTCCTGTTTGATTATTCGTACCGATATTTTTACGAGGACGGCTACGGCAAGGACTACCGCATCTTCAACCTGCCGCGCACCTTTGACGAGCTGCAGTTTTCCTATCTGACCGCCTGCCTGCTCGCCTATTACCAGCAGCTGCGCCTTTACGAGGACAAGAAGGTCGAGTTCGACGGCTACAATATCGAGAAGCCGCTCTGGGTATTCGTCGGCGCCAGCGTCACCGGCGGCAAACGGACAAATATCGAGGAAGGCACGATTTCGGATGTCGGCAAGATCATCGCCTTCCTGGCGCGCTTTCTGAATGACAGCGCCGCTGCTATCCAGGAAATCGACAATATCCTTTCAGGCAATGGCGAGAAGACCGGCCTCCTCGATGCGGGCGGCAACGACATTTTCGCCGGCGGGTTTGCCTATCTCGGCACGCTGAAATCATCGCTGGGCCTCACCGCTCAGGATTTCCTGAACGACATACACCAACGGTTGTTCCAGTCTTCGGCTGGCGGCCAGCTGGCTATCGCCCGGATCAAGGGTGATGAAAATGAAATCATGCTCAAGGTCGGCCAATCGGAGACACCGTTCGGTCTGATCAATGTCGGCGATGCATCCGGGCTCACCGCGCACATCGCTGAGCGCAATTTCTACAATGTCGCGGTGCTGGAGAACGAATTCTCCGACACGATGTTCGGCCAGATCAATGACTCCTCATCGCCCCTGAACCTGCTGATAGGTTCCAAGCGATTTGTCGAAGGCTGGGATTGCTGGCGGGTAAGCACGCTGGGCCTGATGCATGTCGGCAAGTCGGAAGGCTCACAGATCATCCAGCTCTTCGGCCGGGGTGTTCGCCTCAAGGGCCATGAATGGTCTTTGCAGCGCAGCGGGTTCTCAACCCCCACATCCCAGCCCGACTTCATCCAATATGCCGAAACGCTGAATGTCTTCGGTGTCGAGGCCGACTTCATGGAGCGCTTCCGCGCCTTTCTCGAGGAAGAAGAGCTGCCGTCCAACGACATGAAGGACATCATCCAGATCCCATTGAATGTGACTTACGATTTCGGGCAGAACCTCATGGTTTTACGTCCTCGCCGGAAGAAGGCCGACGGCAAGGAGTATGACTTCAAGCGCGATGCTGCGGTGCCGACCTTTGGCGATGTGCCGGAAAAACTCCGGGAAAAGATCATCTCGATCGACTGGTACCCACGCATCCAATCGCTGGAATCCCGCCGCGCCGATACAATTGGTCTGAAGAACGAGCAAACCCTATCGTCGCTTCACATCGCCTTTCTGGATGAGGAAGATCTGTTCTTCCGCCTTGAGCGCTTCAAACGCGAGCGCAGCCGGCACAATTTCAATATCGGGAAGGATCAGCTGAAGCCGCTTTTGTCAGATGGCACATGGTACAAGATCGTCGTTCCATCCGGCCGAATGGCGTTCGATGATCCGGCCAATATTCCGCTCTGGCAGGAGATGGCGGCCGAGCTTCTGCAGAAGTATGCGGAGGAGTTTTACAACTACTGCAAGGCTGCGTTCATCGAGCCTCGCCTTGAGCTGCGTCCGCTTGAGATCGAAGATCCGAATATTCCCAATGCCGACTTCTACCAACTGATCGTCGATGCGAATGAGTCGAAGCTCATCGCCGACATCAACACACTCGCGAACGAAATAGCGGCCCGCAAGAAAGGCATCCTTACGGCGGGTGACCTGAAGGGATGTCTGCTGGCCAGTCATCTCTATGAGCCCGTCCTGCATGTCAGAAAAGGTGGAAAAATCCAGGTCACGCCGGTTTCCCTGAACGAAAGCGAAATCCGTTTCGTCGAGGACCTCGTCAGCTATCTCGATAAAGAGCAGGCACAACTCAAAAAGGATGGCGTGGAAGTCTTCCTTCTCAGGAATGAAAGTCGCGGACGCGGCATGGGTTTCTTCGAGGCGGGAAACTTCTATCCGGACTTTCTCCTTTGGTTGGTCGGCGGCAAAAAGCAAAGCCTTGCCTTCATCGAGCCGCATGGCCTCCAGCATGAAGGCCCCGGGCACAAGAAAATTGCGTTCCATCAGATCATCAAGGAAATTGAAGGACGTCTCGGCAACCCGAACGTCTCGCTCAGCAGCTTCATTCTGACGCCAACGCGCCAGTCGAAGCTGAATTGGGGTCTTTCAATGGATGACCTGAATGCACTGAACGTCTACTTCATGGAGGATCAGGCAGATCAGTATGTCCCGCTGATCTTCGAAAAGCTTCGATCGAGCGGCATCCTCGCAGCGGCTTAGTTCATAGCTTCGTTCAGCAGGAACTGGAGGCTTTGATCATCAGCGCCCGTGACCCCTCTGGCGCCAGCCAGTGGGAAGCGCGGGCGCGCGGCCAGCCGGCGAGACCCAGCACCACGTTTTCAAGACGAACAACCGGACCCTCATTGAGCCTCGCCGGGCCGGTCGGCGCATAACGGCCCCGCGGCTCCGGGGTGAGCGCCGGGCGATGGTCGGCGATCATCCCGGACCGCCCTGATGCCTTTCGACGGCCTACCCAGCCGAGCGAACAGCCCCGCGCCACTGGCGCGGGCAGGCCGCAAATGCCTCAAGCCGCCTGACGATCCCCGCCCAGGCGCGCACCGAGAAGCTCCATCAGATACCCACCGTCGCGCAAGCCCTGAGCCTTTGAGATGACATAGCGCACGGATGCGCGCAGCGAACTGCCATCGACGCCCCACTCCTCCGCGACCGCCTTCGGTCCGTGGAGCAGCGCGGCGATCTCCCGCTGGCTCATGCCGGCCTTCAGGCAATCAAGCGCGATGACGCCATTGCGCAGGATCTGGGTCGTTTTCGTCCAGCGTGCCGCCGATGTGTTCGGTCCTCTTCCATAAAGCCGGAAGGCTTCCTTCTGGAGCTTCAGCTTGCGCTCATAAGCCACCATGTCCGAGATTTGCAGTTTCATGCGGACAGGCTCGAGGCTCAGCAGCGACATGCCGGTACAGCGCACCTGTACGACGCAGTCATTGCCCCGGATCAGAAGATATTCCCGGCCCGCGCGGTCGGTAATGTGGGTGATGTCACAATGAGGGACTGTGCGATCCCAGATGTCGCACCCCTGCCCCGGCTTGCGCGGTGTGCAATTCACCTCGACCTGGTCAGGAAAGACATAGTGGCTCCAGACGGCGTCGGCCTCGAAGCCATTGAGATCGGGGGCCGGCATGAAGATGAGGCCCCAGCGCTCGGCAAGGGTCTGAGGCACGCGTGAGCGCAGGATGCGGATATCGGCGCAATCAGCCTTCTTTTCGGAAATGTCGTCGTCTGTGCGACTTTCCGCATCATCGCGAAAGTCATCATTGCGACGAACATATTCCCAGGCCCAGCGGTCCGCTGAAAGATGCGAGAGATAGTCGTAAGCGGCTGTTTCCGCACTGGTTTCAAGCGCAAAGGTCTTCATGCTCTTTCCTCCACTTGCAGACGAAAGAGCAAAATTCGTTCCACTTTTGCGCGATTCATTCGGCGCGCGCCCAACTTAAGGATAATGGCGCATCCAATCGGACTGTATTCGCTCCGGATGGGTTCAGCCTTTGCGTGTCTATTTATTTCGCGGCTTGCAGAGGTTTGCGCCGGCCTGCTGCATTTTGCTTTCATTGGCTCGCATTCGAACTGATGCGGCGGCGATGTTGCTGGGATGATTGAGGGGTCCACGAAAGGCCCCGGTCCATGTCACCTCCCTCGCACCAACTGGAGACAGAAACCCGCCGCACAGCGATGCTGCGCACGGCCTTCTGCCCGGTGGTGCGCGAGGCGCTGGAAGCGTCCGATACGATCGAGATCATGGCCAATCCGAACGGCTCCGTCTGGATCGAGAAGGCCGGGATCGGGCTCATCGTTTCCGCACATACACTTGCCCCTTCAGACCGCGAGCGCGTCATCCGGCTCGTGGCGTCCGGGGTGGGAGAAGCTGCCAGCCGCAACTCCCCGATCGTCTCTGCAGAACTCCCCGGCAGTGGCGAGCGGTTTGAGGGCCTTCTCCCACCTGTCTCGACCGCGCCGTGCTTTTCGATCCGCAAGCCCGCGACGACGCCGTTCGAGCTGGGCGACTATGTCGATCAGGGCGCGCTCGCCCCGGCACTGGCTGCCGCACTCCAGGATGCCATTGCAGCCCATGCCAACATTCTGATCGCCGGCGGCACGTCATCCGGCAAGACGACCTTCACGAACGCGCTTCTTGCCGAACCTTCGCTCCATGACGACCGCATCCTCATTCTGGAGGATACGCGCGAGCTTCGCTGCGCCGCGCCCAATGTGGTCCAGCTTCGCACGCATCGCGGCCACACCAGCCTGCGGGACCTTGTCCGCTCGACCCTGCGGCTGCGCCCCGACCGGATCATTGTCGGCGAGGTACGCGGCGCTGAAGCGCTCGATCTCCTGAAAGCCTGGAACACCGGCCATCCGGGCGGGATCACCACGCTGCATGCCAACTCCGCCCACGGCGCACTCAGGCGGCTTGAACAGCTGACGCTTGAGGCGACGCCCCGCGCGCCCTTCGACCTCATCGCAGAAGCGATCGACGTTGTCGTCTTCATGAGTCGCGCGGGCGGCCAGCGCCGTGTTGAAGAGGCGCTGCGCGTCACCGGCTTTGGCGAGGAGGGCTACCAGACCCAACCGCTCGTCTCCCGATCTCTCTCACTCGTCCAACACGGAGAACTCCCATGACGCTCTACAACCACCTCCAGACCGTGAACCGAACGGTCCAGGTCGCGGCCTGTATCGGTCTCGGCTTGATGATCGCGGGTCCGGCCCACGCCGCAGGCTCCGGCATGCCCTGGGAAGGCCCGCTCGATCAGATCCTGACCTCGATCGAAGGCCCGGTCGCGCGCATCGTCGCGGTGATCATCATCACGATTACCGGCCTGACCCTCGCTTTTGGTGAGACCTCCGGCGGCATGCGCAAGCTCATCCAGATCGTGTTCGGCCTGTCGATCGCGTTCGCCGCGACAAGCTTCTTCCTGACCTTCTTCAGCTTCGGCGGCGGAGCGCTGGTGTAATGGCCGACGGCTATGAAATCCCTCTCCACCGGTCCCTGACCGAGCCGATCCTGATGGCGGGCGCGCCGCGCACGGCCGCCATCGCCATCGGGACGCTCGCTGCAGCGATCGGCCTTGGCCTCCAGCTCTGGATACCGGGCCTCATCCTCTGGGCCGTAGGGCATTCGGCGGCGGTGTTCATGGCGCGCAGCGATCCGGATTTCATGGCCGTCGCCTCACGCGCCACCCGGCACAAGGAGCATCTGACATGCTGAACCTCAAGGAATACGCTGAGACCCCGGTCCTGCTGGCCGACTATCTCCCATGGGCCTGCCTTGTCGCCACAGGCGTCGTCCTCAACAAGGACGGCAGCTTCCAGACCACGTTCCGCTATCGCGGCCCCGATCTCGAAAGCTCGACCGAGGAAGAACTCGTCACCGTGATGGCGCGGGTCAACAATGTGCTGCGCCGGTTCGGCTCGGGCTGGGCGCTCTTCTTCGAGGCGCAGCGCCATGAGGTGCATGACTATCCCGAAAGCGATTTCCCCGATGCGCTGACCTGGCTTGTCGATCAGGAACGCGCACTTCAAGCCGAAGAAGCCGGAACCCGCTTTGAAAGCACCTACTATTTCACGCTTCTCTGGCTGCCGCCCGCCGATGCCACGGGCCGCGCGGAGAAGGCGCTGATCCAGCGCGCCGAGACAGAAGACGCCGCGACCTGGCGCCACCGACTGGAGACGTTCGAGCAGCATACGGACCGCGTCTTCGACCTGCTCTCCACCGTTCTCGCCGAAATCGCAAAGCTCTCAGACGATGAGACGCTGACCTATCTGCACTCGACCATCTCGACGAAGCGCCATCCGATCGTCACGCCCGAGCTCCCCGTCTTTCTTGACGCGGTGCTGGCCGACGAGCCCTTCGCGGGCGGCCTTGAGCCGATGATCGGCGAGGCGCACCTCCGCACCCTGACCATTCTCGGATTTCCGGCCTCAACCTTGCCCGGCATTCTCGATGAGCTGAACCGGCAGGGCTTTGCCTATCGCTGGGCGACACGGTTCATCGCCATGGACAAGGCCGAAGCCGAGAAGGTTCTGGGCAAGAAGCGCCGTCACTGGTTCGCCAAACGTAAATCCATCGGCGCGGTGCTGCGCGAGACGATGTTCAATGAACAGGCCGCGCTCGTTGACAATGACGCTGACAACAAGGCCGCTGATGCCGATGCGGCCTTGCAGGAACTTGGCAGCGACCTTGTCTCCTATGGCTATGTCACAACGACGATCACCGTCGCCGATCCTGACAGACGCACCGTAGACGAACATATCCGCGTGGCCGAGCGCATCGTGAATGGCCGCGGCTTCACCGCGATCCGCGAGACGCTCAATGCCGTCGATGCCTGGCTCGGGAGCCTGCCCGGTCACCCCTACGCCAATGTTCGCCAGCCGATCCTGCATACGCTGAACCTTGCCCATATGGTGCCGCTGTCTGCAGTCTGGGCGGGCGAAGAGACCAACCGCCACCTGCAAGCCCCAGCGCTCATCCAGGCGCAGACCGATGGCACAACGCCGTTCCGGCTCAACCTGCATATTGGCGATGTCGGCCATACGCTGGTCGTCGGCCCGACCGGCGCGGGCAAGTCGGTCCTGCTCTCACTGCTCGCGCTGCAATGGAGGCGCTATGAGGGGGCGCAGGTCTTTATCTTCGACAAGGGCCGGTCCGCCCGCGCCGCGACGCTTTGCATGGGCGGCGCGCATGTGGATCTTGGCAGCAGCAATGCCCCAAGCCTCCAGCCGCTGAAAGATATCGATACAGAAACCGGCGCAAGCTTTGCCGCCAACTGGCTGGCAGGCCTGTGCGCCAATGAAGGCGTCGCCATGACGCCGGATCTCAGGGCCCGGATCTGGGAAGCGATCCAGTCCCTTGCTTCAGCGCCTGAAAAGGAACGCACGCTGACAGGGCTCAGCCTGATTCTGCAGGACGAAACCCTTAAATCCGCCCTGCACCCCTTCACGCTGGAAGGCCCGCATGGACGGCTGCTCGATGCCGACCGCGAAAGCCTCGCGCTCTCGGACACAGTCTGTTTCGAGATGGAAGAGCTGATGCATGCAAAGGGCGCTGTGGCGCCCGTGATCACCTATCTCTTCCACCGGCTCGAAGCTCGGTTCGACGGACGGCCAACCTTGCTCATTCTCGATGAGGCCTGGCTCTTTCTTGATGATCCGATGTTTGCCGCGCGTATCCGCGAATGGCTCAAGACCCTGCGCAAGAAGAACGTGTCCGTCGTGTTCGCGACCCAAAGCTTGGCCGACATTGCGAACAGCTCGATTGCGCCCGCGCTCGTCGAGAGCTGCCCGACACGGATCTTCCTGCCAAATGAACGCGCGCAGGAACCGCTGGCCCGCGAAACCTATCAGCGTTTCGGCCTGAATGCGCGCCAGATCGAACTGATCAGCCGGGCGACACCAAAGCGTGACTACTATTATCAGTCGCCCCTCGGCGCGCGCGTGTTCGATCTCGGCCTCGGTCCCATCGCGTTATCCGTCTGCGGCGCATCATCGCCTGACGACCAGGCTCGCATGGATCGCATCTGGGCAGAGACCGAAGGGGACGGGTTCGCGGCCTGCTGGCTGAACGAGAAGGCCCTGCCCTGGGCGGCTGACTTGCTGGACCGCTGGCCGGGCCATGCGCCCGGACCTGACGCACACGCGCCTTTCCAGCCCTCAAATTTCCTCGCCGCCGAATAGGAGCCTGTCCTCATGAAACGCCCTCTGACCCTTCTTGCTTCTGTCGCTATTGCGGCCCTGCCGCTGAGCGCCCTCACCGCGCCGCCAGCCAGCGCCCAGCTGTTCGGCGGAGGGATTGTCTACGATCCGGCCAATCACGCTGAAAACATCCTTCAGGCCATCCGCGCCCTGCAGCAGATCAACCAACAGATCCAGCAGCTTACCCATGAAATCCAGATGCTGGAGAACATGGCGCGCGATCTCGAAGCGCTGCCCGACTCCATTGCCGATGACATCCTGCGCCGTATGCGGCGCATCGATGATCTGATGCGTGATGCCGCAGGCATCGGTTATCGCGTCGAGGAGATCGAGCACGAGTATGAAGAGGTGTACCCGGAAGACTACGGCGCCGAGCCGCCCCGTCAGACCGTTCTCGTCGAAGAAGCACGCGCCCGCTGGCGACAGTCGAGGACGGCCTATCGCGAGAGTCTGCAAGTTACAGCCTCAGTCGTTTCATCGGCGCGCGAAGATTCGGAAAACCTCGACCGGCTGATCGCGGACAGCCAGTCCGCCGTCGGCAATCTCCAGGTCGCCCAGGCCGGCAACCAGATCGAGGCGCTGCAGACCGAACAGCTCATGCAGATGGAAGCCATGATGGCGGCCCATTACCGCGCCGAGGCGTTGGAGCGCGCCCGTCAGCTCGCAGAGGCCGAACGTGGCCGTGCGCGGACCCGGGCCTTCCTCGGAGAGTGATGGCCCATGGACGTGATCGACACCTTCCTTGCGACTTTCATCGCCTACATCGACAGCGGGTTCGGCCTGCTGGCGGGCGATGTCGCCTATCTGTCGACCACGCTCATCGCCATCGACATCACGCTGGCGGGCCTGTTCTGGGCCCTCTCGCAGAACACCGACATTATCGCCGGACTGCTGAAGAAGGTGCTCTATGTCGGCTTCTTCGCTTTCATCATCGGCAATTTTTCACTCCTCGCCGGGATCATTTTCGACAGCTTCGCCGAACTTGGTGTGACGGCTGGCGGGGGAACAATGACGGCAGCGGATTTGCTCCGTCCCGGTTTCATAGCGGGCGTCGGTCTCGATGCAGCTCAGCCGCTGCTCGAAGAGATCAGCGACATGCTGGGGCCGATTTCCTTCTTCCACAACTTCATCATGATCGCAGTCATGATGATCGCGTGGGTGATCATCATGGTCGCCTTCTTCGTGCTGGCCGTACAGCTTTTCATCACAATTCTGGAGTTCAAGCTGACGACACTGGCCGGGTTCGTGCTCGTGCCCTTCGCGCTCTGGAACAAGACGACGTTTCTGGCTGAACGCGTCCTCGGCAATGTCATCACCTCCGGCATCAAGCTCATGGTGCTCGCCGTCATCATCGGCATCGGCTCGACGCTGTTCTCATCCGTGACCGACGCGTTCCGCACCGGCGATGATGTCACGCTCGCGCAGGTCATGGGCACAGTGCTCGCCGCGATCGTCTTCTTCTGGATGGGCATCTTCGCGCCGGGCATCGCTTCCGGCCTCATCACTGGCGCACCGCAGCTTGGTGCAGGCTCAGCCGCAGGCGCTGCCGCCGGTGTCGCCGCAGGGACATACGTCGCTGGAATGGGCGGGCGTGCCGCTGTCGGTGCGGTTGCGGGCGGTGCATCAAGCGCTGTGAAGGCTGGCGCCTCGATGGCCGGCGCAGCACGCACCTCCTACACGCTGGGGTCGGTCGCTTCCGGTGCATCAGGCGCGGCAGGTGTGGCAGCAGGTCTTGCCGGTGTCGCGCGCGCAGGCGGCGATGCGATCCGACGCGCTGCAAGCCGTCCCGGCCAATCGATGCGCGAGGCTTACCGCAGAGGCAGTCAGGGCGCCTGGCGCGCCACAGGCGGGTCCGGCGATTCGGATGCCTCCACACCAGCATCCTCGTCCCAAAGCCCCGGCTGGGCGCGGCGCATGCAGACCAGTCAGCGCATGGGCCAGGCTGGTCAAATGGCCGCGCATTCGATCCGCGACGGCGATCGCGGCGCGTCCGGCGCAAACCCGACCCTCAAAGACAAGGACGACTAGACGATGGCCTTCAAGCGATCCTCTTCCAGCTATGGACCAAGCCCGTTTCCCGAAACGCCTTATCAGAAGGCGGGTCAAATCTGGGACGACCGTATTGGTTCGGCGCGCGTGCAGGCGAAGAACTGGCGGCTCATGGCGCTCGGTTGCCTCGGGCTTTGCTTCGTCACCTCCGGCGCACTGGTCTGGCGGAGCATGCAGTCGACGGTCACGCCCTATGTGGTCGAGGTCGATGAGACCGGCGCCGCGCGGGCCATCGCTCCGGCAACGGAACGTTACACCCCGACCGATGCGCAGATCGCCCATCACCTGGCCAACTTCATCGAGCATGTCCGCGGCCTCAGCGTCGATCCGGTGGTCGTGCGCGAGAACTGGCTGCGGGCTTATGACTTCGTGACGGACCGCGCCGCCACCACACTCAACGAATACGCCTCGGCCAATGATCCGTTTGCCGATGTCGGCCGCAAATCCCGCACCGTGGATGTGGTCAGCGTGGTGCGCGTCTCAGATGACAGTTTCCAGGCACGATGGATCGAGAAGACCTATGAGAATGGCGCGCTGGTGCGTGCCCAGCGCTTCACCGGCAATTTCACCCTCATCACCCAGTCGCCGACCGACGCAGAGACCCTGCGCGCCAATCCCCTCGGCCTTTACGTCCACGCCCTGAACTGGGGTCAGGACCTTGTCACAGGAGAATGATCCCCATGCTTCGTTTTATCCTCGCCACATCCACCCTCGCGCTCACGACGGCCTGCGCCACGACGGAACTCGAACCGATCGACGCCAGCGCCTTTGTCGCGGCCACGCCCGTCGACGATGAGCCCGACTATCCCGTTGAAATCGTGGAAACCGCGGTCCCGCTGCCGCTGCCTGGTCAGATGATGCCGGTCGGCGCAACAGTTGCAGCCAATGCCGATGGCAGCGTGACCCGGACCTTTACAAGAACGGTCAGCACGCCAACCGTCTCACCGGCTGAAGCTATCCAGCAGGGCCGCACCAGTGCCCTGATCGAGCCCTCGGTCGATGGCTATGTGAACGCGATCCAGGTTTATCCCTATACCGAAGGCGCGCTTTACCGCCTCTACGCAAGCCCCGGCCAGGTTAGCGATATTGCCCTCCAGCCGGGCGAGGAGCTGGTCTCTGTCTCTGCGGGCGACACTGTGCGCTGGGTCGTCGGGGATACGATCTCCGGCTCCGGCAATACGGCTCGCGCGCATGTGCTGGTCAAACCCATCTCATCCGGCATCCGCACAAACCTGATGATCGCCACCGACCGGCGCACCTATCACCTCGAACTCGAAAGCACCGAAGGCGGCTATATGGCCGCGCTGTCCTGGCGCTATCCGGCCGACGAACTGGCAGGCCTGACGGCCCGCAATGAGCGCGCCATTGCGCGCGACGCCGGAAGCATCGAACGCGGCCTGACGCTCGAAGGCCTGAACTTCGACTATCGCCTCACTGGCGATAGTCCCGACTGGAAACCGGTGCGGGTGTTCGATGACGGACGGCAGGTCTTCATCCAGATGCCGGAAGACATCGCCACGACCGATATGCCGCCGTTGTTTGTGCTGGGGGCCGATGGCGACGCCGAACTCGTGAACTACCGGGTACGCGGTAATTACTATGTCGTCGACCGGCTATTCCGCGCCGCGGAGCTGCGGCTTGGCGAGCGCAACCAGACCATTGTCCGCATCAGTCGCAATGAGCGTCGCTCGCCGCTGGCCGCGATCTTCGGGGGCTAGGAAGATGTCCGAGCCCATTCCCTTCGACGAGCATGCCGAGCGGCTGAAGATCCGCTCCAGCCCGAAACCGGTCACGCGGATCAACCGCAAGGTCCTGATGGTCGGTGCAGGTCTCGGCGTACTCGCCCTGTTCGCCGCCATGAGCATTGCGCTCAAACCACCAACCGCCGTCAATCCGGAAGCAAGACGCGAGCTCTACAACACGACCAACACAAGAAAGCCCGAAGGCCTGTCCACCCTCCCGGCCAGCTATAGTGATATCGCCCCAGTCGAGGACCGTGTGACCCGCCTCGGCCCACCGCTGTCCGGCGATCTCGGCGCGACCATGCTGCGCGCGGAACGCGAGCTTGGTATCGAACCGGAAGACGTGACCCGGTTCGAGGAGGATTTCCGCCCGAATCCGGCAGACGAGGCCGAGCGCGCAAGGCGGATGCGCGAAGCCGCCCTGGCAGATGAAGCGGCTCGCGCACCGGTCTTTTTCCGGCTTGAGTCTGAAACAGCAGGTCAGTCCGTATCTGCCTCCGACCCCGCGTGGCGCGATTCTGCAGGCGACCTCAGATCCGAACTCCTGGCGCTCGCCGCGTTGTCGCAGGGTGCGCCGTCGGGATTCGGCCAACCTGCAGACACGAATCTCCAGTCCCGCAAACTGGCCTTCGCGAGCGAAGGCGCTGGCAGCGACATCTACAATCCACACGGGCTGCAGGACCCGGCCTCGCCGTATCAGGTGATGGCGGGCACGCTGATCCCTGCCTCGCTGGTGACCGGCATCAACTCGGACCTTCCCGGCACAATCGTCGCGCAGGTGACCCAGCCCGTCTATGACACGGTCACCGGCCAATACCTCCTCATCCCGCAGGGCTCACGCCTCATCGGGCGCTACCAGTCCGAAGTCTCATTCGGTCAGGACCGCGCGCTGGTGACCTGGGACCGGATCGTCTTCCCTGACGGCTCGTCCATTGTCATCTCCGCACCCGGCGCGGACGCGCAGGGCTTTGCCGGCCTCTCCGACCGGACCGACCATCACTGGGACCGCGTGTTCATCGCCGCAGGCCTCGCGACAATCCTCGGCGTCGGCGCAGAGCTTGGCGCAGACGGTGACGGCGATCTCGAGCGCGCCATCCGCCGCGGCACCACCGACACCGTGAACCAGGCCGGCCAGCGCGTCGTCGAGCGCAATCTTGGCATCCAGCCGACGATCCGTGTGCGGCCCGGCTCGCCGGTTCGCGTGGTCGTCACCCACGATCTCATCCTCAGACCCCATCCCCAAGGAACCACACGATGACCCTTCGCCTCGATCGCCTTCCCGACCGCACCCCGGTGCGCATGAGCCTCTCGGTCGATCCCGATCTTGCGAGCGCCCTCAGCGATTACGCCGAACTCTACCGCCAGACCTATGGAGCAGAGGAAAAGCCCGAAACGCTGATCCCGGCCATGATCGAACGTTTCCTGGCATCAGATGCCGGGTTCAAGCGGGCGCGCCGCGCCCTTCATGCCAACGCAAGCAACGAAAGGTAATCCCATGGCACAGATCGGCACATTCACTCTAAAGGATGGCGCCTATACCGGCACCATCCGTACCATGACCATCAACGTCAAAGCCCAGCTTGTTCCCAACACGGACAAGGCTTCAGACGGCGCTCCCGACTTCCGGCTCTATGCCGGCGGGGCCGAACTCGGGGCTGCCTGGCGCCAGGAAAGCAAGCAAGGCGAAACGCCCTATCTCGCCGTCAAGCTGGACGATCCAAGCTTTACCAGCCCCATGCGCGCCGCCTTCTTCGAGAATGAGAAAAACGGTACCGGCGTCATGGTCTGGAACCGGGCAAAGACGGGATAATCGGAGCGCGTCATGTTGCATCGCGTAAAGGAGGGCGGTCGCACAGGGCTTAAGGATTTCGCGCGGGACCTGAACCCGCCGCCAAAGGCCCCTGCCCCCGTCACGTCAACCGATCCTGAACGGATCACGCCTGCGGATATTTTCCGGCGACGAACCGTGAGGCGGCCGGAACTCCGCAAGCTCGTGCCGCTCTCCGACACGACAATCTACGAACTCGAACAGAAGGGTGAATTCCCGCAGCGGTTCTACCTGACACCCCGTTGCGTCGTCTGGCCCCTCGCTGAAGTACTGGAATGGATCGACGCCCAAAGGCGCAAGGGTCGCGAAGGCTGCGGGCCCCATCCGGATTATAGGATGCGGTGAAGACCGCTATGATCAGCTACAGTCCAGGAAGGGCCATTGCTAAGAAACTCCAAGGTTCAGGTCGGCACGAACATGCATGCCGACCGTTGTCGAGACTGCGGATGGTCAGAAACTCACGAGCTCACTTTTTTTGCCAAGCTCTGGCTATTTTCTCGCGCCGCCGTTGGTACACGCCGGATTCCGGCATCGGCGCCATCTCGACGGCGGAGTTGTAGTCGCCCAAAACCAACATTAGGTCGGCTGTTTTGTCCGTCTTGGACCGCAAGGTTTCAAGGCGCTCCATAATGAGTCCGACCTCGCGATACGCCGTCGAATAGGCGACAGCGTCTCCGAACACTTCCCGAGACACGAGAACGGTCATAACCACTAAAACGATCCGTGAAACGATGACAGAGAGATCGCCTGACAGGAAAGGCGACGTCGTGGCGATAACAAGGAGGACAGCGATCGCCAGCACGCAGAAGCGCACCCAAGCCGGCCGTGCGCTGTGACGATACAAATCGGCTGACCAGAATGCGCTCTCATAAAGGTTTTCGATCAGCTGGTCTTCGCCCGGCGGTAAGCTACTCGCATAGTAATTGGCGTCGGCCTTAGCGGCAGCTTGCTCACGGTCGCCGTCGAACGTCGTTTCAATTCTCCGATACTCATGGGCTGACAACTCATGCCCAAGGCCCTTTGCCAACAATGTTGCCCGCCGTACACGCTCGCCGTATCGGCGAAACTCTTGCTGGCGGAAACCTAGCCATGTGATCGCCGCGGCGCCAACGAATGACAGGCCCGCGGCCGCCATGACCAACTCTTGACCGGGCAGGAGAACAGCGACTCCTGCAATCGCCGCGAGGAGCCATTGCAGTCTCGAACTCCAGTTCTGAGACGACTGCGCCGTGTCAAAGGCTTCACGCGAAAATCCGATTAAATTCGTCAAGTTCTGGTCGACATGCGCCATCCGAATCACCCTTACTACATCATCGGCGCATTTTCTTTGCGGAACGGCCTTGAACAAGATATGCTGAGAACACATATAGAACAATAGCTATATAGTGTGTTTTTCGGCGATCGCCCGTTCGGTCGCAATTAGTCTCGCGAGCTCGAACATGATCGATTGCCACAAGCATGTCGTCGCCTACCATAACGACGAAATCACCCTTCCCGAAGCTGAACGCGGCGAAATGCGCGACCGCCGGAACGCCAACCGAGACCGGATCAAGGCCCGGCTGATGGCGAATGAAAAGCCCGCGCCCGCCTTTTTCGCGAGCCAGGGCTCCTATGCCGATAAGACGATGGTTCAGTATCCAGACAAGGACTACGACATCGACGACGGCGTCTATTTCCGCAAGGAAGACCTCGTAGGCCCGAACGGCGGAGAGATGACCGCCTTGCAGGCTCGCAAAATGGTCTTTGACGCCCTCAATGACGGCTCCTTCAATACCCCGCCCGAGCTGCACACCAACTGCATTCGCGTCCTTTACGCCGCCGGCTACAATGTGGACGTGCCCGTCTACCGGATCGTGACGGAGACCGACATCTTCGGAAACGAAACCGAATGTGTCGAACTCGCCGGCGCCGACTGGATCCGCTCCGACGCCCGCGACGTCTCCACATGGTTCGACGACGTCAATCAATCCCGCAGCCCCGATACCATAAACGGACGGCAATTCCGGCGCATCGTCCGGGACATCAAGAAACTGACCAACAGCCGCAAAAGCTGGCGCAAGCGTATTCTCTCCGGATACGGAGTAACGATCCTCGCCGCTGAATGCTACGTTCCATCCGCCGGACGCGACGATTATTCACTACACGCCACTTTGCGTGCCATGCATAATCGGCTCAAATTCTCACTCGCCGTCCGGAGCCCGGTCGAGCCATATGACTATGTCGCGGACCATGATGACGCCCGGTCGAAATATTTCAGGGCCCGGCTCGAAGATCTCGAGGGTTGTCTCGACGGCATCGCGGCCGCTGAGGCCGAAGACGAGGCTCTTGACGCCTGGTCGAACCTTTATGGCGGCGACTATTTCTCCGACCGCAAAGTAAAAGCACAGGCCGAGGCCCTTGAGACTAAGTCCGCGGATAGCTCCCTTCTCGGTCTTGGTCTTACCGCCGCGGGCGTCGCCGTCGGCGCTGCGGCTCTTTCAGCTGCCCGCGCCAAACCGTCATGGGAGCCCAGCGAAGCTGTCTCCAAGGGCGGCGGACGCACAAATGCATGACGGCGGGGCGAGTGATCAGCGAAGCGCGCACGGCGCTCGCCGAGAGACTCGGCGCCTACCTTCTGTCCGCCTTCAACGCTCAGCCCCTCAGCGCATCCGATCTTCGAACCTATGAAGGAAAAAAGGTCGATCGCGGCTGGCGTATTCCCGACGATCCGCCCCTTCATCTCTTGCTTGATCCCGAGTTTCCCTATTCACCGCCCAGGATTGCGCTCCCTGACGAAACTCAACGCCTCCTCTGGCCGCATGTGGAATCCGCCGGCATCCTCTGCGTTTTTCCCGCGCAGACAACTATCAACGCCTTCGATCCAGAAGGGGTCGCCGCGGCTCTGATTACGGAGGCGCGCGACCTGATTGATCGTAATCGGTCCGGCAATCTGGATGAGGCGTTCAGACAGGAGTTCCAGTCCTACTGGATCCTCGCCGTCGATAACAACGTACCTTACTATCGTTCGCTAGTTTCGCCACGCGGACCGACGCGAAAGATCCGCGTCTGGCGCGGTCAAAAGAAATCCAAGCTGATCCGTACTTTCGGCGACACCGATGAAACGCTCAACATATGGCTCGCGAACGCCTACGGATCGCCGCCCAAGGATGGATGGCGCTTATACGACGCACTACTGATTTGGCTGGAGCGCCCCCTTATACCACCAGAATATCCCAATTCCGCGCGTGACATTGAAGCGTTGTTGTCCGCCAACGCGCCCGGCGCTGACGACATCCTGCCCATGCTCGACATCTCTCAGTCTACTGACGTGTTGATCGGAGCGCCTTCTGAGGTCGGCGCCTGTTTCGGCGCCGTCCATCTCGATAAACCCGATGCAAAAGCAGTTCAGAAAGGCTTTCGTCCAGGTCGTGCGCCGGCCGCACACGTAAAACGTCACGCCACCTCCCCCGCCCGAAAAGCCCGCAAGGGGATGGTTGAGCGGGTCGATAGTTCCTGGGTTCACGGTCGAGACTACAATGAAGACATCGAACGCCTGACTGACACTAACGTGATAGTCATTGGCTGCGGCGCTCTTGGCGCCAGTGTCGCCGTTCTGCTTGCTCAAGCCGGCGTCGGGAAGATGCGCCTTTTTGACGGCGAGAAGCTCGACCGTCCAAATACCTCAAGACATCCGCTCGGCGCGCGTCAGATTGGCGAAAACAAGGCCAAAGCGCTCGCCGAACATATCTCTGGGCGGTTTCCGCATATGCGCAAAATCGAAGCTGTCCCCGAAGACTTGGTGGCGACCAATATCGATATCTATGCGGATATCAGCGAGGCCGATCTCGTGGTTTCCGCAACCGGCGAGTGGTCGTCGATGAGCCTCATCGCCGATGCCGCACGCTTCTGGCGCGCGCCCTTGCAAACGATCTGGCAAGAGCCGCAGGCGCTTGCCGCCCATAGCGTTGTCACTTTTCCCAAAGGCCCCTGTCTGAGATGCGGTTTCAATCTGCTCGGCAAACCTCATTTCGAAGCAATCTTTCAGAATGAAGCAGATGTCTGGCGTCAGATTCCCGCCTGTGGCGGCGCCTTCACGCCTTATGGAGCGACGGACCTTGCCTACACCAGCGGCTTCTGCGCGGCTGAAAGCCTCAAGCTTCTCAGCGCGACCCCCGTCAGAGCCCGCCATGCCCTATGGGCCGCCAGCGAGGATCGCCTCGCCCAAGCCGGCGCTCGTTATACAGAGGGTCTCATTGCGGCTTTCCATCCCTCCCCGCAGGGAGGCGTTTTCACTCGCGACTGGCCCGAATCCGCCTCGTGTCGGGTTTGCGCTGCATGACCTTTCCTTCCGCAATATACGATCTGCCAAAACGGGCACTGGGCCCACACGCCAAACGCCTCATCTTCACCCCCAAAACTTTGGAGGTATTGTATTCGGAACGCCAGTTGAAGCCATATCAAAGCGAATCCGGTGGGCAGCTTTTCGGCGAATTCGCGAACGACGTTGTCACTGTTACAACCGCGTCCACGCCGTCACCCAAAGACCAGCGTAGCCGCTACAGATTCACGCGATCCCGCACTACGGAACAAGCAGAGATCGATCACGAGTTTTCAAATGGGCTTCACTACATCGGCGATTGGCACACCCATCCTGAATTCAACCCAACGCCGTCGCAAACGGATCGTTCGGGAGCCTGCCGTCTTTTCAAAACATCAAGACACCAGTTGCCGAATTTTGTCTTGGTTATTGTCGGCACAAGTTCAAATCTAGGAGATTTATATGTCGCACTGGTGAATGCCCACCGTATAAAGAGGATATAGAGCTATTTCTCTTTGGGTCGTCCTCGCTCCACCTATGGCCACGCTTTAGTTATTCCAAAAAGAAAGCAACTTTCACCCCACCCTCGGATCAGCCGCATAAACTGCCATGCTCTCCGGGATGATGTTCGGCTTACGGCTCTCGCCAGCGGCCCAGGCGTCGATCATGTCGGCCCATTCCTGCATCATGTGGCGGCGTTGGTCGGCATATTCGGCCTTGTTGTAGACCCCGCGTGATGAGCGCCGGTCCTCATGGGCGAGGCTTTTCTCGATCCAGTCGCGATTGAAGCCGAGCTCATTGAGCAGCGTCGATCCGGTGCGCCGCAGGTCATGTACCGTGAAGGGCTCAAGCGGCAGCTCCATCTCACTCGCCAGCTTGTGGGCGCTGTCGGTGATCCTGTTGAAGGTCGCATTCGAGATCGGGCGGAACGTGTCATAGCGCGACGGGAAGACGTATTTCGATCCGCCTGCGCAGGTTTTCAGCGCCACCAGAATATCGAGTGCCTGGTTCGACAGATAGACATTATGGTCGAGGCCCGTCTTCATCCGCTTCTTCGGGATGGTCCAGACCGCATCCTGGAAACTGACCTCGTCCCAGGTCGCATGGGCGACCTCAGTCTTACGCTTCATCGTCAGCAGGATGAATTTCACGCCAAGCTTCAGCGTCGGATTGGCGGTAATCTCTTCAAGGACGCGGTAGAGGACCCGGATCTCCAGCGGCGTCAGGGAGCGGTCGCGGGGCCTGACGCGTGCGATCGAACGGGGATCGACCTCTTCGGCGGGATTCTCGACGCGGATGCCATGCAAATTGGCGAAGGCGTAGATGAGCTTGATGAACTCACGGGCGTGGAGCGCCGTTGAAGGCGCGCCCCGCTTCTTGATCTTGTCGCAGAGCTGACGGACGTCCTCGCTCGTCACTTCGCGCAAGGTGTAATTACCCAACGCCGGGATCAGGTCACGGTCGACAATGTGCCGGCGCATATCGCGGGTCGAGTCAGACATTTCGCTTTCAGCCAGCCAGCGCTGAGCAAGCTCTCCGAAGGTCCCTTCCGCTTTGGCCTTTCCTTTTGCCCGCTTTTTCTCTTTGGCCGGCGAAATGCCTTCGTCCACCTGCTTCTTCGCATCAATTAGTCGCTCGCGAGCACCTGCCAATGAGATGCCATACCGCCCGTAGCGACCAATGGTGAGAGTCTCCCGACGGCCATTCACACGGTAGTCGTATCGAAAAATCTTGCTGCCTGCAGGCGTCACTGCGACGTACAGGCCGTCGCGATCGGCCACCTTGTACATTTTTTCCTTCGGTTTCAATGACTTGATAGCAATATCCGTCAGCACAGAACGCCTCCATTCCACCCAAAATACCGTCAGGCCAAAATGGCCGTTTTTCGCCGACGAAATGCTTGTTTTTCAATGCATTACGCCGAATAAATACCGTCAGGCCGCCAAAATGGCCTGACGGTATTTTGACTTTAGGCAGGTAGAGGCAATTTGTATACCGTCAGGCGATACCGTCAGAATATCCCGTTGGCCCGCGATAGAGGGCGATAGAGGCCGAACGATAGTCGACTTCAAGCAATTGTTTTTATTGGATTTATTGATTGTTCGCGATAGCCCGCGAGAGAGGCGGAATCATTCCCACTCAATGGTCCCGGGCGGTTTTGAGGTAATGTCATAGACCACCCGATTCACGCCCTTGACTTCATTGATGATTCTGGTCGCCACGCGGCCGAGAAAATCATGCTCGAAGGGGAAATAATCCGCCGTCATCCCGTCCGTAGAGGTTACCGCCCGCAAGGCCAGGACATTTTCATAAGTCCGCTCATCGCCCATCACCCCGACCGTGTTGACCGGCAGCAGCACCGCGAAGGCTTGCCAGATCTGATCGTACAGGCCTGAATTGCGCAGCTCTTCAAGATAGATTGCATCGGCCTTGCGCAGCGTGTCCGCCTTGTCACGCGTGATCTCGCCCGGAATCCGGATCGCCAGGCCAGGCCCGGGGAAGGGATGGCGCCCGATAAAAGCGTCTGGCAGACCAAGCTCGCGGCCCAGTGCGCGGACCTCATCCTTGAACAGATCGCGCAGCGGCTCGACCAGTTGCATATTCATCCGCTCCGGCAGGCCGCCAACATTGTGGTGGCTCTTGATCGTCACCGAAGGGCCACCGATGGCACTGACGCTTTCGATCACATCCGGGTATAGCGTGCCTTGGGCCAGGAAGTCGGCGCCGCCAATCTTCTTCGCCTCTTGTTCGAAGACATCGATGAACAGTTTGCCGATAATCTTGCGCTTGCGCTCCGGGTCGCTGACCCCGTCCAGCTCGCCGAGAAACAGCTCGGATGCATCCACATGCACCAGCGGAATATTGTAATGCTCGCGGAACAGGCTGACCACCTGCTCGCTTTCATTCATCCGCATCAGGCCGTGATCGACATAGACACAGGTCAGCTGGCTGCCAATCGCCTCATGGATCAGCACGGCGGCCACGGAGCTGTCGACGCCACCGGAAAGGCCGCAAATGACCCGGCCTGAACCGACCTGCTGGCGGATCTTCTCGATCGCTTCTTCGCGATAAGCGGCCATGGTCCAGTCGCCTTTGAGGCCGGCAATCTTGTGGGTGAAATTCTTCAGCATGGTGGCGCCATGCGGCGTATGCACAACTTCCGGATGGAACTGGGTGCCATAGAAATGGCGTTCCGGATCAGCAATCACCGCATAAGGTGCCCCTGGCGACTTGGCGATGACGAAGAAACCGCTGGCCATTTCTGCGACATGGTCGCCATGGCTCATCCAAACCTGCTCCCCCTCGCCGTCAAAGGAGAGGCCGTCCAGGATCGGATCATCCAGCACTTTGTCGATAAAGGCGCGGCCAAACTCGCGGCTGGTGCCGCTTTCGACCCGGCCACCGAGCTGTTCCATCATCACTTGCTGACCATAGCAGATGCCCAGCACGGGCACTTTGCGGCTGAATACTTCAGGCGGTACGCGCGGGCTATCCTCCCAGGTCACGCTGGCCGGGCCGCCGGACAGGATGATGGCTTGTGGATCATAGCGGTCCAGGAAGCCGTCATCGACCTTGTTGAAGGGATGGATTTCGCAATAGACGCCGCTTTCTCTCAGCCGGCGCGCAATGAGCTGCGTCACCTGGCTGCCAAAGTCGATAATCAGGGCGCGTTCGTGTTTGTTCTCAGCCATGCGGCCCTTTAGCTGAGTCCCGCCTGCGGCTCAACCGGGTCGTATCAGAGGCCAAAGCGAGCGCTTGACTGTCACCCGCCGGACTGTGCGCCGCGCTGACCAGGTTATCCCTGTTTTCTCAACATGGCGAAGAAGAACCCATCCGTACGGGCGCTGCGCGGGGTCAGCCGGACGCTGCCCGAGGGGCCCTGCCCGGCTTTGATGGCAGCGATGCCTTCATCCGTCAGCAAGTCGCTGGCAATCGCATGCTGGACGGCATCCTCCTGGGCCCAGTCGGGATGCGTCGCCAGAAAGGCGTCAACCCGGTCCTCGTCCTCCTCGACCAGAAACGAGCAGGTGGCATAAAGCAGTCGCCCGCCGGGTTTGACGAAGGCCGCAGCCTTTTCAAGCACTTCATCCTGTTGTGCGATCCGCGTCTCCAGAGATTTCGGTTTGACCCGCCATTTCGTGTCCGGCCGCCGCCGCCAGGTGCCGGTGCCGGTGCAAGGCGCGTCGACAAAGACGCAGTCCATTTGTCCCCTCAGCGCCGCCAGGGCGTCTGGCTCGCGTGGATGCAGCAGCTGGACATTATGCGCGCCCGAGCGTTTCAGGCGCGGGATGATGGCGCTGAGCCGTCGGCCATCAATGTCATAAGCAAAGACCTGGCCTTTGCCGGCCATGGCCGCAGCCAGCGCCAGGGTTTTGCCGCCGCCCCCAGCGCAATAGTCGAGCACTTGCTCGCCCGGCTGGGCATTGGCCGCCGCCGCAGCGATTTGTGAGCCAGCATCCTGCACCTCGACCCAGCCCTTCGAATAGGCGGGGATATTGTCCAGGCTGGTTTCGCGCTGTGATGGGTCGCGCGCCGGGATGTGATAGGCATGCTTCAGCAGGCGCGACGGTTCGGCCTTGGCGCTGCGCAATGGTCCGCCGGCCTTTTCAGCATCCACTTTCAGTGTGTTGACCCGCAAATCGACATCTGCGCGAACCGCCATGGCCTGGCCCTCGACGGAAGCAAGTTCGCCAAAGGCGCGCTGCATGTGCGGGGTGAGCCAGGCCGGGTAATCGCCAGCAATATGCGGCTCAGCCGTGACATCCGGGGCCATGACCAGGCGCTCACGCTCTGGCAGGGTCAGCGCGCTCGGGGCGTGTGGCTCATCCATCGCATCATCGATGCGGCGAATGTCCCAGCCCCAGGCAAAACTGAGCGCGCCGAGAATCAGGCCGCGCGGGCTGTCATCGCCCATCGCGTGCGCGATCGAGTTGCGCTTGCGCAGCGCATCGAGCACCAGACCAGAGACCCAGGCGCGGTCTTTCGAGCCGGCATAACGCGCCCGCTTGCCCCAGTCGCGCGCGGCGACCTTGACCGGCTGATGGCGCCCCAGCACATCACTGAGCACATCAATCGCTGCTGCAATTCTTCCACCATCGCGCATGAGCGTCTCCCGTTCGAGCCAGCTGTGTAAGCGCCCCGGCCTGCAATGCAAAGATAGGGAAGTCGGTTGAGACTGTCAGAGAATGACAAAGGCCCGACAGTAAGGTTGTTTTGACTTCACTTTTTGCACGTGCAGCGGCTGCGACAGCTGCCGCGATCGGGGCCCTGGCCAGAACTGGCGGGGTTGAGCTTTCAAACTTGCAACAGCGATGGGGCACAGAGGATCAGACTGTGACCGCAGCCTACACGATTGAAATTGAAAACCGCCTGAACCTGAAAGCAACGCCTGTGGCGGTGAAAGCGCTCTGCTTTGCTGCCCCCAAACAGATGATTGCCAGCGTCTTGTCAGAGACCCGCTCGGTCGTCTTGATTGCGGCCGGGGCCAACCGCACGTCGAAGCGGATCCAGGTCAGTGAAGACCCGGTCGAGATCTCCGGCGGCGGGCGCGACCTTGCTTATGTCGCCTGCCGCTCAGCCCGCAGTATTGATGTGATCCGTCCGTCCGGTGTGGTTGCCCGGATTGCGCTGCCAGGCGAGCCACAAAGCCTGGCCTGGAATGGCAGTTACAATCCAGCCAAGCAGAAAATCATGGTGACCTGCCAAAGCCCAGGATCGCTCGACGGCGTGGTCTGTGTCATCGACGAGGAAACCCTCTCGGTGAGCCAGACGCTGGAAGTCGGCAAACAGCCACGCGGGATCACGCTGGACTGGCAGCGCAAACACTTGCTTGTCGCCAATTATGGCAGTGACTCGATCTCGATCCTTGATCAGGACGGTGCCCGGGTGCTTGCGACCCTGCCAACCGCCGCACGGCCCTGGATCGCGAATGTTTCCTGGTCGGATCCTGACGATATCATGATCTCGCTTCGCGCAGGCGGGGTGTTGCAAAGAATGGATGCATCGCAGTTTCCGCCGGTCCTGTCCGGACTTGCAGCCTTGCGAAAACCAACTGAGCCGCCGGCCCGTCTGACGCCTTATTGTGCGCTGGCCCTCGACGAGGATCACCTGTGGCTCGTCCCGGACCAAGATTCTGAATCGCTGGCGCTGGTGCAGTCAAACGGACAGGCATTGAAACAAGTCGGCTACCACCAGCTCGGCAAAGACGCCGCAGGTGATGAAGGCCTCGGTCAGGTGGCGATTTTCGGGCTCGGCCTGCCTGGCAGATTGTGTATTGCCAATCGCAAGCGCAAGCAGCTCATTTTCGCGCGCATCAGCAAGGCGAAAGCCTGATCGGCGGCAACAATGCCGGGCTAGCCGCGAAAGGCAGTGACCTCAATCTCGATCTTCATTTCCGCCTCGATCAGCTGCGCGATCACCATTGTCGCGGCTGGCCGGATCTGGCCGAGATAGTGTTCCAGGATTGGCTGCACCTGCGCCACCAGGGCGCGGTCGGTCACAGTATATTGCACCCGAGCAATGTCGGTCATTTCGAATCCGGCTTGGCCGAGAACTGCGCGGATGGTTGCAAAGCAGTTTCGGGCCTGATCGGCGACATCCGCTGGCATTTGCATATGGGTATAATCATAGCCGGTCACGCCCGAGACAAAGCACCAATCCCCCTGCACCACGGCGCGGGAATAGCCCATTGTCTGTTCAAACGGAGACCCTGTGGAAATGAGCTGGCGAGGCGAAGGCATGGCGCGCTCCATTGCGGATTTTCCGAAGCGCTCTACACTGATCGCGTCACGAATGGGAGGCTAAATCCGTGAATTCCATCATAATTATCTGTTCCGCGAGCCTGGTGATCCTGACCATCCTTCTGGCATTCTGGACCAGCATGCAGCGCGGCTCGAGCAAAACGATCTCTTATGGCGCCCCGCTCGATCCGACCTCGGCCATGGCCAAGGCGCAGCGAGCACATGGCAATAGCGCCGAATATGCGGCGCTGCTGATTGGCTTGTTCCTGATCACGGGCTTTGCCTATACCGGACGCGATCTTGGCGCCCTGGTCACCTGGACGATGATCGCCGTCACCGTTTCACGGTTTGTCCATGCGGCCGGATTCCTGCTTTGCGAAACCCTGGAAAAGCCGCATGCGCTGAAAGCTGTCGGCGCGCTGGTGACCTATTTGGGCAGCCTGGTTCTGGCCGCCCTGACCTTGTCAAAGGCGATCTAGGCCTATTTGCCTTCAAACTTGGGCGGGCGCTTGTCGAGGATCGCATTGACGCCTTCAATATGGTCCTCGGTATGGTGCATCATCGACTGCGCTGCAGCTGACATTTCCATGATCGTCTCATAGCTGGCCGTGGTGCCGTGCCGCAGCAGGGTCTTGGCGACGCGCAGGCTCTGTGGCGGCTGACCGGCCATGCGGGTGGCCAGCGCCATTGCTTCATCCATCAGCTTCTCGCCAGGAACGGCACGCGAAATCAGCCCCCACTCGGCGGCGGTGGCCGCATCGATCACATCGCCGGTGAACAGCAATTCTGCTGCCCGGCTCGCCCCGATAATGCGCGGCAGCAACCAGGCGCCGCCATCGCCCGGGATCAAGCCAAGCTTGAGAAAGGTGACGCCAAACTTGGCCTTGTCTGAAGCCATTCGCACATCCGCCATGCAGGCCACATCACAGCCCAGCCCGATGGCTGCACCATTGACCGCCGCGATTAACGGCACTTCCAGATTGTACAGCGATTTGACAATCTGGTGGATATTGCGGCGATAGCCTTCGCGGACATTATAAGGCGATCCGGCAAAGGCGCCTTTGCGGTCGCGCATGGCTTTGACATCGCCGCCAGCAGAGAATGCGCGGCCCGCCCCGGTCAGGATGGCGCAGCGAATGGCCGGATCGGCCTCGATTTCAGCGCAGGCGGCAACCACGGCGGCGCCATCACCTTCTTGCCCGAGCGCGTTCATCATGTCCGGCCGATTGAGGGTCAGAATGGCAATCGGGCCTTGCTTTTCGAGCTGGATAACGGACATTGGCGGGCTCCTCAGAAATTGTGCGTTTTGCTTTGGCAGATGCGCCGGATCCTGTCACCACTTGCCCCGCGGAAAGTCGGGCGCAGAGGACCACGCGCCCGCGCCTGTATGTCACGCCTGCCTCTCCCTGGCGGGCTCAGCCGGGCGCTTCAGCGTCTGCGTTGACGCGTGTATAGATGCCGGTGAACCAGGTCACCCATTCATCTGTATCGGCATTATATTGCTCGAAATGCTGGGTCACGGTGCCATCCGCGTTCAGCGTCCACTCGCCGGTAAACGGCGCTGACGGTGCCCCGGCATGATAGGTAATCGTGCCAACCAGCTTCATCGATCCGGTCTCACTCAGGCCGCCTTGATAATCGATCAGCGCCCCGGCGCTGACCCAGACCTGGCGCCACTTGTCGGTCTCGGGATTATAGTAATTGTAGCTCTGACCGGTGCTGCCATTGGCCGAGGTCCAGGTCTCCAGCAGCAAGCACCCGGCTTCCTCGCGCGTGATTGAATTGTGGCCGGCAAATTGGCCATCAGGGTCGGTGACGCGCCACTCACCGAGCCAGAAGTCGAACTGATGATAAGCCTCGCTGGTACACGGCGGCGACGAGGCAGGCGCCTCGGTCCCGGCCTGCTGCGCGGTCGCGCAGCCTGCCAGCATCAGTCCGAACGCGGCACATGAAAGGCTGCGGCGCATGTCACCCTCCTGAAAGCAAATTGCCCTGCCGCGCAGTGTTGCGTGGCAGGGCAAAATGTCAAATCGGACGCGCCAGCGGGTCGCGCTGGCAGGTTCGATGGCCGGCCTTAAGCCTTATTCGGCTGCGGCCTTCAAATCCTCGGCGCTGAGCTGGGTGTAGCGTCGCATGTGATGGTCGACATTGCCAAACTCGCTGTCAATCATGGTCAGGCGCTTGAAGTAATGGCCAACGGCCAGTTCTTCTGTCATGCCCATGCCGCCATGGATCTGGATCGATTCCTGACCGACAAAGCGGCCAGATTGGCCGATGCGCACTTTCGCCGCCGAAGCCGCTTTCTTGCGCTCAACCTCGTCTTCGCCGAGCTTCAGAGTCGCCATATAAGTCATCGAGATCGACTGCTCATGCTCCATGAACATGTCGACCATGCGGTGCTGCAGGACCTGGAACTTGCCGATCGGCGTGCCGAACTGCTTGCGCTGACGCGAATATTCGACCGTCATCTGATGCGCGACACCCATGGCGCCAACCGCTTCAGCACAGGTTGCTGCAATCGCTTCGTCCGTGACTTGCTCGATCAGCGGCAGGCCTTCGCCTTCCGCCCCGATCAGCGCATCAGCGCCGACAGAGACATTCTCGAAATAGACCTCTGACGCGCGGCGACCATCGACGGTCGGATAGTCGCGCGTGGTGACGCCGTCAGCATCCTTGTCGACGATAAACACGGAAATGCCGCCTGTGTCGCGGCGGTCGCCGCCCGTGCGGGCCGTGACCACCAGCTTGTCCGCCCATGGCGCGCCGATGACCACTGCCTTGTGGCCGTTCAGGACATAGCCGGAACCGTCTTTCTTGGCGGTGGTTTCGAGATCTGCCAGATTGTAGCGGCCGCGCGGTTCTGCATAAGCAAAAGCGAACGTGCTGGCGCCGCCCATGATTGCCTGCAAGTGTTCTTCCTTTTGCGCCGCGGTGCCGCCATGCTTGAGGAAACCACCGGCGCAGACAATGCTCGGGACGAATGGCTCGACGACGAGGCCTTTGCCGAATTCTTCCATCACGACCATGGCGTCGAGTGGGCCGCCGCCAAGGCCGCCATCTTCTTCGCTGAATGGCGCCATGAACAGGCCGAGCTCAGCAAATTGGGCCCACATTTCAGGCCGCCAGCCACTGTCGCTCTTGACCACGCCCATGCGAGTTTCGAAGTCGTATTGTTCCCGGATCAGCCGTGCCAGGCTGTCGCGGATCATGGTCTGCTCTTCGGTGAAATTGAAATCCATTAGTATTCCTCCTGTTGCCCGGTCGCCTTACAGGCCCAGGATCATTTTCGTGATGATGTTGCGCTGAATTTCGTTCGATCCGCCATAGATCGAAGTCTTGCGGAAATTGAAATAGGTTGGCGCGGTCGGGTGTGCGTAATCCGGTCCGATCGGGAACGCGTTCGAGCCGTCTTCCGGGAAGCCGCGGCGATCCGGCGCGCCATAGGCGCCGACCGCTTCCAGGGTCAATTCAGTCAGACGCTGCTGGATCTCGGTGCCTTTGACTTTCAGGATCGAGCTTTCAGGGCCTGGGCCCTTGCCGGCCGATTCCCGCGCCAGGGTACGCAGCTCGGTGAATTCCAGCGCCGTCAGGTCGATTTCCAGCTGGCTGATCTTGCGCGCAAAGGAATCGTCCTTGATCAGGGGCGCGCCATCCAGCACTTCGGTCGAGGCGATATCGCGCAAGCGCTCAATGCCGCGCTTGGAGCGCGCAACGCCAGCAATGCCGGAGCGCTCATGCGCGAGCAGGAATTTGGCATAGGTCCAGCCCTGATTCTCTTCGCCGACGCGGTTCTCGACCGGGACGCGAACATCGGTCAGCCACACTTCGTTGACCTCGTGCCCGCCATCAATGGTGATGATCGGACGGACTTCGATGCCTGGCGTGTTCATGTCGACCAGGATGAAGGAAATGCCTTCTTGCGGCTTGGCGGCATCCGGGTCGGTGCGGCACAGGAAGAAGCCCCAATCAGCGTGCTGAGCCAGCGTCGTCCAGGTCTTCTGGCCATTGATCACATAATGGTCGCCATCACGCACAGCCGTCGTCTTGAGGCTGGCCAGGTCAGAGCCGGCGCCTGGCTCGGAATAGCCCTGGCACCACCATTCTTCACCGGCCAGGATCTTTGGCAGGTAGCGTTCTTTTTGCGCTTCATTACCGAAGGTGTAGATCACCGGGCCAACCATCGAGACACCGAAAGGCAGCGGCATCATCGCATCGACGCGAGCATTCTCTTCAGACCAGATATAGCGCTGGGTCGAGGTCCAGCCCGTGCCGCCATATTTTTCCGGCCAGGCCGGGGCCGCCCAGCCCTTTTTACCGAGCACCTTGTGCCAGGCGAGGAATTGGTCCTTGGTCAGATCTTCACGACTGCCAAAGCCTTTCAGCTCATCTGGATAATTCTCATCGATAAATGTGCGAACCTCTTTGCGGAACGCGATTTCTTCAGGCGAAAATTCTAAATTCATGATGAGACTTCCCGATGTGTTTTTGGCATTATTTGATCACTTAGTGCCGCGCGCGCGTGCGAAAAGCAAGTTAACGCGAACGTAAACGTCACTTTTGTCTCAGATACCGTCGCGGAAGGGCAATCTATTTTTGCGGTTGCCCCAAAAAAGGTGCGCATGCGGTCCGCAGCAGACCGATTGCGGCCGCCGATCCCATTCCGCCCCCGGTATTGAATTCAAACTCCGCCACGGGGGTCAGACCGAGGCGTTCCAGCGCCGCTTCATGCGCCGGGCGCCGGGTCACGTGCGCAGCCCTGACATGCTCGATGCCGTCAGGATTGAGCGCATGGACAATGCCGGCGGCGATGGTGGTCGCAAACCCGTCAATCAGGACCGGAACCCCTTGCTGCCGCGCTGCGATAATCGCGCCGACACAGGCTGCAAGCTCGCGCCCGCCGAGGCATCGCAGGGCTTCCAGCGGATCCGACAAGTGGCCGCGATGCGTGCGCAGCGCTTCATTGACCAGCTGCACACGCTGCTGGTTCATCTCGGATGGCACTTGCGGTCCGGGTCGGACCCAATAATCGGACGAGCCGCCATACAGGGCGCAGGCAACCGCCGCAGCAGCGGTGCCGATGCCGGCCCCGATCACCCCGAGCGCCACCAGGTCAGGCTTGCCTTCCAGCGACTCAAAGCCATAAGCGATGGTGGCGGCGCATTCGCGTTCGGTCATCGCCGCGGCGGTGGCGATATTCTTGGTCGGCTGATCCAGCGCCAGTTCGAACACGCGAATATTCGCTTCAACTTGAGTCGAGATGGCTGACAGCGGCGCCCGGCCTTCGCGCAAGGCGTCGACTTTCTCGCGCGTGCTTTCGATCGAGGACAGCGTCACGCCATTCTCGGAAATGCCATGCGAGCCGGCAAAGATAGCCAGGGTCGGACTTTCCAGGCGCGGCGGATAGCGCCGCTGCCATCCGGCAAGCCAGGCAGCGCCGTCGCCAAGACGGCCGAAATCACCCTCCCGGCCCATGCCGAGCAAGGCATCGCGAACCTTTTGAGCCGCATCAGCATCATAGACGCCGGGGCGCAGCGCGAGTTCGCGCACATCATCAAACGGACCTGTTGTACTTTCAGCTTCTGACACACTGATTCCCCGGTGGCTTAGCGGGCGTAAAACGCCCTCATTTCAATGTCCAAGTCAATTCTGGATTTGGTAATTTGATAAATCTGTCGCAAGAATAATTTGACAGTCTTCTGATACAGGATTTTGCATGACCCGTCCGAACATAGAAAGCCCGTGCATCAAGGTTTGCGCCGTTGACGGCCAGACCGGCCTGTGCCTGGGCTGTGGGCGCAGCCTGAAGGAGATTGGCGGCTGGATGCAGTTCGATGATGCCGGACGCCGGCAAGTCATCGCGCAATTGCCCGAACGCCTCGATCATTTGCGCGCCATCGGCAAACTGAGCGCAACCGGATGAAGACCGCGCACGTCATCTCCACATTTGTGCTCGCGGCCGGCGTCGCCGCGGTGATCGGCCTGTATCTGGATCCCAAGCTCGAGGCTGATTCGGCGGCAGCCGCACCAGCGCCCGCCAGCCCTGCCCCCAGTGTCGCTTCGCTTGCAGTGGAAGACGCGGCCGCGACGCCGCGCCGCAAGGCGACCATCCGCAATCGCCCGGACGGCCATTACTGGACCCGCGCCCTGGTCAACAAGAAATCCAGTGTCGAGTTCATGGTCGATACCGGGGCCAGTGTGGTCGCGCTGACTTATAAGGACGCCCAGAAAATGGGGCTGCGCCCGGCTCAGCTTGATTATCGCTGGGAGATTCGCACCGCCGGCGGCAAGACCCTGGGCGCCAGCGTGATGATCGACACGATCCAGATCGGCCAGGTCAAGATCAAGAATGTCGAGGCCATGGTCCTGCGCACGGATCTGGAACAATCCCTGCTCGGCATGAGCTTCCTGCGCGAGCTGTATTCATACGAGTTTCGCGGCGACCGCCTGATCATCCAGCAATAGTGTCGTACAGCATCTTGGTCGCCACAATCGCCAGCAAGATGGCGAACAGGCGTTTGAGCAATTGCGCATCAAGGCTGTGCGCCAGACGTGCCCCGACCGGTGCCATGGTCACCGTGAACACGGAAATCAGCGCGAAAGCCGCGAGATTGACATAGCCAAGCGAGAATGGCGGCAGCCCCTCTGCCCCCCAGCCGGTAAACACCGCGGTGATCGCACTGGGCAGGCCGATGGCAATGCCGAAGCCGGCCGCGGTCGCCACCGCCTGGTGGATCGCGCGGCCATGCACTGTCATCAGGCTGACGCCGAACGTGCCGCCGCCAATGCCCATCAATGCGGACAGGACACCAATCCCGGTCCCGAACCCGACCCGGCCCGCGCCAGATGGCATATCACTCGCCAGATGCCAGCCCGGGCGCCCAAAGAAGAGTTGGGCGGCAAGCAGATAGGCCATCGCAGCAAAGAAAGCCTTCAGCGCCACCGCCGACATCTGCCCGGCCACCAATTGTCCGATCAGCGCCCCAAGCATGATCCATGGCGCCCAGGTGCGGATGATCTGCCAGTCGACAGCGCCGCGCTGATGGTGCGCCATGACTGAGCGCGCCGAGGTCAGGATGATGGTGGCGAGCGAGGTGGCGATTGCGACATGGCTGGCCGTGCCAGCGAAGCCGAGGCTCTCGAACAGGATGATCAGCACCGGCACGATGATGGCGCCGCCGCCAATCCCGAACAGACCGGCCGCGAGGCCGCTGGCCAATCCGCATCCCGCCAGCGCGAGAATCAGAACGCCATATTGTGCGAAAAATTCAGCCATCCCGGTTCGCCTAATCCAAACGCTCCGGTGTGGGAAGCCTTAGCCGAATTGTGCGATCACATCTTCGATGCTGGCGCCCGGGCGTCCGAGAATCGCCGCCACTTGCGCGCGCTGTTCGATTGCCAGCCAGATGCCGGCAACTTCGAGATCGACCACAGACCACTTGCCGCGGCGCTCGATCACCCGCCAGCGGATTTTCATCTCGCCATCCTCGCGGCGCACCTGGGTGGTGATGATGCTGTCGCGCGCATTACGTGCCTGCGAATCGATGACATCGACTTCAACGCCGGAAAATTGATGCGCATTGGCCTCGATCTGGCGGCGTAGATAGTCTTCGAAAGCGGTTATGAAACGGGCCTTTTCAGCCGGCGCCAGCGTGCGACCATAGCGGCCAAGGGTAAAACTGGCGATTGCCCGCGTATCAATGTGAGACAGAACCGCATCTGCGACCCGCGTATTCTCGCTTTGCGCGATATCCGTGGCTGCGGTGCTGACCAGCGCTTCGGCGCTGTTGAAATCATTGCTTCCGGCGACAGCCAGAGGGGCTGAAGCGAGCAATGCAGTTGAGATGATCAGTGCCTTCAACATGGGAGGATCCTTGCATGTATCGCGCCACTCCGGGCGCTTCAGGATCCATTTGGGAACTCAATTGTGAGCGAACTAGGGCCGGATTCGACATAGGGGGTATGCGCATCCTGTATGGTTGCAATCCGGCAACACTTTCGTCGCGGAAAAACGGCATTTGTCGCGCCATCGGGGGCTCAGTCAGTGCTGCTGAAAGGCGCAATCGGGCGCCGGCTCAGCCACCGCCGACAAATTGCACGACCTCCAACCGGTCGCCCTCTTGCAGCAGCGTTTCGCCATGCTCGGCCTTGGGCACGATTTCGAGGTTGCGCTCAATCGCGATTCCGCGCGGATCCCCGGTCATGGTCAGGACCAGCGCCGCGACCGTGGTGCCGTCTTCAATGTCCTGGCTCTCGCCATTCAGAAATATCCGCATTCGGCTGCTTCCTTGTGCATAAAATAGGCTTGCCAAGCTTTACGTTCCGCCGCAAGAGCGTGTGACCATGACGCAACAGATATATGTTCTCAATGGCCCTAATCTCAACCTGCTCGGTACGCGCGAGCCGGAGATTTACGGGTCCGACACGCTGGACGATATCGAACAGCGCATGAAAGCCGCTGCGCCAATGGCCGAAATCACGTTTCGCCAGACCAATTCAGAAGGAGAACTGGTCGATTGGGTGCAGGAAGCCTCGACTGCTGCAGACCTCCTGATCGTCAATGCCGGGGCCTATACCCACACATCCGTGGCGCTGCATGACGCCTTGCGCGCTTGTCAGGCCGAGATTGTTGAGGTGCATTTGTCCAACCCGGCGGCGCGCGAACCGTTTCGAACCCCCAATTATGTTGCCCCTTGTGCCAGCGCCAGCATTGCAGGTTTCGGCGCGTCCGGCTATTTGATGGCGTTAACTGCCATCCTCCAAAAGAACAAAGACTGAGGAGCCCGTCCCCCTATGTCCACCAGCAAGTCAAAACTCGATGCCGGCCTCGTCCGAGAACTCGCCGCAATCCTGCGCGAAGCTGATCTCGGCGAAGTCGAGATTGAGCATGAAGGTCTGCGCATTCGCGTCAGCAAGGCCACCTCCATGGCGCCGGCTGCGCCGGCCATTGTCCACGCCCCGGTTGCCGCCGCTCCGGCGCCGGCTGCCGCCCCTGCCGCAGCCCCAGCAGCTGCGGCTGCGCCAGCCGCTGCGGCAGCGCCAGCCAATGCGATTACCAGCCCGATGGTCGGCACTGTCTACATGTCGCCTGAGCCTGGCGCCAAGGCCTTTGTCAATGTCGGTGACAAGGTCAAGAAAGGCGACACGCTGATGCTGATTGAAGCGATGAAGACCTTTAACCCAGTGGTCGCCGAGGCCGCTGGCACGGTGAAAGAGATTCTTGTCGATGATGCACAGCCGGTCGAATTTGGCGAGCCATTGATCGTCGTCGAATAAGGACAAGGGAACGATGATTGAAAAAGTTCTCATCGCCAATCGCGGTGAAATCGCTCTGCGAATCCACCGGGCGTGCAAGGAAATGGGCATTGCCACAGTGGCTGTACATTCAGAAGCCGATCGCGACGCCATGGCCGTCCGTCTGGCGGATGAAAGCGTCTGCATCGGGCCCGCCCCGAGCGCAGAAAGCTATCTGAAAAAGTCCCAGATTCTCGCCGCCGCGGAAATCACAGGCGCTGATGCCATCCACCCGGGCTATGGCTTCCTGTCCGAGAATGCGCAATTCGCCGAAATGGTCGAAGCGCATGACCTGATCTTTATCGGGCCGACGGCCGAGCATATCCGAAATATGGGCGACAAGATCACCGCCAAGCAGACCATGATTGATGCTGGCGTGCCGGTCGTGCCGGGTTCTGAAGGCGGTGTGTCATCGATCAGCGAAGGCAAGAAAGTGGCCAAGAAGATCGGTTATCCGGTTCTGGTCAAAGCCGCCTCTGGCGGCGGCGGTCGCGGCATGCGCGTGGCCGAGACCGAGAAAGACCTCGATGCTGCGATCAAGTCAGCCAAGACCGAAGCCAAAGCCGCTTTTGGCGATGATGCAGTCTATCTTGAAAAATATCTCGGCAAGCCTCGGCACATTGAAATCCAGTTGATTGCCGACACGCATGGCAATGTCTGTCACCTGTGGGAACGCGATTGCTCGCTGCAGCGCCGGCATCAGAAAGTGTTCGAAGAAGCCCCGTCCCCGGCCCTCAACCAGGCCCAGCGCGAAGAGATTGGCACGATCGTCGCCAAGGCGGTCAAGAAAATGGGCTATCGCGGCGCCGGGACGATGGAATTCCTGTATGAAGACGGGAATTTCTATTTCATCGAAATGAATACCCGCATCCAGGTCGAACACCCGGTGACCGAGATGATTACGGGCATTGATCTGATCCGCGAACAGATCCGCGTCGCAGACGGCAAGAAGCTGTCTTTCTCACAAGAAGATGTGCTGCTGGTCGGACACGCGATCGAGTGCCGGATCAATGCCGAGCATCACGAGACCTTCGTGCCGTCGCCAGGCAAGATCACCGACTTCCACGCCCCGGGCGGGCCGGATGTGCGCCTCGATAGCGCCGTCTATGCCGGCTATTCCATCCCGCCGCATTATGACAGCATGATTGCCAAGCTGATCGTGCATGGCCGCACCCGCAATGAGTGCATCATGCGCTTGCGCCGCGCGCTTGACGAAATGGTCGTTGGCGGGGTCGACACCACGCTGCCGCTGCACCGCAAGCTGGTCGAGGCCCAGGACGTGATTGACGGCAATTATGATATTCACTGGCTGGAGCGCTTCCTCGGTCTGAAGTAGGCTGGCAGCATGTCAGAGCGCTTCGACACAACCGATCTGTTGAATTGCTATCGCCGCGGCGTGTTTCCGATGGCGGATTCACGCGATGACATGCGCCTGTTCCTGATGGATCCGGACTTGCGCGGCGTGCTGCCGCTGGACCGCTTTCATGTGCCGGCGCGCCTGCGCAAGACGGTGCGCAGGACCACTTATCGCGTGACCGCGGATACCGCCTTTAACCGCGTCATCGAGGCCTGCGCCGAACCGCATCCGAACCGCCCGGCAACCTGGATCAATGATGCCATTCTGAACCTCTATGCGGCGCTGCACCGGGAAGGCCATGCCCACAGTGTCGAGTGCTGGTCTGAACAGGGCGAGCTGATTGGCGGCCTGTATGGCGTCTCGCTCGGCGGCGCCTTTTTTGGCGAAAGCATGTTCTCGCGCCGCACCGATGCCTCCAAGATAGCGCTTGTGCATCTGGTCGCGCGGCTGCGGGTGGGCGGCTACAGCCTGCTGGATGCGCAATTCCACAACCCGCATCTGGAACAATTCGGACTGGAAGAAATCACCCGCGACGAGTTCCGTAACCGGCTCTGGGCGGCGCTGCGCCTGGATGGCGACTTCTATTCGTTCGGCAAGGCCGGATTGAGCACCGATGGGTCAGTTTCGCTGCAGGCGATCACCCAGATATCGTAAACCGGGTGCTCAAGCGCGCTGAGGCCTGGCGATGAGGCAAACATCCAGCCGCTGAACCGGATATCCGCATCTTCGCCTTCGGATGCCGACAATTCTTCTTCTGTCAGGTCGCGCGGCTCTGCCATGGTCTGGACCTGTTTGGAGGTCGCTGAAGTGATGCGCAGGAAGGCGGCGCTTTCCGGCGGTTCTTCTGGCGGGGTCTGGAAACACACATCCAGATCGACCCGCAAGGAGCCATAGACTTTCGGCTCTCCGACAATCATGTCGAAATCGGTGGAGCGACCGGTAATCTTGTCGAGCGCGCGCAGCGTCACAGTGTCATGCTGCTGATAGGTCCGGTTCTCGGTCGCTGTCAGCTCAGCCCCGTCTTCCCCGAACAGCAAGGTTTCGAGATCGGTTGGCTGGTCCTGGGCCAGCGCCAGGGCGCCGAGGCCAAGGCCAAGGCCCAGGCTGCCTATCGCCAGCAGCGCAGCGCGGATCACTCGCTGTCTCCGCCATTGCCGGACGCGAACGAGGCGAACAGGGTCATCAGATCAACCGAGCCTTGTGCATACAGGATCTCGCCGCAACCGGACTCGCCGAACAGCTCTTCGCCATCGCCGCAAGCGATGATCTCGCCAAAGCCTTCCGCTGGTTCGATATTGATATAGGCGCCGCCAAGCAGGCCTTCGGACTGGACCCGTGCGGATGTCCCGTCGCCAAGCGGCAGGATTTCGGAATCTACGGCCAGCGTGACCAGGGCTTCAGCCCGGTCGCGGTCGAGCGCGACATCGCGCACGGTGCCAATCTTGACGCCAGCCATGCGCACATCCGTACCGCGGTCAATCGTGGCCGCACTGCTGAAGCGGGCGCCGAGTTCAACGACTTCCCCGGTCGGGCCATTCTCAGCGCCGCGGGCCAGGCCGAACCACAGGAACACGCCAGCAACAATCAGGACGCCAAGGCCGACCAGGGTTTCAAAAATCGATTCACGCATTGGGATCCCAGGCCTCGTAATCGGCATCGGCTTGACGGCGCTCGCCGCCTTCGCGCAGCGTGCCTTTCGGGCGGTAGGCAAACACTGTCCCGGTCATGTTTGGGGTATGATCGGTTTCCCAGTCCTGACGTTTCAGCGGCGCGCTGGTCGGAGGCTCATCAAACGTATAATGCAGCCAGCCATGCCATTCCGGCGGCACCTTGGACGGTTCGGCCAGGCCATCATAGATGACATAGCGGCGCTTGCGACCTTCGACCGAGACTTTGCGGTCCTCGAAATAGCGATTGCCATAATCGTCGGTGCCGACATGCACGCTGCGGCGTTTGATATCGAACCAGCCTCCGGGGCTGACTCCGTTCCACCAAGTAAAGAGCTTGAACATGCTTCACGTCCTGACAGTGATATTTGTCCGCAATATGGCGCGTGTGCGCGCGCGAATCTAGTTAGGACAGGCAACACATCATGTCGCGGGCCAGGTCAAGCCCGCTCTGGCTGGAGGGCGCAGTTCATGTCTGCTGAGATTCGCAATGCACAATTGCTGGAAACAGCGATGGAAGAAGGATTGATCAGCGCAGTCATGCCGCTGAAAGAGCTTTGCGCCATTCCGCTGACAAATCTGCAATCCAGAGACGCGGCTGCCGCCGCTGCGTCGGAGCAGCGCCTGAACCGGACCAGCAAGCTGGCCATGGCTGAGCTGCTCGAAGGGCTGGGCGATTCACCGCAAAATGCAGAGCTCGCAGAAGCCGTTGCGCGCGGCGTGCCGCTTGCCCTGATCGAAGAGGCGCTGCAACAGGGCCAGGGCTTTGAGGCGCTGGCAACCGCCTTCCGCAATGATGCAATCGAGACAGCTGCGCCGCCAGCCTGCCTGTCGACCGGCAATGTCTCGGCCGGAGCGATTGCCGATCTGCGGCGCACCGGGGTCGGCGCGTTCATCGCCAGGACAGATCGCCCGGATGCCGAGCGTGCAGCGCTGGCGCTTGATGTCGCCCGGTTCATCACGCCGGACGGGTTTGAGGCCGATGTCCTCGAAGACCTAGTCGCGGCCGCCTGTGAAGCCCATGGCCCCAGCCTGTTGCTGATCCCCTGCGGCCTGTCCGGCGCCTTGCTCGGCCTTGGCCTGCCTTATTCGGCCGATAGCAGCGCCGCCCTCACCGCCTTGCTGAAACTGGTACAATCGGCGGCAAAAGGGACCAGTTTCACCAAGAAACATGCTGAGAGCCTCGGCCTGGAGCCGCGCCCTGCGCGCAAGTCCAAACGCGACGTGTCGCTGGCCATCCTGCCATTGTCAGCCCGGGCGCTGGCCCGCTTTCAGCCGATCTCGCAAGGCCTGGCCGCGATGACTTCGCTGGTCGAATCGATTGATGGCGATGCACCCAGCCTGCACCTGCTGGCCCGGCTCGGGCTGGCTCGCAAGGCGCCTGAAACACTGCCTGGCCTGCTCGCCGGGATTGATGCCGCCGCTGACCTGGAATTGATGCCGCATTTCAGCGGCGACATTCTCAGAACCCGCGGCTTCTCTCCTCAGGCAATCGAGAAAGTCAAAAGCGCGCTCGGCGAAGGCTTGCCGCTGAATGCGGCCTTCTCGCGCTGGGTGCTGGGCGACGATATTATTTCCAATGACCTGCGCCTGGCCCCGGAATCCTTCGATGCTGACGGGCGCGCGCTGCTCAAATCGATCGGCTTCTCGAAGCGCGAGATTGCCGAAGCCGAAGCGGCGCTTGATGGCCGCCCGGACAAGCTGGCCAGCGCGGCACTGGAGACCGCAGGCCTCAATCAGAGCGTGACCCGGTCCGACCTGATATCGCTCGCAGAACGGCTTCAAAAAGGCGCTGATGTCGCCATCGTGCTCAGCTTTGGCGCCAGCGAAATCGATCTGCCGGCACTGCTGGAGTCGAGCGTCTCGCTATGGCTGCCGGCGCTTGATTCAGAGATTGATCGCCTCACCGCTGATCGCATGGCGCATATCACTGCGCTGGCCGAGGACCTGATGGCCGAGGATGCGGCGCCGCACAGCTATGTCGAAGCGCCAAGCGGGGTCTCGCGCACGCGGCTGCCGGATCGCCGCAAGGGCTATATCCAGAAAGCCACAGTCGGTGGCCACAAAGTGTATCTGCACACAGGTGAGTTTGATGATGGCTCGCTCGGCGAGATCTTTATCGACATGCACAAGGAAGGCGCGGCTTTTCGCTCGCTGATGAACAATTTTGCCATCGCTGTGTCGCTTGGCCTGCAATATGGCGTGCCGCTGGAAGAATATATTGACGCCTTCGTCTTCACCCGGTTCGAACCGGCGGGCGAGGTCACCGGCAATGACCAGATCACCCGTGCGACCTCGATCCTCGATTACATCTTCCGCGAGCTGGCAGTCTCTTATCTCGCCCGCGAAGACCTGGCCGAACTCGGCGATGCGACTCATGACGGGCTCGGGCGCGGCCTTGAAGACGGGATTGAAAAATCCCAGGCCCAGCCTTTGCCTGACGAAGCCGCGCATCTGATCTCGCGCGGTTATTCACGCGGCCAGATTCCAGACAATATTGTCATCCTCAATCGCAAGCGCGAGGAGCGCGAAGCCGAACGCGAAGAAGAAGCAGCAGACGCCGCCGCCGACTCGCACGGCGCGCCGAGCTATTTGCCGGATGCGTGTGAAAGCTGCGGCAGCTTCACAGTCTATGTCGACGAGGTCGACCAGGAAAAGACCTGCGATACGTGCGGATTTGTCGGCAAGGCTGAGGCGACCGAATAGGCCTGCCGCCATCATTTCTAAGGCCCGGGTCTCTCCCCCAAGAGGTTCTTAACCGGTTGAGGTGAGACTTGAATGCAACAGCCGCTCAGATGTCGGTTGTATTACCACAATTTCAGTTATGGAACGGCGCGCAACCAATTATGCAAATTGTCATGAGACCTCGGGACATGACTCGTCTGGCAGCATCACTCGGCGCAATCGCTGCGCTCGCGCTTCCAGCTATGGCTCAGGACAAACCGAGCCGCATTGCCTGGGCCCCGTCTTATAGCGGCTCCTGTGTCGATTGCTCGCTGGTCGGACGCAACATGTCGGGCTGGAACATTTCCAAAGCCAGCTATCCCGGCGCTGACCTGACCGCCGCCAATCTGCGCGGGGTGCAGGCACTGGATGCGAATTTTGACAGCGTCCAGGCCGTCGGCGCGGATCTGCGGCTGAGCGACTTTTCCGGCGCCTCCTTCTCAGCCGCGATCCTGATCGGCTCTCGGCTGCAAGGTGCCAGCTTTAACGGCGCCAGAATGCCCGGCGTCGTGCTGACCGGCGCCGATGTCAGCGACGGAAAATTCATTGGCGCCACCCTGACCAGCGCACAATTCCAGTCCTCGGTCATTCACAATGCTGATTTTTCAGCTGCAAACCTGGTTTTGGCCGAACTGTCGGCGGCGGATCTGACCGGATCGGTGTTTGACAATGCGATCATGACCAATGTCGATCTCAGAGGTGCCAATTTGACGGATGTCAGCTTCCGCGATGCCCGTCTCGCTGGCGCCATCTTCGACGCGACCATCGGCATCGAAACCGCAAATTTCGAGGGGGCATGCGGGTCCGAGGCGAGTTCATTCCCAACCGGACTGGACTTGCCTGACTGCGGCGCGCCTCAAATCACGACAACCGGCACACCTTAAGCCTTGTTGAGTTCGGCCTCTTCTTCGGCCGCCTTGCGTTCCATCACCGAAACGATCCAGATACTGATCTCGTACAGACCATAGACCGGGACGGTCAGCATGATCTGCGAGATGAAGTCTGGCGGCGTCGCAAACGCGGCGACGGCGAGGATGCCGACAATCGCATATTTGCGCCCCTTGCGCAGGGTTTCGGAACTGACCAGACCAGCGCGGCCCATCAGGGCCAGGATCACTGGCAGCTGGAAAGACAAGCCAAACGCCGTCATCAAGGCGATGCTGAGCGAGAGATATTCAGACACTTTGATCTGGGCTTCAATCTGCACCGCGGTGAGGCTGCCATCCTGTTGCTGGCCAAGTGCGAAGGCCATGACCAGCGGCATCATCACATAGAATACGAACAGGACACCGATGGTGAACAGGACCGGCGCCGAGACCAGGAAGGGCCAGAAGGCGCCGCGCTCATTCTTGTACAGGCCCGGCGCGACAAAAGCATAGACCTGCCAGGCCATGATCGGAAACGACACGAACAGACCGGCAAACAGCGCGATCTTCAGTTTGACAAAGAAGAATTCCAGCGGCGCGGTATAGATCAGGCGCGGGTCCTGTTCGGAAATCGCCGAATTGCGGAAGGCTTCCATGAACGGCTCAACCAGAATGTTGAAGATCGGCCCGGCCAGGAAGAAACAGCCAATTGTCGCAATGATGAAAGCGATCAGCGCTTTCATCAGGCGCGAGCGCAGCTCGTTCAGGTGATCGAGCAAGGGCGCGCGGGAGGCTTCCACTTCGTCCGGGATCATGTCCGGGCGCTGGTCGACAGGCAAATCCTTGGTCATGACGCGGCCTTGTCCTCGGGTTTGACCTCGGGCTCTGGCTGAGGTTCAGGCTCTGGCGCCGGTGTCTCGGCCGTATCTGGCCGGCTGGCTTCGTCTGCGACCGGCTTGTTCAGTTCATCCATCATCGCGCGCTCTTCGCGCATGACGCTTTCATTGATGTCTTTCTCGACCGATTTCAGCTCATCCACGGCCTGCGTCACGGCATTGTCGCGCTTGAGGTCCTCGATCTCCTTGCGCAGATCATCCAGCTCGGCCTGGCGGGCAATATCATCAAATGCGGCGCGGAACTCGTTCGCCATGGAGCGGCCACGGGCGACGAACTGGCCAATCTTGCGCATGGTCAGCGACAGGTCTTTCGGGCCCAGAATGATCAGGGCGACAATGACCAGGAACAGGAGTTCGCTAAATCCGAATTGCGGCAGCATGTCGGTACGCCTTCCGCGCTCAATCCAGGCTGATTAGTCCTTCGACTCAGCCTTTTCCGTCTCGGGCGTGATATTGACCATGTCTTCCTTGTCGACCGCCTTGGTCTCGGCATCGCCATCCTTCAGGCCCTGCCGGAAACTGGTAATCCCTTTGGCGAGATCGCCCATGATCGAAGAGATACGGCCCCGCCCGCCGAACAGTAACAGCGCCACGACAGCGACAATCAGCAATTGCCAGATACTTGGGGACATCCAGATTCTCCACGTTAACAGCGTTGAGATAACGCGCCAGACCGCCCGTTACAATGGCCTGACAGAGGTTTCACTGGCACAAAAAGCCTAATCAACCTCTTCAGTATCCTCACCAATATAATCGGTTACGAAGTCTGAGTCTTCTTCTGTCTCAATCTCCGGCCCGTGCTCCTCGGCTTCATTATGCATGCTGGTGCCATCAGCATAGAAGCCATCCGGGATGACATCCGAAAGCAGGCCTTCGGCTTCAAGCTCGGCCCGGCCCGGCAAGACGTCCAGGCTTTCCAGACCGAAATGTTCAAGGAACTTGTCCGTCGTGCCCAGCGTCACCGGGCGTCCTGGCGTACGGCGGCGGCCTTTGATCTTGACCCATCCGGCTTCCATCAGCACATCAATCGTGCCTTTCGAGACAGCCACACCGCGCACCGCTTCAATCTCGGCCCGGGTGACAGGCTGGCCATAAGCAATGATGGCCAGGGTCTCGAGCGCGGCCTGGGACAGTTTTTTCTGCTCATGGCGCTCTTCGACGAAGAGATAACCGAGATCACCGGCAGTCTGAAACCGCCAGCGGCCACCGACTTCGACCAGATTGACCCCGCGCTGCGCATAAGTGGATTTCAGCGTCATCAAGACCGCCGGCACATCGACGCCTTGCGGCAGCACTTCGGCAATATCGCTGGCTTCGAGCGGCTGGCCGGCCGCAAACAGGACCGCTTCGGCCCGTCGCACGGCTTCGGCCATGGCCTCATCCTCGGCCTCATACAGGGTTTCGGCGGAGCGTTTATACGCAAATGAAAGTTGTTGCACGGCGCGGCGAATATCCTCTGGAGCTTCTGCAATCGGGATCGAGCTTTCTGGCTTGGTCATGGAGCAATCCCCTCTGGTTGCGGCGCTTTATTGCGCAAGTATAGCGGCGCGAAATGGGCGTCCTGGCGAACATCGACATCGCCATCGCGGGTCAGTTCAAGCGTCGCCGAGAAAACACTGGCCGTGACCGAGCGCGGCGGCAGGTCCGGATCGACGCCGATCATCTGGCGGCGAATATCGTCCAGGCTGGCCCATTCGGTGAGTTTCGGGCTCAGCGATCGCAGATTGTCGCGGGCGCTTTCCAGCGGCAGCACGAACTGGTTCTCGATCGTATGCGGCGCTTCTTTCGCCTTGCGCTGGCGGATGCCGCCAAAGGCATGCATCAAATGATAGAGCGTGGTGTCATATTCAGTGGTTTTGACGACTTTTGGCTGCTCCGGCAGGCCGCGCAGGAACACGTCGCGGCCCAGCACGCTGCCATCCATCAGGGCTTCACCGGCCTCGCGCATGGCATCCAGGCGGCGCAGGCGGAACGCCAGCTTGCGGGCATCATCCTCGGCCGAGGCCTCGCCCTCGCCGTCTTTCTTCGGCTTGGGCAGCAACAAGCGCGATTTCAAATAAGCCAGCCAGGCGGCCATGAGCAGGTAATCAGCCGCCAGGTCGATGCGCTTGTCCTGCGCTGCCTCAATGAAATGAAGATATTGCGTCGCCAGTTCCAGGATCGAGACATGCAACAGATCGACTTTCTGCTTGCGCGACAGGTCGAGCAGCAGGTGCAGCGGGCCTTCATAGCCAGAGATATCGACGGTGAAGATGTCTTCAGCTTCGACATCCTCGTCCATCGTGACCAGTTCGTTGGAGACCAGTTCCATCGGCTAAACCCTCGCCTCGGTGCCAGACATCAGCGCATTGAAGCGCGCCCAGGCCGGCTCTGACTCAAATTCTGTCGGGGTCTTCACCGCTTGCTCGGCCGCTTCGGCGCGGCGCAGCGCGATGCCATCCAGGCGGCCAGCAGCGCCAGCCACGTCCTGCATCTCTTTCAGGATGTCGGCTGGGGCGTTCAGGAAGCCGGAACAATGCAGCAGCACATCACAGCCCGCCGCCAGCGCCTTGCTGCCGCGATCTGCCAGCGCCCCGCCCAGCGCATCCATGCCCAAATCATCCGTCATCAGCAGACCATCAAATCCGATTCGCTTACGAATTGTTTCGGAAATGACGGTTTCCGAGATGGTTGTCGGCAAGTGTGGGTCAAAAGCCTCAAAGATGACATGACAGGTCATGCCCATGCATGCCTGGTCGGATAAGGCCTTGAAAACCGACAAGTCCTGTAACAGCGCGCCCTCATCTGCCCCCACCGATGGCAGGTCATAATGGGTATCCATGGTCGCCCGCCCCTGCCCCGGCATGTGCTTGACGACGCCGGCCACGCCAGCATCCGACAGCCCGTTCAGCGCCGCTTCGGTCAGCGTCATGACAGCCTCAGCAGAAAAGCCGAACGCGCGGTCGCCAATCGCATCATGCGTGTCGGCCTGGCGCAGGTCGCAGCACGGGGCGCAATCGGCATGAATGCCAAGCTCGGCCAGCGCCTGCCCCATCAGTCTGTGGCCGAGATAACAGGCCTCTTCAGCCGCCTCAGGGGCCTTCTCGAACATGGCGCCATAAACGCCTGCGGCTGGGAATTTCGGCCATTCCGGCGGTTTCAGACGCGCCACCCGGCCGCCTTCCTGGTCAATGAAGATCAAAGCCTCACGCCCAAGCGCGTGCTTGATCTCGGCAGTCAGAGCCTGCACCTGGGCCGGGTCGATACAGGACCGCCCCATCAGGATCACCCCCCAGGGTTCAGCCTCACGCAAAAAGGCCCGTTCCTCCGCAAGGAGAACCGGGCCCGAAACGCTGGTGATGCAGGCAGATACGCTCATCCACTGGCCTTCGCGACAACCATACAGTCTTTACCCGCGGCTTTGACATCGGCGCAAAACCCTTTTGCAGCGGCGCGATCGGAAAAGGTGCCAATGCGCAGGCGATAGAACACGCCGCGGGCGCCGAGGTCAGCGCGCTGAATGTCGAGCTTGGCGCCAGTAAACAGGTCCGGGGCACTATCGAGCAGGCCCGTCCAGGCTGATTGCGCAGCCGTTTCGCTGCGCAGCGCTGCCAGTTGCACCTGATAAGCGCCATTTGCGGTGAAGCGCGCGGTGGTTTGCGGCGCCACGTCTGGCGCTGGCGGCGGCGCCGTGCGGGTTACAGGCTGGACCGCAGCAATGGTGATTTGCGGCTCGTCTGCCGCCGGTTCCGGCGCCGGATCGGCTTCGGCATAGACAATATTGGCGGCCGGCTCGCTATCCTCGATCGGCGGCAATGGCCCGCCTTCAAGCGTCGGCTGGGTGCGGCGGCGAATATCGATCGGGTCGCGCGCCGCGGCCTGCTGCACAGCCGGATCCCCGAGGCCGTCCATGGAATCATAATAGCCCTTGTCCTGACCGGCCACTTCAAGCCCGCCGCGCTCATCCGGAGCGCGCTTATACGGCGCCTCATCAGAGGCAATCACAGGCAGCCCGCCTTCGGCCGGACGCACGCCCTGGCGGTAAGTGTTCCAGACCACACCGGCAAAGATCAGCAGAACTCCGAGCGCCAGAATCAGAATCAACGGGCCACGCCCGGAATCATCATCGCGAATCTCGAATCCGCGATACTCATCTTCATATGGGCCAAAATCATAATCGGGCCCGTTCTGTGCACGGCTCATAAAAGCACCCCTGCCATCCATTGTTTCGTTAACAGCTAGGCCTGTTTTGTTAACGATGCCTAAATTCCGCGACCGAAATGAGGTTGCAAAGATGACGTTTGCAGCGGGTGGAACGGGGGCTTCCCACGGGCTTGTCCGCGGCCCCCAGCATCCGGGGCTCCCGGCAGCCGAGCGGGAGGGGAGTGCGGCGCAATTGAGCAAGCCTAGGTCGAGACGCAGCGAGATTGATCGCAGCGCTGGCTGCGTTTTGCTGTCGTCATGGCCCGGTTCGATTTCATCGCGACTTACATCATGGCCAATCGCAAGAATGGCGCGATCTATACCGGGTCGGCATCCGACCTGCCTGAGCGGGTCGGCCAGCACAAGCAGGGCATTGGGGCGAAATTCACGCGCAAGTATCGTTGTCAAAAGCTGGTCTGGTATGAATGCTTCGACAGTATGGAATTCGCGGTCCGGCGAGAGAAGCAAATCAAGCGCTGGCCGCGCCAATGGAAGATCAACCTGATCGAACAAGCTAATCCCATCTGGCTCGATCTGTCTGCCGAATTGCTCTGAACGCCCCTTCAGGCGCTTCCCACGGACTTTTCCGTGGGACCCAGCATCCGGTCTCTCGGCAGCAGACCGGGAGTGACAAGATCGCTCCCGGGCTCAGCGGCAGCCTCCCGCGATGGACTGCCCAGACCGGGCTGGGCAGAGCGTGAGGCAAGTGCGGCGCCAATGGAAGATCAACCTGATCGAAGCGCACAGTCCCATCTGGCTCGATCTGTCTGCCGAATTGCTCTGAACGCTCCTTCAGGCGCTTCCCACGGACTTTTCCGTGGGACCCAGCATCCGGTCTCTCGGCAGCAGACCGGGAGTGACAAGATCGCTCCCGGGCTCAGCGGCAGCCTCCCGCGATGGACTGCCCAGACCGGGCTGGGCAGAGCGTGAGGCAAGTGCGGCGCCAATGGAAGATCAACCTGATCGAAGCGCGCAGTCCCATCTGGCTCGATCTGTCTGCCGAATTGCTCTGAACGCCCCTAACAAGCGGCTTCCCACGGGCTTGTCCGAGGGACCCAGCACCCGGTCTCTCGGCAGCAGACCGGGAGTGACAAGATCGCTCCTGGGCTCAGCAGCCATCTCCCATAATCGATGGGGCAGAGCGTGCGGCGAGTGCAACGCAATTGCGCAAGCCTAAATCGAGACGCCGAGATATTGATCGCAGCCCCCAGTACGATCTTTTGCGATCATGGCCCGTTTCAATTTCATCGCAACTTATATCATGTCCAATCGCTTGAACGGCAAGATTTATATCGGTTCGGCGCCTGACCTGGTCGAGCGGGTTGAAAAGCATAAGCAAGGCTCCGGCGCGAGGCTCACAAGCGAGAACCAGTTTCAAAACCTGGTCTGGTATCATCGCTTTGCCAGCCTGAAATTTGCGCAGCAGCGAGAAAAAGAGATCAAGCGCTGGTCGCGCCGGCAGCAAGTCGACCTGATTGAAGAGAAGAATCCGATCTGGCGCGATCTGTCAGCCGAATTGCTGTGAACGCCGCCTCCCGTGGGCGACGGGGCAGAGGGTGAAGCCGCCCCTCACAACATGCTTTCCATGCTGAACAAACGGCGGTGGAGATCGATGGCATAATTGTCAGTCATGCCGGCCAGATAATCACAGACCAGCCGGGCCCGGCGGGTTTTCGTCGCCTGCTCGGCATCGCGGCGCCACAGGTCCGGCAGCGTTTCCGGCTCATCCATGAACAATTCGAACAGCTCGCTCAGGATGCGTTTGCCCTGGCTGCGCATGCGATTGACCTTGTAATGCTTGTACATGCGCTCATAGAGAAAGGCGCGCAGGGCTCTCTGGTCGTGTTCGAGCGCTTCCGAAAAAGCCACGAGCGGCTCCGGCAAGGCGCGGACATCGGCAGCGCTTTGCGGCTTGTGCCTGGCCACCCGGCGCCGGGTTTCGGCGGTCAGATCATCGATCCAGTGCCCGATCAGGCGACGCACCGCCTCGCCGACTGTCTTTTTCTCCCCGAGCGCCGGATAATCAGCCTGAACACTGCGAAAGATATCGCCGACCAGTGGCAGCTCCAACAAGTCCTCAATCGTGAACAGACCGGCAGCGATGCCATCATCTATATCGTGATTATTATAAGCGATATCATCCGCCAGCGCCGCGACTTGCGCTTCCGGCCCGGCAAATTGATCCAGCTCCAGCTCTGCCAGCCAGGGAAAATCGCGAAACGCGACTGGCAGGTCGTCAATCGAATTGTCGGCGGTGATCAGCGGGCCATTATGCTTGACCAGGCCTTCAAGCATTTCCCAGGTCAGGTTGAGCCCTTCAAAGGTCGGATAGCGATCTTCAAGCCGGGTGACGACGCGCAAGGTCTGGGCATTGTGATCAAAGCCCTCATATTCGGTCATGCATTCATCCAGCTGGTCTTCGCCGGCATGGCCAAAGGGCGGATGGCCGAGATCATGCGCCAGCGCCATGGCTTCGGCCAGATCCTCATCAAGGCCGAGCGTGCGGGCCACAGAGCGGGCGATTTGCGCCACTTCCAGGGAATGCGTCAGACGGGTGCGATAATGGTCACCTTCATGCGCCACGAAGACCTGCGTCTTCTGCTTTAGCCGCCGAAATGCCGAGGCGTGGATGATGCGGTCTCGGTCGCGCTGGAACGGGGTTCGCGTGGCAGAATGCGGCTCGTCGATGAAGCGCCCGCGCGAGTGTTCCCAGCGGGTTGCAAACACTGCCCTCTTTTCAGGCATGTCCGGCATCACTATCTTCTGGCTCATGAGCAATATTACCCTGTCTGAGTCGGCTGCGAAGCGCATTAAAGCGATTCTGGAGAAACAACCGGAAATGTCCTATTTAAGGGTTTCCGTCGAAGGCGGCGGCTGCTCTGGGTTTTCCTACAAGTTCGATCTCGACGATACTGCCAATTCCGACGACTTGATTATCACGCGCGACGGGGTCAGCGTGCTGGTCGATGAAATGAGCCTGGAATTCATGGCCGGATCGGAGATTGACTTCTCGACCGAGCTGATCGGCGCCGCGTTCAAGATCAATAATCCGAACGCCACCGCTGGCTGCGGCTGCGGGACCAGTTTCTCAATCTAGCCGCCTCAGGCCGGCAATTCCTTGCGCATCCGCAGGATCGGCACGACCGTTCCATCCTCACTCGGCGAAGACAGATCTTCGATCAAGGCATAGCCGCAGGCTTCATATAAGGGCCGCCCTGGCGCCGTTGAGCCCATTTCCATGGCCTTGAACCCTTCTGCCCGGGCCGCAGCCTCGCCAGAGCGCAGCAGAAAACGGCCAATCCCGCGGCGGGTAAAAGCCGGGTGGGTGTACATCGCTCGGATCTTGGCCGGTTCGGTTTCCGGATCAGCCAGGCTGTCATCGCGTCCAGTCGTGTGATTGCCGCCATACAGGGTGCGCCGTCTCGACCAGCCGCCGCACCCGGCCAGAACCTGATCGACATAGACCAGGAAATACGTCCCGTCCTCGATCAGCTGGGTATCGACGCCCATGCTCTCGCTTGAGCGTGCGACTTGCTTTTCATCCAGAAATGCCGGCAACAGGTCCTTCATCGACGCGGCCATCAAGGCCTCGATGGCGGGCACATCCGCCAGGGTAGCGATTTTGAGAACCAGTTCTGAACCACTCATATCGCGCCAATTCTAGCCAAGCGCCGCCTGTTTTCAAATCATTTCAGGGCAAAAAAATCAGGCCGCCTGGAACAGACGGCCTGATCGGAATGGGCGCGCCGACACAGCCTGTCGACGCGCTGTTGATCGAGTTTAGAATCTGAACCGGGCTTTCAGATAATAGGACCCGCCATTGAAGCCGCTTGGCGAAGACTCTGGATAGAGCTGACCGAGCGACGCGGCATTCGGGTTCTCGTCTGGGTAATTGTCGAAGATATTATTGGCCCCGATGATCAGTTCGATCTGATCATTGAGATAATAGCCAAATTCCGCATCGAAATTCACCTCAGCGCCCTGGGTTCCGGTCCCGTTGCCGGTATCTTCCCACTCACCGAAATAATTCGCCCGGGCCAGGAACCGCCAATTGTCCTGTTCGTGGGTGACGGTCACGGCGCCTTTGAGTTCAGGCAGCAACTCTTCCAGTGCAGCCACCCGTCCGGCATTGATCGGATTGATCGAACCGGCATCATCGACGGTGGTGTCGATATAAGCGAACGAGATCGACGCATTGGTGTCGCCGCGCTCGGTGATGTCCAGCGGAATCGTACCGACAACTTCAACCCCTTCAGTGGTGGTATCGAAGCTATTGGTGAAATAGCGGAACTGGGTCAGGTCCTCGAACCCGACAAAGTCATTGCGATTGATCACATTGGCATTGCCCAGCTGGGTCAGACCATCACTGACGGTGGCGAAGGGGCCGAGCCCGTTCTGGTTGCCGACAAAGTCCAGCGCCGCCAGGAAATCGACATTCGCTGACAAGGCGATGCGGTCATCCACATCAATGTTGAAATAGTCGATTGTCCAGGTCGTCGATCCGACATCAAACGCCGTCCCGAGAGTGAAGTTCTGAGCCGTTTCAGTGCCCAGATCCGGACGTCCGCCATCGCGGGCTTCGATGAAGTCCGCGGCCAGCTGACCCGCCGCTGACGACAAGGGCAGCGTGCCCTGGTCGATCAGAACGCCGTTGACGTTTTGCGTCGTCACATTGGTCACATTGGCTTGTCCTGCCGTTGGCGCGTGGAAGCCGGAAGACACTGTCCCGCGCAAGCGGAAATTATCGGTCACACGGTAAAGCGCGCCGACTTTATAATCGGTGGTGCTTCCGAACGCGTCATAATCCTCAAACCGCAAAGCGCCTTGCAGCGTCAGGGCATTGGTGACGTCAGCCTCGAGATCGACATAGAAAGCATAGCTCGATTGCGTGCTTGTGCTTGATGCGGTGAAGCCGCCAAATCCGTTTGAGCTTGACGAGAAGCCCTGATCGGCGAGCGGTCCGAGCGCAAACGAAGCCGGGTCGCCAGCGGTGATCTCAAACTCTTCTTCGCGATACTGCGACCCGAAGGCGATGTTCAGATCCGATGCGAAGCCTGAAACCGGAACCGCATAGCTGAAATCAGCATCGATAATCGTTTCGGTTTGCTTATAGGCGCCCGGGGTGAAGTCACGAGGCGTGTTCGGTCCAAGCGAGGCATTGATCGTGTTGCGAATGAAAAACTCGGTTTCACTGGCGCCATGCACGACGCTGAAATCATAATTCAGCCCATTGCCGAGGCCGAATACGCCGCGGACACCGCCGGCGATCGACCAATCTGTATTGTCACCGCCAAAGCGTGGAACAAAACCGCTTGGAATGGTCTCAACAAAGGAGAAACAATTCGGATCACCCGTGACTTGAGCCAACACGGTCGGGTCAGCAATCAAGCCGCCACCTTGTGTCAGCGGGATACCTGCCGGGCAAGTGCCGCCCGTGCCAACCCCGTCCAAATCGCCAACCAGGATTGATGCGACACCGGTCGGGTCGGCAAAGCCGGTCACCGGATCGACCAGTGGTCCAGCATAAACCCCGCCCCGATTGGTCGGATTACGGAAGAAGAAGCCGCCTTCCGCGGTGCGCTCAGCATAATTACCGAACGCATACAGCTCGGTATTTTCGCCCACTTCCAGGCCTGAATTGAAGAACAGTTTGTAATTATCCTTCACATCCGGCTGGCCCCAATATTGTGGCACCTGATCGGTATAGGAGTTGATCGTCTGGAAATCAGCCACGGCGGTGTTTCCGGCCGCAATCAGCGCCTCAACGTCGCCGCGCACGATCGACCGCACGGTGCCATCTGTGTCCGACACTTCGCCGGTCAGGTTGAGAAACCCGTTCTCGCCGAGCGGCAAACCGATATTGCCGGCAATGCGGTAATTGTCGCCATCGCCTTCATAAGTCGAGCCATAGACCGCTTCGACCGTGCCGCCGCTGGAATCCTCGCGAAGCTGGAAATTGATCACACCTGCAATCGCGTCCGAGCCATATTGCGATGACGCGCCATCGCGCAGGATCTCGACACTATTCAGCGCCAGAGACGGAATGACACTCACATCAGCGCCTTGCGCGCCATCGGCGATGCCACCGCCAAGGAACGAGATCACCGAACCGCGGTGACGACGCTTGCCGTTCAGCAGCACCAGTGTGTTGTCCGGCGACAGGCCGCGAACATTGGCCGGACGAATGATCGTCGCCGCGTCCGAGATTGGCTGCGTGTTGACATTATAGGACGGCACCGCTGTGCGCAGGATTTCAGTCACATCATTGGTGCCCTGATTGACGAACTCCTCGCCTGAGAAAACGTCCACCGGGGCCGGCGTATCAAGCGCCGAGCGAGATGGCACCCGTGATCCGATCGAGATCACCTTTTGCAGCTCGAGATCCTCGTCTGAGGCGGTTTCATCGCCTTGCGCAACCGCCATCGGTGCGACCGCCAGCAGCACCGCGCTTAACGCAGCGCTCGCGAATAAACGCCCTCGAATTCTAGATTTCGCCATTGGGTTTCCTTCCTTATTATATTTATCGGCGACCCCACATTGATATATTCTTGGATTGTTATGGGTCCTCCACTGAACAGAATTTGTCCGGGTTCAGATGCAGTCAATCGATCGGCAGACGATAAGGAAACAAAAAGCGAACAAATACTGCATTCGAGCTTCAGTCGTTGCAAAAATAATACACATTCGTTGAGCAAAACTCACCTATACGAGACATGTTCTTCGCGCAAACTGCAGCCTTTTCGCACGAATAGTTCGGCGATTTCTGCTTTGCCAACGAATTGTTGCCAGGTCGCCCTGATAATCGAAAAAGCCGCCCCCAGACGGGGGCGGCTTGCAGGGCTTGGTTCACGCTTGGCGGGTTACGCCGGTTTGACCTTCAGCATATTGCCTTCCGTCGCTTCGACCACGACGGCCGCGCCGCTGGCCAGGTTGGCGCCGTCAACACTTTGTGCCGACCAGACCGTGTCGCCGAGCTTGACCCGGCCAATGCCGCCGTTGAAATCCTCGGCGACGACGCCGCGCTGGCCGAGCGTCCCGGCCATGCGCTTGTTCAAGGTCGGGTGCTCTTCGACATTCTCGCGCATCTGCCGGAACAGGGTCCGGCCGACGATGAACAAGGCGGTCGAGGCAACCGCAAAGACCACCAATTGCCCCTGCCAACCCGTGATCCCGTCTGGCGCGATCGCGGTGAACGCGGAGGTGAGCCCGGCGGCAATCGAGATCCAGAGCAGGTCGAATGTGCCGAGCATCATCTCCAGCGAGAGGAGCATCAGTCCGAGCGCCAGCCAATGCCAGGCGGTCGGCGGCCACAAGGTGAAGTCTAATCCTTCCATGGCGATCCCCTAGTCTCTGTTGCCGGCCGGTGGCACGGCGGTGCGGCTGCGCGCGCCGGCATCCTTGGCGGCATCGGTGAGACCGCGAATGCCTTCAATCGTGCCGATGATCGAGCTGAACTCGGCTGGAATGATCACCGTCTTGTTGCCGCCGGCAGAGGCGAGCTTCTCGAACGCGGTGACATATTGCTGACCAAGGAAGTAATTGATCGCATTGACATCGCCCTTGGCGATGGCTTCGGAGACAAAGGCCGTGGCCTTGGCTTCGGCTTCACCTTCGCGCTCCCGCGCTTCGGCGTCGCGGAACGCAGCTTCGCGGCGGCCTTCGGCCTCAAGGATTTGCGACTGTTTGAGGCCTTCGGCTTTCAGAATCGCTGACTGCTTGTCGCCTTCCGCGGTCAGGATTTCCGCCCGCTTGAGGCGTTCGGCTTTCATCTGACGCGCCATCGCTTCGGTAATGTCGGCAGGCGGCGACAGGTCGGCAATCTCGATCCGGGTGACTTTCACGCCCCATGGATTGGTTGCGGCATCGACCACCGATAATAGCCGCGCATTGATATCGTCGCGATTGGACAGGACCTCATCAAGATCCATCGACCCGACCACGGTCCGGATATTGGTCAAAGACAGATTGGTGATGGCATTCTCGAGATTGTTGACCTCATAGGCGGCCGAGACCGGGTCGACGACCTGGATAAACACGACTGCATCACAGGAAACCTGGGCATTATCGCGCGTAATCACTTCCTGGGTCGGGATATCGAGCACGGTTTCCATCATGTTCATCTTGCGCCCGACGCGCTGATAGAATGGCACGATGAAGTGCATTCCCGGTCCCAGCGTGCGGGTGTAGCGCCCGAAATTCTCGACGGTGAAATTAAACCCCTGAGGCACGACTTTGACGGCTGATGTCACCAGCACCAAACCCGCAATGGCCAATAGGCCAAGGACGATAAGATTAAATTCCATTGATTGGTCCTCCCTGATCTGAACTCTTGTTCACATGGGAAGGAATTTACTGATTTTCAATAAGAATTCATCGAAAAACGGCGCATCCCTCCTGGAAACATGCCGTTCTCACGCGATTCTGTTACGAAAGTCTGAGGGATGGTCTGGGCAACCCAGCACGCGGACGTGCCGCGCAGACCGGGCGCGTCCATGCCGCTCCCGCTCCAGGCCAAGCAGGCCCGCGCTGGGCCCCACGGATCAGACCGTGGGGCGCGCTTGGAGGGGGGATTTGGTCTCAGAAGCGACCAGCGCAGCGATGGGTTGCGCCCAGAGGGTATGCTTCACCCCAATGCTTTGCCCAGCTCGGCCCTAAAGCTGACCCAGCAGATAATCAGCGCTGGACACCTCAAACCCGCCGCCTTGCTCGACATTCAGTTCCTTGACCGTGCCGTCTACGACCAGCATCGAATAGCGCTGCGACCGCTGGCCCATGCCAAAGCCGCTGGCATCCAGTTGCAGGCCAAGCGCGGCAGCAAAGGCGCCATTGCCGTCCGCCAGCATGCGAACCTTGCCATCGGCGCCATTATCAGCGCTCCAGGCGCCCATGACGAAAACATCATTCACCGAGGTGCAGACGATTTCGTCCACGCCCTTTGCAGCCAGATCGCCCTGGCGCTCGACAAAACCGGGCAGGTGCTTGGCCGAACAGGTCGGCGTGTACGCGCCGGGGACCGCGAACAAGGCAATCGTCTTGCCGGTAAACACGTCTTCGGTGCTGCGCGGTTCTGGCCCATTCGCAGTCATTTCCATGAAGGTGGCGTCTGGCAATTTGTCGCCAACAGAAATGCTCATCATTAACTCTCCTCAGTGTCTGCGCCTTAGATAGGTCGGTTCTGCCCCCTCGCAATGACAAAAGCTTGCCAAATTCAACCTGTCAGATAGCGTCGATTGTGACCAAGGAGCGGAATGTGCAGGATCTGACCGGAAAAATGCTGGTGGCGATGCCGGGAATCGGCGATCCGCGATTTGCGCGCTCGGTGATCCTGATCTGTGCCCATAGCGATGATTACACAATGGGCCTGGTGCTGAACAAGCCGATTGATGACCTGACCCTGCCTGAACTCCTGACCCAGCTGGAGATCGAGCAGGACATAAAAGTGCCAGACGCTTACGTCCTGAATGGCGGCCCGGTTGGCACTGATCGCGGCTTTGTCGTGCACACCTCCGATTATTATAGCGACAATGCCACAGTCGAAGTCGCCAGCGATTATTCGATGACCGCGACGCGGGACGTATTGCGCGCGCTGGCCTCGGAAGGGGCGCCGAAACAGGCAGCCATGACCCTCGGCTATGCTGGCTGGGGGCCGGGCCAGCTGGAGAATGAGCTGAGCGAACATGCCTGGCTGATCGCCGAACCGCATCCTGACATCATTTTTGGCGAAGCCCATTCGAAAAAGTGGGAATTGACCCTCGGCATGCTCGGCATTGACCCGGCTCATCTGCACATGACCGGCGGTAACGCTTGAGTGAAACACCTGCGTTTGGATTTGCCGCGCGCCGCCTGACTGCTACATTTGGCTCATGATCCGCGCTGTTTTGCTCCTCATCCTGGTTGCAAGTCTGCTGGACCTGCGCGCCAGCGCTGACCCGCGGCCAATGTCCCCGGTCGATATGATCGAGATGCCCCGCCTGTCGCATGGCAGCCTGTCGCCGGACCAGCGGTATTTTGCCTATCTTCGGACTCAGACGCTGTGGGGCGAGAACAAGATCGTCAATCGATTGAACCTGATCGACCGGACCACCGGCGCGGCGCTCGAGATCGCGCGGTCGCCAGATGATGACGGCGCGCATAGCCGCGTCTGGTGGCATCCGGATAGTAGCGGCTTCATCTATCTGAAGACCCCGCACGGCGAGACCCGGCGCCAGGCCTTCTTCTATCATCTCGGCCGCCAGGACGAGACCCAGCTGACCGCCCATGACAAGTCGGTGCTGGACATCTTCTGGTTGCCGGATGGCGCCGGCTTCTATTTTACCGCTGTCGAACAGCGATCCACCGAAACCGGCCGCTTGCTCAATACCGGCTGGCTGATCCCGCCATTTGAATCAAATGCATTTCGCGAGATCTGGTTTTTCGATCTGGCCACGCGGTCTGCAGAAGCCGTGGTGTCTGGCAATTTCTCGGTGCGCCAGGTCTCCGTCTCTCGAGACGGCACGGCCCTGACCTATTCCCGCCAGCCGGATCACCGGTTCGATTCCGCCCATCGCGGCGATGTCTATACCCGTCAACGGCAGAGCGGCGAACGCGCCCGCTGGACCCGTAACACACATGGCGAGCTGATGCCGCAATTGTCGCCGAATGGCCAGTCGCTTGCCTATATCGCGACAGTCAATGAAGCAGGGGCGCCATTTTACGAACCGAAAGTCTTCATCAAGACCGCAACCGGGCCAGCGCGCCGGCTGCTGGGCGAAATGGCAATGGAGGCGCTGGCATTTGCCTGGGATTCGTCAGGCGACGGGCTCTACATTCTCGGCAATACCGGTGTGCGCGCCAATCTCTATCACTATACGCTTTCTAGCGGCGCCTTGCGCCAGCTGACCCGCGGCGATCAGAACATTGCCGACTGGTCCTATGATGCACAGACCCAGACGCATCTGGCCCGCATCGAGACGGCCCGCAATCCAGGCGAATATCAGCTGATGCGCGATCCCGACCTCGGCTTCGCGCCGATCACATCTGAATATGCCGACTGGCCGCAAACCTTCGCGCTGCCGCGCCAGCAACAGGTCAGCTGGCGTGGGCGAGGCGGCGCCCGGATCGAAGGCCTGCTGGTCTATCCGGTCGGATATGAGCAAGGCAAACGCTATCCGCTGGTGACGATCACCCATGGCGGCCCGCAAAGCTCAGCCCGGTTCGGGACCTGGTCTGTCACCAGCTATCTGCCGGTTCTGAGCGGACAGGGCTATATGGTGTTCTTGCCCAATCATCGCGGCAGCACCGGCTATGGCGACCGGTTTGTCCGCGACATGGCCGGACGCTATTTCCGCCATGCGCATCTTGATGTGATGGCCGGCATTGACGCCATGATCGCGCGCGGCCTGGCTGATCCGGATCGTCTGATCAAGATGGGCTGGAGCGCTGGCGGGCATATGGTCAACAAGCTGATCACGCACACGGATCGGTTCAAGGTCGCCTCGTCCGGCGCCGGGGCTTCAGACTGGCTGTCCATGCATGGCGAGAGCGATTCCAGATTTGGCCGTCAATTCATCTTTGGCGGCACGCCCTGGCAAAAAGATCCGCCGCGCCGACAATATCGGCGAGACTCGCCGCTCAAAGATGCCTGGCGGGTGACCACGCCGACTTTGTTCTTTGTCGGCGAAAAGGATACGCGCGTGCCGCCGACCCAATCGATCCTGATGTATCGTGCCGTCTTCGCCACAGCGACGCCGACCGCGCTTTACCAGGCCAAGGATGAGCCGCACAATTTCCGCAAGCCGGCCAATCAGCTGTTCAAGATCAATACCGAGCTGAGCTGGTATGCCGCCTTTGCCCTGGGCCAGCGGTTCGAGCCGGTGCTGCCGGATGAGGCATATGCCGAACCGCCTGTGAATGTCGATCTCAGCGCCGCGGGCGCCGAGCTGGAGGAAGCGCCCTTACCGTAATGGCTCTTCGCGAATGTCATAAGCGAAGAACGGATCCTGGCGCGAGCGAATGATGCTTGGCGCGATCTTGCCAGCCATCCACATCGGGCCATAGGTCAGGGCGCGGCTGAGCGGGGTGGGGCGATGGAACAATCTGGCATTGCCGCGTGAAGCGGCCTGGACCCGGGCCGTGCGGGGCAAGCGGGTTTCAAAATAGAGCTTCAGCGCACGGTCCAGATCGCTGGGCGCATCCGAGCACAGCTTGGCCAGCAAATAAGCATCCTCAATCGCCATCACTGCCCCCTGGGCCTGGAAGGGCAGTGTCGGGTGGCAGGAATCGCCGAGCAGGGCGACACGTCCATCGACCCATTGCGACAATGGCTGGCGGTCAAACAAAGCCCAGCGGAAATGCAGATCGGCCTTGTCGATCAGATGGGTGACGATGGGATGCCAGCCCTTGAAGGCCGCGACGACCTCTGCCTTGCTGGCCCGTTCGGTCCAGGATTCCGAGGTCCAGGCATCGCGCTCGACAATGCCGACAAAATTGGCCAGCGTGCCGCCGCGCAGGCGATAAGTCACCGCATGGCGGCGGGCCCCGACCCAGACACAGGCGGTTGGCGGCGGCGCCAGCTCGCCAAGCTGCTCCATCGGCACGACAGCGCGCCAGGCGATATTGCCGGTAAAGTCGGGCTGCTCGGCCCCGAGCATCTGGGTGCGTATGACCGAGTGAATGCCGTCCGCACCGACAATCAGGTCGCCTTCGACCGTGTCGCCGGACTCGAGAATGACCTGCGCGGCCCTGGTGTTCTGCGCATAAGCGGAAACCTCGGCATCGAGGCGCACGGCATTTGGCTGGCGCTGCAATAATAGGCGTTGCAGCGTCTCGACCAGGTCGGCGCGGTGCAGGTGCAGATACGGCGCGCCCCAGCGTTCGACCACGGCCTTTCGCGCTTCGATTTCAAAGATCTGGCGGCCGGATCGGCCAAACCGCATTTCCAGGGCGCGCGGGACAAAGGCATTCTCCGAGATTGCCTGTTCCAGCCCCATGGCGCGAAACACTTTCATGCCATTCGGGGTGATCTGAATGCCGGCCCCGATTTCCGACAATTCCGACGCCCGCTCCAGGACTTCAACCTGCCAGCCGAAATGGTGAAAGGTGAGCGCCGCGGTCAGCCCGCCAATTCCCCCGCCTACGATCACAGCCTTGGGCATATCTGGTCCAGCCTCCGCACATTTGGGCGCTTTTGAAGCATCTTTTGGCACCCGGTATAATAAGGAATATCCGCATTAACTATAGTAATTTGTTGCAAATTCGAAATAAATTGCCAGACTAGCCTTAAGCATAGCCAGAATGGCTTGATTGGAGCTAGAAAACTCATGCCACGGATCCAAGTTTCCGGCCCGCGATTGCTTGCCCTGCTGGGCGCTGTCGGGCTTTTGACCGCCCCTGCCCTGGCCCGCGATGTGACCGTCTATGGCGGCGGCAAGTCGCGCGTCGTCGAGACCGGCAGCGAACGACCTGTGAAAGTCGTGGCCTGGGGCAAAGCGCGCCAGTCGGCGTATCAGAAACGGGTTGATCGCTTTGTGCTTGAACGCAAGATCCAGACCCTTATCGCGGCCCGCGACACAGAAGAAGAGGCCGCCCTGTCAGATGCGATGCTGCGCATCATGGTGCGTGGCAATGATGATGCCCGCGGCCAGTACAGCAAATATTATCCCTATCATTACCGCTCGGCCAATTTTTACCAGCAATTGCAGCAAGCCATGCGCGAACAACGCGCCGGGATCCGCGTCTATCGCCAAAGCGTTCTGGATACGGTCGCCAGCGACGACCTGCAGCGGGTCGCAGAAGCGCTGAATGAGATGAACTGATTTTGCCCCCGGGGCATAGACGGGGCTGATAGAAAGCGCGCCGATCGATGGATCGGCGCGCTTTTTTGTTTGGCGATGTCGCTCGGGGCTTATTCGGCCGCGACGAACTGGTTCATGGTATTGTGCGCACCGCCCGCCTTCAGGGCGCGGTCGCCGGCCACCATTTCCTTGAACGTATCGCCAAGGTCAGAGCCAACCTCGTGCTGGTGGCGTACGGCCGAGACGCCGCGGCGAATTTCTTCGCGTTGAACATTCTTGACATAAGCCAGCATCTTCTCGTCGCCGAAATAGCCATTGGACAGCTCGTCCATGCCTTTGGCAGTGAGGTGGAAGGTCGGCAGGGTGATCAGATTGTGGAACACGCCAGCGCGGGCTGAAATGTCGGTCTGGAAGCTCTGCAGACGCGCATCGGCTTCGATGCCGAGTTCGGTCTCGTCCAGCTTGGCTGACATCAGGGCGACATCTTCTGGATAGTCACCTTCGGCAATCTTGCCTTCAGCGATCCACTGTTCGCGCACCTGTTTGCGCAGGTTCAGCGTCCAGTTGAAGCTTGGGCTATTATTGTAAGCCAGCTTGGCATTCGGCACCACTTCGCGGACCGCATTCACCATTGAGGCAATCTCGTCCACATTCGGGGTCGCGGTTTCGATCCAGAGCAGGTCAGCGCCGCCTTCAGTCAGCGAGCTGATGCAATCCTCGATCACGCGCTCACGGCCGGTATCCGCCTGGAACTTGTAGAGCCCGTTCGGCATCCGCACGGGACGCGTGACCTTGCCATCGCGCATCAGCGCCACTTCGCCATCCTTCAGCGGATTGGCATCCGTGATCTCTTCGGTTTCGATCCACTTGATATATTCAGCCGCAAGATCGCCAGGCGCATTAGAGACCGGGATTTTCTGGGTCAGACCAGCGCCGAGGCTGTCTGTACGGGCGACAATCACGCCTTCATCAACGCCGAGCTCTTCGAACGCCATGCGGCAGGCGCGCAGCTTGGTGATGAAGTCTTCGCGCGGGACTGTGACCTTGCCGTCCTGGTGGCCACACTGCTTGGCGTCAGAGACCTGGTTCTCGATCTGCAGGCAGCAGGCCCCGGCCAGGATGAGTTCCTTGGCCAGCAGGTAAGTGGCGTGCTCGTTGCCGAAGCCGGCATCGATGTCGGCAATGATTGGCACAACATGGCTCTCGAACGTGTCGATGCGATAGATGATCTCATCGATCGCAGCCTGCGCAGCGCCAGACTCTTTCGCCGCTTTCAGCTCCTGGAACAGGTCGTTCAGGGCAACCTCATCAGCCTGACGCAGCGAGGTATAGATCTCGCGGATCAGATCAGTCACCGCGGTCTTCTCGTGCATGGACTGATCCGGCAGGTGGCCAAACGTGTTGCGCAGACCCGCAACCATCCAGCCAGAGAGATAGATATAAGTGCCTTTGGCGGTGCCGCGCATACGCTTCACAGCCTTGATCTTCTGCTGCGCGTGGAAGCCGGACCAGCAACCGAGCGATTGGGTGAACTTGGACGCATCCTCGTCATAAGCGGCCATGTCTTCGCGCATCACCTCGGCCATGCCGCGGGCAATGTCGAGATGGGTATTGTAAGTGTTCTGGATTTTCAGCTGAACGACATCTTCCACGGTCAGGCCGGCACGGGTGCGGCCTTCCGGATAACGCTTCAGCGTCTCTTCCATCAGCTGTTTATAGGTTGGACGTTGGGTCATTTTACTATCCTCGTCTGGATCCTGGGTGAATTGGGGTTGAGAAAATCATGCAAGCGCGTTGAGCACGTCATAGGCTGGCAGGGTCAGGAAATCGGCGAGCGTGTCGCCGGTCGCCGTGGCAACAAACACCTCGGTGGCCTCCGGATAGCGGGCATCCGCATAGGCATTGTCGCCAAGGCTGGCCTTGATCTTGCCGAGCTCGTCATTCAGCAGCGTGTCAAAGGCTGCGGCAGTGAAGGTCTCGGTGGCGCCATCAGCGGTCTTGTACTCGGTGCCATGCGTCAGCCATTGCCAGAGCTGGCTGCGGGAGATTTCCGCCGTGGCCGCATCCTCCATCAGATTGTGGATCGGCACTGCGCCTTTGCCGCGCAGCCAGGCCGCAGTGTATTCAATCCCGACCGAGATATTGGTGCGGATCCCGGCCTCGGTGACATCGCCTGTATGCGGGGTCAGCAAGGAGGCTTCGGTAATGTTCGGGAACTGGCGCTGGCTCAAGACCTGATTGGCCTGAGGCATTTCGGCGTCAAACACTTCCATCGCCACCGGCACCAGATCCGGGTGCGCGACCCAGGTGCCGTCATGGCCTTGCTGGGCTTCGCGTTTCTTGTCAGCGCGGACCTTGTCGAAGGCCGCCGCATTTGCCGCCTCATCACCCTTGACCGGGATTTGCGCGGCCATGCCGCCCATGGCGTGGGCGCGGCGACGGTGGCAGGTCTGGATCAGTTTCAGCGAATAGGCCTTGAGGAAGGCGCGATCCATGCCGACTTGCGCGCGGTCCGGCAGGACATAGTCGGGATGATTGCGCAGAGTCTTGATATAGCTGAAAATATAATCCCAACGGCCGCAATTGAGGCCGACAATGTGATTGCGCATCACATACAGGATTTCATCCATCTGGAAGGCTGCTGGCAGGGTCTCGATCAGGACGGTCGCCTTGATCGTGCCGTTTGGAATGCCGAGCGCCGCCTGGGCAAAGTTGAAGACATCATTCCACAGCCGCGCCTCTTGGTAATTCTCCATTTTCGGCAAGTAATAGAATGGGCCTTTTTCCTGCTCCATCAGCTTCTTGCCATTGTGGAAAATGTGCAGACCGAAATCGAACAGGCTGGCCGACATCGGATTGCCGTCGACGGTGACATGCGCCTCTTCCAGATGCCAGCCGCGCGGGCGGACCAGCATCGTCGCGGTCTCGTCATTGAGGCGGTAGGACTTGCCGCGGGCCTCGTCATCAAAAGCGAGATTGCCGTCCGCATAATCAATCATGTTGGCCTGGCCTTCGACCATGTTGGCGAAGGTCGGCGCAGAAGCATCCTCGAAATCAGCCATGAACATCTTGGCGCCGGAATTCAGCGCATTGATCATCATCTTGCGATCGACCGGGCCGGTAATCTCGACGCGGCGATCCTGCAGCGCTTTTGGCACCGGCGCGACTTCCCAGACCGATTTGCGGATATGTTCCGTTTCCGGCGGGAAGGTTGGCATTTCGCCATCATCGAAGCGCATCTGTGCCAATTTGCGATTCTCGAGCAGAATCCGGCGCTGACCGCCAAAACGGCGTTCCAGATCTGCAATGAAGAGCAGCGCGCGATGGCTCAGGACACGCTCATATGCAGCAGGGACCGGGCCGACAATCTCCGCCGGGCGGCGATGTTGAGGGGTTGGCTTGGCGGCTGAAACAGCATCTTGAATTAGCGTCGCATTCATCGCGATCTCCCGAGTTTTGTAATAATAGTCCTCTATTTACAAAACCCGTGCCACGTCCACCCCGACCCCATACCTATTGGGTTTCATTGTTTGTTATGTAAATTTTCGTATGTAATGTTTGTAAATGTTGTTATAGGCAGTGATGATGAAGAAGAAGCTGATTATCGGCCCAAGAATCAAGCGCTTGCGGACCCAGCTGAGCCTGACTCAGGCCGAGTTTGCGCGCCGCCTTGACGTGTCGGCGACCTATATCAACCTGATCGAGAGCAATCAGCGCCCAGTCAGCGCGGCGGTCCTGCTCAAACTGGCGGAAGAGTTCGATATCAATGTCGCTGACCTGGCCCAGGACATGGATGCTGGCCTGGTCAATGAACTGGTCAGTGCCTTGCGCGATCCGGTATTCGGCGGGGCCCAGATTGGCAAAGGCGAGCTGGAAGACCTGGTCGGGGCCAGCCCGGACACGGTCAAGGCCTTCCTGCGCCTGCATGAGCGCTATCGCGAACTGGCCCTCAGCACCTATTCCGATGCCAATCCGCTGGCCGACCGTGAAAAGGTCGAACTGCTGGAAGAATCAGCGCGTCCGGTCGAAACCGTGCGCCAATTCCTGCATGAGCAGAACAATTACTTCCCGGAACTGGATGAGACCGCCAGCGCGTTTTACAAGACGCTGACAGGCGGCGGCAAGGCGCTGGAAGTCGCCATCCAAGCGCGGCTCGAACAAGTCCACAAGCTCAAGGTCCGGGTGCTGCCAAGCTCGGCCATGCCGTCCTCGTTCCGCTATTTCGACCGGCATCGTCTCGGCATCGATATTTCCGAATTGCTGCACCCGACCGGGCGCCAGTTTCAGCTCGCCTTTCAGCTGGTCTTTATCGAGTATCGCGAGCTGATTGACGGCATCGTCGCCGCCTCGGGCATCAAGGATGAGAGCGCCATTGGCCTCGCCCGCGTCTCGCTGGCCAATTATTTCGCAGCGGCGCTGTTGATGCCGTACAACAAGTTCCTCAAGGCCTGCGAGGATACCCGGTATGATGTCGACTTGCTCAGCCACCGCTTCGGCACCAGTTTCGAGCAGACTGCCCACCGCCTGACGACGCTGCAAAAGCCGGACGCCAAGGGCATTCCCTTCTTCTTTCTGCGCATTGATGCGGCCGGGAATGTATCAAAGCGGTTCAGCGCCGGGCGCTTTCACTTCTCCAAGTTTGGCGGCGCCTGTCCGCGCTGGAACATTCACCGCACCTTCGAACAACCCGGCGAGACGCTGACGCAGCTGGTCCAGATGCCGGATGAAACCACTTATGTGTCGATCTCGAAAGCGATCACCCGCTCACGCGGGCATTATGGCCGCCCGCCGGCCCGGGTCGCCATCGGACTTGGCTGTGACAAGGCCTATGCGGATAATCTGGTCTATTTCGAGCGCTCCAATCTCGGCTCGCAAGACCCGACGCCGATTGGCGTCAATTGCTATCTCTGCGATCGCCAGAACTGCGCCTCGCGCGCACATGCCCCGCTCAATCGCAAGCTGAAATTCGACGCCCATGCGCGCGGCATCTCGCTGTTCGAGTTTGAGCCGGTGCGCAAACCCTGAAGCGCTGATCGCGCGCTCTCGGCCAGCGCGGCGGCGCGTCATCGCAGGCAAAAATGTGCATCACGCGGCGATATTGTTGCAGGCGTTCTGCACGTTCGTGCAGCATTTGCGCACGGTTCAGCAAAGGTTCTGCAAGATAGAATTTGACCCCATTCGCCTGCGCCGATTGCGCCGCGATCGGTTGATCAGGGTCGAATTGCGCCGCCGCAACCCGGTCGGATTGAGCCCGGGTTTTCCCCGCCGGATCGGTGCTCAGATGGCGCACATGATCGCCGTCTGATGGCCTTGCCATCGCGCCCCGAATGGCCGCTGTCCCGGCCTGCATCTCTTGCGCGAAATCTGTCTCGATCACCAGGTCGCGGACCTGCGCTTCGCGCCGCGATTGCAGATCGGCCGAGCGAGGCAAACCGGCCCGGTTCCAATCGTCCGACCCTCGATCCAGGTGGCGTCACACCAGCGCAGGACAAGGATTGCGAGCTGATTGGCGCCGGGTGCGAAACAGGACTGGAATCGAATGCGCCGGGCCGACGGGAATCCTTGCTGATGGTGCTCAACTGGCCATTGCACCAGACCAGAGCGAGGCTCTCAAATCCGCCAATATGGAGCACGGTCTGACGCCCTTGCCAGGCTTGCGGCAGTCTAATCTCGCACCGATACAGCCCGGTCGGATTGGCGTCCGGTTATACGCATTTGCTCGACCAGAATCGCCAGCACTTGAAGGCAATTTTTTGCCCGTCCGACAGCCGTTTCTAAGCTGACGCCGCCGGTTCGGCAAAACTGCGACCTGACACCGCCGTCCCATCCAGGATCGACAACACGTCTTGCGGCGAGACATAGGCGCAGAAAATATCGCCAGATGCGGCCTGGTAGAGCGGCAGGTTCAGACGGTGCGCCTCTTGCTGCATTTCGGCGCGCCAGAACGGGGTGGTTTCTGACCCGATCAGGATGGCGGCATTGACGCCTTCGAAATACCCGTCCTTCAGCAACGGATCCTCGATCAGGCACATGATCGTGTCATAATGCAGCTGGTCCGCATGCGTTGCCAGCGCGATCCGGGCCGCCTCCGTGTAATCACCCGGATTGGCGGCGACATAAGCCAAATCGCCCGGGCTCTTTTTGACGATTGACTGGTAGAATCCGATCGCATCATTCTTGAGCATCATCTTGATCCCCATTTCCGCCACCCGAAGTCCGCCGCGAGAGGTGATGATCTGTTTCAGCATCTGGCGGAACCAGAGCGGATCGAAGACCTCCCTGATATCCTGGTTGAAGGCCGGGTTGACGAACAGGACCTGGTCCAGTGCGGGCAACATGTGGATCAGGCGATAACAGACCGGATTTGAGCTGCCGACCGCCATCAGGATGATCCGGGTCAGCCCCAGCTTGTCGATCAGAGCCCGCAGCATGGCGGCCTCTGCAATCGCCGCGGCGCCGGAAATGACCGATCGTTTGGCCATCATCTGAACTGGCAAGGCAGAGCTTCGTCCATAGCCCGGGCGGCGCACAAAGATGACTTGCAGCCCCGCCTCCCACATATGCTCGCAGAAGGCCTGCGACGGCGGCACTGCGAAGTCGATCGAATGGACAATCAGGAGCGGCTGTCTGTGTCCGACTTCGCCGCCATAGATCATGGTTTCAAGCGTGAAGGCCTGTTCGCCAACCTTGATCGTCTGAAAGGATCGTTGGTCCATTTATGATCTGACGACCCGCCGCGCCGCGACAGGTCTTCCCCTTTTCGTGCCGGATCGATGACCGGGCTTGTGTGCATCTAGAAAGCCGCTATTTGACGACCGTTTCAAATAACGAGCGCGTGAGTGTGTTTCCCCACGCGCCGCTGCCATACCTGCCGATGCCGGTTTTGGCGAGCCCATCAGTGAAAGTCCCGGCTATAGAACAGTTTCTTCGCCTGCTCGCGTGGGTGGCGGACACCCGCGGCAATTCGGGCGCGGTGGGCCGCCTGGAGTTCTGCCGTGATCGCATCCGTGACCGCGCGCCGCTTGCCCGCCTGCGGCCCGGTTCGGTGATCCGGCATCGGCCGCTGGGCTTCATCAGCATTGTCGCGTGAGGGATCGATACGCGCGCCAGCAAATTCCGGAGACCCGAGCTCGTCCAGCAGATGCGAATAGTCTGCGATATGCGTGGCGATGACATGTGTCACTGTCCCTTCGCGCTGCAATTTGCCTTTCACATGCAGCAATCGCCCGGCCATCACCTCCTTGCGAAACGTCTCGAACGTCTTCGGCCAGACCACGACATTCGACACTGCTGTATCATCCTCCAGCGTGATGAAGATGACCCCGCTCGCTGTGCCTGGACGCTGGCGGGTGATGACCAGGCCAGCGACCGAGAGCCAGACCCCGTCCGGCGTCGTGCGATGGTGCTCCGCCGCCGCAAAATTCGGCAACCGCGGGCGCAGCAGCTGCACCGGATGCTGGCGAAGCGTCAGGCGCGTGGCGACATAATCCTCGAACACGCTTTCAGGCAGGCTGAGGGCAGGCAGGTTTGCCGGCAGGTCTGGCAGCCCCTCCCCTTCCGCCTCGAACAGCGGCAGCGGGCGATCCCCGCCCAGCCCCTTCACCGCCCACAGCGCATCGCGGCGCGCCTGGCCATAGACCGCAAAGGCATCCGCCCCTGCCAGCCGGGTCAGCGCCCCGCGGCCAATCCCGGCGCGGCGCCAGATCGCCTCGACGGAGCCATAGCCGCCGCCGCGCGCGGCGGCGATCCAGTGGCCGTCTTCTTCAGCAAAGCCCTTGATCTGGCGAAAGCCCAGACGCACCGCCAGGTCGCCATTTGGCAGGGGCTCCAGCACATTGTCCCAGAAACTGTTCTCAGCGCAGACCGGCAGTACGGTGACGCCATGCTGCCGGGCATCGCGGACAATCTGCGCCGGGGCATAGAAACCCATGGGCTGGGCATTCAGGAGCCCGCAGCAGAACACTTCCGGATGGTGGCACTTGATCCAGGACGAGGCATAGACCAACAGCGCAAAGCTCGCCGCATGGCTTTCCGGGAAGCCATAGCTGGAAAAGCCTTGCAGCTGTTTGAAACAATTCTCGGCAAACGCTTTCTCATAACCGCGCTCAAGACAGCCAGCGAGGAAGCGTTCCTTGAAATCCTCAACTGCCCCCTGCCGGCGAAAGCCATTCAGGGCCCGGCGCAGCGCATCGGCTTCGGTCGCGGTGAAGCCTGCTGCAACAATCGCAATCTGCATTGCCTGTTCCTGAAATAGCGGCACGCCATAAGTTCGCTCCAACACTTCGCGCAGCTCTTCAGAGGGGTAGATGATCTCTTCCTCACCCCGGCGCCGACGCAGATAAGGATGCACCATATTGCCCTGGATCGGACCAGGGCGGATGATCGCCACCTCGGCAATCAGATCCTGATAAGTGCGCGGGCGCATGCGCGGCAGGAAATTCATCTGCGCCCGCGACTCGACCTGGAAGACACCGATCGTGTCGGCCTCGCACAGCATGTCATAGACCGCCGGGTCTTCCTGCGGCAGCGTCGCCAGGGTGTAGGCCTCGCCCTTCCACAGGTTGAGCAGGTCAAAGCATTTGCGGATGCAGGACAACATGCCGAGCGCCAGGATATCGATCTTGAGCATGCCGAGCGCTTCAATGTCATCCTTGTCCCATTCCAGCACCGTGCGGTCGGCCATGGCCGCATTCTCGATCGGGCAAAGCTCGTCGAGGCGGCCCTTGGTGATGACGAAGCCGCCAACATGCTGGGACAGATGGCGGGGAAAGCCGATAATCTGATGCGCCAGAGCCAGCGTCTGGCGCAGGCGCTTGTCCTTGACGTCGAGCCCGGCGGATTTCACCCGTTCATCGCCAAGATCGGACGAGGACACGCCCCAGGCCTGACTCGACAAGGCCGAGACGACATCGACCGACAGGCCCATGGCCTGGCCAACTTCCCGGATCGCCCGACGCGAGCGGTAATGCACCACAGTCGAGCACAGGCCGGCGCGGTGGCGGCCATATTTGTCGTAAATGTGCTGGATCACTTCTTCCCGGCGCTCATGCTCGAAATCGACATCAATGTCAGGCGGCTCATTGCGGGCTTCAGAGATGAAGCGCTCAAATACCATGGTGATCATGTCCGGCGAGGCTTCGGTAATGCCAAGTGCGTAGCAGACCACCGAATTGGCCGCCGAGCCCCGGCCCTGACACAGGATCCCTTTCGAACGGGCAAAGGTGACAACATCATGCACGGTAAGGAAGTAGCGGGCATAATCGAGCTCCGCGATCAGCCTGAGCTCCTTCTCGACCATGCTGCGCACTTTCAGCGGCACCGCATCCGGATAACGCCGCTTGAGCCCTTCCTCGGTCAGCGTGCGCAGGCGCTCATTCGGCTCCAGCCCATCCGTGATCTCGTCCGGGTATTCATAGCGCAGCTCATCCAGCGAGAACGGGCAGGCCTCGGCAATCCGCGCCGTATTGGCAATCGCATCCGGGTAGGCGTGGAACAGGCGGCGCAGCTCGAACTCGGACTTGATCCGCCGCTCGGCATTCGGCAGGGCGCGGCGGCCAAGCTCATCAATCGTGGTCTTCTCGCGGATACAGGACAGGACATCAGCCAGCATTAGCCGCGAGGCCGCATGCATGATGACATTGCCAAGCGCCACCGTCTCAAGCCCCAGCCTGTCGGCCAGGCCCTGCGCGGCAGCAAAGCGCGCGGCATCCTCGCCATCATAATGCGGGGTCAGACCGACAAAGACATGATCATCAAACGCGTCTTTCAGCCGGGTCAGCGTCGCGTCAAAATCTGGTCCGCCGAGCCCGATCAGGATGCACTCGGCGGCATAGCTGAGGACATCCTCCAGGGTCAGCTCACACGCCCCTTTCACTGTCCGGCGCTTGCCCAGCGTCAGCAGGCGGCAGAGCTGACCAAAGGCAGCCCGGTGCCGCGGATAGGCCAGCAGCTCGGTCCCATCCGTCAGTACAAGCCGGGTGGCGACGAGATAACGAAGCCCGAGATCCTTGGCGGCGCTATGGCCGCGGACAATGCCAGCAAAGGTGTTCCTGTCAGCAATCGCAAGCCCGCCCAGCCCGACCTTGCGGGCGCGGGTGACCAGCTCTTCAGCATGCGAGGCGCCGGTCAGGAAGGTGAAATTGCTGATCGCGAACAGTTCCACACAGGTCATGGAAACTCTCCTGCGACATACCAATCCTCGGTCGCCTCGCCGGGATAATTAAGCAACCAGAGCCGGCGTCCCTGGCGGGTCTGGATTTTCCAGTAATCGCGCGTGCGCAAATCCTCATCGCGAAACCAGCGCGGGGTGATCCGCTCTGGACCATGAGCGGTCTCGGACAGGAATGCCATGCGCCGCCACTTGAACGCTTTCGGCGGCCGGCCCGGCGTTTCGACCTGGACATATTCCGGCGGCGTGAACAGGCGGATCGGCCGCTCACGCGGGGCGCCGTCCCAGCTTGGTTCCGCCTGCACCGCCTCGACCTGCTCATATTCATGTTCCGGGACATGACTGTCCTTGCCCTGAAACACGCGGACATGATCAAAGCCGATGCGGTTGCCGAGTGTCTCGATCAGGGTCAGGCGATCATCCGCGCGTTTCGCCGCGTCGCCGAAACTGGTCTGTTTGAGGCGGATCGGTTCGATATGTTCGGCGCTGAGCCGGAACCAGTCGGCGCCATACTCGATCTCCAGCTCTGACAGAGGATGCGAGAACTGGCGCAGCACCGCGGCCGGATCGCTGCACGGCCGCGCGAAGCCGATGCCGAGATGATGATCGCCAGTATCGACACAGCGCACGGTCAGCTGAAATCGCCGCGCGCCGCATTGATCCGTTTCCAGCCGCCCGCAAATCCGGGCCGCGAGGCGTTCGAGCACCGCTTCAAGATCGGCCACGAAACCAATCGGCTCCGGCAACGTCATCCGCGCCGCATAGACCGGGTCCGCCGCCTTGGGCGTGACCGGGTCCGGCGTCCGGCCGAGCGTCGTGTCGAGAGTCTGGGTCAGAGACAGCCCGAACCGGCGGGCCAGCTCCGCCGATTTCTGGCCTTGCAATTGCGCCACGGTAGAGAGGCCTGCGCGGGCCAGCTCGCTGACCAGTTTCTCTGGCAAGGCCAAGGCGGCGATGGGCAGCTCTGCCAGCGCCTCACGCAATCGGCCCGGCTTTGCGAGATTGACCATATCCGGCCCAAACCGGGCCAGCGCCTGCGCGCCGCCTTTGGTATCGGCAATGCCGATCCGGGCCTGGATCTGCAGATCGCGGAGCCGGATCAGGCTCTCATCACCCATTTCCAGCTCACCGCCAAACAGATGCGAACAGCCACTAATGTCGAGAAGCAAGCCATCCGGCGGGGCGAGCGACACACGCGGCGACAGGCAATCGGCCCAGCGCCACAGCGCCCGCAGGAGCAGCTCCTCGCGCACCTTGTCGCTCGGCTCGGTCAACAGGTCCGGGCAGATAGCCCGCGCATCCGCCAGCGCTTGCCCTGGTTTCACCCCTGCCTTCAGGGCGGCGCCATTGGCATGGGTGACGCGCCAGGCATTGCCTGCTTCAGCACTGATCGCGAAGGCCCCGGACAGGCGTGTATCGCCATGCCGGGCAAGACGATCAAGCGGAAGCTGCGGCAGCCAGATGGAGAGTATCCTTGCCACTCGCGCCTCCTTCACGTCCTCTGACCTGTCCTGCTTTCATCGCCCCTTTTGCCGCCTCTGGCGTCCCCGTTACCTGCCAGCACCCGGCTTCGCCATTCTTGCCTTTCAGGCAGGTCCAGTCCCAGCTTGGCTGGTCCGTGCAGCGCGGTTGGCAATCCCAGCGCGTTTGCGCTGCCGTGGTGCTGGCCGGGCCGCGCAGCAATAGCAGCCCGATGCCGCCGCCCTGCTCTGCCGCCAGCTGCAGCCGCCGGCTTTCCTTCAGAGACAGCGTGTCCGGCAAGTCGAGAATGATGCAGAACCCGCCTGCAGCCCGCAACGCCTGGTCGGCGGCCCAGAGCAACTCGCCGCGTGAGACGGCCTCGACCAGGATCAGGTCCTCGACCTTGAGCCAGGCCTGCAACCCGGCCGGATTAAGCGTGACAATGTCCCGGTGGAGGCCGATCCAGATCACGGCCTGCGCATGCGCCGCAGCGGCGAGGATGGCAAACATGTCAGCGCTCGCCCCGCTGACTTCATGCATCCGTCCTTGGCGCAGGCGCATGCCAGCGCCAAGCTCAAGCGCTTTCGGCTGATACGCTCCCTGGTGCAGGATCGCCCCTAGCGGGATCAGGTTGTGTTGCTCTTCTCGTCCCATTTGTTCTATTTTTGTTCTTTTTTGAAAAAGGAGTCAATTGGGGATTGCTGATGCGCTTGTCGCCACAGGATTTGGACATTGCCCCAGCGAAATGGTAAATCAGGGCGGAAGGGGCTGACCATGAAGACCTCCAAAACCACCCTGATCGATGCGCCTGCTGCGACCGTGTTCCTGTGGCTGGAGGATAATGACCGCCTGAGGCAATGGGTGCCGAACCTGATCGAAGATGAACCCCTGGTCGAAACGCCGGAAAAAGTCGGATCCAAATTCCGACAAGTGTTTCTCGAAAATGGCCGCCGGATGGAAATGGTCGGCGAGATCACCGAATTCGTCGAGAATGAACGCCTGCGCGTCGACATTACCGGAAAGATGTTCGACCTCGATGCCGATTATGTTCTGGTGGCATTATCCGAGACCCGGACAGAGCTGACGCAGAACACCGAAATCAAGTTCAAGGGCATGATGATGCTGTTCGCTCCGATCATGGTCCTGATGTCAAAGCTCTCATCCAACGACCCGCAAGCCGATGCGCACGAGAAACTGAAGGCCATGGCAGAAGCCGAATTCCAGGCCGGATAGATCTGCGACGGAGGGTAGCCTGAGCGCTAATAGCTCTTTGGCAGCCCCAGCACACGTTCAGCGATGAAATTCAGGATCATCTCGCGGCTGACCGGAGCAATCCGGGCCAGCATCGCTTCGCGCATATAACGCTCGACATGATACTCGCGCGCATAGCCCATGCCGCCATGGGTCAGCACGGCCGTCTCGCAGGCCTTGAAACCGGCTTCGGTGCCGAGATACTTGGCCGCATTCGCCTCGGCGCCGCAATCCTGACCATTATCGTACAGCCCGGCCGCCTTGTATGCGAGCAGCTCTGCCGCGCTGAGCTCTGCCCAGGCCTTGGCCAGCGGATGTGCGATGCCCTGGTTCTGGCCGATCGGACGGCCGAAAACGACGCGTTCATTGGCATAGGTGGAGGCTTTTTCCAGCGCCGCGAAGCCAAGCCCGATACTTTCCACCGCGAACAGGACGCGTTCAGGATTGAGACCTTGCAGGAGATATTTAAAGCCGGCCCCTTCCTCGCCAATCAAATGTTCTTTCGGCACTTCCAGCCCGTCAATGAACAGCGTGTTGCACTCGACTGCCTTGCGGCCCATTTTCGGGATCGGGTTGGCTTCAATCTTGGCGCGGTCGAAATCGGTATAGAAGAGTGACAGGCCAAGATAGGGCTTGGCGCACTGATCCTTGGGCGTGGTCCGCGCAATGATCAGGATCTTGTCCGCCCGCTGCGCCCCGGTCGTCCAGATCTTGCGGCCATTGATCGTGTAGCCGGAATTGGTCCGCTCGGCCTTGGTCTCGAGCGAGGATGTGTCGAGGCCGGAATTGGGCTCGGTCACGGCGAAGCACATCTTTTCCTGGCCCGAGATGATCTTGGGCAGGTTTTCCTGCTTCTGCTCATGATTGCCGAATTTCTCCAGCGGCTTCGGCCCAAAGATGTTGAGGTGAATGGCCGAAGCGCCGGAATAGCCAGCCCCGGACCGGGTCACGGTCTGCATCATCAGCGCCGCTTCGGTCAGCCCAAGCCCGGCGCCGCCATACTCTTCCGGAAAAGCAATGCCGAGCCAGCCGCCCTCCGCCATCGCGTCGCAAAAGGCTTCGGGCCAGTCTCCGCTGTCATCGGTCTTGGCCCAGTATTCATCATCAAACTGGGCGACGGTGCGGGCGACGCCATCTTGAATCGCAAGTTGATCTTCACTCAAAGGGCCAATCGTGTGCATGCAAAATCTCCTGTCGCGGATGATGTATGCTGCATTGAAATCGGCGTCCACTCTGACGAGGCGTCACAGCTGCTCTGCATAGCGCGTGCGGGGGGCAAAGGCGGCGGCCAGTTCAGAGGCCTGCCCGGCCAGGATCAGGTCTGCCATGATCTGAGCGGTGATCGGTGCCAGCAGGATGCCATTGCGATAATGCCCGGTCGCGACGAACAGGCCGGGGCAGCGCGTCTCGCCCAGAATGGGGGCGTGATCCCGGGTTCCGGGGCGAATTCCGGCCCAGGTTTCGAGCACCGCTGCATCCGCGAGCACGGGGCAGATCTCGGCGGCCTGTCTGTGCAGATCGGCGATCGTGTCATGATCCGGCTGCTCGAGGGCCCGGCCGGGTTCGGTGGTGGCACCGATAATGATCCGGTCAGTTTTCGGGACGATATAGAGATGTCCGCACCTTACCGTCATCTGCGGTCCACCCGCCACCGGCGCCACGGCGAGCATCTGTCCGCCATAGATTTCGACCTCATCGAAAACCGGATCGAGCGACGCTGCCGGTATCAATTGCCCGCCATGATCGATCTGCACCTGCGCCGATTGCCAGCCAGCAGTGATCAGCGTCGCCGCGTGGCCGGCATGATCCAGCTGGCCAGACACGGACCGCAAGACCGGCTCATGCTCGTAAAGGGTGATGTTTGCATGCGCAGAAACGCTGGCCATCAGGGCCTCCAGCGTTCTGCGATTGTCAGCCTGACCATCACTCGGCAGCAAGGCCGCAGCAAGCAGATCGGTCTGAACCGCCGGTTCAATGTCCTGCAAGTGGTCGGCGCATGGCTGCGGCGCCAGTGTTGGGCCCGATAATTTGGACCCTATGGCTGTCAGCAGGTCGGCTTGTTCGGGTGTCTTTGCCAGCGCCAGCGATGGGCCGGGCGTATAGCCGGACGATCGTCCTGACCGGGTTTCGAGCCGCTGGGCCCAATCCGGCCAGGCTTCAGCACTGGCCTGGCACAGCTCAAACAGGCGTGGATGTGTTCCGGGGGCGGCAGCCGCTTCAAAGGCAGGCGCCAGCATTCCAGCCGCCGCCCAACTGGCGCCACGCGGCGGCCATTCTCGCTCGAACACAGAGACGCGGGCGCCTCGCTCAGCCAATTCCAGTGCGCAGGACAGGCCGATAATGCCTGCACCGATTATGGCGACGGATTGGATTGAAGACGAGGCCTGAGACATGCCTGCCTTTTAGCAGGCAGGCGGCAACGCGCCATCACATTATCGCATAGCTGGATTGATTATTGCGCTTCGCACTCATCGCGCCAGAAGCCCATGAACGCAGATGCCCATTCCTGTTTCTGGAAGATGACGGCCTTGCGCAATTCGCCGGTCTTGTTGCACACGGTCTTGATCATGACATCTGGAGCATCGCGTTCGCGCCAGCCCTGACCGCCACGTCTTTTGTGCCATTCTGCAAGGTTTTCAATCGCTTGAGCGAACGCCGTTTCATCAACCGCGTTGACCGGTCCCAGGTCCAATACGATGTCATTCATGCGTCCCCCAATCCTTACTACTCTATTCGTCCCACCGAAACGGGAATTACTGCCGAAAAGAACACTCAGCTCAAGCGTGTTCCCCTATCAGGCGAATTTATGCAAACCACGCGCCAAGACGCACGGAAACAGCGTAAAAATACCTAGTTGCGAATGCTTCGCAATTATGACAGAAGGCACACATGACCTATCGAACACATGTAATTGCTGGCCTTAGTCTGCTCGTTGGAGCAGTTGCGGCGTGCTCAAATCCAGCCCAATCCACTGACACGCCGGCGTCGGCTGACGCGCAACGGACGCTGACCTTGTACAGCTCTCGTCATTATGACTCTGACAAGGCCCTTTACGCGATGTTCGAAGAGCAAGCCGGGGTCAAGCTGGACGTGCGCGAGGCGAAAGCCGACCAGCTGATCGAGACGATGAAAGCAGAAGGCGAGCAGAGCCCTGCAGACGTGATCATCACATCTGATGCCGGCAGTCTGTGGCGTTTTCAGAATGCCGGGCTGACCCAGCCGCTGGCAAGCGACAGTCTCAGCGCCATCGTGCCCGAGACTTTTCAGCAAGCCGATGGTCACTGGTATGGCCTGGCGCGACGTCTGCGCGGCATCGCTTACGACCCCGCACGGTGGTCGGCCGATGATCTCGCCACCTGGGACCAATTGGCGGAAGCAGACAAGGCCGGCGAAATCTGCGTCCGCTCTTCATCGAACATCTACAATCTGTCGCTGATGGGTGAGATTATCCATCGCTATGGCGATGACCGAGCCCAGGCCTGGGCAACGGCGATTGTCGGTAATATGGCGCGCAACCCACAAGGCGGTGACACCGATCAGATTCGCGCTGTCGCAGCCGGGGAATGCTCAATCGCGATCGTCAATCACTATTACTGGGTGCGCTTGGGCGCGAGCGAAAAAGACACCGACCGCAACGTGGCTGCAAGCACATCCTTCCTGGTTCCGGAATTCTCCCAAGGCTCTGGATCGCACGTGAATATTACCGGCGCCGCAATCGCTGCGACCGCGGATGACGTGGCATTGGCAGAAGCGTTTGTCGCCTTCCTGCTCACCGAAACGGGTCAATCCTATCTGACCACCGAGACCAAGGAGCTGCCGCTGCTGGATGGAACTGCGCTGCCGGACGGCGTCGACAAGGTCCCGGACTTTGTCGCCTCAGGCACCCGTCTCGAAGTCTATGGTGAGAACCAGGCTGAGGCGCAGCGTCTGTTTGATCTGGCAGGCTGGAACTGATTCCGGCACGGCGGCGCTTGATACTGACAATGCGGTCTGGCCTGTCCGCCTACTCAATCCCACCCGCGGTGATTATCGCGCTGGTGGGATTGCCTGTTTTGGTCGCCGTGTGGGCCGGATTGTCTGCGGGCGGCGGCGCGACCTGGGATCACATCCTTGCCAATCGCCTTGTCCCTTACACATTGACCACACTCATCGTCCTGGCGATCACGGCGGTAATCATGTTCGGCCTCGCCGTGCCTGCGGCCTGGCTGACCAGCCTGTATGAGTTTCCAGGGAGACGGTTGTTTAGCTGGGCCCTGATTCTGCCGCTCGCCATGCCGGGCTATGTCATGGCCTATGCCTGGGCCGACCTCATGGGCGTCGCTGGCCCGCTCCAGTCAACATTGAGAGAGACCACCGGGTGGTCCGCCCGCGATTACTGGTTCCCGAACCTGTTCAGCGCCCCGGGTCTTGCCTTTGTGCTCGGCTCGACGCTGTTTCCTTATGTCTACATCACGGCGAGAGCCGCCTTCAGCATGCAATCGCTGGCAACACTCGAGGCCGCGCGCAGCCTCGGGACACCGGCGCTCGGCCTGTTTTGGAAAGTCGGCCTGCCCGTCGCCCTTCCGGCCATTCTCGGCGGCGTGTCTCTGGCCCTGATGGAAGCGGCGGCGGATTATGGCGCGGCTGATTTCCTTGGCATTCAGACCCTCGGCGTCGGCATTGTTCGGTCCTGGACATCGTTTGGAGAGCCAAATACCGCTGCGCGCCTGGCCCTGGTTCTGATTCTGATTGCAGCGACATTTCTGATCGCTGCCCGCCTGGTCCAGGGCCAACGTGGCAGCCAGCAAACCAGCCAACGCTGGCTCACCCCGCGTCGCACACCCTTGCCTGGGATCTGGGCCATCGGGGCGGCCTTGCTCTGCGGTCTTATTCTGCTGGTCTGCTTCTTTGCCCCTGTGTTGCGACTGATCTGGCTGGCCGTCGAGACCAGAGCCATGGCGCAAGATCTCTGGCCGCTGGTTCAGACCACACTCCTGCTCGGCCTGATGGGGACTGCCGGAGCTTTCATCGCGGCCCTGGTCTTCACCTTGTCGACCAAGCGAAGCAGGTATTTGCGCCTTGGCGCCCGGATCGTCGCATCGGCTGGATATGCCGCCCCGGGCGTCGTGCTCGGGCTTGGCGCGCTATTCTTGCTCAAACAATCAGGTCAGGCCCTGTCCGGCACAGTGGCGATTGCCTTCCTGGTCTGGATCTATGTCAGTCGCTTCACGTCGGCGGGCGTCGAACCCTTGCAGGCGACGCTGGATCGCCTGCCCCGCAACCTCGATTTTGCCACCCGCAGCCTTGGCAGCCGGGGGTTGAACCAGTTCTTCCGCGTCGACTTGCCCCTGCTTACGCCTGGCGCGATTGCGGCCGGCCTCATCCTGTTCGTTGAAATCCTGAAAGAGCTCCCGGCGACATTGATGCTGCGCCCGTTCGGGTGGGACACGCTGGCGGTTCGCGCCCATGCTTATGCGACGGATGAAAGACTGGCGCAGGCAACCCTGCCCTCGCTCCTGATCGTGCTGGCCGGGCTCGGTCCTGTTCTATTGCTATCCTGGCGCCTCAGCCGAACCGAGAGGAGTTAAGACTGATGTCGAATCCGCGCGCCCTGATTGCCAGGTCTCTGTCCCGGTCATTTTCTGGCCGAGCTGTTGTCGACGGCGCCAGCCTGTCCCTCGAGCCAGGCCTTGTTACCGCCCTGGTCGGCCCGTCAGGGTCGGGCAAGACCACTCTGCTACGTATGCTCGCGGGGATGGAGCGGCCGGATTCCGGCACCGTCCATGCGGGCGAAGACACGCTGTCCGGACCGCAAGGGTTCGTGCCGATCGAGAAACGGCGCATCGGCCTCGTGTTTCAGGATTTCGCCCTGTTTCCGCACCTCACCGTGCTCGGCAATGTCATGTTCGGACTGCAATCGCTACCGAAACCAGAGCGCACGGCGCAGGCAGATATCTGGATTGATCGCCTCGGCCTCAGCCACCGCCGGGATGCCTATCCGCATCATCTTTCAGGCGGCGAACAGCAGCGCACCGCCATTGCCCGCGCCTTGGCCCCAGATCCGGTTGCCATATTGCTCGACGAACCGTTTTCCGGACTTGATCCGGCGATGCGCGATCAGGTTCGCGGTGCCGCTCTGGACGCTGTCCGTGCCGCCAATATTCCAGCCCTGCTCGTCACCCATGATGCTAGCGAGGCGCTGGTTCATGCTGACCGGATCGCGGTTATTCATGCGGGCAGGATCCTCCAGGCGGACACGCCGGAAACCCTTTATCGATCGCCGGTCTCTGCGCAGGTTGCGCGCGCCCTGGGCCCCGTACACAGCATCGCCTTACAGGCCTTGCCAGACGCCTGGCGCGGCCAGTTTGATGCTGCCTGCGAAACCCTCCATTACCGCCCTGAAGCAATCCGGATTGGCGACGGCATCCCTCTGACCATTGCCCGCACCCGCCTCGCTGGTGCGGTGACCGAGATCGAGCTGCAACTGTCAGACACTGAAACCATTTTTGCCGCCTCTCAGCCTGGCCGAAGCCTGCAGATTGGCGACACTGTTCAAGCCTCTCTCAATCCGGAATTGGTGTTTGAGTTCAAGCCATAGCCTGTCTGACATTTCCGTCATGATGCAGATCCTGCCCTCGCCAAGCCACAATCAATTGCTTAGCCTGCACTGGAAACAAGGATTTGCGAGATGCCAAGACTGATTCTTACAGTGATGTCCGCGGGCCTGATCTGGCTCGCTGCGGCGCTGCCTGGACTTAGCCAGAGCCTCATTCGCGACGCTGAAATCGAGCAGACTCTGCGCGAATGGACGGATCCGATCCTCGAAGTCGCCGGCTTGGAACCGAATGATGTCGGCCTCTACATTATCAATGATCCCAGCCTCAATGCCTTCGTTGCGGGCGGCCAACGTATTCACCTGCATACGGGCCTGATCATGGCCGCGGACAATGCCAGGCAAGTCAAAGGCGTGATCGCGCATGAAACCTGCCACATTGCCTGTGGTCATACAGTGACCCGGGCGCGTGCGGCGAGCGTGGCATCACGGCCGGCCCTGGTCTCGATTGGTCTCGGTGTGCTGGCCATCGCAGCCGGCGCCCCGGATGCAGGCGCAGCCCTGCTCGCCAGTTCGCAGCAATTCGCAGCCTTGAATTTCTTCGTCCACACCCGCGCCGAAGAAGCCATGGCCGATACGCGCGCCGTACAATACCTGGTCGCGCTTGAGCAATCGCCGATGGGCATTGTCGAGTTTTTCGACAAGTTTCGGTATCAGGAAGTCCTGTCCGAAGCGCGGCGCTATCCCTATTTCCGATCTCACCCCCTGTCCTCGCAGCGGGTCCGTACGACGCGGACGCTGGCCGAGGAGTCAGGCCTGGCCGATAAGCCGGAAGACCCGCGCGTCGTCGAACAATTCGATATGATGAAGGCCAAGCTTGTCGGTTTTCTGGAGCCCCCTGCCCGGGTGTTTCGCGATTACCCGCCGACGGACAATTCCGCGCCAGCGCGCTATGCCCGTGCGATCTCGGCGATGAAAGCGGCAGACTTGACCTCGGCCTTGCGCGAAATCGATTCCCTGATCGCCGAACAACCGGAAAACCCGTTCTTTCATGAGCTGAAAGGCCAGATCCTGTTTGAAACCGGACGCCCGATTGATTCTGTCGAACCATTGATCGAGGCCAATCGCCTGCTTCCGGACAATCCGCTGATCCAGGTCGCGTTAGCAAGATCACTGCTGGAACGCGACGCGGACGGGGATATCGATCTTGCCGAGAATGCGCTGCGCGATGCCCTGATCCATGAACCGAACAATGCCTTTGCCTGGACCCAGCTCGCAATTGTGTTCGAGAAACAGGACAATCGCCCAATGGCACAAGTGGCAACGGCGGAAGCGGCTTACAATATTGGCAATTATCCGCGCGCGCACGCCTTCGCCCAGCGCGCGATCCGGGATCTGACACCGAACACACCGGCGTTCCGCCAGGCCTCCGACATTCGCAACGCCACCGACCCCGCCTTGCCAGAGAATGAAGTGTTCTGGCGCCGTCGCCGTTGACCCGATCACGCGAATGTCAGTATTTGCCCTTTGCTATTCGTGGCAAATAAGTCATCTGCATCAAACTTAGACTTGGAATTGAGATTCAGGACCGCTTTATGACCCGCACCATTAGCATGGCCCTCGCCGCCACCGCCATCGCCTTGACCCCCGCCTGCGCGCAGGAACAGATCGACACGGCCAGCCGCGAAGCCATTGAGAAAGTGGTTTACGATTATATCATCGAGAACCCTGAAATCATCGAAGATGCCCTGATCGCTCTGACCGAAAAGCGCCAATACGAAGAAGATCAGCGGGTGCGCGACGCGATTGCCGAGAACCAGGACAAATTGCTGAACACACCAGGTGATTATTCGATCGGTCCGGCAGACGCCAAGGTCACAGTGGTCGAATTCTTCGATTATCGCTGCGGCTTCTGCAAGCGATCGGCAAGCTGGGCGACCGCCTTGCCTGAGAAATATGACAATCAGGTGCGTGTAATCTTCAAGGAATTGCCAATCCTGTCGACCGAAAGCGAGAAAGCCGCGCTGGCAGCAGTCGCGGCCGGAAAGCAAGGCAAATATATCGAGATGCACATGGCGCTGATGGAACTCGACAATGGCTCCGGTTTCGGGCCGGATGTGATCGACGCCACGGCCGCGGCAGTCGGCATCGATGTCGCCACTATGCGCGCCGACATGAAATCGGTCGAGGTTCAGAAAACCGTGGCGGACTCAAAAAGCCTCGCCCGCACACTCGGCATTAATGGCACCCCGAACTTTATCATCGGTTCGGAATTTGTCGGCAGTGCAGATATCACGCAGGTTGAAGCGCTGATCCAGACCGCGCTCGCCGACAGCTAGATCAAGCCAGCCAGCGGCGAGGACGGGTCGGCATAGCGTTTGCGCCCCATTCGCCCGGCCAGATAGGCTTCGCGACCAGCGATGACGGCGTGTTTCATGGCGGTGGCCATGCGGATCGGATCCTTGGCTTCGGCAATCGCCGTGTTCATCAGGACACCGTCGCACCCAAGCTCCATCGCCTGAGCTGCATCCGACGCGGTGCCAACCCCGGCATCGACGATGACTGGCACACGCGACTGTTCGACAATCAGACGAATGTTCAGCGGGTTCTGTATGCCGAGGCCGGAGCCGATCAGGCTGCCCAGCGGCATGATCGCTGCACAGCCGACCTCTTCCAGCTTGCGCGCATAGACCGGGTCATCAGAACAATACACCATCACCTCGAACCCGTCCGAGATCAGATCCTTGGCCGCTTTCAACGTCTCTTCCATGTCTGGATAGAGCGTCTTTTGGTCGGAGAGCACTTCCAGTTTGACCAAATTCCAGCCGCCGGCTTCGCGGGCCAGGCGCAGCGTGCGAACGGCCTCGTCCGCGGTGAAGCAGCCGGCCGTATTCGGTAGATAGGTGAACTCGTCCGGCGAGACATGATCCTGTAGGCGGTCCTCGTCCGGATTGGAGAGGTTCACACGGCGCAGAGCCACGGTCACCATCTCTGCCCCGGCCGCGCGCGCGGCCTCGGCATTCTGAGCATAAGAGGCATATTTGCCGGTGCCGATAATCAGGCGCGAGGTGAATGTCCGTCCAGCGACGGTCAATGGCGTATCAGTCATGCTGATCGCTTACTCCTGCGGTTTCAGTTGGGCAAGTCACCGGGTGAGCCACTATTCGTCGCGCTTGAAATCACCTGAGACACCCCCGGTTTTCTCAAGCAGGCGCAGCCCGTCTATGGTCATCGATTTATCTACCGCTTTCAGCATGTCGTAAAGCGTCAGCGCCGCGATCCCGGCTGCGGTGAGCGCTTCCATTTCCACGCCCGTCTGTCCCGTCGTTCGGGTTTCGGTGGTCACCCGCAGCGCGGTCTCTTCAAGCTCGATCTTCACATTGATCTTGCTGAGTGGCAGGGGATGGCAGAGCGGGATCAGATCCGCCGTTTTCTTGCCCCCCATCACGCCGGCAATCTCTGCCACAGTAATGACATCGCCTTTCTTGGCCTGGCCGCTGCGCACCAGGGCCAGCGTCTCGGCCGAGGCCAGAAGGCGCGCCTCGGCCCGCGCCGTGCGCTCGGTATGCGGCTTTTGGCCGACATCGACCATGCGGGCACGACCTTCAGAGTCCAGATGTGTGAGTTTGTTGCCGGTCGCCATCTCAGACCTCCGTCAGTCGCGGCATGAGGTCGACCAGGTTGCAGGGCCGGTGGCGACTGTCGAGCTGCCAGCGAACGATGTTATCCCACCCATCCTTGCAGGCCCCGTTCGACCCCGGCAGGCAGAAAATCACCGTTCCGTTCGCAACCCCAGCACACGCACGCGATAGCAGCGTCGAGAGGCCAACGCTTTGATAGCTGACCATGTGCCAGACGGTGTCAAAACCTTCGATACGCTTTTCGAACAAGGGCGTGACCGCTTCATAGGTAATGTCGCGCCCAGTCAGACCCGTGCCGCCGGTCGAAATCACGGCGTCTACTTTTTTATCGGTAATCCAGGCATACACCTGCGCCGCGATCGTATCGATCTCATCGCGGACCAGACTTCGATCAATCAGCGTGTGGCCCGCCTCTGCTATGCGATCCGCGAGCAGCTGTCCGGATGTATCGGTTTCCAGCGTGCGCGTGTCGGACACGGTCAGCACGGCGATATTCAGCGACTGAAATTCCAGCTCAGGGTCTAGCCGTCCGGCAGGTGCTGGCAGATCTGGCAGATGGGTCATGTTTTTGTCCTGATAGTCTTTAGTTTCAGTGCACTATTGCTAGTGTCTCTCTTTCAAGTTGGCCATATCTTAGTCAGGCGTGTCGCATGATGCTAACAAGGCGGTTTCCATGATCCCAGTGTGGCTCACAGTCACATTCCTGGTGACGGCCCTGCTCTATTCCAGCGTCGGATTTGGCGGCGGTTCAACCTATACGGCGCTGTTGGTCTTTTCCGGCCTGCAAATCAGCCTCGTTCCTATCCTGTCGCTCGCCTGCAATCTGACGGTCACCAGTTCAGGGACCTGGAAGGCGCAGCGAGCCGGTCTGTATAAAGAGTCCGGCGTGTGGTCCATCCTCGCCTGTTCCGTGCCCGCCGCCTTTCTCGGCGGGCTAACCCCGATCGGTGACCGGAGCCTGATCCTGTTGCTCGGCCTTTCACTGCTGTTTGCCGCAGCGCATCTCGGGTGGAGCTCGGCCGCGGCTGGCTCAGGCCGCTCGGCGCTAAACACAGCCCGACCGCGCTGGATCGCACCAGTCGTCGGCGCAGGCATCGGCTATTTGTCAGGCCTGGTCGGGATTGGCGGGGGAATCTTTCTCGCGCCCATTCTTCACCTGCTGAACTGGAACAGTCCGCGCAAGATTGCGGCGCTGGCAACCGCCTATATCGCTGCCAACTCCGCGGCGGGTCTTGCCGGCAAGATGATTGCGCTGACCGCGGCAACCGACCTGACCGTGCTGTTCGAGTTCTGGCCGCTCATTCCCAGCGTATTGATGGGCAGCTGGATCGGACACAAATTCATGCTCGGCGTGTTTCCGGAGCGGTTGATCAAAGGCCTGACCGCCGCGCTCATACTTTTCGTTGCGGTGCGGCTTCTGCTGCGCGCATTTGGAGGATCATAAGTGATTTCACGAGCACAAGCCTTGCTATACATTTCGGACGTGGCGACACTCGCCGGGACAGAGACAATCGCGATCCAGCAGGGCGTCGGCCGCACGCTTGCCGAACCCGTAATCGCGCAACATACGCTTCCACCGGACCGGATGTCGGCCATGGATGGCTATGCTGTTCGCTTTGCTGATTGTGCGCCGGGATCCTCACTCAACCTGATCGGCGAGGCTGCCGCCGGACATCCTTTCTCCGCCAAAGTCGGCGCCGGCGATTGCGTCAGGGTCTTTACTGGCTCTGTCATTCCCGACGGCGCAGACCATGTCGTCATCCAGGAGGATGTTGACCGAGACGGCACTGCGATCACGATCAGGGAAGCTCAACCCTCAGCCCGCAATATCCGCGCGGCAGGAATCGACTTCCGTTCAGGCGATACCCTGATTCCGAACGGGTATCGGTTATCGGCGAGACAGCTTTCCATCTGTGCGGCCGCCAATTTGGCCGAGATCAAGGTCCGCCGCGCGCCGGTCGTTGCCTTGCTCGCCAATGGTGACGAATTGCGGCCGCCTGGCTCAACATTGAAGCCCGGCCAGATCATCGCCTCAAACGCGTATTCCCTTGCCGCCCTGATCCAGGCCTGGGGCGGGCGCGTCGTCAATCTCGGCATCGCGCCCGATGATCCGGCTGATATCCGAGCCCGCATTGAAACCGCGCCTGAAGCAGACCTATTCGTCCCTGTTGGAGGCGCTTCTGTCGGCGACCATGATCATATGAAAACTGTTTTCGCTGATCTCGGATTTAAGACCATCTTCTCCAAGGTCGCAGTCCGTCCGGGCAAGCCCACCTGGATGTCGCAAAACGCCGATCGCCTGGTGCTTGGCCTGCCTGGAAACCCGGCCTCGGCTCTGGTTTGCGCGCACCTGTTTCTGAAGCCGCTCATCTCAAGGATGTTAGGCGCAGAGAATCTGACACCAATGGTTCGGGCAAGCCTGCAAGCCCCTTTGAGCGCCAATGGCCGGCGCGAATCCTTCCTGCGCGGGCAGCTCAGCTTTTCACAATCCGGTGAGCGTGTGGTCACGCCCGCGCGTAATCAGGACAGCTCTCTGCTTTCGCCTTTCGTCACGGCGAACGTGCTCATCCACCGCTCAATTGAGGCGCCAGCCCTCGGGGTCGGCGACGGGGTCGACTGCGTGCTGCTTGATTAGCGACCAGGCCTCAAAACCGGCGTTTCAGATTCGCGATCACTTTGGCTAGCGTCAACATTTCTGGTGCCTGGGCATCCAGCCGACCAGACAGTTCGGCTTTGACATTGATGAGATCGAACACCGTCTCGCGATCATCTGCCCGGCGGATGCGACTTTCAATCCAGCCCGCGCAAACGAGGCGCGTACCGGTCACCACTTCAGCAACCTTGTGCAAGCTTGAGGATGGATAGAGGACAAGGTCGCCGGCCGGCAATTTCAGCGCTTGCGTCTGCCCCGCATGTTCGATCACCAGCTCGCCGCCTTCATAATCTTCAGGCGATGACAGGAACAGCGTGAAGGAGAGATCCGTGCGCATCTCCTGCTGCTCCGACCGCATGAATGCATTGTCGACATGCAGGCCGTAACCGCCGCCCGCTTCGGTCTTGCTGACGAGCAAAGAGGAAAACCGGCCGGGCTGTGCCGCAGCCATGAGGACGGGGTGGCGCTGGATCGCCGCGGACAGGATCTGATCGACTTTCGGGCCGACCGTCTGCATCAGGTCCGCCTGTCGGTTGCGTTTCACCGACCGCGCGACGCGCCCTGCCGTCTCCGCGCCGTCCTTCCAGACCAGGTTCTCGAGCAATCCGTCCACCAGCGCCAGATGATCAGCGTCCAGAACCTGCGAAATCGAAATAAGCATGTTTCCCTACTTGCGACTGATTTGCATTAATCGCATAAGACCTAGGCTATATTACAGAACACCTGAAGGAAAAATCGCGATGAAACTGCGGATGAAGACATGGGCCAAGCTGGGCCTCAGCACCGCCTTGGCCTCGAGCGCGATCGCCGCGTGTAGCCAGACGTCAAGTGACGAGCCGCTCACCGCCGCCCCCCCTCCGGTCGCTGCCGCCGAAGCTGGCGAGAGCGGCGAGGGAGAAGGTGAAGGCGGTGAAGCAGGTCACAGCATGGACACGCTGCCGGTCGAGAAGCGCGTCGCTTTCATGTCAGGTCATGTCGAAGCCGGACTGGCACTGTTTCGTGCTGGCGCACCAGAGCAGGCCGCAAAACACCTCCTGCACCCGGTCTCAGAGACGCATGAGGCCGAACGGGCCGGGATCGATGCGCTGGGATTTGAACAGGACATCTTCCTTCGGGTCTCCCAGGCCCTGGAAGAGGGCCGCCCGGCTGACGAGATCGAACCGCAACTCGCCGCCGCAGAAGCCAATATGGCCCTGATGCAACAGAATGCCGGCGGTGATCCTGTGGATGTGATCGGTTACCTGATGGACACCGTGTTTGAAGAATACCGGATCGGCGTCACCGATGGGGTCATTACTGACCCGGGTGAGTATCAGGATGCGTTTGGCTTTACCGTCGTCGCCCTCGACATTGCGAGCCGGATCGAAGACCGCAACACAGACCGCCTGATCAGCGAATTGGAAACGTTGCTGGCGATGTGGCCTGCGACCGGACCGCTGGCGGACTCGACGCCAACTCCCGTTTCGGAACTGGTGGCCCAAACCTCGCGTGTGCACATCGCGCTTGGCGAACTCTAAGCCAGACGATCAATCCGCATTGGCGCCGTCCAGTTGCTGCAAGGCCTGCACGGTTTGCTCAAGCACCTGCTCGAACGGGCCTCTTGCATCAACCACGGCTGTACGGGCCTCGTTCACGGGAAGCTCGAGCGTTGCCAGCTGACTGCCGATCAGCGCGGTTGGCATGAAATGCTCCGTTCGCGCGCCTGACCGACGCGCTGCCGTCTCAGCATCAAGCGTCAGACAGATCACGGTCAGCTCTGGCAGCGCAGCGCGCAATCGGTCGCGATAAGCACGCTTCAACGCCGAACAGGAGAACACCACACGGCGTCTCTGCTGCGCGGCGCGATCCACTTCTGCCGCCAGCCGGTCCAGCCAGGGCAGGCGATCCGCATCGCTGAGCGCGAAACCGGCCTGCATCTTGTCGACATTGCTCTGCGGATGCCAGTCATCGCCTTCGATAAAGACACCACTGAGATCGGTCGCAATTTGCTGGCTAATTTGCGACTTGCCGCACGCCATGATGCCCATGATCATGATCGGAGGCTTCATTGCAGGTCCTTTCAGGATCGCTCGTCATTATTATGCTCTAGCATGACCGCGAACAAATTCAGCATGGATTCCTGCCCGGCATGCAGGTTAGGGTTGCGCGACTAGATCGGAGGTGGGCATGAAAATTTATGGATCACGTGTGTCGTATTATTCCGGCAAACTGGAATCCTATCTCAGGTATAAAGGCATTCCCTACACGCTGCATGGCATGCCTTATGACAAGGCTGACGAGCTCAAGGCGAAGGTTGGTGCCATCCAGATGCCGATCGTGGATCGCGAGGATGGTCGCTGGATGTCCGACACCACGCCCATCCTGTTCGAACTTGAAAAGGAAATGCCGGATCATCCGATCCTGCCCGATGACCCGGTGGTCGCCTTCATTGCGATTCTGATGGAGGATTATGCGGATGAGTGGTTATGGCGCTCGGCGATGCATTACCGGTGGAGCTACCACTATAGCCGGGAGCTGATCTCAAACATCCTGGTTGATGAAGTCAGCACGCCGGTGCCGCTGCCGCGCTTTATTGTCCGGCGCATGATCCGGCGTCGACAAACCAAGTATTTCACCAAGCGGGACGGGCTGACAGCGACAACCTGGGATCATGTTGAACAAGGGTATTTCAACGCCCTTGATAGCATGAGCCGGATCCTGGAACAGCGCCCCTATCTACTCGGGAGCAAGCCGTCGCTAGCGGATTTCGGGTTCATGGCGCCGATGTTCCGGCATTTCAGCCAGGATCCCGACCCGGAAGAAATCATGCGCAACCGGGCGCCGCTGGTCTATGAATGGGTGGCGCGCATGTGGGTCGCGCGCCAGGTTCCGGACGGCGCGTTCGTGCCCGAAATCACCGACGAGTTGGCACCTATGCTGAAGGAAATCTGCGAGACCCATTTGCAACAACTCACTGCGAATGCCGCAGCTTTTGCGGCCGGTCAGACCCGGTTCGAGATGGTGGTCCAGGGCTGCCAGTATCAAGACATGCCGATCTCACGCTACCGTGTCTATTGCCTCGAACGCCTGCGCGAGCATTTCCAGGCGCTGGACGAGACCAGCCAGACCCGCGTCAAGTCACTGCTGCCCTATTCTGAAGCTGAGATTCTCTGGGCGCCGGCATTCGACGTGGCCTCAGGCTATGACGAGGATCGTCACCTGCCTTATGGCCATGCCATCAATGTGTATGGCGAAGGGACGCCAGAATAGCGCCCCAGCCGCAGAAACGGTGCTTATGACTTGGTCTTCAGTGTCACGATCTCTTCGGCAATGGTCGGGTGAACCGCGCAGGTCTCATCGAATTGCTGTTTGGTCGCGCCCATCTTCACGGCGATGCCGAGCATTTGAATCATCTCGCCGGCATCTGGCGACACGATGTGAGCTCCGACGACAACTTGGTCTGATTGGCGAACAATCACCTTCATAAAGACACGCTCGGTCTTGCCGTTGAGCATGTTCTTCATCGGACGGAACTTGGTCTTGTAAATGTCCACTGCGCCGAACTGTTTGCGAGCCTCATGTTCGGCAAGACCGACAGTGCCTACCTCGGGCTGAGTGAAGACCGCGGTCGCGATCTTGTCATGCTCGAACGTCCGCGGATTGCCGCCAAATTCTGTGTCAGCAAACGCGTGCCCCTCGCGGATCGCGACCGGGGTGAGCTCGGCGCGCCGGGTCACATCACCGACGGCCCAGATATTGTCGATATTGGTCTTGGAGTATTCATCAACGACAATTTCGTGGCGATCGCCAACCTTTACTCCAGCCTTGTCCAGCCCGAGCCGATCAATGTGCGGGCGACGTCCGACCGCCATCATCACGACATCAGCATCGAGCGTCATGCCATTGTCGAGTTTCAGATGCAGCGGTCGTTCGGCATCGTCGGTTTCATCGATCGACTCAAAAACGGCATTGGTGATGACGCGAACGCCAGCCTCTTTCAGGCCTTCGTGCACCGCCGTTCGAATGTCCATGTCAAAACCACGCAGGACCGTGTCGCTGCGATAGACCAGGCAGGTCTCGACCCCGAGACCTGCAAACACATGCGCAAACTCACAGGCAATGTAGCCACCACCAGCGATGACCATGTGTTTGGGCAGTTCGGTCAATTGGAACACGCCATCAGAGGTGATTGTGTGTTCCACGCCAGGTAACTCTTCCGGCGACGGACGCCACGGCGAGCCACCGACCGCGATCAGGATCTTGTCCGCAGTAATCGTCTTGCCACTCGTCTGGAGTTTCAATGTATGCGCGTCGACAAACTCTGCGCGTTCCTCGAATACATCGACACCGGCATTGACCTGTCCGCTCATATAAAGGCCCGACAAGCGGTCGACTTCGGCATGAAGGTTGGCCATGAAGTGGGGGAAGTCAAATCCGCCGACGGCGACATCCCATCCGAACGTCTTCGCTTCTTCCAGCTTGCGGCCATAGTCGCTGGCATAGACCATGAATTTTTTCGGTACACAGCCGCGGATCACGCAGGTTCCACCCATCCGGTACTCTTCGGCCAGCGCGACCTTTGCGCCATGCCCTGCTGCGATGCGCGCGGCCCGGACTCCGCCCGAACCGCCCCCAATCACGAAGAGATCATAATCATAGGAAGAGTCGGCCATGGTTTGGTCCTTGTCGGAAAATGGGGATGGAGTGAAGCGCCCTATATGGCGTCGACGTCCTAGTATTCAAATATGGTGGCGCCGTCGTCTGCCCCAATGATCACAGTCCGCGCCAGATTGATGAACAATCCGTGTTCAACCACGCCCGGAATATTCGACAGCAAGGCAGCGGCCAGCGGCGCATCCGGAATCGCCCCACAGGAACAATCCAGGATAAAATTGCCGCCATCTGTCACAATCGGCTTATTTCCCGGGCCTGTGCGAACATTGATCATCGGCTTCAAGACGCCGGCCTTCTTGAGCGCATCATAAGTTTTCTTCGCCGTGATCGTGTAACCAAAAGGTGTCACCTCAACCGGCAGCGGAAACTGGCCCAGCATGTCAACTTTCTTGGAACTGTCCGCAATCACAATCATCAAGTCGCTGGCATTCGCGATGATCTTCTCACGCAGCAGCGCCGCGCCGCCACCTTTGATCAGCTGAGCCTGCTCGTCGACCTCATCGGCGCCGTCTACTGTCAGGTGAATGCGGTCAACCTGCTCGACATCGACCAACGGCACCCCCAGAGACTCAGCCAGGCGACGGGTCTGTTCGCTGGTCGGAACGCCCCGCACAACCAGGCCTTCTGCGATCTCCTCGGCCAGGTTTTCAACAAAGAATTTCGCCGTCGAGCCGGTTCCCAGACCGAGCGTCATGCCATCTTCGACAAAATCCATGGCCGCGTGAGCCGCGTTTTCTTTTTCTAGCTCGTTTGCCAAATTCAGCCTCCATCAGCCCTTTTTCTTGGCCGCCTTCACGGCCGCCATTTTATCTCGGAATGCCGTCGCCCAACCGGTTTTTTGCATCTGGCGCCCACGCGCCACGGCAAGGGCGTTGGCTTCAACATCCTTGGTGATGACCGATCCGGACCCAACAAAGGCGCCGTCGCCAATGGTTACTGGTGCGACCAGGGCCGAGTTCGACCCCACGAACGCGCCCTTGCCGACTGTGGTCTTGTATTTCAGGAACCCGTCATAGTTACAGAAGATCGTCCCGGCACCGATATTCGCGCCAGCGCCAATCTCGCCATCGCCCAGATAGGACAAGTGGCTGGCTTGGGCTGCCTCGCCGATGCGGGTATTCTTGACTTCGACGAAATTGCCAATCTTCACACGTGGCTCGAGCACAGCGCCAGGCCGTAGTCTGACAAACGGACCAATGCTGCTATTGGCGCCAACCTCGGCCCCTTCCAGATGCGAAAAGGCGCGAATCCGAGCCCCGGTTCGAACCCTCACACCAGGGGCGAAGACGACATTTGGCTCGATTGTGACATCATTCTCGATTTCTGTGTCATGACTGAAAAACACCGTTTCGGGAGCGGTCATTGTCACCCCCAAGGCGAGCACTTCAGACCGTTTTCGGGCCTGGAATGCCGCTTCGGCTTCAGCCAGCTGAACGCGCGTATTGATCCCGATCACATCAGCTTCATCACAGCTCACGGTTCGGCAGGTTGCGCCAGCGGTGCGGGCAAGGCCGACAATATCGGTAAGGTAATACTCGCCTTTCACATTGTCATTGGTGACCTGCGACAGCAGATCAAACATCGATTTCGAGTGCGCCGCGATGACGCCTGAATTGCAAAACGAAACGGCAAGCTGTTCCGGCGTTGCCTCCTTGGCTTCAACGATCGCCTCAAGATGACCAGACGCGTTGGTGATCAGACGGCCATAGGCGCCTGCATCAGCAGCTTCGAAACCGAGCACCCCAACCGCCGCGCCCGCCTGGATTTCCGCAAACAAAGCCTCGACGGTTTCGCTCCGGATTAGCGGCACATCTCCGCACAGCACGACCAGTTCACCATCGAAATCAGTGAGCGCGTCCTGCGCCTGCAAGACGGCGTGCCCAGTGCCGAGCGGCGGGTCCTGGATGGCTATACTGTCTCGGCCCAGTTTGTCTGCCACGTGGCTTTGCAAGGTCTCTGCATTAGGGGAACAGACGACAATGATGCGATCGCATCCGACGGATTCAGCCAGCGCGATTGACCAGTCAATCATCGGGCGTTCCCCGACCGGGTGCAGCACTTTGGGCAAGGATGAGCGCATCCGCGTCCCCTGCCCTGCTGCCAATATCACTGCGGCTCGATTTGCCATGGCAAAATTCCCTCGCGCTGTTCCTGCGACTGGCCTAGAGCATGTTCTGAGTCGTTGCGAGCCCTATTGTGCCGGAGGATGTACTGATTAGCTTTGATTTTTCCGATTGGACCCTGGTTTTCGATTTAGACGGAACTTTGGTCGAAACCGCACCAGATCTGCACGCAGCGCTGAATCATACACTTGCGACCCAAAATCTCGCCCCGGTTTCGCTCGATACAGTTCGAATGCTGATTGGCGATGGCGCGAAAGCGATGATCCGCAAGGGGTTGCTCCATCATGGCATTCCCGTCGACGAAGATGAGGTGACCGCCAGCTTATGGCCGACGTTTCTCGACCATTACAGAGACAATATCACCCGGCTCAGCGCGCCATTCGAGAGCTGCGCAGAGACGCTGACCGACTTGCGCCATGCTGGTGCAACGCTCGTTGTCTGCACGAATAAGTCCCAGGCCTTGGCAGAACTTGTCCTGGCCGGCGTTGAGCTTGACGAGATGTTCTCAGCCGTGGTCGGCGGCGACGCCCTGAAGACCAAGAAACCCGACGGCACGCACATCATCGAAACTGTCCGCAAAGGCGGCGGTGATCCGAGCCGCGCAATCATGGTTGGCGATGCCTGGACAGACGAAAGGGCAGCCCGCGACGCGAGACTGCCCTTTGTGTTCGTATCATTCGGGTATGGCACTCTGTCTGACCAACCCTATGACCGCCTTCGATCTATTGATCATTGGCGTGACATGCAGCAAGCCCTCAGCGAGCTTGCCCGCCCGACTTAGTCTGGACGGTACTCGCTGCGAACTTCGTTGACGTTCACGAGCTTGCGGCGTGGCATGCCATTGACCATGTTGCTGCGAACATCGGTGCGCGCACTGCGCATCGCTGGAACGAAGCCAGCATCGACGAGATCAACTTCTACGTCATAGCCACGCTCGGACCAATATTCGGCAATTTTCTCTTTAAGACGGCGAGCGCCGTCGTTGTTACACCAGTCTTTCATTATTCTCACTCTCTGCATCTTGTTCGCTACCTCGCAGATTAAATTCGGTAGCTGTTAAAAGATGTCCTTCACTGCAGTTCGGGGCTTGCTGCCCACTCTAAGCGCTCCCTAGATGCCTGTTATAAATCCGACATACAAGGTCTTTTTTGGATGAATTTTCGATAAGGATTTTTGATGAACAGCTGTTCATAATGAATGGCCATTCATCTGCTGAACAGTTAACCAACAGCGTTCAAAAAACTATTGAAAACCCAATAATTGCCTTGATCTATCACACCGCCCTCTGGCTACGCCTTGGTTAACCCCTCGGCCGGAACTCGTTGGGAATGCAACCAATATTCCAAAATTGCATAGCTGCCATGCATTTTTGTGCTGCTTATTTAATACGAAATGACAGCGCTCGTCATTTTTTCGCATTGGATTCTTGTCGCAGAAGACAATTTTCGCTCTCGAAAAGAATCAGTTCCCAAACCGTCAAATCTAGCCGTGGCCGGAATTTTGCACAATCGAAGCGAAATAACCGATTCCGATTGCAATCAGGGACTGGACCGATATCTCAAATGGTCCAATTAGACAGGCATGAGTTTTGATCTCCGCACCTTCCGTGAAACACTCGGCCTGTTTGTGACCGGCGTGACCATTATCACCACGCGGGATGAGCAAGGCGTCCCGATAGGGATCACCGCAAACTCATTCAACTCTGTCTCGCTCGACCCGCCACTGATTCTCTGGTCCGTCGGCCAGACTGCGATGAGCCTGAAAGCCTTTTCCGATGCTGACCACTTCGCTGTTCACATCCTTCGCGACGATCAGGCAGAGCTGTCGCAGCGATTTGCCACGTCCGGATCAGACAAATTTCGCGAACTGAATGTAGATGAGGGACTAGGCAATACCCCTCTGCTCCCGGACTGCGCAGCTTGCCTGGAATGTTCGCTATTCGCCAAATACCCGGCTGGTGACCACGTCCTGTTCATTGCCAAGGTGGAGCGCTTGTCTTCGGATCCTGACTCGATGCCACTCGTCTATCATGGCGGCCGCTATGCAGAACTGTCTGACAAGCCGGACTGACCGACTAAAGTATGGTTAACGCCGATCCGGAGAATTTCCTGGGTCTTTAGCGGAATATAAGACTTTTTCTGAGACATTGGGAAAATGAGGTCAAAAGACCCGCAAGGCGGCAATCACGCTGCCATCCAATGGAGATGAAAATTATGAGCTTTCGCAAACTGCTTCTGGCAGGCGCTGCCCTTGCGGCCAGTACTGCCGCTGTCGCCACCCCGGCAAACGCCTCGATTATCGATCGTCCGCACTTTAAAGTGCTGGGCGTTGTAATCGTCTGGGCTGCTGACGAAACGAATGGCAACACCCCGATCGCAACCGACTTCGTTATCGACGATAGCGTCGGCGGCGTTGCGGCGAACGATACCGACCTGATCGGCGGCGCGGCCGTGGACGGTCGCACCGTGGTCACCGGTTCGCTGACCCCAACCAAGGATTCCACCTCAACGGCGGCGCTCGGGGATATCCTGACGATTGATGATGATGGCAACGCTGCCAATGGCGTGACGCAATCTGTCGACACCGGCACACCAACCTCGTTCGGCGCGTTCGATGTCACGGGTGAGTCGCTCACGGGTGACCTGACACACAATTCGAGCTTCTTTGTTGCCTCGAACACAGCCTTCAACATTGATGGCACAGCCACGGCCCTGACGCAGACAGGTGACTTTGACATGACCGATGTCAGCTTCTCTATGGGCGTCACCGTTTCCGGCACGGCAGCCACGGACGGCATCGACTTTGGCGGCAACGCTCAGGACCCAGGCGGCACCTTCGGTTCGTTTGCAAACCTGGGCGCCATGACAGGCGGCACGCCCGTCTATCAGGGCAACCAGCGCACAGCCGCCTCTGCTGGCACAATCACTGGCCAGTCTGTCCGCTTTGACGCGACTTATGAACTCGGCACTTCCGGATACGACCTGTCTATGGGCGCCGGTGAAGTTGAAGCTGAAGTCGTCTACACGGTCTATGTACCATAAGCGACGAAGCTAACGCTCGAAACTCTCGAGACCACAGCGCTCAGCCCTGACATCAGGGCTGAGCGTTTCTGTATCCAGCGCCTTTGCGCCGACTGCAATCACCGCTACACACCGATGCCATGAAATCGATCCTCCGCAGTGCAATTGTCGCGAGCCTCCTGGGCTGGCTAATCTGGGCTTATATGGCGCTCTGTAACCGCACCATTCGCTGGACCGTGGAAGGTGACGAAGACGCCTTGAAAGTCTGGCTCGGCTACCCGAACATCATTGTTGCTGCCTGGCATTCGACGATCTTGCTGCTGCCCTCCGGCTGGAACCGGATCATCCAGAAATGGCCGCAACAGAAAACCCGCTCGGCTATGCTGATCTCTCTGTCAAAGGATGGCGAACCGGTGGCCAAGGCGATCAAGCATCTTGGCCTTGAGGCAGTGCGCGGGTCGTCAACCCATAAGGGCAAGAAGCGGGACAAGGGAGGCATGAAAGCGCTCGCCGAAGCGCTGCGTATTCTCAAGACCGGCGGCGGCATTTGCATCACCCCGGACGGCCCTCGCGGCCCGGCGGAAGTCGCCCAAAATGGCCCGATCATCATGGCGCAACGATCGAAGGCACCGATTCTGCCCTATGCCATTGTCTCAGCCCCACGCCGACGATTGAGCACCTGGGATGGCTTTCGCATCCCCTACCCGTTCACGCGCGGTGCCTTGGTGTTCGGCGAAGCCGTGATCCCCAGAGAGACCGATGATCGTGAGACGTTGCGACAAAAACTGGAAGATAACCTGAAAGCCGCCATGGCGCGCGCTGAAGAGATCGCGCAAAAAAAAGGCCGTTCATAAGAACGGCCAAGGTCAAGCAAGAAGGACGTCGTCGGAGCGCCTGAGAACAGACGGGATCTCCGTCGACACCCCCCTTATAGCTGAGTGAACATGAACGGATCCGGAGGAGACCTTGTAGGTTGCGTTCATGTTCGCGCCGCGATTTCGCCTTAGTTCGAGGGGGCCTGATCGTCCGCGCGAGTAAAAATGGCCTCAAGCGAGCGCAAGTTCATACCATTCTTCAGATAATTGGCAGGGGTCAGGTTTACGGCCTTGATCATTGCCCGTTCGATCCTCGTATTGCCCGCCTCGTCCGGGACCAGGTCAAAGTCGATAATATTGATGCAGCCTGTATCCTGCTCAAATCCGGCACTGGAACTCAGAGGCGCGCCAATGGCCCAGGCCAGGATCATTCTGTTCACGACCTCGTGTGCGACGAGCAGGGCCGACGCCCATCCCGGTCGCGAGAGCAAGCCTTTTATACCATCCTCGATGCGCGCCATCGCATCGGCAAATTTCTCGCCACCATCCAGAAATGTCGCATCGGGTTGCCCGGCCTGTTCGAACTGAAAGGTCATTGTCGCGGCCAGATGCTCTGGCGACTTGAAGTCGATATATTGTCCGGAGCGTAGTTCCTGGAATCGGGGTTCCTGCTCCAGCTCCGGCGCCTCCAGGTCATGCTGGGAGAGGACGATCTCAGCGGTTTCGCGTGTGCGGCGAAGCCCGGAGTGAAACGCAACATCGAGCTGCACGTCAGACAGCGCTACGCCCGCAAACTTCGCTTCCTCGCGCCCGCGTTCGGTGAGATAGGCAATCGTCGGATCCTGCGCCGCGCGCACTTCGGGCGACGTGTAGTCCACGAAGCCATGCCGCATCAGATAAAGCCGACGGCGCCCCGTCGTGCCAGGAAGTGCGCCCATGCTGGTCTCCGCCTATTAGGTTGCTCTGAAGCAGCGGTTTAAGCGATTCCCCAGTCTTTGAGCACCTCTTCCTGATGTTCTCCAATACCAGCAGGTTTGCCCTGGATCGCGCCCGGCGTCTTCGAGAAGCGCGGCGCCGGGCCTGGCTGGACGACCCCATCAATGGTCTCAAAGGTTCCGCGATCCGTGTTATGCTCGTACCCCGGGGCTTCCGCCATGGATAAGACAGGCGCAAAGCAAATGTCAGTGCCTTCCATGATTTCGCACCACTCATCACGCGTCTTGGTTTTGATCACCGCCATCAATTTTGTCTTTAATTCCGGCCACTTGGAGCGATCCATTTGAGCCTGGAAATCCGGATCGGTGAGGCCCGCCTTTTCGACCAGCAAAGCGTAGAATTGTGGCTCAATCGAACCAATCGACACCCATTTCCCGTCCGAGCATTCATACGTGTCATAGAAATGAGCTCCACCATCGAGCAGATTGGCTTCGCGATCATCAGTCCAAATGCCCATGGCGCGCATGCCATAGAACATGGTCGCGAGCGAGGCTGCGCCATCAGACATGGCGCAATCGATCACTTGTCCAGTGCCGCCATTCTTCACATTTACGATCGCCGCCAGCACGCCCATCGCCAAGTACAACGCCCCGCCGCCATAATCGCCGATCAAGTTCAATGGCGGCCGCGGGCGACCGTCTCCATCGCCCATGGCATGCAGCGCGCCGGTAATAGCGATATAGTTGAGATCGTGCCCCGCCGAGTGCGACAATGCTCCGGTCTGCCCCCAGCCAGTCATGCGGCCGTAAACCAGGTTCGGATTGCGGGCGAGCACGTCATCCGGTCCAAGCCCATTGCGCTCCATCACGCCAGGTCGAAACCCCTCGATCAGGGCATCGGCCTGCTCAAGCAGTTTAAACGCTGTTTCGCGATCTGCTTCATCTTTCAAGTTGAGCGCGATCGAACGACGGCCCCGGCTCATGACGTCAGCTGGATTACCAGGCCGATTGCCCCCTGCCCGGTCAATCCTGATTACATCGGCGCCCATATCGCTCAGCAGCATGCCGCAGAACGGACACGGACCGATTCCGGCAAATTCGACAATCTTCACGCCATCCAATGGACCTTGAGCCATCATATTCTCCCTCGATTGCGGGCTTTCTAACCAGTCAGATCAACCAGACCTTAAGACTCAATCAGGCAAAGAAAAGCCTGACGCAACGTCGACTTAAGGGCGATTTGAAATGCTCAATGACCAACGGTTCGATGCACCGGTGATACATGTTGTATCTGAAAGCCCGCGGCTGGAAATGCTCCAGACCCGCTTGCGCCAGGCTGGCCTGCGCCCGGTTCCGGTTCGCGGGTCCTATCTACCGCCGGACTCGGCCCCAGCGATGATCGACAATCTGACTCATCGCAGCGACCTTGAGGGCCTGGATAATCGCCTGATCGTGACCATCGGGAAACAGGGCCTGTCAACGATACATAGCGACATTCATCTGTCAGACGTTGCCCAGATCGAATCCCTGCCCGCACGTCTGGCCATCCGCCAGCGCGAAACTCAGCGCCAGCGCGAAATCCAGCTTCGCGCGCGAACGGCAGAGAAATTCGGAACCTCCGCGACCACCTCGGCACCGATCGGAAAGGCCCGCGTGCTCTGGCTTGGCCAGGACGCGCCATTCCTGAATGCGATCAAATCCAGCCTCGCCGACGCTCAGGTCACACTGGTCGCGGCAATCAGCCGCCTCACGGCAGAAGACTATCTAACCAGCGGCCAGTTCCAGACCCTCGTGCTCTGTCCCGCAACCGCGAACGATGAAGCCGCCAGGCTGCTAACGCGGGTCAAGTCCATGCCGGTCCTTACCCAGCCGCGTGTCGTCTTGCTGTTACGGCCGGAGCTGGCTGGACAGATCGCCAGCGAAGACATGTCCAATGCCGACCAGATTCTCGATCTCACGGCAGACCTGGGAAGCATCGCGAACGAGTTGCACGCCGTTTCGCACGAAGCGCTGGTTGAACGCGACACCTGCGCGGCGCCATTGAGCCTGATCGAGGATCCGGCCACCGGCCTGGTCTCGAGAGAATATCTCGAATCTCATCTTGAAGCCCAGATGGAGCAGGCCGACCGCCTGGCCACCCCGCTCTCTGTCGTCGCATTCACGTTGTCCCCGCAAGACGATATCCGGTCGATCGCCCGCGCGATCAAATCGCTGCTACGCGACACTGACCTGGCAGCGCGCCTGGACTCTACGCATATTTGCGTCACCCTGCCCGAAACCGCCTATCGCGGCGCAGTCATATTATCGCGGCGGGTCGAAGCATCGCTGGGAGCAAGCCTGTCCTGGCGCGTGATTGAACGTCGGCGCTTCCACACGCTTAAGACCTTGCTCGGCGGCTTGACGGCGAAGTCTCCGTTCACGCGCCAGCGTACGGCCTCCTAGGCCGGCACGGCTGTCGCCGTCAGCTCTGTCAGCAGCCCTTTTACCGATTGCATCCGGGCATCCGCGTCTGCAGGCACGCCCATAATCACGAGTTTGCTATCCGGGCGCAGCTTCATCTTGCCAGGCCGTGATCGCACCAGCATCATCAGCTTGGCAGGATCAACCGCCGTATCTTCCCGGAAGGTCAGAACAACACCCTTCGGTCCTGCATCTAGTTTCGAAATGCCGAGCGACTTGCACGTCACTTTCACAGCTGTGACATCAAGCAATTGCTGGGTCTCTTTCGGCAAGGGTCCGAACCGGTCGATCAGTTCGGCAGCGAAGGCCTCCCGTTCCTGCTCGGTCGCAAGGTCAGCGAGGCGTCGATAAAGGCCGAGTCGAACACCAAGATCCTCGACATACCCTTCCGGTATCAGGACTGACAGGCCGAGATTGATTTGCGGTGACCACTCATCGACCACAGCGTCCACATCGTTCGAACCGGACTGCAGCGCTTTGACCGCATCCTCCAGCATTTGCTGATACAGCTCGACGCCGACTTCGCGGACATGTCCGGACTGCTGATCACCGAGCAGATTGCCGCCGCCCCGCATGTCGAGATCATGACTAGCCAACTGGAACCCGGCTCCGAGAGAGTCGAGCGACTGGAGCACTCGCAAGCGCCGCTCAGCCGACGGAGAAATGACGCGATCGGCTGGCGTGGTCAGATAGGCATAGGCCCGCAATTTGGAACGCCCGACGCGCCCACGCAGCTGATACAGTTGTGCCAGACCGAACCGATCAGCCTTGTGGATGACCAGCGTGTTGGCCCGCGGAATATCTAGGCCGCTTTCGACAATCGTGGTCGAGAGCAGCACATCATATTCGCCCTCATAGAAGGCCGTCATCAGATCTTCGAGTTCGCCGGATGGCATTTGACCATGCGCCACGCAGAATTTCACTTCCGGCACATTCGATTTCAAGAAGTTCTCGAGATAATCGAGATCAGAAATGCGCGGCGCCACATAATAGCTCTGGCCGCCGCGATACTTCTCGCGCAGCAAGGCTTCGCGAATGGTGACCGTGTCAAACTCGGTAACATAGGTTCTGACGGCCAAGCGATCGACCGGCGGCGTGGCAATGATGGACAGATCTCGAATACCGGTCAGTGCCATCTGCAAGGTTCGCGGAATCGGCGTTGCCGACAGCGTCAGCACATGCACGTCTGCTTTCAGCTCCTTTAGTCGCTCTTTGTGCTTCACCCCGAAGCGTTGCTCTTCATCGACAATGAGCAGGCCGAGTCGCTTGAACTCAACATTCTTGGCCAGCAGCGCGTGCGTGCCGATGACGACATCCACTGTTCCGTTCGCCATGCCAGCCTTGGTCTCGCTTGCCTCCTTGGCGGACACGAAACGCGACAGCGGACGGACATTGAGCGGCCACCCTGCAAAGCGGGCAGCGAATGTATTATAGTGCTGACGCGCCAACAGCGTCGTCGGCGCAATCACCGCGACTTGTTGCCCCGCCATGGCGGCGACGAATGCGGCTCGCAGCGCCACCTCGGTTTTCCCAAAACCGACATCGCCGCATACCAGACGATCCATCGGCCTGCCCGAGGAGAGATCGCCCAGCGCATCTTCAATCGCATTGAGCTGGTCATCCGTCTCTTCATAAGGGAAGCGCGCTGCGAATTCCTCATACAGGCCATCGCCGGTGACAACCGTGTCCGCCTTCCTCATCTCGCGCGCGGCCGCAATCGCCATGAGTTCGGCGGCCATTTCGAGGATTTTCTTTTTGGCTTTGGCCTTGCGGGTCTGCCAACCAACCCCGCCCAGGCCATCAATGGCGCTTTCTGCATCCTCGCTGCCATAGCGACTGATCAGATCAATATTCTCGACCGGCAGGAATACCTTGTCGCCTTTGGCATAGCCAAGTTCGAGGCAGTCATGCGCTGCACCTGCCAAGTCGAGCGTCTTCAGACCAACATATCGCCCGACGCCATGATCCACATGCACCACCAGGTCACCTGGATTGAGGCTGCCAGCTTCGGCGATGAAATTCGCCGCCTTACGCTTGCGCCGTGGTGCGGCCAGGCGATCGCCGAGAATGTCCGGTTCCCCGATGATGACGAGATCTTCGGTCTCAAACCCGTTTTCGAGCGGCAACTCGCAAATCGCAATCTCGGCCTGTTTGGCGGCTTCGAGGGAATAAATGCGCGTCGCATCGGGAAGTCCGTGGTCTTCCAACACCCCTTCAAGACGACTCGCCGATCCTTCCGTCCAGGCGCCGAATATGACCGTTTTACCGTCATCGTGCTGCGCCTTGGCGTGGGCGGCAGCGACTTCAAATATATTGACATCTGGTTGGGCCCGCTCTGGCGCAAAATCACGCCCCTGTGCGCCGCCGAGATGCACGCCGCCCTCGCCGGTCCCGGCATGGAAGCGGGCGACGCCGCGGGTTTGCAGGGCGACGGACAGTTCTTGCTCGGTCAGGTAGAGATGTTGCGGCGGCAGTACGCGGGCCTGGCGCTCTTCGCCAGCGGCTTCCAGGCGAGCTTCGTAATAGTCTTTGGCCTGCGCCAGGCGTTCGCTCGCGGCCTCTGCCGACAATGCGCCGAGACCAATCAGGACATCTGGTCCAAGATAATCGAACAGAGTCTGCAGCCGATCATGGAACAGCGACAACCAGCTCTCTATTCCGCCGCGCCGGATTTCGGCACGCGCAGCCTCATACATCGGGTCGCCGACTGGAGAACCAAGGGCCTCAAGATAGCGTTCGCGGAACAGGCCGAGTGTCTGTTCATTGAACAGAACCTCTGACACTGGCGCCAATGCCACGCGATTGAGCACGCGGGTAGAGATCTGTGTTTCCGGATCGAACGCCTTGATTGTCTCGATCTCATCGCCAAACAGGTCGAGACGAACAGGCTCGTCACCGGTCGGCGGATAGATGTCGACTTTGCCGCCGCGAATGGAATACTCGCCCTTCTCCGAGACTGAGGCGACCCGGACATAACCATTGATCGACAGATAAGAGGAAAGGTCATCCTGCTGGATACGTCCGCCGGTATAGACTGAGAGCGAGCTTGCACGCATCGTCGAGACGGGCGGCACACGCTGCACTAGGGAGCTCGCCGTCGTTATGACTAAACAAGGCTCCGCGTTTGCAGCCCGTTGCGCTAAGTATGCAAGTCCAGCGCAACGGGCTGCAGCGACAGCGGGCGATGGGCTCACTCGATCGTATGGCAGCACGTCCCAACCGGGCAGTCGGATGATTTCGAGCGACGGGCGATAGAATTGCGCCAGCTTGAGCGCCGTTGCAGCCTGCTTGTCATCGCGTGCGACATAGAGCGCGGCGCTGCCCCGGTCTTCTAGCGCCTCGATCAGGCGCAGCAGATCGAGCCCGAATGGCGCGCCGTAAACAGCCGCTGGGCTGGAGAGATTGGACAGGAGCGAGACCTGGTTCATGAACAGGGATACTCCGCAGAGTTTGGTGAATCATCTGACGCGCGAGGCGCTACATAACGCATAGGCTCAGAAACGCCACCCGAGTGATTGTATTGACGAAATTCAGGCGCGCTCAATTGTGGATAAGTCGGATTAAGTCAGTGGGTTTCCTGCATCTGGGGGGATGCCTCCGAATCGCTTCTATGGTTAACAAGAGCCAATGAGTACTGCCGTATCACCCCTTCCGGAATCGGATGAAACAGCGCGCGAACTGCCGCACAATCTGTCTGCGGAAGCGGCAGTCATCGGCTCGATTCTCTACGACAATAACGCCTTTCAGCGCGTGTCGGATTTCCTCCGGCCCGGCGATTTCTATGCCCCTGCGCATCAGGAAATCTTCGAAGCTTGCATGATGCTGATCCAGAACGGACGGGTTGCCGATGGCGTCACGTTACGCGAGCAGTTTGAGAAGGATGAGCGCCTGACCCAGATTGGCGGTGCGCAGTATCTTGCCGACTTGCTCGACAGCGCCGCCTTCGGTCCGGAAGTCCAGGACTATGCGCGCATTATCCGCGACCTCGCCATGCGCCGAGAGCTGATCAATATCGGCGCCGGCGTACAATCTCGCGCCCAGCATCATGATCGAGATGTCGATGGCACACAACAGATCGAGCTCGCTGAGCGCGAGCTGTTCTCTCTGGCTGAGCGCGGATCGACGGGCCGCGGGTTCTCGACGTTTTCGGAAGCACTCACCGAATCGCTACAAATGGCCGAGGCTGCGTTCAAGCGCGAAGGCAAGATTGCGGGCATCGCAACCCTGCTGGACGATCTCGATCACAAGATGGGCGGGCTGCACAAATCGGACCTGATCATTCTCGCCGGTCGACCTTCCATGGGCAAGACCTCGCTCGTGACCAATGTCGCTTACAATGTTGCTGCCTCTTATCGCGGCGAGAAGCAGGAAGACGGCTCCACCAAGACGATGGATGGCGGCAAGGTCGCTTTTTTCTCGCTCGAAATGTCGTCCGAACAGCTGGCGACACGCATTCTGGCCGAACGCACCAGCATAAACGCTCACAAGATCCGGCAAGGCGATCTCGACAAGAATGATTTCGAGACCTTACGCGAAGCCACCGAAGAACTGCAAAACCTGCCGCTCTATATTGATGATCAGGGCGGCATTTCCGTCAGTCAGCTGGCCGCTCGTGCGCGCCGCTTGCAACGCGCCCAAGGCGTTGATCTGATCATTATCGACTATTTGCAGCTGCTGACTGGAACTTCCGGCAAAGCGGATGTGAACCGGGTCCAGGAAATCACGCAGATCACGACAACATTGAAAGCGCTTGCGAAAGAGCTGAACGTACCAGTCATAGCGTTGTCGCAGCTGTCTCGACAGGTCGAACAGCGCGACGACAAACGGCCCCAGCTTTCTGACCTGCGGGAATCAGGATCGATCGAGCAGGACGCCGACGTGGTCATGTTCGTCTATCGAGAAAGCTATTATCTCGAACGCACCGAACCGCAGGCAGATGGCGCCGACCCGGCCGCGGCGGACAAATGGGCTGCCTGGCGCCAGCGAATGGACGAAGTCTATGGCACCGCTGAAGTCATTCTTGGTAAACAGCGACATGGCCCGATTGGCAAAGTGGTTCTCTCCTTCGATGCCAATGTTACCCGTTTCGGCAATCTCGCGCGGGCGTCGCAAGGTGCATTTGAGGAATAGGCCTTACATCTGCCGCAAAGCGCTGTAATCCGGCGCTTATGAGCCTGAGACCACGCGCACACATCCATCTGTCCAATATCGCTGACAATTGGCGCACCATCCGGGCTGCGCAAGTGGGCGGGGTCACCGCCGCCGTAGTCAAAGCCGACGCCTATGGTCACGGTCTGCCGCAAGTTACCCAGGCCTTGCACGAGGCCGGCTGCGACCATTTCTTTGTCGCGCACAGCCATGAAGCCGAGGTGACCCGAGCAGCGCTTGGCAGCCATCCAAACATCTACGTGCTCAACGGGCCTTCTCCGGATGAAGAGGCGCTGTATCGCGAGAACGCGCTCATTCCCGTCATCAATTCAAGTTTCCAGTTCCGCACCATGGCTGATTGGCTGGTTGACGGCGTGAAAATGCCGCGCGGCTATGTCCTGCATTTTGACACCGGCATGAACCGGCTCGGCCTACCGCCGAAAGATGCTCATGATCTCGCTGCGGCAAGCGAGGCTCAGGACCCGATCCTGATCATGTCGCATCTGGCCTGTTCCGAAGACGAAGACGCAGCGATGAATGCGCATCAGGATGAGGCGCTGAAAACGATTGCGAACGCGTTTGAAGGCATCCCGCTCAGTCTCTGCAATTCCGGTGGCGTGTGGCTTGGCGCCGACTATCATCACACCCTCACCCGCCCTGGTATTGCGCTCTATGGTGGTGGATTTCCGCCAGAAGGTCTGCCTCTCAAGCCCGGTATGACTCTGGAAGCCCCAATCTTGCAGGTTCGGCAGATCGAAGCCGGCGAAACAGTCGGCTATGGCGCTACCTGGCGTGCGACCGAGCCGACCCTGATCGCCACGCTGGCCATCGGCTATGGCGACGGATTTCCGCGTTCGGCCTCGAATAAAGGCTTTGCCAGCCTTGGCGGCAAGAGTTGCCCAATCGTGGGCCGAGTCTCAATGGACTTGATTACAATTGACGTTACAAACGCCGCCGAACTTGCGCGCCCCGGTGTTTATGCCCAATTGATCGGGCCGGACGCTGGTTTAGAAGAACAAGCCGCCCTTGCGGGCACTATTGGTTATGAACTCACCACAGGACTGACGCCTCGTGTCAAACGCATCTACGAAAGCTAAGTCAGGATTCCCGAATCCCTTGCAATGGCTGGGCGGCGCAACGCTGGCCATGCTGGGCGAAGTCGGTCGCATGTCTATCTTTACCGCCAAGACCATGGGCGCCAGCTTCAGTCCGCGCTGGTATCCGTCTCAGATCATTCGCCAGATGATCGCAATCGGCTTTTACAGCCTGCCCGTGGTCGGTCTATCCGCCATTTTCATTGGCGCCGCTCTGGCCCTGAACATCTATTCCGGCGGCAGTCGTTTCGGCGCCGAGCAGTTTGTGCCGAACATTGTTGTGCTCGGAATTACGCGTGAGCTTGGCGTCACCATTACCGGCCTGATGCTGGCCGGACGTGTTTCGGCCGGGATCGCAGCCGAAATTGGCGCCATGCGTGTGACCGAACAAATTGATGCGCTGAAGACACTGAGCGCCAATCCATTTCGTTATCTCTACGCGCCGCGTTTTCTTGCAGGCATCCTGACCCTTCCCATGCTGGTGATCATCGCCGACATTATCGGCGTGATGGGCGGCTGGGCCGTCAGCACGCTGGGACTCGGATTCGATTCCACCACTTATTTGCGAAACACCATGGATTTCCTGACCTGGCAGGACGTGACGGTCGGTCTGATCAAGGCGGTCGTGTTTGGCGGTGTGATCGCCATTCTGGGCTGCTATCACGGCGACAAGTCGAGTGCGGGTGCCACCGGTGTTGGACGCGCCGCGACCTTTGCGATGGTCGGCGCGGCGGTGCTAATCCTCGCCTTCAACTACCTCATCTCAACCCTTCTGGTGGACTTCGGATCATGAGCACGCAGCCGCTTCTCGAGCTTAAAGATGTCCATAAATCCTTTGGCCCTAAACAGGTTCTCACGGGCGTGGACATTGATGTAGCCCCAGGCCAATCGCTGGTCATTCTGGGCGGTTCCGGCTCCGGCAAGTCGGTGATGTTGAAGAATGCACTCGGCCTGATGACACCGAACCAAGGCCAGATCCTGTTCGACGGCGTCGATGTCACCCGCGATCAAGGCAAGACTCGTGAAGCGATGCGCGCACGAATTGGTATGCTGTTCCAGTCAGGCGCTCTGTTCGATAGCCTGACGGTCTGGGAAAACATCGCATTTCGTTTGCTCAATGCCGACGGCATGAAGCGCAATGACGCTAAGGAGCGCGCCATCGAGACGCTAAAACAGGTGCGTCTGGGCTCTGATGTCGCCGATCTCACGCCGGCTGAGATTTCCGGCGGCATGCAGAAACGTGTTGGCCTCGCCCGCGCCATCGTTTCACGCCCTGAGCTGATCTTTTTCGACGAACCGACCACCGGCCTCGATCCGATCACGGCCGACGCGATCAATGACCTGATTGTCGAGCAGACGAAAGCGCTTGGCGCCGCCGCCATCTCGATCACCCATGACATGGCGAGTGCCCACAAGATTGCCGACGAGATCGCCATGCTGTTTGAAGGCAAGATCATCTGGCGCGGCCCGGCCAGCATGATCGACAATAGCGGCAATGATTATGTCGATCAGTTCGTGCATGGCCGTGCGGACGGCCCGATCCAACCAGCCATCTGACCAAGCGCCTTACCCTGCTCGCTCACATCCGCTAGGGTCCAGATCCTGCGATCTGAGGGGATTTGCCGATGATGGAATTCATCAAGTACGCCTCCGTGGCGTTCACCGCGACGACGGCTGTCGCCACCGGCTGGATGCAATACGAGAAATTCAGGTTAGACGGCGAATGGCAGATCGACACCTGCACGGAAACGGCAGACTTGGCGACCTATGTGGGCCTGCACCTTGCCTGGCGGGTGTTTCTCTCTGATGATCCACTCGCTGCCCCGGTTGTGGGCAATGGCGAAAAAGTCGAGGAAGCGTTTGAGGCGATCCCGGCGACGGCTCGGTTCCCAGTCAGTTTTGTCGGCAGCAAGGAAATCAACCGCGTATCACTGACCGGCCGCTTTGAAGGTGCACGCCGGGCATCGACGGGACGGTTTGAGCTCGCTCCGACCTTAACGCGGCGAACCTGGTCAGGTTACCTGCCTTTCTATCAGAGAAATGTGAATGTGCTTGAAGGCACGTTCGCGTTGACCGCTGGCAATGCGCGCGGAACTGCCAGGGCTGTTCGATTGATCGAAGGCAAGCCAGTCGCTGCTGATCCATTTGTCTGCGAGGGGACGACTGCATTCGAACCGACAGACGCAGATACGGAAACGACTAAAACCGACAAAAGCTAGCCTCGGGCGGCCGCGATGCGCGCGCGAGCGATTTCATCAGCCACCTCATTCGTAGGACGACCGCTTTCCAGTGCGTCGTCCAGGACGCTGCCCAGAGTTTCGACCAAGGTGTCGAGCTTCTGGTCGACCCAGGCACGGGAATAGTCGCCGGAAATCTCTGCTGCCACATTAATGATGCCGCCGCCATTGATGACATAATCGGGCGCATAAAGGATTCCGGCTCTGCGCACAAACTCACCCATGGCCGGTGTGACCAATTGATTGTTTGCGCCGCCCGCAATGACTCTCACCTTCAGGCGCTTCAATGTGTCTGCGTTAATGATCGCGCCCAGCGCGTTTGGCGAGAAGATGTCAGCCGCGACATCATATATGTCGTCAGGGGCGACGATCTTGGCACCAGTCTTTTTGGCGATGTCTGCCAGGGCGTCCTGATCGATATCGGTGATCACCAGATTGGCGCCGGCTTCGGCCAGATGCTCGCACGCATATCCGCCGACAGACCCGACGCCTTGCACCGCAACGGTCTTGCCGTTCAGCTCGCTGCTGCCGAATGCCCGAAGCGCCGTTTGCTGAATGCCGCGAAACACACCGAGCGCGGTGACAGGCGATGGATCGCCACTGGCTGCCGCGCCTGTGGTCAAGCCAGCCGCATATCGGGTTTCCTTGGCAGCGATCTCGATATCACCAGTGTCGATACCAACATCCTCGGCCGTCCAGTAACGGCCCTGCAAGCTTTCCACCGCACGCCCGAAGGCACGAAATAAAGCCTCTGACTTGTCAGTCTTGGAATTACCCCAGATCACAGCCTTGCCGCCGCCATGAGGGATCGACGCCATGGCATTCTTGTAGCTCATGCCTTGGCTCAGCCGCAAAACGTCGGTCACCATGGAATGACTGTCTGGATAGTCCCACATCCGCGTACCGCCAGATGATGGTCCAAGCGCGGTCGAGTGAATCGCGATGACGGCGCGTAGGCCGCTATCTTCATCCGAATAGAAATGAACGCCTTCGTGATTGTCGAAAGAAGGATTATCAAACATACCCGCTATCCATCGCCATGGTTGCATCTGAAACAAAGCGGCGGTGTAACGCCTCTTGGCGCGGGGTCAACAATCAGTCTGGAGTTCGTCCTGGAACTTCTCCGACCTGACTGGGCAAAGGCGCTTCCGGATCACGTAGAAATGAAAGCACATCTTCGAAAACCACTTCAGCCTGACGGTCGCGCAGTAGCATGTGATAGCCGCCTGGATAATACGCGGTTCGGACATGCTCCGGCAGACGTTTCGCAGTGCGACGAACGCCCCGCTTGGGAATGACGATATCTCTGGCCCCATAGGTCAGTAGTATTGGCGTATCGGTTGGCAGCGCCGGCGCCGCCTTATGGGCATTTTCCATCAGCGTCACCACGCCGTGCACTTGCTCAATCTTGTTGGTTCGAATTCCCAGCGGGTCGCTCCACAGGCGCTGCAGCATTTCAACATTGTCGCTGGGCTCTATCTTTACGAAGCGCGGCGGGCGGACGACCCAGCCAGGGCGGACGCGGACACTGGTCCAGAGCGCCAGGCGTTGAACCACCGGTATTGATCCCCATCCGCGCAATCCCGGACCTGACAGAACGACCCGGTCGACCCCCTCGGGCGGGCGGTCTGATCCGAAGGCGGTCATCGTCATCGCCCCGCCCATCGAGATCCCTACGACCGCCAGCATCGTATTGGGATGTTCGGCTTTGACCAGCTGCACGGCGGTGCGCAGATCTTCTCGCATCGCCTCTTCATCCGGCCACTCTCCACGCCCATAAGAACGACCGAAGCCACGCTGGTCATAGGCATAAGTCATCACACCGCGTTCAGCCCAATAAGGCGCGGCCATGTGAAAGGCGTTGGCATAGTCATTCATGCCGTGAACACCGACCACGACAATTTCAGGGGACGCGTCGGTTTCCCAAACTGTCAGGCCCAGTTCAGCGCCGTCGAAACTGATCATCCGGTTCGCGTCTGGCTCAAGCTGCGGCATAGGCGGATTCTCCAGGTTCAGGGCTTTGAGGGTGGCTGGCGTCACACAGGCCGACAACATCCCAAAAGCCATCGATATCAGGACAACAAATCCTGCACCCGCAGTCGCAACTCGGGCAAGAGCTCTGTTTCGAACCAGGGATTGCGCTTGAGCCATGCATTATTTCTCCAGCTGGGATGTGGCGTAACAATGACCCCCTGGTCCAGAAATTGTTGCCATTTCTGTACGGTGGCCGTGAGCGTGTTTTCCATCTGCCCGCCTATATGCCATTTCTGAGCATAACCGCCGATGAGCAGCGTGAGGCCAATATTCGGCAGGCGCTCCAGCAAAGGCTGGCGCCAGGTTTCGGCGCATCGTTTCATCGGCGGAATGTCGCCGCCATTCTTGTCATAGCCTGGGAAACAAAACCCCATTGGCACAATCGCGACCTTGGACGCGTCGTAAAACGTGGTTTCGTCCATTCGCAACCACGCCCTCAAACGCACGCCTGAGGGATCGGTGAACGGGCGTCCAGATTCCATTGCCAGATTGCCAGGTGCCTGGCCAGCGATCAGGATTTTCGCGCTTTCGGAAACCTGCAATACCGGACGCGGCGCACGTTCCATGTCCGCTTTGCATAATTGACATGCGCGAATCTCGGCTACGAACTCATGGAGATCGGTGCTCATTGATCTAGGTCATTCCTGAAATGCGACTGAAGAGAACCAGAACCATGAGCAGCTTGATTGAGCAAATCATAAAACCGAGAGGAAAAGATCTTGGCGATGGCTTTATTGTGCGTCGGATCCTGCCGTTTCACAGCCGCAAAATGGTCGGCCCATTCATATTTTTCGATCATTTCGGGCCGGTCCATCACGCGCCAGGTCAGGGCTTCGACGTTCGCCCACATCCACATATCGGGCTGTCCACCGTGACCTTTCTGTTCGAAGGGGCAATCCGGCACAAGGACAATCTTGGCAATGACCTGGTTATCCGGCCAGGCGCGGTCAATTGGATGACAGCCGGACGCGGCATCTGCCATTCGGAGCGCACGCCGGATGAAGAACGTGCCACGGGTCAATCCATGCATGGAATCCAGACCTGGGTAGCCCTCCCCAAGAACTATGCCGAGATCGCGCCGGACTTTGTTCACCACCCAGCCGACACTCTGCCTGAGTTCGACCTTGGCGGCGCCCGTGCCCGAGTCTTGGCAGGGACCGCCTTCGGGCATACCTCACCCGTCGAGTTCCCTTGGCGCATCTGGTATGTCGGCGCCGAAGCGGATACCGGCGCGGCATTCACGATTAGAGGAACAGAAGCGGATGAGCGTGCCATGTACGTCGCTTGCGGTTCGGCTGACATCGACGGTGAAGCGATCGAAGCCGGGCAAATGGCCATCCTGACCAAGGATACTGACATTCCAGTCATTGTTTCCGAAGGCACGCGTTTCATGCTTGCGGGCGGCGCGACCATGGATGGCCCGCGCAAAGTCGACTGGAATTTCGTCGCATCCGACCCTGCTCGCATAAAACAGGCAAAAGCCGATTGGCGCGCCTCTGCGGCTGGCGGCTGGATCGACACGCCTTTTACCCTGCCCGACGGCGACGACGAATATATCCCATTGCCCGGAGAGGAAATGGTTTCATAAGCAACCTTGTCGCTCCTATTCCCCTGTGCCACACCGGGCGCCATAAGAAACTGACAGGAGTGAGAGACCATGATCCGTCTCACCGTTGCCGCTTCCGCACTTGCGCTGATCACAGCCTGCGGCCAAGCGACCGAGGAAACCGACCCGATTACGCCAGAGACCCCTCCGGTCAAAGCAGAATCAGAAGGTGCAGCCGCGCTGCTCATGCCGCTGCCTGAAGGCACTGCGACAGAGATTCGCGCGGACGATTTGCGCCAACGCATTGCCGCCTTGTCGGATGACGCATTCGAAGGGCGCGGTCCAGCGGCCGAGAAAGGTGAACAGGCCGCAGACTGGATTGCTGCAGAAATGGCGCGCGTCGGCCTTCAGCCAGCCGGCGAGAATGGCAGCTGGTTCCAGACAGTCGGAATGGTTGAACAGACACTGGACGAGAACGCCTCTGGCCTGACCTTCTCAGGCGGCGCGTCCGGTGAGGACTTCGCTATGACCTTGAAAGAGGACGCCGTTCTTTGGACCAAGAAACAGGACCGCGATCAGGCCGAATGGTCTGATTCCGACCTGGTTTTTGTTGGCTATGGTGTCGTTGCACCGGAATATGGCTGGAACGATTATGAAGGCCTGGATGTCGACGGCAAAACTGTTGTTATGCTGGTCAATGACCCAGGCTATGCCCGCGAGGATGAGCTCTTCAAAGGCAAGTCCATGACGTATTATGGCCGCTGGACTTACAAATTCGAAGAAGCCGGCCGCCAAGGCGCCACGGGCGCAATCGTCGTGCATGAAACCGCGCCTGCGTCTTATGGCTGGGATGTGGTCGCCAATTCCTGGTCGGGCGCACAAGCAGATCTCGTTCGTGCAGACGGCGGCGACAACCGCACACTGTTCGAAGGCTGGATCACCGAGGAAACGGCCCGCGCTTTGTTTGCGGAAGCCGGACTGGATTTCTCCGAGATGAAAATCCGGGCGAAAACGCAAGGATTCACCCCCGTCGATATGGGCAACCTCTCTGCGAGCGGAAACCTCGTACAAACTGTCAGCACAACCGAATCCCGCAACGTGGTCGGCATGTTGCCAGGCACAACCGCGCCAGATGACTACGTGCTGTTCACCGCGCACTGGGATCACCTTGGCAAGAAGTCCGAAGAGAAAACCGGTGAGCCAACCCAGGATTTCTATCGCGACGACATTTTCAACGGCGCCGTCGACAATGCCACCGGCACGTCAGCTTTGCTCGAAATGGCGGAAGCGATGGCTGTTGACGAGATTAATCGCTCGGCTCTGTTCCTGGCTGTGACCTTGGAAGAATCCGGCCTGCTCGGGTCGGCTTATTATGCTGAGAACCCGACCATCCCCATGAATCAGATCGTCGCTGGACTAAACATGGATGGCATGCTGCCGGTCGGCCCCACCAAGGACATGGTCGTTGTCGGCTATGGCGCTTCAGAGCTTGAAGACTTGCTCAAGGAGCACCTGGACGAGACCGGTCGTGTCATCGTGCCGGATCCAAACCCGCAAGCCGGATATTTCTACCGGTCCGACCATGTCTCCTTCGCCAAGAAGGGCGTGCCGATGCTGTACGCTGATGGCGGCGTCGACAAGGTCGATGGCGGTGTCGCGGCCGGCAAGGCCATAGGCGACACCTACACTGCTCAGCGCTATCACAAGCCGATGGACGAGTATGATGCGAACTGGGACCTATCCGGCATGGAAGAAGACATTAAGGCGCTCTATTCTGTCGGTCTGAAGATTGCCAAATCCGATGCCTGGCCAACTTGGTATCCCGGCAATGAGTTCGAGGCCATTCGGCAAGCTTCCCTGGCTGAGCGCGAAGAGTAGGATCTGCATTGCTTTCGTATCAGCACGGGTTCCACGCAGGCAACAAGGCAGACGTGCTCAAACACGCCGTCTTGCACGCAGTGTTGGAATCCGAGGCTGAAGCCGACCGAGCATTGCTGTATGTTGAAACACACGCGGCGCGCGGCTTCTATGATCTGAAGAGCCCGCAATCGATCAAGACCGGTGAAGCTAAAACAGGCGTGCTGGCGATGCCCAAAGCCACTCAGGCTGCGGGTGCCTTGCAACCCTGGCTGAAACATGTGCAGTCGAAAGGACCGAGCTCATATCCAGGCTCGCCGGCGTTGGCGACGCAGATGCTGACCTCGAAAGCCAGGATCGCCTTGTTCGAATTGCACCCGGCAGAATACAAAGCGCTGTCTCAAGCCTTGCGCAAGGATGACCGCGTGCAGGTTCGCAAAGAAGACGGATATCGCGGCGCGCTCCGCCTGCAGCCGCGCCGCGGCGAGGATATGCTGGTCATGCTCGACCCAAGCTACGAAACCGAAGCGGACATGGACGCCCTCGCCAATTGGGTACCGCGCGCCATGCGCAAATGGCCAGCTGCTCGATTCCTGATCTGGTTGCCTTTGTTCGCGGATGGACGCGAAGAAGAGTTCGGTGCCTTCTTGTCCGAACTCGACGAAGGATTTGTGGCCGGCAGTCGCTGGGCGCGCAAAAGTGACGATCCGTCCGCATTGGAGGGGTCGGCCATGATCGGTCTTCGGATTGGCGGCGCTGCAGCCCGTAAATCTTTTGCAATAGCTGCGGAACTGGACAAGCTCTGGCGCGATTAATTTAATAGAATCACTCTTGAATTGTTCGCTTGATTACGCTGCAACACGCCGAACAATGTTCCCACACGAATAGAATGTACCTTTTACCATCGAACTTCCGCGCTCCACAAATGGCGAGCGATAGCCGAGTCTCCGCGTTATGAACCTTCTTTTCCGCCTTCTCTGGGTCATGCTTCGCGCGCGCTTCGGCACCAGGCATGAGACGATCACGGATCCAGCGCGGCTGAATTTTCGCGTCTGGTTAACTGATCAGGACATGTTCTTACACATGACCAATAGCCGATATCTCTCGTTTAGCGATCTCGGGCGCATGGACCTTTTCATCCGGTCCGGCGTGCGCAAACTGATCAAGTCGAATAGCTGGCGGCTGTCGATTTGCGGCCAGACCATGACCATCAACCGGATGCTAAAGGCACCGAAGCCATTCACCCTGGAAACGCATATCCATGGTTGGGACGCGCGTTTTTTAGTACTAGGTCAAACCTTCCTGAGAAACGGCAAGAACCATGCTCGCGTCGTGACGCTGCTCGAGCTCACGGATAATGCCGGCAATGCGGCCGCGCCTCAGTTGCTGATTGATCAAATCGCCCCTGGCCTACAGTCGCCAGAACTATCACCTGAGCTAATGGACTTGATCGCCAGCACACAGGCAGCACGCACTGCAGAATTAAAGTAATCGATTAATCTACTTTTAAGTGTATTCAACTTTTTGCACTTTGTGATTGTGCGAATACTTATTTGCATGTACCAATAGAACGACTTCTCTAGCGGACAGCGCAATGATTCTAAAATATTCTCAATGGACGTTCTATACGCAGGTCTTGACCCGCGCACTGAACGAGCTGGAATCGGCGTGCTTGGCCGCTCCCGAATCGAAAGAATTCCAATTCTACCGGACTGAGGCACCGGTGGTTCTGGAAGAAGCCCGGGAAGCCTTGGCAGCGCTGAAGAACTATGTACGTGACTTGGAATCGTCCGTCGCCGACGCAACGCCACCTGCGACACGCCACTAGGTCCTCCAACGTCAAGCTTGATTCTCGCTGACCTCGCGCTCAAGGTGCTGGAAACCCGGAGGATCAGATGACCAAACAGCACCTCATTTCAAAATCCAATCTTCGCGCGACGCAATGGATCGACAATGCGCCTACGGCTCTGGCGGATGGGGATGTTCGGCTTCGCCTCGACGCCTTCGCTCTGACCGCAAACAACGTAACCTATGCTGCGTTTGGTGGTCCGCCGATGCAATACTGGAACTTCTTCCCGTCAGGCGACGAGGCCCAAGGGCGCGTGCCGGTTTGGGGATTTGCGACGGTCACGGAATCGAAAGCTGCAGGCGTCGCAGCCGGACAGCGCGTTTATGGCTATTTCCCGATTTCTGAGGAGCTGGTTGTCAGCCCGATCCGCGTATCCGATCGCGGCTTCATGGACGGGGCTGCGCATCGTCAGGGCCTGGCTCCAATCTACAATTCATATAGCTTCACGACGACCGATCCAGCCTATGTCGAGGGGGCGGAGCCAGAGCAGATGCTGTTCCGTCCGCTATACCTGACCGGCTGGATGATTTGCGACTTCCTGATGGAAGCTGATCCGCGTCCGGATGTGGCGATTGTTTCCAGTGCATCATCCAAGACCGCGATTGCCGCCGCGCACAGCCTCCAACGCCGCGGCGTAAGAACGGTTGGCCTGACCTCGCCACGAAACGTGGATTTCGTGACAAAAAGCGGATTGTATGACGAGGTTCTGACCTATGACCAAGTCGGCCAATATAAAAGCACCGGCACAGCGGCCTATGTCGACTTTGTCGGCCGTCCAGAGCTGACCAAAGCCGTACACGAAGCCTGCGGCGACTCTCTCGCGCACAGCATGGTCATCGGCGCGACGGATTGGGAAACTGACCGCGTCCCGACAGCCAACCTGCCCGGGCCCACACCAACTCTGTTCTTCGTTCCCGACTATGCCGCAAATCGCGCCAAGCAATTGCCGCCTGGCGAACTCGACAAGCGAACTGGAACCGATCTTGTGGCGTTTTATCCGGTCTCCCGGTCATTCGTCACGCCGAAGCCCGTGAAAGGCGCTGAAGCGATTGCTCAAGCTTGGATAGATACAGTCGAAGCGAATGTCCCTGCCGACCAAGGCCTGGTGTGCGAATTCTAGTCTGAGTGTTCGCGAACCATAAATTCGGTGCGCTGATTGCGCGCACGCGCTTCGGGCGTATCGCTAGAATCGAGTGGATTATCTGCTCCGAATCCGCGCGAGATAATTGCGTCGCGGTTGGCAAATATCGAGAGTTGATCCCGGATCGCTGACGCGCGGTTCTGTGAAAGCTCAAGAACGTTGATATCGGCAGACGGGCCTGCCGAATGCTGGCGGATTTCAATCTCATAAGCGCGGCACAAATGGGCGATTCCTGCTAGTGCATCCATGAGAGGTTTGCTCGAATTCTCGACAATTGCTTCGCCCTCAACGAAGGAAATGGTCCGACCATTGATGGTGTCGAAGAAGGCATTGTCACATTCATAGAGAGATGGGCTTGTGGACAAGTCGATCAACGCCTGACCAACAGGTGCGCCCTCGCCCGGATATGTAATCGCGTCCACCGCTACATATTCAGTGTCGTCATTGTTCAGCGCGATGCTGATTGCGTTTAAGGCGGCGCGGTAAGCCTCTTGTTTGGTCGTGCTGTCTGGCGCTGCGCCCCTCAGGATCACAGCCTGGCTTTTCACATCTGCCTCCAGCCACGAAATGCGCATAGCTGCAAAGGCATCGTTCAAGGTTTCTTCGACAGCCACCGCCTCAAATCGCAGCTCGATATTGTTGATGACTTGCTGGACGCTGTCGCCGACCAGCGGGTCATTTTCAAACGCATCCTTGGCGTTTCTGAATCCATCAATTCGGCTCGCCGCGTCAGGCGCCAGGCCACCAATGGTTGCGGTTTGGCCATCCCATGCCACTGTCACCCACGGAAAGCCCTGCCCTGCAAGACTTCGACCGATGCGCTGCGCTGAGATGATCGGTTGTTCTCTGGCCGTTTCTTCCATCGCAGAGATCGTCACCAGACGCCCATCGACGACTTGAAAAAATCGCCCTTCCGGAAGCTCAACGCACTGGGTGGCCTTGGCCAGACTTGCATCCTCTGTAGGTCCACAGGCCGCTAGCCCCGCAGATATAACCATTGCCATCACGCTGATGCGCGCTGAGTGCATAACTCGCCCCAATCTGTACTCTACTTGCGATGACTAGCTTTGATCGCGCTCGAATGGAAGGCAATACGTTGCCTTACGGATGAAATTCTTCGCCATTCTTGATTACAAGTTCGATAGATTTCAAGGCTGTAATATCTTCAAGGGGATCCTCGCTCAAGACCACCATGTCGGCAAACTTGCCAGCTTCCAGTGATCCTATCTCACCCTCCATTTCGACATGTTCGGCAGCGATGATGGTGGCCGCACGAATGGCCTCTTCAGGCGTGAACCCTGCCTGGACCATCAGGGCAAATTCCTCGGCATTGTCACCATGCTTGGAAACGCCTGTATCCGTCCCAAACGCGATATTGACGCCGCCATCCTTCGCGCGCCGGAGCATGTCCAGCATCAGCGGCCCGACAATCGCAGCCTTCTCGCGCGACGCCTGCGGCAACCAGGGTTGCTCCGTCCACCCTGTGACGGTGACACCCGCCAAGACCGTGGGCACCAAGGTGCCGCCAGTTTCGCGGAAGATGGCAATGGTCTCATCATCGAGATACGTCCCGTGCTCGATCGACTGAACGCCATTTCGCAGCGCCGCCTCGATCCCGCCCTTGCCATGCGCGTGTGCAGTCACCTTACGCCCCATCATCGCGGCGGTCTCGACGATCGCCGCGATCTCGTCATCAAAAAACTGTTGCTCCAGGCCGGCCTTGGTATTGGACAGGACGCCCCCCGTCGCCGTGATCTTGATGACGTCAGCGCCGGAGCGGATGGTCTCCCGCACGGCGCGGCGGCAATCATCGGCGCCATTGCACGCATTAGGACCAGTAAAGATCGCGGTCAGCGCCGGTGAAAACCCATTCGCGTCGCCATGCCCACCGCTAGGCGTGATGGCCCGACCCGAAGCGCGAATACGCGGTCCTGGAACCTTTCCGGCGCGAATGGCATCACGCAGCGAAAAAATGGCCTCATTGGCACCGCCAACATCCTGAACCGTGGTAAATCCGGCGAGCAGCGTCTTCTTGGCATGTGAAGCCCCGTTCAAGGCCGCATCGACCTCTGACGTATCGAGAATGCGAAGCCTTGAAGTCGGAGAAAATTCATTCAGCAGGTGAACATGACTGTCGATCAGACCAGGGATCACATATGATTCTCGTAAGTCGATGACCCGGACGCCTTCCGGGTGTGTCTTGAACCCGCGCTCAACACTGACGATCCGGCCATTCTCGAATGTGATCGACCGATTTCGCAAATAGCCTTCCCCCGGTTCTGCCAACACATAGCCGGCCTCCACCACGGTTTTAACATCTTGTGCCTGTGCGCCAGCCACGAAGCCGATTGCACCGAGTGCAGCAGCGCAGATTTTGGTAATGAATTGCATTGATCTCTCCCAGTTTCCGCAATTTGAACGCCGCACATCGATTGGGCAAGCCCGTCTGCTGCTTGAGCCTTGGATTTGCCGGAATCATCACACATGCTTGATCAGTCAGGAAAGGGAACATCATGAAATCATGGCTGTTTGCGCTGTTCAGCGCATTGGCAATCGGCCTGTTTGCGCAGGCGCAGAGCGCGCCCGCATTCGACCGCCCCGACGCACGTACTGACCGATTGGTTCAGCAATGCCTGGAAACCGAAGGCGTCACTTTGCTCGAAGGCAGCGACGTCATTTGTTACAATGCCGCGATCTTTCCGGAACAGTTCCTGAAACTCAATGCGCTGCCAGAAGCCAGTCGCATCATTATTACCAGTCCCGGCGGCAACGTTGCCACCGCGCGAGGGATGAGCACCATTCTCGATAATCGCGGTGAACCGGCAATCATTGCAGGTCAATGCATGTCGGCTTGCGCCATGGTCATTTTGCCGGGTCTGGACAAGGTCCACATCCACCATTCAGCCCATATTGCCGTGCATGGCATCACAATGATGGACTATCGCACCTGGTGGGGCTGGCTTAAAGACGACGCACCGCCTACGCCGATTGCGCTGATGTCGGCGCAGCTGGGATATGATTTCGGTTACGTCATGCATCGCAGCGGGGCTGACCATATGCGCGATCATCTCGAAGGTCAGAACGTCGATGTCGAATACATCCAACAGGTCAGCTCGCGCATGCAGAACGCTGCTCTGGCCTATGATTGCCGTGTCGATCCGAAGAACTATTGGGGCATGCTGGACGCGGGTCATATCCGCGATTTCCTCGGCGATCGGATCATCCGCATGGAAGCCTTCGCGCAATCCTGGAATGATCCGAACAACAAGATCTACAAGGAAGTCACCGAACCAATTTCGGCCCAGACCTATATCTTCCGCAACGATCTCGAAGAGGCAGACTGTTAAGCGCTCGAAACCGAAGCGCCCCCCTTCGGCAATACGTTTCTCCCCCTATTGCACGACAGATTGAGTCATGTCATGAATTGCAAATCATTCTCATTTGCAGGAAAAACCCATGTGTTATCATTTCCAATCCAGTGACATGCTTGAATGGCTGAAAACCCAGGTGCGCGTGATCGAGGCCTGGCGCGAGGATGTCGCCAGTCGTCCGGATCTCGATCTCGAAATGATCACGCGGCTGGAACATCATTATCAGTGGTTGACCGCGGAAGTGCTCAACCTTGAACGCCGTGATCGACGCCATCGACCACGCGGCAAGTTCAGCGCCCTGCGTGCAGTGTGATCAGACCAGAAGCTCCGGCGGATATGCTTCGTATGAATGCTTGAGCACGCCGTGATTGAGTAACGTCTCAGCCACCTGCGCCTCTCCGGCAGCATCGAAAATCCGCGTCCGTGTCCAGTAATTCTCGGTTCTACGGCCTTGCGACAGAGCCACGATCTCGCGTCTGATCAGGTAATCCTCACCTACGAATAACGGCCCATTTATGTAGCGGATCTCGAGGTCGGCAAACAGCCCAATTGCAGGCCCTTTGACCGGGAACCCGGCCAGCCGGTTGGTATATTCCGCCAGCACACTCACCATCTCGGTCGGGATGATGGCCCGTCCCCATGGCGAAGCCTCATCGCGATCATACCAGGGCGTCCGCTCGGTGATCTTCTCGAGCTTCTCATTCAGCGAAAACGGGTATAGCGCACCCATATCCTGGTCCGCAGCCATTTTGATCGGCTCATCCTGCTGGCCGACCATCCCGACTGACAGATCCGACATGATAACAAGCTCACCGGGCGGACGGAGCCTTTTCATCCGCGCTTCTAGCAGTGTTTCACCGTGATCTGGCCCGAGCGTGGCCGACGCCTCCAATACCGGGGTGCCATCGCCCTTTTCGGCCCAGCAATCTGCGCGTGAGTCGGAAACCGGTTTGACGAAGACACGCACCTGTTCGCCTTCAACCACCATGTGCTTGTAGTGACACGAAATGCAGCCGCGTTCGTACCAATCCTTGCCCCACAGATTCACGAGTAGTGGATCAAACTGGCTGAAATGGGTCGGCCCCTCAATCGGGCCGGCTTTGAATCCAAGCCGTTCCGCTTCGGCATCATCATGGATGGACTTGTGCCCGCCATATTCCTGCTCGATCAACATATTGGCAGGCGACCGAAATGGACCGCTCAGAACACCATCGCGCTCCTGGATTGGAGTGTCGAAGCTCATCCCTTCATTCCGGCTTTGCGGGCGCAGTCTGCCGCAAACTCTGCCAGCGGCGCGACCCGGGCTTCCATCGTCGCGGCGGCAGCGTTCGATGCGGTCCCATCCCGCACACGTCCAACGATGCCCTGGCAAATCGCAGCCAGGCGGAAAGCGTTGTAAGCGAAGTAGAAATCCACTTCCGGCAAGCCATCGCGGCCAGTATGCTGGCAATAGAGCGCGGTATACTCTTGCATGGTCGGAATGCCGTAGGCCTGCAAATCTTCAATATCGACAAGAGCACCACGCGACGGGTCGGAACTCGGCATCACCCAGTTCATCAGGTGATAGGTGAAGTCCGCCAGCGGATCCCCGAGCGTACACAGCTCCCAGTCCAGAACCGCGATCACCTTCGGCTCGGTTGGATGCAGGATCATATTGTCGAGGCGATAGTCACCATGAACGATCGTCGTCGAGTCGCCATCGGGAATGTTTTTCGGCAGCCAATCGATCAGCGCATCCATTTCCGGGATCTTCTTGGTTTCCGAGGCCACGTATTGTTTGGTCCATCGGTGCGTTTGACGAGCGATATAATCGCCTTCCTTGCCAAACCCTTCGAGTCCAGCCGCGCGCCAGTCGACATTGTGCAAATCTGCGAACGTCTTGACCTTGGCCTCATAAATGGCACGGCGTTCAGATGGCTCCAGGTCCGGCAGTGTCCCGTCCCACAGGATGCGGCCTTCGACACAATCCATGATGTAGAAGATCGTGCCAACGACACTTTCATCCATGCAAAGACCATAAGGACGCGCGACCGGAAAACCGAGCGGATACAGAGCGTTGATGACGCGGAACTCCCGATCCACCGCGTGCGCAGATGGCAGAAGCTTACCGGGGGGCTTGCGCCGCATGACATAAGTCTTGCCGCCAGCAAACAGCTTATAGGTCGGATTGGACTGACCGCCTTTGAACTGTTTGACCGTCAGCGGACCTTCAAACCCTTCGACATTCTCGGCCATCCAGGCCTCGAGATTGGCCTCGTTGAACTTGTGTGTCTCGGCCACATCCTTTGTGCCGGTGAACAATTCCTGCGCATTGCCGCCGTGTACCATGGCGCACCTCCCAAGGTGATAAACTCGTCTTTTGTCTGTTTAGCGAAGCCGTCGCGCGCGACAAGTCGGACGCAGGGTTAGCTAACGTCGCGCAGGGCCTCGATCGCAACAATTGCGTCCGTCGCGCGCGATTCCGGCACAAAAATATGATCATGGTGATAAGCGGCGATGGCATTACACGGCACACCAACCTCGGTCAGCGCCGCTGCCACCTGCGCGAGAAAGCCGACCGCCTGCAAATCGGAATAAACAGACAATTCCAGCCAGGCCCAGCGATTATCCTCAGGCGTGTCATCATTAGCCTGAATGATAATGCTCAGCCCCTCTTCCTCCTGAAACAGCATGGCGATCCCGCGGCTATCGCGCAGATTGACCAGTTCGACCCAGGAGGATTGCTCGGCCGGGATCGTTTCGAAACGCCAAACGCCCTCATGTCGTTTAACGGTCAACGCGGACAGGAGCCGGGAGAGATCCGTCTCTGCCACTAGCTCAGCGCTCGCCAGCCAATGTCCTTGCGATTGAAGCCTTCCGGCCAGTCGATCGCGACGACGCCAGAATAAGCACGATCTACTGCCGCGCGCAGATCATCGCCAGTTGCGGTGACCCCAAGAACTCGCCCACCAACGGCGATCAGGGAGCCATCGCTGTCGCGATCCGTTCCGGCATGGAATACGGTGACACCATCAAGCTCGTCGGCATCCGCGACGCCTTTGATGATCGACCCTTTCGGATAGGATTCCGGATACCCATTTGTCGCCATGACAACACAAGCGCTGGGTTGGAACCGGTTTACACCCATCATTTCCGCAATCTCACGGTGCCCATGCACCAGCCCGCCGGTCGCGCAGGTCAATAGCGCTGGCACGATGTCGCCAGGCAAGCCGGCCATCAGCACCTGGCATTCAGGATCGCCGAAGCGGGCATTAAACTCGACCACTTTCGGTCCTGACTGTGTCACCATAATGCCGACATAGAGCACCCCTTGATAAGGCATGCCGTCTTCAGCCATGCCAGACAGCAAGGGTTCGACGATCAGGGTCTGGACCAGCTCCATGATCCGCGGCGTGACCACCGGCGCTGGGGCATAGGCCCCCATGCCGCCTGTATTCAAGCCGACATCACCATCGCCGACACGCTTATGATCCTGCGCGGGCGGCAGGTATATCGCGCCATCGCCATCGGTCAGGACGAAGATCGAGGCTTCCTCGCCCTGCATGAACTCTTCAATGACAATCTCCGACGAGGCGTCGCCGAATTTGCCGGTCATCATGGCTTCGACTTCGTTTTCAGCCGCTTCCAGCGTGTCGCAGATGACCACGCCTTTGCCTGCCGCGAGACCATCTGCCTTGATGACGTATGGCGCCTCCATTGTCTCCAGGAAGTCGAGCGCCTCGGTGAGATCGGTAAACCGTCCATAGGCCGCGGTCGGAATGTCGAATTTCTTCATTATGTCCTTGGAAAAGCCCTTGGAGCTCTCCAGTTGCGCGGCTTTCTCACTCGGTCCGAAGACATCGAACCCGCGCGCCCGCAGCGCGTCGGACAATCCGACCGCGAGCGGCGCCTCCGGGCCGATCACGATAAGATCCGGTGAGAGCTGTAGCACCAATTCCTGCATCTTGTGCAGATCAGTGGGATCGACATCAAAACACGGACCGATTTCGTCCATGCCGGGATTACCGGGCGCGCAGAAGACTTCGTCGACAATCTCGGATTGCGCGATTTTCCAAGCCAGGGCGTGTTCGCGGCCGCCCGATCCGACAACAAGAATTTTCATGGCGCTGCTACTGGACCGGACTCGATCCCCGATCAAGCCCTCGGCAACTGATAATGCGCGCTGTCACCGAACGCGATCAATCAAAGGGTGACGCGCCGGAGCCCCGCAGTTAAAGATGGGACATGCCTGATTCACCTGCTTCCAACCTGCCAGAACTGACCGTTTCGGAGCTGTCCTCAGCGCTGAAGCGGACCATCGAAACCGCGTATGATCATGTGCGGGTACGCGGGGAACTGGGCCGGGTGACGATTGCTCGCTCCGGGCACATGTACGCGGATCTGAAAGACGATAAGGCCGTGCTCAACACGATCATGTGGAAGGGCCAGGTCTCGAAGCTTCCATTCCAGCCAGAGGAAGGATTGGAAGTCATTGCGACAGGTCGCATGTCGACTTATCCGGGCCGGTCGAACTATCAGCTGATAGCCGACAGCCTGCGGCCGGCCGGGGTTGGTGCCCTGATGGCCTTGCTTGAAGAACGCAAAAAGAAGTTTGCCGCTGAAGGCCTGTTTGACGAGCGGCACAAAAAGCCCCTGCCATTCCTGCCAGCAATTGTTGGTGTGGTGACCTCTCCGACGGGCGCGGTCATTCGCGACATTCTTCACCGCATTCGCGACCGTTTTCCGGTTCGCGTCATCCTCTGGCCTGCCCTGGTGCAGGGTGACACTGCGGCCCCACAAATCACAGCAGCCATTCGCGGCTTCAATGCAATGAGCGGACCTGACCGTCCGGATGTGTTGATTGTCGGGCGCGGCGGTGGCTCGATCGAAGACTTGTGGCCCTTCAATGAGGAAGATGTTGTCCGCGCCGCATTCGAGAGCGAGATCCCGCTGATCTCCGCTGTCGGTCATGAGACCGACACGACGCTGATCGACTATGTCTCTGATGCCCGGGCGCCGACGCCGACTGGAGCCGCAGAGATCGCTGTACCTGTTCGATCCGAGTTACAGCTGCAAATTGGCGACCTGCAACAACGCCTCATGCGCGCGCTGGTCCGATACATCCGGCGTGGCAGCGAACGTTTGGAATCGACGCGCCTGCCCCGTGGCGACCGCCTGCTGGCGCCTAAGCGTCAGCGCTTTGATGCCATTGGTGAACGCCTACCGCTTGCGGTTCGCAGCCTGGTGGAACGTCACCGATCGCGACTGGATGCAATCAGCGCAGGCCTGATCAGTCCGAAACAAATCGTCACCGCGAAACAGGCCAGGTTGGAGAACCTCTCGGCTCGCCTGGGTGCAGGCCTATCACGTGCCGCAGCAACGAAGCGGATCGCATTTGCGCGCTCGGCGTCGCGCCTGCGTCCGGAACCCCTCGCCGCTGACGCGAAGCGAGCCCGTTCAGCTTTGGTCGACGCGGCACGCCGCGCTCGGCCGGCTGTTGACCGGATGCTGGATAAAAGGCACCATGAGCTCGCGTCTCAGGCGAAACTCTTGGAGACACTCTCCTATCAGGCGACACTCAGTCGCGGCTATGCCATTGTTCGAGATTCAACAGGAAAAGTGTTGCGTTCAGCCGTGGATGTTTCCGCATCCAGTACGATCGATCTGACCCTTTCGGATGGGACCATAAAACTCAAGCCGACGGGTTCCGCCAAGACTGCTAGCGTCGCCAAACCCAAGCCAAAGAAGCCGAAATCCAGCAGTTCCGATCAAGGCAGCTTGTTCTAAGCCGCGCGTCCGTTCGCTCGTGCGAGGGGCGGCAAATACCGAATATCCGGTGCTCTATAAGTACGCATTCAACACCGATTACTCAGCAAAAATCACCGCGCGACACATCAGGCACTAATAATCGGCTGAAAGGTGAACTATATGTTTACCCATTCACCCAAAATCCCGGCCAGATTTTTCGGGATGGAAATCTCTGGTCGCTATTAGGGTTAACAGCAATTCCTGAAGGCCACGTGCGCGCAAGTGCATTTCATAAAAGAGCTTCCTCCCGATGCCGTCCATGCCCACCTCCGTCCGCACCGCAGGGTTCATCCTGTTGGCGCTCCTCATCTATTTTGTCGGCAGTGCCGTGTTCCGCGCACCTGCCGAGGACGCCATCGCGCCTGAAAGCGCAAGCCTGGCGCCAGCTGAAAAGTCCATTCCGAACGTCATAGTCAGCCCTGCGCGCACATCGCCCCATTCTGTCTTCGCGACGCTCAAAGGCAGCACCGAACCTGACCGTGAAGTGACTGTGCGGTCTGAAACCATGGGCACAGTGATCAATGCCGCGATTGCCGAAGGTCAATTTGTGAAGCGTGGCACAGTCCTTTGCGGCCTCAACGTGGAAAGTCGCGCGGCCCGCATCGCTGAAGAGGAAGCCGGTGTTGCCTCGGCCCGCCTCGACTATGATGCAGCCCAGCAATTGGAAGAAAAAGGGTGGACAACGTCCAACAATGCAGCAGCGGCCAAAGCCGCCCTGGATCGCGCCGAGGCCGGCCTGGCGGCCGCCAGGATCGAGTTGAGCAAGACTCGGATCACGGCGCCTTTTGACGGTGTGTTCGAAACCCGCTTGGCCGAGCGCGGCGATTTCCTGTCTGTCGGCGGCGCTTGCGGCCGCGTCGTCGATCTCGACCCTATCATCGTCGCTGTCGATGCCACCGAGAACCAGTTGAATGCCATTGATCCGCAGACGCCGGTCAGTGTCGAACTCGCCACCGGTATCCGCACAGAAGGTCGGGTGCGATACATGGCGCGAACGGCGAATGCGCAAACACGTACATTCCGAGTCGAGATCGAGCTGTCAAACCCTGATCATGCGATTGCTGCGGGGCTGACCGCATCAGTGAAAGTCGGTCTCGGCGAAGCGCCCGCCATGTTGATGACGCCCGCTTCTTTGGTCTTGCACGATGATGGCCGCATTGGCGTTCGCTATGTCGACGAGGCGAATTTGGTTCAGTTTACTGAAGTTACTGTCATCGATGACGCGCCTGACGGCATTTGGGTCACCGGAATTCCCGATGGCGTGAACCTCTTGGCCGCCGGACAAGACTTTCTGCGTGAGGGGGTCAAAGTCAGCCCCCAACGTGAGCAGGGGCGCTAGACGATGAAGGCTCTAATTGATGGTGCGATCGATCGCGCACGCATGGTTCTGGCGATATTGATCGTTGCTCTGATCGCCGGTGCTCTCACTTACATGAATCTGCCCAAAGAGGCCGATCCAGATGTGCCAATCCCGTTCGTCGGAGTGACCATTCCGCTCGAAGGCGTTTCGCCGGAAGACGCTGAACGCCTTTTGGTGCGACCGGTTGAAACTGAGCTTCAAGGTATTGAAGGCGTCAAGCAGATCGACTCGTTCGCGCTGGAAGGTGCAGGCCAGATCATTATCGAGTTTGATGTCTCGTTCGACCAGGATCAGGCGGTTCAGGATGTTCAGGAAAAAGTTGACCTGGCCAAGCGTGATTTCCCTGACGAGGCCCGTGAACCGATCATCACCGAGATCAATGCGGCCCTGTTCCCGATCTTGAATATCAATCTTTATGGCGACGCGCCTGAGCGCGGCTTGTACAAGATTGGTCAGGATTTGCAGGAGGAATTGGAAGGCCTTGAAGGCGTGCTCGAGGCGCGCTTGCAAGGTGACCGAGAGGAAGTGCTCGAAATTACGATCGATCCGGCCAAGCTTGAAAGCTATAACTTGTCGTATCAGGAGATCTTCGCTGCGGTCGCCAACAATAACCGGCTTGTGCCAGCGGGGCGCATCGACATGGGTGAAGGCCGGTTCCCGGTCAAAGTCCCGGGGCTGATAAAAACCGCACGGGATGCCTTTGACCTGCCGGTAAAGTCGCAAGGCGATTCCTCGATCGCCCTGGCTGACGTCTCGACCGTCCGACGAACCTTCAAGGACCGCGAGCAATACGCAAAGTTCAATGGCAAGCCTGCGGTTTCGATTCAGATCGTCAAACGCACAGGGGCGAACATTCTCGACACGGTCGCAGAAGTTCAGGCGATTGTAGATACTCAAAAGAGCCGTTGGCCGGACACTGTCAGTGTCGCGCTGACATCTGATATGTCAGAAATGATCGACACGCAGTTAGGGCAACTTCAGTCTTCAATCGCGGTTGCAGTGGTCCTCGTCATGATCATCGTTGTTGCGGCGCTCGGCCTCCGCTCTGCTGCCATGGTCGGTCTCGCAATTCCTGGATCATTCGTCATGGCATTCTTGATGCTCGGCATGTTTGGCTACACCATCAACATGATGGTGATGTTCGGCATGGTGATCGCCGTCGGGATCCTGGTCGACGGCGCCATTGTCGTGGTCGAGTACGCCGATCGCAAAATGGCGGAGGGCCTCGACCGCAAAGAGGCATATGCGATGGCGGCGAAGCGTATGTTCTGGCCGATCGTTGCATCTTCAGCGACGACGCTGGCCGCGTTCTTCCCATTCCTGTTCTGGGACAGCCTGGTCGGAAAGTTCATGTCATACTTACCGATCACCTTGATGTTCGTCCTCGTCGCGTCTTTGATCATGGCATTGATCTTTCTGCCAGTCTTGGGATCGGTACTCGGTGGCCGCGGCACGCAAGAAAGCAGTGATGGCCTGGTCGAAGTTTCCGGGGTCGGTGGTGACCCACTCGAAGCCCCAGGCTGGTTTGGTCGCTATGCGCGCGTCACCAACGCGTTGATCAAGCGTCCTCTCATGGTAACCGGCGGCGCTGCGGCACTGATTGTAGCGATATTTATGTGGTTCGGATCGACCGAACACAAATCCGAACTGTTTCTGGATGTCGAGCCCGAGCAACTCTACGTCTTCGTTCAAGCGCAAGGGAATTTGTCCGCAGACGAAGAGTACGAAATCGTGGATCGCGTAATCGATCGTTTATTGCCGCTGGATGGAATCGAATCCATGGCCTCTACATCTGGCAGCGAAGGGACCGGAACCTTCAACTTTGATGGCGTTGGCTCCCCTCCACAGGACACGATTGGCCGAGTTCTGATTAACTTGAAAGACCGCGAAGACGGCTATGATGGTCGCATCACCGAACAGAAAATTCGAGATGCTCTTGTCGGCACTCCTGGCGTACGTACCGAAGTCCAGAAACTCGAACAGGGGCCGCCTGTGGGTAAGGACGTTCAGATCGCGGTGCGCTCTAATGACGGCGCTGCCCTGATGGAAGTCGCCGCTCAAGTGCGGGGATTTGTCGACAGCATGGATGGCCTGCGCGAAGTCGAGGACAGCCGTCCATTGCCCGGGATTGAATACCAGTTAGAGGTCGACCGGACCCAAGCTGGAAAGTTCGGTATCGATGTCAGTCAGGTTGGGGCTGCTGTTCAGCTGGTTACGAACGGCATTCTGGTGGGCCGTTATCGCCCGGACGACGCCCTTGATGAAATCGATATTCGCGTGCGCTTGCCTGAAGGCGAGCGTAGCGTTCAGGCGTTGGATCGTCTGCGCATAGCGACGCCCGGCGGCCAGGTCCCACTGTCTCAATTCGTCACCCGCGTTCCGGCGCAGAAAGTGACCAAGATCGAACGCCGGGATAACAAGCGATTGATCCTCATTCGAGCCAATGCTGTCGTCCAGGGTGAGGGCGCAGCCAAAGTCGCAGAAATCAAGGACTGGTTGGCAACAGCGAACTTAAACCCGACAGTCGATGTTCAATTCGAAGGTGCAGATGAAGACGCCGCCGAAGCCGCAGCCTTCTTCCAGATCGCCGCCCTGTCAGCCTTGTTCCTGATGGGCATCATTTTGCTATGGGAATTCAATAATTTCTATCACGTTGTGCTGACGCTCTCAGCCGTCGTGCTTTCAACGGCCGGTGTCTTGATCGGGATTCAGCTTATCCTGCCTTACATTTCGACGCTGATGATCGGAACAGGAATTGTCGCGCTGGCGGGAATTGTGGTGAATAACAATATCGTGCTCATCGATACGTATCAGCGGCTGAAGCGAGATGGCCGCACGAGTGAAGAAGCGTCAGTCGCTGCAGCGGCGCAACGTATTCGTCCGATCCTATTGACGACTTTGACAACGATTTGCGGTCTGTTGCCGATGGTGTTCATGATGAACGTGAACTTCATCAGAGGTGCGATATCATTTGGCGGTGTCACGGCTGAATGGTGGGTCCCGCTGGCGACAGCAGTTGTCTTCGGGCTCGGCTTCTCAACCATGCTGACTCTGATCGTGACGCCCGTTTGGCTGGCCGCGCCAGCCAAGCTTGGTCGCTGGCGTAATCGCATGGTCAGCCGCATCCTGGGCCGCGAAGCGCAGGCGCAAGCCGATTATGTGGAAGACAAAAACTGGGCTGAATCAGAACCTAACATTCGCCCCGCCGCCGAGTAGACCAGCCGTCCTCAACTCATGTCGGCATAGGGATTCTCGACCGGCAGCGATATCGGATTGGCCGATCCCGCCAAAGAGATAGCGCGGTCGGTCATCAACACGTCCGCGTCCGAGATCACCGCCTCACCAAAGCGATAGATTGGGGCATAGTCCCCGCGGTCTGCACCATCAAGATAGGCTTGAGACCGAGCGAGCACTGGATCGCGCCGCTGCACATAGGCCTGAAAGGCTGCCTTGCCATAACGCTTTTCGATCATCGCTTCGGTGCGCGCCGGCGACAATACAACCGCAGACGCGTTGTTTCCGCCGAAGCCTTTCGAATTGAGAATAGCGACCTCGAGCTCATCGGGCGCACGCTCCTGATGCGATGCACCAAGTTTCAAGCGGTCCTGCGAAACATCATCCGCGACCGCATCCAGCGTTGGAATGCCAGGCAAGATGCCATATTCGAAACATCCGAGCGCTGCTGCGAGTTGATCACCACTGGCCGGCGCGATCGTATGCCCGAGGTAAGCCTTCACAGCAATCAGCGGCCAATCTGTGATCCCGAAAGTGGCTGCAACCTGATCGAAAATTTGCGATTCCGTGACGCGGTTTTGCGGCGTGCTGGAGCCATGAGCCATGATGAAACTATGGGATTGAACCGTTTCGCGCCCGGCAACTGCGGACGCCGCCGCAACAGCCTTGGCCATGCTGATATGATTGCCAGGCCCTGGCGCGGTAATCGATTTCTTGGTGCCATCTGCATCAACAAAAACATCCGTAACGGCGCCCAGGCACGGCGCGCCCAATTCCAAGGCCAGTGCGTCGTCCATCAGCATGAAATACTGACTCGCTTCGCCGATTGTGAAGCCGCAATTATTACCAAAGGGGCGGCTGGCACGACGATAATCGATTTCCTTGTCGCCATAGAGCTTGGTCATGTTTTCGTCTGTGGCCAGAGCTCCCATGGTGCCGAACCCGTCCATCAACTCCGGGACCACCGGGGCTTCGCTGTTGCCAACCATGGCCACGCGCACCTTGCCGGCCTGGATATCGGCCACGGCGTGGCGCAGATTGGACAAGAATGTTGCGCAGGCCGCCACCGCGCTGCTGGCAATACCGACATTGGACAGGACATAGGCATTGATGAAGTCCGTCGGCATCGAGTTAATGCCCATGACGAGTGACTTGGCGGTCACTCGCTGGCCCATCATCCGCGCCTGATGCATGCCGCCATATCCTTCGCGATCCATCTGTCCGAAGCCGCTGCTGGAATAGACACCAACTTCATCCGGCTCGATACAGGCCAGAACTTCGTCCCAGTCGACCCCAAGCGAACGCAGCGCATCGGTGGCGCCGAACAATGCCATCTGGAGGCCCCGCGGCTGGAACCGTGAATTGTACAATCCAGCAAGTTCGAAGCCGCGCGGCAATTGTCCGGCCGCTTTCACCGGAAATTCCCGGGCATTGGACAGGAAGACGTTCAGATCGCCCGTGATAGTGATCTTCACGCGGGTGTCATCATGCGGCTCGATCGACCAGGTCTCTGGGACTGGGTCCGGAATGGCGGCCTTGTCGGCAAGCACGCGAATGGTGTCATCGCCGTCTTCGTTTAAAGGTGAAAACGCAGCGCTCGATTGCCAGTATAGGGCATCCACGTCGAAGCGCTCCGGCTCGACCCGGCGGACAAGCGTACCCTGTAGGACTTCATCCTTATAGCGATCAACGACCTGAGCAGCGTTTAGCACTTCGGCACCACCGTTTTCACCAGCCGGAACATAATCATGCTCGCCACTGACTTTCACCAGGCCCATCATTACGGCGAGGCTGACAATTGTCTGGCTGGCCGTCGCTTCCGGCAAGGCGTCGATCACCATGCGCCGATAGGCCTGGTGACCCGAGGTGCGGCCGGCAGCATTGACGCCGCCCATGCTGACAATGACTGGTAAGCGCATAAGTGATTCCGTTCCGGTTGGCCTGTATTGGTCCGCGTGCATTGCGTCAAAGGCGGACACTAGAAGCTATTCGAGACCTGGCTCAACACCTAATTTCAACAGAATGCACTCATGCTAGACGGCTTTGTCTGCTTGCACGACCATCTCAGTTCGGAAACAATAGCGTATGCAAGATCAAATGGGACGCCTGCCACAACTCCGGACGCTCCTGGAAACGCCTGAAGCCCAGGCGGTGATCACTCAGCACAGGCGTGATCCTCCATACAATTCTCGCGCGCACGCGCCGATCATCCGATCCTGGACGCGTCGGATGATGACATGCGCGCCAGGGCGGCAGCGGTCTTTGACCTGGTCATGGACATACTCAACTCTTGAGCAGAACAAGCTCCAATCTGGACGACCCGGTTGGAAAACCGGATTGCTTATTGTTTAAGACCGACAGTCTTCACGAGGACGGTTACCCCCTTGCAGCCACCCCACCCCCATCTCACTCGTCCCCTGCCGATCACGCGCGACCTGGTGCTGCTGGGTGGTGGCCACGCGCATGCGCTGGTGCTGAAGAAATGGGCGACGGCACCCCTGGCTGGGGCGCAGGTCACGCTGGTCGATCCGAACCCAAAGGCGCCTTATACTGGCATGTTGCCAGGCTATGTCGCCGGGCATTATCAGCGCGGCGATCTCGATATCGATCTGGTCCGCCTCGCCCGCCAGGCCGGGGCACGCCTTATCCTGGATCGAGCCATCGGAATTGATACCAAGGCGCAGCGCATTGAGCTGCAATCGCGACCGGCCATTGCTTATGATACGCTTTCCATAGACATTGGCATCACTTCCGCGCTCCAGGAGCTACCTGGTGCGGATAAGCATCTGATCCCGGCCAAGCCGCTTGGCGCATTCGCAGATGCCTGGTCTGCCCTAGTAGCGGCGGCGCAAGCGACGCGAACGGCGCCGACCATTGCGGTCCTAGGCGCAGGCGTGGCGGGCGCCGAGCTCGCCCTGGCCATGGCCCACCGGTTGACTTCGATTGGCTTGCCAGGTCAGATCACCTTGATCGAGGCCGGTGTCTCGATTTTGCGCGAAACCAATCCGAGCGCGCGCCGCATTCTGCGCGCCGAGCTCGCGCGGGCGCAGATCAATATTCTCACTGAGGCCACAGTCACGGACATCACGGACACTGCGGTTCTTCTCAAGGGACGTGACCATGGCCTCCCCGCAACATTCGTGGTCAGCGCTGCTGGAGCTGCGCCTCATGCTTGGTTCCAAGAAACCGATCTGGATCTCGAAGATGGATTTGTCGCCGTCGACGAAACACTGGCCTCCACTAATACACCGCATGTCTTTGCCGCCGGGGATTGTGCGCATCTGGTGCACGCGCCGCGTCCAAAGGCCGGTGTTTTCGCCGTGCGACAGGCGCCAGTTCTGTTCGACAATCTGCGCGCCGATCTCTCGGGTCGGGCGCTGCGTAATTTCAACCCGCAAAAATCATATCTGAAACTCATCTCTACCGGGCGACAATCCGCAGTGACAGATAAATGGGGGATCGGGGTCGCAGGCCGGTGGGTTTGGCGACTCAAGGACCATATCGACCAGACATTCATGCAACAGTTTCGAACCCGGATGGAAATGCCGGTCCCGGATTTGCCAGGCGAGCATGCCACAGGGCTGGAGGGGGTGCTGGCGGCACATACACATCACTGCAGTGCCTGCGGTGCCAAGGTCGATCAGGCGACGCTGGTTGACGGCCTCGGGGCAAGCGCTGGCGCATCGCTCGACGATGCCGCAATTATCGAGCAAGGCGGGACCACGCAGGTCTTCAGCACGGATCATCTGCGCGCCTTCACCCCAGATGCCTTCATGGTCGCGAAAGTGGCAGCCGTTCACGCGCTCGGCGACATCTGGGCCATGGGCGCCGCGCCGCGAGCAGTGCTCGCGCATATTATCCTGCCGCCGCTTTCAGCTGAGAAACAAGCCCTGATGCTGAAGGAAATCATGGCCGGCGCGGGCGACATATTCGAGGCGTGCGGCACGCGGATCGCAGGCGGGCATACCAGTATCGGGGCCGAGTTGACCATCGGGTTTTCGATCACTGGCGATCTGCATCGACCCGCGATCACTCATGGCGGCGCTCGGCCTGGGGACGCTCTGATGCTGACAAAACCGATCGGAACCGGTGTCCTGCTGGCTGCCGAAATGCGGCAATTGGCAGACGGCGCTGATTATCAGGCAGCGCTGGACAGCATGTGCCGTCCGCAGGCCACGGCCGCGCACTTGCTGGGTGCGCACGCGACCGCGCTCACCGATGTCACGGGCTTTGGCTTGGCCGGTCATCTGTTCAATATCCTTGAAGGCTCTGGCGTCTGCGCACACGTGGAGCTGAACGATGTGCCGCTTCTAAGCGGCGCGCTAGAGCTTGCGGAACAAGATATACAGTCGACCTTATGGCCAGCAAATGCAGCTCAGGTCGCCCGCATGACAATGACGCGCTCTGCCCGCTCCGATCTGCTGTTTGACCCGCAAACCTGCGGCGGACTGCTGGCCACGATTCCGGCGGAACACGAGACCAGCATCATTTCCGCCTTCCGCTCTGCGGGGGAATCGATCTGGAAGATTGGTGAAATCTCGAAGGGCGATCCCCATATCTCCGTGCGCTGACAATCAACAAGGACCTGAACACATGAACAATGATGCCATGATCGAGTACTGGAACGGCGAAGCCGGAAAAAAGTGGGTCGATCAATCCCAGAGACTGGACACGATGCTCGCGCCCTTTGCCGATAAAGTACTCGACGCTGCCGCGATTCAAACAGGTGAGCGCGCCCTCGATATTGGTTGTGGCGCAGGTATCCTGACGCTTGGTGCCACCGAGCAGGCGGGCGGCGCGTCCGGATCGCTTGGCGTCGATGTGTCCGAGCCGTTGCTGGCGCTGGCGCGCAAACGGGCGGCTGATGCCGGCTCAAGCGCTCGATTTGAACATGCAGATGCCAGCACATTTGAAGTCTCAGACAAGTTCGATCTGGTGATCTCGCGGTTCGGCGTCATGTTTTTCGAAGACCCAAGTGCCGCTTTCGCGAATATTCGCAGCCAGGTGCGCCCCGGTGGACGCCTCGCCTTCATGTGCTGGCAGGCTTTACCGTTGAACGACTGGGCCTTCGCGCCGTTACAGGCCGCCCTGCCCTTGCTCAAAGAAACGCCGCCAATGCCGGACCCGACTGCGCCGGGTCCGTTTGCCTTCGCTGATCAGGATCGACTGGCGAGACTGCTCAGCGATGCGGGATGGCAGGACATTACGATCGACCCGTTCGAGACGCAAATGGCACTGCCCGGAGACGATGTTGGCTCCAGCGCCGATTTCATGCTCCAGCTTGGCCCTTTGTCGCGCCTGATCGCTGAACAGGAGCTCGATCCAGCGCCATTGCGCGAGGCAGTCATCAATCGCTTGAATGAAAACATTCAGAGTGATGGCCGGGTCGCGATGCGAGCGACTTGCTGGCTGGTGCGCGCGAACGCATAAGTCGCAGGAATCACTCGCCCGCTCTTGTTCAATCGCGCTGAACTCTTAAGGTCGCCACACTTGTAAAGCTGGGACCTCATATGAAGAATTCATTGCTCGCACTCGCGTCACTTTCTCTGGTTGCACTGGGAGGCGTCGCGACGGCGCAGGAGCGGGGCTATTATCAGTCGCCGACGCTGAAGGGCGAGACACTGGTCTTTTCCAGTCAGGGCGATTTGTGGCGCGCCAATGTTGCGGGCGGCGCCGCAGTTCGGCTGACCGCCCATCCGGAAGTCGAGTCTGCACCCACCCTCTCACCAGATGGCCGGTGGATTGCCTTCCAGGCCAGCTATGATGGTCCCTCCGAAGTCTATATGATGTCGAGCACAGGCGGGACGCCCAAGCGGGTGACGCACGAAGGTGGCGGTGCGACCGTGCGCGGCTGGGTCGGCAATGATCGCATCCTGTATCGCTCGACCAATCTTTCCGGCCGTATTCCGCGTATTCTGAGGACAATCGATCGTCGCACCCTGGAAACCACCGACCTGCCATATGATAATGCAGACCTTGCCACAGCGAATACCGCAGACAATCAGCTCTTTTTCACCCGCTACGGCCTGGCCATGTTCTCCGACAATGCGGTCCAGTATCGGGGCGGTCGCATGGCGCAGCTTTGGCGCGGTGACCTCACGGGCGAGACCGAGGCGGTGCGTCTCGCCGCCGATTTCGGTGCACCGATCCGCCATCCTATGTATGCCGACGGCCGGGTCTATTTCATCAGCGACAAATCCGGTGCCGACAATATCTGGTCTGTGGATACGACCGGCGGTACCCCGCGCCAGCATACCCAGCGGACGCAATGGCAGATCCGAACGCCGCAGCTCAGCGATGGCACAATCATCTTTCAGAGCGGCGCCGACGTGTTCACTTACGACCTGGCGGGCGAGACGACCGAGCAGGTCGATTTATTTCTGATGAGCGATAGCGACTATCAGCGCGAGCGCTGGATCGAAAACCCGCTCGCCTATCTCGAAAGCGCGCGGATGAACCCACAAGGTGATGCAGTCACCGTCACCGCGCGCGGGCGCGTGGCGGCAGCTTTCACCGGGCAGCGCCGACGCGTCGACCTGCAATTCGCCCAGGAAAAACGCGCCCGCTCGGCCGCCTATAGCGGCGACGGCGAGTCGATCTTCGTCATTCTCGATCACGACTCGAGCGGCGAAATCTGGCAATTCCCGGCCAATGGACAAGGTGAGCCGGCGCAGCTGACCTCGTCCACAGACGCCCATATCTGGGGCCTGTATCCATCGCCGCATGACAATACGCTGCTCTATTCGGACAAGCGCGGTCGGCTCTACTTGCTCGATCCGGAGACACGCCGCACCACACTGATCGAAACGACTCGAAGCGGCAATGATTTCGCCTTTTACGGCTTCGCCTGGTCTGCTGGCGGGCGCTATATCGCTTACACGTTCTACGATGAGCGAGCCCTACCGCGGGTCGCTTTATATGACACTCAGACCGCGCAAAGAACGGTGGTTACGACCGGCAAGTACGAGTCCTTCGCTCCGGCCTTCTCGGCGGATGGGGCCTGGCTTTACTTCTTGTCCAACCGGAACTTCAACGCCACGCCAGGTTCGCCCTGGGGCGACCGGAACATGGGGCCAGCCTTCCAGTCACGCGGGCAAATCTTTGCGGTTCAACTCGACCCAGAGACCGCGTTCCCATTCGATGCACCCAACGAGTTGAGCCAGAAGGCCGATGCAGACCAGAACGGAGCAGATGCAGGGGATGCTGATGTCGGTGAAGCCGACATCAATGTCTCGAACCTCTCGGCGCGGCTTTATCAGGTGCCGGTCGATGCTGGTAATTATCGCGCTTTATCAGCGAGCGCCAAGCATCTGTTCGTGATCAATGCCGATGGCACTTCGACCTTGCAACGCCTGGCCTTCACGCATCAAAGCCCAGAACTGACAGAATACGCCTCGAATGTTCAGGCTTTTGAACTGTCCGCTGACGGCAAGCAGCTGTTCCTGCAACTGGGCAATGGCCGCGATCCACGCTTCTTGATCGTGCCGTCCGACAAGGACCTGCCGTCTGACACAAGCAAACAAACCGTGCGTTTGTCGGATTGGACACTGAGAATTGATCCGAAAGACGAGTGGCGACAGCTGGTGCTCGACGCTTGGCGCCTGCATCGGGATTTCGCCTATGATCCTGACTTGCGCGGTGTTGACTGGAGCGCTGTACGGGACCGCTATGTCCCACTGCGCGACCGTATCGGGCACCGTTCGGAAGTCAGTGACTTGTTGCGCCAAATGTCGGCCGAACTCGGCATCCTGCACAGCCAGGTGCGCGGCGGCGATCACCCGGAAGATTCCGAAAGCGGCGTGCCAAGCTTCCTCGGTGCGACCTACGCAACGCGCGAGAATGGGCTCGAGATCACGTCGATTTACGCGGGCGAACCTGACCGGATCGAAACGCTGGGCACGCTTCAAAAACCCGGCATTGACGTCGCCGTCGGGGACATCATTCAGGCCGTCGACGGCGTGCCGGTTCGGACCGCAATCGACCTTGCCCAGGCCCTGGTCATGAAAGCCGATCAGGAAGTCCTGCTGGATCTCGTTCGCGGTCGAGAGACCGTCCAGGAGATTGTCAAACCCATGACTGCGCGGCGTACCGCCATGCTGCGTTATCGCAATTGGGTAGAACGCAATCGTGCCCATGTCGCGGAGCTGTCCGGCAGCGAGATCGGCTACCTGCACTTGCGCGCCATGACCGCAAGTGACCTAGCCAGCTTTGCTCGTGATTTTTATCAACATTATGACAAACCCGGCCTAATCATCGATGTCCGCGGCAATAGTGGCGGCAATGTCGACAGCATCATCCTGAGCACGCTGTTGCGCCAGGCCTGGGCCTTTTGGCGTCAGCCGAGCGGTGGTCCCGCGACGACCAATATGCAGCAAACCTTCCGCGGGCATCTCGCAGTCCTGATCAATGAAGGCACATATTCCGATGGCGAGACCTTTGCCGCCGGGATCAAGGCCCTGGACCTCGGGCCGACCATCGGAACCCGCACCGCCGGGGCCGGCATCTGGCTCTCGGATCGCAACCCGCTGGCCGATCGCGGGCAGGCCCGGGTCGCTGAATTTGCACAATTCGGATCGGATGGTCGCTGGCTGATCGAAGGCCGCGGGGTGACGCCAGATATTGAAGTGATCAATCCGCCCAAGGCGACTTATGAAGGTGAAGATGCCCAGCTGGCGCGAGCCTTGTCGTATCTGCGCGACAAGATTGCGGCAGAGCCGATCCCGGACCTGAGCCCGGATCCCCTGCCGCGGCTCGGCATCACCGGAGAGGATGTCGACTAGGCCCACCTGCACCCCAAATGGGTTTAGACTCAATCCTTGTGCCATCAAAAAAGGACGGCCTCTGCGAAAGCCGCCCTTTGAAAGACTGGGTAATTGTCTGGCCTTCCACGGAGAGTTCCGGGAGGAATTTGAAAGAAGGCCTTACCCAGGCAGATTAAACACCCGCAGGATAAAGCCTGTCTGTGCCCCTGGTCACATAAGCCATGAGGTCCGGCTCATTCTTGATGAACCGCCCAAGCGGCTTCTCGACAGGCGTCACGATTGCAGCCCGCAGCATCGGCACGGTGCTATAATCGGCGGCGGTCGGCTCATCTCCAAACAAGAACGGCTTGTCGCCCAGCAAGTCTCGAAGGGCGACGACGTCGCGGCGCACTCGATCATAGCGCTCGTCAGCGCTCTGGCGCCCCATGCCCTGCCCATGTAACGCTTGGAGTGTCTGCTTACGGGCGACCCCCGGAATGATAACGCGCAGGAACCAAGGGAACTCGCTGAAGAACACCCGGCGCACATGGGTCCAATTATCGCCTTCGCCCCAGCGGTCCATGAGAATGCCGAAATACAGATGCTCTTCGACCATGCGAATGACCGCTTGCGAGACTGCGCGATCTCGATCTGACAGGCCCAAATTGAAGTCCTTGCCGCTGATCGCCTCAATATGAGTACAGATCTGCTCGCTATCAGCAATCACGGTGCGGTCGAGCTCGATCACCGGCAACTTGCCTTTCGGCGACTTGCGCGGGTCCGCCGTAACATTCAGGGCGAAGGGCAGACCCGAAGCTTTCAACAAGCACCAGGCCTTCATGCAAAACGGGCTGGCCGAGGGTTCACCAAAGGCGCCGGGGAAGAGCGTGAGCGTAATCATGGGAGGGGTCCTTGTTGTTGACAGTCGGCTAGCACGCTGCTCCTGTCATTTTTTGTCAGCAATGCTTGTTAGAGTTCCGGCATGGCCAAGAGTGATCGCCTTCTGCAATTGATGCAGTGTCTGCGGACGTTCGCCGCGCCCGTAAAAGCGCGCGCGCTTAGCGAGGAGCTCGGCGTGTCGCTGCGCACAATCTATCGCGATATCGAAACCTTGCGGCGTTCTGGCGCGCTGATCGATGGTGAGGCTGGTTATGGCTATACGCTGCAGGAGGACCCTGCCTTGCCGCCAATGATGTTCAGTCGCGACGAGATGGAATCCATCGTACTTGGCCTGCGGGAAGTTGTTCAGGTTGCTGATCCGGTTCTGGCCAAAGCGGCAGAGAATGCACTGTCCAAGCTTAAGGCGTCACTGCCTGCGCGCATGCGCTCCGAGTTCGAACACGCCGTCCTCTATGCCAAACGCTTTTACTGCCGCCCGGAAATCACGATTGACATTTCCGCCTTCCGAGAGGCGACCCGCAATGAGCAAGTGGTTGAAATCGACTATCGCGACGCTGATGAAAACCCAACCGTTCGCGCCATACAGCCGCTCGCCATCGTTTTCTTTGAGCGCTCCCTAGTGGCCTTGGCCTGGTGTGAACTGCGCCAGGATTATCGATCCTTCCGGATTGACCGCATTCAACAGATGAGGGTCACCGATCACTCCTTCCGCCCGCGCCGCGTCGCCATGTTGCGCGAATATCTCGACCGACTGGAACGCCCCGATCCGGAGATCTGAGTTCTGATCGCGCGTGAGCGAAAGAGTTCATCCCACTTGGACCCTATGGTCTCTTGCTTTTGCAATTTTCCCTGCGTAACGAGGGCCCATGAGCAAAGTCTATGAAAGCGCCGCCGCAGCGCTCGATGGGGTCCTGTTTGACGGTATGGTGATTGCCGCCGGCGGATTTGGCCTGTGCGGTATTCCGGAGCTGTCGATCCAGGCCATCCGCGATGCGGGCACAAAGGATCTGACCATCTATTCCAACAATGCCGGCGTCGATGATTTCGGCTTGGGCTTGTTGTTGCAAACCAAGCAGATCAAGAAGATGTGCTCGTCTTATGTCGGCGAGAATGATCTGTTCATGCAGCAATACTTGTCCGGCGAGCTGGAGCTGGAATTCAATCCACAAGGCACGCTGGCCGAACGCATGCGTGCCGGCGGCGCTGGCATTCCCGGCTTCTACACCAAGACAGGCGTCGGCACGGTAATCGCCGAGGGCAAGGAAGTGAAATCCTTCAAGGGCGAGGACTATATCATGGAGGAAGGCATTTTTGCCGACCTCGCCATCGTCAAAGCCTGGAAGGCGGACACGACCGGCAATGCCATCTTCCGCAAGACCGCCCGCAACTTTAACCAGCCGGCCGCCACTTGCGGCAAGGTCTGTGTCATGGAAGTCGAGGAAATTGTCGAACCGGGCGAGCTCGATCCCGACGCGATCCACATTCCCGGCATCTATGTCCACCGACTGGTGCAAGGGACATTCGAGAAGCGGATTGAACAGCGCACGGTACGGGAGAGAGTGTGATGCCCTGGGATAGAAACCAAATGGCGGCCCGCGCCGCGCAAGAGCTGGAAGACGGCATGTATGTCAATCTCGGTATTGGCATTCCGACCCTGGTCGCCAACCACATTCCGGATGGCATGACCGTAACGCTGCAATCGGAAAATGGCATGCTCGGCATGGGTCCATTCCCTTATGAAGGCGACGAAGATGCAGACCTGATCAATGCCGGCAAACAGACGATCACTGAGCTACCGCACACGGCCTATTTCGACAGCGCCACCAGTTTCGGCATGATCCGCGGCGGCAAGATTGCGATGGCGATTCTGGGCGCCATGGAAGTCGCCGAGAATGGCGACCTCGCCAACTGGATGATCCCAGGCAAGCTGGTCAAAGGCATGGGCGGGGCGATGGACCTGGTCGCAGGCGTAGGTCGTGTAGTGGTGATCACTGATCACAATAATAAGAAGGGCGAGGCCAAGCTGCTAAAGGAGTGCAGCCTGCCGCTCACCGGGCAGGGCGTGGTCGACCGCGTAATCACTGATCTCGGCGTCTTCGACGTGGTCGATGGCGGTTTGAAAGTGGTCGAACTCGCCCCCGAGGTCACCCTCGATATGGTTCATGAGCGCACCGAAGCGGCGATTGTGGGATGAAGGAATATGGGCCGACCACTTTTGGCGACCTGAACGCTGAAGAGTATGACGCCCTACACGATCCCGGCACGACTGGCGACTGTGTTGATCTGATCAAGGATCTCGCCGGCGCTGGCGACGTCCTGGAACTTGCTATCGGCACCGGCCGCATCGCTCTGCCGCTGGCCGCGAGCGGCATCACGGTGTCCGGATTTGATGCTTCGCCCGAGATGCTAGACAAGCTGCGCGAAAAACCTGGAGGTAGCGACCTCCAGACCTGGGTGGCAAACATGGCGCGCTTTGATCTTGGCCGCCAGTTCGATTTCGCCTTTCTCGTCTTCAACACGCTCTACAATCTGACCACGCAGAAAGCGCAGCGCGACTGCTTCCAATGCGTTGCGGATCACTTACGCCCCGGCGGGCGGTTTCTGGTCGAGGCCTTCATGCCCAACCGCGAGCGATTCGAGAACAATCAGGCCGTGCGGACCCAGAAGGTCAGCTTTGACAGCGTCTGGCTGGAAGCTGTGCAGCATGATCCGGTGGCCCAGACGCTCGATTATCAGCGCATCCACATCACAGAGGACGGGATGACGCTCAAACCCCTGCCAATGCGCTACGTCTGGCCAGCCGAACTCGATCTGATGGCGGCGCTGGCGGGCCTGCACCCGGTCGCACACTGGGGCGGCTGGCAGAAACAGCCGCTCACCGCTGCCAGCGACATGTATATTGTCGTCTACGAAAAGCCCGTTGCACAGCTCTGAACACCATCCTTCTCCTAACGGCACGGATTGAACCTGCCTCCTGACTGGCTATTGCTTGCCCGCAGCAAGTGAGGAGTCCCGCCATGCCTAAAGGTGCCATACCCGTCCTGGTCGGAATTGGTCAGGTGACAGATCGTTGGGACGCAGCCGGCGGGCCGGATGGTGCGCCCTCCCCGAAGAGCCTGTGCGTCGCCGCCAGCAATCTTGCGCTGACCGACGCCGCGATTTCCGCGACCGAAATCGACACTTTAGCGGTGGTCCGCATGATCGAGGACAGCGTCCCAGGCGATCGGCACCCGCACGGACACAATACCAACCTACCAGGCACGATTGCCCGCGAGCTTGGCGCGCGACCTGCGCGCGCCATCTATGCCGGGGTCGGCGGACAGAGCCCTCAGCAACTCGCCAATGAAATGGCGGCGCGCATTCATGCGGGTGAGATTGAGTGCGCCCTGGTCACCGGCTCCGAGGCGAACAAGGCATCAAAGGCGGCCCGGAAACACGGCGTCGAGCTTGATTGGAGCGACGGCGATGACCTGCCGTTTGAAGATCGCGGCATGGGCGACCGGCTGCTGTCCCGACCCGAAATCAAGCATGGCATCATCGCGCCAGCCTATTTCTATGCGCTGTTCGAGAATGCCATGGCCGCTCGCGACGGGCAAACGCGGACGCAACGCCGGGAAGAAATGTCGGATCTCTTCCAAAAATTTGCGGCGGTAGCAGCCCGCAATCCGCACTCGCAATTCGACACCACATCGTTTGATGCCGCCTTCCTCGCTACCCCCAGCAAGGCCAATTATCCATTCGCCGATCCCTTCTTGAAATGGCACATTGCCCAGGATGCGGTGAACCAGGCCGGCGCGTTCCTGATCATGTCGGAAGACAAGGCGGACGCGCTGGGAATTGCCGCGAACAAACGGGTCTATCTGCTCGGCAGCGGTGAAGCCGGCGATGATCACATCTCCGAACGCCCCGTCATTGACGGCTCATGGGCGATGGAAACAGCGATTGGGCGGGCCCTGAGCCAAGCCGGCAAATCAGCAGCAGAGATCAGCGCCTTCGACCTCTATTCCTGCTTCCCGTGCGCGGTGTTCAGCTCTATGGCGGCGCTGGGCATTGATCACAAGACCGAAACACGCCCGCTGACCCTAACCGGCGGTCTGCCGTTCTTTGGCGGCCCCGGAAACAGTTATTCGATGCACGCCATTGTCGAAATGGCGGACTGGCTGCGTGCGCATCCGGGCGATGCCGGCCTGGTCCTCGCCAATGGCGGCTGGATGACTAAGGAAGCGGTCGGCGTCTGGTCGACGGCACGCCCTGACACGTTTGCGCCGGTCGAGGCAGCCGCCAAACCAAGTAGCAAAGTTGCACTCGATCCCGCGCCGGGACACGGCACGGTCGAAACCTATACCGTCACTTATGGCAAGGACGGCCCGATGAGCGGTATCATTTTCGGCCGCACGGACGCAGGGGATCGCTTCATCGCCGTCGCCGCACCAGACGCCATGCCACGCCTGTTGCAAGAGGAAAGCCCGGTCGGTCTTCGCGTGCGCGTCACCAACGAGGACGAGCGCAACACGTTCGTATTTGCTTGAGGCGACGACGGGGCGCCCCTCGGCCTGAACCAAACCTGCTTTCCATGAAGTTGGAACGCCAGAGGATCACAAATCGGTCCGACGATACCTGCGCAGGTGTCTGCGCAGTGATTGGCCATTGTCCGCCTCGTCTGCTCGCCCCGACCAAGACAAGTACAGGCTGCGCCTCGGGTGTGGCTTTTCACGTGCCCCCTTCCCCTCGCGTCCGGGGTTGTGTTCGGGTCGCCACAGGCCGAAAGTCGGGTCAATCGAATACGCCATGAAGCTGAGGAGTGTCCTATATGACCGAACCCAATCCTGCCCTGTTTGAGCTGAGTATGTCTGAAGAGGCCAAGCCCCTCCTCGCCCGTGTCATCAAGCACTTAGAAGAGAATGTTGCCCCTTGGCGCGACGAATTCGAAGCCCTGAACGCGGAAAAGGAGGACCGCTGGTCCTGGCATCCGCGCCAGCTTGAGTTGCTGGAAGGCGCCAAGGCAAAAGCCCGCGAGGCCGGGTTGTGGAATTTCTTCCTGCCAGATGCGGAGACCGGCGAAGGCCTGTCCAATCTCGATTATGCCTATATCGCAGCCGAGCTCGGCAAATATCCGATGGGCTCGGAGACGATGAACTGCAACGCACCAGACACGGGGAATATGGAAGTGCTCGAACGAGTCGGCACACCAGAGCAGAAGGAAAAATGGCTGAAGCCGCTGCTGAATGGCGAAATTCGCTCTGCCTATGCGATGACCGAGCCGAATGTCGCCTCCTCTGATGCCAAGAATATCTCCACCAGCGCGGTCCTGGATGGCGATGATTGGGTTATCAATGGCGAGAAATTCTACATTTCCGGCGCCGGCAATCCGCGCTGCAAGATCATGATCGTCATGGTCAAGACCAGTCCGGATGCGCCGGTCCACAAGCAGCAATCTCAAATCCTGGTGCCGATGGACGCGCCGGGCGTTGAGATCCTCGGCGCCATGGAAGTGATGGGCGAGGATCATGCGCCTTATGGCCATATGCATTTGCGCTTCACCGACGTGCGCGTGCCAAAGGAGAATATTCTGCTCGGTGAAGGGCGCGGCTTCGAGATTTCCCAAGTGCGGCTTGGCCCTGGTCGCATCCATCACTGCATGCGTTCGATCGGCAAGGCCGAAAAGGCGTTGGAAATGATGGTCCAGCGCGCTGGCACCCGCACCGCGTTCGGCCAGAAGATTGCCAAGCTCGGTAAGAATCTCGAAGTCATCTCGCGGGCGCGGATCGAGATCAATGCCATGCGCCTTGCTGTTCTTCAGGCCGCCAAGGCGATGGACGTGCTCGGCAACAAGGAAGCACGCGTCTATGTCAGCGCGGTGAAAGCGATGGTGCCGGAAAAAGTCTGCACGATTATCGACCAGGCGATGCAGATGCACGGCGCGGCCGGCATGTCGCAATGGTTTCCGCTGGCCAGCATGTATGCCGATATGCGGCACCTGCGCTATGCCGATGGGCCGGACGAAGTGCATCATATGGTGGTCGGTCGCGCCGAACTGCAAAAGCACGAGCTCTGGTAAGGCGCAGTCCCTGGCTTTCCTCAAGCGGCGGGCTCTGACAGAGTGCCGCTTGAGGAGGCGCACAGATGAGACTTGCCGCAGGATTGATCGGATTGGCCATGCTCGGCGCATGCGCAACGACGCCGGAACCTTGCACACCGGAATGGGTCGAGTGGAAAAGCGAAAAGATATTGACCCGGTTCGCGCTCGCCAATCGAAGCGAGGTCAATCGCCTGCGCGACTTTTCCGAAACCCTGGACGGCGATGATATCAGCCCGCTGATCGCGCTGCAAATTCCAGGAATGATCGAAGATTTCAAGGTCCTGGCCAATAATTTCGAAGCTGACGTCCTACCGGCGCTGAACGCGGCAGTGGATGAATGCGGCAGCGTCCAAGCACTCGCACCGGCTCTGACCCAATTTCTGCGCGATGAAGGCGTCGGTGAGGATGTCCTTGAATGGGTGGAGCTGCTGGCCGCCATCGCCTGAGGCTGAGACCCGGCCTGGCCATGGGTCATGGCTGAAGGCGCAGAGTCTGAGCGGTTCGTAAAAAGAGCTTGCCTGTCGTTGCGAGAGGCTTTTGAAATCCGCTCGAAACAGATCGGAGATCCAGATGAGCGCACCCGAAACCCGCACCGGCCCGCTGGCCGGGGTTAAGATTGTCGATATGTCCTCAGTGGTGTTGGGGCCGTTCGCGACGCTGATTTTTGGCGATCTCGGCGCTGATGTGATCAAGATCGAAGCCGGGCAGAAAGGCAAGGCAGGCGACACCATGCGCTATGCCGGGGCGTCGCCAACCGGGGATCTCGGGCCAATTTATACCAGCCTCAATCGCAATAAGAGATCGGTCCAGCTCGATGCCAAGACCGCAGATGGCAAGGCTGCGATCCTGGCCCTGCTGAAAGATGCCGACGTATTCTTCCATAATGTCCGTCTCGCCGGCATGGGGCGGCTCGGCCTTGATTATGACAGCGTGAAGGCGATCAATCCCGGGATTGTCTATGTTCATTGCGCCGGGTTTGGTGCCGGCGGGCCGTATGAGAAACGCCAGGCCTATGATGATCTGATTCAGGGCGCCTCAGGCTTTGCCTCATTGAATGCAATGCGCTCAGGCGGCGACCCTGAATATGCGCCGAGCCTGGTGGCCGATAAGACGGTCGGTCTGTTCGCGACCTATGCGACGCTGGCAGCGCTGTATCACAAGCAAAAGACCGGCAAAGGGCAATTTGTTTCCGTCCCAATGCTGGAGAGTTTCACCTTCTTCAACATGGTCGAAAACCTGTATGGCGAGACCTTTCCGCCTGGCAATGGCAAGCTCGCTTATTCGCGTTCGGTCAATGCCAATCGCAAACCCTACAAGACCAAGGACGGCTATATCGGGCTGGTGCCGTATTCAGACGAGCAATGGGCCGAATTCTTCAATATGGGCGGCAAAACCGGCGTGTTCGAGGATCCGCGTTTCTCGACCTATTCGGCACGCACAGAAAACATCACCGAACTCTATGCCATCATCGGCGAAGTGGCTTTGCTCAAGACCACCGATGAATGGCTCGCCTTGCTCGACAAGGCGAATATTCCGGCGATGAAATATAATCAGATGAGCGACGTGCTGACTGACCCGCATTTGACCGCGGTCGAGTTTTTCCAGATGCGCGAACATCCTGAGGCAGGAAAATACCGGGCCATGAAGCATCCGGTGTCGTTCAGCGCGACTCCGGCCGACATTGCCCTGGAGCCACCGCGCTTGGGGGCAGATACGGACCTGGTCCTGGCCAGCCTCGGGCTTTAGGGCGCCCGGCGAGACTGAGCACGAGCAGCCCACCCGTTCTCCGAAGATACCTGCGCAGGCAGGTATCCATGGACGGTCAGTTCGCCTGGTCTCTGTGGTATCGTCAAATCCCTGGACACCTGCCTGTGCAGGTGTCGCCGGTCTGGGGATAAACAAGGGACTCTGATCCATCAGAGTCCCTTGCATCAATCATTGCCGAGTTTCTGCGCCCGCAGCTGTTTCTTGCTCAGCTGATGCTTGGCGATGATGCGCCAGGCCATGCCATCATCTGAGCTGCCTTTGGTCAGGGCTTCGACCAGGTCGCGGCCCTGAAGATGACGCCCAAATCGATCCGCGGGCGCGTGATCAGTATCGATCTGAAACCAGCACCCTTTGAGCTTCACGAGAAATCGGGTCTCGGTCAGCACCCGCAGATTGTGGTCAAAGCGCCAGCCTTGCGCGCGGCGTTTGCCCTGGTCGCGGATCTTGCTGCGAAAATCCTGGACGCCAAGCTTGCGGCAGAGCTTGTCAGTGCGCTTGATCAGGCCATCATTCGGATCGACATAGAGCCGGGCCCACCAGCTTTGCGGCGGTTGAGGGCCGCCCCAGTGCCGGGTCGCCATGAACCCGCCATCGCGATCAACCGAGACCTTGATCAGGATGAAGTCGCTGAGATGATCACGCACATGCTGTTTGACCGTGCTGCCAGTATCGAGATGCTCGCTGATTTCGCTATAGACTTTGTCCCAGGGGCGCCCAACTTGCTTCATTAGATAGCGCTTGAGCGGCGCCAGATTCTCGTTCAGGCATTTGGTATAGCCGTGCTGCTCCAGCGCCTGACGGCGGCCGGTAGCGTGTTTGCGACCGGGGAGTTTGTCATGGCGTAGCTTGGCTTTCGGCGCATGCCGACTGCCCCAGCGCGGACGCTCGACAATGACTTTAAACATATCCTCACGCATGAGAGGCTCCTGCCAGCCTTTCCGGCTGAATTGATTGACATGGGACGCGCCAAGGCGCGCGTAATGGACTGCGCGTGCAGCCCGCTTTTGAATGGCCCATTGGAAAGGGTCCTGATCCTAAGAGTTGGCAACGGGGTGAATTGTGTTTGCGAATGTGATCTGCATGCACCCCTCCTCTTACTGTTCAGGTTGGCAGAGGAGCGCGTATAGAGCGCGAATGGGGCAAAGGCAAGGCAGAGTGCGAAGTCAGGTCTCGATGCGCTCCCGACGGAACATACCGGGGGGAGCGCTTCGAGAGGCGTTCTGGTTTTTTGTGCCACGCCTGGCCGCTCCACCCCACTGCAAACCACGTGATTGCCCTGACTTTTCTCGCGCGCGCTCTTCTGGCATAAGCCCGCGCATGTCGAATATTCGTGTTACCGCCTTGTATAAGTTCGTCGCCTTTGACGATCCTGAAGCCTTGCGCCAGCCACTTTTTGACCAGCTCTCTGAGCTTGGCATCAAGGGGACGATCTTGCTCGCCTCAGAAGGCGTGAACGGGACGATTGCCGGCAGACCAGAGGCGATGGACGCCGCGCTTGAGGCGATTTGCGCCCTGCCCGGTTGCGAGGCGCTGGAGTGGAAAGACAGTCACGCTGAAGCCATGCCATTCCTGCGCCTGAAAGTACGGCTCAAGAAAGAGATCGTGACCATGGGGGTGCCCGGCACCGATCCGACCTGTCTGGTCGGGGCATATGTTAAGCCGGAAGACTGGAACGCGCTGATCACCGATCCGGACACGGTGGTAATTGATACACGCAATGATTATGAAGTCGCCCTCGGTACGTTCCAGGGCGCGATTGACCCAGAGACCGACACCTTTCGCGAGTTCCCGGACTGGTTCGAGCATTTCCGCACCGAGCTTGCTGCGCAAGGCCGCACGCCCAAGATTGCGATGTTCTGCACGGGCGGCATTCGCTGCGAGAAGTCGACTTCTTATGTCCGATCGCTCGGCATAGAGGATGTCTTCCATCTGCAAGGCGGTATCCTGAAATATCTCGAAACCGTGCCGCAGGAAAACAGCCTGTGGGAAGGCGAATGCTTCGTTTTCGATGAGCGCGTCAGTGTCGGCCATGGCCTGGAAGTGGGGGACTATCAGCTCTGCCATGCCTGCCGCCATCCGGTCAGCGCTGCCGACCGGCTGAGCGACAAGTTCGAGGACGGTGTCTCCTGTCCACGTTGCCATGGCACATTCACAGATGAGAAAATGGCCGCCTTGCGCGAGCGCCAGAAACAGGTGCGGCTCGCCAAAGCGCGCGGGGAGACCCATATTGGCGATGAAGTCGTGATGACGCCAAGAAAGAAAGTCCCTGCGTGAGCGATCCGCGCCCTATTTTATATTCCTTCCGCCGCTGCCCGTATGCGATGCGCGCCCGCATGGCGATCGCGCGCGCAGGCATTGACTGCCGGCTGCGCGAGGTTGTGCTACGCGAAAAGCCCGCCGAAATGCTGGATGCGTCGCCGAAAGGGACTGTACCGGTGATCGTCGAAACCGATGGCACGGTGATCGATGAAAGCCTCGATGTCATGGCCTGGGCGCTGCAGCGCAATGATGCCGGGGATTGGCTGTCGCCGGAACATGGCACCCGCGCCGACATGGAGGCGCTGGTCGCTGAATGCGATGGCCCGTTCAAGCAGGCGCTCGACCGCTACAAATATCCAAACCGGTACGAGGCCGAAGGCGTGGTCCGCGCGGATCAGAGAGCGCTCGGGCAAACTTTTCTGGAAAAGCTCGATGCGCAGCTGGACGGGCACGCCAACCTGTTCGGCGACCGCGTCAGCTTTGCTGACATCGCCATTTTTCCGTTCATTCGCCAGTTCGCCAATACCGACCGAACCTGGTTTGACGCGCTCCCGATTCCGGCCCTGCAAGCCTGGCTCGTGACGCATCTGGAGAGCGAGCTGTTCCAGTCGGTAATGCCGAAATTCGCGCAATGGAAAACCGGCGACGAAGAGGTCGCCTTTCCGCCGGCCTCAACCGCCGCCTGATTTCGCTGTTTAGTCAACCAGACGCGGCGCAATCGCGGCATCGATGCTGCGGGCGATGATCTCGTGCCCAAGCGGATTAGGGTGTCCATCCGCATTCTCAAAGTATGGCTGCTCAACCGAGGACCGCAAGGCCGGCAGCGGATCGATGACCGGGATATTCTCGGTTTCAAGGAAAGCGACAAGCTCGGCCCGGTTGCGCGTTTCCCAATCGACCAGCGCCTGGAACCCAATATGATCCTCGGCCGGGTCAACGACGTCTGCGAAGACGAATTCCTTTGTCGGCACCAGCACCACCATCAACTCGACGGCATCAGCTTCGGTCTTGTCGGCAAGGCCCGACAGCGCCGCCTTCGCTGCCTGGAAGCCATAGTCGATGCGCGCATCATCGCGATCACTGACGGTCAGACGATAAGGCGAAGTCAGGATGGTCCGCCAGGACGGACTGTCATAGGGTGAGGCAAACTGTTTTTGCGCTTCGGTCAGAGCTGCGGCAGCCGCGTCGAAGTCTTCGGCCAGGATGGAGGCCCCGGGGCGCGGCGCCGTGGCGATGTCCTTGATCGCGCGCAGCAGGCCGTAAAGGCCCGAGTTTCTGGAAACGAACTTGCGCAGCCCCGATGTCTTTGCCCCGTCACCGGTCGGCGGCGCCTCGCCCATGCGGAAGAGTGTGCTCACTTTTTCGGCAATGGTCTGCTCGGTTTCCAGTTGATCAATCTCGGCACGAGCCTCGTCTGAACTCAACCCGAACAGATTGCGCGGATATTCGATGGCAAAATTGTCGAAGAAATCATTGCCGAAATAGACCGCAACAAGGACGATCTCGGGCGAAAGCTCAGCAGCCTGCTCATATTGCAGATAGGCGTGCACCGTGCCGTAACCGCCCAGCCCCATATTATAGACCGAGTAAGACTGATCTGCGTTGAGCAGGTTTGGCCAAGCCTGCGTCCGCTTCACACTGGCGCCGAACGTATGCGAGTCGCCGAGCGCAACGACATCATAATCTCGCTTCAGCCTGGAGTTGCGATAGCCATTCTTGTCGAGATCCGGATGCTTCGGATTACCCGCGCGTCCGAGCAAATCGGAGTCCACGACCAGCGACGAGACGCTGTGTTTGAAAATGATCGAGCGCAGCTGCGGACTGACCCAGGTCGCCGCGTGCAGGACGAGCTCTGCCAGCACCATCATGATCAGGATCATGATGGCGTAAAATCCAAGCTGCTTAGTCGAGCTCATATTTGTCCTCATAATTCTGTTTCAGGCGCTCATCCTGTTCTTCCTTGCGCAAGATGAAATTGCCGACCACCAGCACATCCAGCTCAGTGCCCATGAAACAATGGAAAGCATCTTCCGGTGTGCAGACAATCGGCTCGCCGCGCACGTTGAAGGAAGTGTTGACCAGGATTGGGCAGCCGGTGAATTCATTGAACTTGCTGATCAGATCGTGATAGCGCGGATTGGTATCAGCATGCACGGTCTGCACCCGGGCGCTGTAATCGACATGGGTGATAGCAGGGACTTCCGAGCGCGGAACATTCAGCTTTTCGATGCCGAACAGCTCGCGTTCTTCCTCCGTCATCTTGCGGCGTTTGTCTGCGGTGACATCGGCGACCAGCAACATGTACGGGCTGTCGCCATCAAGCTCGAACCATTCGGCGACATGATCGCGCAAGACGCTTGGCGCGAAGGGCCGGAAACTCTCGCGATACTTGACCTTCAGGTTGAGCTGTTTCTGCATTGCCGGGGAGCGCGGATCGGCAATGATGCTACGTCCGCCAAGCGCCCGCGGGCCGAACTCCATACGGCCTTGCATCCAGCCCACCGCCTTGCCGTCAGCGAGAGCCTTTGCCGTCAGGTCCGTCACCTCTTGGTCGGACACTTTGGTGAACCTGGCCTTAGCAGCGGTCAGAGCCTTTGCGATCTCGTCCGCACTGAATTCCGGACCGAGATAAGCACCGCGCATGGAGTCGCGGGACTGGCTGAGCTTGCGGGTTTTGCCATGCAGGATGTGATAAGCGCCGAGCGCGGCCCCGAGGGCGCCGCCCGCATCGCCGGCAGCTGGTTGGATCCAGATATTATCGAACACGCCCTCGCGCAGCAGGATGCCATTGGCGACACAGTTCAGGGCGACCCCGCCGGCGAGGCAGAGATTGCGGGCACCGGTCTCTTTAGCGATCCCCTTGGCCAGTTTGACGACAATCTCTTCCGTGACTTTCTGGACTGAAGCAGCGAGATCCATTTCGCGCTGGGTCAGCTCCGATTCCGGTTGCCGGGCCGGGCCGCCAAACAGCTTGTCGAATTTCTTGTTGGTCATCCGCAAGCCAGTACAATAATCGAAATAGGACAAGTCGAGCTGGAAGCTGCCATCTTCCTTGATATCGATCAGATTGTCCTTGATCAGGTCGACATATTTCGGCGCGCCATAAGGCGCCAGCCCCATCACCTTGTACTCACCGGAATTGACCCGGAACCCGGTATAATAGGTGAAGGCCGAATAGAGTAGACCGAGCGAGTGCGGGAAGTGAATCTCCTTGTGAACCTTGAGATCCTTGCCGTCACCGAGCGCCAGCGAGGTGGTGGTCCACTCGCCGACCGCGTCCAGAGTCAGCACTGCCGCCTGTTCAAATGGCGACGGATAGAACGCACTCGCCGCATGCGACAGGTGGTGCTCGGAAAAGAGCAGCTTGGACCGCCAGTCGACTGCGTCGCCGAACAGCTCTTTCAGCTGCCGGGTCAGCACCGATTTCTGGAACAGCTTGTCCTTGATCCAGATCGGCATGGCAGTTGAGAAGCTACGAAACCCGCGCGGCGCAAAGGCGAGATAAGTCTCGAGCAGGCGCTCGAACTTCATGAATGGCTTTTCGTAAAAGACGACCGCCTCGAGCTCGACCGGTTCGATCCCGGCTTCGCTCAGGCAATATCGTGCAGCATTCAACGGGAAGCGATCATCATGCTTCTTACGCGTGAAACGTTCTTCCTGCGCCGCAGCGACAATCTCCCCATCCTTGATCAGGCAGGCGGCGCTGTCGTGATAATAGGCCGAAATGCCGAGAATATACATACGCGCCTCAGAACAGGGTGTAGATGAACGGCGCGACGACCGAGCCTTGAGCCAGGATCAGCAATCCACCAAGCACCAACATGATGAAGATGAGGGGGGCGAGCCACAGCTTCTTGCGGCTCCTCAGGAAATCCCAGAGTTCTGCGAGAATACCCATCTTTGTCTCCGTTAGAATTGTTGCTTGAAAGATTGCGGTTCAGGTCCCGCTGGCTCCCGGATTTTCCAATGACTGGCCTGGTCCCGGGGCTTCAGGCGCAGTTCATCGCGCCCGAACAGACGCTGGATCACGGCCATTGGCGTCATCAGGATGAAGAAAATCACACCGAGGACGATCGGACTGACAATGCGGCCAATGACATAGCCAATGCCCATCCATAACTTGTTGAAGGGCAGCAGCAGGCCCGGCATGATCAGCGTTGTCAGGAAGGTTGCGCCCAGCAGACCACCAAAGACACTGAGCAGCAGAGCATTGTCCCTGTACCAAAAATAACCCGCCGCCAGCGCGAAAACGGCGCTAAAAAACAAGCCGAACCTTCGGTTGGATGGCAATTCGATTTCACTGAATTTCATGCTCCACGTCCCTCACCCCATCGTCGCCCTGTATTTTATTTTTGTGCACAACCATCCGGCTGTGAACGGGCATTAACCCTTTTTCTCAGCTCAGAGGGGGGCGTCAAGGGCTTCTTAGTGCCCGGTTCGGCATTCCACCGGGCGCAGAGGCGGCGTTGAATCACTTAGATTTGGAGCGGATGCGGCGGCCATCCATCGCGCGCTCAGCAGTGCCAGCCTGCCGCGAAAACTATCCTAAGCGATCGTTTAAGTCAGTTTTCTTGCGCGCAACTGGGTTGGAAGTTCGGATAGGCTTCACCCATGATTTCGAGCGCCGAGGCATAGGTCTCGTCACGCAGCAGGTTGCGGATTTCGCAAATGTTGAATGAAGTCGGGTCGTCAAAAAGCTCGACATTTCGCATCGCGTCGCGGGCTTCACTGTCGCGGCCAATCGCACGCGCCGAGATGGCCCTGACCAGCTCGTTCCAAGCAAATACGCCGGTTCTTTCCACGTCTTGAGCGTGATCGAATGCCCGATCAAAATGTTCATCCCAAAGATAGGTAAAGCTGAGATTCTCGCCGGTGCCGCTGATTTGATTGTCGGTTTGCCCAAGGCGCCGGCGCAGTTCCATGGCGTCGAGCAGGCAGGCGCGCGCCAGGATCATGGTTGGCGACCCCTTATCTCCCTCAGTCGATCGGCAGGACGATTGCGCAAGCTGGCGGGCTTCGCGCAGCGCTTCGTCTTCAGTTTCCTCAGCGGTGGCGATCAAGACCGTGCCGAGCCCATGATAGGCATTCATTCTCAGCGTCAGCTCAAATCGGCTGTCATTGCCGGCTGCAAATTGCCCGCTTTGTGTCACCCTCAGAGACAGGGCAAAGCTGCGCAAGGCATCTTCGGCGCGGCCCGTTTTACGTTCGCAAGCAGCTTGCCAGTATAGGGGCTGAGGGCTGAATCCTTCTTGCCCCCGGCTCAGGCCGACCATTTCGAACACGTGTTGGCAATCTTCGTCGGTATAGTTGGAGCGCGCAGAAGACGCGACTTCGAAGCGGATCTGGGCGAGCCCATTATGCGCCAGCGCGGCCAGCTTCTGGTCCGTGCGCAGGCCTTCGAATGCTGTTTCGGCCCGGCTCAGATGTTCTGGCAGCGCGGTGCCGTCGCGATCCAGGGCGCGCCCACTCAGGTCCCAGGCAACAAGTTCCGCGACGCCTTGTGCCAACCGGATTTCGGGCGAATTGCCTGGCATCCGCGCCAAGCCATCGATCAACCTCTGGTTCGACAGAGACTGGTTGCCATAATGCAGATATTGCCGGATCGCCTCGAGGCCATCCGGTGTGGAAACCGTGTCTGCCGAAGTGCTGGTGCTCAACCGGATCTCTTCATACGCTTGACTGATCGCGTGCTTCTGGTCCGAGATGCGGTTGGCCTGCGCGTCAACGTCTCGCCTGATATTGAAGGCCTGCTGCTCAAGCGTTGCTGACCGCTCTGAAAGTGCGCGGGACTCTCGCGTCAGGTTCTTGGAAACCTGATAATAATAAACCCCCAGAGTCACCGACATGGCGATGACGAGCAACAAGCCCATGAAGCCTGAAAACAGGATGCGTCGCAGGCCGCGTTGTTCCTCACTGATCAGGGCAACGAGCTCTTCCTCGGGCGTCATCGACATAGATGTCTCCTAGGCAACCACGGATCCGACAATTTCGATCAGGACACTACGCTTCTTCTCGCTGGTGCATTGAAGGTCCCGTATGAACCCGGCAAAGAGTTTGTATTTCTGGGCGTGCGCAGCGTACAGTGATCGATCAATCGAATTGATGCAATTCTGGGCTCGGCACCACAATGCGAAAGAACCAAACATCGCCGCGCAGATCGTCGCCGGAACTTGAACGAATGACAGGGAGTCGAGATTGGAAAATTGCAGAGTATCATTGGTCAGCGCGTAGCCGATCAGTCCCAGCGCCACGAGCAGGAACAAAAAACTCAGCACGAAGAGAGCCAGACAAACCGTCCGCTTACGGATGTGGCCCTTCTTCTCTTGCTTCAAAATCTTCGCGATGAGAGCGACGTCGTCATCATCGATCTCTGCTGCAATCATAACGTGTCCCCAGATCTTCAAGAGTAGATCTATCTTGTTCGGCTAACACAAAATCCACACGCTGTTAACCAGCGCCAAAACCTGCAACTTCGGGGCGTGCGGACCCGTGGTGACGGGCTCTTACGCCGTGAATCCTGATGCTGATCTTCTACCAGACGGATAAGCGAAGCGGAATTACGCTGCCTTTACTGAAGCTTACGGAACGAACGACCGGTATGGTTAATTTCTGCTTTACGGTGGATGGCAAAAAACCTAGCATCCTGAAGGGACGTGATCAGGGGACAAACATGCGATATCAAAAGTCGACAATTGTAACTTTTAAGCTCGCGATCGCACCGGCATCGTTGGCTTTTTTGCTCACAGGGTGCGGACCGGAAGCATCGACCACGCCGCTCGATACCGGCGTCTATCCGGCCATCCAAGCTGCAGCCGATTGCACCAAAGCCAGGGTCTCTCCCCCCACCGTCACCGCCGCCCAAGTCGGCTCATTCGTGCAGCTCGCTCAGACCTGCAGCGGGATGATTGGCGATCCAAATCGCAGCAATACCGATGAGGCGAATGCCGCGCTCAATGCGGCACGGATTTACCTGCCCGTGGCCAGAGCCACATCGGATTCGGCCCAGGCTCATCAATACCTGACAAGTGCGCTCGGGCTCGCCCAACAGTCGCGAGAGCTTCTTAGTGACGCGGACATTGCCCGCAACGCAGAGCTTAAAGCCTCCCTCGGCGGCGACAATTACTTGTTTGAGCGCGTGAAACTCGTGGCTTCGTCGCAATTCGAACTGGGGCGCAGTGCGTCCACGTCGACGACCTTTGCCGAATGTGGGGATCGGGCCCAATGTCTGCGAGCAGGCCTATCTACCCTGCAACGCGAGAACGCCATCCTAAGCGTCGCCTCTGGCGCTTCGAAAGAGCGCCAGCGCCTGAGCTATTACCAACTCATCTATGATTGGGCGCAAGCCGATCGCCAGCTCGCCGACATGGAAGGCACAACCAATGTCGATGCGGCGATTCAAAATCTCAGCCGGATCACGAATGACACGCAAATCACGGCGCTACCGCAAGGCGCCTCGCTTGTCTCGCGGGCCCGCAGCCTGTTAGTCACAACCGCCCTGTCGACAGGCCAGAGACTGATTTCGCCGCCTGCGAGCCAAAATGCCCCGGCCCCGACACGTCAGGATATCAATCGAGCCATCAGCTTCTTCAATTCTGCGGATCAAGCTGCCATGGGCCAGGCCGGTCTTCAGGCAGAGCAGGCCTCCGCCAAGATCGGTTTAGGCGATGCAAATCTGATGCGCGCCATGGAGCTTGCCGGATCTGACATGCGCGGCGCCGCCAATGACCTCTGCGCCGCAGCCACCGCCTATGGCGCGGCGGCGTCTGGACCGGTCGGGGCTTCCGGCGAAGTGGGATATCGCTCACGAGAGGGGCGCGGCGCCAGCCTGTATGAACTGAGTGTTCTCGAAGCTTCGGCCTGCCCAACCGAAAATGGCAGAGGCGAACAATTGCAGGCCCGCCGCGTTGCGCAGGCCATCTCGGAGTTTAATGCCGCGCGCGCCATGCGTTCAGCTGCATCGGTTCCGTTTGACCGTGCTCAGTCGGCCACGCTGGCCGATCTCTATGCGATTGACGGCCAGTGTGACCAGGCCATCAGCGTCATCAATGACAACAACATTTCGGGAACACCATCGACAGCTGATGTGCGCGCCGAGGCCTCTACTCTGCTCTTCTGCATCAATGAAACAGACGGATCGAACGCTGAGAAAGTCCAGCTGCTGACAAATGCAGTGTCGAAATTCCCGACCCTGCCGGAAGTCCAGATCGCGCTTGGCGCCGTACAGTTCGATGACAAGAACTGGGCGGCTGCAGCGAATGCATTCATGCGCGCCGATCAGCTGGCCACGGGCAAAGCCGAGTTCAGCGCCGACCAGGCAGAGGCGCTTTACTTTCGCAGCGCAACGGAAACCGCATCTGCTCTGACCCAGGGCCGCACGCCTTCGCCGACGGCAATGGCTTGGGCCAATCAGTCAATCATTCTCGGCGGAAACCAGATCGATTACCTGCATCAAGCCTGCAAAGTGCACTTGATCCTGGCCAGCACGAATGCCGACCGCGCCAATCGGGATCGCTATTGCAATGCCGACCTTGCGACGCTGGATGGCGCCCTTCTCAAGGCCATGAATGATTACAAGCTGGCGCAACGCAGCCAGCAATACACCCTGGCCTTCCAGAGCACCTCGGACGAATTCCAGAGCCTTGCTGTTCGCTTCGGCGCTGAGGCAATCGCCGGCACGCTCGACTGGCCGGAGCTGACCCAGCCCGCGACTTATCAGCGGGTCGCCGATTTCGGCCGCATCGCGGCGCGTCGCTGCGGAACCGTAGCAGGTGTCGCAGCTCAGCCACTGCCGAATGATGCAACGGCGCGAGGGTTCTTCCGATCCTTTACCGCCTTCAACTGCCAATAAACCAAACAGAGCAAAGGACGACGCAACACAGCCTGGAAAGTCTCATTCGCATCGTCAAACCACGGAGCACATGTCGCCATGCCCAACTTAGTTCCAACGCCTGACCCGTCCCAGAACCCGCTCGCTGCTGAGCTCATCTTCCAGCCAAGCGAGACCATCAATGCGAGAATCATCGCGGCCGAACATGAAATTGAACGGTTACGCCGGAAGCGCCGGAGTGCCGCGGTCACATCGATGCTGCTCGGGGCCATGCTGTTGACGGCCGCGGCCTGTTTCGTGGTTTTCTTCATGTGGTCGAGCCAGCAGATTGAAAGCGCAAAAGGCGATGTCACAGCGACGCAGGATGAACGCGATGAAGCGATCGAAGATCTGAACCTGGTCAATGAAGAACTCGACACGCTGCAAAGAAGCACAGAGCGGCTCCGCGATTACCAGTCCCTTGATGAGCTGGAACGACAGATCGAGAATGAGAAAGCCCGGCTGTCGGAGTATTACTCCATCATTGTCAATCCGAGTCGACCAACGCCGCCGCAGCGCATCCAGGATGCGCTCGACAAGCGCACGCACCCAATCGCCTGGAAAGGAGATGCGGTCACCAAGCTCGAAGAAGACCTCGGGATCATTCGCGAAGCCGAAGATGAAGTGGCCCAGTATATGACCGTGAACAACATTCCGACCCGGCGCCGCAATCCAGACTAAGAGCACTCACACAATTCTGAACCCAATTTCAAATCCCAGAGGCAAACCATGAGTATGATCGGAACCATATTCGGCGAAATCCAGATGGAAGACGAAACGCGCGTTCATACGAGCGACTTCCAAGCGCCGGTCCACACAGATTGGAGCATCCCCGAAGCCTATATGTGCATCCTGCTTTCGGCCGTATACGCCGATGGGCAAGCGCAGCCGGAAGAGGTCGAGTATCTGCGCGCATTGGTCAAACGCTGCCGCACCCTGCGTAGCCAGAACACAAATGGCTTAGCGCAGATGAACATCACAGTCAGCGAGCGGATCAAGACCCGTCCCGACGCTGTGGGTGAAGCCTGCGCAACCTTGCCGAAAGACATGCACCTGCCTTTATTCGCGCATAGCATCGACATCGTGCTCGCGGATGGCGAGCTCGCAGAAGCGGAGCGGAAATTCCTCGATATGCTGATGGAAACCATGGATATTTCAGCGGCAGACGCGAAAAAGACGATGGAAGTCATCTTCAACAAGAACCGCTACTAGACCGCGTTCTGGCACCGCCTATCACAAAACACGGGCGTGCCTCAACAGCACGCCCGTTTTGCGTTTAAGGACGGTCTCGGACAATGCGAAAACCGATGTGCGAGGTGCCATAGCCGAGATCCTGTGCCTGTCGCGCGGCGGGCCTGAAGCGATAGCAATAGCTGGACGCGCATAAATATGAGCCGCCCTTGATTGTGCCGACTGCAATGCCCGGCTGGGCATAATCGAGACCAGCAGCACCGGCGAGGGCGCGATCGCGCTCAGCATGTGACGGCGCATATGGGGTCGCGGTCCATTCCCAGACATTGCCGATCATGTCGTGCAGACCGAACCCGTTGGCCGGATAGGAGCCGACCGGCGCGACACCGGCATACCCATCATCTTCAGTATTCACGACAGGGAATACGCCTTGCCAGGTGTTGGCCTTGTCCTTGCGCGCGGCGCGTTCAGCCTCCGGCCAGCCCAGCAATTCTCCGTCGAGCCCGCCACGCGCGGCATATTCCCACTCCGCTTCCGTCGGCAAACGCCCGCCGGCCCAGATCGCGTAGGCTTTAGCGTCTTGTTGCGTGATTTGAGTGACCGGGTGATCGGGCGCGGCCTCGGCTGCGTCTGGTCCCTCAGGACGATGCCAGTACGCCCCGTCGACCCAGCGCCACCAATTGAGATCCGCAGGACGACTGCCCTCCATTGGATGGAATACGGCGCCGCCTGGCGGCAATGTCATGCCCGGCGCCTGCGCCGCATCGCTGACGCCCCCCGTTTCTGCATGCGTCTGGTATCCGGTCGCAGCGACGAATTCGGCAAACTGCGCAACTGTGATCTCGGTACGCGTGATGTCAAAGCCAGAAACACAGACCTCATGGCGCGGAGCTTCTTCGCGGTAAACCCGTGTTTCGCCCATTGCGAAACACGCACCGTCCAGAGATACCCAATCCAGGCCTTGCGCCGACGCAAGCAGAGCCGTCTGGCCCATGCCAAGAAGGACAAGCGCGCAAACAGCTTGTCGGCTTAGGACGCCGAGGGGTCGTAAATCTTTCGCCAAGGCTGAATGTCTGCCGTGAAGGCTTCCGGCTTGTCAATGCTGACCGCTGCCCATAGGCGCCGTTCTGTTTTGCGCGGCGAGCCTCAGACCGGGGGCAACCGCTGGCACTCTTGTGAATGTTGATCAGAATGAACGCGCCTTCGCCCTATGCAAAAGCGCTGTCCATTTCGATCGAATAAGCACTGGCCGGGTGTGACAGGCGCACGCGAGTCAGCCAGGTCCCATCGAGATAGGTTTCTCTGAGCACCAGAAAAACCGGCTCCGCGCGCGCAAGGTCGAGATATCGGATATCGTTCCGATCCGGCGCTGAAGCGCGAAGCTCGGTCTGGACCCGCGAATAAGGCTGTTGCAAGAGCAGCCATTCGTTTGGGCTTATATTGGAGAAATCGGCTTCTCCAGCACTCGGAATTCCACCCAGGCTGATCTCGCGATCCTCCAGCTGAAAAGGAGCGCCATCTTTTAGATGCAGGCATAGGACACGGCGGATTCCATCAGCCGCTTCGTCCTCGAGCAGCCGATAGCCATACTCATGCCCTCCTTGCTCCACCTGTTCCCGAACGAGGGCAATCCGCAGTGTCGACGCATGATCTTTGGGATAGGCCACGCGTGTGCCTGCACGGCGCCTTTTCTCAAGAAACCCGGCTTCAACCAGGCTCGACAGAGCCTGGCGAATAGTGCCCCGCGCAACGCGGAACTCTGCCGCCAACTCATCCTCGTGAGGGATCGAGGCGCCGACGGGCCAAGCCTGGCTGTTGATCCGGCGGGTCAGCTCCAAACGAATTTTCTCGTATTTATGCACGGCCTTCGCCTCTAATTCAGCTTGAAACACTACCCGTAATATGTCTATACATATTTAATGCACTCAACAAGCAGTCCGGTTCGTATTCTGCGGCATGGTCGCCTGGCGACAATGACCGGAACGGACGGATATGGGCTGATCGAAGATGGTGAAATTGTCATCAAGGATGGACGCATCATCACGGTGGGGCCAACCGGCCAGACACCCGCTGACCCCACCAATGCAGACATAGTCGATCTTGCGGGGCGTCTGGTCACGCCGGGATTGATCGATTGCCACACGCATCTCATCCATGCTGGCTCACGCGCGCAGGAGTTCGAGATGCGCCTAGAAGGCGCGACCTATGAACAAATCGCGCGGGCCGGGGGCGGAATCTTCTCCACTGTGCGAGCCACGCGTCAGGCCAATGAAGACGAATTGCTGACCAGCGCGTTGAACCGGCTCGACGCGCTGCTCAAAGACGGTCTCACCACAATCGAAGTGAAATCCGGATACGGCCTCGACTTGCAGACAGAGCGAAAAATGCTGCGCACCGCCCGCAAACTGCAACACGAACGCAGCGTTCGTGTGCGTACTACGTTCCTTGGCGCCCACGCAGTTCCAGCAGGCCTCGACGCGGACGCCTATCTTGACCAGGTCTGTCTGCCCGCCCTGCGGGCGCTGGCCGACGAAGGTCTGATCGATGCCGTTGACGGATTCTGCGAGACGATTGCCTTCTCACCCGCACAGATCGAGCGGGTTTTCAAAACCGCACAAGACCTTGGCCTGCCGATCAAGCTGCACGCAGAGCAGTTGAGTGCGCTCGGCGGAAGCACCCTCGCTGCCCGCTATGGCGCACTGTCTGCCGATCACCTTGAATATGCGACCAAGTCAGATGTCACTGCGATGCGGACATCAGGCACCGTTGCGGTGATCTTACCTGGCGCCTTCTATTTCCTGCGCGAGACGCGAAAGCCGCCCATCGACCTGCTGCGTGAAGCAGGTGTGCCCATGGCCGTCGCCACGGATTGCAATCCGGGTTCATCTCCGATGACGTCAATACTGCTGGCCATGAACATGGCGGCGACCCTGTTCGGAGTGACGCCCTCAGAAGCGCTGCGCGGCGTAACTGTGAATGCGGCACGCGCCCTCGGCGAGACAAGCATCGGGCGGATTGAACCAGGTTGCGCAGCCGATCTCGCGGTTTGGGACCTGACCGATCCGGCCGAACTCACCTATCGGATTGGCGGTGCGGCCAACGCCATGCGTATTTTCGGGGGAACTCCATGCTGACTCTCAAGCCCGGTGTCGTCACGCTCAATCAGCTGGAGCAAATCTGGCGATCCGATACAGCTGTTCGCCTCGAGCCGACCACACGCCCGCGGATCGTCGCGGCAGCTGAGAAGATCCAGTTGGCCGCCGCAGGCGCGCAACCGGTCTATGGGGTGAATACGGGTTTCGGTAAACTCGCTTCGGTCCAGATCCCGCCGCAAGACACACAAACGCTACAGCGCAACCTAATCCTGTCGCATTGCTGCGGGGTCGGAGAGGACAGTCCTGCCCCCATTGTCAGATTGATGATGGCGCTGAAACTGATCTCTCTGGGCCGCGGCGCTTCCGGGGTTCGCCTGGAGCTAGTCGATTTGCTCGAAGGCATGATCGCCGCCGGTGTCGTTCCAGTGGTCCCGGCGCAAGGGTCAGTCGGGGCGTCTGGTGACCTTGCCCCTCTGGCTCACTTGGCGGCCGTGATGATCGGTGAGGGAGAGGCGACGTTCAAAGGCAAGCGCCTGCGCGGCGCCGAGGCGTTGTCCGCGGCGAAGTTGGACCCGATCGTGCTGGGTCCGAAAGAAGGGCTTGCTCTGATCAATGGCACGCAATTTTCGACCGCACATGCCCTGGCAGGATTGTTCCACGCCAATCGCGCTGCGCGCAGTTCGCTGCTGACTTGCACCCTCTCGATTGATGCGGCAATGGCCTCAACCTCTCCACTCCTGGCAGAGATACACACGCTGCGCGGCCATCCGGGTCAGATCGCGGCCGCGGCTGCTATGCGGGCGATACTGACTGGCAGCGAAATTCGCGAGTCACATCGAGAGGATGATGCCCGCGTCCAGGATCCGTACTGCATTCGCTGCCACCCCCAAGTCGTCGGCGCCGCTATGGACATGCTCGGCTTTGCCGCCACCAGCCTCATTCGCGAAGCCAATGCGGCGACCGACAACCCTCTGGTTCTGACGGAGGCCGACCGCATCGTATCCGGCGGAAATTTTCACGCCGAGCCGGTCGCCTTCGCCGCTGACATGATCGCGCTGGCACTGGCCGAGATCGGCGCCATTTCACAGCGCCGGATAGCCTTGTTGGTGGATCCCGCCTTGAGCTTCGACCTGCCCGCCTTCCTGGCGCGCGATCCGGGCCTGAATTCCGGCCTGATGATTGCCGAGGTCACCAGCGCCGCCCTGATGAGCGAAAACAAGCATCTCGCCAATCCCTGTTCGACTGACTCGACCCCGACCTCGGCCAATCAGGAAGACCATGTCAGCATGGCCGCGCATGGCGCGCGGCGCTTGACCCCGATGGCTGAAAACCTGTTCCAGATCCTCGGCATCGAATTGCTATGCGGCCTCGAAGGCGTACGCTTCCGCGCGCCCCTCAAGACGAGCCCGGCCTTGCGCGATGTTATCGCGACCGTCGAACAGCGCGTCGCGCCGCTCGACCGTGATCGCTACCTGGCGCCGGACCTGGCCGTCGCTGCAGGCCTGATCCGCAGCGGCGAACTGATTGATAAGACTGTCCCAGAAATACCAACAGGTGAGGTGCCCGTGCCATGAATAACCGGCTGAGAAATGACAGAGAGATTCGCCCGCCAACCGGGCCAGACCTGACGACCAAGAGCTGGTCGACGGAAGCGCCCCTGCGCATGCTGATGAACAATCTGCATCCGGATGTCGCCGAAAACCCGAGCGAACTTGTGGTCTATGGCGGCATTGGCCGGGCGGCCCGCAACTGGAGTGCCTTCGATCAGATCGTCGCTGCGCTGAAAACGCTGGAGGAAGATGAGACCCTGCTGGTTCAGTCCGGCAAACCAGTCGGCGTCTTCCGCACCCATGCTGATGCGCCGCGGGTTTTGATCGCCAATTCCAATCTTGTCCCGCACTGGGCCAATTGGGACCATTTCAATGAGCTCGATCAAAAGGGTCTTGCCATGTATGGCCAGATGACCGCCGGGTCGTGGATCTATATTGGCACGCAAGGCATTGTTCAGGGCACTTACGAGACTTTTGTCGAGGCCGGACGTCAGCATTATAGCGGCAACCTGAACGGCCGCTGGATCCTCACGGGTGGATTGGGCGGCATGGGCGGCGCCCAGCCATTGGCCGCGGTCATGGCAGGCGCCTGCTGTCTCGCCGTCGAATGCGACGAGACCCGCGCGGACTTCCGACTCCGGACCAAGTATCTTGATGAGAAAACGCACTCGCTTGACGAAGCCCTGGAGATGATCGCGCGCTGGACCGCGAACGGCGAAGCCAAGTCGGTCGGTCTGATTGGCAATGCGGCTGACATCTTCCCACAGATCCACGCCCGCGGCGTTCGCCCGGACATCGTCACCGATCAAACCTCTGCGCATGACCCGATCAATGGCTATTTGCCGCAAGGCTGGAGTGTGGCCGAATGGCGTGAGAAGATTCAAAGCGCGCCCAAAGACGTGGAAAAGGCCGCTCGCGCATCGATCAAGGTACAAGTCGAGGCGATGGTGAAATTCTGGAATGATGGCGTCCCGACCCTCGATTATGGAAACAATATCCGGCAAGTGGCCAAAGATGAGGGCCTGCAAGACGCTTTTGCCTTCCCGGGCTTTGTTCCGGCCTATATTCGCCCGCTTTTCTGCCGCGGCGTCGGCCCGTTCCGGTGGTGCGCCTTGTCCGGCGACCCAGAGGATATTTACAAGACAGACGCCAAGGTGAAGGAACTGATCCCGGACGATCCGCACTTGCACAAATGGCTCGACATGGCCCGCGACCGGATCAGCTTTCAGGGTCTGCCAGCGCGGATCTGTTGGGTCGGCCTTGGCCTTCGGGACAAGCTTGGGCTGGCCTTCAACGAGATGGTCCGCAGCGGCGAATTATCAGCCCCTGTCGTCATCGGCCGGGACCATTTGGATAGCGGCTCGGTCGCCTCGCCCAATCGCGAGACCGAAGCGATGAGAGATGGCTCGGACGCAGTCTCGGACTGGCCACTATTAAATGCTCTGCTCAATACCGCCAGCGGCGCAACCTGGGTCAGCCTGCATCATGGCGGCGGGGTCGGCATGGGCTTCTCGCAACACTCCGGCATGGTGATTTGTTGCGACGGCACCGAAGAGGCGGATCGCCGGATTGCCCGCGTGTTGTGGAATGATCCGGCGACAGGCGTGATGCGCCACGCAGATGCTGGCTATGACATCGCCGTGGATTGCGCCCGCGAGCATGACCTGAACTTACCGGGGATATTGTGACCCATGCCGGTTTCCTTGCTCGCCCCAGACCCGTGGACAGGCCGCACTGATCCTGAGGATGGCCCGGACGCAGTGCGCCTGCATCAGCTTGAACGAACAGGCGCTGCGCGCGGCCTGATCGGCTTTGCCTGCGATGCAGGTGTCGCGCGCAACAAAGGGCGTTTGGGGGCAAAGGACGCGCCGCGCGCGATCCGGGCGACAATGGCGAACCTCGCCGCACCTGAAAACGCTCGGCCCTTTAGTGACTTCGGCACCGTCTCGGTCGACGGCGATGCGCTCGAAGACGGTCAGGCCTTGTTGTCCGACAAAATCGTAGGGGCTCTCGATCAGGTCGAGCGGTTGGTGGTGCTTGGCGGCGGTCATGAGACAGCTTTTGCGAGCTTTTCCGGTTTGCGTCAGACGTGGCCAGAGCACCGCATTGGCATCATCAATCTCGATGCTCATCTGGACCTGAGAGCGCTCGGCGAGGCTGGCGCGAGTTCAGGGACTCCCTTCTTTCAGATCCGTGACCTGGATCCGGACCGGTTCGACTATCTTTGCCTCGGCATCGCCAAAGAAGCGAACACGCAGGCCCTGATCAAGCGCGCCTCCGACTGGGGCGTGCGGGCGATCTTCGATCATGAGCTGGAACACAGCACGGCTCAGGCAGAGGCCGAGATCGAGGAGATGTTTACGCGCAATGATCTCGTCTATCTCACCATCGATATCGACGTCCTGCCACATTATGTGGCGCCTGGCGTCAGCGCACCAGCTGCGCGCGGCGTGTGTCTCGCCACTATAGAGAAATTGGTCGACTTCACGCTGGAACGCGCCAGACAATCACCCAGAAAATTGCCGCTTGCAGATATTGTCGAGGTTTGTCCGCGGCTGGATCAGGACGATGTCACCGCCCGCATTGCCGCTTATCTAGCCCGCAAACTGCTCCTGACCTGAGACGCACCAAACCCGTTTCGCGCATTATATTGACATTCGGCCTGCCATTTGTAGAGTTTCCGCCTGGAGGACACTGATGACAAAAACGGCTCGGCTGGAACTCACCGGCGCCCCGGGATCACCTTATACGCGCAAGATGCTAAGCGTGCTGAGGTACCGCCACTTGCCTTATTCTATCTATTGGGGGACCGGCAACATCCCGGAAGGCTACCCAGAACCGAAAGTCAGGCTGCTGCCAACTTTCTTTTTCCCAGACGGAGATGATGGCGCCCTCATCCCGGTGACGGATTCGACCCCGATCATCCGGCGCCTAGAACAGGATTATGCCGGTCGCTCTGTGATCCCGACCGATCCCGTACTGCGCTTTCTCAACGAGCTGATTGAGGACTATGCCGATGAATGGCTGACCAAGGCCATGTTTCATTTTCGTTGGGCCCATGAAGCCGATTGGAAGAATGCTGCACCGCTCCTCGTTTACTGGGGGATGAACACAGCCCCAAAACAAGTCGCCGACGAGTTCGCCGCCAATTTTGCAAAGCGCCAGATCGACCGTCTCTATGTGGTTGGCTCGAATGAGGTCACCGCTGAAACGATTGAAAGCTCGTATACGCGTCTGCTTGAAATCCTCGATGAGCTGATCTCGCGGAAAGGTTTCGTGCTCGGCGCCCGTCCCTGCTCGGCTGACTTCGCCCTGTTTGGGCAGCTGACACAATTGACCATGGTCGAACCGACATCGATGAAGCTCACTCGCGAGACCTCACAGCGGGTCCGCGCCTGGGTTGATCTGATGGAGGACCTGTCGGGCTTAAGTCCTGAAGATGATGACTGGTTCTCGGCGGATGAAGCCAGACAGGCGCTTGCACCGCTAATCACCGAGATTGGACGCACTTATGCTCCGGCCATGGTTGCCAACGCGAAAGCGGTGATGGCTGGCGAGACCAGTTTCGAGACTGAGATTGACGGCCGTCACTGGACCCAGCCAACTTTCAAATATCAGGCAAAGTGCCTGCATTGGCTGCGCGAAGATCATGCGACAATGTCTGGCAATGAACGCGGCGCCGTGAATGCGATGCTGGCAGGTTCGGGCTGCGAACAGCTGTTCGAATAGCGAGCGAGCCATGTGGAAGAAAGTGATCATCGGTGTACTGATTGTCGGGCTTGGCGCAGGCGTCCTGGCCTGGTTCAATCGCTCGACTCTGCTGACCCAACTGGTGCTTAACCGGGCCAAGGCCAATCGCATGGACGTTGCTCCACACCAACCCGTGGTTTGGGATCAAGGACCGGCGGAGGCGAGTATCCCGGTCTCCGAACGTCCACCCAATATTGTGTTCATTCTGCTGGATGATTTCGGGTATAATGATCTCTCGACCTTTGGTGGCGGTGTCGCGGACGGCCTGGTACCAACGCCGAACATCGATCGACTGGCGGCGCAAGGCGCGATTTATACCCAGGCCTATTCCGGCACGGGCACCTGCGCGCCCTCTCGCGCAATGCTGATGACCGGGCGATATCCGACGCGGACCGGATTCGAGTTCACACCGACCCCGGATGGCATGAGCCGCGTGATCTCGACCATTGCCAACAGCATGGATCGCGGCGCGTTGCCTGACATCAAAACCAACCAGGATGTCAGTGAAGGGGCGCTCCCGTTTGCAGACCAGGGGCTGCCCGGATCAGAGATCACGATTGCCGAACTGCTCCAACAACAAGACTATCACACGGTCCATATCGGTAAATGGCACCTAGGTCGGCGCGCCGACTTCCTGCCCAATGCGCAGGGGTTTGATGAAAGCCTTCTGATGGAGAGCGGGCTGTTTCTCGCTGAAGATGACCCCAACGTCGTCAATGCCAAGCTGGATTTCGATCCCATCGACAAATTCCTCTGGGCGGCCCTGTCCTACGCAGCTTCGTTCAATGGCGGCGAGGCATTTGAACCCGGCGGCTACCTGACCGATTGGTGGACGGATGAAAGCCTGAACGTCATCGAAGCTAACAAGAACCGTCCCTTTTTTCTGTATCTCGCCCATTGGGCCCCACACACGCCGCTGCAAGCCACGCAGGCTGACTATGCTGCAGTCGGTGACCTGCAGCCGCATCGTCTGCGCGTCTATGCCGCCATGATCCATGCGCTCGATCGCAGCGTTGGCCGGGTCATGGACAAGCTCGAGGCGGAAGGGCTGGCGGAGAACACCATTATCGTCCTGAGCAGTGACAATGGCGGCGCAGGTTATATCGGATTGCCCGAGGTCAACGCGCCTTATCGCGGTTGGAAAATCACCTTGTTCGAGGGCGGAATACGCGTCCCGATGTTCGTGAAATGGCCGCGCCGGATCGACGCTGGCACAGTAATCGACACGCCGGTCGCGCATGTCGACCTGCTGCCAACCCTCGCCGCCGCGGCCGGCGCCGAGCTGCCGAATGATCGCATCATTGACGGCCAGAACATTCTGCCGGCAGCCACCGGCGACGGCTCAATCGCGCGTCCCCATAATGCGATCTTTTGGTCTTCTGGAAGCTATCGCGTCGTACGTGCCGGCGACTGGAAGCTTCAAATCGATGGCGTTCAAAACAAGACCTGGCTGTTCGACCTGGCGCGCGATCCAACCGAACAGATCAATATCGCCGCTGACCGCACAGATAAGGTCGAAGAACTGACTGCCTTGCTCGAAGCGCACCACGCCGACTCGGTCGGACCTCTATATACGCCCAAGATTGCCAGCCCGATCGCAGTGGACAAGACGCCGATTGAGGGCGTCGAAGACAGCGACGAATACGTCATTTGGCAGAATTGATGCGACACTGCCCAACATTCCTTTCTCCGACCGCGACATTATAAAATCATTTCGCAAGCCATAATCTATGGGGACTCTCGTGAGCGTAGCGACAAAAAAGAAAAGCCCGTGGCCGGCGCTGGAAGCCGGCAGCGACGATGGCCGACGCCGTCGCAGCGACCTCAGTCGCCGGCGCATCATCGAGGCCATGTTCGATCTGATTTCGGAGGGCCATATGTCCCCGAGCGCCGCCAATGTCGCCGCACGCGCAAATGTCGGCCTGCGGACAGTGTTCCGGCATTTCGAAGACATGGACAGCATCTATGATGAAATGACCGCGGAGCTGACTGAAGCCTTGCTGCCGAAAGTCATGGCGCCCTATGAGGCGACCACCTGGCGCGAGCGCCTGATGGAGTGCGTAGACCGCCGCGTGGACCTCTATGAAACCGTGTTCCCGATGCGGGTCTGCATGATGCTCCGGCGGTTCCAGTCGACATTTCTGGGCGAACAATATGAACGCGAAACCAAGCTCGCCCGGTCATCCCTGAAATCGCTTTTGCCGAATGTCGTGACATCTGATCGGGAATTGTTCGGCGCGCTCGAAGCAGTGCTCGATTTCTCGACTTGGCGGCAATTGCGACAGGATCAGAACCGCTCGGTGGAGAGCGCCAAGAAATCGATCCGATTGATGCTCGAAGGGCTGATCGCGGATGTCGATGCCGACTAAGCCATGCCCCCTGCACGAGGATCTCGATCATGACTCTCATGCGACTGAAACTGGCCTGGGTGGCTGCGCTCGCGATTTTCTTCATCGCATTCAGCATTTGGTATGGCGGCGCTGGAAAACCGATCAGCAACGCTGAAGGCAAGGCGCTCGTTCAGCAAGTACGACAGGTCTATGGAGATGCGGACGAGCGCGGTTTCATCAGCAACATCGAAGCGATGATTCCGCTTGATGATGGCCGGGAATTCTATGCCGTCAATCTGGAGACCCTGAAACACGGACCTGAAGCCGAGCAATCCGATCGCGCTTATGCCCGCATCGTCATGCCACTTTTGTTTAAGCGCGCCAGCCACCCGGTCTTTGTTTCCCGGCGCGCCGGGCTCATGCTCGGTCAGTATGGCGATGAGGTCGATCGCGTTGCCGTGGTCCGCTATCGCTCATTGAGAGACTTGATCGAAATGGCTCTGGAACCAGCGATGAAGGAAGGCGAAAGCTACAAGTTTGACGCACTGGATCATACAGAAGTGTTTATCACCCGTCCGATGATCACCTTCGTGCATATTCGTGTCACGCTCGCGCTAACATTGTTCCTGATCGGCTGGCTCGGCCTGCGTGGGATGGACTGGCTCCGCGCCCGCAAACGGGTTGCCTGAAGCGACAGCAAACGTGCAGGCCTTAGGATTTGGATTTGGAGATCTTATCTGAATCTGCAGGCAGGCTGAAGATCATCCCGTCCTCACCAACTGTGATCTTGCCGTCGAAGATGGTCCGCGATCGTCCGAGGAAAACGGACTCCACCATCTTGACCGGCAATTGTGGCACCACGTGATAATAGACCAGATGCTCGACGCCAGCTTGTTGCGCTGCTTGTGCCGCCTCTTCCGGGTCGGTGTGGTAATCGAGGATATCCTCGAAGATTGTCGCCTGATTATTCAAGCCGCGCTCGCCGAGCTTGGCGCCGATGGTTCGGACCATATCCTTGCTCAGCGCTTCATGCAGCATCAGATCAACGCCTCGTGACGCGGCGACAAAACCCGGTTGGTAAATCGTGTCTCCACTGATCGAGATCGCGCGATCCTTGTAATCGATGCGATAGCCGAAAGCCGGTTCGACCGGTGTGTGGTCCACGCGAATGGCCGTGATCTTCAGATCCACGTCCTCATAGACAACAAGCTGCCCGCCTGGACCAGCGGGAATGATGATCTCGTCCGACGCACCGCCAAAGCCATCCGGATTGGCGATGTCTGGGCCATGATGGGCGATCCGATAGGTGCTGTCGATGCGGTAAGCGGCATTGAACCCGGCGACCACTTCAGCCGTGCCTCGCGGCCCTCTGACCGGGGTAGGTTCAGACCGACCGCCGCCAACCCAGGACAGGACCAGAAGCTCGCCGAGGCCGTCAAAATGATCCGAATGCAGGTGGGTCAGATACACACTGTCGAGGCGCGCGAGCGGAAACCCCATAGCGCCAAGATTGCGTGTTCCGCCGGAGCCGACATCAAAGATGAACGCCTTGTCGCCTGCAAGCACGCCCAGGCACGGCCCTGCTCGCGTCGCATCCGGCATCGGCGATCCGGTGCCACAAAGATAGACATGCAAGCCGTCCGGCAGCGCCGCACTCCGGTCCACCCCGGCATTGCGATCAACCGCTGCATGGAAGGCGCGCTTGGCGATTTGCGGCTTGAACAGATTGAACCCGAGAATGCCGAGCACGAGCAATCCAGCCAAGACGATTAAACCACGCTTGAGCCAGGTCATACCCCCATCTCCTGTTTGAACAGGTCGATCCAGGGCAATCCGTGCGCGGCTTTCGGCATCACGGTCTCAATGTTCAACTGTCCCGCCAGACCGGCCGCGCGGTGCACCGCGGCAGCGCGCCATTCGTCCGACATGGACATGCGCAGCAACGACCCCCGATCCGGATAAGCGGCAATCGCGATCTCGTCCCAGAGTTCTTCGACCTGGCCCAGTGACAGGAAGGTCACATCAGAGACATAGAATAATCGCCCGCCATAGTCGGGCAAAATGCCAGCGACCGCGGCGCCATAAAGGTTGTAAGCCTGGCGGCCCGTGAGATCCGTTTCGCGCCCATCCTCATACTCCGCCTTGTCCTTGAACTTGAGCAGATTGACCATGAAGATCGGCCCCTCTGGCCCCGGCTCCGTCATCGCCTGCATCTGAGCCGGATCGGACGGCACCACCTCGTTTACAACTTTCATCTCACCCGCCTCCCTGGCTCGCGTCGCCGCGCGTCGCTGCAGCTTTCAACGCCGCCTCGATGACCCACAACCGGTCTTGTCCCCAAGCTGCAACTTCGCCAACGCGAAAGCTCGGAACGCCCCAGATGCTATAGCTCAGCATTTCTGTCTGATTGGCATTTTCATCAGCCCGCCAGTGATCGCCGCCGAGCAACGGCTTCATTTCGGCCCAGGACAGGCCGGCGCGCTCGGTGATGATCTTGAGGCCTCGATCGCTCCCCGCATCGAGACCGTCGGCCCAGACGCCAGACAGGAATGATTGCGCGAATTCAAACCCGCGGCCAAGTTCAATCGCTTTGTGCAGGATTGCGTATCCGCGTTCGACCGGTGTCCCGAGAGGATCGCACATGTTGCCGAACGGGATGTCCATCCGTTCAGCTTCGCGAACGACATCGGCCATAATGTAAAAGCCTTTCACCCGCCGGATCTCCATGCCTCGCATAGCCATGGGGAGGACATATCGCAGCTTCAACTCGGCGCCGTACGCATCCGCAAGTGCCTTCACTCGGTCGGCAACAATGCCTGTATACGGACTGCGAAACGACAAATACCAATGCAGTTCCGGGCGGGTCTGAGTTGACGGCGCTGCGGGTTCAGTCAGCACTTCAGGGGGAGCAAATATCAATGATGTGTCGGTGCCGGTCGCTGCACCAAGATCGCGCAACCGGCGCTCCAGATAATGCAGGCGGTCTACACCCCAATACCACTCGCCGCCATAGAATAGGGTCGCGCCGAGATAATGCCCCATCTCATCGCGGCGATCAGAATTGGAAGAAATCGCATGTTCGAGGCCTTCTGTGCTCGCGACTGGCGGGGCTATGGTTTGCCCGCTCCAGAGCTGCTCACCGATCTCGGCCGCGCGTTGCGCAAACACTCCTTCCTGGATTGTAGCGGCGAGGGCGAAATTTGCCGCTTCCAATCTCGCCGCTGCGGGCTGTTCCCCTGGGTCGGCAAAAGTCAGCCCTGCACGCACGGCGAGGCGCGCAGCATCGAGGCGCGCATAGGCTTCGAGCTTGTCACGCTCGGGCGCAGCCCAGTCAGGCGGCGGCGGCACGAGATTGACCTTCAACTCGACCTCATAGCGGCGGCAAAACTCCGGCAGCACCTGAACCATCAGGTGCGAATACGGGTCACTCGCATCGTGAAAATACTCGACCACATGCGGGGCATTCTGCGCCAGGCGGCGGCGTTCAATTTTCTGGCGCTTGGCCTCTCGTCGTTTCACACTGAACAGGCGCCTTGCGACTTTGTTCTGGATTATGGATCTGAGGCTCATTCTAGAATTTCACTCCCGCAGCACCCGTCCACTTAATGACATCGCACATGCCATTACAACAGAAAAACGAGCCCCGCATGGATCCTGGCATGAACGGTTCCGGACCGCGGCAGTCACGGACTGATCGGTCATGAGCCTCGGATTTCTCGGACCGACTTATACTTGGCGCCTGCGCGCTACTCCCAATCGCCGCCGAGGGCCAGTTTCAAGTCGATATATTGATCAAGCTCCAACCGGCGTAGCGTGAGCAGATTGCTACGCGCCCCGAAGGCTGATTGTTCCAGCTGCAAGACAGAAAGCAAGTCGATCTCGCCTTCGCTATATTGCAGCCGCGCAAGCCGCAGCGCTTCGTCAGACGCGACCGAGGCCTGCTCGAGAAAGACCTTGCGGCGGGCAATAGTCTGACCATCGGCGAGCGCCTGCTCGACTTCTGAAAAAGCCGTCAGGGCGGCGCTGGCATAAGCTTCAACCGCCGCCTGTTGTTCGACTGTGCTGATCTCCACCTGGGTTTGACGCGCGCCGCCATCAATCACCGGAACCAGAAGGCTCGATGCGGCTTGCCAGGCGAGGTTGGCTGGATTGAGAATATTGGACAGTTCAGGCGATGCGCCAGTGACCCCGCCGGTCAAGCTGATGCTCGGCAGACGCGCTGCCTTGGCCTGGTCGACGGCGTCAATCGACGCGGCGATCCGGCGTTCTGCTGCAATCAGGTCAGGCCGGCGCTCAAGCAAGTCAGACGGCAAACCAGCTGGAGGATCGGCTGGTTTGGCAGGTAAAGTCGAGCCAACGAACAATTCCGTCGACGGATATCGCCCGAGCAGCACTTCCAGCGCCCGAATGGCGCCGTCCTTGCTGGCAATGGCGCTTTCCAGCGTATCGCTCGAGCTGGCAAGATTCGCCTGAGCCAGGGCCACGTCCTGGGCCGTCGCAACGCCATTGTCGAATTGAACGCCGACAATGCGATCCGTTTCCGTCAGCGCGGTGACAATATCTTGCGCGATCTCGGCCTGCTGCTGCGCATTGATTGCGCCGAAATAGGCCCGCGCAACCCCAGCGGCAATCGAGTACTGGGTGAAACGGTAGTCAGCGTCTGCCGCTTCAGCGCTTTCGATGGCTGCCTGTTGACCTGAACGGACGCGTCCCCAGATATCCAGTTCCCAGCTGGCTTGCAGGCCGACATTCAGGCTGTCGGAGCCCTGGCCATCAAAATTGCCCTGGCCGGATCCCCCGAGGGTCGCGTTCACTTGCGGACTGAGTGCAGCGCCGGATTGCCGCGCCAGCAGACGAGAGCGTTCGACATTCAGGGCGGCGGCGCGCAGATCTCGGTTGTTAGCCTGCGCTTCGGCAACCAGCGCGACAAGCGCGGCATCCTCGAAGGCCTCGACCCACCCGGTCTCAACTGTACCAACACGTGCGGCCGCGGCGGTCCAATAGTCCGGCGCATCCGGCACCTGTTCAGACGCGATGGCGCGCGCCTCTTCCCGTCCCGGCTCTACGCTGACACAGGCAGCGACCAGGACAGCCGTCGACAAAAGCAAGGACATTCTGAGCATATTGAAATCACTCCTTGATAGGCACCGGCGTAATCTCGCTGGCTTTGACATTGAAGAAGACCGCATACAGGACCGGCACAATAATCAGGGTCAGCAGGGTCGCAAAACTCAATCCAAACACCAGGACCACCGCCATCGACCGGAAAAAGGCATCGCCAAACAAGGGGATCACGCCGAGAACTGTGGTCAGCGATCCCATCATGACCGGTCGCACCCGGCTGGCCGCACTGTCGACCACGGCATCGAAACGCGGTTTGCCTTCGCGGATTTCGAGATCCATCTGATCGACCAATACGATCGCGTTCTTGACCAACAGGCCTGAGAGCGAAAGCAGACCCAGAATCGCCATGAATTCAAGGGCGGTATAAGTCAGAACGAGCCCCAGCACGACCCCGATCAAGGCCAGCGGCACAACCAGGAAAATCAGCAATGGCTGTCTCAGTGCATTGAACAAAACAACCACGACCAGCACCATAGCCAGCACGCCAAGCGGCAGGGTTGAGGCGAGGTTTTCATTGGCTTCGGCACTGTCGCCAAACTCCCCCTTCCACTCGAAATTGTAGCCGGGGGGACGTGGAATGGCTTCGATCTGCGGACGTACACGCTCGAGCAAGTCAGATGCGAGTTCGCCGACAGCCGGGTCAGCCTGCGCCTTGATCGTCCATTGCCGGTCAACCCGTCGCAGCATCGCGTCTCGCCAGACCGGATCAACACTGTCGACAACTTCAACCAGTGGAACGACCCGTCCTGTTGTCGAACTCGGGATCTGGATGCCGAACATCTCACGCGCATTCAGACGTTCATTTTCAGGCGCGCGGGCAACAATCGGAATGAGACGGTCAGCCTCGCGATATACGCCGACCGTTCGTCCGGAATAGTTTGTCTGCAGTGCGACCGCCAGATCTTCACGAGAGACCCCGAGCCGGCGACCGCGAGACTCAGAATATTCCGGCACGATCACGCTGACCTGCTGGCGCCAATCATCCTTGATCGCCATGGCTTTAGCGTCACCCGCCAGGATCGCCTTGGCCTGATTGGCAAGCTCACGCAGGACGGCTGGATCCGGGCCGCTGAACTGCGCCTCGATCTTGGAGCCTCCCCCTGGCCCGAGCTGGAAGCGCCAGACCTTGGCCTGCGCATTCGGGTGATGCTCGTCGATATGGCTCTGAATCTGTGGAATCAGATCAGCGACGGCGTCAAAGTTCTCGGCCTTGATCAGGAACTGCCCATACGCTGAATTTCCGCTTTCCGGCGAATAGACCAGCATGAATCGCAAGCCGCCCGCGCCGATCAGCGTCTGGACGTCCTCGACCCCGTCCAGGCCCATGACAAACGGTTCCAACTCGATCATGGCGGCTTTGGTGACGCTGACATCCGTGCCTTCAGGCAACCAGTAATCGACCACGACCTGAGGTGTTGTAGACGATGGGAAAAAGCCCGCTTTGACGAACTGAAACCCCCAAATGGCGGCGGCGAACACACCGGCAGTACTGGCAATGACGAGCCATCGCAGATTAAGCACCCGGCGCATGAACTCTTTGTACAAGCGGGTGAATCGGCCTTCGCCCTGCACCGCCTCGGTGGCCGACATTTGCTTGAATAGCAGGTCGGAGAACAAGGGTACGGCCGTCAGCGCAAATACCCAGCTGAGCATCAGCGAAATCAGGATCACCCAGAACAGATGACCGGTATATTCAGCCGTCGCTCCTGGCGCGAACCCGATCGGCGCGAAGGCGATGATGCCGACCAGCGTGCCGCCCAGAAGTGGCCAGATGGTGCGCCGAACGATGTCGCGGGCCGCGTCAAGCTTCTTGCGCCCTTGCTGGACACCGACAAGGACCCCCTCGGTCACCACAATTGCATTGTCGACCAGCATGCCGAGCGCGATGATCAGCGCACCAAGTGAAATCCGATGCATCGGGATATCCACGATATACATGATCAGCAAGGTCGCTGCGATGGTGAGCACGAGAACGCCGCCAATGATGATGGCCGAGCGCGCGCCCATGAAGATCAAGAGCGTCACCAGAACAATCACCAGCGCCGCTAATACGTTCATAGCGAAATCGGCGACTGATTTCTCGACCGTTTTACCCTGATGGTAATATTCATGCAGCTCGATGCCGATCGGTCGACTCTCCATCGTCTCAACCAGTTTAGCATCAATCCCCTCGCCCATTTTGACGACATTGGCGCCAAGCACATTGGACACGCCAAGACCAATCGCAGGCTGACCATTCCAGCGCAGTTCGAGCGCGGATGGACTGACATAATCGCGCGTGACCGTGGCGATATCTCTCAAATAGACAATCGTCCCCGAGGTTGCCGTCGAGACTTCGAGGTTTTCGATCGCCGCGACCGAGTCGACAGTGCCAGTCGGCTGTATGACAAGACGGCGCTCGCCAATCTGCACGTCGCCAGCAGAAACGACGGCATTCTGCTGATCAAGATCATTGTAGATTTGAGAGACTGAAACGCCGAGCGCCGCTGCGCGTTCTCTCGAGATCTCGACATAGATGGCCTCGCGCTGGGTGCCATGAAGGGCGACCTTGGCTACCCCGTCGACAGCGAGCAAATCCCCCCGCAGGCGTTTGGCATAGTCTTCGAGCTCGCGCATCGAGTAGCCTTCGCCGGTCAGCAGATAATAAAGCCCGTACACATCGCCGAAATCATCGTTCACTAACGGGGTCGACGCACCAGGCGGTAATTGCGGCGCAGCGTCCGATACCTTGTTGCGCAGCTTGGTCCAGAGCACTTGCAGGCTCTCCTTGTTGGGAGAGAACTCGTATTTGATATCGACATTGATGCGAGACAGACCATCGGACGAGACCGAACTGATTTCCTCGACTTCCTGCAATTGCTGGATCGCCGTTTCCAACGGATCAGTAACCTCGCGTGCAACCTCTTCGGGCGATGCGCCGGGATATTGCGTCACCACCACCGCTGTTCGAATGGTGAATTCCGGATCTTCAAACCGCCCCATATTCTCGTAAGCGATCCAGCCGCCAACCAGCGCCGTGATGATCACGATGAACATGATCAGTCGGTTGCCGATCGAAAACTCTGCAATACTCATCGTGCGCGCCTACTCGTCGAGAGGGCGGATTTTCATGCCCTCGAACAGGTAGGAGGCGCCGGCGCCGGCAATGGTTTCGCCTTCTGCCAGCCCTGCGAGTACGACGATTTCCTCTCCGATCCCCTTGTCGATCTGGATCTTGCGCTTGGAGACGGTCATGGCTTCCAGGTCGACAACCCAAACAAAGGCCTCGCCGCCTTCTGACAGAATCGCACCGAGCGGGACCTGAACCTGACTTCGCGACGCTTGTTCAGAATCAATGAATTCCATCGTCGCATGAAGCGTCCCGGCCATGCCGGGGAGAATATTGATATTGTCCGGCGGTGTGAATTTGAACCGGGCCGGGAACGTCTGAGTCGACGCATCGGCCTGGGTCGAGAAAGTTAGAAGCTCCGCTGGAACCTGAAGGTCCGGGACAGCTTCCAATGTGATATAAACGTCTGTCGGAACCACACGCTCGGCATTCACCACCAGCGTGCTAGGCACTTGCACCAGAGCCTCTGCTGCACCGGTTGTCTGGAGCACGACAATCTGTTGTTGAGGCCCGATATTTTCGAATTGCTCGACCGCGACCGAGGCGATGACGCCTTCAAACGGTGTGCGCAGGACCGTGTCATCGAGCGCCTTCTGCGCTGTGTCCAACGCAGCACGGGCGACGTCACGCTGAGTTCGGCGCTGTTCATACACGCTCTGGGCAATAGCGTTCTCAGCCACCAATCGGGCCGCACGCTGATACTCAGAATCGGCCGAATTGAACTGAGCCTGTGCCTGCTGCAGCGCATTGCGAAAATCACGCTGATCCAGACGCCCGATGACCGTTCCCTTGGAAACTTCTTGTCCTTCCACGACATTCAGCTCGTTCAGCAATCCGCCCACCTGAAAGGTCAAAACGCTGGTGTTCGAGGCTTCGATCACAGCCGGCAAGTTGAGCTGGAACACATTTGACTGTGTGGTGACTTTGACAAGTTTGACCGGCCGCACGGGATCTGGCAGGTCCGCCTGCTCTGCCGCACTGCACGCGACCAGGCCGATGAACGCGACAAGCCCCAGGGCCATCGCGCGGAGCGTCCCCGGCGAGTTCGTTTCGGTCATTGCAACCCCTTTCCAGCAATCGACAGAATTCTATTGCTATCCTGCCCGCATCGCCTTGCAAAGACCAGCGGGCAGGACGCAATTCATTGTTACGAGATGGGGACAATCAGGGCGTGCATCCACCGTCCATTTCAGCAATCCAGTCATGAATAAGCGCAACGCCTTCTGCATGCTGCAATGCGCGCCCGAGTTCCGGCATCATGGCGCCTGGTTTTGTCGTTTCCAGGCGGTAGAGCAGAATCGACTCATCCGGCGCGCCAGGCACGATGCTGAACGCGCGCCCCCCGGTGCCGGATCCGGCCGCGATCGGGAGTTTGCAAACCCCTAGCGCTGGGCCGAAATCGGCATCCATTGTCAGGTCCAGCCCAGACGTGTCGGCTGGACCGACCGGATTATGGCAATGCGCGCAATTGATATCGAGATAAGAGCGAGCGCGAGCCTCCAGGGACGCCGAGGTGTCGGACCAATCGACATTGGCAGGCAGTGCGGAGACCGGGCCCAAATCGCTCAATACGCCGCGCTCGCGGAGAAAAACGAGTTGGTTGGAGACCGCTCCCTGGTGCGTGTAGGGCTTGTTCAGGTGCCGCGCCCTGACACCGAGCGGTTGGATTTCGCGGCTGGTATTGTTCGGCGCATGGCAGCCGGCGCACTGATTGATGTCTGGCACAATATAGGTGAAATCTAAGTCTTCGCTTTGTGGATCAACCAGGGTCAACGGCTGTGCATCCCCGATCCGGGTGAGGACAGCATCGGTCTGGGCCGCGTTCCAGACATAGGAGACAGGTTGCCAACCGCTTTCCCGGCGCACCAGCAAACGGGTCTCCATCAAGCGCACCTGGCTGAGGTCAGACAAGATGGGATTGAGCTGTCCGAGCGGGTCTTCTTCTTTCACGACTCGCGCCGAATCCTCGCCGGCTTTGGGGTAGTAGAAGGTCTTGCTGATCACAGTGCCGACGGGCAGATCGGGCACATCGCCGGGGTTCAGATCCGAGGCTGATGCGCCAGTCGGCACCCAGAGGGTCCGCAGCTTGTGAGCATAGTCTGTGAACAGCGGCGAGTTGAGGTCGTATGGCATGACGCCATCGCTGAGCTCCAGGGCCTCATTGGAGACGTCAAACAGTCCCCAGTCGCTGAGCATTTGCGGATCTTGCTCGGGGTGAAATGTGGCTTTCGCGCCCCCTGGCGAACAGGCCGCAAGTGTTGCAATACATACGCAGAAACATTGCACAAATGCTGCAAAGTGTTGCATTCTGCTTTGCCCCGCTAATCACGATCGACCAAGATCGACCGCTGGCAGCTTGTCCAACGCACACTCGAATGCCGCCCCATCAGTCGACGGCTGCATGTAACCGCTCGGGCCATTGGCGTTCAGGATACCGACCTCGCCATTGTCGATGCAGATTCGCAGACCAGGCGGCGTTTCGCCGTCGACCTGTTTGGCCGGGTCAAAAAAACCGTCCCAGATAATGTCGGGCAGGCGGCCGTCTGCGCCAAATAGCATGACCCGCGCCAAGGCGAGCTCGTCGGTGTCAGGATCATCGCCGCCACCTGAAAATGTGTTGCCATAGATGAAAATCCCTTCCGGATAGGGATCAAAAGACTCACTTGCCGAACTATCGGAATAGCCGGTCGAGAACAGGCTGGATATGATGATATTGCCGGTCTTATTGTCAGAGATCTGATTATTGAAGATCTCGACATCATCATTCGAATTGACGATCACGCCTGTGCCGGCTGGCACGCTCGCGACCGGCGTACCGGGATGGCCGAAATTGTCGGTATTGTTGGCGAAGACCTGATTGTCATAAACCCGCGTCACGCGGCCTTCCTGTTGCAGCTCGGGCATGTTGAAGACGAGAATGCCGCCCGTATTATTGGTCGCGACATTGTCATAAACATCGGCGCCGACCGTGTTTTCGATTTCAATCCCAGCGACATTATATTCCGCACGATTGCCGCGCACGATAACGTCGCGCGATTGTCCGACATAGACGCCAGCATCCGACGCCCCGATGGCGACATTGTCTTCGACCAGGACATTGGTGGTCTGGACCGGATAGATACCATAAGCGCCGTTCTGCTGGCTCGGGCCGTTGGTCCATTCGGTGCGAACGCGACGGATGGTGATGTTGTCGCCTTCATTGATCTTCAGCGCGTCGCCTTTTGCATCCTCGATCGCCAGGTCTTCGATGGTGAAATCGCTGGCTGTGACCAGCAAACCTTCGGCCCCGGCAATCTGATCGGCAAAGCTAAGAATCGTCTTGTCCATGCCCTGCCCGCGCAGGGTCACGCCATCGACCGTCAGGCTGAGACCACGATTGAACTGGAATGTGCCTTCCGGAATCTCGATGACATCGCCTGGTTGGGCATCAATCAATTGCGCCATCAAGGTCTGCTCGGCGCTGTACGCCGTATCCTGAGTGTCCCGCTCCGCGGCAGGTCCGCAACCAGCCACGCCCAAACATGAAGACGCCAGCAGCACCGTCCAAATTCTCATCCTATTCCTCCCGAATTCTATTTCTGGTAGACCTATCATAGAACGCGCGAAGCGAAAATTTCTTCTGCTTGAATCGACAGGCTGATGATCGCCGGATCACTCGTCCCAGCGATAGCCAAACCGCTCTATGTCCTGCTCAAACAGCTCGGCCACCAGGTCGCGACTCTCGTCCGAATAGTAACTACGCCAATCCCGGCGTCGGCTTGAAGCGTTCAGAAACGGGAGTTTGGCGCGGACGCCAATGGTCTCACAAACGGTCTGAAAATCGGCCTCAAGTGTCTCGAACCGGCCGACAAAATCGACCAGCTGACGGTCGTCATCATCATAGATGAACGCGCTCTGAGACGGCGCTTGCTGCGCGTGTTGATAGCGAATGTAGGCATCAAAATCGCCTAACTGCCGGATGATTTCGTGCTGCCCATGGGCCGGCGTTTGCAGCGCATAGGCATAATTCGAGACCTGCCAGTCCCAAGGATTGCGAATGAAGGTGAACTTGAACGCTTGCTCAAACGCTTCGGCCGGCATTTCACGGCGGATGTCCTGCGCTGTAAAATGCTGTCCGCGCACCAGCCTGGCGCGCCAGCCAAGCAGGGCCGACGCCGAGTCTGGCGCCATCCGGATCAGCTTGTTCAGATAGCGATTGCGAAAATAGGCCGGGCAATGGTCGCGCAAGGCCGAGACGACAGATTCCCCTCCGGTCTTCCAGATATGAATGAAGATGAATTTTCGGGTCGGGTCATACAGCATCAAGCTTGCCGATCTCATTCGCGTTTCGAATCGCCCCATCCTATCGGGAACAAGCGAGTCTTATGCAAGGCTTCTGCCGCGGACATGACAGGCGCTGCCTCGCACGCCGGCGCCGGCAGAATCCTGTCCGAACCCTGACGTTTTTCGGCTTGCGCCACCGCCGGAAACATGTTGCGATCATTATCGGGACGTCGAATTCGAAGAATTTTGCACAAGCCAGCCCATTCAGCCGGTCAAATGGCAAGATTCTTGCGAGAATTGCCCGATTGGGAACTGCGTTTACGGGACATTTGTGCACATGCGAGTGATGGTCATTGGAGGAGATGGTTATTGCGGTTGGCCAACCGCACTGCGCCTGTCGCGACAGGGGCACGAGATCGCAATTGTCGACAACCTCTCACGCCGCCAAATTGGCAGGAAACTCGGGGTCGAAAGCCTGGTACCGATTTCGCCCCTGTCCGAACGCCTCGCCGCCTGGACAGAGACCGGCGGGCCGCCGATCAAACAGCACCAGATTGATATCGCCGAGGAGTTCGGCGCGCTCAGGGACCTGGTGGCACAGTTTCGTCCTGAGGCCGTCATTCATTTTGGCGAGCAGCGCTCTGTCCCCTATTCGATGATGGCCGCCTCGACGAGCCTGTTCACCATTCGCAACAATCTGATGGGGACGACCAGCCTGCTGGAAGCGCTGGTTCAGACTGAAACCGATGCACATGTCATTCATCTAGGCTCGATCGGCGTCTACGGGTATGAAACCCTCGGCTATGAAATCCCCGAAGGCTATCAGCGCGTTCGACACGTCGACGCATTCGGAAATCTCGGGCCTGAGCGTGAGACGCTGCATCCGTTCAATCCGATCTCCAAATACCACTTGACCAAAGCCCTCGACCATCTCGGTCTTGCTTATTACGCCACCAAGCACGGCGTGCGCGCCACCGACCTTTGCCAAGGTACGGTCTGGGGCGCAGAGACCGCCGAAACCCGGCGTGACCCGCGCCTGGCCAATCGGTTCGATTATGATCCCATCTACGGCACTGTGCTCAATCGCTTTGCATTGCAGGCCGCGCTGGGCAAGCCGATTTCGGTTTACGGCACAGGCGAGCAAACCCGCGCCTTCATTCACATGGAAGACGTATTGAAGTGCATTGAAGGAGCCCTCGCCGCACCGCCAGCGCGGGGTGAGCGGGTCCATGTGGTCAATCAGATTGCCGAATGCATGAGCATCAATGATCTCGCCAATCTTTTCTCTCAATTGTCCGAGTCCGAAATCCGGCACATGCCGTCACCGCGTTCGGAGCCTGAAGAGAATGAACTCGCCGCGAGCAATCAGGGCGTCATGGAGTTTGGCGTTCGCCCAACGCTGGTCTCTCGCTCCAATGCATCTGATCTGATCGAATTTGCACGCCGGTACGCGAATTTCGCTGATCCGAACCAGCTCTATCCGATCACGGCGTCTGAAAACCTGGCAGCGGCCATCTGAGACTCATCCTTATTGAGCACTGACGCGCGCGCTGAGCCTGTCTGCGCTTGGCTGATCCGGCGTCTGATCGGGCGAGCCCCCTGTCTCCGCGATCCTTTTTAACAGCGCTTTGACGCCAGATCCGTCTTCCAGGAACAGGTCGTCTCGCCGCTCAAGAATCGCCGCGCGTTCGGCCAGGTACTGATCCCAGCTCATTGTCTCAAGCAGGTTGCAAACCGCGTCCACATATGGATCTTCGATCGCATGCCCGATCTCGTGCGGCGCCAGATGACGCGCCATCTGGGATTGCGCGGTGAACACAGGCACGGCGCCGAAATAGCCACCATGATACATCCGGCAGGCCAGCAACAGCTCCGAATTCCCGTTTTCATCAAAGAAATCGAGGCACCAAACGAAGTGGACCTGACCATACAGGTCTTCCAGATCGTCCGGCATCAGATATGGGCCTTCGTGGACCCAATTGTCGTGGCGGTCGACGATCTCCAAATAGGCGTCCAATCCGGTCTCGGTCGGGAATCCGCGGGTATAGATCAACACCTTGTCACCCATGCGCTCAGCGATTTGCGACAGAAGCTGCATGCTCTTGCGACACCGCAGCGTTCCGAACCAACCAATCACCCATCGGTCTGTGGTCTTTTTCCAGGCCTGCGCCTGCTCGGATGGCGGGGCGTCCTGGGACGGGATTTCATTCAGCTGAATTCTGTTCTCTAGCAGGAAATAAGGGCGCTCATAACCCTGATACGGCGCCAGGTAGCCTTCCGCAAAGCCTGGCGATGGCAACACGACGAGGTCGGCGGCGGCCAGAATGCGGCGTTCTAGAAATCTCATGACTTTCGCCGCCAGCGTCTTCCGGAAGAAGACGTCATGAACATCCTCAATCTCATAGACCAGCTTGGCGTCGAGCCGCAGGATCTTTTTCATCACCAGCGCCAGGAAAGCGGAATCGAACAGCCGGGTATACAGCACATCAACCTGGCGGAGCCGGTCGCGGTGACGCCAGAGCTTGCAAAGCGCGCCGAAAATCACCGACAGGCGGCTGAAATATTGCCGGTCTCGTGTGATTCCCAAGGCGACATTATCCCAGAATGGAACGAAGTCGGCGTGAAACTTGTCCCGGCGAAAGGTAAATCCGGTCACGTCGATATCTTCGCGCAAGAATGATGCGATCCGCAGGCGCACTGTCGGATTGGTTGCATCTCCGGCAAAATAGGCCAGCGACTGCACAGGCTTGGTCTCGACCGCCGCATCATTGGCGGCGGAGACGTCGCGTGTTCCCGTCGAGTTTTCCAGGACCATTCGGCGTCCTCTCGCTGTTCGCGCCCCCGCGAGAACCAAATTGCTTAGTCTCGGCACGCTTGACTTGTCTGAACCGACACCCCGTTGGCGCGGTCAGGATCTCTGCGTGCCATTCAAAATTTGCACCAAGTCTCATCTATATCCCGCTCATCAGGCGCGTCCATCGCCTTTACTGCCGCGCGCGAACCGCCATCGCGCCCACACACACGCCTGAGCGAATATGTTCACTCGGTAAAAGCTATTAGGTCATAGCCCGGCCCACGCGCCTTCTTCTACTGATCTTCAAAATCAGAAATTCTGCCGGAGGACAGCAATGAAGATCAAGACACGCAATCTGCTCAAACTGGGGCTGGTATCGACCCTGGCCCTGACCGCAGGACACGGTCTGGCCGTGGCTCAGGATAGCGGCGACGAAGACGACGGCGCCCGCCGTTTTGGCACCGTGACGGTGACCGCACAGCGCCGCGAACAGAGCGCACTCGATGTGCCCTTGTCGGTTTCCGCGTTTAGCGGCGAAGAGCTCGAGGCGACCGGCGCGGTCGATATCACCTCGATCCAGCGCGCCACACCAAACGCGACGATCGAAGTCGCACGCGGCTCTAACTCGACCTTGATCGCCTTCATTCGCGGCGTCGGTCAGCAAGACCCGCTATGGGGCTTTGAACCAGGCGTCGGCCTTTATGTCGATGATGTCTACGTGGCCCGTCCGCAAGGCGCGATCCTCGACATTTTCGACATTGACCGGATCGAGGTCCTGCGCGGCCCGCAAGGCACGCTGTACGGTCGCAACACGATTGGCGGTGCGATCAAGTATGTCACCAGCCGCATTGACGATGAGCCGGACCTGAAGGCCAAGGTGAATATCGGAACCTTCAATCAGGCCGACCTGATTGTCTCCGGATCTACCCCGCTCAGCGACACGTTTGCTGTCGGCGGTGCCATCGCGAAATATTCCCGCGACGGATATGGCACCAATCTCAACACTGGCGAAGAACACTATGACAAGGACGTGCTGGCCTATCGGCTGAGCGCGGAATGGGCACCGAGCGCAGATTTCTTTGTTCGCGCCTCTTATGATCGCTCTGAAGACGATTCCAATGCCAAGCATGGCCATCGCCTGCTGCCGAGCGCTGATGGCACACTCCCGGTGACCTCGAACGTGTTCAACACGCGCGCTGGTCTTGGCGACGACAATTCAGTCGACACCGAGGGTTACTCGCTGATGGCAGAGTGGACGGTCAATGATGCCGTAACGCTGAAATCGATCACCGCTTATCGCGAGGGCGAAACCACGACGCCAATCGATTTCGATACGCTGCCTCAGCCGGACTTCGATGTGCCCGCCATCTATATGGATGATCAGTTCAGCCAGGAATTCCAGCTGCTCTATAGCAGTGACCGACTGAATGGTGTCGCCGGGGTCTATTTTCTTGACGGCAATGCCAGCGGCGCATTTGACGTCATCCTTGGCGGGCTCGGTCTGACTGTCTACCAGGCCGGCGACCAGCAGAAGGAAAACTTCTCTGTCTATGGCGACTTCACTTATGACTTCAACGACCAGTGGGCGCTGACCGTTGGCGGTCGCTTCACCAAGGACGAGACCACTGCTGACGTGCTGCGTGAGCTCTGGCTGGGGCTTGGGTCTGGCTCGTTCGACAGTTCGAACACCAGCTCGGCTCTGCTCGTGACCCAGACTGACTTCCAGGGTCTGACCCGTTCGGACGAGGAATTCACGCCGCGGGTTTCACTGTCTTACAAGCCGACTGACAATCTCAATCTCTACGCCACCTTCGCGCAGGGCTTCAAAGCGGGCGGCTTTGATCCACGCGCTCGGGCAGACCTCGATCCGCTCGGCCTGTCAGAGCAAGGCTTCGGACCTGAATTTGTGGACAGCTATGAGATTGGCGCCAAGGGCTCATTCTTTGACAATACGCTGAACCTCAACGCCGCGATCTTCTTCGCTGAGTATACCGACCAGCAAATCACCGTTCAAAGCGGGGCAGATTCTGACAATGACGGTGTCAATGACACCTTTGTATCTTCTGTCTTCAATGCTGGTGCATCGGAATATACCGGCTTCGAGCTGGAAGGGACTTGGTTCATCAATGACCTGTTCACGCTGTCCGGTAATCTCGGCATCATTGACGCGGAAATCACTGAAATCCTGTCAGCCGATGTGAACATTGCCAGCCAGTTCGAGACCCAGAACACGCCAGAGCTGCAAGGCCAGGTATCGCTCAATTATACCAATGATCTCGGCCAGAATGGCGAACTTTCGGTCACCGGGGCCTTGTCCTATCGCGACGAGTACTTCTTGTTCAATGTCGCCAATCCTGGCTTCGGCCCGGGCGTGAATGCGGTCTTCCCCGCAGGCGGCCCAGCGCTCGACCCGGAGGCCTACACGCTGGCTGATCTCAGCATCGTCTGGACTTCACCGAGCGAGAAATACCGTCTCGGATTGCACGGGCGCAACCTGACTGACGAAGAGTACCGGGTCGCCGCGTACAATTTCGTCACGCCAAGTCAGCTTGGCGTCGATAGCGCCTATTCCGCATTCTACGGCGCCCCATCGACTGTGACGGCTTCCCTGTCCGTCGACTTTTAAGATCGCCGCACTGTAATGACGGCGGTTTCCTCCCAGAGCGAGGGTCAGTTTGGCGGGCGCATTTATGTGCTCGCCATTCTGACCCTGGTCTATACATTCAATCATATCGATCGGCAGATCCTGCTGATCCTGATCGAGCCGATCAAAGCCGACCTGGGTATCAGTGACAGCCAGGTCGGCTTGCTCACGGGCTTCGCTTTTGCGGCATTCTACGCCACGTTCGGCATTCCGATCGCGATGTGGGCCGACCGGGGCAATCGGCGCAATATCCTGTCCCTGGCGCTGGCCGTCTGGTCCGGGATGACGGCGCTGTCCGGCCTGGCACAGAATTTCTGGCAGCTGCTTGTCGCCCGGATGGGGGTCGGTATTGGCGAAGCCGGCGGCACGCCGCCCGCCACTTCAATCATTTCAGACGTTTATGCGCCAAAAGAACGGGCCTTCGCGCTCGGCATCTATACGTCCGGCATCGGGCTTGGCATTCTGGCCGGGTTCGCGATTGGCGGATTCGTCTACCAGGCTTATGGCTGGCGCGTGGCGTTCTTTGTCGCTGGCATACCGGGCCTGCTCCTCGCCCTGCTGGTCAGGCTGAGTCTGCGCGAACCGGTGCGCGGCGCGGTTGAACAACGCCAGAGCCAGGCACAAGCGTCCAGTTTCGGTGAGACCCTTGGCTTTATCGCCGGGCAATCCTCTTTTCTCTGGCTCCTGGCCGGATGTTCGATGATCTGTATTTCGGCCAATGCCTTCCTGGCCTGGACGCCCAGCCATCTGCAGCGTGCCTATGAGGTCGGACCCGCAGATATTGCCATTCCACTTGGCTTGCTGATCGGCGGTGCCGGCAGTGTCGGGGCGATTCTGCTCGGCCGCGTCTGTGACCGATTGTCAGAGCGCAGCCTCGCCTGGCGCCCCCTGATCATTGCCATCTGCGCTGCCATCGCCCTGCCCTTTGCCTGGCTGTTCCTGCACGCCGAGACGATCAACATGGCTTATGCCTGGAACCTGGTGCCGAGTTTTATCGGACTGATCTATGCCAGCATCGCTTATACCGCGTCCCAGGAACTTGTCGGCCTGCGTATGCGCGCCTTTGCTTCGGCCTTCATGTTGTTCTGCCTGACCCTGATCGGGATCGGTGGCGGGCCGACGATTGTCGGCTGGCTCAGCGACCATTTCGCCGCCTCGGACAATGCCATGCCGCTGCGCTCCGCACTCGAGATCATGCTCGTCTTGAACCTGCTCAGCGTCTTCGCATTGCTGATGTCGGCGCGCACTTATACGCAAGACGCGGCGCGCGCGGCGCAGGTGAATTGAATGCTTCGAAGACTGGCCGTTCTCGCGCTCTCATTCAGCATCGCAGCATGCGCACCGTCAGATCCCGCAGCCTCAGGCGCAGAGCCGCAAAGCGCGCCTGAGGCCGCCTTTGCTAGCCCCTATTTCGAGGTCACGGTTGCTGGCACGGGGGCAAATGTCATCCTGGTCCCGGGGTTCGCGTCCAATGCCGCGATTTGGGATGATACCGTGAGCGCGCTGAAATCCGAGTACCGGCTTCATGTCGTCCAGGTCAGCGGATTTGGCGGCGCCCCGGCCAATGGCAATGCCGGCAATTCCGATATCCTCGACGATCTTGCACATGATCTGGCGCGATACACAGAGACGCTGGAGAATGCCCCGATCCTGGTCGGCCACTCGCTCGGCGGCCTGGTCACTTTGAAGACCGCCATTCAGACCGATGCCAAGCTGGACTCGATTGTGGTTATCGACGTCTTGCCATTCTTCTCAGTCTTGATCGACGAGGCAGCGACCGCAGACGGGATGCAGCCGGTCGCAGCAATCATGAAAGCCACCCTGCTGGCGCAGCCGGAGGCGGAATTCGAATCCAGCCAGACCACAGCCCTTGCCAGTCTGGTCAAAAGCGAGGCGCACCGCGCGCTGGCGCTGGAATGGTCAAAACGCAGTGACCGAAGTGTGATGGCCCAGGCCATGTCAGAGGTCCTTGTCACGGATCTGCGCGCCGACATTTCCACAATCAGCGTCCCCGTCACCGTGCTGTTCGCGCGCGACGACGCGATCCCGAACATGAGCGCGGTCGAGGCCTTTTATCACCAACTCTATGCCCCGCTGAGCGATGGATCCATCATTCCCATCGACGCGGCGCTGCACTTCATCATGTTGGACCAGCCAGAGGCTTTCTTAACCGCGCTCCGAGGCGCCTTCGAAAGATAAGCACACAAGCGAACTATTCTCGCACAGACAAAAGCGCCGAGCTGGGCTAGGGACAAGCGCAAGTCAGTCTCACGAGGCCCCCGGCATGATCCATCGTCTCCTTGCAGCCCCCATCCTGGCGCTTCTGTTGGCCGGGTGCGCGCTCCATCAAGCTGCGCCCGTCAGCGCGCCGGTGACCGCGTCGCCATCGAACCCGGCGCCGCCATCTGCCCAGCACAATGCGTTGATCGCGTCCATCCTCGCCGACCCCGCTGTCGAAGCCGCAATAAAGATGTTCGAGCACGATCGCGATAAAACGCTGGCGACGATGATCGACCTCAATCAGATCCCCGCCCCGCCGTTTCAGGAACAGGCGCGCGCCGCTGCCTTTGCCGAGCGCCTGACCGCGCTCGGCCTCAGCGACGTGACGATTGATGCGGTTGGAAACGTCATCGCGGTTCGGCCTGGCGCCGGCGGAGATCGCAAGATTGCGGTGGTCGCTCATCTCGACACAGTTTTTCCGCCCGGAACAGACGTGCAGGTCCGGGTTGAAGGCGATACATATTTTGCGCCCGGGATTTCCGACAATACGCGGGCGCTGGCCGTTGTCCTGGCAGTCGTCGAGGCGATGGAATCCCTGTCCCTCGAAACCCGCGACGACATCGTCTTCGTCGGTTCAGTCGGCGAGGAAGGCCTGGGAAATCTGCGCGGCGTCCGCCATTTTCTGCGCGGGGATCATGGGATCACCAGCTTCATCGCGGTCGATGGCGGCGCGCAGGAGCGCCTGATCACCTCGGCGGTTGGGTCCAATCGCTACCGCGTGACCTTCAAAGGGCCTGGCGGCCACTCTTATGGCGCATTCGGCCGCGCGCATCCGCATCAGGCGCTGTCGCGCGCCATTGTCGAGTTCACGGAGCGCGCCGAGCCGATCACGCAATCGCCAGGCGCCAAGGCCACCTTCTCGGTCGGACGGATTGGCGGCGGCACCTCGATCAATTCCATCCCGTTCGAGAGCTGGATGGAAGTCGACATGCGCTCCGTCGATCCGGTCAAGCTGGAAGCGCTGGACGACGCTTTCCGCGCCGCTCTCTCAGCCGCGCTGGAGATCGAGAATGCGCGCCGTTCCAGCGCCGAAGCCATGACCATCGACATTGCAGATGTCGGCAAGCGACCGGCGGGTCAGGGCCGCGTCGACTCTCAACTGGTGCTGAATGCCAGCGCGGCCATGCGCGCGCTTGGCGTCGAACCGGACCTGCGCGCCTCATCCACAGATGCCAATATCCCGATCTGGCTCGGTGTACCTGCGATCACGATCAGCCGTGGCGGCATTTCCAAGAATGCGCACAGCCTGGACGAATCCTGGACCGATGACGGCTCAGTCTTTGGCGAAACCTATCTGTTGACCTTGCTGTTGGCAGAGGCCGGTTACCTGCCGCGTCCAGTCGAGGCGGTTCAAGCGCCTTAAGCGACGCTCGACAGAATTGGCGGGTCAAACCTTGTGTGCAGGTTGAACGCATGCGGCGTCGGGCCATCCTTGCGCAGACGCTGCAATCGGTCCCAGGCCATGTCCAGGGACACGCGCGTGTCGCGCTTTTCCCACCAGGTCACCAGGTTCGCGCCTTCTGAGCGATCAACCCAGTGACGCAGACGTTTCATGTTCTCGCGATGCTGCACATCACGGTAAGCGAAACTGTGCAGATCCTGGGCGCTGCGCCATCCAGCCACCGTATAGATGTGCGGATTATCTTCACCATTTGTGTCCAGGGCGGCAATTTCGAAGAAATTCAGCTCCTTGCCATCTGGGGCGCGCATGCCGTGGCGGTGCCAGAGCAGGCCATCATGCAGATGATCACGCTCAAACAGTTCCTGCAGCTGCTTGAAGAAATACTTGGCTTCTGTCTTGTGGACCGAAAACGTCCCGAGCGGTCGCGCGACGTTGAAATGTGCCAGAAAATAATCGTGCATGTGGAGCAAGCCCCTCCTGAAATTGTCAAAAAGGGCATATCAACTCTAAATTGAATTCCGTTCACGATCACCGGTCAAAATCGATCTTTCCCGTTAAGCGACTGGAAAGGATAGCAAAATTCGAAACAGCCGTGCGGCTGAGGCGAAAGACTGCAATTGTCTGATATAAGTCCACCGGCTCAAAAAGGGGATTGAGCCGGTGGACAATGGGTCTCCGCAAAAAGAAGGTCGCAGCGAGAGATCCACCTGACGTAAACGTCGTTTACAGCTCTAGACTGATCTCTGGCGGTCTCATATCATCAAAATTATGTACACATTCGGCGCAAAAATTGCGTCATTGGCAGCAACTGTAATCCAGTCAGCATGGAGATCGCTGTTTGAGCGACCATAAAACCTCGCACCTTGAACAGGATAAGCGCGCAGAATCTGCCCTCGAGCTGCTGAAATCTCTGGCGCGCGCAAATGAAGATCCGGATCGGTTCACACAGGCCTGTCTCGACTGGTCGCGATTATCGCATGATGCGACCTCTATCCCGGAATTTCAATCTGTCCTGGCCATGATGTCGACACCGGCATCCGACGCACTTGGGCCAGTGTCACAGCAGGATGAACGGATCGGGGACGAGCTGCACGTGTTCAGCCTGGATGCGAATGGCGCTGTAGCGTCCATCCCAAGAGAACTGTCCGAGTTTCTCGGGCTCAGAACTGGCGATACGATCCAGGACCTGACCTTGCCATCGGACAAGCTTGCAGGCCCGCACCAGGAATGCCTGGTCGAGCTCACCGATCGCTTCAATCTCACCCGTCGGGCCAAGGTCTGGCCACGTATGGAAGACGGCATCGTCGCAGGCTACACCGCTCGCGTGGTGCTCTCCACCATGAGCCCGCGGCTGCGAACCCACCTGAAGGAGCAGTTCGGGCTGACTTTGTCCGAACTGGAGATTCTTCAATTGACCTTCATGCGGCTCAATCTCGAACAGGTGGCCGAGATGCGCGGTATCAAGATCAGCACTGTGCGCACACATGTCAGCCGCATCATCAGCAAATTAGGGTGCCGCAGCCTGGTCGAAGTGGTGTCGACAACATTGGAACTGTCCCACGCCCTGAGTGATGAATTGCCGCCCGCAGACATCAAACCAGGCGTGAATGAAAACCGGGTTCGACAGCTGCTTCTGCCTAGCCCGGGCAAGACGATCGAATATCGCCGCTACGGCCCGACCAGTGGACGCCCGGTCATCATGCTTCACTCGCTGGAATATGGCTACATCCCGTCGCCTGCCATGGTCAGGGTTGCGAGCGAGCGAAATCTCAATTTGATCTTTCCGATCCGCCCTGGATTTGGAGACACCAGCCGGGCTGGGTCGTCTGAGGAATCTGTGCAGCTCTTGCTGGAATTCATACGCACGCTGGCCCTGACAGAGGTGACCATGGTCGGGCTCTCAACCGCCGCGCCCCTGGCCTTGCAGATGAGCGCGGACCGGCAGCTGATTCAGAGAACCGTTCTGGTCAATTATGGTCTGAACGTGACCGACAAGCTGAAAAATATCCAACCGCGCTGGATTCGCGGATTGGTACGCATGTCGCTGAATTCGCCGTCGAGCTTCGCCGTGCTTCGGCGCTCGCTGACCACCATCATTCGCACCTTTGGCGGCTTGCGTTTCTATCACCGCCTATATGCCAATCAGGCCTCTGACCAGGCCTATCTCGATCAAAACCAGTCGCTGTTCGAGATCTCGTCCAACTATCTCGTGCGCGCCCATTCCCAGGCCTTTCGGCATGATATTGTCGCGGCATTTCTGAACAATCGCGCGCTTGAATCCAGCTTTGCTGACAATCGCGATATCCTGGTCGCCAACGCGTCTGACCAGCATGGCGTAGCCGCTGATGAAGCCCGCGCCGATGCACAGCGCCTCGGCGTGCGCTTCGATGAAGCCCCCTATCCAGGGCGCAACTGGATGTTCCAGCATCCGGACTATTTCTTCGATCTAATCCTGTCGGATTAAACCGCCTCAATCCCCGCGCGCGGCGACCTGAGTGCGCGGGTCCAGCCCCGGCTAGAATCTCACGGTCAGCCCGGCCCATCCGGCCTGGTCGATCAGGTTCTGGCCACGGGCGGTGTCATAGCGGATATAGGCGGCGATACGGTCGCTGAGATAGATCCGGGCATCAGCGCCGACGCGGATTGCATGGGCGTCGAGGGCCGCCGACGCCGGCTGGAAGGCCGCGCCCGGGACGTCGAGCCTGGCATTGGTGCGGATCGAGCGATCCCCGCGCAGGCTCTCCCAGACCACACGCAGACCAGCCTCGACTTCGGCCCCGCCAATGCGCGAGGCATAGCGCCCATCAGCGCCAAGCCCGGTCACGGCCTGATAGGCATGCTCATCAACATAAGTCAGGTTGAGGATGCCAGCGCCGGTTTCAGTGAAGCCATCATAATCGCCCAGCGTCGCATCCAGAGTGAAGAGCGGGCTCAGGGTGTAGACTGTCTCGCCGCTCTGCGCTTGCAGCAGATCATACCGCGCCTCCCCCTTGATCGCCCAGCTATGGCCAGTGGTCGAAGAAGTCGCCACGACCGGGGTATTGGTCAGGAAGATCACCCGTTCATAGTCGAACTCGTGCCAGCCATAAGACAGCGCGCCGGCCAGGAACAGGCGGTCGAACTCGGCATTGGCAAAGCCGCCAAGATGGCCGCTCTCAATCCTGGCATGAGAGAGGTCGCTATCAATGCCGGAGCGGGTATAGCCGCCAGCCAGGCCGACCAGGACCGGAACGCCATGCTTGGTGCTGAGCCGCTCCAGGCCGATCGCAAATCCATTGGTGTCGCCATCCCAGCCGGTCAGGCCGCCGCGCTGGCCGATATCGTGCTGGCCGCCAAAGCCGCTGCCCCAGGCGCGCCAATCGCCGGGCTCGGTCTCCGGGCCGGTTCGGCGGGCGATCAGGGTCTCGGCGAACAGGTCACCCGCCCGCATTGCCGCGTTCAGGCCGGAGGGAACGATTTCCTTGGGCGAGAGCAGCGGTTCTTCGTCATCGTCATCGCCGATGACCGGGGTGACATCATCACTGTCATCATCAGAGCTGTCGCCATCACCTGACCCACCATCATCGGAATCATCGTCGGAGTCATCGGAGTCATCATCGTCCGAGTCGTCGCCATCATCGTCACCGCCAGCATCGTCGCCGCCATCATCGTCACCGCCAGCATCGTCGCCGCCATCATCGTCGCCGCCATCATCGTCGCCGCCAGCATCATCGCCGCCATCATCGTCGCCGCCAGCATCATCGCCGCCATCATCATCGCCGCCATCATCGTCACCACCATCATCATCACCAATCGGGACGAAGGTTGCGGAGATTTGCGTGCCGGTCTGGGTCAATTCCAGATCAAGGTCAGGGACATTGTCCTGGATGGTGTCAAACGCCCCGCTAATGCCGCCTGTGGTGTCGAGGAAGAGATAAGTCGGCACCGTGTCCGGCAAGTTGCTGGCATAGACATCCAGCAATCCGCCCAGCGTCGCGCTGCCATCAACATAAAGCTGGTCATAGGCAGTGGCGATAATCTCGATCGGCAGCACCCCGCTCGAGCCTTGGGTGAAATTCCCAGTGATCTCGAACCGCCCCGGCGAGGAGCCGATATCGAGCCTGCCATAATTAAACAGATTGCCGGTAAAGGTGGCGCCATCGCGGGCGTTCAGCGTCGCGTTCATGGCAATGGTCGCTGTGGTCGCGGTCAAGTCGCCGTCGAGGATGGTAATCCCGGACTGGAAATTCGCTTCACTCAGCCCGGTATGCGTTCCGGCTAGCGTGATCCCGACGGTGGCCGGGTCGGTATTATAGAAATTGAAGATCTCGAACTCTTGCAGACTGTCGCCGCTGCTGCCGGAATTGGTCAGCGTCCGCGCCGCGCCAGAGAAATTCACCGTGTCGGTATACGGATCGGTATCGAGGTTGCCTCCGCCAAACACATAGTCAAACACCCCGCCTGAATAATTGAATATGTCATCACCGGTCCGCAACATTGCCCGGCCGATAATCTCGCCGCCCGCCTCGAGCGTCAGCGTGTCATCGGCCGACATTTGCTCGAATGAAATCGCTGCAGACAAGCCGTTGGCAGCGGCGCGCAGCAGCTCGCTCAAGGTCACTCCATCGGCGACAACGGAGTCGATCAGTTCATTCGCATTGAACCCGTCGACGGTGCCCGACTGCAAGACAATGGTCGCCACCCCGCCGGGCGCGTTTTCGTCTTCAACGTCGATGGAAGTGATGCCGAGGCTGATCGCCGCATCGACCAGGTCTTCGGCTCCAACGCCTCCCGCGACGGTGCCGCCATTCGCGACAGTGATGCTGGAACTGCCCTGCTCCAGGATTCGGATCCCTTCACTCGCACCGATCACTCGACCTTGAACTGAGATCAAGACATCAGCGCCATTGAACGATCTTGCCGAAACCGCACGTGCGCCGCCAAAAAGCGCCCCATCAAGATCGAGTTCCATGCCCGTCGCATAGGAATTGGTTTCCAGCGCAAGAAGCGTTGAGGCGCGAGAATACAAGCGTGATCCCGCCTGCGTTACCAAATCAATGATCCCGGCTCCATATTGTGCTCCGTCAATGGTTGTTGAGACTGTATTTATTGTCCCATCCAGATCGAAGACCAGATCGCCTCCATTCTCAAAATTTTCCGCAACGATCCCGTCATTGTCGGCATCGATCACACTGTTTGCCGCAGTCGTGATTGAGAGATCGCCAAAAGCCGGCAAAGGCGAGGGGTCGATACTAAGACTGCCGGTTCGCTCGCCATTTGACAGGAAAACCGCCTCTTCCCCTTCAGTGTTGGTCACGATCGAGCCAGCATTATTGAATGTCATGGACGAGCCAGCAAAATTAATCGCGTACACCGCGCGAGTCCCTGCGGTGATATTGCCTGTGTTCACGATCTTCGAAGCACCGTCTGCCTCATGCTCCATGGTGACGGCGCCGGTTTCGGATTCGATGTCGCCATTGAGATAAAGATAGGTATCGCCGGAGCCAAGATTGTACGCTGCAACCGCTTCCCATTTGGCATCAATCCCCCCACCTATGGTGATGATCAGATCGTGCGTGGTTGTGTCCTGCGTGGCAAAAATGCCTTGATTGTTGGAGGTGATCTGAGAGGTCGAATAAGTGGTGATGGTGGTATTCGCTTCGGATCGGGAAAGACCCGAATTGGCCGCGCCATTATTCGCGACCTGGATCGCGCGCGCATTGACGGCATTGACATCGCCCGACACTTTCACGCTCATGTCTCCGGCGGCAGTCCCATTATAAGCATCAATGCCAATCCCCGCCCCATAAGCATAGACCGTGCTGGTTTCCTCAATCGTGATCGCGGTGGAGCCAAGGCCCCGGTTGAGCACATCAATTCCGTGCCCGTGCCCGTCCCCGTTCATGATTGGTTTGACCTTGCCATGGGTCTTGACATCGACATCACCGCTGCCGGATTTCGAATCCACGACGATAGCATCGAGATACCCGGAAACGTCATCAAAGGCCTCAACCTTGGTGGTGCCGGTTCCGCCTTGATAGACTTCAATGCCGATTGAACCTGCCCCGGCAACCGTGCCCTTGGTTGAGATGAGGACATCTGCGCCCTCATTCTTTGCAAAGATGCCGCCACCCGCGCTGTTAATGTCGCCGTCTTCAGTCGTGACGATTGTCAGATTGCCAGATGCGTTGGCATTCACCGCGATGCTGTTGGCGCTTTGATTGGTCGTGGTGATCTGCCCCGCCGCCTCGAGATAGACCCCGCGATACTCACCGTCATCAAGGGCCGTGTCGTCGTCAACGAGGGTCGAACCGCCTGAATTAATGATGAGGATGGCATTCCCCGTGGATTGGATCGCGCCAGACGTAAAGACACTCACGGCCTCGTCCCCTGAGTGGGAAACCACCAGGCCTATTCCGTTTGACGCGGTAATATCGCCTTCAGTTTTGACATAGGTCGCGCCGCCATTCACAGCATTGAAGATGTCTATCCCGCGACCGCCGGCATTTGTGATGTCGCCATTTTCGGTCGTGATGACCGAGACATCGCCGGTCCAGGATTGCGCCAGCACACCCTGCCTGTCCGTATTGAGCGCCCCGTGGATTTCGACCTCGAGCCGGGTGCCGCCATTATTCTTGGCCCAGACGCCTTTGTCGCCTGCTGAGGTAATGCTGCCGCCATTTTCGTCACCGACGACGACTTTCGCGGCCCCATCCGCATAATGATACAGTCTGACGCCATTTCTTTGCGTATTGATATCGCCGGTGACGGTGATGGTGGAATCGCCGAGGCCATCATTCTCAACCCGTACCCCGCCATGATTGGTGCCGGTCGTCACATCACCGACGGCAACGGTGACATGATTGGCTTGATCGTCGGCAAGCACCTCCAGGGCGTAGCCATTATCGTCGTTGGTATTCGTTACAATATGATCGATGTCGATATTGGTATAGCCGGTGCCAGTATTGTTCGCATAAACCGAGCCGTACAGGTTGCCGCCCGAATTGATCGTGAGATCGCCGCCATTATAGGTGCCATCCTCCCCGACGCGGGCCTGGATCGCATAGCCATCGCCCGTGACAGAGCCGTCGACATTGTTGAACGTGACATTGCCATCATCCGACCGGACATAGATGGCTGCGTCGGCGCTGCCCAAATTGTTGACGCTTGTGGAATTGCGAAGCGTCAGGCTTTGATCGCCGCTGCCATCCATGGAAATCACAGGCGTGGTGTCGCCTACCGCCGCTCGGATGAGGGTGAGCGATGCAGGGTCATTACCGCCCACAGTAACCGTGAGATCGTCGACATCGGTCAAGACTGGATCAATTGGGGATCCACCCGAGCAATCAATGGTTTCGGCATCATCCGCGACGCCATCATTATTATTATCCGGGTCCAGACCCGTGTCATCGCTACATTCTGTCGGCAGCGTGTTGACCTGAGCCCAGCTGCGCAGGCCGTAAGTACCACCGACCGGCGCCACCAGGGTGATGATCCCGGCCGAGGTCGCCGCCATCAGTTTGCGTTTGATAGAGTCCGTCGATCGGGTCGCCAGGTTTTGGCGCTTCGGAGAATTGTTGTACGGCATGAGCCCCTCATTCCTTCCAATTGGAATCTTCTTGTCGGACAGAGTCAGACCGGAAAGCCGCAGATATGTCTTTATCCGTACGTCTCGTTCTTTGTCGTCTTTTTAGAAAAAAGGGCTGTCATTCCATGCTGCTACGCGGTCAAAAGCTGCCCCAGAGTCTCACGGATTGCTTGCGCGGACGGATTTGAATCGCGTCTGGCGGCAGGCCTCGAATCGGCCGCCCTAGGCCGAGATCGCTTTCATCAGGATGTTGCGATGAACTTCACTGGTGCCGGAATAAATGGTTGCCGCGCGAGTCGAAAAATACTTCTTCAGCGCAAGCGCGCTATTCGGACTGGCTTCAATCCCCAGTTCGGTGATGCGTTGATGCAATTCGGTGGATAAGAGCTTCAACACAGATGACGGCGCTGAACAATTGATCGCCCGTCCGCTCACCCCGGCGCGCGATTCCAGCGCCTGGAAATTTTCGATCTCCACGCGCAGCTGGGCGAAGCGGGCCCGCAGGGCAGGATCCATCTCGCCGTCCTGCATCGCCTCAGCATGCGCCATGCGCAAGGCGCGTCGCAGAACGCCAGTCGTGGTATTGTTAGACCGGGCAATGGCCATCAGCTGTTTGGCCGCGGCCCAGCCGTCTCCAATCTCGCCAATCCGATCAGTGATCGCAACGCGGACATTGTCAAAGAAGACCTGATTGGTTTCAGCCTCGCCATCTATGAACGGGATCGGACGCACCTCGATTCCCGGGCTGGCAAGATCCACCAATAAGAAAACCAGTCCGTCCCCACGCACCGAGTCTGGATCACAGCGCGCCAGCAGGAACATGTGCGAGGCATATTGGGCAAAGCTCGTCCAGATCTTGCTGCCATTGAGGATGAAATCTGCCCCATCGCGCTCTGCACGTAGCGACAGCGCGGTCAGGTCAGAGCCGGCCTGGGGTTCGGAAAAGCCCTGGCACCATTCATGCTCGCCGCTCAGGATGGCCGGCAGGTATCGCTGCTTTTGAGCCTCGCTACCGGCTGCGATGATCAGCGGCCCGATGGTGCGGATACCCGAGCACATGACAACCGGCGCATCCTGTTCGGCGCAGACTTTTTCGAAATATAAACGCTGCTGCGTCGTCCATCCGGCGCCGCCATGACGCTTTGGCCAAGCAGGCGCCAGCCAGCCTGCCTCGAGCAAGGCAGCGCGCCATTGATGACAGGCCCAGCGCGCCGATTTCAGTCCTGTGGTCTGGCGCCCGGCCTGTTGCAATTCCGGGGTCAGACAGCGCGCCATGAAGGCATCGACCGCGGCTTGAAAAGACGCATCAACGCCCGCCGATGCAAGGGCATCCGCCGCAGGCGGGTCACTTGAAAAACTACCGTCCATTCGACATTCCGAAAGCGTACAGCGCCCTTTTTCGGCCGAACCGCAGGCGCAGGGAATACGGTAATCTCCATAGCTGCACGGGCCGTCTCAGGCGCAGCGCTGCTTGCGCCGCCAGGCCTTACTTGCCAATAGATTAGCCCCGGCTCCGATTGGAGCGTTCGCCGAGGATGCAAGTTGACCGCTGCCATACGCCTGGACCTTTCACCGCCTGTCGCTGAAATCATCCTCAACAAGCCTGAAAAGCGCAACGCGCTTTCGGTCGACATGTGGGCCGCCATTCCTGGACTGGTCGATGCCGCCATCGCCAATCCGGACGTGAAAGTGGTGCTGATCCATGGCGGCGATACAGGCGCATTTGCCGCCGGGGCCGACATTTCCGAATTCGAGAAGATCTATGCGACCAAGCACAGCGCAAAGGCCTCTGGCGAGACCATTGCCGCGGCGCTGAACGCGCTTGAGCAATGCCCCAAGCCGACCCTGGCCGCGATTGACGGCGCCTGTGTCGGCGGCGGGGTCAGCCTGGCAATGGCCTGCGACCTGCGGGTCGCTGGCGCGCAGTCCAGGTTCGGCGTCACGCCAGGCAAGCTCGGCCTGGTCTACCCTGCCGGAGACACGCGGCGCTTGCTTGACGCGGTCGGGCCAGGCGCGACCAAGGATATCCTGTTCACCGGGCGCATCTTTGCGGCGGCGGAAGCCAAGGACATGAAGCTGATCGATCGCTTGTGCGAAGCAGGCAAGGCGCTTGAAACCGCCCGGGCGCTGGCGGCGGATATCGCGGCGAACTCGCAATGGTCGGTGCGGGCGATCAAGCAGATGATCCGCGGCCTGCAAGGCGGCTGGACGGAGACAGGGGCCGACGCGAGCGAGCTGTTTCTGGCCGGGTTTTCGAACCAGGATTTCCAGGATGGCTACAAGGCCTTTCTGGAAAAACGCGCGCCGAAATTCACGTTCAAATAGCGGACCCGGCCTTGCTGAGACTTGCTGAAACCTGCTGAAACTTGCTGAAAGGCTGCTAAAGCTTGCAAAGTCTTGCAATCAGCCGCTTTCGACCAGACGATTTGCAGCCCGCACGGCAAATCGCCAGGGTCATTCGTGACGCCGCACCGAAAATTGTCCGGGCGTTTCTAATGCGCCCCCAAAGAATGGGATTGAGTGACGCGAAAAAATTCGCCACGAGACAATCATGAACTTGACCGCGCTGACGGATACGCTTGCAGAATTTCGCCGCAGCTTGCCAGAGGCGGCCCGCATTTACGTGGCCGGCTGCAGCGGCGAGCCGCTGGCCATCGTCGACGCGCTGCGCCGCGCGCCCGACCTGGCCGCCGGGCTGACCTTTCTCGGCATTTGGGTGCCAGGCATCAATGCCACTGACTGGGCCAGCCTGCATCCGACCGCAAGCGCCGAGAGCATTTTCATCTCCGCTGCCCTGCGCCCCTCTTTCGCAGCTGGTGAGACGCAGTTCCTGCCGCTCTCCTATAGTCAGAGCACGCGCTGGCTCAGCTCGACCCCGATCGATGGCGGCATTGTCATGATCAGTCCGCCGGATGATCAGGGCATGGTCAGTCTTGGCATCTCGGTCGATTTTTCCACACTGATCATCGACCGGGGCGCAGTGCCGCTGCTGGGCGTCATCAATCCGAGCCTGAAACCACCCGTGAACGGTCCCAAGCTGCCGCTCGATCGATTTCAGTTTGTCGCTGAGGCCCAACATGCGCTGGTGCAGGTCGAGGACGCGGCCTTGCCTGATACATTTGCCGCGATCGGGGCTGAGATCGCAGCGCTTTGCGCGCCCGGGGATACATTGCAATTCGGCCTCGGCAATGTGCAGCAAGCGGCCTTGAAAGCGCTGACCGATCATCAAGGCTTGCGCATCCATGCCGGGATGATCTCCAATCCGCTCATCGACTTGCTCGATCGCGGCGCGATCGAAAGCGATTATGGCGCGATTGCCACCGGCATCGCGATCGGCACGGACGCGCTGTATGATCGCGTCATCGCGGATGACCGCATCCTGTTCGCGCCGGCAACCTACACGCATGCGCTCTCAACCCTGGCACAGATCCCGCGCTTCAAGGCGATCAATTCCTGTCTCGAGGTCGACCTGTTCGGCCAGGCCAATGCCGAGTTCCTCAACGGTCGGCAGATCTCCGGCACGGGCGGGCTGGTCGATTTTCTTCGCGGCGCCGCTGCGTCCGATGGCGGACGCGGGATCCTGGCCTTGGCCTCGACCGCGCGCAAAGGCAGCCTCAGCCGCATCGTGCCGCGGCTGCCCAGGACCGCGACATCGGTGGCGCGCGCCGATGTCGATACCGTGATCACCGAGCACGGCGTTGCCGAGCTCAAGTACAAGTCCATGGACGCACGCGCCGAAGCGCTGATTGCCATCGCCGATCCGAGCTTTCAGGACCAACTCGCCAATGACTGGTACGACCTTCGAAAAGGGCTCTGATTGCCGGTCGAGATGGACATCAGCAAGCGCTTTAAAAGGGCCGTGTCAGACCACATGACGCGCTGCGCAGCATGGCCCGGAAAGTTTGGCTTCTTTATAATGTGCCCCGGGCCTTGAGTGCAGCAATCTCGTCCGGGCTCAGCCCGGCTTCAGCGGCCAGGTCGTCGCTATGTTCGCCAAAGCCCGGAATGGCAGGGTTGGGCTGCGCCGGTTCGTTGGCAAACTTGATCGGCGCACCGACATGCCGGTTGCCCTCCGCATCAGTGAAGACCATGCCGCGCTCGGCCGTGAACGGATCCTCGAACGCCTCTTTCAGGCTTCGCACCCAGGCCCAGGCACAATCGATTGGCTGCAGAAAGGCCTGCCAGTCGGCCAGCGTTCTGGTTTTGAAGGTCTCGGCGAAGAAGGCCCGCAGCGGCGCCTGGCCCGGACCCGGCGGAAGCTTGGCCAGATCAATCAGGTCAGGCCGCTGCAAGGCATTGAGCAGATTGGTCGCAAACTTTATCTCGGGCCCGGCAAAGGAGAGATATTCCCCATCTGCCGTTTCATAGAGATTAGTCAGCGCCGAGCCACCAAAGCTGCGCATCTGTTTCGGCTCCGGCGGCCGGTTCTCACCAAAGGTCGGGCCGAGCACATTCGGGGTCCAGGCAATCGCGGCATCATACATGGCCAGGTCGATATAATCCCCCTTGCCGGTCTGGGTGCGCCGATAAAGCGCCATCAGGATCGCAGACAGCGCCATCAATGAGGCGCTGGCATCCGCGAACGCGATATTGGGCATAGTCGGTTTGTCATCACTTCCGCGCGCGAGATCGGTCAGCCCGGCAAGCGCCTGAACCGCGGTGTCATGTGCCGGCTTGCTGGCCAGCGAAGAATCCTGCCCAAAGGCTGAGATCGAGCAATAGACCACGCTCGGATTGCAGGCGCAGACGGCTTGATAATCAACCCCGAGGCGTTTGACCACGCCCGGTCGAAAGGCCTCCACCACGACATCAGCAGTTGCAGCCAGGCGCAGGAATAGCGCCTGACCGTCCGGATCTTTGAGATTGATCTTCAGACTGCGTTTGCCGCGGGCAATGTTGCGAAACCAGACCGAGACGCCATCCGGCGTTGTCTCGCCAAGCACGCGGGTCGGTTCTCCGGTCCCGTTGGCGGGCTCGACCATGATCACGTCAGCGCCGTGATCGGCCATCATCATGGTCATGTGAGGTCCGGGCAAGAATGCCGACAAGTCCAGGACTTTTACGCCTTCGAGTTTCATGCAGATTCCTTCTTGGACAAGAGTGTGTCGCTCTGTTCGCCCATTTTCGGCGCGCGCGAAAGGTCTGGGCGCTGACCATTGACGCGGAACGGCGAGCTGAGCGTGCGCAGGCCCGCAGGCCTGTCCGGGTGATCGATCCGGGTCGTCATATCGACGCTGGCGACATAGTCGCTATCGAGCGCCTCGCCAATATCCAGAACCGGCGCAAACGGCACCTGGCCAGCAAGTTGGTTGAGCCACTGATCCGTGGTTCTGGCCATCATGACCTGATCGACCGCATCGCTGAGCGCGCTCAGATTCTCGCGCCGCGCCGGGAGGCTGGCAAAGCGCGCATCTTGGTCCAGACCGCTGCCAGTGAGCTGACACCACAAGCGCCAGAATTTCGGCGTCTGACACATCAGCAAGCCCCAGCCATCCCGGGTCTTCACCAATTGGCTTGGCGCAATGGAAGGGTGCGCCCCGCGCGGCAAGCGTCGCGTGACATGGCCCTGATTGAGATACCAGGTGGCCGGGTAAGACAGCTGATGCAGGGCCGTGTCGAACAGACAGACATCCATGTCGCAGCCTGTGCCCGTACGGCTGGCACCGAGAATGCCTGCCAGCAGCGCCGTCGCCAGATGACTGCCGGTATGAAAATCGACAATGGAAAGCCCACAGCGGATCGGCGGGCCATCCGGCTCGCCGGTCATTGACAGGAACCCGGCCTCGGCCTGCATGAGATAATCATAGCCTGGCCAGGCCGCCCGCTCGGACTTGCGCCCGTAAGCCGACAGGTGGGCACAGACGATTTTCGGATTGATCGCTTGCAATGCCGCAAAGGTGAGGCCGAGCTTGTCCGGCTGGTCGCCGCGCAGATTGTTGGCCACCGCATCAGCGGTTTGCACCAGGGCTTCGAATTGCGCCCGCCCGTCGGTTGATTTCAGATCGAGCGCGACCGATTTCTTGCCCAGCGAGAAGGTCTGGAAGAACTCGCTGTCGCCCTCGCCGAGCATGTACGGCCCGAGCGAGCGCGAGACATCCCCGCCGCGGCCCGGATCTTCGATCTTGATCACTTCTGCGCCGAGATCAGCGAGCAACATGGTGCCATACGGCCCCGCGGCATATTGTTCGACTGAAAGAATGCGAAGCCCCTTGAGGGGAAGGTGTTGTGGGTCTGCCACGAGATACGCCCTTATCCTGAACCAAGTTGAAGCATGTCCACATTCGTTTAGAGTGGCCAGAGCGCCGGGGAAAACCGTCGTGTGACCTATTGACTTCGTGCGTCATCCAGCTGACGCCGAGAGCCTCAGGATTACGCCTGGATCGGGCCGTGAGACGGCGAATGAAATATGAGAAAGCAACCGACAAATGAGCAATACTTACAAGGCCTTGCAGCTTCAAGATAGCGAAGACCATGTGGTCGAATATGTCCAGGTCGGCGAGGCGGCGCTGGGCGATGGAAATGTCACCATTGCGGTCGAGTATTCGACTGTGAATTATAAGGACGGATTGGCCATCACCAATCGCTCTGCGATCGCGCGAAAGAAGCCGCTCATTCTTGGCATCGATTATGCCGGCACAGTCGTCGAAAGCCGCTCCAGTCGGTTCAAGCCAGGCGACAAGGTCGTGCGCAATGGCTATGGCGCATCTGAAACCCTGAATGGCGGATATTGCCAACGCGCGCGTTGCGCTGACGATCTTCTGGTGGCGCTGCCGGAGGGCATTTCCACCCGGCACGCCATGGCCATCGGGACGGCCGGTTATACTTCCATGCTGTGCGTCCTGGCCTTGGAAGATGGCGGGGTTGCACCGGCCCAGGGTGACATCCTGGTCACAGGCGCAGCCGGCGGGGTCGGCTCGGTCGCCGTCTCCATCCTGTCAAAACTCGGCTACCGTGTTTTCGCTTCGACCGGCCGTGTCAGCGAAGCCGGGTTCCTGAAAGACCTTGGCGCAGCCGAAATCATTGATCGGTCCGAATTGTCTGAGCCAGGGCGCCCATTGCAAGGCGAACGCTGGGCCGGGGTCATCGATTGTGTCGGCAGTCATACGCTGGCCAATGCCCTGGCTTCGACCCGCTATGGCGGCGTCGTTGCCGCTTGCGGCTTGGCCCAGGGGCCCGATCTGGCCGCCACTGTATTGCCGTTCATTCTGCGCGGCGTGCGGCTGCAAGGTGTGGATTCAGTGCAAGCCCCGCTGGCCGCACGCGAGCGGGCCTGGGCGCGTCTGGCCACAGATCTTGATCTCGAAAAGCTGGATGCGCTCAGTTATGATGTCGCTTTCAGCGATCTCAAACAGGTTGCCGAGGAGATCCTGGCGGGCCAGACACGCGGCCGCGCAATTGTCGACCTTTCGAAATAGCATCGCGGATTAGACGACGTGGACGACCCTGCCTTTCTTGCCGCCGCAACAGCTTTCACAGACGCCCATATTCGCCCAAATGCCGCCAGCTGGGAGGCCGACCCGCTGGCCCGCGTGAAGGCGCTGAAGGCCGCGGCGAAAGCTGGCCTGCTCAAGCTCGACACGCCGGTCGCAAGCGGCGGATTCGGCCTGCCTTTCTCAACCAAGCTGCGGTTTTGCGAGGCCCTGGCACGCGGCGATTTTGCCTTCGCCTTCTCGCTCATCAATAGCCAGAATGTGGCGGCCAAACTGGCGGCGTCCGGGGCGGCATTTTCCGGTCCTGTCGAACAGATCATGGCCGGCATTAGCTTTGGCGGCACCGCCCTGACCGAGCCCGGCATGGGCAGCGATTTCACTGCGATTGAAACCACAGCCGAAAAAGTCGATGGCGGTTGGCGATTGAACGGCGAGAAAGCCTGGATCACCAATGCGGATATCGCAGATTGGTTCCTGGTCTATGCGCAAACCAAGACAATCGGGGACCGCTCTGGCATTGCCAGCCTTCTTGTCCATTCAGACGATCCAGGCTTTCAGCGCGGCGCCCCGACGGCCCTGCTGGGCGGCCATGCGATTGGCGCAGGCGGATTTCAGATGCGCGACCTGCTGGTGCCGGACTCGCGGGCCTTGTCAGCCAGCGGCGACGGCTTCAAGCAGGCCATGGGCGGGGTCAATTCGGCGCGGGTTTACGTCGCCGCCATGTGCGTGGGGGTCGTGTCTGACGCCCTTGATCAGGCCACGGCTTATGCACAAACGCGAACCGCGTTCGGCAAACCGCTAATGGCGCACCAGGGATTGCGATGGTCCTTGTCCGATGTCGCAACTGAATTGGCGGCGATGCGCGCCCTGACCGATGCAGCCGGCCGCGCGGTCGAAGCCGAAGCCGACGCAATCTTGCTCGCCGCGCAAGCCAAGAAATTTGCCACCGAACGGGCCGTGCGCCTGATCGAACGCTGCATGCAATCAATGGGGGCTCAGGGCCTCAGCGCCGCGAACAGTCTCGGACGCCACCTGATTGCGGCAAAGATTGCCGGCTATACGGATGGCAGCATCGAAATGATGAATGAACGCGTGGGCGCAAGCCTGCTTAAGAAATGACCCTCGCAAGCGAGACCCGAGACATGCAATTTCAAATCGATCCTTCAGACGTGAAAGGCTTTCTGGCCGATCGCGAAGCAGCCTTGCTCTATGCCACAGCGCTCAAGTGCGCGCCGCGCGGCCCGTGTCTTGAAATTGGCGGTTATTGCGGAAAATCTGCGCTCTATCTCGGCACTGCATGCGCTGCGGCGAACGAGCTTTTATTCTCTGTCGATCATCATCGCGGCTCAGAGGAAAACCAGCCGGGCTGGGACTATTTCGATGCAGATCTGTGGGATGATGAGGCCAATGCCATCGACACGCTGCCTGTGTTCAGGCGCACGATCAGACGCGCCGGGTTAGAGGCCACTGTGGTGCCTGTGGTCGGGCGCTCGATCGATATCGCCAATCGTTGGCGCACGCCTTTGAGTTTTCTCTTCATTGATGGCGGCCATACGATGGAACATGCGCTGAATGATTATCGCGGCTGGACGCCGCACCTGATGCGCGGCGGCATCCTGGCGATCCATGATGTGTTTGAGAACCCGGAAGATGGCGGGCGTCCGCCATTTGAAATCTACAAGCTGGCACTGGCATCCGGCTTGTTCGAAGAGATCGATTGTGCCGAAAGCCTGCGTCTATTGCGCAAGCTGTAAGTCGCCAAAAGGCGAAACCAGCAACTGGCTCGACGGGTCGGATCCAGACAGCGCATCCAGCGCCAGGATCGCCGCTGCTTGCGTCCAGCTCGGCTGTTCCTTGGGCCAGATCAGGGCTTCCTCGGTCTGCCAGCCCATCCAGAACACGCCTGCATCATCGCGCACCGCCATGATCGCCTGCATCAACTGAACCGCTCTGGGCCGGTCAGCCATGCGCAATAGCGCCATGACCAGCTCGCACGTCTCTGCCACCGTAATCCACGGCTCGGTGTCGACACATTTGCAGCCAAGCGCCTCATTCACATAGATCGGCCAGCCGGCCAGGATCCGGCGCTGCGCATCCGGCAGCCTGAGCGCGCCGGACAGGACCGGGTAATACCAGTCCATGGCAAACCCGGCCTCTGAACCAGATTGTTCAAACGCCTCCGGGGCATAGCGCAGCGCGCGTTTGAGACGCCCTTGCGCGGCTTTCCAATGGCTGACGCTGCGCCCCAGTTCGTCAGCCAGGAAGATCGCGCATTCAAGGCTCTTATAGATTGACGCATTCCCGGCCAGAAGCGCGCGATCGACGCTGGTTCCATGCGCTTCGAGGGACCAGGAGAATGTGCCATTGCGCAGCTGCAAGCCCAGAACGAACTCGATCGAGGCTTCAACCATTTGCCATTGCCGACGCAACCAGTCGCGATCCCCTGTCTTCAGATATCTGTGCGCGACGCCAACTGCCGGATAAGCGCAAAAATTCGAATCGAGGAAAGCCGGCGCGGTCTGGCGGGCAATATAGTCGCGGTCGCGCATTGGCAGCGCGTTGCCATATTCGCCTGTCCAGGCGCCGTCAGTGCGCTGGGTCGCGCGCAAATACGCAAATGCGGCTTCGGCGTGATCATGCGCGCCCAAAGCCGTCAATGCCATCGCGGCCTCGACATGATTCCACGGGTCCCAGGGCCCGTTCTCAAACCAGGCAATCCCGCCATCTGCAGTTTGGATCTGCAGAATGCGCCGCCCTGCATTGGCGACAGCGTCCAGGTGCGCCTCTGAAGCGCGGTCATGTTCCAGCCCGATCATGAACCGTCCACCGCCTCGAAATACAACACCAGACTCTTGCCCATGAATGGCGAGATCACCGCATCAAGCAGCCGCGTGATCCAGGGCCGTTGCATCAAGTCCCAGACCAGAAACCCGTGATACGCCTTGATCAGGGGGTGCTCATCGCGGCGGCTCCAGAACAGGCATTTCAACCACCAGAACGGCGTGTGTATGCCATGGACATGATGACGTTTGACAGCGCGAAACCCGCGCCGCTCGACCGAGACTTTCAGATCCACTTCATCAAATATCCGAATGTGACCGCCAGGCTCGAAGGCATATCCGCCCGGCGGCGGCGCCAGGCGCCAGCAGATCCGCTCTGGCCAGGCGTGCGGCACAGACACACAGGCCCGGCCACCTGGTTTCAGAACCCTGCGAATTTCGGCAATCGCCGCGTCATAATCCGGCAGGTGCTCGAGCACTTCAGAGCAGATCACTGCATCAAAGCTCTGATCCGGAAACCCCAGCGCCGTGGCATCGCCGCGTTCAAACCGCGTTGTGCCATTCGGTGATTGAGGCAAGGTCGCCAATCCGGCCCGGGCCTTTTCCAATGAGGCTTCATCGAGATCCACACCGATGACATTCAGCCCGCCCAGCATGTGCAGGCCATGCACGTGTCGTCCTTCGCCGCAGCCAAGATCCAGAACTTGCGCGCCGGGTTGAAGCTTCAAATGCTTGAAACGCGCCGTCAGCATTGCGCACCGATCGCCTGATCGAACAGGGCCACATAATCAGGCGCGATATTGGCCCAGTTGAACTTTTCCTGCGCCCGCATCAGGCAATCCTCAGCCACGCGCAATCTCTTCTGCTCATCGCCCAGGAGCGCCGAAATCTCGCGCGCCAGCGCATCCGGATCCCCTCGCTTGACGACAAGGCCGGCGTTTCCGGCCACCTCCGGCAATGCCCCGCCATCGCTGACAATCACCGGTGTGCCACAGCTCATCGCTTCAGCCGCAGGCAGACCGAACCCTTCATACAGAGACGGCGTGACGGCAATCGTGGCTGTGCTGAATTCGCTCGCCAGCTGGTCTCGGGGAAGCCCGTATTTGAACACCACTTTGTCCTGCAAATTGAGCTCGAGCAATGTGCGCTTGGCCAGACCGTCACGCAATTTTCCGATCACCACTAGTTCCAGATCAGGATGGGTTTGCAGCACCTGATGAAACGCCCTCAATAATATATGCAGCCCTTTCAAAGGCGTGTCGGAGCTGGCAGTGGTGATCAATCGGCGGGTTGATCGGGCAATCTCCGAACGCGGCCGAAAGGCGCCCTGATCCACGCCTAAGGCAATCGGCGTCATCTGCTCAGGCTGAACCCCAAAGGCACGCGCGACATCCTGCCGGGCGCTGCGTGACGGGCAGGTGATGAAGTTCAATTGCCGCGCGACCCGGATCTGCATCTTGTGAAACCCGTACCACCGGCGGACCAGCCAACGGGTTTTCCAATCCGGCGCCGCCGCCAGCGCCAGGTCCAGATCCTTGGTGATCGGATGATGGATCATGGTGACCATTGGCAGTCCAAGCTTGGTTTGGATCTTGAGCGTCCCGACGGCCAAGGTCTGATTGTCCAATACGACATCATATTGATCAGCGTGCTGGCGCAGATATTGGAACACGCGCTGCCCAAACGTGTAAGGTTCGACAAACTTGCCGGACAAGTGACCGAAATATTCATACGTGTCGGTCGGACTGAGCAGATGACGGGGCCGCAGCGACAAATGCCCATTATGCGGCTGGGCATAGAGATCCAGCGACGGGATCTTGACCAATCCGACCTTGGGATCGAGTTCGGGATAAGGGGGCCCGGAAAGCACATCCACTTTGTGGCCCGCTTCAGCCAGGGCTTTGCTGAGATAATCCACATAAACCCCTTGCCCGCCCACTTTCGGGTCAGAGCGATAGGACAGGATCGCGATGCGAAGCGGCTTGCCGTGTCGATGCATCATGGCCGGTCGATGCAGAGACGATTTTGAGACCAGCTGATCCATTATTTTTGTTCGCTCTCATTCTGGCGGCGCAGCTTCAAGGCTGCTTTGCTTGCCAATTTCGCGCACGGTTTGCACAAGTGTCTCCGGGGACAGCAAGGCTCTAAGTGTAATTATCGAAATTTTCGTCAGCAGTGCTTAAGCACCTGCATAGAAACGAGTTTTTTGACCAAGAATTGCCCCAAGCCGAAGCCATGACGCGGCGGCATGGATTTTACCTGCTTCGACATTGCCAATGGCCTGGGCGCAAGCGGCGGCAAACGGAAGCAAAATACCGTTCAAATTCCGAACTTTAAGGAGATTTCCACTTCCAAGAAGTGGCGCGAGTGACGGGACTCGAACCCGCGACCCCCGGCGTGACAGGCCGGTACTCTAACCAACTGAGCTACACCCGCGCATGGGTACCCCGCCGAAGCGGTGAGAGGCTGATCTATACGCGTGCAAAACCCCGGTCAAGCGGCAATTGCCATGACTTTGACATCAGTTGCAGCTATTCAGCTGCAATACAGAATAAGAAGGCCATATTCCTCCTATGAAACGTTTCCTGATCATCCTCAGCGCTGCGGTCGCGATCCTGCTGGCGGCGGCCGTGATCATTCCCTTTCTGATCCCGACCTCGGTCTATAAAAGCCAGATCGAGCGCGCAGCGAGTGACGCACTCGGGCGCGAGGTCACCCTGAAGGGCGACCCCAAATTGTCGATTCTGCCGGTCATCTCAGCCCGCATTGAGGGCGCTCAGATCGCTAATCCGGACGGGTTTTCCGATCCGCTGATGATCGAGGCCGGCAGCCTTCAGGCCAATGTCAAACTTCTACCGCTGCTGTCGCGCCGGGTCGAAGTTGCCAAGATCACGCTGGCTGATGCCACTGTGCGCCTCGAGCGCCTGGCCGATGGCCGCGTCAACTGGGTGTTCGGCGATCCCAGCCGCGAGACCGAGACAGAAGAATCGAGTGGATTCGAAACCGGGATTGACCGGGCGGCGCTGTCAAACGCATCCGTCTTCTATCGTGACGGGGTGAGCGGCGATCAATATGCGCTGACCGAGTTTACCGGATCCGCGCAGCTCAAGGCGCTCGACCAGCCGCTGTCTTCCCGCGGCGAAGGTCGCCTGAACGGACAGCCCTTCGATTATCGCATTCGCCTCGACACGTTGGAGCAGCTGACGGCGCAGCAACCTGTCATTCTCGATGCGCGGCTGGGCACAATCTATGGCGACATCACTTATGATGGCGCCATGACCTTGGCCGATTCTCCGCTGCTTGATGGCAATTTCGAGATCGAGTCCGATACGCTGGGCCAGGTCATCACATTGCTTGGCGATGCTGATCTGCCCTTCATTGCCAGCACCCTGCAATCAGTCCGCGCCAAAGGTTCGATCACCGGGCCGGCCCTGACCGCCGCGATTGACTTCTCGAGCTTGCAGCTCGCCGCCACCGGCCTCGACCTGGATTATCAAGGCGCGTTGACGCTCGGCCCGTCGCCGAGCCTCAATGGCACGATTGATGTCAACGCCGCGGACGCGCAGCGCCTGCTCAAACCGGGCCACCCGCTCATCCCGGTGCTGACCCTGCTGGGCGATGTCGATCTCAGCGCCCGTCTGTCTGGCCCGCTTGCGGCGCCTGCGCTCACCGGTATTCGGCTCAAGCAGCGCAGCGTCGACCTCAACACTGATTATACCGGCGACCTGTCGCTGGCCGGGGATCAGCCGATTAATGGCGCCCTGGCGCTCAGCAGCAACAATCCTCGCAAAGTGCTCGCGACGTTCGGCACTGTGCTGCCGCAAGGCGAGTCCCTGACCCGGCTTTCGATCAAGGGGCAGACGACCGGCAACCTGATGGCACCGAACCTCTCGGCGGCCGAGCTGACCCTTGACGAGACCCGGGCGACGGGCAGCCTCGGCGCCGATTTGCGCGGCGCGCGCCCGCGCATTGTCGCTGATCTTGTCATGAACACGCTCGACGTCACGCCTTTCCTGGGCAGCGGATCGCAACAGCAGGACCAGACCCCGAGCCTGAACGAAGACTGGGATGACACGCCGTTTGACCTGGCAGGTTTGCGCGCTGTCGACGCGACAGTGACGGTCGCTGCCGACACTGTCGTGATCGACCAGATCACGTTGCAGGACGCCTTGTTGAAGACCCGACTTGATGATGGCCGGCTGTCGGCCATTTTCCGCCGCGACGATGATACGCCCGGCTTCCGGGTGTTCCAGGGCGACTGGTATGGCGACCTGGTGCTGGATGCCTCGCGCGCGACCCCGACCCTGCAGATCGAAGCCCTGGCGACCAGCATTGCGGCCCAGGACATGCTGACCTCGCTGACCGGCTTCCAGAATCTCAGCGGTCTCGGCGACGTGCATGTCAACATGACATCAGAAGGCAATAGCCTGAAAGCCCTGATCAATGGTCTCGATGGCCGCTTGGAATCCGACCTCAATCATGGCGCGCTGAAGGGGCTGAATCTCGCCAAGATGGTACGCGATGCGACCAATCTGAGCGATCTTGCGCGCAGCGGAAACCTGACCATTGAGAGCTTCCGGGACGCGTTCTCACCCGAAGCCGAAACCGATTTTTCCAGCTTTATCGGCAATCTCGACTTCAATAATGGTGTCGCCAGCATCACCAATCTGAGCATCGACAATCCAGTCGTCGGCATCACTGGCAGTGGCAGCATCGATCTTGGCGCGCGGACAATTGATGTCAGTCTGATCCCGCGCATTGACGTCAATGCCGCCCATGGCGGCGCGACCCTGGCGCTCGGCGACATCCCGGTTCCGGTTCGCGCCTTTGGGGATTGGTCAAACATCCAGTTCGGACTTGATCAAGCTGCGGTCCAGGCCGAGCTGACCCGGCGCCTGCGCAGCCAGGCAGCAAGCGAGCTTGGCGACCGCATTGGCGGCGATGCCGGGCGGATCATTGGCGGCATTATTGGCGGCGAGACCGCGCCGCAGACCCCAGCCCCAGAGCCAGAGACGGATGGCGCCTCGGCCCCTGAACCAGCTGAAGAACAGGATCTGGAAGACGAGCTGCGCGACCGTGCGCTAGAGGCCTTGTTCGGCCGCCGCAGCGAAGAGCCGGAAGAGCCTGCGCCGGAGACAGAGTCGCCGAACTAGTTCTGAGCGCGGAAAAAGGCGCGCGTCTCTGCCCCCTTTGCCGCTTCCAGTGCTGCGCACAATTCAATCCGCTCAACCGTTTGCGACAGTGATCGTTCATGCCCGGGGACAAGATCGCCTTGGGCTGTAAACAGCGCCAACAGCTCATCGCGCGCCTCCAGCGAGCACATGTCACGCGCCAGAGCCGGAGTGAAGCGTTGGCGCTGGCGCGGGATCACGCTGAGATAAGTGGGGAAGTTCTGGTTCAGCCATGCCCAGGTCAGGGCCCGGGTCTGCGGCTGCTGCATCTGGCCTTGCACGATGGCGAGGGTCTCGCGCGTTCCCAGCGCTCCGGACAAGGCGAGGGCGAGAATCCGGTCGCTCAGCGCCGGATCCTGATTTCGGCCAATCGCAAAGGCCACGGCCTGCTCGAACACCGGGTCGTCATAGCTGGTCCGCACCGCCAGCAGGCGATCGAGGAACGGCTCGCCATGGACTTGCAGGCCAATCGCGATGCCGGTGAAATACTCGTCTGTATTCAGGCGGCGCTTGGAGCTGATGCCGTCCAGGCCGATATAGTCAGCGGCCGCATCAGCCAGGCTCTGGCGCAGCCCCGGATCCTGGCCCGACAGGATCAGGAATTGTTCGAGGCTGGATTTCATGATGGCCAGTTCCGGGTCATCGCCGCCATGCTGGTCCAGCGCCGTATAACGATCGCGGAAGACATCGATCACGCTGGCGCGATAGCCGGCCATCGCTGCCGCATCGCCTGCCAAAAGCGGTTCGAACCGCGTCGCCTGCTGGATCGCGGCCTGCACGACACGGCGCTCCTCATCGCGCACGGCTTCATCGATAAAGCGCCAGACCGTGTCGACATCCAGCCGCCCGGCCGCAAACTCGGCGCCGGCACTGTCGAGGCTGGAGAGTTTCTCGCCAGGGCTCAATTGATCGAACGCCATGCCGAGCTTTTGCCACATCTGATAAGGCAGCGAGAAGCGGTAATAGCCGGCCCCTTCAGCATTCGGCATGATGAAACCGGCAGTGCCCGCCACGGGCACATCCATGGACTGTGCATCCAGCATGAAACACTGGCGCTCAGCGCCGTCCGCCGGCCTGGACCTGCCTGCCTTCAGACAAGCCGGAATGGTCCAGGCCCGGTCTGATCCGGCCTGGCTGCCCAGCGGCAGGTAGCGAGACTGCGAAACGGTCAGGCTGCTGGCCGACCCGGATTGCGAGACCGTGATCAAGGGCAGGCCATTCTGCTCGACAAAGCTTTTAAAGGCGCGCGTCAGAGTCGGCTCGGCCGTTTCGGCCCCGATAATGTCAAAGAATTCCGGACTGCCTGCGACGCCGTCCTCATACGCCTCGACATATCGGCCCAGCGCCGGACGAAACACTTCGGCACCGAAATAGGCGTCAACCATGCCAATGACGGCCAGGCCCTTATTATAGGTGATCGCATCATAGGCATTGCGCACATTCTCGTTCAGCGCGATCGGCTCGCGCACGGCGCGGGCGCTGGCCAGGCTGTCGAGATCCATGGCGCGAATGCCATCGACAATCGCGTCCAGCTCATAGCCTTGGCCGGGATAGAGTTCTGACAGGCTGGCGCCCTCGCCCCAGCTGGCAAAGGCCTCTTTCAGCCACAGATCATCCCACCAGGGCGGCGTCACCAGATTGCCGAACCACATGTGTCCGACTTCATGCGCATGAATGGCCAGCAAGCTGCGGCGCGCGGCGGGGCCAATCTCCGGGCCAGCGAGGATGCGGCTTTCGCGATAAGTGATCGCGGCGGCAAGCTCGGTCGCCCCGGACGGCCATTGCGGCGCCGCAACAATGTCGAGCTTCTTGTACGGATAAGGCTGCTCCAGCGCCTGTTCGAAAATGCGCACCAGCTCAGGCGCCGTCTGCAGCGCCAGGCCGAGTTCGCCGCCTTTGCCGCGGCGGGCAAAACCGCGCAACGGGATCGGTTCGGCGCGCACCGCATTGGGCGGGATCATTCCAGCATCGACGACATCAAAACTGCCCACGGCCAGCGACAGCAGGTAAGTCGGCAGCGGCCGCGTGGTCTCGAACCTGACCGTCTTCAATCCATTGCCAAGCAGCTCGACCGAGGCTTCTGGCGCATTGCTGATCGCAGAATCGGTTTCGGGAATGGTCAGGGTGATGTCGAATGGCGCCTTGAAGGCCGGCTGATCGAAGCCTGGCATGAAGCGCCGGGCCTGAATGCTCTCGGATTTGGCCAGCGCATAAGCATCGCCCTGTTCGGTCACTTTGAACAGGCCCGACAGGTTGGCATCAAACGCCGTATTATAATCGATCTCGACAATCACCTGCCCTGGATCGACGGTCTGACCATAATCGAGCCAGGCCACGCCGGACTCCAATACCGGTTGCCAATCGCCTTGCGTGACCGGCGCCTCGCCGGTTCGCGCGCGCACCTCTGTGACCTCGAGATCGCGGCCATGCAGATACACCCCGCTCGAGCGTTCGGTCACGTCCAGCGTGATCGCCACTGTCCCGCCGAATCGCGCCGCGCGCGGGTCGAGCGTGAGATCGAGCTGATAATGCACAGGATAAGGCGAGGGATCTAAGGGGCCTGGCGGCGCCAGCGCGACCCGATCTGCCAGCCCTTCATCGATCGCTTCGGTCGGCGCCGCCGCCACGCTGCACGCCGCCAACACCAACCCGAACGCTATCGCCCAACCTGATCGCATCAAATTCTCCAACTTGTTTCCGCCTCCTGCATAGCGCACAAGACAGGGGATGAAACCCGTACTGTCCATACTCGACCCATCGCCCATCTTCGCGGGTCGCACAGCCGCAGATGCGCTGAACGAAACCCGCGCCCTGGCCCGGGCGGCAGATGACATGTCTTACCGCGCTTATTGGGTGCAGGAACATCATAATGCCAGCAGCTTTGCCGGCACGACGCCGGAAATCCTGATGGCAGACCTGGCCAGCCGGACGCGCCGGATCACGCTTGGTTCCGGCGGCATCATGCTGCCGAATTACTCGCCGCTGAAAGTTGCCGAATGGGGCCAGACCCTGAACCAGCTCTATCCCGGCCGGATCGAGATCGGGCTTGGTCGCGCGACCGGGGCCGACCCGCGGGCGTCTGCGGCCCTGCTCGGACCAGGCGCCCAGACCTTCCCGACAATGCTGCGCATGCTGATGGATTGGATGCTGGATGCCAGCGGTGCGGCGCCTTTGCCGGACGATCACCGTGCCCGCGGAATCGCTGCCAATCCACCTGGCGCGCCTGCGGGACTGTGGCTGCTGTGTTCATCCCCGGGCTCGGCCGCCTTTGCCGGGCAGATGGGCCTGCAGCTCGCCTTTGCCGATTTTCTCAATCCTGGCGGCGCCAAGGCGGCGCTGGCGGCCTATTTTGAGGCATTCGAGCCGTCCCCATTCTGTGCCGAGCCTTATGCCGGGATCGGCTTGGTGGCGCTGGCGGCTGACACCGATGCAGAGGCCCAGCGCCTGGCTGCGCCGATCAAAGCCTGGAGCCTGGGTCGGCAGACCGGCCAGTTTCACCCCTACATGTCCACAGAGCAGGCCCAGATCGCGCTCGACCAGGCCCCGCTTTTGCCGCCTGAAAGAGGCATGATCGGATCCGCGGAGACGGTCGCCAAAGCGCTGCAGGACACCGCCGCGGATACGCGCGCCAATGAACTGTTCTTGCTGACAATCACTGACAGGCTCGAGACCCGGATCCGGAGTTATGGCTTGATCGAGTCTGCTCTGGCCGAACTCAACGCAGCCCCGGCAGAACAGCGAGGATAGGCTCGACCGCGTCCCGGCCCAGCTGTTTCGCCCGCGCCGGCGACCAGCCAAATTCGGCGTCGGGAAGATCAGCATTGTCCTTGAACGGCATTTCCAGCGTCATTGCCAGCGCATCAAAATGCTGCGCCAATGCATTCGAACAAATGCTCATATTGGCCTTGCCTGGCGCATTAGTCGGATAGCCAAACCTGGTCTGGAACGCGCCATCTGAAGACTCAATATAGGTTTGCTTGAATGTCTGCTGCAGGTCGGCCAGGCGATTGCTCCAGTCCGGGATGCCTTCCGTGCCTGCAATGAAATTGTATGGCAGGGCTTCATCGCCATGCACATCAAGCGCGAGATCGAGGCCGGTCTGCTTCATCTTCTCAAGCACAAGATAGACTTCAGGGCTTTTTTCCAGACTCGGCGCCGCCCATTCGCGATTCAGATTGACGCCCGCTGCATTGGTCCGCAAATGCCCGCGCGCGCTGCCATCCGGGCACATGTTCGGCACCAGATACAAGACCGCAGAGCCGCGCAGCGCCTGCACGGCCGCGTCTTCAGCATCGCCAAGGCGGTCCAGGAAGCCTTCCATCCACCATTCGGCCATGGTCTCTCCCGGATGCTGGCGGGCGGTGATCCAGAGCGCGCGCTTGTCTGCCGATGGCGTCCCGATCGTGATCAGGTCCATGTCGCGGCCATCCAGGGTCTGGCCCAGCACGCTGACCGTCGCCTCTGGCAGCGCCCCTGCCCGTGCCATCAGTTTGCGATGCCGATGCATCGGATAAGGCGCGAAATAAGCCACATAGACAGCGCCGGCCCCGGTTTCGGTCTCAATCGTCAGCGCCTGACCATCATAGCTGGTCGGCACGCGGCGCCAATGCTCGAGATCATAAGACACGACCGCCTGATAATTGTCCCAGCCTTTCGGATAAGCAGCGCCACCGGCATTTTCCAGGACCAATCGCAATCCCAGTTCGGCCGGTCCTGCGACCCGGAAATAGAACCACTGATAGAAGTGGGACTGGTGATCATCTGCGATCTCCAAGCGCACATTTTGTGGATCGCTGGCATCTTTGACAATAATGTTGCCGCCATCAAAAGCGGACGAAATATTCAGGCTCATGCGGTCTCTTTTGCAGCAAGATCGGCGTGGTAAGCCTTCGCCATCCTGGAGTCGAGCCCCTGCATTTTCAGGAAGGCGCTGAGCACGCCAAGCTTGCGGTTCGGCGGCGCGCCATCAGCGATCCGGTGCAGCTGCGTATAGAACCAGCCCTGCATGCCAAACCCGTTCAGCGCCTTAAACAAGCCGATGGACGAGTTCGGCCCGAATATGCCTGGCCCGATCCGCAAGGTCTTTTCCCATTGCGGCAGCGCCTCCAGTGCGCCCGAGCAGAGCGCGCCTGGGGCGTCGACATCGACACATAAGGGCCGGCCCAGTCCGATCAGGTCGGCTTCACCGCTGGCCAGAGCGTCATTCATCCCGTCCCGGGTGCGAAACCCGCCTGTGACCATCAAGGGCATGGTCGCGGCGGCCTGAACTTCCTTGGCATATTCCAGGAAATAGGCTTCCCGCTTCTGGGTGCTTTCGCGGACGCCGTCCTCATGCACCGGTTTCAAGCCTTCCATATCCATCATCTTGGGCTGCTCATAATTGCCGCCTGAGATCTCAACGAAATCAAGGCCAAGATCGTTCAGCATGCCGATCACCGCCATCGAATCAGCCTGGCTGAAGCCGCCTTTCTGGAAATCGGTCGAGTTGAGCTTGACCGAAATCCCAAATCCGGGGCCTGCCTCAGCTTTCGTCGCGCGCACCACTTCCAGCAAGGCGCGCGCACGGTTTTCCAGCGACCCGCCCCATTCATCCTCGCGCTGATTGGTCAGCGGCGACAGGAACTGGCTCATCAGATAGCCGTGCGCGGCGTGGACCTGGACGCCGTCAAACCCGGCGGCGCGGGCGGCCTTGGCCGCGATCGCATATTTGTCGATCAGCCGTTTGATTGCGTCCCCTGTCATCGCCCGCGGCGTGCCGAACTGGCCGCCAGGCAAATCCACCGCGATCGCACTTGGGGCATCCGGTTGTGGATTGACCATTTTCTGCGTCTGCCGCCCTGCATGACTGATCTGCATGACGACTTTGCCGCCGCCGGATTTGCAGGCCTCTGCCCATTTTCCGAGCATTACAGCATGTTCATTCGAAGGCGTTCCGTCGATGGCGACATTTCCCGGGGCTTCGAGATTGCGTCGATCGACCTGCACATTTCCGGTGATTTGCAGACCGATGCCGCCATCCCCCCAGGCCTTATACAATCGCAGATGCCGGTCGGTGACCTGATTGCGGGCATTGGCCAGTCTTTCCGTCATCGCCGCCTTGACCAGTCGATTAGGCAATTCGACTCCAGAGGGCAGGGTTAACGGCGTATTAATCGTAATCGGCATGATGGAAGTCCTTGGAATCAGTGGGCGAATGGGCTTACGGGGAGAAAACCATTATGGGCGCTGCAAAGCAAACAAACCTGTTCGACGATATGAAAACTGATCCTTCTGGCTATAGCGCGAAAGATATCGAGGTCCTTGAGGGCCTGGAACCAGTGCGCAAACGTCCCGGCATGTATATTGGCGGCACGGATGAGCGCGCCTACCATCACCTGTTTGCGGAAATCCTGGACAATTCCATGGACGAGGCCGTGGCCGGATTCGCCTCGCGGATTGAAGTCCATGTCCGGGCTGACGGCTATGTTGAAGTGGTCGATAATGGCCGCGGCATCCCGGTCGGCGAGCACCCGAAATATCCTGGCAAGTCTGCCCTCGAAGTGATCATGACGACGCTGCATGCGGGCGGCAAGTTCTCGAACAAGGCGTATGAGACCGCTGGCGGCCTGCACGGGGTCGGTTCGTCGGTCGTCAACGCGCTGTCGGAACGGATGGAAGTCGAGGTCGCCCGCGACAAGAAGCTGTATTTTCAGGCTTTTGAACGTGGCAAGGTCACCGGCCCGCTCGAACTGAAAGGCCCAGCGCCTAATCGCCGCGGCACAACCGTTCGGTTCAAGCCGGATATCGAGATTTTCGGCGAAAAGCTGCGCTTCAAACCGGCCCGCCTGTTCCAGATGACGCGCTCGAAAGCGTATCTCTATCGCGGCGTCGAAGTGCGCTGGAAATGCGATCCGGAACTGCTGCCGGAAGAGTCAAAGATCCCGGCCGAAAAGACCCTGTCTTATCCCAATGGCCTCGCTGACCAGCTCGACGAAGTGTTCAAGGGCAAGGTCACGATCACCGAACAGAATTTCGCTGGCCTGGTCGAAAGCGATGATGGCAAGGTCGAATGGGCGATTGCCTGGACCGCTGCCGGCTTTGGCGAGACCGATGGCTTCGCGCGCTCTTACTGTAACACCATCCCGACCCCGGATGGCGGCACGCATGAGGCGGGCTTTCGTTCTGCAATCACCAAAGGTCTGCGCAATTATGCTGACCTGACCGGCCAGAAGAAAGGCACCTCGATCACTGCCGACGACATTATGGGCCATTCCGGCCTGCTTTTGTCGGTGTTCATCCGCAACCCGGAATTTGTTGGCCAGACCAAGGATAAATTGTCGACCACAGCGGCCTTCCGCCTGGTCGAGAATTGTGTCCGCGACAGGTTCGATCACTGGTTGGCGGCGAGCCCGAAAGAAGCTGACAAGCTGCTCACCTGGGCGATCGAACGCGCTGATGAACGCGCCCGCCGCCGCAAGGCCAAGGATGTTGCACGCAAGTCAGCAACCAAGAAACTGCGTCTGCCCGGCAAGCTGGCTGATTGCGCCGACAGCAAAGGCGATACCGAGCTGTTCCTCGTCGAGGGGGATTCGGCCGGTGGTTCGGCCAAACAGGCGCGCGATCGCAAGACCCAGGCAATCCTGCCCTTGCGCGGCAAGATCCTGAACGTCGCCTCGGCCACAGCCGACAAGATGGACAAGAACCAGGAATTGCAGGACCTGCTCCTGGCGCTCGGCACCGGCACTGGATCGCGCTTCAACATTGATGATTTGCGCTATGAGAAGATCATCATCATGACTGACGCGGACGTGGACGGGGCCCACATTGCGGCGCTGCTGATCACCTTCTTCTACAAGATGACGCCGGGTCTGATCGAAAGCGGGCGCCTGTATATGGCGATGCCGCCGCTGTACAAGCTCTCTTATAAGGGCAAATCCATCTATGCGATGGATGATGAGGACAAGGAGCTGCTGATGGAGCTCGAGTTCAAACCGAATCAGAAGGTCGAGCTCAGCCGCTTCAAAGGTCTCGGCGAGATGAACCCGTCGCAGCTGAAAGAAACGACGATGAATCCGGAGACCCGGACCCTGGCGCGGATCACGCTCCCCGACAGCATTGACGAGCTGACCGAGGCCAAACCTGCCGAGCTGATCGATACGCTGATGGGCAAGAAAGCCGAACATCGCTATCGCTTCATCCAGGAAAATGCGCACTTTGCCGAAGAGCTCGATGTCTAGTCGACCCGCGCCAATTTTCGCCTAATACACGAAACTGGACCCGATCTTGCATCTCTGACGCGCGTGGGAACTCACCTGTGTCGGGGGACAAGATGACTGTGTATTGGCCAGACAATGCAAACCAGGTTTTCGGGACTGAAATCCTGAGAGCGCAGCACCAATTGGAAGAATTAGAACTGTTCTCGGATGACGGGCTGGCGCAATTGCTGGATCTGTATCCGCGATCAGCGCTCGAGATCTGGACCTTCGGCCACCGCCGCGATGGCCATCCGCGCGCCTTGAAAGGCCGCGCCCCGCAAATGTCCGGCGCAGCGATTGTCGAGGCGGTCAAACAGGGGCAGGTCTGGCTCAGTCTGCGCCGCGTCAATGATCAGCTCGAGGCGCTGAAACCCGTAGCTGACGAGCTGTATGGCAGCCTCGAAATCGCGACAGGTCGCCGGCCGATGAAGCCGGACATGAGCCTGTTAATCTCGTCACCAAATATTGAGGTCGGCTATCATCTCGACATCGCGATGGTGGCGCTGTTCCAGATCCGCGGACGCAAGCGCCTGTGGGTCTATCCGACAGACGAGGCATTTGCCCCGGCAAAGCATATCGAACACCTCGTCCACATGACGCGCGAAGAGGAGCTGCCTTATCGCCAGACATTTGACCAACATGCCCGCGTGTTCGAATTGGCGCCCGGCATGGGCCTGACCTGGCCGCAACTGGCGCCGCACCGGGTCCGCAATGCCAATTGCATGAATGTCTCGCTCGCCTGTGAATTCATGACCATGGCCAGCCTGGTCAATGCGAATGCGATCTATACCAATGCCTTCCTGCGTCAGAACCTGAACCTGTCGCCGAAAGCCCAGAACCGGATCGGGCCAGCCTCGCTCGGCAAAGCGGCCTTTGCCAGCGTGCACAAGGCGCTGCAATCGCGGCGCCGTGATACAGCGCATATGCCGATCACGTTCGAGCTTGATGCGTCGGTCGAGAATTGCGTGAAACCCCTCTGGACATAACAGGTTCGCCCTTGCCAAGATCGGCAAAAGCAACACACTGCTCGGCATATGCGATTTGCGGGGTTAGTGATGAAAAAGCTTTTCTTTGTCCTCGGATCCGCGGCTCTGGTTCTGACCGGATGCGGCGGTGGAGGTGATGATGATGGGGCCAGCCGTTCAGGAGAGACAGTCGAGATTGATCGCAATCCCTTTCCCTCCACTTACACCCCCTACCCTTCGACCACGGCACTGCTGAAAGACGCGACAGTGCTGGACGGCATTGGTGGCCGGATTGACGGCGGCGATGTCCTGATCGTGGATGGCAAAGTGGCCGAGGTGGCCGAGGAAATCGCTGCCCCTGAGGATGCCAATGTATTCTATGTCACCGGCAAATGGGTGACCCCTGGCATTATCGACAATCACAGCCATCTCGGCGTCTATCCAAGCCCGAGCGTCAGCGCCCATGGTGACGGCAACGAGATCAGCGCCCCGGTCACAGCCGAGGTCTGGGCTGAACATGGCATCTGGCCGCAGGATCCGGGTTTCCCGCGCGCTCTGGCCGGCGGGATCACGGCGATGCAGATTCTGCCTGGCTCAGCCAACCTGTTTGGCGGCCGCGGCGTCACCTTGAAAAACGTCCCGGCGCGAACGGTTCAGGGGATGAAATTCCCGGATGCGCCTTACACGCTGAAAATGGCGTGCGGTGAGAATCCGAAACGCGTTTATGGCTATGGCGGCGGCCGTTTCCCGGGCGGCGCGCCTTATTCTCGCATGGGCAATGTTGCTGGCTATCGCATGGCCTGGGCCAAAGCGGTCGAGTATAAGCGCAAATGGGAAAAATATGCGGATCAAGGCGGTGAGCCGCCGGCACGAGACCTTGAACTCGACACCCTGATGGGCGTGCTCAAGGGTGATATCCTCGTCCACATGCATTGCTACCGCGCCGACGAAATGGCCCAGATCATGGATATGAGCGCGGAGTTTGGCTACAAAGTCACCAGCTTCCATCACGCTGTCGAAAGCTACAAGATCGCTGACAAACTGGCTGAATATGGCGCCTGCTCGGCGATGTGGGCAGACTGGTGGGGGTTCAAGATGGAGGCCTATGACGGCATCCGCGAGAACATTCCAATGGTGCACAAGGCCGGGGCCTGTGCGATTGTCCATTCCGACGATGATATCGGCATTCAGCGCCTCAATCAGGAAGCCTCCAAGGCCCTGGCCGATGGCCGCCGCGCCGGGATCGAGATTTCCGAGGCAGAGGCCTGGCAATGGCTCAGCGCCAATCCGGCAAAATCGCTGGGCGTGTTTGACCAGACCGGCTCGCTTGAACCCGGCAAGGATGGCGATGTCGTGCTCTGGTCCGGGGATCCGTTCAGCGTCTACACCCAGGCCGAAATGGTGTTTATCGATGGCGCCCTGATGTATGACCGCGGCAACCCTGCCCTGACCCCGGTGATGGATTTCGAACTTGGACAGCCTGGTGAAGGAGACCTGAAATGATCCGCAAGCTTGTTCTCTCCGCGGCGGCGACAGCGATGCTCTCGCTTGGCGCTGCAGCGCAAAACGTGGCCATCGTCAATGCCAAGGTCTGGACCGGCACCGATGCCGGAACCCTGGAAAATGCCAATATCTATATCGCCAATGGCGAGATTGCCGGCCTGGGTGTGAACTTCGCGCCGCCGAGTGGAACCGAAACCATCGATGCTGGTGGAAACTGGGTGACGCCTGGCATCTTCTCGCCTTTCTCGCGCACCGGGATTGTCGAGGTCGGCGCTGAAGACTCCACCAATGACACAAATGCCGCCGGGTCGATGTTCTCTGTCGCCCTGCGCGCCGCTGACGGTTTCAATCCGGCCGCCACACCGGTCGCCGTCACCCGCATTGAAGGCGTTACACGCATTGCTGTGGCGCCAGGAACAGGCGCGTCCTTGATTGCCGGACAAGGGTTTCTGGCCGACACGTCCGGAGATCCAGATTCGATATCAGATGACCGCGCATTCGTGTTCATCGATCTCGGCGAAAACGGCGCCGGACTGGCCGGTGGGTCGCGGCCGGCGGCCTGGGCGGCTCTGCGCGGCGCCTTCGCCGATGCGCGGGGTTATCCGGCCCGGTTCATGGCGCATAATGAAGGCGACACGCTGACCCGCGCCGACGCGCAGGCGTTTGGCCGCGCCGTGCGCGGACAGCAGCTGATGATTGTTGCTGCGCGCCGCGCCAGCGACTTGCGCCTGATCATGGATCTGAAACAGGAAAACCCGAACCTTGATCTCATCATTGTTGGCGCAGATGAGGGCTGGATGGTCGCCGACGAGCTCGCCGCAGCCGAGATTCCGGTGATCATCGACCCGTTCCAGAACCTGCCAGCCAGCTTCTCGCAATTAGGTGCAACGTCGAAAAATGCCGAGCGCCTGATCGATGCTGGTGTGGCAACGGCCTTCGCACCGCTCAGCTCGGACAGCCATCAGGCCCGCCTGATCTTGCAAGTGGCCGGCAATGCCGTCGCTAATGGAGTCAGCTTCGATGATGCGATGACCGCGATCACCGTCACGCCAGCCGAGATGTTCGACATGCCGAACCATGGCACACTCGAACGCGGCAATGCCGCCGACCTGGTGATCTGGGATGGTGACCCGCTGGAAGTGGCAAGTGCGCCAACCGCTGTCTTCATTGCTGGCGTCGCACAGTCGCTAGAGAGCCGCCAGACCAAGTTGCGGGATCGCTATCTTGATCTGGATGAAAGCGACAAGCCGCTGGCTTACAAGAATTAGTCGCCCTTGAAGTCCGGCGCGCGTTTTTCGAGGAAGGCGCGGACGGCTTCGGCCTGGTCATTGGTCGTTGCCGCATAGGCAAACTGATCGCGATCCATGAAGCTGGTCGCATAGCCGAGCGGCGACGCGGCGACATTCATCGCCTGTTTGGTCATGCGCAGCGCAATCGGCGGAACGCTGGCATAACGCGCGGCGAGGGCCTGCGCCGCTTGCAGCGCACCGCCTGTTTGCGTGACCGCATCGGCCAGCCCCCAGTCGAGCGCCTGCTGCGCCGGACATGGCTCGCCGAGAATGGTGAACTGTTTTGCCCGTGACGGCCCGACCAGCGCCACGGTGCGCGGATTGCTCTGCCAGCTCATATTCATACCCAGCGGGATTTCCGGCAGGCGAAAATGCGCATCTTCAGCGATGATGCGATGATCACAGGCAATTGCGAGCGCGACACCGCCGCCAATGCAATAGCCTTCAATCGCGGCAATGGTGATCTGTTCGAGCTGTTCCCACGCCCCGCACATGTCAGGGCCGAGTTTCAGGGCTTGGCGTTGTTGCAGCCGGGTCCGGTCCCGCAGGCTGGCACGATCCGGGTCCTTGAGGTCGGCGCCGGCGCTGAACACGCCTGCTCCGGTAAGGATCACGACATTTGTCTCGGTATCGGCCAACAGATATGAGGCAGCATCAATCAGCGCCTGCATCACTTTCAGCGACATCGCATTGCGGCCATCGCCGCGGTCCAGTGTCACGGTTGCAATGGCGCCATCTTTGATCAGCTCAACAAAATCGCCAAACGCCTTGGTCATTTACGCTTCGCCACATTCGCCACCCTTTGCAGCGGTTCAATGCTTTGAATATAGCCTGCTTCCTTGGGAATGTGCAGGCATGGGGCGCCATCATCATCCTTGCCGACGACCGGCAGCACAGTGACGACTTTCTCGCTTGCAAACCGTTTCAGGGCCGCCTCGGTTGTATCGGTCTCGGCCAGCTTGCCGAGATTCATGCGGGTCGGGAAAATGATCGTGGCGGTCCCGGCCGCCTCCTGATCGAGGGCGTCTTGCGGACCGACCCAGACCGCTTCGGTGGTTTCGCGGCCATCCTGCTCTGCGACCTGGCCGTCAGGTGTGGCGGCCAGGTAGAAATGCGTGTCGAACCGTTTCGGCATCATGTCCGGGGTGATCCAGTGCCCGAAATGAACCAGCGCATCCAGGGCCAGGACCAGATCATGCTGCTTGATCAGCGCCAGAAAACTCGCTTCGCGTCGATCAATCGCGCCGCGCATCGGACCCATCGCGTCAGCCACATCGGCGCCGACCAGCGCCGCGCCAGGGCCGCGGGCTGAAGCTGGGCGGGCCAGGATGATCCCAGACTCTTCATATGCTTCACGGATCGCCGCCACTCGTGCGGCCTGCTCTTCGCCGGTAAAATCGCCATCGCAATTCTCGGCCCAGGCGGGATCTTCATCTTCATCATGGGCCTTGCCGCCTGGAAACACATATGCACCAGAGGCGAAATCGATTTCATAATGGCGTTTCACCATCAAGACCTGAAGGGCGGGATCATCGCGCAGCAACAAGATGGTCGAGGACAGGCGAGGTGTTGCAGGATCTGTCATTCTCACTCCGAAAAATTCGATCAAATTTGAGCGAAATCACAACCCAAACGTGCGCGCGATTTCAACTATGTTTCTGTAGGTACGGTGCTTGTCCCAACGTCACGGAAGCAGAATGCACCAGTTCACTGATCACCAAGCCGCCGCTCAATCGCCAATTCAGACCCGCACCCGGCTGCTGCCGGTCATGCACCTGGAAAGCGGGGACGCGGTCCTGTTGTTTGCTGAAGCCGAGAAACGTTTCGAAGAACGTGCGGTCTTTGGCCGGGTGGCTCTTGCTGCAGAACGCAGCGAGGCCGCCTCACCGGCTCAGTGGATGGCTGAACAGGTCGAAGATGTGGCCCATGATGCGCATTATCGCACCACTGAGCGTCCGGTGATCCTGCCAATCCCGATGGCAGCCTTGATCCATCCGGATACGGCTGTGGCCTGCGATGCTGCGGTGTCGCGGACGCATTTGTGCCCGCAGGAGATCTGCCTGGAGGTCGATGACGCCGCTCTGGCGACACCGTCTAGCCAGAACGCCATGGACGGGATTGAGGCCTTGCGCCGCTGCGGGTTCCGGGTGTCGCTGAACGCCTCGCGCTCGTGGCAGGCGCCGCTGTGCTATGCGCTGCGCGTCTTGCTCGACAGCATGCGCGTCGATGCCCGCAAGCTGGAAGATGATGAAGAGCTGCTGGATCGCATTGATGCCGCCGCTTGCAGCGGCATGCTGGTCATTGCCGAGAACGCTTATTGGCGTGACGCTGATTTCCTCAATCAGGTCGGCATTGAGTACGGATTTCGAATGAAAACCGACGCTTAGGCAGCGTTTTCTTCCCGCTTCTTGGCCTGCTCGGCATAGGCGTCGAGTTTTTCCAGAAGATAATCAAGATCATCCTTCGGAATCGCCTGGAACTGGGTCAGGACACGCTCGATCATGCGCATGCGAAAGCGTGCCTTGTCATTCGCGCCGCCATCAAGCTCGAGCTCGTGGAAGACTTTCACAGCAGCACGGAAGGCGGGCAGCAGCTTGCGATGTAATCCTGCGCGGTCAAAGATCGCCTGCAAGCCGAGTGGACCGGCATCATGGATCATCAGCCAGGCCCGCGCATGCGGCACGCCTGAGAGTTCGGCCAGCGCGTGTTCGACAAAGGGCATATGCCCGACACATAGCGCCCGCATGATCAGCGAATGGGTCAGGCGTCCATTCAGGTTCAACTGCGAGACAAAGCGCGGCAGATCATTGGTGCGCCCGGCTTGTTCAACCAGGTCAATCGTCGCCCGTTCACGCGCGCCTGCAGCGAGATCAATCGCCATCTGCGCAGGCAGTTCGTGCCGATTGATCAACATGTCAAACACCTGGCCAGAGACCAGCGAGACCATCTTCTCGGCAATATGCACCGGGATATGATCACGCAGCACCAGATTCTCGTGCATTTGAGCATTTCCGGGGAAGCGCTCAATGGCGTTTTCCATGGCGCGGTCAGTCAGCTCGGCGCCGCTATTACCGGCCAGCAATTCGACCGCATTCTCTGCCGCATGCTGAGAGATCACTTCGGCCAGCGGCCCGGAAATTGTCGCCCGCGCGGCAATCGCGCTTTGCTTCGAGGCGGTGACGGCAAGGACCAGTTCGATCAGATCCTCATCAGAGAAAACCGGAGAATGTTCCAGGATCGGGATCGCGACCGATTCGACATCCTGTGCGAGATTGATGGCAACACTATGCGGCAGTCTCGGAGAATTGCGTAGCGTGACAGCAAGCGTGCGTCGCACCAGTTCAGCTGTGTCCTTGGCCAGGATCTGGATGATTTCATCTGCGAACTGGCGTTCATCCTCGCTCAGCACATCGACAGCGATACGGCGGCACAGCCGGTGCGCCACGGTCGCGCGCTCTTCTGAAGTCTCGCCCTTCATCAGCCGAATGATGTCGGCTTCGCTGAGCTCTGGACGCATGCTTTGTACAGTCATATCGCGGGGTAATCCCTGTCACCGATTCATATTTATGAATAAATGCCCTGTGTGGGTTAACGCCCGGTTTACCAAAACCGCTTCGCAGCGGCGCAAAGAGGATGAGAATCAGCATGCTGGACGGGATCAAAGTGATTGAACACGCAACCTATATGGCCGCCCCGGGGGCAGGCGGCATTCTCAGTGACTGGGGCGCTGAAGTGATCAAGATCGAACCTCCCAAAGGCGATCCCATCCGCAATTTCTTCAGCACCATCGGCACTGATTTCCAGGATAATCCGGTCTTCGACTTCGACAATCGCGGCAAGAAATCCATCGTCCTGGATACCAGCACGCCGGAAGGCCAGGCCGTGCTGCGTGATCTGGCCAGCGATGCAGATGTTTTTCTCACCAATGTCCGCCCCGGCGGTCTGCAGCGCGCCGGTCTCGACTTCGCCAATATGATCAAGCTCAATCCCAAGCTGGTTTACTGCACGCTGACCGGATATGGCCTGGAAGGACCAGATGCCGACAAGCCGGGCTTTGATGTCGCCTCATTCTGGTCGCGCGCCGGGGTCGGGCATCTGACGGTGCCGAAAGGCCAGGATCCCTTCGCCCTGAGGACCGCATTTGGCGACCACACGACCAGCATGGCTGCCGCGGCCGGGATCTGCGCTGCTCTGGTCAAGGCACAGCGCACCGGTCAGGGACAATTGGTGGAAGCCTCCCTCTTGCGGGCCGCTTTGTTCGCCATGGGGTCGGACTTTGCCATTCAGCTCTTCTTCGGGCGTATCGGCTCGACCAAGTCCCGGCACGAGCAGATCCAGCCGCTGATGAACTTCTTCAAGACCAAGGATGAGAGCTGGATTTGCATTGTCTCGCGGCAGGGCAATGTGGATTGGGCCCCGCTCTGCCGTGTCATGGACAGACCCGACCTGATCGAGGACGAACGGTTCACGACCGGAAAGTCGCGCCGCGCCAATACGGCAGAACTGGTCACATTGATGGACGCCGAGTTCGCCAAATACACCAAGGCGGAAATCGCCGAGCGGCTGGATGCTGAAGCGATCGCCTGGGCGCCGGTCCAGACCCTCGCAGAGGTCGCCAAGGACCCGCAGGTCGCAGCCTCTGGCGCCATCCAGCAAGTACCGAGCGCAAGCGGCGACGGAACCAGTTATGCCTCGCCAGGCTCGCCGATCCGCTTTCCAGGCACAGATGATGGCCCGAAAGGCCCGTCCCCGCATATGGGGCAGCATTCACGCGATGTGCTGGCCGGGCTTGGTTATGACCCGGCCAAGATTGAGGCCCTGTTCAACCGCGAGATTGTCCGCTGATCAGAATGCATCCGCCGCATCATGCAGCCCGCCTGTGCGCGGATCGGTGGTGGCCGCGAGGGCCGGAATCCCGGCCCAGGCATATTGCCAGAAGCCCTGATAGACGAGCATGACAAAATACAAGACAGCAACCGGGATCCACAGGCCGGGGCTGGCAAATGCCGCCATGACCTGATCAGGGTCAGCTTCGCCGCTACTCATGTCGATGCCGCTCATCATGGCGCCGAACACCGCAAAGCCGCCAATCATGTACAGCACGATAATCGCGACATAGAGGATCAGTCCGAGCACGACAAAGGCGCCCAGCATCGGCCAGAACCGACCTTTAGACGCGCCCCAGGCGCCGAAAAAAGTGACTTTCTGATCGCGAATGGTCATCGCCCCGGCGGGCGACAGCTTGACCGCGAATAATAGCCAGACGCACAGCAAGGCGCAGGCGACCACGAACATCCAGATACCGAGCAGCGCGGGATTGTCCTGCATCACCACGCCGAGGGGGGCAATCAGAATGGCACCGACCACGATCATTGCCAGATAGGCGACAAATATCGACACCATCCAGATCAAGCCCACGACCAACATCCGCCATTCGTCATTTCCCCAGCCGACCCGGAACCCTTCCGCGCGGACATAGCGGCGCAGAACCGCGCTCTCCATCATCGACCAGAACGCGGCATAGACGAGCAAAATCACGAGATACCCGAGCCCGAGGCGGCCGAAATCGCCGAGCACGGCCTCGGTAAACATGCGATCGATCTGTGATTCAGACGCGCCCTGCGCGAGCAGGGTGAACATTTGCGTATAAGCCGCAATCAAGGGCTGGAGCAGGACAAAGCTGAGCCCGGCAATGATTATGATGCCAATGCCGTAAGCGGCGAGATATCGGGGCAGAAATCCCGGCGGCCCATCGGTCCGCGCAAAGTGGAATGCTGCATTATCAAAACTAAATGGTTTCGCCATTCGACCCTCCCTGACTCGCGCCAAGAAGAGCTCAGGCATCCCCTCTGGTCAACCAGTTTCGGGGCCAGCGGGGGCAATGCGCGCATAGATCGCGGCGGAAAAACTATGCCCCAGCCAGGCGGCAGGCACCTGGAGCAATACTGCGAACCCTGCTGCCATTGCTGCACTTTGCAGCCCAGGCAGGGCGTTGATCAGCCCTGCTGCGCCATAGCCGAGGACAATTGCGGGCACGATCATGAACAAGATCATGCCTGCTGCCATGGGCAGCACATGTCCCTTGCTCCATGACCAGGTTCGAAACACATGCACAGCGCCGCGCCCGACCGTGGCAACCGCAAACAGCATCATCCGAACGGCGAACCAGAACACGCCAAGCAAGGCCAGCAAGAACAATGCGAAGAGCGGGTAGAATGTCCCGCTGTCGCGCATTTGTGCGGTCATGTCGGTTATGTCCTGCCCGGCTTCGCCCGAAACGACACCGAGGCTGGACCCGATCAGCGAGAAGAACAAGACCATCGCAGTCGCCAGGATGGCCGCGATCACGATGATCAGCATCCAGGCCAATGTGAGCTTCCAGACCGAGGTCCAGAGCGTCCCGGCAGACGGGACAAGGCGGCGATACATGGCGGCGGAAAAAAGGCTGTGCGCGAGGACCGCGAAGGCGACCATGCTGTAAAAGGTCAGCGTACCAATCGCCGTTTCCGGCAAGGCCTCAGCGGCCCAGACCATGATCCCGACAGAGACCGCAAACAGGCCGGCCGGCCCGGCCGTTGGGCCAGCAATCTGGCGCAGGCCTGCAAGCGTTGCGGCAAAGGTCTCTGAAATGGAAATAGCGGGCGTCATCCGCGCCTAGGTAAAGACGTGATAGAGCAGCACAAGCGACAGAATGACCATACATCCCCAGGACAATATAATGCCGAGTTGGCGCAGCTGGATCGGGCCACCGGTCATGCCAATCGGGTGCATCAACCGCCCGATTGTGAAGGCCAGTCCCAATGCATGAATGATCCAGGTCGCCACGTCCAGAAAGGCCAGGGCCAACAAGCCGACCATCATGATCGGAATATACTCGCTCGCATTGCCATGCGCGCGGATCGTCCGCGTCAGCTCCTCAGAGCCGCCATCGCCTATTGCGATGTTGCCCTTGCGCCGGTGGGAAACGACCCGGACAGCGAGCCATATGAGAATCAGAATATTGACCGCGACATAGACGCTGGCGATTTCCAGTCCGCTCATATGGCTCTCCCGAATCTTAGCTGATTAGTCGTCGCGGCGCGCGTCCGGAAGACGATCATTGATATCATCCCGGATATCCAGGAAGGTAACGATCAAGCCGCAAACCAGGCTGGCAGCTACCCATCCCAGGAAACTCAGAGCGACGAGAGTCAGAAAATCGGCCACAGGCCCTTGCAGCCCCAGACCCAGCAATTCGACGCTGCTCTGTTCTAGAACGTAGCCATTATAGTAGCCCATCGCCACACCGAGCCCGATGATCACGATATATGCGATATAAACCATCAGACGGAAGCTGTTGATAATGAAGAATTTCATGGCATCCTCTTTCTACTTAAAGACAACCCGGACGACTGAGTTCTATCAGGTCCGGGTTGTTTCTAACGCATTGGCCAGTGGCCTTACATATCCATTCCGCACTCAGTTGCGGCACCCATCATGACGGTCATGAACTGGGTCATTTCAGCTGGTTCAAGCTCGCCCATTTGCGCCATCATATAGGCGTCTTCATCCTCAGCCTTGCTGGCCTCAACGATGAGATCGAGCAGTTTTGGATCGAGATTTTCAACAAACTGATCCGCCATGCAATTGCATGTCGCTGCGTCGGCATCGGCTTCTTCAAGGCAAGAATCGAGAATCGCCGACTTGGCTGCATTTCCGCTCCCGCCTCCGCATGCTGCCAATCCCACGGCAAACAGCGATGCAAAGAAAACTTTTTTCATGAGTGACCCCTTTCCTCTCAGTATCACACCGGCGGACCGTCCCATGAATCCCGCGACAAGGCCAGAAAAAAAGACTACTCGCGGCGCAAGAACCAATCGAGGCGAAGCTTGGCCTGACCCGAATTGAGGAACTCAGCTTTCAGCTGCTCGCGGTCATATTCGGTTTTCACCCAGTCTTCAAAGCCAATGCCGGTCGCCTTTTCCGCCGCAAGATAGGCTTCGAAGAAAGCATCCAGCAGACCGGTCTTGCCTTCGCGCAGATGCAGGTATTTTTTTGACAGTTGCTGGGTCGCGACACTGACCGGCTCATTCATCCGGAAGATCATGTACAGGACGCTCATCAGACCAGCGCGATCGGCCCCTGATTTACAATGCATCAGGGCTGGATAGGTAATGCGCTCAAATAGCGCCTGGGCTTCGAAAATGCGCTCGACCGTCGGCGTATCGCGCGAGTAGACACGAAAATCGATCAGTTCGATTCCGGCCGCCTCGCAGGCCTCCTTTTCGAGCAGATAATAGCCTTTCGAACTGTCGCCACGCAGATTGAGAATGGTCTTGATTCCGCGCAGCCGCGCATGTTCCGCCACCTGGCGCGGGTTGGGCTGGTTCGAGCGCCACATCTCGTCGCTGATGCGATGAAGGTTCTGGAAGCTCTCACGCAGGAAGCCGTGATCGCCGAGCGTCATTTCACGTTCGGCCCGCTTTCGGCCTGGAATGGTCGAAAGGTCAGCTGCGACATGAGCGCGTCGTTTCTTGTGACCTGGCAGTTTCATGGTTTCGCGTTACCCGAGCGTTCTGTCTCTCGCAACCTGTCTGTATCAGTGTCCCTGAAACGTGGAAACAATCCGGTAACCCGTTTGTCGTAAGTAGATAAAAAATAACAAATTAAATGAGAGATTTGATTAATGGGCTATTCGTCTACGCTACGCTATGGGCTACTCGGCCTGGCGCTAACCGCCATCGCCGCTCCTGCTTCTTCATTCGGCATCGGTCTGCAGCCGACCACGGTTGAGATTTCGGTTCAACCCGGAGATCGCCAGAGACAGGTGATCAATCTTGGCAATGTGCATCAGGAAGATACGATATCGCTGACGCTTGGCCTGGCGGACTGGGCCCTTGACGAGAGCGGCCAGATCCAGCTCGCGCCCCCCGGGGACAGTGATACATCTGCCGCCGAATGGGTGCGTTTCAGCCCGGCTTTTGTCACCCTTCGTCCTGGCGAAACCGAACAGATCATCGTCGACATGGCCGCCCCTATTCGGGTCGATCGCCAGGGCGACTATCGCTTCGCGCTGATTGCCTCCACCCTGCTGCCAGAAGAGCGGGCCGGACAATCGGGGGTCTGGAAAAAGTATCAGATTGCCAGCCTGTTCTATCTCACCATGGGCGAGGCAGAGAGCCATCCTGAAATCAAGCAGGCCGCCTTGACTGTCTCTCCGGACGGCGAACAGGCCCTGACCTTCGATCTTGAAAATACCGGCACCGCGCATGCCCGCCTGCGCGGCGAGATTGAGATTCGTGGCGAGGATGGCGAGACGATCAAGGAACCGATCAGCAATCTCGTCGTGCTGGACGATGCGACGAGAACCTTCAGCCTGCCGCTGACACAGGACTTGCCGACCAATCCGGAAGTTCGCGTCACGCTGGAGAACATCTTTGCGCCGCAAAGCGCGACAGGGGCCATCATGCTGGCACCGTTCACATCCGACCTGGCATTCGAGGAATCCGCGCTGACCGGCGGATCTTCTGGTGATGCAGATACCGCGCTGGAATAGGCTTCAGGCGCTGATTGCAGGCCTCGCCGCACTTGCATCAGCGCCAACAGCATCAGCCTCCTGGCTCGATTCTGATTTCTATTGCCGTACTTATGGCTGCGTCGTGGTGCATGATGGCTTCACGTTTGATGTCTATGACAATTACGTCTTCGCAACCGGTGGGGTTGTCCCGGTCGGCGGCCGGATGATCCCCTGGACGGGCAACCCGTTTCAAGGCGCCGGAGGTGTGAACCCGGTCTTCACCGGCACGCGCAGCGAAGGCCTGCATGGTGTGCCACTGCAAGACCAAAGCGTCATTCTCGGCATCGACACCAATGGCGACGGCGTGCCAGATCGCTTGCCCATGGATGCGAACAGCAATGGCTTTCTCGATGCCAGCGACCGTATGGACCCGTTCGCCTTGACCCAGACCACCAGTCTGGTCGCTGCTGATACGACAGCACTGCGCAGCTTCTACCTGTCCTCTCGCACCGACTTTTACCTGACCGCAGAAGCCCGGTTGCTCGGCCCGGGCGACGGGTTCAGCTCCCCCGCGCAGCTCGACAATATCGGCCTCAGCTATGGCATCACCCGCCGCGGAAATGATGATGGCATGGCCTTCGGTGCGAATGCGCGCAACGGCAATTACATCCGCCAAATCGGCGCCATCAACGATCTCGGCGATATTCTCGGAACGCCGACTCGGATCCTGGAATTTCGCAACCCGATCCGGCGCCGCAATGCGACAAGCCTGCCGTCACAATCAGTGCGCTTCGACTATGTCTATGGGTTTGGCGACTATGACCTGTCCATGGGCGATGGGCATTTGCAATACGAGATCGAGTTCGACTTCTACAATCGGTAACCGAGGCCAGTGAGCAACTGAGCGGTCTCGAACACTGGCAGCCCCATGACGCCAGTATAACTGCCGGATATCTGTTTGATATGCGCCCCGAACCGGCCCTGGATGGCATAACCGCCGGCTTTGCCGACGCCTTCCTGGCACGCGATATAGGCAGCGATTTCATCCGCAGTCAGACGTTTGACAATGACCCGTGTGTCGCTCAGGCGCTGTGCAATTCGTCCATCGGGCGCCATCACGCAAACCGAGGTGATCACGTGATGAGCGCGGCCAGAGACCCGGTCGAGACAGGCCTGCACCTCAGCATCGGTTTCCGCCTTGGGCAGAATCCGCCGCCCCAGCGCAACCACTGTGTCACCCGCAAGCGTGTATTGTCCGGCTTTGTGCACGGCCTGCGCCTTTTCGAGGCCCAGGCGCTCGGCATAAGCGCGCGGCGGTTCGCCCGGGATTGGCGTTTCGTCAATATCGGCCGGGCTGACCGCATCAGGAACGATGCCGATCTGTCCCAGCAATTGCTTGCGACGCGGGCTGGCGCTGGCGAGGATGAGCTTGCTCATAGGATCTTGAAGGTCGCATTCGCCATGGCAACCGGCTTGTCATTGGCGCGAATGATGGCCCGGGCGAAACAGATCGAGCCACCGACTTTGACCGGCTCCGGGTCAATCTCCAGCCAGTCCCCGCGTTTGGCACTGCCCAGATAATCGGTGCCCAGCGAGACCGTCACCAGCCCATTGCCAGCATCGCGGCCCTGGGCCGCGAGCGCGGCGCCGCAGGACAGGCCCATTGCATTATCCGACAGGGCCGCGATCAAGCCGCCATGGACCAGGCCGCGCGAATTGCAATGCTGGGCCGCCAGAAACAGGCCCATCTGGACCCGGTCATCTAGTTTTCGGGAGTAGAGCGGTTCCCAGGGATCGGTCAGTCCGGAGCGGCGAAAATGCCGCTCAAACCCGTCAGGAATCTCAGAATCGCGCAAGGCGAGGTGCCTATTTGAAGCGATAAGTGATCCGACCCTTGGTCAGATCGTAAGGGGTCATTTCGACCAGAACCTTATCCCCGGTGAGGATACGAATGCGGTTTTTCCGCATCTTGCCGGCTGTATAGCCAATGATCTCATGATCATTTTCAAGCTTCACGCGAAACGTCGCGTTCGGCAGAAGTTCAACGATGGTGCCGTTGAACTCGAGGATTTCTTCTTTTGACATCCTGTCTCCATAAAAAACGACGCGCGATGCCGCGCCGCAGCAGATATGGGGTGCTTCGTAGCTTTCGTCACCCCTCGGGGCAAGACTGCGTGTGAGTCATTGTGGCACCGAAGACACGGGTCTCCCCCAACAGGCCATGTTGCGACAGTATTCAGCATGTTAACCCTCCATCTGTAATTGTAAGGCATGAACAGGGGATGCATCTGTTTAGACACATGAGCAGAGTGAATGATGAACACAAAAGACCTCCCCTTCACGCAACAGGATTTGCGCGCAGCGATTCCGGATCGATGTTTCGAGGCGAATGGCTGGCGCGCCAGTGCCTATCTGGTCTTTGATCTGCTGGTCATCGCAGCGCTGTACTGGTCGCTGACCCAGGTCAATGCCTGGTATTTCGAATGGCCGATCATCTTCCTGATCGGGACAATGCTATGGGCCTTGTTCGTCATCGGGCATGATGCCGGGCACGGCTCGTTCGCCAAGAGCCGAACCGTGAACACGATCATCGGCATCCTTGTCCATGGCGCGATCCTGGTGCCGTATCGCGGCTGGCAGCGCAGCCATGCCCTGCACCACATGAAAACCGGGCATTTCAAACAGGAAGAAGTGTTCCGCCCGGCCGGCAAGGGCGAGGACACACTGTTTCGCAAGCTGATCTTCCGATCCGGGATATTCGTCATCATTGGCTGGCCGATGTACAAGCTCGGCATCCGCAATCTCACCACTTACAAGCCGATCACCGGCAGCCATTACCTGCCGCAAAGCGACCTGTTCACCAAATCGGTGCGGGTGTCCTGGTATCTCGGCCTGGCCGCATTGATCGGCTTCCTCAGCCTGTATATCGGCCTCGGCATCATCTATGGCTGGGGCTTTTTCGCCAAATACATCCTGGCTCCATACCTGATCTATGGGGCCTGGCTGACCTTTGTCACCTATATGCAGCACGTGGCCCCGGATGTGCCGGTCTATGACGACCAGGACTGGACCCGCCTGAAAGGCGCCCTCGCTTCGGTCGATCGCAATTATGGGCCATTCAACTGGCTGACCCACAATATTGGCAATCTGCACGTCATTCACCACATCTTCCCGACCATCCCGCATTACCGGCTGCAAGAGGCGACCGATGCGGTCAAACCGGTGCTCGGCGACCGCTATCTGACCTCAGACCGGTTTGTCATCGCGGATTTCATTTCGAGCCAGCTGCGCTGTCACTATGTCGTCCCGGATGACGGGTTCGAGCGCTATGAAAGCGCCTATGGCTGGCTCAAGCCTTAAGATTCCGCCCTGCCGGGGAATGGTACCGCCTCCCCGGTTCGAACGGGGGACCTCTAGATCCACAATCTAGCGCTCTAACCGACTGAGCTAAGGCGGCACGGAACGCGTCTCATACGCCGGAGCGCGTCCACGTTCAAGATTGTTTTCAGCGCTTGTGTGTAATCGCTGCTATTCAGCTGCGACCGGCATCAGTCCGGCCACCTCATCAACGGTCTCGTGCGCGCGCCGGAAGATCAGCGCGCCGTCCTCAAGCTTGCCATAGCGCATCAGGAAAATATCGCGCGAATAGTTCTGGGTGATGATCCAGGGCGCATCCTTGCCTTGCTGCGGAAACCGCTCCATGGCGCGCTGGACATAGCCAGACGAGAAATCGAGGAAATCCGAATCCGGTTCGACGCCGGTCGCGACCGGACGCGCCTCGACAAAATTCTCCTCGTCGAGATGATTGAGCACCTTGCACATATATTCGCTGGTCAGGTCCGCACGCAGCGTCCAGCTGGCATTGGTATAGCCGAACACCGCCGTCATGTTCGGCACGCCGGACACCATGGCGCCGCGATAATTCAGCAAATCGTGCGGGTTCTGCGTCTTGCCGTCGACCGTGATTTCGGTGCCGCCAATGAATTGCAGGTCAAGTCCTGTCGCCGTCACGATCAGGTCGGCCTCGACTTCCTCGCCCGATTTCAGCTTGATGCCGGTTTCGGTAAACCGATCAATATGGTCCGTGACGACCGAAGCCTTGCCGTCATTAATGGCGTTGAAGAGATCACCATCCGGGATCAGACACAGGCGCTGGTCCCAGGGATTATAAGTCGGCGTGAAATGTTTCTCGACCATTTCGTCGCCAATCTGCTCGCGCGTCAGGTCGAGCAGCTTTTCCTTCACCTTTTGAGGTTTGGCGCGGGTCTGCTTGTAGATGAATTGCTGCATCAGAACGTTGCGCCACCGGGTGATGCCATACGCCATCATGCCAGGCAGAAACTTGCGCAAACCATTGGCGAACTTGTCCACGGCCGGGCGCGAGACCACATAAGTCGGCGAGCGCTGCAGCATGGTCACATGCGCTGCCTTGTCCGTCATTGCCGGCACTAATGTCATCGCCGTTGCGCCAGACCCGATCACCACCACCTTCTTGCCGGAATAATCGTAATCCTCGTCCCAGTGCTGTGGGTGAACGATATCGCCTTTGAACGTGTCGCGCCCTTCAAACTCAGGCGTATAGCCCTGGTCATAGCGGTAATACCCAGCGCACATGTGCAGCCAATTGCAGGTCAGTTTCTGCGTCTTGCCGCCTGTTTCGACGGTCACAGTCCACTTGGCCGCGTCACTGTTCCAGCTCGCCGCCAGCACCTTGTGACCATAGCGAATGTTCGGATTGATGCCGTATTCTTCAGCAGTCTCTTCGATATATTCGCGAATGGCCGGACCATCTGCGATGGCCTTTTGCGCTTTCCAGGGTTTGAAATTGAAGCCCAGCGTATGCATGTCGCTGTCGCTGCGAATCCCGGGATAGCGGAACAGGTCCCAAGTGCCGCCCATGGCCTCGCGCATTTCCAGAATCTGGTAAGACTTGCCTCGGCATTTCTTCAGCAAATGAACCGCGGCGCCAATGCCAGAGAGCCCGGCACCGACGATGAGTACGTCAAAATGGGTCTTGTTCATGACGCCAGTGTCACTTTTTTCGCGGGGTCTGTCCAGACCTCCCCGCGCGGCATCGCCTGGCTGGCCTATTCCAGCACCCGCACCTGGACACTGCTGCTGCGGCCGGCCCGATCAACGGCAGACACCTGATAAAAGCCCGCATCTGGGGGGCGCCAACTCGGCAATCCGCCGGCATCCAGCGGCACAGGAACACCGTCGACAAACCAGTGGAGCTGCCCGTCCCCGCGCCCGGCAAACACGAATGGACGCGCCGGCGCGCCATCGACATTGCCGGCCCAGAGCTCTGCTTGGCGCGGCGGGAACAGGATTTCAGGCGGCTTTGCTTCACCCTCAAAGGTGACCAGCGCGCCGCGCGCCTCGGCTTGCACCTCGCTCATCAATCGCGATTTCGCAGCACCGCTCTCTCCGAGATGATGGGCGGCGCGGTCGGCAGTCTCAAACAATAAAGGCAACGCCGCCAGTCGACCGGTCTGTCCAGGCCGCGGCGCGCCATCAGCCCGGCCGACCCAGACGACAATGGCATAATCGCCTGACACCCCCGCCGCCCAGGCATCGCGATAGCCATAGGAGGTGCCTGTCTTGAACGCGACTTGCGGCGCATTTGCCGTCAAGCGGCCTGGCATGCGGCCCGCTGGCGTCGGCGTTTCGCGCAGGATTTTTAGGATTTTCTCGGCGCTGTCCGCACTCATCAATTGATAATGACTGCGATCCGTTCCGATCTGATCCTCGTCCCAGACCAGCGGCATGGCACGCCCGCCATCGCCAAGCGCGGCATATAAGACCGCCAATTCCTGCGCCGTCAGCCCTGCCCCGCCCAGCGCCAGGGCGAGCCCCGGTTCCTTGGTCGCCGCGCCCGAAATCCGAGGATAAGCGCCAGCCAGCGTCAGGGCAGCTGCAAAACGCTGCGGTCCGACCCGGTCCAGCGTCAGCACGGCGGGCACATTCAAAGAGTGCTGCAAGGCCTCCGAGACCCGGACATCGCCGCGAAACAGGCGGTCGAAATTCTCTGGCTGATACGCCGCGAACCGTTTCGGCAGGTCGGCAATCCGCGTCGATGGCGCCGCGCTGCCATCATCAAAAGCCAGGGCATAGATGAACGGCTTCAGGGTCGAGCCTGGCGAACGGGCCTGTGCGGTCAGATCGAGCCAGCCGCCGGGCCGTGCGCGGTCGGCTGATCCCACCGCAGCGCGTACGGCGCGGGCGGGAATATCGACCACGAGGATCGAGACTTGCGTCTCTGGCTCCAGCGCTTCAACAACCCGTCGCGCGATCTGTTCCATCTCCGCCTGCAATCCGGCATCGATCGTCGAGCGCACGTCGCGTCGTTGCCCGCTCGCCGCAGTCGCGGTCGCGTGCCAGGCGCGGGCCGGAAACGCATAGCGACGCCCGGGAATGTGCGCGGCGCGCGCTTCATCGGCGCGCGCTTGGGTCAAATATCCAAGCCGCTCGAGCTTGGCGACGATGGCATCGCGTCCAGCCCGGGCGCCGTCTGGCCGAAGGTCAGGTCGACGCACTTCCGGTGATTGCGGCAAGGCGATGAGCAGCGCAATCTGGTCATCCGACAAGCGGTTCGGCTCGCGCCCGAAATAGCGCCAGCTCGCAGCCCTGATGCCTTCCAGATTGCCGCCATACGGGGTCAGCGTCAGATACAGCTCGAGGATTTCGCGCTTGCTGAGCCGCCATTCCAGTTGATGCGCCCGCCACATCTCGGCCAGCTTCGCGCCGATCGTGCGCTTCGGCCGTGGCTCCAGCAGGCGGGCTGTCTGCATGGTGATGGTCGAGCCGCCGGACACCACCCGCCCGGCTTGAACTGAACTGCTGACCGCGCGGATCATGCCGACCCAATCAACGCCGCCATGCGACCAGAAACGCTTGTCCTCGACCTCCAGCAGCGCTTCGATGAAGACCGGATCGATGTCGTCGAGATCAGCTGCAAATCGCCAGGATCCATTGTCGCGAGAGATCGCGCGCAGCGGTCGATCTTGGCGATCTGAAATCATCACCGAGACATCTCGCCCGCGCTCTATGGGCGGGGGAAAGAGCTTGTCGAGGATGAAGATCGCGGCCAGCGAGACGACGAGCAGAATCGCCAGCCGCTTGAGCCAGATCATCTTGTACCGCCTGCTCCAGCAACCTGAGGCGCGATGTTGATTTCGCTCGCCGCCGAGCGCGCAAACACGTCCGGGCGATACATGTCTTCGGCGACTACGCCCGGCATCGTGAACGTGCCTGGCGTCACCGCACGGACGACATAAGCCAGAGTGCGCTCTTCGCTGACCACATCAATCGCAGCGATGAAACGATCATCGCGCGCTTCTGCGGTCTCAGCTGCATCAATCTCTCCGATCCAGGCAAAGGCGCCATCCGGTCCGTATTCACGAGATCCGTCGGCGGGGCGCAGAACGGTTTCGATCTCAAACCCGGCCGGCAACAGATCAGCGACGATGACCGGATTGTTGCGGCGCTCGCGCGGCGACAAGGTCAGCGTCACCACCAATTGGTCGCCTTGGGTCAGATCAGCAAGGTTGACCCGCCCGCCTTGCAGCGTGCGCAGCCGCTTGGTGGCGGACAGTTTTTCGCTCGCCGGGCGCGGCGCGCTGGCAGGCGCGCCCGTCACCATCACGGTCCGGAAGACCGGGCTGGAGCCGCGGCGAAGTCGGAAGCTGACCCCCCGCTCGACCTGGTCCTGCGAGACGAAATAGCGGCGGTCATTGTCGCTATTGCGTCCGAGACCATCGACATCCAGCCGCAACCCATCTTCCTGGGAAAGGCCGCCCACGGCCAACAGCATGAAAGCCTTTTCCTGCGTGGTCAGGCGATCCGGCTCAGGCGTGTCCTCACCGATTTGCGCGGCCAGGCGGCCAACGTGATCATTGAAACCGGTCTCTGCGGCCAGCGCCAGAACACCCGCCTGATCGCGCAGCTCGGTCTGGTAATAGTCGCCATTATTGTTGTAACCGAGCGTCTTTTCGGCCGCGTTGAAAGCGCTGAAAGCGCGCGAGCGATCGCCCATATAGGAAAGTGCTGCAGCCAAATGGGCCTTGGCCAAAGGCGAGCGCATATCGTTGAGCTCGCGATCATGCAGATACCGCAGTCGCGAGACGTCGGCCTTGCCGGCCCGGGCGAGGACATAGAGCGCATACGGCGCGGCGCGCTGCATCAGCTTCTTTTCTGTGTCAGCGTGCCAGCGGCTTTCATAGACATCGGTCTCATAACCATAGACTCGCCAGGCATCGCCCTGGGCAATTGTCCGCAAGGACTGATAGGCCCGATCGAGCGCCGCCTGCGGCACTTCATAGCCCTGCTGCTTGGCGCGATACAGGAAGTCTGTGGTATAGGCGCCAAGCCAGGGTGAGGCGTTGCCATCGCCTGCCCGCCACAGACCAAAGGCGCCATTATCGCTCTGGCGGTTGAGCACACGGGCAATCGCCGCTTGCACACGGTCGCGGGCGACAGGTCGGTTATCATGCGCGCCTTCTTCGATCAGCTGCTCGGCATAGATCAGCGGCATGGCTCGGCTAATGGTCTGTTCTGTGCAGCCATACGGATAGCGCGCCAGCGAGTTATAAAGGGCGTTAGGATCGACCGGCAGGCCTGAAAAGCTTACCGTCATCCGCGCCGTACCGGGGACAAATCCATCAAACAGGCTGAGATCCGGCGCATAAGTCTGGTCCTCTTCCATCAAGGCCTGGCTGATATTCGTCACCGGCAGGAAGGCCGAACGGGTCTGGATCTGATAATCGCGCGAGACGCTGTAATTATCCGGCCCCGAGACCGCCAGTTGCAGGGTCGAGATGCCAGCCCCATCGGCTGAGAATCGAACCCCCTGATCTGCGCGGGCGCCATTTGGGATGGCCTTGGACAGCTCTGCCGAGGCAACGCTGAGCGGCGTCGTCGCCGTGAGCATGGCATCAAACTCTCCATCCGGCAGCTCGACATTGTCGATGCTGACGGTTGCCACGGCTTCATCGCCCGGGGCCATGAAGCGCGGCAGGATCAGGTCGGCCGGGGCCTCGCGCCGAACCGTCATCGGCTGGTCCGCCTGGCCTAGTCCAGTGGCAGACCAGGCCACCGCCATCAGGCGCAGTTCGCCATTAAATTCAGGAATGCTGAAATCGATCTCGGCTTCACCGCCGCGGCCGACTTCAACAATGCCGCTAAACATCGCCACAGTTTGCGTCGGCACCACGGACAGGCCTTCCCCGCCTAATTGGTCGCCGCCGGTTCTGACCTCGGCCGGCAGTCCCAGATTCGGGTCCAGCAAGCGGCCATAATCATCATATAGCGCCAGCCCCATGGCTTTCTTGCCATAATACCAGTCGGTTGGGTTCGGGCTGGAGAATTTGGTCAGACGCAGGATGCCTTCATCGACGGCAGCCAGCGTTACGAACGCCTTCTCGCGCGGGCCGCCCGCGACGGAGACTGTGATGGTCTGATCGCGTCCCGGACGGATCAGCTCCGGCGCCTCGATCTCAACATTGAATGTGCGGTTTTCCATGCTGACCGGGACATAACCAACCCCGACAGCGCGGCGTGGTTTTGACTGAATGACCGGGTCACGCGGGGTATAGACATTGACCATGACATAAGCGCCCTCGCCCCACTCATCAGTCACCGGAAGGGTCACCGTCGTGCCCGAGGCCTGCACCTGGCGGGTCTCGATCGACAAGACGCGGTCGGTCGCCACCACAATCTGGGCTTCGCCATCATAAGGCGGAATAATGGTCAGCGCGGCGGGCCGTCCGGCAACAATTTGCTGTTCGTCAACCGAAACCTCGACCCGATCCGGCGCTTCGACCCCGTCGCCAGAGACATCGCCGCCCCAACCGACGCGGAATGCGCGACTGGCAATGCTGCCATCGCCAGCCTCAATGACCAGCTCATGCGCGCCCCAATCCAGACCCGACACAGACAGCGTTCCGGCGCCGTTTTGCGTGCGCAGGCCGCCTTCATTGACCGTCCGAACCGTACGCGACCGGCGCCATTTCCAGCGTCCATCTTCGCGATACCAGTCATAATGGTAATTGATCTCCAGAATCTTCCAACGCAGGTCTTCGACCAGGCCGTCACCCGCAGCATTCAATGCTGCGAGCTCGAATGTGCCTTCCTCCTCATAGCCGAGACGGCCATTAAAAGCGGGCTTGATGCCAAGATAGATATCCTTTGGACGATACGGGATGCGCACACTTTCAGTGACAGCGCGGCCACCCGGCTCGAGCACGCTGACGACGGCATTCAGGCGCAGCGGCACATTGGCATTTCGGCCGCGATCGCCGGGGGCGAGCCGCACGGTGGCGATGCCGGAGCCATCCGTGACCCGGTCCGGCAGATCGATAATCTGTTCGCGGAAGCTGCCATCATGCGGGCCCCAGCTGAAACCTTGATAACCAAAGGGCTGCGGGTCGACCTCGACCCGGGCCTGGGACATCACGGTCAAGGCCGCGCCTGGCGCGCCATAAAGGAAGCGGGCAGAGATCTCGATGTCGCGGGCATCATCGCCGGGCAGGAATGGCGCCGCTTCGGCTTCCAGGTCGACCGCGATGCGCTGCGGGACGAAATCCTCGACCGAATACGAGACCGATCCGACTGTACCGATACCATCGACTTCGACAACCGAGCGCCACAGGCCTCGGGATGCACTGCGCGGCAATTCGATATCGCGCTGCACTGTGCCGCCATCGCCAACCGCGAAACGAACCCGGAAGGATTCCATGCCATTCGGACGATAAGTGATCAGCGTGCCATTGCGACCTGCAACCGCCCGTCCGGCCCGGTCGCGCAGCATGGCGGTCAGAAAGACTGTCTCACCAGGACGATAGATGCCGCGCTCGGTATACAGATACGCATCGATATTGCCGGGCGTCACCCGCCCGCCAGTATTGAGCTCCGACAGGTCCACCGGGGCGCGCGACAGATCCAGGATCGCCGTATCGCCTTTCAGACCGGATGCCAGCACCATTTTCGGCGCCATATTGCCTGTACCTGACAGCAGTTCCGGGTTGAACGAGACGCGTCCGTCAACGCCGGTCGCAGCCTCGCCCAGCACTTCATTATTGCGCGCGATCAACTGTACCGGTGTGTTCGGCATGACCCGGCCATCTTGCAAGGAGCGCAAGGTGACATCGAGGCCAGAGCTGCTGCGATAGGCGGTCAGTGCGAGATCGGTGAGCATCACCCAGCGCTTGGCGGTTGCTGGCGGGCCGTCATAACGATCGAGCTCCACAGCGTCCGAAACTTCGATGAAATAGGCGCCAGGCTCGAGCGTGCCGATCACATCCGGCAGTGGGAACACGGTTACAACCGGGGCATTCTTGAGGTTTTGAATGGCCATCGAGCCGGACCAGACCTGCGAGGCAAGATCGCTCGGGTTCTCATCGCCATAGACATAGGAATAGCGGCCTTGCTGGCTCTCTGCCCCCTTGGTCACGGACTTGAATGCCAAGGCCCGATCATTGACGCGCGAAACCGTGACACGAACGCTGTCCACATTGACTGTTTCGATGGCCAGACCGTCGGCATCTTCGCGCGGCAGGATCACGCCTGAACCGCTAAACCCGACATAAGGCGGGCGATCTTCAAAGCTGATCTGGACTTCTTCCTCGCGGCCAAGTTCGTCGCCATCCTCAGACGGCAGGCCTTCAGTCAGAGTCAATGTATAAGAAGACGCAAAGCTCAGCCCGCTCAGGCACAATTGCTGGCCGGACACGCTATAAGCGACCTCAACCGCCCCCTCCATTGGCGCATAGATCGAATAGTCAGCATTCGGGTCGAGCGGCTCGGAAAAGACCAGGCAGGCCTTGGGCAGCGAATCGGACGTGTCTGGCGCGTAGCGGACATAAGCGAAGCGGGCGTCGCCATCTCTTTGGGCCAGGCGCTGGCGCTCGCGTTCGCGGCGTTCGGCAGCGACCTGATCTGAGCGCGAGCGCTCAACCACCTGGCCTTCACTGTCTTCCGGCGGCGGCGGGATCTCGTCAGAGGTATTATTCCCGCCTCCACATGCCGCCAGTGCAAGTGTCATTGCCCCGAGCAGAATGCTGCGAACCCCTGATGTCCGACCGCGCATGGTGAAGTTCCTTCCTGTTTGTTGCTGTAACCTTTACACGGCTTCGGCGAGCCGCCAACAGGGCGGAAACAAGACTTTTTCGCCACGATTGGCAGCATGGGATCGAATTTGCATCAAGTTGACGTCCTCATCATTGGCGCTGGCGCGGCTGGCTTGTTCTGCGGCGCCCGGGCAGCCCAACGCGGCAGACGTGTGCGCGTCATCGATCACGCCAGCAAGCCAGCAGAAAAGATTCGCATATCTGGCGGCGGGCGCTGCAACTTCACCAATCTCGAAACCGAGGCGGCGCGCTTCCTGTCGCAAAACCCGCATTTCGCCAAGTCGGCCCTGGCCCGTTACACGCCCTGGGATTTCTGCGACCTGATGGCCAAACACCAGCTGACCTGGCATGAAAAAACCCTCGGACAACTGTTCTGCGATCAGAAGAGTGGGGCGGTGATCCAGATGCTGCTTGACGAGCTCGAGGCGGCAGGCGGACAGCTCTCACTCGAGACCAGCGCCGCAGAAATCGCGGCAACCGAGCGCGGCTTCGAGGTCCTTACAACAACCGGCCCGGTGCATTGCGAGCGGCTGGTCATCGCGACCGGCGGATTGTCGATCCCCAAGATCGGTGCGACCAGCTTCGCTTATGATGTGGCAAAGCAATTCGGACACCAGATCATACCCACCCGCCCGGCTTTGGTGCCGATGACGTTTACAGATGCCTATCGTGACGCCTTCTCTGCCCTGTCCGGGGTCTCGGTGCCGGTCGAAGCGCAGGCCGGGTCCGGCCCGAGCTTTGTCGAGAACCTGCTATTCACCCATCGCGGATTGTCTGGTCCTGCGGTCTTGCAGATCTCGTCTTACTGGCAGACAGGTGAAGCGGTTTCATTTGATCTCCGGCCTGGAACAAATGCCGGCGACTGGCTGAGAGCCGCCAAGGCCAGCGCCCCCAAACAGACGCTGGCCCAGCTGTTCGCGACGGTCTTCCCGGCCCGCTTCGCCGATTTCTTTGCGACCGAACTCGGCCAGGATCGCGCGACCCGTCTCGCGACCCTGTCCAACGCGCAGATCGATGCCATGGCACAGAGCCTCAAAGCCTGGAAATTGAGGCCGGCCGGCACTGAAGGTTGGCGCACGGCAGAAGTCACAGCTGGCGGAGTGGCGACAGACGCCCTATCTTCGCGCACAATGGAAAGCAAACTTCAGCCGGGCCTGTTCTTCATTGGCGAGTGTGTCGACGTCACAGGGTGGCTGGGCGGCTATAATTTCCAATGGGCCTGGGCCAGCGCGGCAGCGGCGGCGGAGGTCGCATGAGGTGGCTGTGGGCCCTCTTCGGCTTTGTCTTCCTGGGCATTGGCGCCGTCGGCCTGGTCTTGCCACTGTGGCCAACGACGATTTTCTGGATCGCGGCCGTGTTCTGCCTGGCTGAGTCGCACCCAAGAGTCCGCGACTGGATTTATGCGCAGCCAGGAATTGGCCAAATCGTTCAGGACTTTGTTGAACGCGGCGAGATCTCGCGCAGAAGCAAGTTTGTCGCGATTGGCGGCATGCTGCTCGCCTGCACGCTCAGCGGCTGGTTCCTGCGCACTTCACCGCTGGCGCTGACAATCCTGATCGGCTCGATCGCAAGCGGGGTGCTGTTCGTGGCAACCCGTAAAGAACCAGCGGTCTAGCCCTCGATCGGCTTCAACCCGGTCTTGAACCGCTTCCAATTGTCGACATAGACCTGGGCCGAGCCCTTGATCATCATCACTTGCTGTTCGCTGAGCTGTTTCACGACTTTTCCAGGCGCGCCCATGACCAGGGAATTGTCGGGAATCACCTTGCCTTCCGGGATCAGGGCGTGCGCGCCGATAATGCAATTCTTGCCGATCACGGCGCGATTGAGCACCGTCGCGCCAATACCGATCAGCGACTCCTCGCCAATCGTGCAACCGTGCAGCATGACCATATGCCCGATGGTGACATTCTTGCCGATATTGAGCGGGCAGCCGACATCAGTGTGCAGAACGCTGCCATCCTGGACATTGGAATTCTCGCCCACCGTGATCGGGTCATTGTCGCCGCGCAGAACCGCATTGAACCAGACCGAGGCATTCTCCTGAAGAATCACATTGCCGAGCACACTGGCATTGCCCGCGACCCAATAATTGCCGGATTGCGGCAAGGTTGGGCACACGCCATCAAGTTCGTACAAAGCCATATCACTCTCCCAGAAAATTGTTTCGCTCGCGGATTATCGCTGTCACACTCGGTTAACTCTCTTAGTGTGTAATTCAAGACAAGAGATTCGGGAGACGGATTTTTGACGGGTCATAGACCGCCCTCACAAACGCCACCACCGGCCAGGCAACCAGATGCCTCCCGGGACGCCTGTTACCCCGCGAATGTTTCACCAACCGCTGCGCCTTTGGCTCGGCGGTTTTTTTCTGCCCAAACCTCAATCCTAAAAGGAGACTCCCATGGGTAAACGCGCAGCCACGAAACGCCAGAAAGCTCAAGCCGCCTTCGACGCTTCGAACTTCTTCGAAAAAGGAGCTGCCCGTGAAACACAACTCTATGCCATTCCGGGCGGCGGCGACAGCTGGCATCCAGACGATGCGGACAAACCGAAACGGGCTGAGCCCGCTCATGGTACGCGCAATCAACGCTATCAGAAAACGGTCAAGCCGCGCTCCGAGAACCAGGCCCGTCTGCTCGAGGCGCTGGAAGACAAATCCCTGGTCTGCGCCCTCGGCCCGGCAGGCACCGGCAAGACCTATCTCGCCATCTGCAAGGCCGTCGAAGCCCTGCAGAAAGGCAAGGTCGCGCGCATCATACTCTCTCGACCAGCCGTCGAAGCCGGCGAGCAGATCGGCTTCCTGCCTGGCGCCATGGAAGACAAGCTGGCCCCGTATCTGCGCCCGCTCTATGACGCGCTCTCTGATCGGTTGAGCCCGCAACAGCTGAAACACATGATGGCAGAAGGCCTGATCGAGATTGCCCCGATCGGCTTCATGCGAGGTCGGACCCTCAACAATGCCTTCGTGGTCATCGATGAAGCCCAGAACTGCACTTATACCCAGATCAAGATGTTGCTGACCCGGCTGGGCTGGCACTCGACCATGGTTGTCACTGGCGACCCGGCGCAAAGCGATTTGCTGCCGGAGCTTTCGGGGCTGGGCAAGGCCGCGAGCCGACTGGAAAAGCTCGGCGGCGCAGCGGTCATCCGGCTGCAAGGCCAGGACGTCGTCCGCCACCCCCTGGTCGCCGAGATGCTGGACGTGCTCTAGACCCGCAGCGCCACCCGACCCAAATCTCAGACAGCTCGCCGGTTCGCGTCGGCGAGCTCTTTGATCAGGGTCTCGACCAGCTCGGCCGCAGGCATGGCCCGTGCCAGCGGCGCCCCCTGCCCGGCCCATTGCGCCCCGAAACCATGCTCGCCGGCGGCCTTGGCTGCCGCGTGCAGCGCTTTGCCAGCATCATAAGCAATCGGGTAATCAGGCGGATTGATCGGCGCTGCGGAAGCAGCCCAGCTGGTGAACCGATTGGCCAGGCAACGCGCAGGGCGCCCTGAAATTGCAGGGGTCATCACCGTATGGCTCGCCCCTTTACCCATCAACGCGGTGCGATAGGCAGTGTCGGCACGGCTCTCGTCGCAGGCCACAAAAGCGGTTCCGAGTTGCGCCGCCTCAGCGCCCAGATTGAGCGCCGCAGCAATCCCCTGTCCGTCCATGATCCCGCCCGCCGCGATCACCGGCAGCGCTGAGTGCTGGACCAGCAATCGCGTCAGCGCAAATGTCCCGAGCGCATCATCCTGCGCTGCTGGGTCGAACATGCCGCGATGCCCGCCGGCTTCGTAACCCTGAGCAATCAAGCCATCGATGCCCGCTGCTTCGATCGCTTTGGCTTCGGCAAGATTGGTGGCCGTCGCAAGCAGCCGGCAGCCAGCGGCCTTCAGGGCCGCGATCTTTGCCGCGTCCGGCAGCCCGAAATGGAAACTGACGACCGCGGGGCGCGTTTCGACCAACAGATCCAGCATCTCAGCATCATCTGCGAAACGGGTATAAATGGTCGTCAATTCATCTGGTGGCTTGGCCCCGAACCGCGCGAATTCAGGCGCCAGTCTTGCAAGCCAGGCGGCCTCGCGCGCCGCATCAACCTGCGGCGCGGCATGGACGAACAGATTGACGTTGAATGGTTGCTCCGTCGCGGCCCGAAGTTCAGTCAGCATCTGCCGAGCGCCGGCCGGCCCGGCCGCACCGACGCCGATCGAGCCTAATCCGCCGGCATTGGAAACAGCCGCGGCCATGGCCGGGGTCGAGACGCCCGCCATCGGCGCCTGCACAATCGGATGCGCGACCCCGATCTCAGTCAATAACCCCATTCAGCGACCTTCTTGTCAGTATGATGTGAGCGGCAGCGCGGATCAGCCACCAATTGCCTCGTCCAGAATATCCAGGGCGAGGGGCCAGTTCTCGGCGTGCCCGTCCCGGGACGCTTGCGATACAAATCCGGAATGTTCAAGCCGCAGCCGGGTCGCGCCTGCTTCCGGCGCGAGATCAATCCGCAATATGGTCTCAGCGCCCTGCGTACCGACTTCGGTGCCGTCGCCGGTGAGCCAGGTCATCACCAGGCGCTGATCAGGTTGCAGCTCCAGGATACGACCATAATGGGGGTGGCGGCCCCAATCATCGCGATTGTAGAAGAAATACGGCCGCCCGGCTTCTGCGATCAGGGACAGCGTGCCGGGGTGTGCGAACCAGGCATCGAAGCCGGTCGTCCAGGCTTCAAATACAAGCTTCGGCGCAGCATTGATCCGGCGGTCGCATGCGGTTTTGAGGGGGCGGCCGGAATGATCGGGCCACGGGATATCAGTCATAATCACCTCTTTTGAAACCGCACATGGCGGGATGTTCAGGCCTTGATCGGCGCGCCGATGGACCAGGTGTAACCAAACGGATCCTTCAAGTGGCCATAGCGATCACCCCAGAACTGATCGGCCAGCGGCATGGTCACTTCAGCCCCGGCCTCGACCGCACGCGAGAACCAGGCATCAGCATCATCCACAGCCAGATGAAACACGGCAGAAGCTGGCGCCGGCGCCGGGTCACCGCCGCGATATTCAGGGAAATCATCATGCATCAGCACGAAATCGCCATTGATGACCAAGGCAGCATGCATCAGGCGGTCGCCATTGTCTTCGCCCTGGCGTGATCGTTCAACCGCGCCGAAGGCGGCCGCATAGAATTGAATCGCTTCTGCGCAGCGCCCGTCGCGAATGGTCAGGTGCGGTGTGACACCGGCCTTTGGTCGATCATCTGGCATTCGGCTCTCCTTCTCCCGACCGACCTTTAGGCCGGCACTCTCAGTATTTTCTCCATCGCCTTGCCGCGGGCGAGTTCGTCAATCAGTTTGTCGAGATAGCGAAGCTCCCGCATCGTCTCCTCTTCGACCGCCTCGACCCGAACCCCACACACCACGCCCTTGATCAAAGCCCGTGCAGGATTGAGCTGCGGCGCTTCAGCGATGAAGGTCTCGATATTCGTTTCGGCCTCGATCACGGCGCTGAGTGTCTCCGGCGTGTGCCCGGTCAGCCAGAAGATAATCTCGTCAACTTCGGCTTTGCTCCGCCCCTTCTTTTCCGCTTTTGCGACATACATCGGGTACACTTTGGCAAAACTCATCGCGTAGATTCGGTGATTGGCCATGTCGCCTCCAAACGGTTTGGACCAGCACGTGTGCAGACGCCGCTCAGGCCAAGCAGCACTGCGAGAACGCGCTTAATCTATCAAGTCCGGCAAGCGTCGTCCAATCTCGCCCGGCTCCCGCATGGCCCAAGCTACCAGATCCGCACCCGCTCTTCCGGCGGGATATACATCGCGTCGCCTTCTTGAACATCGAAAGCCTCATACCATTCATCAATGTTCCGGATCATGCCATTCACCCGCAGCTTCATCGGACTGTGCGGCGCTGAGAGCAGGCGCGCACGCAGCGACTCCTCGGTGCGCTTGAACCGGCGCGCCTGAGCCCGGCCGAGAAACACGCGCTGTTCACCAGTATACCCGTCCAGCACCGGCGAGGGCTCGCCTTGCAGCGACAATTTGTAGGCATGGTAGGTGACGATAATGCCGGCGAGATCGCCAATATTCTCACCCAGGGTCTGGCGGCCATTCACATTCAGGCCGGGAAGCGGTTCATAGGCGCTGAACTGCGCCGCAAGCTCATCGCCGAGGGCATCAAATGCCGCCCGATCCTGTTCGGTCCACCAGCTTTGCAAAAAGCCATTGGCATCGAATTTCGAGCCCTGATCATCAAAGCCATGGCCGATCTCGTGGCCGACAATCGAGCCGATCGCGCCATAATTGATCGCTGGGTCGGCGTTCGGATCGAAGAGTGGGGATTGAATATACCCGGCTGGAATAAACGCCTCATTGCGGTTGGGGCTGTAAAACGCATTCACAGTCTGCGGCGCCGTGAACCATTCGCGCTTGTCGACTTTGGTGCCCAGGCGGTCAGCCTGGCGCTGGCTTGTCCAGGCCCGGTGGCGGCGAATATTTCCCATCAGATCACCGGGGATGATGTCGAGCCCGGAATAATCGGTCCAGATTTCAGGATAAGCAATCTTGGCCGTCATCGCCGCGAGCTTTTCCTGCGCCCGGGCCTTGGTATCATCCGTCATCCAGCTGAGATTATCGATCCGCATCGACAGCGCGGTTCGGATATTTTCGAACATCTCAGTCATCTGGATCTTCGACTCTTCGGGGAAATAGCGGGCGATATATTCCTGACCCACGGCCTGATCGAGGCGGCGATTGACCAGGCTGATGCCTCTCTTGTCGCGCGCCCGTGGCTGTTCCTGACCATTCAGAGCGCGCCCATAAAACTCGAAATAGGCCAGATAGGCCTCGCTCGACAGCGACGCAGCATTATTGGCGACCAGGCGGGTCAGCAAATAATCCTGCCAGACATTGACAGGGGTCTCGGCGAACAGGGTTGCCAGCCCCGGAAATGCGTCTTTCTCGCGCACGACGATGTCGCCTTCTATCGGCAATCCGAGGTGTTCCAGCGCGACCTGCCATGCGACGCCGGGCGCAAACTCGGAGAGTTCAGACACGCTCATGCGATTATAGGTACGGTCGGCATTGCGGCGCTCGGCGCGACTCCAGTGCTGTTCGGCAATGGCTGTTTCAAGATCGAAAACCGCCTCGGCTCGCGCTTCGGCATTGGCCTCACCCAGCAAGCTCAGCATGCGCGCCAGGTGTTCACGATAAGCCGTGCGGGCCTCGGCCAGACGCTCGGACTCGCGCAGATAATAGGACCGGTCGGGCATGCCGAGACCCGCGTGGCTGGCGCCCATGACATAGCTATCAGGCTGTTTGGAATCGATCGTGACATAAAGCGCGACGGGGCCGCCCAGGCCTAATTCCGGCGCTGCCATCAAGGCGATGATCTCGTCATGCGTCCGCGCGCCTTTGATCTGCTCTGCATCGGCCAGGATCGGCGTCAGGCCTTTGGCATCGATGCTTTCAACGTCCATGAAGTCATTATACAGGTCGCGAATTTTCTGATTGTTCGACCCCGGCATCACCTCGGCGCTGGAGATGTCGGCAATGATCTCGGCGATCCGTGCCTCATTGCGCTCGACCATGGTGATCGAAAACCCGGTGCCGGAGCGGTCCGACGGGATCTCCGTCGCGGCGAGCCAGCCACCATTTGCATATTGATAGAAATCATCGCCAGGGCGAACGGTTTGATCAAACGCCTCCATCGGATAGCCCCAGGGCGCGATCACCGGGGCCTGCGCCTCTGCCGGCGCGGCCTCGACAGGGCTTGGCTCGCCAGAGGAAGGCGCACAGCTGGTGAGCGTGATGAGGGAAAGGGGCAGTGCCACGCTGCCCACAAGCGCGGAAAGGGAACGGCTCATAGGGACCTCGGTTTTCTGTTTATCGATATAGACCCCAGCTCACCCGCCTCGGTCAAGCGCGGCACCGAAAACAAGCGCATTTGCCGGCTGTCCAGACAAGGCAAGCAAAAAGCCCGCAGCGCAGGCTGCGGGCTTTTTGTAGAAGCGGTTACAGTTCCGGCTGGATCAGGTCGCGCCGATATCTTCTGACAGGATGGTCATGTTCAGGGCATAGCTGGTCTCGCCATCATCGACATCCTTGTAGACCACTGCCAGGAACTCGGCGCCAAGATAGACTTCGACGGAATCATCGGTTTCCTTGCGCGCGATCAGGCGCAGGCCGGGATTGAGCTTTTCTTTCAGATACGCCTCAAGACGCAACACTTCTTCGCGGCCCATGCCACTCTCCTATTCAACAGTTGCCCTGCCATACAAGCATGCGCTCGGCGTGCAAACCGCTGGGCGCTGATTTCAACAGATTAGTTGTAATAGTTGCCATCCTTGGTCTGCAGGGTCGGCTTGGGTTCAGGCGGATTGACCGCGCGCCAGAGCTGGGCGCTGCCCCACCAGAGCAATTCGACCACTGCCCGTGCGATCAGCGTCATCAGGATGCCGAAGATCGATGCTTCATTGATGAAGACCCGGAACACCGCCACCCCTTGCTCGCCCAGCGCTGGATTGCGGACCCAGTTCAGATTGGCAATGTAATTGGCGAAATCATTGACGCTGTTAAACACCCCCGGCGCAAACAACACGCCCAGCATCATCAGAACCAGGACCATGAAGAAGGTCGCAATGATCTTGGTTGAGGCGTTCGAGAATGTACGGAACAAAACCCACATCTGATATCTCCCCTTATCCTTATCCAATACCCATACCGGGATGACAGGCAGACGACAAACCGATTCTACCTATTCGCCAGACCAGTTCGGTTTGCGCTTCTGGGCAAATGCCAGCGGACCTTCAATAAAGTCAGGGCCCTTCAGCATCCGCCCAATCGCGTCATATCGCATCGAGAATGCCGCCTCGAAATTGGCTGTGTCGAGCCCTTTCATGGCGACTTCCTTGGTCGTGCGCACAGAAGATGGCGAACATTCAGCGATCATGCCGGCCCAGCGCATGGCGGCGTCCATGAGCTCGGCCTGCGGCACCACCTCATTGACGAAACCAAGTGCCTTTCCTTCGTCGGCCATGACGTGACGACCGGTCAGCATCATGCCCATGGCCTGCTTCAAGCCGATCTGGCGCGGCAAGCGATGCAGCCCTCCGGCCAGAGCGGCAAGACCGACCTTGGGCTCAGGCAAGGCGAACCGGGCATTGTCGGAGGCGATGATCAAATCGCAGGCGAGCGCAATCTCAAACCCGCCGCCCATGGCAACGCCGTTGACCGCAGCAATCACAGGCTTGAACAGGTCATAACGATTGGTCAGGCCGCCAAAGCCGCTCGGCACGGGAAACATCTCACCGCCTTCGGCCTGGTAACGCAGATCATTGCCAGCGCAGAACGCCCGGTCACCCGCCCCGGTGATGATCGCCACCCAGAGATCCTTGTCCTCGGCGAACTTGTCGAACACCTGGCCCAGATCCCGGTTCGCTGGTGGATGCACAGCATTCATTTTTTCCGGCCGATTGATCTCGACAATCAGGACCTTGCCGTCGACCTTGGTGTTGACGAAATCGCTCTCAATCATTGCTGACCTCCCGGATGGTTCAATTTCGCGCTAGGCTATGGCCTGGCAGCTCCGAATCAAGGATGACGTGGCGACATGGCTTCGAATGACGCGCTCGATCTTTCGCAAGTTGATCCGCCGATCTGGCGCATCATGGTCGCCGACGTGGTCTATGGTCCTTATACGCTCGGACAGATGCGCGGTTTCATCGAGGAAGGCCGCGTGGCCACCAGGTCCAGCGTTGCGCGCGGCGATGGCGGCGAGTTTCGAGACGCTGGAGCCTATCTTGACCTGGCCGCCTTGTTCCCGCACACGCCGCCACCTGCGAAAGACGACAAACCGGCACCATCCAACTTCCTGATCACGCTCCAGACCGACGGCGATGGCCGCCGTGCAGTGATTTCAGTGCTCAATCAGAGTGGGCAATTCTCTGAATTGATGGCCGGCACCTTCATTCTCAATGCCGAGATGACCGCTTACGAGCTGCGCAGCCAGCTCGCGACTGTGCTGGCCGAGCGCGGCAAGTTCGTCATCGTCAATGCCGATACCGGACAGCTGGCCTGGATGGGCCTTGGCGCCGACACAGATCAACATGCGCGCACGGTCTGGAAACGCAGCGACTAGGCGGCGATCTCGACCGTTTCCTGCGGCAATGGCGCGATGCCGCGGATGGTGTCGGAAATCTTTTCGGCGATCATGATGGTCGGCGCATTGGTATTGCCGCCAATCAGGGTCGGCATGACCGACGCATCCACCACCCGCAAGCCATCGACGCCGCGCACCCGCAGGTCACCATCCAGCGGCGCTTCGTCGTGAATCCCCATCGCCACCGTACCGACCGGATGATAGATGGTTTCGCCATATTGGCGGATGAAGGCATCGATATCCGCATCAGACTGCACGCTTTCCCCAGGAAAGGCTTCGGCGCCGCGGATCGCTGACAGGGCCTTCTGTCCGGCAATCTCGCGCATCATCTTGACCGATTCTCGCATCGTCACGCGATCCGTCTCGGCAGCCAGATAGTTCGGGTCAATCAGCGGGTGCTCGAACGGATCATCAGATTGGATCATCACGCTCCCGCGGCTGTCCGGGCGCAGCTGGCAGGAATGGATGGTGAACCCGTCCTTCTTGTAATCATAATTGCCATGATTGCGCATCATCGCATTGACCAGATGCAGCTGGATGTCTGGTCGGTCGAGCCCTTCACGCGTTTTCAGGAACGCCCCCGCCTGCAGGAAATTGTCAGCCCCCGGGCCGGATTTCGACATCAGGTACTTGATCCCGACCCCAAGCTTTTTGAGGCCTGCCTGTTTGGAATAGGCCGACGCCTTTTGCGTCATCTCGTGGATCACGGTGACATCGAGATGGTCTTGCAGATTGGCCCCGACATTCGGAGAGTCGACCACGCAGGTCACGCCATGTTTGCGAATGTCATCTGCCGGTCCGATCCCGGACAGTTGCAGGATCTGGGGCGACTGTACGGCGCCGGCGCAAACAATCACTTCACGATCAGCGACGATTGTTTCCGGCTGCGCGCCCTTCTTGTCGACGATTTCCACTCCATGCGTCTTGCCGCCCCTGAACACGACGCGCGAGACCAAGGCGGTCGACATCACAGTGAGATTTTCGCGCTCTTTCACGATTGGCCGAAGATAAGCAAATGACGCGCTCCAGCGCTCGCCATCGTGAATGGTGCGCTGATACGGTCCGAAGCCTTCCTGCTGGACACCATTGAAGTCCTTGGTCTGCGGATACCCCGCCTCGCGGCCGGCATTGACGAACATGTCATAGACGGAATCTTCCAGCGGGCTCTCCGTCACCCGCAACGGGCCTTCGCCGCCATGGAACGCATCCGCACCGCCTTCATAGCCCTCTGATTTGCGGAAATAAGGCAGCACGTCAGAAAAACCCCAGCCGGTCAGGCCGGTCTGGCGCCATTGGTCATAATCGCGCGCATGGCCGCGAATATAGATCATGCCATTAATCGAGGACGATCCGCCCCACCCGCGGCCGCGCGGCCACCACAATTTGCGATTATCCATATGCGCTTGCGGCGTCGTCCAGAATCCCCAATTTTGCGGGTTCTCATCCTTGATCAGACCCCCGACGCCGGCCGGCATGCGGATGAGTAGGGATTTGTCCTTTTTTCCGGCCTCGATCAGGCAGACTGAGACGTCCGGATCCTCGCTCAGCCGATTGGCCATGACGCAGCCTGCGCTCCCAGCCCCTACAATGATGTAATCAAAGCCTTTTTTCTGGCTCATTTTTACTGCCCCATGCTTTCTTGTGTGTCGCAAATACTGCGAGATTTATTGTGAATCTCAACCATTTGTGAACCCGCGCCTCATATTGTCAATGCATACGGCAACGGGCGGTGCGCGGTATACATCTCGGGAGACACCATGAGTGCAGCACTGCTTAAACCTCAGAGTTCAACCACATCGCTGCGGACCAAGCCCGATCGGCGGCGCCACAAGCGCGTCGAGCTCAGCCTGAATGGCCGGTTCCTGCATGACGGGGCCGATCACACGTTTCTGACAGAAAATGTCTCCTGCGGCGGCGCCATTGTTCAGGCCCGGGCGATCCCGGACGTGGGAACGCCGGTGGTCTGTTATTTTGACGATCTCGGCCGCGTGTCCGGTCAAGTGGTGCGCCACACAGATGCCGGCTTCGCGGTAACCTTCAAGGCCTCCGACCACAAGAAGGACAAACTGTCTGACCGTCTGATCTGGCTGTTGAACCACAAGAAATACGATCTTTCCGACGAACGCTCTGCGCCGCGCAAGGCAGGCGGCGGACCGGCGCTCGTGACCCGGGCAAATAGCACCCAGTTGCAATGCCGGGTGATCGATATTTCCCTGACCGGCGCCGCGTTCGAGTTTGACGGACCCGTGCCAGTTGTCGGCGAACAGGTCCGGGTCGGTACCCTGCGCGGAGAAGTCGTTCGCGCTGTCAGCGGCGAATTCGCGATCCGGTTCCTGCACCAGAAAAAAGCCTGAGCGCCGGTCGCTCGCGCCGCTGTGACTTGATCTTGGCCCGGTCCGACTCCATTTAGTCCTGACACCCGCATGGAGGACAGGACCTGTGGAACATAATCCCGACATTGGCGCGCCGCCTCCAGTATGGACGAGATTGCGCTTTGAAGCCCGCGCCGCGGCAGCGGATGAGCCGACCATGGCAAGCTATATCGATGCTGCCATTCTCAGCCATGAAACCATCTGCCAGGCCCTCGCCTTTCACCTTGCTGAAAAGCTGGCTGGCCCTGAAATGGGCGCGCAGCAAGTGCGCCAGGTCTTCGCCAATGCGTATGACACCAATCATGCCCTGGTCGACGCTGCCGAGGCAGATATGCAAGCCACACTCGACCGCGATCCCGCCTGTCGCTCGATGCTGCAGCCCTTCCTGTTCTTCAAGGGTTTCCTGGCATTGCAGACCCATCGCGTCGCCAATCATCTCTGGCGGCAGGGCCGCGAGACGCTGGCCTTCCAGTTCCAGTCGCGCGCCAGCGAGCTGTTCGGCGTCGACATTCACCCGGCCGCCACGATCGGCAAGGGCGTGATGCTCGACCATGCCACCAATATCACGATTGGCGAGACCGCCGTTGTCGGCGATAATTGCTCAATGCTGCACGGCGTCACGCTCGGCGGCACCGGCAAGGAGATTGGCGACCGTCACCCGAAGATCGGCAATGGCGTCCTGCTCTCCGTTGGCGCCAAGGTGCTTGGCAATATCCGCGTCGGCGACGAAGCCAAAGTCGCTGCAGGATCGGTCGTCCTCAAGGATGTCCCGGCGCAATGTACCGTCGCTGGCGTACCAGCCAAACAGGTCGGCGGCCCGTGCTGCGAACCGGCGCGAAGCATGGACCAGGCCATCCCCGACATTGCCGAAGACTAGCTAAAGCCTGTTTCCCTTGATCTTGTTGCAACGGGCATGGGCCAGCTGCAGATTCTCGCTGGCATCCGATCCGCCTTTTGAGCGCGGAATGATGTGATCGAGCGTCGCTCGCTGTTTCGCCCAGATACGGGCATGCGGGGCATCAAAGCGATTGCGAAACATCGGCTTGCCGCAAAGCGCGCAGAGGCCGGATTGGGTGGTCCAGAGGGACTTGAATGCCGCGCCATCCGACGATTTGTAAGATTGGCTCACAACCCCTCCGGCGCATCCCAGCCGCGCCGTGCGCAAGCTGCCAGCACGGTGTTGCGGAGCAGGCATGCAATGGTCATCGGGCCAACGCCGCCAGGCACCGGGGTGATCGATCCGGCCACGGCAGCGCAGCTGTCAAAATCGGCATCGCCGACCAGCTTGGTCTTGCCCGCACCTTTCTCCGGCGCCGGGACACGGTTGATGCCGACATCGATGACGCAGGCGCCAGGTTTCAGCCAATCGCCCTTGACCATTTCCGGGCGTCCGACCGCCGGGACGACAATGTCCGCTTCGCCGCACAGAGCCGGCAGGTCAGCGGTGCGCGAATGGGCGATCGAGATGGTGCAATTCTCAGCCAGGAATAAGAGCGCCGCGGGTTTGCCGACCAGGATTGAGCGGCCAATCACCACAACATGCTTGCCCGACAGGTCATCTCCGAGCGCTCGCTTGGCGAGGATGACACAGCCGGTCGGCGTGCACGGCCGCATTCCCGGTTTGCCCAGCGTCAGGCGCCCGGCGCTGGTTTCGGTGAGGCCGTCAACATCCTTGTCCGGGGCGATCTTCTCGATCGCAGCGGCCTCATCCAGCCCCTTGGGCAAAGGCAGCTGCAGCAGGATTCCGTCAACCTCATCATCCTTGTTGAGATCAGAGATCAGGTTTTCAACCTCGAACTGGGTTGCATCCTTGGGCAGATGATGGTGCAGCGAACGCATGCCGCAGTCTTCGGTCTGGCGCACCTTGTTGCGGACATAGACCTGGCTTGCCGGGTCTTCGCCGACCAGAACCACGGCCAGCGTCGGCTGGCCCGGCAGGCGCTCGACAGCGGCTTTGACACTGGCGCGGACATCGGCCGCGACCTCTTTTCCGGAAATGATCTCAGCTGCCATGACCCATCTCTCCCATGGTTGGCAGGCGCGAAAGCGCGCCCCGCTGCTGCAATGCCTCGCCTTTAGAGCGAGACATCAGATTCGTCACCCATGCGGCCGCTAAAAACTAGACCGGGATCGCCAGAATGATGCGGGGAATGAGCCAGTCGCGCAGGAACGGGATGGCCAGCGCCACGACCAGGATAGACAGGTCCAACCCGCCAATCGGCGGAATGAAGCGCCGGATCGGCCGCGCCACCGGTTCGATGATGGAAAAGAGAAAGCCGTAAATCGACCGCACCGTCGGATTGCGATTATCGACCACGCCGCCCATCATCAGCCAGCCAAGAATGACATAGACCAGCAATGCCAGGAAGAAGATGGTCAGGACAGGGGCAAGGAAATAGGTGTGCAGGGCCCAGAAAAGATCTCTCAAAGCTCAGACTCCATGGTTGTTTTCTGTCCCCTAGAATGCTTCTGACCGCCCCGCAAGGGAGCGCCTACTCTGCGCGGCGAAAGCGTTTGGACTGCGCCCCGACCATAGCCCGCCCCAAAGGCTCGGGCAGGATCTTGGAGAGCGTCGCCAGGCCTTTGTTCACGGCGCCGGGGACGACCACTGGCTGGCCCCGTTCACAGGCGCGAATTCCGGCTTCGACGACTGGCGCGGCTTCCATCCACATCCAGTCCGGCATCTCATTGGTCTTCTCGCGCGTGCCATTCACGTCATGGAATTCCGACCAGGTGAAACCGGGGCACAAGGCGGTGCAGTGTACATTCTCATACCCCGCGGCCTGGGCTTCGGCATGGATGCTTTCAGAAAACTTGATCATCCCGGATTTGACGCTGGCATAGAGCGTGTGACCATTCGAGCCTGGCGTGTAACCGGCCAGGGACGCGACATTGATGATGCGGCCAAACCCGCGTTCGGCCATGCCGCCGAGCACCTTGTGGGTCAGCTCCACCGGCGCGGTGTAGAGCACGCGCAGAAACGCCGCCTGGTCTTTCCACTTTGTGTTGAAGAAAGTGCCTGGCAGGCCATATCCGGCATTGTTGATGACGCCATCAACATGCCGCCCGGCTTCTGCGATTTCTTTCAGGATCGTATCGACACTATTGGCGCGGGCGAGATCCTGGCTGATCACGATGGTCGCGATCTGGTATTTCTCTTCCAGATCTCGCGCCAGCTTTTCCAGGCGGTCGGCGCGCCGCGCAGTCAGCGCCAGATCCCAGCCGAGTTCGGCATATTGTTTAGCGAATTCCTCGCCAATACCGGCTGATGCACCGGTGATGAGCATGAGTTTACGGTCAGACATGAGCGTCATCCTTTCGTTCGAGGCGGGTGATTGAGCGCTGCAAGTTGGCACGCGCCGTACTCTCCCAAAGAGCGTGATAATGGTCGGAGAAATAAAGCCGGTCGCGGGCCAGGAATCCGGTCAGGATTCCGCCGCGAGCCTGGCGATAGAGGTCTGCAGGGACAAATGCATATTCTGCGCGGATTTGCGCCTCATAGCGCTCAAAGACCGGCTGCGGCGCCGCGAGAATCGACAAGTCGATGTCCAGGAACAGGGCCAGATCAGAGGCGTCCTCACAGGTCAGGCCTTGCGGGACTTGATGAGACTTGGTGGCCCGGATGATGCGGTCGGCGCGCATCAGGTGCGCAGCGGACAACTCTGGCGCCGCCTGTTCGCTCAGCAGATCTGCGCTTTTATCCTCATTATCACTGGCGCGTGGATCATAAATCGCGTCATGCCAGTACAGCGCCCAGCGCACAGCCGTCGGATCATGCAGGTCGGGCCGGATATCATCAAAGTGACCGAGCAGAGCCTCGATATGCGCCCAGGTATGATAATGACGCTGCGGCTCGCAATAGCGCGCTTTCAAGGCATCGATCAGCGCAGACCCCGGCTCAAGCATCGTCGCCCCCGTCTTTTCGCCAGACCCGGACCTTGGTCAGGAAGGCAAGCTGCTGTCTTTCTCCGGTGAAGCCGGACTTGTTCATATGCGGCTCAAAAGCCCATTTCAGATAGCCCTTATAATAGGGCTCATGAAAGCCTTCGGGGAAATATTCCAGGAACCCGTCCAGGCCGGCATCATCGCCGAATTGCAGACTGTCGGCGATGATGAACGTGCCGCCCGGCTTCAACACGCGCGCGGCTTCAGCAATCACTTTCGGGCGCACACGCGGCGGCAATTCGTGAAACAGATAGATCGAGATCAGATGGTCGAAACTCGCAGCCTCGAATGGCAAGGCCTCCGCCATGCCTTGGGCGACCTCTGCCTGCGGCCAGCGTTTGACCGCCTTGCGCGCCGCCTCGGTATAAGGCGGAGACAGATCAATGCCGGTGAGACGAAGTTTCGGCATTGCCCGCAGGGTCTGCGCCATGAACCGGCCGGTGCCGCAAGCAAGATCGAGCACATGGGTCTGGCGCTGGTCGCGGCTGCGGACTTCGCGCACCAGTTCTGCCAATGCAGCCCGGCGCATCGCGTCAGCGGCACCGGTAAACAGGGCTTCGACCTGGTGGTCATAAATCTCGGCGCTGTCCTGGCTCAGCCAGCCATCGGTCTGATAATGGAAATTCTGCCGGTAATAGGTCGGGAACTGTTTCGGATCGGCGGCCTGATGTGTGCGCACTTCGGTGCCATTGCGGTCAAGACGGCGGCGATCCACCTCGGCCACATCCTTCAGGAAGGCCTGCGCCCGGCGCAGCGAGCCTGGCACGTCGCGCAGGCGCATGTCGCGGCCGACCGGATCCGGATACAGGCCCGCCTCGACATTGGCGCGATCACGTCTGAACAGCGCCAGATACGCCGCGCGCAGCGCCTTGGCATCCGGCCTGTTTTCGGGCTTGAAAACGGGCTCTCCCGGGCGATTGAAGCCGGCGGAGCGGCGCCGGGCCAGCGCGTATTGACCGCCATACCAGGCCGCACGAAGCCCCTGCGCCGCTGTGTAACGGGCGCGACCGGCGGTCCGCATGGCGTTTTTCAACACTCCCATCGGGCTAACATGGGCGCCGCCGGGCCCAACGTCCAGTGCACAATGCGCCTCTTGCCTTCAGGTTCCGTTCAGACTGGTTCGGGCAGCTTGTCCAAAGCATGGGCGGGTGCGTCTCGCAATATAGGAGACCTTGAATGATCCGAGCCAGTCTTATCACCGCTGCTGCGGCGTTCTGTTTTGCGCCGGCCGCGCTTGCGGATCACAATTATCATGGCGGCTATGGCGGGTATCACGGTCCACAACCCACCGTCGCAAGCGTTGCGTGCGAGAAGCAGAAAGACAGCGATCGCCTGGCCGGCGGCCTTGTTGGCGCCGTCGCTGGCGGCCTGATTGGTGTCGCGATTGGCGGCGAGCTTGAGCCGGACAATGGCTTTCACCGGTATCGCGGCTATAGAGGCTATCGCGGCTATCGCGGATATCGCCGCGGCTATTATCATGACCGCGGCGATGATGGCGCCGAGATTGCCGGCGGCCTGATCGGCGCCCTCGCAGGGGCGGCGATTGGCAGCGAGCTGGCGGGCAGCTCAACCGATTGCGCCCCCACCTATTCCTCTGGCTATTATGATACCGGACGCAGCTATTCCGGCGCCAATTACAGCTCGGGCATGGCCGATGTGCATGCGCCCACGCGCTCGCCGACCGGTCCGGCCTGGGACAATCCGCGCCAGCAACAATCGGCAGGACCGGCCTTCCCGCAACCGGTCAGCGGTCCAACCCCAGGGCCGGCCTACCCGGATTACCCGGTCGATGGCGAAGACGACCTCTATGGCGCGCCGGAAGCTGACGTGACCGAGCGCGCGTGCACGACTGTGCGGCGAGAGACCCGTTTGCCAGATGGCACGGTGATCCGCGAGCCAGTTGAAGTCTGCCAGACCGAAGATGGTCGCTGGCACATGCCGGAACAGATCCCGGCCTATTGAGCCGGGTCATTACAGCGATCAAAAGCACCAATAGGGGAAGTTCCGCACTTCCCCTCTTTTTTTGCCGGGCGTATGAGGGGGCATGACAAAATACTTTACCCCCATTTCCTTCAAGCAATGGCCGGATCAGAAAGCGGCCTTTGCCGAGGCGCTTGGTCGCTCGTTTCGCGAGACCGGGTTTGCCGTGATCTCGGACCATCCGATTGCGCAAGGCATCATTGATCGCGCCGTCGCCGCATCCAAGGCCTTTTTTGACCTGCCTGAAGCGGTGAAAGACAAATATCATGATGCTGAAGGCGGCCGCCAGCGCGGTTATACGCCGTTCGGCACGGAAAACGCCAAGGGCAATGCCGCTGCCGACCAGAAAGAGTTCTGGCATACCGGACGCAATCTGCCCGAAGACAGCCCCTATCGGGCGACGATGAAAGACACACCGGCGGTACCGGAAGTCGCTGAATTCGATGCAGCGACCCGAGACTTCTACACTGCCATGGACGAGTTTGGCGCCCAGCTGCTGCGCGCCGTGGCCTTGCATCTCGGCCTGCCTGAGAGCTGGTTTGATGACAAGGTCGAGAATGGCAATTCGATCCTGCGCCTGCTCCATTACCCACCTCAGAAGAACCCGCCGCCGCAAGGCACGGTCCGGGCCGGCGCGCATGAAGACATCAATGTCATCACGCTTTTGCTGGGGGCGGAAGAAGCGGGCCTGCAAGCGCTGCATCGCTCTGGTGAATGGCTGGACGTCAACCCGCCCGCCGGATCACTGGTGATCAATTGCGGTGACATGCTGCAGCGACTGACCGGCGGCGTCTTGCCGTCAACGACGCACCGGGTCCTCAACCCGGCGCCGGAACGAGCCAAGTTTCCGCGCTATTCGACACCGTTCTTCCTGCACTTCAATCAGGATGTTCTGATCGAAGCGCTGCCGCAATGCCTCGAAGAAGGCGGCAAGGCTGAAGCGCCGATCACGGCGCAGGACTATCTGGTGGAACGCTTGCGTGAAATCGGGTTGATGTAGCCTAATCCGTTGCCGGATGCGCGCGTCGCCAGGCGGCGCGCGTGACCTCCCAGACCAGCGACTGGCGGGTTGAGCCGTCCTCGCGGGTGCTGGTAATCTCGCCCTTGCGCTCAAATCCGAGCCGGTCGAGCAGGCGCGCGGTGCGGACATTGTCGAGTGCGCCGGTGGCCACGATCAGCTCCAGGTGCAATCCTTCGAACATCCAGTCAAAGGTCCGCTTGGCCCCTTCGACGCCGGCGCGCTGGCCTTGCACATCCTGTCGCAAGGCGCCGCCCAGGTCGCCAGCGCCCCATTCCGGCCAGATCTCGAATTCAGAATAACCGAGCACGTCTCCGGCCTCGTCAAAGCGCAGGAACAGCATTCCCTCACCGGCCTTCTGCGCCGCCAGGTTGCGCGCGATCATGCTAGCCACTGACTCGACCGTGAGCGGGCGCGGCAAATTATAGATCGGTCCGTGTATGCTCGGGTCAGCAAGGAAGCGATACAGCGCGTCAGCATCCGCTAAGCTGGCAATCCGGCTTGGCGCGGCGTCAAAGCCGATGCCGCGGGCGGCTCGAACTGCGGCGCGAATCTCTGCCTGGCGTGCCGCGGGCAGGCGGTTGCGGGTCAGCGGCAAGTCGCCCATTCAGCCCGCCTTGAGCAAGACTTCGACTTGCGCACGTTTCGGCAGGCTTGGCTGAGCCCCTGCCCGGGTGACAGCGAGCGCTGCTGCGGCTGAGGCAAAGCGCAGCGCCTGTTCTGGCTCTTGCCCTTCGGCCAGGGCGACGGCGAGCGCACCGCAAAATGTGTCGCCAGCGCCAGTGGTGTCGACAACCTCGACCTCGAAGGCTGGCGCACGCGCGATTTGCTTGCCCATCTTGAACAGGGCGGCGCCATCGCCGCCAAGGGTCAGCGCCACCAGGCCGCCACGCTGATGCAAGGCATCGCCATAGAAATCGGCCTCGATCTGATTGACGATCAGGAGATCCGCATCGTTCAGCAATTGCGGCGGCACGGCCATGGCTGGCGCCAGATTGATGGCCATCAGCGCACCCGTCTCTGCTGCAACCCGGCTCGCCGCTTCGACAGCGGTGACCGGCACTTCAAGCTGGGTCAGAATGACATCGCATTTGGGCAGTCCGGCGACATCGCTCGGCCCGACCCGGCTATTCGCGCCACTGGCGACGGTGATCTGGTTTTCGCCGTCTGGTGCAACCGCGATCAAGGCGACCCCGGTGGCGGTTCCAAGTTCGCTCATCACATTCGAGACATCGACGCCGTCGCGCCGAAGCAGCGCCAGCGCTGCCTCAGCCAGCGCGTCATCGCCGACGCATCCAATCATGTGCACCGCGGCCCCGAGCCGCCGCGCCGCCAGCGCCTGATTCGCGCCCTTGCCGCCTGGATGCTGCGCAAAACGGGCGCCTGTGACCGTCTCGCCAGCTTGCGGCAGCGGCGCACCGCTCGCCACCAGGTCGAGATTGACCGATCCGACCACCCCAATCGTCACGCTCATGCAAATTCTCCCAGCAGGCGGGCGAGTTCGTCAAACACGCCATCACTATCAGCCTGTTCGTACCACAGGACCGGGCCGGCTTCATCAAAATGCGGACGGGTGCGCCCGAATTGCGCGCCGGGTTCAGTCACGACTTCGACATGGGCGCGGCGCCCGGTGAACAGGTCTGGTCGGGTCACCGCAATGATCGTGCTCGGATCATGTAGCGGCGCATCACGGGCGCCATTGGCAGAGAACTCGAGCTGGCACGATGCGGACAGGAATTGTGCCGCCACTTGCGCCTGTGCGGTCTCGATCGCGCCGATCATGGCGAGGCGTTCAGGGGTCGCGCGAACACCGTGGGTGACATCCAGGCTGAGGCATCGGATCGGCAACCCGGACCCGAACACCGCCGCCGCAGCATGCGGATCCGCGAAGACATTGAACTCGGCATAAGGGGTGATATTGCCGCCTTCGCTATCAGCGCCGCCCATCAGGACGATCTCCTTGATGCCGGCTGCAATCTCTGGCGCCATGGTCAAGGCGAGGGCGACATTGGTCATCGGTCCGGTAATGATCAGGGTCAGCGGCTCGCCTGTCGCGGTCTTGCAAGTATCGATGATCATGTTCACCGCATGCCGGTCCGACAAGGCATGTTCAGGTGCCGGAAACGGGATATCGCCGAGGCCTGTGCTGCCATGGAAATCTTCGGCCGTGACAGGATCTCGCAAGAGCGGGCGCGGCGCGCCAGCACAGACCGGCAATCCCGCATCAAGGCCCGCGACCTCGCGCACGATACGGGCATTGATCGCAGTCTGTGGCCCTTTCACATTGCCGGCCACCGTGGTGATCGCCCTGACATCAATCGCTTGCCCGCCAAATGCCGCCAGCAAGGCGACGGCATCGTCCAGCCCCGGATCACAATCTATGATTACGCTATTCATGCTTCGTGTCTGCGATGCGCCTTTCGCCTTGGCAAGTCTTGAAACGCCGCCGCTGTTCGCTAAACCACTCTGGGACTTCAAGCCAGCAAGGAGAGACAAGATGACCGTCAGCACCCGGATTGTGGATTATCAGCAAGGCGGCCAGACCTATGAAGGCTTTCTCGCCATGCCTGAAGGAGCGCCAAAAGGCGTCGTTGTGGTGGCCCATGCCTGGGGCGGTCAGTCAGACTTCGAACAAGGCAAAGCCAAGCTGCTGGCTGAATGGGGCTATGCCGCCTTTGCCATGGACGTGTATGGCAAGGGCAATCGCGGCGAGACCAATGAGGAATGCGAGGCGCTGATGACGCCGTTGGCCAGCAACCGGCCTGAATTACAGGCGCGCCTGGCGCATGCGCTGGACGTGGCCAAGAAAGAAGCAGGGACTGACAATGCCGCCGCGATCGGCTTCTGCTTTGGCGGCCTTAGCGTGCTCGACATGGCGCGGACCAATATGTCGCTGCAAGGCGTTGTCAGCTTTCACGGCCTGTTCGGCGCGCCGGGCAACACCGCAGAGAAAATCGCACCGAAGGTCCTCGCCTTGCATGGCTGGGACGACCCGATGGCGACCCCGGATGATGTCATGGATTTCTCCAAGGAGATGAGCAAGGCCGGCGCCGACTGGCAATTGCACGCTTATGGCGACACCATGCATGCTTTCACCAATCCAGGCGCCAACAATCCGGATTTCGGCACCGTCTATGATGCCGGCGCCGACCGTCGCAGCTTTGCCGCCTGCAAGGATTTCCTCGAAGAAATTCTAGGCTAAGCGGCAAGCCCTGCCAGCAAGTACAATCCGGTTGCCATCACGCCGCCAAACAGCGCGTAAGGCAGCTGTGTGCGCACATGTTCCATATGATCGCAGCCAGAGGCCAGAGAAGCGATAATCGTGGTGTCGGAAATCGGCGAGCAATGGTCCCCGAATACACCGCCGCCCATCACAGCGGCCACGGCCAGCGGCAATGGCACGCCGGCGCCGACCGCCAGCGGCACAGCGACTGGCACCAGGATGCCATAAGTGCCCCAGCTGGTGCCGGCTGTGAATGAGGTGATGCCGGCAGCAACAAACAGGATGGCCGGGATGGTCCAGGGCGCCGGAAAGCTCGAGGCCATGCTGGCAATAAACTCGCGCATCCCGACCGCATTGAGGCTGGCGCCGAGCACCAGCGCCATATAGATCATCGTCACGGCAGGCAGCAGGTCGCCCATGCCCTTGAAACCGATCTCGAGCAGCTCGCCTTTGGCCCGCCGCGAATGCGCCAGGCACAAGAAGGCGACCACGGTGCCAAGAATGACAGACCAGAGAATCGCCTGCGAGCCCGAACCTTCTCGAATATCGCCCTTGCCGGTCCACAACATGAACGCGATGGTGCCGCCAATCATGACCAGTAGCGGCAGCGCCATATAGATCGCTTTCGAGGCCGGCGCCGGCGCTTCATTGAACATACCTGTGCCGGAAGCCGACACGGCTTTGGAGCCAGTTTGCTCGACCGCGGCCAGAGGCCCGAAGGCCTTGTTTGAAAACACCGTGAAGAAGACCACGATGAGTGTGATCCAGGCATAGAAATTGAGCCCGATCGTGGCCATCAGGACGCCAGTCGCACCGTCGACGCCATTCTCGTTCAGCAGGCCGAGCAGATAAGCGCCCCAGCCATTGAACAGGATCAGCACGCTGACCGGCGCACAGGTGGAATCGATGATATAAGCGAGGCGTTCCCGGCTGACCTTGAGCTTGTCGAATAGCGGGCGCCCGAGAATGCCGGTGGTCAGCAGGCTGATATTGGTCTCGACGAAAATCAGCACGCCGCAAATCGCCGTGACCAGGCTGGCGCGGCGCGGGGTTGAGGCAAAGCCGGAGCTTTGCAATCGCTCGACCATGGCGCTGATGCCGCCGGACCGATGCATGTAGACGATCAGCGCGCCAATGATCAGGCAGAACAATAGCACGCGCGTATTGTACGGACTGTCAAACACGCCGACCGCCCGATCAATGCCGCTCAGCGCGCCCATGAACGGGTTGAACCCTGCAATCAGGGTTTCACTCAGCCAGATGGCCAGTCCCAGCGCCCAGAACACATTACGGGTCCAGACCGCGACAATGATCGCGACAATTGGCGGCGTGATCGTCAGCCAGTCCATGCCGACTTAGTTCAGCACGTTTGGCGAAACCAGCTCAGACGTCCGCGCCGCTTCCGCCGCACGCACCAGTCGCATCATGTTCCCGCCCCAGATCTTTGCCACATCCTCATGCGTATAGCCTGCCTCAAGCAGGTCGCGTGTGATCTTTTGCAGCATTGAGACATCGCTCATGCCGTCGACGCCGCCGCCGCCATCCCAGTCGCCGCTAATGCCGACATGATCCGGTCCGATCAGCTCCAGCACATGGAAGGTATGCTGCATGAATTTCTCATAGCTCGAGCGCGGACCAGGGAAGTCCCGATTGAGCTCCTGACGGGCGGCAAACCAGACAGCCAGCGCCTCATCATCAAGCTCGCTCGGATTGGCGCCATAAGAGGCGTTGAACACATCCAGCGCCGCCTGGCGCTCTGGAGATGGCACCAATTCTTCAAGATAGCCGCTAAAGATGTTCATCTGGATGACACCGCCAGCCGCGGCCAGTTCGAGCAACAGCGCATCGTCAATATTGCGCGGATGATCATAGATCGCCTTGGCCCCAGTGTGGGAAAGTATGATCGGTGTGGTCGACAAGGCGATCATATCCCGCACGGTCGCGTCATGCGCGTGGCTGCCATCCAGGACCAGGCCGAGGCGGTTGGCTTCGCGCACCAGATCCTCGCCGAGCGGGCTGAGGCCATCATGGATCTGATTGATATCGGTGGCACTGTCGGCAAATTGATTATTGGCGAAGTGGACCGGCGCGATCATGCGCAGGCCGCCAATGTAGAAATGCTCCATCAAAGAGACATCAAGACCGAGCGGATAAGAGTTTTCCATGCTCTGGAACACGACTTTCTTGCCGTCTGCGAGAATACGCTCAGCATCATCAGCGGTGAAAGCGAGTGCCACTTCGTCGTGATACTTGGCAGCAAATTCGCGAATCGCGGTCTGACGCATCAGGCCATGCGTGCGCGCCGCTGCATAAGAGGCCTCGTCGAGCGGCCCTTGCCGGGTGAAGATGACCCAGAACCCGCCATCAAGGCCACCTTCATTCATGCGCGGCAAGTCAACATGCGTGCCGTCTTCTTCCCAACTGCCCCGTTCAGTGAACAGATAATCGGCTGTATGAAACAGCGCCGGTGTGTCGAGGTGACTGTCAAACACGGCAATCGACTGATGAAACGCGTCAGCATCATCATGTGTGTGCGCCGCGGCATCTGCGGCTTGCTGAACCGAAATCACGCTGCCGGCCCCCTGCAATTGCGGGGCACACCCTGCCAGCGCGAGCGCCGTCAAACTAGCCAATCCCAAACGGATCATTCTCGAACTCCTTCAATCTGCGAACAGACCTAATGGAGACAGGCTTCAACGCAAGTCCGCGGCTGCCTGATCGCGCCAGACCACTTGGCCCAGCCCGACAAAGCGGGCCATGCGCGCGAGTTCGGCCTCAAGCTTCTCGGCCCGCGCCGGGGTCCAGCGGACATTTGGCTCCGGCCACACCCGCAACACGTTGAGCTGGCCGGATTTTCGCTCTGCCTTGATCTCGATCCGCCCGACAAACCGGTCGCCTTCGAGCAGCGGGTAGACATAATAGCCCCATTGGCGCTTCGCCGCCGGGACGAACATTTCGACAGTATAGTCAAACCCGAACAGGCGTTTCAGGCGGCTGCGATCGCGAATGACCGGATCGAACGGGTTCAGGATACGCAGGCGCGATGTCGGCGCCTGCGCCTCTGACAATCGCTGCTCGATATCCGGCGGCGCAAGCACGCTGACGACGGACTTGTCGGCGCAGAGGATTTCGACCGGCACCAGGTCCGCCGCATTTCTGGCCGCCCAGGCCTTGGCTTCAGCATTGGTGACGGCGTCCCAGAAGCGCTGGATATCGCCTTCGCTGCCAAAGGCCATGCGCGCCAGGGCATTGCGGCAGAGCCAGTCGATCTGGGTCTCGTCAGAGGGCACATGCGAGCGCAGCTCAGCCGGGATAACCCGTTCGCTGAGATCATAGAATTTGGTGAAATTCTTTCGATGCGCGGTCGAGAGCTCGCCGGCATACCACATGTAATCAAGCGCCAGCTTGTGTGGCGGGCGGGCCCACATGCGCTTCTCGCCAGCGACTTTCGTGTCGAACGCCTTGGTGCAGAGCGGGCCCTCTTCGCGGATCCGGTCCTTGATCGCATTGCGGCCATCAGCATCAAGCATGCCGCGATGCCATTCCCAGCCTCTGACTTTCTCTTCCAGGCGCCGGAATTGCCTTTGCCAGATCGGATAGAAGGCCATCGGGATCACCGAGGCATCATGCGTAAAGTGTTCAAAAACAAGGCGGTGGTCAGCCAAATGTGCGTTCAGCATCGGCTCGCGATAATTCTGATTGCGGCTCCACAGGATATGGTGATGGGCGCGCGAAACGACCTGGATCGTGTCGAGCTGCACAAAGCCGAGTGCCTGGATCATTTGGTCAAGATCGAGCCGCCCGGTCGGCGTCGCCGCCAGGCCTTGCGCGTCCAGCCATAGCCGCCGCGCCTGGCGATTGGTGATTTGCAGCGGGGCGCGATGCGTCACGGCCGGGCCTTGGCCTTGCGGATCGCCCGCCACTTTTCCAGCCGTTCGGCAATCGGCCCTTCCCGGCCGAGCCCTTTCGGCGTGTAGAATGCCGCCCGCTGCATACCATCGGGAAAATAGTTCTGGCCAGAGAAACTGCCATCGGCATCGTGATCATATTCATAGCCATCACCATAGCCCTGCTCTTTCATCATCTTGGTCGGAGCATTGAGGATATGTTTGGGCGGCATTAGCGATCCGGTTTCCCGGGCCGCCGCGCGGGCGCGTTTCAGCCCGATATAAGAGGCATTGGATTTCGGCGCGGTGGCCAGGTGGACCACAGCCTGCGCCAGCGGGATCAGGCCTTCCGGTTCGCCGAGGCGTTCAAAGGCCCGCACTGCTTCGCCGGCCACCATCATCGCGGTCGGATCGGCGAGGCTGATATCCTCGCTGGCCATGACGACAAGACGCCGGGCGATGAAGAGTGGGTCCTCGCCGCCTTCGAGCATCCGGGCGAACCAGTATAGCGCCGCGTCCGGATCAGAGCCGCGTACCGATTTGTGCAACGCAGAGATCAGATTGTAATGCTCTTCGCGATTCTTGTCATAAGCCGGCGCGCGTTTCTGCAAGGCAGCAGAGAGCTGCGCGACGCTGAGTTTGGTCTGCGCTTCTGCAAGCGTGAATGTCTGTTCTGCAAGGTTCAGCAAATATCGGCCATCGCCATCCGCCATATCGATCAGGGCGTGCCGGGCCCGGTCTTCCAGTGGCAAGGGGCGGCCAAGCTCGGCTTCAGCCCGTTGCAACAGAGCCTCGGCGCCATCAGCTTCGATCCGGTTGAGCACCAGCACGGCGCAGCGAGACAGAAGCGCGCCGTTCAGTTCGAAGCTCGGATTTTCAGTCGTCGCCCCGACCAGGGTCACGGTCCCGGCCTCGACATAAGGCAGGAAGCCATCCTGCTGGGCCCGGTTGAAGCGATGGATTTCGTCGACAAAGAGCAGCGTCCCCTGCCCCAGATCGCGGCGGCGCTGGGCCGCTTCAAACACCGCGCGCAAATCCTTGACGCCAGAGAAGATCGCCGAGATGGCTTCGAAATGAAGATCGGTTTCCTCAGCCAGCAGACGTGCAATCGTGGTCTTGCCGACCCCTGGTGGGCCCCAGAGAATGATCGATTGCAACTGCCCCTTTGACAGCATCCGCCCCAGCGCCCCGTCTGGGCCAAGCAGGTGATCCTGTCCGACAACATCTGACAGCGCCGCTGGCCGCAACTTGTCAGCCAATGGCCGCGGGGCGTCTTGCGACAGATCAGAAGCAGCAAACAAATCGGTCATGATCCCTGCCATAGCGCATTCCTGGTTCAACCAGAACACGCTTGCCATCCTTTCGATGACATGACAAGAACATAAGAGGAACGCCTGATCCTAGATCGTGACGCTGCCGCTGATCTTGCGGCCATTGCGTTCAATTTCGATATCCCAGCGCCCGGGGTCACGGTCGAGCGCATCATTGAGGTCGTCCATCGTCTCGATCCGGCGGCCATCAATCTCCGTGATGATGTCGCGCGGCTGAACGATGCGCATGCGATAAGCCCGTCGCGACATGCGCGTCACCAGGATGCCGCTGGCAAAGGAATCCTGATAGCCAATCTCTTCCGCCAGCCGCGGCGAAAGTTCGACCACTTCAACTCCGGCAAAAGGATGGCGTCCGTCCAGCAGCACCCGCTCGGCCTCACTGGCTCCAGGCGGCGGCGCCAGGCGCGTCAGAATGATCTGTTCATTGCCGCCGCGCAGGATTTTCAAAGCCACATCTTCGCCTGGCGATTTGGTCGCTGCGAGGAATTTCAGGCCGCGCTCGTCAAACACTTCGCGGTCATCAATGGTCAGCACAAGGTCGCCGCGGCGGAGGCCAGCGAGATCCGCCGGGCCATCTTCATAGACCTCAGACACAATCACGCCGAGCGGGCGATCGAGCCCCTGGGCCTTGGCAATATCAAATGTCACCGACTGGCCTTTGAGGCCGAGCCAGGGGCGGACAATCGTGCCTTCATTGACCGCCGCATCGACGACCCGGCGAACCATTTCCGACGGGATCGCAAACCCAATCCCGTTAGAGCCCCCCGAACGCGAGAAGATGGCCGTATTGATGCCGACCAGCTCGCCGCGTGTATTGACCAGGGCGCCGCCGGAATTGCCGGGGTTCACCGCCGCATCGGTCTGCAGGAAAAAGGCATAATCAGAAACGCCGACATCGGTCCGCGCAGTGGCCGAGATGATGCCGGTCGTCACCGTCTGGCCGACCCCGAACGGATTGCCGACCGCCAATACCAGATCGCCAACCTCAACCGCGCGCGTGTCGGCATAATCGAGCGTCGGCAAGTCGGCGCCGTCGACATCCGCGCGCAGAACCGCAAGATCGGTTCTCTCATCAGCAAGGATCAGTTCCGCCGGATATTCGCGGCGGTCAGCGAGCACGATGACAATCTCGTCAGCGCCGTCAATGACGTGGTGATTGGTGACGATAATCCCATCCTCGCCCATGATCACGCCGGAGCCGAGCGAGCTCTGCGTGCGCGGGCCGCCAAAGCGGTTGCCGAACATCATCTCCTGGATGGAGGCGCGGCGCTGCACGGTCTTGGTGGTATAGACATTGACCACAGCTGGCGACACATCCTTGACCAGCGGCGCATAGGAAAGCTCGATCTGGGCCTGGGTTTCCGGGACCATCTTTTCCCAGAACCCTTGGGCGCTGGCCGCGCCGTAAAACGGGCTGACCAGCAACAGGACCAGGGCCACCAGGACGAAGACCACGGCGACCAGAAACTTCGATACATGTTTTGTCATAGGCTGAGAGTAGATCATGAATATGGCTCTATTCCGGCACCGTGACGGAGGCAATTAGGCAGAGATGACATTTCAGTTAGGTCTTTGTTTTCACGTCAGAAACAAAGTCCTCATTCCGTGTTTTGATTGGCCAGAGCGGCCAGATTGCGCGCATGATCCTCGCGGCTGATACGATAGAAGGTGATCGAGAGCAGCATCAGCATCCAGACGGTCAGCAAGGTCGCGGCATAGCCAAGACCAAGTTTGGCGACCGAACTGGCGCTGGCATCCTCTGGCCGGATGCCAGGCGCGATCGCGGCAAATGCCAGGATCAGGGATGCGGTCATCACGCCAATACCTTGCGACAGTTTGCGAATGAAGGTGATGCCGGCAAAGAAGGTGCCTTCAGACCGGCGCCCGGTCTTCAATTCGCTCTCTTCGACAATATCCGTCACCATCGCCGCAGCGAGCATCTGATAAGCAATGATCAGCGCGACATCGAATACGGTGACAACGAGAATGATGTAAAACAGCTCTGGCGTGCCATTCTCAGGCAACAGCCCGAGCAGGCGCGCGAAGACAGGTGCTGGCGCCAGCGTGAAGGCCATCAGGCCAATCGTGATCGCGGCGCGCTTCTTGCCCAGCGTGCGCCCTGCCAGAGGCGCCAGGACCAGGGCCATGATCGCTGAAAGATAGACGGCAAATGTCAGCACTGCGATCTGATCGCCGGTAAAGTTCCAGAAAAAGCCATTGATATACTGGTTCAGCGTCGCCGAGATGCCGGTGGCGAGCAGACCGAACAGGGTTGCCACGAACAGCGCCCGGAAGGAGGGATTGGACAGGGTTTCCCAGATCTCGCCAAAAATCTTGCCAATCGTCAGATCGCGCTCCGGCGGCGGGCTCTTGAGGTGCGGAATACGGTGATGCGTCCCAATCGCGGTGATCAGAATGGCCACGAACATCGACGAGGCGCCGACCAGGCCGTACAGATTCCAGCCTGGCAAATGGAAGAAGCCCTGAGGGTCGCCCTCACTTGGCTGCAAGAACATCGCGAATAGCAGGACCTGGACCGTCAGTCCGCCCACCCAGGCGAAGAAATAGCGAAACGACATCAGCGAGGTGCGCACATCATAATCCTGTGACAGCTCTGCGGACAGGCTGAGACTCGGAACTTCGAACAGGGTGTAGCCGACGCGGACAATGATGGTCAGGGTCAACAACCAGGCGAAAAGCGGCTGGCCTTCAAGCCCGCTGGGCGGATTCCAGACAAAGAAATAAGCCAGCGTGGCGGGAATGGCGGCGGCATACAAGAACGGATGACGCCGCCCCATCCGCGAGCGCAGATTGTCCGACCAATACCCGACAATCGGGTCAGACACCGCGTCCACGATCAGGGCAATCCAGATCGCCGCGGCGACCCACAGGCCAGGCAATCCCAGGATCTGACTGTAGAAGAGCAACAGGACGTAATCGAACCCGTTATTCTTGATTCCGCCGGCAGCGCCCCCAACGCCATATGCAAGTCGCGTGAACAGCCCGAGCTTCGGCCCGGACGCAGTGGCCGTATTGGTCATCTAATCTCCGCTAATGATGCGCAGGCCCATCGCCAGCCGCGCTTTACAGCCATAACAGGCCTTCTCTTTTACTCAACATTCCCCGCCGCCTCCCGGTTTTCTTTCAGGGCTGCGAGATTGGCTTCATGGTCCGCGCGGGTGATCTGGTAGCGGAACAGGAAGGCAATCGCACTGCCCCACAAGGCGAGCAGGCCAAAGGCGTAACCTGCGCCGAGCATCTGCAAGGTCGCCGCCGACAGGTCGCCCGGTTGGACATTTCTGGAAATCTCCGCCGCTGCCAGGACCAGCGATGCCAGGAACAATCCGCTGCCGCGAGCCAGTTTGCGCATGAAGCTGATGCCGGCAAAGAAAATGCCTTCAGAGCGCCGGCCGGTCTTCAGCTCTGCCTGCTCGACAATATCGGCAATCATCGACGCCGACAGGATCTGATAAGCAATGATCAGCGCGACATCGAAAATGGTGATGCAGAGCACCAGCCAGAACAGCGTGTCGCTGCCATTTGGCGGCATCAGGCCAAGCAGCCGCAGGAGGACCGGGGTCGGCGCGACCGAAAACGCAATCGCACCGATAATGATGGCGCCGCGTTTCTTGCCCAGCATCTTCGACACAATCGGCGCCAGCACCAGCGCGATGGCCGCCGAAACAAACACCGACATGGTCAGATACGAGGTCTGGGTCGTGGTGAACTCCCAGAAGAAGCCATTGATGTAATAATTCAGAGAGGCTGCGACGCCAGCCGCCATGAAGCCGAACAGGGCGGCAAAGAACAGGCCCTGGAATGATTTGTTCGACAAGGTCTCGCCAATCTCTGCGAACACCCGGCCAATCGTCATGTTCCGCGCCGGCGGTGGTTCGCGCAGGTTGGGAATGTGGAAATGCGTCCCGATTGCGCAGGTCAGGATCGAGGCAACGATGACCACCGCGGCGACACTGCCATACGTGCGGTAGCCATCAATATTCAAAAACCCGCTGCCATAGGCTTCGGTTTCGACCAGCAGGAACATCAGCGTGTAAGCCGCCATCGCGACCCCGCCGACCCAGCCGAACACATAGCGGAATGACAGGAAGGAGGTGCGCTCATCATAATCATCGGTGAGCTCAGCGACCAGCGCGCTGCTCGGCACTTCGTAGAATGTGTAAGCGACCCGCGTCGCAATGGTCACCAGCAGCAAGTATGGAAACAGCGCATTCCCGGTCAGCCCCGCAGGCGGGTTCCAGGCCATGACATAAATCAGACCAACCGGCAGCGCCGCAACATACATGAAGGGATGCCGGCGCCCCAACCTGGTCTTGATATTATCGGACCAATAGCCGACCAGCGGATCAGTCAGGCCATCGACAAACATGGCAATCATCAAGGCCGCGCCGACCAGGGCGAAATCGACGCCCAGGACCTGACTATAATAGAATAGCAGGAAATACTCGAACCCGTTATTCTTGATGCCATTCGCGGCAGCACCGGATCCGTAAGCGAGTTTCGTCCAGAAACCGGGTTTGCGCGCAGACGCCTCTGCCATGTATCCTCCTCTACAGCGGCGGGCTTCTATACGACCCGCTCGCCGGTGTGTCTGAGCTACAGCCCAAGCACCATTTTCGACATGATATTTCGCTGGATCTCGTTTGATCCGGCATAGATCGAGGCCTTGCGATAATTGAAGTATCGCGGCGCCACAGTCGCAGCCGTTTCCGGCGTCGCAAGATCATTATTGGTGCCGGCACGGGCAACGGCAAACATGTCCTGAACGAATGGGGCTGCATAGCCGCCAACCGCTTCCAGCGAGAGCTCTGTAATTGCCTGCTGAACTTCGGACCCGGCACATTTCAGCATCGAGCTTTCCGGGCCAACCCCTTGTCCCGCCGCCAGGGCCGAGAAGATCCGCAACTCCGTCGCGTTTAGCGACTCGATCTTGATTTCCATCTCGGCGATCTTGCGCGCAAAGTCGGGATCCTTGATCAGCGGCTCGCCATTGGATTGTTCCACGCTGGCCAGCTTCTTGGTCTTTGCCAGCATGCTTTTCAGGCCCGGCGCATAAGCGTTGCCGCGCTCGAATTGCAGCAAGTATTTGGCATAAGTCCAGCCCTTGTTTTCCTCGCCGATCAGCGCCTCATCAATCTTGACCCGGACATCTTCGAAGAAGACCTGGTTGATTTCCTGCTGGTTCTCTGTCGGGCCATCAAGCGTTGGCAGCGGCGAGATCGAAATGCCCGGCAAATCCATCGGGAAGACCAGGAAGGAGATGCCTTCCTGTGGTTTGCCTTGCTTGGAGGTCCGCACCAGGCAGAACATCCAGTCTGCCCATTGCGCATGGGTGGTCCAGATCTTCGAGCCGTTGAGGACATATTCATCGCCATCGCGGACGGCGCTCATCTGCAACGAAGCCAGATCAGAGCCAGAGCCCGGCTCTGAATAGCCCTGACACCACCAGATGTCGGTTCGCTTGATCTTTGGCAGGTGTTCGGCCTTTTGCTTGTCATTTCCGAACGCCATGATCACCGGCGCGACCATGGACTTGCCCATCGGCGTGGTCGCAGGCGTTCCTGCGGCTGACATTTCCATATTCAGGATATAGCGCTGGCTGGCGCTCAATCCCGGGCCACCATATTCCTCCGGCCAATTGACCACGAACCAGCCGCGATCATCAAGCTTGCGCTGCCATTCGACCATGCCTTCCTTGTCCAGATAATTGGTCTTGGACAAGGCATTGCGCCGGCGCAGATCGTCTGAATAATTCTCCGCGATCCAGTCGCGAACCTGTTTCTGGAAGGCCAGTTCTTCCGGGGTGAACGCGAGTTCCATGACCGCCTCCTATTCGACGATATCGTACAGGTCGATTTTCGGGGCGCCGGCAAGACAGGCGCCAAGGCTCGGTTGCGCCGCCTTGAAATAGTCGGTCTGGCCATGCGCTGCCAGCGCTTCGCCGGAAGCGTACTGCTCCATGAAGATATAAGTCGTGTCAGAGCCTTTGGCCTTGTACAGCTGATAAGTCAGACAGCCTGGCTCATTCGCCTTGACCTTGGCCATCAGATCCTTGGCAGTGGCCTCGAAATCAGCTTGCTTTCCGTCCTGGATTTCCAGGGTTGCGACGACACCAATCATGGCAGTCTCCTTGTCCGATACATGTATGCGGCTGACAGTATGGACGTTTACGCGAACGGCAAGCCCTCACCCGGGGAAAAGGTTGGCCCTGGTCATGCGATCTGGCGCCGATCAACCGCTTCCAGCGCCGCATCGAGAACCTCGAGGCCAGCACCGGGCTTCGGTCCGTTTTCGCTCAGCGTCCGGCGCCACAAGCGCGCCCCCGGCTGACCGTTGAACAGGCCGAGCATATGCCGCGTGATCGCGGACAAGCGCGTACCCTGGTCCAGGCAGGCGGCAATATAAGGGCGAAAGCGGGCCACCGCCGCAACCGGATCAAGCACCTCGGCGCCGGTGTCATACATGGCCTGGTCCACCGCCCCGAGCAGCGCCGGCGTCTGATACGCCGCCCGGCCGAGCATGACCCCGTCAAACCGGGTCAGGTGATCCTGGCAGTCTGCCAGCGTCTTGATGCCGCCATTGAGAATAATGGTGAGCTCTGGCCGGGCCTGTTTCAGCTCGCCAACAAGGCTGTAATCAAGCGGCGGGATCTCGCGGTTTTCCTTCGGGCTGAGCCCCTTGAGCCAGGCCTTGCGCGCATGGATGGTAAAGACCTCGCAGCCGGCCGCTGCGACCCGGTCGACAAATCCGAACAGGGTCTCGCGCGGCGGGTCCTCGTCAATCGCGATACGGCACTTCACGCTGACCGGGATGGCAACGGCGTCCATCATCGCGGCCACGCACGCCGCGACGGTCTCTGGCGCTCGCATCAGGCACGCACCAAACGCCCCAGACCGCACCCGATCAGACGGGCAGCCGCAATTGATATTGACCTCGTCATAGCCGAATTCTTCAGCCACGCGGGCGGCCTCGGCCATCTTGGCTGGCTCATTGCCGCCAAGCTGCAAGACCACAGGGTGTTCCTGCTCGGAGAACCCGATCAGCCGCTCGCGATCGCCATGGATGACCGCGTCGGCAGTGACCATCTCGGTCCATAACAAGGCGCGTTTGGACAAGACGCGATGAAAGGCCCGGCAATGGCGATCCGTCCAGTCCATCATCGGGGCGACGCTGAATTTATAGGTCTCTTTATCGAGCATGAATGGCCAGTTGCGATTGCGTGCGTTTCGGGTCGCGAAGTCCTAGCGCTGGAGCGACAATCCTCCAAGCCGGTAAATGCAAGCCCGCACGCGGCACAGGCCTGGAGAGTCCTGCGGCGATATCCAGAAATGACGCAACACCTTCCCTGAAATCCCGGTTGTATTTGGCGAAATCGGCGTCTATCCCGGGGCCAGACGAAATTCTGGTCCAAAGAGGACACACCGCCATGACCGTGCCTTATCCCACCCTGCAATTCGGCTTGTCCGAAGAAGCCGAGATGATCCGCGAAACCGTGCACCGGTTCGCGCAGGACGAAATTGCTCCGATTGCCGCCGAAGTCGATGCCAGCAATCAGTTTCCGCGCCATCTCTGGCCAAAAATGGGAGCGCTCGGCCTGCACGGAATCACCGTCAGCGAAGAAGATGGCGGCACCGGCCTTGGTTATCTGGAACACACGATCGCAGTTGAGGAAATCAGCCGTGCCTCTGCCTCGATCGGCCTGTCTTATGGCGCCCATTCCAATCTCTGCATCAATCAGCTGCGCCGCTGGGGCAATGCGGCGCAAAAGGCCAGGCACCTGCCCGGCCTGATTTCCGGCGAACATCTCGGCTCCCTGGCGATGAGCGAGCCGAATGCCGGATCAGACGTGGTGTCGATGAAACTCAGCGCGCAAGCGGTGCAAGGCGGATACTTGCTGAATGGCAACAAGATGTGGATCACCAATGCGCCGACGGCGGACACGTTGCTGGTCTATGCCAAGACCGATCCAGCTGGCGGCTCGAAAGGCATTTCGGCCTTTCTGATCACGCCAGACATGGACGGCTTCACCACAGCGCAGAAACTCGACAAGCTCGGCATGCGCGGCTCTGACACCTGCGAGCTGGTCTTCGAAGACTGCGTCGTGCCGGAGGAGAACCTGGTCGGCAAGCTTGGCCAAGGCGCCGAGATCCTGATGAGCGGCCTCGATTATGAGCGCGTCGTCCTGTCCGGGGTCTCGCTTGGGATCATGCAGGCCGTGCTCGACGCCGTCCTGCCTTACATTCACGAGCGCGAACAGTTCGGCAAACCGATTGGCAGCTTCCAGCTGATGCAGGGCAAGCTGGCCGACATGTATGTCACGCTGTCGACCGCGCGGGCGTATTCCTATGCCGTGGCGGCGGCCTGTGATCGCGGCGAGACCACGCGCAAGGATGCTGCTGGCTGCATCCTCTATGCTGCGGAAAAGGCGACCCAGATGGCGCTTGAGGGCATCCAGATGCTGGGCGGCAATGGCTATGTCAACGAGTATCCGACCGGACGCTTGCTGCGCGATGCCAAGCTGATGGAAATCGGCGCCGGCACATCCGAGATCCGCCGCTGGCTGATCGGGCGCGAGCTGTTTGCCGAAACATCGTAAGCGGCATTGCACCCATGCGCGATCTGTGATGGACAACGCGCATGAACCTGAATGATTGCTATAATTTCGCCGATTTCCGACGGCTGGCCAAGAAACGCCTGCCGAGTCCGATCTTCCATTACATCGATGGCGCGGCTGATGATGAAGTGACGTATCGGCGCAATACACAGGCCTATGAAGAGGTCGATCTGGTGCCCAGCGTCCTTGCCGGTGTCGAAGAGGTCGACCTGTCGGTCGAGGTGATGGGCCAGAAGCTCGACATGCCGCTTTATTGCGCGCCGACGGCGCTGCAGCGCCTGTTCCACCATGAAGGCGAACGCGCTGTCGCGCGCGCCGCAACCAAGTATGGCACCATGTTCGGGATTTCTTCACTGGCCACAGTCAGCGCCGAGGAGATTGCCGATATCGCGCCGGGACCGAAGATGTTCCAATTCTATTTTCACAAGGACAAAGGCGTCAACGCGGCGCTGCTCGAACGCGCCCGGGCGGCCAAGTTCAATGTCATGGCCCTGACAGTGGATACGATCACAGGCGGCAATCGCGAGCGCGACCTGCGCAATGGCTTTACCGCGCCGCCAGCTTTGACGCCGGCATCGATCCTCAGCTTTGCGACCCACCCAGGCTGGGCCTGGAATTTCCTGACCAAGGACAAGTTCGACATGCCGCATCTGGCCGAGGCGACGCGCGGCGGCGGCAATACGGTCAGCTTTGTCAGCCATTATTTCTCCAGCCTTCTGGATCAGTCGATGAACTGGAAGGATGCCGAGAAACTCTGCGCCGACTGGAATGGCCAGTTTGCCCTGAAAGGCATCATGAGCGTCGAGGATGCCAAGCGCGCCGTCGATATTGGCTGCACTGGCATCATGGTCTCTAATCATGGCGGCCGTCAGCTCGACGGATCCCGCGCCCCGTTTGATCAGCTGGCCGAGATCTGCGACGCCGTCGGCGACCAGATCGATGTCATCTGCGAAGGCGGCATCCAGCGCGGCACGCATGTCCTGAAAGCGCTTTCAGTCGGCGCAAAAGCGGTGTCTGGCGGGCGCCTCTATCTGTATGCGCTGGCAGCGGCCGGACAAGCCGGGGTCGAGCGCGCGCTGGGCAATCTGCGCACCGAGATCGAGCGCGACATGAAGCTGATGGGGGCGAAACAGATCAGCGACCTCAGCCGCGACAATCTTCGCTGGCGCTGATCAAGGCGACAGGCGGTAACCGCCAGCCTCGGTCAGCAATAGCCGGGCATTGCCGGGATCCGGCTCGATCTTCTGGCGCAGGCGATAGATATGGGTTTCCAGCGTATGCGTGGTCACCGCAGCATTATAGCCCCAGACTTCCGATAACAGCTCCTCGCGGGCCACCGGCTTGCCGCCAGCGCGGTAGAGATATTTCAGGATATTGGTCTCTTTCTCGGTCAGGCGGATCTTGCGATCATCTTCCTTGACCAGCAGCTTCATGCTCGGACGGAACTCGTAAGGCCCGACATCGAAAGTCGCATCCTCGCTCTGTTCGAAACTGCGCAAATGAGCCCGGACGCGGGCCAGCAGGACGGAAAACTTGAACGGCTTGGTGACATAGTCATTGGCGCCGCTATCAAGCCCGAGAATTGTGTCAGCATCGCTGTCCTGACCGGTCAGCATGATAATCGGTGCACGCACCCCCCGGCTGCGCATCACCTTGCAGGCCTCACGGCCATCCATGTCCGGCATCTCGACATCCAGCAGGATCAGGTCGGTGCGTTCGGCTTCGGCCATTTTCACGCCTTGCGTGGCATTCGGGGCCTGCAGAACCGAGAAACCCTCATACAGTTCGAACTGTTCCGCGAGCGCCTCGCGCAGCTCATTATCATCGTCCACGAGCAGGATGGTTTTTGTCACAGCCATGACTTTCTCCCTTGTCTTGTGGCCAGCAAATAGAGAATGAGACCTACAGTTTCATTACACGCTTCTTCAGCTGATATCACAAAAAGGAGAGCAGCGCGTGACCGCCTTGACATATACCGCCACTGCCCGCGGCAAGTTCTCAGGCCATGGCTTCACCTGCCAGTGCGCGCTAGGGCGCGGCGGCGTGGTCGCCGCGGCCCAGAAACGCGAAGGCGACGGCACCTCGCCGCAAGGCGTGTGGCGTATGCAACGGGTCTTCTATCGCGCTGATCGGCTGGCCCGGCCTGAAACCGGCCTGCCAGTGGTGCCGCTGCGCCAGACAGATGGCTGGTGCGATGCGCCGGACCACCGGCTCTATAATCGTCCTGTCACCCTGCCCTTCGCCGCCAGCCATGAAAAGCTGTGGCGAGACGACCCGGTCTATGACCTGATTGTCGAGCTCGACCATAATAGCGCCCCGGTGGTCCCCGCCCGCGGCAGCGCGGTCTTTTTCCACCTCGCCCACGAGGATTATCGCCCGACTGAAGGCTGTATCGCCATTTCGCGCTCTCACATGCTCCAGGTCCTTACAGACGCCAACCCAGAAACCTCAATAGAAATAGGCTTTTAGCGCACAAACCTTCGCCCAGAGCCTGCGACCACATTGCTGCCACACGAATCACCGAAAGCTTGGGCTGGGGCGGGCTTCGTAAGGAGGCTGCGTATGTTTCAGCTGACTGAGTATTCGCCAGAGCGCCCGGAACTGGGCCATTTCTATCTTGTCACACAGACCGGTGAGCACGGGCCGTACGAGACGTATGATGATGCCGTCGACGCGGCCGAGCACCCGCAAGCCGATATGTACGGCTTCAATCCGCGGCGCGGCTATTATGTTGTCGATCGCAGCGAACCAGACGAGCTCTAGGCCTTAAGCGACTTCGGCAACATATTGCTGAAGCTTAATGACGGACGGGACAGCGAAGTCGCGCAGCCGTTTCATGATGGCGATCTTGTCTGTCTCGCCCTCTTCAATCCCCGCCACCAGCTGGCTGTAGCCATCAAGACGGTTGTCGCGCAGCCATTGGCGCAAATCCTTTTCCTGCGACCAGTTATACTGGTTCATCATGAAGGCTGCCTGCATGCGGATCCAGTCGGTGTCATGGTTGGGCAGCGGTACCACTGTGCAGAGCCGGTTTTGTTCGTCTTCACTATCGCGGGTCAGTTCGATATGGGCAATGAACGCGGCGCTGAAGACCGGCTGAACCGTGCGCACGGTTTGCAGCCGGATCGTGTCCCCGGCAAACACGCTGGTCTCTTCCGAATTGCCCACCGCGCAAGCCGAGCAATCGACAAATAGCGTCTCAGGGTCGCTGTCCAGCACATCGCCATTCTCGAATATGATCTTGTCCGGTTCGATGCGGCGGATGCGGCCATTGCGGATGACGTTTTTCACCCGCCGCAACTCTTCCAGCTCCGGGTCGGAAATGGTCGCGCCATGGAACATGCTGGGGCGAATGTCAGGATCGATGCGGGTGAAGATGCCAGCCGCCTCAATCCGATCGAACATGTCCGCGATCGAGTCCGATGTCGCTATCGCTTCCATCTGCGCGGCCTGGGCGCCCATCGTGGCCTCGAAGAAGCGGCCGTCAGGCTGTGTTTTCTCGCGCCGCATGAGCCAGGCATCGCGCGGGCGGACCCAGTGGATCTGGTCTGGATCAACATGGTTTTCCAGCAGCCAGACAACAGCATCAATCCCGGTCTTGCCGCCGCCGACAATGACATATCGGGACGGGCGTTCCATCACTTCCGGCAAGTCGTTCAGTGGCATGAACTTGACCCCGTCCGCGACCTCGAAATTCGGCGTATGCGTACTCGGCACTGTCGTCTTGAGCCAGGTCGCGTCGACGATCTTCTCGCGCGCTTTGACCTGATAAGTCTTGTCCGAGGTCAGAGCGGAAATCTTGCCCGCGCCTTGATATTTGCACATTGGCAGATAAGTCACCCGGCCACTCGGCAGGAACTGGTAGCGCATCACCTCATCAAAATAAGCCATGATTTCTGGCCCTGTGGCGAGGTCCTGCAAGCCCTTGTTCAGGCCGATGGAATCGATGATGCCTTTTGACAGCTCCTTGGAGCTGACCCCGTAATAGGCTGACGGCTGGTGCAGGGTCACAAACGGATAAGCATCGTTCCAATGCCCGCCAGGCTTCTGGTGCATGTCGACCATCAGAACGGTCTTGTCACTTTCGGTCAGGATGATGTCGGTAAAGGCCATGCCCATCGCGCCGGCCCCGATGACGAGATAATCAACTTCAATGACGTCTGACGCCATGATCCCCTCCAGTCTGAATCCAAGACTTGATAACAGTGTTATAGCGTGATAATAACACTGTTATAGAAAGTCAAGCTATGTTGTCATGACCGATAGTAAGAGCAAAATCCTAATCGCCGCTTCCGAGCTGTTTGCCGAAAATGGCGCGGGTGGGTTGAGTGTGCGCGCGATTTCGGGGCGCGCTGGCCTGTCGACCATGGGCATCTATAATTATTTCAACGGCAAACAGGGCATTCTCGACGCGCTTTACATTGAAGGCTTCGAATTGGTCATGGCCGCGATTGACGTTCTGGACGAGGATCTCAGTCCCCGCCAGGCCGTGCTAAAAGGCCTGTCCAATTATATCGATCTCGCCGCCCGGCATCGCGGCCATTACCAGCTCATCTTCGGCGTTGGCGAGCCGGCTTATACGCCCTCTTCCGGCGCCATTGCGGTCGGCGAGGAGGCGTTCAACCGCCTCACCGAGATGGTATCGCGCGCCATCCCGGCCGAATTGAACGGGCATCAGAAACGCGAAGCAGCACTGCAATTATGGGCGCTGGCGCATGGTTATGTCAGCTTGCAGGATCATGAAGCGACGGATCTCATTCCCACCACAGCCTGGCGCGATCTGATCCTGAATGCAGTGACACTGCATCTTGATGCGATCATCGCCAAATACGCTGACTAGGCCGCGCGGGCCCCAAACAGCGCAGTACCGACTCGAACATGGGTGGCCCCGAGCCGCGCCGCGAGGGCATAATCGCGGCTCATCCCCATGCTGACCTGAGCCAGGTCATGTGCATCAGCGAGCTGTTTGAGCAAGGCAAAATGCGGCCCTGCAGGCTCGTCGGCGGGCGGGATGCACATCAAGCCGACCAGGCGGCCTGGATAAGTTTCGCGGGTCACCGCAATCAGCCCGGCCAAGCCATCGACGCTGACCCCGCCCTTTTGCGGTTCGTCGCCTGTATTCACCTGAATGTACAGGTCAGGCGGCGGTCCGCCGGTTTTTCCGAGCGCCTTGATCAGGGCCTTGAGCAGCTTTTCCCGGTCGAGGGTTTCAATCACATCAAACAGCTGCACTGCGTCTTCGGCCTTATTGGTTTGCAGCGGCCCGATCAGGCGCAGCTGCAGATCAGCGTGCGCTGCGCGCCGGCAGTGCCATCGCTGCTGGGCTTCCTGAACCCGGTTTTCGCCAAACACACGCTGCCCGGCAGCCAGCGCGGCCTCGATCCGGGCGTCAGGCTGGCGCTTGCAGGCGGCGACCAAAGTGACGCCCGCGCCGATTTCGGCGAGAATGCGGTTTCGGGCTTCGCGGACGCAAACGGGCTGTGTATCAGAACTCATGACCGGGTTGAAACACCAAGCTGCCGCCGCCCGCAAGTGGCGTACCGCGATCCGCCGGGTCGAACGACACTTTCCGTCGCATCTGCCGCCGGCTCTGTTTCTGACCGACCCGCAGCGCACGCCCGACCCGGTTTCGGTGGTCGCGGCCCTGCCGGACCGAACCGGCGTCATCTATCGCCACTTCGGCGCCGCTGACCGGGAAGACATGGCCTTCCAGCTGGCAGAGGCCTGCGCCAGGCGCGACCTGCGCTTCTTGATCGCAGCTGATCCGGACCTTGCCCTGGCTTGTGATGCGGACGGGGTGCACTGGCCGGAAGCGAGGCTTGCTGAGGCGGCGAAATGGCTTGGCAAGTTCAAGCTCCAGACCGGCAGTGCGCATTCACCAATCGCAATCCGGCAGGCTGGCATCGCAGGCGTCGACGCCGTCCTGATCTCGAGCGTGTTCGCGTCCAACAGTCCGAGCGCATCAGCGCCGCTGGGCGTGTCCCGCTTCAAGGCCTGGACCCGAGCAGCGCCCGTGCCTGTCTATGCGCTGGGCGGGGTCAATGCTGACAATGCGCAATCGATCGCCGGCCATGCCGGCATTGCTGCAATTGAAGCCTTGATGCCTTAACGGTCAGAGCTCTGTTTTGCGCGGCGCACCCTGGCATGGATGCTCCAGATTGCGACCGCGGCAATGCCGAGCCAGATGACGTTCACGGCCAGAGACGGAATGGCGCCGTGATAGCCGCTATTGATGATCAAGCCAGTCGCGCCGAGCAGGTTCATCCACTGATAGATGAAGGACTGGCCCTGGAGCTTGTTGTGAGACAGCAGATAATAGGCCACCAGGATCAATGCTGCGCCGAGCCAGCCGACAGCCTCAACCAAAACCAGCTCCAGCGATGGCATCGCTTAACTGACCGCCCGAACCGCGTCAGCCACCGATTCGACAGCCTCATCCATCAGTTTCGCGTCGCTCGCCTCTGCCATCACTCGGATCAGCGGTTCGGTTCCAGATTTTCTGATCACCAGACGGCCTTTCTCGCCGAGCGCTTGCTTGGCTGAGGCGATCGCTTGTTTGACCGAGTCTGCTTCCAGCGGCGCGCCAGATTTGAAGCGCACATTGACCAGCTTTTGCGGCACAGGGTCGAAGACATGTGCAATTTCCGAAAGCGGCGCATCCTGTTCGACCATGACAGCCAGCACTTGCAAGGCCGCCATCAGGCCATCGCCAGTGGTCGAGAAATCCGACATGACGATATGGCCGGATTGTTCGCCGCCGAGATTGAACCCGCCTTCGCGCATCCGCTCAACCACATAACGGTCGCCGACCTTGGTTCGCTCCAGCGCCAGCCCGAGCGCGCCGAGATGCTGTTCGAGCCCGAGATTGGACATCACCGTGGTGACGACGCCTGACTGGGAAAGCTGCCCTTTTTCCTGCCAGTTCGCGGCAATCAGGCCGATCAGCTGATCACCATCAATCTCCTTGCCGTGTTCATCAATGATGATGCAGCGGTCAGCATCGCCGTCGAGCGCGATGCCGATATCGGCGCGATAGGTCTTGACCGCTTCCTTCAGCGCTGCGGTATCGGTCGAGCCGACCTCAAGATTGATATTGAAACCATTCGGCTCGACGCCAATCGGAAACACTTCTGCGCCGAGTTCATACAAGGCCGCTGGCGCCACCTTGTAAGCCGCCCCATTGGCGCAATCGATGCAGATTCGCAGGCCCTTCAGATTCATCCGGCGCGGAAAGCTGGCTTTGACGATTTCGACATAGCGCGCTTGCGCATCATCGACGCGTTTCGCCCGACCGAGCGCGTCCGGCGCCGCCAGCTTGTCATCCAGGGCCCGATCCATGCGCGCCTCAATCTCAAGCTCGATTTCATCTGACAATTTATAACCATTCGGCCCGAACAGCTTGATTCCATTATCCTCGAAACTGTTATGGCTGGCCGAGATCATCACCCCGAGATCGGCCCGCAAGGACCGGGTCATCATCGCCACCCCTGGGGTCGGCAAAGGGCCGAACAGGGTGACATCCATGCCGACAGAGGTGAATCCCGCCACCAGTGCCGGCTCGATCATATAGCCGGACAGGCGCGTATCCTTGCCAATCACCACGCTATGACGCCGCGGACTCGTGGTTCGGAAGTACTTTCCAGCCGCCATTCCGAGCCGCATCGCGATCTCTGGCGTCATCGGAGGTGTGTTCGCAGTGCCACGGATTCCGTCGGTTCCGAAATATTTGCGTGCCATAATGCCTTTAAGTCCTTGCCTCGTTCAATTGTACGAGTGTTTACTGATGGTCTTGATAGGCGCAATGCCATAGTTTTGCAGCAATTTCCAAGAAAGCTTTCATGGCTTCATGGCATATGACCTGCATGAGGTGACGCGTTGGGGAAAAGAGAGGACACGCAAAATGCGTATGAAATCAATCCTTGCGGGTAGTATGCTCGCTTTTACACTCGCGGGCTGTGCCACCGGCATTCCTGCTGACATGTCGGTTGCAGATTATTGCGCCAATCCGGACCGGGCGTCCGAAGATGTTTGCCGCCTGAAAGTCCAGATTGATGGCAATGCCACAGCACTTTCAGAAACCACGATGAGCCTTGGCGAAGCGCGTCAGATCGCTGATAGCGCCGCGTCTGCCGCGGCCAGCGCCCAGGCCTCTGCCGATGCTGCGCAAAGCCGCGCTGATGAAGCCTATTCGCTGGCAGAATATCTGTCGGAGAAGGATCTCGATTGCAAGACGACCACAGTCCAGAAATCGGACACAGGATCGTGCGAGCCCGGTTACACAGTCATGGGCTGTGTCCAGACCCGTTATACGCATCGTGCTGGCGGATTGTCGTTCCTGCGTGAACTGAACAATGAGCAGTGCCGCTTCAATAGCCGCGTGCTGGAAATGCAGGTTCGCTGCTGCCGCGCCGCTACCGGAGACGATGCCGGCTCCTAAGCGCTTATTCGCGTAAACAATGAATCGATGATTTTGCCAGGGGACCCCATGCGGGTCCCCTGGTTTCGTTCCAGGCCCGCCGGCTTGCCAATTTGCGTCCACATTCGGTCTGCTTTTGGTCCGCTTCACGTCGCCTTTAAATCGCCTTTACGCCCCGGTCTTCGACACAATCGGAAATAGGATGTGCAATGACGAACCGGCCAGCGCAGGGCTAGGAGAACCGCGCGAGCAATATCTGAGTGGAGTAGTTTATGTGTGGGATAATCGGCATTCTGGGCAAGGATGGATCGGCGGCAGAGCGCGCGATGGAGGCCCTGAAGCGGCTGGAATATCGCGGCTATGACAGCGCCGGCATCGCCACCCTGGATGGCGGCAAGCTCGGCCGTCGCCGGGCCGCTGGCAAGCTCAGCAATCTGCAGACGCTGCTCAGCGAAGACCCGATTTCAGGCTTGACAGGGATCGGCCATACCCGCTGGGCAACGCATGGCGCGGCAACGACCAGCAATGCCCACCCGCACTTTGCTGGCCCCGTCGCTCTGGTCCATAATGGCATCATCGAGAATTTCCGCCAGCTGCGCGACACGCTCGAAGCCAAGGGCCACAGATTCGAAACCGAAACCGATTCAGAAACCGTCGCGCATCTGATTTCGGCCAATATGGCCGCCGGCGCCGACCCGGAGCGCGCGGTAAAATCGGCCCTGTCTGAGCTGGAAGGGGCATTCGCACTGTGCATCCTGGTCGAGGGCCGCGAGGACTTGCTGATTGGCGCGCGCAAAGGCTCGCCGCTGGTGATCGGGGTCGGTGATGGCGAGATGTTCCTCGGCTCAGATGCGCTGGCTGTGGCGCCATTCACCAATCGCGTGGTCTATCTCGAAGAAGGCGATTGCTGCGTGCTCAGCCATACCGACTACGCCATTTATGATGAACAGGGCGCCCCGGTGACCCGGCCCGAAACGATTGTCCAGTCCGCCGGCGCGACGGTCGAAAAAGGCAATTATCGCCACTTCATGCAAAAAGAGATTTTCGAGCAGCCCGACAGCACCGCGCGCACGATTGGCGCCTATGTCAACGCGTTCGAGCAAGCCGTGGAATTGCCTGGCGACGAACAGGCCATCGACTGGCGCGAGATTACCCATCTTCACATGGTCGCCTGCGGCACGGCATATTATGCCACTTGCGTGGCGGAATACTGGTTCGAGCAATTTGCCCACCTGCCGGTAAAGACCGACATTGCCTCTGAATTTCGTTATCGCCAGCCGGCCCTGCCTAAATCCGGCGGCCTGGCGCTATTCGTCAGTCAGTCAGGCGAAACCGCCGACACGCTGGCGGCGCTGCGCTATTGCAAGCAGGCCGGTTTGAAAACAGCGGCAGTGGTCAATGTCCCGACATCGACGATTGCCCGGGAAGTCGATTTGGTCCTGCCGACGCTGGCCGGCCCTGAAATCGGCGTTGCCTCGACCAAGGCCTTCACCGCCCAGCTCTGCGCCCTCGCCGCTGCTGTGATCGCCGCTGGCAAGGCGCGTGGTGTGCTCGACCGCGAACAGGAACTCAAACTGGTCAAGGCCCTGAGCGGGGTTCCCCGCCTGATCTCGGAAGGGTTTGCCCTTGATGAGCCCATCGCGGCGCTCGCTTACGATCTGTCCAAAGCGCGCGATGTCATCTATCTTGGCCGCGGCGTGCATTATCCCATCGCGCTGGAAGGCGCGCTGAAGCTGAAAGAAATCAGCTATATTCATGCTGAAGGCTATGCCAGCGGCGAACTGAAACACGGGCCGATTGCGCTGATCGATGAAGCCACACCCGTAGTGTTTGTAGCACCGCATGACCGGCTGTTCGACAAGTCCCTGTCAAACCTGCAGGAAGTCGCTGCAAGGCATGGCAATGTTCTGTTGATTTCAGATAAAAAGGGTCTGGAGGACGCCGGAGACACGCCCGCTTATGGCATCGAAATGCCGGCCTGCGATCCGTTCATCGCCCCGATCCTGTATGCGCTGCCTGTGCAGCTGCTTGCCTACCACATCGCAGTTGAGAAAGGCACGGACGTGGACCAGCCGCGCAATCTGGCCAAGTCGGTCACGGTCGAATAGTCGACCGCAAAGGTGCAAATAGCCTGACCGCTTCCAATCGGTCAGGCTATGCAGTCTTGGCTCATATGACGGTTCCGAACAGCCCGATTGAGAGAGCGGCGCCGAGAACGGCGAGCGGAACTGAAAGCGCAGCGGCGAGGTAGCCCTGTCGAGCTTCATTATGGGAGGAAACACGCATGGGATTTGTCCTTCTTTGCGTCATTGGAACAGCGACCATTCGCTGCCCATGACCTCAATTTAGGACATGAAACACAAAAATCAATGAATGATTTGAAAATTATTTAGTATTCAATAGCTCACGCGTTTTGATAGGAACACTTAACCCAGCCAGGATGATGTCCATAACACCGTCCAGCTCGCGTTTCAGTTTTGGCAGGGTCAGGCGCGACCAGAGCTGCGGATAGCGGAACTTCATCGTCGCCGCCTGCATCATTTCTGCAATGAAATTAGGGTTTTCCATGGCTGCAAAATCGCCTTCCGCGACGCCCTGCTCGAGGATTTGCACCAGATAGACCCGCTCTTGCGCCATTTCTTCATTGGCGAAGGTAGGGCGCTCGTGAGACAGCACTTCCGCGACTTCCAGGATTTTGGCGTCATTGTCCAGTTTCTCGAACGTCGTTGTCAGCGCGGTGTGATGAAACAGTCTCATCTTTTCCGGCGCAGAGCCCGAGCCGCGTGCCAATGCCGCATTCTGGGCATTGATTTCCATATTGAGCTTGCGCGCCATGGCTTCTGCAATATCGATCTTGGACGCAAAGAAACGGTAGATATTGCCGGCCGACATATCGCAGTCCCGAGCAATCTCCGCCATTGTGGTTTTGCCGTAGCCATAATGCTTGATACGGTCCATAGCAGCATGGAGAATCTGTTCGCGGGTATCGATTTTGTCATTCATACCCACAAGATAAAGGAAAAGTGTGAATGATCAACAAATTGTTCAATTTCGCACGCAGTTGTGAGTGCAATCTGTGACCGCGTTTACCCGCATTGGCGTTTTGGGTGCTGGCGCCTGGGGCACGGCGCTGGCAGCCTCCTTGTACGCCAAATCAGACGCCGCGCCGCGCGACATACCTGTCTGGGCGCTTGAAGAAGACGTCGCTGCGGCCCTGCGCAATGGCGACGGGAACCCGCTTTTCCTCTCTGGCTTTGACCTGCCAAAAATGCAGGCCAGCACAGAGATCGCGGATCTGGCTGGTGCAGATGCAATTCTGGCTGTCGTTCCGGCTCAATTCGCCCGCGCCAGCTTCACCACACTCGCCCCGCATGTCGCGCCCGGAACGCCGATCCTGCTCTGCGCCAAGGGGATTGAACAAAGCAGCCTCAGCCTGATGACCGATGTCCTGTCGGAAACCATCCCGCACGCGGTGCCGGCTGTATTGTCGGGCCCGAGCTTTGCCGCGGATGTCGCCCGCGGCCTGCCCACCGCGGTCACGCTGGCCTGCAAGGATGAGTCCTTAGGCAAGGCGCTGATGCGCCGTATCGGGCAACCGGCCTTCCGGCCTTATTGGACCGATGACCTGATCGGCGCGGAAATCGGCGGCGCAGTCAAGAATGTCCTCGCCATTGCTTGCGGCATTGTCGAAGGATTGCAGCTTGGAAAATCCGCGCACGCGGCCCTGATCGCACGCGGATTAGCAGAAATGACCCGCCTCGGCGTGGCCATGGGCGGCCGGGCCGAGACGCTGGCCGGCCTGTGCGGCCTCGGCGACCTGGTGCTGACTTGCTCATCGCCGCAATCGCGAAACATGAGTTTCGGCCTGGCGCTTGGCCAGGGCCAGAGCGTCGAAGAAATCCTCGCCGCACGCAACACGGTCACAGAAGGCGTCTCGACCGCCCCGGCGCTGGTCTCGCTGGCCAAGCAGAAAGGCGTCGAAATGCCGATCAGCGAGGCTGTGAATGCGGTTCTCAGCGGCGATACCACTGTCAACGCCGCGATGACGGCCCTGCTCTCGCGCCCTTATAAAGGAGAATGATATGCCTTTGTTTCTGGTCAATGCTCGCGACAAAACCGGCAACACCGAGCTGCGCCTGGCCAATCGCCAGGCGCACCTGCAATGGGCCAGCGAGTTCAGCCACAAGATCGCCATGGCCGGGCCAGTCTTGTCCGAGGATGGCGAGAGCATGATCGGGTCGACCTTTGTGATCGAATTTGACGATCTTGCCGAAGCCCGGGCCTGGGCCGCGCAGGATCCATATGCCAAGGCAGGCCTGTTCGCGCGCACCGAGATCATTCCCTTCCTGTGGCTGATCGGCGACGGCCCTGAAAATGGCTGATCAAGGCAAGCCGTTCTGGAAGACCAATCGGCTTGAAGAAATGAGCCATGAACAATGGGAGTCGCTGTGTGACGGCTGCGCCAAATGTTGTCTGATCAAGCTTGAAGATGAAGATACCGGCGAAATCGCGCTGACGCGGCTGCATTGCAAGCTGCTGGACGGCGAGACGTGCCAATGCAGCGATTATCCCAATCGCAAGCAGCAGGTGCCGGATTGTGTCATCCTGACGCCGAAAGACGTTTCAGAACTGCGCTGGATGCCGGCTTCGTGCGCCTATCGCCTGATCCATGAAGGCAAGGATCTGCCGGACTGGCATCACCTGATCTCGGGCGACAAGACGCTGATCCATCGCCGCGGCGCGTCAATCATGGACCGGACCCTGTCTGAGGAAACCCTGTTCGACCCCGATGATGCAGAGCAGATTGCCGAATGGATTGTCGATTGGGACGGCAACGAACCCTAGGCGCGCGCGATTACGGGCCTTCGATTTCGTAGCCCTTGTCGCGCAGCATGGTGATGACGCTGTCTGGCCCGGCAAGATGGCCGGCCCCCACGGCGATCAGGATTGAACCTGGCTCGTCCAGCATGGCCTCGATCTGAGGCACCCAATTGCGATTGCGATTGACCAGAAGCGAGTCATAGACCGGGCCGCTAAAGCCGACCCCGTCAGGGCTCGCCACCAAAGCGGCAATGCCGTCAATATCGCCATCAGCCCACTCGCTGACCAGCAAGTCCAGCATTTGCGGCGACTCGTCCAGCATCAAGGCAGATTCATACAGCATCGAGATCTGTTCGGCTTCGTCGAGCAGATCGAAAGCATCGGCCTGCTGCGAGATGGTCTCCAGAAACCCAAAGGATTTGCCTGCGGCGGTGGCTTCCGCCTCGATCACCGATTCGACCCCTGATTCCGGATCATAGCCGTCCGCCACCAGTTTCAACACGCCGAGATTGACGGATGCCATCCAGGGCTCGAACGTGTTCATGGCGTCGATGGGTACGCCGACTGAATCAAATGCGGCAGAGACCACCGCCTCATCATCTTCGGAGAGCACGTCCTTCAGCGTCCGCCCGTCCTGGAACATGCCGCGGGCCAGAAAGTCGGTCATGATCAAGCGCTGGGCCGCTTCGCTGTTCATGTCGACTTCGAACACGATCTTGTCAGCATCGGTCAACGCCGCCTCGAAGGCCTCAGTGCGCCATTCCAGGTCCGGGCGAAGCAGATGAACGGTGCCGAAGATATGGATCTGGGTGTCTTCATCTGACAGGCGCCACAGCACCGGCGCGCCTGGTCCCTGTGTCGAGCGGGCCGCCTCGAGCGCGGTGGTAAACTCAGCAAGCAGGGCGTCCTTGGTTGGACGTTCGGCCGGTTCGGAGGACACCGGTTCGACCGCATCTGCGGGCTCTGTTTGAACCGAATCCGACGGCGATATCCAGCCACAGGCCGAAAGCATGAAAGCCAGGCTCGAGAGCGAAAGCCCCAATCCGGTGCGCAGCTTGTTCATCAGTTTCCCCTTGTCTTTACCCATGGCTTTCCTCCTGTCTGCCAAGTGTTGCGGCGCTTGCATAGCTTTTCGCCGCATTAGCATGATTGCATCCACCAAAGCCTTGGCGTAAGAGGCGGGCAACGCACCCGTAGCTCAGTTGGATAGAGTACCAGATTCCGAATCTGGGGGTCACAGGTTCAAATCCTGTCGGGTGCGCCATTTGACCGTCAATATGGTTCACTCCACGCCATGGTATGAGACTTGCGAGGGGTGATGGACTGCAAAACCTGTCACAAATGGGACTGCACGCATGAAAAACGCCGTTCTGATCGCCCTTGCCTGTAGTGCCTGCAGCCTGTTTGGCAGCGCGCATGCGCATCCGGCCGGCTCTGAGCGCGCGCCATGCCGCGACGATGGACGGGCTGGCAGCCTGTATTGTCACCGCGGCGATACGGTCGTCGTCGCAGGCGTGCCTGAGATCGCGCTGACGGACGCGTCCGCCGACGCCCTGAACCCGCTTGCGCCGCAATCAAATTACACTGCAAGCCTGATCGATGATGATCAGGTCTTCGCGGCGCAGGTCGTGCTGCGCAAGAATGGCTGTTATCAAGGCCGCCTGGACGGCGTGCTCGCCGATGGGACAGTCTATGCGATCAAATTGTTCGAAGCGAATATGGGCATGCGCCCGAGCGGCGAGCTGAGCGCCGAGACGACCGAAGCGCTGCGACAAAGCCACGATCGCTTCGATATCTGCAGATAATCAGCCCGGCTTCTATACCCCGGTCAGGTGCCGGTCCAGTTTGGCTCGCGCTTCTCGGCAAAGGCTTTCGGACCTTCTTTTGCGTCATTCGAGGTGAAGACCTGCTTCTGGAAAGGCAGCTGCATTTCCCACAGCTCGGGCTCGTCAAAGCCTTCAGATGCGGCCCGGACAAGCTTCTTCGACGCGGCCACGGCAAGCGGCGCATTCTTGGCCACCCGCTCGGCCAGCGCCAGCGCCGCATCGAGCGCCCCACCAGGTTCTGTGACTTCGCTGAGCATGCCCGCAGCATGGGCTTCTTCAGCGCTGATCGGATCCCCGGTAATCGCCATTTCCATGGCTTTGGCAAAGCCGACCCGGCTGGGCAGGCGGAAGACGCCGCCAGCCGCGGCGAACAGGCCGACTTTGACTTCGCGAATGCCGATCTTCGCGCCTTTCGAGGCGACCAGCAGGTCACATGTCAGCGCCATCTCGCAGCCGCCCGCAATCGCGAATCCTTCAATCGCGCAGATCAATGGCTTGTCCGATCCTTCGCGCACGAACTTTCCGAACGGACCGATATCTTCGCCGCGCGCAAACGCCTTGAGATCCATGCCGGAGCAAAAGCCCTTGCCATTTCCGGTCAACACCGCAGCGGTAAGGTCAGGATCCGAGTTCAGCTCCTGGATGGCATCCCAGACTCCGTTTGAAAGCGCGCCATTGATCGCGTTCATCGCTTCCGGGCGATTGAGCGTGATGATCATCACTCGCCCCCGACGTTCGACCAGTACAGCCTGATCTTTTTGCTCTTCAGACATCGCAATTCTCCTCACATTCTAGGTTGGCTTGGACCAATCTCCAGACCCGATAAAGCGGTATCTGAGCCCCGCTGGCAAGGCTCACCCGGGGTCAAACTTGCCGGCCACAAAGGCAAGCGCGCCCTGGGTCTACACGCGCCAGAACGCGGCCGAAGCGGTCAGCGCGACATTGCCATGCGGGCTGTCACTGCTGCGACGCTGCAAGACAGGATCAGGATGTCATGGAACTCGCCCTGGGTATCCTGGACATGGTCCTTCAATAGCGCTTCGCCGGAAAAGCCCATCTCCTCAAACACCTTGATTGCGTTGCGCTGATCAATCGTCATCTGGGCGATGATCTTGCGTAGCTCGCGGGCGACGGCGATCGCGAAGGTCTGCTCGATCAACAGTCGGCCAATACCAGACTTTCTGTGCGCTTCGGCGACAAGAACGCGAATTTCGCCGACATGCCGCGACCAGGACTTGGTGTCGATGATCAAGGCCGAATTGCCGATAATCTTGCCATCTTTCTCGACAATCAGGGTCTCGATATCGCCGGCCAGCGAGTCCCGCAGCCAGGCGTCAACAACCGGGCGCTTGGAGATGTCACGCCGCAAATATAACAGATCATGCGGCGGCAATCCGAGCGCAAACTCGTGCAATTCATCCGCATCGCCGGCGCTGATTTTGCGCAAGCGAACGCCCTGGCCCAGGTGCTCCAGCTCAAGCGGATAGTTGGTTTCCATTAGATCGACCTCTCTGATAACCAGTCGTCGAGCACCGGCCATAACCGCCTGACGGCATTGGCCCCAGCGACGATGCTGACATGTCCTCCTTTGAGGACCAATTCGGATTTGTCTTTCGACCCGACTTTATCAATCAAGGGCGCGCTGGCCGGCCGCCTGACAATATTGTCGTGTTCGGCGACGCCGTGAAAGAAAGGAACCTTGATCCTGGACAGGTCAGCCGACCGGCCACCAACAACCAGTTCGCCTTTCAGCAGCTTATTGTCCCACATCAGGTCTTTCACCGTGTCTCTGAAATACTCGCCTGCCAGCGGCAGCATGTCATTCGCCCAGCGATCATATTTGCGGAAGGTCTCGACAAAATCGGAATCGTGCATTTTCTGCCACAGCTGCAGGCGTGATGCCGCCTTGCCGGCCGGCTCCAAGGATTCAAATCCCGACAGGACGAAGCTTGGCGGGATATTGCCGACATTGTCCACCAGCCGATCAACATCGAAATGCTTCTGATCGGTGATCTTGTTGAACATGTCCATTTGATTGAAATCGACCGGCGTCGTGAAGCAAACCAGATTGCGTACCGACTGGCCTTCAAAGCTTGCCGTATAGATCGAGGCAAGCACCCCGCCCATGCAATAGCCCAGCAAGGACACCTCATCCTCGCCGCTCCTGCGTTTGACGATATCGACGCACTCCTGAATGAAGCGCTGGGCGTAATCGGACAGGTCGAGGGACTTTTCCTCTGGCCGCGGCGGTTGCCAATCCATCAGATAGACATCGTAGCCGGCCTTGACGAAATATTCGACGAAACTGACGCCCGGCATCATGTCCAGGCAGTAACTCCGATTTGTCGTCGGCGCGACGATCAGCATCGGCGTCCGGTATATCTCGTCCGTCTGCGGCTTGTAGTGGAAGAGAGACAGCGTGCCTCGCTTGTGAACCACATCCTTGGGGGTCAATCCAACTGGCGGGTCAGAAGACACGAAATAGGACACGCCATTGATGTTTCGCTGAATGGTCCGCTCGACGAGCTTCCGGATCGCACGACCTGTCGTCTTGCTCTGCCCATTTGAGTCAGCCATCGCGGATTAGTCCTTCTTTGCCGATCTCGTTTTCTTGGCGGGCGCAGCGCTCGCGGTTTTCTTCTTCGGGCGACGGGTGCGCGGTGGCCCGGAGCTCTGCCCCCCGGACTGGCCAGCAAGCTGCAGGATCGCCGCTTCGATCCGAACCACGCGTTCTTCTATGCGGGCGCATTGCTCGCTCAGCCTGACAATATCGTCCTGGCTCGGCATGTTGTAGAAATGCAGCTGGCGGGCCATTCGGTCAGAAAAGCCGCGCCGCACGCGGGTTCCGGTGGTCACGGCAGAGTTCATCACCTTGCCGAAATTCTCATCGCCCAGAACAGCCCGTCCGATCGTGTTGATACGCTCTTCCAGTGCCTTGATCGAGGTTGCTGTTAAATCCTTTGATTTCTTGTCGGCCACCACCACCTCCTTATGTTTCTTATACGCGCTTACCTCGTTGATGTTAATGGCGTTTTAGCTGGAGTGTTTTCGCCGGCCATTGCCCCGGCAAATCCGGGCCTCACTCAAGCGGGAGCGGCCATCAGAGCGAGCTTAAAGCTCGTTTTTCAGGCGCAGGATCACGCCAGAGAAATCGAGCCCGCCATGGCCGCTGTCTGACAGCGCCGCATAAATCTGCTCCGCCATGGCGCCAAGCGGGCTTTCAACCTTGGCGCCGCCGGCTGCAGCGGCCGCCAGGCGCAGATCCTTGAGCATCATGTCGACAGCAAATCCGGGGCGATAGTCCCGGTTTGAGGGCGCGGTTTCGACAGGGCCCGGGGCCGGACAATAAGACGTCATCGACCAGCACTGCCCGGAAGCGGTGGAAGAAATGTCGAAAAAAGTCTGGGCATCAAGCCCCAGGGATTCCGCCAGGTTGAAGGCCTCGGCCGTACCGATCATCGAGATGCCAAGCAGCATATTGTTGGCGATCTTTGCCACCTGTCCATTGCCGGAGGCGCCGGCATGAACGATCTTCTGTCCCATCGCTTCGAGCACTGGCTTGGCGGCGTTGAAAGCCGCCTCGCTGCCCCCGACCATGAAAGTCAGGGTGCCTGCATCGGCCGCGGCTGTGCCGCCTGATACAGGCGCATCGACCATCAAGAATGCCGCCTCTGTCGCCGCTTTTGCTGTTTCGCGCGCATCCTCGACTGCAATCGTCGAGCAATCGAGCAGAACCGCGCCAGGGTTGGCCGCTGACAAGATGCCGTCATCGCCTAGATAGACAGACTTCACGTGCTGCCCTGCCGGCAGCATGGTCACCACCGCGTCAGCGCCTTGCACAGCCTCGGCGACAGAGCCGGCGGCAATCGCTCCGGCCTCGACGACTTTTGCAATTGCGTCTGCGCTCAGGTCGAAGGCATGCACCTGATGGCCGGCCTTGACGAGATTCAGGCACATCCCGCCGCCCATGTTTCCTAGTCCGATGAAAGCAATGTTTGACACAATCAGTCCTCCCAAAAATTGAAATCCGATGCAGCGATTTTCTATTGCATGGTCGGGATGATGAAGGCCTGATCGCCGACATCGCCTTCAGGCCAGCGCTGCGTCACTGTCTTGATCTTGGTCCAGAAGCGCGTGCCTTCAGTGCCATACTGGTTGGTGTCGCCAAAGGCTGAGCGCTTCCAGCCGCCAAATGTGTGATAAGATACCGGCACCGGGATCGGCACATTGACGCCGACCATGCCGACATTGACGCTGGCCGCAAAATCGCGCGCGGCGCGGCCATTGCGGGTGAAGATGGCGACACCATTGCCATATTGGTGATTGGATGGCAGCTGCGCCGCCTGTTCCAGGGTCTCGGCTCTGACCACTTGCAGGACAGGTCCGAAAATCTCTTCTTCATAGGTCTTCATGCCGGGTTTGACATGGTCGAACAGGGTCGGGCCGATAAAGAAGCCATTCTCGTGTCCCTGCAGGGTAAAGCCGCGGCCATCGATGAGCAGGTCAGCGCCATCCTCTTCCGCACCAATGCGGATATATTCTTCCACTTTGGCCTTGTGCGCTGCCGACACGACTGGACCATAATGCGCTTCCGGATCGGTCGAAATGCCGACTTTGAGCTTGTTCGCTTCGACCGTGATACGCTCGATGAACGCGTCTGCGGTGTCCTGGCCGACCGGCACCACGACGGGCAGCGCCATGCATCGTTCGCCTGCCGATCCGAAGGCTGCGCCGACAATATCCTTGACCGCCTGATCCATGTTCGCATCAGGCAGGATGATGCCGTGGTTCTTGGCCCCGCCCATCGCCTGTACGCGTTTCCCGTTCGCGGTGCCGCGCGCATAGATATATTGCGCAATATCAGAGGAGCCGACAAAGCTGACCGCCTTCACCGCCGCATGGTCGAGCAGCGCATCGACCGCTTGCTTGTCGCCATTGACGACATTCAGAACCCCAGCAGGCGCCCCGGCTTCCAGGAACAGTTCAGCCAGGCGCATCGGCACGCCAGGGTCTTTCTCAGACGGCTTGAGCACAAACGTATTGCCGGCGGCGATGGCCATGGCAAACATCCACATCGGGATCATGGCCGGGAAGTTGAACGGGGTAATGCCAGCACAGACGCCGAGCGGCTGACGCATCGAGTAGACATCAATGCCAGGCCCAGCCGCATTGGTATACTCGCCTTTCTGAACATGCGGGATGCCGCAGGCAAACTCGACCACTTCCAGGCCGCGCTGGACGTCGCCGCGGCTATCAGCCAGCACTTTGCCATGTTCCATGGAGAGCAGTTCTGCGAGCTCGTCCATATGGGCTTCCAGAAGGCGCTTGAATTCGAACATCACCCGGGCCCGGCGCTGCGGATTCATCGCCGCCCAGGCTGGAAAGGCGGCTTCAGCGTTGGCCACTGCCTTGTCGACTTCTGAGGCATCTGCCAGCGCGACCTGGCCCTGCACCTCGCCAGTATTGGGATTGAGAATGTCGGCGAACCGGCCCGAGCTTCCCTTGGCGTGGTCGCCAGCGATGAAATGATGAACTTGGCGCATTTTGATCAGATCCTCCGTCATATTACACCCCCTTGTAACCGCTCTATAAACGCAGGTACATAGAGGTAATTGCAGCCTATGCCTGCATTTTTGCCGGGAGAAATGTCGTGAACTGGGACGATTTGAGAGTCTTTCTCGCGGTCGCACGTCAGCCCAAGCTGGACGCCGTTGCGGCGCAGATGAATGTCGATGCGACGACGATTAGTCGCCGCATTCGGCGACTCGAGAAAACCCTCGGAACGACTCTGTTCGAACGCACCCGCCGCGGCCATATGCTGACCCTCGCTGGCGAGGGTCTGAGCAAGCGCGTCGAGGAGATGGAGTCGATTTCGTTCGATGTCTCGGCCAGCTCTGGCGCGACGCTGGCGGAAGGGCGGGTGCGACTGGGTGTGCCTGAAGGGCTCGGGGCGACTGTGGTGGCCCCGGCGCTGAGGACGTTTCGCGACCGCTATCCCAAGATTGATGTCGACCTGATCGCCCTGTCCGGATTTGTCAGCGTTCCCAAACGCGAGGCCGACATGTCCCTGTTACTGGCCCGTCCGACCAGCGGGCGACTGAAAGTGAAGAAGATCTCGGAATACAGTCTGGGCCTGTATGCGACGGCGTCCTATCTCTCCAGCGCGGCGCCTGTTGGCGCCAAGACCGACCTTTTGGATCACACTCTGGTCGGATATGTTGATGATCTGATCTATGCCGCGCAGCTGCGCTACCTGGATGAGCTGGTTCCTGGCCTGACGCCGGATCTGTCCAGCCCCAGCATCCTGGCCCAGCGGGAAATGATCGCCGCCGGAGCCGGCATCGGGATCCTGCCCAACTTCATGGCGCAAAAGTCTGATCGCCTCGTGCGCCTGATCCCGGAACAGATCCATGTCGTGCGGACCTTCTGGCTGGCCGTGCATGAAGATGTCGCGCGGCTGACGCGCAATCGGCACATGGTCGAGTTTCTGACCACGACCCTGGCCGGGCTACCCTGAGCCATGCGCCAGCATCAAAGCGGCGTCAGCGTGTGTCCGCCATCGACGACAAGGGTCGAACCGGTCATGTAAGACCCGGCCTCAGAGGCGAGCAGCAAGAGCGCGCCATCAAGCTCTTTATATTCGCCGAACCGCCGCATCGCGACGCGCTTGCGCATGCGCTCGCCATGTTCGCTTTCGAGGAAGAAATCATTGATCGCGGTCTTGAAATATCCGGGCGCGATGGCATTCACGCGAATGCCGAAGCGGGACAATTCCAGCGCCATATTCCGGGTCAGATGATCGACGCCCGCTTTTGTCGCGGCGTAGCCAGAAATCATATAGGACGGCCTCAGCCCCGTGATTGAGGCAATGTTGACGATCGATCCTGGCTTTTGCGCCGCGATCATGGCCTTGGCGGCGTGTTTGGCGACGCGCCAGACACCGGTCAGATTGGTGTCGACAATGTTTGCCCATTCTTCTTCTTCGGTCTCGACCAGCCATGAATCCTGGCCGATGCCGGAATTGTTGACCAGGATGTCGCAAGGCCCGCTGGCCGTCTCGGCAATCCGGGCAAAGGCCGCCTCGACCGAACCGACTTTGGTGACATCCATCTCGACCGCCATCGCTTTGCCGCCTGCCGCTTCAATCTCGGCCTCGACAGCTTCAAGCTTGCGCAAGCGCCGCGCCGCAAGCACGACCTCAGCCCCTTGCGCAGCGAGGGTCTTGGCGAAATGCTCGCCCAAGCCGCTGGATGCGCCAGTGATCAAGGCTTTGCGGCCGGACAGGCTGAGATTATTTGGCATGGTCATACCTCTTTGGTCTGGCGGGCCATCTTGTGGCGCGAATTTCGGATATTAAGCGCCGCTCGGTGCTGTTGGACAGGGTCTGGTCCGGCCCGTTCCGGCGCCTGTTCAAGCCTTGGACTGCGCCGCATGGCGCCAGGCGATCATGACCCCGGTTTTCATGCACAGCAAAAGCACCAGGACAAGGAAGATGAAAGTCAGCCCGCGCATCGCCACCTCGCCTGACATGATCAGGTGATAATATAGAAACAGGACCTGAAACGTGCAGATCGCGACAAAGGCAATCGCCGCCTTGATTCGAAATCTCGGAACCCAAAGCGCGATCGCGACAATCAGCTGCAACACGCCGCCGAGGATGGCCCAGGTGGTGTTTTGGAAAGTCTGCGGCAAGAATGCATAGGTTTCTTTCGCACGGGTCACCGTCAGCAGCGCCCCCGCCGCCATCACCGCGGTTGCAAATGTTAAGCGAACAAAGCGTTCCCGCTCTTTCGTCAGTATCGCCATCGTTTCCTCCGCCGCCGATTAAAAATCGATCGCTCGAAATTGCAAGCGGTTCTTCACCCGCGGGCCAGCCACATTGGCCTTAATCGGCGAAGACCGGCTTGCGCTTTTCCATTGAAGCCTTGACCGCTTCCAATTGGTTTGGCTTGCGGATGACGCCATCCTGCTCGACCGATTCTGCCTGCAACAATTCGGCGTCAGTCGAATGGCTCTGCACAGCGAATAGGCGTTTCGCACCGCGAATGGCTTGCGGGTTTTTCAGAGCAATGGTTCTGGCCAGCTCTAGCGCATCGGCATGCGGGGTCTCGCTGACATGGGTGGCAAAACCCAGCTCGACGGCCTCACGGCCGGAAAATTCGCGATTGGTATAGGTTAGTTCACGCAGCACATCTCCGCGTACATTCTCTCGCCAGAGTGGAAACCCGGCCATGTCCGGCACCAAACCCCATTTCATTTCCATCACCGCACAGCGGGTCTCTGGATGGATGAATTTGATGTCGGCGCCGGACAGCAATTGCAGCCCGCCGCCAAAGGCAACGCCATGCGCTGCCGTGATCACCGGCACCGGGATTTCGCGCCAGCCATAGGCGACATATTGCGGATCATTGCTGATCCCCCGGGTGCGCGGGGACAGAGTCCGGGTGGGGCTATCTTCGCTCTGTTTTTGCTTGGATTTTCCCAAACTGGACAGATCCAGCCCGGCGCAGAATGCAGGCCCGTCGCCGGACAGCACGACGACGCGCAGACCCGCCATAGCCTTTAATTGATCAATCGCTTCGGTGAGGCCACGAAACATTGCCGGATCAAGGGCATTCATTTTTTCCCCGCGGATCAAGCGCACATCCGCAATACCGTCTTCAATCATCGAAATCGCAACACGATCCTTCATGCCGAGCTCTCCCAGGTCATTATATTTGCCGCCAACCAACGCCGATGACGCGAGGTTCGTCAAGCATTGGCACCAGTTGGTCATGAGCCGGTTCGATTTGAGCATCCCCGACGTCTTGATCGGGCAGGCACACTCTTACCTGTCGCACGAGCAGATGGCGGTGATCCGCGGTCTTGCCCGCGCCCAGAGTGAAACCGGCACACGCTTCTCCGCGGACGCCATCCGCGCGTTCTGCGCCGAACACGACATTCCGGCTGAACCCGTGCTCCGAGCTTTGGGCTGGGGTCCTAAGGACAGATGCATGATCACCGGGCGTGTCACCCACGTCCTAGAAGACATGCCCTGCACCGCAGGCGCGGCGCTGTGTGCGTTGGCTAAGACGGATTAGCGCCCTTCCAGGCATCTGCGATCCGTTTTCCCACGCGACCACACAACCAGCAAAACACGCACAAGCCGAATGACATGTATCCGCGGATGCACACCCACTTCGGGTGCCACTTGCGGTTCTCGGCGATGGATTCGATGTACTCGCGTTGCATGTCATTGACGGTTTCCGTGATCTCGCCCTCGGCGAAATTCTTTGGAAAGATGAAGCGTGACCATTTGAGCAGTTTTGACCCGGGCGGGATGATTAGTTCCGGCATCGGCTTGTAAAGCTTTTGCAACGCCTCGAGAGCTTCATCCTTGGTTGCCCACCTATCGATGGCGTGGGCCGCTTCATTGGCCTCAATTACATAAGAAGCTAGTGTCTCGCGATCGATATAAGTTACGCGCTCTTTCCCATTTGGCCCCACAAACTTCACTTCATAGCCACCATCACCCGTCGCGGAGATAGTGGATTCAAATCGGTGTGGGGGTTCTCCGTCGTACGCCGACTTAGTCAAGCGCAGGGAGATGTCCTCAAGCTTTCGAACTCGATCATCATCCCAAGGGTATTCAAAATCATTGTCGCTCATGCCAACGCCTCCCCGCCACGGAAGTGGGCTTCCATCATCTCATGCATTTCTAGGACGCGCCGCCCCAGGCCGGTAATGCTGTAGCGAGGGCGCTTCTTGCCGGGCAGCACCTCGTCATCGACTAAGCGCGACGTCACGAAACCCTTCTCGTCCATGCGAGAGAGCATCACGTAGATGGCCCCACGCTTCAGCTGCTTGGGCTCAGTCTTGACCATCTCAAGGCCGTACATCTCGTGGTTGCGCATCAGCAATTTGAGGACGACGCGCTCCTTGGGCGACAGGCGTGGAATATCGGACATTTCGCATTCCTAAGATCTTAATACTTACGCATTGTAAGACTGAATCTTACAACTTGCAAGAATAAACTATCCGAACGAATTTGCTGTCTCCCATCCGAGCCGGATCGCTTAAATTTTGAGAGGTCAGTCTCGAACCACCTTCGCCCCATATACGTCATCTCGGTGATAACGCACCCGCTTCCTAAATCGCTCCATATGCCCACGAAGTTGCCCGCGAATCTCCGGAGCATTTAGTACTCGAGAAGCCCGGTACGCATAACGAGGGAAATTCCGAGCCCGTCCAAAGTGAGTATATTTCTTGTAGAGTTCTCGCATGTAGATTTCATCTCGGTGCACGCCCTTTTCATAAGCTGCACGAATCTTCGCATGGATACCGCGGCTCATTTTACTATAGTATTTGTTCATTGAAGACTGTCTGATGAATGTGCGGGTGCCATCGAATGTGAAACCTAGATACTGGAACGGGAAATCCGATTTGAGCCCTGCTCCGGTTTCTTCGAACTGTGAAACATCAGTCTTGTCTGCATTGATCCACAGCCCAAGTCGCTTCAGTTGCCTATTCACGTGACGTTTCAAAAGTTCCGCGTCTACGTTTTTGGGAATGACGAAGGCCAGATCATCAGAATAGCGGCGGTAGGTCCCTCCTCGCTTCTGCACATAGTTGTGAAGGATCCTGTCGAACTCCATCATAGCAATGTTCGCGTAAAGACCAGAGAGCGGCGTCCCCTGTGGGATGCCCACAGACTTCGGGTTCACCTCCACGATGCTGTCGCCTTTGCGCCGCACGATGGTCCGAAACTCGTCAGTGGTGCAAAGCCTGCCATTTACCGTTGTCTTCCGCCCAAGCCGTTCAGCCAGTTTCTCTGTGCAGACCCATTCGAACTTAGTCATCCGCCGGTAGATTCTGAACTCGTGCTCTGGGATTCGAGCTTCCCCGATAACTTTCTTCAAAGCAGCCGAGAGCACAGCATGGTCGATGTTATCGAAGAACCCTTTGATGTCCATCGCAATGGCGGTGACATCTCCTCGATCTCGAATTTCTTGAAACAAATCTCTGGCTTGAGTGACATTGTCCCCCACGCCGGAGCGATATGCCAAAATGGATCTGGCATAGGGCTGGTCGCAAAGATATTGCTCGTAGCGCGATGACAGTTGCCGCGCATACCACTCGAGAATAGCTGCATCTTTGTGAGACCCGAACTTAATCTCGCGTGGCTTTTCAACGAAATATCGACCGTCTGCCGGATTATATTTCACGCGACGCTCCACTTTTGTGAAGCCAAGCAACGGCCAGAAGGAGTGCCGGGCGATCTGATCGTCGGTGATGGTGAATTTAGATCTCGCCTCGTCAGTCAAAGGAAGATCAAAGTGCGTGTACGATCTTTCTTTTGAGATGAAATCATCAATCCTGGGGTCAAAGGGGTCGTCGTCCTCAGGTGCGTACCCGGAAGCTGGATGCCGTTCGTCCGTGTGCTCCCGGGTCATTATAACCTGACTCCCGAACTTAATCGGTAACGAGTAAACCTAGTGTGGTACAGTGTTGTAACCACGTCGAATTCAGGAGGCGATGCCGATATGTATTCACCGACGATGCTCTCCGCATTGCGCAACTTGGCGCTTGCGGTCCTAAACAGCGATCCCCCAGGCCCTGATCCTGAGGCCCTTAACACCTAAGAAAGGATTCGCGCGCATTCAAGTAGATGAACCAAATTTATTCCGTTTTTGTTCTTTTTATGTGCTTAACAGGCGTCCAAAAAATGCCGCTCACGGACGATTTTTCAGTTACTTCGTAGTTACTTGGCGCCATATCGCGCCAAGTCGAAGATCAGAAAAAAATGTTTGTTTTTAAGATGGTGCGGCCGAGAGGACTCGAACCTCCACGGGTTGCCCCACAGCGACCTCAACGCTGCGCGTCTACCAGTTCCGCCACGGCCGCACGCCGGGTAGAGCGGGCCGTATACGCGGCAGCGCAAAGATTGTGAAGCGAAAAGTCTTCGCTATATGCAGTCAGATGACAGAACCCCGGCAAGTCCTCTGGGCCATCAGCCCATCCCCGGTCTCATATCAGGCTGCGCACGCGGCCATGCAGGATTATGCCCGCACGATTCGCGAAGACGGGGCGCCGGAAATGATCTGGCTGCTGGAACACCCACCGCTCTATACAGCCGGCACCAGCGCCAAGCCGGATGATCTGCGTGATCCGTCGCGATTCCCGGTCTTTGAGGCCGGTCGCGGCGGCCAGTACACCTATCACGGGCCAGGGCAACGGGTTGCCTATGTGCTGCTCGACCTGGCCGCGCGCGGGCGTGATGTGCGGGCCTTCGTGGCCAATCTGGAGCGCTGGATCATCACCGCCCTGAACGCCTTCAATGTCGATGCAGATGTGCGCGAAGGCCGGGTCGGGGTCTGGGTCGACCGGACCCAGCCGGGCGGACAAGTTCGCGAGGACAAGATCGCCGCCATTGGCGTGCGCTTGCGCCGCTGGGTCAGCTTTCACGGCATCAGCCTGAATGTCGAGCCGGAGCTTGAGCATTTTACCGGGATCACGCCATGCGGCATTGATGACCCGCGCTATGGCGTCACCAGCCTGGTTGATCTGGGTCTGCCTGTCGGCCTGGACGAGGCTGATGAAGCCTTGCGCCAGGCGTTTGAGACCGTGTTTCAATCCGCCACCGTGCCTGGCACGCCGCCAGCTTAGCCGAGCGGGCCTGCCGGTTCGCCATAGCCTGCTTCCGGGCTCGCCACATATCCGCGTCGCGGCTTGCGCGCGACCCAGACCAGACTCCAGATCATGATCGGAATGCTGAGCAGGAAGATCGGCAAGGTGAAGAAGGACAGGTTGGGCCGCACAATGAAGGCGCCTTTTGTCGGCAATGGGTTGGACGGGTTCAGCCCGTTTTGATTGCCGCCTCGAGGTCCGCCGCGCTGGCCACGATTTTGGCCGCTATTCTGCGCCCCGTCTTCGCTCTGTGCCTCGCCGCTGGCTGCGGCCGCTTCGCGCTCGAGCCGCGCTTGTTCAGCTTCAGCTTGCGCCTTGCGGCGCTCGTCCAGGCGCGCTTCGCGCCAGGCTGCCGGGTCTTCGAGATACTCTGCCCGCTGCTCATACAGGTCCTGATATTGCGCCGCCTTGCTGCTGACGCCGCCAAGGAATAACAACGCTCCCAGCGCCAGCGGGATCAGAATGATGATCGCCCATAGCGAAGACTTGCCAGCATGGTTCAGCCGGCGTGAGTGAATCACAAAGGACAGGACGGACGACACGCCAAGCACGACTGCGATCAGATAGCCATGGAAGGCAGACAAGCCGGACGTGTCCATGCCGGCAGCCCCGGCGATGAAGCTGGCCAGTCCGAATCCCGGCCAGGCCAGAACCCCGGCAAAAAACAGGATGGTCCAGGCCCGGGTGAAATGCAGTTTTGGCGATTCGCCAGCGGGATTTATGAACGTGTCCAGCCAGTTCATTCTGGCCGGATCACCATCTTCTGCGGTGATCCAAGGGCGGTCCGGATCGATCGGAGCCTGGGAGGAAATAGCGTCGCTCATAGCGATCTCGTCCTTTAAACAAGTGTCTTAAGAAGGACGCTTATACACACTCAGATCAATTTATCAATAAACGATAAAACTTTATCGACAGCCGGATATTAGTCAAAGGCGCCTGCGGCGCCCGTCCCTGGCACCGGGCCATGCTTGTTTTCGCGCGGCTCGGTCGGCAGCAGCCCGACAATGATGGCGGCGACCAGATTGATCACAACTGTCAGGAAGATGGTCAGGGGCAACAATTCCGCAGCCAGAATTTCGGCGCCCTCCATCATGCCTGCAAGATCGCCTGATAATAGCCGCTCGGTCATCTCTTCCTGAATCGCAAGCTCTTCTTCACCCATGAACATCGGGGTCAGGAACAGGCTGAGGATGAAATTGAACACGACTGTACCAAGCCATACACCGATCACCCACCAGGCTGTGAGCCCGGCATCATGCAGGCGTTTGCCGTAGACGCAGATATATGGATAGATCAGCGCATAGCCGAGCAGGCTGACCAGGGTTCCGACCATCACGGCGCCGGCTGCAACCAGCACGCTTGCGACCGTCAGAACGACCATGCCTTGCCAGAATCGATTGCGGGCGATGCGCCCATTTGGACTGAACAATAGATTGCCCATGCTGACCTCCTGCATTTGCCGGGAAGCTAGCGGAATTCGGTCCCCTGGCAACTCTCCAGGGTGAAAGACTTATTCAAACTCGACCATGATCGCGTCTGCCGCGACACTGTCACCGGCGCCGACATGGATCGCTTTGACTGTCCCATCCGCCTCGGCGCGAATGATATTCTGCATCTTCATCGCCTCGACAATACACACCGCTTCGCCTTCCTGAACCGCCTGGCCCAGCTCGACCTCGACCGAGACGACAAGCCCCGGCATGGGCGAGATGATCAGTTTGGACAGGTCCGGCTTTTCCTTCTCGGGCAGGCGCTCGTGCAGCTCTGCCGCGACCGGGGTACAGACCAGCGCATGCACACGCACGCCGCGATGGCGCACCAGATAGCCTTCGGTCTGATTGGCGACCTTGACCGCCACCGCCTGGCCGTCAAGCGCGCCTTCAACCAGCGGCTGACCTGGCACCCAATCAGTGACGAAAGCATGCGATTTCTTGCCGATGGTGACAGTGGCTTCGCCTTCGCCCAGCTCCAGTTTGATCGGGATGTAATCCTCGCCCAGCACGACGACCCAGTCCTCGCGCAAGTCTTCGATTGGCGACATCCGCCCGGTGACCTGGCTGGCGCGGCGGGCATTGACGCCGTGCACATAGGCCGCAATCACAGTCAGCATGGTCGTCTGCGCCTTGGTCGGCGCGGTGCCCTGGAAGCCGTCCGGGAACTCGTCCTTGATATAGGCTGTGGTGATATTGCCAGAGCGGAAGCGTTTCTCGTCCATCACGGCGGCGCAGAACGGCATATTGTCCTGGATGCCTTCAATATGGAAGCGGTCGAGCGCCTCGGCCTGAACATCCAAGGCGTGATCGCGATCCTTGCCATGGGTGACCAGTTTGGCGATCATCGGATCATAGAACATCGAGATCTCGTCGCCTTCGCGCACGCCGCTATCCATGCGCACCGTGCCGCCGCCCAGGCTGCCTTCAGCCGGTGGAATGAAACGCTTCAGGCGACCGATCGAAGGCAGGAAGTTGCGATACGGGTCTTCAGCATAGACGCGGCTTTCAATCGCCCAGCCATTGATCTTCAATTTCTTCTGATCGAGATTGAGCTTGTCGCCATAAGCCGAGCGCAGCATCTGCTCGACCAGGTCGACGCCGGTGATCATTTCGGTCACCGGGTGCTCGACTTGCAGGCGGGTGTTCATCTCCAGGAAATAGAAGCTCTTATCCTTGCCTGAGGCGACGAATTCGACTGTGCCGGCACTGTCATAATTCACGGCCTTGGCCAGCGCCACGGCCTGTTCGCCCATCTGTTTGCGGGTGGCGGCATCCAGCAGCGGCGACGGGGCCTCTTCGAGCACTTTCTGATTGCGGCGCTGGATCGAGCATTCGCGCTCGAACAGGTAGACACAATTGCCATGCTTGTCGCCCATGACCTGGATCTCGACATGGCGCGGTTCGAGAATGAATTTCTCGATGAAGATGCGGTCATCGCCAAACGAGGCTGTGGCTTCGGCTTTCACCGCCGGATAGCCTTCTTCGACATCCTTGTCGTCATAAGCGATCCGAATGCCCTTGCCGCCGCCGCCAGCAGAGGCCTTGATCATCACCGGATAGCCGATTTGCCGGGAAATCTTGACCGCTTCCTCAGTGTCATTGATCAGGCCCATATGCCCGGGCACAGTCGAGACGCCGGCATCCGCGGCGAGTTTTTTCGAACTGATCTTGTCGCCCATGGCTTCGATCGCATGGGCATTCGGGCCGATAAAGACGATCTTTTCCTGTTCCAGGCGTTTGGCAAAGGCCGGGTTCTCGGACAGGAAGCCAAAGCCCGGATGCACCGCTTCTGCGCCGGTCTGTTTCACGGCCGCGACAATCTTGTCCATGACCAGATAGGATTCAGCCGCCGGGGACGGGCCGATATGGACGCTCTCATCGGCCATCTCGACGGCCATGGATCCGGCATCGGCATCGGAATAGACCACAACCGTTTTGACGCCGAGGCGACGGCACGTCTTGATCACACGAACGGCGATTTCCCCGCGATTAGCGATCAGGATCTTTTTGAACATGCCTCAGCCCCGTACAGTCTATATCTAGGTTCCGTCGCCGGATTAGAGCGCCTGAAACCGCTTGTCGAGATTTCCGCTTGGTAAAATGCGGTTAAGTCGATGGATCAGGCCGTCTTTTTGTCGTCAGACTGGCCGATTTCGGCTTCGAAGATCCGCACCCGCGCGGTCACCGCGACCAGGAAGGCCGTCGACCAGCCGATCAGCAAGAAGCCGTTGGCTGATTCTGCTGCGGCCAGCATCCGCCAGTTCTCGGCCAGGACCAGATCCCCGAAGCCAACTGTGGTGAAGGTGCTGGTCGAAAAATACAGCGCCGGTTCGAGTGTGTCGAACTCGCCAATCGCCAGATAGGTCAGCGCATACAGCCAGATCTGGATGGTGTGCAGGAAGAATAATCCCATCACCACCATGATAATGGTCGCGCCTTGCGAGGCGAGCCCGGTCAGCTGATCGGGATGGCGCATATAATGCCGCCGCATCACCCAGCTGAGGCCGACCAGGCCCCAGAACTGGACCGCGCATGTGACCAGGACCAGACCTGCAGCGAGAAGCAAGCTCGTCACAAACATGATCAGGCGGCGCTCGCAAGCCCCTCGGCAAAGCCTGGCACTTCGGCGCGCAGGAAATCGATCAGCGCCTGCTCAGCCGGGCTGACCTCGCCGTCCTGCTCGACCTGGGCGAGGACCCAGCCGGCCTCGTCATCAGTGACTTTCTCAGCCTCGCGCGCCGCAGCTTCAGCCGCCGCCATGCGGGCCTGCTCGGCCTTGCGCCGGTCATGTGTGACCGCAGCGAACCAATTGCCGCTGAATAATGACGCGCCCATGCGGGCAAACAGGCCGCCAGGATTGACGCTGGTATCTTGCAGCCAGGCCTCGCGGGCAAAAGCGTCTTCAATCGATTTCGGTTCCGGATGCGCGCGGGCCATCAGATGATTGCCGACAGCGCGCGCGAACAGCTGGTTCCAGCTCGCATCATTATCGGCGCTGGCGATGGCATCATTGGTCTTGAACAGGGCGCTGGCCTCATGCTGGCTGACCCAGAGCCCGCCGCTGCCGGCCCCGGCAAACAAGGCAAAGCGGGCACGCTCGACCATGGCCGGCGTGGCTTTGCCAGCGTCGACAATGCGGTGCATGACGGCATCAAGGGTGAAATGCGCAAGGGATTCCGGCACCCCCTCGGCTTGGCGCAGGACCGCAATCAGCAGATCGATCTCTTCCAGGCAGGGATGCTCGCCATCCTGGTGGATCTGTGCCAGCAGCCAGTCGGCTTCCTCCTCAGTCACCCAGCCTTCCGGCGCTTCGCGGGTGATCAGGAAATCTGTCAGCGCTTCGCGAAACCGGCTGCCCCATTCAGGATTTGTCGCTGACAGGGTCTCGTTCAGTCGAAACAGGGTTTCCGCCTCGCCGCGGCTGACAATGCCGTCGGCATAGATTTCATTGACGATGCGGTGCGCTTCGGTTTCGGTCATTTCACCGACCTTTGCGACACGCGCCATTATGATCTGGGTTTCCTGATCCATCAGGGCCTCGCTGCAAATTCGAGCCAGACGGTACCAACAAGCCGTTGCCAATGCGTTTACACGGCCTGAGGCCCGATTTGCCGGAACCGGCGCCTCAGCGCGCCGCGAGACCAGGGGGCATTTCAGCGCTGGAAGTTTCCGCGTATCGCTGCCATATAGAGGCCAAACCAAGCAAAGCGATCAGAAAGAGACCCGGCATGGCCGAAGCTGACATCATGTTGCCGATGCGCACTGGCGAAATCCGAATTCACGACGCAGCCGGATTTGACGGCATGCGCAAGGCTGGCCGACTGGTGGCAGATTGCCTTGATATGCTGGTCGGCGAGGTCAGGCCCGGCGTCACCACAAGTCATATTGATGATCTGATCCGTGAATTCGTCTATGATCATGGCGCCCAGTCGGCGACGATTGGCTATCGCGGCTATCGCCATGCCTCCTGCATCTCGCTCAATCACGTCATCTGCCACGGCATTCCGGGCGACCGCGCCTTCAAGGATGGCGATATTGCCAATATTGATGTCACTGTCATCGTTGATGGCTGGCATGGCGACCATTCGCGCATGTATTCAGCCGGCGAACCGAAACGTATCGCGACGCGGCTGATGGATGTGACTTATGAGTCGCTGATGGCGGGCATCGCCGCGGTCAAGCCCGGCAATCGCTTCGGCGATATCGGCGCCGCGATTTCGGAGGTCGCTCGCAAGAACCGCTTCTCGGTGGTCGAGGATTTCTGCGGGCATGGCCTCGGCCAGCTCTTCCATGACGAACCAAATGTCGTGCACAGCGCCCGCGCCGGCACCGGCCCGGAGCTGAAGGAAGGCATGTTTTTCACGATTGAGCCGATGCTGAATGTCGGACGCAAGGATGCCGCGATCTTGAGCGATGGCTGGACCGCGGTCACCCGCGACCGCAAACTGTCCGCGCAATTCGAGCATTCTGTCGGCGTCACCAAGGATGGCTGTGAGATCTTCACCGCTTCGGCGAAAAACTACCACACCCCTCACACGGTGAACGATTGACCGAAAACGCCGCGCGGCCACATTGGCAGGGGCATAGAGACAGACTGCGTTCGAAGCTGATCCAGCGAGGACCAGCCGCGCTCGACGATTATGAGCTGCTGGAAACGCTGCTCTTCGCCTTCATTCCGCGCCGCGATGTCAAACCCGTCGCCAAGGCCTTGCTTCAGCGCTTCGGTTCCCTGTCCGGCATTCTGGCGGCCGAAACGACGGACCTGACGCGGATCGAAGGGGTCGGGCGCACCGTCGCGGCCTATTTGAGGGCGACACAGGAAATCGCGACCCGCACGCAACGCGAGGCGTTTTCCGGACGCTCGATCATTTCCAGCTGGTCGGCCTTGCTGGCTTATGTCCGCGGCCAGTTGCAGCATGAAACCCGCGAGCAGTTTCGCGTCCTGTTCCTGGATCGAAAGAACCAGTTGATCGCCGATGAGCTGATGGGACAGGGCACGGTCGATCATGCCCCGGTCTATCCGCGTGAAATTGCCCGGCGGGCGCTGGAACTGTCAGCTTCGGCGCTGATCCTGGTCCATAATCATCCGTCTGGCGACCCGACCCCGTCGCGCACCGATATTGACATTACCCGCGAGATTGTCGACGCGCTCGCACCGTTCGAGATCCGGGTGCATGATCATCTCATCGCCGCCAAGCATGGCGTCACCAGTTTCAAGTCCGAAGGCTTGATCTGATCCCGCCCCTCGACGGAAGGGATGGACAGTGCGCCCGGCTCCCGCCACTCTGCCACAAAGACAGATCGGAGGAGAGACGATGATGAGAGTGTTCGGATTGAGCGCCGCAGCGATTGCCCTTGGCGCTGTGGCCTGCGCCCAGGCGCCAGCAAAGCCCACCCCGGAACTGATCGCCCCGCCCTCCTGGTATCCGTCCAAATATGGCAGCAGCGACCGGCTTGGCGCGGTCAACAATCTGAGCCCCGAAAAGACCGCCGAAGCGGCCAAGCTGATCACCCGCGGCAAGACCTTCAGTCTCGGCATGGTCACCGGCCGGGACACGCCTGCTTATGGCCCGCGCGAATATGACGTCATGGTGCTGCAACTCTCTGATGGGTCGGGCACGCCGCTGGGCGCCAATCAGGCCACCGGCAATGATGATTATGTCGATACATTTGTCGGCATTGGCAGCCAGATTGACGGGCTTGGCCATATGGGCATCAATCATCGCTATTATAATGGCGTGCCAGTGGCCGATTTCGTCACCACGTCCGGGCTCACCCAATTCGGCACGCACACCCTGCCGCCAATCGCGACCCGCGGGATCCTGCTCGACATGACCAAGAGTTTTGCCGACCCGGTCGCTGACGGCACTGCCTTCAACAAGGCGGAAATTGACGCCGCCGCCGCGCGCGCCGGGGTCACGATCGAAGCCGGTGATGTGGTCATCTTCCATACTGGAAAGATGCAGGCGACCGCTGGCGATACAGCGCTCAGCCCGACCTCGCCCGGGCTTGGTGTGGAAGGCGCGCAATACCTGTCTGATCTTGGCGTCGTGGCGATTGGCGCCGACACCTGGGCGCTGGAAGCGATCCCGTTCGAAGACCCGACCCGCCCGTTTGACGTGCACCTGACCCTGCTTGCCAAGAATGGCGTCTACATCCTTGAAAACATGGCAACAGATGCGCTTGCGGCTGATGGCGAAGGGGCGTTTTTCTTTGCCCTGGGCGTGCCGAAACTGGAAGGCACGGTGCAGGCAATCATCAATCCGGTCGCGATTCGATAGCAGTGATTTGGATTCCCTCTCCCTGCGAAAAGACTTGCGCAGGGGGCCGGGCGAGCTACCGTATCTGCAACGGACAATAAAAAAAACGCCATTCAAGGCGTAGCTTGGGAGGCTTTGAATGAGCGACACCGCAACGGCGGCGGCCGGTGCCGGACATGAAACGGCGCCAGCCGGACATGAAACTGGATATGGCTCCAAAGGGTACCGAACCTATGTGCTTTTGATGCTCATGGTGGTCTACACCCTGAACTTCATTGACCGAAATCTGATTGGCGTTCTGGCCGAACCGATCATCACCACATTCAGCCTCAGCGACACGCAATTCGGCCTGCTGGCAAGCTGGCCATTCGCGATCTTCTACGCGGTCATGGGACTGCCCATCGCGATGGCCGCAGACCGGTTCAACCGGGTCAACATCATTGTCATCTGTATTGTCCTCTGGTCGGTGATGACAGCGCTTTGCGGCATCGCCGCCGGCTTTATCACTTTGATGCTGTTCCGCATCGGTGTCGCGGTCGGGGAAGCTGGCTGTACGCCGCCGGCCAACTCGATCATTGGCGACTATTATCCGGCCAAGCACCGCGCCACGGCGCTCGGGATCTATTCCATGGGCGTGACGCTTGGCGGTGTGCTGGCTTACCTGTTTGGCGGCCCTCTGGCAGAGCTTAGCGGCCCGACTTTCGGGGCCTGGCTCGACAGTATTGGCGTCGGCGGGCTGTTCTCAGGCATTGACTGGCAGACGGTTGAAGGCTGGCGTATCGCCTTTGTCGTCATCGGCCTGCCCGGAGTGTTTATCGGCGCCCTGCTCTGGTTCACGGTCAAGGAACCGCCGCGCGGCTATTCCGATCCGCCAAATGCGCAGAAAATCGACAAGGCCTCGACCAAGGAAACGCTGCAAGAGCTGGCCTCAAAGCCAAGCTTCTGGTGGATGTCGGCCGGCGCTGCGCTGGTCGCCTTTGTCGGCTATGGCCTGTTCACCTTCCAGATCCCGTTCCTGATCCGCGAACATGGCCTCGGCGTGCGGGAAGCCTCGATCAATTTCGGCGCCCCGCTCTCAGCGCTTGCCGCGGTCGGAACCTTTCTCGGCGGATATCTCACCGATCGCTTCTCGAACCGGTTCAAGACCGCTGTGGCGCTGATCCCGGCCATCGGTCTGCTGCTGGCAGTGCCGCTTTACATTTTCGCCTTCTATGCCTCCAGCCTGACGGTCGTGTTCATCGTCTGGGGCATCGCCGCGATCTGCCATTACGCCTATCTCGGGGCGCAGTACAATATCGGCCAGGGCGTCGTCTCGGTCCGCTCGCGGGCGACAGCGATTGCCATCCTGCTGATCATTGTCTCGATCATCGGCAATGGCATCGGGCCGCAATTTGTCGGCATCATGAGTGACGTCTTTACCGGCGCCAATCTCAGCGGCGAAGGCCTCAGCGCCTCGATCTGTGCTGCCAATGACGGCCTTAGCGAAGCCCAGCTGGCAAGCTGCGCCGAAGGCCGCTCTGCCGGGCTGAAACAATCGATTTCGGTGACCACGCTGTGGTTCATCGTCGCCGCCTTCTGTTTCTACATGTCCTCTCGCCACCTGGAGAAAGACATGGTCGCTAAAGTGGAGACGGCCTAATGACTGAAGGGACTGCCGCCGCCGTCGCCGAAGAGCAAACCAATGAAGGCTATGGCAGCTCAGGCTATCGCGCCTATGTGCTGTTCGCGCTGATCGTCGTCTACACGTTCAACTTTATTGACCGGACCTTGATCGGCGTCCTCGGCGAGCAGATCCGGGAGACGTTCGGACTTTCCGACTTCATGATCGGCATCCTGTCCGGTCTGGCCTTTGCCGTGCTTTACACGCTGCTCGGCATTCCCTTCGCGATGCTGGCCGAGCGCAAGAACCGCACCTCCATCATCGCTCTCGCCATGGCTGCCTGGAGCGCCATGACAGTGGCCTGCGGCCTGGCGCAGAACACATTGCAATTTGCCCTGGCGCGGGTTGGCGTCGGCATTGGTGAAGCCGGTTGTTCCCCGCCCTCCCACTCTCTGATCTCGGACTATTTTCCGCCAGAGAAGCGCTCTTCGGCGCTCGGCATCTTTGCCCTCGGCATCCCGCTCGGCTCGATGCTTGCGGCGCTTGGCGGAGCCTATATCGCGACACGCGGCGGGCTCGACTGGCGCGACGCATTTATCTGGATGGGTCTGCCAGGGGTGCTCGGTGCGATCCTGTTCAAGCTGACCGTCAAAGAACCGCCGCGCGGCTATTCCGACCCGGGCGGCGCCGCCGCGGCAGCTGCGCGGCGTATGCCGTCGCCGTTCAAAGTGTTCGGTGTCATCTTCAAAAAGCCGACTTTCTGGCATGTCTCCATGGGCGGGGCGATGGCCTCATTTGCCGGGTATGGGATCGGCCAGTTCATCGCGCCTTTCTGGATGCGCGCGCATGGTCTTGATCTGCTGAACGCCGCCTTGATCTATGGCGGCGTGCTCGGCGTTGCGGCTGGCATTGGCACATTCGGGTCTGGCATCGTCGCAGACCGGGTGCGCAGCCGCCATCCAAATTCTGACAGCTGGCTGCCTGCGCTTGGCATGTCGCTCTGTGTGCCGCTGATGATTTTCGGCTATAACACGGTTGGCTTCTCATCCGGGGCCACCGCCATCTGGCTCGCGATTCCGGTCCTGATTGTCGCCGCGATCCTGCGCTATTCCTATCTCGCGCCAATGTTTGCGGTGACCCAGAAACTGGTCGAGCCGCGGATGCGCGCCACCGCCGCCGCATTGCTGCTATTTGTCGTCAATATTATCGGTTACGGCCTCGGCCCGCCAGCGGTCGGCTGGATTTCCGATCAGGGCACCAAGTATCAATTGGGACAACTGGACTCGCCTGTGACCGCAGCTGAGTGCGGCCGGGTCGAAGCCGCCTTGCTGGCCACGCGCAAGGGCCGCGACAATGCCTTGTCAGGGGCGGCGCTGGATGAAGCCAATGCGATCAATGACAGCTTTTGCAAGCCGGCCCGCGCCATTGGCAACCGGGTTGGCGTCTCGGTCGGCTCGCTATTCCTGCTCTGGGCGGCGCTGCACTTCTATCTCATGGGCCGGACCATGCAACGTGACCTGTGGACGCCTGAGGAAGAGCCGGTTACAGCCTGATCCATGGCGGTTTACACCACGGTTTCAGATGCTGCGCTGGCAGCTTTCCTCGCCGACTATGAGCTCGGCGAGGCGGTGGCGTTCAAGGGCATTGCCGAAGGCGTGGAGAACTCGAATTATTATCTCGAGACGACGCAGGGGCGCTATATCCTCACGCTGTTCGAGAAACGTGCGAACCCGCAGGACCTGCCTTATTTCATCGCCCTGAAACAGCATCTGTCTGAACACGGTTTCTCGTGTCCGTTGCCAGTGGCGGCGAAAGATGGGGTTGCGCTGCGAACCTTGTCCGGGCGTCCCGCGGTTATCGTCACGTTTCTTCACGGCCTGTCGCCGCGGGTGCCGAATGCGCGACAATGTCACGAACTCGGCGTAGGTCTTGCAACACTTCATCAAGCTTCAGCAAGTTTCAGCAAGGTCCGGGCAAACGATTTGGGCCCTGCCAGCTGGCCGAAACTGTGGCAGGGCCGGCAGCGTGTTGCGGAAGATCTGCAACCGGATCTGGCCGCCAAGATCGATCAGGATCTGGCCGATATCGAGGCCGCAAAAGCCCTCAGCCGGGACCTCCCGCGGGGTACGATCCATGCGGATCTTTTCCCGGATAATGCCTTCTTTCTAGGCGATAAATTCAGTGGCGCGATCGATTTCTATTTCGCCTGTACGGATGCCCTCGCATATGATCTAGCCATCTGCATGAATGCCTGGGCGTTTGAACCGGATGGCGCCTTCAATTTCTCCAAAGGCGCCAATCTGATCGCTGGCTATACAAGCGTGCGCGCCCTCACCCCTGCCGAGCGGGCCGCCTTCCCCCTCCTCTGCCGCGGCGCCGCCCTGCGCTTCTTCCTGACCCGTCTGGTCGACTGGACGGAGACGCCAAGCGATGCGCTGGTCAAGCCCAAGGACCCGCTCGATTACGCTGCCCGCCTGAGGTTTCACCGCACAGCAAGGTCGATCGACGCTTATGGCGCCTGAGGCCAGATGAGGCCGGATGAGGCCGGATGAGGCCGGATAAGGAAGTCTACCTATTTCAATCCAGCCGGTTTCGCTTTGATCGTGGGCGAGAGAGACTCAAAAAACGAGTCCCGAGGGAGGACCATGTCGGATCAGACGTTTCGCTTGCCAGAGGTGGCAAGCATTTCCATCAACGCCCCGTTCAGATGGCTGTCAGGCGCCTGGCAGGACTATCTGAGCGCCCCACTGCCATTCCTAATCTATGGCATCATCCTGTCAGCAGTGAGCGCGATGATTGCCTGGGCGCTGGTGTTCAGCGGCGCCTTTGCCTGGGTGTTCGTGCTATCGGGCGGATTCTTCCTGGTTGCGCCAGTGCTCGCCATGGGCCTGTATGAAGGCGGGCGCATGCTTGAACAAGGCCGAACGCCGGGCCTCACAGACATCGTCCTGGTCCGCGAAGCGGTCCGCCTTGATCTTGCTTATCTCGGCCTTGCCCTGTTCCTGATCTACCTGTTCTGGACCCGGATCGCGCAAATCGTCTACGCCCTGTCGACGCCATTCATGCACAAGACCCCGAGCGATTTCCTGGTCTTCATGTTCACCACCCAGGACGGGCTGAGCATGGCCTTGACCGGAACAATGATTGGCGGCGCGATTGCCTTCCTCGCTTTCGCGCTCGTCGTCATCTCGGCACCGATGCTGCTCAGCGCCAAGACGGATGTGTTCATCGCGACAATTACCAGCGTGCGCTGTGTGACCCAGAATTTTCTGCCGATGCTGATCTGGGGTCTGCTGATCGTGGTGCTGACAGCGATCGGCATCGCGACCGCCTTTTTCGGCCTGATCCTGGTCTACCCACTGATCGGATTGGCCAGCTGGCGGGCCTATCGCGAGCTGGTGCCGGGCTCCCCCTAAGTCACCAATAGACTCCGCGTGCGGGCGCGATACTCTTCAAGCAGATCAAGGCTCACAGAATGCCGCTGGAGGAATCCTGCTTATGCACCCATCACATCACGCCAAAACCGACCCGAACAAGCCTGCCTATATCATGGCTGGCACCGGCGAGGCCGTCACCTTCGCGCAGCTCGATACCCGTTCCAACCAGATCGCGCACGCATTTCGCACGCTCGGCTTGCAGCCGGGTGATACGCTGGCAATCTTCGCCGAAAACAGCCCGCGCTATTTCGAAATCTGCTGGGCCGCACAGCGGGCTGGATTGTACTATGTCTGCATCTCGTCGCGCCTGACGACGCCGGAAGTGGAATATATCGTCAAGGATAGCGGCGCCCGCCTGCTGATCGCCTCTGTCGGCTTGAAATCGGTGGCCGAAGACGTCACCGGGGTGACCGATCTGGAAGCCTATTGGTCAATTGACGGCGCGATTGACGGCTACGAGCCGCTGGAAGGCGTGCGCGCCGGCATGCCGGAAACGCCGATTGCCGATGAACGCGCTGGTACGGACATGCTGTATTCATCAGGCACCACGGGTCGCCCCAAAGGCATCCGTCCGCCGCTGCCGGAAGACCCCGCGATTGATGGCACAAACGCCCTGACCATGATTTCGCAGGCCTTGTTCAAGACAGATCCGAACGGGGTCTATCTCTCGCCGGCACCGCTTTATCACGCTGCGCCGCTGCGCTGGTGCATGGCGATGACCAGATTTGGCATGACGCTGGTGGTGATGGAAAAATTCGACCCGGAGCAATACCTCGCCCTGATCGAGAAATACAAAGTCACGCACACGCAAACCGTACCGACCATGTTCGTCAAAATGCTCAAGCTGCCAGAACAGGTGCGGGCCAAATATGACGTGTCCAGCCTGGTTGCCGCCGTCCATGCCGCAGCGCCCTGCCCGATCCCGGTCAAGGAACAGATGATCGAATGGTGGGGCCCGGTAATCGAAGAATATTATGCCGGCTCTGAAGGCAATGGCATGACCTGGGCCAATTCCGAGCAATGGCTTGCGCATAAAGGCACTGTCGGTATCCCGATTTTCGGCGATCTGCATATTTGCGACGAAGCCGGTGATGAGGTTGGTGTCGGCGAAGAAGGCCAGATCTATTTCGGCGGCACCGCACCGCCCAATTATCATAATGACCCGGAAAAGACCAAAGGCGCGCTCAATCCGAAACATCCCGATTGGTCATCGCTGGGCGATGTCGGCAAGATTGATGAAGACGGCTTTCTTTACCTGACCGATCGCAAGGCGTTCATGATCATTTCCGGCGGCGTGAACATCTATCCGCAAGAGGCTGAGAACATCCTGATCACGCACCCGGCTGTGGCCGATGTCGCGGTGATCGGCGTCCCGAACGAGGAGTTTGGCGAGGAAGTCAAAGCCGTCGTCCAGCCAATGGAGGGCGTCCAGGGGACTGACGAGCTGGCTGAAGAATTGCTGGCTTACTGCGCAGAACGCCTGGCCAAGATCAAATGCCCCCGCTCGCTCGATTTCGATCCGGCGCTGCCCCGGCATCCGACCGGCAAACTGTACAAGCGTCTCGTTCGTGATCGCTATTGGGGCAATAAGAATAGCCGCATCGTTTAAGCAAGAGCTTGCACTTGCCTGCTCTAACCGTCACTCATCATTGCAGAAACTTTTCAGGAGAATTTCATGGCAGATCCAAAGACCGTTCAATATGCAGACCTTGAGAGCCTGGTCGGCCAGACCCTCGGCCCATCGGACTGGTTCGAGGTTGATCAACCGCGCATCAACACGTTCGCAGACGCCACAGGTGACCATCAATGGATCCACGTGAATGAGGAAATGGCCAAGCAGATGCTCGGCTCCACGATTGCTCATGGCTATCTCACCCTGTCGCTGATTCCGATGTTCGGCCCGCAGGTCCTGCGCGTCGATGGCGTCACCCGCGGCATCAATTACGGCGCCAATAAAGTGCGCTTTACCAACATGGTTCCGGTGAACTCAAAACTGCGCATGACCCAGACGGTCAAGGAAGTGAACGAGAAAGCTGGCGGCAAGCAAATGATCTCGGAATGCACAATCGAGATTGAAGGCCAGGAGCGCCCAGCTTGCGTGGCTGAGACGATTACCGTTCTCTATGGCTAATTCTGCGCTATATTGGGCAGGTGTCTGACCAAAAGGAGGCCTGTCCATGCTGCCGCCCAAACCCATGCCGAACGTTCAGCGGATCAAGCGATCCGACAAGGAATGGCGGGAGCTGCTGACGCCCGAACAATATCGCGTCGGCGTCAAGGACGGTACAGAACGCGCCTTCTCGCCGGGCAATTTCGAAAGCGAGAAACGCGACGGCGTCTATCATTGTGTCGGCTGCGATACACCGCTCTGGTCATCTGAACACAAGTTTGACAGCGGCACGGGCTGGCCGAGCTATTGGCAACCGATCCGCGAAAGCGCGATTGCAACAAAGATCGATTTCAAGCTGATCTATCCGCGTACCGAATGTCATTGCGCCACGTGCGGCCTGCATATGGGGCATGTGTTCAAGGACGGCCCGCCCCCGACCGGGCAGCGCTGGTGCATCAACGGGGTCGTTCTGAACTTCAAAATTGCTGGTGTCTGACAGGCCCTCTGGACAAACCAAACCGCATGAGTAGTTTGCCGTTATTCGATAAGTAACGGAGTCTTTCATGCGTCTTTCTCTCCTCCTCGCTGGCGCCGCAAGCGCCGCCCTTCTAGCCGGATGTGCGTCAACAGCGAACATTGAAACCGAACCCGTTGTGGTCGACACACCGCCAGTTCAAACCGAAGTCGAGGACTCATCTGTGACGCGCTCCACCCCTGTTGCCAAACGTGAACTAAAGACGATTGAACAAGTCGGACGCACCCGGGTCGATCCGTATAACTGGATGAAGGACGAGAATTGGCAACAAGTGATGCAGGACCCGAGCGTGCTGCGCGCCGATATCCGCGAGTATCTGGAAGCCGAGAATGCCTATACCAAGGCCAAGCTGGAAGAGCCGCTGGAGGGCCTGAAAGAAGACCTGTTTGCGGAGATGCGCGGCCGCATCAAGGAAGATGACAGCTCCTTGCCATCCGTCGATGGGCCTTATGCCTATCTCACCCGCTTTCGCACGGGCGGCGAGTATCCAATCATTGCGCGCAAAGCGGCGGCAGACATTTACAACACAGAGGCCGAGGACGAGATCCTGCTCGATGGCGACGCGATGGGCAAAGGCCAGGCCTATTTCGCCTTCAATGATGTTGAGCACAGTCCGAACCACAAGATCATCGCTTATGCGGTCGATACCCAGGGCAGCGAGTTTTACGACATCAAGTTCAAGAATCTGGAGACCGGCGAAGACCTGCCGGACGTGATCGAGAACACTTATGGAGCCTTCGTCTGGGGCGCCAATTCTGACCGGGTGTACTGGATTGAGCGCAATGATGAAGGCCGGCCGGCCGCCGTCCACATGTACAAGATTGGCGGCGACGCCTCGACCGAGATCTATCGCGAGCAGGACCCCGGATTCTTCCTGGCAGTGAGCGAATCGCAGTCGGGCAAGTACATCTTTGTCGGCGCCGGCAGCCATACCACGTCGGAAGTCCACTATTTCGAGGCCGCAGCGGACGCACCAGACCTCAAGACCATTGCCGCGCGTGAGACGGATGTTGAATACAGCGTCGAGCATTGGGGCGATCAATTCGTGATCTCGACCAATGCAGATGGCGCTGTCGACTTCAAGATCGTCACCGCGCCGACGGAGGCGCCAGGCCGCGAGAACTGGACTGATCTGGTGCCGCACGCACCCGGCACGCTGATCCTCGGCATGGATGTGCTCAAGCATCACTTCATCCGCCTCGAACGGCATGAAGGCCTGCCGCGTATCATTGTTCGCGACCGCACAAGCGGCGCTGAAGAGACGATTGCCTTTGATGAAGAGGCGTATGCGCTCGGTACCTCTGTTGGCTATGAGTATGACACCACGCAGATGCGGATCAATTATTCCTCCCCGTCCACGCCGGCGCAGGTCTTCGACTATGATCTCGCGACCAAGACGCGCGTGCTGCGTAAGCAACAGGAAGTGCCGTCCGGCCACAATGCAGACGATTACAAGGTCAAGCGCGTCCTCGCCCCGGCCCGCGACGGCGAGACAGTGCCAGTCACCGTTCTTTTTCACAAGGACACGCCGATCGATGGCAGCGCGCCAATGCTGCTCTATGGCTATGGCTCTTACGGGGTGACCATCTCGGCCCGCTTCCGCACGACGCCGCTGGCGCTTGCCGATCGCGGCATGGTGTATGCCATCGTTCACCCACGCGGGTCGATGGCGAAAGGGTATCAATGGTATCTGGATGGCAAGCTCGAGAAGAAGGTCAACACGTTCAATGATTATGTCGATGCTGGTCACTACCTGATCTCGGAAGGGTATTCGTCGCGCGGGAATGTGGTCGGCATGGGCGGCTCCGCCGGCGGCCTGCTGATGGGCGCGGTCGCCAACCAGGATCCGGAAATGTTTGCCGGGATCATCGCTGCGGTGCCATTTGTCGATGTGATCAACACCATGTCGGATGAAAGCCTGCCTCTGACCCCGCCGGAATGGCCGGAATGGGGCAATCCGATCACCAGCGCAGAGGACTATGACACCATTCTGGCCTATAGCCCGTATGATCAGACGGCAGACAAGCCTTACCCGGCCATGTTGATCACTGGCGGGCTCTCCGACCCGCGTGTGACCTATTGGGAGCCGAGCAAATGGGCCGCCAAATTACGCCATGAAGCGCCAGAGGCGGGACCTTATTATCTCCGCATCAATATGGACGCGGGTCATGGCGGTGCATCCGGGCGCTTTGAGGGCTTGAAAGAAACGGCGCTGGAATATGCATTTGCGCTGGCCGCTGTCGGCAAAGCTGGCGAAACCAAGCTGGATTAGCCCGCGCTTGGCCACAAACAAAAAGCCCCGATCGGTTGATCGGGGCTTTTTCTATGCTTGGTCGTGTCTGTTCTAGTGCAGGAACTCGAACAGGCCGGCTGCGCCCATGCCGCCGCCAATACACATGGTGACAACACCATATTTCGCTTTGCGGCGCTGACCTTCCATCAGGATAGAGCCGGTGCAACGCGCGCCGGTCATGCCAAACGGGTGACCGATCGAGATCGAGCCGCCATTGACGTTGTACTTCTCTGGATCAATGCCCAGTTCATCGCGGCAATACAGGCACTGAGAAGCAAACGCTTCGTTCAGTTCCCAAAGGTCGATATCGTCGACTTTCAGACCATGACGCTCAAGCAGGCGCGGCACAGCTTTGACCGGACCGATGCCCATTTCGTCCGGATCCACACCGCCAACATTGAAGCCCATGAAACGGCCCATTGGCGACAGGCCGCGACGGGCGGCTTCTTCGGCTTCCATGACGACCACTGCAGCGGCGCCGTCAGACAATTGCGACGCGTTCCCAGCGGTGATGAACTTGCCTTCAGCAACTTGTTGTCCGCCACGGAACACAGGCGGCAGGCCTGCCAGCGCTTCAACCGTGGTGCCCGGGCGATTACACTCATCACGATCGACAACAACGTCCTGATAGGTCTCTTCGCCAGTTTCCTTGTTGACCAGCTTCATGCGGGTCTTCAGCGGCGCGATTTCTTCGGCCATGTAGCCATTCTTCTGGAACTCAGCGGTGCGGCGCTGGGACTCAGCCGAATATTCGTCCTGATACTCGCGGCTGATGCCATAGCGGTCAGCAACGATTTCTGCCGTCTCGATCATGGTCATCCAGATCGCCGGCCATTGCTTCATCAGATCGTCTTCGACATAGCGATGCGTGTTCATGTGGCCGGAGCGAGAGACCAGTGACAGGCTCTCGACGCCGCCGCCAATAGCGACGGGTGCGCCTTCATTGATCACGGTGTGCGCCGCATTGGCGATGGCTTGCAGGCCTGACGAACAGAAGCGGTTGATCGTCGCCCCTGAGGTCGAGCTCGGGCATCCGGCCCACAGCGCTGCGTTGCGGGCAATATTGTGGCCCGTTGCGCCTTCGGGCTGCGCCGATCCGAGGAAGACATCCTCGACGGCTTCCGCCTCGACATTGGCACGTTCCAGCGCGCTCTTGATGGCGTGGCCCGCCATGGTGATGCCGTGCGTGTCGTTGAGTGACCCGCGACCGGTCTTGGCAAGGCCCGTGCGGGCATAGGATACGATGACTGCTTCGCGCATGACGAATATCTCCCGTGAATGGTCTATGTTGCGGCGCACCCTAAAGAAGCGATGGCCGCCCGACTAGGGGTAACGTTAACGTAAAGTGGAACGACGTCGCGGAAACCTCTTCACGAATGCGCGATTCCTGCCTAGCCTGCGGGTCTCAAAAGGGGAGAGCACGCCAATGGGCATATTCAAATTCGCACGCGGCAAGGGCAAGGAGATCATTGCTGACCGCAACACAGTGGCTGAAAAAGCCATCCGCAAGGAGGTTGAGGATCTCGGCCTGGATGATGATCTCGGCAATGATTTCAAGGTCACAGTCGACGGCAGTCAGGTCAAGCTGGCAGGCAAAGTCCCGGATCAAGAAACCCGGGAAAAGCTGATCCTCGCAGCCGGCAATGTCAGCGGCATCGGCGAGGTCGACGATGGGTTGAAAGTGAAGTCGAAAGCCAAAGTCGGCGACTCGGTCTTCCACACGGTAAAGTCAGGTGACAGCTTGTCGAAAATCGCCAAAAAGTATTATGGCGATGCGATGCGGTATCCGGATATTTTCGATGCCAATACACCAATGCTGAAGCACCCGGACAAGATCTATCCTGGTCAGGTCCTGCGCATTCCGGGGGCCTGAAACTGAGAGATAAATGCCATGCTGCGTGCCTTGATTGCTTCAATTTCCGCGCTCGGGCTCGCAGCATCTGCCTTTGCTGAAGCCCCGGCCAGCTCAGACGAGCCGGCAGCGACCGGGTTCTACCGGCCGGGTGCCGTCATCCCGGACAGCGCCGATCTCAGCCGCGGCGATGTTCCGCGCGACGATTATGGTCGGCCATATACATATGAAGGCTTAGGGGAAAAACTGCCCGACTTTATCGGCGAAACGACCGATCAGACCACATTCGCGTCGGAGACTCTGAGCGGGCGTTGGACCGTGATCGAAGTGTGGGGGATCTGGTGTCATGACAGTCGCCGCGACGCGACCTACGCCGCGGCGCTGTCGAGCGCTTTGACGCAAGACCCGGATGTCGACTTCATGTCCATCCACACCCCGCAAAACGCGGACAATTCTCATCGGGCCCTGCGCGATTATGACTCCGTCGCGGCCTGGTTCGACGAAAAGGGCTGGCATGCCCTCACTGTCATCGACGCGGATGCCTCGATCCGCGACAGATTGAAGATCAGGTGGACGCCGACCTATTTGCTGGTCGCACCAGATCTGACCGTGCAGGGGTTTCGAACCGGTCTCGCCGATGCTGGCGACGAGGCCGTGAAAACATTTGTTCAGGATATTGCCCGCGTGCGACAAGACTGGTCTGCGCCCTAGACGGGCAGAATCACCGCTTGTGCCTGGCCCGCCGCGCGCGACGATTTTCGCGCGATTCTCCACGGCTCGGCGCCAGATTCAAACACGGTGTAATCGAGCTTCGTACAGCTGTCCGGAAACTCCTGATATTACGGCGGATATAACCGTAATTTCATCAGAATCTTGCCTTTGCACCCTATCAATACAGGGCGCGGAACCTGTATTAAGACCCAGTTAGCAAAATTCATAAGGTGGACCTGACCATGCTGCACCCATCGACGAGAAAACTGATCGATCGCCTGGCTGAAATGACTGAACTCGGCAAACTCGAATGGACCGAGGGCGATGGTGGGAACCTGATCTATTCGACAGAAGGATACAGCGTTTGTCTGCCTGATGGCGCCGGTGAGGTCGTGATCCAGAGCATTGACGGCAAAGAGCTCGAACGCGCCGCTGTCGATGCGCTCGCCGCCACCACCTCGGATGACGGCGCGTCCTATACCCAAATCGTGGCCGGCATGAAGGCCGAGGCGGCGCGCATTGCCCGCGGCACGGAAACTGCGATTTCCAGCCTCCTCGCCGGCATGGCAGAGCCCGACGCCCCGGCGGAGGCGCCTGCTGCAGATCTCACCGATCATGGCCCGGAAGATCCTGGCGACGAGGTCGCAGCGATGGAGTCTGAAGGCATTGCCAATCATCAAGTCCAGGCCACTCCGGAACCAGAGCCCGAAATCGAAGCCGCGGATGATGCGCCCGCCATCGCGCCTATCGCAACTGAAGCCGAAGCCGAGAGCCAGGCTGAAACCGAAACAGATGATGCAGAACAGACGCCTGAGGCGGTCATGCTCGCGGACACAAGCGAACAGACCTCTGCTGAAACCGAAGCGACTATTGAGGATGTGACCGAGATCGAGGCCAGCGCCGACGAACCAGCTGACGAGATCGACACCGAGTCGGATGTCACCGCAGCCGTGGCGCGCCTGGCTGATGAAGTGAACAACCGCGACGATGACGAGGATCCCGAAGTCGCATCTGCTGTCGGCGCCGCCGCAGCGACGGCTGTCGGTGTGGTTGCCTCGGCAGCTGGGCTGGATCAGGAAGAAGAGGCTGAAGCCCCCGATGCGGCAGACGTCGAGCATGCAACCGAACAAGCGCTGCCGGGCACACCGACCGCAGCGGAAGCTGCAGCCCCAGTTTACGTGCCTTTCGGGCTTGATCAGGATGATGACACCCCTGCCCCAGCCGCACTTGAAACCACACCAGAAGAGAGCGTTACGGCCCCCGCGGACGTGCCATCTGCCCCCGAAGAGTTCAGCGGCGAGGCGACAGCGCCGGCAACCGCCTTTGTGTCGGTGCCAGACACTGAAACGGCACCGGACATTGCTGAGCCAACTGTGTCTGACTTCGACCTGCCCACCGCTGCAGCCTCGGTTGCCGATTCGGACCCTGAAGCGGCCCCCGCCATGGCAAATGTCGAGGCAGAACCGGCGCCTGAACCTGAGATTGAGTCAGAACCGGAGATCGAGACCGTACCCGTCGCCGAAGTCGTATCTTCGAGCGAATCGGAACCAAGCGAAGTCCAGACCCCGGCACCAGAGCCGGAAACGACCTTTGCGACAGCAGAAACCATGACGCCCGCAGTCGAAGCGGACACACCTGCCAGCGATCCGTCAGACTCAGAGCCCGAGAGCGAACCGGTCCTGGCTGCGCCTGAGGCGCCGAAAACCTATAGCCTGAGCGGCATTGGAGCAGGCTTTGGCCTGGGCGCGCTGGCAGCAAAAACGGAAGCGAGCGGCATTCCAGGCCCGAACTCGGCAGCGCCAGCAGAACCTGAGAAGATCGTCATCGACGCAACAGAAGATGTCCTGCCTGAACTCGAAGGCAACTTGAATGTCGAGCAAATGGAGGCGGCCGTCTCTGAAATCAGTTTCGGGAAATCCGCCCCCCCGGCCGCCGAGGAAGAGGCCGCATCGGATGAAGAGGCCGACGGCGACATTCTGAAGCCGCGAACCCGTTTCAATCCCTGGGATTGACCGGCCAGAACTGGCGTGAACCCACGCAGAGGCGCGCCCACCGGCGCGCCTTTTTTGTATAATTGTGACCAAGTCGACACAGTGTAAAGAAATTTACACTCAAACACCTCAACAGAACAGATTCAGGCTTGCTCTCAACTTCGGCTCGTCTAGTGGGGCATTGAAAGTACCTTATGAAAGGTGCTCCCAATTTGACTGAAAGTGACCTGCTGATGTCTGTGAAAGCCTCCCTGAAATTCTCCGCTGCCGGCGCCATCCTCGCTGGCCTGAGCACCGCCCCGACTTTTGCTCAGGAGGCCGGAGATGCTGATGCGCGCCGTCTCGACCCCGTGGTCACAACGGCCCAGCGAGTCGAGCAAGACGCCCAGGACGTACCGATTTCGATCACCACCGTTTCAGATGAGAAACTCGACAATCTGAAAGCCGGCGGCGCTGATATCCGCTTTCTCTCGGCACGCGTGCCCAGCGTCATCGCTGAGAGCTCATTCGGGCGTGCCTTCCCGCGCTTCTACATTCGCGGCTACGGCAATACCGATTTTGACTTGAATTCGACCCAGCCCGTGTCGCTTGTCTATGATGACATTCCCTACGAAAACCCAATCCTGAAGGGCTATCCGGTGTTCGACATGGAGGCCGTCGAGGTCCTGCGCGGCCCACAAGGGACCCTGTTCGGCCGCAACACGCCGGGCGGCATCATCAAGTTTGACAGCGTCAAGCCGAGCCAGGACTTCGATGCCTATGTGCGCGGCTCATATGGCACCTACAATACGATCGATCTTGAAGGCGCCGTTGGCGGCGCGCTGACCGACAAGCTGTCGGCGCGTCTGTCTGTGCTGCACCAGTCGCGCGATGATTATGTCAATAATGCCTTTACCGGCGAGGCCGATGCCTTTGAGGGCTTTGAAGTCACTTCCGGGCGGTTGCAATTCCTGCTCGAGCCGACCGATACGCTTGACCTGCTGCTGAACATTCATGGCCTCACCAATGAAGGCAGCGCGCGTCTGTTCCGCGCCAATATCATCGATCAGGGCCAGCGCGGTCTTGGCAGCAATTTTGATCGCGACAATGTCTTCTTCGATGGCGGCGCAGGCAATCCGCTGACCCAGGACTCTGCCGGCGTGAACTTCAAGGCGGTCAAGGATTTCCAGAACGGATGGGATTTCACCTACATTTTTGGCCTGGAAACCACCGAAACCTCCTCGCGCGGCGACATTGATGGCGGCGCCATTGGCCCGGGCGGCTTTCTTCCCTCTGGACCATTCCGGTTCCCGAGCGATACCCAGGGCGGTATTGATGACCTGACCCAGACCACCCATGAAGCCCGCTTTGCCTTTGATGATGGCGGCCCTTTGCGGGCCCAAACCGGCGTCTTCTTCTTTGATGAAGACGTGACGATCACGTCTCTGGCCTTTGCTGGAAACTTCAATTTCTCAGGTGCCACGCGGTCACAGGATTCCCAGTCGATCGGCCTGTTCGGCTCCCTCTCTTATGACCTGAGCGACCAACTGACCGTGTCAGGTGGCTTGCGCTATACAGATGACGAGAAGGACTTCACGGCGACCCGCATCGTCGGCACGCCCTTGGGACCGCTCACTGAGAATGTGTCAGACGAGCAATTCAGCTGGGACCTTTCCGCCACCTATGCCGTCAATGATGAGGTCAACGTCTATGGACGCATCGCCCGCGGCTATCGCGGACCATCGGTGCAGGGCCGGATCGTCTTCGGCGACACGCTGTCTGTTGCCGATAGCGAAACCGTGATTTCCTACGAGGCCGGGGCCAAGACCGAGCTGCTCGACAATCGCGTCCGACTGAACGGCAACGTGTTCTTTTATGAAATCTCCGACCAGCAACTGACCGTGGTCGGCGGCCAGAACAACACAGTTCAGCTGATCAATGCCGACAAGGGCGAGGCTTATGGGTTTGAAGCCGATCTGGAGGCGGTGGTGACCGAGAACCTGCTCGTCACTGCGGGCCTGTCCTATAACAAGACCGAGATCAAGGACGATCTCTTGCTGTCGCCGGGCTGCGGCGGCGCGATCTGCACAGTCCTGGATCCAGCCGTGACGGTTGGCCCGTCGACCTTCTTCAATGTCTCAGGCAACTCATTCCCGAACGCCCCGGAATGGATCGCCAATGCAACGGCGCGCTATTCCATCCCGATCGAGAGCGGCGAGCTCTATGCCTTCACCGATTGGGCCTATAAGGGCGACACCAATTTCTTCCTGTATGAAAGCACCGAGTTCTTCCAGGACGGTTATTGGGAAGGTGGCCTGCGCTTTGGATACAAGTCTGATCGGGGGTATGACGTCTCTGTCTTCGGACGCAACATCACGGATGAGGACGCACTCACCGGCGGCATCGACTTCACCACCCTGACCGGCTTCGTCAACGAACCTCAGACCTTTGGTGTCGAACTGCGCTACGATTGGTAGGCCCGACGCATCAAGCAATAGAGAAAGCCCCGCAGTGTTGACCTGCGGGGCTTTTTCTATTCGGCCGGCATCTGCCGCGCTGGATGCGCCCAGCCACGTCCGGTGACCAGCCTGAGCAAGCGGCGCAAGGGCTTCATCGTCATGATCCGGAACACGGCTGGCGTGAAATAGAGGGCCAGGATTGCCGAGCCGGCCACGCCGCCAGCAATGCCGGTTGCCAGCGGCATCCAGAACACATCGCCTTGCAGGATAATCGGCACAAAGCCGCCCATCGTGGTCAGCGTTGTTGCAATGATGTGCCGGGTCGCAGCGACGACGACTTCGCGCTGTGCGATCACATCATCCGCCTTGGCCGCTGCATTGCCATTCAGCAAGGCGAGCACGACAATCGTGCCATTGATCGAAATACCGAGCAGGCCAAGACCGCCCAGGATCGCATTGAAGCCAAGCGGCAGATTGAACATCCAGACGCCAGCAAAGGCCAATCCAATCGACATGAAGCCAACCCCCATGACCAGAAAGGCCATGCGGAAGGAATTGAACACCAAGGCGACGGCGCCCAGCATGACCAGCAGCAGCGGCACCGCCAGAGAGAGCAAATTGGTCATTGCTTCCGACTGGTTGCTCGCCGTGCCTGCTTCAATCCAGTCAAACCCAGGCGGCAGTTCAAACCCTGCCGCATCCAGCTTTTGCTTGAATTGCTGGTTGATCGGCGCTGGCAGCGCGTATGGCTCGATATAGGCAAAGATCTCGTTCACCCGGCGTCCATCGAGGCGGATGATCTCTGCGGTTTGTGGCGACAGGGTGAGATCGCCAAGCGCCGAGAGCGGCGTTCCGAGCCCGGGCCGGGCATTGCCAATGGTCTTGGATCTCAAATCCGCCAATTCGGTGCGGCGCGCTTCCGGTGCGATGACCCGAACCGGCAATTCCTCGATGCCTTCGAGGATGGAGCCGGCTGGAGCGCCTTCCAGTTCAGCGCGGATATCGCCGGCCAGGCCGGTCAGGCGCAAGCCGGACATGGCGGTGGCGGTTTCGTCTGCATCCAGCGTCACGATCGGCGCGCCGGTCTTCATCCGCGCCATGGTGAAGGTCACGCCTGGCGTTTGCGCCAGGAACTGGCGCGCCTGGTTGCCATACTCATTCAGCGCAGCGAGGTTTTCGCCGCGAATATAGAATGCAATCGGCGCTGGCACCGGCGGACCTTGCTCGAACGGGGTCGCCAGGATTTGCGCTTGCGGGAAGGTACGCCGCAATGTTGCCTGCACGTCGCTGACCAGGATCCGCGTCGTCTCATCATTTCCGAGTTGGACAAAGCCGGAGGCAAAGCCAGTAAAGCCCTGGGTATTGTTGATGCTATTATAATAGACCCGCGGTCCCGGCTCGCCGACGACAAAGTGGATGCCTTCAATATCCGGGTAATTGTCACGCAGGAAGGTCGCCACTTCTTGTGCGGTCTCTTGCGCTTCGAAAATCGTGGCTTGCGGGTTGAGTGTGATCTCGAGCTGGAACTGGTCGCGCTCGGTCTGCGGGAAAAACTGGCTCGGCAGCTGACCGCCCAGATAGAAGCCGATGGTGACCGGGACCACGCCTAGCAGGATACCCAGAACCGGATTGCGCAACACCCGTTCAACGCTCCAGCGATATCCGTCCGTAATGAAATGGAACTTTACGCCGTCGCGCCAGAACCAGCTGCGCTCGCCGGGGCGCCGCGGACGGTCCAGCATACCCGCCAGGGCCGGGATGATGGTCATCGCGATCAGGAAGGACATGACGACGGCGAAAATCACCGATGTGCCAATCATGCCGATAAACTCGCCCGCCGCGCCTGGCATTGCGGCGATTGGGGTAAAAGCCAGCGCTGTGGTCAGCGTCGAGGCGAGCAGTGGTCCGAACAGCTTCTTCAGAGAATGATCGATCGCGTCGAGAATCTTGCGCCCGCTCAGGCGCTCCTGGTCATATTCGTCGACGACCACGATTGCGTTATCAATCAGGAGACCGAGCGAGATGACGAGGCCCGTCACCGACATCTGGTGCAGCGGAAAGCTGAAGAACTGGAACAGGGTCAGGACCAGCGCCACTGTCAACGGCAAAGCCATTCCGACCACAATCGCCGCGCGCCAGCCCATGACAAAGAACAGGACCGCGAAGACCAGACCAGCTGATACGAGCAGGTTTTGAGCCAGGCCATTGAGGCGGGATTCGGTATATTTGCTCTGGTCAAAGATCGGTGTGACGGCGATATCTTCCGGCACAGTCTCAGCGAACTCAGCCACCATTTCTCGCGCCGACTTTGCCCACACATCCACGCGCTGATTGGACTGGATATAGGCAGTGACAAAGATCGCCCGTCTGCCATTGCTGAAAGCCATTTTGGTCGGCGGATCCTCGATCTGCTTGACCACTTCGGCGACATCCCCGACCCGCAGCGCACTGCCATCTTCGCGCTGGACCAGAGGCACAGCGCGAATTCGCGCAATGCCGTCAAACTCGCCGCCAATCTCGAGGCCGACATTGCTGCGATCGCCGCGCACTGCACCCGCCGGTGCCTTGGCATCAGCGGCGGCGATCAGACCGGCAGCATCATTCAGCGACAGCCCTGCAGCCGCCAGTGCTTCCGGATCCGCGATGACCCGAACTTCTTCAACCGACAGCCCCATAATCTCGGTTTCGTCCGTGGCATCGAGGCCGCGAAAGCGATCCGCCAGCACTTCAGCCAGCCGCCCCATAACCGCCAGCTGCGGCTCCCCCTCGCCGTCCCAGGCAATCGCGACCGTCATGGTCGCAGCACCGACAAAGACGCGGCGGACAAAGGGCTTGGAGGCATCAGCCGGCAAGTCCGCCTCAGCCAGTTGCACCTGCTGCCGGATTAAGGTCCAGGCATTATCAACTTCGGCCGGCCCCAAATCCTCGCTAATATCAATCGAGATCTGTGAAACATTGGCGCGAGAACTGGAAATCAGTTCATTGATTTCGGGAAGTTCCAGAAGCCGGCGCTCAATCGGTTCGGTCACCGTGGCTTCCATGCGCTCTGCATCAGCGCCCGGCAAGGCGGTCAACACATAGCCATAGCGCTCGGTCAGTGTCGGGTCTTCCTGGCGCCCGAGGGTCAGGATCGCGAAGAAGCCGCTGATCAGAACCACGAAGACCGCCAGAAGGGTCAGGCGAGGAAGCCTGTAGAACAGGGTTGTCATGGCCGCTATCCGTTCCCCGCCGCGAGCCCGCTGGCGCTGACCTCAACCGGGGTCACCGGCTGTCCAGGGGTGATGCGTTGCAGGCCATCAATGATCACCCGATCGCCATCGCGCACCGCGCCGCGAACGTAGACGCGTTCGCCTGATTGGTGGACGATTTCGACAATGCCAGGCTCGGCCCGCCAGCCGCCCCCCATCCGCCGCGCGATATAGACCGACCACAGTCCGCGATCAGCTTCTGTCAGGGCAGAAACAGGCAGCCACAGGCCGGGCTCATCAATGTCTTGCACCATCGCCAGCCGCACCACGGCGCCAGCCGCCACCGAGTCCGCATTCTGGATATCAAACAGCGTCGCCACGGTACGATTATTGGCATCGATAACGCCTGTGACAGAGCGCAGCTTGGCCAGAACCGGACCTTGGTCTGAGCTCAGTTCATAAACCTCTCCAACATCCAGCCGGTCTGCCAGTTTCGCGGTCAGCCCCAGACGGGCCTCCAGATTGCCAGTCTCGACCAGCTCGAAGACCGGCTGTTCGGGCCCGGCAATTGCGCCTTCATCAGCCATGCGGGCGGTCACCGTGCCATCAAATGGCGCCTGGATCCGTGCCAGATCGATCTGCACACGCAAAGCGTCAGCATTTGCGGATGCGGCCTGAATGCGGGCCAGCGCAGTATTCGACTGCGCCCGGGCTTCGTCCACGCGCTGGCTTGAGACATGTCCTTTCTCAAGCAAAGCGATCTGGCGATCGACGGTCGATTCAGCCAGCTGGTAAGAGGCTCTGGCCTCACGCACGATCGCCTTGGCGGCGTTTAACTGTGCCTGCAGGCTGCGTGTATCGAGCGCGCCGAGCGTCTGTCCCTCGGTGACCTTATCGCCAATGTCCGCCGACAGGCTGGCAATCCGCCCGCCATTTGTGAACCCAAGCAGGCTGGACCGGCGCGGCGTCACGATACCTGTGAACTTTTCTTCGACTGTGAACGCTTCTTCCAGCGTCACATTAATGGTCTCGACCGAGATCGGGATCGGGGGTGCCGTCGGCACCAACGGGCCTTCAGCCGATCGGTTCTGCAGCACGAAAAACCCAAGCGCAGCGACCATGGCGATGATGACGAGAATGAACAGGAAGCCTTTGCCTGCGGTCGGTTTGACCTCGTGTGCGTCGGCCTCATAGTCGTGACTGTGCTCACTCATGGTGGGCCTCCATGCCGCGGATCAGCTGATCCACGTGATACTCGATAAATGCTTCGCGCTCCATCGCCGGTTGTCCCTGTTTGAGCGCCGGAAAACTCGGGATGTGGGCAATCATCATGACCAGACCATGCATCGACGCCCAGGTCGACTTGGCAGCCAGCGCGGGGTCAATCTCACGCCGGAATGCACCTATCTCGACCCCTTCTGCAATCATGCCGCGCAGGACATTGAACGCTTGTCCCTTTCTTGTCTCATCGAAACCAGGCTCGGTATCGACCGGACCAGACGCCGCTGACTCGCCTGCGAACGCCGCCGCATAATGGTGCGGCTTGTCTGTCGCGACGCGAATATAGGTCGACAGGCAATCTCGCGCGCGATCGGTAAATGGGGTCGAGCGATCAGCAATGCGGTGAACATTTTCCAGGATCTGGGCAAAAAAGCTCTCTTTCAGCTCGTCGACAAGTTCATCCTTGGAGCTGAAATATTTGTAAATCGCCGCTGGGGAGTAATCGATCGTCTCGGCCAGGCGACGGATTGACAGGCCTTCGGCGCCTTCGCGCGCAAACACCGTCTCCGCCGCAGACAGGATCCGGGCGCGGATCTTGTTGCGACGGCGCTCGGCCGGGGAGGAAGTGGCTACAGTCATCTTATGGACCCTTTTGAGCATAAATAGTACGCATGTTCAGAAAGTAAACGCCGTTCACTAAGAATATCTTTCTGGCATTTGCCATGGGTTCATCTAAGTGCGAGTCATGACTGCACGTTTTCCGCCTGCCCCGCCGCTCGGCACGCCGATGCTCTCGACCCGTCCGAGCCAAGAATCCCGACAATTAATCGCCTTGCGCCGGTCGGCCGGTAAGCGCAGCCTGACCGCGCCTGGCCCGAGCGCAGAGACGCTGGATGAACTGCTTACGGTGGCAACCCGGGTTCCGGATCACCGCCGTCTGGCCCCTTGGCGGTTTCTGGTCTTTGAAGGCGAGGCCCGATCGACCTTCAATCTGCGTGCCGTCAATATTCAAAAACAGGAAGACCCGCATGCCAGCGAAGCCATGCTGGCTGACACTGCCGGCTATTTCACCCGGGCACCGGTCGTGATCGCCGTCATTTCATCGCCGGATCGAAGCCACAAGACGCCGGTCTGGGAACAAGAATTATCCTGCGGTGCGTTGTGCCAGAACCTGTTGCTGGCGGCCAATGCCAGCGGCTGGGCCGGCTGCTGGCTGACCGAGTGGATCGCCTTCAGCCCGGGCATCAACGCCTTGCTCGGACTGACCGAGGACGAGCGGATTGCAGGCTTCATCTATCTCGGCACTGCCAAGGATGTTCCACAAGAGCGGATGCGCCCCGACGCCGGCGCCAAAATTGAACGCTGGCAAGGTTGATCATGACCACGCTCGACCCAGAGGATTGGAGCGCATTCCGAACTGCGGCGAACACCATGCTCGACGCGGCGATCGACAAGTTTCGATCGGCCAGAGATGGCCGGGCCTGGACACCCATGCCAGAGGCGCTGAAAGCCCGGCTGGCAAGCGACCTTCCGGCACAGGCGAGCGAGCTCAAGGCAGTCACGAGCGACCTGATCGACCTGTTGCCTTATGGCGTCGGCAACACCCATCCGCGCTTTTTCGGCTGGGTGCACGGCGCCGGAAGCCCCGGAAATCTCGTCGCTGAAATCGCCGCTGCTGCACTCAATGCCAATTGCGGCGGCCGCGACCATGTCGGCATCTATGTCGAGCGCCAGGTTATCGACTGGTGCAAGTCGCTATTCTCGTTTCCCGAGCACGCCAGTGGCCTCATCGTCTCGGGCACTTCGATGGCGACGATCATCGCGGCCAAGACCGCCCGCGACCAGGCGCTGCAATACGCCTCGCGCCAGCACGGCGTGGGCGGCGCCAAGCTGGTCGGCTACACCTCCGAGCAGGCCCATGCCTGCCTGGCGCGCGCCTTCGACATGATTGGCCTGGGCACAGACGCTTTGCGCAAGGTTGCCACCACGCCGGATTATCGGATCGACATCAAGGATTTGCGCGCTCAGGTGGCCCGCGACCGGGCGGCAGGTCACCAGCCCTTCTTCCTCGCCGGGACGGCCGGTACGGTCAATACCGGCGCGATCGATGACCTATCGGCGCTGGCCGCTTTCGCCGGCACAGAACAGCTCTGGTTCCATGTCGATGGTGCCTTCGGCGCCTGTGCCATGACCAGCCCGCAGATCGCGCCGCGGCTTGCCGGAATCGAGCAGGCCGACTCCCTCGCCTTCGACTTTCACAAATGGATGCACGTCAATTATGATGCCGGCTGCGTCCTGATCCGCGACGCTGCGGCCCACCGGAAAGCCTTTGCCAATCGGCCTGATTATCTCGCAGCGGATGGCGAGGCGCTGGCAGGCGGCGAACCCTGGCCCGTCGATTTCGGCCCGGAACTCTCACGCGGCTTCCGCGCGCTCAAGGTCTGGGCCCATTTGCGCGAACATGGCACTGACAAGATTGGCGCCGCGATTGCCCGTAATTGCGAACAGGCTGCGCAGCTCGGCGCCCTGGTTCGGTCGCATGCTGACTTCGAACTCCTCGCCCCGGTCAGTCTCAACATTTGCTGCTTTCGCTATGTCGCTCAAGCGCGGTCTGAAGCCGAGCTGGACGAATTGAACGCGCGCCTGGTTGCGCAAATCCAATCGGATGGCATTGCCGCGCCCTCTTCAACCCGAATTGACGGCCGGTTCGCCATTCGCGCGAACCTCACCAATCACCGGACGCAGTTGGACGATTTGGAGCTGTTCCTCAAGGCGTTGACCAGGATTGGCGCGCAGCTCTAGTCGATGCCAAACAGCGCATCGCTTTCGGCCAGCATGGCCTGTCCGCCCTGCGTGATACTGGCGACAGCGCCCGGGGCTGCGGCCAGCGAGGTTTCGGCAAAGAAACCCGCCAGCGCCGTCATTCGGCCCCGCAATGGACCGCTCTCGCCCCGCGCCTCTATCGCACCTTTGGTCAGGAAATGCCCGCCAATCACATCGCCGGCCAGCGCCAGATAGGCGGTTGCCCCGGCCAGCGCGACATCGCGATCCTTTTTCATCGTCCGGGTCATCCAGTCGGTGGCCTCAGACAGAGCCTGGCTGGCGCCGATCAGGCGGTCTGCGATCTGGACCAGGTTCGGATCATTGGTCTCGCGCGCCTCACGGGCGGTCTGCTCAATATCCGACAGCATCGCGGTCATCGCTGCACCATCCGCCATGGACAATTTGCGACCGACCAGGTCGATCGCCTGAATGCCATTGGTACCTTCATAAATCGGCGCAATTCGCGCATCGCGGTAGAGCTGCGCCGCCAGCGTTTCGTTCATGAACCCCATGCCGCCATGGACCTGTACGCCGAGGCTCGCGACCTCAACCCCCATATCCGTCGACCAGGCCTTGGCGATCGGTGTCAGCAGTTCTTCGCGCAGCCGCGCCTGCTCGCGTGCATCCGGCGTCTCGGCGACATTGGCGAGGTCGGCTGCAACGCCGGTCGCATAACAGATCGCCCGCGCCGCCATCACCTTGGCCCGCATCGTGGTCAGCATCCGGCGGACATCCGCATGGTGCAGGATTGGCGCTGCGCCATCGACACCGGCGGCCTTGCCCTGTTTGCGCTCCTGGGCATAGTCGAACGCCGTTTGCCAAGCTGCTTCACCGACAGCGACGCCTTCAAGGCCAACATTCAGCCGCGCCGAGTTCATCATTGTGAACATGCAGGCCAGGCCCTTATTCTCTGCCCCGATCAACCAGCCCGTGGCGCCATCATATTCCATCACGCATGTCGGCGAGGCGTGAATTCCGACCTTCTCTTCGAGCCCGATACATTTGACTCCGTTCTCGGCACCAAGACTGCCATCTTCATTGACGATCCGCTTCGGCACAATGAATAGCGACACCCCACGCGACCCGGCCGGCGCGTCCGGCGTGCGGGCCAGCACCAGGTGAATGATATTGTCAGCGACATCATGATCGCCCCAAGTGATGTAGATTTTCTGGCCGGTGATCGCGAATGAGCCATCGCCATTCGGCACCGCCTTGGTTTTCAGCGCGCCGACATCCGAGCCGGCTTGCGGCTCTGTCAGATTCATCGTCCCTGTCCACTCGCCGCTGACCAGTTGCGGCAGATACATGGCTTTCTGCGCGTCTGTGCCATGTTCCAGCAGCGCTTCAATCGCGCCGAAGCTGAGCATTGGGCAAAGTGCGAACGCCATGTTGGCGCCGTGGAACATTTCCATCACCGCCAGCCCGAGCACTTTCGGGAGGCCCATGCCGCCCCACTCTTCCGGCGCCGACACGCCCATCCAACCGCCTTCGCGGAACGCCTTGTAGGCCGCTGCAAAACCCGGCGCCGACGTCACCCCCGCCTGCGTGAGCTGCGCTCCAGCCTTGTCGCCAGACTGGTTGAGCGGCGCCAGCACATCCCGCGCCAGTTTCCCAGCTTCGTCCAGGATCGGCTCGATCAGGTCAGGGTCATAGCTCTCAAAGGCTGGATGTCCGTCAAATTGTGGCAGCCCAGCCAGCTTGGTTAAAGCGAAAGTCAGCTCAGCGACGGGCGGATTGTACGGCATGATCATGCAACTCCGACATAATTGTTATTAGCTTCGCCTGCATATAACGTGACTGGCCAAGATGAAATCCTTCGCTACGTTTTGGCGCAGGTTAAATTGATTCAGGAAATGGATTCTACCGATGAAAAAACTCGCAGTTGCCGTCGGCCTTCTGGCCATCGCCCTCCCAGCCCAGGCCAATCCGACTCTCGAAGGCGTCGCATCAGGCCTGTACAATCTGGAAAAGACGCACGCCTTCCTGACCTGGACCGTGAAGCATAATGGCATCTCTGGCTACACCGTGAACTTCACCGATTTCGAAGCCGATCTCGTGTTCGATGCAGAGGCGCCGGAAAATTCTCAACTCTCGGTCAGCATCAATCCAACCGCGCTCAACACCAATTATCCAGATCCGGTCAAGAAAGCCGAGTGGGAAACCGAGCTTGGCACCGATCCGCGATTCCTGAATGCCAATGAGTTTCCTGCGATCACGTTCAACTCGACCTCGGTCGACACCACAGGCGCATTTGAAGGCACCGTCACCGGCGACCTCACCTTCCTGGGCGTGACCAAGCCAGTCACGCTGGACGTCTCTTATGGCGGCGTCGCCAATCCACCCTGGTTCGGGCAGCGCGATGTCATTGGATTCACGGCTTCAACCACGATCACGCGATCCGAGTTCGGCCAAACCGCCATGGCGGGCATCGTTTCGGACCAGGTAGAAATCGAATTTTCCGGCGAATTCCTGCAAGCTGAAGAATAATAGCGGCGGCAAAACAAGTGAGAGGGAAACATCTAATGACACGCAAGACTTATCTGTTAACCGCGGCAGCGGCTTTGGCTGTTACGGCGTGTGGCGGCGCCGCTGAGGATCCGAGCATCGACGCGGCTGAGACGCCTTCTTCCCAGGCAGAACTGCACCCGCTGCTGGCTGAAGTCGCAGCGGCAAATTACTCGCTGGAGAAAAGCCACGCTTTCATGACCATCAAAGTCGGTCACAATGGCGGCATCACGCAATACCGGATCAGTTTCACCGATTTCGATGCCGATCTCGCCTTTGACCCAGCCGACCCTGAAGCTTCGAGCATTTCCTTCACCATCAATCCGGCCATCGTCGAGACCAATTATCCGGCTGACTATGCTGCCGGACACCCTGACAGCCAATGGTCGAGCTGGAATGAAGACGTCGCGCGCGATGCCAAATGGCTGAACTCGGATGAACATCCACAAATCACATTCGTCTCCACCAGCGCGACACGGTCCGGCGACCTCACCGGCACTGTCACCGGCGACCTGACCCTGCTTGGCGTGACCAAGCCGGTGACTCTCGATGTGACCTATAATGGCGTCGCCAACCCGCCCTGGTTCGGGGAACGTGATGTGATCGGTTTCGATGCGAGCACACAACTCAATCGCTCAGAGTTTGGCATGGCTGCCTACATTCCGAATATTGGCGATGAAGTCTCCGTCGAGTTCTCAGGCGAATTCCTGCAGGACGAGTAGGCCATGAGCGCATCATCAGAACGGTATACGAGTGTGGCGATCACGCTGCACTGGCTGATCGCGCTCGCGATCATCGGGATGATCTTTGGCGGCTGGTACATGTCAGACCTGCCGGATGGCGCGCCTGGTCAATATTTCCTCTATCAGATGCACAAGTCGGTCGGGATCACGATCCTGTTGCTGACAATTGCGCGCATCATCTGGCGGGGAATGAACCCGCCGCCGCCTTTGCCCGAGGACATGAACGGCCTCGAGAAAACCGCCAGCCATCTGGTCCATCTCGGTTTTTATGGTCTGATGATCGCGCTGCCGCTGACCGGCTGGTTGTACAGCTCGGTCAGCGTCAAGCTGGACGTTCCGACGGTTCTGTACGGCATGGTGAGCTGGCCTGACCTACCATTCGTCGACGGTCTGAAAACCGAAGCAGCGAGCGGCGGCGTCAACTTCGTGCATTCGAAACTCGCTTGGGTCGCGATTGGCTTGCTGGCTTTGCATATGGCTGGTGCGGTAAAGCATGAAATCAGCGCCGAAGACGGCGTTCTGAAACGCATGATCCCTGGCTTGTTCGGCAGAGCAGACCCGCCGCAGGCGCCCGGCCGCGGCGCGCTGACAGCCTTCGGCGCAGCGCTTGCCAGCTTCATCTTGGTGGCCGGCGCTTCGCCTGTTCTCGCCGCTGTCTCGGGCTCAGGCGGCGGAGTGACGACAGATGCGGCCTTCGAACCGAACTGGACGGTGGACTATGAGGCCTCGTCGATCAGCTTCTCGGGGACGCATGATGGTAACGCCTTTTCCGGCACGTTCGGGAATTGGGATGCCGCCATTCAGTTCGATCCGGACTCTGCTGCCAACGGGGCGGTGCGCGTCACTATTGCCACCGGCAGCGCAGAAGCGAGCCAGAAACTCTACACAGACAGCTTGAAGTCGCCGGAATGGTTCAATGTCTCGGCCTTTCCGAGCGCCAGCGCCGAGATATTGGACATTGCCGTCACGGGCGACGGCGCCTATTCGGCCACTGCGCGCCTCACCTTGAAGGAGCTGACGGTGGACGCTGACTTTGCCTTCAATCTCCAGATTGATGGCAACGCCGCCCGGATGACCGGTCAGGCCGTGTTCCAGCGCAGCGCGCTCAATCTCGGTCAGGCCTCGGATCCGAATGCGGATTGGGTCTCTGAAGATGTCACCGTAGATGTTGTGGTTGCGGCGATGCGGATCGATTAGAACATCCGGGCGGGGCTGATATAGTCATTGCGACTCACCGCGCAGGAAGAGGAATGTCCGATGCCGATCATCAGTGCTCACGAAGAACCGCATTACATCCATCGCACTGGCTGGCTGCGCGCCGCCGTGCTGGGTGCGAATGATGGCATTCTCTCGACCGCCAGCCTGATGATCGGGATTGCCGCCGCCGCGGCGAGCCTGAACGACATTCTTCTGGCCGGTATTGCGGCTCTGGTCGCCGGCGCACTGTCCATGGCCACAGGCGAGTATGTCTCAGTCAGCTCCCAATCCGATACCGAACGCGCAGATCTCGAAACCGAACGCCAGGCGCTGCAGAACAATCCCGAAGCGGAACATGAAGAGCTGGCGCAAATCTATGTTGCCCGCGGGGTGCCTGAAGATCTGGCCCGGCAAGTTGCCACCGCGCTGACCGAGACAGGCGCGCTGGAGGCCCATGCGCGCGATGAACTTGGCATATCCGACTTGTCCAAGGCCCGACCGTTCCAGGCAGCCTGGTCTTCCGCCGCGAGTTTTGCCGCTGGCGCAGTCCTGCCGATCCTGGCCGCGATTGTTGCGCCAAGCGCATATGTCGGAAGCGCCATTGCAGGTGTTTCGCTGCTCGGCCTGATCCTGCTTGGCATCTTGTCTGCCCGCGCCGGCGGCGCCTCGGCCACCAAGGCGGTCGCCCGCATCGTGTTCTGGGGCGCTTCAGCCATGGCGCTGACCGCCCTGGTCGGACGGTTATTTGGCGTTGCTGTTTGAGCCCGCGCGCCATAAGAGCGCGGAATGAGCGCCCCTGTCCTGCCTCCGTCTGACGCCGCCATTGCTCGTGCGGCTGACATTCTGCGCGCCGGCGGCCTGGTAGCCATGCCGACCGAGACCGTTTACGGGCTGGCCGCCAATGCTGGCAATGCAGAGGCAGTCGCCCGGCTCTACGCCGCCAAAGGGCGCCCGCGCTTTAATCCGCTGATCGCGCATGTGGCCAGCCTCGCTATGGCACAGCGCGAAGGCGTGTTCAGCCCGCAGGCCCTGGCTCTGGCTGAGGCGTTCTGGCCCGGACCGCTGACCCTGGTGGTCGATGTGGCGCCGTCCGGCACTGTCTCGGATCTCGCTCGCGCCGGATTGCCGAGCCTTGCACTACGCATGCCCAACCATCGCATAGCACGCGCTCTGCTGTCGTCTTTTGGTGCTCCGCTCGTGGCCCCGTCGGCCAATCCGAGCGGTCAGATCAGCCCGACCGAGGCGCGACATGTCGCGGATGATATGGGCGACCAGGTCGACCTCATCCTGGATGGCGGGGCCTGTCCGTCCGGCCTTGAATCGACGATTATTGATGCCCGCGGCAACCGCCCTGCCCTGTTGCGTCCTGGCAGTCTCGATCCATCAGAGATTGAGCGGGTCTGGCCTGGCCTTGTGCGCCCGGACCTCAATCCTGGAGCGCCGCAATCGCCGGGCCAGCTGCTGCGCCATTATGCACCGCGGGCGCAGTTGAGGCTGAACGCCGATACCGCGACGAGCGGCGAGGCCTATCTCGGTTTCGGACCGGGTGAGGCCACGCTCAACCTGTCTGAGACAGGCGATCTGGCCGAAGCAGCCGCCAACCTGTTTCGGATGCTGCGCCAGCTCGATGCAACGCATGATCGCATTGCCGTCGCCCCGATTCCTGCGTCCGGACTCGGCGAAGCGATCAATGACCGCCTTACGCGCGCGGCAAAATCGGCGTAGAACGTCTATATGACCTTATCGACTGACTTCCTGACCGACGCCAAAGCCCTGCTTGGAGACAAAGGCTGGCGGATGGATGCCGAGAGCCTTGAAGAAGCGGCCACGCCCTGGCGCGGGACGTTTCAGGGCCATACCCCCTTTCTTGCGCTGCCGGCTTCGACCGACCAGGTCGCGCAGCTGGTCAAGCTGTGCCGGACCCACAAAGTCGCGATCACGCCGCAAGGCGGCAATACCGGCCTGGTCGATGCTGGCACGCCGCATGGCGAAATCGTGCTGTCGCTGCGCCGGATGCAGACCGTTCGCGCGGTCGATCCGTTCAACAACTCGCTGACCATCGAAGCCGGGGCGCCGCTGGTCAAAGCGCAGGACGCCGCGGATGAGGCCCGTCGCCTGTTTCCGCTATCGCTCGGTTCAGAAGGCACAGCGACCATTGGCGGCCTGATCTCGACCAATGCGGGCGGCGTCGCGGTGCTGCGCTATGGCATGATGCGCGACCTGATCCTGGGCCTCGAAGTGGTGCTGCCGAGCGGCGAGATCTGGGACGGGCTGTCCGGGCTGCGAAAGAACAATACCGGCTATGACCTCAAACACTTGTTCGCTGGCGCCGAAGGCACGCTGGGCATCATCACGGCGGCGACGCTGAAACTGTTCCCGAAGGTTGCCAAGAGCACCGCCTGGATCAGCTGCGAGAGCGCCAAAGCCGTGGTCGAGCTGCTTGCCCTGACCCGTGACCATGCGGGCGACACGGTGACCAGTTTCGAGATCATCCCGGCCAATGCCATCTCGATGGTGCAGTCCGAAATGCCGGATGTGCGCGACCCGCAACCCTCTGATCTGCCCTGGCGGGTCTTGTGCGAGATTTCCATGGCCAGCGAAGTCCATGCGCGTGATGTGATGGAAACCGCGCTGCAATCGGCGTTCGAAGCCGGACTTGCCGCGGATGCTGTGATCGCCGAAAGCCTGACCCAGGCCAAGGCCTTCTGGACCATTCGCGAGAGCATCCCGCTCTGCAAGCGCGCCTATGGCACCGCCATCAATCATGACATCTCGGTCCCGGTCTCGCAGATCCCGGGCTTTCTCGACCAGGCAGCCCAGGCCATTCACAACATCTCGCCAAGCGCCGAGATCATTGCCTTTGGCCATGTCGGGGATGGCAATCTGCACTATTCTGCCTGCGAGCCGAGAGAGGCAACCGAGCTGATCTTGAGCAATCATGCGGCCGAGATCACCCGGATCGTGCATGAAGAAGCCATGGCCTTTGGCGGCTCGATCAGCGCTGAACACGGGGTTGGCCGCCTGAAGCGAGATGAGTTGGAGACCATCCGGCCAGCTGCGGCGACGGCAACGATGAAAGCGATCAAGGCGGCACTTGATCCTGACCGGATCATGAATCCGAACCGGGTTGTCAGCCTGGATTGAGCGGCGCTTGTTCGACCTGGCCGAGCTCGACGGGGGCCGGAAAGGTCTCGTTGGCGCGACCTGCTCTCTATCATCCCTTCAAGGCCGTCATCCCGAGCGACAACGCTAACTGGCACCGGTGGCGGCTGGCTGATGACGGCCCTCGACCGCCATGGATCCTGACTTGTGTCAGCAGAGCCGGGCGTGGGCCGCCCCCACCCAGAGAAGACTAGGCGCCAGGGCTGTTTTGCGCCACACTCGCCGCCTGCGTAAGAAGGGGACGGCGAACATGTGCGGACGGTTTTTCAGGCATGGTGTGAGCTGGGAAGAATATCATTCCTATCTCAACCTGTTCGAATACGCTGGCATCGATCCGCCCGAACCGGCTTACAATATCGCCCCGACCCAGATCGCGCCGATCATCCGGATTGCCAGCGAAGATGAACCGGTGCCCGCCGGCGCGCGGCACATGGCCCCGGCCATGTGGGGCCTGGTCCCGAGCTGGTGGCGCAAACCGTTGAAAGAGAAGAAATTCTCCACCTTCAATGCGCGCAGTGAAACCATCGCGACCTCGAACACGTTTCGCGGCGCCTTCCGGCACAAACGCTGCCTTGTTCCGGCCAGCGGGTTTTACGAATGGACGGGCCAGAAAGGCCGCAAGACGCCGTTCGCGATTGGCTTGCGCAATCGCCGCTGGTTCTGTTTTGCCGGGCTCTGGGACCGGGCCACGATCGACGGCTCGGAGATTGACAGTTTCACCATTCTGACGACGACCCCGAATGACCTCATGGCCGGGCTGCACACGCGCATGCCGGTCATTCTCGAGCCCGACAATTATGCCCGCTGGCTCGACCCATCCAGCCGCGATGTTGAAGATCTGTACCAGCCGTTTCCAACCGAGGCCATGCATGCCTGGGCTGTCGGCCCTGCCGTCGGCAATGTGCGCAATCAGGGCCCGGGCCTGATCGAAGAGGTCTAGACGCTAGCCCGTCACCGCCGCGGTCAGGACATCACAGACCTTATGCACCTGTGCTTCGGACAGGTAAGGATGCATCGGCAAGCTGAGCGATTCCTCCGCCGCTTGTTCGCATTCCGGCAGGCTGCCGGCTTCAGCCAGATGCGCGAAAGCCGGCATCTGGTGGATCGCCATGTCATAATAGATGCCGCTCGGCACACCGTGTTCGGACAGCTTGGCCCGAACCGCGTCGCGGTTCGGCACGCGCACCGTGTACAGGCCATAGCCGTTTTCCTGACCATCCAGGGCTTCTTGCAGTCCGACCACATTGCCAAGGCGCTGATTGTAAATCTCTGCCGCCGCGATCCGGCGGGCGCGTTCTTGTTCGAACAGGCCGAGTTTCTCGGCGACCACGGCGCACTGGATTGAATCGCAGCGGCCATTAATGCCGACGCGGATGGATTCCTTGCGATTGTCGCCGGTGCCATGCCAGCGGATCGAGCGCATGCGATCGGCAAAATCAGCATCCTGGCACAGGATCGCGCCGCCATCGCCATAGCCGCCCAGCGCTTTGGTCGGATAGAAGCTGGTGGCGGTGATCTCGGCGATATTGCCGACCCAGCGGCCATTATCCTTGCCGCCAAAGGCCTGAGCTCCATCCGCAATCACCCGCAGGTCATGCGCGTCGGCAACGGCCTGGATGGCGGTGTAATCTGCCGGCAGGCCATACAGGTCAACCGGCATCACCGCGCGCGGCGTCAGGTGGCCCTCGGCTTTCACCGCATCGATTTTTCGCGACAGGTCAGCCGGGTCCATGTTGAACGTGCGCGGGTCGATATCGACAATGACCGGATACCCGCCGGACAGCAGCACCGCGTTTGCCGTCGCATTATAAGTAAAGCCGGGAATGAACACGGCGTCGCCTTCGGCAATGCCCATGGCCAGCAGCGGCATGACCAGAGCCTGTGTGCCTGAACCAACTGCAACCACATCTGCCGCGCCGGTAAACTCGGCCAGCTTCTCTTCGCACTCGGTGACTTCAGGTCCCCCGATGAAGCGGCCATGATCAAGGATATCGATCCAACGCTGTTCCAGCGCTGGACGGATGGCCGCCTGCTGGGTTTTCAGATCAAACAGCTGGATCGGCGCATCTTCTGGAAGCTCGATCAGTTCGGCGGACTGGGACGGGGCATAAGCCATGGATTAGACTCCAATCGTGTGAAGGGCTGAGAGTTCGGCCTGCTCGGCCATGTGCACGGCAAGCGCCGCCTCGCGACCGGGAACCGCACAATCGCGATCGCCCTGGACTGCGGCAAAGAAGGCTTCATCGGCGGCACCGAGCGGATCCGGCAATGTTTCGGAAACGTCGAGCTTGATCTCGAACGGGGTCGAATTGTCGATTTCGCGGGTCAGGAAGTTAATCGCCAGCGTGCCGGATGGATAAGTCAACACCATGCGCCGGTCGCGCTCGCTATGGCAGCGACTGGCAGTGAGCTCGGCCTGGCCGACCGCAAATCCGAGCTGCGCGGTGGCTTCATCAATATGATCGGTATGGGCGCTGCGACCAGTGGCTTCAACGCTGAGCGCCGGGCCCATCAACTTGCCGACCATATCGAGATCATGGGTCATCAGATCCCAAATCACCGAGACATCTCCAGCCCGACCATCTGGCGCCGGTGGGCCCATGCGCCAGGCCTCGATCCGGGTCGGGGCTTCGGGAATGTCGAACAGGCCCATGGCTTCGAGCACGAACCGCTCCTGGTGGCCGACCTGCAGGACCAGACCGGCCGTCTCAGCCAGACCTGCAAGCGCGTCTGCGGCGTGGCCGGTCAGGGCCAGCGGTTTTTCGACCATGACATGGCATCCGGCCTCAAGGGCACTGCGCACGACCGCTTCGTGATACGTCGCAGGGCAAGCGACGATGACTGCGTCAACGGCTGCAAACAAGGCGTCCTGGCGAGTGAACGCTTTGACATCATGCTGCTTGGCAAGCTCGGCGCAGCGGCTCTGATCCGGATCAAACAGGCCGACAAAATCGGTGCGCTGAGCGCCTGCGATCTTGCCAGCATGATAGCCGCCAAACACGCCGGCGCCGATCAAGCCGGTCTTCAAATTTGCCATGGGTTCACTCCACTCTTGAGCCGCTCTTCGCATTTCCCGTCCTTGGCTTGCAACTGAACATGTCTGCTGCGGCCATCAAAAGGCATTGCGAATTCTTACAAGCCGCCTCTTTGCTTCCCACGCGGAAGCAACCAATATGAAGGCAACGAGCAAAGAAGGACTCAACAATGTCTACCATCAATTCCAATGACTGGACCCTGGCCAAGCGCCCTGTTGGGGAGCCGCAAGCGGACGATTTCGCCATGGTGTCGAACACTGTCGCGGCGCCCGCAGCAGGCGAGATCCAGGTGCGCAATTCCTGGATGTCCGTCGACCCGTATATGCGCGGCCGGATGTATGATCGCGAAAGCTATGTCCCGCCGTTTCAGATCGGCGAAGTACTGCAAGGCGGCGCGGTCGGGCGCGTAACCGCCTCTAACCACCCGGATTATGCGGAAGGCGACCTGGTCCAGTCCATGGCTGGCTGGCGCGAGGCCTGGACAGCCGCGCCAGAAGCGGTGATGGCGCAAAAGCTGCCAAGTGATACCGGCTTGCCCGATAGCGCCTTTCTGGGCGTCGTCGGCATGCCTGGCCTGACCGCTTATGCCGGTATTTTGCGAGTCGCAGAACTGAAGGAAGGCGATGTCGTATTCGTCTCCGGCGCGGCCGGCGCGGTCGGCTCGGCTGTGGTCCAGATCGCCAAGATCAAGGGCTGCACCGTGATCGGTTCAGCTGGCGGCACCGACAAGTGCAATCTGGTCAAATCGCTCGGCGCTGACGCGTGTATCGATTATCGCGCAGCTGGCGATTATGACGGCCTCCTCGCAGCCCTGCGCGCCGCCGCACCGAAAGGCATCGACGTCTATTTCGACAATGTTGGCGGGGATCACCTGGAAGCGGCAATCGAATGCGCCCGCCCGATGGCGCGGATGGCGATTTGCGGGATGATCTCGCAATATAATGACACCGAGCCGCGGCCAGGTCCGCGCAACATGATCCAGATTGTCGGCAAGCAATTGCAGATCCGCGGTTTCATTGTCTCGACCCATGCCGACATGCTGCCTGACTTCCAGCGCGACATGGCCAGCTGGATCCTGGGCGGCCAGATGAAATTCGAGGAAACCGTTATGGAAGGAATCGAGAATGCCCCGAACGCTTTCATGGGGCTGTTCTCCGGCAAGAATACTGGCAAGATGCTGGTCAAGCTGAGCTAAGACCCGCCCGCCATGCGCCAGTCCGTTTTCGACTTCATCGACAATCTCGACACTTTGTTGGCGGTGATTGTCGGTGCGGTCCTGGCGACGGGCGGCGCCATGATTGCTGAGCTGGTCCAGGATCGGCTCGGCCAGAAACGCAAAGAGCGCGACGCGGCCCGCTTTTTCGGCGAAATCCTGGCCACAGTGGACAGCATTCTGGATCGCGCCTTTGCCTCCATGGAGATTGGCGATCGCTGGGGCGATGTCACCGTCCGGCTGTTTCGCACGGCGCTCAATGAGGCGGCCATCTATGAGCGCAATCGCGAACGCCTGTTCGAGCTGCGGGATATGGACCTGCGCCGGGATATTCACGTGCATTTCCTCACCGAAATGGTGCCGCTGGTGGCGCTGAACGAGGATTCGCGTGAAATTGCCGAGATTGAAAAAGAGCTCAAACATGCCGAGGGGATGAGCGAGATGAAACTGGCCATCCTTGAGGAAGAGCTGCAGGCAAAACAACAGACGCGCGAAATCGCATTGACCACCATTCGCGCTGAGCACGCCAAAACCGAAGCCATTTGCAAACGCCTGGAGCCGCTGGCAGGCGTGATCTTCTAGGCCATGGCGCCGCTGTTTGACGCCTATCTCATCATCGACTGGAGCGCCGCCGCGAAACCCGTGTCCGGCGCCAACTCGATCTGGATCGGTCTGCGCCAGCGCGCGACCGGAACGTTCGAGAGTTTCAATCCGAAGACGCGATTGCAGGCACGGCGCTTGATCGACACGCTGGCAAGGGACTTGATTCAGCGCGGCCGGCGCTTGCTGATCGGGTTCGACTTTGCGCTTGGCTATCCGGCCGGGACCGCGGGCGCCCTCGGGCTCGACACAGACAGCGCGCCGCCATGGCGCGCCATGCACGCCTATCTCGCCGCGCGGGTGATCGAACACGAGGACAATCGCAATAACCGGTTCACCCTCGCGGCCGAGATGAATGCAGCTATGACCGGCTGCGCACATCCATTCTGGGGCGCGCCGCCAGCCCGGACTGGCACCATGCTCGCCGCCAGGAAAGGCGATTTTTCGCAGCCAGGCACCGTGCCCGAGCATCGGCTTGCAGAAGCCTGGGTACGGTCGACTTTCAAGGCCCGTCCGAAATCGGTCTGGCAGCTACTCGGCGCCGGCGCGGTCGGGTCGCAATCGCTGCTGGGGATCGCGGCGGTGGCTGATCTGCGCGCAAGCCTTCCCGGCGCCCGGCTCTGGCCGTTCGAAACCGGGCCAGGCGAACTGACCGCCAGACGCCTCGATCACACCTCCTGCCTACTCGCCGAAATCTATCCGAGTACGATATCCGTGGCGCCGGCGGCTGGAGAAATCCTTGATCAGGCACAGGTCAGACTCCTCTCTAAACACCTCGAATCACTCGATTCGGCCGGAATCCTCGGTGGCGCCTTTGATTTCCCCGATTCAACTTCTGATAGAGAAATTCACAGAATAATCGCTGAAGAAGGGTGGATTTTAGCAAAATAACGCTGAATCGCCCGTATTTATTGGGTTTACGGGATTCACGCCCCATTCGAATCATGAACAATGACCCTCAACGGCAATTAGGGCCGTTGAACTAAGGGAGAGCCCAATGAACAAGGGTGAACTGACCAAAGCAGTTGCAGAAGCAGCAGACATGTCTCAGGCCGATGCTGGCCGTGCTGTGGACGCTGTCTTTGATTCAATCTCAGGCGCGGTGAAGAGCCGTGACTCTGTGGCTATTGCTGGTTTCGGTACTTTCGTTGCGAAAACTCGCGGCGCACGTGAAGGTCGCAATCCTGCGACTGGCGAAACCATCCAGATCAAAGAAAAGACCTCTGCAGCTTTCAGACCGGCTTCCGCTCTGAAAGACATCTAAGGTCACTCGCGAAAGCGATCCTATTTAAACGGCGTGTCGCACTTCGCGGCGCGCCGTTTTCCATTCCAGCAGGCCCCATTGCAGGCTGCCAGCAATCAGCAGCGTGATGGTCACCGCTTCCATCATGCCCTGCACCCCACGCCCCATGCTGACCGCCATGACGTAGCAAAGCGGAATCATCAGCGCGAAAAAGGATGTGGCGTGGATGGCCGACGGCACCCAGACAATGCCTTGCGCGCGCAGCGCCATGGAAGCGGTCGCTTGCAAGCCATCAAAGGTCGTGGCCAAGGCCGCATAAATCAGCATCGCTGCAATCGCTGGCGCCAGCAGGGTGCCATCAATGCTCGCTTCTGAATTGACCAGCAGCAAGGCAACGCCGTCCTTGAACACATAGATGAGCACAGCCAGCAAGGTGCCGAGGACAAAAGTCGCTGCCACGCCGAGCCGCGAAGCATCCTTCACGCCCTGCATGTCGCCGCGCCCGACAGATTCGGCCACCCGGACGCTGGTGGCGGTGCCGATGCCAAGGAAGAACATGAAGCAAAAGCCCATCACCTGTACCGAATAGCCATAGACGGCATTCACCGCGACGCTGACAAAGGCCGCAATCGTATAAGTCAGGTTGAAGCCGCCCCATTCAGCGACATTGGAGACCGCGGTGCCGCCGCCGACGGTCAATTGCCGCTTGGCTTCATCGTCGGGCCCTGGTTCGGATGGCTTCAGAGCCGGGGTCAGCCAGATGACAAAGCCGATCAGCGCCAATGTGATCGCCCAGCGCGAGCCAACCGTAGCCCAGGCGACGCCTTCGCCGCCCATTTGCGGCATGCCCCACCAGCCCAGTACCAGAGCCAGGTCGATGACCAGATTGACGCCGACCCCGAGATAAGACGTGATCGTCACGATCAATGGGCGGCGCAGGGATTCAAGATAATAAGAGCAAACGGTCGAGAGCATGAAACCGAGCAGACTCAAGGACAGAATCTGCGTGATCAGCGCCGTTTCCGCCGAGAATTGCTCTGGCGTCATCGAGGCGCTGATATTCTCATTCGGGTTGATGTGCACGAAAAGCAGGTCAAATAGCGGCGCCGCGACCAGATAGACGATCGCTGTCACCGCCAGGCCGATCAGCCCTGCCCAGCCCATGCCGCGCCGGAAAATCCGCCCTGACAGGTTTTCCTCACCGCGCCCGACCAGTTCCGAGGTCAGCACCTGAACCCCGAGCAGGATGCCCATGCCAAAGCCCAGCGTCACCCCGATCGGCAACCAGGAATTCAGGATGAAGGCGAGCTCATGCTCCTGCCCTTTCACCTGGCCAAGCACGATCGCATCGGTCAGGCCCATCAGCATCCACGACAGGCGTGAGATCGCGATCGGCCCTGACAGCCGCAAAAGGTCTATAATTTCAGAGGCCCGCGCCCAGGCGGGCCATGCCCGCTGGGTCATGGTTTAACGTCCTGATTATCCGGCTACACGAGATGGCATGGGGGAAGCGTCCTTGAACTCCAGCAGCTTCTCGGCGATCAGGAACGCAAGTTCAAGGGCTTGTTCGCCATTTAGGCGAGGATCGCAATGAGTGTGGTATCTGGATGACAGGTCGGCTTCCGATATGGCCTGTGCGCCGCCAATACATTCGGTGACATCCTGGCCGGTCATTTCGAAATGAACCCCGCCTGGAACGCAGCCCTCGGCATTCAACACGTCGATGAACCCGCGCACTTCAGTCAGGATGTGATCAACCGGTCGCGTCTTGTAGCCTGAATCCGTCTTCAGCGTATTGCCGTGCATCGGATCACAAGACCAGACGACAGTGCGCCCGCTCTTTTTCACGGCTCTTGCCAGAGGCGCCAGACCATCAGCGACGCCATCGGCGCCAAAACGCGAGATCAGCGTGATCCGGCCGGCTTCATTGTCCGGGTTCAAGGTGTCGATAATCCGCAACAGCTCGTCAGCCTCAAGGCCTGGGCCGCATTTCATGCCAATCGGGTTTTTCACGCCTTTGCAGAACTCGACATGGGCGTGGTCGACCTGGCGGGTCCGGTGACCGATCCAGAGCATGTGGGCTGAGGTGTCATACCAGTCGCCAGAGGTTGAATCGATGCGGGTCATGGCCTCTTCATAGCCAAGCAGCAGCGCTTCGTGCGAGGTGTAAACCTCGACCTGCGCCATTTGCGGCACTTCCTGAGAGGTGACACCGCAGGCGCGCATGAAATCCAGCGCGTCGCTGATCTTGTCGGCCATTTCGCGATAACGCTCGCCCAGCGGAGAGCGATCGACAAAGCCGAGCATCCATTGATGCACATTCGACAAGTCCGCATAGCCGCCACGGGAAAAAGCGCGTACCAGGTTCAGCGTAGAGGCCGATTGCGAATAGGCGCGGATCAGACGTTCCGGATCCGGCGTGCGGGCCGCTTCGGTGAAATCCATGCCATTAATATTATCGCCGCGATAAGACGGCAGCGTCACGCCATCAATCTCTTCCACTGGCGAAGACCGGGGCTTGCCAAACTGGCCGGCCAGACGCCCGACTTTGACCACAGGCTTGGACGCGGCATAAGTCAGCACGACTGCCATTTGCAGCAGAACACGCAAAGTGTCGCGAATATTGTCGGCGCTGAACTCCTTGAAGCTTTCGGCGCAATCGCCGCCCTGCAACAAGAAGGCCTCGCCTGCAGCGACACTGGCCAGGCGTTGTTTCAGGGTCCGCACTTCGCCCGCAAAAACCAGCGGTGGAAACTCAGCCAGGCGCTGCTCGACATCTTTCAAATGCGCGAGGTCCGGATAGTCTTCCGGAATGTGCTTTGCCGGGCGTGCGCGCCAGCTGCTGGGCGTCCAGGTCATGGGTTTCTCCTTAAGGTCGCGCTTTATGCACAGGCAATCTCACACAATCAAGCTTTACCGTGTCGATATGACATGAAATTGTGGCGGACCAAGACTACGGATAATCGCGCAAAACCTCCCAGTTGGATGCCTCGTACATGTCGCAACTCTTTATTGCTCACGGTCATCGCGATGTAGACTCGCTCCTGCAAGTACATGAAGCCATGCGCCGGGCCTCGATCCCGACCTGGTACACGCCCGCCGGCAGCCGGGAATTCGAGCCGGACTCGGTGAATGCAGCGATTGATGACGCGTTCGGCATGGTGGTGCTGGTCTCGGCCTCCTCGATCCGCTCAAAGGCGGTACAGGAACAGCTGCAAATCGCGCATGATCGCGGCCTCACCCTGTTTCCGATCCGGGCTGACAATGCCCGTCTGTCGAAACAGTTCAAAGCCCTTCTCGCAGATCAACTGACCGATTCTCTCAATGATGACGGGGCGTTGGAGCGCCTGGTGCAGCAGGTCAAGGATCGCTATGAGCGCCGCTGTCCTGTGATCTCGGTGATGAATTTGAAAGGCGGTGTCGGCAAAACCACGGTCAGCAGCCAGGTCTTCGGCGCCTGGCAATCCAGTCTTGGCGGCCGCACGCTGCTGATCGACCTCGACCCGCAATACAATCTGACCCAGACCTTCTTCGACATGGAACATGCCGATGCGAGTTCAGCTCGCGACAAGTCGGTGATTTCCCTGTTCGAACGCTCGCGGCTACACGCTTATGACACAATCTCGCCGGCTGAAAGCTGGTCCGAGATCAGTACCGAGCCCTTCGAACCAGCCGAGCGAGAGGTGATCAGCCACGACATCCTGAGCGGTGAAAATGCACCTGGCGGCCGGTTCGATCTGATTTCCGGGCAATTTGAAATCTCCAAATATGCCTTCGCCAAGGGGCCAGAAGCACTGGCCATGGTTGGCGCGAATTTCCGGCGCATGATCGATTATTATCGCAGTGAGTATGATCTCATCGTGTTCGATACCAACCCGAATGCCACCTTCCTCACCCGCTGCGCGCTGGAAGCAGCCGACCGGGTGCTGGCGCCGATGCATGCGGATGTCTATTCTCTGCGCGGGGTGAAACTGCTCAATCAGGTGATGCAAGAGCAAATCAGCGACGAGAAACGCCCGGACCTGTCCATCCTGTTCAATGCGGTCGGGCGATCAGAGCAATCGAATTTCGAAGCCGATGCCCGCAATGGCGCCTTCAATGCACAAGCCGGCTTTGATCTTGCCGGCGCGTTGATGAGTTCGGCGCTGCCACGTTCGGGCCACCTCAATGTCAGAACGCCGGAGCCGGACGAGGCGCCGTGGAAGCAGCTGGTGATTCACAATGGCCGCGGCGGCGGCCTCAAGCGCATGCGCGAAACCCTGAACGGCATTGCCGGCGAAATCAAACAGCTGGTCGACAATTAGGGCTTGGGCGCCGGCGCCGCTAGGGCGATGCGGTCCAGCGCCTTGGCCTGGAACACCATGCGGATCAGGCAGACCTGCAGGCCAAGTACGACAAACAGAGCCGGCAAGCCGCCGACATTTGACAACATGCGCACGCCGTCAATGCCGCTAAACGCAACCATGATCCAGGCCATCAGGCATAGCAGGATGACCCAGACGATTTTCAAGCGCGGCGCACTCGGTTCAGTCTCGTCCGCCTCTGTCATCGGCTGATCATGGCGCTTGCAGATCTGCGAGATCGCTTCGGTATTGCTGTCGGCTGCAGTAACATAGGAAATGAAAGACAGGATCAGAACCACCGGGATCAGCAATCCGGTCAGCGGGATGAAATCAAGCGCGCGGAACATCACTCCTTCCGGGCCGATACTGTCCAGGGTCTGCTTCAGTGCGCCGCCTTCGGCCAGATCGGTCTGCATGGCGAACACCCCGAACACGCTCATCCACAGCATCGAAAACAGCGCCGGCAGGATGAGATTGACCAGGACGAAGGCGCGCACACTATAGCCGCGCGCGATCCGGCCGAGGAACATCGCCGTCACTGGCGCCCAGGCCAGCCAATTGGCAAAATAGAAGGTTGTCCAGCTCTTCGCCCAGTCGCCATCCTCGCTGGCGGCGCCGATGATCAGGGATCGATCCAGAAACTCGCCTGCATAAGACAGGACGGCCTGGCCGCCTTGGACGAAAATCTCCCGGGTCGGCCCGAAGATGATGATCACGGCGACAAAGACAAAGAAGAACCATGTATTGACAACCGACAGCACCCGAATGCCGCGCATCAATCCGGTCAGCGAGCTGATCAGCACGATCACGCCAATCGCGAGGGCCACCAGCGCCAGCAGGACCGGGCTATTCGACCCACCGGTCAGATCTGCGACGCCGCCTGATAGCAGCAACATGCCGGCCCCTAATGAGGCCGCCATGCCCATGATCAGGGCCAGCAGAATGGCCGCATCCAGCACAGCGGCCAGAGCCGATGGCAAAGGCCGCCCGATCAGCGCCACGAATGGCCCGGCAACCGAATAAGGCTTGCCGAGATTATGATAAGCGAGCGCAAAGGTGAGCGCCGCGACAGTATAGATGGCATACGGCGAAATCGCCCAGTTCATGAACAGCGTGACCAGGCTGAAGGCCTTGGCCGCGTCACTCCCCGCCGTGATGCCGCGTGCGGCGCTGCCCGGCTCGTAGAGATGATAGATCGGCTCGGCCATGGCCCAGAACAGGATGCCGATGGCGATGGTCGTGCACAGGGTGATCGAGAACCAGCTCCACGGTTTCAGCGTCCGCGCCGCCCCGGCTCCGCCAATCGTCACCTTGCCGAGCGGCGACAGCATGACCGCGAAACTGGTCAGGACGAAGCCGAAGACAGCCCACGAGATGACGGTCGAGAATGTCGCCAGGATCCAGTCATTGATCAGTTTGGCAAAGGCAAAAAAACCGTCCAGATCGATCAGGCTCATCGTCGCTGCGGCGATGAAGATCGACATGGGCGCAAAAATCACAAAAGGGCGCAGCGATGTCTCGCGCGCCCTCAGGGATTGGATCAGATTCGCCAAGACTTATTCGTCCAGGCCTTCCGGCTCACCGACGACGACAAAGGTGAACTTGTCAGGGCTCAGATATTCGCGCGCAACGCGATTGACGTCTTCCAGCGTGACCGCTTCGACCATGGCATTGCGCTTGTCGAAGAAATCCACCGGCAGGCCATCCAGGCGCACGCCCATCATATTGCCAGCAATCTTGGCATTCGAATCGAAGCCGAGCGGATAGGAACCGGTGAGATAGGATTTGGCATCCGCCAATTCCTGCTCGGTCATGCCGTCTTCGACCATTTTGGTCATATTGGCCTTGACCGCAGCGATGAACTCGCCAGCGCTTTCATTCTTGGTCTGCCCGCCGCCGCGCCAGAGCTGCAGCTTGTCGCCGGCGCTGACCGAGGTATAGACGCCATAAGTCAGGCCTTTCTCGACCCGCAAATCCTTCATCAGACGGCTCTCGAAGCCGCCGCCACCGAAGGTGTAATTGAGGACCACGGCGGTGTAGAAATCCGGGTGTTCGCGGGTCATGGCCGGCGCGGCGAACGTGACCAGGCTTTGCGGCTGCGGCAGGTCGACAATAATCGCTGCATCTGCCGCCGCTGCGAGCGACACATTCTCCGGCTCGACCGTTTCGCTCGCCGCCGGCAGGCCAGCCACAGCCTTGTCGATCAGCGGGGCCAGCTGTTCCGGAGAAATCGCGCCAACGGCTGTCACCAGCATACCGTCACGGACCATCAACAAGTCCTTTTGCGCCTGCATCGCCGTCTGGGTGATCGCGGCCAGGCTTTCAGCGCTGGTATTGCGCGCATAAGGATGGTCTGGATACAGCGCTGCAATGCGCGCCCGCCCAGCGAGATATTGCGCATTGGTCTCACGCGTCTGCAGACTGACTTCCTGCTCGCGCTGATAACGCTCGAACGGGCCGTCATCGAAGCGCGGCGCGGCAAAGGCCAGCGCGATCATGTCGAATGAATCCGCGGCATTGTCGGTCAACATCGACGCGTTGCAATATGTGCTCTCATTCGAGGTCCCGCAGGAAAAACTCATATTCAGCTCTTCCATACGCTTGAAATAGGCCTGGGCATCGAGGTCGCCGGCACCTTCATTCATGTGATAGACCATGGCGCTGGTGAGGCCTTCCATGCCGTCCGGATCATTGGTGCGGCCGGCCTGCCAGGCCATGCGCAGCGACAAGATCGGGATTGACGGCTCTTCCACCAGCCAAACGGAAACTCCGCCGGGCGTAACGAATTGCTGGATCGTGGCGAACGCGCCATCATGGACGGTGACGTCCAGAACGTCCGGGGCGTCGACGACAAGGTTCACTGTTTCGATGACTACTGGGGCAGCCGGCGCCTGTTCACTGCCGGCAATCGTGGTGCATGCCGAAACGACCAGGGCGAGCGCCGCGCCGCCCGAAAACAAAAGCGTCTTCATCATCAAAGCTCCCCTTCTGCGGGCAGCAATTGTGCCTCGATATAATGATTGTCTGCGGCAAATGTCTGGCGCACCGCGGCCAGCGCCTGCTCGGTCGTCACCGATCTGATATCCTCGGGATAGCTGAGCAGGTCTTCGATCGCGCCGCCAATGGCGAGCCAGCTGCCGAACAAGTTGGCCATGCTTTGCTGACTGTCGCGCGCATAGATGGCGTCTGCCGCCAGCGAATTGCGCACACGCTCGACATCTTCGTCTGCGAACCCGGCGTCGAGCAGCTTGGCGAGCTCTGCCGTCACCGCGGCTTCCAGCTCTTCCATCGAGACACCTGGGCTCGGCGTCGCATACAGCACTGCCGGGCCATTATCATGCAGCCCGGTCCAGGCAAAGCTGCCGGCATTCACCGCCACCTTCTGGTCTTCGACGAGCGCGACATAAAGCAGGCTGGTATTGCCGCCGCCAAGGACTTCCAGCCCGACATCCAGCGCCAGCGAGAAATCCTTGTCGCGCTTCTGGCTGGTGCCATCAAAATATCGATACCAGACTGGTTGGCGGACTTTTGGATCACTATGGGTGAGTTCGATCGTCTCGCTGAGCGGCGTAACCTCCGTCCACTTGCGCGTCCCATCGACCAGGCCGGACGGCTCGATCACGCCATAATGCTGTTCTGCCAGCACCCGGACTTCCTCGCCGGTGACATCGCCGGCCACGACCAGGATCGCGTTCTCGGGCGAATAATACTTCTTGTAGAAATCAATCCCATCCTGCGGCGTCAGGGCTTCAACTTCTTCCATTCGGCCGATCACGGTAATCTCGTAAGGGTGACCTTTCCAGAATTCGGCCAGCACCTTTTCCTGCAAGATCACGCCAGGATTATTGTCGACGCGCTGGCGACGCTCTTCCTTGACCACATCGCGTTCGGTGATGAAGCTGCCTTCTGGGTCCTCATCAATGATGAGGTCGGTCATGCGCTCGGCTTCCAGCTCCATCATCGTGCCGAGATGCTGCTTGGCCACGCGCTCATAATAAGCGGTATAGTCCCAGCTGGTGAAGGCATTGTTCTGACCGCCCAGCCGCGAGATGATCGAATCAAACTCGCCATCGGCAATGTCATCGGTCTCCTTGAACATGACATGTTCGAACAGGTGGGCGATGCCGGACTTGCCAGGGTCTTCATCAGCTGCGCCGACCTTGTACCAGACCATATGCGTCACCACCGGGGCGCGATGGTCAGGCAGGACGACCACGTCCATACCATTTTCAAGCGTGAAGGTTTCCGGCGCCCAGGCGTCAGCAGCAGGTTCAGCCGAAGCCCCGCCCGCGAGCAGTACCGTGGCGGCCAGCCCGCCAGATAGCCAATGTTTCATGTTCATCTCCGCGTGCTGTCCCCTGATTTGCTGATCGAGATTACGTGCCTGGCAGTTTCAGACGATCGCCGCTGCCGCGCTCGATCGTGACATCGCCGCCACCAGTGGCACTATCCGCCGGCTCGTCCGCATCGCGCTGCCAGAACAGGACGCGATCCGCGATGCTCGCCGATTTGCGGATCGTCTTGGCTTCTTCCCAGTCCACGCGATGGCGAATGACCGGGCTGACGGCATTGGCGTCAGCTGCGGCCACCAGAGCGCGCTCAACAGAGCTGGCATTCTGACCGATATCGGTGCCGAAGGCAGACGCCGTGCCGGCGCGTTCTTCATCGACTTCAAGAGGTTGCGACTGACCGGCTTGCGGCGGGCGCAGGCTGTATTCAGGCGGCACCACTAACGGCGCTTTCTTCACAACCCGAAACTCGTCCGGCGAATTGCTGCCGCTCAGACCCGCGCACCCTGTCACCAGGGATAAAGCCAGTCCGGTTGAGATCATCAGTACAGTTTTCTTCATGGCGCCCTCGCCTATTCTTCGGTTACGGCCCCAGCCGCTTTGTCTTGCCGCGACATTAGGAACTGATCCACAAAGAGCAAGACCGCTCCTACAGAAATCGCCGCATCCGCGACGTTGAACACATAATTGAAAAAATATGGCCGCAAGATGCCGCTAAAGTCGAGAAAGTCGACGACCGCGCCAAATCGTACGCGATCAATCACATTGCCGAACGCGCCGCCAATGACCAGCGCCAGCGCCAGGCCGGTAAATCGCCTCGCTGCGCGAAACAGCCAGATCGTAAAACCGATGGCAATGGCCGTGGTCAACAGCACCAGCAGCCAACGCATGAGGCCTTCTGATTGCCCAATCCCGAAACTGATGCCGCGGTTCCAGACCATGGTGAGATCGAAGAAAGACAAGATCTCGATCTGGCCGCAGCTTTGGCTCTTATCAAGACAACCCAGGGCGTTGAATTTCGGTTCGCTCAAAATCGCCGCTTTCGACCACTGATCGACAATCACGATGATCGGCACCAGAAAGAACAAGGCGAAACGCAAACGCTGGGTCATATTATCCTCTGACTTCACGGATGGCCGCGGCATCGCGCGGGGTCACGTCCGGAAATTCCGGATCCGCCGTGGCCGGATCGAAATATTTCCAGCTGCGGGCGCATTTGACGCCGCTTGCCTGGCCTGGCAGTGCCGCAACGCTGGCCTCATCCGGCAGACGGAAGGCCTCGCTCGGCGCCGGACCAGCCACCAGTTCGGCTTGCGAGGTGATGAAGATGTCTTCAGCCGCTTCGCCTTGATAAGCAGCGAGAAGATCAGGATCGTCGATGAACACTTTCGGGGCGGCTTCCAGCGACGACCCGATGCGCTTCTCGCGGCGCTCGATCTCGATCGCGCCCGTGACGACGCGGCGAACGCGGAAGATCTTGTCCCATCGCGCTGCAAGATCCGGGTCCTTCCAGTCCAGCGGGGTTTCCGGAAATTGCAGCAAGTGCACACTGTCAGCCCGATCAGCGAAGGGGCTCATCAGAAATGATTCTTCGGTCGTGAATGGCATGATCGGGGCTAGCCAGACCAAGAGACGTTCCAGGATCGCCGCCATCACCGTGCGGGCCGAGCGACGGCGCAAGTCACTCGGGGCATCGCAATACAGGCTGTCCTTGCGAATATCGAAATAGACCGCTGACAGGTCGACCGAACAGAAATTGAGCAAAGCCGCCATGACCCGCTTGAAATCATGCGCTTCATAGGCCCCGCGGACGGTCTCATCGAGCTCTGACAGGCGATGCAGCACCCAGGTCTCGAGGCTTGGCATCTCGACCGGCAGCACCGCCTCCTCGGCTGAGTAGCCGTGCAGCGCGCCGAGCAAGTAGCGCATCGTATTGCGCAGGCGGCGATAATTCTCGACCGCGCCCTTGATGATCTCGTCCGAGATGCGCAGGTCTTCAGTGTAATCAGCGCTGGCCGTCCATAGGCGCAGGATTTCAGTTCCGTATTGATTCCCGAAATCCACCGGATCAATCACATTGCCGTCGCGCTTTGACATTTTCTTGCCGTCTGCATCGACGATGAAGCCGTGCGTGATTACTTGCTTGAACGGCGCCATGCCGCGAGTGGCGCAACTTTCCAGAAGCGAGGACTGGAACCAGCCGCGATGCTGGTCAGAGCCTTCCATATAGACATCGGCCACGCCAGTCGCATCATCAATGATGCCGCGATCGCGCAGGGCAAAGGCATGCGTGGTGCCGGAATCGAACCAGACATCGAGCACATCATTGACCTTGTCCCAGCCGGTCGGGTCATCAAGAAAATCGCTGACCTCTGCCGAGAACCAGCCTTCGACACCTTCCTGGCGGATCTTGTCGAGGATGCGTTGATTGACGGCCCCGGCCTGATCTTCTGGCAGCGCCGCAGTGTGAGGTTCGCCTTTATCATTGACCAGCAGCGTGATCGGCACGCCCCAATTACGCTGACGCGAGATCAGCCAGTCCGGGCGATCGGCGACCATGGCCTTGAGGCGGTTATAGCCGGTTGGCGGCACGAACCGGGTCTGTTCAATGCCCGCCAGCGCCATCTCGCGCAGCGGGCGCGAGCCATCCTTGCCGGGTGTGTCCATGGCGATGAACCATTGCGGCGTCGCCCGCCGGATCACCGGCGCGCCGGAGCGCCAGGAATGGGCGTCGCGAATTTCGGTCATGCCGCGTGCTAGCAGATTGCCGCTCTCGGCGAGCAGGCGGATAACCTCCGGATTGGCCTTGCCGGGCTGGCCGCGTTTCTTGCCAGAGGTGCGGATGATATCGAGGCCGCGCAAAACGTCAGGCACGTCATCTGTGTAGCAGCCATCCGGGTCGACGATCTGGCGGATCTGCTGCGTCGTGCGACCGGACCCGACCCAGACATTGAAGTCATCCTCGCCATGGGCTGGCGCGGTGTGAACAAATCCCGTCCCGGCATCATCGGTGACGTGGTCGCCATCGAACAAGGGAATGTCGTGCTCAAAGAACGGGTCAAGTGCGTGCAGGGGATGAGTCAGGGTTTGCAAGGTGGATGGGTCGACATCCGAGACCCGGGTCCAATCCCGGATCTTGGCATTCGACTGCACACTCTCGGCCAGGGCGTCGGCGACGATCAGCTGTTCGCCCGCGCTCGCATATGGGGCAAAGCCAAGCTCTTCTTCGGTGATCACATCATCGACGCGATAAAGGCCATAGGAAATGGCCGGGCTGTAGGACACAGCCTGATTGGCCGGGATCGTCCACGGCGTGGTGGTCCAGATCACAATCGAAGCGTTCGCCAGCTGGTCGGCGCCGGCTTTGACCGGAAACTTGACCCAGATCACCGGCACTTTGCGGTCGTGATACTCGACTTCGGCTTCGGCCAGCGCGGTGCGTTCCACTGGCGACCACATCACCGGCTTGGCGCCGCGGACCAGGCGGCCGCCCATGGCCACGCTGAGGAACTCGCGCACCGTGGCGGCTTCGGATTCGAAATTCATGGTCAGATATGGATCGTCCCACTCGCCTTCGACGCCGCAGCGACGAAAGCCCTGTTTCTGCACCTCGATCCACTCAGCCGCATAATCGCGGCAGGCGCGGCGGAACTCGTCGCCGGGAACATCATCCTTGGTCCGGCCCTTGGACCGGAATTGCTCTTCCACCTTCCACTCAATCGGCAGGCCGTGACAGTCCCAGCCTGGCAGGTAGGAGGCATCATAGCCGCGCATCTGGTGATTGCGGACAATGATGTCCTTGATGATCTTGTTCATCGCCGTGCCGAGATGGATCGGACCATTGGCATATGGTGGGCCATCATGCAGGATGAACGGCTCGGCGCCGCGCGCTTTGGCATCGGCGCGGAAGCGCTGATACAGCTTCATCTCGTCCCACTTCTCGATCCATTTCGGCTCGGCCTTTGGCAGGCCGCCGCGCATCGGGAAATCGGTGGTCGGAAGGAACAATGTGTCCTTGTACGGGTTGTCTTGTTTTTTCGGTTTGTCAGTATCGGCCATTTGGACGTCTTCGGATCAGCGTGTGAAGAAAGGGCTAAGCAATAGATCCCCGGCCGCGAGCTCTAGACTGAGCGGGCGACCGGGCCGCTAATTCGAAAAATGGATATGATTGCGGCCCTGTTCATGAGGCCCGCTTAGCAGGGCTCGCCGGGCCTGTCATCCCGCCAGATGAGCTTGCGCGTCTTTGACGTCCTGGTGCATGCGCGCGACCATGTCATCAATGGAGTCGAATTTCAGCTCCGGCCGCAGGAACCGGACCAGCGCGATTTCCAGCTGCTGGCCATAAAGATCGCCATCAAAGTCGAAAATGAAGGTCTCGAGCAATGGATCGCGAATGCCAGTGGTCGGCGTACGCCCGAAATTGGCGACGCCGTCGCGCCACTTGGCCTCGCCTGCGATCCGCGCCCGTACCGCATAGACGCCGTGACGGGGATGGATGAGATCGCCAAGATGCAGGTTGGCGGTCGGAAACCCGATTGTGCGACCGCGCTTCTCGCCATGCTCGACGACGCCGTCAATGACCCAGTCATGTCCCAGAATCTCGGCCGCTTTTTCAGGTTCACCGGCAATCAGGGCTTCGCGGATCGCCGTCGACGAGGCTTTGGTGCCGAGCGCCTCGATTTTCTCGATCACCGTAACGCCAAACCCGAGCGCGCGTCCTAATGAGGCAAGACGCCCGGCATCGCCCATGCGCCCGCGTCCGAAGCGGAAATCGAACCCGACTGTGACGTGCGACGCCCCGATCCCGTCTTTCAGCACCTGGCGGGCAAAATCCTCGTCAGTCATCGCTGCCATGTCGGCATTGAAGGGCAGCTCATACACGGCTTCGGCGCCAAGCTCGACCAGTCGGGCATTGCGCCGTGTGGGCCGATAAATGCGGAATGGCGGATCATCAGGGCGAAAGAAATGCCGCGGCGGCGGCTCAAACGTGGCGACACCAAGCTTTCCGCCAGCGGCAATCGCCCCATCCAGCACCGCCCGGTGACCGGCATGCACGCCATCAAAATTGCCCAAGGCGACAGAAAAGCCGCGGGCGGCTTTCGGAACGTCCTTATAATGGGCAATCACGGTCATCTAGGCCTCCCGGCTCGGCACCATGACCAAGGCTTCACCGGAAATCGCTGCCTTGCCATCGACATTGCAGGACACTTTCAGCGTCACGCGATTGCCGCGCTCTTTCATCTCAGTGACTTCCACCTTCACGGTGACGTGCGAGCCGATATAGACCGGCCGGCGGAAGCGCATGTTCAGACCGACAAAGATCGACCCAGGACCTGGCAGGTCATTGCCGAGAATGCCGGAAATATAGCTCGCCGTCAGTGCGCCATGGGCAATGCGCTGGCCGAAAGAGGTGTTCTTGGCGAACTCTTCGTCCATGTGCAGCGGATTGCGGTCGCCAGAGACCTCCGCAAACAGATCAATGTCTTTTTCGGTAATCACATGCTCGGTCTGATGGGTCATGCCCACAGACAGGTCTTCGAACTTGTAACCGTCTTTATATGTCATGTCGGATCGATCTCCGTATTTTCGCTCACGGCCTGTTACAATGTGTTTCAGGTTTCGTCACCATGTGAGTTTCGGCAAAGCCCATTTTGCGGTCACCGCATATTCTGCAAGCAATTCCGTGACTTCCTGCTCAAAGTTCGCGCCATGCTGTTTCAGACCAGTGCCGACATACAGGCCATCAAAGCCGCGGGCGCGGGCGCCTTTCATGTCTGTGGCCGGGCTGTCACCAATGCAGAGTGTGCGCGATGGCGCTGTTTCGACGCCAAGATCAGACAGCTTGGCCAGTGCCAGATCATAGATCGGATCATGTGGCTTGCCGGGATAGATGACCTTGCCACCTTCCTGTTCGAAAATCTGGGCGAGAGCGCCCGCGCACCAATACAGCTGATCACCGATCCGCACGCGGATATCGGGATTGGCGCAGATCATCTCCATGCCGCGATCGGCGGATTCGGCCAGGCGATCACGATAATCGTCCGGGTGCTCATTGAGCTGATCTTCCAGGCCAATGCAGAGAATGGTGTCAGACGATCTTTCGTCTCCGAATTGCAGGTCGAGCCCCTGATACAGGTAGCGGTCATGTTCCCAGCCTTCGCTCGGCGCCATGCGAAAGAACAGCTCGCCGGCCCGCGCTCCGAGCACTTCGCGCGTCGCATCACCTGAGGTGACACAGTCATCAAACGCCTCTGGCGGCACACCAAGCGGGTCGAAATGCCGAATCGCATGCTGTTTCGGCACCGGTGCATTGGTGATCAGGCAAACCGCCCCGCCCTGGTCGCGAAACCGCACCAGCGCCTCGCACGCCTCGTCAAAGGCCATACGGCCATTATGGATGACGCCCCAGACGTCGCACAGGATGATGTCATACTGATCGGCAATGGCGGCAAGACCGCCTGGAAATTGTGGTTGGTTCATGCCTGCGACCTAGAAAGCGCAACCGTCGCCGTCAATCCATGACCAGAGATCAGGAGGCCCGCGCCGTCAGCTGGCGAACCAGCTCGGCCGGCGGCTTGGTCTCTTCCATAAGCGACGATTTGATCGGACGCGGCGCGCCGAAAATGTGGCCCTGGCCATATGGAATGCCAAATTCCAGGATTTCCACAACGCTGACTTCTTCCTCGATCTTCTCGGCGATCAGCGTCACCCCATAGCGCGAGCAGACGGCCGCCACTTCCTCGCCCGATACCTTGCGGTCAACCGAGGATAGAGGCCGCGGCCCGAACGGGTTGCGTAGCTGCTCGATCAGCTCTCCGCCATTGAACTTCACAAAGCGAATACCGGCATCCTGCAGGCGCGGCAGATCAATATCGATGGTTTCGGCATGATCGATCGAGAAGCGGAAGCCGAGCGCCGTCAAACGCTCCATCGCCTCACGCATCTGGCGCGAGCGATGCTCGAACCGGCTGGCGCGAATTTCGAAGATCAGCGCCCCGGCCAGATCGCGATTCTGCTCCATATGGCTGAGGAAGAAAGGGAAGAAATGCGGGTCTTCCAGAGAATAGGACGAGACATTGCAGAACACCCCGACCCGGCGATCACGCGCGGCGAGCCGGCGGACAACTTCGACCGAGCGGTAAAGCATCATATTATCGATGACGCCAAGCAAATTGGCGCGCCGCGCCGCGTCAAGAAAATCAGCTGGCAGGATCAGCGAACCATCCGGACCACGCAAGCGCGTATAACCTTCATAGAAAGAGACCCGGCGCTGCGGCAGTGACACGATTGGCTGCAAGTGCAGATCGACCCGGCCATCCTGCAAGGCTTCCTTGACCGCCCGCAGTAGCGCATCTTCCTGCGGCGCAACCTCGCCTGTGGTTTCAGCATCGGCCAGCTTGGTCTCGAAACTGCGCGACAGGCGTTCAATCAGGGTTTCGAGCTGGCGCATTTCGCTGACCAGCGCATCGCGGCGCTCTGTCAGTTCCTGCTTCACCGTGGTTTCGATCGCGGTCGCGCGCGCTTCAACAGTATCGATCCGGTCGCGGACATCCTTTTGCGCCGTTTCAACCGAATCGATTCGCGTTTTCAGGTTCGACGACTCGCCAGAACGGGTCGCAAACAGGTGCACCTGACCAATCAAAGCGGTGATAATCGCGCCTGCAACGATAGCGAGATTCAGCTCGATCCCGGCATAGGTAAACAGGCTCCAGCCAGCCCCTGCCCCGATCGCAGCATAGATCATAAAAAACACGGCAACCATCAATTCCAGCCCCAGAAAGACGCAATAATCTTAACAATTACGCATCAAACGTTAACGAATTGGTAGCATAAGCGCTGATTTGCACCTCGTGCCAAGGGATCAGGTTAATCCATCCACTGCATTTCTTTCGGCATCGAGGAATTCGCGCAACGCTTGCAAGGTCGGCAGAATTTTCTCCAATTGCGCGATGTCCTGATTCTGCAGGACAAACTCGGCCAGCGGTCCAATGGCGGCAACGCCGCGCTCACGCGCCGCTGTTCCAGCAGCCGTGATGGTCACGATCTTGCGGCGACGGTCGGCCTCGCTGCCTTTGATCTCGACATAGCCCTTGCGCGCCAGTTTGGTCAGGATTGCAGTCATGGACGGCTTGGTCATCTGGAACGCCTTGGCCAGCCGCGTCGGCGATTTCTCTCCCGGCAGGCGGACAAAATGATTCAGCACGCCAAACTCGGACGGGTTCAGATCCGGGGCCAGCACGCGGGCGAATCGCGCCGTCGCCAATTGATCGATAATGCCGATTTCGTTGAACAGCTGGAACACCAGCGCGCCAGGAGACGAATCTTTCATCTCAGCTGCTTATCAGCTTGCTCTCGACCGGCCAACGCGGGCTGGCGGCGGGAAATTTGGTATAGCCGAGGCGCCCCAACATGTGGACGACACCGGTCTGGGCCGAGAGCTGGGCATGGATCGTCTGGTACGGGTCGCGCATTTCTGGGAATTCTTGCAGGATCTGACTGAGCGGATGAATACACAGCCCGATCTGCTGCGCCGCCAGGTTCATGCGCACCCAGTCGCGACCGGCATCGAGCTGGCTGCGGCGGGTATTCTCTGGCGCCGTGATCCAGGCAAAACCCATCGCTGAATGGATGATGTCGCGATACATGTCGATGCCGATCTCATAGGCCTGGCTACCTTTCTCGTTCAACCCGGCATGACTGACGATCCCGGTCATCTTCAGCAATCCCATCTGCACGCCGCCCATATCGATGCCGTCCGGATCGCGGACCACGGCGCGATTGCCGATGCGCATCAGATCAATGCTCTCCTTACGGGTCAGGTCGGTTTCATACTCGATCATCCAGCCATGCCAGGCGAGATCAATCAGATCCTGAACCCGGTCCGGATCATTCGTCCCGCCGAGATCAAGTGCGCCGGTGCCAGCCGCCAACACCTGCTGCAACGCCGCATCCTCAACCGGCCTCGAGCGGTCATAAGGGTCTTTTGTCGACCGTCGGGCGAGGATGTTTTCGAACAGCGGATCCTTGACCCCGCCGCTGGGGCGTAAAGTCACTTGCGCGATTCGGGCGCTCGATAGCCGCGGTTGCGGTTCGCCATCCGGGAAGGCAATGATCTCGGCGCGAAAGCCCTGCTCCGCGGCCGCCATGCGCAGCAATTCCAGCAGACACCCGAAGCCAATCGTGATTTGGCGATCAAAGGGATCGGTGTGCGGCAATCGCTTGTCGAGATCGATGCGAACATCGATCCGGTTGTCCGCGACCAGCTCAAACATCCAGGGTTGGCGATTATGCGGGTTCGGTGCCAGGATCGCATAAGCGAGCGCATCAATGCGGGCATCACCGAAGCTCTTTCCGGCCTCCGACCAAGGCGCGCGCGCCCGAGCCATGCCAGGACCATGCGCATAAATCGCAGCCCCGCCCGCCCCGACCCCGAGCAGGACCGCACTGGCCCCTGCTGTCTTCAAAATCGCACGTCTTGAGATCATGGTCGCGCGCTCCGTATTTTATGTTAGTTTTCTAACTACCTTTACAAAAAGCATGCGTCAAGAACCACCGTGACGTCGCTGCCACACTGGCCCGGCCATTTGCGCAATTCATGACATTTGTTTCAGAAGCAGGTTTGACAGACTTGGTCAGGCTTCCTACTCAAAGGTTCAAATCCCGAAACACCCACGGTCCACGGTCACTTTTTGACCGGATGGGGGCGTCTCGGGGGAGACCGGGGTCCTGTGCAAACGGGACCCCGTTGCTTATTCAGCGCCCTGGTTTTTCACGACAAAGTGGGCCGTCTGCAACGGCCATGTCAGCTCCGCCTCGGTCGTTTCGCAGGCGAGCGTGAGCTGCGCCTGGTTATCCCGCGACTGCGTCTCGGCCGGGACATCCGCGCTACATGGCTGCACACGCACTTCAGCCTGCCCATTATAGATGATTTGATAGCCACTCTTGGTCGCCATCACCTGCACGTCGCCGGTGTCGAACACGATCTGTCCACGCAGCGCTTCGCGTCCGGTCAGGATTGCCGCGTCATAGCCACCAGGCGGTATGCCTTCTTCGACAATCCGCAGCGCGTCTGCCTGTTCGAACGCCTGGTTAAGGCCGTCGACCAGGTCCAGCACGCCGCGCGGTCCGATGGTCAGCAGCGGCGTATCGCGCCCGGCGCGCCAGCTTGCATTGCGCACCTCGTCGAGCCCTTCAATATCAACAGCCCGCAGGGAAAAGACGATGACGCTGTCAAGTTGGCGCAAGTCTTCCGCAGGCACGCTGGCCGCCACACCCGTCGGCGCACCGAACAGGATGCGCTTGCCGCCTGCCGCGACCAGCACACACGGCCGGTCCTCACGGGCCGGACCGCACGGGATCAGGACGAAGTCGCGCGGCGAGATTTGCGCTGCCGCGTCTGGCGCGGGTGGCGCCGGCGCCGCACAGGTCGCCAGCAGGCCGAACAGGCCGAATATCGGGGCTCGCCTTCTCCTCATGACAATTCCTGTAGCCGGACTCGCTATTTCAGCACAGTGACCTTTTTCTCGGCCACGATCTGGTGCTGCGAATATCCCAGCTGGTCGATCTCGATTCGCACCGTATCGCCCGCTTTCAACCATTTTGGCGGCTCGAACCCGGCCCCGACCCCGGCCGGCGTTCCGGTGAAGATAATATCGCCCGGCTCCAGCGTGAACGCAGCGGTCAGATGGGCAATCTGCTGCACGATCGAGAAGGTCATGTCGCGCACGTGGCCGCTCTGGCGGAGCTCGCCATTGACATAGCCGCGCACCTGCAGCGCCTGCAAATCGTCAATCTCGTCCGGGGTCACCAAGACCGGACCGAACGGTGCGTGGGTATCGAATCCCTTGCCCATGATCATGGTCGGGCTGGCACGCTGCCAGTCGCGCACCGAAAAATCGCAGCCGCAGCAAAACCCTGCCACCATCTGCATGGCCCGCGCTTCCGGCACATGCCGCCCGGTCTTGCCGATAATCACCACCAGTTCGGCTTCATAATCGAGTTGCTCGGAGACGACAGGCAGGTGCACGTCGCTATAGGCCCCGTTGGCACCAGTCGCCTGCTTGTTGAACCATTTCTGCACATTCGAGGTCGGATTGTTGATGAAGGTCACCGATTCCTTGGCGTGGGCGGCATAGTTTACGCCGATGCCAAGAATCTTGCGCGGGCGCGGAATGGGGGCCAGGAATTCCACCTCATCAAGACGCCAAGCCCCGGCTTCTCCGGCCCGTTTTTCGGCGCCAGAGAGGTCATGCAGGACCTGGCTGAGGTCGCTCTCTTCAACCAGATGGAGGCGCTCGTCCCGCACCAACCCGGCATGCGTGTGCCCGTCTCGTTTTACCGTCGCCCATTTCATCTATCGTGTGACCTCTTCGCTACGATTGTGCGAAACCGGATGGAATCGCTGTCGGTTTCAATTGATGGTCGTGTGTCGCAAGACTAGTGCTGATTATTGGGTTGGCGGGACAGCAGAAAGTTTAGACTAAATGACACAAGGCCTCCGAGCTCAGGAAAGTAAGCTAGCAGACCTATTGTGCAATGGCACAGAAATGGCCATGCCGCCTTATCAGCGCAGCTATTCCTGGGAACATTCTGAAGCGGATGCTTTGCTGAGCGATTTGCGTGATGCCAGCGAAAACTCCGAGAATCACTTCATCGGAGCGATCGTCCTGGTCAAGGAACAGTCCGGTCGGTATCTGATCGTTGACGGCCAGCAAAGGCTGACAACACTGACCATCTTGCTGTCTGTGCTACGCGACATGGAAACCGATGCGGGCCGCAAGGACGAGATTCACTCCCTGATCGCGGATGATCTTGCTGGCGCCGCACCGACCTGGCGGATCTCGCTCAATCACATTGACGGACCGTATCTGCGCGAAGCAATTCAGAATCGCGGCGCCTCTCTGACCCGCGATGTCGAGCCAAATGATAGTGAGAGCCAGCGCCGCATGACGCGCAATCTCGACAGCTTTATCAACACAGTGCGCAACATGTCGCCCGAGGCACAGCGCGATCTGGCCGACACGATCCGCAATCGGGTGCTGCTGGTCAAAGTCGTCGTCGAGGACTGGGATGGGGGTTACAATGTGTTCCGTGTGCTCAATACACGCGGCAAGGCGCCGAACAGCCATGACATCATCAAGACCGACTTGCTCGAGAACGCCTCCTTGTCACAGGCAGAGGCAGATGCCTTTTCACGCGAATGGTCGGAACACGAGTCGCGCCTCAGCGGATCTGGCTTTGACGATCTGCTGAACCAGATCTCCACGCTTTATGCGCGCAAAACCAAGAAAGGCGCGAGTGAGTTTCGCAAAGCCGTGATCAATCGATCGTCTGGCGGCACGCGCGAGTTTCTGTCCAAGGAATTGCCGGCTTATGTCGACGCCTATGTCACCATTTCGACCGGCCAGGGCCAGTTTGGCAGCATGACACCGCAGGTGACCGAAAGCCTCAACCATTTGCGCCTGATCGACCACCAATTGTGGCGCGCGCCGGCGCTGAAATTCCTGGTCAATCACAATAATAGCCCAGAGAATGCCTATGTCTTCTTCAAGAGCCTTGAGCGGTTTGCTTATGCTTCGATGATGGCGATCACCGATCAGCGCAGTCGGCAGAGACGCTATCAGAAAATCGCCGACAATGCCGAAAATCCGCGCGCTTTGTTGTCCGATAGCGGACCACTGGCCCTGTCTCGAGAAGAACGCCGCGAGATTTCCAGTCGCCTGCGCAGCCGCTTTGGCGCCTTCGCCCAGCGCCGCGCGATTGCCTTGCGCCTGAATGCGGAAATCGAAGGCGGCAAGGCGCTTGGTCCGGATGATGGGGCGACCGTAGAACATGTCTTGCCGCGAAACATTCCGGAGAACTCGCCCTGGCACAATGCCTGGCCAAACCTCGCCGTTCACCGCGACCTGGTCGACACGACGGGCAATTTCGCGCTGCTCTCCCAATCGACCAATCAGAAGGCCGACAATCTCTCATTTGAAGAGAAAAAGGCGCTTTACTTCGCCAATGGCGCGCCCGAATTCGCCCTGACACAGGACATCAAGGACAAGGTCGCCTGGACGCCGGAAGTGGTGCGCACACGGACCGAGCATCTCGCGAAAATCATGGAGAATGCGTGGCAGCTGAACCGCGGATTCATGAAATTATAGACAGATCAAATGGCTGCCAGCGGCGCTATGATGTCGCTTCGCTGTTTTTGCGGTCGGCGGCATAATCGGCCAGCTTATCTGCTGTCTCGCGGGCACTGTCGATGCTGTGATCGAAGCTCGACAAGGCATCCGACGCGCCTTCGAGTTCTTCCGGCTCATATTCGGTCAGGGCGCTGACAAAGGTTCGGCGCGCTTTCTTGGCGGTGACAAGCGCGCTCTCATAGCTGACCAGATCCGCGCGCAATCGCTTGGCAGAGGCCTCTGATCCATAGAGCTTTTCAGCTTCCATCGTCGCCACATTGAGGCCATGCGTGGCACTTTCAATATCATCGCGCAATTGCAGCGCTTGCTGCGACCGCGAAGCGCTGTCAGCCTGCAGCTGAGCGGCATATTTCATTTCAGGGCTCTGATCATCCCCGGATGCGCCGTCCATCAGGACTCGAGCAAAACCGAGCAGACCGCCACTCTTGGCAACCCAGTTCTTGCGTTCCGCCAGATCGGTATAGGCTTCGGATACTTCGCGCAGACTGCTTTGTTCCGTCGCCAAACCGGTTTCAACCATCGCTTCCGATGACACCATAGAAACCGTCGCGCACGCGCCAAGACTGGACGCCAAAATGATCGACAGGAATACACTACGCATGGGGCCGCACACCTAACAAAACTAAAGCCTCACCTGCAATGACACATACAGATGAGAAAAACGCCGTCCATACCCTTTCCTCATAAGTTAACAATCGATAGGTGAAGAGGTCGTGAACAAAGGCACAAAATGCTCAAACTTTATGCACCTCTAGAAGCGCGGCGATCCGGCTTTCTCCGCGTCAGCGATCTGCACGAGATATATTGGGAAGAATCAGGCAATCCCGACGGATTGCCGGTTATCGGCATCCATGGCGGCCCCGGCGGTGGGTCGAGTCCGGAAATGCGCCGGTTTTTCGATCCGAGCGTCTATCGCATCATTCTGATGGATCAGCGCGGCTGCGGAAAGTCGACGCCGCATTCCGAACTGCGCGAGAATGACACCTGGAACCTGGTCGATGATATCGAAGCGGTGCGCGAGCATCTCGGCATCGACAAATGGGTGCTGTTCGGCGGCTCATGGGGCTCGACACTGGCGCTGACATATGCCGTCACCCATACCCAGCGCGTGATCGGCCTGATCCTGCGCGGCATCTTCCTGCTGACAGAGCGTGAGATTCGCTGGTTCTATCAGGAAGGCGCCAGCCGCCTGTTCCCGGATGCGCATGATCGCTATGTCGCGCCAATTCCAGAGGCGGAACGCGGCGATCTTCTGACCGCATTCTATCAGCGCCTGACCGGAACGGACAAAGCCGCGCGGCGCGCGGCGGCCAAGGCCTGGGCCTGCTGGGAAGGCGAAACCATCACCATTCAAGGCCCTTCCAGCCGCCCGAAACGCTTCGAAGAGGACGATTTCGCTGACGCCTTCGCCCGGATCGAATGCCATTATTTCTACCATAAGGGCTTTTTCGAAAAGGATGGCTGGCTGCTCGAACAGGCGGCGCAGAAACTGGCGGATATTCCGGGTATCATCGTGCATGGGCGATATGACGTGGTGACGCCGCTCTCGACGGCCTGGAGCCTGAAGAAAGCCTGGCCGAATGCCGATCTGCACATTATCGGCAATGCCGGGCATTCCAGCCTCGAACCCGGGATTGTCGACAAGCTGATCCGTGCCACGCGCGATTTCGGTCGCCGTTTCAAATAAGCGAGATCCGGGCTCACCCTGTCGCCAGCTTCACCCTGATGGTCGAGGTGACCCGGAATGTGCGGCCACACTGCGCCAGGCGCGACATCCGCGCGCGCACCGCTGGGCGGATGATGGCAATGTCTTCAACGAGACCAAACTGCATGGCGTGCGCCTGCTGGTTATAGCGCCGGAATTGCGCTCACCGATTGCATAGACGCGCTGGCAGTCTCTTTTAAAAAAAGAAACCCCGCCTCGGTCAGAGGCGGGGTTTCTTGTTTGTGCCGGGCGCGCGCTTATTCCGCGTTCGGTCCAAGCAGCTTGGTCAGGAAGCCTGGCAGCTGCACCTGATACTGGTCCTGAATCTTGTCGAGGAATCCGAAGACCAGGACAAAGGCCACGAAAGGCGGCACGAACCAACGGATCAGGAAGCGCCAGATATTCATCACATTGCCTTCGCCAAGCTCTGTGGTCAGCATGTTGCGACTGAGGATCCAACCCGCGAATATCGCCACTAGCAAGCCGCCGAGCGGCAGTAGCAAGCCTTCGGTCATGAAGTCGACAAAGTCGAGATATTCGAGCGAGAATACATAGGCCGCGCCAATCATCCAGAGCACGAAACCGACCCCGAGCGCCGCCCCGAAACGGGTCACACCCTGGCGCTCTTCGAGCCAGGAGACGCCAACTTCCATCAGTGAAATGGAAGACGTAAAGGCGGCAAACAGAGCCAACGCGAAGAACACGGTGGCGAATATCGTGCCGCCTTCAATGCCGCCAAATGCCACCGGCATGGAGATGAAGAACAGGCTCGGGCCAGAGGCCGGGTCGAGGCCGGCTGCGAACACGATCGGGAAAATCGCGAAGCCAGCGATCAGGGCCACGAATGTGTCGGCTGTGACAACGATTGAGGATGATCGCGGAATGTCTGTCTGGCTGTCGAGATAGGCACCATATGTGATCATCAAACCGACGCCGACACCAATCGAGAAGAAAGCCTGACCCAGCGCGGACAAGAAGGTCTTGAAGCCGACATCTTGCCATTTCGGCTCGAACAGGAAGGCTGCGGTCTGGGCGACGTCACCTTGCGAAACCGCGAAGCCAACCACCACTAGCAGCATGATGAAAAAGGCCGGCATCAGGATCGTCGCAACCCGCTCCAGGCCGCCTTTGACGCCGCGCCCAACGACGAAGACATTGGCCAGCAGGAACAGGAAGAGCAGCCCCAGAATGCCCCATTTTCGGGAGGTTCCATTCTCGCCTTGCCCGATCGTATCGACAAAATTGGTGGCCGATGCAGCTGCATCCATGCCCTCAAACCGCCCGGTCGGCGCTTGTAACAGGAAAGCAATCAACCAGACCGAAATCACCATATAGAAGGTCAGGATGAAAAACGCGGTCAGCGAGCCGACCCAGCCGACAATCCCCCAATTGCCGCTTCGGCTTTCGGCGCGCGCCAGGGACTCAATCCCTTCTATCGCCGACATGCCGGATTTGCGGCCCATGCCATATTCCGCCATCAAGAGCGGCAAACCAACCAAAAGCACGCAAAGCAGGTAGATGGCGATAAACGCGCCGCCGCCATTTTCGCCTGCCGTGTATGGAAACCGCCAGAAATTGCCGAGGCCGACGGACGAACCGACCGCGGCCATAATGAATCCAAAACGCGAACCCCACGTATCTGTCTTACGACCGATCGCTGCCATTAAACTCTCCTCCCAGGGAATAAATTTGGCGCGACCCTAGACAAGGGGGAGCAAAAATCAACGCAATTGCTGGCTTTTAAGGGATGATTGAACCAGATGCCCAGGCCAGGATCAGGCGCCGGTATTGAGCGGTTCATTGCGCCCCAGATGGGCTGCGCAAACCAGACCGAAACACCCGGCCGTGGTGATCATGACCGTGCCGCCATAAGACAGAAGCGGCAATGGAACCCCAACCACAGGAACGAGCCCTAAGACCATGGCAACATTGAACAAAATATAGAAAGCCACAGTCGCAACCGCCCCCGCAGCGGCGAAGCGCGCAAACAGGCTCGCGGCCCTCAATGCGATCGCCAGGCCGAGGCCGAGGATGACCATCCACAGGATCAGCACCCCGCTGGTCACCAGGAACCCGAACTCTTCGGCCAGCACAGTGAGGATGAAATCGGTGTGCTGTTCAGGAATATAATCGAGCTGCGACTGCGTGCCTTCCATATAGCCTTTGCCGGTCCAGCCGCCGGAGCCGATGGCGATCTTGGCCTGTTCGATCTGATAGCCGTCATCCATGACATTGACCGACTGCCCGGTCAGCTGCGCTACATAAGTATCGACACGTTCGCGCTGATAATCCTGCAGGACAAAGAAATAGATGGCCGGAACGCTGGCTATCGCGGCAACGCCAATAGCCATGATCACGCGCCACCACAGACCGGCCAGAAAAATCAAGATGCCGCCTGAGGCAAACAAAGCCAGCGTTGTCCCGAAATCAGGCTGCCGGAAAATCAAAGCTGCCGGCAAGGCGATCAGGGCCAAGGCCGGCAAATGGATCAGGAAGCCGCCAGAGAAATCATTCCAGCGCTTGTGATAATAGGCTGCCAGCGCCAGGGTCAGCGTCACCTTCATAAACTCGGATGGCTGTACCGCCACCGGCCCGACCTGCAGCCAGCGTTGGGCGCCGCCCCCTGTCATGCCGAAAAATTCAACCGCGACGAGCAGCACCAGAGTGGCAAGATAACTCGGCCAGGCGGCCCAGAACCACCAGCGGATCGGCACCAGGCCAGCGACCAGCAATACCCCCAGAGCGACCCCGAACCGGGTCGCCTGGCGCATCGGCAGGCCGGCTTCTTGCGGGTTTGTAAACGTGGCGGAATGCAAGATGGCAACGCCGATCATCGCCATCGCGCAAATCATCAGGATCAGGCCCCAGGGCAAGGCGCCCAGCTGTGTCCACAGCGAACGTCGCGAAAAATCAAGCGAGCTGGCACGCATCGTCGTAGCCATGTCTAACGCGCCCCGCTGCCGGTGCTGCTGCTGCCGGTTGCCGCGGTGCGGACATAAGTGGGCGTCCGGCGGGCATCGATGCGTAGCGCTTCTGCCATGATGTCTCGGGCCACTGGCGCAGCGGCCTTGGAGCCGCCTTCGCCATGCTCGACCACAACCGAAATCGCATATTTCGGGTCATCATGCGGCGCATAGGCGACGAACAGGGCATGGTCGCGCAGGCGGCGGTCGATATTCTCACCTTTGAGGATTCCCGTGGCGCGCTCAGCGGCCGAAATTCGCCGCACTTGCGAGGTCCCGGTCTTGCCCGCCAGGCGCGGGCCACCCAGGCCGAGATCGCCAGAGCGCAGCGCTGTACCGCCGGCTTCGGAGGTCACGCCATACATGCCGGCTTTCATCCGCTGCATAATCTCGGCATCGAGCGGCGCATCAAACGGAATATCGGCATCCGGGCGCGGCCCGTCGCCGATGATGCGCGGGGTAATGATCTTGCCTTCGGCGGCAATCCGCGCGCTCATCACCGCCAGCTGCAGCGGCGAGGCCGCGACCTGGCCCTGGCCGATCCCGATGTTCAGCGTTTCGCCTTCATACCAGGGCTCGCCGCGCGCCGCGCGCTTCCAGGCATCATCCGGCATGACGCCGCTGCGACCGCCGGTGAGGCCGAGTTCCCAGCGCTGACCGAACCCGAAGCGCCGGCCCATATCAGCCAGAGTCTCAATGCCCATGCGCTTGGCGATTTCATAGAAGTAGACATCGCACGAGCCCTTGATCGCCCAATGCATATTGACCGAGCCGTGCCCGCGCTTTTTCCAGCAATGCCAGGTATTATTGCCGAACCTGTAATGCCCGGGACAATAAACCCGCTCATTCGGATGGATGACGCCGGCCTCCAGCGCCGCCGCAGCGACCACCATCTTGAAGGTCGACCCGGGCGGATACGTGCCATCATAGGCCTTGTGATAAAGCGGCGAATATTCGACATCATCGCGCAGCACCGCATAGTCAGCCGAGGATATCCCGTTGACGAAATCATTCGGATCAAAAGCCGGGGTCGAGACGAAGGCGAGAATATCGCCGCTCTCAATATCCAGGACGACGGCGGCGCCGCTTTCGACCCCGAACCGATCAATCGCGAATTTCTGCAACTCTGCGTCGACCGTCAGATACAGATCGCGCCCTGGTTTCGGCGCCAGGCTGGGATCATCGAATTCACGAATGATGCGGCCGGCCGCATTGGTCTCGAGTTTGCGGAAGCCGGCTTCGCCGCGCAGCCAGTCTTCGGCATAGCGCTCCACGCCGGACCGACCGGTGCGCATATCCGGGTGTTTGAACAGGCGGCGGATCGCGGCGCGTTCCTGAGCATTGGCGTCCTCGCTGAGGCGCTCCAGATCCATTTCGCTGGCTTTGGCAACATAGCCAAGCACATGGGCAAAATCCCGCCCGCGCGGATACGACCGGGTCGAGGCCATTTCGACCTGCAAGCCAGGCAAGCTCGGCGCCAGAACCGACAGGCGCGAGAAATCTTCATATGACAGCTCGCTTTTCACCGTCACCGGCTGGAAGCTGGCCTGACGCCGGGCGTCGCTGATCAGCCGGGCCTGGCGCTCGGGCGAGAGATCGAGATGTTTGGACAGCTCAGCCATCAAGCCGGGCAGATCATTTGCCTGCTCGCGCACAATCGAGACCCGTCCGGCCTGGCGATGCGCCGCCAGCGGGCGTCCAAAACGATCCAGGATGCGGCCGCGTTGCGGCGGCGCCAGATCCAGACGCACGCCATTCTCTGCGGCCGCCACTTCGAACCGCTCATGCTCCATGATCTGAAGCTGGAACAGGCGTGCAATCAGCCCGCCAAAGACCGCAGCGCCGCCGCCTGCCGCGATCAGGGCGCGGCGATTGAACAGGCCATCTATGGGGCGTTTCGCGCTCATGTGCTGCCCCCGTTGGGCACGGTCCGGCGGATGCCGAGATCAAATAGCGGCGCAATCAGCATGTGGACGACCAGGGTGGCAAAATAAGCGGTCAGCATCGGCGTCACACGGACAAAATGCGCCGATGAAATACTCGCAACCATCCATACGAGCGTGATGCCTGAAAACAAAGTTACAACCGGGAGTATAAAGCTCAGGAAGGGCGTCCGTTCGGTATCAAACATCTGATGGACCATGGCGGAAAGACCATAGGTGAGCAGATTGGCGAGGCCATGACTGCCCCACGGCGCCTGCGAGGCATCCTGGGCGAAGCCGAACAGGACCAATAGCAGCATCGGACCAAAGCCGATCCCGGAGCGTCCCCAGCCGACGGCTGCGATCAGACCGACATAAGGCCAGGCAAGCGGTACGCCGAACAAAGATTTCGGGGTCAGGCCGACCAGGCCGATCAGGACCACCACGACCACGCCAATGAACAAGCGCGCCCGCGGGCGCGCCGCTTCCCATCGAAGCGCCAGTGAATCCGCGATCGAGCTCAGCCAGTTCACGAGCCATCCTCATCGCTAAGCTCGGCCACCTCGGTCTCGACCGGGAAGGCTTCTGGCACCGGGATCGACATGATCGGCTTGAGGCGCACATAGGATAGCTGGCCATTGAGCATGGCAAGATCGACGCGGATCTCCTTGCCTTCCGCATCGCGGACATGTCCGACGACCACGCCGCGCGGGAACAGGCCGCCTTCGCCAGAGGTCAGGATGCGCTCGTTCGGCAGGAAATCGCCCTGCTCCGGCAAATCGATCAGCCGGCCAAGACCATCGCGCCCGCCATACATGATGGCGCGCAGGCCGCTGGCTTCACCCATGACCGGCACGCGGCTGTTGAAATCAGTGATCTTGAGGATCCGCGACGAGCGTTGCCCGACCTGCACCACCCGGCCGACAAGACCGCGATCATTCTCGGCAAAATAGCCTTCCAGAACCCCATTAGTGGCGCCGGCATTAGCCAGCAAGGCTTCGGCAAACGGCCCATTGGTTTCAGCCATGATCCGCGCGGTGACTTCCGCGCCGCCCGGTTCGCCCTGCATGTTGAGGATGTCTTCATAGACCTCCAGTCGCTCCGCCATGGTCAGGGCCAGCGCCTTGTACTGGGCCAATTCGCGGACGCGCGCTTCCAGTTCCAGGATCCGGCGCTCTTTTGCAGAGGCGCCGCTGAGCCGGTCGATCAGGCTCGGGCGGGTGACATGGAAAAGCTGGTCAGATGCGGCCGTTCGCACCGGTTCGACGCCCTGGCTGAGACGCGGCGAGGTTTGCAGGAGCAGCAGAGCCAGAAGGCCAGCAACAGCCACGAAGAATCCATACCGCCGAAGCGGGCGCTGTCTGTATCCCTTGCCGCTTAAGCGAGGCATGGGGCTGATCCTTCTTTCTAGATCGCAGACGGTTTAGCCTGCAATCGTGTCAAACTTCTGGCGACAGCACGTTCTTCATGCGCGAGAGGTTCTCGAGAACGAATCCACACCCGTTCGCAACACATTTCAATGGGTCTTCGGCGATCATCACCGGCAAACGGGCCTGCTCGCGCAGCACGACGTTAAGATTGCGCAACAAGGCGCCACCGCCGGTCAGCACGATGCCGCGATCGACAATGTCGGCGGACAGTTCTGGCGGCATCGCTTCGAGCGCAATGCGGACCGCTTCGACAATCTCTCCGACCGGGTCGGCGAGGGCTTCGGCCATCATCTTTTCATTGATTTCAACTTCGTTCGGCACCCCGTCACCTGTGGCGCGGCCGCGAACCGTCACGGTCATGCCGTCGCCATTCTCAGGCGCCATCGCGGTCCCGATCTGTTTCTTGATCCGCTCGGCTGACATCTCGCCCACCAGGATGCCCTGGTTCTTGCGCAGATAGCTCATGATGGCTTCGTCCATCTTGTCGCCGCCGACGCGGACAGAGCGCGAATAGACCTGGCCACCCAGCGACAGAACCGCAACTTCGGTCGTCCCGCCGCCAATATCGACAACCATCGATCCGGCAGGCTCCTCAATCGGCAAGCCAGCGCCAATCGCAGCCGCTAGCGGTTCGTCAATCAGGTGAACCTCGCGAGCCCCGGCCGCCAGCGCCGACTGGTGAATGGCGCGGCGTTCAACATTCGTGGCCGAGCTGGGCACACAGATAATGATCAGAGGCGACACGAAGGCGCGGCGATTATGCACTTTGCGGATGAAGTGCTTGATCATTTCCTCGGCAACTTCGAAATCCGCGATTACACCATCGCGCATCGGCCGGATGGCTTCCATGTTGAGCGGGGTCTTGCCCAGCATCTTCTTGGCATCATCGCCGACGGCATAAACCATCTTGCGGCCGCCCTGGTTCATGTAAGCCACAACTGATGGCTCATCCAGCTTGATGCCCTGACCTTTGACATAGACGAGCGTGTTCGCCGTCCCCAGGTCGATTGCCATGTCCGTGGAAAGAACTCCGAGAAGGGATCCAATCATTTTTCCGCGCCGATTCTGATTCTTGCCCGGTCGTCCCCGACGCGTGCAGCTTCGTTTCTTGTATCAGCCCTTATACCCTCATGCCGTTTAGATTTAATTAAAGCAAGTCTGCATTCTCACTCTTCGTGTACGGCCCGTACACCGACCCGTCACCCCAATAGACACTGCGAAAAGAAAAACCTGCCCCAGAATGGGACAGGCTTTGTGCAAACGCTTCGTTTGTTAAGGCGCTAGGCCGCCATCCGCTTCAGGCGGCGGGCTTCAAGCTTGTTGAGAGCATGAATATAGGCCTTGGCGGCGGCCACCAATGTGTCGGGATCAGACGAGCGACCTGTGGCCATGATGCCCTCGCCCTTGAGACGGACATGCACATCGGCCTGCGCATCTGTGCCGCCGGTGACGGCGCTGACCTGGAACAGGTCTAGCTTGCCTTCATGCGGCACGATCTTGCGGATGGCGTTGAACACAGCATCGACCGGGCCATTGCCTTCAGACGTGATGGCATGGCTTTCGCCATCGACCAGAACCACCAGATCAGCCGTCTGCGGCCCTTCCGATCCAGCCACAACTCGCAGTTTTTCAAACGAAATCCGCTCGCCGACAGCCGATAATTGATCATCGACCAGGGCCATCAGATCATCATCGAAGACATGTTTCTTCTTGTCGGCCAAATCCTTGAACCGCTTGAAGGCTTCGTTGAGGCTGTCCTTGTCGAGCTCATATCCGAGGCTTTCCAGCTTGTCGCGAAAAGCGTGGCGGCCGGAATGCTTGCCCATGACCAGGCTGGTCTTGGACACCCCGACATCTTCCGGCTTCATGATCTCATAGGTTTCGGCATTTTTCAGCATGCCATCCTGATGGATTCCGCTTTCATGCGCGAATGCATTCTTGCCGACAATCGCCTTGTTATATTGCACCGGGAAGCCGGTAATTCGGCTCACCATATGGCTGGCCGAGGCGAGCTTGGTGGTGTCGAGCCCGGTCGTGAAGGGCAGATCATCACGGCGCGTATTGAAGGCCATGACCACTTCTTCGAGCGCGGCGTTGCCGGCCCGCTCGCCGAGGCCATTAATCGTGCATTCGACCTGCCGCGCCCCGTTCTGGACGCCAGCGATTGAGTTGGCGACAGCAAGGCCGAGATCATTGTGGCAATGGGTTGACCAGATCACCTTGTCGCTGCCTGGAATCGTCTCGCGCAGACGCCGGATCAGGTTGCCATATTCCTCAGGATGGGAATATCCCACTGTATCCGGAATATTGATCGTCGTGGCGCCGCTGGTAATCGCCGCATCGATACATTTGCACAGGAAATCAAACTCTGTGCGCGTGGCGTCTTCCGGGCTCCATTCGACGTCGGGCACGAGATTTCGGGCCTGCGCCACAGACCGCCCGACCGCCTCAAGCACGGCATTGGCGCCCATTTTCAGCTTGTGCTTCATATGTACGGGGCTGGTGGAAATGAAAGTGTGAATGCGCGGCTTGGCGGCGTGGCGCACGGCCTCGGCGCAGCGATCAATATCGCCTGGGGTCGAGCGCGCGAGCCCGCAAATCGTGGCACTCTTGGAGCGTTTGGCAATCTCTCGCACGGCTTCGAAGTCGCCAATCGAGGCCGCCGGGAAGCCCGCCTCGATCACGTGAACGCCCATGGTCTCGAGCAATTCGCCAAGCGCCAGCTTTTCATTGTGCGTCATCGACGCGCCAGGCGATTGTTCGCCATCGCGCATCGTGGTGTCAAAAATTACAATATCAGTCGTGTCGGTCATCGGTTCGGCCAGTTGATGTCGTGAAACTTGTTAAAGTGCGCTCCCCTGGCCGTGGACTGATGCGCTAATGCACCGCCGCTACCGGCCAGGGGCCAGTAAGGAGAAGTAGGCTCAAAAGGGGCAAATTCTTGCGCATGGGCACTGCAATGCGGGTTGCAGGCAGCAGTGTCAACAGTCTAATCCGCGCTGAGCGCAATATTTTCCCCTTTGCGGCGTCTGTGCCGCACATAGAAGAAGCCGCCGAGGAAAACCGCCAGAGCCGCGACGGCGGCGGCCAGGGCTGTCCAGAAATTGCCCTCAAGCGCGGCCTGTATGGCTTGTAGGCCGAACGCGACGAGCGCGATCTTCGGGATCACGCCCAGCGCCATGCCCCCGAAATAATGAGAGAATTTCGCGCCAATCGCGCCGAACACCATATTCACCACCAGGAACGGACCGGTTGGCGCATTGCGCACAATCGCGCTGGCGGCAAAGGCATTGCGCGCGACAAATTCGGCAAACCGCTTGATCCTGCCCTGGCCGAGCCGGTTCAGCGTCGCTGCGCTGAACACCCGTCCCAGCCAGAATGTGATCGCACCTGAACACAGAGTCGCCACCCAGGCCCAGACCGCGCCCCAGAGCGGCCCGAAAGCATAGACCGCGACGCCGATCAGCAGGAATTGCGGCACACCGATAAAGGCGCAGACGCAGAAGGTCAGGATGATCGCCGGAACGCCCCATGGCCCATCCGCAAACTCGGCAATCGCAAGCTGCAGCGCGTCCAGGTTGAGGACATCGGTATAGCGCCCGAACAGGAACAGGCCGAGCAGCAAAACCAGCCCGCCAATGCCCAGCCACAGGCCGAGCCTGGAACCTTGGCGGGGGGCTTGGGGCTGTGGCGCGTCGCTGTGCATGGCACGTCCCTGCTCTGACTGAGGGTCGAGGTCAAGCGAGTGTATCAGGGATCGCTGTTCGGGTCTCGGCTTTTGCGCTTGAGGAATTTCAGACCAGACCAGTCGGCATCCACCGCGCAGACTTTCACATCGACCCAGCCCAGAGGCAGGATATGATCGCGAAAATCCTGCTCGCTCAGATCGACATGAAGCGGCGAGCTTTGCTTCGGCCAGGACATCCAGATCATGCCGCCGGCTTTCACCGATCGCAACGCCCGCGAAAACAGTGGCGGAACATGGCGTTTGCGGCGACAGAACACGTGCACGCAGTCGGACGGCGCCGCCCGCTTGATGAACCGCACCCCAAGCGCGCCCTGGACAAGCTGTGCATAATGCTCTGGCGGCCTGACCGGCAGACAGGTCATGCCCGGCTTCAGTCCAAGCTTCTCGTAAAGCGGCTTGCCGGAATATCCGTCAGGTGGTGCAGGCATCACCCTTTGTCTAGCATCGCCTTGTATGCCTGCTCAAGCGGCAGGAAGTGATCCCAGAAATCACGCCCGGGACAATCGCCGAGGACATCGCCGAGAATGTCGAGATGGATATGCCAACCGGCCGACGCGCCCGCCTTGTAATCCTTGCTGACCAGCATCTCGTGGCGCAGATGCAGGCGCACCCCGGTATCGGTTTCTGTCAGCTTTATATCCACTTCTGTCGGGGCCTCATCTTCGGCTGACGGCCAGGAAAAGGCGAGATGATGCGGCGGGTCATAGACCCGGACAACACCAATCATGTGATGATCACCGCCGCCTTCATGACTCTTCGGGGTCGGCCGGGCCGACAGTCTTGTATGATCAAAATCGAACACGATCGGGCCGCCAATTTCCGGCGACACTTCCCCGGCACAGAGCCATTTCTGGCGCAGCTCCGACCGGGTCAGATAGTCCCAAACCCGCTCAATCGGACCAGGCAGATCACGGAACACCTCCAGCACGGTGGGGCTTGGGTAGCTGACAGGATCACGCATCACGCTCATCCTCCTCTATCAGGGCGGTTTCGAGGGCATCCAGCGCGCTGGCCCAGAACGCGGCATGGCGCTCAAGCCAGGCCTGCGCGGCCTCGAGCTGTCCGCGCTGCAAATGACAGACGCGCTCTCGCCCGCGCTTTTCGCGTCGGATCAAAGCAGCATCTTCGAGAATGCCAATGTGTTTGGAGGTCGCCGCAAAGCTGATCGCCAGCGGCTCGGCCAGGGCGCCAATGGTCATCGGCCCGGCGCGCAGGCTTTCCAGCATTGCCCGCCGGGTCGGATCGGCGAGCGCTCTGAATGTCTGATTCAAGGACTCCGAATATTCAACCATGTGGATGAATATAGAGAGCTCCAAATATTATTCAACCAAAATGTTGAATATCAGGCATTGGCCAGCATGTCCTCGCTCATCGCCCACAGGCGATCCGCCTTTTCCTCATCGCAGATCCATGCGCGTGCATGCTGCCAGCGCTGACTGTCAGGACCTGCCAGCTCAGCGATGTCGCAATCCTCGCAATATTCGCCGCCGCGACCTTCCAGTTGCGGCGCGGTTGCCGCCCAGGTCGCAGTGGAGGCGCCCTGCTCCGGGGTCTTGAACATGGCCTTGATCGGTTCCGGAATGGTGCCGTCTGGGTTCATCCATCCCATGGCTGACATTTCCTCGACCGTCAGGTGTCGCTGCAAGGGTGTGAAGATGCCGCCAGGATGAACGCTAAAGGCGGTGACACCATATTGGTCCCAGCGCGTGTCTGCGCCAAGGGCGAACAAGGCGTTCGCCGATTTTGCCTGGGCATAGGCGTCCCATTTCTCGTATTCGGTGCGCTGATAGTGCGGATCGTCCCAATTCACATCGCCGCGAATGTGCGCTGTGGAAGACAGCGCCACGAGCCGCGACGTCTCGGCCTTTTGCAAGGCTGGCAATAGCGCCTGTGCCAGCGCCATATGGCCAAGATGATTGACCCCGAACTGGCTCTCCCAGCCAGGGCCGACACGGGCGAGCGGACAGGCCATGATGCCGGCATTGTTGATCAGAATATCCAGCTGACGCCCCGTAGCGACATAATCCTCGGCGAATTTCTTGACGCTGGTGAGGTCGCCGAGGTCCAGACTGGCAATTTCGATATCCCCCTCGACAGAGCCTAATGCCGCTTGCGCCGCATCTGGCCGCCGCGCCGGGACAGTCACGCTGGCCCCAGCCCCAGCCAGGGCCCGCACTTCCTCGATCCCGATGCCGCTATAGCCGCCGGTAACGATCACCGTCTTGCCGCTGAGATCCAGGCCCTGGACGACCTCCGCCGCAGGGGTCTTTGCGCCAAAGCCCGAGCCAATGGGTTTCTGATTTTCTGCTGCCATGAACGCCTCCGATTTCAATCACGGTGGCAGTCGAAACACTGTCTGGCAAGACTCGACAGAAAAGCGCCGCATTCCTAGTTACAAGGTTACACAATGATCACTGTGCGGAGCCCTTCATGATTGTTCGCTTGTTCGCCTCACTCTGTTGCGCCCTGGCCCTCGCGGCGACGGCCTCAGCCCAGTTTGGCAAACCGCAACCGACCGCCAAGACGGCAGACGAGTATTTTGCCGAACGCGCCATGCGCGATGCGGCCCGTCTGACTTCTGGGGTCGAAGGCCGCGACGTGATCAAGGCCGAAGACGGCATTGATCTGGCCCGCGCCGAGGCACGAATGGAAGAGGCGCTTGCGATTTATGACCGGCTGTGTGCGGACCGGACTCTGCCGCGTGATCAGTGGGCGCGCAATTGTTTCGCGCTTGGTGAAATGCACCGGCGCGGCGCCGGCACGGAGCAGGATTTTACCAAAGCGAAACTTCAATATGATGCGGCCTGTTTCGACGGGCGCCATGCCGGCGCCTGCACGCAGCAAGCCTATATTTCCCAGAAAGACCATGCCGGACCGGTGGATCTGGAGCATGCCCGGGCGCTTTATGTCCAAGCCTGCAGCCTGGATGATCCTGGCGGCTGCGCCGGCCTGGGCAACATGATGTATATGGGCCGCGGCGGCCCCCGCGACCGACCGGCTGCGGTGCGCCTGCTGCAGGGCGCCTGCGCGGATGAATATGAGTGGGCCTGCACAAGACTGATCGAGTACGGCCTGCCGACCCGCCTCGACCGCTATTAAGGCTTCCCTTGCGCCATCTTGTTGAAGCGATGATTTTGCGTCACTCCTGTTGCCAGTCTTTGGGAGGAAAGAATGCGGATATTTATCGCTGGATTGGGATTGGCGCTGCTCGCTGCGTGCGGACAGGAAGAGGCGCCGCCGCCTGAACCGTCTGCCGCCGCCATCGAAGCCGGACTGCCAGCACCTGGCACCGCGACCGCCTTTACCAAACAGGCCAATGCCGATCTCGCCGCCCGGCTTGATCTGGCACACGGCTCGGATGGCGAAGATGCCCGCCGCGACCGCCTCGCCTTTATTGAGGACGAGGCCATTCTCAATGCCGATGGCGATATCGTCTGGGCGATCCCGCAATTTGATTTCCTCGACGCCGATGCGCCGGACACGGTGAACCCATCGCTCTGGCGCCAGTCGCAACTGGCCGCGCATCATGGCCTGTTCAAGGTCACTGACGGCATTTACCAGGTCCGCGGCTATGACCTGTCTGTGATGAGTGTGATCGAGGGCGAGACCGGCTGGATTCTGGTTGATCCGCTGACCGCAACCGAAACTGCGGCCGCGGCGCTGAAACTGGTCAATGAAACGCTCGGCGAGCGGCCGGTCACCGGCGTCCTCTTCACCCATTCTCATGCCGACCATTTTGGCGGCGCGCGCGGCGTCATCAGCGACGCAGATGTCGCTGCAGGCGTGCCGGTCCTGGCCCCGATCGGATTTTCCGAGAGCGCGGTGTCGGAAAACCTGATCGCCGGCAATCAGATGAGCCGCCGGGCAACCTTGATGTTCGGCAATACGCTGCCGCGCAGCAGCCGTGCGCATGTGGGCTCCGGCCTGGGACCAGGCTTGCCGAACGGCACGGTCAGCCTGCTATTGCCAACCGAAGAGATTGCCGGCCGCGGGACGGTGCGCGTGATTGATGGCGTCACGTTCGAGTTCATTGATGCGGCCGGGACAGAAGCGCCAGCAGAGTTCATGTTCTATCTGCCCGAGAAGCGCGCGTTGTGTACCGCCGAAGTGGCGACTGCAACCTTCCACAATGTCCTGACGCCGCGCGGCGCGAAAGTCCGTGACGCCCTGAAATGGAGCCGCGTCATCGATTATGTCCTGGCTAAATATGGCGCCCGCAGCGATGTTGTCTTCGCCTCCCACCATTGGCCCACCTGGGGCCAGGAAAATGTCGCCGGATTCCTCGCCAGCCAGCGCGATATCTATCGCTATGTGCATGACCAGACCCTGCGCAATGCCAATGCTGGCGCGACCATGGTCGAAGCCGCCGAAGCGGTGGAGGAGCCGGGCTTCCAGGCCGCCGATTTCACCACACGCGGCTATTACGGCACGCTCAATCACAATGCCAAAGCGGTGTATCAGCACTATTTCGGCTGGTGGGGCGGCGTGCCGGCTGACTATCACCGATTGCCGCACGCGGTGACCGCAGCGCGCTATGTCGAGGCCATGGGCGGCGCCGAACAGGTGCTGGAGATCGGTCAGGCCGCATTCGAGCGCGGCGACTATCGCTGGGCCGCGGAAGTGTTCAATCATCTGGTCTTTGCCGAGCCAGACAATCAGCAAGGCCGCGACTGGCTGTCGGCGAGCTATGAACAGCTTGGATTCCAGGCCGAAAGCGGCGCCTGGCGCAGCTATTACCTGACCGGAGCAGCAGAGCTCAGACGCGGCCTTCCTGACGCTGGCAATCCGAATCTCGGCAATGCCGATTTCCTCACAGCCGTGCCGTCACTCGACCTGTTTGATGCCCTGGCAGTGCGCTACAATCCGGCAAAGATGGACCGCGATCCTTATGTCATCGTGTTCAATTTCCCCGACCGAGACGAGACCGTCAGCTTGCTGGTCGAGGCCGCGGTGATGGTCCCGCGCAGCGGCGGCACCGAAGCCGCTGCGGCGACAGTGACCATCAATCGCAGCGACCTCGACCGCCTGATTCTTGGCGAGGCAGCGCCGCTCGGCCTGATCACAGGCGGCAAGATGAAGATCAGTGGCAAACGCAGCGCTGTCTCGGCCATGTTTGACGCGCTCGACCAACCGGACTTCTGGTTCAATACGGTCACGCCTTAAGCCTCGGCAGTGCAGCCATTCAGGCAAGCTCATTGCATTTGCGCAATGAGCTTGCCTGCGCATAAATTCTCCTGTGGCGCGAATTTTGCTTGCCTGTTTCGGGCTAATCGCCTGGGAGCGCAAAATGAAACGCTTGAAGACTGTCCGATTTTTTCGGCGCGAATTGGAAACCGCCGCACAAGAGGTGCGCGAACCCACCATTCTCGATCATGGCGATCCAATCACGGTAAAGCTCACGCGTGAGCTGGAAGACCGTCGCCGCCGCCTGTCCCTGAGCGCGACTCACCCGGTCGGGCTTTAATCGCCGTCCCAGCCAAACACGTCTTCGAGGCTGACCCCGAAGACGTGGGCAATGCGAAATGCACTCTCAAGGCTGGGCGAGTATTTGCCTTGCTCGATCGCGATCACGGTCTGGCGGGTGACGCCAATCTCTTTGGCCAGCGCCGACTGGCTCATCTGATCATGCGCTTCGCGCAATTGCTTGACCCGATTGGTAATGGGAGGGCGTTTCGGCATGCATCAGCCTCCCCGTCGATAGAGCGCGATCTGGAGGGCAAAATCGACCACCGTGGCAACGAACATGGCCCCGACCACCAGGTGGAACAAGGCATTGCCGTCCGCATGGAAATAATAGTGCCAGAGCGCACCGATGGCGCAAGCGGCAAGGACCCAACCAGACCAGTTTCCGGCTCTCGAAAACACGCTGCGATCACGTTCATCTTCAAGCCCCGGATCCGTCGCATCATCAGCGATGGAAAAGACAATCGACGATATAATCGCGGCGAGGACGAGGGTTATCGTGGAAAATGAGATCAAGGCAATGCTCGGCCCGATCGTGCCTTCAATATCGCGGGATGCGACGATGACGGCTTGGCCATACCACACCCCGACCAGACCTGTGGCCACGGCCATGACCCATGCGAGCTTTTCATGGAATGTCAAAACTACCTCCTGAATGTCAAAAATCTTGTACATTCCGCATGTAGTAAAACATTTTTTACATGTCAAACTTTTTTTACAAAAAAGCGCATACACCCACCATTGCCCCTTTGACAGCAGCTTTGAGAGTGATACCTCCCGGCCCTTGAACAAGGAGCCCTGAACCGATGAGCGATCTCCAATCCCTCGCAGAAACCGCAAAAGCCTGGCCGTTTGAACAAGCGCGCGCCTTGCTGAAACGCCTGCGCAATATGGAGAAACAGGGCAAACCGAAACATGGCCCGATTGTCTTCGAGACCGGTTATGGCCCTTCCGGCCTGCCGCATATCGGCACGTTTGGCGAAGTCGTCCGCACGACCATGGTCAAGACCGCCTTCGAAGCGCTGACCGGCGGCGATTATGAGACCAAGCTGATCTGTATCTCTGATGATATGGACGGCATGCGCAAAGTCCCGCCTACCGTACCCAACCCCGACAGCCTGGAAGCCTATCTTCAGATGCCGCTGACCGCGGTGCCGGACCCGTTCGGCACACATGACAGCTATGGCGCGCATATGGGCGCGCGGCTGTGCGCCTTTCTCGACAGTTTCGGCTTCGATTATGAATTCCTCTCAGCAACCGATTGCTACAAGACTGGCACGTTCGACCCAATGCTCCTGCGCGCATTGGAGAAGTTCGATGAGATCATGGCCGTGATGCTGCCAACCCTCGGCGCCGAGCGGCAGGCGACCTATTCGCCATTCCTGCCGATCTCACCGACCACCGGCCGGGTCCTATACGTGCCGATGAAGGCCACTGATGCAAAAGCCGGCACCATCACCTTCGAGGATGAAGACGGCACCGACGTCACGATGGCGGTCACTGGCGGCAAGACCAAACTGCAATGGAAACCGGATTTCGGCATGCGCTGGGCGGCGCTTGGCGTCGATTTCGAAATGTTCGGCAAGGACCATCAGGACAATGCGCCAATCTATTCCAGGATCTGCCGCATCCTTGGCGTGCAGCCGCCGCAGCAATATGTCTATGAACTGTTTCTCGACGAGCACGGGACCAAGATCTCCAAGACCAAGGGCAATGGCATCGCGGTTGAGGAATGGCTGAAATATGCGCCGCAGGAAAGCCTGTCCCTGTACCAGTTCCAAAAGCCGCGAGTGGCCAAGAAGCTGTATTTCGACGTCATCCCGAAAGCGGTCGATGAATATCTGACCTTCCTGGAGAAATTTCCAGGCGAGGAGCCAAAGCGCCAGGTCGAGAATCCGGTCTGGCACATTCATGGCGGGCAGCCACCGGCCGAAACCTCGCCGGTCAGCTTCGCCTTGCTGCTCAATCTGGTCAGCGTCGCCAATGCTGAAAGCCGTGAGCAGCTCTGGGGCTATATCTCGCGTTATGCGCCGGGTGCCTCAGCCGAAACGCATCCATTGCTGGACCGGCTGGCAGGCTATGCCATGGCCTATTATCGCGATTTTGTGGAACCGACCAAATCCTATCGGGCGCCGGATGATCAGGAACGCGCGGCGATGGCGGACCTGGCAAAACGCCTACGCGCCTGGGATGAGCCGGTTGACCAGGGCGAGCTGCAAACCCTGACTTTCAGCGTCGGCAAGGCGCACGCGTTCGAGAATCTGCGCGGCTGGTTCCAGGCCCTTTATGAGGTGCTGCTCGGCCAGAGCCAGGGCCCGCGCTTTGGCGGCTTCATTGCGCTTTACGGGGTCGAGGAAACCGCCAAACTGATCGAGGATGCGCTGGCGCGTTAGCCGACAAGGCTGGCCAATTCCCCGCACGTCGCCACCAGGCGCTGAATGTCCTGATCGCGCGACAGGCGGTGATCGCCATCCTTGATCAGCGAGAATACAAGATCATCGCTGGTCAGGGCCTCAACCAGCTTGAACGCATGGCGCCATGGCACATCCGGGTCCTGCATTCCTTGCAGGATGCGGATCGGGCAAGCCAGCTCGATCGGCGCGTCGAGCAGGGCCCATTGCTCACCATCCTCAATCAGGGCCCGGGTGATCGGATAAGGGTCGCCATAATCAGATGGCCGCAATGTGCGCCCCTGGTCCAGGATCTCGGCCTGTTGCTGAGCAGAGAATTCCGGCCACATCAGCTTTTGCGTGAAGTCTGGCGCCGGCGCGATCAGGACCATTGCCGCCACCCGCGCTTTCAGGGCCAGTGCCGCCAGCAGCGCCATCCAGCCGCCCATGCTGGAGCCAACGAGCACGAGCGGGCCGGAGGTCAGCCCCTCAATCGCCGCCAGCGCATCATCGCGCCAGGCCGAGATGGTGCCATCTTCAAACGCACCGCCTGAAACCCCATGGCCGGAATAATCAAAGGCCAGGAAGCCATGCCCTTGCGCCTGTGCCCAGTCTTCAAGCACCGTGACCTTGGTCCCGGTCATGTCGGATTTGAAGCCAGACAGCCAGACATAGGTCAGCCCGGTCTTCGGCGCGGTGGAGCGATACGCCAGCCGGCGACCTTGCGGTGAGACGAAATCCTGATGGTCCATGCGGGCGCTCCTTTGGTCTTCTACTGCAACTGCTCGCCGCGACTGGCAACTTCTTCGTTTCAATGCGCGGCCAAATCAGTCACACTCATGCACATGAGCGAATCTGCGTGGCCAGACCTGAGTGGGAAAACCATCCTGCAAGTCATCCCCGACCTGAGCGCCGGCGGGGCCGAGCGCACGACTGTGGAGATGGCCGAGGCGATAACCGGCGCTGGCGGCCAGGCGCTGGTGATCAGCACTGGCGGCCGGCTCGAGCCGGCGCTGAAAGACGCAGGCGGTGAGTTGATCGAATTGAACGCGGCGAGCAAGAACCCGCTGACCATTCGCAAGAATACGCGCCTGATCGAGGCGATTATTGCCGACCGCAAGGTCAGCCTGATCCATGCCCGGTCTCGCGCCCCGGCCTGGAGCGCCTATGTTGCAGCCAAGCGCACGAACACGCCGTTCGTGACGACCTATCATGGCGCTTATAGCGGGCGCAGCGGGCTGAAGAAGCGCTACAATTCGGTGATGGCCCGCGGCGACCTGGTGATTGCCAATTCGCAATGGACCGCAGCGCATGTGATCGACGTGCACGCGACGCCAGCAGAAAAGATTGTCACCATTCCGCGCGGCGTCGACTTTGCTGCCTTCGATCCTGACAAGGTCAGCGCCGAACGGGTCCAGGCGATCCAGCTGGATTGGCAGATCGGGACGGAGGATACGCGCCTGGTCTTTGTCCTGCCCGGGCGCCTGACCAGCTGGAAAGGCCAGTCGCTGGCCATTGATGCACTTGGCGCCCTTGATGCCGCAGAGCGGGCGCGCATTCATCTGGTCCTGGCTGGCGACGATCAGGGCCGCAAGGGCTATGTGTCCGAGCTTGAGGACAAGATCATAGATCACAAACTGGGCGGCACAGTGTCGATTGTCGGCCATACCAGCGACATGCCTGCCGCCTACATGGCCGCTGATGTCGTGGTCGCCCCGTCGACGCGGCCAGAAGCGTTCGGACGGGTGGCGGCCGAGGCCTCTGCCATGGCCAAGCCGGTAATTGTCGCTGATCATGGCGGACAGCGCGAGACGGTGATCGAGGGCGAGACCGGCACCCGCGCCGAACCAGGCTCAGTGCCTGCTCTGACCGCCTGTATCCGCACTCTGGCCAGTCTGCGCCCAGAGGCCCGCAATGCCATGGGCCGGGCCGGTCAAGCCTATGTTCGCGAACATTTCAGCAAAAAGCAGCTTCAAACCGCGACCTTAAACGTGTATGCGCGGCTGCTTCTGAACCAGGCATCAGTTGAAACTTGAGCCGAACAGAGGCATATTACTAGCGCAAACACTGGCAACCAAAGGAGATTAGCCATAGCCCGCAGACCATACGGCCGCCCCGAGCGCGCCAAACCTACCGGCCCTCGCACCAATCGCGACATTCGTGCCGAGCGCGTCCTTCTCATTGACGAGAATGGCGAAAAACAAGGCGAAATGCCGATAGACGCTGCTCTGGACGCCGCCCGCGAAGCCGGCATGGACCTTGTGGAAGTCTCCCCGAATCAAGAGGTCCCGGTCTGCAAGATCGTTGACTATGGCAAGATGCGCTACGAAGCGCAGAAGAAAAAAGCTGCCGCCAAGAAAAAGCAGAAAACTCAAGAACTTAAAGAGATTAAGTTCCGCCCGAACATCGACAATCACGATTATGAAGTGAAGGCTCGCAAGATTGCCGAATTCTTCGAGAAGGGCGACAAGGTCAAGATCACGCTGCGCTTCCGCGGTCGGGAAATGGCGCACCAGCATCTCGGCATGGAAGTCCTCAACCGGGTCAAGGAAGAGTTTGACGAGCAGATGAAGGTCGAGCTCGAGCCGAAGCTGGAGGGCCGTCAGATGACGATGGTGATGTCGCCGCGCTAAGCTGCGGCCGCTGGCCGAAAAAAAGCGCGCTTGCAGACACATTGCTGAGCCGTGCGCAAATCATGCACAAACGTGCACAAATGCCGCAAAGCAATGGCAGCGGGCGGCAAAAATTCGCGGCGTTTCATTTGCGGCCGGATCGGCTGAAAACGAGCGCTTGATTTCCCGCTCCATTTGCGCTTAAACCCGCGCTTCCGCAGCGGCCGGGCCGAAAACGGCATGCCTGGTTGCTCTAAATGACTAACTTAAGAGCCGCCGCGCTCGACAGGAGATCGAAATGCCGAAGATGAAGACCAAGAAGGCCGCTGCAAAGCGGTTCAAGATCACGGCTTCCGGAAAACTGAAACATGGTGTGGCCGGCAAGCGTCACCGCCTGATCAGCCATAACGGGAAATATATTCGCCAGAACCGCGGCACTGAAGTTGTCGCCAAGGCCGATACCCAGCGTGTCATCAAGAAGTTTCTGCCGAACGGCCTGAAATAGAGATCTGAACCGAATTTGTAGGAAGGAGCCTCCCTATGGCCCGTTCACGTAACAAGGTGCCGGCAAAGGCCCGTCACAAGAAAATCCTGAAAGCCGCCAAAGGTTATCGCGGCGCGCGCTCGAAACAGTTCCGCACCGCTACCTCTGCGGTCTGGAAAGCTGGCCAATACGCTTATGTCGGCCGCAAGGTCAAAAAGCGCAGCTTCCGCAGCCTGTGGATCCAGCGCATCAATGCCGCAGTCCGCGAGCATGATGCCGACATGACTTATAGCCGTTTCATTGGCGGTCTTGGCAAAGCCGGGATCGAAATGGACCGCAAGGTGATGTCTGATCTGGCGATCAAAGAACCAGCCGCTTTTGGCGCCCTGGTGGAGAAAGCCAAGGCCGCCCTGGCGTAGCATTGGCGTCTGGCCCAGCCCGCTCCCCCTTCCCAACCGCTCGCAAAGGCACCCCTTGGCGTGGTTGGGAAAGGCGCCGGCCGGACCATGACAACAAATTAGGGCAGCCGGTTCACACCGAGGCTTTTCTCCGCTAATCCGACCGCTTCAAGCGGGGTCGGAACGGCCCCGTTTGTCTGAAAATTGACCAACGGGGCTTTTCATGTCCGACACATCACTGATCGAATCCGAAGCGCTTGACGCGATCAATGGCGCCGCTGACCTGGCCGCGCTCGACGCGGTCCGCGTCGCCGAACTTGGCAAGAAGGGCCGCGTCTCCGGCCTGATGAAGACGCTCGGGCAGATGAGCCCGGAACAGCGCCAGGAAATGGGCCCGAAACTGAACGCCCTGAAAACCCGCGTCGCCGATGCGGTCGAAGCGCGCAAGGCGGTGCTCGAGGATGCTGCGCTTGATGCCCAGGTTGCGACCGAGAAACTCGATATGAGCCTGCCGCCCAAGCCGGAACTGACCGGCGCGCTGCATCCGGTCATGCAGGTGTTCGAAGAGGTCGCCGCGATTTTCGGCGATATGGGCTTTGCTGTGGCAGAAGGCCCGGACATTGAAGATGACTGGCACAATTTCACCGCGCTGAACTTCCCTGAAGGTCATCCGGCCCGCGAGACCCATGACACCTTCTTCATGGCCGCCCCGGAAGGCGGCGATCCCAAGGTCCTGCGCACGCATACCTCGCCGGTGCAGATCCGCACCATGAGCCAGCAAAAGCCGCCCATCCGGATCATCGCGCCAGGCCGGGTCTATCGCAATGACTGGGATGCGACGCATACCCCGATGTTCCATCAGGTCGAAGGCCTGGTGATCGAAAAGGGCATTCATATGGGCCACCTGAAAGGTTGCCTGATCGATTTCGTCAAAGCCTTCTTCGAGGTCGACGAGGTCGAAGCCCGCTTCCGCCCTCACTTCTTCCCATTCACCGAGCCGAGCGCCGAGATGGATGTGAAATACACCAAGAAGGGCGAGACCATCGAGATCGGCGCAGGCGACCGCTGGATGGAGATTCTCGGCTCTGGCATGGTTCATCCGAATGTGCTGCGCAATTGCGGCATCGACCCGGACGAGTATCAGGGCTTTGCCTTCGGCATGGGCATCGACCGCCTGGCCATGCTGAAATATGGCATGCCGGACCTGCGCCCCTATTTCGAGGCCGACGCGTCCTGGACCCGCCATTACGGGTTCGCCCCGTGGCTGACCCCCAGCGTCAGTGGTGGTCTGAGCTAGTGGGCGAGCTGGCGGCATATGAAGGCCTGAAAACCTTCAGGTTCGGCGACAGTGCCGAGCTGGCCGACCGCCTGGCGGCGCTGGTCGTGGCAGGTGTGAAAACCGGCACTTGCTCGGCTGCCATCCATGGCCCGGATGCCGAAATCGGTGAGCGTCAGGTTTGCCTGAACAGTGCTGACCAACCGGTTTGCGAAATCGAGACAATGGATCTGCAAACCCTGCCCTTCACCGCCGTCACGCCAGAAATGGCGGCGCTGGAAGGCGAAGGCGACCTGTCTTACCGCTACTGGCGCGACGTTCACGAGGCCTATTACAAGCGCGAAGGCACCTGGCAGCCAGACATGCAGGTAATCTTCGAGACATTTCGCGTGACGCGCATTCTCGACGACGCTTTTGCCGCGACGGCTGCCTGTTCGGTCGACGCTGAGCGTTCAGAAGCAAAGGCCCAAGGTTATTCCGGGCTGGAGGCTGGTCATGGGTAATGGCAACAAGGTCGAATTCCTGGTCGCGATCTGCGCCCTGATCACGTCAGCCATGGCCGTCTACATGGCCTGGGATCAAGGCAGCGTGATGCGCGCGCAGCAGCACGGATCTGTGTATCCGGTCCTGCAAGTGGATGGCTTCGTGCGGGATAATGGAACAGCCACTTCGATCGGCATCAATGTCAGCAATAGCGGCGTCGGCCCGGCTCTGATCGAGTCTGTCGAATTCTTCGTCAATGACGAGAAAACCGAGCGGTTCGATGCTTATCTCGAGTCGCTGCCAGGTGGTCATGCGCTCGACTATGCCGCGGTTTCGGGGCGTGCCTTGGCGCCCGGGGATTCCGTGACCGCAATCTCGATCCAATGGCCGAACAGTGCCTTTGACCGCAGCATGATCTCTCAGGTCCAGACCGATTCAGACGCCTGGTCTCTGGAAATCTGCTACTGCTCGGTCTTCGGTCGATGCTGGAAGACCACCGAGATCGGCCAGTCGCGCGCAGCGCCAATCAAATCATGTCCTCGCCGCGACGGCGACATTTTCGAAATACTGGGTGAGCCGCGTTTTGCGCCGCCGCCGCAACCTGAGACCGCAGAAGAGACATTGCCATGAAATTCCCCCTCTCCTGGTTGAAAGACTATCTCGCCACCACGGCCTCTCTCGACGATATTCTCGGCTATATGCTGAAAGCTGGCCTGGAAGTCGAAGAGGTCGAGAATCCGGCGCAAGACCTGAAAGCCTTCACGGTCTGCAAGGTCAAAGACGCCCAGCCGCATCCAGATGCCGACAAGCTGCGGGTCTGCACCGTCGACACGGTTGATGGCGAAAAGCAGATTGTCTGCGGCGCGCCGAATGCCCGCGCCGGCATGACCGCGATCTATGCCCCGCTTGGCGCTTACATTCCCGGGCTCGATTTCAGCCTCGACAAGAAACCGCGCAAGATTCGCGGCGTCGAAAGCCATGGCATGATGTGTTCGAGCAAGGAATTGAATGCGGGCGAAGACCATGATGGCATCGCTGACCTGGACGCCGCTTTTGAGCTCGGCACGCCCGCAGCCGACGCGCTCGGCCTGAATGATCCGGTGATCGATTTCGAGGTGACGCCGAACCGCCCGGACTGGCTCGGCGTCAAAGGCATTGCCCGCGATCTCGCGGCCGCCGGCGCTGGCGGCTTCATTGACGATCCGGCGCGCAAGGTCAGCGGCTCGTATGACTGCCCGATCGAGATCGAACTCGACCATCCCGAGGCCTGCCCGGTCTTTGCCGGGGCGCTGGTGCGCGGGGTCAAGAATGGACCATCGCCAGACTGGATGCAGGCCCGGCTGAAGGCGGTTGGCATCACGCCGAAATCGCTGCTGGTCGACATCACCAATTATATTTCCCTCGACCGGGCCCGCCCCCTGCACGCTTATGATGCAGCCAAACTCACCGGCGCCATTCGCGCCCGGCTCGGCCGCAAGGGCGAGCAGTGCGAGGCCCTCGATGGCAAGACCTATCCGGTCACGCCGGACATGTGCGTGATCGCTGATGAAAGCGGCGTGATCGGGCTAGGCGGCGTCATGGGCGGCGACAGCACAGCGGTCTCAGATGAGACCACGGACGTGTTCATTGAAAGCGCCTGGTTCGATCCGCTGCGCACCGCCCGCACGGGCCGCGCCACTGGCATCATTTCCGACGCCCGGTATCGGTTCGAGCGCGGCGTTGACCCGCAATCCTGCGTCGAAGGCGTGCACCTGGCTTTGCGCCTGATCACCGAATATGGCGGCGGCACGGCTTCGAAGATCCGCGTCGCTGGTGAAGCCCCGCGGCGCGAGACGCCGATCGAGTTCTTCAAGCGCGATGTCGCCCGCCTGACCGGGCTGGACGTCAAGCCGGCAAACATGAAGAAGACCATCAAGGCGCTTGGATTCTCAATCGAGGATACGGGCGAGACCTGGCTCCTGAAAGTGCCAAGCTGGCGCTTCGATATGGAGCAAAGCGCCGATATTGTTGAAGAAATTGCGCGGCTTGAAGGCTATGACGCGCTACCGACCCTGTCTTTGCCAGCCCCGCAAGGCGGCAAGCGTGTGGTCACCACCCCGATCCAGCACCGGATCCGTACAGCCCGGCGCACGCTTGCCGCGCGCGGCTTCCTCGAGACTGTGACCTGGAGTTTCATGCCGAAAGCCCATGCGGCTTTGTTTGGCGGCGGCGAGGACGCGCTGACCGTGGCCAACCCGGTGGCGAGCGAGCTGAACCAGATGCGCCCCAGCATTCTCGGCAATCTCGCCAGCGCTGTGCAGCGCGGCGCCGACCATGGCGAGCGCAGCTTGCGCCTGTTCGAAGCCGGTCCGATCTATCTCGGCGATGGCCCGAAGGACCAGCGCTCAGTGATCGCCGCACTGGTGCGGCCGCACACGGCCCGCCACTGGCAGGGCAGCGCGACTTATGACGTCTATGCCGCCAAGGCTGATCTTTATGCGGTGCTCGAAGCGCTCGGCCAGCCGCCAGCCCGGTTCCAGGTCGGCGAACCGCGCCAGCCGCATTGGCACCCGGGACAAGCAGCGAGCCTGAAGCTCGGCCCGAAAGTCACGATCGGCCATTTCGGCGCGTTGCATCCGCGGGTGTTGAAAGCGCTGGATGTCGACGGCCCTGTGTTCGGGTTTGAGCTCAATCTCAACGCCTTGCCACAGATGAAAGCCAAGACCACCAAGACCAAGCCGGTGCTGGAAAAAGCCGATCTGACGCCGGTGCGCCGCGATTTCGCTTTTGTGGTGTCTGAAGACACCGGCGCAGGCGCCATCGTCAAGGCCGCAACCGGGGCTGACAAGGCGCTGATCCGGGCCGTCGATGTCTTTGACGTCTATCAGGGCCAGGGCATTGAGCCAGGCCATAAATCGATCGCGGTTGAAGTCACGCTGCAGCCGCGCGGTGAAACCCTGAAGGACCAGGACATCGAGGCCATCTCAGAGAAAATTATCGCTGCCGTCGCCAAATCGACAGGTGGTGTGCTACGGGGATAGTCTGTTCGGCGGGGACTTGGAGGGGAAAGTTCGAATGACAACGCAGCACGTCGTCACCCGGATGGGTCTGCGCCACAGGCTGTATAGCCAGCTCGAGCCAGAGGCGACAGGCAAGTCGGGCCTGTCAGCGCTGAACATGCTGGTCATCTGGCTGGTCCTGCTCAGCTTCCTCGCCCTGGCGCTGGAGACCGAAGAAACGATCAGTCCGATGTGGCGGCTCGGCATCGATTATCTCAACATTGCCATCGTCTCGATTTTCGCGGTGGAGTATCTGGCGCGGCTCTGGGTCGCTGGGGAAGACCCCAGATATCGCGGCATTGGCGGGCGCCTGAAATATATCGCGACACCATATGCGATTGCAGATCTGATTGCGTTTCTGCCGGAATTATTATGGATTCTGCTGGTCCCTGCCGGGGTCGGCGATGAGGTCCTGATCGTGCTCAGGGCCTTGCGCCTGGCGCGCCTGGTCAAGCTGGCCCGTTTCGTGCCGGCTTTCGACGTTTTGGGGGCGACCGTGGAACGGGCTGGTGCGCAGCTCCTGACGACGCTGGCTATGGCCCTGGCGCTGGTCTATGTCTCGGCCGTGGCGCTGTACTTCCTGGAAGGCGTCGGCCCGAATGCCCGTGACGAGTTTGCCTCGATCCCGCGGGCGCTGTGGTGGGCAATGGCGACACTGACCACGGTCGGTTATGGCGACGTTTATCCGATTACACCGCTCGGCAAGATCTTCGCCTCGGTCATTGCCCTGGCCGGTATCGGCGTGGTCGCCTTGCCAGCCGGTGTGTTTGCCAGCGCCTTTTCAGATGAATTGCGCGAGCGCGAAATCCGCAAGCTGAAGGAACGGGTCGAGGAAGTCGAAATCGAAAATGTCGAGCTGGAAGCCGAACTCGAGCATGAACAGGAATCCGGCAAGGCGCCTGAGCGCGACGATACGCCGACCGGGTTCTAGGACACCAGCTTGAGCGGCATCGGTTCGTCCTGGACCAGCCGCGGCTTGCCGAGCCAGTAGCCCTGCATCGTGTCGGCGCCAAGCAAGGCAATGCGGCGCGCCGCCTGCTCTGTCTCGATGCCCTCGACGCAGGATTCCAGCCCCAGCTGCTTGGCCAGGCGAATGGCGGCCAGGAGAATGCTCTTGCTCTGCGTGCTCTTGTCGGACTTGCGCACAAAGCTCTGATCAATCTTGAGCTTGTCGAGCGGCAGCGTGTCCAGCATCGATAGCGACGAATAGCCCGTGCCGAAATCATCCAGCGCGATGGCAAAACCGAGATCACGGGCCTGCCGCAGAATGGCGACATTGCGCTCGACATTGCGGAACGCGACCTCTTCGGTGATCTCGATCGTGATCGCATGCGCACGCACATCGTGGCGCTCAAGAATGCGGACAATCGATTCGAGAAAGTCCGAGGCGACCAGCTGCGCCGGCGAGACATTGATCGCGAGCTTCTGCTCGCTCAGGTCGAGACGGCCAAGCGCTTCGTCCAGCGTCACCCACAGGATCTCGTTAAGCAGGCCCAGCTTCTCGGCAATCGGGATGAAATCCTTCGGGCTCGGGTCTCGCTCAAAGCCGCTATTGGTCCAGCGTGTCAGCAACTCATATGCCACCACATCGAGCGAATTGGCCTGCGCGATTGGCTGTACTGCAGCCCGGATCTGGCCATTCTTGATGGCGGATTTCAGCTCCATTTCCAGAGTCGAACTGGCAATTGCGTCATTATCCACCAGCGGATTGAACTTGGCCCAATGGGTGTTGGCGCTCTTGGCCCGGCGCATCGCGGTATCGGCGGCGCGCAGCAAGCCGGTGAGCGACTGCTCGACGGTCTGGCCATGGGCATAACCGATCGAGGCGCCAATCGGGATGACCCCGGATTCCCAGCGCATGTCCTGGGTGATATGGGCGTGCAGGGTCTCGATATGCTGGTCCATGGTCTCTTCGCAGGCCGCGGCATTGAACAGGACGGCAAATTCATCGCCGCCGAGACGGGCGCTCAATTCGACATGCGGGACATCGCCAATCCGCTGCGCCACCTTGCACAGGACCTGGTCGCCGACGGCGTGCCCAAACTGGTCATTCAGCGGCTTGAAATGGTTGAGATCGATGAACACGATGCAGATTTCCGAACGGTTCGGCCACAAGGCCCGCAGCTTGTCCATGAAGGCGCGGCGATTCATCAGGCCGGTCAGGCCGTCCGTGGCCGCCAGCTGTTCGGTTTCGGCAACCAGCGCCAGCAGGTTCTTGTCGGCCCGCTGGCGCGAAAACGCGACCGCCGCAAACAGGCAGACCGAAAAGCCCGACAGCGCTGCAACCAACAGGCTGAAGGACAGGTGCTCACGCGGCCCGAACGCGACCGCCAGATTGTCAATCGCGAACCAGCTGACATAGAAGAACACGCAGACAAATTGCAACGGCGCCAGGATCAAAAGCCGCTTCACATCCAGGCTCATCATGAAGAGCAGCGGCACTAGCAGAACCACCGGAAGATCGAAGGCGCGCGAATGGCCGACCATGCCATCGCCGAAATTCTTCATCCAGAACAGCACAAACATGGCCATGCAGCCATTGAAGAAGATCGATTTGACATGGAAATTGCGATGCGCACTCAAAGTGATGATGCCGAGGATCACCGCATAAGACGGCATGACGATGCGGGCGAGCCAGACATCCTTGCCGGTCAAATAGGCCAGCGAAAACAGGAATGCTGAAAAGCAGAGCCCGAGAATGCCGACCCAATAGGCGTGCATTCGGGTCCGCTCGGACATGTCGCGCTTGCGCGCTGCAAAGATGGCGTGTCGGCCAGACATTCCGGGAGGCTAGCAGCTGTGGATAAAAATCTACTTCTGCGAGAATATGCAAATACTCTCAGACAAGTAGTGTTTTGTTATTCGTTTCAGGCCTCAAGCCCGGCCAGCTAATCGCTGGTGGCGCTGTCCAATTGCAGCCAGTCTTTCGACTCCAACCCGTAAATCATGTCCATGACTTCGAACTGGACGCCGACCGGTTTGCGGGCATTTGAGTGCCACAAGGCGACCACGCCGGCTTTGCGCGCCGGATCGAACAGGATCAGCGAGCGATAACCATCGACAGCGCCGCGATGCCCGACCACACGATAGCCAGGCGCGCCATATTTGTAGACCCGCCAGCCCAGGGCGTAGCGCGCATCGCGCAAGTGACCGCCATAGCGCCGGCTCGTGCTGGATTGTTCGCGCCGCGTATAGACCCGCGGGGTGTGCAATTCGGTCAGGGTTGCTTCTGACAGCACCTCTGGCGCGAGGCCCATTTGCGCGCGGGCAAAGCGGGCAAGATCGACAATCGAGCCATTGACGCCGCCAGCAGCCGGCACGCGGTAATAATTGCGGTTGACGGTGCGCCGCACCGGTTTCGGATCGACCCGGCGCTTGCGATGCGGCTCGGCCCAGGAATAGGAGCTGATCAGGGCATCAAGGCCATAGCTCGCATCCTGCATGCCAAGCGGCTGGAACAATTCGAGGCGAACCACTTCCTCAAAATCAATCCCGCGCACAGACGCCACGATCTCGGCGATCGCATCAAAGGCAACATTCTGATAAGTGTGGCAGTCGCCGACCACACAGGTGCGTTTGAGCGATCCGAGCGCCCGGCGGATCTGGGCTGGGTCGCCGCCATCTTCCAGGCGCGTATCATACGCGTTCGGGACAATGCCGATGCGATGCGACAGCAAATCATCCAGCGTCCCGACTTTCTCGCCGCCGAGCGGCAGCCGCAAGGAGGTCTTGAACTTGGCAATCGTGTCTGACAAAGCCAGCTGCCCATCGGCCACCATCTGGCCGACTGCGGTCGAGGCGACGCCTTTCGACAAGGACGCCCAGCGGAACACGGTCTGGTCCGTGACCGCTTCGCCGCCAACCTTGGTGACGCCATAGCCCTCGGCAAAGGTGATTTCGCCATCCTCGATGACCGCCACGGCCAGCCCGACAATCTCGGTCTCTGCCGCCAGTCGGGTCAGGCGTTCATCAAGCCGGTCATAATCGACAGGTGCAGCAAGCGCCGCGGTGGTCAGGCCCAGCGCGGCAAGGACAAATCCGAACAGGCGAGCTGCGAACATGATCGCCCCCTAGTCTTGCTTCGAGCCTTCATCTCCTTCGGCGACGACAGCGGTGGCGCCGAAAATCCGTCCGTTCAGCACCGGCATGGCCGCAGCATCCGGATCGACCGGTGGCTGGATGTCGCTAAACGTCATCCGCATCCGCAATTCAGGCGCCTCATCGCCTTGTTCGAAACTCTTATAAGCCGCCTCGATCAGGTCCGAGACATGCTGATCGCGCGAGCGCGCCGTCGAGCCGCCAAACATGATCGCCACGACCCGGCGCCCGCGGCGCTTGGCGCTGGCCATGAGGTTGAAGCCGGAGGCGCGCGTATAGCCGGTCTTGATCCCGTCAACCCCGACCACACGGCCGATCAGCTTGTTATGGTTCTTGTAATTGGCCCGGCCCCAGCTGAACTTGGTATTGGCGAAATAGCCATAATAATCGGCATGATCCTCAAGCAGGCGCTGCGCCAGAATGGACATGTCGCGCGCCGTCGAAAGCTGCTGCGAATTTGGCAGGCCAGAGGCATTCTTGAAGGTCGTGGCATCCATGCCCATGGCCGCGGCCTTGGCGGTCATCAGCGTCGCAAAGCGTTGCTCTGTCCCGCCCAGGCGTTCAGCGACGACCACGGCGACATCATTGGCCGACTTGGTGATCAAGGCATTGATCGCATCCTTGGTGGTGATCGTCGAGCCAACCCGCAGGCGCAGCGAGGATGGCGGCTGGCTGGCTGCGGCGCGCGAGACAGGCAGGCGCTCATACAGTTTTACCTCACCGCTCTTCATCGCATCAAACAGCATGTAAAGCGTCATCGCCTTGGTCAGCGAGGCCGGATAACGCGGCGCATCAGCATGGCGGGCATGCAGGACCTGATCGGTTTCCAGATCGATGACGATGGAGGCGTATTTTTCCGCGGTGGCACTGGGCAAAGCCCCGAGCGTGAGCATGGTTGCAGCTGCGACAGCAACTTTGACAGAATACGCAGAAAAACCGACGGCCATGCACGGGTCTCCATAAGAGCTTACCCCGGCATCCCGGGAAGACAGTAGGATTGATTCATAAGGTTAGCTAGAGGTAAATGCACATGGCTTTTCTGTTAGGATTCTTGCAGATTCCGTTACTGCAATGCTAATTTTGTGCAGTGCACAAATTTTTGTTGCAATCGCGAAACCCCAGCCTATATTCCGTGGCGTAAACACGGGATCCAGACCATGACTGCCACCTCTTCGTCACCCTTCGCTTTTGCCTTCCGCGGATTTGATGCTGATGCCTTTTCGGGCTTCTTGCCGGATCAGGACGCTATCGGCACGCTCACCCGCGGCGCCATGGAAGCCTCATCCGCCAGCACCCGCGCATCTGTAAAAGGCATGCAGGAAGCCGGACAGGCGATCATGGGGCAACTCAAGCAACAAATCTCTCTGTCGGTGGATACAGGCCGGAAACTGACCGAAGCCGGCTCGCTGACCGAAGCGATGAGCGTGCAGACGGATTTCGTCAAATCCGCCTTCGAGAACCACATCAATGGCTTCAACGAGCTGGCTGACCTCTATACCGAGACGCTGAGCGAAGCGATTGCGCCGCTGACCAAGCAAGCCCGGAAGGCCGCCAAGAAAGCCGCGAAAAACGGGGCCAGCGCTTAAAGCCTGCCAGGCTTCACCGCCAATGCAAAACCATGACTGAGCCGGGATAATCCCCCGGCTCTTTCCGTTTTATGACCTGACAAAGCGGCCAACTTCCGGCAAGCTTGGTCTGCTATGCCTGACTTTATCTCGTTCAAATCCCTGAAACGCCCGCCGAAGCCGAATACGTGCCTGGTCGCGCCTGACAATCACTGCCTTGCGGATGCGCCGGATTTTGCCCCACCGGTGATGATCATGACGGCGCGCGGCCTGTTCTCACGCATCAGCGAAGTCATCGCTTCAGAACGCCGTTGGGGCAATATCGAAGCTGATCCGGACGCGCTGCGAATCAAGTTCGTCGCCACGACTGGATTGATGCGCTTCAAGGATGATGTCGATATTGAAGTGATCCCGGTCGAAGAAGGCAAGGCGACCTTTGCCATCTATTCGCGCTCCCGTGTCGGCTATTCCGATCTCGGCGCCAATCGCAAACGGGTGAAGGATTTTATTCGAAGAGTGAACACATATTGATCAAATTCTAGCTTGATCCGACGGCAACACAGCGCCAGTCTACACAAACCGAAAGGAACGCTTATCTTCTAGGCCATGTCTATCAGAATCGACCGTATCACACTCTCAGACCCGGACGGACCGCAAGGCCCGACAGGTCCTGATGGAGGCGACGAAGGTGGCCTGGGAATCGCCACCAAGACCCGCGTCCGGACCAAGAAACCGAGCATGTACCGGGTCCTGATTCTGAATGATGATTATACGCCGATGGAATTTGTCGTCCTGATCCTGGAGCGCTTCTTCGGCAAGAGCCGCGAACAGGCGACCCGGATCATGCTGCATGTGCATCAGAAAGGCGTCGGGGTCTGCGGCGTCTATACTTACGAAGTCGCCGAGACCAAAGTTGCCCAGGTGATGGACATGGCCCGCCGCAACGAACACCCGTTGCAATGTACGATGGAAAAAGAGGACTAGGAGAAACACCCATGCCAAGCTTAACCCCTAGCCTCGAAAATGCCCTGGAACGCGCCCTCACCGCCGCCGGCGAACGCCAGCATGAATATGCAACGCTGGAACATTTGCTGCTGGCGCTGACCGATGATGAAGACGCGATCGAAGTGATGAGCGCGTGCAAGGTCGATATTGCGGCGCTGAAACAGGCGCTGGAGCAATATATTGATGAGGATCTGTCCAGCCTGATCACCGACAATCCTTCAGGACGGGTGCAGCCAACTGCGGCCTTCCAGCGGGTCGTGCAACGCGCGGTCCTGCATGTTGAAAGCTCTGGCCGGGACGAGGTCTCTGGCGCCAATATCCTGATCTCGATCTTTTCTGAGCGCGAAAGCCACGCCACTTACTTCCTGCAGGAACAGGACATGACCCGCTATGATGCGGTCAATTATGTCAGCCATGGTGTGTCCAAGGTGCCAGGCCAGAACCGCCCGACCACGCCGCGCGGCGCCGAACCGGAAGAAACCCCGCCAAATGCGCCGCAGAGCGAGGCGCTGGATGCTTATTGCGTCAATCTGAATGAAAAAGCCAAACAGGGTAAGATCGATCCTCTGATCGGTCGCCAGCTCGAGATTGAGCGCTGCATTGAAGTGCTCTGTCGCCGGGCCAAGAACAATCCGATCCTGGTCGGTGATCCTGGCGTCGGCAAGACCGCGATCGCGGAAGGCCTGGCCCGGATGATCGTCAATGGCGAGGTTCCGGAAATCCTCTCCGATGCCACGATCTGGGCCCTGGATATGGGCGCATTGCTGGCCGGTACGCGCTATCGCGGCGATTTCGAGGAACGCCTGAAAGCTGTCATGAAGGAAATTGGCGAGCAGGAAAAAGGCATTCTGTTCATCGACGAAATCCATACCATTATCGGCGCCGGGGCGACGTCTGGCGGCGCCATGGATGCCTCTAACCTGCTCAAGCCGGCGCTGCAGAATGGCGAAGTGCGCTGCATGGGCTCGACCACGTTCAAAGAGTATAAGCAGCATTTTGAGAAAGACCGCGCCTTGTCGCGCCGGTTCCGCAAGATTGATGTGGTGGAGCCGAATGTCGAGGATGCGGTGAAGATCCTGACTGGCCTGAAATCGACCTTCGAGGAATTCCACGGCCTGCGCTACACCAATGATGCGATCCGCTCCGCGGTGGAGCTGTCGGCCCGTTACATGACTGACCGCAAACTGCCGGACAAGGCGATTGATGTCATCGACGAGGCTGGCGCGACGCAATGGCTGGTGCCGGAGAGCAAGCGCCGCAAGACCATTGGTGTGAAGGAAATCGAAGCCATTGTCGCCAAGATTGCCCGCATTCCCCCGAAACAGGTGTCGAAGGATGATGCCCAGGCGATCAAGTCGCTGGAGGCCGATCTCAAACGGGTCGTGTTTGGTCAGGACCAGGCCATCGATGCCCTGTCGAGTGCGATCAAGCTGTCGCGCGCCGGCCTGCGTGAACCGAACAAGCCGATTGGCTCTTACCTGTTCACCGGCCCGACGGGCGTCGGCAAGACCGAAGTGACGCGCCAGCTCGCCTCGATCCTCGGGGTCGAGCTGCACCGGTTCGACATGTCGGAATATATGGAGCGGCATTCGATTTCGCGGCTGATCGGCGCCCCGCCCGGCTATGTCGGTTATGATGAAGGCGGCCTGCTCACGGATGCGGTGATGCAGCATCCGCATTCGGTCGTCCTGCTTGACGAGATCGAGAAGGCGCATCCGGATCTGTTCAATGTCCTGCTGCAAGTGATGGACAATGGCACCCTGACCGACGCCAATGGCCGCAAGGTCGATTTCCGCAATGTCATTCTGGTCATGACCACGAATGCCGGCGCTTCGGATGCGGCCAAGAACTCGATTGGCTTCGGCCGCGGCCGCAAGGATGATGAGCAGGAAGAGGCGCTGAAACGCCTGTTCACGCCGGAATTCCGCAACCGTCTCGACGCCGTCATCACGTTTGGCGGTCTGACCCCGGAGATTATCGAGCGTGTGGTCGAGAAATTCGTGCTACAACTGGAAGTGCAGCTGGCGGATCGCAATGTCACCATCGAGCTTGCCGCTGGCGCGCGCGACTGGCTGGCCAAACGCGGCTTCGATGCCGAGTTCGGGGCCCGGCCTCTGGCCCGGATCATCTCCGAACATGTGAAAAAGCCGATGGCCGAGGAGCTGCTCTTCGGCAAGCTCGCCAAAGGCGGCACGGTCAAGATTGGCCATGACAAGAAGAGCGACGAGCTGACCTTCAAATATGTCGAAGACAAGCCGACCAAGCGCAAGCCAAAGACGACCGGCAAAGGCAAGCCTGAAAAGGTTTGAGTCCTTGATCGCTGCATAGCCGCGTCAAGAAAGCCGATGATACCTGCGGAGGCAGGTATCTTCGGTGACATGAGTCTCCGGGATTCCTCATCCTGAGCTTGTCGAAGGACGAGGAATCCCGGGACCGTACCCGCTTACACCGCAAACACGCCTTCGCGCGCCACGGTCAGGTGCGGGACGCCGTCACTGGTCTTGGTCCAAGACACGCCTTCCGGCGAGACATAAGCCGTGATCCGTTGGCGATGGGCTGAAAAGCTGTCCCATTCAACCACATCGACCGGATCATCAAAGTGCAGGGTCAGCTCATAGCCGGCCCCGTCCTGAAGCTCGCGCACAGCATGTACACGGCCGGCAAAGGGCTGTTTCAGATAAGCGCCGCTGACCCGTTCGCCGATCTGCCAGCAGGCATCCGGTTCGTTCGACAGCCGCGCCGCGGCGGTGTTCCAGTCGCGAAAGCCCATGTCATGAGCGACCTGTTCGAGCGCGGCGCCATAGCTCAGCGCGCCGCCACTGTCGCGTTTCAGTTTGCGTGCCCGGGCCTTGGCCTGCACGCGGGTATAGATGTGCTGTGTCATCACAGTTACCTTCCACAAATTCGTTTGGTCCTGCAAAGGGCGGGGCTCGCATTGCCGCCAGACCGGATGTGAATAGGTCTGCGAAAAGCCGGTTCAACCGGGAGGTCTTCACCACGGACAGGATCTGTCCAGCGAGCGGCAGGCGCCTCAACCGAGGCGGTGCCATACGGCAAGTATCAGGGCGGCGTCAACCGACCAGCGCAAAAAAACCGCCTCACCCCTTCTCCGGCGCCGCATCCATGATCTCGATCATGCGCTCATGCAGCTCGGCTTCCCAGGATTCAGCCCGTTCGCGGACGCGGGTGATATAAGCGTCATTCTCATGCGCCGGGATGTCGATATCATAGACATCTGCGACCTCGATCATGGAGTGCTGGTCCATCTCGTGAAAGGCCATTTTCATCTCGTCCGCAGCGGTGCGCGGCACGCCCATGGCTTCAAAGGCAGAGCGCCCAATCCGCAGCGAACTGTCATAGGTCTCGCGAATGATATCGCGGCAGCCATGCGCCCAGAGCTCATACACATGATGCCGGTCGACAGCCCGCGCGATGATGTGCAGATCAGGATATTTCCGGGCTGCATAAGCGACCAGCTCAGTGATCTGTTCACGGTCATCAATCGTGACGATTAACAGTCTTGCCTTGTCAATCCCGGCCGCATGCAGCAGGTCCGGGCGCGTCGCATCGCCGAAATAGGCATGGCTGACGCCGAACATGCGCAGCAGATCGAGCTGTTTGGAACTGTAATCGATCACCGTCGAAGTATAGCCAGCGGTGCGCAACATGCGGTCGACAATGCCACCAATCCGGCCGCGCCCGGCAATGATGATGCCATTATCCTCGCTAATCTCGTCGGCTTCGCGTTCCTGGCCGCGGGCATAGATGCTGGCGACAATCTGGTCATACAGAATGAACAGGACCGGCGTGATCAGCATCGAAAGCGCCACCACGAGCAGCAACTGATCGGCAATCAGGTCCGGCAGGATGCCATTCGCAGTGGTGAAAGCCAGCAGGACAAAGCCGAACTCCCCGGCCTGCGCCAGCGCCAATGTGAACAGCCAGCGCTGGGCCCCGCGAATCTTGAAAATCGTGCCAAGCAGGAACAAGACCAGGGCCTTGAGCCCGATCAGCCCCAGGGTCATGGCGATGACACTGCCGAAATTGTCTGACAGCAAGCCGAAATCGATACTGGCGCCAACGGTGATGAAGAACAGGCCAAGCAACAGGCCGCGGAACGGATCGATATCGGATTCCAGCTCATGCCGGTATTCCGAATTGGCCAGAACCACACCCGCGAGGAAGGTGCCAAGCGCTGGCGACAGGCCGACCACGGTCATCAACAGGGCAATCCCGATCACCATTAACAGCGCGGTCGCGGTGAACAGCTCCCGCAGATTGGCACTGGCGACAAATCGGAAAACCGGGCGGGTCAGATAATTTCCGCCCAGCACCACCGCGGCCACCGCGCCGACCGTGACCAGCATGGTCTGCCAGCCATTCAGGCCGGCAACGATGCTGAGGCTGGCATGGTCGCCGGTCTCAGAGCCAGCGGTCAGCTGCGCCATCTCCGGCAGGGCCAGCACAGGCAGCAGGGCCAGCATCGGAATGACAGCAATGTCCTGGAACAGCAGGACGGAAAAGCCCGCCTGCCCGCCATCGCTTTTCATCAGGCCCTTTTCATTCAATGTCTGCAACACAATCGCGGTCGAGGACAAAGCCAGGATCATGCCGATCACCAGGGCAATGTTCCAGGGCTGACCAAAGGCCATCGCCACTGACATGACCAGGATCATGGTCGCCAGCACCTGACCGCCGCCTAATCCCATCAAACGGTTGCGCATCTGCCAGAGCAGCTTCGGTTCAAGCTCGAGGCCGACCAGGAACAGCATCATCACGACCCCGAATTCGGCAAAATGCTGGATCGCGATAATATCGACATCCAGCCACCCCAGCAGCGGACTGATGCAAATGCCTGCAATCAGATAACCCAGCACCGATCCAAGCTTCAATCGCGTTGCAATTGGAACGGCAATGATCCCGGCGCACAGCAGAATGAAGGCAAGCAGCAGAAAATCGGACATGTGAATGGCTCTGACGATTAGACGTTCGAAGCGATATAGGCGCATTTGTGAAGATTACGAAGTTCAGGCGCATTCGCCCCCGCCGGCCGCTTGTTCTGGCGGTCAAATCTGATGTAGAAAACCCTTCTTGGAGATTTGGGAGGTGACGCGTGCTCAAATGGATTCTCGGCATCCTGGTGATTGCAGGCATTGGCGGCGCAGCGGCCTGGTGGTGGATGAATCGGCCGCTGATCATCCGCCACCCCGGATTTGGCATGGATTGCAGCCAGCTCGTCACTGAAAGCAATCTCGATTCCAAGGTCGATTGCATCCGGGTCTGGTACGGCACCAATCGCACCCTGGAGACCGGCGATGCGACCCTGGCCACGGACACTGCAGATGTGTTCGAAGGCACAGGCGAGAATAGCGGGCAGCTGCGGCTTGGCCGCGCCGATGTGTGGCTGCCCAAGCTGGTCGAGGCAGGGGGAACCCGCACGCGCGGAGAAACCCCGCATGTCCAGGGCCAGGCACCGCGGGACGCCGACCGGCTGGCCGAATATGTCTTCCTGACCCGGATCACGACCAGCGGCCGCGAGACCTTCACAGCGACATTGCAGGACGCCATCCATTATGACGGCTCTGATGCCATCCTGCTTTTCGTGCACGGTTTCAATGTGAAATTTGACGAAGCCCTGGTCCGCGCCGCGCAGCTGTCCAACGATCTCTCGCGCGATGCCGCTTATGATGTCGGCATTCCGGTCCTGTATAGCTGGCCATCAGCAGGCGCAGTCTCGATTGAGGATTATCGCGGCGACCGCGATCGCTCGATCGATTCGGCGCCCTATCTGGAAGAGTTTCTCGACCTGATCACGGAAGATCTCGATGTCGACCGGATCAATATCATCGCCCATTCCATGGGCAATCGCGTGCTGACCAAGGCGCTGGAAGACTATGCGCGCGATTATCTCATCCGGCATCAGCGTGATGATCTTGAGTTTCGGATCCTGCTGGTCGCCGCCGATGTCGAACGCGACGTGTTCGCTGCCGCCAATGGCATGTTCGACAATCTCGATGCCAATGTCACCATCTATACCTCCGACACGGATCGCGCCCTGTTCGCGTCGAACATTCTCAATCAGGCCAAGCGGCTCGGCGATACTGATACGGACAAGCCCTATATTCGCGATGCTCAGAATTACGAGACGATTGATGCCACCTCTGTCACCACGCAGCTATTCGGCATTGGCCACAATTACTATTCCGACAATCCGACCATTCTCTGGGACATGATGTGCACCATCGGCGAAACCCGGCCGCAGGACCGCGCGCTTGAGGTTGCGCGCTATGGCGGCTTGCCGGACGGCGATCAATATTACCGCGTCAATGCCTTGATCGAGCCGGAAACCGAAGCCTGCACCCTGCACCGCACCGCCTTCCCGGCAAGCGCGCGCCCCGGCGCAGCGGAAGACGCTCCAGCCGAGCTGCCACCACCTCCGCCCCTGCCATCAGATCGCAGTCTGCCGCCGCCTGCAACCGCTCCGGACAGGGTTGACGACCCGATGCTCGAAGCCCAGTCCGTACCGACTGTGACGACCTTCTATGTCTCAGACTATGAAGCGCTCGATCTTTCCCCATATGAGGCGGTGCTGCAGCAGGTGCTTGAGGCGGATGGCACACTGCAATCGCTGACCATTCGCGCCTATCAAGACACCGCTGGCTCAGACGCTGTGAACCGCGTGCAGACGGTCCGCTTCGCCAATCTCGTCCGCGCCTGGTTTGTCGACAATGGCGTCGATCCAGGCGTGATCACGACGATTGGCTATGGCGAGGAAGACCTCGCCGTGGCCACCGATGATGAGGTTGCAGAACAGCTCAATCGCCGGGTCGTGATCGAATGGGTGACAAACTAGTCGGAGACCGGCTCGGCCACCACGCGGAAGCCGACCGACCGGTCGCGGATCGAGCGGCTGAACCGGGCCCGATTGGCGGCGCGGTGCTCAGCCGCGCCGAGACGCCAGGAGCCGCCGCGCACGACAAATCGCTCACAGCCTGAACGGCGCACGACGGCGCCGTCTTGCGGTGCATCCGCATAGGTGTTGACGTAGCAATCAGCGACCCATTCGCGGACATTGCCGAGCATGCCGGACACCCCGAACGCATTGGCAGGCAGGCCCGCTGTCGCGCGCGGTTCGCCTGAAACGACGCCAGGTCCGGGGAAACTCGCCCCCCACCAATAAGGCGTCGCCGTGCCGCCGCGCGCGGCATACTCCCATTGCGCTTCGCTTGGCAAGCGGTAGCGCCGACCGCCTTGCTGCGACAGCCAGGCCGTATAGGCGACAGCGTCGTCATAGCTCACCCGCGTCACCGGATGCCCGCCAGTCTGGTTGTCCTGCGCGCCGCTACAGGCCCCGGCATCAACGCAGGATTGCCACTGCGCGCGGGTGATTTCGGTGGCGCTGATGGCAAACGGGCGCAGGCTCACCTCGCGCTGCGGGCCTTCATTGCCGGACCGGTTCGGCTCGGATGCAGGCGAGCCCATGGTGAACCTGCCGCCTGGCAGCTCGACCATGTCCGGGCAGACCTCACAGCTGGGCGGCGCCACCTCGGTCTGCGCCGTGTCGGACCCGGACGAGGACATCATTTGCAGGCCGAACCATCCGCCGGCCGCCAGCACCCCTGCCGCGCCAAGCAGCAGCGGCAATGGACTGGATTTTTTCTTTTCGGGTGCAGATGCGGGTTTGGGCGCCGGCGCCGCCGGGCTTGCGGCAGTCGCCGGCGCAGCGGCTTGTGCGGGCTCAGCCGCCGCAGCAGAAGACTGCAAGGCGGCCAGCCGATTGCGCGCCAACGCCGCATAATGTCCATCGCCATAGCGCGACAGATAGGCCTCGAAATCAGCCGGGTCATCGCCATCCTTGATCGAGGTCCAGAACACGGTCTCAATCGTCGCATCGCTCTGGCTGGCTGTCGGAGCGGGGCTTTCTGGCGCAGCTGCCGGCGCCTCGGCATCATGCTTGTCGAGCGAGCGCTGGATATCGGCGACAAACTCGCCCCAGCGCGGCTCATTGCGATCGCCGGCCCAACCGATCAGGTCAGCGGTCTGGGTCAGCTCGAACATGATCGGACGGTCGGCCTCTTCAATCATTGCCGGGACCAGTTCGCAGCTGCGCTGGCCCAGCGTCGCCTCAGCCCGCACCCATTTCGATTTGACCGAGGTTTGCGACCATAACACCACCACGACGCTGGAATCGCGCAGCATGGTCTCGGTCACCTCATCATAGGTCTGGCCGGCCCGCAGGACCTTATCCCACCAGACCGAAAATCCTTCTGCCTCCAGCGCTTCAGCAAGGATTTGCGCCGTCGGCCGATCGGCCCGGCTATAGGATAAGAAAATATGCGCCATCGTCCCCCGGTCCCTCTTATCAGTTATGGTTAATGCGACCTTGGGTTAAGGCATGGCACAAAATCCCGACAATCCAAAGCAGAGTTTGTCCCGGGCGGGATCAGAGACGGATAGGAAAAGTCTTTTTATTTCAGCCGCCAAGCACGATAACTTCTTGCCAGTCATGAAGGGAGTGTGTTTCCTGCCTCGGGCAAGCCAGCCAGGGACGGGTGCATGAGCTTTCGATTCAATGATGAACTTTTGCTGTCACAAGCCGACCGCGACCTGGCTGAGCGCAGCTATCCGGACGTGTTTTTCGCGCTCGATCATGCAGAGCTTCGAGCCGAGTTTCAACGGGTCGACCGGCTGGCGCTGGCGGCCAAGCGGCGGTCCCGCTGGATCGGTTGCGCCGCGCTTGTATTTGCGACCTTGTCCCTGCTCGCCTTTCCGTTCGATGTGATCATCAAGGGCCTCTGGATCCAGGCCGAGCAAGAGCAGCCGATCCTGCGCTATCTGGCAATTGCCGGCGCCTGTTTCGGTCTGCTGGCGCTGATATTCGGCAATCTCGGGCTCGGTTTCGGCAAGGTCAAACGCGACTGGCTGATGAAGCGGCTGATCACTGAACGTCTGCGCCAATGGCATGCCCAGCATATTGCCGCCCATGCGGTCGAGATCGCGGCCGCGGACACGCCTGAAAAAGTCACTGCCTTTCTCGATCAGCGCGATCTCAGCTTTCGCCGGTTCAAGCGCAATTTCATCGACCAGATCGCCAGCGAGTATACCAAATACACACAGACCGCTGCGGCGTCCTTTTCCGGGCAGAGCATCACCGACACCCGGTCCGAGACCGCGTTCTGGATTGACGAGGCCTGGCCGAAACAAGCCGCGATGAAAGCCGATGGCGTCGACCCGGCCCGCCTGGACCAGATTTATCGCGCCTTGCTCGAGACGCGCATTCGCGGCCAGGTCCAATACACCAATTACGTGCTCTCATCAGAAGGCAAGTTCTGGTCATCGCCGGCCAAGCAGCTGCATATTCTCGGCAATCTGTCTTATTTGCTGGTCGTCTTCGCCTTCGCCGCCAATTTCATCGCGCTCGGCGCAGCGCTGTCGGACGCGCTGGCGCAGAGCACCTCGGTGCTGAGCGCGCTGGCCATCGTCTTTGCAATCCTGGCCGTTGGTGTCCGCGCCATGCTGGAAGGCCTGCGCCCCCAGCGCGAGACCCGGCGCATGCAATTCTACGCTGCCGCCATCAATCATGCCGACCAGAGTTTCGAGACCGCCCGCACCCATGCCCGGAAGATCGCCGCCATGGGCCTGCTCGAACGCGCCTCTTATGACGAGATGATCGAGTTTATCAGCTCGAATGAGCGGGCCCGGTTCGTGCTCTAGTTAGTCGCGCAGCTGCGATAAGCCAGATCATCGACGCTCAGCGCCGCTGCCACACGGTACGGTGCATCGGTCGCCAGCAGCGTCAGGCCACCATCGGCCAGCGCCTGATATTCGCTCGCATCGCCATCGGCCCAATATTGATCATCCAGGCGCTCGCCCGGGCGTCCAAGCGTGCCGAACGCGGTCTCGACCCCGCGACGGCCCACCGCCTCGAAGGCGCGCGGATTGGGATTGGAAATGCCCATCCAGGCAATGACCTGGTCAAAGTTGACGCCATCCGCGGCCAGCGCGTCCTGATGCTCGCGGCTATTCACGCCTGCGGTCATCATCAGATCCGGCGCCAGCCGCGCAACCTCGCGGGCCTGATCATCATTATACGTGATCAGGATCACGTTCTGCTCGGCCCCGGCGGCGCGGACATGCGAGATGATATTGCGGAAACTGGTGGTCTGTTTCTTGTCGAGCTCGACAATCGCGCCAGTGCGCTTGGCCCAGAGCAGGACATCGCTGAGCTTTGGCGCGGTGAAATCGGTTATGGCGCCATCATTGTCCTTCAGATTGAGGCCCTGAATGGTCTGCCAATCGGTATCAGCAACAGCGCCGCCGCCCGTTGTCGTGCGCCCGAGCGTGCGGTCATGCATCAGAAACAAGACCCCATCGCGGCTCTCTGCGACATCGATCTCATGCACGATCAGGCCCTGCTGCAGGCCGTATTGCAGGGTCTCGATGGCATTCTCCGGATAGCCCGGCGCCGGGCCGCCGCGATGTGAGGCGATCAGCAGGCCGCCACTTTCGCGCACGCAATCGAAAAAGTCCGGCAAAGGCCCGAGAGCAAGGCCGGGTTCAGGCGCAAGGGCCGGGGCTTGATCTGAAACCGGCGCGCTGACCGCGTCCGCATCGGCACTCAGCTCAGCCTGAACAAGGGGATCAAAAGCACCAGCATCTGGCTGGCACGCTGTCAGGCTCAAACCTGCGGCGAGCGCAAGCATTGGGAGGATTGGTCGCATGGATTCTCGCTTTCGATTGTTGCCGATCCGGGCGCGCCAACCTACAACATTTCTCAGGCCCCGAAAGAGGCGAAAACAATACAAGTTTACGGAGGATCACCGATGCAAGGCATCATGCAAGACTGGCAGCTGACCACGAACAAGATTCTGGAGCACGCCAAACGCGTTAACCCGACCCGGGAAGTCATTACCCGCCGCGTCGGCGGCGAGATTGTTCGCACCACCTATTCAGAGCTGCACGACCTGTCCAAACAGGTCTCTGGCGCCCTGATCGAAGGCGGCATTGGCCTTGGCGACCGGGTCGCGACACTGGGCTGGAACTCTGCCCGGCACATGGCGGCCTGGTATGGCGCCATGGGGATTGGCGCCGTCCTGCACACGATCAATCCGCGCCTGCACCCGGATCAGATTGCCTGGATCGCCAATCATGCCGAAGACAAGGTGCTGATCTTCGACACCACGTTCCTGCCGATTGTCGAGGCGGTGAAGGACAAGTTCGAAACCATCAAGACTTTTGTCATCTTTGCTGGCGGCGATGACATGCCGGACAATTCACTCGGCGCGATTGCCTTTGATGACTGGGTCGCTGGCAAGTCGCTGAATGCCAGCTGGGGCGATTTCCCTGAAGAGACCGCCTGCGGCCTGTGCTACACATCCGGCACCACCGGCAATCCCAAAGGCGTGCTCTATTCGCACCGTTCGAATGTGCTGCACACGATGATCACCATGTCGAAAGACGCCATGGGCATGGGCTCTGATGATGTCGTGCTGCCAGTGGTGCCCATGTTCCATGCCAATGCCTGGGGCCTCGCCTTTGGCTGCCCGGCGACCGGCGCCAACATGGTCATGCCCGGCGCCCAGATGGACGGGGCCAGCATTTATGAACTGCTCGACACCGAGAAAGTCACGGTCACAGCTGCGGTGCCGACGGTCTGGCTCGGCCTGCTCGGCTATCTGCGCGAGAACAATCTCAAGCTGCCGCATCTGCGCAAGGTCGTCATCGGCGGCTCAGCCGTGCCGGAAGCCATCCTGCGCGCCTTCGAGACCGAATTCGAAGTCGACGTCATCCATGCCTGGGGCATGACCGAAACCAGCCCGCTCGGCACGCTTGGAACGCTGCCGCCGCACCTGATGGATGCTGATATCGACACCCGTATGGCGCAAAAGCTGAAACAAGGCCGGCCGCCCTTCGGCGTCGAGCTCAAGATTGTCGATGACGAGAATAATGATGTCGCCTGGGATGGTGAAACCTCTGGCCGCCTGGTGGTCCGCGGCCCGGCCATTGCGGCGGGCTATTTCAAGGGCGATGGCGGCAATGTCCTGGACGAGAATGGCTATTTCGACACTGGCGATGTCGCCAATATGGACCAGTATGGCACCATGCAGATCACCGACCGCGCCAAGGACGTGATCAAGTCAGGTGGTGAGTGGATCAGCTCGATCGATATCGAGAATATCGCTGTCGGCCATGCCAAGGTCGCCAATGCCGCGGCGATCGGCATCTATCACCCGAAATGGGACGAGCGCCCGCTGCTGATCATTCAGGCCGCGCCGGGCGAAACCCCGACCAAGGAAGAGATGCTGGCCCAGCTGGAAGGCAAGATCGCGAAATGGTGGACGCCGGATGATGTCGCCTTCATTGACGAGATCCCGCTCGGCGCCACAGGCAAGATCAACAAGCTGAAACTGCGCGAGATGTTCAAGGATTACAAACTGCCAACGGCCTAGCCCGGCAGCGACCACACGGCTCAAGACGCCCGGCGGCCGGATCAGGCTTGCCGGGCGTTTTCATGCCCCGGGTCACGGCCGCGTTCACGCCGCATAAACCTTCAATCGGCAAGCTCTCAAAGTTAATCTTGTCTGCCTTAAACCAGACGTAATTGAACCCGAGACAGCTTGCATGAGTTTCGTCCTCAGCCTTGCCTTTCCCCTGATCGTCGGCACTGGCCCGATGGATCAGGCCCTGCGCGCCACCGAAGCGCCGGAAAGCCTGCGCGCTGCCTTCACAGTCGAGATGAGCAGCGCCAAGGCGCGGCGCACATACAGCTTTGACCCGCGCCAGCCGGACGGTCAGCGCTGGCGCCTGGTCGTGGCCCGCGGCGAGGATGCCGATCTCGATCAGGCCGCTGCCGCCTGGGGCGCCGAGGCGGCGCCGGACGGGCGCCTGTTCCCGGATGATCTGCGCGCCAGTTTCGGCGACACGGTACTTGTTGATGATATGGGTCCGGCCTGGCGTCTGACATTCGATCATGCCCCGTCTGCGAATGATAATGCGCTGGATGTCTGGGCCACCCAGCGCCTGCAGGCAGAAGCCTGGATGGAGCCCCTGCATGGCCGTTTCCTGCGCATTGATTACACCTTGCCGCGCCCGGTACGCGGCCCGAAAGGCGGCCGCCTGACCCGGTTCGAGCAAAGCTATTTGCTGGACACCGAGCCGCAATGGGGGCTGACTTATGTCTCGCAATTCGCGCTCAATTTCGAAGCCAAGGCTGCGTTTCGCACCATCCGTCAGGACTATACGGCGGTAATCACCGAAGCGACCTTCTTCTTTGCCAGCCCGGCGCTGGAACAGCATTTTGTCTCGGCCCGGATCTCCGGCGATTGGCCGCGCTGATTTAGCCGCACAAGAATGGTTGCGAAGGGCCAACACGCAGTGTATGCAGCGCGCTTCTGATGGTTCGGTAGCTCAGCTGGTTAGAGCGCACGACTCATAATCGTGAGGTCGGGAGTTCAAGTCTCCCCCGAACCACCATTTATCCCCCTGATTTTCAATGTTTTTTATCTCCGCGAGCATCAGCTCAGAGATTGAACTGTAACGCAAATGTAACGCAACCTCCGTGAGGAACGCATCGATCGCTGCTGTCGATTTGAAAAGATAGGATGGATCAAACGGTGCATAGATTTCAGTCGTGCTAACGTCCGGCGATTTGTGACCTAGTTGAGCAGCAACTTCCCATGCTGGAACACTGCTTTTTCTGAGCCAACGAGCCATTGTGTGTCGAAGCCCATAAGGTTGAACAGCATCATCTAACTCAGTAGTCTTCCTTAAAGTGCGCCACGCAGTTCGAATGCTCTTTACGGGCCCACCTTTGAACTCGATGACGTGACCGGTTTGAGACAATTCATATTGCTTAAGAAGCCAGGGTTTCAAAGTTTGGGGGATCTTTACTTGAGGACGAAACTTGAGCGTTTGTTCTCGCCCTTTCGGATTCAGATCGATCAGTTCGTTGCGAAAATCGATTTGGCTGAATTTTAGATCTAAGATCGCCCGGTTCCGCGCGGTCGCGGAAAGCATTAGAACAATGAACGCTTTCAGGTGATATTCCGCATTGTCGATTAGTGTCGCAACTTCCTCGACCTCCATGGGCCGGCCCTTCGGAGGTGGCGTAGGTACTTTCACCAACTCGATGTACGGAACAGAAGTGATCTCTCCCCTCTTCCAAGCCCAATTCAGTGCCGCTTTGCCTATCGTCAGGATCTGTCGAATGCTGTTTTTGCTCAGCCCCAGGTCCTGCTCAAGATACATCCGAAACGATTGTTGGCGGGCGGGTGCGCATGCTTCTTTGACTGTAGATGTTTTGTGAAAGTCGAGCCAATATCTCAGATACCTTTGGACATTATCATAGCTGCGAAGCTTGGATCCGTACTGTTCGTAATAGCGAGCAAACAGTTCAGCTAGCGTGGCATCCTCAGGCTGCTCTTCGGTTTTGGTGTGAAAAAGCACGAACCAATCGGTCAGTGCTTGCTTGGCCTCGTCAAAATCCGATGTGCCGAGGCTAATGCGGCGTGTTTGTCTAGCTTCGCTGTCAAACCATGTTCGGTACCACGCGTCGCTCTTGGGGCGCTTCGAAAGCCAGAATTCTCCGATTTGGAACGGTTTCTCTGAGTTGTATCTGGGCATGGTGCGATCTCCACTGCGTTTAGAAGACATTGAATCAACTGAAATCCAAAAAAGCAAATCTTTCTCGGTGAAACCCGGACGCAGTCAATCTCACCGCTCGATCTCAGCCTTCTGAGTGACACCACAGATAAATCGAGGACCTTTGCTGCCTCCTGTTCCGAGTACCTCCCATACAAGTCTAATCCTTGAGCTTCCGCCATGCGATGATGAAACTTCGAAAACTCAGGGGGATCCATCATCCGACCTACTCCGCCGCCACGGAGGGTCGCGCGTCCTGAGCAAAGTCATCTTCACTGAACACAGCATCCGCGAGCGCTTCTCCCACCAGTTTGCGCCCTGAGTTCAAGCGCTCTGCAACGTTGGATCTAAAATTCACGACACCTGAGTTTGCTCTCGCTTTTGCGGCTTGCTTTTGCTCAGGCGTCATCGGCGGTGCGAATGCGAGCTGATACCACGCCAGCATATCCGCCATCTCCATAACCGCGTTTTGATCTCGCTCGATCCGCGACATCTGACGGATCATCTCGTCCTGGCGCTTGATAAGAGCGGCGTCTCGCTCGTGATGACTGGAGACTGAAAAGTACACTGCCAGCGCATCTTCAATCACAGACGACTGCGTCATGCCCTGCTTCTTTGAGAGCGCTACGACTTTGGCATGGAGATGCGTCGGCACGTATGCAATCAAGCGCGGTTTCACGCGCCCAGGCCTCTAAGACGTTTGATATACTCTACATTCATGCCCCTAAGTCTGCCGAAGAGATTGCGCGGCCGTCAAGGCGGAATATCGTGAACGATCGTGAACAATTGGGTACAATTTCAAAGGCTTGCATAGATTTTGACGTAGTTGGATACTTTCATACACCCCTGTCGAAAGAAATGGCGGGTTTGACAAGCTTCAGTCCGTAATACGCTAATCCACTGGCGAACCATCAAACTAAAATTCGCCTATTGGGTGAATTAATTCTCCTCTCGGTCCGTCCGACTGACAAGCATCGCTAGCGACTAATCCCTCGGGAACGACCAAGTGTCCAACTAATATCGCGAGATCGCGACATCGAGATTTCAATCTCTCGGCCTCGCAATCGCTCCAGGCTTGGTTTCCATGGCACCAGGGAAAACTCGCGTCCGCGGTCTACGATACCGTACTCGCCATTTGCCGTCTTCAAGGTACCAGATAATGTCCCTTCGAGCTGTTCACCCGGCTCGAGGATCTTATGCGTTTTTCCAGCTTGCTTGGCATAGTCGAGAGACGCGTACGATAGCCCCTCTTGTCGTAGAAACTTCAACTGCGCAGCATTCAATGAATTCTCGCCTCGATTTTTGACCAAACCTCGATCAGCAAGAACCTTCATTCGTTTTTCCATCGCATGTCGAACGTCGCCGCCCAGTCCTGCTTCCGAGAGCTTCTCGTTAGCGACACCAGCGAGCTGTTGATCGAGCCATGTCTCGCCGAACGCACGGATCTGATTTTCAAACGCTCGACCTTCCAGCTTGCGCACAATATTTGGAGCGCGTTTCGCGGCTTTGGCGAAATGGCGATCGACGCAGCGAATGAAGTCAGGCTTCACGAAAAAAGACTCCGCGTGAAAACGCTCAATAAGCCCTGCTCGCTCCAATGAACCCAGACGATTCTCAATCATGTTGAAGTAACGCGGCCCAGCGTCGGGCTTAGACGCTCTGTGACGATCAAGACTGTAAATCCCTCGATGATTGGAAGCGACATCTGCAATGTGCTTATCCAAATTCAGAGCGCCCGGAGAGCGGGCTTTGATCTCAACCATATCGCCGACCTCCAAGTCCTTGGGATTGGAGAGGCCCAAATCAAAGTGATGCGCGCGACCATCTAATCCATCAATGATGGCATAACGGCGGTCCAACAGCTCGTTATCGTATCCAACTTTCAACAGGCGTCCTCGCACAGCTTCGCCATGGTCATATTTGCCTTGCTCATGAGCGCTGACCCGCTCAATCCCAGCTGACCGAACCGCCCCTTCAATCCGGCGCGCAATGGTGTCAGATTTGTCGAGCGCATTCAGGGTGACGCCTAGCTGTTCATCGACGCTCCAAATCGAACCCGACTGATGTTGCGCAAGGCCGAGATCTCGGAGCACATTTAAACGTGCTTGGTAGTAGCCCCGGTTGCGCTTCAGGTTCGAGAGATTGATCGCGCCGTTTCGGTGCATTTCTCGCATTAGAACGCGGTCCATTCGGGTGACTTTTCGATGGCCGATTTCGACATTCAGTTTGGCTGACAATTCGGCTGATGTTTGCAGACCCAGTTCTCGGGTCAAAAGCGCGCTGCCACGTTCGCGCATACCATGTGAGAGATAGTCTTTCGGGATCACGAGATCCTGTCCATCATCACGTTTACCGCTTATGACGATATGGGTGTGCGGATGCTCTGTGTTATGATGATCGACCGCAATCCAATCGAGCTTGGTTTCTAGATCGATTTCCATTTGAGAAACCAAGTCCCGCACGAAGGGCTTCAGCTCCTTCAATTTCTCTCCATCTTCGGGAGAAACGATGAAACGGAAATGGTGACGGTCATCGGAATGTTCTTTTAGCCATTCTTGGCCATGAATTCCCTCAGTCAGTTCATCATAGAATTCCGCCGGCTCTCGATCTTTTCCTGCACCGTCTCTTTCCAGGTAAGAGATATGCGCGCGCTGCGAGCCTCCCCCACCTCCGGAAAGGCGATGGACGCGCGCCTTGATCATCATTCTCCGTGCACCAGAGAATGCCACCGACCCACCACCGCCTAAGCCTATCTTTCCAGGCTTCTTTCGTGCGCCTTTCAGGAAGGACTTTATACCCTTGGGTTTGAACCGCCCCTGCGATCGAATGCGCCCAAGCCGGGGCTGGAAGTCGAAATCACCAGCGTCGCTCATGGCTTGCACCATTTGGCGCCCTGTACGCGCCCATGGCTTTTGAGATGCGCGCCGGGTAGGCGCCAGCGATGCACCAATTCGTGTACAAATCCGACTCGTGCATATTCGCAGTGGTGACGGAAGATCATGAGATATTTGCGAGTCACCCCTATTGCTGCAATGACTCGCGCCAGCGCCCCATCCCCATTGGCAATCTGGGGCCGCAGGACACAGTTGCTTTTATCTTGCGTTACTCCGCTCTTTGTCTCTTCCCTTTCTCTCACTCGCAAATGAAACATCCAGGTCATGAGACAGACCTCGCCCGGATAAGCGCTTCAAACACTTTTGGATCGTAAGGCTCGGGCTCCTTATTCTTTGAGATTCGAAGGTGAAAATGCCGCCAGTACGCAGGCGCGATCTCATGCAAAACGTGCGCTTCGGAGAGCATATCAATCACTCGAAGCGCACGTTTTGCTGTTGCTTTTCCGAAGGCATGCAGCAGCAAATGGGCACCCGGTTTCACGCCAGGAATGCGGGTTAGCCGTTCGCCAGGACGGCCCGCTTGAGCCACAACAACTCGCCAAGACTGAGTACCGTATTGGTCGCCGCGCCAACGAACGAAGCCGAAAACCTCAAGAGGTTTGAAGCGAAATTTTTCGTGTTTTTCCGAGGTGCGTGTTGACGTTATCGAGCGTCCAAAGAGCAGTCTATCGTTCCCTCGCCTCCCCGCTTGCAATAGCGAAAGGCAAGTTGTTGGACCTGAAGTTGTCGCGGCATCCATGCCGTCTTACACGCAATTTGGAGGCCAGAAGCTGCATTCGACTGAGCACTATTGCGCCGCAGAAGTGCCGCTAATTCCTAGAAGCGGACATTGGAGAGAACCTGCGGAACGTCCGGCATCGACCCACTGCGGCACGCGCGCACTCACAGATATGATTCAATTAATAAGCGCTTGAAAATACCCCCATAGGGTATTAACTAATCCTCCTGATCGCGGCTTTCTCGTGACAATCGAGGGTATGAAATGTCTCATTACGATCATCACCATCACCATGGCGAACACTGCCATTCGGCGACCGCTGAACCTGGTAAGGACTATGACCATATTCCGGAGGGATACGCCGGCACCGTCTGGACCTGCCCGATGCATCCGGAGGTGCGCGAGACCTCAAATGTCGGCTGCCCGATTTGCGGCATGGCGCTTGAGCCGGAAACGGCAACCGCCGAAGAAGATACGTCAGAACTCGACGATATGAAACGACGGTTCTGGAGCGGTCTGGTGCTTTCTGTGCCGCTGGTAGCCATTGCCATGGGTGAAATGATCCCAGGCAATCCGCTCGCGCATCTTATCAGTCCAAGTGTTGGCATCTGGGTGCAGATCGCGCTCGCCACACCGGTGGTCTTGTGGGCGGGGTGGCCATTCTTTGTTCGTGGCTGGCAGTCAGTTAAGCGCCGAAGCCTCAATATGTTTACGCTGATCGCGATGGGCACAGGCGTTGCTTATGCCTATTCTCTGGTTGCCGCATTTGCGCCTGGCCTATTCCCGGACTCGTTTCGCGGGCATGGCGGCATGGTCGCGGTCTATTTTGAAGCCTCCGCAGTTATCATCACATTGGTCCTGCTTGGACAGGTGCTCGAATTGCGGGCCAGAAGTGCGACGTCCGGTGCAATTCGCGCTTTGCTCGAACTTGCACCGCCAACCGCACGCAAGATTGCCGAAGATGGGTCAGAAAAGGAAATTGATCTTGGCCATGTTGTCGCGGGCGACCGTTTGCGGGTCCGGCCAGGCGAGAAAGTGCCGGTAGATGGGCGCGTGCTCGAAGGCCGCTCCGCCGTAGATGAGTCCATGGTCACGGGAGAGCCGGTCCCGGTCGAGAAATTCGAGGGAGAGCGTGTCACCGGCGGAACAGTCAACGGTACCGGCTCTCTGGTAATGGAAGCGACACATGTTGGTGAAGACACGCTGCTCTCGCAAATCGTACAGATGGTCGCTGCGGCGCAACGATCGCGCGCGCCGATTCAGCGCGTCGTTGATATGGTTGCGAGCTGGTTTGTCCCGGCGGTCATCGCCATTGCTGTTCTGACTTTTATTGTCTGGTCTTTATTCGGCCCTGATCCAGCAATGACCTTCGCGATTGTCAACGCGGTCGCAGTACTGATCATTGCGTGTCCTTGTGCCCTCGGTCTCGCCACGCCCATGTCGATTATGGTCGGCACAGGCAAAGGGGCGTCGAGTGGCATCCTGATTAAGAATGCCGAAGCGTTGGAGACCTTTGAAAAGGTCGACACGATCGTCGTCGACAAGACCGGCACTCTGACACTCGGTCGCCCGGAACTGGTTACGGTGCATCCTGAACAGGGCTTTGACGACAAGACCCTGTTGAGTCTCGTCGCCGCCGTCGAACGCGCCAGTGAGCATCCCCTGGCCGAAGCGATCGTGCGCGGCGCTGAGAAGCGTGATGCACCGAAACAGGAGGCCGCAGACTTTGAATCTATCACGGGCGAAGGTGCACAAGCTGTCGTGGATGGCCGGACCGTCGCGATCGGAAACTCGAAAATGATGAAGCGGTTCGGTGCATGGTCAGATATTTCAGGTGACGAAGCGGATCAGTTCCGCGCCGAAGGACAAACCGTCATGTTCGTCGCTGTCGACGGACGCTTTGCGGGCCTGATCGGCGTCGCCGACCCGATCAAAGACTCCACGCCTGACGCCATTCGTCGCCTGCACGCACAAGGTCTGAAAGTCGTCATGCTCACCGGCGACAATGAGACCACGGCGCGAGCCGTCGCGACGAAAGTCGGGATTGATGAAGTCCATGCCGACGTCTCGCCGGAAGATAAACACCGGATCGTCTCAGAGCTTCAGGCGAAAGGTGCTCGCGTGGCCATGGCGGGAGACGGCATCAATGATGCGCCCGCCCTGGCGCAGGCAGATGTCGGAATCGCCATGGGGACCGGCACCGACGTCGCGATGGAAAGTGCAGGCGTCACGCTGGTCAAAGGCGACTTGCTTGGCGTCGCCAAAGCGCGTGAGCTGAGCCGAGCCACCATGCGCAACATTCGACAAAACCTGTTTTTCGCCTTTGTCTATAATTCACTCGGCGTGCCGGTCGCGGCGGGCATTCTATATCCTTTCCTTGGCCTTCTCCTCAGCCCGATGATCGCGGCAGCTGCGATGAGCCTGTCATCTGTTTCGGTGATCGGGAACGCGTTGCGCCTGCGGGCATTTAAGCTTTGAGCCTAGGGTTGATCAGAGAGAATTGAGCTTGACGCAAATTGATACCCACACATAATCATTATACCCTAAGGGAGTATGTTAAATGAACCAGGAAGCACGAGTATCTGCCCGGAACCGACTGTCACGAATCGAAGGACAAGTGCGTGGGGTCTCCAAAATGATTGAAGAGGACCGGTACTGTATTGACGTGGTTCGCCAAGTGCAGGCAATCAAGGCCGCCCTCACCGGTTTGGAGAAACTCCTCCTGGACCAGCATATCGACACTTGCGTCGAAACCGCACTGAAGAGTGATGATGTTTCAGAGCGCCGAACCAAAGTCGAAGAGCTCGTAGCCGTATTGGGCGGGCGCAAGAAATGAAACACGGCTTGATCATCAGTTCAGCCCTGACGGTTGTGTTGGCTAGTTGTGCCACGGTGCCCGGCAATAACGGGTTCGACGCCGTGTCCGAGCGCGTTACTCAATCTGGATTGACGGCGCCGGTCTGGCCAGGCGTCACACTTGACGACGCCGAGGCCGATGCGCGGATTCAGGCTTTGCAAGGCGCGGCCCTCACTGAGGAGACGGCGATAGAACTTGCCCTGCTGAACAATCGGGGCCTGCGCGCGGACTATCTGAAGCTGAAGGCGGCTGCCGGGGCGTACCGCGATGAGGCCTCTCTGCCCAATCCCTTCGTGTCTGCTCTGATTCTGGAACCTGAAGACGAGCCGGTCACAAACCTGTCCTTCGGGCTTGGGATCGAATTGTTGGATGTCCTGTTTCTGCCGCGCCGGATAAGGGCCGCAGGTGAGATGTTTGAGGCCGAGCAGGCGATAACAACCTCTTCGATCATCGATTTCATCGCCGATGTTCGCATCGCTTATTATGATACCGTTGCCGCGCAACAGACGGCTGATCTGATGAAACAGGCACAGGAAGCCAGCGACGCTTCACTGGCGGTTGCACAAGCAATTTTCGACGCAGGCAATATCCCGCAAGTTGAACTTGATCGGGAAAAACTTTTGGCCGCTGAAATTTCCTTGGAGATGATGAAGGCAAGTGCCGCCTACGCGGCATCGAGAGAAAGTTTAAACGCCATGCTCGGTCTGGATGGCGAGGCGGCTGAGAACTGGACCATTGAAGGGCGACTGCGCAATCCATCACGCGAAGAGACGCTGCCGCCACCAGACCTTGTAAACAGTCTTCAGCTCCTTGCGAGCGACGCACGTATCGATGCCACTGCGGCTCGGCTTGGACTGGACTCGGTGTCTTCGGTGATCGGGGACCTCGAACTCGAATTTGAGCGCGAACGCGATGACGGTGAATGGGAGAATGGTGTCGGAGTGGCGTTCGACCTTCCCGTTTTCAATTGGGGCAGCGGCGCACGACAGGCCGCGGGCGCACATCTGGAGGCGATGATGGAGCAGCGCCTCGCCGATGGCATCCAGCTCCGCGCAGAGGCACGGCGCTTAAGTAGCGATCTCAACGCCGCGCGAGATGCGGCGCAGTTTCAGCGCTCAGAATTGCTACCGCTTGCAGGGCGGGTCCTGCGGGGCGCGCAGCTTGACTATAATGCCATGCAGATTGGCGTGTTCGCCCTCCTGGATGCCAAACGCGATCAATTGGCGGCGGGGCGAAATTACGTCGCCGCCCTGCGCGATTATTGGGCGCTGAAAGCGCGTTATGACCAGGCCGTCGCCGGTGGCTCCATCGGAGAGTTTGGGATGAGCAGCGCCGCCGAAACGACCGCATCAAGCCAACGAGGAGATCACTAATGACGTCACGTAGAGACGCTCTGAAACTTGCAGGCTTGAGCGCAGGCGCTTTGGCGCTCGGGAACGGCACGGCGGCAGCCTCAACCAATACCGCATATGCTTATTCAACGTCGGTCCGGCACAAATCCGGGCGCACATACTCCCCGGGCCAGCCGGGTCGCGACTATCGCCCTGTCGAGACGCCCAATGGCTCAACGCTGCCCTACACGGTGAAGGACGGTGTGAAAGTCTTTCACCTCGTCGCTGAAGAGGTTGAGCATGAATTTGCGCCCGGTCTGAGCGGTCGATGCTGGGGCTATAATGGCCAGGTGCATGGTCCGACCATCGAAGCGGTCGAAGGAGATCGCGTGCGTATCTATGTTACCAACAAGCTGATCGCACCAACCACTGTGCACTGGCATGGTGTGATCCTGAACTCGGGCATGGATGGCGTCGGCGGACTGAACCAGCGGTCCATCCATCCTGGCGAGACCTTTGTCTACGAATGGACCTTCACCCAATACGGGACCTTCATGTATCACTCGCATCATGATGAGATGACGCAAATCGCCATGGGCTTGATGGGTATGATCGTCGTGCATCCCCGCCGCCCGTCCGAACCACTGCCAGACCGTGACTTCGCGCTGATGCTGTCCACGTGGATGATGCGCCCGGGTGTGCGTCGGCCAGACCCGAACGAAATGGCGGATTTCAATGTCCTGACCATCAACGGCAAAGCCTATCCCGGAACCGCGCCGCTGGTCGCCCGCACCGGTCAGCGGGTTAGGTTTCGGATTGGTAACTTATCAGCGATGCATCATCACCCGATCCATCTACACGGCTATGCGTTCGAAGAAATCATGACCGATGGCGGGCTTGTACCCAAGTCGGCGCGCCGTCCTGAGACCACGACCCTGGTTCCTGTTGGTGCCACCCGGACGGTTGAATTGATCGCCGACAATCCTGGCGACTGGGCGATGCATTGTCATATGACGCACCATGTCATGAACCAGATGGGGCACGGCATTCCGAACATGGTTGGCGTCGATCCGTCATCGTTTGACGCGCGCGTCGCGTCGCTTTTGCCTGCCTATATGACAATGGGGCAGGACGGCATGGGCGAAATGGGAGTACATATCGAAAGCGGTCATATGCGTGCGCCAGAAAACTCCATTCCAATGGTCGGGGCGCAGGGTCCGCATGATTACATCACGATGGGCGGCATGTTCACGATCTTCAAAGTCCGTAACGGCATTTCCAGCTATGCGGATCCGGGCTGGTATGATGACCCGCTTGGCATGGCACGCCCGGCCACTGCCGACGAGTTGCGCCACGATGGCATCGATGCGCAGGTTGGTGCGCCAATGACTGGGCATGGTATGACAAAAATGGGCGACGATCACTGATCAAGATACGAGGAACAATCATGAAACATACAATTATTGCTGCATCCCTTTCCCTCTTATTTGCCGGACCTGCGCTCGCCGATCACGGCCATAAGCCGGACGCCAAGGATGAGACCCATCAGGAGCATGGCATGGACCATGAGGATATGGGCGACATGCATGGCGAACACGGCATGGATCACGGCGCGATGGAAGCAGGCATGACCATGCCAGCTGATGGCGCAGTTCTAACCGAAGCCCCGGATCACCTGATGGTTCACTTTGGCCACGCCATGAACATTCAAAGCGTCACGCTGACCACTTTAACCGGCGAGACCATCGATCTCGATGTCTCCGCAGCCGGAAAGACAAATCACCTGATGGTGGACCTGCCAGAGCTTCAAGCTGACGATTACACCGTTGACTGGCGTGCGACTGGCGATGACGGACACGTCATGAGCGGGTCCTTCGCTTTCACCGTCGAATAATCCGCGCCATGAAGCTTCTGCGCTGGAGCGTGCGCGTCCATAAATGGGTCGCCCTGGTGGTCGGCATTCAGATCATGCTCTGGATCGCAGGCGGTCTGGTCATGAGCGCCATCCCGATCGAACAGGTTCGCGGTGAACACAAGGTCGCCAATTGGACGGTACAGCCTTTCGATCCGGCGCGTCTCATTTCGCTCGAAGCTGCCGCAAAGGCAGCCTCAATGGAGCGAATCCAGTCCGGCACACTCGGCCATGTGCTTGGCAAGCCAGTTTGGCGTCTCGTCAGTGAAGGTCGCCCGTTGGTCACCATCGATGCGCGCTCGGGCGAGTTCCTGTCACCGATTGGAGAGGCGATGGCGCGGCAAATCGCCGATGCCGACTATACCCGGCAGGCCGAGATAGACCGCATCGAATGGGTCACCGACCCGCCAGCCGAATACGGACGCCCCGGGCCCGTCTGGCGAGTCCGCTTTTCGGATCGCGACAAGACCACACTCTACATCGATCCTGACCGCGCAGAGGTGCTCGCCCGCCGCTCCTCGACCTGGCGGTTTTACGATTTTTTCTGGAAGCTCCACATCATGGACTATGATGATGGTGCAGATTTCAATCACCCCTTGTTGATTACAGCATCCGGCGCGGCTGTCTTTGTCGCTTTATCCGGTTTCGTACTGCTCATTATCAAAATACGTCGAACTTTGCTCGTCTGGCGAAGGAGACGATGTCAGGTCTAAGGCTGAGAGTTCGATCGCAATGTCAGTAGGCAAAAATGCGGGACAGCGTCTCGTATTGTTCGACGGCAGAACATGGGAGTTTGAGATCAACCCATATGACACCAACCCATTGAACTTTCGGAAGCACGCGTCCCAAACCGATGCGGAAATCATAGGATCATGCGTGAAATTCGAACTTAGAGTTCGATACTCTCGGCCAGGCTCAATGCGTCTTCCACCTCGACGCCGAGATACAGCACCGTGCTGTCGATTTTGCTGTGACCGAGTAGGAGCTGAACTGCTCGAAGATTGCCGGTTTTTCGATAGATCAAAGTCGCTTTAGTCCGTCGCATTGAGTGAGTTGCATAGGATGACCTTGGCAGCCCAATTGAACGAACCCAGCCCTCCACGATGCGTGCGTACTGCCGTGTTGAGAGGTGACGCGAGCGGTCTTTTCTACTGGGAAACAGCCAGTCGTGCGGTCGCAATTCTTTCAATGCGCACCAGGCCTCGATTGCATCTCGGGTCTGTTTAGTCACTTCAAACTGGACGGCATTGCTGGTTTTCTTCTGGATAATCTTCGCGCGGCTTCGAATTTCCGCGCCCATACGCAGATCCGAAACCCGCAGTCGAAGCAGATCACATCCGCGCAGCTTGCTGTCGATTGCCAGATTGAACAAAACAAGGTCGCGTTTGTTATCCGCAAGTTGCAATCGAACTCTGATGGACCAGACCTCTTGCGGCTTAAGAGGGGCTTTCTGACCAACTAGCTTTCCTTTGTTCCACGGAACCCATTTTTCTTGAGAATGATCAAACGGCATATTTCTCTCCTTTGCTGCCGCTCTGTCGGCTGCAATAGGACTGCCAAGGGTCAATTTCTAATGTCTGCTTCTCTAATCGGGCTTTCGGGTCAAGCTCCATGTTTTCGTCTTTGATCCGGCTCCTCGCCAAGTCTGGGTCACGCTTCTCTTCGCAGTCTGGTAGGCGCATAGCGTTGGCGCCGCTGCATGCATGTGTGTGATCTTGTGTTGTGGAGCGCCTTGCTTTTGCGCGCGCTTCGTCTTCGAGCGCAGGAGACATAAACGGCGTCATCCACACACTTCGTCCAGACCAGGACGAACCGGGGGTCTCTAGGGTTTAGATCATGCGACGCCCTCCGTCTGGAACGGCGTATTGGTGATCCACATCCGGTGCAGGATCACAGCAAGCTTGCGCGCGACAGCGATGCGGGCACGCCGGACGCCTTTGGTTCGGATCAGCTTAGGCCCCAGGTTTTCAAAGACGATGGCTTCCCTGATACGATCAGAAGCGAGTTGGCCGCAATATAGAGCGTCGCTCGAACGTCTCTGTCGCCGGCCCGGGAGATGCGACCTGTATTGTCCATCTCGCCAGATTGGAAGCGTCTCGGTGTCAGACCGAAGTGAGCCCCGACCAGTCTAGAGGATTTAAAGCGTGTTGGGTCATCGATAGCCGCTCTGAACGAGAGGGCTGTGATCGGACCAACGCCGGGTGCCGTCATCAGAAGTTTGCAAACTGGGTCCTGGCGTGAGACGGCGATGACGCGTTTCTCCATCAGTCGATAAGCATCGTAGAGGTCACCCCGGACATCCAACATGGGCAAGAGTGCGAAGGCGAGCGTATCATCGGCTTCTATGATCGGCCGGACTTTCTCATCGAACCGAAGTCGGCTGAGACGAGATGGCAGTCTGATCCCGAAAGCTTTGAACAGCCCTCGGATCTCATTCTCCAAATCGATACAGCGGTTGAGGATGGCTTTGCGAGCAGCCAGTAGTGCTTTGACCTCATGGCTCTTGCGGCTCTTCATATGAACGGGATTGTACCAGCCCGCTCGAAGAATCTGAGCGATGCCGCGAGCATCAGTCTTATCGGTTTTGTTCCGCATAGCAGACATAGCTGCCGAGACCTGGCGAGATTCCATGCAGACCACGTCATAGCCTTCCGCGGTCAGACCGTGGAACAAAGCCTGGCTCATTGTGCCGGCTTCAAAGCCAATCCGTTCAACGGAGTAACCTCTGATTCTGATATGATCCGAGATCGCCTCGACTTCGCACTCCAGGTTGGTCTCTTCGATAAGATCACCTTCGGTACTAAGCACGCACATCGCCACTGACCGCAGTGAGACATCCAATCCAATAAACACGTTCATCGTATTCTCCTTCATGTCCGCAGCCCAATGCTACGAACTTACCAGGAGCTCGACTGGCTAACAGTCCGCCCGATTACCCATGCTTTTGCTCGCCGAGCAGTCGAACCCAACCGTCCCAGGATAGCGATTGTCGCTCACGGATACACCACCTTTTAGGAGCGGCGCGAATAGCACCTTGTTTAGACAATGAATACGAGAGATAGGCGACGCTCGAAACTCAAAAAAATATCAAACATCGCCGATGGCAACCCCATCTAATGGCAGCTAATTCGCCGTAACCCTATCATCTCGAACCGATTATGGACCTTACATTTGCAATAGGGACCGCAACATTCTGTCCGCAGCCCCCATACAAAACCGTTCAGAAGGCCTTGCTGATCGAAAATTTGAAAGTGCGCCCAAATGGGTTGTGCGTATACGGATCGTAATTTGTGTCGAAGAACGCCGATGGCGGGTCTTCGTCTGTAGCATTTATTACTGAAAGGCTCAACGAGGACTGCCAAGGGAGTTCGACGTTATAATAAATATCGAGCGTCGTTTGACTATCGATCTCAGCGGGCACACTCGCCTGAAACGCGCCACCGAGATCTGGTGTTCCGCGCTCGTCATCATAACTGTCGATATGCCGCACAACCGCTCTCAGATTGTGGGCACCGATTGCATAATTCGCGAACAAATTTCCTTTCCATTGAGGCAATGACCTAAACGGGTTTGAGCGATTAAACTGATCGAGGAAGTCTCCTCCGGTTATCAACACACCGTCAATCTCGTACGTCCCGACGTCATAACTCAGAATGTACGTCGCATCGGCACCAAATGAGAATTCTCCATTGAGAAACGATGTCGGCAAAACATATTCGCCACGTAAATCCAGTCCTGAAGTTTCGACATCCGGCCCATTCACTATGTTAGTGACAATTCGAGTGATCGTGCCCACAGACGGATTAGCTGGATCTTGGAAAAAGAGCTGGCTTTCAATGACGTTTGCCACGATATCATCTTGACTTTCAACGATAATTGGATCGGTGAAGTCAATAGAGAAGAAATCAACTGAACCTCGAAAGCCGCCACGCTCGAACAGGGCTCCTGCATTATAGCTAAATGCTGATTCTGGATTTAGGTTTGGATTCCCAAACGTGTCTACCGCTTTGAATGCACCCGTCGCAGCTACGAACTGCAGCGTCGTTCCTTGCCCACTCAATTGATTCAATGTTGGTCCCCTGAACGAGGTCTGCGCCGATCCTCTAAGGGAGAACTCGTCAGAAATTTGCCATTTCGCGGCAATTTTGGGATCGAATGTTGAGCCGACTTCCCCGCCATAGTCTTCATATCTCATAGCAAGCTGGATATCGACGTTGTCATAAAGTGGAATCTGGAATTCAGCGAATGCTGCGTAAATGGTCTGATCATCCTGACCCGGTAGCTGACCCGCCAGAAACGCCAATGGGCCGGTTGGAGCTACGCGCCCATTTGGACTATCGCACAGTCCGTCAGCGCCGGGCTGTTCACCCTCATAGGGACATGGAAACAGGGTTAAATCGCTAACATCATTGGGATCAGTCTCGTAATCTTCTTTTCTGACTTGAAAACCGAGCGCCCATCCGACGTTTCCTCCCGGTGCCGAAAGAGGACTTTCACCCGAGAACACGAGATCAAACACAGCGAGTTCGCTCGTGGAATCAGCGCCATTGAGGGTTGTCAAATACTCAGCGAGCGCGACAGAGTTAGCAAGTGAAGGATCGAACTGAGGATTGGAGAATCCGTTCGTCGTAGAAACGGATAGAGCATTCGAAAAGGGATTAAAATACTCGCAGCCGCCCTGGCCTGCGGTTAGGCTCGGATCCACACGTCCTGCCGGGTCAGTACACACGCCGAACCCATTCAATGCGTTGTCTAAGCCAACAATATATGTGTCAGGCGTTCTGATTTCGCTTTCTGCGCGTGCCCAAGACAATCCAGCATTCCAAAATACACCGTTTTCAAACTGCCCGTTGAGAGAACCGGCAATACGCGTCGTTTGCATTTGGCGATATCCACCGGTGGCAGGCCCGTCGCTAAGCGGAGACCCCCCCGCACCGAAGCTCCGACCGAAGTACAACAGGGGAGTCGCAGCAGGGTCTAATGCCCCTGGAAGCGGAGCACCACCAGTCAAGAGCGGCGAGTAGTCCGCATATACGGCAGCGGCCCACGCAGGATTATCCGTTATGTACTGCTGCAGACCGGGATGGTCAGGTTGAATGAACTGACCGAACAATGCCTGAGGTGGATACGAGGGAGACGTTTTCCATTCTGGAACATCTGTGAAAGAGTAAAGTCCTTCGACGTGCAGTTCGGTATCCCCGAAGGATCGATTGTATTCGCTAAAAATCTGATAGCGTTCTTCTTCCTCAACCAGGTTATCATATGGTGTGAATTGGAATCTACAAACCGGCCCAGTTGCGACATTTCCAAACTCATTGCATGACGTATCGGGCTGCGCGAATGCGATGGGTGTTCCAGCAGCGGCCAATCCCGTCGGGATGTTCGGCGCGGCAACGAAGGCGCCAGGGTTACCAATTGATGACCACCCAGCCACTGGATTCTCCGCATACGGAACGCTAAACCAATCTTTCTCGATCAGTGGAACTTCGTTCCGAAAATTATACCCGATCGACGTGACCCAACTCGCTCCATCTTCAAACTGAAGGCCGTAAATTCCTGAGATATTGTATTCGCCGTCTGTACCCTCGTATGTCTGGTACTCACCTGTAAGCTCAAGACCATCCACATCATTGCGGGTAATAAAATTCACCACACCTGCTATAGCGTCAGAACCATAAACGGCCGCCGCTCCGTCCTTTAGCACTTCAACTCGACCAACTGCGGCGCGGGGTAAAGAATTGGTGTCTACAAAAAGTTGAGCTTGCTCTCCGATTGCACGCGGAGAAAAGACCTGACGCCGCCCATTCAGCAGGACAAGTGTACGTCCTGGTCCAAGACCGCGCAGATTGACATTTGCTGTTCCCTCGAGACCGTTGGAAGCAAATTGGTTAGATTGCCCATCGACACCAGATGAAACGCCAAGTTGCTGTACAAGCTCCGTGAGTGACGGATTGCCCTCGAGTCGAAGATCGCCCGCGGTGATAACGTCTACCGGCAGCGCTGCATCCTCTGGCGTTCCTACGATCGCCGATCCGGTAACGACGACTGTCTGTTGCCTAAAGTCTTCGTCATTCGAAACGTCTTGCGCGTACGCACCGCCACCGGCCATCAAAGCGGACGAAGAGATCGACGCTAACAAACTCACGCTGAGCAACTTTTTCATTTTGGAATCCTTTTTGGCAGTTTGTTTTGTTTGTATCCTTACTTTCTGGCGCATGACAATCATGGACTAAGGCGCCTTACTCAAAAAAGCCTCTGTGTTGCACTATTATCACGCGGCTTCGACGTGATATTCAGGAGATGCTGCCGCAGTTAACAGCATACGTTGGCAGATGCGACGAAAGAGGCCCGCCCCCGTTTGAGCAACAAATCCGGAATTCAAGTTGACGTTTCGTATTAAGCCCATAATGTCTGTGTCCTTACCTTCAAAGATCGTGCGCGATCACGGTGCGTGGCGTCACGCTGCGGCAACCAATCGAGCCTCTCCAATTAGGAGTTGCACTTAATTTTCTGCAGATAGGGACCGGATGAACTTTGAGCGACTGAATTTGAGGAGACTAAGATGACAGCTGCTTTCAAGAACTGCACTGGGCCAATTCCGGGCGTGTTGAGACGGAGAGATACGCTTGTCGTCTTTGTGGATGCGTTTCCGGAATGCTCCATACTAATGTCACGATTATCGGCGTCTCAAATTCCCTATATAGAACTGCATGACGAACAGGGTCGATATGCATTCGGGCCGTTGTTAATGGAAGCACTAGAAGGACCGAAAGTTGTTTGGGAAAAACAAAGACGTCAAATTCTGGTTATCGGAGATGTTCGAAATGTTGGCGTGACGCACCTCTGTCTGGGCGCACTCGGCGAGGGAATGGAAACTTTCTTTTACCCAACGAGTGAAACTGCGGATTTTCAGACTGAAATTTCGATAAAGCGGCTTGCACGCGCAGGAGCTATTCCAATTCCGTTAGCTCACTTCGTCGAGGAGTTGTCGATGACGTGACGCGCCGCTCGATTCAGTAACGGCTAACCCTCAGATCGGTTGAAACTAAAGTGATTTGCCCTCAAGACAAAGGTCGAATATCAACTCACGTTGACATTGATTGTATGGTTCCGTACTAATATGATCGTGAGGCTAAGATGAAAGAGAGCTTTATGATCTGGTTCATCGGAATTCTTGCGCGCGCACCATAACTGGGAACTTTACTCCTCCCGTGGATGCGTTTCCCGACTTATGGGCGGGGGCATCGAGCCCCCGCCCATCTTTTGTATTGTTTTCCGTATGCTAGTTTCAAACAATCGAAAGCTTGGGGGCGGGCGACTCGGTGATCGCGAGAAATCCAGTTACTCGCCCGACCGGCCGTTCAGTGATTGTATGTGTTGATAAAAGTACACACCCGTACAAATAATGCGCTTGAAACCTAATCATCGATTGACAATGAGAACGAAAAAATGAGGCAATGTTGATCGACCGTTGGGTTATCCACAGGTCAGAAAAAAATCAGAAACAGGATGCTCTGTTTCGAGGGAGGAATTATCTTATGCAAGGTTCGACATTAACGAACTCCATTTTGCTCGCGGGCGCATCTGCAATTGCCTTGGTCGCTGTGGCCCCGATTGCGTTGGCCCAGGATCAAGATGAGACTGAAACGCGAACGCTGAGCACTGTTGTTGTCACTACACAAAAGACAGAAGAATCGATTCAAGATGTTCCCATTGCTGTTTCGGCATTTGACCCGGACGCACTGGAACGACTCAACATTGAGACCGGATCGGATCTTCAGTTCAACATACCGAATTTTGGATCAACTCAGGGCAATTTTTCCGCCGGCGGGATCAGCATTCGCGGCATCATAAATGCGGCCGTAGGTGCATCATCTGATGCAGCAGTTGGTACACACGTAAACGGAGTATCCTCCTCGGGATCTACCCTGCTCGAAACCGAGTTTTATGACGTTGAACGGATCGAAATATTGCGAGGACCGCAGGGGACTCTTTATGGGCGCAATGCGACGGGGGGCGTCGTGAACGCAATCACCGCCAAACCTATACTCGAAGAGTTTAGCGGCGGCGCTGAGGTAACCTATGGAGAATTCAATAATCTCAAACTCAGTGGACACATCAACGTACCGCTTGGGGAGCGATTGGCCGCTCGTGTCGCAGGATTTAAGTTAGAACGCGACGGCTATTCGGATGCAATCCTACCGGGTGGCGCGACTGAGGATGTTGATGGACGAGATCTTTGGGCGATCCGCGGCACTCTAGGTGGTGAGATCACCGAGCAGCTTTCGTTCTGGGTCATGGGAGAACACTACGAAGAAGACTCGACGCGCACGCGTTCGACGAAACAGTTGTGCACAAAAGATTCGCGCCCTTTCCCATTCAACCAAGGCTGTGTGCCTTATCAAATCGATGGGCTCGGATATGCGAGAGACGCAAACGGGAATCCCATCCAAGCTCGCCCCGGCTTGGGGACGGTTGATAGTTCCGGAACCTTGGGAGGCGTGCTAGCAGCCAGTTTGGGTCTTTACTCCAGCTTTGGGACGGACAGTAATGCCGGGGCGACAACGTCGAGTAACCTACGTGAATTTGAAACAAATATCGTTCCTCAATTTGAAGCGGAATCAAACACCGTTCAGGCTGAGCTACAGTATGAGTTCGAGAACGACCTCACATTCACCGTTCTCGCAAGCTACAATGAAAACTTCCGAGATTTCAATGATGATTACAACAAAGGCCTAGGAACAGTTGCGTTTAATATTACGCCTCTTACGCCCGATTTAGACGGTGACGGCGACGGAGATTTCGCGGGAGGTCCCGCTCTCGGGTTAACCGTTCCCGCTGATACACGTCTACCTGCGCCGGCAGATCGATTGCTAGCTACGGATCAGGCAGATTCAGACTTCGAAACCACTTCATTTGAAGCTAGACTGCAATCTGATTTCGATGGTCCATTTAACTTCACTGTGGGCGGCCTGAAACTCGACTCAATCGGCGAAACAAATTATTTTGTCTTCTTCAACACCGCCGAGGCATTGGCCGTTGCTACCGGTTTGCCGGGTGATCGCACTTATTTTCGAAGCCGCAGTCCATATAAGCTAGACGCACTCGGTGCTTTCGGCGAAGCGTATTGGGACGCAACGGACAATCTTTCGTGGACCTTGGGATTACGTTACACAAATGACAAAAAGCGTCAGGAAAACACTCCCAGTTTGCTCTTGGAACCACCAGGCCCGGCCGGAGCGTTTGACGACCCTGTTGGCTCTCTAAACGGTCTTTATCAAGGTGGTCCAGTTCAACAAGCGGAGTTCGAAGAAATCACCGGAAGATTTGGCCTCGACTACCAGGCAGGTAGTTTTTTGTTCACGGATGATAGCTTGCTCTACGCAAACATTGCGCGCGGTTACAAAGGCGGAGGTATTAATCCACCGCAGTCGGCTGGCCTTGCAGCCGTCAGCAATACTTTCGACCCAGAGTTTATTAACGCTCTTGAAGTCGGTTCTAAGAGCACGCTTTTCGGCGGTGCCGGGATTTTGAATTTGGCGGCGTTCTATTATGATTATGAGGGATATCAAATTTCTTCAATCGTCAATAGAACTTCCGTAAACGCAAATGTTGATGCGACGGTTCTGGGGTTTGAAGGGGAATTTTATTATCAAGTAACCGATAACTTCCGCATCGACTCCACCATTGGACTCCTAAACTCTGAACTGGCTGACCAAGATCCAGTTCTAGATTCGTTTGACCAAACAGCTGGAGACCCGAATTTTGTGGTCGTCAAAGATGCTGCCAGCACGCAAAATTGCATCGCCGACGCCGCGAACGTAAACACACTTCTGACAGCCGGCGGCGGAGCTTTCGCAGGACTTGCTGCGTTATTGTGCACACCGGATGCACCACAAACGACACTTGGTGGAGCATCGCTCAACCAATTCCTGACGCTTAATGGGCTTCCAACTTTTGCTGGTTTGGTGGGTATTCCAACTGATGTATCCGGGAATTCGCTTCCGTTGGCTCCGGAAGTCACGTTCTCGCTAGGCGCCGAATACGTGTTCAACATGAATGATGACTGGGATTTATCGGTACGTGGTGATTTCTATCATCGCGGAGAGGTATTCACTCGCATATTCAACCTGGAAGCCGACCGCCTCGATAGCTTCCAGAATGCGAACGCTGCCATACAAATCACAAATGAAAGCAAAAACCTCGAGCTGGAATTGTTCGTGAAAAACTTGTTGGAGGATGATCAGCTTACGAACCAGTATTTAACCGATGCGTCTTCGGGGCTTTATACTAATGTGTTCGTACTCGAACCCAGACAGGTAGGTATCCGCTTAGCAAAACGTTGGTAGCCTCCCCTGACCGTCAAAGTCTTTGAGAAAAGGCCATTCGAGTGAGCGATTGCAAATGCAATCGCTCATCTTCTTTTGGCAACGCATCGAAATTCGTTATGCAAACGGTGAGCGTTTGTTCCGCGGCAACGTTGTTCAGATTGGAAACGGGACGCTGACTTTGTCCTCTGTTTGGTCATAATAGAATCCGCTTAAGCGTTTCGAGAATGTGCTCAACTGAAACACCCAGTTAACAAGGCAGCCATTGGGTCCCAACCCTAGCTGCGCTTCGACTTTTCCACGCCCGAATCGAAGAGCGGTCCGGATTCCGGTTTCTGCCGAAGTGCTTGCACTCACCCCCCTCTATATAGAGGGGCCAAAAGCACCTTCGCAAAATACCATCGGTTGCTTTTCTGAGCCCTCGCGACACAGTTTTCTAGCATCGATCTCTAGTTACTGCTCGAACTGGCGTACCTGATCGCGAGAACTACCTGCACCCGGTTTAGGTGACAACACCCTGGAGGGAAGTCGCCAAATCCACTTGGCAATATTAGCGACGTCTCCTGGTATCATGTACGCAGCCGGAACAACAAGAAGCGTCAATATTGTTGACGTGGACAAGCCGCCAATGAGCAATGCTCCCAAAGCGTTTCTCCATTCGGCACCATCTGATGTCGCCAAGGCAACAGGAACCATCCCGAAGATCGCAGAAAGAGCTGTCATTAATACTGGGCGAAGGCGTTCAGGACAGGCTCGTCTGATTGCATCGCCGCTAGGCACGCCTTCTTCCATGAGCTGATTGGCGCGGTCGACAAGCAGAATGCCATTTTTCATCACGATACCCATCAGCCCAATTAGGCCGATCTGAGCAAACAAAGACGATTCCAATCCAAAGTAGTAAAGACCTGCGAACGCACCGGAAAAACTAAGCGGTGCGGTCAGCATGATGATTAGAGGTTGGACGAAAGAATTGAATTGGCTCGCCAGCACCATGTAGAGAACAATGAAGGCGAATAGCAGCGCAAAACCGATTGCGACTGCAGTCTCTGCCATGCTCTTCGCCATACCCCCCATTTCGAACGTGATGCCAGGCGGTGGAGGCACATCCTCAATCATCTGGAGCAGTGCGCCGGAAGCTTCGCCCAAGGACGACCCTGTTGCCGTGATCGCCAAAACGGACACTTTCCGAGAACGATCTTTTCTGTCGATCTGCGCAGGTCCGGACGCAAACTGTATCTTTGCAACTGACCCAACATCCACGAGACGACCGTCTACGCCGCGCACTTGAACACGAGACAGATCGCTAATGGTTTCGCGCTGAAGGTCGTCCAATCTCAAGCGGACATCATAACGCTTCCCGCCATCTTCAAAGCTCGCGACGTTGAGACCACCCAGAGCAATACGGGAAGTGGACGCGAGCGTGCGCGCTGAAACACCTTGATCTCCTGCGCGAAGTCGATTGAAGAGGATTTGTGCTTCAGGCCGTCCCGATTGATAACTGGTGCGAGGATCAGAAAACGCACTGTGCGCCCGCATTCGCTGCACCAGTTCGTCTGCGTATCCAGCAATTTCCTCCAGATTCGGCCCCTTCAAAATTAGATCGATGTCCGTTCCGCCAGAACCTGTTCCCCCCACCCACGGAACCTCGAGCACAGATGTCTTGACTGCAGTCGGCGCCGCCGATGCAATTGCAGCGCGAGCTTCGTCCATAATCACAAATTGAGATTTTGCGCGGTCAGACTTTGGAGTGAGAGAGGCATAAAGGGACAATACATTCGTATCGCTCTGCGCACCCGCCCCAATCGTGATGAAGATATCTTCAATATGCTCAACGTCTAGCAATGCCCTCGCAACATCGTTTGCGACGTCACTAGAAGCAGTAATTCCAATGCCTAATGGAAGTTCGATTGTACCTTGAAACTCGCTTCTGTCTGCTTTTGACGTAAAGCCCGACGGCACGCGCGCAGCATACCAGCCGCCGACAATCACCGATCCAGCGGCCAAAAGCAGCACAGGATATCGAAGGGTCACCGCCCATGAGACGATGTGCCCATAGACACGATCAACTCCGTCCCACAGCGATTCTATCGGGCGGAGCCAGAATGCGGTTTTGCCATGCTTAAGAATTCGCGACGCCAACATGGGTGTCAGTGTCAAAGCTACAATCAGGGAAACGGTTACAGAGAAGACGATGGCCAAGCCGTACTGGAAGAAAAATCGCCCAACGATACCGCTCATAAAGGCGATGGGAACGAAAACTGCGAGCGTCGCCGCCGTTCCGGCCAAGACCGCCAATCCTACCTTTTTCGTACCGTCATAAGCCGCCTGCATGGGGGGCTTGCCGTTCTCGAGCTCCGTGGTGACGGATTCAATAACGACGATGGCATCATCAACCAGCAGCCCAATCGCAACGGTCAGCGCAAGCAAGGTCAGCACGTTGATCGTGAAGCCCATCAAATAGAAGCCGAAAAAGGTCGCCACCAAAGAGGTCGGGATCGCAATAGCAACGATAAGGGTCGCGCGAACATTCAAAAGGAAGATAAATGTTACGGCGACCACCAGTCCAATCGCGATCTGCAAGTCATGTCCGACGTCCTTGATCGAACTCTCTACAAATTTCGAAACGTCGCGTGTGACGACAATCTCCACACCGTCCGGGGCGATGGTCCGCAAACGCTCGGCTGCTGACTTTACGGCACGCGAAACCTCAACAGTGTTTCGACCGGATTGCTTGCGAACATCAAGCGAGACACCGCGCCGACCGTTGAGGAAGGCCGCGGAGCGTTCGTCCTCCAAACCATCTTCCATTCTTGCGACATCGCCAACATGAATTGCAACGCCGTTTTCTCGATACGCCACGGGTAGATCTGCAAAACCTGCTGGCGTCGTTGCCTCAGCCAGCGTTTTGACGCCGAACTCTCGTGTGCCACCGGCAACTTCTAGCCTCCCACCTGGAAGCTCAGCATGCTCACTCTGGATAGCCATGCGAACATCATCCGCAGTCACTCCGAAAGATCGCATCCGGTTGTTGTCAAGCCAAACTCGGATAGCCCGGTCTCGTCCACCAACAATCGACACCGATCCTACACCCCTGATGCGTTGAATCTCTTCTTTGGCAATATCATCGGCGAAAGCAGTAATCTCCCGGATCGGGATATCACCGGCAATCATAACCGATATGATGGGTGCGGCATCGGGATCGACTTTATCGACGACAGGTGGATCAACGTCGCTCGGCAATTCAGCCAATGCGAGTTGAACTTTATCTCGGACATCTTGGACTTTGACGTTGATATCGGTTGTCAACGCAAACTCGACTAAGATACTCGAAACGCCTTCGGTACTGAACGACTGGAGGCTTTCGATCCCATCAATCGTGTTGACGTTTTCTTCGATAATATCTGTCACTTCAGATTCTATCGTTTCGGGCGAAGCACCCTCAAGTGTTGTCGTGACAGAAACGTAAGGGAATTCCACGTTTGGAAACAGATCGACACCCAGTCGGCCAATGGAAATCCATCCAAGTCCAACGAGCGCGGCGATCATCATAACAGCGAAAACCGGACGCCGAATAGAGGTCTTGACGATCCCCATCATGAGGCGTCGGTCTCCACTTTCGTACCGTCACGCATCGCATCTAGAGGGCCGACAATAATTAAGTCGGATTCACTCACGCCCGATAGAATTTCAATTCGAACTGCATCAATATCTCGAAACCTAACCGATGCGCGTCGGGCACTGTCACCATCAACTTTAAAGACATAGGGAGAAGTGCTCGAGCCCTGAAGCGCTGCTCTCGGCAAAACAAGTGCTGGACGCGGGTCAACGCTCACTTCCGCCCGTACTGATTGCCCCGCCCGCACGGCGCATCCCTCATTCAAAAATGCCATTCTGAACTCGACGGTTCGTGCTTGCGGATCAACGCGATCATTTAAAATAATGATGTCTGACGGGATAGGTGCGCTCCGGCCATCGACATAGAGGTTTCCAGGCAAGCCAAGACGCAACCGACCAACTTCCGACTCCGGCGCAAATAGGATCCCGGCTGCGATCTCGCACTCTTGTATTTGAAGGACCGCCGAATTGCCCATTCCAGAGAAACTATTTGCCATGAACACGCCTTCGTCGATGTAGCGAGCTGTCACGGCACCATTGAAGGGCGCGCGAACAATCGTGTCATCTAGCGCTTGCCGTGCAGCAGCGACTTGAGTGCGACGGAGCGTGACATTCGATGTCGCAATCTGGAACGTTGTTTGAACCTCTTCGTATGCGGCGCGTGAAACTGACCCGTCATTGACGAGAACAGAATATCTCTTGAAGGCGCTTTCAGCATTCGCCGACTCCGCAATTGCGATATCAAGTTGAGCTTCCGCTTCAGAAAGTCGTTGTTCATAGTCGATGCGTCGCGTCTGAAACAATGCCTGGCCTTTTGTCACGCGGTCACCAACTCTGACATGAAATTTTTCGACCACACCTTGCGACAGCACGCCGATATTGCTCGTTTGCTTTGCCGCAATTGTTCCTGATGCGATGAGTGGCTCAGCTAAGTCTGTTCGCTCGACGACGATCGTTTCAACCTTAATCGGTGCGGTAATTTTAGGTGGCTCTGCAGTCGCCGCGGCCGTTTGTTCCGGAGGGGGTTCATTCGAACAGGACGCAAATAGGAACACCAAAACAAGTGCGCGGAAAAACATATACCGGTTCATGATGACCGCCTATGCATGCGATAAGCGCCTCTGCCACTCGAAAGCAAATCGCCGTCGCTGCTTAAAACACTGGCCTCCGCCACGGATAGGGTACTTCCAAGGCGAACCACCTTGCCGACAATTGTAAGCGGGCCAGGTGTTGCAAGTTGATGATAATCAACACGTAAATCTGCGGTTGCTAGAGGCATATTTCCGGTCGCAATCAACGCGTAAAAACCGGTCAGGTCGATGAGCGCGGCGAGCACACCGCCATGCGCCGACTTTACCTTCGGGTTTGATACGAGTTCGTCGCGCCAAGGCATGGACAGTTTGATTTCATCCGCGCCCGATTCGGTCACAGTGAGTCCGAGCCAGCGGTGAAACGGAGCCGCTTCTAATGCCTGCTGAACGAAAGCGAGATCAGGCAGAGTAGCGCTCATGCTTCAACACCTTCTGAACGTTGGCTCAGAAATTCACTGACAGCCGCCGTGAACACATCATTTTTATCTCCAGCAACCATATGGCGCGCATCAGCGACATCCGTAAAGTGGGCCGTGGGCGCCAGAGCCCTAAAAGCTTCTACCGAGGCATCGGAGACTAGTTCACTCATCCGCCCTCGCACCAAATGAATTGGGACTTTTATGTTTCGAACCGATTGCTCTAAGTCGCCGACCCGCCCAACTGCAGAGCGGCTCATGACACCTTGAATGAAAGCTGGGTCCCAATGCCAACGCCAGCGCCCGTCTTGGTCTTGACGAAGGTTTTTTCGTAAGCCTTCGAGATCCTTGGGCCGGGGTCTGTGCGGCATGTATTGTGCAATAACATCTGCAGCCTCATCCAACGATGAAAATCCCTCCATGCTGTGCTTTCCCATGAATCCGACAACTTTCGCTACACCGCTTGCTTCCATATTTGGTGTAATGTCGACTAAAGTGACCGAGGAAAAAGCTCCGGGTTTGAGTATTCCTGCCGCAACGATTGCTCCAAGACCGCCGAGCGATGCTCCGACAATGTGAGGCGCACGCCCTTCAAGTTCAAATTCGTCGGCAACGGCAATGAGATCATGACCGAACGCTTCCAAGGAATAGTCGCCGTCTTTGGCCCATTCGCTATCGCCGTGTCCGCGAAGGTCTAGAGCCACAGATTGGAAGCCCTGCTCTCCAAGTGACTTGGCTGCGCCCTTCCAAGCGTATCGGGTCTGGCCGCCTCCGTGAGCAAAAATTACAACTGGCGCGGTTCCCCGCCCATAAACGGAGCAGGCTAGTGTTAGGCCGTTTGCTTCGATTTTTCGATCCGGATTATCGTGCATTTCCATACCGGGCTTCCTCAAAACTTATTGTAATTATCCTGATTGTAATGTACCTTACCAATAAAGTAAATCGGGATAAGGTTTTTGATGGAACTCATTACCGGGAAAAACTTCGCCAAACGCATGGGCGCCGATGACAGAGTGAATCTCAGTTTTTTGTTGGCAGAAGTCACGCGCTTGTTGCGAACGGCTTTTGACCAGGAAATGGAGCATTTGGGGCTCACTCGTTCTCAGTGGCATGCTCTAATTTATGTTTTGAGGCTGAAGACGCCGTCTCAGACAGAGCTCGCCGATGCGCTGGAAGTTGCCCGTCCATCCGTGGGCGCACTCATCGATCAATTGGAGAAATCGGGCTATGTATTGCGCGAAGCGGACACTCGGGATCGTCGTATTTGGCGGGTAAAGCCGACAAAGTTCGCATTGGAGCGATCAGAAGAGATCGCTCAACTGGCTGAGCGCGTGACCGACGCAGCTTTTGCTGGATTGCCCCGACAGGAGATAAAAGCAGCTTCGTCGGTAATTCAAATCGTTAGGCAGAACCTGATAATCCGGAAGATGGCAAGTGGTCCGTAAATACAAGTTTCCTGCGTCAGTCCCAGTCGAGACTAAGCGTGAAATCGTCAGGAATTCAGCATCTGTGAAGTAAAGAGTGAACCCGAAACTGCTTCCAGCCTCGATGCGCTCGCGTTGCGTCGAGCAAGGAGCTCAGTTACTCCATGGACATATATCGTATGGACTCATACTAATACAATTGGAAATCGCGTCCAATTTAAATTGGATTATGCTGTTTTCATTTTTGCTCCATGTCTGGATATTTCTTCCAGCGTGTAAGTCTTTTTTCTTCCCGGGCCGGGGTTTCCCCGCCCTTTTTTTTGTTTATTCATTTTTTTGGTGTAAGATTTTGGTCTTTGACATTTTGACCGATTAGTTGCTGACCATAGGGTGCCTGACGCTAAACGGATTAGACTAGACATGGATGGCTATCACGTTGAGCAATAAAGTTGATAATCAAAACAGCCTTCTTAGTGAAGAAGACCCTCGAATTGAAATTTCGTTCTTAATTAGTGATGTAACACGTCGCCTTCGGGCGTTGTACGATGTAGAAATGAGCCAACTGGGACTGAGCCGCGCACAATGGCGCGCGCTGATTGGTGTACTGAGACTCAAAGCCCCCACTCAAACAGATCTCGCAGATGCGTTGGACATCGGACGTGCATCGATGGGCTCGTTGATTGATCACCTGGAAAAAAACGGATTCGCGGCTCGAATTCTGGATCCGAATGACCGACGTGTCTGGCGAGTCGTTCCCACGAAAATCGCCTTGGGGAGTATAGAACCGCTCGACGACGCGGCACAAAAAGTTGCAAATCAAGCTTTTAGCTTGATATCGGATAACGATTTGTCGTTGGCAAACAAGGTTCTTGCACAAATCCAGAAGAACTTATCCTGATTGCGCGCGATCTCGTCCTGAGGTCGTTGCCCTCCAACTCTATTTGTTCGGCTGAAAGGATGTATTGGCAGTCATGCCGCAAAGTCCACATGCGAAAGTAGGATGATCGACCCGCTCCATTCCACCAGGCAACGAACTGGCCCCGACGCAGCACGTAAACACGCCACCATCTACCACGTTGGACAAAGATTGGCTGCGATCACCGCAAATAATTACCATCGTTTCAGAGATTAGAGTTTCTCAGCGAACTTTTCCAAGGCAGAGGTCCGCTGGCGTCAGCGCCATACACAAAGCGATGATCTCATTGAAATGTTCTGAACGACTATTTTATGGCGTTTTAGCCCCAGAGACGAAAAGTGTTCTTGGGCAAGGTCCCGTCAGTGACATCAACACCTGCCTTCTCGAGAATATGCGCAGATGAAATCGCGTGTAGCCACACTCGCTTGGTTTACGCCGTTAACACCGTCCTGGAATGAGATTTCCCTAATCTATCTTGCGGCCAAATGCGGATTGAAGGTGTAACGCAAGTGTAACGCAAAATATGATTATCCACCGGTTTGCGTGACAGTCTACGATCCCGAAACATCTTCAACTATCGGTTTTTATTGTTTATTTTTCTTCGATTGTTTTCCGGTATTTGACTCATAATCGTGAGGTCGGGAGTTCAAGTCTCCCCCGAACCACCATATCCCCATCGATAACCAGAGCACGGCTCACAATTCGATATCCTGACCGTCTGCTCACGCCGTCTGTGAAACAATCGCGCCAAGCGCGTTGACCCAGCCGCAGGTCATTTTCGGCGCCGTTTGAGCAAAGCCAGGCCGACCGGTCGGATCGATGGCAATGATGCCGCACATCGCGTTCGGGAAGCGTTGCTGAAAATGCGCCGCCGCTTCGTTCGCAGCCGCCATGGAAGATTGTCCGGCCCCCATGCGGTCGCAGACAAATTTCGATAATAAGGCGCGCAATATCTGTTCGCCGTGCCCGGTTGCTCCGGCCGCGCCGACGGTATTTTCTGCGTATCCGCCAGCGCCAAAGATCGGGCTGTCGCCGACCCGGCCGGCAGGTTTGCGCGGCGTGCCGCTGGTCGATGTCGCAGCAGCAAAATTGCCATGATTGTCCATCGCCAACGCGCCAACTGTATCGTGGGGTCCGTCTGCGTGATTGGCGTTGAAGACCTGCTGCATGGATGCGGTCACCAGGCGGCCGGGTTCAATCCAGTCAAAGCCAAGCGTGCGCGCAATGCGATCAGCATCATGGCCCACAAACATCGCTTGAGGGGTCTGTTCCATGATCTTTCGCGCCACACGAATGGGATTCTTCAACTTTCGCACGCCAGCGACAGCGCCAAAGTCCACATTTGCCCCGTCAATGATCAGCGCGTCGAGCTGGACGTCGCCATCCTGGTTGAGAAATCCACCCGTACCAGCGTCAAAGGCAGGATCATCTTCGAGGTGAACCACGCTCGCTTCGACAGCATCGAGCGCGCATCCGCCCTGGTCGAGCACATGCTTGCCGACAGCCACGGCGCGTTCAATTCCATGGCGTTTTCCGGCATCGAGATCATCATCCCAATCCCAGGCGCCGCCATGCACAATGATCGCTGATGGCAGGGTCGATCTCATCCTCAATGGCTCAAGAATTGTTGTTTTGTTTCGTCGCGCAGAATGGCCAGCCATTTCATGAATTCAGTGCCCCCTGTGCCACGCGGACTTTCGACTTTCTGAGCAATGAATGCGTGCGCCATGCGCAAATGCAGGCTGCGGAATTCGACCAGTCGAGACAGACAGGAATTGTATGCCTGGCGCAGATGCACGTCGCCAGAACCACCGACAAAGCGGCGCAGGGCGAACGTGTCGATTGAGGCCAGAAAGTCTCGATGCGGCTTCGGCATATAGGATTGCATGACCAACAGGTGCTGACTGAGGCCGCCTTCGGCATGCTGCAAACCCAACAAGTCCCGGATCGCCGGGATGACCGAGCTTTGCGCCCCTGACTCGCCTCTGAAACTCATCGGCTTGTGATCAAACTCAGTGACACCGTCATAAACAACATTGTCGAACCCGAACAAGTAAGGCCGGAGGGTGAAAAAATAGATCTCTGTGCTGCATTTCTCCAAGATACGGCGAAACGTCCGTGTCATGGTTTGAATCGCTGTCGACGCGGTTTCCAGCTCTGTTTCCGCGTCTGAATTTTGCTGATTTTCTGAACATTTGCTGGCCCGCAACAAGGCCGAGATGGCCTGGCCTGCATGCGCTTCGATTTCGACATGAACGAGGTGAAACCAGGACTCATCTTCAATGTCGATCATCTTCTGGAGACATCGCAAATTGTCGACCTGATAGCCGCTCGCCGCATCGATCCGCTCGAAATTGGCCAGTGATGTGCTGGCATAAGGCAGAATTGGCGGTCGCTGAACAGACTTGGAAAGCGCGACCAGAGGCACGGCCACAGACTTCGGAATAAAGTCGCTTGGACGGTCTTGATCACACCAGACAAAGGCATTGGCAAAGTGCGCGTAAATTTGAAACAAGCGCTCGATGACGCGAAAATCCTCAACCTCTTCGGCGTGTGTCATGCTGAAGTCTGGCAGATTCATCAGCTGTGTTCTGACGCAGCCTTGTTCGAGCCATTGCGGGAGGCTGGCGGCCGCAACCATAAGCTCGTCAATGAGGCTGTCATCAAACGGATGCGGGACGGATCGCAGGTCCTTGATCGGATCAGGTGTCAGCAGAAATCCACTCTCCTGATCAAAATTCCAGCAAGCTTGAGTCACGTGTCGCTCCGTTAGACGGGACCTCGATTAACGCAAATATTTTGTTTGACAGATAAGGAATGATTGAACCTTATTCCGCTTTTATCGAACAAATGAGGCCGACATGAATTTGGCTGATGTGGATTTGCGGCTGCTGCGTGTGTTTCGCACGATTGTCGAATGTCGCGGTCTGACCGCGGCGCAGGCAAAGCTGAATATCGGGCGTTCGACGATTAGCAGCCATTTGTCAGAGCTTGAAACCCGGCTCGGCTTCGTCCTCTGCAAACGTGGTCGGGGCGGGTTTGAGCTGACGGCGTCCGGACGTGCCACCTATGCTGCTGCGGTCGAGCTGTTTGATCATTGCGAGACCTTTCTCGCCAATCTGCGGGGGACTGAGCATCGCTATAGCGGGCGGATCAAATTGGCGGTTTTTGATGCGGCTTTGAACGAGCCGAAGCTGAAGATTTCCGAGGCAATTCAAGCGCTCAAATCAAAGAGCGATGCGATCCATTTCGAACTGTGGGTGCTGCCGCCTGACGAGGTGGAAGTCGCCGTATTGAATGGCACTGCATCCTTGGGGATTACAACAGAGCGCATGACCCGCCAGTCCCTGACTTTTACCGAGCTCTATGTCGAGCGGTCTTTGCTGTATTGCGGCACGAACCACGAACTCGCCGCACTGCCACAAGAAGAGCGGCTCGCCGCGGTCCGGGGGGCGGATACTATTCGGCGAGGATATCGACGCGGGCTGGAACCGTTCGAACGCCATGCGGCGTCAAGCTCAACCGCAATCGCACATTCGGAAGAAGCCGTGTTGCATCTGATTCGATCCGGAAAATATGTCGGCTTCCTGCCCGAAAATTTCGCCCGCGACTTCGAACGAACAGGACACATCATTTGTCTGTCCTCGGAACAATTACAATATGCCACAAAGGTCGGCATCGTGCAGAGCAAGCGCGGCGGGGAGGATCCGCTAGTGCAGGAATTCTCCCGTTTGCTGCAAGAGCTCTAGCTTGCAATGGCGCCGGCGAGCCGCGCTATTGCGGTGCGACAGAGACCTGTCCGGATGGCTCAGCCAGGATCTGATCAGGAGTCTTGATCAGCAAGCTGCGGCCTTCACGGGCAGCGAGGGCGCGTGCAGCTTCAATTCGGTTCGCCGGGGGCGCAGACATGCCATCCATGCGCGCTGCCAGGTCAGCCAGGTCGATGATCGTATCGGCGCTTTGCGCCTCTGCTTCGGAAATGTCGCGCAGGAGGGTGTGGCGGGCAACCGGCACACCGATATCAATCACCTCGACCTGTCCGCACAGGCAGCGACCTGGTGACAGTACATGCGCCGGGCGCAAGGCCGCAAATGTCACCGTCAGATCGGCCCGAAAGCACGCCCCCAGTGGTTCGCCGGACAGCCCGTCCAGTCCTGATGGTACGTCGACAGATATGGTCGGTGTGTGATCAGCCTGCGCAAGCTGCGCACATATCCCATCGAGCGGACGCGACAGGCCGCCGCCAAACAGGGCATCAATTGTGAGATCGGCCTCTGAACCCATCGCGTCCGCCAATGCGGCGGCCGGGCCTGACCATTGCGCGAACGCAGTCAAAGGATCGCCTCTGAGCGCGCTCGCCGCACCAAGCAGAAACACCTCGACGCTGCGCCCGAGCCTGGCCAGTCGTGAGGCCGCAACCAAGCCGTCGCCGCCATTGCCGCCAGGGCCGCAAAGCACCCTGATTTTGCCATTTGGGAACCGGTCCTGAACCAGGTCAGCAACGCCCTCCCCGGCTTGTTTCATCAATGAAAAGCTCGGCCGCCCCGTGGCGAAAACGGCTTGTTCTGCGCGGTACATTTCCTGCGGCGTAATGATGGCGAGAGACATGGCGCAAACCTATCGCGAAGTCGATCCAGAACAAATATCTCCGCGCATATCCGGGCCGCAAACAGGGGTGTCTTTGATCCGCGTCAACACGCTCAGGCCTGAGGCGGGCCACAAGACTGAGACTGATAGGTTGAAACCGGGAGATCTGAACATGACGCGACCTGCCACGATGAAACTGTCCTTACCGTTCGCGCTCGGCGCGACAATGTTGACGCTGGCAGCCTGTCAGCCTTCGGGCTCGGCGGCGTTCTCGTTCCCGCAAGGCGATGCTGAGGCAGGGGCTCAGACCTTTGTCGAACTGGGCTGCATATCCTGCCACTCCGTGACCGGTGCCCCGGCCGTGCGTGACAGTATAGGAGAGGCAGACCGGACCATTCCGCTCGGCGGCGAACAGCGGCGCGTCTATACCTATGGCGAACTGGTGACGGCAATCGTCAACCCGTCTCACAAGATTTCACAAGCGCGCCTGGGCACGATGGTTCAATCCGACGGCGAAACCAACATGATCAATTATAATGACATCATGACGGTCACGCAGCTGACGGATTTGGTGACCTTCCTAGAAGCGCATTACACGCTGAAGCCGTTCGAGCGCTCTGATTACGTCACCTATCCACACTGGTAAGGCCCGCAGCGCTCGCAACAGCTGGCGCGTGACAACCCATGGCCGGCAATGCTGACAGAGCGCGATTTATCCGCGCTTTGAGCAGCGGTCCATCTAGACCCATTTGCCTCTGATCGGGATTTGCTTGGCTTTGTCTTCCGGCTTTTCGGGCTTTGCCACCGTGACTGTGAGAACGCCGTTTTTATAGCTGGTTTCGACATCATCTTCGCGCGGCGTGAACGGCAGGCGCATGGCCCGCTCAAACCGTCCATAACTGCGCTCGACAATGCGCCGGTCTTCGCCGTCACCGGACTCGGTTTCATCACGGCGCTCGCCTTTGAGAACCAGCACATCGTCATGAAGCTCAAGATTGATATTGTCCTTGTCGACGCCCGGAAGATCGGCCTTGACGATAATCTGGGCTTCAGACTCACTCACATCAATGCTGGGGGCAAAGTCCGCCAGGCCTGAAAAACGGCCGGTTGTATCAAGCTCAAAGAACTTGGCGAACAGGTCATCCATCTCTGACCTCAGGGCCGAGAATGGGTCATTACCCGCTCGAGATGGGACATTGGACCGAAATGGAATCAAGGGACTAAATCGCATAGCACTCTCCTATCCTGTGAGGCTCAATTTCTCGGGCTAGGCCCAAGCGATAGATAAGGGCGATCAGCCAGCTGAGAAATACGGACAATCACGCACACGCTCAATCTTCCCCGCCTGATGGCGGTGCACTCTGATCTGATTGCAGGCTGTTCAAGTAATACAGCAAGGCCTCGACATGATGCGGTTCGAAGGCCCATTCCGGCATGTTGGGATGATCCACGATGATGCCCTCCATCAAAGGCGCACGCAGGTCTTCCAGCTTGATCGTCAGCGACAGATCGCGTAGCGGCGGCGCATCTGGGTGAGCGCTCTGATCCTTGCCTTTGATGGCGTGACAATCGACGCAGAGATTTTCCACCATCGCCTCGCCTTGACCCATCAGTTCGGCCACAGGGGTCTCGCTTTCCGGCGGCGCCGCGACCGGTTCGGCGCAGGCCTGCATCAGCAAGGCGGTTGCCGGCCATAACAGGCAGGCGGCGCTAAGATTGGTCTTGATCGCTTTCAAACGGGCTTCCCTCCAGGGTTGGGTTGGCGCAGGACGCGGTCTATTCGCGGGCAATTTCATCGCGCAGGTTTTGCTGTACCTCGCGCGCGGAAAACGCGTAGGCATCATCTTCCGGCTTCTCGCCCTTGTGCAGGGTCACATGTGCGACCGCTTCATAGCGCTTTGTTTCCTTGATGGTTTGCGACGGATTGCAGACATAGCCTAAGCCGCAATACGGAAACATGGGACCATAGCGGGAGGCTTGCGGGCAGGTCTCATCGCTGGTGGCGCGATATTCGGTATGGCATTCGGTATCCGTGTCCAAGACTTTGAAATAATCAAATCCGTTATCGAGCGTGATTTCCGACATCCGATACAATAAGAAGTTCTCGACCGTGGACCGCGGCGTTGAGGCGTCACCATTATAAGCGACACGATAGCGGTTCTCCTCGATTTTCTGATCAGAATAGCCAAAGTCACTGTGGTCCTGCGCGGCTTCGTAGATCGGCACCGAAGTGCAGGCCGCAATTGCCACCGCCATAAATGCCCCAAGCAGTAGTCTCATCATGATGTGCTCCTTTGTCAGATCGCTCTGCCGAGCTGGCAGTTGGCCAGTATCGTCCAAGCTTTTCAGGTCGCCGCTTTGAGCGAGGTCAATTTCGCTGCCGAAAACTGACTTTATTCTCGCGAGTTGGAGCCATCATGATCGATCTCGGCATTCTCTTGAGCCTGACCACCGCCCTCGGCATCGGATTGCTGATCGGGCTCGAGCGTGGCTGGAAAGATCGCGCAGACCCAGAAGGCAGCCGCATTGCCGGATTTCGCACGATTGGCTTGATCGGTCTGTTTGGCGGCCTCGCTGCGCTGGCAGATCAAGGTCAGGGATTTGTCTTGGCCGGCGGCCTGATCGCGATCGCGCTGCTCTTGCGCCAGGGCTACCAAGATCAGCTTGAAAGCTCCGATGAAGTCAGCGTGACGACTCTGATGGCGGCGCTTCTCGCTTACGCGCTGGGGGCTATAGCGGTGCTTGGACATCCGCAAATCGCGGCCATGGGCGGGGTGATAACCACGTTCCTGTTGTGGATACGCGTCCCGCTGCACGCCTTCCTGAACCGATTGAGCGAGTCTGAAATCAGCGCTTTTCTGAGATGGCTGCTGATCAGCATCGTGGTGCTGCCGCTTTTGCCGGACGAAGATTTCGGCCCGTTTGAGGCTTTAAATCCACGCACTATCTGGCTCATGGTCGTCCTGATCAGCGGCTTGAGCTTCATTGCCTATGTCGGCACCAAATGGTTTGGGCAGAAAAGCGGATTGCTGCTGACCGCGTTTCTCGGCGGATTGGTTTCCTCGACGGCCGTAACCCTGGCCATCGCCCGCATGGTTCGCGACGAGAAACTGGTCAAAGGCGTCGGATTGTCAGCCATTTGCCTGGCCTGGATCATGATGCTGGTGCGGACCGGGATTGTCGTCACCCTGATCGCGCCGGCTCTATTGTCCCGCTTTGCGCCGGTTCTCGCCGCCATGCTGTTTGTGCTCGGGCTGGCTTTCATGCTGACCCTCAACCGTTCCAGTCAGCAAAGCCATCCCGACGAAATGGCGCTCAGGAACCCATTGGACCTGACCGAAGCGGCGACCTTTGCAGGCGTCTTGACCGTCGCTCTGATGGCGTCGAAAGGCGCCGCCACGCTGTTCGGCAATCAAGCCCTTTTGCTCGTCTCTACCCTGACCGGCGCCATCGATATCGAAGCTGTGTCGCTGTCCGTTCCAAAGCTCGCCGGATCGGTCATCTCGGCCCAAGCCGCGATACTGGCGACGACGCTGGCCATCTTCTCGAACACAGTCTTCAAAGGCATCTTGTTCATGTTCGTCGCGCGGGGAAGATATGCGCGCTCGATCAGCGCCCTGGTTGTGGCCACGATCGGGATCGGCGTCTTGGCGCTCGTGCTGATCACCGGGTGATGGCTCAGTATCGCGCGATTGCGGCCTCGATTTCGGCGACAGTATTATGCGCAAAATCAGCGCCGATTTCAGTTTCGATGACGCTGCGAGCGGCGTCGCTGAGTTTTTCACGCAGGACACCCAGCGTTTTCGGATCGGCCATCAGGACAAGCCGGCCAATGCCGCCGCTGGAGATTCGTTCCTGCAACTCTGAAGCGAAGGACTCTACGAACCGGCGTTCAGCCAGATCTTCAACTGACCGGCTCTGTGCCCGGCCTGTTCGCGCCATGCTGCCATCCGGCGATGGTCCGCGCCCTGATCGCCCGGGCTGGTCCCCCTCATCCGGTTTTTCATGCGCAATGATCCGCAAGTCCAACCCGTCCACATCACCATGGTTCTGTAGCAGCAAAAATCGACCTGCGTCACAGACGGCAACCCAGATCCCGGTGTCTAGCTTCATCGCAAATCTCCTGTTTCGCCCACCTTGCGGCATCAGACCGTGAGGCGAATTGATTCACCTCAAATGGGCCAGACACAATCACCCTAACATACCTGAAGACATCGCCGCATGTGGAGCGCGCCATGATTACGACTTCGATTTTCCCGGGCCGATATGTGCAAGGCGCTAATGCGCTCAAATTGCTGGGCGAGGAGACCAAGCGATTAGGGCAATGTCCATTGGTCCTGGCTGATTCATATGCGATCGATCATTTGAAGGATCAGGTGATTGAGCCCCTGAGCGCACTCAATCCAATTCTCGAAAAGTTCGGCGGCGAGTGCAGCCAGGCTGAAATTGACCGGCTGCTGGAAATCGCCACGGCCACAGGCGTCGATCTGGTGGTTGGCGTCGGCGGCGGCAAGACCATGGACACGGCAAAAGCCGTCGCGCATGCCTTGGGGCGCGCGGTGATCATCGTCCCGACCATTGCCTCGACAGACGCGCCCTGCTCTGCCCTTTCCGTTATCTACACGCCCGATGGGCAGTTCGAGCGCTACCAGCTGCTGCCCAACAATCCCGACACCGTCATTGTTGATACCGAATTGATCGCCAAGGCCCCGGTCCGATTCCTGATCGCGGGCATGGGCGACGCCCTGGCCACCTGGTTTGAAGCTGATAGCTGTCGCATTCGCCGCGCCGCCAATATGACTGGTCGTCTGGGCACGATGACGGCGTATGCCTTGGCCGAACTCTGTTACGAAACGCTGATGGATTGTGGGCGCATTGCCGTGACCGCCTGCGAACAGGAAGTCGTTACCCCGGCTTTGGAACATGTGGTTGAAGCCAATACGCTGCTATCGGGCCTCGGCTTTGAATCGGGCGGACTGGCTGCATGCCATGCCATCCATAATGGTCTGACCGTACTTGAGGATACACACGCCTATTGGCACGGCGAAAAGGTCGCCATTGGCGTGCTCGCCAGCTTGTTCCTGACGGACCAGAACAGTTTCCGGATCGATGAAGTCTATGATTTCTGCCTCGATGTCGGTTTACCCGTCACGCTCAGCGATCTCGGCCTGGATCCGGTCACGGACGAAAAGCTGATGCGGGTGGCCGAGGCCGCTTGTGCGCCCGGTGAGACCATCCACAATGAACCCCACGATATCTCGCCTGAACGCGTGGTCTGGGCCTTGAAAGTCGCTGACGCCGAGGGCCGGCGTCGAAAGGCCTTGCACCATCCGCTGGACCGATCGAGAGACATGGCTGCGGCCTGAATATTACAAAAAATTCGCAAAAAACTCCGATGCCTACGTAGTTATACGGAATTTAACCCGACCCAGTCGGCTTCACATATTCTGTACAGGGTGCGGGCACGTATGCCTGACCGAGGGTGACGGAGGACAATATGACAGGACAGGAGGTCTATTCATTCGAGACCAGCCCCGATATCCGAACGATTGCCCCCAAACGAAAGTGCGATCGAACCGAAACGCATCCTCGAAACATCGTCAAATATGCGCCTCAGGAACATGTCTTCATGCAGGGAGATGTGCCGAAAGGCATTTACAAGGTGCTCAAAGGGACCGTCATCCTGTATCGCCTGATGGCCGATGGTCGGCGTCAAATTCAATCCTTCGTGTCGGGGGGCGAGTATCTCGCGATCACCTTTGCCGATCGACATGATGTCAGCGCGGAAGCGATCACGCCGGTCCAGGTCCTGTGTACGCCGCGCGCCATGTTTGATCGCCGGATACAGGATGAAGCCGGGTTCCGCCAACGCATCCTCACCATGATGGGGACCAAGCTGCAGAGCGCGCGTGAGCAAGCTTTGCTGCTGGGTCGCAAGAGCGCGATGGAGCGGACAGCGAGTTTCTTATTATTCCTTGATCGTCGGTTTCGTAATCCCGAGACCGGCTATGTCGAAATCCGAATGAGCCGCTGCGATATTGCCGATTATCTGGGGCTGACACTGGAAACCGTCAGCCGCATGATGAACAAGCTGAAACAGCGCGGCGTCATTGATCTGCCGCAAGCGACCCGGTTCGCAGTCTGCAAGCCGGAGCAACTGTTCTCTCTGGCCGGCGAAGTGGACTGCCTCGAGGACATCGCCGCCTGATCGCGATCAGTCGATCAGTTTCTGAAGCTTCGCCTGCTCTGTCAGGGCGGCCCGGTGATCCGGATGGGCCAGCCGAATGAGCGCGCGGGCGCGATCTTCGGCGCTGAGGCCAATCAATCTCACCGCCCCAAACTCCGTCACCACCGTGTCGACATCATTGCGCGGCGTTGTCACCGCCCCGGTCAGTTCCGGGACAATTGTCGAGACCGCGCCGTCTTTGGCGGTGGCGCAGGTGGCGATGATCGAACGCCCATTATGCGACCGTCGCGCGCCGCGAACGAAATCGAGCTGACCGCCAGATCCACTATATTGCCGCCGGCCAAGGGCTTCTGAATTGCACGCCCCGGTCAGATCGACTTGCAGCGTCGCGTTGACGGACACGACATTCGCATTCTTGGCGATGTGGCGGGGATCATTGACGATGTCGACAGGGTGGCTGTTAATGGCCGGATTATCGTGGATGAGATCATACATCCGCCGATTGCCGAGCGCGAAGGTAAACACGGTTCGCCCCGGAAAGGTTTTCTTGCGGCGATTATTCACCGCCCCGCAATCAATCAGGTCCACCAAGCCGGGTGACAGGAGTTCGGTGTGTATGCCGAGATCGTGCCGCGATTTCAAATGCTGGCAGACAACATCAGGAATGGCACCAATCCCCATTTGCAAGCACGCCCCATCCGGAACCAGTTCAGCCACGATCTCGCCAATCGTCTCTTCGGCTGGCGATGGCGGGCGTTCGGGCATTTCGAACAAAGGCACATGGTTTTCGACAATCGCGTCGACCTCGCTGACATGGATCATCGAATCCCCGAACACGCGCGGCATATGCTGATTGACTTCAACAATCGTGTGCCGGGCCGCTCGGGCCGCCGTCGAGGCATAATCATTGTTTGCCCCGAACGAGAAATAGCCATGCCGATCCATCGGTGAAACCGTGGTGATGAACGTGTCGATCTGAACATGCTCACTCAACAGCTTTGGCGCATCGGAAAACGCGACGGGAACGAAATTGACCACCTTTCGACCATCTTGCTCGCCCTGTTTCACCAGCGCGCGTTCAATCGGTCCCATGAACATGCAATGCGGGGTCAGGCGGTCCATGAATTCGTATTTCAGCACCGTCTGGGCGGCCTCAGGCATAGAGTGGAAATACCATAATTTGAGCTCGCCAAGCCCAGCTTGTTCAATTCTCTTGGCCAGGGCGCGGAGCAATGCCGGAGGCTCGCCAAGCGCCATCCCCATGGATATGTTTTCGCCGCTTGTCACATTTGACAGCGCCGCCTGCGCCGATCCGAGTTTTGCCTGGTAAGCCGCCAAACTTGCATCAGCCATGATCTGGGTATCCCTTCATCTCCCGCCGTTCGCGCTCAATCGCGATCACAATCAGTATCGCTGCGATGGCGGCAAAGAAACACCAAATCGAAATCAACGCCGTACGCTGGACAATGAGCGCCAGCACAAGCCCGAGCCCAGAGGCATAACCGAACCATCTCACGCTGGCGCGCGAGGCCAGGAACAGACTGCCAATCGTGGCAATCGCATATGGCAAGACCAACCATGACAAGCCGCTGATCTGAACTGTCTGGGCGGCTGAAAAGGGATAGAGTCCGTATCTGGACGGCCATTCGAAACAGATCGAGTAGCGAATGCAATCGCCCTCGATTTCAGCCACATAAAGACCGTTCAGGGCAACAAACGAAAACCCGACAAAGAACAGAAATCCCAGACCCGCGCCGGCGGCGAGCAAATAGCGACGGATCGCCTGCCGCTCAATCAGAAACACACTGACCGGGATCAGCAGCGGCCAAAGCGCTTCAGCCATGAATGCATAAGCAGACGGCAAATTTCCCGGCGCGCTGCCCGTCTCCAGGCGCTGCCAGATCACCCCCTCAATCAATTGCTGGACGGCAAACACGAACGGAATGGCCGCGAATGGCAGATGGCGCACTGTTGGGACGCGGGCGATCGCCACGATCCCGATCGCGCCGGTCAAGCCGGCAGCGACAAAACTCGCGGTTGCAGAGAAACACATGCTCTAGGGCCTCCGTCTGTCCTCGTCTTGCGCGCCTTGTTCGCGCCCGGCCAATTGTGTCGGGTCCAATGTCATTTGCGACTCAAATGCCATCAACGCGTCATCACAGGACGCCGTCTGAGCGACGTCGACTGCGACGGTTGCGGCCTCCATGCCGGACCGTGGCTGGGCGCCGGTAGACGAGTCTCTGGCTTTGACCTTGGCCCCGTCAAACAGGCTCGAGGATGGATGCTGCACCAGAACGTCGCCGTCAGAAACACCGGCCTTCACTTCCGCCAGCTGGCCGTTCATCTGGCCAAGTTGAACCGGCCGCAGCTTGGCCCGCCCGCCCTCGACGCGATAGACACTCCACCCGTCCGCAGACTTGAACACAGTCGACATTGGCAGTCGCAAGACCTGGTCCCCGTCCCAGATGACGATATCGGCGCGCACACGAAAGCCGTGCCCCAGACCCGGCATGGGCGTATCAAAACGTACGATCACATTCGTTCGCTGCTCTTCAATGCCCAGCGCCGAGACCTTGGTGAACGCATACGGTTCGACCCGGGCCACATACCCGATTTGAGCCGGACCGCCCCAGCCCCGGATCCGCACGCGTGTGCCTGGACGAATTCTCACCGCATCTTCGGAAAGAACGTCGACCACAATCTCAATGTCTGACGATTGGCCGATCTCGATGATGGGGTCCCCAGCTGCAATCGGACCTTCGCTGTCGCGCAGCACGCGCAAGACCATGCCCGTGACCGGTGATGTGATCCCGACAATAGCATCCTGTGCGGGCGCCCCGCTCGGGATCAGAGCCGCGTCGGCGCGCGCGATTTCAAATCTGGCCACTTCCCGCGCAGATCGCGCCGCCGCTACCGCCGCCAAATGAGAGCGCGCAGCGATCTCTGCCCGTTCCACCGCCTGAGCCGAAACCGTCTCGGTCCGCGCCAGACGCCGCATTCGGTCGCGGTCGGCCAGAACCGACTCCAATTCTGCTTCGCGCATCCGCACATCGGCATCGGCCAATTGCAAAGCGGCGCGGGCAGATTGAGCCGCGGCGCGGAGCTGCGCCTGGGTTCTCACATCTTGCACGGCAGCGACGGGTGATTGGATATCGGCCAAGCGCGTTTTGCCGGCAGCGACGCATTCACCCGGATCAATTTCAATTCGGTTCAAATATCCCGCAGCCGGTGATGAGACAATGAACAGGTCGCGCACGCGGGCTTCGCCCTCTTCTGTGATGGCGACCTCCATTTGGCCAACACTGATCGGTGTCATATCGACCAGCAGGGCACGCGGCCAGAAGGCCCAAGTGCCGCCCAGGAAAACGAAAAATGCGATCACGCTCCAAATCATGATACGAGTGCGCGACATGGTTTTACTCCCGGGTTTTCAGAACTTCGATGAGATCGAGATTGCGGATTCGTTGCGCCACAAGCGCGGCTGCGCCAATCGATGCGATCAACACCACGACGGCTGCAAAGCCGCGTGTAGTCGGCGCCAAGGCATAAGGCACACGGTAGAGATCCGTTGACATCCCGAGCACGATCAATTGCGCGAATCCGGCGCCTAAAAGCGCCCCGACCGGAATCGCTGCCAGAACCAGCAAGGCTTGCTCGCCGAGGAGAATGTAGGCCGCCTCTCCACGTGTGAATCCAAGCACACGAAGGCTGGCCAGTTCTCGGCCGCGTTCGGTCAGCGATATTCGGGCCGCATTATAGACCACCCCGGCGGCGATCGCCCCGCCAATCAGCGCATAGATCGTCATCATGATCGAGATGGTCTCTTCCAGTGTTTCATCGAACGTATCAATCACCGCCGAGCGCAGAGCGACGCTGGCCACTTGCGGGCGATCGAGCACGGCGTTGCTGAAATCCTCTGACAGGTCCGGGTCGAGCTTGAGATAGGCGCCAGAAACCCGCCGGACTTCACCCAGGCGGCGACCAATTTCGTCAAAATTCATGTAAGCGCCGTAGCCAATATACTCTTCCGTGATCGCTGTCACCGAAAGCTCGGCGATGGGCCGGCGCCCTTCCAGGACCTCAACAGTCACGCGGTCGCCAAGCCCCACATTCAGCATTTCGGCGAGCCGCGAGGACAAAGTCAGGCCGGTCTCGGCGACACCAATGACCCGGCCGTCTGCGTCAATCAGGCGTTTGGCGTCTGAATCAACCTGGATCGCAGTGATCGACCCGCGCTCGGTATGAAGCCCGTTTCTGAACCGCACATAGACATCGCGAATGGGCTCGACCTCCAGGACCCCGGGCAAACGCTTCAGTTCCGCCACCGCGTCATAGCCTTTGGTATCGGCAAAGGTCACCGCCGCATCAAACACGTCGGTGCGATAATAGATCGTCTCAATCATTTCCTCGGTTGAGTCGAAGGCGAAAAGCGTTCCGACCAGAAGCGCCATTGAGGCAGCGATGCCGAACATGGTCATTGCCGCGCGCGCGGGCCAACGTGTGATATGGCGAACAATCATGCGGGTGGGCTCATCAAGGCGCGAGGTCAGCCAAACCGGGATCAAACCACCTCGTTTGTAAATCGTCGGCGGGGCCGGGTTCATCGCTTCTGCCGGTTTCAAGCGTGCGGCTTTCAGCGCGGCGCTCAGCGCCCCCAGGACCGCAGCTATGATCGCTGCGCTGGTTCCACTTGCATAGGCAGTTGAATCAACCACCTGAACGATCTCAGGAAAGCGCATCGTGTCGGAATAGATATGGGTCGCCAGCCGCGCCAATTGCTGGCCGATCAAAATGCCGCCCAGAACCCCTACGAGGCTCAGAACCACGGCCATTTTGATGTAATGGCTGGCCACCTCGCGATTGGTGAACCCAAATGCCTTGAGGAGCCCGATCTGCTGTCGCTCCACGGCAATCAGACGCGAAAGAATGGCGTGAATGAGAAATGCCGAAACGATCAAGAATATCGGCGGAATAATGCGCGCCATAGCCACCATTTGCCCCATCTCAGACTCGACAAAGGCATTCGAGAATTGCGTGTCTCTGCCATATGCCCCGATCGCCCCAAAAGGCGCCAACAGGCGGTCGAGATGGTCGATGACATCCTGTTCAATCGCGCCCGGCAACAAGGACACGGTGACGCTGTTGAAGGCGCCATCGAGATCGAATGTTCGCTCCAGCGATTGGCGGCGCATCCAGAACACGCCGAAGCGTTTGTCATCCGGTAGCAGGCTGCCAATGCCGAGAGTCCAGACAAATTCGGGACTGTCGCCAATCCCGACAATTTCGATGTCTTGCGCACGGCCATTAAGCACTGCGCGCACCTGGTCGCCGGGATGATAATCATGCGCTTGTGCGAACGCCCGGCTGATAATCGCTTCTTCGGACCGGGACAGGTCAGGCCAGCGGCCTTCATACAGGATCAGGTCGTTGAGGACCGGTCGCCCTTCATTCGGCAACGAAACCAGCTGTGCATTCGCAGGCTCCTGCAACGCTTCAATGTCCAGCGTGACGATGCGGGTGATCCGTGTCTCGGCGGACTTCACGCCGGGAATGTCGCGCACTTCCGAGAGCACCCGGTTTGGCGCGCGCTTCACATCGGCAAAAACATCTGCGAAGCGATAGCGCTCATAATAAGTGCCGCGACTTTCTTGCAGAGACGCGAGAGATCCCAGCGCCATGATCATGATGCCGACACCGCAGGCGATAATGATCCCGACGGCCAGACCTTGCCCGCGCAGCCGCCACAAGTCGCGAAACAGTTTCCGATCCAGAGCCGACAAGATCCCTACCATGACAGCTCCGATGGCAACCGCCGGCGCCCGATTTGGCGCTCTTCGGCAATCATGCCGTCAGACAGTCGAATGACGCGATCCGACATTTCCGCGATGCCGACATTATGGGTGATGATCAGGGTGGTGGCGCCGAGTTCTTCATTCACGGTCTTCAAGGCTTCAAGCACCTGTACGCCGGTCTTGCTATCCAGCGCGCCTGTGGGCTCGTCGCACAATAGGAGATTCGGCCGCTTGGCGATTGCCCGTGCGACGGCGACCCGTTGCTGTTCACCGCCAGACAATTGGGCTGGAAAGTGATGAATGCGCTCGCCCAGCCCGACCATTCTCAACGCCTCTTCAGGGGCGATTGGATTGGTCGAAATCTCGGTGACCAAGGCGACATTCTCTCGCGCGGTGAGGCTGGGCACCAAATTGTAAAACTGGAAAATGAAACCAACATGCGCGCGCCGAAACTGCGTCAATGCAGACGGCCCGTACTCGGTTATGTCTTCACCGAGGAAAGAGACGCAACCTGTCGTTGGCGTGTCCAGACCGCCAATGATATTCAACAAGGTCGACTTTCCACTTCCCGACGCACCGAGCAATACGATCAGCTCGCCGGTCTTAATGGTGAGATCAATTCCGCGCAGGGCATGCACTTTCACAGCGCCAGTCTGATAGACTTTGGTCAGGCCGCGCACAGACAGCAACACGTCAGTCGACGCGCCCGTCTCGGCATGTGTTAAAATCCCCGACACCGTCTAATGCGCGAGGAAAAGTGCGCGGTCGGCATGGGCCAGCATATGCCGGGTGGTCCCGCCCAAGAGCGTTTCGAACAGCCGCGCGTGCGAATATCCCCCCATGACGATGAGATCGCTATCGGTGGCTTCGGCCTGATTGAGGATGCGCTCGGCGATCGGGTTCTTGGGCCAGTCCACGGTTCTCGCTTCGGCCCTCACCCCGTGGCTGGCGAGATATGACGCCGCGCTTTCTGCCGACGGCATTCCGAAGTCAACTTCGCCAACCGTGGTCACAAACACCGCGTCCGCCGCTTTCAGGAGCGGCAAAGCCGAGTGCATGGCTCGGGTTGAAGGCAAACTGCCATCCCAGGCGACAAGCACATTTTTAGGCAAGGCCTTGAGCCCGCTGACGGGAACCGCGAGCACCGGTCTTCCGGATTCCATCAGCAACCCCTCGAAGAGCGGTGTGTCGCGCGGTTCGTTTGATTTTTCCGGGATTGTAACCACTGACAGATCACAAGCGCGAGCGAAATGCGCCATGTTCTGGATCACCGCACCGGTCGTGTCGCTCCAGGACGCGGATTTTTTCGGATTGGCGCAGGCCTCGTTGAACGTCCTGATGCGAAGCCCTCGGCGTTCGCACTCTGATTCAAATATGGTTTTCAGTTTCGCCGCGTGTTCTGCGGTGGCCACGTCGAATTGTTCCGACACCGTGACCGGCGCTGTGGCGAGACTGATCGTATGATAGGCATAAGGGGCAAAGGCCACGAATGGGGCGCGCACATGCTTTGCATGGATATGGCTGCCAAATTCGTTCGCAACCACCATGGCGCTGCGCATGATGGTTTCAGCCGTCTCTTCAAATTGCAAGGGCGCGAGCAGTGTTTTGTAGCCCATGTTCAGAGTCTCCATCTATTGATGAAATCACTCTGCTGCATTTTTCAGGGGCTGGATTTGATCCAGTTCAAATCGTTCAGGAAATCTGTCGCTGCCGGGGGGCAGCCTATTCTGCCGGCTCTTCCTGAAGCTCTTCGAGATAGAGCAAGAAGCCATCAATTTGGCCCGGGCTCATCTCGAACACTGGCATGTCCGGATGACCGACAATAATGCCTTCCGCCAAGGCTTCGGCCAGATGCTCTGCCGGATAGGACCCAGACAGCGTGCGAAACGGCGGCGCGCTGGCATGGCGGCTCGCATCCTCGGCGCCGACCGCATGACATCCGGCGCACAAGCGTTGCGCCAAAGTCTCGCCAGCGGGGGCCGCGGATGCAGGTGCAGGTTCGGGTGCGGGTTCGGGTGCGGGTTCAGGCGCGCACGCAACCACCGCGATCAGGCTCAACCCCAAAGATGCAAGACCATGTTTCAACCGCATTATCTCCTATCAATTTGACGGTCAGTATGATCCCGGTTCCAATTTGCAGAATTGATCCTGATCAAGCCAGGCGCGTTGCCGGGCTCGTAATTTCCAGATCCGCACATTCGTTTCTCGGGAGGCGCTGCAAATGGATTTGTCGGTTCGATTTCTAGGCGGCGCCGGCACGGTGACAGGATCGAAATTTCTGATCGAGGCTGGCACGCAGCGCGTTCTGATCGATTGCGGCTTGTTCCAAGGCTACAAACAATTGCGGCTTCGCAACTGGAAGCCACTCGCGATCGATCCAAAACACATTGATGCCATCGTCCTGACCCACGCCCATATTGACCATTCAGGCTATGTGCCGGTCATGGTCGCGAACGGTTTCACAGGCCCTGTCCATTGTACCGAAGGGACACATGCGCTGTGCGATATTTTGTGGCTCGATAGCGGTCACTTGCAAGAGCGCGAAGCGAAAGCCGCAAATCGCGGCGGCTATACGCGGCACAAACCTGCGCGGCCCTTATATGACAAGAAACAAGCTGAAACGGCGTTGCCGCACTTAAAGTCGCATCCGTTTGCAACCTGGGTGCAGGTGACAAGCGATATCCGGGTCAGGTTTCACATTGCCGGTCACATCCTTGGCGCCGCCATCATCGAAGTTGAAGCAGGTGGCAAGACGCTGGTCTTCTCAGGCGACCTTGGCCGGCTCGATAATCTCATCATGGAGTCCCCAAAAACCATCACTGCGGCAGATTATCTGTTCCTTGAATCGACCTATGGCAATCGCGATCACCCGGATACGGATCCTGAACAGGCACTGGCTGATATCATCAACCGGACCGCCAAACGTGGCGGCTCGATCGTCATCCCGTCTTTTGCGGTCGGGCGGGCCCAGGCGCTCTTGTTTCACTTGAGCAATTTGATCTCACGTCAGGAGATTCCCGATTTGCCGGTCTATTTGGACAGCCCCATGGCGATTGATGCCAGCGACATCTTCTGTCGTTACACAGACGGGTTGCGTTTGACCCCCGAGCAAGCGCGCGCCGCCTGCGGTCTGGCCACGTTCACACGCAGCACAGAGGCTTCAAAGGCGTTAGACCTTGATCACGGACAGAAAATCATCATTTCTGCGAGCGGCATGGCCACTGGCGGCCGTATTCTCTTCCATCTGAAAGCCTATGCGAGAGATCCCAGGAACACGATCCTGTTCGCAGGCTTTCAAGCTGGCGGTACGCGTGGGGCGCATATGTTGGAAGGGGCTCGCGAGATCAAGATTCATGGCCACTACCATCCTGTCCGCGCCGAAGTCGCGAACTTGCACATGCTGTCCGCCCACGCAGATCGCAGCGAAATCCTGACTTGGCTGGACGGGTTTTCCACGCCGCCGCAAGAGACTTTCATTGTCCATGGCGAACCCAGCGCCGCCGACGGATTGCGGCATTTGATCGAAGAGCGCAAAAGCTGGCGCGTCACCGTTGCTGAACACAATGAACACGTGGACCTGTCATGAAAACGGCGGATGGAAGACCGGCTCTGATGGCGCGGCGGCTCGGGATTGACTCCCAGCACGAGGCCATGGCGTTCGTGCAGCAAGACTGCGCGGCTTGCAGATCTGAAGGATTCTCTGCCCATTCACGCGTCCTGTTGAAGAATGGCGCCGCCGAGATCTTTGCCACCTTGCATTATGTGACCAGCGATCTGGTCGGCGCTGAAGAGATCGGACTATCCGAAATTGCCTGGCGCAGACTGAAGCTTAAAGGCGCGCAAGCGCTGACAATTTCCCATCCCGCCCCGCTGACCTCCTTTGCCGATGTCAGAGGCAAGATTTTCGGACACCGCCTGACCGAGAAAGCGGCCCGGCAAATCGTCCATGACATTGTCGATGGCCGCTATTCTGACATCCAGCTCACGGCTTTTGTCACCGCCTGTTCTGCCCGCATCCTGGATGGTGACGAGACCATCGCGCTCACGCGTGCCATGGTTGAATCTGGCAGTCGCCTGGACTGGGCTGCAGAGACGATTGCCGACAAGCATTGTGTCGGCGGCCTACCCGGAAATCGCACCACCCCAATCATTGTCGCCATCGCCGCCGCGAACGGCCTGACCATGCCGAAAACATCGTCCAAGGCGATTACATCGCCGGCGGGCACTGCAGACACAATGAGCACAATCACGAATGTGGGTTTGTCGCTTGCGGAGATGAAGACGGTCCTCGCCAAACAGCAAGCCTGTTTTGTCTGGGGCGGCAGCGTCAATTTCAGTCCCGCTGACGACACGCTGATCCGGATTCAGAAAGCGCTCGACCTGGACAGCGAAGGTCCGCTGATCGCCTCTGTGCTGTCGAAGAAAATCGCGGCAGGCGCGACCCATCTGGTCATCGATATCCCGGTTGGCCCGACGGCCAAGGTGCGCAGCGCTGAAGCTGCCGAGTCGCTGCGTCGGCATTTTGAAGACATTGCCGCCCATTTCGACATCAAGATCAGCGTGCAGATCACCGATGGGACACAGCCGGTTGGCCGCGGCATCGGGCCAGCTTTGGAGGCGCGTGATGTTCTGGCCGTGCTGCGCAATGACGCGCAGGCCCCGCCGGAATTGCGAGACCGGGCCTGTGTGCTGGCTGGGGCTCTGCTGGAGCTCACCGGCGCTGCGAAACCTGCGCAAGGCACACAGCAGGCGCGAGAAACGCTCGCTTCGGGCCAGGCCCTGGCCCGCTTTGAAGCCATATGCAAAGCCCAGGGCCGATTAACGTCGCCGCCGCAGGCTGAACATCAACGCGCGATCATAGCCCCTCGCAAGGGCCGTGTGGCGCGGATCGACAACCGGCGTCTGGCCAAAGCCGCAAAACTCGCCGGTGCCCCTGAAGACGCGGCCGCGGGCATAGACTTGCATGTCTATCTCGGTGACGCAGTGGCTCAGGGCGATGCCCTGTTCACGATCCATACGCAGTCTCCCGGAGAACTCGCTTATGCTCTGGATTTTATCGACGCCAATCCAGGAATCGTGGAACTGACATCGCCATGACCAAGATGATTTTCGGTGTCGATGGGGCGCAGGCTCTGGCCAAGGACATTGCCAGCGCCTCCGGCATTGCGCTCGGCCAGCTGAGCCTGCACCAGTTCCCGGATGGCGAAACGCTGTTTCGCATTCTCGATGCTGTCGAAAACCACGACATTTATCTGGTGGCGCGGTTGGACAATCCCGATGCGAAGCTATTACCGGTGCTGATGCTCGCAGACGGTCTGCGCCAGCAAGGCGCGAAGACTGTGACACTGATCGCGCCTTACCTGCCCTATATGCGCCAGGACATCGCATTCAATCCGGGCGAAGTCGTCAGTGCGCAGGCCTTTGCCAAACTGATCTCACAGAATTTCGACCGCCTGATTACCATCGATCCGCATCTGCACCGCTATAAGACGCTGGATGAGGTCTATAGCATCCCGGCGCTGTGTGTATCCGCCGATGAACCGATTGCAGCGTGGATTTCCAGCCATTGCGAGACGGCGGTCATTGTCGGACCGGACATAGAAAGCGAGCAATGGGTGGGCAAGATCGCGACCCACTTGCAAGCGCCGTTTCAAACGCTGCGCAAGATCCGCCACGGAGATCGGGAGGTGGACATATCGCTGCCTGATCTCGCCGACTTGAACGGACGCACCATTGTGCTCGTTGATGACATCATCTCTTCAGGCGCAACCATGCTGCAAACCGTGCAGCGATGCCGCCGCGCCTATCCGCAGGCAAAGATCTTGTGTTGCGCCACGCATTGTCTGGCGGCGCCAGAGGTGCTCGAACACTTCGCTTCAGTCGGTGTGCAGGCCGTCGCCGCGACAGAAACCGTGCTTGGTCCAAATTCGACCATCGCAATCACCGACCAACTCGCCAATTCGATCATCCAATCGGCGACCCCTTAGGTCTCTAAGCCTCTGACAAGATCAACCTGCGCACACGTCGCGGCAGAGCTTGCTCAACATGCTGCATCTCGCCTTCGGAAATATGGCTGCGCATCGTATCGAACACCGCCCGGGCGACACGTTCTGCCTCGACGCCAGGATATTTATCGAAGGCGGCCGCGATGGGCTGGGTAAACGACTCCAGATCTCGCCCAGGCGCTTCAGCGCGTCCAGGCCTCCAGCCCTCAAAGAACAGGCCCCGAATGAGCGTCGGAAGCTGCGCTGACAGATGCGCGATGGAGTCGATCGGAAGATGATCGCGCAAAGCGTGCAGGGTCACCCGCAAGGCGCGATACGCATCCTGACGTTCTGTCCAGTGACAGGCGACCATGATTTGCTTCAGCCAGATATTGGTTGTGTGCACCGTGTCATCGATTTTACTCAGTCCAGTTACACTCATCTTTCCCTCAATGGTTTTGCGCCTTGCGCGTCAATTATCATGTCACCACGCCGCCACGCGCGCATGTGCTTCCCGCAGGCCGTTTGGATGCAATCCATCCCGTGAAGCGAGTGAGACGGACGAAAGTTTCGTCAAAACGCCCGGTGGCAACAGATCAAATCTAACCCGCGTAAATCCCACCGCCTTGATCGACATCAATTCAGAATTGATGCGCATCAATGACGCTCACCTCGCAGCCCGCCAAGACGAACGTTCAGGAAAATGGACCATAGCGGATGTCGACCCTTCACAGCCCTCACAAACCCGAACCGCATTTGAGCCGTCGCCTCACCCTGCCCTTGCTGATCCTGTACGGGCTTGGGGTCACGGTCGGCGCCGGCATTTACGTGCTGGTGGGCACCACCGCGGCGCAGGCTGGCACATATGCGCCCATCGCCTTCCTCGCGGCGGCGATTGTGGTGTCTTTCACAGGGTTTTCCTATGCCGAGCTGAGTGCCAGATTTCCAGTCAGCGCTGGTGAAGCCGCTTATGTTAATGCTGGCCTTAGATCAAAGCGGGCGGCTTTGCTGGTCGGACTGCTCGTCGCTTCGGTGGGGATCATTTCCTCGTCCGCAATCATGGTCGGCGCCGGCGCTTATCTGCAAGATCTGACCCATGTCGATTCGCGTATTCTGACGGTGGTGATTGCAATCGTCCTGGGCGGCGTCGCGATATTGGGCGTGCTGGAATCGGTGACGATGGCAGCGATATTCACAGTCGTAGAGATCATTGGTCTGCTGCTTGTGCTCGGATATGGGCTTCATGGACATCCGGAAATCCTGCTGCAGCTCGATCGGCTGATCCCGCCATTCGAAGGACAGATCTGGCTGGGCATCGGCGGCGCAAGCCTGTTGGCCTTCTTTGCCTTTGTCGGATTTGAGGACCTTGCCAATATTGCCGAAGAAGCGATCGATCCGGATCGCAACATGCCGCGTGCGATCATCTGGACCTTGGTGCTGGCAACCATATTGTATCTGACCGTCGTCTCTGTCGTAGTTCTGAGCGTGCCGATCGAGGCACTGTCAAACTCTGCGGCGCCGCTGAATTTGATGTTCACAGATGCGTCGCCAGCGCTGCGCGGCGGCTTCAATCTGATCGCATCGGTCGCGACTCTGAATGGCGTGCTCATTCAAATGATCATGTCCTCTCGGGTCATATATGGCCTGTCCAAACAGGACCAACTCCCGGCCGAGCTCGGCTACATTCACCCGCGCACCAAGACGCCGGTTGTGGCCACCGTTCTGGTCACCGCGATTGTCCTGATGCTCAGCCTGTTCGTCGCCATTGAGCGCCTGGCTGAACTGACGTCGCAAGTGGCCTTGGCCATATTCGCGATCGTCAACCTGTCCTTGATTGTCTTGAAGCGCCGAGCCCCTGAAACACCGGTCGGGTTTCAAGTCCCTGCATTTGTGCCTGTCGCTGGGCTGGTGACCTGCCTCGCCTTGTTCTCATTCGGCTTGATCTGACAGGGCCTGGTCTGACCCTTATGGATTGAGCCAGCGATTGATCCAGGCATTCAGATCGACCCAATCGGTATATTCCTTATCTGCTCCTAGATTGGCTTCAGGGTCCTTTTGAGCGATGATCCGGCGCATGATAAAGCGGGTCAGAATGTCATATTTGGACGGCATATAGGCGCCCGCGACCTGTTTGGTGTCGATCGGCTTCCATCCTGTCGCCTGTCCAAAATCATTCGCGATCTGCTCCAGGCTCCTCCAGTCTTCGGCATCATGTCCAGCCGCAGCCAGAGACACAGTAACCAGCCGCGCTTGCATCGGGTTTAGCGTTTCGGCATGCGCGGCAACAAACTGGGTAAACGGTTTTGGGTAATGGCCGGCATGAATCGGCGCGGTCAGAATGACGGCATCGAAACGCTCGAGGCGGACTTCAACATCGTCCGCCACAGCCTGCAATTCCACCGAATGCCCGGTATCGAATGCGAAATCAGCGATGTGCCGGGCAATCTTGCGCGCTTGGCCTTCTTTGGACGCGTAGCCGACGAACAGCTTCATGCCATTTCCTTTTCCGTTGAGCCTGTTGCAGGCCTCATCGATCGATTGGTTCTAAAGCGGGCCATAAGCCGGATACGCGGAGCGCCGGTAGGATTGCAGCGAATAGTTTTCCGCCAGGAAGGTCACCAGATCGGTCATTTCCGTGACTGTCATAATGTCATTATAGACGACCATTTCAGAGGTTCCATCAGCATCGACGACGTCACCCAATTCTGGCTGCGAGATCTTGTGAGACGGATTGATGATGGATGTCACCAGCTCGCCATACGTATACACGCGCGATTTTTCTCCACCCAGCACGATGGTCCGCGCTGGCTCAGGCATATCCGCGCGCAAACCTTCGACTCCATCGACCGTGTGGCAGAACGTGCAGCCAAGATCCATGAAGGTCTCTTTACCGCGCTCGGCATCGCCTTCAGGCAATGTGAAGTCCGTAGATTGCGGCGGCGCGCAGGATGTCAGGACCGCGATCGAAGCGAAGACACCCAAGACCGTAACTCGGCCCAAACTGGCAAAACGAGACATGTTTCTCTCCTGACCAAGCAAATCCTCGACCTGATTCAGGGTCCGGCAAGATGGCCTCGTCTGCATTGATCTGGGTCAACTCTTCACCGATGATGCCCTCATGCCAGATGGGATGGTGCAGGCTCAGAGCTTGGGGCATCTGAAAAAGGGGCCCACTGGGGCCCCTTTCGTTTCGCAGCTGGCGATCCGGAGGTCTTAGAACGCTTGCCGGAAGCTTAAATAGATCTGACGCCCACGCGGATCGTGGGTCTCTGTGTCGAAAAGCGGTCGGCTCTCGATACGCGGTGGATCTTCGTCGAACAGATTGACGGCACCAATGGTCAGATCCGTCCCTGTACCGAGGAATTCTTCCAGGGACAGGGTGTAACGGACGTCGACGGTGGTTTGCGCATCAATGTCTTCGCCTGATTGATCGTCAACATATTCACCAATCGTCCGAACCGACACGTTTGCCATATGAGGCCCATCGCGCCAGGTGCCACCAAAATTATACTTCACATCAGGCACGGCACCGAAGGCGTTTGCAAAGTTGCGGCTGCCTTTGAGGTCGCCATTTCCATCCAGGCCGTCAAACTCGTCGGAGGTGAACTCGGTGACAATCGTCGTCGACGCGTCGAACGTCATCTCGCCCCACGTCCACCATTCGGGTGTGTAATTGGCGTTGATGTCGAAGCCTTGCGCTTCGGCATTGCCGCGGTTTTCAAAGCCAGTGAAGATCGCATTGACCTGTCCTGAAGGGTCCCTCAACACAGCCGGGCCGTTCGGGTCTGCATCGACGATCGATTGCGGGTCACCACCTGGCAGGATCAAATCCTGATAATCATACATCCAATAATCAAAACTGATATTGATGCCATTATCCGCAGAGTAGATGGCGCCCAGATTGAGATTCTCGGCCGATTGAGAGGTCAGGTCAGGCGAGCCGCTTGTGAACACGGTCACATTGAACGTACCGCCGGCCGCGCCAAGCAGAGGATCGACAATCCCGGCGCTGCCCACCGGGCTAATAGATCCAGCCAATCGAGATCGAGCCGACATCGAGCGTATCACCACTGCCATCTGGCATGGCGGCGAAAGTGACGCCGAAACTGGCAATGAAATTGCCTTTGCGAGCGGCGATTCCGGTGCCGAACTGACCGACCCAGTCTTCTCGCGCGGCGACGGAGCGACTGTCTCGAAACACCGTCCCATCCAGTGGCAGATAATGTCCGACGCCATATCCGGCCAGGCCGATATAAGTCGATAATTCGAGTGTTTCTGTTGGTTCGGCGCCAACGCCGACAAATGAGCCGAGCCCGGCGCCGAGCGAAGCGGTCGTCACTTTATCTTGAAGGTCGCGGCCAAATTCCAACACACCGCCAACCCCCAACGCGGTCACATACGTCCCGGCCTCAGCAATGAGGATCGAGTTCGCATGTACCTCTATTCCGTTCCCGAATTGCTGCTCATAGAACCTGTCAGATCGGAAATAGCCGATATTGAACAACATCTCGTCCGGCAGCTGAGTCTCCCAGCCGCGCGGCTCTTCGGCACCGATCCATTTGTGATATTCGATCTGGGCATGGTCGGCCTGGGTGACAGACCCGACCGCGCCAAGCCTGATATTCCAGGCCTGCTGGGCCCGGCCATGATCGGAATAGAGGCTGGTATCAAACAGCAAGACGCCTGAATAAGGCTGCTCCTCTGGCGGCGGATCAGCGATGGAAATATCGGTCGGCGTGTTCATTTCGTGGATCAGCGAGAGGACCAGGTAATGACCTTCCCCATTTGCATCAAATCCGGGCGCAAAGTCGAACAGGCGGGCCCATTCGTGAACAAATTCCCCGTCTCTATACGTGGCCAGGTCATCGCTCGACCAATTGATCGAAACGCCATTCGTGTAATTGCTGTCAGAGCCGGTGAAGAGGTCATTCTCCACCGTCGCCACAATGACTTCATCACGATTGGTCTGATCCGCCGCGGCCAGGCCTAAACTGGCCAGTACGGCGCTAATCAGACACCCGCAATAGCGGCCAAAACGATGCGGCCTGAGTCCTGAATATCTCCACATGACACGCTCACTCACGACCCTAAACTCTGCCTAAACCGTTCCACCTGGATGTCTATGACACAAGCCGGGCTCCACCCGGGAGACCGGTGGGCACCTCTAACCGCACATAGGAGCGCAAAAAGCTAGGTGATATACGTAGTGAGATTAACAGTCGGCTGGTTCAACACACTCCGCCATTCGCAGGAATCCAAACATGGTCCATCTCTTCCATCGTAGTGACATGAAACCGGGTCATCTCGGCCTGCGATTGCGACATGTTCGGGGACTCATTCGGCAACGCTTGTGGGCGCAAATCCTGATCGCGCTAGGCCTGGGTCTGGTCGTCGGCCTTGTTCTGTCACCGGAAATCGAGGCCGGAGTTCAGCTTTCAAGAGAAGATGCCGGTTTGATTGGCGAATGGCTCCGCCTGCCGGGCGGGATTTTCCTGAACCTGATCCAGATGGTCGTCATCGCGCTGATTTCGACCTCGATTGTGCTCGGGATCACCTCTGCAGGCGACCCTGATTATCTCGCCAAGGTTGCGCTCCGAATTGTCCCATATTTCGTTCTGACAACCACGATTGCGGTCTTGATCGGCATCGCCTGCGCCGAAATCATCGCGCCAGGCACATGGCTTGATCCATCGACGCTGACAATCGAGACGGATGCCGCGGCAAGCGTGATGGTGCTGCCAGATCAGTCCCTCGCCGACCAGATTGCAAACCTGATTCCGGCAAACCTGTCCGAAGCCGGCTTGAGCCGCAACATGCTCCAGATCGTGATTGCTGCGATCATGGCCGGGGTCGCCATGCTTTCCCTCGGTCCGCGCAAATGTGCGCCGCTCTTAGAGCTGCTGCGCCTGGTTCAGGACATCGCCATGACGATTGTCGGGTGGGCCATGCGACTTGCGCCAATCGCCGTGTTTGGCCTGATCGCTGATTTCGTCATGCAAGCCGGACTATCCGCGCTGACCGGATTATCCGCCTATATGGCCACGGTGATCCTCGGCCTGGTCCTCCTGACCGGCGTCTATTTGGTGATCGTCACCGTCATCGCCAGACGCAATCCCCTGCAGTTCCTGGCCCAGGTTGCCGACGCCCAGCTGCTGGCCTTCTCAACCTCAAGCTCGGCGGCGACCATGCCCTTGTCACTGCGGATTGCGCGTGACCGGCTTGGGGTTTCCAAACCGCTATCTGGTTTTATCATCCCGCTCGGCGCCACCGTGAACATGGACGGCACGGCGCTTTACCAAGTCGTCGCCGCCTTGTTCATCAGCCAAGCATTCGGGATTGCCCTGTCGCCGTCTGAAATGGGATTATTGGTCGTCACCGTGGTCGGCGCCTCCATTGGCAGCCCGTCGACGCCAGGCGTCGGCATTGTCATCCTCGCTTCCATCCTCACCGGCCTCGGTGTCCCTGCTGCCGGGGTCGCGGTCCTGCTGGGGGTTGATCGCCTGCTCGACATGTGCCGCACATCCGTCAATGTGACTGGCGACCTGACTGCCTGCGTCGTCATGGACCGCTGGCTGCCGGATCCGGAAGAAATCCCAGCGACGACGGCCACCAGCTAAGCCCCACCTCAGTTGATCAGGCGACGCCCGACAGGCCTCATTTGGGATAGAAATACGCGATCGTCGAGCGATTGAGCGACCAGCATTCTCGCGTGTCATCTTGGCAGATGGGGGCCTCGTCGCCGAACGAGACGGTGCGGATCTTGACGTCACTGCCATAGACCCGCCCGAACACGTCCTGAATACGGTTCGCCCGCGCCAGGCCTTCGGCTGCATTTGCCGCCCGGATATTGCGGGTGACAATGACAATCTCGCCAAGCGGTCCGAATTCAAAACTGGTTTCCGGCACCTGATCGGTAATCCGCTCTTCGACCAGCGCGATCGGTACTTGCAAGGCATTGGGGTCATAGTCAGCCGGGTTCAGCACTTGATAGGAGACCGTGACCGGCAGATCGGGCGCCGGCGGGGCATAGGTTTTGCCAGGGCCTTGCACCAGACCGCCAGGGTCGTCGCCCTCGCGTTTCAACACCGGATAGTCGACGATGATGGCCTGGTAGAAATCCGCAATCTTGATCGCCGGATCACCAGACCGCTGATCACCGCCCTCGAGAATGACAATCACATCGTCATCATCACCCGGGTCGCCATGCGTGCGCTCGAAATCCTGTTCAAACCACAAATAGGCCGCTTTCATGATCCGCGCACTTTCAGAAAAGTCCTGGCCGGCTAGCTGGTTATAGTCAGTATCGAACACATAAGATCCGGCGCCCCACACCTCGCCCAGGTCCTGCGGGCAGTATCCTGGGCGGTCTTCGGTCCCATCCGGCGAATTGGCACCGACCATGGCGACGGCTTCGTCAGCCCGGCTGATGGCCGCCGCGCCATTCATACCGTCCTGCACCGTTTGCGCTTGTTTTGCGCCGCAGACGGTATCTGTTTTCTTGTTCGAGAATCCGGACACCGGCACATAATCAGGATCCACTTCAAACAAGCTCACGAATGGCGTCGCGGTCGCGTTCAAGACCGGTAAATGGTTCTCGCCCAGCAGGACCAGATAATGTGCATGCCAATCGATCGGCGTCTGCGGCACATCCATGTCCGGCCCGCTCGACAGATCGGCGCGTGAAGCATCAACATCCTGACCAGAGGCTATATTTTGGGTCTGCGCCTGATCCTGCGCCGTTTCGATTGTCGCCGGATTGTTCGATTGCGCCGGCGCCGACGATTTGCCTGTTCCCAATGCCAGATAAGCGGCGCCAGCGACGCCTGCCACGCCAACCAGCCCCACCCCGATCAACATCGAGCTTGAGATCTGCCCTGCCTGTTTCGCACCTGCGGTCATCGTCTGCGCTCCCTTTTATTGCAATTGATCGAGCAAGCCGCCGAGACCGTTGGACAGATCCGGGCCTTGCGTAATGGTGGCGGTTTCATGTCGGCGGTAATTCTCAGCCACGCCTTGATCATAGGTCACGGCCGTCGCGATGATCTGTGTGCCCATGACTGACTGTTCCAGCATCAAGCCATCATCGGTCAGGCAGGCTGTGCCCATCATGCTGGATGAATAGACATTGCAGGTCAGCCCCACCACGGTATTGGTCTGTCCGGTCGGGGTCATGCCCATGGCGCTCAAGAACGCATCCGACACGGCGTCCGAGCCTGACTGATCAACCGCATCAACCAGCCCCTGATACATCGGATTGACGGTTTGCGTGGCGGTATTGGCATCTGTGTCGATGGCATAAATCGTGTCGCCAATGGTCACTGTAAACGTAGATTGGGTTTGGCTGAAGCCAGACATGCCGATGGTCAGTTCGGAGATTTCGTATTGCTCATAGCCGAAGTCTCGATGGCACCGGGTCGAAGTGCCTGATTGCATCTGGCCGCTTTGATCATAATCGATGCAGACGGCCTCGACCGGATGCAGCATCGGCGTGTCAGGATTGGCCAGCGCTGCGGGGATGGCGAGTGTGGGGCTCAGGGCGAGCACCAGAAGTTTGCAGGTCATGGCATGTCCTCCAATTGAGTTGCTATTCACTGCGCAAGCGCAGCACGACTTCTGTCCGCTCACCGGCGACGACTTCCACTTCCTGAGAGGCGATGTCGCCAGCATAGCTCCAGCCTTCGACCCGGTAGCGTCCAGGCAAGAACTTGCGCACCGCGCCGGGGCGCAAAATGCCGCCAATGATGCGTTGCCCATCCAGCGCGTAGGCCGATCCACGGTCCGGGTCGCGCAAGTAGTTTTCAGACGCGGCATAAGTCATCACCAGTTCGCCGAGCGGCTGCGGCGTGACCAGAACCTCGACCTGATCGCCATTGGCAACTTCGATCTCGGGACGGTCAAAGAAGCCATCATTGTCGAAGCCTTCAACGGCATACCGGCCCGGCTTCACGGCGATGCTGCGGCCCGGTGTGGAATAATCGCTGTTGCCGCGGTCCAGTGAGACCAGCAAGGCCCGCGTTGGCAGTTTTTCGCGCGCATAGTTTTCCAGCGTGTCAGCAAACCGGATGGTAACAAAGCCCGCTTCAACCGGCACTTCGATGACCTGCTCATCCTGCGTGAGCTCGATCTCGACGCCGTCAATCGGCAGGTTCTGATCGTCGGACCGGTGCTGATAGATCCCCGGCCGCGCGTCTGAGAACCGCGCATAAGTGGAGTAGACTTTCTCGCCCTCCTGCCACAGCTCGCCATTGCGCTTGAACGTGTCGCCATTCGGCAGCTTGTAGACAATCATGAACCGGACCGTCTTGTTCAGCTCGAACACCAGCTCTGTGTCGGTATCCGCCACCAAGGTCTGGCGCAGGGAGAGCTTGTTGTCTGCGTTTGGCTCAGCGCGGAATTCATATTCACCCGGGGCTGCCAGGGCTTCGTCCTGGGCGCGGAAGCGGAAGACTTCCACACCATTCTGCCAGGCCGACACATTCGAGCCTGGGTGGGGGGCGCCGTCTTCGAAGAATTTGGCCGTCAGGCGTGCCGGTGCATCGACCAGCACATCGATACGGGTGTCGCCAGGCGCATCGACCGTGACCGTCTGGCGAACAGGTCGGAAGACGCTGCCATCGCGCAATAGCGGTCCGATCAGGATTTCATAATCGCCGGGTCCTTCAACCACATTGCGGCCATAGCCGATACTGGTCGCATCGCCGATTTTTTCGCCATTCAGCAAAATCTCGCCGCCAATGCGATAATCGCGGTCATTTGAGTCATGAGCGCGGATGACAATCGCATGCGTGGCGGCTGGTTCTAATGGCGCAGGCTCGCCAGCGGTTTCAATTGTTTCGGCAACTTCATTCAGGGCTTCATCAAAGCCGTCACTGGATTGCGCATCGAGATAGGTGCCGCCGGTCTCTTCTGCGATACAAGCCATGGCGGTGCGCTCTATCTCATCCAGGCCGACGCCGACCACGTGGACGCGGATGTTCACATTGCTGGCCGTCCATTCACGCATCAGATCGCAAGGATCAGCGTCGCAAGTCTCAATGCCATCGCTGATCAGCAGGATATCACCGGATCCGCCCTGGAAATCCTTCAAGCCTTCTTGCAGGCTGTAGGTGATCGGGGTTTTGCCTGTCGGACGCACTTTGCCGAGCGTGTCGACAATTTCCGGGCGCACGCTGTCCAGCGCCCCGAAATCACTGACCAGTTCTGAATCCCGGCAATCACCAGGCTGGCGATGTCCGTAAGCGCGATAGCCGACATCGCGTCCGCCGAATCCTGTGTCCAGGGCATTGGTGAGCGCGGCTATCCCGGCTTCATACTTGCGCGTGCCGTCAGCGAAAGCGCCCCACATGGAATTGCTCCAGTCATGGATGACGAGAACTTTTGAAGCGGGCGCCGCCTCGGTGGCCGTCTCCTGCGCGCTTGCCAGGACCGGCACTGAGCCAGCGAGCAGAGCGACCGCTGAAATTGAGATGAAGGATCGAACAGGCATCGCGGTGGTCCCCTTTATTACCAGCACGGCATGGATGAGATTTGCTCGTGATCTTCGGAAGGCCTGCCGCAAAAAGCTAGCTGTACAGATGCACTAGTCCCGGACGTCTAGTGCATCCGTCCTAATTGAGCTCAGCCCACGGCTCTGGTCTGTTCGACCTCCGCAGAAAGGAGGGACCACTCATGCGCTATTTTATCGCCGCCGCAGCCGGCGGCATCATTTCAGCAGGCTTGTTCGCGATGCCGGCTTCGGCCTCTTACATGCAGAAATGCAGTGAGCTGATCGCGGCCTGGGAGGCGTGTCAGGAAACTGGCGCGGCTTGCAAGGCCGAGCAAACGGCAATCGAGACCGAGTGCAAGTGTCATGTCCAGAAGGGCGATGACTGGAAACTGGTCAATGCCGCCGTAGCGAAAGACGATGTCTGTGGCCATCCACCGGAGGACCTGATTCTACCGCCTCCGCCACCGCCGCCGCCGCCCATCGTCCGTGTTCCGCATGATCCGCCAGGTGATGGCGACAAAGGCAAACCAGACACCGATAAGGGCGAGAATGAAGGACGTCCGCACTAAGCGTGGGAATTCGGACGGATGTGATAAGGTCGACCCGTTCATCTTGGATCAGTGGGGGGACGGCGACATGAAGATACTCTTGGTCGATGATCATCCAGTGTTCCGAAACGGCATGATGACCATGCTCGGCAATCTCTTTGAAGGGGCAGAGATTGTCGAAGCCGGCGATGCCGCCATTCTGACCCGGGAACTGGGGGCTGAAGCGAAACCGGATCTGGTTTTGCTCGACCTCATCTTTCCGGGTTTCGATGCGTTGCGGGACTTTCCAGCCCTGCGGCGTGCCTTGCCGCTGACGCCGGTTGTGGTGGTGTCCATGGTCTCGGACAGTGACCTGATTGACGAAGTGATGAGCGCCGGCGCCAATGGGTTCGTCTCGAAATCAGCCCGTCCGGATGATATCTCGGCAGCATTCCTGGCCATCATGGATGGAGAATCCGTCGTCCTGCGGGCCTCTCACGAAGCCGGACCGCATCCGGTGAACGAAGATGCGCTCGGCGCGCTGACCAGTCGGCAGATCGAAGTGCTGCGCTATATTTGCAAAGGCATGTCGAACAAGGAGATCGCCCGGGAGCTGGATATCTCACCCTTCACCGTGCGCATTCACGTCTCGGCCTTGTTGAAATCGCTTGGCGTTGCGACGCGCTCAGCGGCGGCCTCTTATGCGGCCTCACGCGGCTTCGTTTGAGCGGGTCAGGGAATTCAACAAAGCCGAGCGTAATTGGGCCGGCCGAATCGGCTTGTGCAAGAGCGGGATCGCCAGCTCTTCTGCCGCTGATCGCAGCTCTTTGGATGTGTTGCCTGAGATCATGACTGCGGCGAGACTGTCATTCTTCGCGCGCAGGGATTTCACCACATCGATCCCGGAGACATCGACGCTGAGTTCATAATCACAGATCAACACATCAAATTGCGCCGCCTTGGCATCGCGCCAATCTTGCGATGTTTGGACACGGCAGCCCCAGCGCTCCAGCAGCAGTCGGGTGGCTTCCAATGTGTCGGCATCATCATCCAGCACAAACAGGGATGCGCCATCGACCAGACCGCTCGCGGGCGGGCGGGCGCCGCGGCGCTGTGCGTGCTGATCAAGTTCGGTACGCTGAAATCCCCGGATCGAGAACACAGAACCTTTATTTGGCTGCGATGACAGATGCACGCGCAGACCGAGCTGGTCAGCAACACGTTTGACGATGGACAGGCCGAGCCCCAGCCCAGGCGTCGATTCAGCTCCCATGCGAACAGCGTCGAGCCGGGTAAACTCGGAGAACACACGCGTTTGATCCGCCACAGCAATTCCAGCGCCATTGTCTATGACATCAATCGAGACATGCGGTCCGTGCCGACGACATCCGACCAGCACCACGCCGCCTTCACTATGGCGAATGGCGTTTGAGATCAGGTTTTGCAACATGCGCCGGGTCAGCACCGGGTCGGCCTCCACCGCCATCCGGCTCGGGACCACGCGCAGATCGACCGAGCAGGCCTCAGCGACCAGGGCGAAATCGCGGACCACTTCCTCGATGATATCGGTCGGGCGGAAGGCCTGTTTGCGGACATTGATCCCGCCTGTGTCGAGCAAGGTGACGTCCAGCAGGCTGTCGAACAGCTTGGTCAAGACATCCAGCGATTGCCGCACGCGTGCGATGATGCGGTGTTCTTCAGCCTTGGTCTTCGCTTCCGGCAAGGATTCGATGAACAGATTGATCGCATGGAGCGGCTGGCGCAGGTCATGGCTTGCCTGGGCCAGGAAGCGAGACTTGGAAAGATTGGCCTCTTCGGCGTCGGCTTTGGCTTTTTCGATTTCCTCGGCTTGGGCCTGAACATCCTTTAACAGCCCATCCTTTTCGATCTGCAATCGGAATGCGCGCAACATGAAGTCATTGATCTTCCGGGCCAGCGAGACCAGGACAATGATATAAGCAAAGACCAGCCCGCCAGAGATCAAGCCGGTCGAACCTGGCTCGAACAGGTAGCGCACCGCAAGCGGTGTCATGCCAGGTACGATGGACGCATAGCAGGTCATCAGCCGCATCCCCTGCGTGCCGACGGCGCTCAGCGACATGCCGCCCATGACGAAAGTCAGGAAGAGCTGCTTGGCCGGCTCACCAGCTGGAAACAGACAAAAGCCAGCAAAGCCCCACATGCAACCGACGACGATGGCAGAGACATCAAATTGTCGGCGAATATGGATAAACTCAGCATCGCTCCACGCCCGTTTTGCATGTTGCCTGGCCAGCGACATCTGGAACAGGATGGCTGCGCTGATCAGGACGAAGAAGGCAACAGCCCGCCAAACCGGGACGGAACTCGCCATCACAAAGGCGACGATCCCGGCGACGACTATGTGCATCGCGGAGGCAATCAGATTGCGCTCGAGCAACATCCGCAAGGCATGTCGATCGAGCCGGATATCCGTTTCTGCCAAAGGTGGTGATAGCTTGAGCATTGTCCCCATTCTTCGCGTCACGGGCTTAGGTATCGCATGGGCGCGGGCAAAACGGAAACCGGTGAGCCGGCGGCATTGATCCTGATCACCGGCCTGAACCCGCAAGATCGATCGCGCAGCCTCCCTTCAGGCATCAAAAAGCCGCCTCACACGGAAAGCGGCTCTTTCACAAATTACTGGTCTGTTGCGCTAATATTTGACCGAACAGCCATATGGCTTGGAACTGGTCACGTCCGGCGCATTGCCAGCAGCGACAGCGGTCAGCGCTGCGGTCACATAATTGGTGGCGGTTGCGATATCGCTGACCTTGGCAGAGCGAATGGAATCGATTGCGCCCTCATAAGCCAGCACCCCGCCGCCTTCGATGACATACATGTGCGGGGTCGTTTTGGCGTCAAAGGCCCGGCCTATATCACCGCTCGGATCGAGAATGGTATAAGTCGGCGCGGCGCTGCGTTCGGCATTCTTGGCGAGCGCAGCATCGGCGTCCAGATACCCTTGTTTGCCGGGGGCCGAGGAAATGACCTGAATCCAGACTGTGCCATTGGCGGTCGCATCTGATTGCAAGGTCTGCATGTTGCTGACCGGTTCGGCATAATGCTTCTTCACGAACGGGCAGTCATGATTGGTCCATTCCATCACCACGGTCTGGCCGGCAAAGTCCGACAGCGAAATGATGTCTCCTGTGGCAGTTACAGCATTGTTGAAGCCAGGTGCGGCTTCGCCTGTCAGCGGCGCGGCATCGGCGGAAAAGGCAATCATTGCACCTGCTGTGAGCGCAACGGCAGTGGCCATGCCCGCTGCAAGGCCGAGATTGCGGCGCGTGAATGTACTCATCGAAAAGGCTCCCGAACTCATCCTGTGACAGCTGAATCCTAGCCTAGCGGTCAGCGCCGACAAGGCCTGTTACAAGGTCAATCGATAACAATTCCGGGAGCACTTGTGGCTGGGTCTCGCCTGGTGCGTACCAGAGATACATCGGAACCCCGGCCCGATTATGCTTTTGCAATTCCAGGGCAATAGTCTTGTCGCCATTGGTGAAATCCGCCACCAGGAAGGCGACATTGCCAGCGGCGAACGCGTCGACCACAGGCTTGGTCTGCAAGGTCTGCAACTTGTTGGCCTGGCAGGTGACGCACCATTCGGCGGTGAAATCGACGAACACGGCGCGACCTTGCGCAGTCAGTTCGGCGACCCGTTCGGGCGACCAGGGCTCGGTCTGATACTTCGCCGCGTAGGCTTCCGTCGGTCCGTCCACGGCGAGCGCGGTGCGGGCCTGAGCCAGCGGCCAGACCAGACCGGCAATAACCGCCACCCCGGCCAGTCCGCGGGCCAGCTGTACGGTCATGTCGCCCGACAAGCGCGCGATCAGGACAAAAGCGCCGATCAATCCAGCGAGCCAGGCCAGGCCAATCATCGTCTCGACCGCGCTGGTGGCCGAGATCAAGCCGAAGACCGGAATGATGATGGCCAGGCCAAGGACAGACAGCAAGATGGCCTTGGCGCCCTGCCCGGCTGATTTCAGCGCCCAGATCCCGAACGCAATCAAGGCTGCCCCGGCGACCACCATGGCGGCCATGCGATAGCCTGCAAGCGCGCCGAGAACCGAAAGCAGCCAGGCGGCGGTGAGGAACATCGGAAAGGCGAAGACCTGTTTCAGTGTCTCCATCCAGGCGCCGGGTTTCGGGATCATTTTCTGCAGCCCCGGCAAGAAGCTAAGGGCCAGGAAGGGCAGTGCCATGCCGAGGCCCATGGTCAGCAGAACAAGGACAATATTGATCGGAGGCTGCACCATCACGGCGCCGAGTGCGGCGCCAAGAAACGGCCCTGTGCAGGGCGCGCCAACGACGGCTGCCAGTACGCCGGTAAAGAACGCACCGGCGCTGCCCTGTTTGGCCGCCAGGTCGGACCCGACACTCTGCACCGAGCGACCCAGCTCAAACATGCCGAGCAGCCAGAGTCCGATCAGGAAGATGATCAGGATCAGCGCCGTGACCAGGATCGGGTTCTGTAACCAGAAGCCCCAAATGGCGATGCCGGTGGCGGCCCGGACGCTGAGCACGGCAGCCGCCAATGCGCCAAAGCTCACCAACACGCCCGCCGCATACCAGAGTCCATGCCGCCGCGCTTCGCGTTCATGCCCGTTCGCTGCGGCCGCAACCACGCCCATCGCCTTGATCGACAGGACCGGTAACACACAAGGCATCAGGTTGAGGATCAAGCCGCCAACCAGCGCAAAGGCCATCAGCACAGGCAGGCTTGCCGCGCCGCCGTTCGCCGGCATGGCCGAGCCGCCAGACCCGCTGGTGCCGGGCAGGATCGCGCCAGCGCTCGCCGAAACCGCGACAGCCGTGTCACCAACACGAACCACGCCAGCAATGTCTTCTGGCAGCGGATCGCCGTCTCGGTCCGGGGTCAGCGTCAGCTGCAAGCCTTCTGGTCCGAAGCGCACCGGCTGATCAGCAGCGTGCTGGATCTCATGTGCATATGGGAAGAAGCGCGCGTCGCCGCGCGCGCCAGCGAGCTCTGTGCTGGCGACAGAAAGGGTCCAGGACGCGCCAGCACGGGTGAGGCTGGCCTCACCGGTGAAAGCCTGAGGCACTTCAGACAAGGCTGTCTGGATCAGGTCTGAACCATATTCATCCGGGATTTGCGCGCCGCCCACGGACAGGATCAGGCGAATGTCGGCGCTTTCCGGAATGCAGACATCTTCGCAGATCAGGTAATCGGCGACGCCCTCGAACAAGAGCGGGCCGTCTGCATCATCCGGCAAGGTCACCATGAAAGGCAGGACGATCGTGTCAGAATAGCCGTAATCCATGATCTGGCCCGGTACGACGGGCAACAGTTCCGGCAACGGCCAGGAAAAGGCGCTGATCTTGTCGGGCGCGACGCCGCCGCGCGCTCGCCAGGTGATTTCAGGCGGAATGCCGGCATCGCCCGCATTGCGCCAGTAAATATGCCAGTTCGGGTCGATTTCGAAGGACAATCCGAACCAGACCGTCTCCCCCGGAACCGCCAGTGCGCGCTCGCTGACAAGCTCAACCCGCGCATGACCGCCATCAACCGGCTGGCTCATCGCCGCAAGGCCGCTGATCAGGGCAAGAAATACACTAACAAACACTGCGCGAAGAAAGGCCATGCAGGAATCCAATTATCTCAATTGCGGGCTCAATATCGAACCCTGATTAACAGGGAAACCACCTCGCGAATATGTGACCTGAAATTCCAAGCCTGAAACCCAACAAAAAAGGCGACGCATGTGCGTCGCCTGTTCTGAGATCGGGTGCGATGCGATTTACGCGATCGGAGCCTCTGCAGCGGGCTGAGCCGAGTCTGGTTGCGGCTTGGTCAACGCCCGCTGGATGATGCGCTGCCAGTTCAGCAACGACAGCAAATGCGCATAGATCGCACCGAGTGCGCCTTTGGCCCGCAATTCGGCAAATTGCTCAGGCGACAGCTCGCCGAGCTTGTTTTCATCAATCGCCCAATAATCAGCGATCTTCTGTTGTTCACCGATCGGGTTGCCCTGCGGATCACGTGGTTGGAAAGCAACCGTCTTCTGCTCGAACAGGTTCATGCCGCGAACGATTTTGACGAAATCTTCCGTCGCCCGACGCTGACGTTCGAATTCCTGGCAGAATTCAATTGCGTTTTGGGTAAACGCGCTCGGCTCGCCATTTTCGAACAATGGAACTTCCGGCTGATTGGTCACCATCGGTGCTTCGCGGTCGATGCACAGCAACAGGCGATCGCCGCTATTGTCATTTGCGAATACGAACGGATACCGGCGGACAAAGGCTGGCACATAGTAATCCGGATCGGTCTGTCCGTCATCGCGCACGAACAGGTTTTCACCCTGGCGCACGCCCATCGCAGCGATCGGCGTATACTCCTCGCCGACAAAGATGATCGGATAAGCCGTCGCGGCCATGCCAAATTCGGTCACTGTGACTGGCACAGCGTGCGCAGCGCGCAAGAAGCTGAACGGCTCGTCGATCTTCTTCACACCCAGGCCTGCATGTTGCTCTGGGTTGAGAGGTTGAGGATTCTTGTAGAACAGGACGTTTCCGGTCAGTTCTGCTTGTTGTGTGTTCGGTGTGTTTTCCACGGGTCACTCCGCTTGGTAAGACTGGCGGGGTGTAACGGAAATGACCAAGGCCGACAACAGCCAGAGTGGCAGGGAATGCAGCAATTGCAGATGTTTCATACTTCTTTGGATAAATTGCGCTTATCTGAGGCGATGAAACGGGTCCAGAACGCCGCCATTTCCGTATTCGCCGCCGCCTTGCTGATGGTGCCTGCCGCCTGCAGCCAGAGCGAAGACGGCTCGAGGTCCACGCGGCGCGCAATTACACAATCTCAAGCCATCGCCGCAGACTTCTTGCGAACCGAACTGGCCTTGTCGCCTGAAACCGCCAGCCGTCTGGACATGGAAGCTTATCTGGGCCCCTCGGCCATCTACACGCTCGACAATCACTCCCAGGCCGGGTTTGAACGCCGCCGACTGGTCCGCATCGAACTGTTGCAGCGCCTGCGTCAGCGTCCGCGATTGCCGGAAGCGCATGCCCTGACCCGCGATCTCGCCATTGCCGAAGCCGCAATCGTCGACCTGATATCGCTTGAGCAACTTGGATATGGGCGGTTCGATTACGCCGGCCAGCGGCCATATGCCCTCGATCCCTATTCCGGCATCTGGATAGAAGGGCCAAATCTTCTCGCTTATCAGCAGACGATCAATAGTCTGGATCAGGCGGCAGCCTATATCGCCCGATTGCAGAGCCTCAGTGCCGCCGTCGAGGATACCCGCCGCCGTTTGACCGCCGACCGTGCCGCTGGTCTGGAAATGCCGCGAGCGCTAGCGCAGGAAACCCAGCGCCGGCTAGATCTTCTGACCTCGGACGCGCCATCGGCGCTGGACCTGCTGACCGCCACATTCGCGGCTTTAACGCTGGATGTTTCAGAGCTCGAGCCGGATCAGCGCGAGCAATTGGTCAATGTCGTAAACAATCAAGTCAGCGACCGCCTCCGCCCGGCCCTGGAAAACCTCTCAGCCACTGTGTCAGAGATGGCAGAAGATGCATCTGACCAGGCAGGGATCTGGGCACAGCCCAAGGGGCAAGACCTGTTTGTGGGTATCTTGCAAGCCTCGATTGGCGAACGATTGAATAGCGAACGCTTGCATGTCCGCCATGTCGATGATGTTGCGGCGCAGACCGAGGCCTTGAAAGCCCTGCTCGTGCTTGCGGATGATGCGGACACGCCAGCACCTTCGACGTCACTGGAGCGGCCCGAACGCCTGAGCGACTTGCTTGCCTGGTATGAGACACGCGTCAACGCCCCGCTGCTTGAAGCGGCAATTGCAGAGGCTCCGGTGCGCGAGCCGGGGATCATCGAACGCCTGGCACCGGCGACTGTATGGACCCTGGTTCAGGCGACGCCGAGCTTTGAAGCGCAAGCCGACGCAGTGGCGGCGTACCAGACTGTGTGGACAACTCAGCCTTATCTGACCTGGCGCACAGAAGGGGATGGCGAATTACCGGCCTATCGAACTCTGACCGAATATTCCGCGATTGATGCTGCCTGGCGGCTTTATGTCTGGCAGAACCGTTCTGAGCCGGCTCCTGAAGCCGCGCTGGATCAGGCCGCATACGCGTCCATCAGGCTCATTCAATCGACTCTCGCTGCCGCCGATACCGGACTTCACCTGGATCGATGGACACTGTCGGAAGCCACCACTTATATCGCCGACAATGCCGGCCTGAGCGAGCCATTATCGCGGCAACTAGCCCTGCGGATCATGGCGCGCCCTGGATATCACACCGCGGTCGCAGCGGCCTATTACAGATTCGAGACTTTGGCCGAGCGCGCTCGGGCGGTTCTGGGAGAACGCTATTCCGAGACCGATTTCCAGCGCACCTTGATTCAGCCCGGCCCGCGCCCTCTGCCCTTCATCGAAACCGATGTCGAAGCCTGGTACGGCGCGCGGCTGGCGAATTAGGCGGCGAGCGCCATATCGGATTGAGGCTGTTCCAGAACCGGGTTCAAGCCGGCTTCAAGGTCTTTCAAGGCTGCGGCCCGGTCAGCCGGATCGTTTTCGCGCATGATGAAGACCGTGCGGGCGCCATAGCGTTCGGCATCAGCCCAGGCCCAGATCGGCTGGACATCATGCAGGCGGCCCCGCAGCGTCGTCAGGCGGACAACACGCCATCCAAACGGACCTTGCGCGGCAAACAGCGCGACCCCTGCTTCGCGGGCCCATGGGGCGGCCGGTGCCATCCGAACAAATGAATAGGCCTTCCCTGAGCGGCCACGAAACTTGATCTCACGCATGTCTGTTCTCCTTGTGTTCCAATATCTATATTCATCTTTTGTTCTCACGCAAGAAGTTTATCGTTAACAGAGTCTTAACACCGCCCGGCTTGCGTTGCAGGCACTACAGAAGGCCTGTGGCAAGGAAAGCCTTGCCTTGCCGGTTTTTTTCCCCTATTGGGCTTTTGCTCACCCGTAGCATAAGGGTGAGGCGTGATGGGTTTCTCTGAATTTTGAAGCCGATTCTTGAACAGGTCTCGCATCGCGCCCATATAATGCTCAGATTGAGCATAACAGGAGGCTGATATGGCGAGACTGATTGATTCCGGACCAGGGTGTCCGACCCCGACCCCGCTGCGCGCCGCGACGGCCGCTGAAGCAAGAGGCCTTGCCTATACTGATGATGTCAAAGCCAAGACCGACCATCTCTATCCGCTTGTGAATGATTTCATCACGCCGATGGAATGGCCCGCTGTGGCGCCCCTGGTGGCGGCGATCAATGATCTCAAGACCGAAAAAAATGCCGTCATTCTCGCCCACAATTACATGACACCCGATATTTTCCGCCTGGTTGGCGATTTTCGCGGTGACAGCCTGCAGCTGGCCCGCGAAGCCGCAGAAGTCGACGCGGACATCATCGTCCAGGCTGGGGTGCACTTCATGGCTGAAACCTCGAAAATCCTGGCGCCGAGCAAGACAGTGCTGATTTCCAGCCTGGAAGCCGGATGCTCCTTGGCCAGTTCGATCACGGGCGCCGATGTGCGCCTGATCAAGCAACGCTATCCTGATTATCCCGTCGTCACTTATGTGAACACCACCGCAGACGTGAAAGCCGAGTGCCATATCACCTGCACCAGTTCAAACGCGGCACAGGTCGTGGAAGCGATTGCCAAGGAATGGAACACTGACACGGTCGTCCTGGTCCCTGACCAGTATCTCGCCAAGAATGTCGCGGCGCAGACAGATATCCGCATCATCACCTGGCCTGGCGCTTGCGAAGTGCACGAGCTGTTCAGCGCCGACGATGTCGATGCGCTGCGCGAAGCCCATCCCGGCGTGGTCATCCTGGCGCACCCGGAATGCCCGCCAGACGTGCTGGAAGCTGCCGACTTTGCTGGCTCCACGGCGGCGCTTGCAAATTATGTGAAGGATGAAAGCCCGGCAAAGGTCGTGCTGCTGACCGAATGCTCCATGTCCGACAATGTCGCGACTGAGAATCCCGGTGTCGATTTCGTCCGCCCGTGCAATCTCTGCCCGCACATGAAGCAGATAACACTGGAGAATATTCTCGATTGCCTGACCGAGATGCAGCACGAGGTGAGCATTGACGAACCGGTTCGCGTGCGCGCCAAACAGGCCATCGACGCCATGCTGGCCCTGCCGAAAATGGATAATCCATTGGCCTTCGAAACTGGCCTCAAGCCGATGGAGATTGAGGTATTTTCACCCAGTTGATGCCTTGTCCCCGCCACAAGCCGGGGTAAGGTGAACAGGACAGATTCAAGGGAGTGATTGATATGGCCAAGCTCTTATCCGCTTTGACTGCGGCATTGTTCGGCCTCGCTCTCATCCCTGTCTTCTCTTCTGCCCAAGCCGATACAAAAGACCCGACCGATGTGCTCGGATCTTGGAGTTTCCAGACCAAGCCCTATCGCCAGGGCCAGTGCCTCATGACCGGCACAATGCGGCTCAGCCCGCATCCGGAAGATGGGCTGTACGAATGCGAGCTGACCGCCGTGGAAGTCTGCTCCATGTGGGGGCGGTCAGTGGTCGAACAATCGTGCAAGGCACGCCGCTTCGGCAATCAGGTTTCGGTTCGCTCTCAGATCACCTCGATGCTGGAACAGAAGCTTGAGGGGCTGATCTATGTTCCAGACAATTTCACCCTGACGATTCAAGATCATACCAGAATGTGGGGCGCGCTGGTGTCAGCAGCCACCGCTCCGGTTGAATTCCGGCGCTCGGAAGATGGCGTCTCATGATCCGTTGGCTGTCAGCCTGTCTCTTCTTGTGCCTGCTCGCCCAACCGGCCCTCGCAGATGCAAACATTGCCGGGCAATGGACCTTCACCGCCAACATATCGAGCGATTGCACCTTTGGCGGCAGCGCGCATCTGGAGAAAACCGGAGACACCACCTTCAAGGGCGAACTGACCGCGCGACAGAGCTGTGTCGAGTTACCTGAAGACTATCTCGTCCGGCAAGATTGTAATGCGTCTGTGCTCGGCAACCAGCTTTCTGTACGGTGCCGTATTGTCGAGTTCGTCAATGGTTTTGAAAGCCCGTTTTACGCGCCGGACAATTTCACTCTGACCATTCAGTCGGCATCGCGCATGCATGGCGCACTGGTCAGCGCCGGCAGCGTCCTGCCAGCAGAATGGAAAAGGGCCGAAGGGGGCATTTCTTGACCACAATCAGCGGGCCTCGGCCTGAAACATATTTCGCCCCTGCAGCCGCAGGTGATGCGCGCATTCTGATTGTTGGCGCCGGCCTTGCGGGCCTGTTTCTGGCCTTGAGACTGGCGCCGCGCCCATGCACGATTATCTCACCAGCCCCGCTCGGACAGGCGGCCTCGTCAGCCTGGGCCCAAGGCGGGCTCGCCGCAGCGCTGCATCCACAAGACAGCCCTGACCAGCACGCCGCCGACACAGTGACGGCCGGGGCCGGATTGGTCGATCCGGCGATTGCCAAACTGATTGCCGAAGACGGCCCGCTGCGGGTCCGCGACCTGATCGAACTCGGCGTTCCGTTTGATCGCACACCGGATGGCCAACTCGCGCTCAGCCTGGAAGCAGCACATTCTCTGCCGCGCGTTGCTCGTGTCGCTGGTGATCTCGCAGGCAAGGCGATCATGGGGGCGCTGACAGCCGCGGTGAGAGCCGCTGGACATATCCGGATTATCGAACATGCGCGCGCGGTCGGCCTGCTGCAGGATGATAGCGGCCAGGTTGCAGGCGCCATCCTCAAAGATTCACGCGGGCGCACCTCGACCTTCACCAGTCCTGAAACCGTGCTGTGCACTGGCGGGTCGGGTGGCTTGTTCCGGGTCACCACCAATCCGCCGCAAGCGCGCGGCGATGCCCTGGCCATGGCCTGGACCATCGGCGCGGTTATCGCCGACCCGGAATTCGTCCAGTTCCATCCGACCGCCATGGATGTCGGTCTCGACCCGTCGCCGCTGGCCACCGAAGCCCTGCGCGGCGAAGGCGCCATACTGGTCGGCGCTGACGGATCACCGTTCATGTCACGCTACCATAAGCAGGCCGAACTCGCGCCGCGAGACGAAGTCGCCCGCGCCATCCACACCGAGCTGTCAGAAGGCCGCAAGGTCTTCCTCGATACGCGCGAGGCAATCGGCGATCACATCAAGGACCATTTCCCGACTGTGTTCGCGGCCTGCATGGCCGCCGGCATTGATCCACGCCGGGCGTCGATCCCGGTCGCGCCGGCTATGCACTATCATATGGGCGGGATCCTGTCCGACACCTGGGGCCGGTCCAGCCTCAACGGGCTGAGCGTCTGCGGCGAGTGTTCCAGTACAGGGGCACACGGGGCGAACCGTCTGGCCTCCAATTCCCTGTTGGAAGCCGTCGTCATGGCTGCGCGCATCGCCGACCGCTTGCGAGAAACCGACTTGAAATCAGCAGGGCCAAGTCGCGGTGACCTGCCCGCCGACATTCCAAATGAAGCACTGCAGGAGCTGAGACAGCACATGGCGACGAAATGCGGGGTCGTCCGCGACGCGGCTGGCCTCGCTTCGGTGCTGGATGAAATCGACCAGCTGGAACACAGCCATGGCCCAGCCCGCACGCTTGAGGCGGCGCGCTTGATCGCCGCCGCGGCGCTCGCGCGCGAGGAAAGCCGCGGCGGCCATTTCCGCAGCGATTTCCCTGACCCGCACCCCGAGCCATCGCGAACCTTCTTGTCGAAACACACACACCCCGCCCCTATCCTGGAATCTGCCACATGAGCTTCATCGCACCGCCGCCGCTACCGGACATTGTCCTCGACCCGCTTGTTCGCCTTGCTTTGGCTGAGGATCTCGGCCGCGCTGGTGACCTCACCACCGACGCCACGATCAAGCCAGGCACGCAACTGACAGCGCATTTTCGGGCCCGCGAGAGCGGTCGCCTGGCCGGAATGGACGCGGCGCGATACGCCTTGAAACTGGTCGATGCGGGCGCCTCTCTTGATGAACGCAAAGCCGATGGCGACGCGATCGCGCCTGGCGACACGGTCGCGGTCATGACCGGCAATGCCAGATCAATCCTGATTGCCGAGCGCACCATGCTCAACTTTCTCGGGCGCCTCTCCGGCATCGCTACACTGACCAGCGCCTTTGCTGAAAAGATCGCCCACACCCCGGCCAAGATTGTCTGCACCCGCAAGACCACGCCGGGCCATCGCGCCGTCGAGAAGCGCGCAGTGAGATGCGGCGGCGGCACCTCGCACCGTTATGGTCTCGATGATGCCATCCTGATCAAGGACAATCACATTGCTGCCTGCGGCTCGATCGCCGAGGCATTGCAACGCGCCCATGCCTATGCCGGGCATTTGCGCATGATCGAGATCGAAGTCGACACGCTGGACCAGCTGGCCGAAGCTCTGCCCCACAAGCCGCACGCGGTGCTGCTCGACAATATGGCGCCGGACCTGCTGCGCGAAGCGGTGGCCATGATCGATGGCCGCTGCCTGGCCGAAGCGAGCGGCGGCATCACGCTGGAAACCGTCGCAGCCAAGGCCGAGACCGGCGTCGACTATATCTCCTCAGGCGCCCTTACTCACTCTGCGTCAAATCTTGACCTTGGCCTCGATATCCTCTGACCTGTTCGTCAGAACAGATATGGCAGGAGGAAAACATGGGCGCGGCGAACGGGCGAAAGTCCATTTTCATTACAGGGGCCGCCTCTGGCATCGGTGCTGAAACAGCGCGCCTGTTTCAGTCGCGTGGCTGGTTTTGCGGGCTTTATGACATCAATCAAGACGGCTTGGCTGCAGTCAGCCAGGAGCTCGGCCCAGACAATTGTCATGTCGCCCAACTCGATGTCACCAAACGCGATGACTGGGCCGCTGCCATAGCAGGATTCGGTGAGGCCACTGGCAGCAAGATGGACGTCCTGTTCAATAATGCCGGGATTGGCCGTCATGGCTGGATCGAAGACATTCCGCCTGAGGAATCCGACCTGGTCATTGACGTCAACCTGAAAGGCGTCGTCAACGGCGTCTATGCCGCGCTGCCGCTGCTCAAACGGACCCCGGGGGCCCGGATTGTGAATACCGCCTCGACGGCGGGCATTGTCGGCTCGCCACGCCTGGCAGTGTATTCAGCAACCAAGTTTGCAGTGCGCGGTCTGACCGAAGCGCTCGATGTAGAGCTGTCAGGACTTGGCATACGCTGCACCAGCCTGATGCCCTGGTTTATCGACACACCGATTCTCGATATCGGCCTGACCGAAGGCGCGAATGTCAAAATGGCTGACGAGATCCGGGAACAAGGCCAGGACGTGTATCCGGTCTCACTGGCCGCCGAGACGGCCTGGGAAGCCGCCCATGGCAAGGACGTGCATTACATGGCCGGCAAACGCGCCAAACAAGCCAGGTTCGCGGCCCGGTTCATGCCAGGGCGGATGAAGAAACAGATTCTGCAGGGATTGCCGGAGCGCGAATAAGCCGCCTTAGCCGCCAATCGCGTCGATCAGCTGGCGCGACTCAACCGCTTCCAGCGCCTGGGCGTTGAGGTCAGCCACGGTCATTTCGGTGTCCGCAGGTGCCTCAGACGGCGTCAGCACGTCCGGCGTTGCGGTGACAGCGGCTTCAGCTGGCACCAGCGTCGTCACGCCAGCCCGGCGCTGCGCCAGACGGGCGGCCTGGCGCGCCGAGGCGACCGACCATTCGCTGCCCCGCGGGAAGCGATAGAAGATGTGCGTGCCGATCTTATTGGTTTTGATCAGGCCTGAATTCCACACCGGATTGACGTAAGTCGCGTGATAATGCGTGGCGCCGCCTGTATGGCCTTCATTCAGGTCCATGATCACATGCGCTGCGATGGTCTGGGCTTTTTCCCACTTCTCGCCGCGTGGCTTCTTGCTCATCGCGCCATCACAAGTGAACGTGAACTGACACCCGGTGGTGCGCGTCGCGCCTTGATAGACGACGTCACAGATCGAGTTCGGATACCGATGATCATTGACTCGGTTGACGATGACTTCAGCAACGCCGAGCTGGCCTTCATAAACCTCGCTCCGGGCTTCGTAATAGATCGCTGTGGCGAGACACTCGGCTTGCGCCAGCATGTTCTCGGCTTCCATGCGCTTTGGCACTTCCAGCGACACCACGCTGCCGATCGCCGCCTTGTCGCGGTCATAAGCCGCATAGCGACTAAGGGCCGAGCTCGGATCACGCTGCAGCGAGAACTCGACCGTGCGCAGCCAATCATGGCTCAGCAGCTCGGACTGATCGGTCAGCGCCGAGGTGACCTCGATCTCTTCTTCGCGGATTTCCGCCAGCTGAACGCTGCGATCGCGGAATTGTTCGGCGCTTTGCTGGTCGGCATTAACGCTCGATATCATCGGCATGGCGAGCACAAAGGCGCTGAAGCAAGACGCGCCAAGCGCACCTTGCGTGAACTTTTTTCTCTGATGGGCAGACGTCTGCGCTTTCCACCAGCGCTGAATACGCGCGGTCACTGAAGCGCCCGTCATCGGGTTTTTGGATACTTCCGTCATCGTCGTTTTTATTTCCCACCACGCTTGCAGGGTCTAAAACTCTACAAGTGCCAAACTCTTCCTTTTTAACGCGGCAATTGCACCGTCATGGATTACGTTCTTCCGTGCTGCATATTTCCTGCCAGCCTAGAAAATCAATTCTATTTTCGGTCTCAAACCGCAGATTTTTGATGCCTGAAAAGAGCTGAATGGCCCCTGAATTACGGGGATTTCAGGCGAGGTCGGGTCTAAATGGCGGGATTCATTGCAAATTCAAGACTTGGTTAACTGTTTTAACCAAACCCGAGCCTGCAAAGATTGTTGCCCGCAGGACACAGTCAGGACGTTCACAATTTATTGCGATTTTGAAACAAATTGTATCAGATCCTGCCTTTTAGTCCTGATTCAGGACGGCGTGCGCTGCCGCGAGGCGCGCAATCGGCACCCGGTAAGGCGAGCAGGAGACATAATCCAGTCCGATATTGTGACAGAAAATCACCGAAGCCGGGTCGCCGCCATGCTCGCCGCAAATGCCAAGCTTGATGCCGGAGCGGGTCTCGCGACCGCGCGCAGCCGCGGTGCGAACCAGCTCGCCAACGCCATCCTGGTCGATGGTGACGAACGGGTCTTTCTCATAAATCCCCTGCTCTTCATAGGATGACAGGAATCGGCCCGCATCATCGCGCGAGATGCCCAGCGTCGTCTGGGTCAGGTCATTGGTGCCGAACGAAAAGAATTCGGCTGTTTCGGCAATCTGTCCGGCGCGCAAGGCAGCACGCGGCAATTCGATCATGGTGCCGACCAGATAATCCAGCGCGGTCCCGGTCTCGGCGAACACGGCTTTCGCTTCCGTTTCAACCACGGCTTTCAGGATATCCAGCTCCTTGCGGGTGCCGACCAGCGGGATCATCACTTCTGGAACCGGCTTGGTGCCCGTATCCTTGGCCACCTGCACGGCGGCTTCGAATATCGCCCGCGCCTGCATGGCGTAGATCTCAGGATAGGTGATGCCGAGCCGGCAGCCTCTGTGTCCGAGCATCGGATTGCTCTCATGCAGTGCATCGGCCTGGGCCTTCAGCGCCTTGATGTCCATCCCGGACGAGGCTGCGACTTCCTGCATTTCAGCCTCGGAATGCGGCATGAATTCATGCAACGGCGGATCGAGCAGGCGGATCGTGCAGGGCAGCTCGCCCATGATCCGGAAGATTTCCTCAAAGTCAGAGCGCTGCATCGGCAGCAATTTCTCCAGCGCCGCCTCGCGCCCCTCCTTGGTGCCGGCCAGAATCATGCTGCGCACGACCGGGATCCGCTCCGCGTCGAAGAACATGTGCTCAGTCCGGCACAGGCCGATGCCTTCGGCGCCGAACTCCTTGGCCACGGACACATCAGCCGGGGTTTCTGCATTGGTACGGACGTTGAGTTTGCGCACTTTATCGGCCCAGCCCATGAGCAAGCCGAAATCGCCAGACAGGTCCGGCTGCTGCATTTCGACCTCGCCGAACAGAACCTCGCCTTCAGCACCATCGACAGTGATCACTTCGCCTTTCTTGACCTCGCGGTCGCCGACCCGGAACACGCCCGCCTCAGCATCAATCTGCAAGTTGCCAGCGCCGCAGACACAAGGTCGGCCCATGCCGCGCGCGACCACTGCGGCGTGCGAAGTCATGCCGCCGCGGGCGGTGACAATGGCGCGGGCCGCATGCATGCCGTGAATGTCTTCCGGGCTGGTCTCAACCCGGACCAGGATGACCGCCCGGCCCGCTTCAGCCAGGTGCGCTGCTTCATTTGAATCAAACACCACCTGGCCGACTGCCGCGCCTGGACTGGCTGGCAGGCCCTTGACCACGACATCGCGGCTCGCGTCTGGCGAGATGGTCGGGTGCAGCAATTGGTCGAGCTGCGCAGGTTCAAGGCGCAGGATCGCTTCTTCCTCGCTGATCAGGCCTTCCCGGGCCATGTCGACAGCAATCTTCAGCGCCGCTGCTGCCGTGCGTTTGCCGTTGCGGGTCTGCAGCATGTAAAGCGTGCCATCTTCGACAGTGAACTCGATGTCCTGCATGTCACGATAATGCGCCTCGAGCGTATCGGCGACGCCGGTCAGCTGCTTGTAGACTTCCGGCATCACCTCTTCGAGCGGGGCTTCATCGGATTTCAGCTCATCTGCGCGGGCCCGGCTGATCGGGGCCGGGGTACGAATGCCGGCGACCACATCCTCGCCTTGGGCATTGGTCAGAAACTCGCCATAGAACGCATTGCCGCCGGTTGACGGGTCGCGGGTGAACGCCACCCCGGTCGCCGATGTCTCGCCCATATTGCCAAACACCATCGACTGGACATTAACCGCCGTACCCCATTCGGCCGGGATGTCGTTGAGCTTGCGATACAGGATCGCGCGATCATTCATCCACGAGCCGAACACGGCCCCGATCGCGCCCCACAGCTGCTCGCGCGCATCATCTGGGAATGGCTTACCGAGCTTGTCCTGCACCGCTTGCTTGTATTGCGCGACAATCTCTTTCCAGTCGGCGGCTTCCATCTCGGTATCGAGTTCGAAGCCCTGGCTGTCTTTGTAATCATCGAGAATGTATTCGAACGTGTCATGGCGCAGGCCGAGCACGACATTTGAATACATCTGGATAAAGCGGCGATAGCTGTCATAGGCAAAGCGTTCACCGGCCTTGGCCGCGAGCCCCTGAACCGTGTCCTCGGACAGGCCGAGATTGAGCACTGTATCCATCATGCCCGGCATCGATGCACGTGCGCCGGAACGGACAGAGACCAGCAATGGATTGTCCGCGTCGCCAAAAATCTTGCCGGTCTTCTGCTCCAGCGCCTTCAGCGCCTCATCGACTTGGCTATCGAGGCCGTCCGGATAGGATTCTTCAAGATCATAATAGGCGGTGCAGACATCCGTGGTCAGCGTAAATCCGGGCGGCACGGGCAGGCCAAGGCTCGCCATTTCAGCCAGGTTGGCGCCTTTGCCACCAAGCAGGTTCTTCATCGCAGCGCTGCCATCAGAGCTGCCACCGCCAAAGGAATAGACCCATTTGGTGCCTGCGTTTACGCCATCTGCCATCGTCCGAACTCCTCGCTTCCAGCATGCCCTGCGCCGACACTTTTGCCGGGACTCTGCTGGAAAGCCAAGCGCCATGGTTGGCGCCGAGAATCAAGACGTCATTTCGTCTGATTACGCTGTCACCAAACAAACATGCGCAATCTGGGCCTGATTGTCCTGATTTTAGCAAAATCTTGTTGCTGCGCCGCAACATGAATCACAGACGACCGACCTGCTCATGTCGTGTTCAGGCGAGGTCTCTCACACTTGTGAACCATTTTTGAGACGCAACGATAAGGACCTGTCCCAGAATCGATGCATGATGGGCGCTGGAAAGGTTGGGCTGATGTTAAAATTAAGATTCCGGGATCTCTTATCCCTTAATGCGCTTGCTGGGCTGAGCGCGACGATTCTCTGCATTGTTCTGGTCACCGACCCTTCGCTCCGGGCGCTATTGGGCTAGCGAACGCCGCGATAATTGCTCCACAGGCACCTGCGCAGGCCCCGCCGGTGACAGGGCACGCGATCCTCATCACCGAAGATAGTTGCACAGGCCCCGCCGGTGAGGGGAGCACACGATCCTGCCCGCCAAAGATACCTGCTGGGTTCACTAGCCCTCAATCTTGGAAAAGTCCGCAACCATGCCAATCGCCTGGCGCATCTGGGCCAGCAGGTTTAGGCGGTTCTCGCGAAGGGCGGCGTCATCGGCATTGACCATGACGCTGTCTGGCCCGTCAAAGAAGGCATCCACCGGCGCGCGCAGGCCAGCCAGCGCCGACATGGCGGCCGCGAAGTCTTCTGTCTCCAGCGCTGCCCCCGCCGCCTGTGAAGCCTTCACCACCGCCGCATGCAGCGCTTTTTCGGCTTTGGCTGTGAGCTTGCCGGCCTCGACTGCACCGTCAAAGGCGCGCTTGTCCTTCTTCTCTTCGGCCCGGAGGATATTCGCCGCGCGCTTATAGCCGGCCAGCAGGTTGGCACCATCCTCGCTGCCGAGGAAATCCGCCAGCGCTTCCACCCGCTTGACGATCAGCACCAGATCATCCTCGCCGAGCGCGAACACAGCATCGATCAAATCATGCCGCTGGCCCTGATCCCGCAGATATTGCTTCAGGCGGTCCGCGAAGAAGGCCGCAAGCTCATGAACGTCCGCACCTGTGCCACCGACTTCGAAGTTCCCGAGCTGCGCAGTTGACCGGAGCGGCAACCGCACCCCATTCTCCAACACGATCCGCACCACGCCCAGCGCCGCCCGGCGCAGCGCGAAAGGATCCTTCGACCCGGTCGGCTTTTCATCAATCGCCCAGAAGCCGACCAGCGTGTCGAGCTTGTCAGCCAACGCCACTGCAAGGCTGACCGGTTCCGACGGCACCGCATCTGACGGTCCTTGCGGCTTGTAATGGTCGCGCACGGCATCGGCGACGCGTGCGTCTTCGCCGGCCTCGATCGCATAATAGCGGCCCATCACGCCTTGCAGCTCAGGAAACTCATAGACCATTTCAGAGACCAGGTCGGCCTTGGCCAGGCGCGCGGCGCGCTCAGCCAGATCCGCATCAGCCCCGATCTTGGGCGCCAGTTCGCGGGCCAGCGCCGCGACCCGCTCGACCTTGTCGGCAATGGTGCCGAGCTCTTTCTTGAAATCGATCCTGGCAAGCTTTGGCGCCATCGCTTCGAGGCCGGTTTTCTTGTCATTCTCCCAGAAGAAGCGGCCATCTTCGAGGCGCGCTGAGAGCACCTTCCGGTTGCCGGCAGCAATCGCCTGACCGCCATCAGCGGCGTCAATATTGGCGACGACGACAAAGTTCGGCGCCAGCTCACCCGTGTTCGGGTCGCGCACAGCAAAATATTTCTGGTGCGTGCGCATTGACAGCTGGATCACTTCCGGCGGCAATTCCAGGAAAGCCGGATCCATTTCGCCAAGGATCACGACCGGCCATTCAGCCAGACCCACGACCTCTTCCAGCAGGCCCTGATCCTCAACCAGTTCCAGACCAGCGTCTTCGCAGATCGCCCTGGCGTCGGTTTTGATCTTCTCACGTCGGGCCTCGCGGGTCAGCAGCACATGCCCTTCTCCGGCCAGTTGCCGGACATAATCATCCACACCGGTCAGCTTGAACGGACCGCGGCCATGCACGCGGTGGCCTTCGGTCTGGTCGCCGCTGGCAATGGTATCGACCTCGAACGGCACCACTTTGCCGTCATAGAGGCAGACAATGCGTTGCAGCGGGCGCACCCAGCGCATTTCGCCGCGGCCAGTGCGCATCGATTTCGGCCAATGGAAGCCGCGCATGATGTCCGGGATAAGCTCGGCAACGATGTCAGGCGTGGCACGCCCCGGAATGGTCCGCTTGGCGACATAGAACTCGCCTTTCTTCGGATCAGAGCGAACCTCAGCCTGGTCAATCGAGCTCAGGCCAGCGCCGCGCAGGAAGCCTTCGACCGCCTTGTCCGGCGCCCCAACTTTCGGGCCTTTGCGTTCCTCGGTGACATCGTCAGAGCCTGCCGGGACGCCGTCGCAAGCCACAGCCAGACGCCGCGGCCCGGACATGGAGACAATCTTGTCGACGCCCAGCCCGGCCTCACGCAGGCCGTTCAGGACCGCGTCTTTGAGATCGCGTTCCGCCTTGGCCTGCATGCGCGCAGGAATTTCTTCGCAGAAAATTTCGAGGAAAAGTTCAGCCATATCAGCCCAGTATTGTGTGTGTCTTAGAGATTGTTATGGGATCCGTCGCAAAGCGGCGCCTTGCCCGAGCGTTTGCAGGTGCAGAAGAAGACCTTGCCTGTCTTCGGCGCTTCCCAGCCTTGCGGAATGAATTCGGTATCCTTGTGAGAGCCATCGCAGAAGGGCTGATTGGCTGAGCGCCCGCACGCGCACCACCAATAAATCTTGCCCTCCTCGACCTCTACGGCCATAGGTTCAGTGCCCCCGATTTCAGGTTCAGCCATCAGATCTCCTCCAAATCTTTCACGGTGAAATCGGTTTCAGCGCCGTCGCCGGTATTCACCGTCGTCGCTGGTTCAAGCAGCATCACATGGCATTCCTCGCCGACCGCGCCCGGACGATGCTCAACGCCGCGCGGCACGATGATGAACTCACCCGCCTCGACCAGCTCCTCGCGGTCGCGAAAGGCCATGCGCATCGTGCCTTTGACGACCAGGAACAGCTCGTCTTCCTGGTCATGCGAATGCCACTGAAAATCGCCGCGAAACTTGGCCAGTTTCAGCTGCATGTCATTCACCTGGCCGGCAATCTTCGGTGTCCATGCCGCGTCAAACAGGGCGAACTTTTCGGAAAGGTTGACCTTGCCCGTCATGCCTCGGCGCGCTCCGCTTCCTGCTCGGCCCATTGCTCAGCCGCCCCGCGCGCCAGGTCACGAACCCGGCCAATAAAGGCCTGACGCTCAGTTGGCGAGATGGCGCCACGGGCATCAATCAGATTGAAGACATGGCTGGCTTTGAGCGCAAAATCATAAGCTGGCAGCGGCTTGCCAGCGGCGCGCAGCGCATTGGACTGGCTTTCACAATCAGCGAACCAGCGCTGCAGCATCTCGACATCGGAATATTCGAAATTGAACGCTGATTGCTGGCGCTCATTCTCGATGAAGACATCGCCATAAGACAGCGGCGTAGCGCTGTCCGGCGCATTGAATGGCAGGTCATAGACATTGTCGACGCCAAACACATACATGGCCAGACGTTCGAGGCCATAAGTCAGCTCGCCCGAGACCGGGAACACGTCGAGCCCGCCAACCTGCTGGAAATAGGTGTACTGACTGACTTCCATCCCGTCGCACCAGACTTCCCAGCCAAGGCCCCAGGCGCCGACGGTCGGGTTTTCCCAATCATCCTCGACAAAGCGAATATCGTGCACAGTCGGGTCGATCCCGATCTCGTACAGTGAATTCAGGTAGAGGTCCTGCAGGTTTTGCGGGTTCGGCTTGAGGATGACCTGGTATTGGTAATAATGGCCCAGCCGCATCGGGTTCTCGCCATACCGCGCATCAGCCGGCCGGCGCGAGGGCTGGACATAAGCCGCGCGCCAATCGTTTGGGCCAAGCGCTCTGAGCACTGTTGCCGGATGCAGCGTCCCGGCCCCGACTTCCATGTCATAAGGCTGCAGGATGGCACAGCCCTGCTCTGCCCAATAATTCTGCAGGCGCAGGATAAGATCCTGAAAGGAGTTTGGTTTGTCGCGTGCAACAGGTGCGGTCATGGCAGCATTAGCCCATAAAAACTGATGCGCCCCGCCTACTCCTGTCTGGCCCTTGGGGCAACCATTTGGCGTGCTTAATTCCAGTCAATCTCAGCCCCGTCGCGCTGCATGGCCAGCGTCCAGCTGCGCCGTTCGCCGCCTTTCTGATCATACAGATAACGCGGTTCCAGCAAGCGCATCGGCCCGGAGCGGAGCCCCTTCCTCGCCCGCACCAGCACCCGTTTGGCCTCAGCCCCGGGATAGGAATGGATCGGAAGCACGGTGATTTCACCGCTCTGACGCTCGATCACGGACAGGATACGGGCCAGGTCCGCGGCGCGATGGACCAGCACGAACGTGCCCTTGGGCCGCAGCGCGAACAGCATCGCATTGATCCAGGATTTCAGGCTTATGCTCTCCAGATAGGCCGCTTCCTTGCCGGCGCCCGGGGCTGGAATCGTGCCAGGTTCGAAGAAAGGCGGATTGGAGAAGACGAGATCGAACCGGTTCTGCCAGGCCTCGGGAAGCGCCTCGGCGCTGTGACAGGCCAGCGTGACGCGCGCGCCAAAGCCATTGGCCTCGACCCCTCTTCTGGCAAGCTCGAGCATTGCCGGGTCAAGCTCCAGCCCGGTGAAATTGGCCTGTTTCAATCGATACGCCGCCGGAATCAGGGCCCCGCCAGCGCCGCAGCCAAGTTCCAGCGCTTCGCCTTCGGTCCGCCGATCCAGCGCCGCAGCGAGCAACAGGCTATCGGTACCCGCCCGAAACCCTTGTCTTGGCTGGTAGACCTGCAAACGGCCGGAATAGAAATCATCGACCGTAAATGCCGTCACGCATCTTTCTCCACATCGCGCAGCAGGAACCGGGCGCGGTCAGCCAGGTCCTCACGCACAGTGATTCGGATCGGCACCATCGGGCCGCGGCCATCAATCATCGCCGTATGTTCATCCAGGACAAAAGGTTCGATCCCATCTTCCAGCAGTACATGCTTGATATATGAGAGCTTCACCAAGTCATTGGTACGAAACACTTCTTCCACGATCTGTTCTCCACTTTTGCCACATGCGGTGGCTTACCGCAGCTGCGCGCGGTCAAATTTGCGCTACCTGTATGGCAAGCGAAGCAAAAGTGACATAGGACTTCCGGCGTGACAGCGCAAACCCACCCCTCCCGCGGCTCAGACATCGACACCATTGTCGAACGTCTGCAGGACATGCTGAGCGACGATCTGGCAGCGACAGAGGCCTTGTTGGTCGCGCGCGCCAAGAGCCCGGTCGACGTGATCCCGGATCTGTCTGGCTATATCGTGTCAGCAGGCGGCAAGCGCTTGCGTCCGATGATTACGCTCGCCGCCGCCCATGCCTGTGGCAGCGCCAATGCCGGCACACATGCGCTGGCCACGGCGGTCGAGTTCATTCACACCGCCACGCTGCTGCATGATGATGTGGTCGATGATAGTGACCTGCGCCGGGGCAAGAAGGCGGCCAAGAATGTCTGGGGCAATAATGCCTCCATCCTGGTCGGCGACTTCCTGTTCGCCCGCGCCTTCACGCTTATGGTCGAAACAGGCAGCCTCGAAATCCTGCGCATCCTGTCAGACGCTTCGTCAGTGATTGCTGAAGGCGAGGTTCACCAGCTCGCGGCAGCCAGCCGCACCGACCTGCCGACAGAAGAATACCTGGCCATTGTTGAAGCCAAGACAGCGGCCTTGTTCGAAGCCGCCGCCGAAGCCGGCGCCCTGTCAGCCGGCCCGCAAGGCGAACCTCATGCTGCCGCGCTCGCGGCCTATGGCAAGAATCTCGGCCTCGCCTTCCAGATCATCGATGACGCACTGGATTATGGCGGCACGACTTCGGTTATCGGCAAAGCCGTTGGCGACGATTTCCGGGAAGGCAAATCGACCCTGCCTGTGATCATTGCGCGCCGGCGCGGCAGCTCGGAAGACCAGGAATTCTGGGACCGCGCGCTCAATCCAGAGCAGCAGACCGAAGGTGATCTCGCCCACGCCATCTATCTGATCCGCTCGACCGGTGCAGCAGAAGCGACCCTGGTCGAAGCCAAGGCCTATGCCGAGCTCGCCAAAGCCGCCTTGCGCGCCTTGCCGGAAAGCGACTGGACCAAGGCCTTGGGCGATCTCGCAGATTTCTGTGTCAGCCGCGCGCATTAAGGCTGGCCGCAAATCCTCGCCTGCAATTAATTTTCAGAACTTTACTTGCCTGAAACCACGGAGGTTGAGACAAGACGGGCTATGTTGCGCATGCTTGCTCTTTCAGTGTCCTGCCTCGCGGTTGCGGCTTGTGTCTCAAGCCGCAGCGGGGCGCCGGCTGAAATCCTCGCACGGGCCGAAGCAGACACCCAGCTGCGCACCGAGATCGACACACTGACCACGTATGCGGTGGCAAAATATGCTGGCCTGACCGATGATGCACAGACCTCTGCCCGCCTGTATGCGCGGCTGCTGCGCAGTGTGCAGGACGATCCCTGGGTGGCCGAACAGGCCATATTCTCGGTCCTGCGCGTCGGCGAAGTGGATCGGGCCGTCACGCTCGCCAAGAGACTGCCGCCGACAACGCTGGACGAAACCGAATTACCAAGACTGCTACTGGCCGTGGAGGCGACCCGCCGCGGCGATCGCACGGCGGCGTTCGCGTATCTGAACCAGCCTTGGCGCAATGATTACCATGCCATGCTGGCCCGCAGCCTGGCCGCCTGGAACCTGCTTGACGAGGACCCTCAAGCGGCCATCCTGTTGCAACAGCAAGCCGGTGGGGATGATGGGCTGTACACGCTGATGGGCCAGACCCTAGGCGCCATCATGAAAGCCAATACCGGCGACGCGGCTTCGGCGCGGTCTGATCTCGGCTACCTGTTTGATCTCAGCGCGCGACTGGCCCTCGGCGTCGAGGCTGAAGCGCGCCTGCTGGCGCTGGCCGGTGATGAAGACAAGGCCTTGCAGCGGCTCAGCGCATTTCGCCGCGAGGTCGGTCGCCACCCCGCGCTCGCCGCCCTCGCCCGCGAAATTGAGACCGGCAAGGTCAATCCGATGCCGACTTACTCGGCGGCACGAGGTACAGCGCTCGCCTTCTACCTCGCGACCGCGCCGCAGGCGACGCAGGGCTATGGCGATGTGCCGGCCGTCTATTTCGCCATGGCCAGCTATCTCGACCCGGACCTCGATGTGGCCAAGACCTTGTGGGCCGACGTGCTCGACCAGTCGGATCGGCGCGTGGAAGCGATTGCGCTACTGCGATCGATCCCGAAAGATTCTGTCCACCATACCAGCGCCCAAGGTCAGCTGGCCTGGGCGCTGCGCCGGGAAGGCCGCGATGATGAGGCCTTGTCCGTGGCCCGTGAAACGCTGGCCCGGACGGACAATCGCAATATCCGCGTTCAGCTGGCTGACCTGTTGCAGTCGCTGGGGCGTGATGGCGAGGCCGAAGACACGTTCACCGATATTATCGAAGCCGACGAAGCCGAAGGTCATTATGACTGGCGTATCTATTATGCCCGTGGCGGCGCCCGCGAGCGCCTCGGCGAGTGGCCCCGGGCCGAGAATGATCTGCAAACTGCGATGAACCTGCGGCCGGACAATCCGACAATCATGAATTATCTCGGCTATAGCTGGATCGATCGCGGCATCAATCTCGATGAAGGCCTGGCCTTGATCGAGACCGCATTGCGCTACGCCCCCGACAATGGCGCCATCACGGACAGCCTCGGCTGGGCCCATTACAAGCTCGGCAATTATGAGCGCGCCATCTTCTATCTCGAGCGCGCGGCCGAGCTGGAACCGACCATTTCGGAAATTCTCGATCATCTCGGCGATGCGTATTGGCAGGTCGGACGCTTCAAGGAGGCCGGCTTTCAATGGGAGCGGGCGCTGAAATATGCCACCGACGAGGATGAGCGCGCGCTCCTGAGCCGGAAACTGGCGGGCGGAATCGCACTGCTGCAAGCGGCCAATGATGCACAGGCGCCTGCCTTCCCATGACCCGCCTGTCGGAACTTGCACCTGCCAAGATCAATCTGTCGCTGCATGTCGGGCCGCCGAAGGAGAATGGCCGCCACAACCTGATTTCGCTGGTCGCCTTTGCCGATGTCGAAGCCGCTGACCTGGTCACGGCAGAACCTGCCAGCCATTTCAGCATCGCGATTGATGGTCCTTATGCGTCTCAAGCCGGCCCCGCCAGGGACAATCTGGTGCTGAAAGCGGCCCGGGCGATGAATGATGCGCTGAACGGCAATGCCCCGCAACTGGCCTTTCGGCTGATCAAGAACCTGCCTTGTGCAGCCGGAATTGGCGGTGGCTCGGCCGATGCCGGCGCAGCACTGCGCCTGATCGTGCGGGCGCATGGCGGCGACAATGTCCAAACCATGGCCGAGACGATTGCGCCCCTGCTTGGCGGCGATGTTCTGGCTTGCTTTCGAAACCTGCCTGGCCTGATGACTGGCGAAGGCGAGACGTTTGACCCGGTACTCAGCGTCCCGCGCATCCCGGCAGTGCTGATCAATCCCGGCATTGCCTGTCCGACTGGGCCGGTCTTTAGCGCTTATGATCAGGTCGCGCCGGCGACGATTCCCGATCATCCGCCGCTGCCCGACAATCGCACATCGCTGCGCGCGTTTCTGTCCTGGCTGCGCGACAATACCGAGAACAGTCTGGAAACGCCGGCGATGAGCAAACACCCGGAAATCACGCGAACCCTGGCCACATTGCAGGCCGTGCCTGGCGCCCGCCTGATCCGGATGAGCGGCTCGGGTGCCACCTGTTTTGCCCTGTTTGACAGTATGGACGCCGCCGAAGCCGCTGCCACCGCGCTCGCTGCGCAAGACCCGAGCTGGTGGGTGCGCGCCACCTTGCTGGGGGCTGGACAATGAGTGCCAGCCTTGTCGTCGGGGCCATCAGTTTTGCTCTGATCAGCTTCGCCATCTGCCTTGGCGCCATTGCCCTGGTCAAACGCTCAGGCGTGGTTGATGCGCCAGATGGCGGGCGCAAGCAGCAAGCTGCGGCCGTGCCGCGGCTAGGCGGAGTGGCGATCGCGGCAGGCGCCCTGCTCGGCGGTCTGATCAGCTGTTTCATCCTGTTTTTCGCCTCGGGCATCGATCCGGGCGATGGCCTGGCACAGCTCGGCGCTGCGCTGGCAGAACTCGTGCGCGGATATGAACCCGTTCTGGTGCTGGTCGCCGGCGCATTTCTGCTGGGCCTGTGGGATGATATCTGGAGCGCCAACACGACGCTGAAACTGCTGGGACTAGCAACACTTTGCATAAGTGTCGCGGCGTTTGGTCTCGTCCCGGTCGCCCTTTCATCGCCCTGGGGCGAGGTGACGTTGCCCCTGGTCCTGGTCATTGGCAGCGCCGCCTGGCTGCTGGTTTTCACCAATGCGGTCAACTTCATTGACGGCTCAGACGGCCTCGCGATCGGGGCGCTGACCATCATGCTGGCTGGCCTCGCCATTTGCGGCAGCACCGCCGGAGACTGGACGCTCAGCATTCTCTGGTTCCCGCTTTTTGGCGCGCTTGCGGGCTTTTTGCTGCACAATCTCAGAGGCACCCTTTATGCCGGTGACGCTGGCGCACTCGGGCTTGGTGCCTTGTTCGCCGGGCTCAGCCTGGTCTCTGGCCTTGATATCTGGACCATTGCCACGCTCGCCTTGCCTTTCCTGATCGACGTGTTGATGACCCTGATCTGGCGCGCAAAGCATGGTCGCAACTGGCTCGAACCGCACCTCGATCACGCGTATCAATGCCTGATCGCAAACGGCTGGAGCCATCTTGATGTGGCGATCCTGTATTGGGGGCTGAGCGCTGTCAGCGGCGCAGCGGCCTATATCGCTGCGCAAGGCGGCGGGGCGGCGCCCTTCGCGGTCTTCTGGGGCCTATGTCTCGCCGGGATCGGGCTCTGGATCCGGCACCGGCGGGCCGCCTAATAAGGCCACCTCGCGCGCCAGCTCCTGCGGCGGATAGGTGCGCGCCTTGAAATTCGGTCGGCAAGTCCAGGCCACCGGAAACATCAACACAACCAGGGCCAGTCCGGCAATCGTCGCCTGTACCGAGCCCTTGCCTGTCATGTTGGTCAGACCGGCATAGACCAGGAACAGGCCCAGCAAGCTGCCGACAATGCCGAGTACAAACAATGCCATGCGCCACGACGCGGAATAGCCATGCTCGATTTCGAGCTGCGGCTGAATGCGCGCAAGTTCGCGCGACAAATCACTGATCAGGCTCAGGAACTCATCCCTTCCGCCGCCATGATCATTACACTCGATCTTGGTGACCCCATCCGCAGACCTCAGATGCAACCAGGCGCTGCGTGTGCCGCGATAGGAGACCGTGTTCCAGCTGGCTGACGTGATTGCGGCGAGGCTGAGCGCCTTCGCCCCGCCTCGCCGCATCAAATGACCATCCTTGATGGCCCAGGTCTGGGCCTTGCGTATGGGCGCGGGCTTGAACGTATATTCGCGCATCCCCGCGGCCCCGGATCACATGTTCGGATAAGCCGGACCACCGCCGCCTTCCGGCGTCACCCAGTTAATGTTCTGGTTCGGATCCTTGATGTCGCAGGTCTTGCAGTGGATGCAGTTCTGCGAATTGATCTGGAATACCGGTTCTTTGCCGTCTTCTTCGATCCATTCATACACCCCGGCCGGGCAGTAGCGCGCCGATGGGCCATTGAAGATATCATGCTCGGATGATTTCTGCAGCGCCAAATCGGCCACTTTCAGGTGCTTGGGCTGGTCTTCGGCGTGATAGGTATTGGTGAACGAGACATTGGTCAGCTTGTCGAAGCTGAGCACGCCGTCTGGCTTCGGATACTCGATCGGCTTGAACTTGCTGGCCGGCTTCAGATACTGGTGGTCGGCCTTGCCGTGCTTGAGCTGCGGAATATAGCCAAAGCCAAGCAGGTAGCGCATCCACATGTCCGGCATGCCGAACACCGCGCCAGGCATCGTTCCAAGGCGGGACATGAGCGGTTTGACATTGCGTACGCGGGCAAGATCCGTCCAGACCCAGCTGTCGCGGACCGCCTGTTGATAGGTGCTGAGCTCATCAGAGGCCCGGCCCTGGCGCAGCGCCGTGATCGCTTCTTCCGCCGCCAGCATGCCGGTCTTCATGGCATTGTGCGTGCCCTTGATGCGCGGCAGGTTGACGAACCCGGCCGAGCAGCCAATCAGCGCCCCGCCTGGGAAGGTCAGTTTCGGGATGGACTGAATGCCGCCAGAGGTAATCGCCCGCGCGCCATAAGCCTCGCGCTTGCCGCCTTTGAGGAATTTGGCAATCTCATCATGGTGCTTGTAGCGCTGGAACTCGTCATAGGGTGACAGGTGCGGATTCTTGTAATTGAGGTGCACCACATAGCCGACCGAGACGTAATTCTCGCCGCCTTCAGAGAAATGGTAGAGGAAGCCGCCGCCATTGCCGTCCTTGTCCTTTACCGGCCAGCCAAATGTGTGCTGGACATAGCCGGCGCTGAATTCCGGATGGTCGGCCGGAACTTTCCAGACCTCTTTCAGGCCAATGCCGTATTTCTGTGGGTCACAATCGGCTTCCAGGTCATATTTCGCTTTGACTTCCTTGGTCAGCGAGCCACGGGCGCCTTCGGCGAACAGGACATATTTGCCGAGCAATTCCATGCCCGGTTCATAATCCGGCTTGTGGCTGCCATCTTCGGCGATGCCCATGACGCCGGCGACGACGCCGCGCACCTCGCCATTGTCGCCATAGACCACCTCGGAGGCGGCAAAGCCCGGGAAGACCTGCACTTCCAGCTCTTCTGCGCGCTCGCCAAGCCAGCGGCAGACATTGGCCAGCGAGCCGATATAGCAGCCATGATTGTGCATGAAGGGCGGGAACGCAAAAGTCGGCATGCCCATCGACCCGTTCGGGCCCAGCAGCTTGTACTTGTCCGCATTCACTTCAGTGCGGATCGGGCGATCCTCGCGGGTGCGCCAGTCCGGGATCAGCTCATCCAGGGCCTTCGGGTCGAGCACCAGGCCGGAGAGGATGTGGGCGCCGATCTCGCCGCCCTTTTCCAGGACCACGACTTCCAGCTCTTCTCCCGCCGCATTCGCCAACTGTTTCGCCCGGATTGCAGCCGCCAGACCGGCCGGGCCGCCGCCGACGATTACCAGGTCAAATTCCATGGACTCGCGTTCGCTCATCAATTCTCTCCCAAAAGCTGGCAGCACGACTTGCGCGCCAATTAGGTATCATCCACTATTCGACCTTCTCTTTAGCCAAAGTTTACAAGGTCACAATGCCCCAAAATGCCTCTGCCGCAGCGTTAAAGGCGCTCACCGCGTGGTGGGAGGAGATGGGAGTCGCGGTCGATCAGGCCGAGATCGACACCCTGATCAAGGCGCAGCAGGCCGCAGACACTGGTCCTTCCGAGGCGCGCCCGCAACCAGCGCAGGCCCCGCAACATGAGACACCAAGACAAGACCGAAACTTGCGCAAATCACGCAGAAACTCGCGCAAGTCCCACTCGGATTGGATCGAAGAGGCCATTAGTTTGGCAAATGGCGCTGATTCGCTGGAAGCGCTGAAAGTTGCGATTGAAAGTTTCGACGGCTGCCCGCTGAAGCAGCTGTGCGAAAAAACCGTGGTCTATGATGGCACGCTCGGCGCCCCGGTGATGGTGCTGGGTGAAGGGCCAGGCGGACAGGAGGATCGCATCGGCCTGCCTTTTGTCGGCAAGGCCGGGCAATTGCTCGACAAGATGCTGGCGGCGATCGGGCTTGATCGCCAGACCAATACATTCATCTCGAATGTCAATTACTGGCGCCCGCCCGGCAATCGCAATCCGGAGGCCGACGAGCTTGCGCTGTGCCGCCCCTTCGTCAACCGCATGGTCGATCTGGCCCAGCCAAAGATCATCATCGCCACAGGCGGGGTGGCGGCGAAATCCCTGCTCGACACCAAGACCGGGATCATGCGCCTGCGCGGCTCGGAACGCCCGTTCGCAACCCCGGCCGGGACCGAGGCGGCGCTGGTGCCGATGTTCCACCCGGCCTATTTGCTGCGCCGCCCGCAGGACAAGAGCCGCGCCTGGCGCGACCTGTTGCTGGTCCAGACGCGGCTGAGCGAGATGGGCGTTTCGGTCTAAATGCCCGCCCCTGTGTCGATCATCATCCCGGCCTATAATGCCGAGCGAGTCTTGCCGCTCTGCCTGGCTTCGCTGATGCCCGGGCTGGAGAGAGGCCTCATTCGCGAGGTCATCCTGGTCGATGGCGGCAGCGAGGATCAGACCCGCCGGCTCGCCGAAGGCTCTGGCGCCACTGTCCTGACCGCGCCGGAAACAGGCCGCGCCGCGCAGCTGCGCCATGGCGCCGAGGCGGCACGCGGCGACTGGCTGCTTTTCCTGCATGCCGACACCGCCTTGTCGCGCGACTGGGCCGAGCGGACGCAGAGCCATATCGCTGCCCGCGCCGACCAGGCAGCTGCCTTCACCCTGGCTTATCGCTCGGATCATCCGATGGCCAAAGTGGTTGCGCGGCGGGCCAATTGGCGCGCCCGCACGCTCGGCCTGCCTTATGGCGATCAGGGCCTGCTGATCTCGGCCAGGCTTTATGCCGAAGTCGGCGGCTATCCCGACACGCCATTCATGGAAGATGTCAAAATCGTCCGCGCGCTGGGCAAGAAACGCCTGACCCTGCTCTCGGCCGAGGCCCGCACTGACGCATCAAAATATGACCGCGATGGCTGGCGCAAGCGGGCCTGGCGCAATGCCTTTTTGATGACGCGATATTTTCTTGGCGCCAGCCCGGAAAAATTGGCAAAATCCTATTCCTGAGATCGCGATTCGAGGATGCACCATGAGATTGGAAGCAAGCTGGGACGAGGAATTGGAAGCCGGTTATATCTATTTGCCGGATCATCCGGGCCCCGGCACGCCGGGCTGCGTCGCCCGCTCGATCGACGTGTTCGCCCTGGATCAGGCGCTGCGCGGGGCGCAGATCATTCTCGATGTGGACGAGCGCAATCGCGTGATCGGAATTGAGGTGGTGAAATGACCGACCGCAAGGCCGTCCAGCTGCGCTGGGACGCGGATCAAGGCGCGGGCTATCTGTCGCTGCCGGATCATCCTGGCCGCGGCACGCCGGGCTGTGTCAAACGCAATGTCGACCTGACCACGCTGGCACCGGACTTCAAGGGTCCGCAACTGATCTTCGATCTGGATGATCACAACCGGGTCATCGGTATCGAGATCCTGCTCGACTGATGCGCCGCGCTCATCTGCTGATCTATGCCAAGCCGCCGCGCATGGGCCTGGCCAAGACCCGGCTGGCGCGCAGCCTGGGGTCGCCGACACAGGCGCGCCGGATTGCGATGATGACTCTGGCCCGAACCATGCGCGCGGCCCGCGGCGGCGCCTGGACGCCGGTGCTATATACCGCGCCAGACAGCGCGCTTGGCGACAGCCTGGGCGGGCTCTGGCCAGCCGGGATTGAGCGCCGGTCGCAAGGCCGCGGCGGCCTCACGCAGCGCCTCGACAAGGGCCTTGCCGAAACCCCGCCAGGGCCGGTTCTGTTCATCGGCGCCGATGCGCCGGACCTCAGCCCGGCCCTGATCCGCCGCGCGATCCGGGCGCTGCAGACGCAGGACGCGGTCTTCGGTCCGGCCAGTGATGGCGGCTTCTGGCTGTTCGGTCTGAACAAGACGGCCCGCACGCGCAGCCCGTTCGGGCCAGTGCGCTGGTCCGGCCCGCATGCAATGGCAGATGTCCGGGCCAACCTGCCAGGCACGGCCCGGATCCGCCTGCTGCCGCAGCTGATGGATATCGACACGGCAGACGATTGGGCCCTGTGGCAGCGCCGCGGCGCTCAGGATGAGGCTTGAAAGGCAGGGCTCGGCTTGGCTCCGCTCTGACGCCGAGAATGGGCTCCAGGTTTGGCTCATCAGCGGAACAAGCCACTGAATTCAAACACTTTTTACCCGGTCAGGCCGCGATAGATCCCAACCACGATGGCCGATCCGAAGAACAGCACCAGCAGGACAAATCCGACTTTGGCGATTGGCAGCAGTCGCTCCTGAAACCGGATGCCGAGGCCAATGCCAAGCAGAGCCACGCCCCAGACACCGTGCTCGACAATCGCCGCGAGAATATCATTGCTCGGCGCCAGCGACCCCGTCGCCATGCCCCAGAGCTTGATCAGGACATAGGTCAACCCGGCCGTTGCTCCGAGTTTCAGCAAAGCGTCGAAATCGAAATCATCCTCTGGATCATACCTCGTTTCGGTCGGCGCGCGGGGCTCTGATCCTTGGCCGTATGATTGGGCACGTTCGCGGTCTTTGCGCCGCCACTCTTCTTGTTGCTTGCGGGCGCGTTCCTGGTCTTCGCGTTGCTGGCGCAAGCGGCGTTCTTCTTCAAACCGCCGTTGCTGCGCGCCAGCATCATAGGCCGATTGCTCAGGACCTGATGTCAATGGCCGGTCGCCTGTGCCCCACCGTCCTTTTCCATGCCAATCTGTCATTGCATTCCCCGCTTCACGCAAAGCCTATCAGAGATGTCCGCGCGAGACCAGATGGGCGCGCCCCTGCGATTGGTTTGGCCTGTCCGGCTCGGGTCAGGAGCAGAGATTGGTGCCGTGTCTGATCTGGACGAATTTCAACCTGCGCCCGACCTCGCTTCTGGTGTCAGTCGCCTGTCGATCGACCTCAGGCTGGCAGATTGCCGGAGGCTCATGAACAGCTACAATTTGAGCTGCGACACGTTTCTGAAGTCGCCCAATGTTCCCTTCACAAAAGAATTGAACGCAATCGAATGCCGATCACTATTGGATGAGTTGGGCTCGACAAGATGCTGCAGATCAGACGCGAATAGAAGAAGATCACCTTGCGCCGGAGACACCACGCGATAGGGCGCATTGTAGATATTCGTCTTCTGACTTTCCGGCCTTAACTGAATTTGTTGATAGGTTCGGTGGCGATCAAAGATCATGTTCGCGGCGGGTGATTGCAATTGCGTGTAATACAATGAGCCTGACGCGATCGAATTCGAATGGGTATGACCATGCATACCGACGCCGGGACGATTGATGAGTGACCAAGACTGCGTCACGTACAAGCTCTGTGAAATCCCGATGACTTCCGCAGCATATGTATTGAGTGCGTCCTGAACGGCTTCAGCGATCGAGGCGAGCTCCGGCCTGTTGAATATGTACAAGTCTTCGGAGATCAAGTTGGTCTGATTTTGAACCATTTTGAGGTCTTGGATGAACCGCACTTGATCATCGCTGATGGCGGAGCTGATATTCGTCCGAAATAATGGTTCTGCGAATAATGGCTCTACTTTAAAATCCATATTTTTCATGATTGTACCTCTCCCTCTCCGGGTCACAATAATAAAAAATATGATCGCGGTTAAGTCTGTCGCTTGCGGGCGCACCGGACCGGCCTTGAATGCGGTTTCGATCAGAAACCTTCAGAAGTGCAGGAACCGACAGCGAGATTGCGATGAATTCCAGTCGCTCATGACAGCTTTGACGCCGGAAGCAGACAGTTTGATTCAAACGCGCTATGCGTGACTCCATGCGTTGGTTTTTATCCTGGATCACCTTGTCGGCAATAATTGCGGGGTTGAGCGACGCTCATGAGCGCCAGGACACTATGTCAGTTCTGTATTCATGGCACCCGACAGAGGAAGCCTGTAATTCATCAATCGCGACACGCGTGTCTCTGGAAGACTTATTGAACGCTTCGGAAACATATCAAGGCAAATGCGTACGAACTGTGGGGTATTATACAACTCCCGCTTTGTTCGTTCGTGAACGCGATCTCCATCGTAGCCTTCCAGTTCAAAATGAAAACAGTGCTCAAACAAGGCTCGGTATCTACGCAACGCAAAGCCAATTTGACCAACTCTTCCTTCTTGAAGACTCGAAGGTTGAGGTCGTGGGGCAGATTTCAAGTTGTGCGGCGCTCTATGATGAGAACCCCGGAATGGTGCTCGGATATTGCCATCACACGCTTGGTCCAATCATCGGGTTGGCGGTTAAATGAGAATCGCAAACTCGGACCAAGTAATGTCCGCTTTGACGCCGAACGCTGGCATCATGACGGGTCATCTCGAGAGCCATCTAGCTACGGCCGATGCGTAGGAATAAACTTGGAAAGACTCAGTCTGACCCGATATCACTTGTTGAACAACGTGAGAGGATAATATGGGTGCAAGCATAATTGGCCTGTGCTTAAGGGGCGACGCTGACGAATCCGAAAGAGTTCGGAAAACACTGATTGAGGGCGGTGCCAGAGAAGTATTTGAGCATCTTTGGGTCAGCAAAAGCGAAGGCAGCAATGGCGCGCTCTTTCAAGGGGTTTGCAAAGTGCTCGACACCGCGGCCGGAAGTGAAGTCTTCGTCAGCGATTTGGAACGCCTTTGGTCGTATTCCAACAATTGCAAGGATGTGAATCCTGCGAGACATGAACCGCCGGGTATAAAATGGTTGATCGACAATCACGAAGACCTGTTCCCTCAAAAAAAGAAGATGGGAATATTCTAGAGAGCGGCGGATTTGCCCGTAACCGACACTCGGATGGCGAATATCGATGCGGCACGGATGGCGCCCGGCTTCGACGGTGCGACGGGAATGTCGCACGCGACCTGATCTGACAGGTCAGCCTTCTGGCAGCTCGATGCGAAGGGCGATGTCCGCTGCGGCCTGTCGAATGGCGCGCAGCTCCGTGTCGCGAACCCCGAGGCCGCGAAGGCAGAAATCGGCGGTGGCCGCAGCCTGTTGCTCAGGCGAGATTGTATCGGACAGTTGCGGCGCCAGGATCGAGGTTTCGGTCAGCTGAAACATCTGTTCTGCGACCAGGGCAACAGTGTCGGTCTCGATCCGGCCAGCTTGCACGCATTGCGCCAGCAGCTCAGCGTAATGGGCCACCATGCGGGCGCGGATGGCCTGGGCCGCCTCAAATTCCGGCATGCGCAATTCAGGCAGATAGAAAATGCCGGCAAAGTCCTGGTCCGCGGACGCCACCACAATCACTTCTTCGTAAATGCTCTTATACAGCAAGACATCCGGCGCCGCTTTGACAGCGCGGATCGCCTGGTAAAAGGCAAGCGACCCCTGGGCCGCATAAGCGATCAACTGGTTCAGCAATCCATCTTTCGACCCGAACAGATTGAACAAGGAAGCCGGTGAGGCATCCAGCGCCGTTGCCATCATCCGGATACTGGTTCCAGCGAAGCCATGCTGGGCGATCAGCCTGGTGCAGGTCTCGAACACGCGCTGGCGCGTGAGATGCGGTTTGCCATCACCGCGCGGTCGACCCACAGGCCGGCGCGGTTGCGAAACAGAGGTGGCAGTGCGTGAAGCCATGCGGTCTCCTGTATCCTGATGAGCGGGCTATGTCTATTTTATATCGATCGTTCCAAATTAATTGACTTCCGGTTTCACGCCATGATAAGGCGCCAGCGCAGGACAGGAGGATCTCATGCCAACAGCCATCATTACCGGGTGTTCGCGCCCGACCGGGTTTGGCCAGCTCACGGCCAAGACGCTGGCCGGCGCAGGCTTTGATGTGTTTGCGACGATGCGGCGCGCCTCCGAGCGCCGTGTCAGTCTCGATGCCTGGGCATTGCAGGAAGGGGCGCGCCTCACCGTGTTCGAGCAGGATGTGCTCGACCCGGCTCAGAACCGCGCCGTGGTCGATGAAGTGATGACGATCACCGGACAGGTGGATGTGCTGGTCAATAATGTCGGCATCAGCAGCTTCGGCGCGCTCGAGACGCTGCACGAGGATCATATCCGCACCGTGATGGAGACCAATTTCTTCTCGGCCGTAGACATGACGCGGGCAGTGTTGCCGGTGATGCGGCGCCAGGGCCGGGGCCGGATCATCTTTGTCTCCTCAATGGCAGGGGTGACCGGCATTCCGGGTGAGTCTGTCTATTGCGCCAGCAAGTTTGCGCTGGAAGGCCTGGCTGAGGCGCTGGCCATGGAAACGGCGCGGTTCGGCATCTCGGTCAGCTCCATTCGTCCGGCCTTCTTCAATACCGGCATGAGCATGGACAATACTGATGCCTCGACCTTCTTCGCCCGCGGCACGCCTTATGATGCGTTCAATGACCGGGTCGTGGCCTCGACCTCTGAAGGCGAGGTTGCCGGGGAGGACCCGCAACTGGTGGCTGACACGATTTTGCAGGCCGCGACCGAGCCGGCGCCGCACCTGAGATATGAGCCAGGCGTCGCTGCGCCTGAAATCCTCGCCGCCCGCAAGGCTATAAGCGATGCCGATTGGCGCGCTTATGTGATGTCGGAACTCGGCATGTCGGATTGGCTCGCTGCGCACCAAGAAGGAGAACCGGCATGACCACGCTTATCGACACCATCCCTGGCTTGACCGAGGCCGAGCTGCGCCGGGTGCGCCAGCCCCTGGAAGCGGCTTACACGCTGCCGAGCCAGGCCTATCTCAGTGACGAGATCTATGCGCGCGAGGAAATCGAAATCATGCGCAAAAGCTGGCTGCCGCTGGCCCGCATCGATCAGGTCGCCGAGCCCGGGCAATACATCTCGCTGGACCTGTTCGGACAGCCGGTCATGGTCGTGCATGGCACAGACGGCATCATCCGCGTGATGTCGCGCGTCTGCTTGCACCGCGCCGCGCCGGTGGCTGAAGGCGACGGCACCCGCAAGCTGTTCACCTGTCCTTATCATGCCTGGAGCTATGACACGACCGGCCAGCTCGTCCGCGCCCCTTTGATGGACGGGGCCGAGGGATTCGATGAAAAGGACTGCCGCCTGCCGCAAATCAAAACCGAAGTCTGGAACGGTTTCATCATGGCCAATCTCGACCCGGAGGCGGCGCCATTCGCACCGCAGGTCGAAGGCTTTGCCAGCTATTTCGAGAAGTTCAAACTGGAACAGATGGTGGTCGCGAAGACGCTGGAATTTGACAGTGGATGGAACTGGAAAGTGCTGGTCGAGAATTTCATGGAGGCCTATCACCATATCGCCACCCATGCGCAGACTTTCGAACCCGTTTTCCCGGCTGGCGATTCAAAAGTGCCGGACAATTCTGGTCCATGGTCAATCCTGCACATGCCCGCCGCACTCGACGAGCCGGCCCCCGGCATGCCGCCGGTCGAGGGCCTGGAAGACTGGCAACAGCGCGACTTGTTCGCTGCTGTGATCTTCCCGCATTTTCTGCTCGGCATTCAAGGCAGCGGCGCGGCCTGGTATCAAGTCTTCCCGCAATCTGCCGACAGGTTGCTGTTGAAGATCCATCTCTTGTCGCCGCGGGACCATCTCGATTTGGACGCGTTTGCCGAGGCGACCGAAGCGGCAGCGGGGTTCATCTCGCTCATTCACGGCGAAGACATCGACGCCAATGACAAGGTCTGGCAGGGGCTGAAAGCGCCCCTCACCGAGCAAGGCCGATTGTCGCCGCTGGAAAAATCCATCTGGCAGATGAATCAATGGTGGCTGGACCGGATGGCGCCAGCCGGCGAGGACGCGGCCGGGCCTGCCCGCACAAGATGAGGCGGGCATTGCCGGTCTGATACGACCCGGCGAGCAGGAACCGACCCGGGCGCGCGGCTCAGGCGAGACTAATTCCCGCTTGCCGCCTCCATGGTCATCGCCGCGACATGGTTCTCGGTATCGGTGTATTGCTGAAACGCCACGATCTGGTCGCCATTCAAGGTGTAGGAATGGACAAATGGAACATCCATGGCCTTACCCGTCGCCTTATGCGTGGCCGTGTAGCGCCCGAACACCACAACCCGCTCACCATCAACAACATATTCCGAAGGCGTGGCTGAAAACCCGTCCCACTCTGTCGCCAGTCTTGCAAACAAACCCGAGACGATGGCATCCGGTCCGACATATGGGTTGAGATCAGCATAAGGGTTGCCTTCCGCTTCGTGCCAGACAATTTCTGCTGACATCGTGCTGGTGGCAAGCGCGATGTCGCCGGCAGCAAAGCCGTCATAGACGGTTTGAACGGTGGTTTGCGCACCACCATCGACATCGATGCTGCTGCAAGCGGTTGTGATGCTGAGCGCAGCGCTCAGCACAATAAGGCGTAGCATTTGGATTTCCCCCTCCACATGTTTGTATCCACGCTGCCGGCGTCTCGCATGGCCGCAACGCGCGGCACCTGTTTGGTCAGGTGCGATCCGAATAAGACGGGCATCGGGCGGTGCGGTCAAGTCTGCTATGCCCGGGGTCCGGGCTTCGGCGCGCGGCGTCGCCGCGATGCCCGGGAAGCGATCGCCCTGGTCAGGCTCGGCTGCAATGCGAGCCTGCGGATATATTAACGATGCGCCACCAAGCTGCACACCATTTCGTCTGAATTTTAACCAGCAATTCTACTTTAAGTGGTAAAACGGAGCTTCAATTCAGATGATTGATTGCTTGACTGCCGCATGAACCAACGCACAGGAACTCTTTGGAAACGCTACGGGGCGGCTCTGTTCCTGATCCTGGCTGTTCTCACAGCCAGCCATTTTATTGAGACCCATGCGATCAAACAGGCGCAAGCCGATGCTGAAATCATCAATCTGAGTGCCAGGCAGCGAATGCTGTCGCAGAAAATCGTCCTCCACGCCCAGACCTTTATCACGGACAACAAGCCTGAAGACGCGCAACAGCTCTTGGACCTGGTCGATCAGTTCGAGCGCGCGCATTCGAAATTGATGCAGGATGCAACCCGCGAGGAAAGCCTGGGCGCGCTGTATCTGGCCCGGACACCTTCGACGGATGAGATTGTCGTCAATTTTGCCTCGCTGGCCCGGGCAATACCGAAATCCTCGTATCCGGATGCGGTCTTTGACGAGTTGAGATTCAAAGGCACCGGAATTGTTCTAGAGCGTCTGGATGAAGCTGTGATCGCGTACGACCAGCGCGTGCAGAAACAAGCGACATGGGTTTACCAATTGCAAGAGATCACCCTCGGGGTCGCGGCTCTGGTGATCTTGTTCGAAGCCTGGTTCATATTTCTCCCGGCACAGCGATTGGTGCGCAGAGGGTTTGAAAACCTCCGCGCCGCGGCGGAAACAGATCCTCTGACCGATCTCAAAAATCGGGCGGGTTTTGATCGCGATATGTCCGCTGTCATGTCCGCCGGCGGCCGCGGTCTGAATTCGGTCTCGCTCGTCCTGCTCGATCTCGATGATTTCAAAGGCATCAATGACCGGCATGGTCACCTGATTGGCGACACGGTCCTGAAAATCATTGGCAAACGCCTCACCCGGCTGCCCAATGTGGTCTCGACGGCGCGGGTTGGCGGTGACGAATTTGCCATCATTGTCGACAACTCGAAATGGGAGGCATCAGCTTGCATGACCGGAATCACCGCCGATTTGCGCGATTGCATGAGCTATGTCTACCGCCCGATCGAGCACAAGGGCTTGGTGATCAATATCTCTGGCTCTCTGGGTGTGTCTCGATACCCGCAGGATGCCGCCAACCAGATCGATCTGCGCCGCAATGCCTCAGCCGCCTTGCTCGACGCCAAGCGAACTGGCCGGGCAAGTCTGTCAATCTATGATGCGCGAATTGACGAGAGTGTCCGGCGCAAGCGCCTGATTCAGTCAGCGCTTCTGTCCGGGGCTTATGAACAGGATCTGACGGTTCGGTTTCAGCCAATCGTCGAGCTTTCGAGTCGCAAGATCAAATCGGTTGAAGCCCTGGCACGGTGGCAGCATCCGGAATTAGGGCCGCTCAATCCGGAACTGTTCTTGTCCATCGCGCGCGAATGCGGCCTGGGTGACGCGATTGAATCGCGGGTGCGCGCCATGGCGCTTGAGCAAATGGCCCCATCCCTGACGGCCGGGGATGTCGAGAGCCTTTCGATCAATATTTCGCCGGTCGATTTGGCGACGCAAGGGTTTGCCCAGGCGCTGTTGGCGCAATTTGCGCAGTTCAAAGTCTCCACCACCCAAATCTGGATCGAGGTCACCGAAACCGAGCGCCTGACCAGTCGCGAGACGGTGAGAGTAAATCTCGAATTGCTCAGCGATGCCGGGGTCCGGATCGCGCTCGACGATTATGGCGTCGGCTACTCAAACATTCAGCGCCTGGCCGAGCTCCCGATTCAGCGGGTCAAGATTGACAAGTCGATCGTCAGCAATGTCGAGCATGACCCGAAATATGCGGGTGTCTTCCGGTCGAGCATCCAATTGGCGAGAGCCCTCGGGGCAGACGTCGTGGCCGAGGGTGTGGAGACTGTGGGCCAGCTGACAGAAACCGAACGCCGCGGGTGCAGCTTTGTGCAAGGATACTTGTTCTTCAAACCGCTCCCGGCTGCTGAATGCATTGCCCAATTAGGTCAAACTCTGGCTGTGGCCGCTTAAGCTCAAACCGGTTCAGACGTCGTCAGCAGAGCCGATCATTTACCCCAACTGCCGGTTCGCCTAGGCTGACCATATGCCGCCACCACAAGCGCCAAGAAGGAACAAGCTGCGCCCCTTGTTTGTGGGCATCATGGCGCTGTATGCCGTCATCATCTCGGCCGTTATATATCTGGCTTACCTGTTGATCGGATGGGTCGGCTTTGGCGATTTCTTTTGGTAGATGCGACACCTCGCCGACCATCTCCTGGCCGTGTTTGAGCCGCTCTAACCGGCGCCGACTGGCGCCTTTTCCCGCCCAGGCACGACGACAGATGACTGCGCGCGTGCGGCGTAGGCTTCAAGCGTCAGCTCGCGATCTATGGTCTCTCGCATGGCCTGCAGGGTTTGACCTCGAAGACGGTTTTTTGCCAGCGCATGGGACGGCATGTGAACGGCCTTGGCGGCAACAAGAATGTCTTCCAGCACAGCGCTGAGGGATGCAGGCGGAACGACTTTGTCAACAAGGCCGGCTTTGACCGCGTCATCCGGTTCGAACATTTCGCCCAGCACGACGGTTCGATTGTGCCAAGCAGGATGCATCCGAGCACGAGACAGCTCAATCGCAAACCCTGGCGGCGAAATTCCGATCGCAACTTCATTCAGCCCGATCCTCGCTGACCCCGCGGATGCCAAACGCAGATCGCAGGATAACAGCAAAAACGCGCCCATCGGAAAGGCGTGACCTTCGAGCATACCGATGGTCGGGTAAGGATAAGCCAGCAGCCGCAGGGCCAGCTCGGCGCCGGCCTTGACCATGGCAAGACTGCCCTCCGCGTCATTGGCGGCAAATATTTTGAGATCGAATCCGGCGGAAAAGATCTCCGGCAGGCCGGACCTCAGCACGATGATGGCTTCAGCTTGCTCGGCCTGGTCGATGGCCTGGTTGATGTCGCTCAGCATGGCAGTCGACATGATGTTCGCTTTTCCGTCATTCAGCGTCACTGTCGCGACCCTGTCTTGATAGGCATATTGGACACGTTCAGTCATTCTTGGCTCCTTGTTCAATCAGTGATTTGCGAAGGAGTGAAAACTTGATATAGACCGGTCAATATATTTTTTGGAGAAATGTGTGCCCGCTGTCCCCAAACACCGCCAGCCGATTATCGATGCCGCCGTGACCTTGTTCAGGCGGCAAGGCTACGCGTCGACCGGATTGAATGAAATTGTCAGTCATAGCGGGGCCCCCAAGGGGTCGCTATATTATTACTTTCCAAAAGGAAAAGTCTCGATCGCGGTGGCAGCGATTGAAGAAGCCGGACACCGGGTCGAGCGCACTGTCAGCGAGGTGGCGGCGCGCACCGCCTCAACGGCTGAGTTTCTGGTTGAACATGCCAAACTGCTCTCAGGCTGGATGACGGCCTCGCGGTTTCGAGATGGCTGTCCGATAACAACGATCTTGCTGGAGCTTGCTCCAGCCGATCGCGCCGTCGCTGCGGCGGGGCGAAAAGCTTATGCTGCCCGCCTGGCTGTGACCCAGGCAAAACTTGAAGCCGATGGAGTCGATACATTCAGCGCCGAAAAACTCGCAGTCTTATGCGTGTCTTCCCTGCAAGGCGCCCTGATCCAATCACGGGTCGAGCTGAGCGGGCGTCCATTGATGACAACCGCCGAGCAATTGGGCGAATTGCTGGCGCTAAAATTGGCGGCGCGGTGAGCGTGTTCTGCCCCAGCCGGCGCTCGGTGGATGCGCGAGGGCCGATCTTCGCTGCCGACCAAAAGCAGACGTCTCTGCTGATACTGATAGGCAGACCCTCAGTTACCGCGTAACTGCATGCGGGTTGAACCTCGCCAGCTAACAGAGCCCGCGCGGGATGTTTCAACAGCATGTGAAAGTCCTGATATGAGACCCGAGTTTGAGATTGCGGCGCCGCTCGCCCAGGCGCTAGCTGATAAAGGCTATGAAACCTTGACCCCGGTCCAGGAAGCCGTGCTTGACCCTGCCCTGCTTCAGCGTGACTTGCTGGTCTCGGCCCAGACCGGATCCGGCAAGACCGTCGCATTCGGGCTCGCTTTGGCAGCGTCTGTGCTGCAGGACAGCGCACAATTGCCGGCGGTCGCGACCCCTGCGGCGCTGATCGTGGCGCCGACCCGCGAGCTTGCCTTGCAAGTGACGCGGGAACTGCAATGGCTCTTTGCGCCAGCCCAGGGCCGGGTCGTATCGTGCATTGGCGGGGTCGATATTCGCGATGAAAGACGCGCGCTGGCGCGCGGTGCACATTTCGTTGTCGGCACGCCCGGTCGATTGGTCGATCATATCCGGCGCGGATCCCTGAACCTGGATGATCTCGCCGCCATCGTCCTGGATGAGGCTGACGAGATGATGGATATGGGATTCCGCGAGGAACTGGAATTCATCCTCGACGCAGCGCCGGACGAGCGGCGCACTCTGATGTTCTCGGCCACGGTTTCGAAATCCATCGCCCGGCTGGCTGAAACCTATCAAAATAATGCTGTGCGGCTGAACACGATCTCGGCCCAATCCGGCCATGGTGACATCACTTATCAGGCGATGACCGTGGTCCCGTCTGATGTTGAGAAGGCGGTCATCAATACCCTGCTCTTCCACGATGCGCCGAATGCAATTGTGTTCTGCTCGCGCCGGGACGCAGTCAACAAGCTGACCGCGCGGCTGACCAATCGCGGCTTTTCCGTCGTCGCACTGTCTGGAGAATTCAGCCAGAAAGAGCGTAGCAATTCGGTCCTGGCCATGCGCGATGGCCGCGCCCGGGTCTGTGTGGCCACTGATGTCGCGGCGCGCGGGCTCGATCTGCCTGGGCTGGATCTGGTCATCCATGCCGACTTGCCACGCAACAAGGAAGGCCTGTTGCACCGCTCGGGTCGGACCGGTCGGGCCGGGCGACAGGGCGTCTGCGCGCTGATCGTGCCGGTGCGGGCGCGCCGCCGGACCGAGCGCCTCCTGCACGAGGCCAAAGTCGAAGCAGACTGGTGCCTGCCCCCGTCCGCAGCTGAGATCGAAGACGCGCTCAATGCCAAACTCCTGTCCAGTGACCTGCTGCAAACCCCGCCAGAAGAATCAGAGCAGGCCCTCACCGCGGCATTGCTCGAAAAATTCAGCGCCGAACAGCTCGCAGCAGCGGTGGTTCGCCTCACCCGCGCCACGGATTCTGCGCCGGAAGTCCTGCTCGACCCCGGGGCGCAATCCGCAAAACGGCCGAGCCGTGACAAATATGATCCGGATCGGGATTACCCGCGACCAGAGCGACGCGACCATGGCGGTCGCCGCGGTTCCGATTTTCCAGATGGCGCCTGGATCAAGCTTGGCGTCGGCCGTCGGAAAAAGGCCGACCCGAAATGGCTGATCCCGATGTTGTGCAAGTCTGGCGGGTTCTCGCGCAACAGTATCGGCGCCATTCGCATTGACGCGGACGCCACCCATGTCGAGCTGAAACCCGACGCCGCGCAGGCCTTGCTCGACGCCGCTGGCGAACGCCAGATCATCGACAAGAGCATCTGGGTGGGCCGCGCGGATGCCCCCGAGGCCCCGGCACCAAAGCGAAAGAAAGACAAGGACCTGCATGGCAAGCGCCCGCAAAAAGTCCGGCGTCCGGCCGCAAAGGATGGCGACGCGAAAAAGCCCCGAAAAAAGCGCGCCGGCCCGAAAAAGCTGCGGCTCTCAAATGGCGCGGCGCCGCGCAAGAAGAAATCCAAGAAACAGAGCTAAGGACAGCGCTTGCGCGATGCCCGCCTTAAGGAAATAGCGCCTGCAGGCCAGCAAGGCCGAGCGTCTCATCCCAATCCATCATCAGGTTGAGGTTCTGGATCGCCTGACCGCTGGAGCCTTTGACCAGATTGTCGATCACCGCGATGACCACGACCCGGCCTTTGACCCGGTCGGGATAGACCGCGATCCGGCAATGATTGGTGCCGCGCACATGTCGTGTGTCTGGCGTCGGGGCGCCGAGCGGCAGCACGGACACGAACGGCGCCCCCGCATAACGCGCCGCCAGCGCTGCATGGATCTGATCGACATCGCCGCGGACATGACAGGTGACCAGTTCGCCGCGAGTCATCGGGATCAGATGCGGGGTGAAGGTCACACCAATATCGCTGCGCCCGGCTTGCAGGTTCAGCTCCTGCTCGATTTCCGGCGCGTGGCGGTGGGTGCCGACGCCGTAAGCATGCACGCCTTCCGCGGCTTCAGAAAACAGATTGCCTTCTTTCAGACCGCGGCCAGCGCCGGACACGCCCGACTTGGCATCGATGATGACGCTGTCTGGATCAATCACGTCTATGATCGGCAGCAGAGCGAGCAGGCTGGCCGTCGGGTAACAGCCCGGACAGGCAACCAGGGTCTCGCCGGACAAGGCGGCGCCGCGCCATTCCGGCAGGCCGTATTTGACCTGCGCGGTGCGCGCCGGGTTCAGATGCGCGCGGCCATAGGTTGCCGCATAAAGGTCGGCATCGCGCAGACGATAGTCGGCCGAGAGGTCGACGACGCGGACATGTCCCGGCAGGGTTTCGATCAGGTCCTGGCTGGTACCATGCGGCAGGCAGCCAAAGGCGACATCAATGCCGTCCCAATCCACATCCTCGGCTTTGACCACAGGCAGGTCGGCGCTGGCCAGATGCGGGAAGATTTCCGATAGCTGCTTGCCGGCCAGGCTATGTCCGGTCGCGGCCACGGCCTCAACCCGCGGATGGCCAGCCAGCAGGCGCACAGTCTCGGCGCCTGTATAACCAGACGCACCCAATACGGCCGCTTTCAGTCTTGTCTCATCACTCATAGCCAAACCCTTGTTTCAGATACGAAAAAGGCGCCCCGTCGGAGCGCCTTAATCACGTGTTCGAATAAACCGTAACGCTTAGCGCTTGGAGAACTGGAAGCTACGACGGGCTTTCGCGCGGCCATATTTCTTACGTTCGACAACGCGTGGGTCACGCGTCAGGAAGCCGAATGGCTTCAGCGTCCGGCGCAGTTCTGGCTCATAATTGACCAGAGCGCGCGCAATCCCGTGACGGACAGCGCCGGCCTGACCAGACAGGCCAGAGCCCTTGACGGTGGCAATGACATCATACTGGGTGCGACGGTCGGCTTCGACCAGCGGCTGTTCCAGTACCATGCGCAGAACCGGACGGGCGAAATACTCGTCCTGGTCCTTGCCATTGATGGTGATCTTGCCAGTGCCAGGCTTCAGCCAGACGCGGGCGGTGGCAGACTTGCGGCGTCCGGTGCCGTAAGAGCGGCCATGCTCGTCAATCTTCGGCTCCGCCGTGATTGGCGCCAGCTCTGCGACGCCTTCACCTTCGGTGACGTCTTTCAGGTCTTCGAGGGATTGTGCAGTTTCAGCCATCTTTAAGAGACCTTCGTGTTCTTGGTGTTCATGGCTGCAAAGTCGACCGCTTCAGGAGCCTGCGCCTCGTGCGGGTGCTCTGTGCCAGCATAGACGCGCAGCTTCGAGAACTGCTTGCGTGCCAGTGTGCTTTCTTTTGGCATCATGCGCTTCACGGCCATTTCAATGGCGCGCTCAGGGAAACGACCCGACATGATCTTGCCAGCTGTGGTCTCTTTGATGCCGCCCGGGTGACCGGTGTGACGATAATAGACTTTGTCAGCCAGCTTGTTGCCAGTGAATTTCGCTTTTTCCGCGTTGATCACAACGACATGGTCGCCAGTATCAATGTGCGGTGTGAAGTCAGCGCGGTGCTTGCCACGCAGACGTTTGGCGACGTAGGAAGCGAGACGACCCACAACGACATCGGTCGCGTCGATGACGATCCAGTTGTTCTCAACGTCGGCAGGTGCGTTATAAGTTTTCATTGCTCCGCCGGAGCCTCTCATTCGGAGTTATTGGATAATGTTCAAGCGCCCGCATCTACGCGCCGCGAAACGCCTTGTCAACGCGCCTTCGGCGCTCGTCCTGCTTTTCCTTGCAACCGCCTGTAGCCCGGGGCCAGAGCCGGCTGGCAGCGATGTCGCCGAAGCGCCCGTGGAGTCGGCCGATTCCGCCGCACCAGAGGGGCTGATCCTGCCCGCCGTATGGCAGACAAAGGACTTGGAATTCCCGATTACCAGTATTGCTGTGGCCGGGGCGCTCGGCTCCACCGTTGCCGTGACTTATGAAGATGGCGGCCTGCAATTTGTTGACCTCGACGGAGAACGGGTCACTGACAAGGCCGATATTGGCGTCGCAGAGGTCGCCGACGGGCGCTATTTCCGGCTGCAGGACACGCCGGTCACCGTCTTTCCCGGAATTACCAGTGCCGGCGATCTGTCGCTTTATATTCATGGCGGCGAACTGACTGAACCGCTGCCCTACCCGCTTGATGCCGGCACCGATGACCTGATTGAAGGCTTGTGCAGCGCTGATCCGGTACTCGACAGTGACGGCGTCATGCGCATCGGCTTCTGGACCCAAGGCGAACGCCGCCGCTTGCATACTGGCCGGATTGTCGAAATCGGCGCTGACCTGATCCTGTTGCTGAACGAGCCGATCCCGGCGGCTCGCGATATCACTGCCTGTGTGATGTCGGAGCGTGACGCGCTGGTCTATACCGATCCGGTTGTGGCCGCGGCCGAGGTCAATAATCGCTCCAAGACCTATCGCTTCCTGGTGGATGAGCTGGGCGGCTATTCGCTGTCAAATGAGGCGGGCGAGGTGCAGGCCTTCACCGTCAGCGATGGCATCACGGTGCGGCCACCGGCGCGGCCGGTCGACATGGCGGCGACCGGCGATGCCCGCAATGGCGGCTATCCGGGCGGCGTCATCGTGATTGGCGGTCAATCCGCGAATGGCGCCCACATGGTCACATTCATCGATCCAAGCCGGGTTACGATGGAACCGTTTGGCTATTCTCCGAGCGAGTGACCCAGACCAGCCAGACGGCGCTGAGCAGTACCACGACACCGAGGCCCTGATGCACCAGCGCAATCGGCAGCGGCGCCGCATTGACCAGTGTCAGGATGCCCCACAAGGCCTGGACAGAGACCAGAGCCGCAACCAGGTTAAACCCCCTGGAGACGGATGAACCGCGCGCCAGATAGGCCCCGACCAGAGCCAGCGCCCATAATGTATAAGCAAAGAAGCGATGATTGAACTGGGTCGCGGCCCGGCCTTCGAACAGGCTGCGGGCGCCGAGCTGCGGATCAACATAATGGGACGGGATCAGTTCCCCGGCCATTAGCGGCCAATCAGTATAAGTTCGCCCGGCATCAAGGCCGGCGACCAGCGCCCCGGTCAGCATTTGCAGACTGGTCAGGATCAGCAGCGCCAGGGCCACCACGCGCAGCCTCTGGCCGACCTCGCGCCGCGGCTGCTCGCCAAGATCGAGCCAGTACCAGGCCGTCACCGCGATAATCAGCAAGGCCAGGCCGAAATGCGTCATCAGGCGATATGGCGCCACATCCAGACGATCAGTGTCGCCAATGCCGCTGGCCACCATCCACCAGCCAATGAAGCCCTGCAGGCCGCCCAGCGCAATCAGGATGATCAGGCGGACCAGCCATTTGCGCGACAACCAGCGTTTGGCGGCGAACCAGACCAGGCCGGCGATCGCGACCAGGCCGATCAGGCGGCCAAACAGGCGATGGCCCCATTCCCACCAATAGATGTACTGGAACTCGGCCAGGCTCATATTGTAATTCTGTTGCTGGAACTCGGCCGTCTGCTTGTACTTGTCGAACTCAGCCAGCCAGGCGGCTTCGCCGAAAGGCGGCAAGGCGCCCTTGAGCGGCTCCCATTCGGTGATCGACAGACCAGAATCAGTCAGACGGGTAGCGCCGCCGATCAGGATCATGGCATAGACCATGAGACCGATCAGGATCAGCCAGCGGCGCATCCAGCGTGCGGCATCAGGAGAAGTTGCGTCAGGCATAATGGGCTCTATTTGTCGCTCCAGCCTCGAACAGCAAGCGGCCACACGGTCGCAGCAACAGGGAAAAGCAGTTCATGTCCCGATCAAAACGCAGACTTGTCGCCAGCGTCATTATCATGGCGTTCCTGATTTTCTGGATCTGGGGCGCCGCGACGATTGGCTCACAGCTCGCCGCCGCGCCGAAATGGGCGAGCCTGCTTTTCTTCGTGATTGCCGGCATTGGCTGGGCCTTGCCGCTGAAACCGGTCTTCACCTGGATGAATTCCGGACCGGCAGAGGACTAGGCCGAGCGCCGCGCCGATTATCCCGGGCTCGCCCCGGGACCGTCGGCAGTTTAGGCATTCGCCTTTTCGCGATCGCGATGGCGCTGGTTTTTGCCAGGCCGTTTGCGGGATCTCTGCTTGGCCTTGGACACGCCGTCCGGGCGATTGCGCCGCGAGCCTTGCTGCGGCGGTTTGCCAGAGCGCCGTGACGGCCCTTTCGGTTTGCGCACACGGACCGATGGATCCGGCGTCGGCAGCATGAAATCCTCACACCCGTCCGGAGTGGGCAGAACCTCGACTTGCATACGGGTGATCTTTTCAACCTCGCGCAGATAATACAGCTCATCCTCGGCCACCAGCGAGATTGAAATGCCGTCCCTGCCGGCCCGCGCCGTGCGGCCGATGCGGTGGACATATTGTTCAGCCACATTCGGCATCTCGAAATTGATGACATGGCTGATGCCATCAATGTCGATACCGCGGGCAGCAATGTCAGTGGCGATCAGGATCCGGCACTCACCAGACTTGAACGCGGCCAGCGCTTTCAGCCGCTGCGACTGCGATTTGTTGCCATGAATGGCCAGCGCCTTGTGGCCTTTGGCCATCAGCTTGCGCACCACCTTGTCGGCGCCATGCTTGGTACGGGTGAAGACCAGGGCGCGATCAATGCCTGGATCCTCCAGCAATTTGCCGAGCACGGGCAATTTGTGATTGTTCGGCACATGCAGCACGCCCTGGGTGACGCGCTCGGCTGTGGTGCTTTCTGGCGCGACTGAAACCCGGACCGGATCATCGAGATATTTGCCCGCGAGATCTTCGATCAGTTTCGGCATCGTCGCCGAGAATAGCAGCGTCTGGCGATCCTCCGGCACCTCGGCGAGGATCTTTCTGAGATCATGGATGAAGCCCATGTCCAGCATCTGGTCGGCTTCGTCCAGGATCAGCACTTCGACATCGCGCAGCCGCACTGCATCCTGACTCATCAGGTCGAGCAGCCGGCCCGGCGTGGCGACCAGGACATGACAGCCCTTTTGCAGGTCGCGGATCTGGCGATTGATCTTGACCCCGCCAAACACGGTCTGGGTGACGCAGTCCATATATTTCGAATAGGTCCGGAAACTGTCGGCAATCTGGCCCGCCAGCTCACGCGTCGGCGCCAGCACCAGCACCCGTGTGTGTTTCGATTTGCGGTTTTCCGGCTCCTCCAGCAGGAAGTCGAGCGTCGGCAACGCGAACGCGGCAGTCTTGCCGGTGCCGGTCTGGGCGATGCCGAGCATGTCGCGGCCATCCAGCAAATGCGGAATGGCCTGCGCCTGGATCGGCGTTGGGGTGTCATATCCTTCGGCTGTGACAGCTTTCAGGACCTGCTTGTGCAGATCCATTTCGGTAAATGTGGTCACAAGAAATCTTTCTTCGTGCGAGCGCAGGCCAGCTTCGGCGCCGCGCTCAATCCCCGGGTCGGGGCGTGATCGGGAACGGCCTGCGTGAAAGAGGGCGTTGGGGAATTTCGGTCTGAAGAGACGGGCTCAAGCTGGCTGAAACAGCCAGGCTGCGATTCACGCTGCCGGTCTCATGCGCGGGTGAGCGCGCTGCGACGCGGGCCACATGCAACTGCTTTGCTTAAAGGTCAATGAACGCGGCGCAGCACAGGTGCCTATTCATCATCCTGTATTTTCTTGGCTTCCTTGCGCAAGCGGGCAAACATCTCTGAGACGTCTTCGTCCTCTTCGCTGTCGGACTTGGCCTCCGCGCCGGCCAATTGCTCCAGAGTGAGCTCATCTTCTTCCTCGATCACCAGTTCAGCCTCAACCGGTTCAGGTGCCGGGGTTTCGTCCTTTGGTTCGGGCGCTGGCTCGGTCCGTTCGTCTTCGCGTTCGAACAGGTCTGCTGCGGCACTGCCAAAGCGTCCGATCACGGTTTCGGCGCAGATCAGGGTCTGGCCGGGGCGCGGCAATACTTCGACGCTGGCAGGAACATAGAGATCGCACCAGCCACCCAGCCGCAGCGTGCCGATATTGCGGCCCAGCCGCACCGCATCGCCGGCTTCATTGGCAATCTCGAGCCGTGGCCCGAGGCCGCCTGTGGCGAGGCGCAGGCCAACGGCGCGCGATCCGCTTTCAAGCGAGACATAAGCGACTGCGAGGCCTGGTCGATCCGGCTTCATCGCCGCGAACGCTGCCGGGTCGCCGGTTTCGAGAATGACATGGTCAATGGCGCCATCCATCGGCGCATGCACGCCATTGGTCTTGGTCGGACCGACAGAAATGCGGATCCGGGTCCAGCCTGCTCCTTGCAGGCGCAGCTCGTCCGGCGGCGTGGCGCCGCCCACGGACACGACCAGGCCATCCGTCGGCGCTGTGATCAGATCTTCGGCTTCGGGCGGCGTGCGCTCGGCTGTGCGGGTGGCAAACAAGATCACGATCGCCGCGACGAAGCCAATCCAGAAGAGCGGCCCCCAGACAATCCCAAGCAGAATACCCACAAGCCACGCCGCCAGCGCCCCGACATAGCCTTCCAGATCAAAGCCGGCCCTGAGCCACGGAAAACTCTTGCGGCTGAAGTCTTCGTCTGACATGGGCATGCGCCTCCTATTCGGCCGCTGCGACGGTGAGTGCGTCCCGCTTGGCTTGTCGCGCCCACATATCGGCATATTCGCCGTCGGCTGCCAAGAGTGCGGCATGTGTTCCGCGTTCAACCACCTGTCCGGCCTTGAGGACGACAATCTCATCGGCGTTCTGCACCGTGGACAGGCGGTGCGCCACCATCAGCGTCGTGCGACCCTTGGAGGCCTCGTCCAGGGCTTCCTGAACCGCGGCCTCGGTGGCGCTGTCGAGGGCCGAGGTCGCCTCATCGAGCACCAGGATGGCCGGATTGGCGAGAATCACGCGGGCAATCCCGACCCGTTGCTTTTCGCCGCCAGAGAGTTTCAGGCCGCGCTCGCCGACCCGCGTGTCCCAGCCGTCAGGCAAGTTTTCGATGAAATCGAGCAATTGCGCCCGCCGGGCTGCATCGCGCAGGTCATCGAGGCTGGCATCCGGCTTGGCATAGCTGATATTGGATTTGATCGTTTCATTGAACAGGACCACATCCTGCGGCACCAGGCCGAGCGAGCGGCGCAGGCTTTCCTGGGTGACATCGCGGACATCCTTGCCATCGATCAAGACCCGGCCGCCAAGCACATCATAGAAGCGGAAGAGCAGCTTGAGCAGCGTCGACTTGCCGGCCCCCGAGGTGCCGACAAAGGCGATCTTCTTGCCCGCCGGGAGACTGAAATTCACATCCTTCACGCCGACTGCGCGGGCATCATGGGTGAAACTGACATCTTCGAATACGACATCGCCCTTGACCTCGGTCAGCGTTTCGGCGCCATCCTTGTCAGCGACCTCCGGCTTCATCTCGAGCAAGCCATACAGCTTTTCCAGATCGACCGCGCCTTGCTTGATCTCGCGCCAGGCCCAGCCCAGGATATTGAGCGGCGCATAAAGCGAGACGAACAGCATCTGCACCGCAATGATGCCACCAATCTCCATCTGCCCCTGGGTCACGTTCCAGGCCGACAGGATCAACGCCACGGCCATGCCGAACATCATCACGAAGGCCTGGGTGGCGTTGAGCACATACATGCTGCGCACGGTCTCGACATAATGATGGTTATAGGTCTTCATCGCCCCGTCAAAGCGGCCGGTTTCACGGCGCTCGGCGGCGAAGGATTTGACGGTTTCGAAATTGGTCAGAATGTCGACCGCGATGCCGCGAAAGCGCGTATCGGCGACATTCATCCGGCGGCGCTGGCGTACCCGCCATTCGGTGATCAGGATCGTCGCGATGGCATAGATCACCACTGTGACAATCGCGATCAGGCCGAGCCAGGGATCATAGGCCACGGCCAGCGCGATCGCGGCCAGGATCAGCCGGACGAAAGTCGGTCCGATATTGAAAGCAAGAAAGCGGATCAGATAATCAATCGCGCCGGCGCCGCGCTCGATCACCCGGTTCAGAGCGCCGGTGCGGCGGGTCTGATGAAATCCGAGCGACAGGCTTTGTGCATGTCCGAAAGCATCGACGCAGGCGAGACGCTGGGCATCCTGGCTGACCGGTGAAAACAGCCAGTCGCGCAGCTGCGGCATTGCCCGGGCCGTGAACTGAACCCCGAGGGCCAGGCCAATCCATGTCGCGGCCGGGCCGAAACCGGCGACAATGCCTTGATCATTGGCAACCAGCTTGTTGACCCCGATCCCGACCAGGATGGGAGCGATCACTTCCAGTACAGCCGCGGCCAGGGTCAGCAAGATGGCGAGCACCATGATCGGGCGCCATTTGCTAAGCTCTGGCCGGGCCAGCAGTTTCAGGATCCGGCCGATCGAAACGCCAATGCCGCCATCGGCGCTTTCGATCTTGTCGGGATCTGTGGTTTGAGCGTGCGCATTCATAGCCCGCCATATGGGGCGAGCCGCGAGGTCTGCATAGGGGTATTTGTGAAAGAAGCCGCCGATCAAGGATTAGCGGCTTCGTTCAGAGTGGCGGATTTAGAACCGTCCGCTGAGCGTGATTTTCGCGTTCAGCGGGGCCCCAACCGTGGCCTGATGGGTGCTGTGCGAGGTCGGGAAATAGAGCTCATCGGTGAGATTTTCGATGTTCAGCTGAAGGCGCAAATCATCGGAAATGTCATAATAAGCGGCCGCATCGAAGCGGGTATAGGATGGCAGGGTCGGGTGTGGCCCGGTGGTGCCAATATCGCGGTCGGTGATGAAGGACTCATCCTGATAGGTGGCGCCAAGGCCGAAGCCGAGCTTGTCGGTCACCTGATAAGCGCCCCAGACCGAGAACGTGTTCTCTGGCAGCTCGCGCGGGATTTCCGCGCCATTATCGGTTTCGCCATCGAGATAGCTATAGCCGGCAGTCACGAAGAGCTGTTCGGTGAGATTGCCCTGCAGCTGGACTTCAAAGCCATCAATTTCGAGGCCGCGGACTTCGAAATTCTCGCCGGTCGTGTCGTCGCGGTCCGCCCGGGTCTGCTCGTTCTGGAAATAGGCCGCGGTCAGGCTGAGGCCCGGGATGAAATCCCACTTCACGCCAATCTCGGCGGTTTCGAAAATGTCAGGATCGAACGGATCGCCGCCACTGATCGTGACAAACTGTTCCCCGGATCGCGGCAGGAAGCTTTCGCTATAGCTGGCATAGAGCGAGATGTTCTCTTGCGGCTTGAATACCAGACCAGCGCGCGGAGAGACGCGGTCATCCGTGCTGGATCGGCGCTCAACCGCGACCGTGCCGGTATCGAACAGGACCGGATCGACCACATCGACCGCGAAGTCGAAGCTGTCAAAGCGCAGTCCGAGCACAATATCGAGATACGGATTCACTTCGATCTGGTCATTCACATAGACCGAGAAAACCTCCACTTCCGCTTCTGAGCGGTCATTCAAATCGGTGGTGAAGTCATTGCTGGTTGCCAGGCCATCAAAATTGGTGCCGACACCGCCGCGGAAATCGAGCGGGTGCTGGACCATGAAGAATTCAACATCATCCGACGAGCCGGTCCAGAACGCATTGAAGCGATCATTATCGTTCGAGGTATCGATATATTCCGCCCCGGCGACAAAGGTGTGGCCAATCGCGCCGGTTTCAAACTCGCCGATCAGATCGCCGGTCAGGGTGAAGCTCTGGCGCTGGGTGGTGTCGCGATAACCATCAATGCCGACCCGGGTCGCATCTGCGGCCTGATCAAAGGATGAGGCGTAGAAGTTCTGATACAGCTTGTCATAGTCGCTATAAGAGGCCGACACACGGCCTTTCAGATTGTCACTGAATTGGTGCTGCATGACCCCGCGCAGAATGTGGGCTTCCAGCTCGGTCGTGTTCAGGTCAGCGTCGCCAAAGACGATGTCTTCGAACGCCTCAACCGGCTCGCCATTGGCGCCGGTGGGAATGCCGCGATCGATGAAGCGCTGATGATCGATATATTCATAAGACAGATCCAGCGTGGTGTCCGGGGTCAGTGCGATCTTGGCGCTCGGGTTGATCCCGAACCGGTCACCATCATAAAAGTCGCGATGGTTTTCGAGGCGCTCATACATCGCATTGATGCGGATCGCAGCATTGTCGCTGACAATGAAATTGCTATCCAGCTGGGCCCCGAAAGCGCCGAAACTGTCAATTGACGCCTGATAGCCGGTGAATTGTTCATCGAGATCAGCCTTCTTGGTCACCCGATTGATCAGGCCGCCCGTGCCGCCGCGCCCGAATAACAGCGCATTGGCGCCGCGCAGCACCTCAACCTGCTCGAGATTGTAGAGCGGGCGGTAATATTGAACATCATCGCGAACGCCATCGATGAAGAAGTCAGCGGTCGAGCGGACGCCCCGGAACACGACCGCATCGCGGTGACCCTCGCCTTGCGACGCGGTCACGCCCGGCGTGTAGCTGATAATGTCGGAAATGCTGTCAAACCCCTGTTTGAGGATTTGATCCGCGGTGATGATGGACAGGCTTTGCGGCACATCAATGATCGGCGTCGGCGCCTTCAGCGCATTGACCTGATCAGTATAGAGATATTGTCCCACGACGACGATTTCGTCTTGCACATAGACATCGTCATACGCCGCATCGGCAGGCGTCTCGGCCATTGCCATCGGTGCAGCAAGTACGACAGAAAGCGCGGCTGTGCAGAGCAACTGGGAGGAGAAGTGGGTCATTATGGGTACTACCTGAAAAACAATCGATGCGCCCGCTTAGAAGACTCGTAAATGAAAATCAATCGCAACAAGAACGAAAATGCAAATCAGTCGCAGAAATATCACAGGTATTTCTACCTAGTTCGACCCGGCATTGAAAACAGCGGCGCAGAGACAGCTTGGTTCTGGTTTTCGCAACGAAACTCCTTTAAGGCTCGTCCGGTTTGAATCAGAGGCTAGATGAATGACCGGTTTAAAGTCTGTTTGTGTGTATTGCGGCTCCTCGAATGATGTGAAGCCTGATTATTTGCGCTTGGCGCAGGATCTTGGGCGGACGCTGGCACAGAGAAATATTCGCCTGGTCTATGGCGGCGGCGGGGTTGGCCTGATGGGCGCTTGTGCCCGTGCCGTGCATTCTGATGGCGGCGAAGTGCTTGGCATCATGCCGCGTTTCCTGCTGCAAAAGGAACGCATCTTCGAGGAAGTGCCGCACGAGATTGTTGATGACATGCACACTCGCAAGCAGCGCATGTTCGACGAAAGTGATGCCTTCATCGTCCTGCCTGGCGGCATTGGCACACTGGAAGAAGCCGTCGAAATGCTGAGCTGGGCCCGGCTCGGCCTGCACGCCAAGCCGATGGCCTTTCTCGATGAAGACGGGTTCTGGGCGCCCTTCTTCGAGCTGATGGATCACATCATCGATGGCAAGTTCACGCCGCAGGAATTTCGCGCCGCCCTGGTCCACGAACATACGCCGGAAGCGTCGATCCAGGCCTTGTGTGATCGGGTGGTCAAGCTCGGCGACTAAGCCAGCCGTTTCAGCGCCCGCTCGCGGCCCATCAGAACCAGCATATCGCCGACACTCGGGCCGCGCTGCATGCCGGTGAGCGCCTTGCGCAGAGGCATGAACAGGCCTTTGCCCTTGCGCCCGGTCTCGGCTTTCAGGGCAGAGGTCCAGGCGCTCCAGGTTTCACTGGTCATCTCGCCATCCGGCAACAGCCCGGCTGCCGCACTGATAAAATCGCGATCTTCCGCATCGATGACAGGGGTGATGTCGCCAAACGCAACGGGCACGAATCGGGCCGCGTCTTCGACCGTCTCGCAATTCTCGCGGACCAGGAGCCAGAACGCTTGATTGGCCGCCTGAGGGTCGATTGCTGCGAGGCGCGGTTTGGCTGTCTCGAATGACATGGCGTGCGTGATGGCTGCATTCAGGCTTTTCAGCTCGGCCTCATCAAACCGGGCCGGCGCCCGGCCGATCTTGTCGAAGGCGAACTCTTCGGCCAGCTGCGCCAGTGATTCGCGGATCTCGACATTGTCACTGGTGCCAAGCTTGCCGAGCAGCGCGCAGATCGCCAGCGGTTCAATCCCTTGCCCGCGCAGCTCGCCCATGCCGAGCGATCCGAGCCGTTTGGACAGGCTGGCGCCATCTGCGCCGACCAGCAGCGGCGTGTGGGCCATGCCTGGCGCCGTACCGCCCAGGGCCTGGAAGATTTCGATCTGCGCCCCGGAATTGGTGACATGATCTTCACCGCGCACGACATGCGTGATCCCGGCTTCGATATCATCGACACAGCTGGGCAGCGTGTAGAGATAAGACCCATCAGCGCGGATCAGCACCGGATCGGAGAGCGAGCTGGTATCAATCGCCTGCTCGCCGCGCACCAGGTCAGTCCAGACAATGCGTTCGCCGCTCAGCTTGAAGCGCCAGTGCGGCTTGCGCCCTTCGGCTTCGTAAGCGGCTTTGTCTTCGTCGGTCAGATTGAGGCCCGCGCGATTATAGACCGGCGGCTTGCCGCGAGCGCGTTGCAGCTTGCGCTGGCGGTCGAGTTCGTCTGCGGTCTCGTAACAGGCATAAAGCAGGCCCATCTCGCGCAGCTTGTCGGCAGCCGCATCATACTGATCGAACCGCTCCGACTGTTTGAACGTCTTGTCCCAGGTCAGGCCGAGCCAGGTCAGGTCATCCCGAATGCCCTGCTCATATTCTGCTGTTGAGCGCTCAGTATCGGTATCATCGATGCGCAGGATGAACGTCCCTCCCTGGCCCTTGGCGAACAGCCAATTGATCAGCGCGGTGCGGACATTTCCGACATGCAGCTTGCCAGTCGGCGACGGAGCAAAACGAACAACAGGTTTGGTCATGGCAGAGCCTTCGAAACAGAGAAGCGCCCCTTGCACACGAAAACGCCCAAAAAGCCAAGCCATTGCCGCCACATTTGACAGCGACCCTCGAGTCCCGGCAGAGCCAGAATAAGGGTACAGTACAGGGGCGAACGGGAGAGAATGATGATCCGATTGACGTTAATGGCTCTGATGACCGGCTTGGTGATGACCGCCTGCAGCCCGGAAGCCCCACCGTCTGAACCGCCGCAAACCGATGCAGCTAATGATGCAGGCACAGCGTCCACACTTGGCGAAGACCCGACTGATCTCGGCGAGATATTGACGCAGCCTGACGATATCCAAACCATCGGTTATCCAGAGGGCTGGGAAATGCAGCTCTACTGGTCAGGCGAATACCCGAACGGTTTCGCCGTGACAGCCGAAGGCGTCACCGTGATGGGGCATGAAACCATCACGTTCGAGGACTATCCGCCAATCTATTGCGGCCTGCCGCACAAGGCGACCTACAGTCCCTGGAATGTCGACCGGATGATTAATGACGAACTGGTCTTTGTCGCCATGACTTTTCCGACCACATTCACGATCCATGAAGATACCAGTCTGGAAGTATTTGTCGGCGATGGCGTCGAGCAACTCGATCTCAAGACCGGAGATGTGCTGACTTACAAGTCCTATATCGCCGAAGGCTTCTTCATCGCTGAAAAAGACGGCATTTCCTATGAGATGAACGAAGCTGCGCTGCCGCAAAGCACCGAGTTCGAGCAAGGTCCGGAAGATCAGGAATGGGTGCAGGTCACCTGTGATGATGCCGACAGAACCAAGGCCTGGGTCCTGTATGAGCAGGCCCTGCAGGCCCCGGGCATCGAAGCTTATCAATATACCGGGTTTGGCGAGGCGGCGGATCTGCCCTGACGCGGGCGGGGTCTGCCTGCGCAAAACATTTCCATCCGGCTCAGAATGGTCTATCTCGCCTGAAACACGGCAGAGGAGCCCCTTATGAGCGAAGCCATCGAGACCCCGAAAGCCGGTTGGCGCATGAAACTCGCGATTTTCGCGCTCTGCGCCGCGATCTTCACGGCGTTATGGATGACGGTGGCAGCCCTCGGGACGCGCTTCGGCTGGTGGCCTTATCAAGTTGGACTGCTGCAAATGACGGCCCAGATCGGCGGCCCGTTGGCCTTTGCCAGTGTCGGGCTCGGCATTCTTGCGCAGGTCATTGCGCTGATAAAAGCGCCGCGCAAACAAGCTTTCATCGTCGCGCTCGCCGCCACCCTGATCGCGTTTGCCATGGCTGGCCGCTTGCTCGGATTCAGAACCCAGGCCATGGCGGTCCCGCCCATCCATGACATTCAAACCGATTGGTCAGACCCGGTCGCCTTCTCGGCCGAGATGCTGGCCGTGCGAACCGCAGATGGCGCCGAGAATGACGCATCGGTCCTCAATCCGACGATCGATGATGAGCGCATTCCTGCCCCCTTGTTCGGTCGCCGCGTGGCTGACGTTCAGGAAGAGGCAGAGACGGCTGAAGGCGCGCGCGGCACCGTTTATCCGACGCTTGAGTCTTTGTATTTTGATCAATCACCAGACGACATTGCCGAACTGGTCGAGAGATCGATGCGAAAGAAGGGTTGGAAAATCGTCACACCCGCGCCCGCCAATGGCAATACCGGGGGCGACGTTGTGGTCGAAGCGACCCAGACTTCAGGCTGGTTTGGTTTCAAGGACGATGTGGTGGTGCGAATCCGCCCGGAGAATGGCGTCACCCGCGTCGACATGCGTTCAATGAGCCGTGTCGGTCTGTCGGATCTCGGTGCCAATGCCAAGCGCATCTATGGCCTGATGGTTGAGCTTGAGGACCGCGCCGACGGCCGCCGCACGCCTTAGGCAGAGGCCCGCCTTGCCGTTCTCCTGACGCAAGTCAGGATCGATGGCGGTCGAGAGCCTCATCAGCCAGCCGCCATGGGTGCCAACGTGCGTTGGCAAACCGGGCTTGGGGGCGGGTTCAATCCCCCTTCAATCCCCTCAGGGCGGACGCTCGTGAGCGGGGAGCTCGCATGACCACGTTTCCGACGGCACCTGCCTGGCGCAGGTAGCGGCGGCGTATGGGGGGATTTCCCCTTTTTAGCCTCATCCTGAGCGAAGTCGAAGGACGCGGCGTGCGCTCAGAAGCCCGGCCCTTGATCCTTCGACTTCGCTCAGGATGAGGGCCTCTGCATTCTTTTGTCAGTTCGGTAAATTCCTAAGCGTCAACCTTGGTCAGACGAAACTCGCTCTGAACCACCGGGCGGGCATCACTGGCAATGACGCGGCCTTCATCGATCAGCTTGAACATATGCCCGAGCAGGCTCATGCAGGCGGCCGGGAACAGCCGCTCTTCCAGACCGACATACATGGTCTTCACCATGTCCGGGATCGAGCTCACACCAGCCTTCATCTGCGCGATGACGCCGTCTTCGCGATCCTGGCGGTGCTGGCGATAGGCCTGGATGAATTCCTTGACGAAGGCCTGGCCTTCAATCGGCGAGCCATGGGTTGGCCAGAGAATGTCGAAATCGCGCGCTTCGATCTTGTCGAGACTGTCAAAATAATCGGCCATATTGCCGTCTGGCGGCGCCACAATGGTCGTCGACCAGCCCATGATATGGTCACCGCTGAGGCAGGCATTTTCTTGCTTCAGCGCAAAGCAGAGATGATTGGTCGTGTGTCCCGGCGTCTCGATGGTCTCCAGCGTCCAGCCTGGGCCTTCGAACAGATCGCCATCCGATGTGCATTCATCCGGCGAGAATCCCGGATCATCTTCGCTGCCAAGTTCGCCCTTGGCGGTCGGCTCACCGCAGCCCTTGGCATAGACTTTACAGCCGGCCCAGTCAGCCAGAGGCCGGGCCAGAGGCGAGTGATCGGAATGGCCATGCGAGACCAGGATACATTTCACCGTCTCGCCGTCGAGCGCGGCTTTCAAAGCCTCGAAATGGGTTTCATCATGCGGGCCCGGGTCAATCACCGCGACTTCGCCATGGCCGATAATGTAGACGCCAGTGCCGACATAAGTGAACGGGCCGGGATTGTTGGCGACGACGCGCCGGATCAGCGGAGAGACTTGCTCCACTTTTCCATATTCAAATTCAATTTCACGCACAAATGGAATGGCCATGGGAGTTTGCTGTCTTGTTTCTTCTGATTGTGTTCTGGGACGTCCTGCCCTGATTTCGCAAGTCCGGCAAACTACCTACGTTTCGGCGCAAACGCGGCGACAAAGGCCTTGGCCATACGGCGGGTCGATTTCAGCTTGTCGCCAAGCTTGAGCGCGACCGGGGGGCCCATATCGGTTTTGTTCGCATCGACAATATAGATCTTGCCGGATGCGTTGTCGCGTAGCACGTCGACCCCGCCCCATTCCAGACCGATCTCTTCAGCAAATCGTGAGATCACGCGAAGTTCATCTTCCGAGTAGCAGTTTTGCGGCGTATCGAGCAAAACTTCAGCATTCTCGTTCAGGAAACGCCGGGCAATGGCGCGGCGCTTGCGGAAGACGACAGCCGGCTTGCCGCCGCAAATCGAGCAGCGCAAATCTTCGATCAGGCCGCCCTCAATCTCATTGTCGACCAGAACCTGATAGGTCTTGTCCGGCTGCGGTTCGATCGGGCCTTCCAGAATGCGGCCATCATGACAGGCATTCTTTTCTGACTTCTCGACCATGGTGCCGGGAAAAGTTCGTGGATCGACAGCCAGGCTGTAACCAGCGGCGCGCTCAAACGCAGCGGCGACGTTAGATTTGGAAATGTCGGTGCAGCCAAAATTGACCAGTTTCGCCCCTGGCTTGGTCTTGGGCGGCGTATGATTCGCCTCGGTGGAATCGTCAAACTGGAAGACAATGTCAGCAATGCTGGTATCCGAGATCAGCTTCGCGCCAGAGGCATGCATGACCGGCCAGATGAAGTACCAGGGCCGCGGCTTTTCCGGATAGAAAGCGATGGTCGGGCGCTTGTGGCCGGTGACTCGTCGCCAGGTCCGCCAGGACTGAGCCAGGGTATAGAATGTCAGCCAGGTAAAGATGTCATTGGCCAGTTCGCGCGTCGCCGGCACACGGTGTCCGGTCTTTTTGACCAGCCAGGCTCCATCTTCATATTTAAAGTCTGTCAGCCAGTTTCGTGACATACTTTACTCCTTCAGCCTTCGCAGCGGCCTTTTATGCTGAACTCGCATTTTGTGACCAGGCTAGCAAGGACTTTTGGTCACCTGAAGTGAATAAATGCTCACAAAGCCTTGAGGCAACCTTTATAGCAGCGGCTTCAGCGCCGACAGATCATATCCCGCCCCGGCAGCCGCATCGACGACTTCCTCGCCCATGCCCTGCCCGCCATGGGTCAAGGCCCATGCCGTGATCGACCGCGTGCCGGTCCGACAATAAGCCAGCACCGGCGCTGGCGCCTCGGCCAGGGCGGCGCCGAAACGCTCGAGAATGTCCGGCGTTGGCGCACCCGCAAACGGGATCGCCACAAAAGTCAGCCCCAACGCCTCGGCCTTGGCGCGGATGGCGCCCATGCGCGGCTGGTCGATGCCGCCTTCGCCATCCGGGCGGTTGGCGATCAAGGTCTTGTATCCGGCGTCGACAATCGCCTGCACATCGCTTTCGTCAATTTGCGGCGCGACGGCGAACCCGTCGGTGACTTTGCGGATTTCTGTCATGGGAGGGGCTCCAGTGTAGATGAGCGTTGACTTTGCGTCTGAGGGCGTGAACGTAAGAAGTGTTGACGGGGCTGCCAAGCCCTTCGTGTTGAATCTAATGCACATAAAATAAGGGACGCCGGAACCGTGTCAGCTCTGCAGCGTATCGCCTCGCGCATTCCCTGGGCCTATACGGGCCGCCGCTTATTGATTGCGATTCCGACCTTGCTGGTCATCATCACCGTTGCCTTCTTCATGATGCGGATGGCGCCTGGCGGGCCGTTTGATGGGGAACGCAAGCTCAACGCCGCGACCGAGGCCGCCTTGAATGCCAAGTTCGGGCTCGATAAGCCGCTCTGGCAACAATATACAGACTATCTCTGGGGCGTGTTGCAGCTCGATTTCGGGCCCAGCATGAAGACGCTCGGCAAGAGCGTGAATGACCTCATCGCGGACGGCCTGCCGATCAGTCTGGCGATTGGATTCCTGTCAATCACGCTGGCCATTATTGTCGGCACCGCGATGGGCATATTCGCCGGCCTGCGCCAAAACACGGCCGGCGACTATTCGGTTATGGGCTTTGCCATGGCGGGGATTTCGATCCCGACTTTCGTCACCGGACCAATCCTGATTCTGATCTTCGCCCTGACCTTCAGCATTTTCGCAGTTGGCGGCCTCGGCACCTATCCCAATATCGGGATGAGCTTGCACAATATGACCCTGCCTGTGGTCACCCTCGCTTTGCCCCAGATCGCGATCATCTCGCGCCTGATGCGCGCCAGCGTGATCGAGACCATGCGCTCTGGTCATATCCGCACCGCCCGGGCCAAGGGCCTGTCAGAACGCGATGTGGTGTTGAAGCATGCTTTGCCATCAGCCATCCTGCCGCTGGTCTCTTATGTCGGCCCCGCCATGGCCCGGGTGATGACCGGCTCGCTGGTGATTGAGCGGATCTTCGGCCTGCCGGGCATGGGCTCTTATTTTGTCGATGGCGCGATCAATCGCGACTACACGCTGGTGATGGGCGCGCTGATTATCTATGCGACCCTGATCGTCCTGTTCAATCTGGTGGCGGATATTCTCTACGCCCTGCTCGATCCGAAGGTGAAGTATGACTGATACGATGGACCTGACCGGCCGCAAACAGGCAGTGGAAACCGCCATTCAAGGCGGCCGTTCGCTGTGGGATGATGCGCGCGCGCGCCTGTTTCGCAACAAGGCGGCGGTGGTGTCGATGTGGGTGCTCGGGGTGATGGTGGCGATCGCCCTCTTCGGGCCGCTGGTCTGGGTCCACGATTACAAGCAGATTTCGAATAATGTCGAACTCGCCCCGACCTTTGAAAACCTGCACCTGCTCGGCACGGATACGCAAGGCCGCGACAGCCTCGCGCGGCTGATGATCGGGCTGCGCATCTCGCTCGCGGTCGGCCTGGTAGCGACGATTGTATCGCTGATCATTGGCGTCACCTGGGGCGCGGTGGCGGGCTTTGTCGGCGGCCGTGTCGACAATATCATGATGCGCTTTGTCGACGTGCTTTATGCGATGCCCTTCATCTTCTTTGTCATCCTGTTGCTGACGGTGTTTGGCCGCAACATCATCCTCATCTTTGCCGCCATCGGCGCGGTCGAGTGGCTGACCATGAGCCGGATCGTGCGCGGCCAGACCCTGGCCTTGAAGAATATGGAATTCATCGAAGCTGCCCGCGCCACCGGCGTGCCATTCTTCACCACCATTCGCCGCCACATCATCCCCAATGTGGTTGGCCCGGTCGCCGTCTACGTGACCCTGACCATCCCGGTCGTGATTCTGGCCGAGAGCTTCCTGTCCTTCCTCGGGCTTGGCGTCAACGAGCCGCTGACCTCGCTCGGTGTGCTGATCTCGGACGGCGCCAAGGAGATGCAGGACAAGCCATGGATGCTGCTCGCCCCGGCGCTGACCATGATGATCACGCTGCTCTGCCTGAACTTTATCGGCGACGGCCTGCGCGACGCGCTGGACCCGAAAGAGCGCTAGGTCGCGATCTCCCAGCTGCCCAGCGCGGCATCCATAATCCCAACCGCCTCGCGGACATCGCCATCTTCGATCACCAGCGGTGGTGCCAGGCGCAGGACATTGTTGCCGGCAACGCCCACAAGCAGGCCGTTTTCGCGGCAGAGATTCTGCACCGGCTTCGGCAAGGCCTTGAGCTGCAAGCCTGTCAGCAGGCCCTTGCCAGTGACCCCGGCCACTTTGTCCGGATGGCTGTCAGCAAGAGATTTCAACCCTTGCGCCACTGTGCCTGAGACCCGGCGCACCTGGGCCAGGAAGTCCTCGTCGGAAATCAGATCCCAGACGACATTGCCCACCGCCATGGCCAGCGGATTGCCGCCATAGGTCGAGCCATGGCTGCCAGGCTGCATGACGCTGCCGGCTGCTTCGGTGGTCAGGCAGGCCCCGAACGGGAAGCCGCCGCCAACGCCTTTGGCGACGCACATGATGTCCGGCTCGGCATCAGTGGCCCATTCATGCGCGAACAATTGGCCGGTCCGGCCCATGCCGCACTGAACCTCGTCATAAATCAGCAGCGCGCCGCGCTCGTCGCACAGCTTGCGCAGCGCTGTCAGGTCTTCCTCTGGCAGAGCGCGGACACCGCCCTCGCCTTGGACCGGCTCGATCAGAACCGCTGCGGTTTTATTGGTCACAGCCGCGTCGAGGCCGTCCTTGTCGCCCCACTCTACTTGCGTGAAGCCCGGCAAAGCCGGTCCGAAGCCCTCGAGATATTTCGGATTGCCGCCCGCATTGATCGCGCCGAGCGAGCGGCCATGAAATGCGCCGGTAAAGGTGACGATCTCATAGCGGTCAGGATCGCCATTTGCCCAATGATACTTGCGCGCTGTTTTCAGCGCGCATTCAATCGCCTCGGTGCCAGAATTGGTGAAAAAGACACGGTCAGCGAATGGCAGACGGTCGCACATCTTGCGCGCCAATTCCTCGCCCGCTGGAACGCGGAACATGTTGGACGTGTGCCAGAGCTTCGCCGCCTGGCCTTGCAGCGCTTCAACCATGGCCGGGTGGGAATGCCCGAGCGCGCTGACGGCAATGCCTGCGACAAAGTCGAGATAGGACTTGCCGTCCTCGGTGATCAGGCGCACGCCCTCCCCACGCTCGAACGCTTCTTCCGGGGGACGATATACCGGCATGATGTGCTGACGCGGATCGGACATTGAATTCTCCTGTCTGAGTCTGATTATCGCTTGGCTTTACCCTTCAGCGCACGCTTGGCGAGGCTCTGCATGAAAGTCAACACATGCCCTGTTCGGGGCATGTTTCTGCCGCCATGCTACAAATGAGACAAGAAAATGCCGCGAGGCGGAATTTTCGCAGATGAATTTTCCTTACAAAATTTTCAGGCGAGAATTTTGTGATCCACCCTTGACGAAAAACGATAAACAGTTATTGTTTTTCAATAATAAATGACTTGGCGGTTTCTCTATCCTTCTCTCCCCCCTGAGCGTCGCTAGGTTGATAATCTCACTCCAATCATCTTGGCGGCTCCCGATCGGGGGTCGTTTCTTTTTTGGATTTCGTGTCGGCAAATCTTCATCGCTTGACGAGTCGCCTTGCTTGCAGCTTCGCCAATCTCGAAGCAGTCTGAGGATCCAGCAGCAAGATTCTGCGCGTGCGAGGACGATCCGGGATCGCCCCTCAGACAGCCCGATGCGGTCACGCGTGACGCGCGTCCCCCGCCCATTGGCGCCGAAGGAATTTGGAAAAGAAAAAAGGCGCGACCAATCGGTCACGCCCTGAAAAGTGATTGCAGCGTTTCCTCCCAGAAACTTGCAAGCCTTGTATCGCCATAATGTCGCAGCCCGTCAAGCGATTTATGACACCTTCTTAACAAATTTTTCGAACACCCCATTTTCCGGCGCAAAGACCTGGTCCACTGTCGTAATCGCAACAGTTCCCGCGCCGCGAAGCGTTAATGCCCGGGCCGCTTCCCGGGCCGTTTCGGACCGGCACAAGGCAGCGCGCTCGCTAATCACGGTCAATCCGAGCGAGGATAGATCTGCGTCACTGACTGCATTCGACATTTCCAGCCGTGACAAGGTTTTTGCCCGTGCCGTGGCCTGAACCCCATCCAACAAGGTGCGCAGAGGGGCCAGCGAATCGTCAGACCAGCTGGCTTTCAACGAAGCCGTCAGCGCCGCCTGGCTCTGAAGAATCACCCCGTCCTGAAGAATCTTCAGATTATTGGCCTTCAGCGTTGCCCCGGTCGACGTGATATCGACAATCACCTCGGCAGAGCCTGCCGCCGGCGCCGCCTCTGTCGCCCCGGCGCTTTCGACCAGGCGGTATTCTCCGACTGAACGCTCGGCGAAGAACTGGCGGGTGAGCCGCAGATATTTGGTCGCGACCCGCATGCGCCGTCCGTGACGCTCGCGAAACAGCGCGCCTGCGGCTTCCAGATCGGCCATGGTCTCGACATCGAGCCAGGCGGCCGGCACAGCCACGATTACATCAGCGCCGCCAAAGCCGAGCCGGTGCAAGACATCAAAGTCTGCAGTGGCGGCCCCAGAGAGATCATGCAGCAGGTCTTCTCCGGTAATCCCGAGATGGATCTGTCCATCGATCAGGCCGGTGGCGATTTCGCGGGCTGAAAGCAGCATCACATCGACATCGCCAAGGCCGCTGAGTTCGGCGCTATAGCCGCGCCCGCCACCCTTCTGGCGCAATTTGAAGCCGCTCTTGGCGAACCAGTCTTCGGACTTTTCCTTGAGGCGTCCCTTGGACGGAATGGCAATCGATAGACGGGTCATGAGCCGGCTCCTGACGGTCCGCTAAGACGGTGCGGAATGATGATGCCGCCAATGGCTGTCGCAGAGACCTCACCACCTGAGAGATCAGCCAGCAGGGTGTCATAGCGCCCACCTGCCGCGATCGGGCGCTTCAATGCTGTTTCGCTGACCTCCGACGCGATTTCAAACACGAAGCCATCATAATAGGTGAAGCGGCGGCCAAATCGCGTGGCGAATTGCGCCTCGCCGAGCAGGCCGCCATGGGCTGAAGCGGCAAGCTGCTCGGTTCGCCGGGCGAACTGGTCAAGCGTGTCACTCAAGCCGCTGAGCCCGGCCTGATCAGCGAGCCCGCGCAACGCCGCTGGCGCCTCCTGAAATGGCACTTGCACAGACAAGAGCTCGGTCAGAAGTGCATCGGCGGCTTCTGACAGGCTCGCCGCCGCCGACGATCCAGCGCTCTGGAACAGGCGCTCAACAACTTCATCAGCGGTCCGTTCACCGACCGGTTGCAGGCCGGTCATGGCGTAAATGTCGTCGACAAAGGCAGCGACCTCGTCGCGGCCCATGCCTTTCAGGCGCTGCGACAGGCCGGTGCGCTTGTCGCTGTGCCCGTCAAGATAGGCTCGCACGCCGCCTTCTTGACGGAAAGCCCGCTTCAGACCTGCGGCAATATCGGCCGGCAATCCCAGCGCATCGACAAAGGCCGGGAAAATCGCGAGATCCCCGAACGCGGTGGCGCCAGTCTGGACGCCCGCTGCAGCGCACGCCTCGGCCAGCGTCTCGAACAACCAGACATCCTCGTCGACCCCGCGCGTCGCGCCAAATCGCTCGAGACCGATCTGCTCGTACTCGACCGGCTCGCCAGCCAGCGACGGCAAGCGAAAGACCGGCCCGCGATAGCGCCGCACGGCTTCGGCCGACTGACCGCCGCGCCGCGCGGCAATCTCGGCTTGTGCCACTGGCAGGGTCAGATCCGGCCGCAGTGCCCATTCGCGGCCATCAGCGTCAGCGAATGTGCAAATGCGGCTGCGCACCACTTCGCCCGAAAGTTCGAGCGGCACTGCCGCCTCGATGATGACCGGCACCTCGACCTCGTCGCCGCCGCGCGCGGCAAGCGCGGCAACGATCAGGTCCGCACGGCTCACTGGTCGGCCTCCACAATGGCCTGAATGCGAGCGATCATCTCGGCGCGGGGCGCTTCAAACTGCCCCGGACGTGCTTCGCGATACGCTTCATTGCTGGCAATTGCCGCCGCCTGGCGCGCGCCTTCCTTCAAGTCCTTAATCGTGACCACGCCTTTTTCGAGCTCGTCACTGCCGACCATGATCACTGCCGGTGCCCCGCGGCGGTCCGCATATTTCATCTGTGGCCGCATGCCGGAGCTGCCCATATAGGCCTCTGCACGAATGCCAGCCCGGCGCAATTCGGTGGCGAGTTTCAGCGCTTCTGACGGATTCTCGCGATCCATATTGAGGACGACAACAGGTCCGTTCAGATCACCGATCACGCCGCTGATCGAGAATGCCGCTGCCAGCCGGCTGACCCCAACCGAGAATCCGGTGGCGGGAATTCTCTCGCCTGTGAAGCGCGCGACGAGATCATCATATCGCCCGCCGCCCCCGACGGAGCCAATGCGAACCGAATTGCCATCTTCATCGATGGTTTCTTTGAGCAGCTCTGCTTCAAACACCGGACCGGTATAATACTCCAGACCGCGCACGACCGAGGGATCGATGCTGACATCTGATTCCGGCGCACCAAGCGCTTCCAGCCCGCGGGCAATGGCATCGAGCTCTGCCAGCCCGGCCGCAGCCTCGTCGCCTGTGCCGACGGCCTGCCCAAGCGCCTCCAGGGTTTCACTGCGCGTTGCCCGTCCGGCTTCGGCAAAAGCCAGCACCTGTTTGACGGCGCCCGCATCGAGCCCAGCGCCTTTGGTGAAATCCCCGCTTTCATCCATGCGTCCAGCGCCGAGCAGGTCAGCCACGCCGTTGACCCCGAACTTGTCGAGCTTGTCCAGCGCCCGCAGGATGGTCAGGCGCGCCGTGTCATCGCTGGCGCCAACCGTTTCCAGCACCGCATTGAGCAGGCGGCGCGTATTCACGCGAATGGTGAACTCGCCATCGACGGCGCCGGCTGCCCGCATGGCTTCTGCCGCCATGGCAATCATTTCCGCATCAGCATGGGCGCCCGCCGCGCCGACGGTGTCGGCATCGCATTGCAGGAATTCGCGGAACCGGCCCGGCCCGGGCTTTTCATTGCGCCAAACCGGCCCTGCGGCATAGCGCCGGAACGGTTTCGGCAAGGTCTGCCAATTCTCGGCGGCGAAACGGGCCAGCGGGGCTGTCAGATCATAGCGCAGGCTCATCCATTGCTCGTCATCGTCTTGCAGCGCGAACACGCCGGCATTCGGGCGATCATCATCCGGCAGGAACTTGCCGAGCGCATCGGCATATTCAAACGCGCCGGTCTCCAGCCCTTCAAACCCCCAACGCCGATAGACGCCGGTAATCTTCTCGATCATGTCCTGTTCGGCATGGATCAGGTTTTCGCGCTTGTCCGGAAAGCCGCGCGGCTGGCGCGCCAGATCGATCGGTTTCGGCTGTTTGGTCTTGCCCATTTCGATTGCCTTTTTCTCGGTCGCGGTCCGTCTAAACGAAGCCGCTGCTGGTGTGAAGCTTTGGATGCCGGGGCTGGGTTCGAACCAGCATTGACCAAGTCAAATTCGGTAGTCCTATGATGAGACGACCCGGCAAAGGTCGGATCGGTGGACACTCTGAATTCACATCAATGGAGAACGGGTTTTGATGAAAACGTGAGGCGCACCGAGATCAATCGCACCTCGTCGGGCGCGTCAGCTATGTTTATGATGGTGATGCAGTCTTGTTTTCATGACGCCGCCCGTAACCAAAGGCGGCGCCAAGGTCAAGCCTGTTCGCGTTCGCATCGTTTCAGAGAGGCGAGCGGAAATCGATAAAATTTCACGGATAAATCAACCCTAATTTATCGCCTGAACCCTATAGTCACGGGCAAACCAGGGCGATTTTATTTGAAACGTTTTTTTACCCTACTCAGCGCCATGTCTCCGAGCACCAAACTGGTTCGCGACGATGGCAGCTTCATTCTCTCGACAGAGGACATCCACCGTCGACGGATGGTGTTTGTCGCCGGATTCGGGCTGGTCATGACCATCATGTACACGGTCTTGCAGGTATTCCAGCTTGGATTTGAGTCGACCGCCCTGTTCAATATTGCCACCGGCACCGTCGGCGCCGCAATTTGCGCTCTGGGTCTGCGCTTCAGCCTGTTCAGTGAACGCCCGCAGCCCATGGTTCGGATTCTGTTGCTGGCATTCTCAGCTCTGATCTGGGGAGAGATCGCCTTTGCCGGCGGCGTTGCCGGTTATCATATCGGGATCCTGCCCGTCCTGCCGGTGATTGCCGCAATCCTGCTCAGTGCCCGCGATACGATCCTGTTCACGGCGCTTAATCTGCTGGTCGTGCTCGCCATTACAGGCCTCGCTTATAGCGGCTCATACTTGCCAGAATTCGCGATCGATCCACGCACCGATCTGCTGATGTCATCCTTCATGATCCTGCTCGCCATTCTTGGCTGCGGCGGCGCCGCCGTGACGCTGGTCCTGCAGAGCGACAAGGTCAATCGTCAGCTGCTCGAACTGGTCGAGTATCAATCGCACCTGGCGGCGCATGACGCCTTGTCAGGCCTCGGCAATCGCATACGCCTGCAACAACGCTTCGATACCCTGCAATCGGGCGAGACGTTTGACGTCCTGCTCATCGATCTGGACGGCTTCAAGGCCGTCAATGACACGTTCGGCCACAATGCCGGGGACTATCTGATCAAGGCCCTGTCGGAACGCCTGCGGGAGGTCACCGATGAGGAGGACCTGCTGGTGCGGCTCGGCGGCGACGAGTTCGTCATCCTGCTCGAGAATGTCGACGGCACCTTGGCCAGCATTCGCAAATATGCCGAATACCTGATCGAGATCATCAGCCGCCCGTATCTCTGGGACAAGACGGTGCTGCGTATCTCCGCTTCGATCGGGCATGCCCGCTATCCCAATCACGGCTCGACCCCGAGCAAGGTGCTCAGCCTGGCCGACAAGGCGCTGTACCAGGCCAAGGATGCTGGCAAGCGCCAATGCATCACTTATGGCACCACGGCGGCTCCCAAGCCGGCCCGCAAAGAACAGCCGCTGCGCGCATAGCGCTGTAATCGAACGCAAAATTGCCGCATTCGGTGCAAATCTGCGCCTAAAATTCTCGTAACAGTGCAGAAACGACGAAGCCGGGGCTTCCGGTGGCCATCGAACCATGGTTCAACAGCCGCCGAATTATTCGCCCGTATGTCGCAGGATCGGGTTTGAAAGCAAAGGGCTGGACCATGACCACACTTGCACTTGTTGATGATGACGAAAACATCGTCGCCTCACTGAAGATCTTCTTCGAGGCTGAAGGCTATAATGTCCGCACTTATCATGATGGCCTGACGGCGCTGGGCGCGCTTACTGACAGCCCACCAGATCTTGCCATCCTGGATGTGAAGATGCCGAAGATGGACGGTATGGAATTGCTCAAGCGGCTGCGCCAGACCTCCGAACTGCCGGTCATTTTCCTGACCTCGAAAGACGAAGAGATTGATGAAGTGATCGGGTTCAATATCGGCGCCGATGATTTTGTCCGCAAACCCTGCTCCAACCGCCTGCTGTCGGAACGTGTCAAAGCCGTGCTGCGCCGTTCACGATCCTCAGATAGCGGCCCGGAAGATGGCGATGTCAAACCGATTGTGCGCGGGCGCCTGACGCTTGATCCGAACCGGCATTCCTGTTCCTGGGATGGTCACCCGGTGCGCCTGACGGTGACCGAGTTCCTGATCCTGCAAGCCCTGGCCCAGCGCCCTGGCTATGTGAAGTCGCGCGACAATCTGATGGACGCGGCCTATGATGACCAGATCTATGTCGATGACCGGACGATTGACAGCCACATCAAGCGGCTGCGCAAGAAATTCCGCGAAAACGACAAGGAGTTCGATGCGATCGAGACCCTGTATGGGGTCGGCTATCGCTATAATGAAAGCTGAGTTTTAGTTTGGTGGGGACAAAATGAAGACCAGAACTGCAAGTATCGCCTTGGCGATGAGCCTGACTGCGGCATGTTCGGACGGGGCGGTCGAGCCTGTTGATCCGTATGCGGATCTTGGCGAAGGCACACTCTTGGTGCGGTTCGAAGCCAACCCGAATATTGGCGAGGGGCAGTGCAATCCGAACGTGCATTATGCGCTACGCACGAGCGAAGACTATATCTTTGCCAATGTGAATTACGCGGTCGCCGATAATATTACCGGCTCGGGCATCAATCTCGCCAATCTGGAACAAAGCGGAGTCGCCCGGACCAATGCCGACCTCAACCTGTTCGAGGCCTATGACCATCCGTGTGCGGAACTACATTTACAGGTGCTCGACCTGAGCTGCAGAACCGAGGCCGAAACGGATGGCGCGCCCTGCCCGTCCCCGCGCTATGAAGGGACCGAAATGTTTGCGAGCTTTCGCGGTCTGCGCAGCGATTAATTGGCCAGTTGCAACCAGGTCCGCGCCGCAGCCAGGGCCGACTTGATGTCTTCCTTGGCCAGCAGATCAGCCATTTCCTGACGGCAAATCTTGGCGTCATCACAGCCCTTGAGCACAGCCAGGTTGAACCATTTGTGCGCCGCGATCAGGTCTTGTTCGCAATCCACCCCTTCCGAATAGGCAAGGCCCACACGGTAAAGCTCTTCACCCGTCGCCGTGGCTGCTTCCAGCCCGGTCTCAGGCGCGATATCGGTTGCCATATCTGAATAAGGCATCTTCTTTTCCTCTCTCGTTTTGAGAGGTGCTCGACCCTGGTTTTCCAGGTCCCGAGACACCCACCATCACTGTCCCCAATTCCTCGGCGACAGAGGTGAGATTGCCGGAGAGACTCTTCTGTATGGTTAACGCTGAGCGGCCCAAACAGGCAGTTCGTTAACAAGGCCAGGGTCGGCGGTTAAGGACTGCGCCCTTTTTGACCCATTTTGACGTGACAGGCGCGAAAAATCGCGCCCAACGCATTAGCCATAATCGCGTTCAGCGCGGATTTCGGCCTAGCCCGGGACCACGGCCGCGATCAGGCGTGGGCCCGGCGCAGCGATGGCGTCGGCGAGGGCGGCATCAAACGCCTCGGCCGTCGTCGCTGCGACCGCTGGCACACCCATGCTGGTCGACAATTGCACCCAATCAATGTCCGGCCCGCCAATGGACAGCATGTCCTTGGCGGTCGGTCCCGGATTGCCGGCGCCGGTGCGATACAGCTCGATATTGAGGATACGGTAGGAGTGATTGACGAATACAATCGTTGTCACATCAGCCCCTTCGCGGGCCATGCTCCACAAAGCCTGATTGGTGTACATGCCGGCGCCATCGCCTGACAGACAGATGACTTTGCGCTGCGGCGCAGCCAGGGCAGCGCCGAGGGCCAGCGGCATGCCTTGCCCGATTGCACCGCCGGTCAGCATCATCCAGTCATGCGGCTGCGCGGTTTGAGTCGGCAGATAGGACATCAACCCGTTCGAGACACCATCATCAGAGACCAGCGCGTTCTCGGGCATGTGCCGGGCAAGGCTTTGTCCGACGGCCTGGGCGGTGAGCTCGCCGCTCGGCGCGTCTGGCACCACTAGCGGTGAAACCGGGGCGGCATCCTCGGCGCTCATCTGGTCGGCGAGCGCAGCCAGAGTCTGCGCACTGTCGCTGCCGGCATCGCCGAGTGCGATCACGTCGCAGCCTTCGGGAACCAGCAGGCTCGGCTTGCCCGGATAAGAGAAGAAGGCCACAGGCGCGCTGGTGCCAGCCAGGATCATCAGATCGCTGCCTTCCAGGTCAGCCATCGCGCCTTCGGCGAAATATTGCATCCGTTCCGGTGCAAACACCCCGGCCCCGCGTCGCATCTTGGCGTAGAAAGTGTCGGTGAGGACACGCACGCCAGCCGCTTTCAATCGCGCAGCGGCCTGCAAGCCTGGCTCGGACAGGGCCGTGCCATTGATGATCAGCACAGGCTTGGCCGCGTTTGCAATCGCCTCTGCCGCAGCTTCAATCTCGGCCGCGCTCACCGCCGCGAGGCCGGGCGCCGAGACCACATCACCTTTGACGCCGCCTTCAAGCCAGGCACTGTCAGCTGGCAGCAGGAGCGAGACCGGGCCCGGCTTCGGACCATAGCTGGCGGCGAATGCCTCACTCGCCAGCGCGCCGGTCTCCTCAACCTTGTCTGCTGATTTGAGCCAACGCGAATTTGGGCCGGCCAGGCCAGCAATGTCCGAGGTCAACGGCGCATCATATTGCAGGTGCGGGACCGCATGGTCGCCAATGACATTGATCATCGGCGTATTGGCGCGCCCAGCATTATGGATATTGGCACCCGCATTCAGATAGCCCGCGCCGAGATGCAGCAAGGTCATGGCCGGTGTCCCCGACACGCGCGCATACCCATCCGCAGCGCCGGTCGCCACCCCCTCGAACAAGCACAGGACTGAGCGGATGCGAGGCTCGCCATCAAGCGCCGTAACCAAGTGCATCTCGGAAGTGCCGGGATTGGCGAAGCAGGCGGCGACTCCATTGTCAGCAAGGGTCGCAACCAGCGCCTCTGCACCGGTGAGCGTGTCTTTTTGTGGGTCAGCCATGGCGGTCTCTTATTCCGTTTATTGTGTCGACTGTGTTTAGCCGGGTGCGTCAGAAAATACAGGCCCGAAAGCAAGACAGGACGATTAACCGCGCGAAGCGATCCGTCGTCCTGTCAAGGTCCGCAGACAAGCCACAAAGGGGATATGGCTGCAAGTCTCATAGATTGATGGTCTTGCCACGACAATATCTGACGCGGCGGCAGCAAATTCAAGTCATCCAAACGGGTGACACCCTAATCGTGAACATTCGCAAACTACAAAACGATGAGGCCAGGCGCAGTGCTGTGGCTATACAGGCACTCGACATCCTCGCGGCGCAAACTCTGGGCCTTGTTCTGATTGATATAGCCTTTTTCGGTGATCTCGCCCGAATCGGCTTGTGGCGGGGTCGATTGCAACAGGATTCGGGCGATGCGACTGGCCGCGTTGGGGTTTTGAGCATTGTGCTTTTCCAGCCCCGTGCGCACCGCATCCAGAACAGCCGGATGCTTGATCATCTCGGGCATTGAAAGAGCCTCGCCTGTCAGCCGTTCGCAATAGGTCGGGTTGATGAAGCCGAGCAGGCTGACCTCATCGCGATTGAGGCCGCAGACGACGGCATCTGCGAGCGCCCCATCCACTGCTTGCACTGCCTGCACGCGCAGCTTGCCGGCTGAGACCCAGGTCCCGTTGGCGAGTTTGAATTCCTCTGCCGTGCGGCCATCAAAGGCGAGCCCTTTTTTCGGATTATCAGGATCAACGAAGCGGACCGCATCACCCAAGCGGTAAAAGCCTTCTTCATCAAACGCGGCGCGCGTCTTGTCCTCATTTCGGTAATAGCCGGGCGTCACATTCACACCTTTGACGCGCAGCTCCTGCTTTTCGCCCGCCGGCACCAGTTTGAACACATTGCCCGGCAGAGGCAGGCCGATCAGGCCCATCGTGTCATTCGGCCAGTGGACGTTGCTGGCGGTCGGCGAGGTTTCGGTGGCGCCATATCCAGCCGACAGCGAAATGCGCTCGCCTGTCACCTGTACGGCGACGTTCTGGATGCGCTCATAAATGTCCTGGCCCATGGCGGCGCCGCCATAGGCCATTTGACAGATCCGCTTGAAAAAGGTCCTGGCCAGGGCCTCATCGCGCTCGAACTCCGTCGCCAGCGCCGCCCAGGCGGCAGGCACAGTTGTGTGCTGGGTCGGCGAGACGTCTTTCAGATTGCGCAACATTTCCGGCAGCCGCGCCGGGGTCGGCGCACCCCAGTCGAGATACAGCGTCCCGCCCCAATCAGTCAGGTTGTGCAGAATCGCATTGGCGCCATAAGTGTGGCTCCAGGGCAGGAAGTTGCACATCACCTGTACCTCGCCGGTCACCTCTGCCAGGCGCTGTTCATCCCAGACCGAGCGGATCATTTTGGCGTTGGCCGCGATCATGCCATGGGTGTTGATCACCGCCTTTGGCTCACCTGTGGAGCCTGAGGTCAGCATGTATTTCGCGATCGTCTCCGAGGTCAGTCGGTCATAGGCCTCAGTCACGGAATTGCCGCCCGGCACAGCAAACGCGTCAAGCGACTGGCTCTGACAGGCCGTCGGCGCGTTGCGCGAGTACAGCACCAGGCGGTCACCGACGCGCATCCCGTCAAGACCGCGCTGATACTCGGCGCCATCCTCGACATAGATATATTTCGGCTCGACCAGCTCATCGACATAATTCAGCCGCGCAAAATCCTGACTGAGCAGCGCATAAGCAGGCGTGACCGGAACCACAGGACAACCGGCCAACATCGCCCCATACATGACCAGGGCATGATCAATCGTGTTGCGCGACAGGATCATCACCGGGGCGGCATCGCCCGCATTCAGGAAGCCTTGTGCCAGGGCCTGCACGCGCTGCCAGGCCTCGGCATAGGAGATCTCCTGCCAGCCTTCCCGGGTCGAATCGACCGGATCGCGCTGCGCCAGCCAGGTCCGATCCGGCGCCTGTTCGGCCCAGTATTTAAGTGGCCACAGCATATGCGGCGGCGGATCTTTCAAGGGCTGGCCATTGCGGATCAGCACGCTGCCATCATCGCGTTGCTCGACAATTGTCTTTTGCGGCAAATACGGCACTTCCCGAAACGGAATATGACTGGTCTCGCTCATCGCCTATCCTTGGCCCGGGGTTTCGATCTTCAGCATGTCGCCGCAATGTTTGCAGTGGATGGCATCGGCGTCATGCCGGGTCAGTCCGCATGCCTCGCACGTATAGTCAACCTTGTCGCCGGGGAGGGTGATCGCGCGCAACAGCCGCAGGAACAAAGTCAGGCCAAGCACCATGATCACCACCGCCAGCAAGCGGCCCCACATGCCTTCCATCAGGATGTCGCCATAGCCGGTTGTGGTCAGGCTGGTAACGGTGAAATACAGCGCGTCGACATAATTCTCGATGCCGGGATTGGTGTCCTTTTGCAGCACGAAGACGAGGCCTGCCATGAGGAACACAAAGACGACGAGATTGGTCACGCGATCGAAAATGCGCTCATGGCGCTTGAGATAGGATGACACGCCTTTCAGCCGCTTGAGCAGGGTGAAGGCGCGAATGATCCGCACCGCACGGAGCAGGCGCAGGAAAGCGAGGTTCTGCGTGAATAGCGGCGCCAGCATCGACACCACGACAACCAGGTCAGCCCAATTATAGAACCGCCGCCAGAACTTGCTCTTGGGCTGGGCAATATAAAACCGCGCCGCCAGATCCAGAGCAATCACGGCCCCGATGGCATAATCGGCCACCGGATGCGAGACCCCATCGCCCCGAAACGGCGCCCAGAGGAAATAAGCAATGGTCAGAATGTCGAAAGTGAGCAGTCCGATCCGAAAATAATAAGGCGCCGGCCCATGCCCCTCATACAACCAGAACAACCTGCGATTCAGCCCTTTTCGTTCGCTCAACGCCTTGCGCTCCCATTCGCGAATGCCGAGCCTTACCTATGGCCGATGCCTGCCTGACTGTCACCTGAACCTGCGCAGGTGCATCATGACGCGGTTTCGGCAAGGCCGTGACCCGAAATTGTGATCTCAAATTGGTGTGAGCCTTGGTGAAGAGACGTGAAATGCGCGGCGCGATGATCCGGTCTAGGTCGACTGCAACACAGACCGACATTCTCGCAGAAGGACCTCCCGCATGTCGAAATTCTCTACGCTCTCTCTCGCGTCAGCGGCGCTCGCTCTCACCGCCCTGCCGGCCCAGGCCGAGAAGGATCAAGGCTGGTATGTCTCTGGTTTTATCGGCGCCGGATTTCCTGGCGACGTAGAGCTGACCGGGATCCAGGCTCCTGCCGCCGGCGCGCCCGGAACGGCGGGCGCCCCGGCTCGCATCGCCACCGATTTCGACAGCGATGTGAGCTTTGGGTTCGCTGTCGGATACGATACGCCCTGGGAGTTTTTCGGCCTCTTCAATCCTCGCCTGGAACTCGAATATTCGCGCATTGAAGCTGATGTCAGCGGCGGCAGTTTCAATAGTGGCAGCCAGGCATTTTCCGGCGATGTCTCGATCGATTTCTTCCTGATCAACAATTATTCGGACATCATCTGGGATGACAGCCAGACCCTCATTCCGTTCGTCGGCGGCGGACTCGGCGTCGCCACAGTCGATGCCAATATTCTCTATGCGGGCGGCGGCTCACCGACCCCGAACTTTGTCGCCACAGGCGACGATAGCGGGCTTGCAGGCACGCTTGCAGGCGGTCTGACCTGGCTGACCGGTACGCCCTGGGAAGTCTATGGCGAAGCCCGCTACTACCAGATTCGCGATGTCGAGCTTGAACGCCGCTTCATTGGCGGCGGGGCCAATCTGTTCAATGCCAGCGTCGATGACGATTTTGACGGCTCGAGCCTGACCATTGGCGCGCGATACAAGTTCTAAGAGATAGATCATACCCTCCCTCTCATTCTAACTCTTAGATTTAAGGCCCGGCGCCCTCCCCTTTTGGCGCCGGGCTCTTTTTTTGCCGGTCAGGATGACAAGCCCTTGAGGCCTGCTTACATGCGCCGGATGACTTCTGATCTTGTTTACCTGCCCCATCGCACGGTCTTGGCGCTGCGCGGGCCTGACACGCTGGCTTTACTGGAACGCCTGGTGACCCATGACACGACCGGGTGGCCGACTGGCGAAACCCGCTATGGCGCCTTGCTGACCCCGCAAGGAAAAGTGATCGCCGATTTTCTTGCCTCGCGGACCGAGGACGGGATCTGGCTCGATGTTGCAAGCGACCATGCAGCCGACCTCGCCAAGCGGCTCAAACTGTTTCGTTTGCGCAGCGCGGTCGAAATCGACATTTGCGAGGAGCTGTCCGTATTCGCGGGTCTGACGGCTTGCACAGACCCACCTGCGGTCGTGCCAGAGTCGGTTCAGATCTACTGTGATCCGCGGTATCCAGGGGGGCGGCTGCGGGTCATCAGCGACAAACCAGACCTGGCCATGACCGGCCGCCCGCTTACAGATTACCACGCCGACCGGGTCGCTCACGCCGTGCCCGAACAGGGCCTGGATTTCGGCGCCGCAGAGGTATTTCCGGCCGAGATCAACATGGACATTCTTGGCGGTGTCGCCCTCAATAAGGGCTGCTTTGTCGGCCAGGAAGTTGTCAGCCGGATGCACCGGCGCGGCACGCTGCGCAAGCGCACCTTGCGGATCGAATTGCCGGATGGGCTGACGGTTGAGCGCGGCGACGAGATCAAGGCCCCGCTCCCGATTGGCAACGTCACCAGCGCGGTCGCGGCTCAGGCCCTCGCCCTGGTACGCGTCGACCGGCTGGCCTCGGCCGAAGCGTCTGATGAACGCCCGACCATTCATGAAACTCCGGTCACAATTGACAAACCAGGCTGGCTCGTGGCCGATCCGGCGCCTATGGAAGAGCGATGAGTGATCGCATACCTTGCGCCTGGGCGCCGATGAAAGACGAACTGTACCGGGCCTATCATGATCAGGACTGGGGTGTGCCGGAATATGATTCGCGGGCGCTTTGGGAAAAGCTGCAACTGGACGGCATGCAGGCGGGCCTCGCCTGGATCACCATCCTGCGCAAGCGCGAAAGCATGCGTGAGGAGTTTGACGGCTTCGATCCGGAAAAGATTGCCCGCTGGGACCAGGCCCGGATCGACAAGGCGCTGACCAATCCCGGCATAATTCGCAGCCCGAAAAAGATTGAAGCGTGTATCGGCAATGCCCAGGCCTTCCTGGATTGTATGGACAAAGGCGAAGATTTTTCTGAATTCTGCTGGCGCTTTGTCGATGGCAAGCCGATTGTCAGCCGTTTTGAGGATTACCGAGATGGCCCGACCAAGACTGATATCTCGGAAGCCTGCTCAAAGGCCTTGAAGCAACGCGGGCACAAGTTCGTCGGCCCGACCATCGTTTATGCCTGGATGCAGGCTTGCGGGCTTTACAATGATCATGAGGTCAGCTGTCCTCGTCACAAACAAGTTCAGGAGATGGCTCGATGAAATTTGCGCTCACCCTTCCCGTCCTCGCGCTCGCACTCTCCGGCTGCGTAACAAATGCCGAGTTTGACCGCGACCGGGCCTATGCGAAATGCGAGTCGATCGCCCAGACCACCAGCCGGGACCGCTGTATCGCTGACGCGATCGCGCAAGCGGAGCGCGAACGCGCCCGCGAGGATGCCAAGGATCAGCAGCGCGAGGAGGATGCAGAGAAACGCGAGCTCGGCCGCGAGATCGCCGGGGTAAAGGATGAGCGATGAAAGCGGCGCTGATCAGCTTCGGCCTTTGCACCGTGCTCGGTGCCTGTGCCATCGGCCAGGATCTCTATGATGATCGGCGAATAGACGAATGCCGCGACCTGCCGACCGCAAATGAGCGCCTCGTCTGCGAACGAGAGGCCCGTGATGATGCAGCCGGATTTCCGCCAACCTGAAGTGACTCCGGCGCTCGACCTTCACCGCCGGTAAGACTAACACTGTCGATTGGACTAGCAGAGCGCCGGGTCTGGCGCGCGAGGAATTCATGATCACACCCGTCATTTTCGCCACCGGATTGTGGACACCGCCGCAATCAGTTTCCAATGCAGAACTGGTTGAGAGCTTTAATGCCTGGGCCGACAAGTGGAACGCAGAGCACGCAGCGGAGATCGAGGCCGGAACGGCCGAAGCCAAGACCCATTCAAGCGTCGAATTCATCGAGAAAGCCTCTGGCATCAAGTCCCGCTTTGTTGTCGACAAGTCCGGCATCATCGACCCGAATGTGATGCGCCCGAATATTCCCGAGCGTCCGAATGAAGAAATCTCGGTGCTGGCCGAGATTGCCGTCAACGCCGCGCGCATGGCGCTGGAGCGGGCCGGCCGCGACGCGAGCGATGTCGATGCCGTCCTCTGCGCCGCCTCGAACATGCAGCGCGGCTACCCGGCCATGGCGGTGGAAATCCAGGCTGCATTGGGCATAGACGGGTTCGGATTCGACATGAATGTCGCCTGCTCATCCGCCACGTTCGGCATTCAGACGGCCGCCGACTTTGTCCGCTCGGGCAGCGCCAAGTCAGTGTTGATGGTCAATCCGGAGATCTGTTCCGGCCACCTCAATTTCACCGACCGCGACAGTCACTTCATCTTTGGCGATGTCGCTACGGCTGTCCTGGTCGAAGCCGAAGACATTGCCCCAGCGCAGCATTGGAAGATTCTCGGCACGCAGCTGAAGACACAATTCTCCAACAATATTCGCAACAATTTCGGCTTCCTCAATCGTTGCGCGCCGGAAGGCATTGGCGCCGAGGACAAGCTGTTCGTTCAGGAAGGCCGCAAAGTGTTCAAGGAAGTGGTGCCGATGGTCGCCCGGATGATCACGGCCGAGCTCGAGCGCCTCGGCCTTGAAGCGCCGAACCTGCGCCGGATGTGGCTGCATCAGGCCAATGCCAATATGAACCGGCTGATCGCTTCCAAGGTGCTTGGCCGCGAGGCGACACCAGACGAGAGCCCGACTGTGCTCGATACCTATGCCAATACCAGCTCGGCTGGCTCGATCATCGCCTTTCACAAGCATAGCGAAGACATGGACGCCGGCGACAAGGGCCTGATCTGTTCATTTGGAGCGGGCTATTCGGCTGGCACCGTGTTTGTCGAGAAAGCCGCCTAAAGGCTCAAGCCTCGCTCAGATCTGCGGGCTGTCGGCCCGGCGATGATCGCGCCCCGAAAAGCAGCAGCAGCGAGACAAAGGCGATGCTTGTCCCCTGGGAGGAAAACAGTTCGAGCATCAGCGCAAAAAACCAGGCGGGGAGGCTTTGCGCAGGGAGAGTGAGCCCGCTGGCCTCCGCCGCCTGGCGCAGATCGGCTCGCGCCCCTGCAATCTTGTCTTCCAGCATCGCGCGGCGGCGCGCGAGGCCGAGCTCGTTCTGAGCGTCCCGATACGGTTTCTGGTGCGTGCGTCCGACGGCCTCGACCCCAGCAATGTAGGCCTCCAGGCCTTCAATCGAACGGGTTTCCGGCGGGATGCCCTGCAGCTGACGGGTCCAGTCAGCGATCTCGGCTTGGCCCAGGCTCTGGACCTGTTGCGCCTGGGCCAGCTGCGCATCCTGCGCCTGGGCATTGTTGAGCATGAATAAAGAGGTGCCGGCAATGCTGGTCCCCGCGCCTGCGAGCGCGAAGACCAGCGACCGCATCGCCTCGCCGAGACGGCGGCCTGACATATGCCACCAGAAGAATGTGAAACCGCCGAACGAGCAGACCGAGGCAATCACCCCGCTCCAGCCCCAGACCCGCGCCTGGGTCGGGTCGAGCACGCCAGCACTGAACGCCTGATAATTGGCAAAACCCGACAAGACCGCCGCCGCCAGTCCTGCGGCCAGGAAGATGAGCGCCAGCAGCGAGATGATCACCCGTTCCCCCCAACGCCGCCTTGAAGCCGGTGTTCGGTCGCTGCGCGTCGGACGGGTCGCCGCTCCGGCCACCAGCTCTTCGATCAGTTCGACTTGCACCGGCTCAGAGACCGCCACCGGCAACTGGGCGGTGACCGGCGGCGACGACACATGATCATTTGCAGGCTGCGGACGCGGGTCGATCGGGATGATTTCGGCCTCTGCAAAGGGCTCATGGTTCCACTCACCGGCCTCGGCCTTTTCGCGCAAATAAGCGATCAGAGGCCCTTCACTGCCGCAAGCTCCACACTGCACCCGCCCGCGCCCGAGTGACAATTTCAGACCGCGCGTTGCGCCGCAGCCCGGACAATCTTCATGGGCAATGCCGCGATCATCAAATGCGTCTTCCAGGCCTGCGCCGCGCAAAGCCTGATCCAAGACATCAGAAGTGGTCGATATCGCGCCCATGCCAGCCCTTTAAGCGAAAGTTTGATCACATTTTGTTCTCTTTATGTTTCTATTTGTTCTGAGTCAATTGGATTCCTGACCGACGCTGGTAAAAGCCGCGGCTTTCAATACAAAATCAAACAAAAACAGGTGGTAACGTTATTCCAACCCAAACACACGCGCGGCATTCCCGCCGAGGAACGCAGCCTTGCCCGCCTCTGACAGGCCGAGATCATTCAGCCCGCCAAGCGCCTTTGCTGCCGTGATCATCGGATAATTGGTCCCGAACATGACCTTGGACGCGCCATGCCCGCGCAGATAGCGCACCAGCTCTGGTGGATAACGTTTCACGGTATAGGCCGAAGTATCGATATAGACATTCTGATGCTTGGTCGCGACCGCCACGGCTTCTTCGGTCCAGGGATAGCCGATATGGCCACCAACAATGACCAGATCCGGGAAGTCCAGCGCCACCTGGTCAAGATAAATTGGCCGCCCCACCTCTGACGGCATCAGCGGCCCGGTATGGCCGATCTGGGTGCAGAACGGCACGCCTTCCTCGACGCAGGCGACATAGACCGGATAGAAGCGCCGATCAGTTGGCGGCACTTCCCAGAGCCAGGGTAGGACGCGGATCGCCTTGAAGCCTAGCTCGCGGACGCAGCGGCGGATCTCCGCCACCGCCGCCATCGGGTTGGAGATGTCGACAGATCCGACTCCAACCAGTCGATCCGGCGCCTGGGCGACGAAGCCTGCGACCTCATCATTCGAGATCATCGTCTTGCGCGGCGCTGACCAGGCGCTGATCAGCATCTTGTCGACGCCGGCCTGATCAAGCATCGCCACGGTCGCAGAGACCGGCAATTCTTGCGTCGGCGTTTCGGCCTTGTTCCAGCGCCGCAACGAAGCGAAAATCGGATCCTGACTGTGCCGAAGCGTCGGATGCTGTCCCCAGGCGTCGATGATCATGCGTGGTCTCCTGTCAGGCTGAATCGGCGCGCGCGATGCGCACGGGATGAGGTAACCCAGCCCATGGCGACGCGCCAGATACAGATTGTCGCCTCAAGGCCTCACCCTGGTTCGAGCGATCCGGTGATCGAGGCGCGCTGGGAAAGCTCCATCCAGTTGCCGTGATTGTCTTTCAGGAACGAAATGCGTGCAGTCCGGCCCAGGGTCTGCGGCGGGGCGCCTTCGACGGCGCCTTGCTTCAGCGCGCGAGCATGAACCGAATCGACCTTGTCGACCTGGATCGTGGTGTATCGATATCCGGTTCGCCGCATGTCTTCACCATCGCTCTCGTCGGCCACGTCCGGACTTATGACACCAATGATCAAGCTGCGCCCGCATCGCACCGCAAGTGCATCCGGTACACGCGGCAGGCCAAGGCTGTGTTGATAATGGCTGAGGAACTGGTCCGCGTCTCGCGTCGCGACCTCAATCGCCCAATGCTCAATACCGCCCTCACCGATCGGCACCAGCCGGACGCGATTGCCATCTGGATCAGCGAGGTCCTCAGACACGGTCCGTCCTTGCTGGGCAATGATCAGGCGCTGGAACCCACCGCGTGACGCCGGTCCCAGCTGGTCGCGGGCATGGTTGAGCTTGAGCACGGCGCCATCAAAATCGTGCCGGTGCTGGCGCACGCCGCCGCCGACCGGCAACATGTGATCAAAAGGCAGACCGACCTGCTGTTGCCAGAAGGCCAGCATCGGCTCGAGCTGGTTGGTGAACAGGCCGATATCCAGGCAATCCTTGGCAATCCAGGGCGGGGTCAGTTCGGACATGAGCAGGTCTTTCGCAATGTGGCGGCAATGCCTCTCCTATGACGATCCACGCCTTTTCCTGCAAGACGGCGTCATTTCAGGCGCCGGATTTAACTCGACGCATACGTCTGAAAGGCATATACGTCATACTATGACACGTTATCGCACCCGCACGCCTGCCACCGGCAAACGCCGCCTGCATCGCCGGCGTTGGCGTCAGCCCGATTCCAAGAAGCCGAGCCGGGAGGAATTGATCCAGGCTGCAGCTGATGAAGCGCAACAGTCCGGCAAAAGCCTCACCGCGATCCGCAAACATGTGCTCAATGTGCTGCTCGACGCCCAGCGACCGATGACGGCCTATGAAGTCCTTGCTTCGCTCGAAGGGGTCGGCTCGGTTTCGCCGCCCACTGCGTATCGCGCGCTCGATTTTCTGGTCGCACTCGGATTTGTCTCGCGCGTCGAGAGCCTCAATGCCTATCTGGCGCTTGATCTCGGCCCGAGCGATGTGCCGCTTGCCTTTTTTGTCTGCGAGAAGTGCGGACAGGCCGAGGAAATCTCGGCCAATGATGCGGTCGTCAGCCTGATCAGCACCGCTGATCAGAAAGGCTTTGGCGTCAGCCATGCCTCTCTGGAAGTGCGCGGTGATTGTCGCGGCAAGCTCGGCTGCGAGTCCTGGGATGCGACGCGAGCCGCCTCAGACGCCTTAGCTGCGGTCGACGAGCACAGCCACGAATAAAGCCGGTTCGTTGCCGACGACGGCCCAGGCGTGATTGGTCGCCCGCTGCACGACCACGTCACCGGGTCCGATCTCTGTTTCTTCCTGATCCAGGATCAGCCGCACGCGGCCTTTGACCAGGATGATGGCATCCAGTGTATGCGTGAGATGCATGGCCGGGTGCTTGCGAGTGTCCGGCTGGTGATCGCCCGCGCCCATGGCAATGAAGGCCTGTCGGGTCAGCGCTGCCATATCTTCGGCAGATGCCCCTTCTGGCGCCGGCTCGATGGCAAACCAGCGGATCTTCACTTTACCAGCAGCGGGTGACAGCTGCGGCGTGCCCTTGGCCGTGTCATCACAAGGCAATCCGTCCAGATCGCCGGACGCGGCATCGTGCCAGATCTCGAACAGGCCGCCGACATCGCCGGTGCGGAACTCCTCTGCCGGACCGCTATCGATCATGATGCTCGACTTTCCATCTGCATCATTCGTGGTCACCACCCGCCGCAGATTGGCGATCGTGTCTGCCATTGCACTCAAATCTTCCTCCATCTCAATGTTTGAGGCGAGGCTAGGACGGACTTGACGTCATCGGCAAGTGTTTCCTATGCAGACCCGCAACGGAGACTTTATGTTCACTTTGTCCGAGACCCGGTAAGGGCCCCGACCGCACATCAAACGCGAACCGGGGCCAGAAACAGCCTGAACCCTGATCCAGTCACCGGATCAGCCTGTTTCCCTGCGCGCACGCCGCGCACAATCGGACATTCTAAACCATGGATATCTCACGCGCCGAACAGCGCATCCTGCACCTGCTCGCGCAAGGCGGGCGGATCGAAATCGAACGCGGCGATGGCCGCAAGATCGAACGTGTCACCTGTATCAATCGCGAAGGCTGGCGGGCCCCAGGCCTGGACCTGATCCTGTTTCGCAAACTGAAACGCCGCAGGGCGATCGCTTCCAAACGGGGGCAGCCCTACCGGATCACGCGTCGCGGCCTGGAACTCGTACGTTCGGAATTCGACAATCGGTGACAGAGGGGGCGGGAGCGCTGCGAAAAACGTGACTCTCCCGTCACACTTTGGAAGATTGCAGTAAATCGAGACACTCGGCCCTTTTCCGATCTGCAGGCGGGTCTTAACTGCTTGGTAACACGACGCAGATGCATAGTGTTGCTTACGTAGACAAGGAGGCCTTCAGAATGATCCCTCGCTCGATTGCGATTCCCAAAACCTGGAAAACGTTCAACTTTGCGAGTTTCTTCTCGGCATTCCTGTATCCGGTCCTCGGGCTCGCCATGCTGATCACGATGATCGTGCTCGGGATCACCCTATCCGGTCTGACCCTGCGTTGGTATTACCTGCCGCTCGGGATCGGCGTGGTTCTGTTCTCGATCTTTGTCTGCAATGCCGGGATCGGGCCGCTGCATCGGATTATGCAGCACCGGGCGGGCGAGCTGAAAGCGCCCGGGCAGGTGATCACGATGCTGAACCTGATGATCGCCATGCAAGGCACGGTGCGCGACTGGGTCAACTATCACAGCCAGCATCACCGTTTCTCGGACGCGCCAGGCGATCCGCACAACCCATTTGAATCCAAGCGCTGGGCCTGGGTCGGCTGGATCCTGTGGCGCGACACCAAGGACATGGCGCGCCCGATGGCGATGTGGCTGAAGCAGCATCCGATCATTGTCTGGATGGACGGGTTCTACAATTCCATCTCTCTGGTTCTGCACCTGGTCATTCCGGCAGTGATCTATCTGATCGTCTGGGCCGCTGGCGGCTCGCTGGTGCTGACGGCAATCTGCCATGCCTGCTTTGTCATCGGGCGGGCGATCCAGTTTCACGCCACGACTTATGGCATCAATGTTCTGGGGCATTTGAAGACCCCGGTCTGGGCGGACCATCTGATCGGTCTCCTGACCGGCGGCGAGGCCTTCCATGACCACCATCATGATCAACCGGTCAGTGCTTTGCACCGTCCGCGCAGAGGCCTGTGGAACCGCATCGTCGACTATAATGGCACGATGTTGCTGATCTATGAGAAGCTGGGCTGGGTGAAGAACCTCAAGATCGCACCGCAATTCGCCTAGAGCGCGCGGCTCTCGCGACGACAAACTAGCTTCCTGCCTGCCTTTTTGCTTGGTTGCGCGCATCACAACAAGGAGCGCGCACAATGGTAGATATCGCAAATGATCCGCGGCTGGATCCTCGCCTGAAAGCGGTATTGACGATGATGCCGCCACCGGACGAGAGCGATGTTGCCTCCCGCGAGGAACAGCTCGCCATGGCCAATGCGCCAGAGGCCCTGGCCGCTACTGAACAGCTCAAGATGATGTTTGATATGGCAGACAATGAGGCGGTGGCGCCATCTGCCGGGCTGTCCATTTCAGAACATGAGTTTACCTCACAGCCTGACGGCAACACGATCAAGGTCCGCTTTGTCCGCCCGGAAGGCAATGAGAAAGTGCCTTGCATCTATTACATTCATGGCGGCGGGATGATGGTCTTTTCATGCTATTATGGAAATTATCGTGCCTGGGCCAAGATCATTGCCGCCAATGGTGTTGCCGTCGCCATGGTCGATTTTCGTAATTGCCTGACCCCGTCTTCAGCCCCGGAAGTGGCGCCGTTTCCGGCCGGGCTGAATGATTGTGTTTCCGGGGTCCGCTGGTTGTCGGAGACGGCCGACACGCTGGGCATCGACAAGGACCGGATCGTCGTCGCTGGCGAAAGCGGCGGCGGCAATCTGGCCATCGCTACGGGTCTGAAACTGAAACAGGATGGCGACATCAACCTGATCAGCGGGCTTTATCCACTCTGCCCTTATATTGCCGGACAATGGCCTCAGGCGGATCTGCCCTCATCGTCCGAAAATAATGGCATCCTGATCGCCTTGCATTCTAATCGCGGCGCGATGGCGTATGGCATGGAGCAGTTTGAGAACAAGAACCCGCTCGCCTGGCCGCTCTTTGCCAGCGAAGATGATGTCCGCGGCCTGCCGCCAACCATGATCAATGTGAATGAATGCGACCCGCTGCGCGATGAGGGCATTGCCTTTTATCGCTTGTTGATGAAAGCCGGGGTCGATGCCCGCTGCCGTGAAGTGCGCGGCACCTGCCATGCGGCTGAATTGCTGATGACCGCCGTCCCGGATATTGCCGGCGACACGGCCGCAGACATGGCGCGCTTTGCTAAGCTCAGGGGCGCCTAGCGCGGCCTGCCATCATCGCTGAACCTGTTGTCATCATTGGCTGATCCAAATCGGCACAAGTTTGCAAACAGCGTCCTAACGGCTTCGCGTGGGTTGTGTCCAATTTTCATGAAAATTCTCAGACCGGGCTGAAACCGGATTTAATTCGGCTCCTGTATAACCGCGCCATGGCTACAGAAGTGGCCTGTGAAACCAACAGAAGATGGTGGAAAAAATGGCGCAGAATGCACAATCTCTCAGCGTGAGAGGCCCTGACGGTCGACCGCTGACACTTTCAGACCTGCCTAAGCCCGGTATTAGTCGCTGGGTGACACGCCGCAAAGCAGAAGTCGTGGCTGCCGTCACCGGCGGTTTGCTTTCTGAGGAAGAAGCGCTTCGTCGCTACGATCTCAGCGAAGAAGAATTCTCCGGCTGGCGGGCACTTTATTCCAAGCACGGCCGCAAAGGCCTGCGCACAACCCGGTTGCAACAATACCGCGCCTAGCGTTCAAATCGGTCGCATTTCAGATGTGATCGATTTGACCCGGCAAGGCCGATGTTAAAGCGCCGTTTACGACGCCGCCCGTAAAACACACGGGTATGCCCGCATCTGCGCCGGGCGAAGGTGTCATGATGAGTGCGAAAACCCGCACATCCTATATGCGTCTCATAGCCTTGGCTGCCTTTATCCTGGCAGCCGGGCTTTTGTCTTTGCGGGTTTACGATATTTTCGGCGGCGTGAAATCGCAGCCTGTGGGCAGTTCCGTCGAGCGAGAACTCACCTATCTCCTGGAGCCGGTCACCGGCGCCGAGAAAGTTCGAGTGTCGGTGACGGGCCGCACGGACCGCACTGTCCTGGTGATGATTGACGGCAACATCGGCAGCGACTTGCGCGCCTTGCGCACGCAAGTTGAGACCATTCTGATCGCCGCGACGGAGTTCGATCCGGCCACCGAGACGTTGACCCTGACGCAATTTCCCTTTGCCCGAGGCGTCGGTCATTCCCTGACGCCGCTGCAGATTGCCGAGCTGACCGGGCTCGGGCTGCTGAGCGCGCTGTTATTTGCCGGCCTGATCGGGATCCCGGCACCGGCAAGATCGACCGAGCCCCGCGCCCCGGCACCCCGCCGCGAGCCTGCTGCGGCGCAACCGGTCCACCTGCCGCCGCCCGAGACAAGCCTCGGCGCAGAGCTGAACCAAGCCGCCCAGCTGGCCGAAGCCAATCCCAACGAAACCGCTCGCCTGGTCCGCGGCTGGCTGTCTTATGCGGAGGAATAGATGAGCCTTCCTGCGCGAACCCATACCGCCATGACTTCCGGCTTGCAGCGCAGTGCACTGTTAATGCGGGCCCTTGGTGCGCGGGCCGCTGCGGTCTGGTCGCAGCTCTCGCCACAAGAAGCTGAACAGCTGAGTGCGGCAATGCAATCGCTGCCAGAAGATGCCGCCGCTGAGCAGCAGGCCGTGCAATCCTATGTCACCTCGATGGCCAGCTCGGCCCCGACCCGTGCGGCAAGCCCCGCCTGCTTCTGGGACCGCCTGTCGCGCCATGACGGTGCATTGATCGCCGGCCTCGTGCACAAGGAAAGCCCGCAAGTGATCGCGCTCATCCTGTCTCGCCTGGCATCAGAGACGGCTGCAAATGCGGTGCGGGCGCTGCCGCGGGCGCTGGCAACAGAAGCGCTGAAACGCATGCTTAACCTCGGCGATGTGCACCCATCGGCCATCAAGGGACTCGAACTTGCCTTGCAGGCGCGGCTCAACCAGGCCAGCCCGAGCCGTAGCCAAGGCGGACACGAACAGGTCGCCCGCATTTTCGATCGTCTCGACAGCAAGTCGGAACAGTCGCTCCTGTCTTCGCTCGACACGGCTGCACCGGGCGCAGGCGAAAAGATCCGGGCCTTCATGTTCACGTTTGAAGATCTCGCCGTTCTGGATGCGGCCAGCTTGCAAACCATCCTGGGCAGCATCGATCGCGCGGTTCTGACCGTCGCCCTGAAAGGCGCCCCTGCCCCTGTCGCAGACGCCTTCTTTGCTAATCTCACCCAGCGCGCCGGTGACTTGCTGCGCGACGAAATCGAAGCCACCGGCCCAATCCGGCGCAGAGAAGTCGAGACGGCTCGCAGCGAGATCATCGAAATCGCGCGCGGCCTGGTCAAACGCGGCGACATCCTGGCCCATGACGCTGAAGATGAGTTGGTCGAATGAAGCGCCGGGTTGAGAAGATCGAACCTTTCCCGTTTGCCAGCGACTTCAGTGCGCCAGCACCGGACGAAACCGACACGGTCCGGATGACGCCGCAAGACCTTGCCCTGTTGCTCAGCGATGCTCAGGCCAGCGGCGCATCCATCGCCCGCAATGACGCCCTTGCAGCAGAGGCCAGCAAGCTTGCGCAAGCCTCGGATGATCTCAGGAAAGTCCTGGCTGGGATTGTCGATCTCGCCGCCCACCTCGAACACGCCGCGATTGACGAGACCGACCGCAAAGACGCGCTGGAGCGCGTGCGCCGCCTCGCCGCAGTTGTGGTTGAGGGCCAAGGCGATTTATTTCGCCGCTAAGTCCAACCTGTTCACCACTCGGCAACCATTCACCGCCAGTCTGAGCGCTCACACCGACAATGATTGAGACCTGATGACCGTTAATCGCGCCCTCGAAGACAGCCTCATGGATGCCCCGGTCAAAGTCGACGTGGTTTTGGGCGAAGCGCGGGTGCCGGTTGAAGAACTGATGTCCTTGTCCCAAGGCGAAATTGTCGAGCTCGAAAACAGTACAACAGACCTGGTTGATATCTATGTTTCCGATCGCCTGATGGCGCGTGGACGCCTGGTCGTCGCAGATGGCCAGCTTGGCGTCACCCTGAGCGAGATTGTCGACGGGCGTTCGCAAGGGCTCGTCTAACCTCACGCTTTATTGGCGCGTCATTCTGAGCGCCGACCATTCCGGACTCGATCCGGGATCTCCTGCTCATTCTTGAAAGTTCGCCGCCCAAGGGTCCGGATCAAGTCGGGAATCGTCGGATTTCGGCATTCCCGGTTTGGTGTTGACAGTCGTCACACGCCCGATTACTTGAACACGTTCATTTAACAATACACCACTCCATGAATCAACCAGGAGACCGCTCATGGCGATGACGCAACAGCCCCGTTCGAGCAACCGCAAAATGCCGGCCCGGGCGCGGATTGCGCGGTTCGTGGAGACCTGGCTTGGGGCGCCGCTACACCTGCTCGAATTCGTTTTGCAATGGGTGCTGGTGAAGCCGACGCGTTGGTTCTGGCGCCACCTGGACAGCCTGTCTTACAGGTTGGAAGGCACGCTTGTGCACAAAATCCTGGCGCATACGGTGTTTCCGTTCACGCTGATCCTGTCCTTTTTCATTGGCTCAAAACTGGTCGAGAATGGGATCACCAGCCTGACCCTGCTCGGCTTTGTGTTGTTACCGATCATTTACGGCCTGTACTGCGCCCCGCTGGAGCGATTGATGCCCTATAGCCGCAAATGGCTGGAAGGCGGCAATGATACTGCAGTCGACATTATCATGTATTTCTCCGGTGCCTTCTGGAGCGGGATTTCAGGTCTCATCGTCAGCGCCCTGTTCATTATCGGCCTGGTCGAGATGCTCGAGCCTTACGGGCATGACCTCTGGCCGGATCACTGGAACCTGATTCTACAGGTGACGATGTTCATCCTGATCAAGGACTTCTTCCGCTACTGGTTTCACCGTGCCTTGCACGAGATTCCAGCTTTGTGGCGCATCCATGCCGCCCATCATTCGGTTGAGCGGCTTTACTGGCTGAACGGCATACGCGCCCATCCGCTGGAAATTGTCAGCCAAGCCATCTTCTACGCGATCCCGCTCGCTCTGGTGCAGCCGAGCGCAGAAGTCGCCCTGGTCGCCGTGATCCTGCAGCTGAGCATCGGCATCTTCCAGCACTCGAACATCGATCTCGCGCTTGGTTGGTGGGAGTATGTGTTCTCAATCGGCGACAATCACCGCTACCATCATTATCCCGACAAGGGCATTGGCGATTCCAATTATGGTGGCGAGGTCATCATCTGGGACATTCTGTTCGGCACTTTTCACAACCCTCGCGATGAGCGCCCGCATGACAATATCGGCATCGGCACCGCGCCGGAGTATCCGATGACGGTCGCGGGCCTCTACATCGCCCCCTTCCTGCCTAATCAGAAGACCGTATTTCGGGCGGAAAGCGAGGCGGATAACGCATCGGCGCCGCAAACGCCCAAGCTTCAGCCGGCAGAATAATCTCCATCGCCACCCCAGATCGCTGACCCTGCCAGCGTCTTGGTCCCAGCAGATGCAAACTTATCCACAAATCGGCATTCTCTGTGAAAAACTAATAAATCAACAGATTCTGTTAACCATTTCGCCGCAACACTCCGATCTCTAGAGTGGAGTGTGCCGTATGCGAATGAAGATGTTTGCCGCTGAGTCCCTCGAGGCTGCAAAGGCAATGATCTTCGCGGAGATGGGTGATGACGCGGTCATCCTGTCAGAACGCGAAGTTCCCGGAGGTGTGGAAGTCAGGGCCGCTACAGACAAGATGGGCGGCGGCATGGTGCCGAGCGAATCTCGTATCCTCACCCGTCTTGGCGCTGCTCCGTCGCCGCGCCTGGTGGAAAGCCCGGTCCGTAACCGCGTCCGCGATGCCCTGCTCTGGCATGGCGCCCCGCAGCGATTTGCTGACCGTATCGCGGATGCCGGCATCACCAATGGCTTTGAAGGCAGCGAACCCAGCGCCGCGATTGCCGCTGGCCTAGAAAACACAATTTCCTGCGACCCGATCCCGCCAGTACCGCATCGCAACATTGTCCTGGTCGGTGCCCCCGGGCATGGCCGAACGGCCACCGCGGCCAAACTGACCCGCCGGGCCTCAGTGGCCAAAGCAGAAGTGCTGCCGGTCGCCGCTGATCTTGACCTGACTGCAGGCGCGGCGCAGCTCGCCGCTTATCTGGAAAAGGAACAGGATCAAATCCGGTCGGCGACCAATCCGGACGAGCTATTCAAGCTTCTGGCCGAAATTCAGAAACAAGGTCAGCGCTGCGTCATCGATATGCCAGCCATCATCCCGTTCGATCAGGATGATATGGCCAGCTTGCAGGACTTGCTGGCGGTGATTGATGCCGAGCCAGTGCTGGTGATCAGCGCTGAAGGCCACCCTGAAGACCTCAGTGAAGCCGCACGCGCCTTTGCGCGCTGCGGCGTTCGCCGGGCAATTGTCACCAAGCTGGACGTGACCAGGCGAAGAGGCGGAATTGTTTCAGCCCTGATCTCAGCGAAAATTGCCTTTTCTCACCTTGCCATCACACCGTTTATCGGCGGTGGGCTGGTGCCCGCGACGCCAACACGACTGGCGCAGTTGCTGACAGAAGACGCACCTGCCCATGTTGCTCTTAAAGGAGCCGCGTAATGAGCTTCCTTCTTCCCAAATCCCAGGAACGCCCGAACCAACGTCCGCCTAGGCGCGTGGAGCCAGCCTCCATCATCGCTGTCGGGTCCGGCAAGGGCGGCGTCGGCAAGACCTTCATGTCGATTACGCTGGCCAGTGCCATGGCCCAGGCCGGCAAGCGCACGCTTCTGGTCGATGGCGACCTCGGGCTCGCCAATGTTGATGTCCAGCTCGGCATCGCGCCGGAAACCGATCTCGCCGCAGTGATCGCCGGCTGGGTTGATCTGGAAGATGCAGTCACCCCGGTCGATGGCGGCTCTGCCGAGGGCGGTTTTGACGTGCTTCCCGGCCGCTCCGGATCAGGCGCCCTGGCCGAGCTCTCTTCAGAAGAAGTCGCGCGCCTGGCTGCGGGCCTCTCTGCCCTCGCCCTGCAATATGACCAGGTTATCCTCGACCTCGGCGCCGGGATTGAAGCCAATTGCATGCGCCTTGCCCGTGCGGCCGACAAGGTGCTGATGGTGATTACCGACGAGCCGACCTCGATGACCGATGCTTATGCCTTTATCAAAGTGCTCAAGGGCTATGCCCCGAATGTTGAGCAAACAATTGCAATCAATCAGTGTGAAACCCGCGCCGCTGGCCAGAGCACCTATTCTGCCGTCGCCCAGGCCTGCCAGACCTTCCTCGGCTTTCGCCCGCATCTCGCTGGTACGATCATGCGCGATGATGCCGTCCGCGAAGCAATTCGCAGCCAACGAACGTTAATCTCGACCAATGCGTCCTCTCAACCCATTCAGGACGTTATCGCCATTGCTCACACGCTTCTTGGGCGGACTGGGCAAGATCTGCACGCTTGAGAGGTGTGAATAAAATTTTCGTTTCGAATCCGATTGTTAAATCTTCGGTTACTTTCATTACCTAGATTCACAATGGTTAACGATAACGGTACAAAGCTAATAGACTGATTCGGGGAGCTGAATATGCGAGTCTTACTAATCGAGGATGATAATGCGGTCGCCCGTAGCATCGAACTGATGCTGAAAGCGGCAGGCTTTAACATCTACACGACGGACCTTGGTGAAGAGGGCGTCGATCTGGGCAAAGTCTACGAGTATGACATCATCATTCTCGACCTGTCCCTGCCTGACATCTCAGGGTATGACGTGCTGAAACAGCTCCGCATGGCCCGCGTAAATACGCCGGTCCTGATCCTTTCCGGCAATCCGGACATTGAGGCGAAAGTGAAGACGCTCGGCTATGGCGCCGACGATTATCTCACCAAGCCGTTCAACAAGGACGAACTGATCGCTCGCATCACCGCTATCGTCCGGCGCTCGAAAGGCCACGCCGAGAGCGTCATCCGCACGGGCGAGATTCTGGTCAATCTCGACGCCAAGACGGTCGAAGTCGACGAAGAGCGGGTCCACCTGACCGGCAAGGAATACCAGATGTTCGAGCTGCTCTCCTTGCGCAAGGGCACGACCCTGACCAAGGAAATGTTCCTCAACCACCTGTATGGCGGTATGGACGAGCCGGAACTGAAGATCATTGACGTGTTCATCTGTAAGCTGCGCAAGAAATTGCAACAGGCCACAGGCGGCGAACATTATATCGAAACGGTTTGGGGCCGCGGCTATGTGCTGCGTGATCCGAAACCGAAGAAGGAAGCGGTCGCCGCATAGGCCACTTTCTTTCCCGAATTGACTTTTAACCCGGTGCTGTCAGGCGCCGGGTTTTTCTTTTCAGACCTCGCCTCCGCGCCCTGTCATCCCGTTCAGCTCGGAGGCAGGCTTGTCTCGAAATGAGGCCTGAGGGCAGCGCCTCACAACGCTGCGCGCAATTGTTTGTATCGCGCCACGAAAGACCCGGGCGCCTTTGCCTGAACCGCGCCCGCGCGCTGCGCGCGGAACACGTCCAGGGCGCGGGTCAGAATGATCCGGATCGCGCCGAGACGACACAAGTATGGCAAAGCCTGCCTTTCCTCGCTCAATATCGGACGAATACCATCATATCCATCGAGAAAGCTGGCAAAGCGCCGATGCGACCAGCGATCCTGATCATCGAACGCCCAATCAGTCAGCGCCAAGGCGAGATCATATGCCAGCATGTCTGTGCAACACAAAAAGAAATCAAACACTTGGATAGTGTCATCATCGAGAAGAATATTTGAGATGAAATAGTCGCCATGAATGGGTCCAGCGGGCAAATAGGCTGGCCAGCTGTGCGGCAATGCCAGAATATCCGCTCGCATCTCGGGCAGGATATGTTCGGTTTGCGGCATGATCATTTCCAAAGCCTCGAGCAAGCCTGGCCACTGGATGCGCCCGATAGGATTTTGCGTGACCCCGGACAGATGACGACAGGCCATGTGGATCTTCGCCAGCGTTTCACCAGCGCACCGGACCTGATCGAGGCTCGGGCACGTCAAAGACAAACCGGTCAGAAAGGTCTGCACGCACCAGATCCGCCCCTCTGATCGGGTAAAAGGATCGCCCGTCTTTGCCCGAAGCAGTCTGGGGCAGACGATTCCGGCATTCTGTGCGGCCCGCATCATCTTGGCCGCCTGCACAAGTCGCGCCTCATCGGCGCGCCGCTCAATCAGCGAGACAATGTACTGGTCGGATTTAGTCATGACCAAAAAGGTCGAATTTTCGACTCCTTCCGTCATGCCCTGGCATGATACAATATCGTCACTCAGTCCGTAGGCCGCCAGGACCGTTCCCATTTCCTGCATGAGGGCCGGAGAGAAAACACCCATTGCCGCCTCCTCTCATCGCCTGGCACCAGTCGCAAGGCGTGGCCCAGAGAAAAAGGCGCGCACTTTGGTCTGCGTCATCTGCTCGATCGCAAACCGGACCCCCTCTCGGCCGACGCCGCCCCGTTTCGCGCCGCCGAATGGCATGTTGTCAAACCGGAAATCTGAGCTTTCATTGATCATGACAGCCCCAAAATTCAGAGCCTCGGACACTCTGATCGCCTCGTCGATATTCTGGCTGAAAACGCCAGCATTCAACGCCGTCTCGGTCGCATTCGCCCGCGTGATGGCCTCATCAAGTGATTGATACGACTGGACGCTGACAATCGGACCGAACACTTCTTCACGCACACATGGCGTCATGTCATTTGGATTGATGAACACGGTCGGCTGGATCATATTGCCGTCGCGCTGTCCGCCCCAGACGAGACTGTGTGGTGCGCAAGTTTGAGAGGCTTCAATCACGCGAGAGAGCCGATCGGCGTGCGCGGCGTCAATCACTGGACCAAGGTCGGTATCCGGGTTCGTCGGATCACCGGTTTTCAGGGTTTTGACGGCATTCAGGAACGCGTCGGTAAACCGATCGAAAACAGCCTCATCAACGAGAATTCTCTGAACACCCACACAATTATGCCCATTTGCCCAAAACGCCCCAGACACACACCTGGTCACCGCCTGGTGAAGATCCGCACTGTCCGTCACGATCACCGGCGCATTGCCGCCAAGATCGAAGCTATATGTGCGCACCCCGGCGGCGCGGACAATTTTATCTGCAGTTTGTTCTCCACCTGTGAAGGAAATCATTCGAGTGGCCGGATGGGTGGTAACCGCATAACCGATTTTGGCGCCGCCGAGCAGGATTTGAAAGCTCGCCTCTGGCAGGCCCGCTTCCAGTAATAATTGTCGAAGCGCAAGCGCGCTTAAAGGGGCCAGCTCTGATGGTTTCAGCACGATTGGAGCCCCTGCCGCAATCGCTGGCGCAACCTTGTGTATGGCGAGGTTCAATGGGTCATTAAACGGCGTGATCGCAGCCACCAGCCCAATCGGTTCACGACTGTAATACCCGGTCATGCCATGATTGCCGCATTGCCCGTCAAACGGGATTTCCTCACCGCGCAGACGCAAGGCTTCCGCGGATGCGAGCTTCAGCGTGCCAATCGCGCGCTCGGTTTCACGCCGCGCTTGCCGGATGATCTTTCCCGATTCCGAACTGATCAAGTGAGCCGTCTTGTCTCGCCGCTCGTGCAGAAGCATGGCAGCGTTTTGCAGAATCTCACTCCGTGCTTGTCGGGACAGCGTATTTTGCCCCGAAAGTTGAGCTTCGGCCGCGCTGACCGCCCGCTCAACCTCTCCCGCGCTAGACATGGGAAGTTCCGCAAGCCGGGCCCCATCATATGGGTTGACGACATCAACATATGGGGTTGAACGCGTCGCCACAGTCATGCGCGAGCCATACCGGATTGCGACAGGCGCAGAATATCAGCATATAAGGCATAGGCGGTTTCTTCACGCCCTGCCCCTGGCCCGAAAATCATGATTGGCCCGAGCGTTTCTGTGGTGATTTCCAGCGCATTGGTCGGGCCGTTCAAATTGTAGAACGGATCGTCAGGAGCGACCAATTGGGGGCGGACATATGCCTCAATCTGGCCCGTAACATCGCGGCGAATATCCGCCATCAGTTTCCAACGTTTGTTCAGCGCTTTCGCCCTGACACAGTCTGCCGGCGTAAAGCCGCTGATGCCGTCACACGAAATATCTGCTTTTCCCAGCTTCTCGCCAAGGACCGCCAAAGCGAGAACAATCACTTTTGCACGAACATCAAAGCCTTCAACATCGCTGCTCGAATCCGCTTCAGCATAACCCAGTTTCCGGGCCTGGATCAGTGCGTCTTCAAACCCGATGCCTGCTTCCAACTGCCCTAGAATGAAGTTTGAGGTGCCGTTCAGAACGCCCCTGATCCGTTGTATCTTCGCACCCTGAAGTGCCGTTCTGGCCCAGCAGAGTAGCGGTGTGCCACTCATCACCGCGCCCTCATAAGCAAAACCCAAATCCCGCTGATCCGCCAGAGCACTGAGGCGATCCCCGCCAAATGCAACGACTCCCTTATTGGTCGTGACCACGTGCTTGCCTGCGGTGAGTGCCGCTTCGCAAAGCGACAAAGCCGGTTGGCCATTTTTCATGTCCGAGTAAGTTGCTTCAGCGATGATATCGCAGCCATCCAGCGCAATAATCGCGTCATTGTTCGGCTCTGCTGCCCCCCCCGGGCCCAAGGCCTTTAAGGCGCCTCGCGTTTGGCAAACCTTGTCGAGCACCTCAAAGGATAATCCGGCTGGGTCATATGCGCTGCCCCATTGGAGGTCCGAAACGCCGACAATGCGAAACTGAACATCCTCATGGTTGCGATTATGTCTCGCCAGCAATTGGACAAGCGCCTGATTGACGCCACCAAACCCCAACAATCCAACACCAATTTCGTCCTTCATTGCCCTCTCACACCGACACCTGTTTGATCGACTGCGCACACGGGACCACACCGACCGATAAAAGTAACCATGGCTCGATACTACTGCTTCGGAGCGGCAATTCTTTCGACAAAAACAATTAAAATTAGGCGGACTGCACTTTTTACAACAAATGCGCAGGATATATATGTTTATTGCTCAACCAATACAGGAAGCAATCCGATGAACAGCGCCAAAACCGTACTACCGTCCTTTTCATGGGATGAGCTCGCGACTTTTTTGCGCGACTTGATCGGCTGCGAAGAAGATCAGATCGATAGCTATGATGCTCCAAACGGTCATGTGCAGAGCCTGCAGCATTTACAAAACCCATTCATTGGAAGCTTCACATTTTTCACTTTTCGGTCTGGTCTCGTCGCCGCTGCGGTGGATGGCACGGCCACATCGGATCTCGATTTCGCGGTGATTGACGGCAACCGGATCCGGTTTAACTTTGCCTTGTCGATAGATCATTCTTTAGGCGGCGTCAGTCGCGCTAACGTTGATGTCACAAGCCCGTCCTGGCGCGTCATCGACCATCCGCGCGAAAAAGTTACGCGCGAAAGCATTCGTTCCAACACTGTCGCACAATGGCTGACAATTGCCTGTAAAATTGACTTCATTCAGCATCTCTCCGGACGCGCGGAGGATGATCTGCCCGAATTGTTTCGTCTGCCAAAACCGAACCAATACAACAAAACCCGCTATCAGGATTTCGACTTACACTCCAGATTCAGCTCGATCACATTCGACATCCTCAAATCCCGCATCGATGACCCCATTCATCTTGCCTATATTGAAGCGCGTTGTGTGGAGCTTTTGTGCCTCGCCCTCAAAGACCTTCTCGACCCGATTGATACTGACGGGCAGCCGGTCATGACAGAGCGTGAAACCGAGCAGATTCTCTATGCAAAAGCCTATATTGATGAACGCATCAACACGCCTCCATCGATTCGCGAAATCTCTACCGCAGCCGGTCTCAATCGCAATTCGCTGTTTTATGGCTTCAAACGCAAATTCGGGGTCAGCGTGTCCGAGTACATCAAAACACGTCGACTCGAACACGCGAAATTCCTGATTGAGCACACCAATCGTCGACTGATCGAGATTTCCGAAGCGGTTGGCTTTCGCCACCAAAGCAGCTTCATCACGGCTTTTCGCAAACAATTTGGCGTCACGCCCGGGAAAATCCGGCGACTTAACGGGCGCTAAGGTCCAGGCTGCCTCAGAAAATGCCGGGCCAGTGCCACCCAAATCATCGCGCCCGGCGCCAGCGCCGCGTCATTGAAATCATACATGACACTGTGCAACCCGCCTCCAGTATCGCCAGCGCCCAGCATTAAAAAGCAACCTGGTACCTGTTCAGAGAAAAACGCAAAATCCTCTGACCCCATCACAGGAGCCGGCGAGTCATGCACCGGATACGGATAAGATGCGGTGTTGAGCGCCAAAAGGATATCCTGCGTCGGCTCTGGCGCATTTATGACCGGCGGGTAACGCCGCTGATAATGACAGCGGTTCTTGGTCCCATACGCCGTACCAAGACCGCGCGAAATGGCCTTCACGCGCGCTTCGAGCAGGTCGCGTGTCCGAGTATCAAAACTTCGACAAGAGCCGGTAACCTGAACCTGGTCCGGAATCACATTGAAAGTGCCTTCGCAGCGGATCACACCATGGGACAAAACCGCGGCGACTTGCGGATCGACATTGCGTGACACGATGGAGTTCAGAGCCGACACCAGCCCGGCAGCCGCCGCAATCGGATCCGTTCCAAGATGCGGCATCGCCCCATGCCCCCCTTGTCCTTTTACGACTATGTCAAACGTGTCGAATGCCGCTGAAACCGCGCCTGTGGCCGCTCGAACCTCGCCCAGGGCCATGCCTGGTATATTATGCAGACCATAAATGCAGTCCATCGGAAACCGGTCAAACAAGCCATCGGCGACCATCGCCCGAGCCCCACCTTCATTCTCTTCAGCTGGTTGAAAAACCAGAACCAGTTTGCCGGATAAGCCCTGCGCTCCGGCCAGCAATGTCGCGGCCATAATCAGGATCGCCGTATGTCCATCATGACCGCACGCATGCATGATTCCGGGCGTGCGAGACGCATAGCTCCGCTCTGTCGCTTCTTGCATCGGCAAGGCATCCATATCCGCGCGCAGGCCAAGAACCGGCCCCGGCCCGAAATCCATGACCCCGACCAAGCCGGTTTTCGCCAGACCTGATGTGACCTCACAGCCAAGGGTCTGGAGTCTGTCACGGACGATGCCAGAGGTGCGAACTTCCTGATAGGCAAGCTCTGGGTGTTGATGCAAGTCCCGGCGCAATTGCGTGATTTCGGAAATCAGCGCCTGGTCTGGTTGCATTTGCTGTGTCACGGCTTGAATACCGACTGACAAAACTTGATCAGTTCGGCATTGAACCGGCGTGGCGCTTCAATGCAGACCGCATGTCCGACAGAGTCCAACACCGAAAAGCGGTATTTGCGGTGATCTGGGGGCAGTTTCAGGGTGTGAAAATAGCGCTCCGAGATGAGCGCATCTTTGGCCCCATGCAGAATCAGCAAGGGATGCGGCCAATTCGAAATCACTTGGGTTTGATCATGTCCGGCGGAGCCTTGCGCCCAGTCTTCCCACATCACCGATCGACTCAATCCATCGGCCCTGTGGGCCGCACGAATGAAAAACTCAGGCACCGGCACCAAGCTGCCATACACCGCTTCAAGATACGCCCCCAGCCGTTCCTCAGAGGGCGATTGCTCGCCCGTCACACCGCCAACATCCAAGGGGAGGAAAGCTGCGTCTAGGTGTTGGAGGCCGGGCCCGACTGGGGGCGCGCCGAAAATGACCAATCCGGAATATTCGGAGTCATCTCCGGCCATCTGCATGGCAATATGTCCGCCCAGTGACCAGCCGCACAAGACAGGCTTGCGCGCGCCCAGGCGAACACACACCTTGGCCAGGAGTTTGGCATAGGACGCAATTGTATAATCACGTTGCGGCTGCGGGGCGTCGCTGCTGCAGCCATGCCCCGGCAAATCAAGCAGTATGACCCCGAACCCGGCCTCGAGCAGGGGGCCAATCTGCGCCACAAAGACCTCTTTGCAGGATGAATTGCCATGAATGAGCAAAATCATTCTGTCGACCGGCCCGGCCTGAACGACAGACAGGATCTGACCTTCAATCTCAAGACTGCGTGCGCGGCGCTGCAAACGCGCGAACGAGACTGAAGGGTGAATGTTCGAGTTTACCGTGAAAGTCATGCTCAGGGCTCGCTCAATATGTCACTCGCAGGGTCACGCCATAAGTTTGAGGCGCGCCGTAAGCTGCAGTTGTATTGACGTAAATCGCACTTCGGTCATCGGCATAGTTGACATAGGTTTCGTCCGTGACGTTCTCGCCCCAGACCTCGATTTCCCAGCCGGCTTGCGAAACCAGACTCGTGCGTAAACTCAGCAAGGTCCGCGCTTCCCCGCTCAACCGCTCGGTGTTCTGGGGCTCAAAAAATACCTCATCGCGATAAGTTGCATCGACACGGCTCACCCATTCAAGACCAGACCGCAACGGATAAGTGAATTCCGCGCCGAGCTGAGCCGAGACCTCGGGCGCCAGATTCAAAAACTTGCCGTCGCAGTTCTCAACGGTTTCCACAATCGCTGCTCCAGGTGCCGGACAGCCTGGAAAATCCGTGTACGTAGCATCAAGCAGACCCAGCGCGCCATCGACTTTCAAATGCTCATTGATCAAGGCCGTCAAATCGACCTCAAGGCCGATAATTTCCGCTTCGGCTGCATTATTGAGTGACACGCCCGCGCCCGCAATTTGCGCCAGCTGAAGATCCTCATATTCAGTCGCGAAAGCCGCCATGTTGAGTTGAGCGCGGCCATCCCAAAACCGCGATTTCAGACCGATTTCAACCGAACGTGCATGTTCCGGTTCAACCTCCAGATTCGCGCCCTCAGAGATAAAATCGGTGTTGAAGCCGGCGCTTTTATAACCTTCAGCATAGCGCGCAAACACTGTTGGCCCGGCCGGCATGCGATAGGTCAAAGACACGATCGGCGAGAAGTCTTGATCGGTCCGTTCTCGCGAGAACTCTGTAGAGCCAAACAAATTGGTCTGATCATCCTGAACATGAGTGGCGCGCTTTTCTTCTTCAACATAGCGTGCGCCCACTTCCAGCGACAGGCGTTCAGTCAGCGCGAAATCTAGATTGAAGAAGGCCGCTATGCTCTGCGTGTCCACGGAGCTGGTTAAGTCAATCGGGGGCTCAACCCCCGGAAACCCGGTCAGGAATTCGCCGAGCGCAAAATTCGATTCATTGTCGGCGTCCTGCGAGAAATAGTACAGGCCCGCCAAATAGGTCAGACGCTCCCCAAGCGTGTTTGTATACCGCGTTTCGATGGAATCGAATTGAGTATCGCTGCCGAAGAAATCCACGAAATACCGAGCCGGCAATTTGTCGTCATCGAGTCCCGCATCAAAACTTGTGTCGCGATGCGCAATCAGACTCGTCCAGGTTCCGCCGGCCAGATCAATATTCGCCGTCAGGCTGGCACCCCAAATATCGCGATCGAGAAAATTGGGCTGATCGGCATTGACCGTAAACGGCGTCGTCTCGGTTTCATCCTCGAGAAAGGAAACATCCAGCGTCTCAAAAAACGCCGGTTGCCCGCGATCGCGCAAGGCATCCGCGGACAGGATAAACTCGGCCTGCGGGGATGGGGCCCAGCGCAGTTTTCCGCGATATGTGGTCAGATCCGCATCATCGAGATCACCGCCAGTCCCGAAATTCTCGACAAATCCATCGCGCTTGGTCTGGCTGACCGAAAACGAGCCAAACAGCTTGTCCTTGACCAGGGGGGCATGAATTTGTGCCCGCGCCCGCAGAAGGTCGTAATTGCCGACAGTAACCTCGCCTTTAGCCATGTAAGATTCAGGCGATTGGGTGACGATGTTGATAGCCCCGGCAATTGTGTTTCTGCCAAACAAAGCGCCTTGTGGTCCGCGCAATACCTCAACGCGCTGAATATCCAGAAGATCCTGACTAAAATTCTCTGGTCGCCCAACATAAACGCCGTCGACATAGTAACCGACACCCGTTTCGAGTCCGACAAAGCGCACCAAGGTCGAAATACCGCGAATCGAGACCAGGCCTTGCAATGTCCCACCAATGCCGCCGGACTGACTGGCATTTGGCACCCGGTTCAAAACCTGGTCAGTCGAAACTATGCCCCGAGCCTGCAAGTCGTCGCCAGTGAAAACGGACACTGAAAGTGGCGCTGTATTGACGTCTTCAACGCGCTTTCTCGCCGTGATCGTGATCGGCGCCAGTCGAGTTTCACTCGATGTTTCTGTTGAGATCGGATCCGAGTTCGGATCCGTTTGGGCATCGCTCTGCATTGCCGCCCCAAAAACCATCGCAACGACCACAAAGCCCGCTATATATATATTAAAGTATTTCATAGAATTCCACCCTGCTCTACTTCAGATCTTTCAGGGCACTCTAATTCCGGTACTTAATTCTTGTATTTCTTTATCCGCAATAATAGTTTGGAGATTTGCATATTTTTTGCGTTGTACAGCACATGTGAAGTTATCGGTGAGTCTGCAAGAGCAGAAGCCGTGGATCGCGTCACAAGTCGCGATAATTCCGGCGACCTATGGTTTCGGAGATCGCCCGAATATGGCCAGCCAATTCTACAACAATTGCGCAAATCCCAATCGCGCATTTGAATTTCAGGCTCCCGTAGCCGCTTGTCCTGACGTAGCGTCGTGTATATGGCGCGTGCGGCAGATCACCAACTTAGGAAGGACGGTATGAGAAGTTCAAAATTTAGCCGAGATGAAATCAAAGCGATTCTAACTGAACAAGAGGATGGGGAATCCGTCGCTGAGATCAGCGCCCGGTATGGAATCAGCCGGGCGACCTTCTACAATTGGAAGTCCAAATACCAGCCTAAATTTGCCTCAACCCGCCGCCTTAATCTTGAAGCGTTACAAACCGAAAACAACCGCCTGAAAAAACTCCTCGCTGAGGCCGAGCTTGAAAAAGCCAAGCTCAGAGAATTGCTCGACACACGCTGAACCTCTGGTGATCACATTTTGGATCGTGTTTCTGGCGCCTTGGGTTGAATTTTCGGATTAGGATATTTGCGGCCTATTTTACCCGTCGGCCTGAGATCATCCAATGTCAGTGTCGGATTCCTTTTTACCGTCGGCTTGGCATGAATGCCGGCAATTTGATTCAGCGCGCGACCATGACCCGCTCTCCCCCAATAGCGCAGCCAGTTTCTGTGTCGTGCTTTGAGCGTGGATTTGGAAGGGTGATTTCGTTTCCGGTGCTGGCGGACGATAGCCGAGTGATAAGTGAGACCGCGCCGTATTGTAGAGCTGGCGCCATTGTTCGATGAGTATTCTGGCCTCTTTCATCGAGCAGAAAAACTCGCCATTGAGCCGTTCACCTCTCAGCTTGCCATTGAAGCTTTCATTATAGCCATTCTCCCAGGGGCTACCCGGTTCGATGAAGCCGGTCTGCACGCCGATCCACTCAAACCATTCCCGTAAGGCGACGGCGAAAAACTCGGGACCATTGTCGGATCGTATGTAGCGCGGCACGCCATGCTTCAACATTGTGTCAGCAACAGCGTACAGGACATCGCCCGAGCGGAGCTTGCGCTGCACTTCGATGGTCAGGCACTCGCGAGTGTATTCATCGATCAGCGTCAGCATGCGGAACGTGGTGCCATCATGCGTTCGATTCTGGACGAAGTCATAAGCCCAGACATGGTTCTTTTGCTCTGGCCTGAGCCGCAAGCACGATCCATCATTCAACCGGCGGCACTTTCGCTTCGGCTGTTTGGCCGGGACCTTCACCCCCCTCACGGCGCCATATCCTGGCAATCCGTTTGCGATCCACATGCCAGCCCTGAGTGCGCAGCAATGCTGTGATCCGCCGATAGCCATAGCGACCATACTGACGCGCCAGACTGATGATTGCTGATGTCAGCGTATGCTCATCTTCTGCAACCCTCAGTCGTCGCCATTGTATGGACCGTGTCTGGCCCACGCATCGACAAGCCCGGCGCTCGGAAACACCAGGTTTCTTTTTGACGTGATCAACAAATTTCCGGCGGCGCTCAGGGCTTAGAAGTTTCCCGACGTTGCTTCGCACAAGATCGACTTATCCAGTTCCGCATCAACCAGCAGTCGCTTCAATCGGGCGCTCACTTTTTCTAGCTCTATGAACCGCTTGGCCTGATCAACCCTCAGACCGCCATACTCTTTGCGCCAGCGATTGTGGGCGGCATCAGACACCCCAAGATGACAGATAACATCCGCTACTGTTTGACTTGATCCGATCAGAACATCTGCCTCGCGCAGCTTTCTGATGATCCACTCGGTCGTGTAACATTTACGAGCCATAGTTCTCTCCTGAACAGCCTATTTCTATAACCAAAATATGGCTGCAGTGCAGAGGTCTAGGTCAGCATGATCACCTCCCTTCCAATTGATCCCTTTTGAATAAAATAAAACAACTATAAGTAGAATTATACTTAATGGATATTTTGTACAATGTATAATTACTATACTAATTTTTAATACGACTCATTTTGCAAAGTATTTTTACACAGCAGTTTAAAGTATTCTCTTGAGTGACCCTCAAAAGCGACGATTTATGATAAGAAGATCACGGTTCAGCGAAACCAGGCCATATGGCTGATCAGGTGATGCGAAGCCGGTATTCAGGCAGCAAACCTCTGCTGAGCGCACGGGATTTCGCAAGCCCCTCGCGAGACTCATTCCCGGCCTTCGCATCGAGACCAATATCGGTCCAAGAATTGCCCGCCTCACAGATCACTTGTGCATGGGTTTCGGCTTTCTAGTGATCGCCAATGATGCACATCTTTATACGCGGACACGCAAACAACTTGGACGGACGATTGTCGGCGGTATCGCAAAGTCGGATTGAGTTAGCCACCTCAATTCTTGAAGATTTCAAAGCCGAGAACGACCGGGCTTGCTTGTTGGCGACTGGCAGGTTTGGAGACAAGTTCAGCAGGCCCAAAATGCCACACCATGTGCGGGGCGAGGAAGAGATCAAAAGGCTCGGCTTTTGTTCAGATCTGCTGTCTGGCGCAGCGCTGAACAGTTCACACACCGTAGAAGACGTAATCCTGATAAAGAATTGTCGCTTGTTCAACGATGTGCATTCGTTTCTGGTCGTCACCAGCGAATTTCACTTGGCCCGCATTGAGTTGGGGTTAGGCGCCATTTTCAACTCGTCGACTGTGACTATTCTGGCGGCTGAGAACCCGAGTGACATCAGAGATCAGGGCTTTGCGCATGAGCGAGCCGCCAACCGTCGATTGGTCGCCCAGCGCGGCGTTGTTTGGGATAACGCGTGTTACCCGCTCATTTCGATAACCAAATAGAAAGACCGGCACGAGCGACCGGTTTCGGGCGTTTTGAGATCGGCCCCAGCGCGCCGTCCGGCGCCGCCGCCCAACCCGCCTACAAAAAGCCCCGGAGCGCAACGCGTCCGGGACCCCTGGTTCAGCGAACTGCCGAAACCCTACTCGTCTTCCTCAATCATGTCGGCCCAGAACACGTCCTTGCTGACGCGGATCGCCTCAACCAGGATGACAATCACTGCCAGGCAGAGCACCCACCATGCTGTGCTGGATTGACCAGCCCAATTCACCATTGCTTCAATCATCACCATGCCTCGGTCTTATGCCGTCGATGAGGTCAATATGCCGGTCACGTCTTAACGAGAGCTGAGTCAAATGTGGCCCGGACTCGGCAATTCGTAATCAAAATCGCCCAATTTCTTTACCCCTGCCGACTTTTGCGTAAACAGAGGGCAAATGACGAAACGAACACCTAAACGAAAACCGCCTGCGCGCGTTTGGCAGCGCATGCTTTCCGGCCGGCGCCTGGACCTGATGGACCCGTCGCCCATGGATGTCGAGATTGAAGACATAGCCCATGGCCTTGCCCGCGTCGCACGCTGGAACGGCCAGACCAAAGGCGCGCATGCGTTCTCGGTGGCACAGCATAGTGTCGTCGTCGAAGCGCTATGCGTCCATCTCGAGCCGCGCATTGATCCGCGGTCGCGCTTACTGGCTTTGCTGCACGATGCGCCAGAATATGTCATCGGCGACATGATCTCGCCATTCAAGGCCGTGCTTGGCGATGGCTATAAGGAGATCGAGACGCGTCTTGCCCATGCCATCCATGCCCGTTTCGGCCTGCCCGCCGAAACACCAGGCAGCCTCAAGCGTCTGATCAAGAAGGCAGACAATATCTGCGCCTGGTTCGAAGCGACCCAGCTCGCCGGTTTCTCCGAAGTCGAATCCGATCGCTTCTTCGGTCATCCGCCGCGCGGCGTACATTTGCAGCTGACACCGCAACCGACAGAAACGGCGCAAGCCGAGTTCATTGCTCGCACCGTCGCCCTGCTGGCCGAGATCGAGGCGCCGGCATGAGCCTGATCATCGGTCTTTCAGTGGTGATTGTCGCTTTTGATGGCGAGAAGCCGCGCGTGCTCGCGACCCGGCGCGACGGCGACGTGACGGCGCTGCCATTTGGCGCCTTCGACCCAGCCAGGCACCGCACGTTCGAACTCGCTCTGCGCGGCTGGGTGAAGGAACAGACCGGGTTCCAACTTGGCTATGTCGAACAGCTTTACACATTCGGCGATCGCGACCGTGAAAGCCCGGAAGCGACCCTGCTTGATGCGCCGCAGGATGCCCGTGTGGTGAGTGTCGGTTATCTCGCCCTAACCCCGGAAGCCGAGCGCTTGCCAGATGCATTCGAAGCCCGCTGGCGCGGTTGGTACAGGCATTTCCCCTGGGAAGACCATCGCGGCGGACGCCCGGTCATTATCGACGAGGTCATTGCTGCCCGCCTCTCGACCTGGGCCGCCGGCAATGCTGACCGGCAAACGCGGGCGCGCAGCGCATTTGGTCTGGACGGCGAAGACTGGCCGGATGAGGCGGTGCTAGAGCGCTATGAGCTGCTCTATGAAGCCGGGCTTGTCGCCGAGTGCGCCCGCGATCGCGGCTTGCCGGTGCCCGATGCGCATCTGGGCGAGCCAATGGCCTCAGACCACCGACGCATTCTGGCCACCGCGATCAGCCGGTTGCGGGCCAAGATTCGCTATCGCCCGGTCGTATTCGAGCTGATGCCCGACCGGTTCACGCTGACCGCGCTGCAAAGCACGGTGGAGGCCATTCTCGGTCAGAAACTGCACAAGCAAAACTTCCGCCGCGCGCTTGACCGCACCGGGCTGGTCGAAGGCACTGGCGAAAAGGAAAGCGGCACTGGCGGACGCCCGGCTGAGCTGCACCGGTTCAAACGTGAAGCCCTCCGCCGCACTGGCGCCCGGGGACTCAGCGCCCCGGTCGTGAAAGGGTAACAAATACCGGAAAACTGAACCCGGCCAGCAGCCCACCGAGATGCGCGGCCCAGGCGACGCGCATCACGCCGATATCGCCGCCCAGAACAGCCAACACGATATTGATCACGATCCACGGCACGCTGATCGACCAGGCCCCGCGCCAGCCTTTGCGCAAGAAGCCAATCGCTGGCAGCAGACCGGAAATCGCCGACGACGCCCCAATCGCAATCCCGTCCTGCGCATCGATGGCATACCACAGCATTTGCGCCGCTGCGCCGCCCGCCGCGCAAACGAAGAAGAAGACCAGAAACAGGATCGCACTTCTGGCATTGGTCCCAAGCCCCTGCACGACGATCGGCCCCAGCGCGATCAACATCGCCATGTTCATCATCAGATGAAACGCACCGCCATGCAGGAAAGTATGCAGGATATAAGGCGCAAAATCGCCCCACGGGCGGTACACGTTTTCAAAGCTCGGGCCGCCCGCCACCGCCCCGACCGAGAACATCCAGTCCTGCATCCCGCGCGGCACATTGAACTGCACCAGCGTCACCGCCACAATCGTGCCGGTGAGTGCCAGGATCACGATCGGGAAGCCTTTGCGGAAGATTGGCGGGCGCTGCGGCCCCTGGTCAGGATCGGAATAGACTTGCATGCCTTTCATATGGCGCCTGCAGGCATAAACGCCAGCCCTATACTGCCGCCACGTGACGGCTTGACCTGACGCTGCCGAGAGCCACGATCGCAGGCATGACTTTGACATTTGATGATCTCCGCCCGCCCTGCCCGCATATGGACGAAACGCATTCTGAGTGGCGCCGCAGCGTGCGCGGTTTCGTGGAACGCGAAATGATGCCCTATATCGAAGAGTGGGAGGAAGCCGGACGGATCCCGCGCGAGCTGTTCAAGACCGCCGCGGCGGCGGGCCTTCTCGGCATTGGTTACCCGACTGAATATGGCGGCGAGGGCACTGAGTTTGATCGCTTTCACGGCATTGTCATGTCCGAAGAACTGGCGCGCATGGGCGCCGGCGGGGTCTCATCTGCCTTGATGATTCACGGCATCGGCTTGCCACCAATCATGGCGCTCGGCAGCGAGGAGATGAAAACCGAAATCGGCAACAAGGTCTTGTCTGGCGAGCGTCAGATCAGCCTCGGCATCACCGAACCCTCGGCCGGCTCAGACGTTGCGCAGCTAAAGACCAAAGCGGTGAAAGACGGGAATGGCTGGCGCGTCAACGGGTCGAAAACCTACATTACCGGCGGGATGACCTCGAAATGGCTGACCACCGCAGTGCGGACCGGCGGTGAAGGCATGGGCGGGATTTCGCTGCTGTTGATCGATCTAGAGAGCGAAGGCGTGAGCCGCACTGAATTGCCCAAACAGGGCTGGTGGGCGTCGGACACAGCCACAATCCATTTTGATGATGTCTTCGTGCCCGCCGAGAATCTGATCGGAAAGGAAGACAAGGGCTTTTACGGCATCATGGCCAATTTCAATGGCGAGCGCCTCGGCATGGCAGCCCAGGCCGCCGCATCGGCGCGGGTCTGTATCGAAGAGGCCGCCGCCTGGGCACAGGAGCGCAAGACCTTTGGCAAGCGCCTCGCTGATCATCAGGTCATCCGTCACAAGATCGCAGCCATGGCCCAGCGCGTCTGGGCCACCACAACCATGCTCGACACTTTTGCCTGGCATGTTCAGAACGGCAACACGCCGGTGGCCGAGCTGGCCATGCTGAAAGTTCAGGCCACCGAGACACTGGAATTTTGCGCCCGCGAGGCGATGCAGATCCTTGGCGGTGCCGGATTCATTCGCGGGCACCGGGTTGAGCGCATCTATCGCGAAGTCCGGGTCATGGCGATCGGCGGCGGATCAGAAGAGATCATGCGCGATCTGGCAGCCCGCCAGCTTGCAGTGTAGGCTCGGGCCGGGAGGTTCGGCATGGACAGTTTCACCGACAAGACCGTCGTCATTACTGGCGGCGCAACGGGTATCGGGTTTGCCCTCGCCAAGCGCTTTGGCACCGAAGGGGCGAGGATCGTTATTGGCGAACCGCGGCAAGACCGTCTCGATGAGGCGATCAAGGCGTTGAAAGTGCTGGGCATCGAGGCTGCTTCAATGGTCATGGATGTCACTGATGAGGCCAGCGTCACAGCGCTCGCCGAATTCGCTGAGACCACTTATGGCGGCACCGATATTCTCATCAACAATGCCGGCATCCCAAGCAGTCGAAAGCCTATTGTCGATGTCCCCATGGCCGATGTCCGCAAGCTGTTCGACGTCAACTTCTTCGGCGTCTGGCATGGCGCAGCGATATTCGGCAAGCGCATGCTGGAACGTGGCACGCCCGCAGCCATTTACAATCTCGCGTCCGAGAATGCCTTTTTCAACGCCGTGACCAATAGCGCCTCTTACATCGCTTCAAAACACGCAGTCCGCGGCCTGACCGAAGCCATGCGTGATGAGTTCCCGGACTTCATCCAGGTCGGCATGATCGTTCCCGGCTTTGTCGCCTCGGAGATGACCAAGGGGTCTGAACAATGGGCCATGGACGCAGATACATTTGCGGAAAAAGTGGTTGAACAGATCCGCGCGGGCGAATTCTACATTGTCACGCATGCCTACAATATCGAGCGGATCAAACCGATCCACGACCAGATTGAAGACGCCTATGCGCGCAACGCGCCCCGCTATGATGGCGATGAGGAATATGACGTGCCGACCCTGATCGCACGTCTGACAGCAGGGAGAGATGGCACATGAACTGGATCAAGGCAGGCAACACCGCCGTCGTCACAGGCGGCGCAGGCGGGATTGGACTGGAAGCTGCGCGGCGCTACGCAGCCGCTGGCATGAATGTCGTTCTGGTCGACACAAAAGGGGACGCGCTCAGTGAAGCTGCGGCAGAGCTGGGCAGCGCTGGCGCCGGCGAGGTCATGACCGAGCTGTGCGATGTCTCTGACCCAGCAGCCGTCAACGCCATGCGCGACAAGGTGCTGGCCCGGTTCGGCAAGGTGCATGTACTGATGAACAATGCCGGGATTGGCCGGATGGGCACCAAGCCCTGGGAAGATCTCAACGCGTTTAACAGCCTCGTCTCGGTCAACTTGATGGGCGTCATCCATGGCTGCCACGCCTTCATTCCAAGCATGCTGGGGCATGGCGAACCCGGCGCCGTGATCAATACCGGCTCCAAACAGGGCATTACACGACCGCCTGGAAATTATGCCTACAATCTCTCCAAAGCCGGCGTGCTTGCTTTTACTGAAAGCGTCGCACATGCTTTGCGCCAGGAGGAGCATTGCCAGCTCAGCGCCCATTTGCTCATCCCGGCCTTTGTCTACACGCCAATGGTCTCTGCCTTCATTCCGCAAAAACCGCCTTTCGCAGCGACGGCGGAAGAGACCGTCGATTTCATGCTGCAATCGCTGCAGCGCGGCGACTTCTACATGCTCTGCCCGGACAATGAGACCCCGCGCCCACTGGACGAAAAGCGGGTCCAGTGGACGGCCGATGACATCATCAAGAACCGGCCTGCTTTGTCCCGCTGGCATCCGGATTATGAGGATGAGTTCAAAGCCTTTATTAGTGACTAAAGCGGCTCTGGGCAGGTTCTGTTGTATAAAAAGCGCCCCGAACCGCAGCCGGTTCGGGGCGAGCATGGTTGGTGTTGGAAGGAGGCTTAGAGGCTAGAATTTATAGCCAAAGCCAAGACCAACCACGGTTGGGTCGATGTCGACTCCCGCATCGACAGTCGCACCCAAGGCTGTTGTGAAATCCACCGTCACATCGGTGTTGATCCAGATCTTCTTGACGTCGGCATTGAATGCCCATCCGCCAGGCTGGCCGTCGAGATCATAATCGAACCCGACCTGCAACGCGCCGCCAATGCTTGAATCATAATCAATGCTGTCTGCAACCGGGCCTGCGTCTTCGTCGAAGAACAGCGTGGCATTGATGCCGGCACCGACATAAGGCTTGAATTGCGTGCCTGTATCAAAGTGATATTGCAGGGTCAGTGTCGGTGGCAGCAGCCAGACATCGCCGAGATCGATGGTCGCATCCGTCAGCGCGCCGGGCACAGTGACATTCACCGCGTCGACATCATGCGGCGTCACCGCCAGGATCAGCTCGACAGCAATATTGTCATTGAAGAAATATGTGATGTCGAGTTCCGGCACATACTGATCGCCAATATCGACATTCCCGGCCAGTGCCGCGCCAGCGACAGACAGGTTAGCACTCTCATCTGGAAGCACACCGAGCACGCGCCCGCGGATCATCCAGGGATTGTCCTCAGCATAGGCGGCTGTTCCGATCAGAGCAGACGTCGCCATCAAGGTAGCACAAACGAGCGATTTCATAATTTACCCTCTTGGTTTGAAAACTTCTCACGCCCAGCTAGGGAACTGTTTTCACAATAAAAACTGCCCATTCTGACGCGCGGGACAATGCCGCGTGGCAGATGCGCTCAAATGCGTATTTTCCCTAAGTGACGCCGCAAAAACGCTCTGCGAGAGTGCAAAGAATCCTTCTCTGGACTCGCCGTTTCCCCTTCACATTTGCTGACAATCACCCAAAATGAGGGCCATGGCTCAATCGCACGCTCATAATCACGCCAACACGCCCTGCAGCCCGCAGGAAGCCGAGGCCTTCCTGACCGAGGCTGAGGCCCTGGTCGAACAACAAGGGCAGAAGCTGACTCGCATTCGCCGCAAGGTCCTGCACCTGCTGCTGGAAAGCCATGAACCGGCCAAGGCCTATGACCTGCTGGCAAATCTGGATGGCGAAGGCGCCGCCAAGCCGCCAACCATCTATCGGGCGCTCGATTTCCTGCAGGAGATGGGACTAGCGCACAAGATCGAAAGCCTGAATGCCTATGTCGCCTGCGGCCATACCAGCCACGCGCATTCCGCCGTGTTCATAATTTGCGACACCTGCGGCGGGGCCGAGGAGCTGCACGCCGTCGACACCGGCAAAGCGCTCAAAAAGGACACCAAGGCGGCCGGGTTCAGCGTCCGCAGCGCGGTCATCGAAGCGCGCGGCATTTGCCGGGACTGCGCCTCATGATCCCGCTCTGGAGCGGCATCGCAAACACCTGGGATTGCGACGAGATGGGGCACATGAATGTGCGCGTCTATGTCGAAAAGGCGATGGAGGGGCTGGGCAGTTTTGCCGGCGCCATTCACATGCCGCACGCCTTTCGGGCGGGGGCACCGTCGACCTTGATGGTGGCCGAGCACCATATTCGCTACATTCGCGAAGCCCATGCTGGCCGGCCGCTGACCATGTCCGGTTGCGTCCTCGAATGGGATGAGACCAGCGCGCTCATATATCAGGATATGCGTCATGGCGATGGCCGCCCTGCTGCGGCGTTGCGCACGCGCGTGGTGCATGTCGATGCCAAGCTCGGCAAACCATTTGCGTGGAGCACGCGCGCGCGCGCCCAGCTCGAGGCCCTGATCGATACCCCGCCGGACGACACCAAGCCGCGCGGTCTCGATCCATCCGTGGCGCCGATCCCCTCGAGCATGGCGCGGTTCAGCCAAGTGGAGAAATGCGGTGCCCCGGAAATCGGCCGCGGCCTGTTTCTGCCACGCGAGACGGATATATTCGGCCGCGTCTCGGCGCCCTGGTTCATTGGGCGGATTTCAGATTCGGTACCGGTCTTGCTGCACGATTGGCGCAGCCAGGTTGCCGCCTCGCAAACCGGCGCCCGCATGGGCGGCGCTGTCCTGGAATATCGTCTCATCTATCGCAAATGGCCGCGCGCCGGAGACCGTTATGTGATCCATACCAGCCTCGCGGATGTGGCCGAGAAAACCCACTCACTCGCACACTGGATGCTTGATCCAGATACGGGCGAGGCGTGGGTCACGACGCAGGCCGTGGCGGTGACATTTGATCTCGACAAGCGCAAGGTTATCCCAACGCCGAAAGAGCAGATTGATGCGCTCGAAAAGCTGGCTCCGCGAGGCTTGCAGCTTTAGAGCCGTGGTCACAGCCAATCCGGCTAAAACCCAATCAAGTTCAAGCGCTGCGCCTTCAATACCGCGGTGGCAACGTTCGGGACCCGCAATTTGTCCTGCGCATTGCGGATATGACGCGACACCATGGCAATGGTGATGTCGAGCCGGTGCGCCACACCTTTGGTGTTATAGCCATTGGCAATCATGGTCAGACAGTCGAGCTCGCGTTGAGACAATCCGACCCGCAAGGTCTCCAGGTTGATCAGATGCGGATAGAGCTTGGTTTCATAAGCATCAATGACGGGCTGCACGCTTGGGGCAACGTCATGCAGAAACGCAGACAATTCGTCGACTGAGGCATCGCTACTCATCAGGACGGCTGAGGAAAACATCAGGTCAGACTGCGACGAGCGTACCGGAAAACCGATAATGCTGCTGGGTCGAAATTCGTCATCCAACGCTTCATAATATTGCTGTTCTGCGCGCGTCAGGGAGATATTCATGCCTTTAAACCAATGGGTTCCCATGGCGAATGGCTCGGTGCGCGGCATCAGAAAGTCTTGCTCGCCATGACGCTCAAAGGGCGGCGAGGCGGACAGAAAATCCGACAGGTTCGTTCGAACAGAGTCGCGGTGATTGCTGAAGATCAAGGAAATCTCATCAATCGTTCGGCCATCCCGGTCGCCATTGGAAACGATGGTCATTACCGCCTCCAGAACCAGGCAATGCTCAAATCCGAGATCCAGCGTGAGCGCAACAATGATATCAAACCCCGATTGTGCGTCGGGCGCAGACAGAACGTTGCTGACGAGCGTGTTGGTTACTTTCGTGCTCAGCGGTTGCAGTTCCATCAAGCTGTAGGATTTCCCAGCTCTGCGAAAAGATCAAGCTCTGCATCGCCATGCGAATTCGCATATATAACGTAAAATCACAGCTCTGAATATTTGTCGGCCGATAACAAAATTCAATCGCGCACCGACCAGCGAAGTCCATATATTCTGAACTACTGGAATAGTTGAAGACGTTCTCTGGGGGCGCGGATTTGGGTATAAAATTTGAACTTGGAGTCGGCAAAGAAACGGCCAAGACTTTGCCAAATTCTCTTCGAACAGACTCCCGAATGACCCCAAAAGAGCCGTTGAAAACACATCCCGAACCAGGCAACGGCTCAGACGATTCGAATAAACCGGGATGCCCCAAAGCTCTAGATCGCGAGATCGCCGCCCGGCTGCAAATGGCCCGCGAGGAACAAGGCCTCAGCCGGGACGAAGTCGCAGCAAGGATCGGCGTGCCCGCTCCAATCTATGCGCAACTCGAGGCCGCAAAACGTCGGATCGACGCTTGGCATCTCAGCAAGCTTGCAATGGCACTCGATTTGCCGATCGCTTGGTTTTTCGGCCCCCCGGCTAATATTGATCAAGCCTCCCTCAAGCGACGCGTCACCTCTTCTGCAACGCGGCGGCTGGTTCGCTCGGGCAGCGATGCAAGGCTCGAAGACCTCAGACAGAGACTGGACGAATTACGCGCCAAACGCGATCGCGACTAAGTCTGAAGGACTGAAGCCCACACCCCAATGAAGTCGTCCTCAACCCGGCCGCAATTCCAGCCGGCTGGCCGAGCGATTCTGCATCCAGTGCGGCGCACTCTTCAAGGCGAAATGCTCGGGCCGGTCAGTCAATGACCGGGATGACAGCCAGAGCCGCTTTAAATGCCGCCGCGGCGCTGGCGGCGCCGGATCGCGATACTCGGTCCGGCCATGAAAGACGTGATAATTATAGATGAACTGCATCTCCCCACGCCGCAATGGCATGGCGACATGCATGTCCTCGCGCCGGGCCAGGTCTTCCATCATGGTCAGCGCTTGCAGCTGCAGATCTGTCAGTCGCGGCGCGCTCGCATGGCGCTGCGAGGCGCGGATGTATTGCGGCACACAGAACAGGAAGAACCGCCCGGCATGTTCGGTAAACGGCGCGCGCATATAATAAGGCAAGCCGCCTTCTGCCTGTTCGCCGCGAAAATCCCACGGCAAAGGCGTATACAGGGCCGCAGCCAGGTCTGGGCGCTGATCCACCATTTCATTGTGGATGGCAACCGCGTTTGCAACCAGCGACAATCCCCCCTGCTCGGCCTCGTGCAGGCACATCAGGCCAACATAGTCCGAACCATCCGTATGGAAGTCCAGCGCGATCGAGCCGAGCTCATTTCCGCGCGCGGTCGGATCTTCAATCGTCTTGCCTTGATCGATGACATCGCCGAGGACATGGCCGTACTTGTTCTGCGGCCAGGGATCGCCGAGGTGCAAGCCAATACCCCAATAAAGCAGCGTCAGATCCGCATCAGAATAATGATCTGCATCCAATGCAGAGAGGCGAACAAAGCCGCGGCCGTGGAGCAATTCATGGTCGATGCCGGCCAATTTCTGTCGCAGGTCGCGCAGCGGGAAATCTTCGACCCCCAAGTCTAGCACGTCCGCTGACCGGGACTTGGCATGCGTCAGCGCAGCGTCAAGTTCGCGTTGATCGCCGGGCGTGAGTTCAACGGTCCAGCGCTTGGCATCCAGCATGTCAGCGCGCCGCCAGGCAACGTGTTCATCGAGTTTGCGCACAGCCATGACTTCCTCCGGTTCATCGCCGTCAGCCAGACTAGCTCACCGGATCAGCCGTGCAAGATCCCGCGACGGGACCAAATCGGCATCAACCCCCGCGAAGGCTGCGCTTAACCGGGCCAATCTCGTCTTCGGCCAGGCCTTCGATCAGGCTGGAAATATAGGTCGAGAGCTGATCGCGGACATCATATGGCGCTTCCATGGGCAGGAAGTGCGTGGTGTTCACCCGCTCCTTCAGCACCAGGTGCGGGCATTTCTTGGTCAGGCGCGCGGCGACCTCATCCGTCATCACAGACTCCCGGTCAGGCCGCAGGACCGTGATCGGAATGCGGTGCTTCTTGACCTTGGCCAGCGCCCCCCAGGGCCGGTTGCGCTGGGCCAGGAAAGTCGCGGCTTCCCATTTCGGATCGCAGAGCAATTGCCAGACCTGTTTCTCGCTATCAGGATCATTGCCGTCGGTGCGGTCAAAAGCGTCGAGAATATAGTCTTCCAGGAAAGGGTCGCGCCAGGTCGCAAAGGCGCCGCGGCCTTTATATTTGTACTGAATATGTTCGCGCGAATCGAACTTGTTGCGCCGCCGCCGCGCTTGCTTGGCCATATGCGTGCCGCCGCGTCGCCATGGCGACAAATGCATGGCCAAATAATACCGCGCGGGCAGGATGACCGGATCGACCAGGACCAGGCCCGCCACCTTGTCCGGACGCGCCCCTGCCGCCAGCAGGGCCACGGTCGCACCCATGGAATGGCCACCAAGCACGACTTTATTGACCGGCGACTCGCGGTCCAGAAAGGCCAGCACATCATTGCGATAGCGATGCCAGGATTTCAGCCGCCCCGGTTTTGCTGGCAGGGTTGAGCGGCCATGGCCGCGAAGATCCACGGCCTGCACTTTGGTCCGCAAGCCGAGCGGGGCCAGGATCGATTGATAGGTCATTGCGTTGAAACCGGTCGCATGCAGCCACACGGCTGCCAGCTTCTTGGCTGGATCGCCAAATTCAAGGGCGGCCATGTCGCCCTCGGGGGTTTCAAATGTAAATCTACGCATCCGCGTTCCTATCTCGACCCGAAGACCTTACGCAGCAATTCTGTAGTGCGTGCAACAGGATTGTCGCGAATCTTCTTTTCCTCAACTGCGAGATAAGTGAACAGCCCATCAAGGCCAAATTGGACCGCATGTGTGGTCAAATCAGATTTGTAATCTGTGGCCGCGACCGCGAGCAGCGGCTGGCTGCTGACGACGCTATCCAGGGTGCGATAGGCCCCGGATCCTTCCAGCGCGGACTCGACATAAGGCGTGAACAGGCCGCGCAAGCTGTCTTCGGTGCGCCCGCGCAGAAAATCGGTCGCCGCCGAGTCGCCGCCCCGCAAAATGCCAACAGCATCATCAATGGTAATCGACTTCACCGCATCAATCACGATGCGCTTGCCAGCTGGCACGGCGTCTTCCGCCGCGCGGTTCATGCGCAGCTGCAAGTCATCCAGCGGGCCAGACAGGCCAAGCTTTGCCAATTCGTTCTGGACCGATCCAAGCCGTCCTGGCAGCTGGATCTGGATCTGCGGATCTTTCCAGTACCCGTCGGTGACGCCGATCTGGCTGGCCACCCGCTCGGCCCCGATCTCCAAGGCCTGGCGCAGACCGGCATCGATTTCCAGCACGGTCAGCTCGCTGCCGCTGGTCTCGCCGCTGCCAATCTCGCCGAGCACGTCGCCCAGCACCTGACCGAAATCACCACCCGCCCCGCTTTCGCAGCCAGCCGGAACGAGACACAGGGCCAGGGCCCCGAATACCATTGAACGCATTTTTCTTATCCCTCACCTGTGGATCTCATTGAACCCAATTTCGTTCGCGAAATCAAACCACTGTGTGCTTATCGCGGCGACATGCTGGAGATTATACCCTGCTTGAACTAGTTTATCGAGAAATAGGGAGACCTCAGATGCTGAAAAAGACCCACGAATGCTTCGCCGTCTCGATTGAAGACAAGATCGCACATATCGTGCTGAACCGGCCAAAGGCGCTGAACGCCATGAACAAGGCGTTCTGGAACGAGTTGCCGGCCATCGTGAATGAAATTGACGCCTCTGCGGCCGCCCGCGTGATCGTGATTTCCGCGACCGGAAAACACTTCTCCGCGGGGATGGATCTATCGGTCTTCGGCGACGATGGCGCCGTGACCAACGGCAAGGTCGACCGCTACATTGCAGCCGAGGCTTTCCGCTCCAACATCAAGCAAATCCAATCTTCGTTCAATTCACTGGAAGAGGCTCGCATACCGGTTCTCATCGCCTGCCAGGGCGGCGTGATCGGCGGCGCCATCGACATGATCTCCGCCGGCGATATTCGTTGGTGCACCAAGGATGCCTTTTTCTGCATTCAGGAAACCAATATCGCCATGACCGCTGATGTTGGCACATTCCCGCGCCTGCAGCGTTATGTGCCTGAGGGCTGGGTCAAGCAAATGGCCTATACGGGCGAACGCCTCGGCGCTGACAAGGCCAAAGAGATCGGTCTGGTCAATGAGGTCTTCGATAGCCAGGAAGAGATGCTGGAACATGTGATGAGTGTGGCCAAAGAGATCGCCTCCAAGGACCCACTCACGGTGACCGGATGCAAGGTTCTGATCAATTATGGCCGCGATCACAGCACCGCCGACACACTGGATTATATCGGTGTGTGGAACGCCGGAATGCTGCCGCCATCGCATATGCAAGAAGCGTTCGAGGCGAAGTCAGACAAGCGTGATCCGGAATTCCCGGACCTGCTGCCGCTGCGCCGGACGCCGATGTAGGCCAGCGCCTAAGCGATCCGAAACACCGCTGTTGCCTTGAGCAAGTGACGTTCGCCTTGCATCGCCGTACCGCTGGCAAAGATCAGCGTGCGGGTGCGGCGATCAATGCGGCTCTCGAAGCTGATTTCTTCGTGCACCCTGGCAGGTTCAGACACATCAAACGTGACCGAGACGGCAAGCGGCTCTCCGTCTTGCAGCTCGGCTGCGGCATGGCGCTGGATGACAGATTGCAGCAGGCCGCCAATCTCGATCGTGTCGCCCCTGGCCGCTATTGTGCGGGCGCTCTGATCATCATCAAAAACAAGCTGGCTGAACGGGATGGTAAGGTCAGTTTGGTCAGTCATGCCCTCCCCCTAAGCGGGCGGCCCGGAAAAGAAAAGGCTCACTGCGCGACAACGCAGCGAGCCGAATTGAGGAAACCCGTTCTGGTTCGGGATCAGGCCGCCGCCGCTGTGCGATCCGCGCCTGTCAGCATGTCGGCAACGACCAGATCTCCGATATGTCCGAAAGCTTCCATGCCATAGGTGATTTGCATGTATTTGCTGATCGCAGGCAGCAATTGTGAGATTTGTTTGTGGCCGAGACCGGCCTCGTGCAGGCTGGCAAACATGCCCTCGCCAACATGACGGCGCCCCCCCGGGGTCTGTTCGATCAAGCGGGCAATCACGCCGGTTGCTGCGCCCTGCTCGGCCCCGGTCGTGGCGGAAAGCGTCCGCGCCCCTGGCATCTTTCTGAAAACCGCTTCAGCAAGCGGGGATCCCTGGCGCTCGGCCGTGTTGAGCACGATGCCAACAGCCTCGCGAGCTTTGACCTGGGTCAGGCCAGTATCGTCGGCGCAGGTTTTGATCATGTTTTTCAGCATGGGGCGGGTTCCTTGTTCACTGTCCAGAACACTGAGCCTAGGCCAAGGCCGCTAAGCGAAGGTTACCGGAACCGCGCGATTCATTCATTTTTCAAGGCCAGGCGTTAAAGCCCGTTAGGGCCGGGTAAACAAAACCCGCAAATTTGTTTACCTTTGCCCCTACATCCGCTCTGGCGCCGTGATTCCGAGGATGCCAAGCCCGGCTTCCAATTGATGCAGCACCACCTGGCATAGCGCGATGCGCGAGGCTTTGGTGCTCGCATCAACCCCCTCTTTCAGGATTGGGCAAGCCGAATAGAAGGCGCTGAAAGCTTGTGACAGGCCATAGACATGCTCACAGACGAAATGCGGCATGCGCTTTTCGCGCGCCAGATGCAAAGCCAGCGCAAACCCGTCCAGAGCCAGCACCAGCTTGCGCTCTTCCGGCGCTTCGATCTGGATCTCACCTGGCACCACGCCTTCCGCCGCCGCCCGGCGCAGCAGCGCTTTCATCCGTACAGCCGCATAAAGTAGATACGGCCCGGTCTTGCCTTCGAAACTGGTAAAGCGTTCGAGATCGAAGACATAATTCGTCGTGCGCTGGTTCTGCAGGTCGGCAAACCGCAAGGCCGCCCGCGCCACCAGTTTGCCGATCTCGCCTTTCTCATCCTCGCCAATATCGCCGGACAGGCCTGCCTCGCCGATCCGGCGGGTCGCTTCGTCGAGCGCCATCTGGTTGAGGTCGGCCAGGCGCAGGGTGCCGCCTTCGCGCGTCTTGAACGGCTTGCCATCAGTGCCATTGACGGTGCCAAAACCGAGATGCTCAAGCTGGTCGCGCGCGATATAACCAACCTTGTCGGCGGCGCGGTAGACCTGTTCGAAATGCAAGGCCTGTCGCTGATCGACCACATATAGCATCCGGTCCGGACCGATCGTTTTGACCCGGTCCTTGATCGTCGCCAGATCCGTCGCATGATAGCCAGTCGCGCCGCGTGAATTGACCAGCATGAAAGGCGGCATGGGATTCTTCAGGCGCGGCTGGCCATCCTTGCCGATGGTTTCGACATTCTCGCCATCGCGGGCAATCTCGATAATCCAGGCGCCATCATCCTGGTGGGCAAAGCCCTTGTCTTTCAGCTCGTCAATCATAGGCGCAATCAATGGATCGACATCGCTCTCGCCTTTCCACAGATCGAACGAGACATCGAGGAAGCCATAATCCACTTTCAGCGCGGCAACCGAGACCTGGATGAAATGCTGCAACAAGGCCCGATAGCCCGGACGCCCCGCCTGCATCTCCGCCACCGCATCCTGGGCCCGCTTGGCATAGGCCTCATCTTGCTTGGACCGCGCCGAGGCCATCGGATAGAGCCGTGAGAGATCGTCCATGGAGACCGGCGGCTCGGCCGGGAATGGCCCGGCCGCGGCATCATCAAAATAGGGCAGCTCGGGCTGCTCATCTTTGACGGCAATGATCAGCAGGCCCATTTGCAGCCCCCAATCGCCGAGATGGACATCGCCAGTCACATCATCGCCAAGGAAACGCAAAAGCCGAACCAATGTGTCGCCAATCACGGCCGAGCGCAGATGCCCGACATGCATCGGCTTGGCGACATTCGGTCCGCCAAAGTCCACAATCACTTTCTCAGGCGTTTCAGCGCCGCCGCCACCGGCGCGTTCATCGGCGCCGATCGAGCTGGCCTGGTCAGCCAGCGCTTGATTACTGACAATAATATTCAGGAATCCAGGCCCGGCCACATCGACCCGGTCAACCGATGGATGGTCGCTGATGCGCGGCGCAATCCTGGCGGCCAGCTCGCGCGGGTTCATGCCCGCTTGCTTGGCCGCGCCCATGCAGCCATTGCACTGGAAATCTGCCAGCTCTGGCCGGTCCGACTGCTTCACCGCGCCCCACCGCGGCGCCAGGCCTTCAGCTTCAAATGCAGCGCTGCACGCGCCCGCCAATTGCGTCGCGAGATCTATCATGTCTGATTCCAACCCTCGCGACTATTGCCCAGCACCCAGGCGGAAGCGTCGCCCTTCGCGATTATAGGTCAATTGATCTTCGGTCAGATCAAAGCCGATCAGAACTTCGAAATTCGCCGCAGACACGGACTCATCATTGCGCGGAATAACGATCCGTTGCAGCACTTCGGTTTGGCCGGTAACCGGGCCATCAGAGAAATCCGCTCGAACCGTGAAATATTCCTTGTTCAGCACTTTCCCGCTGCGCCGCGTGACCGCGACCCAATAGCCGTAATCATGGCGGTTTGCCGAGCTGGCCGGGCCTTTGCCCAAAGCAAAGTCAATCTCGACCTCTGCCCGCACCGGATCATTTCCGGCATAGCGGCAATACAGTCTGACATCGACGATCTCACCCGTATATCGGACATTCGGAAAGGTCTTTTCGTCGCCGTCAAATTCGACAATCCGCGCGGCCTGATACATGGCGCCCGCTGGCGGGCAGGCACCGGCATTCTGGCGGGAATCGAACGCGTCCCCGATGCTCGATCCAGATTGGCAGGCCGCGAGCCCGAACAGCGCGGTGGAAAGGGCGATGATTCGCATATGTGATGCCTTGTCACTCTTGGCCTCGTCGCCGAGGCTATCCATTTAACGCTGAGAGTGTTACCGGGCGAGGAGCGGGCGCGCAACGCCCTATCTGCGTCACAATCATGAGGACCCTGTAAGGTCATGCAGCCGCTGACGATTCTTCTTGCCGCACCGCGCGGATTTTGCGCCGGGGTCGACCGCGCCATCCAGATTGTCGAGGAGGCGCTCGGCAAATGGGGCGCGCCGGTCTATGTCCGCCACGAGATCGTGCACAATCAGCATGTTGTGTCGCGGCTGGAAAGCCTCGGCGCGGTGTTTGTCGAAGAGCTGGATGAGTGCCCGCAGGACCGCCCGGTCGTGTTCTCTGCCCATGGCGTCCCCAAGGCCGTGCCCGCGGCGGCGCAGGCTCGTGACATGGTCTTTGTCGACGCCACCTGCCCGCTCGTGTCCAAGGTGCATGTCGAGGCAGAGCGTCACCACAAAGCGGGACGCGAGATCGTCCTGATCGGCCATGCAGGCCACCCGGAAGTCATCGGCACCATGGGCCAGTTGCCGCACGGCGCGATGACCTTGATCGAAACAGTTGAAGACGTTGCAGAATTTTCTCCGCGCGACCCGGACAATCTGGCTTTTGTCACACAGACCACGCTCAGCGTCGATGACACGGCCGAGATCGTTGCTGCCTTGCAGGCGCGCTTCCCTGGCATCAGCGCGCCGCATAAGGAAGATATCTGTTACGCGACCACCAATCGCCAGGAAGCGGTCAAGGTCATGGCAGAGCGGGCAGAGCTGTTCCTCGTGATCGGCGCTGAATCCTCGTCCAATTCAAAACGCCTGGTCGAAGTCGCCAAGCGCGCCGGGTCGCAGGATGCTCGCCTGGTCGCCAGCGCCGAGAATGTCGACTGGTCCTGGTTTGACGGGGTGACCACACTCGGCCTGACCGCTGGCGCCAGCGCCCCTGAAGATCTGGTCCAGGGCCTGATCGCCGCCTGCCGTGCGCGGTTCGAGATTACGGTCGAAGACGTCACCACCGCGACCGAGAGCGTGGTGTTCAAACTGCCCCGCGTGCTGGAACGCACTTAAAAGGGGATGTTCAAGACGGCGAGACGCCAAGGCGTTTCACCGTTGATACGGTCAGCACCCCGACAGGCAGGCCTTGTTCAGCCTGATAAGCCTTCATCGCCGCAAAGGTCTGGGGTCCGAACTTGCCGTCAATCACAATCGGATGCCCGGCATCTGAGAGGGCGGACTGGATTTCAGCAATCTTCTGCGGACTTGCATTGGTCTCGCACAGGATCGGCACCCACTGCGCGGTGCCGCCTTTGGCAACGTAGCGGTCAACCAACTTGTAGGTCGCTGGTATTTCAATCCGCTCTTGGCGTTGCGGCGCAACAAGTTTCTGAACCTCAACCGTTTCATATCTCGGTTCGATCCTGTCTTCGATGATGCGAGCGGGTTCGACCAGAACCTGTTTCATCACCGTCTTGGTGATGCCAGGCTCGATTTCGACCGCTTCCGCCACCGTCTTGTAAACCGCTGGTACCGATTTGTAGACGGTCGTGCCTTCGCGCACGAGCACCTGCTCCTGCACCGTTTCAAACTGTGCCGGGACGGTCCGTACCTCGACCGAAGCCTTGGTGTCGATGACACGTTCGGTCACCAGCTCGACTGAGTCCGGGCTCAAAATCTCGGCAAAACACTCACCCGCCTGCGCGTCCAGCGGCAGGCCTTCAGGGGCCTGCGCGACACTCATCCCGGGCATCGCCCAGACCAAAGCTGCGGTCAGTATGATCGGTTTCATCCCGGTCTCCTTCGCAGTCACTCTAGCGGGACCGTTTTGATGCAAGGTAAACCGGATTGATGCAGTTTGAACGAGCCGGCGCCCATGCGACAGCGCTGCAATTGCACCTTGGCGCAGAGCGGACTATAGCCCGGCGCATCAGATCCGCACCAAGCCGCAGGAAGCTCTGCCATGATCCCTCGTTATGCCCGCCCCGCCATGACCGCCATCTGGGACCCGGAAAGCAAGTATGGCATCTGGCTGGAAATCGAGACGCTGGCCGCCGAAGCGATGGAACAGCTTGGCCAGATCCCGGACGGCACCAGCGCTGTGGTGCGCGAGAAAGGCGCGTTTGAAGTCGCCCGCATCGACGAGATCGAGGCCGAGGTCAAACATGATGTCATCGCCTTCCTGACCAATGTTGCCGAACATGTCGGCGAACCTGCCCGCTTCCTGCACAAGGGCATGACCAGCTCGGACGTGCTTGATACCTGCCTGAATGTGCAACTGGTGCGGGCCACCGACCTGCTGATGCAAGGTCTCGAGCGGGTCCTCGCGGCGCTGGAAAAGCGCGCCTTCGAGCACAAGCTGACCCCGACCATTGGTCGTAGCCACGGCATCCATGCTGAGCCGACCACGTTCGGCATCAAGCTCGCCACCTTCCATGCAGAATTCCAGCGCGCCAAAAAGCGGCTTGAAACCGCGCGCGAGGAAATTGCCACCTGCGCCATTTCCGGCGCCGTCGGCACCTTTGCCAATATTGACCCGCGCATCGAGGAATATGTCGCTGAGAAACTGGGTCTGACGCCAGAACCGGTCTCGACCCAGATCATCCCGCGCGACCGTCATGCTGCCTATTTCGCTGCGCTCGGCGTCATCGCCTCTTCGATCGAACGCCTCGCTGTGGAAATCCGCCACTTGCAGCGCACCGAACTGTACGAAGCCGAGGAATTCTTCTCCAAGGGTCAGAAAGGTTCCTCCGCCATGCCGCACAAGCGCAACCCGGTGCTGACCGAGAACCTGACCGGGCTCGCCCGCCTCGTTCGCATGGCCGTGGTCCCGGCAATGGAGAATGTCGCGCTGTGGCACGAACGCGACATCTCGCACTCATCGGTCGAGCGCGGCATTGGCCCAGACACGACCATTCACCTGGATTTCGCCCTGCATCGCCTGGCCGGCGTGATCGAGAACCTTCTGGTCTATCCAGACAATATGCAGGCTGTGATGGACAAGATGGGCGGCCTGCACAATTCGCAGCGCGTCCTGCTGGCTCTGGTCGAAGCCGGAAACAGCCGCGAAGACAGCTATCGCATGGTCCAGCGCAATGCGATGAAGACCTGGGCCGGCGAAGGGGCATTCCTGGACCATCTGAAGCGCGACGCGGATGTGACCGCCAAGCTTTCCGATGAGAAGCTCGAAAGCCTGTTCGATGATGGCTATCATTTCCAGCGCGTCGATTACATCTTCACGCGGGTGTTCGGGCGCAGTTGATAACGCCTCTGTGATGCCAGGTGAGCGCACTTTCATGCTAGACCGCGCGCCGAGCTGGAGTTCGACTTGATACGCGCCTTACTTGCCACCCTGTTCCTGAGCCTGACCGCCGCCCTGACGGCGAGCGCTGAACCATCTGTGAAAATCATCAATTTCACGGCCGACTGGTGCCCGAACTGCCAGATTCTGAATCCGCGAATTGCCGAAGCCCTGGAGGCCTTTGATGAGGGCTCGGTCGAGCGCATCGATCTTGATGTCACCCGCATCCGACGCAACTCCACCCCAATCGAACGGGCCGAGGTTCAGACCGAATTGCTGCAGCTCGCAGAAGCGCATCAAGTGGCTTATCTCTGGGACTGGTATGGCGGTGTCACCGGTATCGCAGTGGCTGTGGCCGCCGACAATGGCGAACCGCTGACCTGTTTCATGCGCCCAATGACCGCCAAGGCAATCAAAGGCCAGCTGCGGCTGGCAAAGATGCTGGCTGAGCACGGCACGCCCGGCAATCGCGTGCCCGATGGCCCGAACTGCCCTGTGCTTCGATAGTCACGCGGATCTGGCGCTAAGATTTGGTTAAACTCTTCGCCTTCACCCTGCCTCAATTTCTCGTCAGTAAGCCTGCCTGAAGGTTTACGCGAAAGGTGAGCGGGCGTGAAAGCTTCCAACGGAAAACCAGGGCTCAAAAAGCCGTCCCCGAAACGCGCTGCACCAAAGCCACGAGGCACATCCATGCGGCTCTTTCGCGGTCGACCCATCCTGAAATGGGGCCTGATTACTGGCTCCGGGCTGACCCTGATCGGCCTGCTCGCCGGGTGGATCTACTGGCAAAGCCTGTATCGCGGCATGCCAAGCCTGCCGGAAACAGCAGAACTCTGGGACGTCAATCGCGAACCGGCAATCGAATTTGTCGACCGCAACGGCAAGACCATCGCGATTCGTGGGCCACGCTATGGTCGCGCCGTCACCATTGATGAATTGCCGCCGCATGTGCCGCGCGCCTTTATCGCGGCCGAGGACAAGCGCTTTTACGAACATGACGGCGCCGATACCCAGGCCATGGCGCGCGCTGCGGTCTCTAATGTCGTTTCCGGCAAGACCGTGTCCGGCGCCTCGACGATTACACAGCAGTTGGTCAAGAACCTCGTTCTGTCGCCTGAACAGACACTCAAGCGCAAGGTCCAGGAAGTGCGCCTGGCGCGCGAACTGGAAGAGAAGCTCTCCAAGAACGAGATTCTCGAACTGTACCTGAACCGGGTTTATTTCGGATCAGGATTCTATGGCCTTGGCGCTGCCTCTCGCTTTTATTTCGACAAGGACCCGCAAGACCTGACCCTGGCCGAAGCCAGCCTGCTCGCAACCTTGCCCAAGGCCCCCTCTCGCCTGGCCCTGGATGACAATATGGAAGGCGCAAAACAGCGTCAGGCCTATGTCCTGTCGGAAATGCTGCAGGCCGGCTTCGTCACCTCAGAGAGTGTGCAGATCGCCCTCGCTGCTGACGTCAAGATTGCCCCGGAACCAGAACAGGACCCGCAATTCGGCTTCATCCTCGACGCCGCCACTGAACGGGCCAATGATCTTTTGCCGGACCTGCCAGATGACATGGTCATCCGCTTGACCATTGATTCCGAGCTGCAGACCAAGGTCTCCGACGCCCTCGAAGCGCGGATGGAAGCCGAAGCCGAAGACGCCCAGGCGGGTCAGACAGCGGCGGTGCTGATGAACCGGCGCGGCCAGGTCGTCGCCCTTTATGGCGGTCGCGACTATACCCAAAACCAGTTCAACCGGGCCACCCAGGCGCGGCGTCAGCCCGGCTCGGCATTCAAGCCATTTGTCTATGCGGCGGCCCTGGATATTGGCGTCAGCCCGTATGATGTCCGCATCGACCAGCCAGTGACGATTGATGACTGGTCACCAAAAAACTTTACCCGCGCGCATATGGGCCCGGTCACCGTCAATGAAGCCATGCGCGACAGCCTCAACACGATTGCCGCCCTGCTGGCTCAGGAAACCAGCGAGGAGGCGATCATCGCCCTCGCCCGCAAGTTTGGCATCAGCGCCGAGATGCAGCCTTTTCCTTCGATCGCGCTCGGCAGTCAGGAAGTCACATTATGGGAACTCACCCGTGCCTATGGCCCGTTCATGACCGGCGGCCGGCGGGTGGACCCTTACCTGATCGAGGCGATTGAGACGACCCGCGGCGATGTCATCTATCAGCGCGCTGAATATGAACCAGCCAGCGTCTATGATCGCGGCCAGGCCGAAACCATGACCGCGATGATGGCAGACGTCATCCGTTCCGGCACTGGCACCGCGGCGCAGGTCGATGGCTGGCCGATTGCTGGCAAGACCGGAACCAGCCAGTCCTCCCGCGATGCCTGGTTTGTCGGCTATAGCGCCGAGCTGCTGGGCGGGGTCTGGACCGGCAATGATGATGACACGCCCATGGACGGGGTTACGGGCGGCGGCCTGCCAGCCAAGCTCTGGGCCGACATGATGCAGATCGCGCATGAAGGCCGTTCGCCGAGTATCCTTCGCGGCGCCGACAAGCTGATTCAGCTCAGCCCCGAGCAACAGGCTCGGGTCGGCTATTACCGCGATCTCGGCATGGCCTTCGCAGCGCTGGCCGGGCCGGGCGAGCCATGACCCGATGGTTGCTGGCGCAGGCGCATTGCGCTTTGCCGTGTCGAGCGCGGCAATTCTCGGCGACGTCGCGCTTGCTGTCTTGACCCGGACGCCGGGCTCAAGCAAAGCCTCTGAATGACCGAGACCGACACGACGCCCGCTCCCCCCGGCGAGACCCCCGGCCAGAAAGCCGGCCAGAAAGCCGGCCAGAAACCCGGAAAGAACGCGTTCTTTTTCGTCGTCGTCGCGGTGATCCTGAACATGCTGTCCTTTGGCATCATCATGCCGGTCATGCCGGCCCTGCTGGAGGACATTACCGGTCTCGGAGCGGCGCAATCGGTGGTCTATGGCGGCTGGCTCAGCATGACATTCGCGATTGCCAATTTCATGGCCATGCCAATCCTCGGCGGCCTGTCGGATCGCTATGGCCGGCGGCCGGTTCTGCTTGCCTCGATTGCGATGCTCGGCATTGACCTCTTGATCATGGGCCTCGCACCGACCCTGTCCGTCCTCTTCCTCGGGCGCTTTCTGGGGGGATTGTTCTCGGGCACCTATTCCGTCGCCAATGCCTATATTGCTGATGTCACCGAGCCGGAAGATCGTGGCCGCGCATTCGGCATGATGGGCGCCGCGTTTGGCGTTGGCTTCATTCTCGGCCCGGTCTTTGGCGGCCTGCTCGGGGAGGTGAATGCCCGCCTGCCATTCTTTGTCGCCGCCGGAATTGCCGGACTTAATTTCCTCTATGGCCTGTTCATCCTGCCGGAAAGCCTGCGCAAGGAGGACCGCCGCGCGTTCAATCTCGCCCGGGCCAATCCGTTCGGGACAATGGTGCATTTTGCCAAAGTCCCGCGCGTCGCCTGGTTCATCATTGCCATTGGCCTGTTTCAGATCGCCCATGCGGTCTATCCCTCGACCTGGAATTTCCACGGCGAGATTCGCTATGACTGGTCAGAGTATGAAATCGGCCTGTCACTGGCCGCGGTCGGTCTTGGCTCGGCGATCAGCCAGGCCTTGCTCACTGGCTATTTGATCAAGCGGTTCGGCCCGATGAAAGCCGGCCTGTTCGGCCTGGCCGCCAATGCGGTCGCCTTGTTGCTGTTTGCCGCCGCCGAGGCGCCATGGATGGCCTATGCGATCATCTTTGTCTCTGCGATTGGCGGGGTGGCCATGCCGGCGATCAATACCATCACCTCAACCCTGACGCCGCGCAATGCACAAGGCGAGTTGCAAGGCGCGCAGGCCAGCATGATGGCGTTTACGCTGATTTTCAGTCCGGTCCTGATGACGCAGACGCTGAAATATTTTGCCAATCTTCCGGATGATCACGCTTTTCACACAGGCGGTGCTGCCTTCTTGCTGGCCGGGGTGATCACAGCGCTGGCAATGCTGCCATTTCTGGTCGGCGTTCGCATCAATCGCCGCGCCATTGCTGAGTCCACAGCGAACGAAGCGGCGCCAGCAGAATAAAAAGAGGCGGCCCCGCGAGGCCGCCTTTCGGTTTGTCTTCAAGCCCGATCTATCGGCCTTTTGTCACCAGGCCCAGAATGCCGCCAATGATGCCGCCGCCGACGCCGCCATTAAGGAAGCTGCTGAGGTGGCCCATCAGGGCTTCATTGCCCAACAGGGATTGAAAGCCGATATCGGCTGCGTTCATGCCATAGCCGCCAGCCAGGCCGCCGACAATGCCAGCAATTGCGCCCGTTCCGCCTTTGCCGCCAAGTATTTTGGAGACGATTGGTCCAATGACCAAGCCGCCGACAGCATTCAAGATGAGTGGAATATATTGTTCCATATGGTGCCCTCCCAAGGCTGTTAGAGGAGCCTGTTTTCAGGTCTTCCCTGGCTCAAGGCACCAGATTTTCCTTTTTCTGCCAAGGCCTCTCGCGCAGCAGGGGACTCTGGTCTAGGCAGAGGCATGGCCGACCAGAAACCCGCCCTCTTCCTTGATCGTGACGGTGTCATCAATGTCGATCATGTCTTTGTCGCCCGGGTCCAGGACTGGCAATGGGTGGACGGTGCGCGCGAATGCGTGGCCCGGTTCAAGGCCCGCGGCTGGTTGGTTTTCGTCGTCACCAATCAATCCGGGATCGCCTTTGATCATTACACAGAGGCCGACATGGCCGCAGTGCATGATCATATGCTTCAGGGTTTTGCCGAAGCTGGCACCGAGATTGATGCCATATATAGTTGCCCGTATCATCCTGAAGGTACCAATCCGCGCTTTCGCAAGGACAGTTTTGACCGCAAACCAAAGCCGGGCATGCTGCTTCAGGCGATGGCGGACTTTCCCCTGAAACGCGAAGCGAGTTTCTTGATCGGCGACAAGCAAACCGATATTGACGCCGCCCATGCCGCCGGAATTGGCGGGTTTCTGTTCAAAGGCGGACGCCTGGACGATTTCGCTGAATGGGCTTTGGCCAGCTTTGAGGATGGAACACGATGAAAACAATCGGCATGATTGGTGGGGTCAGCACCGAAGCAACGCTGATCTATTACAAGACCATCAACGCCTTGGTGCGGGACCGGCTGGGCGGCTATCACAGCGCCGAAATGCGCATCCATTCGGTCAATTTCAATGACTATAATGGCGCCCATGAGACCCGCGACTGGCCGTTCATCCGGGCCGGGTTTGAGGCCGCCGCAAAAGGCCTGAAAGGCGCCGGAGCAGAGGTCCTGGTGCTGGCCTGCAATACACTGCACACGGTGGCTGACGCGATTGAAGGCGCGACAGACCTGCCCTTTCTGCACATTGTCGATGCCTGCGGCGCGCGCTTGCTGGCTGACGGGCGCAAGCAGCCAGGCCTGATCGGCACCGCCTTCACCATGGCGCAGCCTTATTTCAAGGATCGCCTGATCGAGCAGACCGGCCTGATGCCGGTCCTGCCTGATGCCGCCACGCAAGCCGAACTGAGCCGGATCATTTTCGAGGACCTCACACATGGCATCGTCCGGGACGAGGCCCGGCGCTATTATGAAGACGCGATCCAGAGCCTGAAGGATCAGGGCTGCGACAGCATCATTCTCGGCTGCACCGAGCTCGGCATGCTGGTGACGGACGCGAACAGTCCGCTGCCGCCATATGATACCGCCCTCATCCATTGCGAGGCGATCGTGGATATGGCTCTGGCAGGCTGAGCCGGGGCGCAGGGTCTAAAGCGGCTTCAGGGTCTTGCCGTTCAGACCGCCCATGCGGCAGACTTCCATCCACTCATCTTCGAGTACAGGCTGCACTGACAGGCGCATACTGGTCACCAATGACATTGCCGCGAGCGTTTCATTGGCCTTGACCGCTTTCAGCGTCACCGGCTGCGGCATGTCGGTCAGGGCGCGGATATGGACGCAGTCCCAGCGCTCATCATCAGTGGTGGAATCCGGCGCGCTTTCGGCAGAAACCTCAACCACGCCAACCACTTCCAGGCCTTCATTCGAGTGATAGAAAAAGCCGCGATCACCGATCTTCATGTCGCGCATATTGTTGCGCGCCTGATAATTGCGAATGCCGTCCCATTCCTCGCCGGCTTCGCCTTTTGCCTTTTGCTGGTCCCAGCTCCATTTGAACGGTTCGGATTTGAACAACCAGTATTTCATGCACGCTCCATCGGTTAGGCGCTGGTCTAGGTCGCTTTGTCAGCCTCGTCCATCTCGGGCTGGTCATTTCCATCGGTTTGCTGCAGGCGGCCCTTGGCGCTGCGATTGCGACCGGTGGCGGGCTTCAGGCCAAAGGCAGCGCCAAGCCCGATCGGCGGCATGTTGCCATAGACGGTTTCATGGGCGCCGGCCTTGATCAGGTAGGTCTCGTGCCAGATCCCGACATCGCCTTCTGTGCCGACCGCCTGGTTGAACCATTTCCAGGCTGGCAAGTGTTCGAGGTTATTATCGACCGAATAGGCGTGAAGGTCTTCGAAACTGCGCCAATACTGGATCAGATACGGGCTGCGCAGGCTGAAAAAGGTCTTGGTGCCAAGCAGACCGAGCTCCGGATTCTTGGTCAGTTCAGCAAGCATGCGCGGCATCGACAAGAAGACTGGGACCCATTTCCACACTTTCCACAATTTGTGGATGCGCATGCCGATCAGGAACAGGACGAAATCGCCGTCTATATCTGCGGTTACCCGACCTGGAATTGGTTTGGGCATGAAATCCTCCCTATAGGATCTTTCCCACAGTCTGCGCCCTCCGGCAGGCTTCGGCAACCAGCGGCTCAAGCGCGTGCCAGTGTTTGTAGCGTCGCACCGGGTCCGGCGCACCGAGCCAGGCATCCTCGAACGCTTCACGCGTCGCCCCATCCTCCAGCATTGGCAGCAGCGGGTCGAGGCAGATGCGAATGGTGAACACGACGGCGCCGCTATTTGGCAGTTTGCGCAAGGTCTGGCGCTCGACCCGCAAATGCAGGTCGCGCGGCGTCTTGCCCGCCACACCAGGTCGATCAGGCGTGTAGCGCTTGTCGCTTGCCTGTACCGTCCAGTTGAAGCGTTCGAGCACGATGTCAGGGCTGAGCCCGGTAAAGATGCGCCCAACCCGGCTCGCCAGTCCAGGGTCACCGCCCGGCACCGGACCATGCAGGCCGCCAAGGTCGAGCCCGATCCGCTCTGGCAAGGTCCAATAGGTCGGAGCACAAAGAACGCCCGCAGTCAGACGCCAGTCGCCCGGGCGCTCGGCCGCGAGGATGCAAACATCATCAGAGACCAGGGATGCCGCCTCTTCCAATGCCGATGGCAGGCTCTGGCTTGGCACCGCGCCGGTCGCTTCGACCATCAGGGCCAGCAACTCCTCGCACGCGGCACTGTCGAGCGTGCCGGCGACCACATTGGCCCGCATCATTTTCATGATCAGGCATTTGTCCCGCAACCAGTCATCGGCTTCGGTGTCCGGCAGGAGCCATTGCTGCTTCGGGATCGGATTAAGCCCTGGCTGAAAGCTCGGCACGCCATCGAGAAAGGGAAGATAAGGCGGGCGCGCCTTAAGCGACACGCGCATACCCCCAAGCGGCAAAGCCAGCAATTTTCGGCGTATTTGGCAGGTACATGCTGTCATGCTGTTCGACGCTGAAGCCGCTGGATTCCAGCATGGCCTTGGTGTCGCGGGTGAGGTGGCAACCGCCGGCCAGGCGCTTCCAGACCGGCTCGATCCGACGTTGCCACTTGGCCACCCCTTCGTCCGGCGCCAGACCGTGTTCAGAGAACAGGACCTTGCCGCCAGGCTTCAGCACCCGCCGCAATTCGCTGAGCGAACTTTCCCAGTCCGGGATCGTGCACAGCACGAACGTGACCACGGCAGTGTCGACGCTATTATCATCAAGCGGCACCGCTTCGGCGCCGCAGCAATGAATATCGCAGGGTGTGTCACGGTGCCCGTCTGCCCAGGCCGAGCGGGCCCGCTTGACCATGCCTTCTGCGGGCTCGATCGCATGCAGATGGCTGACTTTGTCATCGTCATAGAGATCAAAATTAGTGCCCGAGCCGCAGCCAATTTCCAGCACCACGCCTTCAGCCAGCGGGACGATTTTCTCGCGCTGTTTCATGATCGGTTTGGCCGCACACGCGCATGAAATCAGAGGCGGCACCACATAACGTTCCCAAAGCCCAAACATGTTCTAATTCCCTGTCAGCATCCGTTGCCGGGTACGATTGTCTTCCGGCTCGACGACCAGCGCACTCTGCGTGATTCGGACCTTGTACTTCAATCGGTCGCCCATCGGAAAATAAACTGCCGAGCCGAATGGCGCCGATCCCCCGGCATCCTTGGACGAGAGCATGCCGGCAGAAAAGGTGCTTTGCAAATCATCGCCAGGCTCGAGGTCGTCGGCCAGAACACGGTCGAGGTCTTTTTCGCCGCCATAATTGACCAGCGCCCCATAGACGTCGAAACCGATCTCCTGATCGAACACATCGAGCTTGCCATCCTCACTGACGCGGCGGCCATATGAGGTCGAGGTCGACAACCGGGTCGAGTCATAGCGACGGGCATAACGGCTCTCGATGAATTCGAGCCGGTACAGGCTCTCATAACCGAGCAATTGCTTCATCGGCGAAAACCGAATGACCTGCGCGCTGACCTGAAATTCGTCGCCGACAAAGCCTTCCTGGCGAATGATTTCGCCATCCGGCAGCGTCATGGTCATCGTATAGGTGTCTTCAGCCGTTTCAGCATCAAACGTGATCTCGGCAACATCGCGTTCTTTGGTCAGCGCCTTATAGGTCTGTAAATTGAGCCCGGCGAGCACGCCGATACCGGCGCCGCCAATCAGGCCGATCCCGATCAAAAAGCGCAACGCCCCTGCCGCCAGCCGCATTTTCAATAACCGCCCGAGCCCGGCAAAGCTCAAAACCAGGCCTGCGACACCCGCCAGTGCCGGAATGATCCACCAGATCAAACCCATAAGTCACCTCCCAGGGCCTCCCCAATTGGCCACTGGGATCGACTATATCAGCGGTTAACGAATGCGCGAGGGCTTAGTTACAGGGCTCCCCAAATCACTTGCTTCATAGTAGCAGGTGTGAATGACAGATCTAAACGCCCTGATCGCCGCCTTGCCCAAGGCCGAACTTCACCTGCACCTGGAAGGCAGCCTGGAACCGGAACAGCTGATGCAGTTCGCGGCGCGCAACCAGGTCGACTTACCGTTCAAGACGCTGGACGAGGTCAAGGCCGCCTACAATTTTTCCAACCTGCAAGACTTTCTCGACATCTATTATCAAGGCATGTCGGTGCTGCAGACCGAAGCCGATTTTCACGATCTCACCGATGCTTACCTGCAACGCTGTCAGGCCGACAATGTCCGCCATGTTGAGGTGTTTTTCGACCCGCAAGGTCATACCGAACGTGGCCTGCCCTTCGATATCCCGATCACAGGTATCCTGGCCGCGCTCGACGCAGCGCAGCAGAAATATGGCATTACCTATAAACTGATCATGTGCTTCCTGCGCCATCTCTCAGAACAGGACGCGTTCGAAACCCTGGCCCAGGCCGAGCCCTGGCTGGATCGCATTCACGGCGTCGGGCTGGATTCCAGCGAAGTCGGCCATCCGCCTGCCAAATTCGAACGCGTATTCGCGGCCGCGCGCGAGAAAGGCCTGAAACTCGTCGCTCATGCTGGCGAAGAAGGGCCACCGGAATATGTCTATGAAGCGCTGGACTTGCTGCAGATTGACCGGATCGATCATGGCAACCGCCTGCTTGAGGACGAGGCCCTGATTGCGCGGGTGAAAGCGGCCGGCCTGACGCTGACGGTTTGCCCGTTATCAAACCTGTCGCTATGCGTGATCGAAGATTTGCGCGACCATCCGATGAAGCAAATGCTCGAGCGCGGACTGAAGGCCACGATCAATAGTGACGACCCGGCCTATTTTGGCGGCTATGTGAACCAGAATTATGTCGAAACCGCTGCTGCTGTCGGCCTGACCCGCGAGGATGTGATCACCCTGGCGCGCAACAGCTTTACCGGCTCGTTTCTGAGCGTCGAGGATCAGGCTGTGCATCTGGCCGAGATCGACCGCATCGCGGCCCTTATGGCCTAGACTGCGAAACTGCTTTAGCGCTCTTTGAACCGAATGATGGTTCGGTGAGTCTATGGTGGAGGGACGATTGAATTTCAAATATCTGGCCGCGGCCACAGGCCTTGTCATCACGATGATGTCGGCGTCTTTGGAGGCGGAGGCGCAAGACGCGGCCACTTGTCCTGCCGGCGCCGCAGACATGATTTTGCAAGTCGCCTCACAGGTTCCGCTGGTCAATGACGATACCCAGCTGCAAAACGCCTTTGCCTATGCCACGCAGCTGCCTGTCGCCTGTCCGGACGATGCCATCGTGCACTATTTTGCAGCGGCGACGCTGCTGACGATTTCCGACAAGGTGGACGATCCAGGCGCCAAGTTCGAACGGCTGCGTGAAGCAAGCGCAGCCTTTATGGCCTATGACGCAAAGGCCGATCACGAAACCCGCCTCTATTCGTCGGATCTGGTCGATGCCTCAGGCGAGTTATTGGTCGTTGAGATGCACGATGAGAGCTATAAGTTCTTATCCGAATATCTCGGCCCGAAAGTGATCTGGTTTGAAGCCAATGGGCTCTTTCATGACTGGGTCTCGTCCAGCGCCCGCGCTGCCGCGGCGGCCCCTGACCAGCCCTGCCCTTATGTCAGACAGGATTATGCCGCCGCCGAGGCGCATGGTCACTATCTCGGGCATTCGCAGACCGCGCCTATATTCCTCGAAAATGATCGCAATCCCAACCCGCTCGGATCGATCGAGCGAATTGAATTGCTGGTCTCCAAATGTCCGGACGCACGCCGCGACATCTATTTCGAGCTCGCACGGCTGACTGTCTTGTTTGCCGATTTAACTGATGCGCACGGCAGCCCCGCGTCCGAGAATGGCTATATCGACCGGGCCCTGGCGGCGATCGGCACTTATATGAGCCTGTCTCAACAGGCATCTGACACGGCGACGCACCGCTATGGCGTCGTCACCCGCTGGAAAACGGAAATGCTGGCGCTGAAGCCCGAAGCGAGCGACTGAGCGCCTGCCTAAGGCCCGACCAGACGCACCTGTTCGCGCGAACCGCGTCCGACCTTGGCCTGTTCGCGCCAGCCAAGCGCGGTATAAGCCTCAATCGCGGCGGCATTCTGGATGTCGACATCCAGCTTCAAGGGCCGTCCGACAAAGTTGCGGGCGACCTGCAGCAGACCGCTGCCGACGCCGCAAAAGCGCCAATCGCCATCAACAAAGACATGCGGCACATAAGCCTTGCCCTGTTCCAGGGTCAGAAAACCGACCACGCCGGCGTTCTTTTCTTCTGCGGCAAAGGCGATATTGGCCGACAGAGCCTGGCGCAGACGCATGACCTCATCGCGCGCCGATCCACGCCATGGAAAGGCGGCGAGGCATTCGCGAAAAATCACCTCGATTTGCGGATAATCATCGCGCCGCCAATGGCGGATCGACCATCCCGCACCTGGATGAGAATACAGGCTCATAAGATGAATGTAATGATTTCTTGTGGCGAGGAAAAGGCAGCGCTTGGCCGCTTTCGCCATTTGGTTTTACGCCTGTTGCAGACCAAACAGGAGACCGGGGAATGCGCGCATCGAAACTGCTGGGCGGCCGGGCGGCGCGCGCTGGGTTCATGCCTCGGCCCATCGCGGCTTGAGACTGTCTAACCGGCCTTCCTGAGCCATGATGGGCGCCAGTTTTCGCTGGTAATGCGGGGGCTTTTCATCCTGCGCCGCTCACGCCGAAGACACCTGCCTGCGCAAGTGTCGGCGGCAATTCAGGCGCGCGCCCCAGGATCTTTACGTTGCGTAACGCCCCTGAAAATGGTAAAGAAATTCCGCCAGGGGACAATTTATCAACCATAACCAGACGCCCCTGGCGCGCCTGCAAACGGCGCATGGTGGGAGGATAATATGAGTAGACGCGCGACACGCTGGGCCTTTCTGGCTCTGGCGGCAATCGGCCTATCCGGCCTGACCAATGCCCAGACCTTTACGTTTGAATCGACCTTGACGGACCAGACCATGCTTGGCATGGCGCCGGGGACCGGCCCGTCTGGTCAGCATTGGACCGCAGATGTGACCACGACATTTGCCGACGGATCGACGGCAACCTCGTCGACCGAATGTGTGGCCACCTCGCAGCCGCCAAACAATAACATCTTTGCCATGCATGGCATTTGCGAAGGGTCGGCAGAAAGCGGCACCTGGGCCTCGATCATGGGCTGCAACCCCATGGGCGAAGGCAGCATGGCAATGGGGTGTGTCGGCGGCCTCTACGGCAAATCCGGGGACTTCGAAGGCATGCGCGGCGCGTTTACCGCGCATGTCAGCGGGGGCACCAGCCACGGCACTGGCGAATGGTATGAAGCAGAACCAGAAGCCGAAGCCGAGGCAGAGGAGTAGGAACGCGGACGACCGGTCTCCTGATGCAGGTCAGGACCCGGGGCGGCGATTGGGGACAATTCAGCGCCGCCCAGGGGGCCAGCTCTCTCTGGCCGAACGGTGCTGGGCGTTGCATGTGCGCTAGGCGTTAGCGGCCTTCGCTGCGCGCTTGCGCTCATGCGGGTCGAGGTGGACCTTGCGGAGCCGAATGCTCTGCGGGGTCACCTCTACCAGTTCATCATCTGCGATATAGGCGAGCGACTTTTCCAGCGTCATCTGCAAAGGCGGGGTCAGGCGCACAGCTTCATCCGAGCCGGAAGCGCGCACGTTTGACAGCTTCTTGCCCTTCAGCACATTGACCTCCAGATCATTGTCGCGGGTATGCTCGCCAATGATCATGCCCTGATAGACCTTGTCGCCGGGATGGATCATCATCGGGCCGCGATCTTCCAGGTTCCACAAGGCGAAGGCCACCGCTTCGCCCTTGTCCATGGCGATCAGCGTGCCGGTGCGCCGGCCCTGAATCTTGCCCTTATATTCAGCATAATCCAGGAAGACGCGGTTCATGATCGCCGTGCCGCGCGTATCGGTCATCAGCTCGCCCTGATAGCCGATCAGGCCCCGCGTCGGCGCGTGGAAGACCATGCGCGTGCGGCCGACGCCAGACTGTTTCATCTCGACCATCTCGGCCTTGCGTTCAGACAGTTTCTGGACCACCGCGCCGGAAAACTCATCATCGACATCGATGACGACTTCTTCGATCGGCTCGAGCCGCTCGCCGGCTTGACCTTGTTTATAGACGACTTGCGGGCGCGATACGCCAAGCTCATAGCCTTCCCGGCGCATGGTTTCGATCAGCACCGCAAGCTGCAATTCGCCGCGGCCAGAGACGATGAAACTCTCTGCCTCAGTCGAGCGCTCGACTTTCAGTGCGACATTGCCTTCGGCTTCCTTGACCAGGCGGTCCCAGATCACCCGGCTGGTGACCTTGTCGCCTTCAGTGCCAGCAAGCGGGCTGTCATTGACACGGAAAGTCATCGACAAGGTGGGCGGATCGATCGGCTGCGCCTCGATCGGGGTGTCGACACTTGGGTCGACAAATGTGTCGGCGACATTTGCTTTCGCGAGGCCGGCAATCGAGACAATGTCGCCAGCTTCACCGATCTCGATCGGCTCGCGTTCGAGGCCGCGAAAGGCGAGGACTTTCGACACCCGGCCGGTCTCGACCAGGCTGCCATCGCGCGACAGGACTTTCACCGACTGGTTCGGCTTGACCGTGCCGGAGGTGATCCGGCCAGTCAGAATGCGGCCAAGGAAATTGTCGGCGCCAATCGTTGTCGCCAGCATCCGGAACGGGCCGTCTTCGACTTTCGGCTCTGGCACATGCGCAACCACCAGATCGAACAGCTCACTCATGTCGGTGCGCTCGTCTTCATACTGGGTCGACATCCAGCCATTCTTGGCCGAACCGTAGAGGATCGGAAAATCGAGCTGCTCATCATCAGCACCGAGCGCATCGAACAGGTCAAAGACTTCATTGATCACTTCGTCCGGGCGGCGTTCCGGCTTGTCGATCTTGTTGACCGCCACAATCGGACGCAAGCCGATCTTGAGCGCCTTGGAGACCACGAACTTGGTTTGCGGCATTGGCCCTTCGGCAGCATCGACAAGCACGATGGCACCATCGACCATGGACAGGATGCGCTCCACCTCGCCGCCAAAATCGGCGTGACCAGGCGTGTCGACAATATTGATCCGCGTCTCGCCCCAGACCACGCTGGTGGTCTTGGCCAGGATGGTGATGCCGCGCTCCTTTTCCAGATCATTGGAATCCATCATGCGCTCGGCCGTGGCCTCGTTCTCGCGGAACGTGCCGGACTGTTTGAGCAGGCAATCGACCAATGTGGTCTTGCCATGGTCGACGTGGGCAATGATCGCAATATTGCGCAGGGAAGTAGGCTCAGTCATTTCATGCGTCCTGGGGAGGGGGGCCGTTGCGGCCGCTATCTTTGCGCGCGCCATACACGGGCTGGACCGCTTTGGCTATGGCTTGCAGGCAGGCAGCGCCCGCGCCAGCACAGCCATACTCGCACATTCCCGCTGACAAATCCGTTTGGCTTGGTTAATTCTAAGCTGGGGTGGATCGAATGAGGGACATTATGAGACTGATTTTCCTGAGCCTTATCCTGTGCGCCAGCCTGATCGGCGAGGCCTTGGCCGAAAAACGCATCGCGCTGATCATCGGCAACAGCCAGTACGAAGCCACCGGTTGGGATCTCGAAAACCCGGTCAATGACGCCCAGCTCATGGCCCGTGCGCTGGAGACGGTCGGATTTGAAGTCCATACGGTGCTGAATGGCAGCAAGAGCGGAATGGAAGAGGCGTTCCAGGCCCATGCCGACCGATTGAAGGCGGCGGGCGAGGATGCCGTCGGCTTTTTCTTCTTTGCCGGCCATGGCGCCCAGCATCGCGGGATCAATTATCTCGTCGCTTCTGATGCACAATTGCGCTCAGCCCCCGACTTGATGCGCCAGCCACAACTCGATCTGGTCATGGATTATCTCGAATATGCCGGCAATCAGACCAATTTCATTGTTCTTGATGCCTGCCGCAATAATCCGCTGCCAGCCGGCATGCGCAATGCCCCGCAAGGCCTGGCCAGCAGCCAGCGCGTGCGCGGCACGCTGATCGCCTATTCGACCGCGCCGGGCATGGTCGCCGAAGATGGCAGCGGGCAGAGCAACAGCTCCTATTCCGCCGCCCTTGCTGCGCTGATTGCCCAGCCCGGTTATTCGGTTGAAACCCTGTTCCGCGTCGTCGCCACAAGGGTCGAGGACATGACTGGCGGGGTCCAGATCCCGTGGACAGAAAGCGGCCTGCGCGGCGAGGCGGATTTCTGCTTTGCCGGCTGCCAGCTGGTGGCGGAAGACGATCTGGAAACCGCCGCGCTGGCCGAAGTCGTCGGCAGCGATGATCCGCTGATGATGGAAGTGTTTCTCGACGCCTATCCGACAAGCCAGCACCGCACCTTTCTCGAATCGCGCATGCGCCAGCTCGAAATTGAGCGCAGCGCCGCAGAAGAGATTGAGCGCGCCCGAGCGGGCGCCGAATTCTTGCGCGAAACCCTCGGCGTGACCACGCTGGTATCTGAACTGGTGGCGCCCTGGACTGATGACCCGCAGCAAATCACGGCGCGCCTCGGCATGGAGGCCCGCATCGCGCAAAAGGACCCGGCCTTTGCCAAGCTTGAAGAGGCTGTTTTCGTGTTTTTCGACGAAAACTCTTCTGAACTCTCGGACGCGGCAAAGGAGCACCTGTCACTTTTTGCAACTTATACAGGCGGCTTCCATGTCGAGGATTCCGGCCCGGCCAGTCTGACCATTGTGGCCAGCTGCAGCCCAGGCGAATCCGACATGACCATCTGCCAGGACCGCGCCTTTGTTGTCCGCGATCAGCTGATCGAGAATGGCATTTTTGAAGTCGCCTTCAAGCTGACAGAGAATTGGGGCAGCATTCGCCAGATCTCAGCGGGCGATAGCGGCCTCGATCAGGACGCAATCAATCGCTACGCCGCGGTGATGCTGCTGAGCGAGGACCCCGAAGGCGAGGATGGCACGTCGCTTTATGATGTGGTGGAGTAGACAGCGCTCCTGCGCTTGATGAGATCACGACATATCAATGCCCAAGCAGATCCGAAGAGACCTGCGCAGGTGTCGGCGGATATCGCTAGCGTGCGGGGACGCAGGGCAGACCGGACGATATTGTCTGAGCCCGACCAGCGGCCGGTTCCGGCCCCGGCGCCTATTCGATGGTTTCTTCAGCCGGCAAGATCACCGCGCGTTCGCCGTCCGGCAGGATCGCCGTCTTGCGGGCGGCGTCAGCCTCTGCCTTGGCGGTTTGCCAATTGCCGACTTTGACCCGGATCGAATGCGCCCGCATTTCAGAAAACCCGTCAAGCTCAGCCGTTGCCAGGATATTGATCAGATAGACCCCGTCCGCGTCGGCCGAATAATCGATCCGCCATTGATGAGACGTGCCGCTGGCCATGTCCATGCGCGCCACTCGCTCAGCCCCAAAGACGCTCAGACCGTTTCCGCCCGAAGCCTTGAGATGCAGGACACCAGATGGATAGCCTTCATTCACCGTGAGCGTCACTGAGCCGTTTTCTCCGACCATGATCGCCTCGGCCTCGTCGACCGAAAACGTCACCGACGCGCCTGGCTTGATCGTCGTGATTGGCGGCGCCAGGGTGACCGGCTTGGCCGCGTCCGTGGATTCTGTCGCCGCGGCGGATTGGACCGGCTCACTGACCTGTTGCGCGCAGGCTGCGAGCAGAATGGCGGCACTGAATGAGAGGCTGAGTTTTGCTTTGTTTATTGTCATCATCTTCTTCGTTCTCGCCTAGGTGACGGTAAAGCTGAAACAGCTATCGGCCGCATTGGATTCGTCGAAATTGTTGAAATCATAAACCTCGATGGCATAGGTGCCGGCATTGAGATTGCCGGTCCAGACCTCCGACCCGTCCGCCGAGCCCTCGGCCACGCGGCTGGTAAACAGGCTGCCATTCTCCCAGATGCGGAAATCAGGATCGGTGGTGCCGGCCGGGCCAGATGTTTCAGTTGCGGTCATGGTCACAGAGCCAGACGCGTTCAGGGTCAGGGTCAGGAATTCGCGAACGCCATGCTTGTTGCGGACGCTGGAAGCATCGACTGGCGTGCCATTGGCTTCGGCCGTTGAGCAGACGGTCACCGCGCCGCCACCTTGGGTGACGACCTTGTAGATTGGCAGGATCTGCGCCAGCCCGCCATCATTGGTTTCGCCAACACCGCGCGGGTCAGTCGTGTTGACATCCTCGGCCGCAAGCAGCGTGTCGAGCTGAGCCGCATTCACAGCGGCTTCGTTGCGCACCCGATTGGCGAACTGGAAGATGGTGGTGAAATTGGAATTGCCGGTATAGGCGGTATCGGTGAAGGCGTTATAGATCGGCGCCAATCCGCCTGAGATGGTATCAGCGCCATCATCTGTGCTGTCGAAAATATCATAAAGGATTTGCTGGACCGAGGCCTCATTGAACCACCCGCCTTCGCGCTGGGTTCCGGTCGGACGATCAGTCAGGTCGGCTTCGACACTAAAGGCAAAACCGACATTCTGTGCATCGCCGCTGACATCGCGATAGACCGGACTGCCCAGGATCATGCCCGAAAACGCATTGCCCCAGCCCTCGCCAAAGGCCAGACGCGAATCGAGCCGGCTGCTGATGCTGTGACTGCCGCCCGGGGAATCTGACCGTGACAACCGGTCTTCGAAATAATGGCCAAACTCATGCACGACGACATGGGTGTCATATTCATCCGTATCATTATTCGCGGCGCCGAGGATCCGGATTGTCGAGACCCCGCCCAGGCGAGTATAGGAAGAGGTGCCAATATCCCCTGTCGCATCATTGATTGTGTTTGAAGGGCGATTATTGATGCTCCAATAGATTTGCAGCTCCGGAAAGGCGACATCAGGATCGACCGCAGCGATGTCGGTCATCGCTTCATAGATACCGTCCAGGATTGCGAACGGTCCGGCGGCACGGGTCCCTGTATACTCGCCCTGCAGGGTCGGGTCCGAGGCATTGGTCGCGGTCGGGTTCCACCCTGATGCAGCGTTCAGGTTGCGAGTCGAAGCGGCCGTACCGGAATCCGTCAAGCTGCCTTGCAACAAATAGATTGAGTCACTGCTTGTATTGTCGACGACGCGGACATTTGCCGTCCAGGCCGCCCCGCTCGGCGGTTGCAACTGGCTCCGCGCCTGGATCCGCACCTGGGTCGATGAGTCGACCGTCACATCATAATTTCCGTTTTGATCGGTCACATCGGAGTCGAGCACCGTGCCGCTGCCATCGACCGCTTCGACGACGATGAACCGCGCTGGCGAGGCGGTGATATTGGCATAATCCAGCGCTGCACCGACGACACTGGTATTCACATTCGCGCCGATCAGATGGGTGATTTCATCAAAGGTCACGGCGCCGCTAATCGTCACCGAGGATGGCGGCGGCGGGGGCGGCGGGGGTGGAGGTGGCGGCGGTGGCGGAGGCGGCGGGGGTGGTGGAGGCGGCGAAACAGTCGGGCCACCGCCGCCGCCACCACCGCCGCCACAGGCTGCAACCATGCCGCCGGCTAACACAATTGCCATAACGCTGGCCACGCTACGCAGTTTTGATGTCCCAATCTTTCTCAACGTCCAGTCTCCGCTCGCACACTGCCTGTATAACGGGACTGAAACGCCTCGACGACTAATAAGAGGTTAAGCCGGCCAATCCCTGATCGCGGCAAGCTGCGCGAAGCTTGCTTGCCTGACAAGACGGGAAAGGCTGTTCTCGCTAAACTTTGAACAGAGCTGAGTTTCGCCGCCTGCAAACGTCCGAAGGCGCAGAGAAAATTCTCTGCGCCTTCTTCTCTCCCGCGTCGCGTCCCGAGCCTGCGGGAAGGTTTTAAAGGGCCTGGCCTAGCGGTTGCTGCCCTTACGGTCCTTGACGTCTTCCTCTTCCGCGATGGCGCGGTCTTCCTCGTCAAAGGTGATCTCGGCCTCTTCGCCCTTGCCATAATCGCGGGCTTTCTTGGCCAGACGCTCCTGGGTCACGGCCAGCGATCCGGAACTCACCGCCATTTGCTTGGAGCGATCCACGCCGACCGCGTCAGCATCGCCGAAATTGGCAAACTCGGCGCCCAGGAAGACCACTTCCCAGCCGCGCGCCTCGGCCCGATCAAGCGCGGCCTTGGCGCCTTCATATGTCACCTCGCGTGAGGAATTTTCCTGGCCGTCAGTCATGATCACGATCACCGCCTTTTCCGGATTGTCGGCCTCGGCCATGGTGATGGTGCGGTTGATGGCGTCAAACAGAGGCGTCATGCCGCGCGGGCTGACCTCGTCATTGGTAACATTGGTCCAGGCTTCCGGCGTCACGTCCTTGCGAAGGACGTCATATTGGAAGCCTTCCTGATGATCGAACACAGCCAGTGTCACCGTGGTTTCCAGATCATCGGCTTCGCCCTCCTCGACCTTGCCGACAGCAGCAGCATAAGCGTTCACAGAGCCCAGCGCCTCGGCCCAGATGTCAGACATGGAGCCGGTGCGGTCGAGCAGGATATAAGAGGATACAGCATTCATGGTCGGCACATCCGCGATCAGTTCAGGGGTGGGTTTGGTCTTGGCATTGGCGCCAAAGGCTAAGGCGGCAGCGGCGATTATGCCGGTGACGGTCAGGACGGTCTTTTTCATGAAATGCGCTCCCATTCGCGTGTCGATGAAACCCAAGCTGCATGTGAAACAAGGCGGTGAACTGGCTGTAATCTGGGCAATTTAACCATAATTGTGACGCCGCCCGCCCGAATTCAGTCATCGCCGGTTCAGATTGGCCGCGCTGGCCGGCCAAAACCGAAAGCCAGCTATTCGCGTGTCCCCACTTGCGCTGCCGGGCAGAGCGCGCCATACGCGCGTGAATCAAAAATCTCGATGGAGACGCGCCATGTCCTCTGCGCCCAAGAAAGTTGTCCTTGCCTATTCCGGCGGCCTCGACACGTCGATCATCCTGAAATGGCTGCAGACCGAATTTGGCGCCGAAGTGATCACCTTCACCGCCGATCTCGGCCAGGGCGAGGAGATCGAGCCGGCCCGCGCCAAGGCGATCGCAGCCGGGGTCAAACCCGAAAACGTCTTTATCGAGGATGTCCGCGAGGAATTTGTCCGCGACTTTGTCTTCCCGATGTTCCGCGCCAATGCGGTCTATGAAGGCGTCTACCTGCTCGGCACCTCGATTGCCCGCCCGCTCATTGCCAAGCGCCAGATCGAGATTGCCGACATGATGGGCGCTGATGCGGTCTGTCACGGCGCCACTGGCAAAGGTAATGACCAGGTCCGGTTCGAGCTCGGCTATTATGGCCTCAATCCTGATATCAAGGTCATCGCCCCATGGCGCGACTGGGACTTCAAATCGCGCACTGACCTGCTGAAATTCGCTGAACAGCAAGGCATCGAGATCACCAAGGACAAACGCGGCGAGGCCCCCTTCTCGGTCGATGCCAACCTGCTGCACTCGTCTTCAGAAGGCAAAGTCCTGGAAGACCCGGCCGAAGCGGCGCCGGAATTTGTGCATATGCGCACGATCGCCCCGGAAGACGCCCCGGATCAACCTGAAATCGTCACCATCGGATTCGAAAAGGGCGATGCCTGCGCGATTAATGGCGAGGCGATGAGCCCGGCAACAATCCTGACCAAACTCAACGAGCTTGGCCGCAAGCATGGCATTGGCCGCCTCGACCTGCTCGAAAACCGTTTTGTCGGGATGAAGTCGCGCGGTATTTACGAGACCCCGGGCGGCACCATCCTGCTGACCGCCCATCGCGGCATGGAGAGCATCACCATAGATCGCGGCGCCGGCCACCTGAAAGACGAGCTGATGCCGCGTTATGCCGAGCTGATCTATAATGGCTTCTGGTGGAGCCCGGAGCGCGAAATGCTGCAAGCCGCGATTGACCATTCGCAGCTTTATGTCACCGGCGAAGTGAAGGTGAAGCTGTATAAAGGCGGCGTCCACCTGGTCGGCCGCTCGAGCCCGTATTCGCTGTATCGCGAAGACATTGTCACCTTCGAAGATGATCACGGCGCTTATGACCAGAGCGATGCTGAAGGCTTCATCAAGCTGAACGCCTTGCGCCTGCGGATCCTCGCCGGGCGGGACCGGAAGTTCGGGAAGAATTAGCGCTTCTTCCACATCCCCTTTCCCGCTTCTCTGACACAAGTCAGGATCCATGGCGGTCGAGGGGTGCCATCAGCCAGCCGCCATGAATGCCAGTTTGTGTTGGCAAGGCGGGCGCGCGTGAGCGGGGCGCCCCATGTCCCCGGACATGACATTATGACCGTCCATGGATACCTGCCTCACGTAGGTATCGGTGCAGATTGGGGAATAGAAATGGTTTAGCCTCAAGCTGAGTGAAGCCAGCCTCTCAAAGTTTCAGCTTCCCTCTCGCTTTAGCTTATGCCTAACTCGCAAAAAGACCGCCCCGGACCCTGCCTATGCGCCATCTTGCCTACCGCCTCGCCCAGACCTTCTTCATGGCCGCCTTCATCGCCGCCGCCAGCGCCGGTGTCGCCAGCGCTCAGGCCGCCGCACCTGCCGCCCCTGCCGCGCCGGCCATCTCGACCGACCCGATCCCGTTCAATGCCGAAGCGCCGTTTGCGTCCGAGATCTACAATTTCCTGGTCCAGGACGCGCTATTCCCGCCAACCGCGTGCCGGACCGTGTTCACCGGCAGTTCCAGCATTCGCTTCTGGCTGACGCTGGATCAGGATTTCCCCGGCCTCGCCCCGCTCAATCGCGGTTTTGGCGGCTCGCAGATCACCGAAGTGATTGGCTATTTCGATATCCTGCTGTCACGCCATCAGCCGCGTGAGATCATCTTCTATGCCGGCGAGAATGATCTCAATGCCGGCGCCAGCCCGGCTGAGGTTGCAGCGCGGTTTGATGCCTTCATGCAGCTCAAGACGACCCGACTTGGCGACGCGCCGGTTTATTTCCTTTCGGTCAAACCGTCTCATGCCCGGCTCGGTGAGCTCGCCGCCCAGACCAAGACCAATGCGCTGATCAAGGCCTATGCCGAGACCCGCGAAGATCTCATCTTTGTCGACATTGCAGCTCCGATGATGGACGGCGCGGCGCCGAAACAGATCTTCATCTTTGACCAGTTGCACATGAATCTGGATGGCTATGCGATCTGGACCGAGGTGCTGTCCGGCCTGCTCGCTGACCCAGACCGGCCGAAGCGCAGCGGCTGCTGACGCCTGGTCATGCCTTGCAGGCGTCCCGGCGCTGCCCCACATGCGACCGGTCGTCAAACCGGCTGGAGGAACCCCGACCATGACCACCGCGATCTACAAGTCCACTATCGGCGTAATGATCCGCCAGGCTGAAGCCCTGCAGGCCATCGTGGCCAAGGGCCGTGACCATCTCGGGGCTGAGGCGGATGCCTTCATCAATGAGCGGCTGACCGAGGACATGCTACCTTTCTCGTTCCAGATCCGCGCTGTCTGCAATTCGGCCTGGGGCAATATTGAAGCAATCCGCGCTGGCCAGGCCGGGCCTCCGCCAGAAATGGAGATCAGCTCATACGCCGAGCTTGAAACCCTGCTTGCAGACACGATCGAGAATCTGAAATCGGTGACGCCAGACGAAATCGACACCTTGCTCGACAAGGAGCTGGTCTTTGTGCTCGGCGACTTCAAGATCCCGTTCAAGGGGCTTGGCTTCCTGACCTCATTCGCGCTGCCAAATTTCTATTTCCACGTGACCACGGCCTATAATCTTCTGCGCCGCAAGGGCGTGGAGGTCGGCAAGCGCGACTTCCTCGGCGCTATGGACATGAATATGGGCTAGCCATGACCGCGCGGGAACACTTCGTCGAACGGATCAGGACAGCGCTGGCTGAGGGTGGGCGGGACCGCGTGCGCGAGACGCTGGCGGCCTGTCTGGCCGAATGGGGTGGTCCGCCGCCCTGGATCGAGCGGGTGGATGGCGGCGAATTCTCGGTCATCTATCGCGATGACGCCGTCACCATCATGAACATTATCTGGCCGCCCGGAATCGTCACCGAACCGCACAATCACAATTGCTGGGCGGTGATCGGCATCTATCAGGGCCGCGAAGATAATCTGCTCTGGGCTCGCGACGGCGACGGCATCAAGCCGATTGGGGCGCTGTCCCTGTCGGCGGGCGATACGCATGCCATGGATCGCGACGACATCCACACCGCCTTCAACCCAAGCCAGAGCCTGACCGGCGCCATTCATATTTACCAAGGCGATTTCCTGACCACGCCGAAGCGAGAATGGGATCCGGTCACACATGCCGAGCGTCCACGCATCATGGCTGAGGCGATGGAGCGGTTCGAAACCTAGCTCGCCGCGCTTAGCCGGCGTGGAATAGCGAAGTGATCATGTCGGCGCCTGGGGCTCCGCCAGTGCGGCGACGCCGACGCCGACGCATCCGCGATTGCAGCTCGTCGCGCGCTACTTTCAGCGGCCGGGCATCGGCCTCTTTGGCCGCCAGCTCATCGCGATTGTCGCAGAAATCGGCATAGGCTTCGAGTTCCGGTGCCAGATCAAAGGCCGCAAGGTCGACCATGATCGTATCATCCAGGAAGCCAATGCCGGGCAGTTCGTCAGGAATGATATCATTCGGGTCAGCAAAATAGGCGAGCACTTCCAGCACCCGGTCGCGATCATCATTTTCCAGGTTCCAGTCCCGGTCCTTGAGCATCTCGACCATGGTCTGCAAAGTCAGCATCCGCGAGACGACAAAAGTGGGCGGGTCGCTTTCCAGCGCTTTGACCGCCAGCGCCTCGGCCGCCAGGATGACGCGGTCATCATCGCGCAGCGCCCGGTTCTTGCGGGCCTTGGACAGGCGTTTCTTGAAATATTCGATATCTTTCGGACCGAGTTCAAAATTGATCCGCAGCGTCTGCTGTTCTGTGACATCCATACCTGAGTCTCCCCGCTTAGGTTTTGTTGATCGCAACGATGCCGACAGATCCAGCGTTAGGCAAGCCGGCTTTTTCGAAAAGATGGCTTGCTGCTCAGCGCATTAAGCGCTTCCTTGAAGGCGATGGAGGAGATGTCATGACGCGAATAAGCCCGGCCAGCGACGCCCAGCTTGCCGAGAGCCAGGATCTATTGGCGCTGGCGGCAGCAGCGATGGGGTTTGAAGCCAACTCGCTGAAAGTGATGGCGCGCCAGCCGGCCATGCTGCAAGGCTTCATGAGCCTGTCAGCAGCCATACTCGGTCCGAATGCGCGCCTCGACCCGGTGCTGCGCCAGATGATTGCGCACATTGCCAGCGCCGCCGCCGGTTGCGCCTATTGTCAGGCCCACACCGCGCACGGGGCTGAGCATCGCGGCGCTGATGCTGACAAGCTCGCTGCGCTGTGGTCGTTCGAAACCAGCGATCTGTTCAGCCCGGCCGAGAAAGCCGCGCTCGACCTGGCGCTGGCAGCCGGCAGCGTGCCGAACCAGTCGACCGAGGCACAGTTCGCCGCCTTGCGTGCGCATTTCAGCGAGGATGAGATGGTCGAGATTGTCGGCGTCATCGCGCTGTTCGGTTTCCTCAATCGCTGGAATGACACACTGGCGACGACGCTCGAAGACAGCCCGCTGGCCTTTGCCGAAGCGCATCTGGCGCCAAACGGCTGGACCGGCGATCGGCACAAGGATTGAGCATGGCCATTCGCCGGTTCCAGGCCGCAGACCTCGACCTATTGCACGCTGCCAACCAGGCCGCTGTCCCGGGGGTGAGCCCGGAGACGCAAGCGGACTTGCGCAAATGGATCGATCTCTCGGTCTGTTTCGTCGCCGCGGATGCGGCTGACCAGCCGCTTGGTTTTCTGACCCTGATCGAACCCGGCACGCAGGCCTATCCCAGCGCCAATTTGCGCTGGTTCGAGGATTATAGCGCCCGTACCGGCCAGTCAGTCATCTATGTCGACCGCATTGCCTTGCGGCCAGAGGCGCGTGGGCAGCGGCTTGGCGAAGCGCTCTACGCGGCGGCGTTCGCACATTTCTCCGACCGGGATGAGATTGGCTGCGAGGTCAATATCGCACCGCCAAATCCAGGCTCGCATCGGTTTCATCAAAGGCTCGGATTCAGGCAGGTCGGCGACCGCACTTATGAGGCCGGATTGAAATCTGTCGCTTATTATGTTCGCCGGTTGGGATAGGCCGGAACATATGGCCGCGACGTCAGGCGATCCGATCACGAGAAATTTTATCTGCTTTGATCTCGACTCGGATAAAAAACGGCGCTTCACTCCCCGTTAAGCCCTCCGAGAGAGGCTATTGTCCAGACCGCGAATCGGTCGTGAGGGAGACTGGTCGAATTCAATGAAGCCAACTGATACCAGCAATCCGGACTACTTTCACAAAGTGGTCGATTGCCAGTGGGCCTGCCCCGCCCACACACCTGTACCGAATTATATCAGGCTGATCGCGCAAGGGGACTATAGCGAAGCCTATCTGGTCAATCGTGCGTCGAACGTGTTTCCCGGCGTTCTTGGCCGGGTTTGCGACCGCCCGTGCGAGCCGGCCTGCCGCCGCACGCGGGTCGAGGAAAAACCGGTCGCCATCTGCCGCCTCAAGCGCGTCGCTGCCGATCATCGCGACGATATTCGCGACCGTCTGCCGAAGAAGCCTGACAAGACCAATGGCAAGAAGATCGCCCTGATCGGGGCCGGACCGGCCTCCTTCACGGTTGCCAATGATCTCGCCCCGCTCGGTTATGAATGCACGATCTTTGAAAAGCTCGACAAGCCGGGCGGCCTGATGCGGTCCAACATCCCGGCTTTCCGCTTGCCGGAAGACGTGTTGATGGATGAGCTCGGCTACATTCTCGACATGGGCGTCGCGCTGAAGCTCGGCCATCCGGTCGAGAGCATGAGCGGGTTGTTGCAGCAAGGGTATGACGCTGTCTTTGTCGGCACTGGCGCGCCCAAGGGCAAGGATCTCGGCCTGCCTGGCCGCGAGGCGGCGCGCGACAATATCCATATCGGCATCAACTGGCTGGAAGAGGTCGCCTTCGAGCATACTGACACGATTGGCGAGACGGTCCTGATCATTGGTGTCGGCAATACCGCCATGGATTGCTGCCGGACCTCGCTGCGTCTCGGCGCCAAGGACGTGAAAGTCATGGCCCGCAAGCCCCGCGCTTTCTTCAAGGCTTCGGAATGGGAGCTTGAAGACGCTGAAGAAGAGAATGTCGACATTCTGGTCAACCATTCGCCCAAGGCCTTTGTGCACGAGAATGGCAAACTGACCGGCATGGTATTCGAGCTGATGGAATATGATCTCGACCCGGCGGGCCGGATTACCGATCAGCGCGTCATCGGCGAAAAGACAATTCCCTGCGATGATGTCATTCTGGCAATCGGGCAGGAGAATGCCTTTCCCTGGATCGAAGCCGAGGCCGGCATCGAATTCGACAAGTGGAATGTGCCAATCGTTGACAAGGTCACGCACGAGTCGACCCGCAAGGGCGTCTTCTTTGGCGGCGACGCCGCCTTTGGGCCGCTCAACATTATCTGGGCCGTGGAGCATGGCCATCAGGCTGCGATCTCGATTCACAATCATTGCCGCGGCCTGCCGCTGACCGATCGCTTGCCAGATCAGATCAATCTCGCATCGGCCAAGATGGGGATGACGGAATGGCGTTATTCGAATGCGTTTGATGCCTCATCCCGGCGCAAGATGGAACATGTCGAACTGGTCGAGCGGTTCAAGAAAATCGACACGGAAGTCGAACTCGGCTTCTCGGCGGAACAGATCGCGACAGAAGTGCAACGCTGCCTGAATTGCGACGTCCACACCGTGTTTGATGCGCCGCTCTGCGAAGAATGCGATGCCTGTGTCGATGTTTGCCCGGTCGAGTGTCTGACCATCACACCGAATGCGGAGCGCGAAGCCGACCTGCGCGCCGCTCTGACCGCCTCCGATCCGACGGTTGACCAGGACCTGTTCGTCTCGGCCGCCTTGCCGCTGACCGGACGCGTGATGATCAAGGACGAGAATATCTGCCTGCATTGCGGCCTCTGCGCCGAACGCTGTCCTACCTCTGCCTGGGACATGAAAGAAGGCGTCATCAAGATCCACCACGCAGCGGATCAGTTAGAACCGACCGAGGCCTGATATGAGTGGACCAGGATTAAACGACTTCGTGATCAAGATTGGCACCGTCAATGGCACCGGCTCGGCCAGTGCCAATGGCCTGTTGATGAAATCCATCTTCCGCATGGGTATCCCGGTGGTCGGCAAGAATGTCTTCCCGTCCAACATTCAGGGTCTGCCGACCTGGTATGAAATCCGCGTCTCTGGCGACGGCCATGCCGGACGCTCGGGCGAGGTTCACATGATGGTGGCGATGAACCAGGCCACCTATGATCAGGACCTGGCCGAACTCGCTTCTGGCGGCGTGCTGCTTTATGATTCGACCTGGCCCCGGCCGCGGCTTGAGAACCGTCCGGATGTGACGGTGATTGGCGTCCCGCTGATGCAGATGTGCAATGAGGTGGTGAAAGCAGCCCGTTCGCGCATTCTGATGAAGAATATGGCCTATGTCGGCGCTGTCGCTGCGCTGGTCGATATCGATCTCGCCGTCATCCGGTCCCTGATCGAAGAGACCTTCGCGGCCAAGGCCAAATTGATCGACAGCAATATGCAAGCGGTGAAGCTCGGCTATGACTATGTCAAAGCCAATTATGACTGCCCGCTACGCTTCCGCGTCTCGGCCCTGGACAAGACCAAGGGCAAGGTCATGATTGATGGCAATACGGCCGCCTCGCTGGGCTGTGTCTATGCCGGCGCAACCTTTGGTGCCTGGTATCCGATCACGCCTTCGACCTCGCTGATGGATGGCTTTGTCAAATACTGCAAAAAACTGCGCGTCGATGAAGACACCGGCAAGAACAAGTATTGCATCATCCAGGCCGAGGACGAGCTGGCTGCGGCTGGCCTGATCATCGGCGCCGCCTGGAACGGGGCGCGCGCGTTCACGCCCACCTCTGGCCCCGGTATCTCGCTGATGAGCGAGTGGATCGGGTTTGCCTATTATACTGAAATCCCGGTCGTCTTCTTCGACATTCAGCGCACCGGCCCGTCCACCGGGATGCCGACGCGAACCCAGCAATGCGATATCCAGACCACCGCCTATGCCTCGCATGGCGACACCAAACATATCGTGCTCTATCCGTCCGATCCGAATGAGTGTTTCGACTTTGCTGTCCGCGCCTTCGACCTGGCCGAACGGTTCCAGACCCCGGTCTTCTTCCTGTCTGATATCGATCTCGGCATGAATGACTGGATGGTCGACGAACTGACCTGGGATGACAGCTATGTGCCAGATCGCGGCAAGGTCTTGTCCAAGGATGACCTCGACAAGATGGACTCCTTCTCGCGCTATCTTGATGTTGACGGCGATCATATCCCGTATCGCACCTTGCCCGGCACCGACCCGAAAGGCGCCTATTTCCTGCGCGGCTCGGGCCATAATGCGCATGCCCGCTATACCGAGCTTGGACATGAATATCAGGAAGTGGTCGACCGCTTGCTGGCCAAATGGGAGAGCGCAAAGACCGCCGTTCCGGCGCCTGTGGTGCAACACGCATCGAGCCAGACCCGCTATGGCATGATCGCGATCGGCACCAGCGATGCAGCTGCCACTGAGGCGCGCACACGACTGCAAGCTGATGGCATGCCGATCGATTATATGCGCATTCGCGCCTTCCCGTTCACCGATGAGGTCGAAGCCTTCATCAATGATCATGAAGAAGTCTTCGTGATCGACCAGAACCGTGACGCACAGCTGCTCAACCTGCTGCTGACCGAGACCAATGTGGCGCGCGAAAAGCTGACCCCTGTGCTGCATTATTCGGGCGAGCCATTGAATTATCGTTTTGTCTGCGATGAGCTGATGAAGCGGATCAAATTGAGGAAGATCGCATGACCTCGTTCCTGAAACCCAAGATCCGCCGTCACAATGAACCGCTAAACGCGCTCGGCCTGGCCCGCTCGGATTATGAAGGCAATATGTCGACCCTGTGCGCAGGGTGCGGCCATGACAGTGTCACTGCAGCCATGGTGCGGGCGTTTTACGAGCTTTCCATTCCACCCCACCGGGCCTTGAAGATTTCCGGGATTGGCTGTTCGTCCAAGACCACTTCCTATTTCATGAATGACTCCCACGGCGCCAATACCGTGCACGGACGGATGCCGTCTTTTGCCACCGGCGCGCTGTCGGCTAATAATGATCTGGCGACCATTGGCGTGTCTGGCGACGGCGACAGCCTGTCCATCGGCCTCGGCCAGATGGCGCATGCGATGCGGCGCAATGTCAACATGCTCTACATGCTCGAGAATAATGGCGTCTATGGCCTGACCAAGGGCCAGTTCTCAGCCTCGGCCGACCTCGGATCGCTGCCCAAGAAAGGCGACCCGAACGAGTTCTCACCGATTGATCCGGTGGCTTTCGCGCTATCAGTTGGCGCGACCTTTATCGCCCGCAGCTTTTCCGGTGATCGCAAGCAATTGGTATCGCTGATCAAAGCCGGGCTGAAGCATAAGGGCTTTGCCATCATTGATGTGATCAGCCCATGTGTCAGCTTCAACGATCATAAGGGCTCGACCAAGTCCTATGCCCACACATACGAATTCTACTCCAAGGCCGTGCATGCTGATTATATCGCCCCGAGCGAAGAGATCGTCGCCTCTTATGAGGCGGGCGAGGTGATGCCGGTCGAGCTGCATGATGGCGGCTATATCCAGCTGCGCAAAGTCGACGCCAGTTATGATCCCACCGATCGCGGCGCCGCGTTCAATCGCGTCATGGCCAGCGACAATGCGAATGAGATCCTGACCGGCCTGCTTTACATTGACGAAAGCCAGCCGGATCTGCACGAGACCAATAATATGGAAGCCCGTCCGCTGAACGAGATTCCGTATACGGAGCTCAATCCCGGCGCTGAGGCCTTGTCGGCGCTGCAGGCCGAATTTCGGTAGCACCTTATTGCCGAAGACACCTGACTGCGCAGGTATCTTCGGAACTTATTGCGGCGCATCCAAACTTAAGCCAGCGAGGCCTTAGACCGCCACCACATTTTGTTCAATCGCCCCGAAGATTGACTTGCCGTCAGCATCCAGCATCTCGATGCGCACGCTGTCACCAGCCTTCATGAACGGGGTCTGGAATTCGCCGCTGGCAATCTTCTCGATCATCCGGATCTCGGCAATGCAGGAATAGCCGAGGCCGCCTTCGCTGACCGGTTTGCCTGGCCCGCCATCTGCGCCCTTGTTCGAGACGGTGCCGGAACCGATCACGGTGCCGGCGGTCAGCGGCCGGGTCTTGGCTGCATGGCTGACCAGACGCGCCAGCGAGAAGGTCGCATCGACGGCCGCTTCTGCGCGGCCAAACGGCGCTCCATTATAATCCACGCGCAGCGGCAGATGGACGAGATTGTCCTGCCAGACCGCGCCCAGCTCGTCCGGCGTCACCGCAACCGGCGTGAACGCGCTTGGCGGCTTGGACTGGAAGAAACCAAACCCCTTAGCCAGTTCTGGCGGGATCAGACCGCGCAGGGAGACATCATTACAAAGCATGATCAGCTTGATGTGATCGGCGGCTTCAGCTTCGCTGACGCCCATCGGGACATCGTCGGTAATGACAGCAATCTCGCCTTCCATGTCACAGCCCCAGGCAACATCGCCAAGCGGGATGTCATCGCGCGGACCGAGAAAGGCATCAGAGCCGCCCTGATACATTAGCGGATCCTCGTAAAAGCTCTCCGGCACCTCGGCGCCGCGGGCCTTTCGGACCAGTTCGACATGATTGATATAGGCCGAGCCATCGGCCCATTGATAAGCCCGCGGCAGCGGGCTTTCGCACTCACGCTCATGAAAGCGGAAGGTTGGCACCGCGCCGAGCTCGACGCCTTCAGCCATGCGGGCAAGTCGCGGGGCAACGCTGTCCCAATCATCCAGCGCCGCTTGCAGGGTCGGCGCAATCCGCGCCGCGTCCGTGCACCGGGTCAGGTCCTTTGACACAACAACGAGACGGCCATCGCGGGAGCCGTTCTTCAGGGTGGCGAGTTTCATCGTCTAGCTTTCCTCAGCAATCTTTTCATGCAGCCAGGCCGCATGGCGCGGGGCTTTTTTGGTCTGGGTCCATTCTTCCAGCATGATCGGCGCCACCCGTTTGAGCTCAGCATACTGGTCCGGCGTGCCGATATCGCAGGCCAGTTCCAGGCGATGACCGTTCGGGTCGAAGAAATAGATCGATTTGAAGATGCCATGATGGGTTGGCCCCAGCACATCGAGCCCGTGGGCTTCGGCGCGCGCCTTGGCCGCCATCAGGTCTTCCATCGAACCGACCTTGAAGGCGATATGTTGCACCCATTCCGGCGTGTTCGTATCGCGGCCCATATCTGGCTGCTCGGGCAGTTCAAAAAAGGCAAGCACATTGCCATTCCCGGCATCAAGGAAGATGTGCATGTACGGGTCATAAGCCCCGGTCGAGGGCACGTGATCCTCAGCAATGGCGAGCTGGAAATCCATGCCGAGCACTGTATTGTAGAACTCGACCGTCTGTTTCGCATCCTTGCAACGATAGGCGACGTGATGGACGCCTTGCAGGTTTGGAGCTTCAGTCATTTTCATCTCCCTTCTTGGGGAACATCTTTGTGCCCAGTACCATACCGATCAGGCCGCCGAATGCGCCAGCACCCGCGCTGGCCGCGATACCAACCGCCCCATCATAATCAAAGAACTGGCGTTTCAGAACAATCGCAGCGAACACGAAAACCACAAAAACGAGGATCGCGCCGCCGGACATGCGTTTCATTAAGCCGGTTCCTCAACGTTCAGTACACCGCGATTGAGCTGATCACGTTCAATGCTCTCGAACAAGGCCTTGAAATTGCCTTCGCCGAAGCCTTCCTTGTAGTCGCCCTTGCGCTGGATGAATTCGAAGAAGACCGGGCCAATGCGCGGCTCGGCAAAGATCTGCAGCAGCAGACGCGGCTGGCCGTCTTCGGTGGTGCCATCAAGCAGGATGCCGCGTGATTGCAGCTCTCCGGCCGGCTCGCCATGGCCCGGCAGGCGCTCATCGAGCATCTGGTAATAGGCCTCTGGCGGCGCTGTCATGAATGGTACGCCGCCCTGTTTGAGCTTGTCCCAGCAGGCGACGAGATCGTCACAGATCAGCGCGATGTGCTGGATACCTTCACCATTGAACTCGCGCAGGAATTCCTCGATCTGGCCGCCGCCGGACTTGCCTTCCTCATTCAGCGGGATGCGGATCTTGCCGTCTGGCGCCGTCAGCGCTTTCGAAGTCAGGCCGGTATACTCGCCTTTGATGTCGAAATAGCGGATTTCCTGGAAGTTGAAGAGCTGCTCATAAAAGTCGGCCCAATACGCCATGCGACCGCCATAGACATTATGCGTCAGGTGATCGATCAGCTGGAAGCCGAAGCCTTCCGGATTGCGATCGACGCCAGGCAGGTATTCAAAGTCAATGTCATAGATGGACAGGCCTTCGCCGTCCTGCGTGTAGCGGTCGATCAGATAGATGATCGAGTTGCCAATGCCGCGAATGCCGGGGATGTGCAGTTCCATCGGCCCGGTCTCGACCTGGATCGGCTCAGCCCCCTGCTGCAGCAAGTGGTCATAGGCTGCACGGGCATCGCGGACGCGAAAGCCCATGCCGCAGGCGCTTGGGCCATGCTCGCGGGCAAAAAACCAGGCTGCTGATTTCGGCTCATAATTGGTGATCAGATTGATCCCGCCCTGGCGCCACAATTCGACATCCTTGGACCGGTGCTTGGCCACTTTGGCAAACCCCATGGTCTCGAAAACAGGCTCGAGCATGCCCTTTTCTGGCGCCGAAAATTCAATGAATTCAAAGCCATCTAGCCCAGCTGGATTTTCGAACAAGTCGGCCATGAGCCACCTCCGCATACATTTATTTGAGTAGATCTGTGGGCGCTATATCAGACAATAGTTGCATATGCAACTAATTGGCATCTTGGACCTTACCCAGCCTCATCCGGAACGGGGGCGAAGCATGAGCGTCGGGTCGATGCATCCGGTCTCCGCCGTCCCCGGCGCAAGTCTCGACGCAAGGCCAGGGTTCATGCCATGAGAAAGCATGACCCCGCCGACTTTGAACCAACTCGAAACCATCTGCCAGTCCTTTACCAGCGCCGCTGGCGACATTGCCGTGATCGTGCAATCCAAGACCGACCCGGCTTTGTCCGTCGCCCTGAATGAGCGCCGCGCCTTTCCGTCTGCCAGCCTGGTCAAGGTCGCGATTGCCTGCGCTGCTGTGGAGGCGCCGGATCTCGACCTCAGCCAGCCGATACTGGTCGCTGATCTCGACGATACCTTTTACTGCTCCATCCTGCAGGCCTTCGATCCCGGCGATCAGCTGACCCTGAAATCCCTGATCGGCCTGATGCTGATTGTCAGCGACAATCCGGCAACGACCGCGATCCTTGATGCGGTCGGCATGGACAGGGTGAATCACTGGTTACAGAAGACCGGTCTGACCGAGACGCAGATCCGTGTCGGCTTTGAAGACGCCGCGCTCGGCGTGCCGCTGCGTGCCAATCTGACCACAGCGCGAGACTGCTTGAGCTTGCTGCAGCGAGTCGATGCAAAGCGACAGTTTGCAATAGTTCAGCGATATCTCTGCAATAATTTGCGCAATCAGCGCATCCCCAGATTACTGCCTGATTCGGCCTTGATCGCGCACAAGACCGGGACGCTGAACGGGCTGATGCACGACATTGCCCTGATCGAAAGCCCGGACGCCGCCTATTATCTGATCGTCCTTGCAGACGGCCTGCCAGACGGGCATGACTTTGCCAGCGACATCGCGCGCTTCTCGAAACAGGTCTATGATCTGATGGCCGCCTAGCGCCGTGGCAGCAGCCGTGCATCCTGCGGCACTGGATCTTCGAACGTCTTGATCGTGTCGCTGGTGGCTTCGTCGATCAGATGCTGGACCAGCTCCGGGAAGAGCAATGGTTCGGCCGCTGCTTCCCAAAGAAAGAAGCCGTAAGAGCCTGGAATCGCGTTGATTTCATTGAACCAGAGCTCGCCGGTCTGTTTGTTTGACATGAAATCGATCCGCGGTGCCCCGCGTTTTCCGAGCGCCGTAAAGGTGCGTCGGGCATAATCATGGATCTTGTCCTGAAGCGCACGCGGCAGTTCAGGATTGATATCGCGGGTCAGCGACAGCATGCCTTCTGACGGCTTGAACGTGCCTTTGGTGCCACCATCATCAGAGAGATACTTCTCGCGAAAATCGAGCAACTCGGCGCCTGATTTCGGCCGCTCAATCGCTGAGAGCTTGATCTCCTCACCCTTGGCAATCATCGCGATATTATACTCGACCAGATTCTGAACCTGCGGCTCGATCAGAGCCAGCGTGTCCTTCTTCAGCACATATTCGACCAGCGGCCAGACCTCTTCCGGCGTCTTGGCCAGGCCGACACCAACGCTAGAGCCGAGATTGGCCGGTTTGACGATGACGGGATAGCCAAGCGCTGCCTTGACGTCCGGCAGGATCATGTCGGCATCTTCGATCTCGGCGCGGCCCACCGTGACATGCGGCAGAACATTTACGCCTGCCGCCTTGACCAGCGCCTTGGTGACATCCTTGCGCATGGCGATCGAGGTGCTGGACGCGGACAGGCCTGTCACTGGAATGCCGAGCAGTTCGAAATAGGCCTGGATACGGCCATCTTCGCCGAATGTGCCATGAAACACAGGCAGTACGCAGTCGACGGGCTGGATCACTGTCCCGTCCATGCCGCAGACGACAGGGCCATTATCGCCCCACCGGAACGTGACCTGCTGCCCGAGCGGCGGGCGCGGCTTATATTTGGAAATGTCGCGCAGACCAGAACCGATCCAGAATCGGTTCGCAAAATCGGTATAGACCGGCAGCACATCGACGTTTCTGACATCGGCGGCATCCATCAATTGATGCGCGCTGACCACGCTGACATCATGTTCAGAGCTGGCGCCGCCGAAAATAATCACAGTTTTGAGCGATTTTGCCAATTTTTCACCAGTCTTAAGTCTAAGGTCTGCGTAGAGTATAGAGAGCGAATCGCCGAGCGGGATCAAGCCAGTCTATGACCACAGCATTGAAGCCAAATTTGGTTCAAATTGGGGATAGCTCAAAACCCCCGGTGGTGTTTGGGCATGGCTGGGGTCGCAGCTATCGCGATTTCATCCCTGTCGCTGAAGCCCTGGCGCCTGTGGCGCGCTCGTTTCTTATCGATTTTCCCGGCTTTGGTGATTCTCCGCGTCCAGACCAAACCTGGAGCACAGAGGATTATGGCGATCATATCCTTGAATTCATGCAGGCAGAGCACGGTCTCAGCCGTTTTGCCTGGGTCGGACACTCGTTTGGCGGCCGCGTCGGCATGCGCATCGCAGCCAAGTACCCCGCTGCGATTGACCATCTGGTCCTCGTCGCCTCAGCCGGTATTCCGCGCACGCGTTCGCCCTGGCAAAAATTGAAAGGCCGCCGGCGCGGCCTCGAATTCAAATTTCGCAAGGCCATGGCGCGCAGCGACAAGGCGCTGCTGGAGTTGGAAAAGCAGTATGGCTCGATTGACTATATTCACAGCCGCGAAATCGGCATGCGGGATATTTTCGTGCAAACCGTGAATGAAGATCAGACTGCCACCCTGCCCCAGATCCAGTGCCCAACGACGATTATCTATGGCGGCCTCGATATGGACACACCCGTCGAAGTGGGCGAGCGGCTGGCCGAAGGCATTACCGGCGCGAGGCTGATTGTCTGTCCGCATTATGATCACATCTCGATCCTTGATCGCGGACGTCACCAGATCGCGCTGGCAGTGAAAGAACGGTTGGGGACGGGTTAGACATGTTGGCTCATCTTCCCTTGCTGATCTTCGTCCTCGCCCTGCTCGGATTCGGCATGGTTCGGATCAATACGATTCTGACCTATTTCCAGCAGGAAGAATATGACAGCTCCCGTTTCCTCGGCGCTGTCTTGCGAGTGCGCCTGTTCGATGTTCTGGCGACGTTTGGGCTGATCGCGGTGTTGATTGCCAACGCTAATCTTGATCTTGGGATGTATGCCTGGCTGATCGGCGCCGCAATATTGATGCTAATTGCGTTGCGAGAGCGTGGCTACACTTACAAGAAAAAGCTCGTCGCGACGGATCGTCTGAAGCGGATCCGCTGGTTGGCGCGTGGGGGCTACGGGCTTAGCCTTGCCTTGCTGTTCGTGCACCCGCTCGCCGTGTTCGCGATCCTGCAACTGACACCGATCTGGATCATGCTGGCCAATCGTCTGCTGCGCCCGTTACAGGCGCGGGTCAATCAAGGCTATGTCGATCAGGCGGTCGACAAGCTGACCTCGTTTCAGCCCGTCACCATTGGCATCACCGGGTCGTTCGGCAAGACCACGACCAAGCACATCTTTGCCGAAATCCTCGAGTCCGCCGGCCCCGTCTTCTATAGTCCGGGCAGCATCAATACGGTGCTCGGCCTGACCCGCAACATTCGCGAAAAGCTGCAGCGGGGACATAAATATTTCATCGCCGAGATGGGCGCCTATGGCATTGGCTCGATCAAACGGCTGTGCGATTTCGCAAACCCCGGATTTGGCATCGTCACAGCCATTGGCAATGCCCATACCGAACGCTTCGGCGACATTGCGACAATTGCTAGAGCCAAATCAGAGCTGATTGAACATGTTTGCGCCCGCGGCGGTATGGCGGTGTATCCGCATGACATTCTGGAGCACAAACCATTCGCGGACTTGCGCGCACAATATCCTGACCTGATCCGGACCGTGGGTGAGACTGACGCGGCCGATTTCCAGATCACCCGCGCTGTGCTGGAAGACAGCAATTGGGTCATCACCTTGAAGAACAATCGCGCCCCCGCTGAGCCGACGATTACTTACACGCTGCCTTTGCTCGGCGACCATAATATCCTGAACTCGGCGCTGGCGGTCGCGATGACCTATCTGATCAACCCAGTGACCGCGACGCGGATCCCTGCATTCTCGAAGGACGTGGAGCAGGTTCAGCACCGCTTGCAAAAAGTCGAGGCGCCGGGGCAGCCGCTGGTACTGGATGACGCCTATAATTCTAATGAAGTCGGCTTTATGAATGCGGTCACCGTGCTCAAGGACCTGGCCAGGCAGCGCGGCGGCAAGGCCATCCTGGTCACGCCTGGCATTGCCGAAATGGGACTGGAGCATGACCGCGTGCATGGACGCCTCGGCGAACACGCCGCCGAGCTCTGCGATATCGTGATTGCAGTGAACCCTGACCGGATCGAAGCCTTCACCAAGGCGCTGGACAAAGACACAGTCGATTATCACGCCCGCAGTTCTTTTGCAGAGGCGCGGCGGCTGGTGAGCGAACTGAGTGAAGAAAACGATGTCGTCCTTTACGAGAACGACTTGCCAGACATTCTGGAAGAAACGCGGCTGCTCTAGAGCGGCGTCTTATGCTGCTGAATAGCGCATCTGAATGCGATTGAGCGCATCATGAAGATCATCAATCGGTGAGCTTTTGCGCGGCGCGGAGCTGACCAGTGGCGACTCTGAATAGTACCGCCCAAGCGCCATTTCGCGGGCCCGGCTGACACGGCTTTTTACGGTACCGGCTGAACAGCCGAACACCTTTGCGGCTTCTTCATAGGTAAAGCCAGCTGCCACGACGAGCAGGAAAGCGTCGCGTTGGGCGCGCTTCAAAGAACCAACCGCCTGCAACATGCGCGACAGGCTCGAGCGCTGTTCGAGATTGCAATCGGCAACGAGCTCAGCTTCGAGCGCTTCCTGTTCCCGGGTTTCGCTGCGCGTGTCTGAACGGCGTTGCTGATAAAAGTCATTTCGAAGGATGCGGAATAACCAGGCACGCAACGGGCCCTTTTCAGGGTCGAAATCATCCTGGTGTTGCCAGGCCTTGAGGCAGGTATTCTGCACCAGATCATCTGATCGGGTCACATCACGGCAGAGCATACGTGCGTAGGCTCTCAGTTCCGGTATCAGTGCCTCCAATTTCTCAGAGAACATCGCGAAATCTCCATATTTCAACCTACACTAGTTTTTTAATGCCTAAGATTTCGTTTCCAGATACAAAGACTTAGTTCGAGCATCTCAAGGAGGCGCGCACGATACCAATGGGAAGCAACAAAATCCGGGCTGCGCAGCGAAAGCTTCGATACACTTGGAACTATACACTTTTCGCGCAATCCAGATCCGGAATTTACGATTGAAGAATTGGGTTTACCCTTAATTAACCAACTCTTTGGACATCTTTAACGGACAGAAGGGCTGTTCGATGTTCACAGACGACCTTGAAGCTATTTTGCCTGAGATTCGTGCTTATGCACGGATGCTCTGCTCCAATCGCGATCTGGCCGATGATATTGTCCAGAATGCCTGCCTGAAGGCATGGAAGGCGCGAAAATCCTTCGACCCAAAACGCGGCAAGTTTCGGGCCTGGATGTTCACCATCACTCGTAACGAATTCCTGCAGCTGATGCGCAAGCAGCGCCCGGTTGATTATTATGATCCGGCCGCGTTCGAATCCAGACTGGTACAGGAATGTCAGCTCGATAGCCGCTCTGCCTGTTCCGATGCCATCCAGGCCTTGTTCAAGCTCAGCGACGAACAGCGCGATGTCTTCATCCTGGTGCTTGCGGCCGGCTATTCCTATGAGGAAGCGGCCGCGATTTGCAATTGCTCGGTCGGCACGGTCAAAAGCCGGATCAATCGCGCCCGGGCAAAACTGACAGAGCTCGGTGCCGCTCATGAAGCTGGCACCGCACAGCCTGCAGATCAGCCGATTCGCTTCCGCGGCCTGGAGGACATCTTCGGTCGAGTTGAAGCCTTGCTGAAACGCGCTGCCTAGCCAGCGAACTGGCCGCCTAAAAAATTTTTTCAAAAAAAATGGAACGCTTTTGGCTGCTCATGCGTAGGGTCAATGGAAACGCCCGTTTCCAAATCTCCATTATTCCCTAGCCCGCATCGCAAGATGCGGGCTTTTTTCTGCAAATTTCTCAATTAGGGCGCAATCTGTAATGGAATCGGGGGACATAGCGGCTCGGGAGGCGGCCGAAGTGTAAACAACTATACAACCGGTAATAGAATCGTAGGGGATTTCGCGTACGTTGCTCCGGGCTAGGGAGAACAACAAAAAAATGATTTCATATCCTCCACCGAATTTCGAAGAGCAGAAATCGGAGATTTTACAACGCTACCAAATTCTGTGCGAAGATCAGTCTGTCGGGGCCTCGTGCCTGGCCGATTCGATCGCGCTTGCCTTGCGCACGCCATACGTGATTGCAGCGCTCAATCGCCGCTATAGAAGCTGGTATCATTGCGAGCATGGCTACGCCGGATATCCGAGCCCGGACCTGCAATCCTATTTCGCCCGCATGCACCTGTCGCAATCGCGGTTCGATGTGGCGGACATTACCGAAGAGTCCTTTTTCCAGAGCCATACGGAGGGCTTGCACCTTCCGGCGATCAAGGCGCTGGCTGGGGTTCCACTGACCGATCCGAACGGCAAGCGGTTCGGAACATTGTGTATTGCCGATCCAAACGTGCGCGAGTGGACCGACGCAGAGCTCGCCCTGTTGAGCAGTTTCGGCCAGCTGGTCAGCAATGATATCTGCATGCGCAGCGCCGCGCGCTATGCCGTGCGCGATCTGGTCGAGCTGGAGCAGGAAAAATGTGATCTGTTTGAACTCGCCACCATTGATCCGCTGACCAAAGCGCTCAACCGCCGCGCCTTCATGCGCTTTGGCGAGCGGGAATTGAACCGCTTCAAGCGCGACAATGCCGACATGTCGGCCTTGATGCTCGACATCGATCATTTCAAGCAGGTGAACGATATTCACGGCCACGCGGTTGGCGACCGAGTGCTGACTAAAATGGTGTCAGTGGTGGCCAATGTCGTTCGCCAGGAAGATCTGATTGGCCGGCTGGGCGGAGAGGAATTTGCTGTCATACTGGTCGGCTCCCAAGCCAATGCCGCAGCGAAGGTGGCAGACCGGATCCGTCAGGCGATCAAGCAAGTGAAGTTCCCGGGCGATGGCGGCCCATTCAACGTCACGGTGAGTATCGGCGTTGCCGAACCGTTCTTCATGGAATCAAGCATCACTGAAGTGCTGGAACGCGCCGATGCCGCCTTGTATCAGGCCAAGCGCTCTGGCCGCGACCGCGTGATCATCGCCGCAGAAAACATGCATGCGATACCGTCTGAGGCTGCGGGCAGCGTCTCCAGAAGACTGGCCAATTAAGTTTGGAAGAGCGCCCGGCCCGCGCGCCGGGCGCAAGCCATCCAATAAGTGAAAGGCCGCCACCCGAGTTCGGGTGGCGGCCTTTCTTGTTTGCAGGGGCGGCCAGGTTACAGCGTATACAGATCCATGACGCTGGCGATCCGGCGGACCGCAACCATGTAGGCCGCGGTGCGCAGATCCGGACAATCCGGATGCGCGGCGCGAACCTCGCGCATCGCCACATAAGCAGCACGCATCGTGTCATCGAGACCTGATCGCACCAGATCGACTTCGCCCGCGCCTGACTCGAGCTTCTCTTTCAGAGCTTCATCGAGGCCATTCGGCAACAGCGATTCCAACTGCTGCAGGAAGGCACGGCTGCGGCCTTCTTCCTGGCGACGTTGCATCCGTCCGAAGCGCATGTGCGAGATATTCTTCGCCCATTCGAAATAGGACACGGTCACTCCGCCAGCATTTGCATACAGGTCCGGAATGATGGTCACACCGCGTTCGAGCAGCAGGTCATTGGCCTCTGCGGTCACTGGACCGTTCGCGGCCTCGATGATCAGTGGCGCTTTGATCCGGTCGGCATTCTCATATGTGATCACACTCTCGCATGCGGCCGGGATCAGAATATCACAGTCATATTCCATGCCCTTGGCGCCATCAGGGCTGTAGGTTGCCCCGGCAAAAGCGGCCAGCGAGTGGCGGGCGTGGATGTGCGCTTTCAGCGCTTCGACATCGATCCCATCCGGATTGAGCAGAGCGCCGTCACGTTCGACGACCGCAACGATCTTGGCCCCATCTTCCTCGCTCAGGAACTTGGCAGCGTGATAACCGACATTGCCCAGCCCCTGAACCACCACACGCTTACCAGCGAGGGTGCCGGTGAGGCCGGCGGCTTTGACATCGTCTGCGTGGCGGAAAAATTCGCGCAAGGCATATTGAACCCCGCGGCCGGTCGCTTCCGTTCGGCCAGCGATTCCACCAGCATTGAGCGGCTTGCCTGTCACGCAGGCGCGCGCATTGATGTCCGTCGGGTTCATGCGGCGATACTCGTCCGCGATCCAGGCCATTTCGCGAGCCCCCGTGCCCATGTCCGGGGCCGGCACATTCTGTGAAGGATTGATCAGGTCGCGTTTGATCAGCTCATAAGCAAAGCGGCGTGTGATCTTTTCCATCTCGTGGGGTTCCCACTCAGTTGGGTCGACGATCAGACCGCCTTTGGAACCACCGAAAGGGGCCTCCACCAGCGCGCATTTATAGCTCATCAGAGCCGCCAGCGCCTCAACCTCTTCCTTGTGGACTTCAATCGAATACCGGATGCCGCCTTTGGCCGGTTCCATATGTTCGGAATGGACTGAACGGTAGCCCTTGAAACTGTGCAGCTTGCCGCGCAGACGCACGGAAAACTGGACCTCATAGGTCGAGTTGCAATTGCGAATGGCCAGGGCGACATCATCTGAAAGTCCGAGCAATTCAATTGCTCGATCATACATCAGATTGACGCTTTCCAGGAAGCCGGACGTTATCGGTTTTTTGACTTGGATGTTCATGTTTTCCTCATCTTTCTCTATGGAAAACACAATACAACACCGTGTTTTAATTGCAGATAATGCAGAGCGAGAGTTTTCGACCAGCGATAAACCTCAGCTCAAGTATGGTTACCCAACTGCTTCAAATTTGAATGAGCTGGGTAACCACCTGTTTACTGAGAAATCCGCAGATCCGAGATCGATGTGGCGATCTTTCGGTAGGCCTCGGTCAGTTCAGCTGCGGTCTCGGGCTCGAAGAAGTAATCACTGCCGGTGGCGCAATATTGCAGAACCTGCTTGCCCGCCTGCGGAGCATTCAAGGCGACCGCATAGATTTTGATGTTTTTGCGCTTCATGCCATCGCATAAGGCACGTGCCTGCGCGTCTGAGGAGCCCTGTTCCGGGAAGATCTCGGCATTGAATGCGCCATCTGTCATCAAGATCACAACCTTTTCAGAATCGGGTTCCGTGTAGGGCAGCGGCCGACTGTCGCCTGTGAAGATACCGCCCCAATTGTCAGAGATCAGGTACCAACTCCAGCCCACGCCGAGATGGCCGCCGGTGCCGCCCCCTGCGGTCAGACTGTCGACATAAGTATTCAACGTGGAGCGATTGTTGGTCAGGCCCACCGGCGTCGCTGCTCGGCACTCAGTGCCGCGATACCAACTATGATCCGGACGGTTCGGATGACCGACCCTCCAGACACCGCCATCGCGGTGGTTGGGATCTTCCTCGAACCAGGCCTGACGATGGGCGAGATAAGCGCCGGAGACAGGCGCTGTGTCCGTGAACCGCTCGCTGCCGTCCCGTTCCCAAACACAAGTCGAGGTCAGGGTGTAGGTTTTCACCTCAGGCTCACTGCCTTCGTCGCGCCCGATTTCGAAGTCGATTGTCTCATCATAGAGCAAACGGCCGCGGCGGTTTCTGCGTTCATATGCACGGATCCGCAGCGAATATTCACCCTCGCGCCAGTTCCGGCCATTATTGCGGCGATAGTTCCCACGGCGGTCGCCATAAAGCGAGTAGGGTTCGTCATTGTCATTGCGATTTCGGCGCACCGGACCACGCATCTCCAGGCGCATGCTGCCCACGCGCCGATACAGATAGCTGGAGCGCGGAATCGTGACCCCGACCGTGAGGCGCTGTTCCGTCAGATTGCGCCCGGTCCAATCCTCGATGGCCAGCACGGCATCGTCGCCAAACTCAGTAATCACCCGGTTGCGACCGGCATCAATCAGCTCAATCGTCAAGTCAGAGCTCAAACGGCCTTGATCCGCCGTCACTGTGGAACCACTTCCGGCGATCGTATGGGTATAAGTCCGGGTGGGTGGGACCCCCGTGACCTGTTCGAAATACGGCCCCGCATTGACCATGCTATTATACGACACCATAGCCAGACGCGTATCTTCGGTCAGCTCTGCTGGCGCGTCTGGCGGCAACAATACATTGATCGCTTCTTTGGCCGCAGCCTTGAGATTGCGCAGGCGGCTCGAACTGTTCATCGAGCCAGAAATGTCAAATACGAACGAGACGTCGATCTTGTCGATGCCATATTCTGCTGTTGAGCTGACGCGAAAATCGAGTTGTTCCTTGCCGATCACTCGCGACAGAGTTGTGTCTTGCGAACACCGGACTTCGGTGTTCACTTCTTCAACCCCGCGGATGACCTGCGTCACTGCGGCGTTGCAGCGAAACCCGCCGCCAATCGACAGGATCTGAGCGTCGATGAAGCTCTGGACCGTAGCCTCTACCTCGCTATCGGAGACGCCTGTTTGCTTGAGACGCGCGGCCGCCAGAACGGCAGAGTCGACGACCAGCTGCACCTTCTGTTTCTTCTTGACGGTATTCTGAAAGTCCAGCGCGAAGCCAGCGACAGCGAAAATTGGAATGATCGATAGTGCGAAGATGATCGCGACCTGTCCGGACTCGCCCTTCAGTTTCTGAAACCAACTCATTACGTCACCCATTGGTTTTATTACGCAGTAGACCAATCCATAGCGAATTATGATTAATTCCCGTTTGAGTTGTATTTCGAATCCGATCGCGCCGAGTAGGATCTGGTTAAGGTTTATCCAGACAACCGCGCTTTTTTTGAACAGATTCCAAAAACAGGACTTGAACCGCCGGTCACGCAGGCTAGGCTTCATGTGCGTGACAACAAGTCACATATTGCGGTCAAACTCGGCGGGGACCGAACTCAAACAATGCCCAAGAAATATGTCAGTATGACGGACTTCGAATATGTAGCGGACCTGCTGCGGGCGCTGCGCGTATTCGCACCAGAGTTTGAGCACTTGTCAGAGGATGTGATCGAGGAATTGGTTGAAAGCCTCGGCGTATCAGAGGCTGCCTTGCGCCGCGCAGCTGCTGAAGTGGCTTTAAAATCCGAGGCTTAGAACAGGATGGCTCGCGCTAGGCTTCTTGTTCCGCAACCCATTCTTCCAGACCTTCAACATTGACCTTGATCAAGGCCCTTTGGCTGCGCTTGACCAGTCCGAGATCCTCCAGAGTTTTCAGGCATTTGGAAATGCTGATCCGGGTCACAGCCATGATTTCCGCGATTTCGGCTTGCGTTAATTCAACATTCGATTCGTTTTGCGCTATCGACAGCAGGCGTTTTCCGAGGCGCAGGATCAGCGGATCTTCCCGCTGCTCGCGCAGGAAATCAAGCGCGACCAGGAACCGAACGGAAAGATCGCGAAACAGGAACTCTGCGAAACCGACGTCTTGCCCAATAAGCGCATACACGTCCTTTCGCTGTATCAGGACAACTCTTGTCCCGTCTTCCAGCGCAGCAATCTGAAACGGGTTGGTGATCTGCAAGTGCATGCCGGCATGGTGCAAGACCTTGCCGCGATCGCGATAGATTGCGGTCGGCGTAAACTCGCCATCACTGGGATAAAGCAAGGTGACCCGACCTGCGAGAACAATCAGCAGGTGATTGTCGGTCTGATGCGCCTGAAGGACAATATCGTCAGCATCTGCTTCGAAAAATTCGCCGCACTGTTCGATCTGATTCCAGGTGGCCTCCGAAAGACGGTGAAGCCTGTCGCTTTCCTGTGCAGAAACAGTCCGAATCAACTCTCGACTCCGCTGGCTTACGCTACGCTTTTTCGCGGGCGTCCTGAATAGTCTGATTCTCTTACAGTCTCACAGAGTTTAGACAATGTTTTGTGGCTTCGAAGACTTTGCAGAATCGAAATGCTGGCCGCCAGGGTCAGAAACTTCTCTTCGTCTGTCACCTGCACGTCTTTCGAAGCATCGAAGAACCAGCGAATTTCTACCCGGTACGCTAGTGCAGCCTGGTGAAGCAGGCGGGCACCAGCCCGGCACGCCCCGTGCTCCACCGCGTCCAGGTCTGTTTCCGTGAGATTGAGCATAATCGCCGCATCCGCCAGCGATATGTTGGCCGCAATGCGCGCCAGGCGGAGCTTCTCTCCAATCTGATGATCCAATGTCATAGACGCAGACTCCCCTTCAAGCTCTACGCGAATCTTGAACGTAAACTATTTTACATTGAAGGTTAATGAGTCGTAAAGGCGCGACCGATGACTCGGCTTATTTTTTTCAGCGCGATGCCCGCCTCAGTTCACCGGAGCGCAGTCCAGATAGACCTGACCAGCAAATGAATACTCGAAAAACCCTGGCGAGCCCGGGGCCATCGTCACACCCTGCCGGCCTGTGTCAGTTGCCGCGAAACAGGACATCGGGTGCTCCGTATAATTATTCAAGCTTACACGCGCGACGACACGATCCGCCGCACAATCGTAAGTCTGAACGATGAAAACCCCATTCTTCATATCTCGGCTTTCGCGCGCGAAGCCATATGTGGCATCCAGCGCCTCGCGGCAGTCTCGCGTGTCGAGCGTGTCGGTAAAGGGGGTCGCCTGAATTCGCCCGAAGCTGGCGATCCGAATGGCGCCATCGCCGGTCGACGCCGCGGTTGCGCAAGCGCTGAGAAGCGATAGCCCAGCACTGAGCATCAGCGCCGCCGTGACTTGGACAGATGAAGTCTGCTGCATATCCGCCTCCTCGTCCCGTTTTCGTCCCCGCGCCAGAGGAGCGGTAAAGCATTTCGTCCTTACCGCTCCCGTGGTGCATAGTGAGTGCGTACATTCCAAGTTGCGGCCCCGAGCGGTGCGGCGTCTCAAGGCGGATTAGAAAGCTCGCCTGCTTGGTCTTCAAACCATCTCCTTAACAAAAAACTACTTAAAGTAGTAATTTGGGGTCATTGGCATCCGGCGAAGCGGCGAAGCCTGTGCTTACGGTTTTTTTATCGCGTTTTCGACGCGGAATCACTCGACATTGCTGCCAGTCCTGGCGTGCGTCGGTGCACGCGGCACCGCACTTTCGGATTTCAGAACATGTCTGACTGCTCTCACTTTGATTTCGCTGCCAAGCTGAAGGACGGCGAAGACCTGGTCTGGACGGGCCGAGGCAGCGGCCGCAATCTGAGCTTCAGCATCTTGTTCCCGATGATCGCCGTCAGCGGTCTGGGCCTGTTTCTGATCTTCGCCTTTCCATTCAGCGGATTCCAGACCGAAATGGCGTTGGTTTCCCTATGGGCCTTGGTGATCTCAGCAATCGTGCTCTGGTTTTTTCGGGCCCGCATGTTGGGGCCGTCGACTGAAGTGTATGCCATATCCACGCAGCGCATCTTCATCGTCTCGGGCCCGATCGGCCGGGTTTGCCGCACCTATACCCCAACGCAAAAAAAACGCGGACGCACCAAGGCCATGTCGTTCCACGCCGTTAAGCATATCCAAAAACGCGGATCGATCGTATTCCTGCCCGCCCGCACCAAATCCGCGCCGCAAGGCTATCCGCCGGTCTTTGTCGGGGTGGAGAATTCCCTGCAGATTGCCGAGCTCGCTGCTGAGACGTTCAATTTGAAGCTGATCAAACGCTGAACAGAAACTTGCGAAAAATTTACCATTTTCAACCTTATGTTGAATAATTCAGCAATAACTGAGTCGTTGAGACTGAGGTGAGCCATGAATTCCACGTTTGATCTGATCGTCATTGGCAGTGGACCTGCTGGTCGGCGCGCTGCCATCCAGGCCGCGAAGCTCGACAAGAAAGTTCTGGTCATCGAAAAATTCCGACGCGTCGGCGGCGTCTCGGTCCATACTGGGACGATCCCCAGCAAGACTCTGCGCGAAACCGTACTCAACCTGTCAGGCTGGCGTGAGCGCGGCTTCTATGGGCGGACCTACAAAGTCAAATCAGACATCACGGCGGATGATTTACGGCATCGACTGACCCAGACACTCGATCATGAAGTGGATGTGCTCGAGCATCAATTCACCCGCAACAATGTCACCCTGATCAGCGGCCATGCCCGGTTTGCCTCGCGTCAGGAGATTGAGGTCACGCAAGCCGATGGGCGCGTCCTGCAATTCGGGTTCGAGCGCGCCCTGATCAGCGTGGGGACGAAACCCTATCGACCCGACTATATCCCGTTCAACGGCAAAACTGTTCTGGACAGCGACGAGATCCTGCATGTGCCCGAGCTTCCGCGATCGCTGACCGTGATCGGCGCTGGCGTAATCGGCATCGAATATGCGACGATTTTCAGCGCGCTCGACATCTCGGTGACAGTGATCGAGCCGCGCTCCAGCATTCTCAGTTTCATTGATGAAGAGCTGATCGATGAATTCACCTATGAGCTGCGAGATCGCGGCATCAAATTGCGGCTGGGCTGCAAAGCTCAGAACGTCCACGCCATGGATGGGTATTGCATTGTCGACCTCAGCGATGGGCGAAAGGTGAAGTCTGATATGGTGCTGTATGCGGCCGGCCGGCTCGGCGCGTCTTCAGATATCGGGCTGGAGCAAATCGGACTTAGCGCCGATTCGCGCGGTCGCCTTACGGTCGATCCGGTCAGTTATGAGACCGAGGTCGCCAACATTTATGCGGCCGGCGACATTATCGGTTTTCCGAGCCTCGCCTCCACTTCGATGTCGCAAGGACGCATTGCCGTCTGCCATGCGTTCAACGTCCCCAATCCGGCGCAACCTGAGCATTTTCCGTATGGCATTTATGCCGTGCCCGAAATCTCGACGGTTGGCTTGTCCGAGCGTGAACTGAAGGAGCAAGGCATTCCCTATGAAAGCGGCATTGCGCGGTTTCGGGAAACCTCGCGTGGACACATTATGGGGCTACAGCGCGGGATGCTGAAAATGCTCTTCCACATTGAAACCCGCAAACTCCTGGGCGTTCACATTGTCGGCGAAGGCGCGACGGAGCTGATTCACATCGGGCAGGCCGTGCTCGTGCTAGACGGGGAGCTCTCCTATTTCATCGACAATGTCTTCAATTACCCGACACTCGCCGAAGCCTACAAGATCGCAGCATTAGACGCCTGGAACCGCTTGTCCCTGCATGCCCCCGTTGCTGAGGTCGACTGTACGTCGGATCTGGCGGTCGTGAATGACTGAGCGCGCACCGTATCCGCAAAGGAGATCACATGGACCGCAATAGCCTGACTCTACTGGCTGTCCTGACGCTTTCGGTCTCGAATCTATTCGTCGGCATAAGTTCGCAGAACAAGCTTCTCATTCTGGCGAGCGCTGCAATTTCGGCCGCCCTGGCCGTACTCTATATCGTCAGAGAACTCATCCAGACACGCACTGGCGCTGAGGACAATTCGGGTGGAGCAACCGACTTGCTACGCCGATCCGCCACCCCGGCTCGCTTTCCGCTCTGGGTGTTTGTCGTCATCCTGTTTGTCGTATTGCCGGCTTTGATGTGGTTCTTGCAGCTGACGTCTCAATAATCACTGAAGGTTGCGGCAGCCGACTGGTGAGGTCGCTTTGTGTATTAAATATTACGTATTGCGAAGATGAGGGAATGGTGCCTTAATCACCTCAATCGACGAAGATCGATACTAACGGAGCCGACGCGAGGGGATGTTTCAGCGCGCGATGAGCAAGCCAAAATTATCGGTCGATGACCTTGTATATGTCGCAGACATGCTGCGTGCGATTGCGTGGGTAAAAGCCGACCTCAACCCCGCCTCGCCAGAAGCCTTGTATGAATTGGAAGAGTGCTTGGGCGCTGCAGAGTCCGCCTTGCGCCGAGTCGCGGCCGAGATGACGCTGAAGACCCCGGAAGGTAAAAAATCAAACTGACCGACGGCTTTGAGGGGCGTCAAAAACTTCTTGCCCCGGCAAGCCATCAAAAAACCAACTCAGCGGAAAATCGAGCGCCCGAGCCACGCGCGCGAGCAGCAGCGAAGCCACCCTCACCGCGCCGGTTTCGACGGCGGCCAGCATTGCCGAATCAACCTCGACCATTCGCGCCAGAGCTTCTTGACTCTGCGCGCGCTGTCTTCGCGCTTCGGATACTTTTCGACCAAGATGTCGATCTATTTCTGATCCGGACACGGTTTCCCCCCGGCTTTGTCGTTGATTTCTGCGACGCGGGTCAAACATACTGAAACGTCTCGCCGTGCAAGCATAATATTCATTAATGTCGAGCTCTGGTCAGCTCAAAGCGCTTCACAATAGAGTGAGCGAAGCGTCAGCTTTACCACTTTAGATTGAATTTACCATTGCCGATCTAAGCTGTTCCTCAGAGGTCAACCATGTCCAAGCCAGATGACAAATCCATGGATTTTCAAATCGGGCAGCGCATTCGCCGCGCCCGCCAGGAAGCGTCCGTCACGCAGCATGAATTGGGCCAGATTCTCGGACGTTCCAGCCAGCAAATTCACAAATATGAGCAAGGCAGTAACAGAGTGTCAGCTGGCACGCTTTACATGATTGCCCAAACCTTGAATCGTTCGGTCGACTGGTTTTTCAGCGATGCCAGCATGGACCTGGCATCCAGCAATGCCGATATTCTGCACTAGACCAGCGACTCTTCGTCGAGCGTGACCAACGCCGCATCTATAACCCGCGTCTTGATCCCGGCTGCGGCTAGCAATTCAGTCAGGCGCCGAAGCTGACTCGACCTGATTGCGCCGATCAAATTGACGGTTCCGAACGGACTGCTGACGAGAAATTCAATCAATCCTTTGGGAAAGTCACGGCCGAGATCGACAGTCCTGAAAACCAGGTCGTAGCGCCCGATGTGCATTTGCAGCGCCGTCGCCGCGCCGCTGGCGCCCTGATGAAGATGGGCAATCGGCAGCTCCGCCAATCGTGCGCGCCGAACCAGGTCGGAAATCCTCTCGGCAAGACCCGACAGATCTCCTCGGCCAGGGCTCGGCACCAGCGAATTCACGATCAGCAGCGACATTTACGCCGCAGCCACTTGGACGTCGTCGCCGCCGCGTTTGCGTGATGCATCCAGAACCCCCGGCACATCCCACTCGCCCTCAGGACGAATGACCTCGTACGGATCCGATGTGATGCGAATGGCTTGCGGGTGGGCCGCGATAGAAATCACCATTTCCTTGTATTCGAAGTCGGAGAAGTAAAAGCTCGGGCGATCTTCCAGCAATTCGCAATTTAGAGTCTTCGACCAGAGCGGCCACAAGCGAGCCTGAATCTGCGCGGTCATACGGCGAAATCCTTTGCGCGCTGCGACTTCACACGCCGCAGCGAGCAGGACTTTCACCACACCGCTGCTGCGATGTTGTTCGAGAACACTGACGCGTTCAATCTTCCCGAAGCCCGCAAACCAGCGCAGCCTCAGCGTCGCAATCGGCTGACCATCGAGATGGGCCAGCAAATGCGTGGCGCACATGTCATTGCCATCAAATTCTTCATCATAGGGGCAGTCCTGCTCGCCCATATAGGTGAGCGTGCGAACGCTGACGACCTTTTGATAGGAATCGAAGCTGCGCACGAGTTCGATTTCGAACTGGTCGATCAAGTCCTGCGCGACCGGCTTGGCGAGGCCAGACTGGCCAATATCAGTAATGTTCAACATCAGGCCGCATCCCGAGCTGGACGGCGCACGGGTGGCTGCATCCACAATTTGTCCGCCCCAAATCCCGCCGGATGGAAGCCGATGCTCTGCATAGAACGAACACCGTCATCTGTAGCCCCGCGGGCAAAGGCCGGCACTTGCCCATATCCGTCAACGCGCATGGTCACCGTCGCCATCATTACAGCCTTTCGCGCATCATGCGTGGCCCCCGCATAGGCCCCGACATAGACCCCGGCGCAGGTCTGACCGAGCGCGGCGAGGTGATGCTTGTCCGGGCCACTCGGATCGAACGCGCCGGAATGAATCGCCTTCAGGCCTTCCGAGGAGACTGGCACAATGATAAAAATTCCATCGATCGGATCACCGTGGATCCAAGACGTCGTGCCAGTGATGCTGTTGATCCAATTGATCGTTTCGGCAGATGTTAGCTCGCTTGCCAACAGCTTCTCGGCCAGCGCCATCATTTCGGCATGTTCTGCCGGTTTCGCCAGTCGCCAACCGAACGCTTCCATGCCTTTAATGATCTCTTCGCGATCTAGAACAAATGGATATGTTTCTAATTCTTCGATAGTTGTTGTCATTGCTGCGCTCCTTCTGTTCTTATCGGATGACACAATTCGAAGAAGCTCGATGCAGACAGAATCGAATTAGGGTTGTACAGAAATGTAATAGGGTGATGGATAGTGAAACGGCTGCGGCACAATGTTTGAAAATTTGGACTGGGATAAACTCAAAGTCTTCAGCGTCGTTGCAGAGCTGGGCAGTATGAATGCGGCAGCGACTCGCCTGAAGGAAACTGCGCCGACTGTTTCGCGCAAAATCGATGAGCTGGAACGCACGCTGAATGCGCGGCTCCTTTATCGTTCTCCGCGCGGGGTCACGCTGACCGAAGCGGGCAAAAAGGCGCTGCGCTATGCCGAAATCATGTCTGATGCTGCCGATGGTCTGAGAAGCGATGTCCTCGATCATGACCTTCCAGCAGAAGGCTCAGTGACGCTCTGCACCGGAGATGGCTTGGCCGCGCACTGGATCGCGCCGCACCTGCCCGAATTCCATTTGCAAAATCCCAAGATCGAGCTGCGCCTGGTGACAACCGATCAGCCGGATACGGACTTGCTCAACGAGAAGTCGGAAATCGCCATCCAGTTCAGCGAACCGCTGCGCCAGGAAATCGTGTCGAAGAAACTTGGCATACTGCATTACGCGTTCTTCGCCGCGCCGGAATACCTCGAAACCTTTGGACATCCAGCCAGCCTATTCGATCTGCATAATCACCGCTGCATCATTCATTCAGGCTATGTCAATCAGATGGAACGCTGGGCCCCTAAGGCACAACAGTTTCGTGACTTGATCGATTTTTCCTTGGTGACCAATTCAGGCTCGGTGATGATTGAGGTTTGCGCGAATGGCGGAGGGATCGCCTTGCTGCCGACCTATGTTCACAGCCTCGGCAAGAACATGGTGCCGCTGACTCTGCCGGAAGTGGCTCCGATTCGCTTCTGGCTGACCTATTCTGAGCGCGTGCGTCGTCTTGCCCGGGCTCAGATCGTGATCGACTGGCTGCGCGGCCTGTTCAACCAGAAATTCTCACCTTGGTTCAGACCAAACTTCATCCATCCCCTAACCGCCGATCAGGAGGACCCGGCGACCACGCCCGTCACGGAATCATACTCAGTGCATCAGAATGCGTAATACGGACCTCCGTTAAACGCATAAGTTGTATTGCAGAAATTATATAACTGACCTGCTTGCTATAACGCGTCGGTTTCGTGTCCAAATGCTCAATCAAAGGGGATATTGTAAGGTCTACGCATATGTCGGGTAAAAAGGATTTACCTGCACTTCCGCCAGAATGGCGGGATAAAACGCCATTGGGTGAAGCGCTGCGCGCACGTTATCAGGAAATCCTCAACGAGCCGGTCCCTGAGAAGTTGAAGCAGCTCATCGAAGCGTTGAAGGAAAAAGAACGCCGCGAAGCGTCTGAAGACGATTCTGAATAGTTTCACGCGCCTGCACTCATCGTCCGCGATCGTCGATCGCTGAGCCGCCATGCATTTTTTTCATTTTTCTTTCCGAGCACGGGAACAATTCGGCTCCCGGCCGCATAATCTCAGACGTAGGAACCACTACGAACTGCGGAACACTCGAAAGGACTTACAAATGGGATCGGATCCACTGATTGATCGCGAAATGCCACACTGGACTAAATCCATGCGGCGCCATGCTCATTTCTCACAATCAATTGAAACCGAAGACCTCGCCGACGCCGAGCTCGATGTACAGGTCGACATTCTGAAAGCGATGACGGCGAAGACAGCCGAGAGCCCATTGGACATGCTGCTCAAGCTGAAGCTCTGGGAGAGCTTTGTCTCGCCGAATGGCGAGATCGGCGAAGACGATGTCGAATCCCAACTCATCCTGTCCGTGATCCGCGATCTGGAAAGCTTCCTCCAGACCGATGGCGGCACGATGGCGACGTACGCTCAGGCATCCTGACGAACGTCTGAGCGCGAAATGGTGAGATTGTCAGTGAGACCGCGTGGCTGTTTAACGCGCCCCAGCAAGGCGCAACACTTCTCGGACAGGACCGAGATTGTTGCTCTGACGCAAGTCGAGCAGCAGGTTCATGCAATCGCTGAATTCAGTCGTGTCGGTTTCATCGCTGACACCGATGCGATTGACGACGCCTTCATCAAAGAACCAGCTGATCGGCAAATCGAGCACTTGAGAAATCTCATACAGGGTTCCCGCAGAAACGCGGTTCACACCTTTTTCGTATTTCTGCACCTGCTGAAAGGTCAGGCCAATCATGTTTCCCAGCTGCTCTTGCGTCAGTCTCGCGTCGCGGCGCGCCTGACGAATGCGACGGCCGACTTGATGATCCACGTGTGACGGGGTCTTCGCGCTCATAATTCTCTCCATTAGCGTGCGGCGTGTTATGATTGAATATGCCGCTATTCGCGCAGCGATAGTATGCTGGTCATAGTGAAGAGAAGGTAAACTTGTTTACAGCTTGCTGTCCTCTCTCAAGACAGATTGAGAGCACATTGTTTCTTTTATAGATTTTTGGATATCTGCGGCCTTGCCTTTGAGCACGCGCGCTTGCTCCTTCAAGGCTTCATCCCGCGCCTGCAAGTAGCGGCCATAGCCGTTTTGCAGGCTGATTCGAGCAAAGCCGTCGCCATCCCCATCAAGTTTCGCGCGCTCTTCAGCCAGCGCTTGCTGTTTGCGTTCGATCAAGCGGATTTCGGCCATGACGGAACTCAAGCGGCGCACCTGGTTCTGGTGTTTCAAGTCGAGCAGTTTCGGAACAATCTCACCCGGCTCAATCATGACGCGACCCCATGTGCTGGCGAACACGCTCGACATACTGGATCGCTGCAGCGACCGCCGCGAAGTGTTCGCGCTTAATCTCTTCGTCAATTTCCACCAGACGATACATAGACCGCGTGGTCGGCGGATCGCGGTAGATCGGAACGCCATTGGCCTGGGCCACTTCGCGGATCTTTGCGGCCAGATGATCAACGCCCTTAGCGACACAAATCGGCGCCTCGTCGCTCTCCGGATCCCATTTGAGTGCGACAGCATAGTGTTCCGGGTTGACCATGACGACTGTGGCGCTTTCGACATTCTTCAACATGTCGCTGCGGGTGATTTGTGTCCCGCGCTCACGTCGCTGTTGCTTGAGTTGTGGGTCACCTTCGTTCTGCTTCATCTCTTTCTTGAGATCTTCGCGTGTCATTCGCAAGCGCTGCCCATGCAGGTAGTGCTGCAGCGGCACGTCCATCAGCGCCAGCGCCACCTGGAAGACAAAGAAATAGAAGATCAGTTTGAGGATCTGGTTCAGTGTGAACTCACCCAAGCCCTCCCGCCCAAGCGCGCTCGCACCGTAATATTCGGTCGCAAAGTAGAGCAGGAAGTAAGCCGCGATCAGACCTGCAAAGATCATCTTGGCCGCATCTTTCAAGAAGTCGAGCAACCCCTTGGCGCCATACTTCTTCTTGATGTTTTCAACCGGCGACAGTTTCTTCACATCCGGCTGGATCTTCTTGGTCGAGAAGGCGATCCCGCGCTGCAGCACCAGAACCAGGATCACACAGGCGACCAGCACCATGAAGATTGGCAGGAGCGCAAACATGATATCTGCCAGGGTCTGGCGCGTCTGCACACCGTTATCGGTGAACACGTCAGTCGCGTACTCTTCGGCATAATAGAACAGGCTGGAGAAGCCTTCATTGAGTTGCCCGGAGGTAAAAGAGACAAAAACAATCGCCGAGAGTCCAATTCCGATCAGCAAGCCAAGTGTGTTGGCCTCCTTGGACATCGGCACATCGCCATCCTCCCGCGCCTGTCGCAAACGCTCATCGGTGGCTTCGAATTCCTTTTCGCCGGACTGGTCGTCTTGTTCAGCCATGGCGTCCTACAACCACACGATCAATTGCATGATCCGCTCCTGCCAGACCATGAGCAACGCCCCGATCGAGACCGCGAGCAGGAACAAGCCCGCACCGACAAGGAAGGGCGCGCCGACAAAGGCGACCATCATTTGCGGCATGGCCTTATTGATGAAGCCAAGGCAGATATTGTAGAGCAGGTTCATCGCCACGAACGGCCAGGACAGCATGATCGCAAAGGCGAAGGCGGCATAGATACTGTCAAACAGATAAGCTTGCCCGGTCCAGGACACCGATCCGATCGGCACGGTCTCATAGAGCCCGATCCAGCTGGTGATGACCTGGACATGGAAATCCATCGAGAACAATAAAGCCGCGCCAGCCATGGTCAGAAGATTTGCTGTCGCTGTCTGGGCCTCGTCCTCCAGCGCCACGCCGAGAAACTGCGACAGTCCGATTGATTGCGCGATCACGGCTCCGGCAATCCCGAGCACCCAGATGATCACGCGCAGGCCAATCCCCAGAAACAGGCTGAGAAGCACTTCGGTCAACATCACGAACATGAAATCCGCGGTTTGTGTCGGCATCTCGTAAGCGGTGATCCCGAGACCCGAAATCGCCGCCGACAGCGCCAGCAAGATCATGATGCGCACCTGCGCCGGAATCACTCGTTCGCCGAGGCCCGGGATCAGGATGATCACAAAGGACAGGCGCGCCACGGTCAGCATGAACTGCCCAACCCAGTCCGCAAGGTCAGGGCCGAGCAGATTGATGATCGGGATCATACCACGCCTACGATTTGCGGCTTGGTCCCGGATTTGATCTCTTCATAGGCGAGAACGGCATTGCGAATGCCTTTGCTGGCGAGCACGGTTTGCAGGAAGCGACGCCGTTTGGAGGAGGTTGCAATTGACGCAACCACACCGCGCGACGCGGTCTCGTTCAGCTTCTCCTGAATGCCGTTGAGAAGCTCACTGAACAATTCAGGCGGTAGAGCGATATCGGTGGCGCCGGCTTCGGACTTGATTTCATGCTCAGCGAACCTCTGTTCCCAGCTGGTCGAGAGCTGTACCAGTGGCAGTCGGCCTTCCCCGTCCTGCAGCTTGTTGAGGATCTGGAAAGACAGGCGCTGGCGCACCAGCTCGATGATATGGGTCATCGTCGCGCCTTAAGATTTCGCTTCGCCCACCGTCTCGAGGATCAGAAAGATATTGCGGATCGACACGCGCTCTTCGAGCAATGCCCGCAATACGGATAGAAGTAGCTCTGGCGCCACCTTGGCCGGGATATACTCATCCAGAAGGCGCTTATTGTTAGCTGCCCGGTCTTCGTCTGAAACGCTTGTGAGCGCGTCGAGCGTGTTCAGCATCACCATGCGGGTGAAGATGAGGGAGAAATTCGCCTGGATCAGCTCAAGCATATGTGTCGCCAGAACCTCAATCGGTTCGATCACCGGCACACCGGCTGCGACCAGCTCCTGTTTCTTGGTCGTCGGGAGCCATCGCGCAGAGGCTTTGTAGACCGGCTCCAGGACTTTTTCGCCTTGCAAATGCGGCAGCTGGTCCTCTTCCATCAGGGCCAGCGCGGAGCCCGGGCGAAGCAGTCCGGTATCAACCGGCACGCCCTGAATTTTCAATCGATAGATATTGCGCTCCAGGGTCGGATTGTCAGTCATCCGAATAGACGGCAGGACAAAGCCATACTCCTCAGCAATATAGCGCCGGATTTTCTCGATCCGGGCCTCGATCCCACTATCGCCCTGCAGCACAGTGGCGACCAGGTCAGGCGCCACTTCGAGATGAATCTCGTCAGAGTGGATAGAATCACCGATTTGGTCGGCCTTCTTGATCTCCTCCTGCTCTTCCGTTTCTGCGTTTTGCGCCAGCTCCTGTTGCTGTTTGCGCAGGAAGTAGGCCGCTGTGCCGAATCCGATCGCAGCTGCCATGAAGGGCAGGAATGGCAGACCCGGGAACAGCGCGAATACAGTCAGCAAACCTGCAACAATCATCAACGCGGTGGCATTGCCGCCAAGCTGTTTGCCAAGTGCTTCATCGATGGCACCATCATCACGGCCTTTGGACAGGAGCAGTGCAGCCGATACCGAAACAATCACAGCTGGAATCTGCGACACCAGGCCGTCGCCAACAGTCAGGATCGAATAATTCGATGCTGCTTCCCCGATCGACAAACCATGCGCGCCAACGCCAAAGCCGATCCCGGCAATCAGGTTGAGGGCAGTGATCAACAGGCCCGCAATCGCATCGCCTTTAACAAATTTGGACGCACCATCGAGCGACCCCAGGAAGCTTGCTTCTTCCTGTTCCTTCTGGCGTCTCTGGCGCGCTTCCTCGTGGCTGATCGCGCCGACTGCGAGATCTGAGTCGATGGCGAGCTGTTTGCCCGGCATCGCATCAAGGGCAAACCGTGCCCCGACTTCAGCCATGCGGCCAGCGCCCTTGGTGATGACCATGAAGTTCACAATGATCAGCACGCCGAACACAACCAGGCCGACAAACAGGTTGCCGCCCATGATGAACATGGCGAACCCCTCGATGACGCCACCTGCGGCGTCAGTTCCAGTGTGGCCTTCGGAAATGATCAGCTTGGTCGAAGAGACGTTCAATGCCAGTCGCAAGATCAACGAGGCGAGCAGCACGCTCGGGAAAGATGAAAAATCGAGCGGCTTTTCGATGAAGATGGAAGTGGTGAAGATCAGGATCGCAAAGGCGAACGAGGCCGTCAGACCAAGGTCCAGCACCCAGGCCGGCACCGGCAGGACCATGACCAGAATCACCAGCATCAAGCCGATCGCCAGGAGCGCGGTCGGTTTCGACAGATCGAGCAGTTTCATGTCTGACATCCGTGGCTCACCCCAGGATCAATGGGATGATTGTATTGTTGAACAGATCGAGACAGACCCGCGTCATGTATCCAATCGAGAGGAAGAACACGACCACCACGGCCACGATCTTCGGAACAAAAGTCAGCGTCATTTCCTGCACCGAGGTCAGGGCCTGAACCAGGCCAATGGCAAAGCCGAGCACCAGCGTCACGCCGAGAATGGGCAGGCCCATCATCACGCCGGTCCACAAAGATGCCCGCAGGACTTCAAAGATTTCAGATTCGCCCATCGATCCCCTGACTCCTATTAGACTGGCATGCGCAGTAATTCCTGATAGGCCTCTACGACCTTGTCGCGGACCGTCACGGCGGTCTCGAGGACCATTTCGGCATTGGCTAAAGCTTCGACCATTGCATGCGGATCAGCACCGGTGACGGCGGTTTCAACCGCGGCCTTCTCAGCTTCCTGAATCGCCGTCTTGAAGTCCGAGACGCCCTTGGCAACGGGATTGTCATCCCCGGCCGGCTTGGCCGCGCCGCTGGTCGGTGTCTGAATCTTGGCCGGGTTGATCGAAGCGTAGGCGCCAAATCCGAAATTGGTCACTTAACCCTCCTTATCGCCGCAACACGTCGAGCAATGAATTGTACATTGTCCGTGCCTGCTGGAATGAATTGAGATTGGCTTCATAAGACCGGCTGGCCTCGCGAAGATCCGCCATTTCGGTCACCAGTGAGACATTGGACAAGGTCACATAGCCTTCCTGGTTCGCCATTGGATGATCGGGATTGAACTCCGTTGACCCCGGCGTCTGGTCGAGCACTGTGCGCAGCGCGGCGAAGGAGACGCCACTGCCTGCCGGCGGCTCGCTGACCAGTATCTTGCGCTGATAGCCAGGGGTGTCGGCATTAGAGACATTCTCTGCTCCGACGGTGATGCGCTGGGACTGCGTGCGCATTCCCGCGACGGCTTGCTGCATGGAAAAATCAAATGGATTCATGTCTTAAGCCCCTATGTCCGCCGTCCGAGCGCGAGCTTCATCAAGTCCATCGACTTGGTGTAGACATTGAGCGCCATTGTATGCTTGCCGACCGCTTCGGCGGATTTGAACACTTCTTCTTCAATGCTCACGGTGTTGCCGTTGGGCGAGGCCGCACCACCGGTCAGACGCTGTTCAAAGCCACCTGAAAAATCGAGCGATCCCGATTGCGCCCCGCCCTGCTGACTGGTGCGAGCCACGAACTCAGCGAAGGATTCCACCTCGACCGCCTTGTAGCCTGGCTCATTCGCCCGCGCGAGATTTTCGGCGCTCGTCTTCTGAGCTTCCGCCGCATGCCGCGCCATCGCGCTATACACTTGGAAGAGCGACATGTCCGACAGCATCGAGAAATCCCTATAAGTTAACGATTCCGCAAAATTTGCGACTATAAGTTGAAGAAAGGATTAACAGATACCCTGGGTTTAATTAACTTTTGACGACGCACAGCCAGCTTGCTTCCCCCGGCCGTTTATGGGGATCAGTGACCGAGATTCTCCCTGGGATGATCTCGCTCGCAGGGGTCAGCCATGCCTCCGGCATTGGCGACAGTGTGATCATTGAGAAACCAGATCAGCATTTGATCGGCGAGATCATGACGGTCACGAACGAAGGCGCGAAAGTGCTGATGTATAGTTCAACCGATGCTCTGCGAATCGGTGATCGCGCTTTCGTTTCGCACCAGGATCATGTTGAGATTGGCGACCACTGGCTCGGCGCGCTGATCGATTATCGCGGCCAGGTCCAGATGCGCCGCCTCCCGGACGTTGCCAAGCCTTTCGCTGTGACCGTTCCGCTGCAGCGCGCCCCGGTTTCCCCGGCAGAGCGCAAGCCGCTCGGGCCGCGCCTATCGACTCAGCTGAATGTCACTGACACACTGTTACCCATCTGCCGCGGCCAACGCATTGGCTTGTTTGCAGGATCAGGCGTCGGCAAATCCACCCTGCTCGGGCGCCTTGCTGGCGGGATGAGTGCGGATCGGGTTGTGATTGCACTGATTGGCGAGCGCAACCGTGAAGTTCAGGAATTCATCGACAGCGTGCTGCCGCCGGAAATCCTGCCAAAGACCACGATTGTTGCGGCGACCGCGAGCGAGCCGCCGGGTGCCAAGAAACGTGCCGCTTACTGTGCTATGGCCGCGGCCGAGTATTATCGCGACCAGGGGCACTCGGTGCTGCTCCTGTTTGATTCCCTGACACGCTTTGCTGAAGCGCATCGCGAAACAGCGCTGATGGCCGGTGAAACCCCGGCCCTGAACGCCTTCCCGCCATCAACCGTGCGGGTCGTTTCAGAGCTCGCAGAGCGGACCGGCCCCGGATCCAAGAGCGGCGGCGATATTACCGCAATCTTTTCAGTCCTGGTCGCAGGATCTGACTTTGAAGAGCCTGTCGCCGACATGGTGCGCGGCATTCTTGATGGGCATATCGTATTGTCGCGCAAGATTGCCGAACGTGGGCATTACCCCGCCATTGATGTTCTGCGCAGCGTTTCGCGCAGCCTGCCCAAGGCCGCCACAGACGAGCAAAACCAGTTGTTACAGGTCTTCCGGCGACTGATGACCACGTATGAGGAAATCGCGCCAATGGTGCGCGCCGGCTTGTTTGAGTTCGGCACCGATCCGCAAGCCGATCTCGCACATGCGCTGCACCCGAGTCTCGACCAGTTCCTGACTGAACCGAGTAATGGCATCGAGATCGCGTTCGACTATTTGAAGGGCTTGTTGATGCCGGCTCTGGAAGCCCGGCTTGCTGGCGCCGCGCCAGCCGAGCTAAATTCCGCTTAGAAACAAGTTCTGGCTGGCGATCGATCCGAAGCCAGCAGCGTTGCCGAGCAAGGCCAAAGCTGTTGCGGCTGGGCCAGTTGCGGCAGTATTCTGGTTCAATCCATCTAGCGCCATGTAGCGTGAGACCATTCGGTCAACGGTTTCCGGATCTTTCAGGTCCTGCACTGAAGACAGCCCAAACTGGCTCTTGAGTTTTTCGTCGAGAACCCGCGCCTGCTGATCGAGGTCGAGCTGACGCATTTCTGTCGGCAGACCGAGCGCACTTTCCAGCACGGTGCGCACCGGCACGCTACCCAGCAGCCGGTACAAAACGGTCTGATCCGACGCCCCATCCGCGACGAGTTGATTGATTTCATCCTGATAATTGAGGCTCAGGCGCATCGCATTGTCTTGCTCGCCGACGGCGAGTTCGAAGGATTCGGCGGCGTAGCGTGCTGTGATGTCTTGCAGGTTCGGGAGCGTCAGCAGGATCTCGCCATCCACTGGACGCATGGCTTCCGCGAACCGGGTGTATTGCGGATTGTTGAGCCGCGCCAGGAATGTACTTGCCGGGTCCTGCACTTCGTCCAGAACAGTGCGGACATAGCCGGTCTTCCATTCTTCGCCCGCCAGTCCGAATGCGGTCATCGAAATGCGGCGAAGGCGCTGGTCGCTGAGAAAATCCTCCACCGCCATCGGTTCGGCGAACTTTTCCGTGAAATAGTCGACATCATTCTTGATTTGCGGCGAGTTGGAATAGGTTTGCAACTGCGCATCATAAGTCGATTGAAGGAAGTTCCAGCCTCCAAACCCAGATAGAGGAATGACCGGCTGGAACACCATTTTAGGCCGCCAGTGCGCCTGAGTTTTCCTGGCCCAGAAGCTGGGCCTCGAGCTCGATAACCTGCTTGAGATAGCACAGCGCCGAATAGTAGTTTCCGCGGCGGAGCATTTCACACAGCGTTGGAATCAGGTCTGGCTTGATGTGTGCGAAGGCACTCTTGAGATCATCGCAGGCGCGAAACAGGGCCGGCAGCGTGTCGTCTTCTTCCAGGTCCTTGGTAATCAAGAGCTGGATTGCGTAATAGACCTGCTTGACCGGAGTATCGACTTCCTCCGGCTTCAAAGCATCGCGGCAACGAAGCACCATTACGTCTGGTCCTGGAACACGAATGCGACCTGGACGGTCGCCATTCTCTAGCATGGTGCCATTGATGATGAAGCGCTCCCCGGGAGCGAGTTTTAGCATTAATCCGGACATTCCTAGTCCCTTCTAATTTACTCTATTGCCGATTATGAATTCTTGAGCCCTTGCATGATGGACTGGTTGATTTCGATGAGATCTGAAAGCTCGCCTCCGCCTGAGAGCACTTGCATACTGGCGCGGCGGACGAAAACAGAAAGCTCCAGCAGCGACTTTCGGGTTGCGGCTGGCAGCTGATTATCGGGATTTAGCAAATCGGTGGTCAGGGCGGTCCAGAGTTCGAGGTTCCGATTGACGGCGTCTGCCCATTTGGCGGGATTATCCTGCTCCAGATTTTCCGCGTCGATCATCCCATCCGTGATCTGCTCAAACAGAGCAGCTTCAAGGGACTTATTATCCGCGGTCCGGTTTCGGACTTCACCATATGCTTTGACAGCTAGAGCCTGCAATCAACCCTCCTAAGGTCCTAAAAAAGTGTCTGGAGCGCCCGAATAGGCGCTCCAAACTTTGATGTGACTATCGGAACAGTGACAGCAGCGACTGTGGCGCTGAGTTGGCGATAGACAGAGCCTGTACGCCGAGCTGTTGCTGAACCTGAAGGGCCTGCAGTTTCGCAGAAGCCGCTTCCATATCTGTGTCGGTCAAACCGCCGATACCCGTTGTCAGGGAGTCGACCATGGTCTGGACAAACTCGCTCTGAGTTTCGATCCGCTTCTGAGACGAACCGAAACCAGCTGCGGCGTCAATGGACTGGCCGAGCAGGGATTCGATAGACGTCAGAGCAGCAGTTGCACCAGTGTCAGTCGTCACGTCGATGGTTGCCAGATCACCCAGGCCGCCGGCAGAAACACCAGCCGTACCACCAGTAGACGAGAAGCCGGTAATGTCGACGTTCGCACCAGAATTGTTGGTGATCGAGATCGCATTGTCAGTCCGCGACACCGTATAGTCCGATTGACCCGTCGCAGCCAGGAAGTTGACGAGCTGCGTTTCCAGGTTGGCGGCGACTGAGTTCGTGCTGTCGCTCGCGCCAGCAACATATTCGAACGTACGGACGCCGATATTGTTGTTCGTGCCTGAGTCATCCAGCTCGATACGATAGCCATTGCCGTCAGCGACAGAAGCGATGGTGACGACTTGCGTCGCACCCGTAGCAACCGTGTCAGCTGTACCAGCATTGGTGCCGCCATTGTCGATCAGCGACGTGTCGGTGACACCCGTGCCGCCATAAGTAGCCGAGGTGCTGGTATTGGAGATCGACAGATCAGCGCGGGCAACGTCGATGTAAGACGCTGTGACTGTACCAGAAGAACTACGATCGAGAGATGCAAGCACGCTTACATCGGCGGTCGAAGAGCCGTCGATCAGGTTGAGACCATTGAACTGAGCTGCACCAACGATAGATCCGACCTGATCGCGCAGAGCCGCGATGTCAGTCTGGATCTTGGAACGGTCAACGTTTTCTTCCTGAGCTGAAACGATCAGTTCCTTCATGTCCTGAAGAACGCTGGTGATTTGCTCAGAGGCTGAACGGGCAACGCCGACAGACGAGTTACCGAGATTCAGCGAGTCTTGGATCTGCTTGAAGCTCTCCACGTCGGTCGACATGACCGTCGAAATCGCCCAGATTGCTGCGTTGTCTTTCGCGTTTGAAACTTTCTTGCCGGTCGAAATTTCAGACTGGACCATCGCGAGATCTTTGTTGATGCCGCGAAGCGTTTCGAGCGCAACCATGGCGCTATTGTTTGTGATAATACTAGACATTGAGGTCTTTCCTATTTTGGTGCGGTCCTGAGAGGAACTCTTTGTTCAATGTCATCCTGACAGCCCTTTAACTGGCGAACCACTCTTGGTTGTATTACCCCGTTTACTATTACAGGGTGTACATTTTCTTAATGCTAAGCCTTGCTTTCGAAGCCGCCGACGGAGTCTGAGAATTTCACCCGGCTGCCATACTCATTATAAGAACCGACCAGCGTATCCGACTGCATGCGGCCTAGCCGCGTCAGGATTCGTCCAAGGCCGTGACGCATCGCTTCAAGGTGGCGACTATGCTCGTTCGCCGTCGCCTGGACTTTCTCTAATCGTTTGATCATCGTCGGCGGTTGCTGAGACAATATTCCGGATTCAATCGCTGATGTTAACTGATTGAAATGCTCGAGCTTGAGCTGTGCCAATTCGCCCAGTTCAGCGAGATTGCCCGCGACGATGAACTCAGCCTCTCTCTCAAATATCGATTCAATCGAGGCGAGGCAGGCTTCCAATTGCTCTGTCGTCAAACTCATGCGTCAGACTCCGGCTCAGCTTCAATCGGTTGCGCCGTGTCACCCTGCTTGTCGAGCAAGCCAAGTGGATGCTGCTCCGCAATATCGGCAGCGATCGCTTCAACGAAATACCTTGAGAACATCGAAGCGCCTTCGCCGCCCCCGAGCGTCAAGGCCTTTTCGAGTCCGGTATGGGTCAGCAATTCGGCCCAAAGCAATTGCTCGAACCGAACATTCGTATCTTCTTCAGCGGTGAGTTTCGGCTGTGTCGGCGCCTGGGCCTGACTGGTCGGTAATACATTGCTCAGCGGTGTAATGGTCATTCCTAGACCCTCGAATGTTTAATCGTTTTTAAACTTAAAGTTGTTAATTCAGTCTTTACGCCCCCTTGTTGTATTGGGGCCAGTCAGGATGACGCAAAAATGATATCGATCTTATCTTCTGAAGGCTTGGCGCCTGCTGCTTCAGCGCCGAAGCAAAACAAGGTCTCAGACCCTGCGTCCAAATCGGACGACTCTCCGTTTTCCTCTTTTGTATCACGCGACGCCGCCGATCGCGACGCCAATCCAAACTCGGACGCATCGGCGCCTGATGCGACAACAGCACGACCGACCGAGCCTGGCACCGAGCCAATTCGGCCCGAGACAGCTCTGGCACGGAATGGGCGAGAGCAGATCGATCCTGCGATCATTGATGGACAAGACTCCACTATTGCAGCCATCGAGGCCGACGCGCCGCGCGCTTCGACTGAAGCCGATATCAAACCGGCAATTTCAGCCGCACCGCGCACGGCTCAGACTGCGCAGACGACCGACACTGGCGAAGCGACCTTGCTTGCCAGTGATGCCGACGCTGCCGCACCGACCAAACGCACGGCGGCGCAAACTCCTGCTGGCACAGCCAGGGCTGAACAAATTCTGGCGTCAGAAGCCGAGCCGGTTTCGGCCAGCAAAACCGCACAGGCCGCGCACGCGACCACGCTCGAGACCGCAGATGCAGCGACCAAGCTGGCGCGCGGCGCCTCGGAAACTGCAACGCAAGTATCAGCGCCAGCAGCTCAAGCAGATTCAGCCGACAGTGCGTTGCGCATCACGCGCCAACAGGATGGTGCTGACCTATCGCAAACTGCTCAACTCGCGAGCGAGGCTGATCTTGCAACATCGACCAACAAGGCCCTGCTCGCCAATGCCGCCCCCGACCCAAAAGCGCCAGTAGCCGTCACCGCCATGCCTGAGGCCTTACTCTCGGTCGCTCAACCAAGTTCGGTCTCTGCGCCAGCGCTCACTGCAGGCCTGACGCCAGTGGCACCTTCGATTCCGCTGGCCACACCAAGCGAGATCAACTCGATCATTCTCAACGCGTTGAAGAATGGCGGTGAACCCCAAGAACAGTTGATCGTGCAACTCGATCCGCCAGAGCTCGGTCGGGTTGCCATCGACTTCAAATTCGATGCACAAGGCGTGCAGCAAATCACCGTGACATCCGAAAATCCGGAAGCCTTGCGGCGTCTGCGCGAATTACATTTCGAACTGACAGAGGCGCTGAAGGAGCACGGTCTTTCAGAGCAGAATCTGTCCTTTCGTCAGCAGGCAGACGATCAATCTCAACCCGCTTGGCAGATGCCCGAGCGGAGCGGATCTGACGTCGTGCTCTCGACAAACGAGGCCGCACAGAGCCAGCCCCTTATCCCCCGGTCCAACACTGCTTACACGCATCCGGACCGACTCGATCTCACGCTTTAGGAGCAAGCCATGACCGAGGTAAATGCAGCTGCATCGACCGGTGCCACGAGTACGACAAATACGTCCAGCACGGCGATCAATACGGCGGGCATTGGCGAGGAGTTCAATAATTTCCTGCAATTGCTGACTGCACAGATCAAGAACCAGGACCCGCTATCGCCGCTCGATTCGACCCAGTTCGTCGAACAGCTCGCGACCTTCTCCTCGCTCGAACAGCAAGTCAAAACCAATGTCAGTCTTGAAGGCATCGCCTCGATGATTGGCGATTTGCACGCGATTATTGCCAATGACTGGCTCGGCCAGGAAGTGGCGGTAGCATCGAAGCATGTTGCCTATGAAGGCGAGCCGGTTGAGTTTGAAGTCAACCCGTCTCTCGCCCACGATCAAGCCGTACTGACGGTCAAAGACAGCCAGAACAATGTTGTTTGGCAAGAAGCGCTCGATCCGTCTTCGGAACGTTATACCTGGGATGGTTCGGTTGCCGAACAGAATGGCAAGGCCGCGAGCGGCATTTACCAGTTCCAGCTAGATCTGTTCAAAGCGGGGCAGCCAATTGCGCAAACCGAAGCTGAATTTATCAGCAAGGTCACGGCCCTCGGAAACGAGAATGGCAAGCTTGTACTTGGCACCGAAAACTACCTGACCGGCGACCTCGCAACGACGCGCAAGATCGCTGCAGATTAGAGATTCTGCTTCGCCATATCGACGATCAGAACATTCTGGATCCCGTCATCGATCGAGTCCTTGAGATTCATCAGGATCATCGAGCGAATGGTTTCGTAATTATTGATATCCGTCGGCTGCTCCAGGGTCCGGCCATCATTGCTGAGCCCAATCAGCGTCGTCATGATATTGTCGCGCAGCTTCGGCTCCTCTGAAAACAGGCGCTCCGAGGTGGCAGAGTCCGTCTCCAGGCTGATATGCAGGATCACCAGGCTGTTGACCTGACCGCCGCGCATGATTGGCACCACGAATTCGCGGCTGAATTTGTAATAGGCCGAATCGCCGGAACTCGGCTTCTTGCCATGGCCATCATCCTTCTTGCCCTTCTTTTTGTCGGACTTGCCATGATCATCGCCATGATCATCCTCGTGATGCTCATCCTCATCCGCGGCAGCGCTCGACGCCGTCGCCTCGGACGGGGTCTTCAAAACCACCGCTGCAAAGCTGCCAGCGGCGACAAAAATGATAGCGACTAGACTGGTGACGATGAGTTTCATCACGTTTCCTTTCAGAACGGGAGGACAGTTTCGAGGACCCTGGGAACAAGGCCGCGTTTCATTCCGGCCATGGTTTCACCCTGGCTCAGATAAGAGAGGTTTGCATCCGCGATTTTCTCGTAGGACACGGTATTAGTGCGGGTAATATCCTGGGCGCGAATGACACCGGATACGGTCAGATAGCGGATTTCGTTGCTGACCTGGGTCTGCTGATATCCGGCAATAATCAGGTTTCCATTCGGCTCGACGCCAACCACGCGGGCTGACAGACGGAAGGTCACTTGCTCGGCCCGGTTGACGGCGCCAGCGCCGGTCAGCGCAGACGTGCGATCGTAATCGACGCCGGGCGACAACGACCCGCTGCCGGGCAATACCGTGTCGGCAATCTGCGGCAGACCAAACAAGGCGCCGAGGTTGAATGTCTCATTGGTGGCGCGATTGCGTGAGAGCGAGGTCTGCACATTCGCCTGATCATTCATGTCGACCACAACTGTGAGCAGATCGCCAACATCCTTGGCGCGGCGCATGCCGAGCAATGCATTTGGCGCCGTCGTCCACAGCGAAGCGGACTGCGCTTGAACCGGCTCGGCTGTTCGCGAGGTCTGCGCCCAATCCACCTGATACTGTGGCGGCGCAGCCTGCTGAGCGATTTCTGTTCCGCCCGAAGCACAAGCCGATACCGTCAATGCGACCATGCCGGTCGCCGCGAAAAATCCTATTTTACCCATATCCAGCCTCCTGCTTGGACAGTGCCTTCAACCACCTGGCGCGATTGAAGATTCAAAACGGGAACGGTTTCGTTTTCACCGCCTTCCCCCATGGCGCGGCCGGTCAGAGAAATCTCCAGCGGCCCTCTCAGATACTTTACGGTGACAAGCTGATTGCGCTTGACCAGGCGCGGACTCTGCGTGTCCTTTTGCTGGATGCTCTGTCCGGCATAAACCGTTCGCCGGACTTCGCGGCCGAGTAGCGCATTGTGTTCGTCCTGCCAGACATCCCCTTCCGGACTGGCATTTTCCGGGGTGATGATATCGCCGGCGCGAATTACGTCATTGGCGGTAAGCGAAACCGGACTCGACAGGGTCAGCCCGAAGCTGAACAAGATGGCACTAATCATGGCGCTACCTCAGTCTCGTTGTCGCGGCGAGCATTTCATCCGAAGCGGTGATCACTTTGGAATTAAGCTCGTAGCCGCGCTGCGCTTCGATGAGGTCAGAAATCTCCTTCACCACATCGACGCTGGAATCCTCCAGGAAACCCTGCCGCAATGTACCCAGCCCATTGCTGCCTGGCACTTGCCGGTTCGGATCGCCTGAGGCTTCGGTACGGCGGAAGAGATTGTCTCCGAGCGCCTCAAGGCCCTTCTCGTTGACGAAACTGACCAGCGAAATAACCCCAATCGCCTGGCCGTTTTCATCATTATCGAAATAGGCTGTGACCTGGCCATCGCGGCTGATCGAGATACGGTTGGCATCGTTCGGAATGGTGATGCCGTCAGCGAGCGGATAGCCATCCATGGTCACGATCTGGCCGTCTGAACTGCGATTGAGCTTGCCGTCGCGCGTATAGACCGACTCGCCGTCCGGCAGCGCCACTTCGAGGAAGCCATTGCCGTCAATGCCAATGTCGAGTTCAGCCCCGGTCTGGCGCATCGAGCCTTGGATGATCTCGACCGAGACCGTCGAAGCCTTCACACCGGTCCCGAGCTGGATGCCGGCAGGCACCACGGTGCCGAGCTGTGAGGTCAACGTACCTGGCGTGAGATATTGTTGATAAACAAGATCGGAAAACTCGGCGACGCGCGGCCTGTAGGCAGCGGTGCTCATGTTGGCGATATTGTTGGAAATGACATCGACGCGCATTTGCTGCGCGGCCATGCCGGTGGCTGCTATTTGAAGCGATTTCATGGCGACCTCCTGTGCCTATCGGTTCCTTACCGCTGTAATCGTTTGGTTGATGCGCTGGTGTTCCTCCTCCAGCACGTTTTGACCCGCCTCATAGGCGCGTTGGACTTCAATCATCCGCGCCATTTCCAGAACGGGGGAAACATTTGATGCTTCCAGGGCGCCCTGCAGGACGTTTGCATTTTCAACCGGCTCAATTCCGCCCGCGGCGGCAAAGCGCGTGTCCGTGTCGCGCTGAAGCTGGCCATTGGCTCTGAACACGCCGAGTTGACCAAGCAATTCGCCATCGACGGTAATGGTGCCGTCGCCGGCAATGGAGATATTCACGGCTTCTGGCGGGATCTGAATCGGTGTGTTGCCAGCGTCGAGCACGCTCGCGCCATCCGGCGTGATCAATTCTCCATCTGCGGAGACCTGGAACGATCCAGCGCGCGTCAAGCGCTCGCCTGCCGGCGTCTGCAGAGCAAAAAAGCCCTCGCCCTGAATGGCAACATCAAACTTGCCGCCAGTGAATTTCACCGTGCCTTGGGTGAGATCGAAGTCATGTCCAGCAAGCGCGCCCATGGATAGCGACGGCGTGTCCGTCCCGGTGCTGACCAGATATTCGGCAAACACTGCGCGATCGGTCTTGTAACCGGTCGTGTTGGCATTCGCGATATTGTTGGCGACAACTTGCAATTCCTTCAGCAAGCCATCTTGCCGGGAAATGGTGGCGTAGATGCTGTTACTCATGGCTGGCTCCTGCCTGCGAAGATGAGAGGGCGAGTTTTGATGCTTCGAGAAGCGGGGCAATTTGATACGGACGGATACGGTCACGGCGCGCCGGAGGTTCATCACCGCGGCGCACACGGTGAACGCGTTCGAGACGCAGCCCATCCTCCAGGCTGAGTTCTTGAGCGAGCCCCTCCGCATTGGCGGAATACAACGCCCAATTGTCGGTCAGGGCGCCTTGTTCGATCAGGTCCAATTGGGCTGACGGGTCGCCTTCGAGATCGGCATAAGCCTGCTGCGCAACTTGAGCGGCGCCGGCTTGAACCGCCCGGAAGCCCGCCAAGCGATTGACATCGATCAGACCGGGATAGGCAGCGCGAAGATCAAACAATTTGTCATCAGCGCCGCTCCAGAAAGCTGCGTGAGCAAGCAGGCGGGCCACCTCCTCGTCGCGATCAACCGACTCCAGCAAAGCTTCAACCAGACTGATCAAGCCGAGATCCAGAGCAATCTCAGCCCCGCGGCGACGCAGCGCATTGCCCTGATCATCGTATGGCAGGCTGGTATGGAATTGTGACAGAGTCTTCAGTCCCTTTAGCGATGCGGCCGGTTCGGCGCTCGTCAGGTACTCGTCCAGCGACTCAATAATGTTCCGATCCACCGCGGCGCGTATTTCATCAGTCTGCGCAATCGGCAGCGTGCGCACGCGCTGAAGGCCAGAATAGAGATCGTCGCTCTCCAGGTTCTGCATGACGAAGGCCAGGATTTGTTCGAACCCGTGCTTGGTGTCGTTTTGTTCGAGCACAGCCCACGCTTCTTCAACAGCGAACTCCTTGAGCGTCGGACGCAGGGTTTCGTTACGTTCGATCAGAATAAGGAGCGCCGGCAGCTTCAATGTCGGACGGTTCATCAGCATGACCAGGCGGTCATCGGACTCGCTGCCATTCGGCATATCGGCAATTGCCGTTTTCAAGGCTGTCAGCCGAGTCGAATTCTCTATCTCCTCGGCTGAGAAGGTCGACACGAGTTGCTGGGCAATATCGGCGCGGCGGAGCAGGATCAGCGTCGGAATGGCCGTGGTGGCAACGTCTTGACGAAGATTGTGCGGCAGCGCGCGAATGGTCGGCATATGGTTTTGAATGCGCTCAATGCCGGCCGGTTCGAAACCGCGAAGCTCGGCCACAGCCAGCCAGAAATCAGCCTCGCCATGGCAACTCGTGAGTTGGCGGAAATAGGAAATATCCGGCTCAGTGCGGCCATCCATCAGCGCGATGAATTCGCGATAGACCTGCCATTCCTGTTCCGGTGCAAAGGCCAGCATGGCCTTGGCTTCACTATACAGGCCGAGCGCCAGTTTCGCTTTCAGATCCTTGAGGAACGCAGCGCTTGGGTCGGCATCATCCGCAGCGCTCGGCGAGGGCAGTTCGGTGAATCGACGCAGTGATTTTTCAACAGCAAAATCAAGGGGGTAATTATCCGGGCAGGTAAAATTCTCAGGCAGCAATTCAATCGGTGCGTCAGTTGATTCAGCCTCACCATTGCGCACCAGAAGGCCACTGCGAATCGCAGTTTCTACAAATGCGTCTAAGCCCGCCGCGGTATCTTCGCGGACGGGCTCGTCAATGGGTGTCGCTGTTAGCGGCTCCGGATCGGCATGTGCTGCCGTAGCCAGAGCCAGCCCGAGACTGGCATATGTTAAGCGCCGGATCATGCTGCTTGGCGTAGCCCTTTCACCGCTTCTTCAACTTCATCGAAAGATGGACGGACCCGGGCCGGCGCATGTCTGCGCGCAACTTCCAGGCAGATATTGACCGGGTTCTTATGCAGGCTGGACACCAGCATCTCGCCGATCATCGAATAGAAAAAGTGTTCTTCTTTGCGGGTATGCCCGACCTTGGAGGCAAACGGCCCTACCACGCCATAGGCCAGGAACACCCCAAGGAAGGTTCCGACCAGCGCGCCGCCAATCATGCCCCCCAGCACTTCCGGTGGCTTGTCGATGGACGCCATGGTCTTGATCACACCAAGCACCGCCGCAACAATACCGAGCGCCGGCAGCGCGTCGGCCATATTCTGCAGCGCATGGGCACCGTGCAGGCGCTCTTCCAGCAGGCTTTCCAGGTGCTTTTCAAGCAATTCCTCAACCTGATGCACATTGTCGAAATTCATGATCATCGAGCGGATCGTGTCACAGATCATTTCAATCGCTTCGTGATCTTTCAAGATCTTCGGATAGCGCTGGAAAATCTCGGACTCGCTGGGCGATTCAATGTGCGCCTCGATATCGACAGGGTTTTCTTTCAGGACGCTGAGAAGCTCGTGCATCATGCATAGCAGGTCCTGATAATCTTTCTTCTTCCATTTCGGCCCGGCAAACGCCGCGACGACGTCTCCGCCTGTGTGCTTGATCGTGGCGAAGTCATTCGATGCGAGAAACGCGCCTGTGGCGGCACCACCAATCATCATCATCTCGAAAGGCAGAGATTTCAGAATGATGCTCATCTTGCCTCCGGCGAGGATATACCCGCCAAAGACCATGCCCATCGTGACAACCAGTCCTAATATAGCGCCCACAGAACGCCTCCCTTCAACCCAACTCTACAAATTCTATTCATGTCGCCGCGACCTCCTGCAGGAAGACCGGATCGATATTTGATTTCAGACGCACCGCGCGCTGATGCTTCCACACCCCGAGCTCGCCTTCTGCAATATCTACAGGGCCATCGATGGTGTCGGCGGTGATGGTGAGCTTCGAACGATGTGTGCCTGGCAGTTCGATCACCGAGCCGGCTTCCAGGCGCAGGCATTCGGCCACCGTCATGGGTAGACGGTCGAGCACAACATCCAGATGCACACTCGAGTTTTGAACCCGCGGTTGCGACAGCCCCTTGGCGCCGCTTACGGCCCCCCCACCCCGGGAATCGTCGCCGGCGGAATCTGTAAGCGCGAGAACAGCGTCCAGCTTGAGCGCCACGCCGATCCGGAAGGCCTGGCCTTCCAGATCGCAAAGGTAATAGACGACGAGACAATTGCCTTCGACTTCGAGGCTCTCGAAAGCGGCCGATTGAGGCGCTTCGCCATCCTCTCCAAGCATGTCAAATGTTGCCGTCAGATCTTCGCTGAGCTGCGTGGCTGGTGGCTCCAGCAAAAGCTGCAGGAACAATTGCGGCGCCTCGGCCAGGCGCGAGGCATCTTGTTGCATTTTCCGAGCTGCAAATCGCGCGGCAACGAGATTGTCGATCGAAACCGCGACGACAAAATCGCGCGGTTGATGGCTAAACCCGTATACATAGGCGCCAAACAGATCATCCGCGAGCGCGGCTCCAGGGCTGACTTCGCGCGACTGCAAGCGCAGCTCGCCTTCATCTTGCAATACCCCGTTCAACCAACTGGAAATCGCGTGCTCAAGCGCCGTCCAGAACGGTTTGTTCTGCAACACACGAGGCGGGACGCCGCCACTCGATTCAAGCTTTTTCCGAAGCACGGCGCTCAAGATGTACCCCTGGATGAATGAGAGATTCCTCTAGTTAAAATTGAATTCTATGGTGAATAAAAAGTTATCAGAGCTCAAAAAATCGACCTTGAGTTGTATTTCGGAAATTTACCGTACTTTGCTAAGCCAGCCTGAATGAAGAATTTGGGTAGGCACAATGGCTGACGCATCGAACGGACTGGCTCCGGTCATCATCATCAAGAAGAAGAAAAAAGGGGGTGGTGAGGGACACCATGGCGGCGCGTGGAAAGTCGCCTATGCTGACTTTGTGACCGCGATGATGGCATTCTTCCTGTTGATGTGGTTGCTCAACGCGACCACCGAGGAACAGCGCAAGGGTATTGCCGACTATTTCAATCCAACGATTCCAATCTCGCGGATTTCCGGGGGTGGTTCGGATGGCCTCAATGGGTCATCGATCTTCACCGAGCAGACTTATGCCAAGATGGGCACCGGTGCGACAGCCTCCTCGACGCTGGCCAAGACCAAGCCGCTGACCCAGGACGAGCGTGAAAAATTCGCTGAATCCTCTGACACAAACACTCTGCCTTCCGAGATCTCTGAAGCCGATCAAGCTGCTGCGATCGCGCAGCTTGAAATGATGCTCAGCGCAGAGTCCAAGGCGCTCAGCGATCACATCCAGGTCAAGCTGTCGCCAGAAGGCATCGTCATGGAGCTGATCGACTCTGAAGACGTGCCACTGTTCGCGCTGGGTGAAAGTCGCCCCACCGAACTGCTGGTTGACCTGGTCGCCACTGTGACGGAGTCATTCGGCGCCTTCGGCAACAATATCAAAGTCGTCGGACACACTGATTCACTGGCTTATGCAGATAGTCTCAAGTTCGATAACTGGGACCTGTCGACCGAGCGGGCAAATGTCGCGCGCCGTCTTCTGGTGGAGAAAGGGTTTCCGCTCGAGCGTATTCAGGAAGTCTCAGGTCGAGCCGATACAGACCTGCTGATCCCGGACGATCCGTTTGCGGCCCAAAACCGCCGGATCTCAATCACTCTGCTGAAACAGGAAGTGGCCAGTTAAGTCCATCTTAAGTTGAGTTATTCGCTTATTAACCTATGATTTCTACTTTCGGTTGCATCGACTGCAGGAGCAACCGACATGAGTATATCATCATCTTTGAATGCCGGGGTCATGGGCCTCAATGCCAACTCGACCCGCCTCTCAACCATTTCTGACAATATCGCAAACTCTGAAACCTTCGGGTACAAACGAAGCCAAGTGGAATTCTCCTCCATGGTTTTGGAACAGAGATCGTCAGCCTATTCGGCGGGCGGTGTCATGGTCGACACATTAAAAGATGTAAGTGCCGTCGGGTCTCTCATTTCCACTGGCAACGCGACAGATATCGCTGTCGCTGGCCGCGGCCTGGTGCCGGTCACGGATGTGCAAGGCATCGATCAGACCGCCGCAGACCGCAATCTGATGCTGCTGCCAACCGGATCCTTCACGGCTGACCAGAATGGCAACCTGCGCACACAAAGTGGCCTGTTCCTGCTTGGGTGGCCTGCCGACAGCACCGGCTCGATTGGCAATGTCAGCCGCAATAGCGGAACCAATCTTGAACCTGTGAATATCGCGACCTCGCAATTTGTTGCCTCGCCAACCGCGTCCATTGAAGTTGGCATCAACTTGCCAGCTGACGCGACCACGGCTGGCTCGGCCGGCGGCGGTTACAGCTTGCCGATTGAGTATTATGACAATCTCGGCCGTGCGCAGACACTGCGCATGGATTTCTCACCGGTCGTGCCCGGTACGGGCTCTTCGAACCAGTGGCAAGTTCAGATCTTCGATGATGCTGGCGATCCAACCACGCCGATTGGCGCCCTGGACATCACCTTTGACGACACATCGACAAATGGCGGTCGCATTGCCAGCGTCACACCATCTGGCGGTGCCGCCTATGACACCACGACCGGACAAGTTGCATTGACCTTGTCGCATGGCCCGGTCGATGTCTTTATCGGACGCCCACTCGACTCAGCTGGCATGACGCAATTGTCGGCGCCTTTCTCGCCGACCTCGGTGACCAAGGACGGCGCGCCAATTGGCGACTTGCAATCGATCGAGATTGACGAGCTTGGAAACCTGCAGGCGATTTATGATACCGGCTTCCGTCGGACCTTGTATCAAATCCCGGTCGGAGACGTTCCGAACATGGACGGCCTCAAGGCACTGGATGGACAGGCATACAGCGTCTCCGCCCAGAGTGGTAACATGTATCTCTGGGACGCAGGCACCGGCCCGGTCGGCTCGATTTCAGGCTTCGCCCTGATGGAATCGACCACGGACATTGCCCGCGAATTGACCGACCTGATCGAAACGCAGCGCGCATATTCTTCAAGCGCCAAGATCGTTCAGACCGTCGATGAGATGCTGCAGGAAACCACCAATCTGAAGCGATAATCCTCGCTAGTTCAGAGGGGCGCCCGACGTGAGCATTTCAAGTGCCATCGTAACCGCCAGATCCGGACTCGACGCTATTGGCGCGCGAGCGGATCTGGTCGCCACAAATGTCGCTAACGCGTCAACGCCAGGCTATGTTCGTCGGGCGCTGAACGTCAGCGAAACCATTCTTGGCGCGCAGACGGCCGGCGTGCAGGTAGACGGCATTGACCGCTCGACCAATGCCCGCCTGACAGGTGAACGTCGGCTTCTGGCCAGCGACTTTGCACAGGCCGAAATCCTCTCTTCCTCCTGGGCATCACTGTCGCAGCGGATCGGCGAGGACATTGAGAGTTCGACTCTGTTCCAGCGTCTCAATTCCTTCGAGACGGCGTTGCGCGATGCTGCCCTCAGCCCGGAATCCACCACACATGCCAATCAGGTCGTGCAATCGGCCAAGGACCTGGTGACCGAATTCAACGCCCTCGGCGACCTGATCACGGAGCGCCGGTTCCAGGCGGATCAGGACATCGCCGACAGCGTTGCGATCGTAAATGCCTCACTGCAGGAAATTTCCGATCTCAACCGCTCCTTGGCCAGCCTCGACCGCTCTACAGCCCAGGCCGCCGCCTTGTTTGATGAACGCGGCCGCGTTCTGGATCGCATTTCCGAACACATTCCGATCCAGACCTTCGAGCGCGATAGCGGCGCGATTGATGTGCTGACCACAGAAGGCGCATACTTGGTCGCTGGCCCAGCGCGCACGATCGAATTCACCCCGACCAATACGATGTCGCCCGGCTTCTCTCTGGCCGGAGGGGAGCTGTCAGGCCTGACCGTAGACGGGGTCGAGATCACGCCCGGGGCGCCCTCCTTCGGCGCCGTATCCAGCGGCTCGTTGGCGGCGCTGTTCACATTGCGCGACACCGATCTTCCGACTTTGCAGAACCAGCTCGACACGATGGCCCAGGACATGATCGATCGATTCACCGATCCCGCCATCGACCCGACCCTTCTGGTCGGAGATCCCGGCCTGTTCCTGGACTCAGATAGTGCGGCAGGCGCTGGTATTGCCAGCCGCCTGGAAATCAACGCGCTGGTCGATCCTGTACAAGGCGGCGCGAGCTGGCGTCTGCGCGACGGTCTTGGCGCCGTCACACAAGGCAATCCTGGCGACACCACGATATTGACCGGCCTCGTCGGCGCGCTGGATCAAGTCCGCACCGTGACCCAGCCTGGGCTGCAAGGCAGTTACTCGGCCAGCGATCTGATCGCGCAACTCGGTTCGCTCGCGGGACAGAACAGAATTCAGAATGAAGCCGTCCGGTCCTCGGTGACGCTTCAACATGATGCCGTGAAACAGGTCGAGGCCGCCGAAACCGGCGTCGATATCGAACGCGAAATGCAAGACCTGCTGCTGATTGAACAGGCCTATGCCGCCAATGCTCGCGTGTTGGAAGCGGCGAGCCAGATGATCAACCAATTGATGGAGCTGTAGTGCGATGAACCCACTATCCCTTAACAGCTTTCTGAGCACAGCGCTCAGCAACTCGATCAGCGAAATGCGCACACAAATCGCGGATCGCGCGCAAGAAGCAACCACAGGGCGACAGGCTGACCTGGTCAGTCACCTCAATGGCCGCATTGATCACGCTCTGCTCGGCGACAAGGCGCTGAAGGAAAACGCCGATGATCAGGCCCGTATCGAATTGCGGCAGATCCGGTTGTCGCTATCGGAAAACACCATGGGGTCCATTCGCGACCTCACTGAAGGCCTGTCACTGGAAATGCAGAGCGCGATTGGCATCATCGATGTCGAACGCCAGCAAACGGTGTCGGCGCAGGCCCGCGAAGCCCTGAGCGAGGTATTGTCCCGGCTCAATATCCGCCATGGCGAGCGATACCTGTTCTCTGGCGATGCGACCGCTACCGCGCCATTCCAGGATGCTGATGTCTTGCTCGCTGATCTGCAGACGATCGCGGCTGGCGCGGTCGACGAAGCAGATTTCGCCGCGCAGGTGCAAACCTATTTCGACGACCCGGCAGGCGGATTCCAGACCAGTTTCTATCAGGGCACGCAAACGGCCAGTGACGCAGATGCAGTACTGCCCAATCAAGGCGCCTTCTCGGATATGTTCATGGGCCTCTCCATCATGGCCCTGTCCGCGCCTGGGACCGCCCTTCCTTTTGCCGCCGTCGGAACCCCCGCCATGGACATGGCGCTGGAACGGCTGGATCGCGGCCGCACCCTGCTCGTCGACGTCGAAGCCGGGATTGGCATTCGTCAGGACAGTCTTCAGTCGGAGCTCGATCTGCTCGGGCGCGAAGCCATTTTGTTGACCTCCTCTTTCCAGGATTTGACCGGCAAGGATCAATATGAAGCAGCAACGCAGCTGAAGGAACTCGAGGCCAATCTCGAAGCCTCTTACTTGCTGACATCCCGCCTCTCCAACCTCTCGCTCCTTAATTATCTGAGATAATCGCATGCGCCTTTCTTCGCTCCTCGCCTGTTTCGTCATTGCGCTGATGCCCGTGTTTGGCTCGATCGCGGATGCGCAAGCCAAGCTTCGGGACATCCTGGATATTGAAGGCGTGCGCACCAACGACCTGGTCGGTTACGGCATTGTCGTCGGTCTCAACGGCACTGGCGATTCGGTTCGCAACGCGCCCTTCACCGAAGATTCTCTCACCAATATGCTCGAACGCCTCGGCATGAACGTGCAAGGCGAAGAGATCAAACCAAACAATGTCGCGGCTGTGCTGGTGACGGCGACGCTGCCAGCCTTTGCCCGTAACGGATCGAACATTGATGTCACCGTCGCTTCGATTGGTGATGCGGACAGCTTGCAAGGCGGCACGCTGATCCTGACCCCGCTGCGCGGCGCCGACAATCAGGTTTATGCCGTTGCCCAGGGCAGCGTCATGGTCAGCGGCGTCAATGTCGAAGCGCCAGGTGCGCGCAACACGGTTGGCACGCCGACCACCGGCGCTGTTCCAGGCGGTGCCATTGTCGAAAAAGAAATTGGCTTTGATTTCAATGCCCAGAACACGCTGACGCTGGCATTGCGCAATCCCGACTTTACCACCGCAGCGCGCGTGGAAGACACAATAAATTCGAGCCTGGGCCGCCCGGTCGCCTATATGCGCGACCCCGGCACCATCGAGCTCAACCTGACTGGCACGGGTGGCTCGCCGGCACGCGTCCTGGCGGCGATCGAGAATCTGCCCATCGATGTCGAAAGCCCTGCTCGCATTGTCATCGATGAGAAATCCGGCACCATCGTACTTGGTCAGGACGTGACCATCTCCAAGGTTGCGATTGCGCAAGGCAATATCTCGATCAAGGTGCGCGAGAATCCGGTGGTCTCACAACCCAATCCATTCGCAGAGGGCGACACGATCGTCCTGCCGCGAACCGACATTGCGGTCGAACAGACCGGTAATGAGAACATTGCCCTGCTGGAAGCGAACTCAACACTGTCGCAGCTGATTGATGGCCTCAACGCGCTTGGCGTGCGGCCGCAGGAAATGGCGGATATCATCCGGGCCATGAGCGCTGCAGGCGCGATCCACGCAGAACTGGTTGTGCGCTAGGCGCTCAGATGAAGTCCGCCAGGCTTAATCGCCTGGCGCGTCTTCCTTGACCCGCTCAACCGTGATCACACCGTCGCGTTTCAGCTCCATCATCTTGGTCAGGAAATCTTTCTCGATCTGCTCTGTTGTCGCCTGATCCGGCGCCTGCAAGCGTTCCAGCTCGGACCGGAACTGATCCGCCATCCGATTTGAGATATTCGACAGGAAGTACTCGGCAACCTCTCCATACTGGGCCCGCAGACAATTCAGAACCTCCATCAGGAAGGCCTGGTCCAGGGCCTTGAACAGGACTGGAATTTGATTGCGATTGAGGATCTTCGGCAAGTCCTCGATCGCAAACATGCCGCGCTGGATCGGATCCACTTTCTCGGCATGCGACTCCTGCAAGAAACCCATAAGCGAGGTGCGCCGTTCATTTGGCACCAGGCTGAGCATCTCGCCAACGGATTGCAATTGCGCGGTGTCATCAGCATCGACGGATTCCGTCGCCTGCAAATATTCCATCTTGACCATGCGCGCGATGACGCTGTCGATGTCCGGCGAAGCGGGAGGCGGATCGACCATCTCGCCCAGCACCTTGGTCTGCACGTCGTCATCCAGCAGACAGATCAGTTCCGAACACAGCGTCGTTTCCAGATTGCGCAGGATCAGTGCGATAATGTTCGGCGTGAGACCAGCAAGATAAGCGGCGGTCTTGGCTGGCTCGCGCTTGGCGAGTTCGGTCCAGATGTCGGACAGATTCTCGAGTTTCGGAGCTTCAACCTGGGTCTCATCCTGCGCCTGAGCTGCGCCATAGACCAGCTGCAAGCGCGGTTCATCCAGCACGCTCTCCAGGATCTTGCGGGCGGACTCGCTGCCGCCGCGCAAGGATCCGCTATTGAGGCGCAGCTGGCGCAGGAAATCGATGACAATCTCGATCAACTGCTCACGCGCCAGAACTGTGATCGTCTCGAGCGAGGCGGCAACATTAGCAATCGCCTCATCATCGAGCAGCTCGACAATCGGTTTCGCGGCGGTCTCGCCCAGCATTGCAATCACGACGGCGGCACGCTGCGATGGCGTGATGTGCTGCGTCGTGCTCTGCGGTGTCTGCGCGAGATTCTGATTATTCGACACTTAGGCATACCCCCTGATCAAGGCTTCTGTGATTTTCAGCCATCCGTCCGCGAGCACGAAGAAGCCGAGTTTAAATGGTAAGGACACGACAGTTGGCGGCACCATCATCATACCCACTGCCATCAGCACTGATGCGACCACCAGATCGATCACCATGAATGGCATGAAGATGACGAAACCGATCTGAAACGCGTGTTTGATTTCCGACAGCATGAAAGCCGTAGACAGCAGCGCAAAGGACGGGGCCTCCTCCGGTCCGATCGGGCGGTCAAGCGCGTCCGACAGCATGAACAGCGTTTCCGGGTCGGTGCGGCGCATCATGAATTCGCGAAACGGTCCAGTGGTCTGCAACCAGGCATCCTGTTCAGAGAGCGTGCCATCGATGTAAGGCGACAGGCCATTGTTCCAGGCCTCCATGAAAACCGGCTCCATGATGAAGAAGGTCAGAAACATAGCCAGCGCCATGATCATCATGTTGGGCGGTGCCTGTTGCACCCCCAATGCCTGCCGGAGGATCGAAAACACGATGACCATGAAGGGCAGGCAAGTGACCATCATGGCAATGCCCGGCACCAGGCTGAGCACCGTAACGAACAGGAAGAGCTGAACGACCGTGCCGCTCAGCCCCTGGCCTTCGCCGCCGAGAATGGTCTCCAGCGCCGCCCCGTCCGGCCCCGGCACGACCTGCGCGGCCGCGACCCCTGAAGCGAGCAGGGCGCAGCCAGCGATCAGCAAAAAGGAACGAACCAGCAGCCCGTCCCAATTCGTGGATCGAATGCTAGCCATCCTCTTGTTCCTCGATCTGGGTCAGGCGGACACCAATGGCGCCGTCTTCGAGCTCGATCAGTTCACCATGCGCGATGACGCGATCCTCGACGACCAATTCAATCGGGTCCTCGATCTTGGCGGTTAAAGGGATGATCGTGTCCGGCTTCAGCTGCAGCAGTTCGGCGACGCTCAGTTTCTTCTGCCCAATCGACACGATCACGTTGACAGGCAGGCCATAGATCGACCGTCGGAACTGGTTTTCAGGCGACACGCTGCGGCGCTCTGTTTCACCGACAACACTTTCTGCTCTTTCTGGTTCTGACATCCTGTCCCTTTACGAGTTGTGCCCCCCGGACAGGCGTCCGAGGCTTGACTTTAGAAATTGGTCCATGTCGAATTGCAGGCCGCCATCGCCCCAGTTTGCTTCGACGAAGATCTTGTCGGGTTGTTCCATTGGCTGCAGCTCACAGACCTCTGACAGCTTTGCTGAAACTTGCAGAGCGTTGCTGAACGATGCTTCAAGTGTGGATGGAACTTGCACAATGAGCTTCTCGATCTGCGGCGGTGCAACCGATTCAAGGGCTTTGGCAATTTCAGCCGCCAGGAATGCCTCGTTCAGACGCGGAAAGGCCGATGCGAAAAACTCGGCCAGGGCCTGGTGGCAGGTGGCGACTGCGGCGCGCTCTATCTCGGCCAGCGACGCTTCCAGGCTGGCAAGCAGTGTACCGGTGTCGACGGGCTCCGGTTCGGGGATGACCGGCGCTTGCAGATGCGGCGCAGGCTGCGCCTCTTCTGCCGGCACGTCCGGCAGCGCGGCAGGCTCAGGTTCAGGCTCGAACTCGCTCTGACCATCTGGCGCCTGCGTGTGTGCCTCAAGCGCGCGCGCTGTCCGCGACAGCGCTTTGACATCAAATCGGGGAAGGGTCAGCGGCGACAGTCTATTCATTGGCCGCTATCTTTCGATCTTCTTTCAGCCAGTCCTGCAGCAATGCTGCCGTCTGTTCCTGATTCTCCCGCGTATAATCCTTCAGATAATCGATCGGGTCAGTTGCAGCGGCGCCGAACAGGTCTTCTTCGACACTGCCATCTTCGCCGCCTTCACCTTGCCGGGCCCGTGCTGTGGCGCCGGAATTTGCAAACATCGGCCGCATCACGCCGAATCCCAGGGCCAGGACAATCACCCCCAGGAAGATTGCTTGCACAGCGGACCAGAGATGCTGCTCGATCAAGCGCTGCATCAGACCCGGCGCTGGGGTCATCTCGACTTCAGGCAGTTCCTGGAACGGCATCAGTTCGATCGTGATCGTATCGCCGCGGGCGGCGTCGAGACCAGCGGCATTGCTGACCAGAGCCTCGAAATCGGCCCGCACCTGGTCCAGCTGCTGGGCAATATCGGCAGCCGCCAAGTCCAGGCCCAGCGCCTGTTCGTTGAGCAGGACTGCGATCGAAACGCGCTCGATCTGTCCAGGCAGACGCTCGGTCTGGGTGCGCACCTCATTCAGCTCATAAGCGACTGTTTCGCCGGAATTCTTGCGCGAGCTTTCGCTCTGTCCGCCGGCGCCGGCGCCATCAGGCAGATTGCTGGCCACAGTCAGGTTGCCAGCGCCGCCCTGATTGGTCTCGCTGGCATCATTCGTGGTCCGCGACCGGATCACGCGCGACTCAGGATCGAAGCGGACATCGGAAATGGTCTGGCGTTCGCGGCTGACATCGACGCTGACCGAGACTTCAGCATTGCCGTCACCGAGGCGCGCGGTCAGCAGGCGCTTGATCTTCTGCTCGAGTACGCCGGCCTGGGTCTCGGCAACCACTGATGGCGCTTCGATGATTTCCTTGTTCGGGCCGGCCAGGATGCCATGGCGCGGATCGATCACGACCACATCTTCCGGATTAAGGCCAGAGACGGCCAGCGCGACCAGAAACTGGATCGCTTCTGCCTGTCCGTTGCTGAGCCGTCGCGCTGAAGACAGCGTCACCGACGCGGTCGGCGTTGGCTGCGAGCGGGAAAAACCGGAGCGCAAATTGGCGCCAATATGCACGCGCGCCGAATCAACCCCGGGCGTGGTCAGGATGGTCCGGGTCAGTTCCCCTTCCTTGGCCCGCCAATAGGCCGCATTGTACATTTCGGATGTGACCGAGAAGCCGTTCACATCATCGAGCAATTCATAACCCTGAACCGACTGGCGCGGCAGGCCATCGCGAGCCAGCGCAAACCGGGTCTTGTCGCGCACATTTGCCGGGATGAAGATCGCCTCGCCGCGAATGTCATAGGACACGCCGAGCTGCTCGAGCTCGTTAATAACCTCGCCTGCCCGCACCGGATCAAGGCCGGAATATAACAGGGACATGGGCTCTTTCATGGTGCCGCGGACCAGAAAGGTCATCGCCGCCAAGACGCCGAGCACGGTCACACCAAGAATAATCTGGCGCTGCAAACTAAGGGATCGCAGGGTGGCGATGAAATCCATTTAAAAAAGACCCGAGTTCTCGTTACGGTTGAGTTTGGTTAAAATCTCGGGCGAAAGCGTTAAGGCTTCCTTTACTAGGGATTGATTTAAACAGGAAAACAACTTTTGGTTTAGCGGGGCCATCATGAGCAATACGGCAGACACGAATCCGGAGGCGGAAGCCGCCCCGAAATCTGGTCTGAACATGATGGGCCTCATTGTGCTCGGCCTGGCCTGCGCCACCACCTCTTTTGCCAGCGTCTTCTTCCTCGCCCCATCACCGGCGCCCGTCACGACAGTGGCCGCAGCCACCGAACCAGTCGAAGCGCCAAAAGAGAAAACCGCCACAGCAAAGAACCATACTTATACCCCGGTCCAGGAAATCCTGATCACGATCGGCCACGCCCCAGCGACGCGATATCTCAAGATGCAGGTCTCTGTGGCAACGGACAAAACCATGGCCAAGGACGTCAAATCAGCCGAAACTGCGCTGCTCGATGCCTTCCTGCTCTACTTACGGTCGGTGGAAGTGTCCGACTTCGAGGATCCGAATTTCTACAATCACATGCGCGAACAACTCGCCCGTCGCGCAGATCTCGTCCTTGGGGACGGGGTGTCAAAGGGTGTCATGATCACCGAATTCTTGTTGAGGTAGTGCGTGTTAGTTTCCCCATTTGATATCGCGATAATCCTGATCTCTTCTGTCGCCTGCATCTATTGCATGGTGCTGAGCCGCAGATTGCGGGCCTTGCAAAATACGCGCAACGGCCTCGGCGCCACGATCAAGGCCTTGTCGGATTCGATCAGTGCTGTCTCCGCCACGACCGACGAAACCCGCTACCATGCGGGCGAACTGGCGACCCGACTCGCGCACCTGATCGAGGAAGCCAAAGTCGCCTGTCACCGCGTCGAAACCCTCACGCGCGACCTCGAACAAGCCCCTCCCCCCGTCCCGCAACCGGTTCAGGCCGCGCCGCTCGCGCCGCCGGCGCAGGAAACCACTGATGCGATGAGAGCTGCGCTGGACCTGTCAAATGAGCGCCTGCGCGAGATCACTGATCTGATGCACCGCATGAAACACATGTCGGCAGAATCGGCAGCGACTGCCGAGCGCGACATGCACTCCCACGACTCCCGCCCGGTACAACTGAGATCCAGAATGAAAGTGGTTTAGGTCATGGCGACAAAAGCGGCTAATCGAACCAATGTCCTGCTGACGCTTGGCTTGCTGTTCACCATCGCAGCCGGCTCGCGCCTGGTGCCGAGCAGTGTCGCCTCCCCGAGCGGCGGTGAAGCCCTGGGCGCAACGACAGCGGCAAACGCGCTTGCAGCAGCGGCCGCTGGTCCGGAGCACGCGCCGGTTCAATCGAAACTCACTGATATTACCGGCCAAATCTGCTTCAGCGAGGATCTCGCCGATGCCATGGCAGCAGATCAATTGCGATTGTCGACGGAAACCAACAAGCTTGATGCCCGCGAGCTGGAATTGCAGGCCTGGGCCACAGAGCTGGAACAGACCCGCGCTGATCTCAGCGCCCTGCAGGCGACGCTGGATACACGCTGGCGGGACATGCAAGCCTTTGCCAGCGAGGACCTTCAGCACCTGGCGCAAATGTACGGGGCAATGAAACCGGATCAGGCAGCCACCATCTTCAATCAGATGGACCCTGGATTTGCCGCCGGATTCCTGCGTCTGCTAAACAGCGAGCAGGCCGGTCTGATCATGGCCAATATGGAATCCCAGCAGGCCTATATTGTCAGCGTCCGCCTCGCCAGTATCAATGAGGATCTGCGCCGCGAAGACTCCTGATCCGGACGCTGGGCGCCGCATGATCAACCTTGCCCAAATCAACCTTAACTAGAAATTGGCCCGGTTCTTGCCTTAACCATCCCGATTGGTAAATGGCAGGTTAATCGGATGCCCCTCGACTCTTTTCGCGCCCCGTTGCGGGTGCGCAGACAAACCTGGATCACGCGCGACGACCTGAAGGCAAATCGGGACATTGTCTACGTCTATGGAGACAATGTGAAACGCGAAGGCCGGCGCGGCCTGGCGCGCGATATGCGCGGCGAGCCTAATGCCCATGCCATCTCCGTCAGCTGGGGGCCGTTTGATCCGTTCCTGCTGGAAACGCTTGAGGAAGCCAAACAGGAAATCGATCGCGACCTGACCGCACTGGCGGCGCGCGATGCGCACTGCGTGATCTGGCCGATGGCCGGGATTGTTCCGGACTTTTTGACCATGCCGGACGAGCTGCACCGTTTCCTGAGACAGCGCGCCCGCGCCCTGTTGGCCGTCAAAGACCCCGTATAGCGTCAAACCGCCGCACACCCCCTGCTGCAGGGCGCTATTAACGCTAATTAAAACAACCTCAGGTAGATTTTTTCGGATTACATATTCTGGAGATCGACATGCAGGCGGCTGTGAAAGACCCCCACACAGACCAAGGCCAGACACCGCAGCTCAGCGAGCGGTCTATGATTTTCCGTCGCTGCAAAGCGGCGTTCCAGGAGATTCAGAAGCACGGCACCGCACCAGATCCGACGACCTATGCGCTGTGGTATGCCTATGTCGCGCGGACGCCGCCGGCCGTCACCGTCGCCGTTGACAAGTTGCTCGCCAGCGGCCGCGCGCTTGATCGCTATGAACTGGCTGAGATTCACCGCGAATTCCTCGCCGAGAACAGCGTCGACGAAGCCCAGGAGGCCATCGGCAAGGAGTTCGAAGAGAGCATTCAGGATGTGTCGGCATTGATTAAATCCGGCATGTCGCAAAACGCCGAATTCTGTTCGACCCTGCATGGCATCAAAACAACCACTGATGCGGACGGCAGCGATCAAGACTTCAAGGTCATGCTGACACAGCTGGTGAGTGAAAGCCTGAAAATGGCGGAATCCTCCTCGCGCCTGAGCCAAGGCCTGCTGGAGACCCAGGAACGGGTCAAGAAATTGAATGAAGAGCTCGAACATGCCCGCAAGCAGAGCCTGCTTGATCCGCTCACCGCTGTCTGCAATCGCCGCGCCTTCGAAGACCGCATGAATTGGCAAGTCGAGGACGCGCGGGAACATGGTTCGAGCTTCTGCCTGGTCTTGGCCGATCTTGACGAGTTCAAACGCGTCAATGACACCTATGGCCACCAGACAGGCGACGAAGTGCTGAAAAAGTTCGCGTCCATCCTGTTCGATTATACCAAGGGACAGGATCTGGTTGCCCGCTATGGCGGCGACGAGTTCGCGATTGTGCTGCCGAATATCGAGATCACATCGGCTTACAATCTGATGGTCTCGATCAAGCACAAGTTCGAAGGCACGCGGATGCCGACCAACTCCGCTCATGCCGGGTCGGCCTCAGCGACCGCCTCTTTCGGCATCAGCGTTTACAAAGACCGTCGGACCTCCGAAGACATGGTCACTGCTGCCGACACCGCCCTCAGCCGGGCCAAAACGACTGGCCGCAACCGGGTGTGCGCGGAAGGCTTGTCCTGACCCTCAAACGCCCTGCAAAGGGTCAGTCTGCCCGGCTCACACGCAACAAGCAGATCGCCAGCAGCAAGGTCGCGGCCACACCGAAACTGCCCGCGACGGGCGGTGGCAACACCCCGTCCCTGCCGAACATCAAGACCAATGCATTAGCGACCAAGGCGACTGCGCCTATCAAAGCCGTCGCCTTTCCCAGCAAGCGACTGCCATCCTTCATCTGCGCCCGGCCGAACACAATCGCTGCGAGGCTGAGGAGAATCTTTGCCGCATTATAGATGAAGAAGGACAGCGCCACGACCGAGGCGGCCACGCCGTCAAAGGCCGGGTTCGCGTCTGCGGCGTGCCGAAACGGACCAAATTGCGACAGGCCAATGCCGACCTGGACCACGTTGAGCGCCGCCGCGAAAGCAATCGCTGAAAAGCCGAGCGTATAGCGCTTGGCCTTGGCCAAAGCCGAGCCGGCAAACGCCGCCATCAAGACGAATATCAGCGCCTCCGCACCCCAAAGGAAATTGCGCTCAAGCTCAGGCGCGCCGAGATAAAGCGCGGTATAGATGGGTTGCGTAATCGCGGCCAAGAGCAGCAAGTAAGCAATCGTTTTAACAGTACGACCTTGTGAGAATTCCATCAGCCTATCCTTTAATATCGACGCAGTATTGAAGCCTGTACACGCGAATATTTCAGATCTAGCGTCTGTTAAGCCGCAACTCAACTGTCAATTGCGCGCGAATACTTCCTGTCTTGCTGCCAAAGCTTGCGATCATGTGCATTGCACCAGGCGATCACTGGCTGCGATGCGCCTGATTGTAGATCGCGCCGCGGACCAGGTCGCTTAACGGATAATCGAGACCGTTCGCCGGATGAGGCATCGCTTGGGTGGCAATGAAGACGGCGCGATTTGCCGACGGGTCAATCCACATATCGGTGCCACCCCACCCGCCCCAGCCATATTCCCCGGGTGGACCTGGATACGCGTCAGCGCCGTCTCTGACCACCAGCCCGCAAAAGCCGAAGCCGACATGCGACCAGCGTGCATCTGACAGGCCCAGACGGATCGGGCTGTCGCCGAGCGCCGGATCGAGCTGATCTGACGTCATCAAGGCCACGCTTTGCTGAGACAGCACACGTTGCCCCTCATAGACGCCGCCATTCAGCAGCATTTGCAGGAAATTCATGGCATCGCTGGCGGTTCCGACCAGGCCGGCGCCGCCATATTCGAGGACCGGGGCCTGGCGATAATCGCCGCCAATCAAGGGACTGTCGCCGAGATCATGCAGCCGGCGCCCAGGATCGCGAACATAGAGCCGCGCCAGACGCCCCGCCTTGCCGGCTGGCGCGTAAAAGTCTGTGTCCGTCATCTGCAAGGGCGCAAACAGATGTTCATGCAGATAAGCGCTGAAGGACTGGCCTGAGACCGCCTCGACGACGCTGCCCAGCACGCCCATCGACTCGCCATAATTCCATTCTGTCCCGGGTTGCGCCGCGAGCGGCATCTGCGCCAGGCGCTGAATGTGTTCGCTGAGCGTCTCGTCCATCCGGTTGGCAATCGCATTGACCTCGGCCGCGACATACGCGGCCGCCGCCGGTGACGGGGTCTGATTGTAAATGATCCCGGACGTATGGGTCATCAAATGCCGGATGGTGATGTCGGTTTCAGCCGCCACCAATCCATCTGCGGTGCGCACCTGCATCGCCTCGAATGCCGGCAGATAGGTTTTGACCGGCGCGTCAATCTCGACCAGGCCGGCATCCACCAGCGTCAGGATCGCCGCACAGGTCATCGGCTTGGTCGAAGAAAAGTGACGGAACAGCGTGTCTTCGGTGATCGGCGTGCCGGCCGTGACATCGCGCCAGCCCTGGGTCTCGCGAAAGACGATGTCGCCATCCTCCGCGACCAGGATAATCGCATTCGGGATCTCGCCGGCATCGATCAGCTGTTTGGTGCCGGCGCGGATCGCCTCGCCATAGACCGGACTGGCCTGATGATGCGACTGCGCCGCGGCCATGGCGCCCGTGACCTGAGCGCCGCTGATCAGTGCGGCCAGCAGGATGGCGCGCGTGGGTCGAAAGTGGTGAAGAGACATGGAAGCTTTCCTCGTGGATCTGGTCCAAGTGAAAGTCCCCTAGCAATGCGGCATCGTAAGCACTGGCGCAGGCAAGTCTAGGCAGGTCGCCCCTATGCCGATGCCCGGGCGCGCTCCGCGGCGCGGTCGACGCAAAAGAAAACCCCTGAAATCCGAGGATTTTCAGGGGTTTATTGGGTGCGGGAGGGCGTTTTGGCTTCAAACAGACCGTCGACTATTTGGTGGAATTTTGGCGCCAAACCCTTGTTAGAGAACGTTTTTCTTACACATTCTGGTGTTGAGAGCGCGAAGCTCTCGCGATGGGTGCGCCCGCACCCAACGTTAACAAAACTAAGAAATCTCCGCCCCTGCTGACATAGTGGAACCGACGAGCTGGTTACTTCGTTTGCCCTTCGCTACCGCCGTGAACCGCAATTCGTTTGCTGACATAGCGCGATTGCTTCCAATACGCAGCCGTAAACAAAACGAATAGGCTGGCGAACAACACGCAAGCCCGAGCTAACGGAGAAAGCGAGTTTTGGTCGGCGATCATGTATCCGAGCTGATACACTCCCATACATATTGGGAGCGCCACCAAGGTGCGATAGACGGCGCTGGATTCTGATAATGTCTTCAGCTCCGCGTCGACGGATGCACCGATCACATAGTCTTCATAGGATTGGGGTTCGATCACATGAAGTAATCGGAAAATTGGTTCCACGAGTAGCGAACCAACTCGGCTAATGACGATGCCTACGAAGTAGTAGAAAAAGAACGCCGCAAAGAGATTTTCGAGGATCAGCGGATGACCAAAAAATTCGCTCAACATCACGCAAAAAGCAGCACCCGGAAATAGGTTGGTGAATAGGTTGTAAGAGGAAAGTTGTTTCAGAAGATCGTTCATTTTTTTGGTCAACTATTTTCATCCGGATTGATATTCTTACAATCAATACCAATATTCGACAGTGGTTTTATCACCCATATCTGAGGGGCCCGGTTTTGCGAGTAGTCGTCTTCGATGTAGAGCATGGAGCATGCGCACTCATCACCGATAGCATGAATCGTCATCTGTTGGTCGATTGCGGGCACAATAGCAAAACTGGCTGGTATCCAGGAAGCGCACTTCGCGCGATGGGGATTACCAGGATCGAAGGGCTGATCGTAACAAATTACGATGAGGACCACGTGAGTGGAATCGAAAATCTATTCGAGAATGTTTCTGTCCCGCGGATCTTTCGAAACCGGCTTGTGACGCCAATGAAAATTCGCGACTTGAAAAGTGACACGGGCATGGGCCGGGGCATCGAGTTTCTCGTAAACACCACTGAAGACTGGGGCAGAAGTGGTGTGACGGTTTCTTTTGAGGAAATGGGACTATCCGGGGTTCACATTCGATCTTTCATGAACTCTCCAAATGAATTCGACGATGAAAACAATTTGAGTATGATTTGCGCCATCGACGTCGGCGGCCTCAACCTCATGTTCACCGGCGATATGGAGATCGCTGGATGGAAACAGATTCTATCTAATTTCGCGTTGCGATCCGCGCTCGCAGAAACTGACGTGTTCTTCGCATCCCATCATGGCAGGGAGAGTGGTTGTTGCGAGGAAGTATTTCATCACTGCAGACCGACATTCGTCGTGATCTCAGACAAAAGCAAAGGCTTCCAGTCTCAAGAAACCACGGATTGGTACCGTACTCGTTCAGACGGAGGGTATGTGAACTGGAGCAACAAGTTGCGCAACGTCTTGACAACCCGAAGTGACGGCAACCTCGTCTTTCACATCGATCCGGCGTCCGGATACAACGTCGAAAAGTATTGATTCATTTGGAAATTTACGCCAGAAAAGGAAAACCCTGCTAAATCGTTGATTTAACAGGGTTTTATATTGGGTGCGGGAGGGCGTTTTGTACGTTTACAAAACGGCCACGACTACCTGCTCGCCGCTTAATCTTGTGCGCATCAAACCAAAAATTGCATATGTGTCAACACATTAGCTGTTTGATACTCACCGAAACGAACGCCGTTCGTTAAGCCCGACCGAACCGCCGTCGGTGAAAAATGATTACACCGATGAAAAACGCGATCAAACACGTGTTCATGATGCCGCCAGCGAGAAACTGATGACCAGTCAACCGCAGTCCGGCAACAAGCATTAGAGACACGCCGAGCGCGGCAATGCCGCATCGCATGACCACGATACCGATCGATCGTCGCAGCCCGTCCGTTTGATGGACAAGCCACCAACACAGACCGACCACGATCCAGGACGTAACCTGATCGAACGCAAACAGAAAATTCACTTTTCTCGCTCCCCTAGGATGCGACGCTGGACGAATGCCAGCGCAGTTTCGCCGGCGGTTCCGCAAATGAAACCGGACGCCAGCAGAGCCAGTGCCGGCTCGCTGACAAATCCTTCGACCATGCCAGCAAGAAACCCGCCCAGGAACACCGCGCAGAACACGCCTGTAAGCCCCTGCGCCGCCCGGCGCCGCCACCTACCTTCAGGCGCCAGAACGGCCTTCAGAAACGCACCACACACACCAGCGATCGCAAGCAACTGGATCTTCGAGCCGATATTCGCCCAAACCGTTGCGATGCTATCTGCCGCTTCATTCTCAGCCATTCAGCCACCTAATTTAAATTGAGACGGAAACGGGCGCGGCAATCTGCTAACCGCGCCCGCCCCTCGCACCGGCCGAAGCCGGCCCCCGATCGACAACGCTGCCCTACAACGCTGCCAACCAACTCTGACGCTGGATTATTCTTCCAGCTTCCAGCACCCCAATGCTTCGCCCTGCAGCTCTACGGCGTAGACCCACTCGGCGTGTTCATCGGACCAATGTTCGATTTCTTCTTCGGTATAGACCGGCCTAATCGGACAGGTCTGATTTGCGCCGGGCAATCCGACGCAGCTTGTCACGAATAGAGCCAGGCCGAGCAGCGTTAGCGTTTTGCAGCGCATCGGATTTCACCTTTTCGTGCTTGGCTTTGGATTTGTGGACGTCGGCTCGTTCGGCCGCCTTGCCTTTCCGGAACGACCACCAAAGGCCGATCAGAAGCAAGGCGACCGGGAGCGCGCTCCACGCGAGGGAGCTGCTATCCATTAGCCGAGCGCAGGTTGCTCAGGCTGGTCAGGCTCGAGGCCTTCCAGCATGCCCTTCAGGGCGACCTTCGCGATCTCGATCGCGGAGTCGTCGAGCGTGTTCTCAGTCGAAGCGACGAGATCCCGCACATGATTGCCGGCGTCGACGCCCTTTTCATGCGCGAAGTCTTTGCCGAACGGCATCAGCGCCGCAACGACCATAAGGGTTACGTTTTCCATGAGATTTGTTTCCTTGTGTTGGAGGGTTGCCGGCAATTTGGGACAGGCTGACGACAGGCCTGGTTAAACGACCTCAATCGAGACCGTTATCTGATGCCCCACCGCGCAGGGCTTGCCCTGAAGTCGACGTGCAGGAATGTTCGGTAGCGTCCAAATCCGTTGAAGCCTTTGGCCTTCGCCATGGCGATCAGACGCGAGTGCCGAGACGGCGAACACTTAATGTCGAAAGCGGCGCCTGCGAGGTGCCTGGATCTCTTGGAGCCGCCTTCGTTGTGATTGTGAGCGGGCGATCGGTATGCGCTATTGATGATCATCGGCCGATCCAATTCGCGGCGCATGTCCTGCAGCGCATCCAACGCCGGCAGATAGAGCATAAGCAAGCCAGTTCCCTTGCAAGCCAACTCTTCGGGCTTGAAGTTCGGCCAGCGCCAAAGCTGGTCCCACGATCCATGCTCGAAATGAACAGGGCCCAGCGTTTCGCCGCCAGCCAGAACGTCCCACGACTGGCCATGCCCGCCGCGATCGATGCGATCGACGTCATGTCTCATTCGTCTTCGCCTTCCGCTTCCGGCTCGGGTACAGGCTCAGGTTCACGAAATTCGTACTCGGGGTAGGCAGCCTCCAAGGCGTCCTTGCATTCTTGCGCACGGGCGCCGCTGCCGAACGTGTTGGCGAACGACAGATAGAGCGAGCATTCCCAAAAGAGCTTTCGATCAGTCTCGTTGAGCTCGCCGATCTCTTCGTCGTCGAGCGCCTGGAACGCCGCGACGATCGCATCGCCCGGATGCCCTGCGTCCGTTCCAGGCAAGCCGCTAGCGACGACGAGCGCGTGAAGCGCCATCGGATTCAATGGTTTCATTGTGTTGAGATCCTTACTTTAGAGAGATCCGTTGGGAAGCTGGCAGCCTACGAGCCTTGAACCGAGAACGTGCCGAATGTGATCGCCATCGTTTTGCTCGGCGTCGTGCCTGTTCGTCGCGCAACCAAGCGCACCTGATATGGCGAGTTAGCGGTCAGGCCCGTTACCGTCCCGCCAACGACCGCGAAATCAGCCGCCGGGAAAAACCCGCCAAACTCAGATTCGAATTGCATGGAAGGCGTACAGGCATCCATGGTGACATCGATCCAAGAGCCGCCGGGCGTTCGATATTGCGATTTCACCTCGCAGGGATAGTTGCCCAAAGGCCCCGTGGTGGGAGCGGAGAAAGCGACCGAATGACTGCCTGTGATGACAAGCTGAGCATTGGGCCCCGTTGAAACATCGAGCGTGTCCGAAAGCTGCACAAATGACGTCCCAATGAAGGTGGTGAACGTGCTGTCTTGCGCACTGGACGCTGTATTCACCGGCGGCGCGTCGTCCACGAACGAGAATGTTATTGTCGCTCGCAGCGTGATCCCATCGCGAACCGATGTAACCACGATCGTCGCGTTGTTTGCTGCGATCGCGGTTATCGTGATGTTGCCCGCGCTGGCGCTCGAACCATTGTCTATCGTGGCCGTGCAATTGGTGGTGGTGATAGTCCAGTTTGTAGAGCCATTGACTTCAGCGCCGCCTTTGCGGCGGATAGCACCAATAAGACCGGGCAGCTGACCGCCTTTGATGTTGCCTTGGTAGTCTCGCTGGATCACGACCGATGTTGCCGTCAGCTCGAGCGAAGGACTAAGATCGGCATTGTCTTCAGGCCTGTTTGCGCCGGTAATATAGGTCGACCAGTCAACAGTGCTTAGCGTCGCCAACGGCCCACGGCCCACAAAGTCCAGCGCCACATTCTGTGCTGTGATATCTGCGCCGAGATCGCCGGTAAATGTCCCACCCCCGACCCGGCTAAGAATATCCGAGCTGAGCTTGATCGTTGATGGAATGGGCCGACCTAGATCGCCGTTCGCCGCGAGACCGGCCGCAACTCGACCATCGGTCAACGACGTTGGAATGCCCGTCAAAAGGCCGGACCCCCAAGAGAAGTTATTCAGTGTCGCCAAGGCACCACGCCCGACAAAATCCAGGGCGACATTGTTGCCCGTGATATCGGCCGCGAGATCACCCGTATAAAGCCCGCCGGACGGCCAACGCAAAACGTCCGAGCCGTTCAAGATCCCCAAGGGAATATTGCGAACCAAGTCGCCATTCGAACTCAAACCTGCAGCGACGCGACCATCGGTCAACGACGCCGGCCGTCCAGCGAGATCCGCCCAATTGCTGACGCCGCTGCCCGGCACAGTGTAGGTGTTCGTCGTCGTAAACTGTTGCCACGTCGACCAGAGCGATTTTTTCTCGCCGAGCACGGATCGATAGCGAGCGACATAGTCAACGCCAGGCGCAAGCCCGGTCTTGGAGCTTGCTTGAACACCGATCGGAATGAAGTGCGTTAGATACGTTCCTGTCGGCGCGCCGGCGCCGTCATCTTCTGCGATCTCAATCTCAACAGCCGTTGGCGCCCCGTCATTGAAATCATTGTTGGTGAACACGACGACCGGCAAGCCGATCGTGCCGAGCGCATACGAAATCGCCGAGATACTGACATTCGGAAGCGGCAGGCGGATAGTGTCACCTGACGCTGGCGTCGGCACATTGACGTCGAGAACGCCTGTTTCGTCCCACGCCGGGTCGGACGGATCAACCTCGAATGCGCTGATCGAAACCGTTAGCGTGTCAGGATCCAGGCGCGGCGAACCGTTGACCTCGAATGTCTTTCCGCTAGCAAACCTCGCACCCTGCCGAATGAACCAATCGCCGTCTTCAAGCTCGAGCGCCTTCAGCCCAAACACTGAATTCAGCGTCGCCTGCCGGCGCATGCGCCTCGCGTACATGGTCGCCAACCGCTGCGCCCTTTCCGGGCTGATCTCCATTTCGAGATCCAGCACGGTCGGGTCGATCTCTCCGCCGTCTTCAACGACCCATGCCGGATCCCCGACCTCGGGATAGTTGGTCGGCATGTAATTGTTCGCCGGATCTTGATATGTGCCCGTCACTTTTTGAACGAGCTGGTTGACTGATTTCTTCGGCGAATACTGCTCTTGCGTCCCGGTAATTCGGTCACCATCGGTGAGCACCATGACGGGCGTTTTGGCTTCGCCGTGAAGCATGACCAGCCGGCCGCCAATGTCGCCCGGCCGCGCATTCATAGCTCGAGCCAGGTCTAGCAACGTGTCTTTGTGCTTGCTGTCCGAAAACAGGAACCCGTTTGCAACGTACCGCTTTTCGAACCCGCCATATTTGCTGGTTACGTTTTCGTCGCAGATATTGGCCATCGCCGCGAACTCGGCATACGTCCAAGTTTCTTCGGCCGGCAGACCGATGCCAAAATACGGCTCAGTGTCCGACGTCGTCAGGAACCGCCCGAGCTTAAAATGATCGGCAACGACTGCAGGATTGGTCGAAAGCGACCAAGTCGCCGGATCCTTCAGGCGATGCGAACCCGATCCGCCTGCAGTGCTATCGAGCCGGCGATCATAGAAGTATGAACCTTGCGTCTCGAAAAACGTTTGCGGGATGATCGGCACCGTGTCCGGATCCCAACGCCATTCGAGAATTACATAGGCGCAGCCCGTGCCTACGCATTGACTTGTCCAACCAAGCCCCCGGCCAACCAAAGTTGGATCGGCCGTTTGCCCAGGCCGACCATCATAGTAGGTGACCCATGCGCGGCCGTCCGGACTGTTGAAGTCATTTAGCTGCACACGCTGGCCGTGGTTCAACGTGCCCGAGAACACGCGCCGGCCGTTTGCCCACATGCCAGTTAGAGCGCCGCAAGGCCCTTCCGCGAGGTAGATCGGAATGTAACAGGTCTGGTTTTTGTAGTCGGCGACATACCAGTCGGCCATGACGCCGCCATTGCCGCGCTGACCGATCTGGACTCGCCGCGGCGCGTCGCCGGCAAGATCGAGCGTGATCAGCGAACCTTGCGGCCGCGGCTTGTTGCTGGCAGCCGCCAGCTTCGATGCTCCATATGAGACGGTTGCCGAAATGACGGCTTTGACAATTGCCTGTTTGACACCCTCTTTCGCCAACCAGGCAGCCACCGCTTTCGCGGCAGCAATTGCAGCTTCAGCCATTCGATCAACCTACCTTGAAAGCTCGTTTTGCCTGCGCGAGCGGCACCTGCAGAAGACCTTCAGGCCCCGGCGCGACGCTGACCTGTCCGTCAACCACGCCCAGAAACTCGCCTTCCGGACCATCATTCAAAACAACGTCGCCGCGCATGGCTGCGCCGACCTCGATTTCGGGGAGTCGGCTCGCCACCATGTCGCCGAAATTTTCGAAGCCGTTTTCTTTGATCAGCTTGGCGGCCGAAAACGCGCTGTCATACTGTGAACGAACGTCGTTCGCTAAGTCTTCGCCGGTAATCACGACAACACAATCTGCGGCAAACGTCAGACAGTCATGATCGCCCCATGCATGCGTTTTCAGCACGGCAGCCGTCGTCAGCCGATACAGCTCGACATCCCAATCCTTAATTCGTTCCATATTTAGAATCGCCCAGCGAAATTGAAGCCGAAACCACCACCACCAAATCCGCCGCTCGATGCTCCGGCGCGACCTGGAACGTTCGACCAGGCAACGCCGAACGGCACTTGCTGAGATCCCTTGACGCCAACGTTTCGAAAGAACGCGTCTGTTGGATTGCGCTTGCGCTGGTCGGCATCGCTGCAGAGATTGCGACGCGATGCGAGCGCCCGAATTGTTCCCGTTTCGCAGCCCATGGTGAGTTGCGCCGGCGCGCCGACCTGGTCGACGTCGTCGAGCGTGTCAGCAAAAGCAAACACCTGCCGCGTTTCGCAAATGAACGCTCCGCTCGCTGCGTTATACAACAGCAAGAAAATCTTCACTCGGCGGCGGTGCCACGTGCGATCGACCAAGCGTCCGGCAAAACTTGTGTCGTCGTGGATCTCAGACGCATCGAAGGCAATCTGTATCGTCTCCGGAACCAGGTTTGATCCCATGGCAAGATCGCCGTCGACTTTCCACTTATCGACGCCGGCTTCGTAGGTGACACTTTGATAGGTCACCGGCGTCGAGCGATTGTTGATCGCGAGCAGGCCTTCGTCGGTGTTGATCGACAGACACCAAACGACGTCTTTCGGAATGCTCGGATCGTTCAAATCAGCACGTTGCTGCGCCGTCAAAGGAATGGCCATTAGGTCGGCTCCACTTGCCGGAATGTGGCGCTGTAGGAACCGAATTCGCTTCCTTTCGGCTCGACGATCTGGGCGCTGCCCAGTACCTGCCGAAACCGGCCATACGCTTCGAAGATCCGTGCGTTGGGCGTTACGTCCGGCGCCACGAATGGCGGCCGCGCTTCGCAAACGGTTTGATTGGCGCCCGTGCTGATGATCTTTTTGACGCGGCCGACGTATCGACCGCTTCCAGATGCGTCGTAAGAGATCATATCGCCGACGGACAAAAGCCCGGCCGTCGTGTTGACCGTTGCCTGTTCTGACGCCACGGCGATCGACGAAACGCTGTTCGCATCTGCACCCGGAATGGCACGCGGAAAGCGCTTGTTCTGGCGCCAAATCTCGATCTCTTCGACGCCGCCGTCGAATTCATCGAACATGGCTTCGACTTCTGCAAACCGATCATATTCGAGACCGACGAAGTTGACCTCGACCATCCAGTAAGGAACCTCGAAGACCAGCGGCGTAGCGGCGCCATTCGTCAGCTCTTGGCTCGATTGGCGCTCTTGCAGCGTCCAACGCATGACCGCATTGCGGCAATCCATGACAACAACCATTAGTATTTTCCCTTCGAGACGCCGTCGGCAACACGCGCGTCGATCATGCGAGGCAACGACTGCAACAAACGCTCGTCGCGCTCAGCGAGCATGCGTCGGACTTCCGGAAGGCTGTCTTTCGTAACGTCGCCGTGGAAATGTAGAGGCGAAAGCACGGACACACCGCCACGACCGCCCGGCGATGAAAGCGGTTGAACCATGCCGGCAGCGCCGGGCATCAGGAACGTCTTTCCATTCGTCTTCAGAAGCTCAGGCTTGCCACCCTCGTTGACTTCGTAGAACCGACCTGGAGCGACAGGCCCGCCATGTTCACGTTTGCCACCGAAGAAATCGATGCCGGCGTTGACGATATCGCCCAGGCCGCCGAATCCGCCGCCCTCGCCTTGGATCTTGAAGACATCCTTGAAGATATCGAAGATCGTATCGGCGAGATTGTTCAACGCTTGGCGCAGGCCTTCGCTCGCACGCTCAGCGAACACGCTGCGAATGGCTTCACCGACATTTCCTGTTCGGAACGCCTCTTCGGCCGCGCCGGCAAAGATATCGCGGAATCGCTGACGCTCGCGACCCTCGATCGCGATATCCGTGTCACTGGTCGCACGGCGCCGCGCTTCGGCCGCTTCAACGCCAGCTTCAAGATACTCAGTAATCCGGCGCTCGATTTCGGCTTCGCGCTCGAGCTGCGCGATCAGTTCGCGATTGCCAGACAGTCGCGCCAACTCGAGCGCGTTCTGCTTTTCGATCTCAGCCAGGCGCAACGCTTGCTCATTGCGTTCGGCGATCGCAGCCTGCTCACGATCGCGCGCCTGCTTCGCGATATCTTCGGCCTCTTGCGCGATTGCGGCCTGCCGCAGATTGATGACTTCGGCTTCGGCCTTGGCTTTGGCTTCAGTCGCATCGAGGCCTGCTTTGACGTATTCGGCCGTGCGTTTTTCGATCTCTGCCGCGTCCTGCAGCATGGCGAGCCGCGCGCGATCGGCCTGCGCGCGCGCAAGCTCGATTTCGAAGGCGCGCTCGAGCTCTGAAACCGTTGGACCTTTGGCCTTGCTTCCGCCGCTACCACCGCCGCGCCGATTGGTCGGCGCCGGCTTGAAGTCTTCGTTCGTCGTGCTGGTGAGCAGGAAATCGATCGTCTTCTGCGCGGACTCAGCCGCATCATTCGCACGCTCAATTGCGCGCTCTAGCTTTTCGATACGATCAGTCTTAGTAAAACCGCCGGACAATCCGCCGCTTCGAATCTCTTCCCGACGAATTTTCTTGCGTGCGTCGGCCGCAGCTTGCCGAGCCTCAATCAGCGCGACGGTCGCATCGTTGATTGCCTGCCCGCGCGCGAGAGCGCCGCTTTCGCGCATCGATGCGATAAGCTTCTGATAGGCGTCGTCGAGATCATTGACCCGGCCGGCCGCCATTTCGGCGCCGCGCTCGATCGCCTCGAGCGACGTGCCGGCACGCTCGGCGATTTCTTCCAACCGATCGCGAACGTCGGTCAATCGTTCATCCAGCTCTTCGACCGGATTGCGCGTATTGTTCAAGTGAACGACCAGCGCTGCGACCGCAGTGGCAGCGGCCGTGAACGCGAGAACCCATGGCCCGCCAACGAACGCGACGGCCGCGCGCAACAAGGCCATCGCTTTTGCGGCAGCTGTTGCCCCGGTCGCGGTTGCCTGCAGGCCATTCGCGACAGCCACGGCACCCTGCGCCCCCAACCAGCCAGCAAGCGCTGCAGAACCAATGATCAGCGCACTGGCAAGAGCGTCGACATTGTCGGCCGCCCAATTGATCGCGTTGGCCATGACCTGACTGGCGTTCGTAACGGCGTTGGTTTCGCCGAGATACGTGCCAATCTCGAGACCAAGACGATCGAAAGCGATGACGGCCGCGTCGGTGCCGCGCGGGATGGTCACCGCGAACGCGGCTTCGATATCTTCAGCGCCATCAAGCAGAGCTTGAAAGACGATATCGCTGGTCAATTTGCCTTCAGCACCAAGCGCCTTCAGCTCGCCGATCGACACGTCCATTGCGTCGGCGATCGCCTTGGCGACCAGCGGCGCATTCTCGCGGATCGACCGCAATTCGTCACCCTGCAGGAACCCGGACCCGAGCGCTTGGCCAAGCTGAAGGATGCCGGCGGCTTGTTCCTGGACGCTGGCACCGCCCGCCTTGAAGGCCTTCGCGGCGAGCTGCGTTGCTCGAGCAACTTCCTCTTCGGAATCCGCAACGCCCTTCGACGAGCGCAAAATACGAGCATACAGATCAACGTAAGGCTCGAGCGTCTGGCGCGCATCGCCCGCCGCCATCTGAAGCTCGCGAAGACTGCGACCCTGCAGGCCTGCGACCTCGCTCGCGGCCGCAATCTTGTTGGTCATGTCCGCCCAGGCGTCACCATATGAGACGACTTCCCGGCCGGCGACCGCCAAACCAATTCCAACGATTGCCCGGCGAACGTCGCGCGCCATGCGCTCGGACCGACGCTCGATGTTCCGGCTCATGCGGTTCCAGCGTTTTTCCATGCGGCCGGACGAACGCTCGACCGCTATTCCGGCCTTGTTCATGGACCTTTCGAGCGCACGGATCGAAACGTCGATATTGGCAAGCAGCAAGCGTTCGCCTGGCATCAGTAGCGCTCCCCGTATTCTTCTTTGAACTTCAGAAAATCGTTGATGTGCGGCGCCGGAACCTTCGACCCCTCGTCTGGCGCGTTGGCGTCATTCAACGCCGCGACGATTTCGCGATATTGTGCGAATGACCAGCGCCAGACCTCGGATGGTGCCATGCCGTGTGGCACCATCCGCGCGACCAGTTTCGAATATGGAATTTGACCTTGCGGGCCGAATTCTAATCCGTCAGATCCGGCGCCTGCGCCTTTCCCGGCTGATCGGATCCAGCCTCGTCGTCATCGTCGTCGCTTTTCACCTCGCCGAGAAATTCGCAAAGGATTTCATGGCAAAGCTCAACATAGGTCAGGATCATTCCAGCCTTAACGCCGAGCTCGATCTTGTAGTTGATCTGGGCTTCGGTCATCTCCGGCTCGCCCCCCATCAGGGCGAACCGCAATACGTCTTCGACATGCTCAACATGAGCCATCTGGCGACGGAAAATCTGCTCAAGCCAGAGGCAGCCCATATCGAGCTTTGCTTCGAGTAGCTTGGCAGTTGTGAGAGTGAGGGCAAACGTGCGCACTTCGCCGAGAAACGAAGCACGCACACTAGGTGCGAGGGCTTCTGCCATTATGGAATGTCAGCCGAAGTGATCGTGCCGTGCGACAAGATCGAAATGTCGGCGGTGACGACGCCATTTTTCTCAGCGCCCGGCGAGAACGGACCCATCTTCGCCGGGAAGTCCCATTGCCGACCAGCGCCGGACGAACCGAGCATGACGCGAACATTCTTGACCTGGTTCTGCAAGATCCAGTCGTCGAAGAAAGCGAGGTCGGCGGACTCCATAACACCATTGCCGCCGACTTCAGCCTGAATCGACGTCATCGCACGGAAAATGAAGCTTGGAAGATTGTCGTCTGCGCAATCAGGCAGCTCAATCTCGTTGAAGTTAGGCGTGAGAGTGAACGAGCGCGAAAGATTGATAGTACATCGCGGCGTGAACACTTCCGGAGTCGCGCCATCGCCGACGGCGATGTTGAATTGCGAGAACTCGATATGGTTGACCGTGGCCATTTGAATTTACCCCATAAAAAAAGCCGCCCAGGCGGGCGGCGGTCACAAAAAAACCGGCCTTTCGGCCGGCGGCGTGTTGGTTAGAAAAGGCGGCTAGGCGCCGCCTTCGCTGAGTTGCCAAGTGGTCACCGTGAACGGCTGACCGACTGCGAAGCTGGTGTTGTTGACTTCCATGTCACCGCCACCACCCGTGAGCGTTACAGTGCCCTGCAGGTGCGTCGTCGCCTCGTCATTGCTGAGCAAACGATAGTAATGAGACGTGCCGTTCGCATCGACGGACAGATCCTCGAAGACGGCCGCGACTTTGTCGGCGAGACGGTTTGCTGCGGCCTGCATCCAGGTCGCCGGCAGGGTGATCACCGTTAGGCGCGTCCCAACTTCGGCATCAGTCGCCGCTGCAGGAATTGCAGCACCGCTTGCACCATCATCGTAGAGGACAAGTTTCGGGCTGGCGCCAATGGCGGCAACCCGCGCGTCAAGTGCCGCGTTGTCCACGGCGACAGACGTTTTCAAGGTCATGTTGATCTCCTAGTTGACCAATTGAAAAAGCCAGCGAACGGCGTTCGCTGGCGGCTCTTCGCCGTGTCGTGGCAAAGCTGGTTAAATTACTCCGACGCCGGTGAGGTAGGTTCGGATCCGCGTGTTGAGATTTGCGATCTCAGCCACCGTCAGGCCGGCCCCAAGATGGAAACAGCGCAATGTGTAGTTTCGACAAGCTTCCACAGTGTCGGTATCGACAAACGTTTCGAGCGTTTGCGTGCTCGAGCAGTTGAGCACTCCATCGATGTAACCGCCATTCACGCCGCCAAGTTCATTGTCGACAAAGTGCCTGTCACTTTCGGGCGACATGATCGTGCCGTTGCTTGCGTTGAAGCGTCGCCACACTCCGGACGCAACATCGCCGTTGCTATCAATCCGGGCAGCGTTGCCGCCGACGTTGAAACAAATTCGGGTCGATCCAGGCGCAGGGAAAAATCCGTGGAACTGTCCTGCGTGAGCGTTACCCTCGGCGACGTTGACGCGATCGGCCCACGTCCAAGCCGGACGGAATTTGAGCGTACCACCCTGGTTCGCCCCATACTGGCCATCATCAACTGAAAATCCGCCTTGGATGAATGCCGCCACATGGTTCGCCGGATCCTTCCAGTTCAGCGTGGCAGGCTGCTCAGCATGCGCTGTGAGCATGTAAAACAGGTCGAGTTTCGCCCAAATGCCGTCGGCCTTTAGCCCGGCGATCAGCGTGTTGATATGACCCTCGCGCGTCGCATCCGGCGCCGTTGTCATGGCGGCCAAGAGCGTATCGGTTTCGGCTTCGTTTGAAGAGCCGGCCGAAATGTCGCCGACGGCCGTGCTCGAGATCGGCGCAAAGTTGCCGTTCGCAGAGGCCTCGAGCGCGAGCGAAGCTGCGCTCACGCTAGACAGCGGCGCGAATTGACCATTCGCCACGGCACCGACATGCACCGATCCTGTTGCGGCGCCTGACAGCGGCGCGAAAGATCCGCCGGCGCTCGCCTGGATCTCGAGGCTTGCCGCCGCATTGGAATCCAGCGGCGCGAATGCGGCCGCACTCTGAGCCTCCAGAAGCAGGCTGCCGACCGCGTTCGAATTCAGCGGCGCGAACGATCCCACCGCAACAGCGGCGATACTGCCATCGACAGACCCGACAGCGTTCGAAGATAGCGGCGCGAATTGACCACTCGCAGTCGCCGAAAGAGACAGCTCTGCGGCAGACTGGCCAGACAGCGGCGCAAAGCCTGCAGATCCGTTTGCAATCAGAGCCAGGGACGCAGTCGACACGGACATGATCGGCGCAAAGGCGCCCTGCGCCACGCCAGTAAGATCGTTGCCATATTGCGCGACCGCGTTGCTCGATAGCGGCGCAAAACTTCCGGCCGCCTGCCCCTCGAGCGCGATGCTGCCAGACGCGGCCGAGTTGAGCGGCGCGAACGAAGCGTTGACCATGCCAGTTAGATCGGTGCCGTAATTGGCGATCGAGGCGCCAGACAGCGGCGCAAACGCGCCGGCGGCCGAAGCCTCCAAGGCAAGCGATCCGGCGGCTTGGCCGACAAGCGGCGCAAACTGACCATTCGCGACCCCGCTAAGAGACTCCGCGATATTGGCGAGCGCGGTAGACTGCAGCGGCGCGAACTGACCTTGCGCCACGGCCGCGATCGACAGCTCGCCAACCGCAACGGCGTTGAGCGGCGCGAATGAACCAACACCATAGCCGAGATGACGCGGATCGAGCGCCGAAAGCATATAGCGAAAATTCAGCTCATAATGGACGGTCACACCGTCCTGGTGCGTGCGAGGATCCATGCTTTCGCAGACCCCAACCGGCATCAGAAACCCGTCGACAGAAAAGCCCCGATCCTTATCAAGCAGCCACCGAACCCGGCCGGCGATCCGCTTCGCCTCTTTGCGGCCCTGCCCGCGCGAGTAGACGCGCACGGTCGAGAAAACTTCGGACATGGTGCCACAATCGCCGAGATCGTCCGGCACTTGGCGATCCTCGCCGATGGTAATGTACGGAAACACACCGTCCGAGACGCGATCGAACACGTCGACGGACCCGGATTCGGACAATGTCGGCAAAACCGCATCGGCGGTTAGCGTCGCATACATGGCCCGCTGCAGAGGGTAGAGCGGATCGATATCTGTCGGCAGCAAGGTCATTTGACAGCCCTTTTCAGCGCTTTGTTGATCATCCGCGTGATCCGGCTTTTGAAGCGTCGACGAAGCGATCGGATATTCGGCCAGAAAAACGCTTGCGGCGGCATTACGCCTCGCGAAGCACCATCTTGCGTGGTTCGCTCGGCGGTGCCGTTGTGAACGAGGTGCGCGTGCGGCGCTTTTGGGCCGCCGGCATAGATCGAGATCCGCATGTCTTCCGGAACGCCGGTATTGCGTTTCTCATTGGCGCCCAGGACGCCCGGCGGCGGATCCCCCCACGACCAATCAACCGACTTCAGCAAGTCACCGTCGTCGACTGGAACGTCACCCCGAATGATCCGCTTGCCCTCGTTGCCGTTTTTGCGCAGCGCATCGCGAGCACCCTGTCGGGCCTCTTTCGGCAAGCGATCAATCGTGTTGTGAAGGCTCTTCAGCGACCGCTTTTGCCAAGCGCGCCTAGCCATCCGCGCCGCCATATTCGCAGACAATCCGGACATACTGATCGCGCGACCCATACGGCCGGATTGAATTGATATTGAACGTGCGGCCGGAGACGCTTTCGACAATACGATCGCGCGCCTTCAGAACCGAAAGCTCGCTCGCATTGTACGTCTCAATCGACACGCGGCCGATCTCGCGAGGCTCTTCGTCTTCGGTGCTTTCATCGCCGCCAGTGTAGGCAATATTGCACGGCCAATCGGCGAGACCCGGAAGCGGCGCCCAGGACTCGAGCTTGTTGCCGTCACCCTGGTCGACGGACGCGCGCCGCTCGAATACGACGCGGTTCCGGAATTTACCCGCTGACATTCTCGGCAGGCTCTACGTCTTCGACTTCGGCCGCATCAGCGTCGGCGGTTTCTTCGGAAGCTTCGACCTGGTCGGACGTTTCACCGCTGATATCTTCAGCGGCGTCTTCGCCCATAAGAAAATCGTAAACGTCGGGCACAACGCGGCCGGTGTAGCCTTCCTTGAAAGCAATGAAACCACGCCCGATCGGGGCATCGATATCGCGCAGAATGCGCACTTTGAATTTTCCGGCTCGTTCCACGGGAACCTCCTTTAGGCCAACCAACGCTTTTTCGACGCTTCAATCATGCGCCGAACGACAGGGTTGTTTCGCACTTGTTCAGTGATGGATTCTGCGCGGAACTCGTAAAGTTGCGCAGTGACGGTCAATGCGAGCGCCTTCACCTTCATGTCGGTGCTGGCATCGAAAGTGATACCAAGTGTGCATTCACCATCTGTCAGCCAGGCCTCGTCTGCCTCGAGATAGGCCCAACCGTGTTCGTGTTTTACGCTTTGCGCGGATGCTGCAGCGCCATTGATCGAGACATTGACTTGAGCGCGACCATGCAACCCAAAGCCAAGCCGATCGCCGGCCGAAACACCTTCGAAGCGAAGATCATATGCGCCGCCACCGATCGCGCGGCTCAACATTCCATCTGGACCGTCGAGCAACGCGCAGGCAGCCGCGATCTGCAGGTTGATCAGCGTGTCGTCGGACGTGTGAACAACCTGCAGCCAGCTTTTTGCCTCAGCCAGCGTCATGATCTGGGCGGGCGACGTCGTCGCCGTTATGTCTACTGGCCTCAACATGGCGGATTAACCGAGACCGGCTTCGCTTTTCGCCGGCGGCTTTTTATCCGCAGGCTTGGTCTTCGTATCGGCCGGCTTGGTTTCGGTTTTCGCATCGGCGCTGCCGTCGCCTTCACCACCCTCGCCGGTTCCGGTTGTGGCGTCGGCATTTCCGTCGCCTTCACCACCCTCGCCGGTTCCGGTGTTGGCGTCGGCCTTACCGTCGGCGCCTTCGCCCAGCAGATCACCCTGCCCCGCCGCAGTCACGGCCGCTTCGGCTTTCTGGACGGCCTTTTCGGCTTTCGCGATCGCGGCGTTAGCGTCTTTCTGCGATTCCTTCAGCTCTTTGCGCAGATCAGCGAGCTGTTTTTTGTAACCGGCCTCTTGTTCGGCCAGCGCTTCAGCATGCTCTTTGTCCTTCAGGGCAAGAGCGCCGTCGTGCGCCGCGATCAAGGCCTGTTTTTCGGCGGCGAACTGCTTCGTCAGCTCGGCGATTTCGGCCTCGGCGTTTTCGGCACTCGTGCAGACCTTGACGAAGCCGCAGCCGTCCGGCCCGTACTCGTCGACAGTTGCCTGCGTCACCGGCAGGGTTTGATTACGCCGCATGGAAAGGCCGCCGCCTCCGGATGCGAACGATTTGAGGGCTTTGACCAGGATCTTTTCTTCGGCCATTTTCATGCGCTCCATATTGGAAATTGAACAAAAAAAAGGCCGGGCCCGCTCGAAAAGCAGATCCCGGCCTTTAGAGGTAAGGGAGGTCCCCCCTTACGGGTGGACGAGCTTGCGGACAGCCGCTGTGCCGGCGTCGATCAGGTCACCGTCGGTGCGGTGGAAGGCAACCAGGCCAACCTGATAGTCGAGCGCGTAAGGCGCACCGCGAAGCACAAACATGACAATGTCGACCACGTCACGAATGTGATACTTGTCGAGCTGCCCGAAGATCAGCGACGTTTGACCCGTCGCAGGACCGGACATCTCATAGTCGACCGTGTAGGCGTAACCGTTGATCGTGTCCGGAGCTCCGGCAACGAGACCAGGCTGCCACAATGGGCGCCCGTCATTGTCTTCGAGCAGGCGAAGCGCTTTCAGCGTGTCGTCGCCGAGCAAATACCCTGACGACTTGCGATAAGCACCGTCGACGGCATGCTCGATATTGACGAGATCCGCATACGCGATCGCCGCCGCAGCACCGGCAGCCGGACCAGCTGTCGCCGCAGTGACAATCCCACGCGGCTTGCCCACGCCATCGCCTGACGAATAGTGAGCGGCCTGCGCCCGGCCGATCCGCTCACCAAGGCGATCGCCGATATACTGTTCGATATCGACGGCGGAATCCTGAATGAGCTGAATAGAAATCGGCTCGACGTCAGACGTGTAGTTGTACGCGTCCAGCGTCAGGCTTCCAAACGGAACACCGGCGCCGTCTGGCGCGGTTGTGCCTTCCGACAGAAGACGACCAACACGCGCCGTATCGTTTGCGGTCGGCATGACAATGCTCGAGCCGTCAGACGTGCGCAGGACGGTCGCGACGTTGCGAACGCCGCCAAAGGCCTTCATCGCGGTTTCGATACGAGCGACGGTTGTGGTCGGAATAGTGATCCCGCCTTCGCCGGCCGTAGTCGATTGCGCGTTGCGTGGAAGCTCAGCCCGCCACGTTTGCACGCGCGCCTGTTGCTCTTCAGAGAGGTTCTGAAACCCGCCAACAAGATAGGCCCGAAGAGCTTCGCGGTTTTGCTCGTCTTCGGTTTGCTGGGCCGAAATGGTGCGACCGTTTTCGGCCGCGCGATTGTTCAGATCGGCTTCGAGCGATGCTTCAGTGTCAATCTGACGCTGCATGCGCTCAAGGTCACCATTGATCTGTTCGATTTCGGCCATGACCGTGTCGAACGTGGAACGCGCTTCAGCCTTGTCGCTTTCAGACGCGTCTGCGGAATTGACCGTTTTGATCAAATCCTGTGCTTTGGCAGATGCCTCAGCCTTTTTTCGGCGAGCATTCGCCATCATTTCCCGCAACATATCGAGATCTCCTTGTAGTGTCGGGCGGAATGAAAAAGCCCGCCGAATGGCGGGCCGCTTGCAGGAACGGAAAGAACTTCCGCCCTATTCGGTAATCGCCAGGCGAAGCCGGCGTTGCATGTCTTCTGCAGTTTCGCCGTCATCAGCTTCAGCAACAGGTGCCGGCGCATCTTCAGGGATTGGCGAAACTTCAGGTTCGGCCGGATCTGCAGGCGCGGGAGCTGCAGCAACGGGCGCCGGCGAACGGCGTTCGTTTGTAATGAGTGCTTGCGGCACATTCTGGAAGCCGGACAGATCGACGTCGCGAATGCAGTTTTGCACCTCGCCCGTGTGCCCGTCGTGCATGCCAGTCAGGAAGCCGGCCGCGATCGCGTCTTCGGCCGTATACCAAGTTTCTTCGCCCATAGCCGCGAGCGCGTCGTCTTTGCTGATCGTGCCGCGATTGGCGTAGATGCCGGCGATTTGACCGTCCATTTGCTGCAACAGTGCGGCCGTGCTGCTCATGTCGCGATGGTCACCGATCGCGAAACCCCACGCGTTGTGGATCATGACCGTCGCGCCTTCGCCGAGCGCAACCCGCTCTTCGCCTGCCATCATGACGACGGAAGCAATCGATGCAGCGATGCCGTCAACCTGCGTCGTGACGCGGCCCCGGTGCGCGACGAGCGCGTTATACATGGCCATCCCTTCAGTCACGAGACCGCCGGGCGAATTGATCCGCACGGTAACGTCAGTGTCGGAACCGATCTCGGCGAGCGCGAGAACGATTTGCTCGGCAGTGACCTCGTCACCCCACCAAACCTCACTGTCGACCACACCATAAAGCAGGATCTCGGCGCCCTGGTCGGTGTTTCGAACTTCACACCGTGCCGGCGTGATATTTTCAGCTCGAGCGCGAACGCCGTCGCGACGCGAGCGTGCAAAGGTGTAGCGGCCCGGCGCGCCAGGCCCCGCGAAAACTCGCATTTTATTCATCATTTTCTCCGTCATTGGCAGATGATTTTTGAGCGGCGGCACCTGTTGGCGTGCGCAATTCGTCGCCACCTTTGATCGGCTCTTCACCGATCCGTTTGCGCGCCTCGTTTGGCGTGATAATCGCCGCTTTCGAGACAAGTGTTTCGAGCATCTTCGCTTGCTGGTCTGGCGTCCCGCGAAGCAATTCTTCAAGCCGATAACGGATCCGGACGCGGCCATCATCTTCAGGCATAACCAGCGCCGTCGTCATCGCCTCTTCGCCGCGCGTCAGATGCGGCGCGAGCACGAATCGAATGAAGCCGACAACCTCTTCGATCATGCCGGTTCCCCACTTGCTCGCGCTGTCGGTCGACTGCAGCATGTGCAGCGGGACACCCCAAACACGCGCGATATCGGCAACTTCGAAGGCTCGCGTTTGCAGAATTTCGGCCTCTTGCGAGGTGAAGCTGATTTCCTTGAACGTGGCACCGCCGTAAAGAACGGCTGTCTTGCCGGCGTTCGCGAGGCCGACATATTGCGACTGCCAGTGCTTTTTCATCGCATCGACGGTTTCATCGCTGACGCCCTGCGGAATTTCCAACGCACCCGACGGGCGGCCGCCGGCGTTCAACACGCGGCCCTGATAATCTTGCGTCGCGAGCGCAATGCCGAGTGTTTCGCGAGCAAAGTGCATGATTGGCGACGGCGAGCGACAGCCATCAAAGCCAGGTCCGGCGACGTGAATGATGAATTCCTGGTCGACAGTTTCACGCACTACGGCGCCGCGAAGATTTCGATAGTGAAGCCGGTACTTCAGCCGGCCATCGGTGCCGCGAAACACTTCCTCGATTTCGGCGCGGTCCAGGATTTGCGCCCAGCGTGGTTCGTAAGATCCTTTCCGCGTAATCCGTGCGATCGCATCGCCTTGCGCGTGCAGCTTCCAGCCCAATTGTTCGAGCCAGGTCGACGCCCCAACACCCTCGATCGGCTTGCGCAGAAACGCATTCAACGGATGGTCGACATCTTCGGACCAGCGATCGCCATCGCGAACTTGAACCATCAGGCCAATCGAAGCTGGAATTGACGACATGATCCGAACACACGCCATCGCGGTCGAGATCTTCAGCGCCGATTTTTCGGTCACCGCCACACCCGCAGGCGTAGGCATAGCGCCGAGCAAATCTTGCATGAATTGATTATCGTTTGACGAGCCGATCGCGGCACGTGGAGCAAGATAATCACCGATCGCCTTTCCGGCGCGCGCGAACATAGATTTCACCACGTCTCTAAACCTCGACTGTTCAAATCGTTTTCGGCTTCCTCGTCTTCAGCTTCCGCTTCCAAGATCAAAGCCACACCGTTCAACGCAGCGGCGACACCATCGATGCGCTGCGTCGATTTCTTTTTGTCCGGCTTGTAGTGACCATTCGGCCCCATCCAGACCATGACATTCGCCATGTTCCAGGACAGGATTTCATGACCGCCGTGCGCCATGTCCCCGCCCAAAATCATCTTTTCCATGCGCGCCGTCGAAGGCCCGAGAATCCGCATGTATTGCGGCACCTCTGCGCACTCCAAATCCTTCTTTGTGAGACGCTGCGCCAACTGCCGCGCGTTCCAAGGATCGTAACCGAGCTCGATGATCGGATGGATTTCGTTGATCGCGAGAATATCGCGCTCGACGATTTCATAATCCGTCGTATCACCCGGCGTTGCCGTGATCAGTCCGCGATTTGCCCAGTCTTCATAAGGTACGTCGTCAGACTTCGTCCGCTCTTCGATGTTCGAAGCCGGACACCAGAACTTGACCGCCAAAACCCAACGCCCAGGCACCGCCAGATTGCTCGGCGGAAACCAGAGCGCGAGCGCGGACAGATCTTTCACGGCGGCGAGATCGAGACCGGCATAGGCTTCGCAGCCTCGCAACAAACCCCAATCGATGCTCTTCGCCGCGTCGTCCCAATCAGCCGACGGAACCCAACGCGTTGTTGCATCCGTCCATTGATTGAGCTTCAGCCGGCGAAAGCTGTTCTCGGCCGCCGGCGAAGATCGAGCCTCTTCGTATTGTTGGCGAAGATCCTCGATCTTTGGCGCGCCATACTTCAAGCCCGGATTGGCCCGATACCAAACCCGCTCGTCGCCCCAATCGTCTTTCGCCTCTGCAGCCCAAATGCGCGCATAAATGTGCGGCAGATAGACGTCACCGCGAATGACCTGGACGGCTTGGCGGTGAAGTTCCCAACACAGCGATTGGCGATTGTCGCCGGCCGTCGTGATATAGAACCGGATCGGCTGACGCCGTTTACCGAACGCCGACGAAACCGCTTCGTGCTGGTCGCGGTTCGACCATTCATGCACCTCGTCGCCGATGACGCCATGAGGCTTCAGCCCGTGAAGGTTTTTCGACCCGAGCGGGATGAACCGCGATCGCGTCGAACCGACCATCATGCCTTTGTCGTGCGTTTCAACCTGCGCATTGAGCGCCGGATGCGCCTCGATCATGGCGCGCGCGTCGTCGTAAACCAGACATGCCTGGTCACGGTTCGACGCGACCGAATAGATCATCGCGGCCGGCTCGTTGTCGGCGATCAGAAGATAATTCGCGACCGCTGATGCGAACGTCGATTTGCCATTGCCGCGCGGAATTTCGAGCCAGACCTGACGAAACCGGCGATATCCGTCGGCGCCCTTCCATCCGAACACCTGTCGGACGACTTTGCGCTGCCATGGCGCCAACTTAAACGGCTTGCCATCCCATTCGCCATTCGTGTGGCGCATGTAGGCTTCGATCCAGCGCACGGCGCGATCGGCGGCATAGGCATCGAACCACCACGTATTGCCGCGATCGTCGCGAAAACCCCAAATCCGATGCACATTTTTCAGAGCCGCTTCGCGCTGTCTGCGCTGCTTTTTCTTCCGCAGGTAATCCCATGTGACCCGCGATATCTGACGATGAGCGTCCTGCGCCTCCCTAGTGGAAGGTGAAAGGATTTTCGTCGTCGTCGTCGGTTTCGGCTTCAGAACCATCGAAGAGATCGCCGCCACCGCCGCCAAGGCCGCCATGGCCAAGCTCGCGCGATACCAGCTCAGCCCGCGATTTCGGCGTCATCCCGAACTCGCGGTCCATTTGGCGAAGTTCTGTCGAGAGCGCTCGATAGTCCTTCAACGCCGGATGCGGACGCAAAACCACGGTCGCATTTGGATCGTCTTTGCTTTTTCCATAGGTCACGACTTCGACGATCTCGCCGCGCGCCTTGATATCCTTTGCGATCGCCACAAAGCGCGCTGTCAGATCGCAATAGCGCGTGAAACTCTCAATATCGGACCGTTTCAGTCGCCCAACGGACGTCAACACGGGTGCGACGCGCAGCCAGACCTCGCGACCAGTTTCGCAGAGCACGTCCGGAATGACGCTATGATCGGCCGCTTCGTCTTCGACCTTTGTTTGCTCGACATCATCCGAAGCGATCGCATCGGCAGTGTCGGCGGCGAGGTCTTCTGCCTCGTCAACCTGATCTGACATGGATCGCTCCAAAAAAAAATTACCCCTAAAAATTCCGGCAGAGAGAAAAGTTTACTGGGGCGGCGGTTTCGGCGGTTAACGCCAGGACTTTTGCACCCCCCCGTTGCCTCGTTCGCGCATGGCGTTTCGCCACTCGTCAACGCGGTCGGGATGCATCTGCGCCAAGGTCGGCAAGCCGAGCTTGAATGCTAGTTCGTCGATCGCCAGCTCCCCGAGCTGTTCGATCCGTTGTTTCGGCCCATCATGGTAGGCCTTGGCCATCGGAACCCAAAGCTTGCGTTCCCAAAACAGCCAGCGCAGGCGGCAGTGTGGATAGAGATGATCGACAACCTCGGAAGGTCGCGGCATGCGCATTTCGGCAATCGAAACCTTGCAGATCGGCTCATGCGACAGAAGCGTTCGGCTGGCCTTCGACCATCGCGAAGTGTAACCGCGCTTGGCTGCCGTCTCGCGCCCATCGGCCTGCAGGCCTGCGCCTTTGTTGACAGCTGCTCGACTGACCCTGCGACCGACGCGCTTGGCGCCTATGACGCGTGAGCGCTCAGCCACCCTTGCGCTTCACTCGATCGCCCAGCTCGCCGAGCCAATGGACAAACAGTTCGGTATCGGCTGAAGAGTGCGCCACCTTCAGCATGTTGTAAGCCTCGTCGATTGAGCCGCGCTTACCGAATACCGTTTCGTACATGTCATCGAACATGATCTATCCTTTCAGACCTTTGATGGTTGAAGCTGCGATCCAGGTGCGCAGCTGCTCGACCGCTTCCGGCGAAAGATCGGTCGGCCGTGGATTGTCCGGATCTTCGTTGACCCAATCGTCGAGATCGCCGAGCGCAATCTGATCTTGCTGCTCGAACCAGTACGGCCCGCCCTGCGGCGCTTCCTTCCACCAGAACGCGGCGCCCAAAGCGCGGGCTCGATCAGCTCTAGGCTGGTCGACGTCTAGCGCCAGCTCTGCCCGGTCCGGCAGAAATCTGGTCAAGCCGGGCGGCAGCTGTTTGGTCACGTTTTCGGAATGTGGCGTTTGCTCGTTTATCTCGATCCGCTTGTCAATCATCTCAGCTAAACCTTTCCTGATTATCGCCCGAAACCGAGCTTTGCGGCGACGGCCTCCAAGCCCGCCACCATTGCTAATTCGATGCCTCGATAGGCTTTGTGCCGAGCGCCACGAACAAACCTTGTGTAGGCCTCGGATTTGGTTGCATCGCCGCGAATCACCGCGACGCAGGCAGTCGAGCAACCGACCCGCCCGCAGGCGTCCAGACCGGCTTTCTCGGCAGCGTCCATAAACAGCGCCCATGTCTCGTCAGCCTTGCGCAGCCGATCCATGAGCGAAGCCATTCCGCCATCGCTGACGCGTCGGCCTGACTTGATCGCTTTCGGCCTGAAAGTGCGCGGCGGTTCGATTCGCCGCTCGAGCGTGTCGGCTGTGCTGGGCGCCCGCTTCCACGTCGCCATGTCATCGCCGACGCTGACGCCTGGAACCGCGACCGCGCCATAGTGATCTTCGCCGCGCTCTTCGTTGCCGGCGAGACCGCGATCGCTGATCACCGAACCGTCGCCATCGCCAGCCCAGCCAGACACCGCTGCACCCTGACCAGCCGACGACAACTCGGACAATCCACGAAGCGCGTCGGCGACTTGGAAATGCCACAGGGTCAGATCGCTCGAGCGCAGCATCATGACCTTCAGCCGGTCGATTGGCTTGCCCTGTTTGCGAGCCTGACGCATCGCCGATTTCATGGTTGCTTTCTTCGCCGCGTCTTCGTCAGCCAGGCGCTGCAGCTCGCGGCGAGATTCGTCTATCCGACGTTCGGTGTTGGTGACGTCAGCGTGTGGCGCACCCTGTTCGATCTGGTCATCCTTCAGTGATTTGAGCTTCACCGTTTTCAGCGTCAGAGCGCGCTTGCGTTTGGCTCGAGATGGTCGCCGCACTAGAACCCTCCCAACTGATCCGCCGGCCGGGCGGTTCCGTCTGCGTCTGGGCGTGAGCGGTCGGAGATCACAATTCCGGCAAAGCCTTTGCCCCGTGCTGCGGCAAAGAGATCATTCCAAAATTTGCCGTGCAGATAATCGCATTGCGATTTGCTTGCGGCTCGGAACACAAGCCAGCCATCAAGCACCGCGAGCTGACAACCGACAATGGCGGTCATCAGCTCTTTGCGACGCTCACCGCCGGGGATGGCCAGCGCGGCGATGGAAGCCAATCGAAGATCGACCTCGCGCGCAGGTGCGTGCGTAGAGGATTCTCCTTGAGGGGAATTATCCTTATTATAGGCGGAGGACGGAATGTCCAAGTTGTCGGATAGAGTGTCCAAGTTACCGAACAGCATGTCCAAGTTTCGAGCCTGTTTTGCACAGGCCAGCTCGGCGCTATCCACAGACCCGATTAGCGCTTTGTGAGGCCATTCGGTGACGGCCTCTGTCAGCGTGTCGAGATAGGCCATGATCTTGCGCGACGCGCCATGTTCGCCCTCCAAGAGCGCGCCTTGCTGCATCGCCGAAATCATGCCCGCGCAATTCAGATTGTTCGCCGGCTTGTGAAGCCAACCACGGGTTTCTGCCATTCTCACCGCGCCGCCCATAATCAAGCGCCGCGCGCGAGCGACAGCCTTGGCAACTGGAATGATCCGCTCCCAATGCACGCGGATGACCCAAACCGCATTTTGCCCACCTCGCGGCCGACGCAGCATTTGCAGAAACCCGTCATGCTCTTCGCTAGCCATGACGTCGAAACGACGACGGACGGTTTTCGGATCGACTCGAGCCAGGGCAGCAATCATCTCGATCGATGCCACCGAATGCCATGTTCCCTCGTCCGCATAGGTCGCGAGCGCTTCCACGATCGCCGCATCGGTCTTCGACATCAGCAGGCTATTCTTGACGGCTAGTGCGTGTGTTCTCATTTGCGCCTCTCTGCGATATTGAATGGATGGACGGCGATAATTGTTGGCGTGAGCGGCATGCCCGCCTTGATCCATTTTTTGAGAGCGGCTTTCCGCCGGATCGCGGCTCGCGCCTGGATCGGTGCGAGCGTGCTGTAAGCCAGCGGCAAGCTGCGAGTGCCGAAGATTTCGCAGACGGAATTGCGGTAATGAAGATCCAATTGCCGATCGGCAAAACTCATATTCTTTCCCCTGACGAACGCCGTTCGTTGAAACAGACGTTCCCTGTTGACGCCGAAGCGCCTCGTTAAACACCGCGCCGGCGAGGTGCGGCGCATACTCGAAAGATCGGGAAACCGCGTAGGGCGCGGCGGCAGGCTCAGGGCCCGCGCGGTCGGACAGGCGAAGTCAAGACGACACCTCCGGCCAGTATTGATGCTCAACGCCGTCCAGCTTGTTGCCAGCCAATCGCTTACCGATCCGGAAGACGTCGGGTGGATCTTGCCAATGGTCTTCCGGATCGTGCATCCGGCAATCGTCGAGCATCCAGCTATTAGCGAACCATTTCGCACACGGGCGTATGCCTTCCATCGGCGGGCAATTCATGCCAGGCGCCCACTCGCCCCATTGCTTGAAGAAAAACGCGGTGCCGGTGCCTTCGCATTGATCGCGAATGGACTGCGCCCAATAAGGATGCATAGGCCGCGCGTTGGCGCCGGACTCGCCGCCAACGATTACCCAATCGACTGGCGTGTACATTGGGGCGTCCGGGTTCACCTCGTCAGGATGACGGCCGAACCAATCTTCAAACCCCTCTTCCCAATCGTCGTCGGTGCCTCGCCACGATTCGATCGCGCTACTCCAACGATCCGCAAAGAGGGCATCCATTTCGCCGTCGCCATTCACGTCAATCGCGCGCAGGTCGACAGGGCCTAGCAGCGGTTCGCAGCTGATGAACCGCTTGGCGGCTGGCGTGTGCAGCAAGTCCGGCACACGCTCTTCAGCTCGCCTCTGATCTTCAACCGACACGCCGAGCCAAATATTCGGAAAAGGGCCGTTGCCAGCGAAGCATTCTTCGAAATGCTCAATTCGAGGTCTGGCTTTGAACGTGCCCCGCTCAGACGCGATCAAGTGCGAGACCTCGATCGAAGCCGCAGCAATCGACCGCTTGCGCCATGGCGCGCGCATGTAGTCGCGCATCCTGGACGCGCGCTTTGTCAACACCATGAACGTGTGTTGCGAACATAGCGCCATGACCGCGAACACCCTGTCGATCAGTTCGTCGTCGATCCCCTCGTGGAACAAGTCGCCCATTGAGTTGACGAATATGGCTCGCGGCTTTTTCCAAAACCACGGCTTCAGAAATGTCTTGCGCGGCGCGATCGCCGTGTCCCCATTCCAAACCGGGCCCGCTTTGGTTTGCGCCACCAAGTTCGAATAGTGGTCGACGCCCATCGCCGCGATGCGGGCTGCCGTTCGCATGGCGTAGCAGTTCGTGCAGCCTGGACTGACGACACTGCAGCCGACGATCGGGTTCCATGTCTCGCCCTTGAATCCTGGAATATGCGTCCACTCGATAGCGGTTCCGTGTCGCTTGCTCATGATCGCTTCCCCGGCTTTTCACGAGCGGCCCAGGCCTGCTCATTGTCGGACAGCCGCAACGCCATTTCTTCGGCGCCTTCCGGGTGCAGATGTAGATCGTTGACGACCATGTCATAGAACGATTGCCACCAAGCCCGACACAGGTTTTCAGGATGGAACGTCGCCACAATAAGAGCCGACTGCAGCAAGTGGTTCATGAAATGAAACGGCAACTCGTCGACGTGCCGAAGGTAGACTTCAGGAAGTCGCTTGAAAACGAGCATGCGAACCCCCGCCCAGCCATGCTCTTTGAGCATCTGCTCGAAACCTTCCTGGTGACCAAAATGGGCGCGAGCATGCTCGAGCTTGTACGGCCCGGTGAAACTACCGCCGCCCGGTTCGAACGGATCTGACAGCGCGCGACGATCGAACGCCGACAGCAGAGTGCAACGCCGGAACCATCGAATGATCGGTTTGACCGGATGACCTTTCGGCACACCGTCCGGTCCGCGAATCGAAGAGAACAGAACCGACTGTTGCATCATGGTCAGCTCGCAAACCCAGTCCTGTTGAACCGGACGGCCGACGACGCGGGCAGCAGCGCGGTCGCTAGTCATGTCAACCATGTGCGCCTCCCTGACAAACCTCGAGGCCTGGACGCTCGACACACGGATCGGGCACGTTGACGACTTCGAACCAAAGCCAGACGCAAAGCAGCGTCCAAGCCACGCCGCAGATCGCGCCGACGAAGATGCCGACCCAAAGCCGCAGACCAAGCTCGGAAGGGTGCATTAGGCGCATCTCATGCGGCAGCACAGATCGATCATCGAATTGAATTGCCGGACGCGGTTGATCGCGCATTTCGATATTCGTCACCATGGGTTGAGCTCCTGAAAGGTCGAGATCAGCGCGGCGCCGAGAACAATTACGCCGACGGCCGACAACAGGCCGATCGACGCGACGAGCGCCGTCGTCAGATCATCAAAAATGAAGGTCGCGCAGGCAGCCATGAGAAACCAACACACCCCGAGCAGGATGGTCAGGACTCGCTGCCTTTGCAGGCGACGGTTGATCGGAGACGGTTGCGGCTTATCCATGCGCGACTCCCCGATCGTACCATTCGCTGCAAATCTCGAGCAGCACGTCGCCGTGGCAAGGCTCTTTCGGCTCACACCAACAGGCGACGTTGTGCCCGACCAAATCTCTAATGCGAGACCGGATCTCCATCTGTCGTGCGGTCAAACCGCTGACGATTGTTCGCCGATCGAGGCCACTTGCTGCAACGATTTTTGGAATCGCTCGATGCAAGTTCGCAGGCGTCATCATCAGGTCGCGGAAATGCTCGACGGCTTCTGCAGCCGTGAACATGTTGCCTACAGTAAACGGATTGCCGAGCCAGGTCGCACGATCGACCTTCACTGCCGGCAACCCATTCAGGGCCAAACTCAAATCATGTAGCCTGACGCCCTTTCTGCGGCTGAGCTGTATGCGCTGCGGACTAGGCATCGCCGCAGACGTCCCAATACAGATCGAACATGCTCAGCTGATCTTCGCGATCTTTCGCATCGATCTTGCGCTCACGGATGACGCGGCGAAGCGCCTTCGTGTCGAAGCCGGACGATTTGGCCTCGCCGTAGACCTCCTTAATGTCGTCGGCGATTTCCTTTTTGTCTTCCTCGAGGCTTTCGATCCGACGAACAAAGCTGCGTAGCTTTTCTCGCGCAGTGCCGGTGAGCTGGTTGCTGGCGATCTTTTCTTCGTCAGCTTTGGTCAGGTCGGCTTTTTTGGGTTTGCTCGAGGCCGGCTTTTTTGCAGCCTTGGCGTCTGATGGTTCCGGACCGTCCGGATGCATGTCGACGCCGCCATCTTTAGGCGGTTTACGTGCCATTCTTTTTGCTCCTGGATTTGCTTTTTTCAGTCAGCAATTCATCGAGCATCGCGACGGCTTGGCCATAATCCCAACCACAAGCGCTTTGCACGATATCGGTCATCGAAAAGTATTCGTCGCAGATGCCGCAGGTCGCTGACTTGTTTCCTGCGGCTTCCACGACGGACGAATGACCTTCACAGCTCGGGCAATCCCAACCGTCACGCGACGAACCCTCCAGGCCCGCGAGCGTAGCGGCGTCTCCAAAGTGCAAACGCAGTTGGATTGCCTCGAGCGCATCTTCAAGTGACCGGCGGCTAGGCATTTTCAGCCACCGCCACTTGCCAAGATTTCATGATGTACGCTTCGCCCTGCTTTTCGATGATCAGGTCATGGGCGTTTAGTTTGCGGCGAAGCGTGACGACAAAGTTGATGCAACGCGGCATGCTCATAGGCACGCCGTCTTCGCTCAGCGTTCGCAAGTGTTCGATGGTCTGCAGCCCGCCACCCTTGAACTCGTCAAAGAACTTTCGAAGCATCGGCTTCATGTCCTTATAGACGCCAGCTGGCAGCTCGAACGGCCCCTGCTCGTTGGCCGCGCACTCTTCCGCCTGGGCCGGCTCGTCTTCCTCTTCAGGCTCGGGTTCGACCTCTTCCGGTTCCGGCTCTTCGACCTCTTCAAGCTCCGGCTCGGCGTCTTCGATCTCACTTTCTGCGGTCGGTTCGTCGTCCGCGTCAGCCTCTTTTTCGATCGCAGCGCGTAGCAGCCATTCGCCGTCATCGGTCGAAAGCTCCAATCCGCAGCCTTCGAGGTGCTGCATCATGCGCGCGAGAACCCCTTCGACATCGCCGAGCGGCAACACCGGAACACCCGCCATTGCCAGATCAGATGCGCTCGCCCATTCCTGCCACTTCAACACGTCGAAGAATGATCTCACCCGGTCCGGAAGCGCGAGATAAATGTCGAGCGGGATATCGAGCGCCTTCGCATTCTCGCTGCGGGGAAAGCCGGTGACGACAACGCCGCATTGAACCGGCGCATCATCGGTTTGAAGCGCCTTGCGCTCGACATTCACCACGTGCCCCGACGCATCGACTTCGGCGATCGCCGTGAGGTCGCTTTTTCCTTCCGCCGCGAGGTCGACACCGACCAAAACCGGAAGATCGCGCGGCGAACCATCGACGCCCGGCAGCACGACCTGGACGGCGTCTTTGCTTTCGATGCTCAACAGGCTGACGGCGACCTGCTTAAACTTGTCTCGATACTCTGCCGGCGCCGGAACAACGAGGCGGCCGCGCCCGCAACCAGCTTGGCGATGGATTGGCCAATCCTTGCCTTTCTCGATGTAGATTTGGCCGGCATGCTCTTCACGGCCGACCAGGACTCGAACGCTTTCCGTCGGTCTGACCTTCAGCAGGCGCATGACCTCTTCCGGCAACGAGATGCCGAAATGGAGATCGCGATTATTGGCCGGGTAGTAACAACTGACGCGAACGTCAGACAGCGGCTCAGGTGTTTTTGGCTTCAGGATTTCCCAGCTCATGTTAGGGCCTTTCTTTTCTGGGCAGCGGTTTTCATTTTCGCGACACAGCGGCAGCCGATTTTCAGACCACGACATCGGCGGTCCCATTTGCCATCGCGACGGACCAAGTCTTTGCAGCGCTTCAGCGTCCAGGAATCGACACGCTCCGGCTCGCGCAGAAGGATCTCTTCGATCGTTTTCGAATGCTCAGCCGCCTCGAGACGCTCCTCGGCCCGCAGCCGGTCTTCGGATTGAGTGAGCGTCCCCGGTACGACGCCGTAGAACGTCGCGCACTTGGCGAGCGACCAACCTTCGTTGCGGCGCGTACGGACAGCGAGTGTCCTTTCGCGGATCTTGTCACTCATGACGCGCAGTTTGGTCATTTGGATTGCCTCTCTTGTTCGCGGCGGAACGCGAGGCCTTTTTCGAGATCCCAAAGACCTCCAAAGCCCTTCAGGCGTTCATCAGATTTCGGATTGAGTTGCGGATCGGAAAAGCACCACGCCCAGCGCCATGTGCGCGCCGTCCGGCTCGGCGCCGACCAATTGCCGACAGGAATGATTGTGCGCCCATCGAACGAACGCCATTCGCCGAGATATTTCGGCGCGTTGCTGTCCGGCCGGAAGCTCACCGCGCAGACACCGTGATCAGCGATCGGCCGCAGCCCACCCGTCACGAATGCTGCGCGCAGCACAGCACTGCCCAGGACTTTGCCGGCGTTTTTCTTCGACAGGACATCGAGGCCTTGGCGCCACGCATCAGGCTCAGCGCCGGACGCGATCGATATCATCTTCTGAAGCGGGACGTTCTCTTTGACCGGCCCGATTTTGATGAGCGCCTGTCCGGCCTGGAAATGAATGCGTTGACCGATCAGACGGCGCGGCGGCGGCGTTGATTTGGTGAACGCCCAAATCTTGCCAGCGACCATCAGGCCGGCGATCGGCTCTTTCAAAGTGAGCGCCCAGGCGCGCCGATAATCGCTCACGTTCGGAACGAACATGATGCCGTCTGGATTAGATGGACGATACGTCACGCGCGCGCCCTCCCCGTTCCAAGGTCAGGCGTTGCCATTCGCGATCGCCGCCCGATCGCTCCCAACGAAACCAAGTGTAATTGATGACGCCGCGCTTGCGTTCGCCTTCATAGGCGTCGCGGTGCAAGGTCGGCCGCTCGCGAAATGGGAACACGCCTGTCAGGATCTCACTGTCGAGCAAGCGATCACGCCACGGGCACCCTTTGCCGGCGTGAACGAAATCGGAGTTTAGAAGCGCATAGACCCGGTTCGATAGCGTCAGCGCGTGGTCGACGAACATGGCCGCATAGGATGGATCGCCGACCTTGCCCGTGCCGTAGGGCGGATTCATGGCGATCGCGAACGCGTCTTCGTCTGGGCAAATCTCGATGATCGGATCGCGCGACCAGGACAAGAAATCCTTGTTCCAAAACGTCTTATGAAATGGCTCGCCGAGCGCCCGATATCGATCGCTGTAATCGTGCAGATCCGCCGCGATGGTCCGATGGCCGAAGAGCTGCAACACCCAAACAATAGCGCCGGGCCCGCAAGCTGGATCGAAGATCGTCTTCGGACTTTGAAACCACGGATCGACATCGCAAAGCGCGGCGACCATCTCCGGCAGCGTCTCATGAAGCTGCGGATCACCCTCGCCATAGGCGTTCGACTTGCGATAGATAGGTGTTCCGCCGCCGCTCATTGGAACACCTGCGACGGCGCCCACGGGCAGCGTGATCTTATATCGCCCAGATCGCGGCGTTGACAAATTCCGAGCTCGCGACAGGCCACCGGCCATGCGCAATCGCTACAAAAACGCTCACTTTCATTAAATCTGTCCGGTTCCGGCGAATTCGACTGGTCAGATTGGCATTCGATTAACTCAGATGCGCCACAGACCACACCTGTAAACTGCGGGTGGAGGAAAGAGTATATACCACCATGAATTGAGCTATTAAAATGTACATCAAAAGAACACCCAACGTAATCGTCGACATTACCGGCGCTATTACTGAAGATGAAACGACGTTTCTCGCATCCTGCAAATCTGATCTTCAGCTGACCAAAACTGGACATTTGCTGATGACCGCGCCCAATGGATCTTGGTTGCTGGCGCGTCGCAGTGTTGTGTACGATATCGCGCGGCGAGGTGGCAGCATATATTCGGACCGCCCAGGATGGACCGGCAACATCGTTCTCTCTGACGCCGCAAATCCCGTCTGGCGACTGATCGTTGAGCACCATTGTTATTGGTGCCTCACCCGCAAAGCCTTTGCGCTGTTTCGGGATTACGACACCAAGCGCGCGCGAATAGGTCAGGAACTCGATCGAAGCCGTCATTGCGCCTGACCTCGCGCGAGCAAATCGGAGAACGAGACGCCGTCTTCGTTTTCCAGATCATCAAAATTGCCGGCGTGAATCTCGTTGGCAAACGCCGCCTTCATTGCATCGGCCGCGCTCTTCTTAGGCCAGCGATAATCGGCGTGTGTTGGCGGCAGGCAATACTTACGAGCCGTCTGATTGTGAAGACCGCCCAGAAGCTCGCCGAGCGCGGCATAGGTCAGCTTGCGCTTTTTCCGCTCGTACTCTAGCCGTGTGATTGTGCTTGCCATAACCAAAAATGATCCTTAATGGATTATTACTCCATAGTGGATTATTTAAAGGTTAGTATTCGGTTAATGCGTCAAGCCCCTGACATAAATTTTAATCCGAACGGGCGCTACACCGCTCCGGATTGTCATGTCACGCCATTTCCTATGGCACGGCTTCAGCACCCAAAACCGCCCAAGGCGCACAACAATATCAGAGAGCAACGGCTCAAACGCGGATTGAGCCTCGAGCAGCTTGCGGAAATGTGCGACCTGAATTGGCAGGCGCTTCAGCGCTACGAAACTGGAGTGCGCAGCGTGACGGCCGCAAAGCTGTCATTGATCGCTGGCGCGCTTGGCGTTGACCCATCCGTCTTAATTGGAACGCCGCAACTGTCGCTCGACGAAGACGAACAAGCCTTGATCGAATTGGTTCGCGACAACCCGGCCGCAAAGAATGCGATTATGGCGATGGTCAGCGCATTCAATTCAGAACGTCAGGCGTCCTAAGTCACGCGGCCGGTTTCACTATCGAGATAAACCCGGCGCCCATTGCACCACATAAAATATGAACCTGGTCGGTTCTGCGAACGAACCCAACCACCTTCAGACTTGACATCTGCCGGCGTACACCGGCGTTCGCACAAAGCCACGGCGGTCGACCGTCTGAGTTGGTCCGTGCGCGACATATAGTCGTCAGAAGCTTCAGCAGCCTCCATAGCGGATTGATATCGCTCACCCTGCAGCGTGGCATCGATGCAGGCCTGTCGCTCTTCAGCTTCAGCCTCGCGCGAAGCAACTTTCTCTGCCGCTGTTTCTAGGTTCGCAGCCATGACGCGATCGCGTTCTGTGCTGTCATTCGCTGCCGGCGCGCCACACGCAACCAGGCCAGCGGCTATGGCGATCGAGACGATACGCATCGGCCTGTCCTTTTTCTACTCTCAGCGCCCACCCTACGTGCGCACCTCGCGTCGGCAAGACCGGATTCGTGATTCCCTGGAACGATCAACCTGTTTCGCTCTCCGAAACAGGGGGACTTACCCCGTCAAGGGCACCCGATTTACTCCGTTCAGTACCAGAAATCCCGAACTTCCAATACCGATCGCCCGCTCAAATCATGCTAGCTAGGAATATTTTAATCCATTTTGGAGTAATCCGTGTTGACAAATATAATCCGCTATGGATTGTATGCGCTTCCGATAGCAAGAGGATCTGAATATGGAAGGAGCAAATCAACAAACGGATTGGGGAACGAACGCCGTTCGTTTCCACGAAGTCGGCCAGCAGGCGGCGTATGTGCATCTACTCTCCAAGCGCTACGAAAGCCATCTGGTGCCCGTCGGCAAGGAAATCGCAGACCTCCCCGACGACAAACGACACGCAGCGATGATCCAGTTTCGAAAGCTGCAGCAGCATGCCCTCAAACTCAAACAGCTTGATGATGCGGGCGCTGATCCTGTCGACTCTCACCCGGCCGAAGCCATGCTTCGCGAATTAGAGATCGTCGACCACTTCACGCCAGTCGGCCACGCGCGTCGGCCGTAGGCGTCCCCCGGGCCGGTAGCGAGTTTCACCCTCACGAAACACGCTGCCGGCCTTCCCTTATCCCCAAACCATAGGTGTCAAAAATGCCCAACGTAAACACAGAACTACTTTCAGCCGTCAAAGACGCACCAGCGACCGCCGACCACTTGTCGATTGCGAAGACGCTTGGCATGCGCAGTGACAACACACGCCGTGCGCTCGAGTCCCATCGCAAGCGCGGCTTTATCGAACAGGATAGTCTAAGCCTCACCCCTGAAGGCCTGGACTTGCTTGGCAAGGGAAGAGACACCCCCGAGCCGAGCAAAGCAGACGGCGCCACGCCTAGCGCTATCGGAAGCGCGGAAATTTCCTCCGTGGTATTGGCGCCGTCTGCAGAGACAACCACGATCAGCCTAGACCTGATCGACCGCAGCCCGCTCAACTATCGAACCACGTTCGACGATGACGCGATCGCGGAGCTCGCCGACAGCATTGCTCAAAAGGGCTTGCTGCAAGCGATCGGCGTTCGGCCGAAATCTGACCTGACTGGCGATCGCTACGAAGTGATCTTTGGCGAACGCCGCTGGCGCGCCATGCGCAAGTTAGTAGAAGACGGCCGCTGGCCTGCCGACGTCCAGGTGCCGGCAGTGGCGCGCGATCTTGATGACGTTGAAACGCTCGAGCTGATGGTCACGGAAAACGCTCTACGCGAAGACGTTCACCCGCTGCAGGAAGCCGACGCGATCGTGAAGCTGCAAGCGGCGCGCGAAGAGCGTGGCGAGGCCTCCGACCAAGTCACAGACGAGATCGCCGACAGCCTTGGCAAAACCCGCCGTTGGGCCCAGCGGCGCGCCAAGATGGCCAAAGGCATATCGCCCAAATGCCGGAAAGCATACGAGGCCGAAGAGTTTACCAGCTTCGAAACGGCCGAGCTGCTAGCCCGTTATCCGCATGACGTGCAAAACGACTGCTTGGAAGCCATTACGCGCGAGTGGAACCCGCTGCGCACCGTCGGCGAGGTCAAGCGTTTTCTCGACAATCATTCCATGCCGATCAGCGACAATCTGCGCTTCAGTCTGGACGAATACGAAGAACGCGGCGGCACTTACATTGTCGACGATGAAACCGACGAGAAGCGCCTTGCGCAGCCCGGACTCGCCGACACGCTGACAGAAAAGTGGATCGCCAGCGAGTGCAAGGCGATCATCGAAAAGCGTGGATACACAACAGAGCCAATCCGGTCGCGCAGCCACAACGATTGGTATTACCCAAAAGCGACGAAGAAACTGAATATCCCGCTCGAGATGCAGCATATCGTCGTCGCGAAGGACAGTCGCAGTCTCGAGGTGAAGATCGTTCATCCCTGCTACGATCGCGAGGCCTATGAGCGGTATGAAGCCAAGCAGAACAAGAAAGCTGCCGGCGAAGAGTCCGGGCCCAAACCGCTTGCTAGAGCGGTCTGGAAGCTCGGCGCCCAGGCTCGAACCAACCAGCTTCGCAAGGGCATCGAAAAGTCGCCGTCGGCCGCAATGGCGCTCGCCATATCGTCGACATTTACGCATGTCGATTACGATCCGCGCCTTTGTCGGTTTGACATCATCTCACCGAATGGCGACGAGAATGAAACCGGCTTCGGCAGCGCATTCGAAACCCTCTGTCAGCCACCGCTGAAAAGCCTGCGCAAGGTGAAGTCCAACTCATGGGACAAAGACGCGCCGCTCGTGTTGCGATGCGTCGACCGCGCGAAGCTGATCGAAGAGCTGATCGTGCGCGACGATCTGGTCGAACTCTTCGCTGCACGAATGGCGGATCTGTGCATCGATGGAAATTCCGACAGCCGCCCCGGCTCGCTCGCGGAAGCTGTTGCGCTCCACAAACTCGGCATCGCGCAAGAACCCGGCGGTGCAATCGTCAATCCGGATTACGCAATGAAATGCTCGAAAGATCAGCTGGTCGCGGCGATCGATGCCTACGGCATGCACCTCGATACCGAAGCGGTTGCGAGCATGAAGAAAGCCACAGCGGCGGAAGCCGTCTCCGAAGCCTTCCCCGCCGACAAAACACCGATCGAGGCCCGCTTCCTCGATCGAGACAAGGCCAAGAAGGCCGAAGCCAAACTGCTTGAAGGAAAGAAAGTATGAGTGATTTCACGCAACACGATTTGATGACCAGCACGACGGATATCGTCGCCGCCTACGTCTCGAACAACGCGCTGAGCGCGAAGGACTTGCCCGGCCTGATCCAGGACACCTATCGTCAAATGACGACGCTGCAGGGCGCCCCTGAAGCCCCTCGACCCGATCCGGCCGTGCCGATCAAAAAGTCCGTCACCGACGCCCATATTATCTGCCTCGAAGACGGCGCAAAGCTGAAGATGCTGAAGCGATATCTGCGGACGCACTACGACATGACGCCGGACGAATATCGCGCCCGCTGGAGACTGCCGGCCGACTATCCAATGGTCGCGCCAGAGTACGCCCGTCGGCGATCGGACTTCGCCAAGAAAATCGGACTCGGCAAGAAATGAGCTGGGAAACCCTAAACTGGTCGGCCGCTGCGCATGTCGTGTGCTGGGCGATCGCTGCGATCGGCTGCGTTCTCGCAGTCGATCGATCCCAATTCGGGGACAGACAGTGAGCGTTTGGATCTGGATCGGCGGCGCCTGGATCGTTGGCGCATTCACATTCGCTGCCATTCTGGCAACGCCGTACTTTATTCGCAGAGGTGGAAAATGAGCTTTCGCGAACCGTTCCAACCGCCCCCGAAAACACCTGAAGAGGGGTTACTGCGAATCGCGGCCGCACTCGCGCGATATGAGGCCGCAAAAGAATTGCGCGAAACGAACGCGCTTCCTCAAGTTGACAACGATGATCCAGTTCGGCTCAAAACTGAAAGATGACGCGCGTTGCAATCTATGCACGATTTTCAAGTGACCTTCAGGACGCGAAATCTATCCGCGACCAACTCGAGGTATGCCGGCAGGAAATAGGTCGGCGCGGCTGGACCGAAGTCGCACAATTCACCGACGAAGCAATCTCAGCCGCCAGCGTCGTGACACGGCCTGGACTCATGGAATTGGTGCGACAGGCCGAAGAGCGGCGCTTCGACGTTATCATGGCGGAAGCCCTCGACCGCTTTAGCCGAGATCTGGCAGACACCGCGCAGCTTCACAAGCAATTCACATTCTACGGCGCTGAGGTGTTCACGCTCAGCGAGCAGACGGTCACGCCAATGCACGTCAGCTTCAAAGGTCTAATGGGACAAATGTTCCTGGACGAATTGAAGCGAAAGACACGACGCGGGCTTCAGGGCAAAATCAAAGATGGAATGAGCGCCGGCGGAAAATGCTACGGCTATAAACCGGTGGTCGGCGCGCCCGGCGAACTTTACATCGATGAAGCTGAAGCCGAAATCATCCGCGAGATTCACAACCGATACGGCAACGGGGAAAGCCCGCGACAGATTTCGTTGGATCTAAACTCCCGTCGCATCCCTCCGCCACGATCTGAGCACTGGCGAGTTAGCACCATCTGCGGACAGCCTGCCCACGGAAACGGCATCCTGAACAATGAATTGTATATCGGAAATCGAGTGTGGAATCGGCGGACGAAGATTGTCGATCCGATCACCGGGAAAAAGCGCATGAAATCAAATCCGGAATCAGAGTGGATTCGCGTCGAAGCGGCTGATCTTAGAATCCTGACCGACGAACAGTGGGAACGAACCAAAAATCGCCAGCTCGCAATGCGACAGGTCGGCAAGCAAAATGCGAAGCGACCGACGCGCCTGCTCTCCGGCCTACTGAAGTGCGGCGCTTGCGGCGGATCGATGATCATCGTCGCAAAAGGTCGGTATGGTTGCGCGAACCGGCGAGAGCATCGCTGTACGCAGAGCAAAACGATCCAGGCGTCCAGGCTGGAAGCGCGCATTATCGTTGCGATGAAAGAGAGACTGAATGATCAGACGTTCGTGAAGCATCTCGCACAGCAATACCATGACGCCCAGGTCAAAGCGCAAGCCGGCAACACTCAGCGTCGAAACGAGTTATCCAAAGCGCTGGCCGATATCACGGGACGGCTCGAGCGCGCCGTGGAGCGATTGATCGACACGGACGGCGCCACCGCTATCGCGGTGATGCAGAAAAAAGTAAGGGAAATGGAAGACGAGCAAAGAGCGCTTCAGACGCAGCTAGATGCTCTGCCGGCTGCACCGCCTGTGAGGCTGCATCCCGGCGCCGCAAACAAATATGCGGACTTAGTTTCTCGCGTGATTATCGCCGTGCAAGATGAAGAATACGGCGCCGAAATCAGAGAGGCATTTAGATCTCTGATTATCGATGTAACCCTGACAGCCGACGCCGAAGAGAGCGACGCAATGGCAATTCAGGTAAAAGGATCCCTCGCCGCCCTGTTGGACGGCGAGGGTTTGTTAAAAGTGGGTGCGGGAGTAGGATTTGAACCTACGACCTTCAGGTTATGAGCCTGACGAGCTACCGGGCTGCTCCATCCCGCGTCACGGTTTGCAACGCTGCTTGCGAAGCAAGAGCCGGATATAGCTGCGCCGCCCGGCAAGCGCAAGGCCAAGCACCGCTGAAGACTGTCTTTTTACGGTAAATCTGCAGCCGTCTCTGTGACCAGCCAATCAACCACGGCTTTCAGCCCCTCATGCGTGTCGGCGCCGTCGGCTCTGGCGGCGGCAAATACGCTCAGCTGATTGCAGGCGCTGGTGCCGCGATCGAGAATGGTGCGGGCGTGCTGCACCTCGGCAAAACAGCCAAGCGCGCGGGCTTCTTCTTCCAGCGTGCTGATCAGTTCCTCGATCAGGACCGGATAAGCCACCTGCTCGCCGCGACTGAGATCGATCAGGCCACGGGTGATGCCATAGCGCTGGGCGCGCCAGCGATTCTCGTCCATCAGCATGCGCGGATAGATGCGCCAGCGCTGATTGCGTTGCCGCAAGCGTATCAGCATGCGCAGGATGCTCTGATACAGCGCCGCGATACAGATCGCATCTTCCAGCCGCGTGCAGACATCGGTGATGCGCATTTCCAGAGTCGGGAAACGGGCGCTGGGACGCAGATCCCACCAGATTTTCGAACTGTCTTCCAGAGCGCCGGCTTTGACCATGCGATCAACCATGCGCTCATATTCAGAATAGCTCTCGAACCGGTCCGGCATGCCGGTGCGCGGCATCGAATCGAAGATGCCGAGCCGGGCGCATTTCATGCCCATTTCGTGCCCGCCCCAGAATGGCGACGAGGTCGACAGGGCCAGCAGGTGCGGCAGGAAATAGCGTGCCTGGTTCATCAGGTCGATGCGCGTGTCCGGATCCTCGATCCCGGCATGCACGTGCATGCCGCAGATCAACATACGGCGGATAATGCCCTGCAAGTCCTGGTCGAGCATGTGATAGCGCGGCGCGTCAGTATGCTTTTGCTCGTCCCACTCGCCAAACGGGTGCGTGGACGCGGCCATGAGCTGCATGCCGCATTTTTCTGCGTTTCGAATCAAGGTCTTGCGGAGCGCGGTGAGATGCGTGCGCACCTCGCCAATATCGGCGCAGACCGGCGTGCCGATCTCGACCTGGCAGCGCAGGAATTCCGGAGTCACGCGTTCGCCCAGGGCCTCGCGACAAGCGGCCATGAATTCCGGCGGCGGTTCGACGACAAGGTCGCGGGTCTGCGGGTCAATCAGCAGATACTCTTCTTCAACCCCGAGCGTGAGCGATGGAATCATGGCGTGCAGCTCCTCTGTTCGGGATCTGCGGCCAGTCTATGATACTAGCAATGATTTCAGAGCAGGCCCCAATGTCCCAGCCATGCGATCCACGTCCTGATCATTCGATACCAGGTCCTGTCGAACTTCAAGGGTAATGTGACGCAAGCCGCGCGGGCCGACATGGCGATCGACGGAATAATTGAACACGCGGGCATCATAAGGCTGATTGTCGCCGATGGTATAATCTGTGCTGCCGGCCATCGCCGCCATGAACTGGCGCGCACTGGCCTCATCCTCGCGCCATAGCAGGCCGAGATGCCAGGGCCGGATCTGGGCGTCGCCAATCAGGCGCGGGGTGAAGGAGTGGACGGACAGGATGAGCGGGTCTTGATGGTCGCGGCAGACCTGGTCGAGCGCCAGTTCCAGCTGTTCGTGATACGGTTGATGATAAGTCTCGATGCGGCGGTGACGTTCGGCAGCATCCAGGCCTTGATTGCCAGGGATCGGAATATGATCAGCCTCGCTCGGCACCAGATCGGTCTTGTCGAGCGACCGGTTCGGGTCGATCAGAAGCCGCGAGAACTGGCAGAACATGGCCTTGGCCTGCAAGCGTTTGGCCAGCGCCAGTCCGAGCGCGCCGGCGCCGATATCCCAGCCAATATGCGTCGCCAGGACGTCTTGTGGCAGGCTCAGATCGTCATAGGCAGGCGGGATCGCATTGCTGGCATGATCGACGAAGATGAAGAGTGGTGCATCACCGCCATCAAACCGCCTGGATACTGGAAATTCCGTCATCACAGAGGCATAGGCCAAGCGGCCTGAAATGGGGAGCGCCCAGAACAGCGCAGGGCGATCATCCCTGGGCCTGAAATTCAGGCACAAAAAAAGCCCGGCAGAGCCGGGCTTCGTTTGTCCCACCAGCGTGCTGGCGAGTTTGTTCGGGAAGATGTCTGTTTTGCTATGCTAGCTTTAGCTGACCCGGCAGCGACTTACTCTCCCGCGCCTTAAGACGCAGTACCATCAGCGCTAGGGGACTTAACGGCCGAGTTCGGGATGGGATCGGGTGGGGAACCCCCGCCATAACCACCGGGTCGGCGAAAGCTAGCAAAGAAAGAAACCAAAATGACCGCAGATTGTTGTTAAATGTGTCTGAGGTGTTTCTGATCTTCAAACCGTGTGGAAGCGTTCACCACCACACACAAGTTTCTAAAGATCAAGCCAATCGAGCAATTAGTACCAGTAAGCTCCACGCCTCGCAGCGCTTCCACACCTGGCCTATCGACGTCCTAGTCTAGAACGGCTCTCAAGGGAAACCTGGTTTTGAGGTGGGTTTCCCGCTTAGATGCATTCAGCGGTTATCCCGTCCATACATAGCTACCCTGCAATGCGGCTGGCGCCACAACAGGTCCACCAGAGGTATGTCCATCCCGGTCCTCTCGTACTAAGGACAGATCCTCTCAAGTTTCCAACACCCACGGCAGATAGGGACCAAACTGTCTCACGACGTTCTGAACCCAGCTCACGTACCACTTTAATCGGCGAACAGCCGAACCCTTGGGACCTGCTTCAGCCCCAGGATGTGATGAGCCGACATCGAGGTGCCAAACGATGCCGTCGATATGGACTCTTGGGCATCATCAGCCTGTTATCCCCGGAGTACCTTTTATCCGTTGAGCGATGGCCCTTCCACTCGGGACCACCGGATCACTATGACCGACTTTCGTCTCTGCTCGGTCCGTCGACCTCACAGTCAGGCAAGCTTATGCCATTGCACTCAACAGCCGATGTCCGACCGGCTTGAGCTTACCATCGCGCGCCTCCGTTACTCTTTAGGAGGCGACCGCCCCAGTCAAACTGCCCGCCAGGCTGGGTCCCGGTCCCATCCAGGGACGCGGTTAGACAACGAAAAGAATAAGGGTGGTATTTCAAGGATGGCTCCACAACGACTGGCGCCGCTGCTTCAAAGCCTCCCACCTATCCTACACATATTATTTCCGGTGCCACAGCCAAGCTGCAGTAAAGGTTCACGGGGTCTTTCCGTCTGACCGCGGGTACCCCGCATCTTCACGGGGACTTCAATTTCGCTGAGTCGATGCTGGAGACAGTGGGGAAGTCGTTACGCCATTCGTGCAGGTCGGAACTTACCCGACAAGGAATTTCGCTACCTTAGGACCGTTATAGTTACGGCCGCCGTTCACCGGGGCTTCAATTCGACGCTCTCACATCTCCTTTTAACCTTCCGGCACCGGGCAGGCGTCAGACCCTATACGTCGCCTTGCGGCTTCGCAGAGCCCTGTGTTTTTGATAAACAGTCGCAACCCCCTGGTCTGTGCCCCTCAGTTCTGGTTGCCCAGAGTGAGGCCTCCTTCTCCCGAAGTTACGGAGGTAATTTGCCGAGTTCCTTCAGCATCGTTCTCTCAAGCGCCTTGGTATTCTCTACCTATCCACCTGTGTCGGTTTAGGGTACGGTCTATACGGGAGGGCTATTTCCTGGGACTTCCAGGCCGCCATCCCAATCCGATAAGGGATGACAACTTTCGAAATCCGTCACACACTCCCAGGCCCACGAATATTAACGTGGTTCCCATCGGCTACGCCTTTCGGCCTCGCCTTAGGGGCCGGCTAACCCTGCGCAGATTAGCTTTACGCAGGAACCCTTGGATTTTCGGCGAGCGGGTCTCTCACCCGCTTTGTCGCTACTCATGTCAGCATTCTCACTTCCGATACCTCCAGCACACCTCACAGTGCACCTTCGCAGGCTTACGGAACGCTCCGCTACCGCTCTTACGAGCCCACAATTTCGGTAAATGGCTTTAGCCCCGTTACATTTTCGGCGCAGGATCGCTTGATGAGTGAGCTGTTACGCTTTCTTTAAAGGATGGCTGCTTCTAAGCCAACCTCCTCATTGTCAAAGCAATCCCACATCCTTTCACACTTAGCCATTATTTGGGGACCTTAATTGGTGGTCAGGGTTGTTTCCCTCTCCACGACGGACGTTAGCACCCGCCGTGTGTCTGCCAGATAGTACTTCTCGGTATTCGGAGTTTGATAAGGTTTGGTAATCCGGTGAGGACCCCTAGCCCAGTCAGTGCTCTACCCCCGAGAGTATTCATCTGACGCTCTACCTAAATAGATTTCGCGGAGAACCAGCTATCAGCAAGTTTGATTGGCCTTTCACCCCTAGGCACAGGTCATCCGAGAGCTTTTCAACGCTCAACGGTTCGGGCCTCCAGTGCATGTTACTGCACCTTCACCCTGCCCATACCTAGATCACTTGCCTTCGGGTCTAATGCTACGTACTCGGTCGCCCTATTCAGACTCGCTTTCGCTACGCCTACACCTAACGGTTTAAGCTCGCACGCAACACTAAGTCGCTGACCCATTATACAAAAGGTACGAGGTCACTCCGAAGAGCTCCCTCAGCTTGTAAGCATCCGGTTTCAGGTACTGTTTCACTCCCCTCATCGGGGTACTTTTCATCTTTCCCTCACGGTACTGGTTCACTATCGGTCGGTAAGGAGTACTTAGGCTTGGAGGGTGGTCCCCCCATGTTCAGACAGGATTTCACGTGTCCCGCCCTACTCGAAAAGGTCTTCATTTTACAGCTACGGGGCTATCACCCACTATGGCGCAACTTTCCAGATGCTTTGCTTTATTTCAGACCAGGCCTGGTCCCCGTTCGCTCGCCGCTACTAAGGGAGTCTCAATTGATGTCCTTTCCTCCGGGTACTTAGATGTTTCAATTCCCCGGGTTAGCTTAATAACACCTATGTATTCAGTGTATTATATCTCTCTATTGAAATGTATGACCAGCACCCGACCGGAGCCGGGTAATAGTCAAACATCTCGGAGATGGGTTTCCCCATTCGGAAATCACGGGATCAAAGGGTGCTCTCGCCTCCCCCGTGCTTATCGCAGAGTGCCACGTCCTTCATCGCCTCTTACCGCCAAGACATCCCCCGGATGCCCTTTTGACGCTTGATCTCATAATAGAAACTCATGTGCAGAGGTGAACGCTCCGTACACGACGGCGCGAACACCCAGACATGGGTTTCTGATCAGACATTGTTGGTTTCTTTAACAGACTGACCCTTTATGACAGGCTCACCTCGTTACTCCATCCGGTTAGTGAGGAGCTTGCTGTCGATGAACAGCGAGGCGGATCAATCTTCCCTTACGTTTACAAACATCCCGGACCGCAGTCCGGAAACTTAGACACTTCTTTCATTCGCAATGCGGCTTGCTGCGCTAACCAACCACCAAGGAAATGGTGGAGCCTAGCGGGATCGAACCGCTGACCTCCTGAATGCAAATCAGGCGCTCTCCCAGCTGAGCTAAGGCCCCGAAAAGGGTGGTGGGCCGAGGAGGACTTGAACCTCCGACCTCACGCTTATCAGGCGTGCGCTCTAACCGCCTGAGCTACCGGCCCCAATTATAGGTTGCCCGGTAGCACCAGGCTATGTCTCTGCCAACCGGCTAGAGACAGCGAATGAAGGAAGAGAAACGAAGACGGCACAAACAACCGCATAGTTTTTGCTGGTCAAAGCCAGCTGTCTTTGAACGTTGCCATAGAGCGTGAGCCCAAATGACAAACATCCTTAGAAAGGAGGTGATCCAGCCGCAGGTTCCCCTACGGCTACCTTGTTACGACTTCACCCCAGTCGCTGAACCTACCGTGGCTTGCTGCCTCCGAAGTTAGCTCACAATCTTCGGGTAGATCCAACTCCCATGGTGTGACGGGCGGTGTGTACAAGGCCCGGGAACGTATTCACCGTGGCATGCTGATCCACGATTACTAGCGATTCCAACTTCATGCCGGCGAGTTGCAGCCGACAATCCGAACTGAGACAGCTTTTGGGGATTATCCCATTGTCACTGCCATTGTAGCACGTGTGTAGCCCTACGCGTAAGGGCCATGAGGACTTGACGTCATCCCCGCCTTCCTCCGGCTTAGCACCGGCAGTTTCCCTAGAGTGCCCACCCAAACGTGATGGCAACTAAGGATGAGGGTTGCGCTCGTTGCGGGACTTAACCCAACATCTCACGACACGAGCTGACGACAGCCATGCAGCACCTGTGCACCGGCCCCGAAGGGAGAGATCCATCTCTGGAAATCGTCCGGGCATGTCAAGCGTAGGTAAGGTTCTGCGCGTTGCTTCGAATTAAACCACATGCTCCACCGCTTGTGCGGGCCCCCGTCAATTTCTTTGAGTTTTAACCTTGCGGCCGTACTCCCCAGGCGGAGTGCTTAATGCGTTAGCTGCGTCACCTACAGGCATGCCTGCAGACAACTAGCACTCATCGTTTACGGTGTGGACTACCAGGGTATCTAATCCTGTTTGCTCCCCACACTTTCGCACCTCAGCGTCAGTATCAGTCCAGTTAGCCGCCTTCGCCACTGGTGTTCCACCGAATATCTACGAATTTCACCTCTACACTCGGTATTCCGCTAACCTCTCCTGATCTCTAGACTCCCAGTTTCAAATGCAGTTCCGAGGTTGAGCCTCGGGATTTCACATCTGACTTAAAAGTCCGCCTACGTGCGCTTTACGCCCAGTAATTCCGAACAACGCTAGCCCCCTTCGTATTACCGCGGCTGCTGGCACGAAGTTAGCCGGGGCTTCTTTACCAGGTACTGTCATTATCATCCCTGGCGAAAGAATTTTACAACCCTAAGGCCTTCATCATTCACGCGGCATGGCTGCATCAGGCTTGCGCCCATTGTGCAATATTCCCCACTGCTGCCTCCCGTAGGAGTCTGGACCGTGTCTCAGTTCCAGTGTGGCTGATCATCCTCTCAGACCAGCTATAGATCGTAGCCTTGGTGAGCCGTTACCTCACCAACTAGCTAATCTAACGCGGACCGATCTTTCACCGATAAATCTTTCCCCCGGAGGGCGTATACGGTATTACCTTTCGTTTCCAAAAGCTATTCCGTAGTGAAAGGCACGTTTCCACGCGTTACTCACCCGTCTGCCACTATATCGTTCGACTTGCATGTGTTAAGCCTGCCGCCAGCGTTCGTTCTGAGCCAGAATCAAACTCTCAGGTTGAGAATTGACTTCTGACGATGCGTCATATGCTCCGGGAAAACGGAGCGACGCCTAGCTGTAAAGCTTGTTTGCGTATTGACGGAAAACCCTTGTCACATTGTCAGATCAGGCGAACCTGTTCCGACGCGATAAGAATTTTCTGTATTTGAAACGCAAATCGTCATAGTCATATGTGGTCCTTAAAGGACCGCAAGTCGCCTATGCCGCCTGCGTTTCTCTTCCTAATTCCTGCGATGTCAAACAGCTGGGCCGGAGCCCGTTTCGGCGTCTGGAGCAAGGCGCCCCGTCGACCGGAAGTGGCGGCTTATACAGCCACCGAATTTTGCGTCAACACCCTTTTTTCGACTTTCTGCAGAGCAATTTCAGCGAACTGAAAAACCCCTGATTTTGAGCCGAAAAACCACCCTGAGCCGTTTGACCGGCCCCGCTTGGTGAGGCATTTCCGTGAAGCGCCGGTCTCTACAGACCTGCCCTCACTCCGTCAACACCGTTTTTCACCAAAACTGCAGAAAGGTTGCATTTACAACTTTCTTGCCTTTTGGCGAAGCAAAACCTGTGAGCCGTTTGACCGGCCCCACAAATTTGAGGCATTCACGAAGCAAGCCCCCATATAGAATCTGTTCGGGGGTTTTGGCAAGAAAAAAATTCGCCTGTTACGCACATTTTTGCAGGCCTTGCCTTAACCTTTTGATCAGCAATTCCCGCGGGCCTTCTGGCGCCCCTTTAACCGCTGCGAATATAGGCTTCCATGGCTTCGGCCTCGGCCAGGACAGAATCGATTTTGTACTTCACCAAATCACCGATCGAGATGATGCCGGTCAGCTTGCCATTGTCGACCACAGGCAAATGGCGAATCCGTCGATCGGTCATCCGGCCGAGGCAGGTATCAACATCTTCGGCCGGGTCCGCGGTAATCACCCCCCGCGTCATTGCTTGGGAGACTGTCAGCTCGCCAGTCTTCTCGCCATTGCGGGCAAACCGCCGGACAATATCGCGCTCAGACAGCACGCCGCACAGTTCGCCATTGCCATCAACGGCTACGATGGCGCCGATTCTCTTCTGATCCAGCATTTTGGCGGCTTCCAACAGGGTCACCGAATCAGGGATCGTCTCCACCGCGTTGCCTTTGTCTTTGAGAATCGTATCGATCAGCATTAGCCACCTCCGTGCTTATGGCGCTTTATATATAGGCAACCATAGCACAGCTTTCCCCGGTTTTGGGAATTCCCGTCAAATGTTCCGAATCAGAGCAGCCACGGGCCTCCTGGCCCCGCCCGCCGAGCGTCTGCGGCCCGGCAAATGCGATTCAATCCGACCGACCCGGCGCTGGCATGAGGGTTGCACGTCTTCCAGGCATCACATCGCATTGCGGAGGACGCCCGATGAAAGCACCGAGATATACCCGATCATTTTGCATTGGCAGCATGGGCCTGCTGGCCGCCGCCTCCTTGTTTGCTGCAGCGCTGCCAGTGATTGCTTAAACGTGCCGAACGCTTGCAAAGTCTTGCTCAGGAGCTGCAAAACGCCCACAACAGCGGCGCCATCCGGCACAAACAAACCCCCCGCGTGATTTCACCCGGGGGGTTTGCCGTTTTCTAGAAAAAGTCGCGCGGTCGCTATTTCAAAATGAAGGTGACTTTCATCACCACGCGATATTCCTTGATCTCCCCCTTATCGAGAACGATCGACTGGTCCTTGACCCAGGCGCCTTCGACATTTTTCAGAGTCTTATTAGCGCGGGCAATGCCTTTATCGATGGCATCCTGAAAACTCTTTTTCGACCCGGCAATGATTTCGGTGACGCGTGCTACAGCCATTCTGGCCTCCCTTTGTGTCCTCAGGCATCTGTCGCCTGAGCTTCAAATTGCATCCTGGCGCCTGGGCTGACAAGGCTCTGCGCGGTCGCGCTGATCAGGCTGCGAGCTTCTCTGACCCGGCCGAGCCGCCTTGCGGGGTCGCTTCGACCGGAATCCAGCACACCACTTCAGTGCCGCCGCCCGGGCGCGACTTGATGCCGACATTGCCGCCATGCAGCTGCACGAAATGCTTCACCAGCGACAGGCCGAGCCCGGCGCCGCGGCGATCGCTGGAGGTGAAACTGTCAAACCGCGTCGCCTGGTCTTCGGCCGGAATGCCGCGGCCATTATCCTTGACCGTGAGCTTGGCCGTATCGCCCATGCGCTCTGCCGAGATCGTGACCTTGCCGCCCGGGTCGGTAAAGCGCAGCGCATTCGAGACCAGATTGAACAGGACCTGCCGGATGCGTTTCTCATCCGCTTCAATCCGCCCGAGATCAGCAGCGATATCAGCCACCACTTCAACCTCGGTATCAGCCGCATTGGTGACCCCGATCGAAACCGCCTCATCAATCAGCGCCTTGAGATCAACCTCGCTGATATCCAGGTCCATTCGGCCGGCTTCAATCATGGCAAGGTCGAGAATGTTGCCAATCAGATCATTGAGGTGATTGGACGCCTCGCAGATCGCATCCACCTTGTCGCGCTGGGCCTCATTGAGATCGCCGATTCGTTCCATTTGCAGAAACTCGCCATAACCCAGAATGGTCTGCAAAGGCGAGCGCAGCTGATAGCTGACATTCTTGACAAACTCGGTCTTCAGCCGGTCCGCGGTTTCGAACGCTTCGGCCCGGTCGCGCAAAGCCGTCTCGACCGAGCGCTGGGCGGACACATCGGCAAACCCGATCAGCGTATTGCCGTCCGGCAGCGGCTTGGTGACATAAGTCAGGATCGAGCCATCCGAGCGCCGCATCTCGCCCGTCGTCTCCTGGCGTGCGCCGGGATCGGTAATATGCGCCTTGATCGCGCGCCAGGTATCGCGGTCATGGAAGAGCGGGACACAGAAATCGGCAATGTCATCATAATCCGGCTCATCCTTGAGCAGCTCTTCTTCGACCCCCCACAATTCAGCAAAGGCGCTATTGGAAAGTTTCAGCCGGCCATCCGAGCCAAATACCACAACCGCCTCATGCAGGCTGTCCAGAGTCTTGCTCTGGGTCTTGATCATCGCATTATACTTGGTCCGCAGATCGAGCTCGCTGGTAATGTCCTTGAACAGGATTAGCAGGCCGCCCATGGGGTGGCGCTGGCGCGTCACTTTCAGAGTCCGATTGTCCGGCAGGTGCCACTCATCTTCTTCGATGCCGCTAATATCGAGATAATAAGACAGCTCTTCAGCCCGCCATTTCGCATATTCGGCCTGGGCCGGCAATTTGCGCCGCTCACGCAGGCGGTCGAGCAATTGGCCATGGCTCGGCATGTCGAGCAGGAAGCCTTCATCCATGTCCCACATTTTGGCAAAGGCGCGATTGTGGAAGGTCAGCTTGCGTTCAGAGCTGAAAATCGCCACCGCATCAGCCACATGATTCAAGGTCTCGTCATGAGCCCGGACATGCTTGTCGAGCTCATCGCGGGCGCGTTCCTGTTCAGTGACATCAAACGCCATCGCGCCGACCCCGCCTGAGAGCGGGAAGGACAGCACCCGCATGGCCCGGCGCTCGCCCTTGATCGCGATATGGCGGGTCTCGTCGATTTCCTTGCCATCGGTGAGGGTCTTGCGCACCTGCTCCACCGCTTTCTCGTCGAGCATCACCTGGCGTTCCAGCACGCGGTCGAGATTATCGCCATCGACGACATCGACATAAGCCGGGTTGGCCCATTGCAACCGGCCGACGCCGGAAATCCGCCAGGCCGGGAACGGCGCCTTGCCGAGCATGTCGAGAAAGGCGGTTGGATCGCGGGCGATGACTTGCCGCGCTTCTTCCAGGCGGCCCCGGGCCGAGCTTTCTTCCAGGCCCTTGATCGTCGAATCCGTGATCCAGACCACAACCCGCGCCCCGGCCGTGCGGCCGTCAGCTTCCAGGAAGCGGCCATTCTGCCCGATAATGGTCAGCGAAAAGGGCTGGCCCTGCTCGGCCAGCTCGCGCAGGCGAATGCGCAGCGTGGAATCAATGCCGCTGGCATCACGGGCTTCGAGATCAGCCAGGCCTTCAATGATCCGGACCGCCGGATCGACCGAGACCGCATCATCGGTGAACCGCAGCAAGCTTGCCAGCGCCACCGGCGAACCATGAATGTCAGGCGGGGTGATATCATCGGCATCGACATCAATATCCTCGCCTTGCCAGACCAGGATCACACCTGGATGCGCGCCGAGGACGGATTTCATCTCGGCCACAGAGGACTCGGCCTCATTGGCCTTTTCCTTATAGCGCTTGGCCGCACCGCGGGCGCCATCGGACGTTCGCAGCGCCCACAGGATGAAGGCCAATCCGAGCGCCAGCGCGCCCACCGCAATGATCAATGGAACCTGATCGGCTGTCACCTGCATCGCAAACTCCGTTCCCCGGCCCGGCGAATCAGTCGCCAAACCGCACTATGCACTGGTTAACCGAATGCTGCCTTTGCGTTAAGTCCGGGTTAACGATCTGCCGCCGGGCGTTAAGATCTGCAGCACTTTCGACCTTTGAAAACGCGAAGAGGCCGGGATCAGTCCCAGCCTCTCCAGATATCGGTGTCAGACTTGTCGCTTACTTGAACATGCTGGCTTTGCGGAAATGCTTGACCAGCAGGTAATAGACAACCGCGCGATACTTCTTGCGAACCGAGCGGCCATACGTGTCCATGACCGCATCGAGGCCTTCATCCAGCTTCGGCGTGTCCTTCAGTCCAAGCTTCTTGATCAGGAAGCTTTTCTTCACCGTCTCCAGCTCACCCTTCTGGGTCGCCGACACGGTCGACGCGTCATTGCGATAGATCGAAGGACCGCAAGCAATCGTCACCGCCGTCAGAAGTTTCATGTCCGGCTTCATGCCGCATTTCTCTTCCAGGTCCTTGGCATATTTTGCGATCAGATCGTCACGTTTTCCCATCATTTTCCTCCGTGGGATCAGACCGCGCTCAGCGTGCGGTCATTGAGGTTATAAAAGCTACTCAACAGTTTGGTTCCCTAGAGGGAGCCGGACTCGATAGCGCGGTCAAGCTTAAGCCTCAGAAGGCCCTGCTTTTGCTGCCCGGTTCAACCTCGTTTTCGTCCGCCTGGACACATTCTCGACACCAGTCTGACCGAAACGTCATGTGGCGTTCATGATGTAAATGATTATAACATGTCCTGGTACTAGCGTGGAGTTCTCATGATCCGATCGATTTCCCTGGCTGTATTGGCAGCGGCGTGCTTGTCTGTTCCGGCCCACGCACAGGCCGAAGAAGACGAGTTGTTGCGCCTGCCAGGTCAGGGCGAGCTTCGCGACGAGGCCTTGCGCCAACGGGCCCAGGCGGATCGCCTGAAACCCGGTGCCGGTCTGTTCATCACCTTTGACACAGACAGTAATGGCCGCATCAGCCGGTCGGAAATCGATGCCGGTATTCCAGCCGCATTCCAGCAAGCCGACAATAATGAAGATGGTTATCTGACGGCGCTCGAACAGCAGGACTGGGCTCGCAGCCTGCCGACCCGCGATGACAGCCTGGCCAATCCGTTCCGCTTCGATCCGAATCTCGATCGGCGCGTGGATATTGAAGAATTTACCCTGGTGATCTCCAATCTGGGCCGCGATTATGCGGACGAGACCAGCGGCGAGATCATTATTGCCGATCTGAAAGCCCCGCCGCCAGCACGCCAGAGCCGTGAGCGCGGCGGCGAAGTCGCAGGCCAGGTCCGGCAAAACCGCTCGCGTCCGAATGGCGCCAGCCGCTCCTTCGATCAATAAGACCAGGCCTTATCAAGCCCGGGCAAAGGCCTGTTCCAGCCAGGCGCGCACTTCATCATCGAAATCCTCGACGCCGGTCAACCGGACCTTGTGAGTACACATGCCGCTCATCAGCTCCAGGCGCCCTTGTGCCGGCTCGCCTTTCAGATTGATGCCGAGATCGATGCGGGTCTTGGTCGATGGCTGGATCAAGGCGAATTGCTTGTTTCGACGCAAGCTCACGCTGGTCTTTTTGGGCGAGATTTCGAGCTCGTCCCCGAATGATTTCACATAAGCCACGATGGCATCATGGATCGGCTTCAGGCCTTCCTTGCCTTGATACTGATTGGCCACCAGATCTTCGGCGCCAACATCCAGATTGCCGATACATTTCTGTGCGATCAGATTGGCAAAGCCATGTGTCACCCCATGCTCGCCTTTCAGCAATTTGATGATCTCGCCATGCTTGGCGGCGCCGCTCGCCGCCACGATGGCTTGCCATTCAGCCAGCGGCTTGCCGGTCTTCTCCGGCAAATTATCGATCATGGTCTGAACCATTTGTTCCGGTGTTTTCGCCATTTCCTGAGCCTCTATCCTGTCATTGATCGCCGCGGCGCTGTCTTAGAAGTCGACCGCGCGGCCGGCCTTTTCCCAATCGCCATAGCGAACCCGCTCTTCCCGCGGGCCGCCTTTCTCCCCGGCGCGATTGGCCTCAAGTTCTTGTTCTTTCTGCTCTTGTTCAGCCCGGCGCGCGGCGGCCTCGTCCAAGGCGCGTTTGGCGGCCGGCGATAAATCTGGTTTCGTGACGTTTTTTTCATCTGACATGAACAAGACTCCCGGTTTTGTTAACCAATCCATATATCTTCTGCGCGAAGACGTATGCCTTCAACTTTAGCGCGCAAGGACCCCTGACACATGGGCACAGCAAAGACTTTCATGCTCCTGGCCGCCCTCACGGCTTTGTTCATGGCGGTAGGCTATCTGGTCGGCGGCATGATGGGAATGGGCATCGCCTTTGTGATTGCAGGTGGCATGAATCTGTTCTCTTACTGGAATGCCGACAAGATTGTCCTGCGCATGCAAGGCGCCCGGCTGGTGGATGAGACCGAGCGCAGCCCGATCGTGCGCACTTTTGTTCAGGATACCAAGGCGCTGGCCCAGGCCGCCGGGATGCCGGAACCGAAAATCTACATCATCGACACCCAGCAGCCGAACGCCTTTGCCACTGGACGCAATCCGCAAAACGCTGCGGTCGCTGCCACCACTGGCCTACTCAATATTCTCTCGCGAGAGGAAACCGCGGGCGTGATGGCGCATGAACTGGCACATGTGCAGAATCGCGACACGCTGACCATGACCGTTACAGCGACGATTGCCGGCGCCATCGGCATGCTGGCAAATTTCGCCCTGTTCTTCTCCAGCCGCGAGCGCGGCGGGATGATTTCCGGCCTGTTGATCATGATCTTTGCGCCCATGGCCGCAGGCCTGGTGCAGATGGCGATCAGCCGGTCTCGCGAATATGAGGCCGACAAGCGCGGCGCCGAGATTTGCGGCAACCCGCTCTGGCTCGCTGCAGCGCTGGCCAAGATTGATCGCGGTGCCCGGGCAACGATCAATCGCCGCGCCGAAGCCAATCCGGCCATGGCGCATATGTATATCATGAATCCCCTGGCCGGCCGCCGCGGGGACAATCTGTTCTCCACCCATCCAGCGACCCAGAACCGGATCGAGGCGCTGACCCGCCTTGCCGCGGAAATGGGCGTGCAGCCGGAAAGCGTGCAACCGCGCCGCGCTGCAGGGCCTTGGGGCTAAGCCACCGCTTCTTGTGCTTGACCTGACCGCCTGTGCTGCTCAAACAGCGCACGAGATCGCGCCGGGCATTGGACAAGACATGCATATCGACTTTACCAGAGACTTCCTCGCATGAGCGGCGCGTTTGCCCGCCTCGCCGCTGCGCAGCTGCTGATGACGGTGCTGGAGGAAGGCCGCACGCTGGATGAGGCGCTGGCCTCGACCGATCGGTTCGACACGCTGAAAGGCCCGGATCGCGGCTTTGCGCGGGCCATGGCGAGCGCTGCGCTGCGCCATCTCGGTCGTATCGATATCGGCCTCGCGCCATTCCTGGATCGCCCTTTGGAGACCGCGCCGCCGCCGTCGCGCGCCTTGCTCCGCATTGGCGCGGCGCAGGCCTGGCTGCTGGAAACTGCCGACCATGCCGTGGTCGGCGAGACTGTTGCTGCCGCCAAAATGTGGCCGCGGGCGCAGCGCGCGACCGGGTTCCTGAATGCGGTGTTGCGCAAGGTGGTGGCGGATCGCAGCGCCTTCGACGCGGCGCCGGTCGAAGCGATCTGGCCGGCCTGGTTCCAGACCGCGGTGCGTGACGGGCTGGGCGAGGCGGCGATGACCGCTCTGGCCAAGGCGCAGCTGCACATGCCGGACATCTATCTGACACCGAAATCCGGCGCCCCGGAAGCGGTCGCGAAACAGGTCGGCGGCACGGTCGTTGCTGGCTATTCGGTGCGGGTCGACAGCGCCGATCTGGAGCGCTTGCCGGGCTATCAGGACGGCGACTGGTGGGTGCAGGATATTGCTGCCACATTGCCGGCCCGCTTGCTCGTGCCAGGATCAGGCGACACCATTCTCGACATCTGCGCCGCGCCAGGCGGCAAGACCTTGCAGCTCGCGGCTGCAGGCGCCGCTGTCACCGCCATTGACCGCTCCAAACCGCGACTGAAACGGCTGAAGCAAAATCTCTGGCGCACCGGCTTCAAGGGCAAGGTCGAGGTGGTCCAGGCTGATGCCACAAGCTGGCGCCCGCCGGCCCTGGTCGACAAGATCCTGCTCGATGCGCCGTGCTCGGCGCTCGGCACTTTGCGGCGCCATCCCGAAGGTCCGTGGATCAAGAGCGAAGCCGATGTCCAGCGCTTCCCTGACATTCAGGAGCGCTTGCTGCGGGCCGCGATCGAGATGCTGAAACCTGGCGGCACGCTGGTCTATTGTGTCTGTTCGCCTTTGCCGCATGAGGGTGCAGAGCTGGTCGATCGCCTTGTCGCCGACACGGCTCTGTCGCGCCGGCCAGTGACGGCGCAAGAGGTGCCAGGCTTTGCCGGCAGCATCCTGGCCAGCGGCGATGTCTTGACCTTGCCGAATGGTGAATTTCCCCATGATGCCTTCTACATTTCTCGCCTGCAGCGCGATTTATGACGAAAGAGTCATGGAATCAGGCGCTTTTGCCACATATCAGCCGTTTCAGGTTCATAGAGAGTTCACCTGACCTCCGCCAAAACAGGCGCAGTCAAACACGTGCATAAGGAGCACTAATCCATGACGACTGATATGATTGCCGTGAAGGCACCGAAAAAACTGATCGCTGGCGCCTTGGCCGCCATGACCCTGGCCGTCACAGGCTGCCAAAGCACGTATGGCGCAAACACTGTCAGCTCGAGCTCTGTCGGCTATGCGATGACGGTCAAGCCCGGCGTGGTCACCAATGTCCGCGCCGTGACGATCAAGCCGGACCGGTCGATTATCGGCACCGCAACCGGTGCGGTGCTTGGCGGGCTTGCTGGCTCAGAGCTCGGCGGTGGTGACAAGGCCCAGACGGCAGGCGCAATTGGCGGCGCTGTGCTGGGCGGCATCGCTGGCAACATGATCGGCACCGCAGCTGGCACCAAACAGGGCATTGCCGTGACGGTCGAGTTCAATGACGGCAATGTCAAAGCCTTCGTGCAACCGGCAGACTCGAATATCCAGCCGGGTCAGCGCGTGAATGTGGAGTTCCGCGAAGACGGCGCCTATGTCGTCCCGGTACAGTATGCGCCTGGATACTAATCAGTCGCGAGAATCACTGTCTTCGAAACGCCGTCAGCCTTGTGCTGGCGGCGGTTCCGTTTTAGGCGTTCAGCATGAGTGATGTGCTAATTTCACCGTCGATTCTCTCGGCGGACTTCGCAGAACTCGGCGCTGAAATCCGCCGAATTGACGAAGCTGGAGCCGACATGATTCATGTCGATGTCATGGACGGCCATTTCGTCCCCAACCTGACCTTCGGGCCCCCTGTCATCGAGAAGCTCAGGAGACATTCTGACAAACCGTTTGATGTTCACCTGATGATTTCGCCGGTCGATCCCTACATTGATGCTTTCGCCAAAGCGGGCGCCGACATCCTGACCGTACACCCGGAAGCCGGGCCGCATCTGCACCGCACGCTGCAAGCCATTCGCGCGGCCGGCATGAAACCAGGTGTGGCGCTCAATCCAGGCACCCCGGCCGAGATTGTCGACCCGGTTCTGGACGATATCGACCTGATCCTGGTCATGTCGGTCAATCCGGGCTTTGGCGGACAGAGCTTCATCGAAAGCCAGCTGCGGAAGATCGAGACGCTACGACAAAAGATTGATGCGAGCGGACGTGATATCATTCTTGAAGTAGATGGCGGACTCAATCCTCATACGGCCCCCCGTGCCATTGCCGCCGGGGTTACGGCAATTGTCGCCGGATCGGCCGCCTTCAAAGGCGGGCCGGATCAGTATGCGTCCAACATTTCCGCCTTGCGCGCCGGGGCAACAATCTAAAGGTTTAGCGTTCGCCATGAGCGACCCGACATCTTCCCATCCGCTCAAAGCCAAGCGCACAGACGCCGAGGATGCGGCGATCTGGGACCGCTTTGCTGGTCGCCCGGGCGAAGATGCGCGGGTCTCGGCGGTACAACGCCTGCGCATTGCCGGATCGACACCAGATGGCTTTGGCCTGCACATGCGCCAGATCGTGCCGCCGGACGAATTGCGCGGCGAGATGCTGATGCGCGGGGTCTGGCGAATCGGCATGGACCGGATCGCGATTGAAGACGGCAAGGCGCCCTGGTCGGTGGCCATGCCGTCCCGGCACTATGCCAATCGCCTGCATCGCTTTGACTGGCTGGCTGACCTGTTCACCCAAGGCGAAGCGGGCGCCGACCGGGCCCGCTTTGTAGTCGATGACTGGATCGAGAATTTTGGCCGATTTGACGGATTTTCGTGGCGCATGGGATGCGCCGGCGACCGGGTCTGGAACTGGATGCGCTGCGGCGCCGCGCTATTCGAACAGGGCGATCCGGATGCCTGCGAGCAGCGCCTTGATGCGCTCGGACGCCAGGCGCGGCATGTCCTGTCCCTGGTCGATGCGGAAATGGAACCGCAAGCCCGATGGCGCGGCTGCACCCTGGCTGTCGCGCACGAGGTCTGTCTCGGCCGCGGCAAGGGGCTCGATCAGGCCGAGATGCGGCTGGAGAGTGAGTGCACGGCGCAATTCTTTCCAGATGGCGGGCATGTGTCGCGCTCGCCGGCGCGGGCCTTGCGGTGCCTGGCCGACCTGATCACGATTCATGACCTGCTCGCGCGGTCTGAACGCGACATCCCTGAATTCCTGCCGCGCTGGATCTCCCGCATTGGCGGCATGGTTGCCTTCTTCGAAGCCGCTGATGGCGGCCTGATGCCGTTTCATGATGGCGATGAGCGCTGGCCGGAAGCGGTCGAGGCGGTGCTGTCACACATGCAAACGCCGCCGCGCAAATTCTCCGTGGCGCCAAAATCCGGCTTCCACAAATTGCAGAAGGACAAGACCGTTCTGGTGCTCGATGCCGGGGCGGCCCCGGAGCCGCCTTTCGGTGACAAGGCCCATGCTGGCGCCCTCGGATTTGAACTGCATGATGGCGAAACGCGGCTGGTCACATCATGCGCCTGCAACCCTGAAATCGATATCGCCTTTCGCGCTGCCGTCCGGCGCACATCAGCCCATTCGACCCTGGTGCTGGGCGAGGCCGACTCGTCGCGGTTCAAGACCAATGAGGACACCCGTCTGCTTTATCCGGAAGGCCCGGAAGGCATCTCCGCCAAACGGCTGGAGGAAGATGATGAGATCTGGCTCGATGCTCAGCATGGCGGCTACAAGCAATCACATGGCCTGTTGCATCGACGGCGTTTATTCATGTCCGGTGACGGCGCCCGTCTGACCGGCGAGGACTCGCTGGCCCGCCCGGTTTCCGCCGGAGCGACGGAAGACAGCGCCCCGATCGTTTACTCTCTAAGATTTCATTTGCACCCGACCGTGACCGCAGTCATGGCTGGCGATTCAATCGTACTGCATAGCGATCTCGGGGCGAAGTGGCGTTTCAAGACAAGCCATGCCAAGGCGCGACTGGAAGAGACGATCTATCTCGGGAGGGGCATCATCGAACGTAGCGAGCAAATCGTGCTCAGTGGCAAGGCGCTTCCGAATAGCGATGGCTCCACCCCGCCCAACTGCATCCGGTGGGCCTTCCTGAAGGTGCCGGCGACGTGAGACCGCAATTCGAGGCTCGCCGTGCGATGGCACTGACGCTCGGATTTGACGCCGTGGCGGCGTTCATCTCGATGGCGATTGCGGTCGTCTATCGGTGGTCGACCACAGGCGGCGCGCCGCCGCACGAAATCACCCTGGCGCTGATCGCATCTGGGGCGTTTGCCGTTGCCGCCCTGGTCGCATTCTTCATCATGCGCGTGCACCGCCAGGTCTGGCGCCATTCCGGATGGCCCGATGCCTTGCGGATCATGCAGGCCGTCGCGCTCACAGCCCTGATTTTCCTGCCGCTAATGTTCCTGTGGAACCGGCTGATCGGCTTCCCGCGATCCAGCCTGCCTGTGGCTGTCGGGATCTGGGTTTCGATGATTTTCCTTGCTCGCATGATCGCCTTGTCGCGATCCACCCGGCGACCGTTCCAGATCTGTCGCGCCATTCGCGAGGATGCGCCGCCAGCCATCCTGGTGGCAAATGCAAGTGAAGCCGCTGACGTGCTGCGGGACCTGCAATCGACCAAAGGCGGGGCGCCGGTCAGGATGCTGGGCCTGATCGAAGCCGATGGCGCAGAGCCAGGCCGCGCCATTCGCGGCGTGCCAGTGCTGGGCGGGCTGGGCGAGCTGGCCAAGATGCTGGACTTGCTGGCTGTGCGCTATGGCGCAACCCCTTGGGTGGCCGTGGCAGGCGCTGTGCGCGAGCGCGAAACCATGAACGAAATCCTCGAAACGGCGACCCAGCACGGGTCCCGGGTGATGGCGCTGGGTCTGGATCGCGAAGGTCTGCATCTCCAGCGCGTGCGTCCTGCAGACTTGCTGGCGCGGCCCGTGCGCAAACTGGACACCGATCCTGTGCGCCAGCTGCTGGAAGGCAAGCGCGTGTTCGTCACCGGCGCCGGCGGGACGATCGGATCGCAGCTGGTTCGCCAGTGCGCCGCCATGGGCGTGGCCCACTTGACGCTTTATGACGCCTCCGAATTCAATCTCTATGAAATCGATCTGACCCTGCGCGAGGATTATCCGCAGCTCGACGTACTGACCAGAATTGGCGATGTGCGCGACAAGACGCGGCTGCGGCAGACCGTCGAAGAGGCCAAGCCCGAAATCATGATTCATGCCGCGGCCCTCAAACACGTTCCTTTGATGGAGCTGAATGCTTGCGAAGCGATCCTGACCAATGTCGGCGGCGCCGTGAATGCCGTCGACGCTGCCATCGAATTCGGACTTGAACGATTTGTGTTCATCTCGACCGACAAGGCCGTCGATCCGGATAATGTGATGGGCGCGACCAAGCGCCTGGCCGAGCTGGCGCTGGCCTATCACGCCAAAGGCACGCAGCTGGCTGTATCGATGGTGCGTTTCGGCAATGTGCTCGGATCGTCTGGATCCGTGGTGCCCTTGTTCGAGCGCCAGATTGCAGCCGGCGGACCAGTGACGCTGACTGATGATGAGGTCTCGCGCTATTTCATGACCGTCGAGGAAGCGTCCTCACTGGTGCTCCAGGGGACGGCGCATAATGGCCAGCCGGGCGAATCGTCCTTGTACGTGCTGGACATGGGCGATCCGATCCGCATCCGCACCCTGGCAGAGGCGATGATCCGGATGAAAGGCATGGTGCCTTATCTCGACATCATGATCAAAACCACCGGCCTGCGCCCTGGCGAGAAACTGCATGAAGAGCTGACCTATGCCGATGAACGCCTGATCAGCACTGGCATAGATGGCCTCAACAAGGTCACGCCGGAAAGCCGCAAGACCGAGCCGGACGGGTTCCATGACCAGCTCGACCAATTGCTGAGTGTCGCAAGCGAGCGCCAGCCAAAGCGGGCCCTGTACGCCTTGGCGCAACTGGTCCCGGCCTATAATCCACCGGTTTGCGAGGGCTAGATGCCGCAGCCCTGTTGACGCTACGGGGACTCGTGATAGGCGGGCGAGCGAGTTCAGAGTCTAGCCTGAAAGCCGCTTCATGACCCCATCCACGAAAATTCGCCGCGCCCTGATTTCTGTATCTGACAAGGAGGGTCTGGTTGAACGCGCCAAGGCTCTGGTCGGGTTCGGGGTGGAACTGGTCTCCACCGGAGGCACCTCTCGCGCGCTCAAGCAAGCCGGCCTGGAGGTGAAGGATGTTGCTGATCTCACCGGCTATCCGGAAATGATGGATGGTCGGGTCAAGACCCTGCACCCGGCCGTGCATGGCGGCCTGCTCTATCTGCGTGACAATGACAGCCACAAGGCCGACGCGGAAAAACACGGGATCGAGGCGATCGACCTGGTCTATATCAATCTCTACCCGTTCGAGGCGACGGTCGCATCCGGTGCCGGGTTTGAGGATTGTATCGAGAATATCGACATTGGCGGCCCGGCCATGCTGCGCGCGGCGGCCAAGAATGGGGATTTTGTCTCGGTCTGTACCGATGGCGCTGACCTCGATGCAGTGCTGGCCGAAATGGCCGGCACAGGCGGGCGGATCAGCCGCGATACCAGCCGCAAGCTCGCGGCCAAGACTTATGCCCGGACGGCCGCTTATGATGCGGCCATTTCAGGCTGGTATGCCCAGCAGCTGGATGACAGCGCGCCGGACTGGGTTGGCCTTGGCGGCAAGCTCAGCGAGGCGCTGCGCTATGGTGAGAACCCGCACCAGAAAGCAGCCTTCTATGTCACTGGCGAGCCCCGGCCCGGCGTCGCCACTGCGCGCCAGGTCCAGGGCAAGGCGCTGTCTTACAACAATATCAATGATACTGATGCGGCGTATGAATTGATTGGCGAGCTCGGGGATGACACCCCGGCCGTGGCCATCATCAAGCACGCCAATCCATGCGGAGTGGCCCTCGGCAGCACCATTATCAACGCTTATCGCGAAGCGCTCGCCTGTGATTCAACCTCGGCCTTTGGCGGCATTGTCGCCTTGAACCGACCGCTCGACGAAGCCACGGCGAAAGAGATCACCTCGATTTTCACAGAAGTCGTGATTGCGCCGGGCGCTGATCAGGCCGCGATTGAGGTGTTCAAGAAAAAGAAGAATCTGCGCCTGTTGCTGACCGATGGCCTGCCGGATCCTGCGGCGCCCGGGCGGTTCGTGAAAACCGTGGCGGGCGGCCTGCTGGTGCAAGACCGCGACTTTGGACGTATCTCGCGCAATGACCTGAAAGTGGTGACCAAACGCGCGCCCAGCGAGCAACAGCTGGATGACCTTCTATTTGCCTGGCGCGTCGCCAAACATGTCAAATCAAACACCATTGTCTATGCCAGGGACGGCGCCACGGTAGGTATTGGCGCTGGCCAGATGAGCCGGATTGATTCGGCCCGTATCGCCGCCCGAAAGGCCGAAGACGCGAAACAGAAGGAAGGCTTTGACAGCTTGCGCACGAGCGGCTGTGTGGCCGCCTCTGACGCCTTCTTCCCGTTCCCGGACGGAATGCTGGCGGCTGCCGCGGCTGGCGCCAGCGCAATCATTCAGCCGGGTGGATCGATCCGCGACGATGATGTCATCGCCGCCGCCAATGACGCCGGGCTCGCCATGGTGCTGACCGGCATGCGTCACTTCCGGCACTAGCGCAGCGCCAAGCCGGTCTGCTAGCGATCAGGGATGAGCAAGCTTCCGCCGCCATTTGATGATCAGGGTCAGCACTGGCTGAACATTCGCGTCTATTATGAAGACACCGATTTTACCGGCATGGTCTATCATGCCAATTATCTGCGCTTCTTCGAGCGCGGTCGGTCAGACTTTCTGCGCGATGCCGGCGTCAGTCATCAGAGCCTGCTGGCGCGCCCGGAGCCAGCTGCGTTCACGCTGACCAATGTCGAGGTCGACTATAAGCGCGCCGCCAAGGTCGACGATCTGCTGACCATCCGCACCCGCAGCCTCGGGGTGAAAGGGGTGCGGATGTATTTCAACCAGACCTGTCTGCGCGGCGACGAGGTCATCGCCGAAGGCCGGATCACCGCTGTGATGATCCATGCCGATGGCCGCCCGATGCGACCGATCAAGGACGTCGTCGCGCAGCTGAAACCATTCGAGTACCAGCCGCGCCAGGCCTAAACCGGGCAAACACCGCCGGCAGCGGCCATCTCTTCGCTAATGTCCTGATAATCGCGACCGGTCGAATCCAGCTGCCGCGCGTCGAAACTGTCAATCTCGCCGGCCTCGATCTGAGTGGCGACATGTTTGGCCGCATCTTCGACCCCGATATTGCGCTCCTTGCGGGCGGCGACCATGGCGCTGATGGCATCCTTGTGCAGCGCGGTTTTCTCGGGATCGACGATGATGGTCTTGGCATAACAGGCGCAGAACCCGTCCAGGTCGGTGCCTGACTCGCCCGCAATATCAGCAAGGATGCGCGTATCCCCGGTGATCAAGTCGGTACAAAGGCCGTTCAGAATCTGTTCGTCAGGCGGCGCGCCCCAGCACGCTGTCAATGCGGCCGCCGATGCGATGACGCCAAATGTCCTGATCATGATAATTCTCCCTCTTGGCCAGCAAAGTCCGGGAAAACGGCCGAAAAGGCAAGCCGGCGCACCGCCCGACGTCGCGCCATGCGGCGTGTTTTTTTAAGCGCCGTCATCGCAACCGCGTAGCCGGCAATGGTCGCGCGACTAATCAAACGCCTGCGCCACGCTTAATTTGGCCACCTGTTTGCGGATATATCCCGGCAGATTGAAGACAATCAATCCCAGCCCGAACATCGGGCCGACGAACAAAACCACGCCAATGAAGGCACCGATCGAGCGGCCGACTGTATAGGCGCCATCCGGGGAAAAGCCAGCAGAGCTGACGAACACCGTATTCAAAAATCCGCCAATGCCGACCAGAATCGAAAAAATCATGATCATCACGCCAACAATCTTCATTAACACGCCCATTCACTTCTCCTTGCTCGGTCCTGGTCATGAGCTTGACCTATGCGACGAAAGGCGGGTTGAGCAAGGCCAGCTCGAAGCTGGATCGCGCTGCCAGAACCGGCTAAGGCGGCGCGATGAGACTGCCGCCCCGCCCCGCCCTGTCCTGGAAACCGGATGGCACGCCTGTCGATGACCGGGTCGGCGATGTCTATTTTTCCAGCGAAGATGGCCTCGAAGAAAGCCGCGCAGTGTTCCTGGCCGGATGCGGCCTGCCTGCCGCCTGGGCGCAGCGGCCAACCTTCACGATTGCTGAGCTGGGATTTGGCACCGGCCTGAACTTCCTGGCCGCCTGGCAGATGTGGCGCGCGCATCGCCCGGCGCAAGGCTGGCTGAATTTTGTCAGCTTTGAAGGCTATCCCCTCGATCCGGAAGATGCCGCACGCGCCCTTGCGCGGTGGCCAGAGCTGGCCGATCTTGCCGCACAGCTCTGCCAGCGGTGGCCGGTTCGCGCTCAAGGGGTGCAGCAGATTATCTGGCCACAAGCGCGCGTCACGCTGACCCTGCACACCGGCCCGATTGAAGCGATGCTGCCGCAAGCGGCGTTCAAGGCGGATGCCTGGTTCCTGGACGGGTTCAGCCCGGCCAAGAATGAAGCCATGTGGCGCGAGACGCTATGGCCGTTAATCGCCGCGCGCTCTCATCCCGGGGCGCGGGCGGCGACGTTCACAGTGGCCGGGGCCGTCCGCCGCGGCCTGACAGCGGCCGGGTTCGAGGTTGAAAAGAAGCCTGGACATGGCCGCAAGCGCGAACGGCTGGAAGCCCGGTTTGCGACCGACAAAGCGGCGCCTGAACGCAAACCTGCGCCGCGCCTCGCCATTATCGGCGCCGGTATCTCCGGCGCCTGCCTGGCGCGTCAGCTCTCAGATCGCGGCGCTGCGGTCAGCGTCTATGACCAGGCCGCAGGGCCGGCGCAAGGCACGAGTGGCAATCCGCTCGCCTTGGTCATGCCGCGGCTCGATGCCGGTGATACGGCACAAGCGAGACTATTGGTCGATGCCTATCTGCGTGCACAGGCCTTCTATCGCCAGCGCCCGGGCGCTGAGGTCACCGAAACCCGGCATTTTCCGCGCGATGAGGCCGAGGCCCAGAGATTCCAGAAACTGCTCGCAGACCCGCCGCTCGGGCTTGAGCAGGTTGAAGCCATTGCCAAAGACGGACTGTTGCACAAAGCCTCACTGATCTTGCGTCCAGCGGCGCTGATCCCCGCCCTTCTGCAAGGGATACAAGTGCGCTGGGACACGCGCGCGCAAGTCGACATGCAGGCCTGCACGGTCAACGATACCGGGTTTGACGCAATTATTCTTGCCGCTGGTTGGCAGCTCTCCCATCTCTCAGAACAGCTCGACCTGACCGGGCGGCTTGGCCAGGTCGAATGGTATGAAAGCAGGCAACATGCGCCGCCAAGCGCACTCGCCGCCGGGTCTTACGCGCTGGCCTCAGGGCATAGGCGATTATGGGGCGCGACCTTTGCCGACCATGAGGGCGGCGATCCGGTCACCAGCGCTGCGGCGCAGGCAGAGAATGCAAACGGCCTCGACACACTCGCCCCGTATTGGCGCAGCGAAGCCCGCCAGACACAGGCCCAGTCGCGCGCCGGCATCCGCGCCACCACGGCAGATCGATTGCCGCTGATCGGTGCCTTTCCGGATGTCGCCGCCCTCATCGCGGATCGCCAGCAGCTCGAACGGCGCGGCTGGGCCCCGGACGCTTCAGACTACGCAATCGACCGGATTTACATTGCTGGAGGGTATGGATCGCGCGGTTTCACCTGGGCCCCCTGGGCGGCGGCGATCCTGACTGCTGAGATCTTTGGCGACCCGGTTCCAGCGCGCCTCGAATCGCTGCGGGCAACTGTCCCGAATCGGCAAATCTTGAGGCAATTCAAACGGAAATTGTTGTAAGTCCAACCGCGATTGAGCGCATTCTGACCATTCAATGGTTCGGAATCGGACAGTTTTTGCACGCGTAACGCGCATCAGGCTTTTTGACAGCGCTGACTATCAGTTTTGACAGCGTTTACCCTAAGCTCAGGGGTGGTGTTGGCCAGAGCCTTGCAGTTCTATCGCCAACTTCAGGCATGACTCGGTGTTAACCGGCGAAATGTCTGAGCCATATGTGCGACTTTAGTCAGGGGAAAATTGACGTGTCTCATCAGAATGTAGAGTTGGCAGATCTCGGAATAGCGGCTGGGGACGTTCGCAAGAACTGGAACGAGGAATGCCTGTACGAGCAAGCTGTCCAAAGCGGCGAAGCAGAGGTTGCCAAAGGCGGCGCGCTGCTGGTCAAAACCGGCAAACACACTGGCCGATCGGCGAAGGATAAATTCACCGTTCGCGACGAAACCACCGAAAACTCTGTCTGGTGGGATAATAATGCCTCAATGACCCCGGCGCATTTCGACGCGCTGTGGGAAGATTTCCAGGCTCATCTGAACGGCAAGACGCTATATATGCAGCAATTGTTCGGCGGCGCTGATCTTGATCACCGCGCCCCGGTCCGTGTCGTCAATGAATATGCCTGGCATTCGCTGTTCATTCGCCATTTGCTGCGCATCCCGACCGCAGATGAGTATGAGAATTTCGCGCACGAGTTCACCATCATTAACAGCCCGAGCTTCCGCGCTGATCCGGCCAAGCATGGCACAGTCTCCGACACTGTCATCGCCGTGAACTTTGCCAAGAAGCTGGTCCTGATTGGCGGCACCTCTTATGCTGGCGAGACCAAGAAGTCTGTATTCACCATCCTGAACTACATCCTGCCGACCAAAGGCGTGATGCCGATGCATTGTTCCGTCAATGATGGCGGCAATGATGATGCGGCGATTTTCTTTGGCCTGTCCGGCACCGGCAAGACGACGCTGTCGGCCGATGCCAGCCGCACCCTGATCGGCGATGACGAACATGGCTGGTCAGAGAATGGCTTGTTCAATTTCGAAGGCGGCTGTTACGCCAAGATGATCAATCTGTCGCCAGAGGCCGAGCCTGAAATCTATGCCACCACCAGCATGTGGGGCACGGTGCTCGAAAATGTGGTGATGGATCCTGAAACCCGCGAACTTGATTTCTACGACAATTCGCTGGCCGAGAATTCACGCGGCGCTTATCCGATCTCTGCGATCGAGAATGCCTCGCTGAGCGGGCGTTGTGGTCAGCCGAAAAACCTGATCATGCTGACCTGCGATGCCTTCGGTGTGATGCCGCCCATCGCCAAGCTGACCCCGGCCCAGGCCATGTATCACTTCCTCTCTGGCTATACCGCAAAAGTTGCCGGCACTGAGAAAGGCGTGACCGAACCGACGGCGACCTTCTCGACCTGCTTTGGCGGACCGTTCATGCCGCGTCACCCAAGCGAGTATGGCAAGCTGCTGGGCGAGTTGATCGACAAGTATGATGTCAATTGCTGGCTGGTCTCGACCGGCTGGACCGGTGGCGCGCACGGCGTCGGTCACCGGATGCCGATCAAGGCCACACGCGCCTTGCTCAACGCGGCGCTGGATGGCTCTCTCAACGCAGCAGACTTCCGCGAGGACGAGACGTTCGGCTTCCAGGTGCCAGCGGCGCTGGATGGCGTCGACGCCACCATCCTGAACCCGCGGGACACGTGGCAAGACAAGGCCGCTTACGACGCGCAGGCAGAAAAGCTGGCCAAGATGTTTGTCGAGAATTTCAAGGTCTATGAAGCGCATGTCGATGCTGACGTGAACGCAGCCGGCCCGCGCGTCCGGATCCCGGCCTAGCACCGATCTGACCGACGGATTGAAAGCCTCCCGCCTGGCGGGGGGCTTTTTTTTGCGTGCGGATCAGTCCGGCATCTCGAATATGTGGGCGATCATCTGCGTGCCTTCGAACACAGCTGTGTCTTCGACATTGATCCCGTCTTCAACGAATACGAAGTCGAGTACCCGGTCCTCATCGACGTCGCGATGCAGCATGACAAGGAATTTGCGCCCCGGATCTGCGGGCGTGTCGAGACGCAAGGTGACCGCTTCATTCACGCCGCTGGTCAGATAGGTGAAACCGGACACCACATCCCCGTTCGGGCGGCCGTCCATGACCGGATGCAGGACCAGGAAACCCGGGTGTTCGATCACCACTTTCGGGAAGATCAATACTGCCGAATCGCCGCGAAACGCAGAGACCTGATCGCCATCGACCCGGATTTCGGAGAATTGCGAGACGCCTTCAGCCCGCTTCAGGCCATCGATCTGGATCATGTTGGCGGCGCCATTGCCGATTGTCATCTGAGGCATGGCCGGGGCCTCCTGTGCGGTTGCGCAGGTGGTCGAAACCAGGGCGGCGGCGAGCGCGGCATAAACAGTCTTTGCAATCATGGTGAAGCTCCCCTTGTGCTGCAAAGACACCTTAAGCCGGCAGTGGGTTATTGTGTAGAGGCTGGCGCGGCGCCGCGCCGAGCGCACCAATCCGGCTTCTTGGTCAGCGCCCGGCGGCCTTGATGCGGCCATGGCCCGAGATGCCCGGCGGCAATCCCGGCCTGGCCAACATCAACGCCATCGGCCGATAGGGTGATCACGTCGCGCTCATACCGGTCCGGGCCGGAATTGCTGGTAATAACCAAGTCGGCTTCGCGGGTCAGTTCGACCATGAAGGCCTTGGCCTCAAAGCCGATTTCGCGCTCGGCTTCGCATTTGGCGCCGCCAATCGCGCCGACCCCACCCGTCTCAGGCGCGTCGACATCCGCGAGGCGAAATTTCATGCCATCAATCCGGCCGCTATCGCCATCAGACCAGTAGATCGATTGCGCTGACGCGGTTGTGACCGGTTCGGCTTGCGGGTCAACACACGCCGCCAAACTCAGGAAGGCAGGGATCAAGATCCATTTCATGCCGGCTTGATGCCGCGATTCGTGAGACACTTAGACAAGAAACTGAGTGGATCCGTCGACGCCGGGTCGGATCCCTCTTGGTCTGGCCTGTGGATCGGCTAGAACAGCGCATGGCTTCCCTCTTGATCCTTTATCACTCCCGCACCGGCGGGACGCAGCAAATGGCCGAGGCCGCCTTTGGCGCGGCGCAGGCCGAAGCGCAGGTTCGCTTGCTCCGGGCCGAAGCAGCCGGGCCAGACGACCTGCTCTCAGCCGATGGCTACCTGTTCGCCGCGCCAGAGAATCTCGCCGCGCTGTCCGGCGCGATGAAGGAGTTTTTCGATCGCTGTTATTACCCGGTCCTCGGCCAGCTTGAGGGGCGGCCTTATGCGCAGATGATCTGTGCCGGCTCTGATGGCGAGAATGCCGTGCGCCAACTGGCCCGGATCGCGACAGGGTGGCGCCTCAAACCGGTGCAAGAGCCGCTAATTGTCTGCACCCACGCGCAGACCCAAGACGAGATCCTCGCCGCCAAGACGATTGCCGAGAATGAACTGGACAAGTGCCGCGCCATCGGCACCGCGCTGGCGGCAGGCCTGTCCATGGGCGTGTTCTGAAAGCCTAGCGCTGCTTGCCGCCTGGCGGCATCGCCGGCACGAAGGCGAGGCCTTCCTGCAGCAATGCTGTGATCAGCCCGGGCGTGTCCAGCATCTCAGCCGTCAGGCAGACATAATCGCGCATGGTCGCGCCATAAGACTTGAATGGGCCAGCGCCATATTGCGCCAGCAGCTGTTTCTGGCGCGGCTTGGGCAAGCGGATGCCGAGCTGATCATGCTTGTTGATCTGGCTGAACATGTGGCCATTCGCAGACGTATACGGATTGACCTTGCCTTTGCGCGCAAGACCAGGGGCGGCGGCGATCGCCTGGTCAAACAGCTCAATAATCTCGGCCCGGGTCATCTGCCCTGGCTAGCACACTCCAGCTGGGTTCAGCGAGGAGGTTTTTGGGTCGGGGCGATGAATTCAAGCCCGGCATCAAATGTCGTCTGCCAGACCACGCGGGCAAACCGGTTCAAGCCAATGCGGGAAGCCTTGATCTTGACGATCTGCGGCAAGGTCCCGCGCGTGCGGCGACGGATGCGCGCCCCGGATTTTGAGACATCTAGAATAACCGCGTCCCAGGTCGCCCCATCCTCGGAAATGAGCGTGCAGACGCACCACACGCCTTTGCGCTCGCCTTTGCGTTTCTCGCTTTGCGGACGCAGGATCGGGATCGGCGCCGGAGCGGTCGAGCTCTGCGCGCGGTTCAAGTCGATTTTGGCTTTCGGCTTGGTCGAAAACATCACAAATTTCTCTCTAATTGAGAGACACTAGGATAATTCTCGTTAAAGTTGAATTACCGAATGTGACAGGCGTCACGTAAATCGCAACGCCTGTTACAGTTATCGCCTATCCGGACTTCAATTCATCAAACGGGATATCCTTGTCGACGCGAACGTCCTGGGGCAGGCCAAGCACACGCTCAGCGATGATATTCTTCAGGATCTCATCCGTGCCGCCAGCAATGCGCAGGCCCGGGGCCCACATGAAGCTTTGCTGGAACAGGCCATCAGCTGGCATTTCATCACCGGTCATCAGGCCATAATGATCCTGCATCTCGATCGCCGAGTTACAAATATCCTGCAACTGATTGGCAGTGATGATTTTGCCGATCGAGTTTTCCGGTCCAGGCGTTTGCCCTTTTGACAGCGCCGTCTGGGTGCGCAGCTTGGTCAGCTTGTAGCCTTGCGCAGCGACATACCAGTCAGCGAGATTGTCGCGGAAAGCTGCATCCCCGATCGTGCCGGCATCCTTGGCGTAAGTCATGATCTCGGCCCAGTCCGGTCCGGGCGAGCCACCGACCGCAAGGCGCTCATTCATCAGCGTCACAATTGCGACTTTCCAGCCTTGCCCGACCTCGCCGAGGCGGTCGCTATCAGGAATGCGCACGTCAGTGAAATAAACCTCGTTGAACTCACGCCCGCCTGAGGCCTGGTGGATCGGACGCGCTTCAACGCCAGCCTGCTTCATGTTGACGATGAACATGGTCAGGCCCTTATGCTTGGCCGCTTTCGGATCTGTGCGGACCAGAAGAATGCCATAATCGGAATAATGCGCACCGGAGGTCCAGACCTTCTGGCCATTGATGACCCACTCATCGCCATCCTTGACAGCGCGGGTCTTCAGACCCGCCACATCAGACCCGGCTGAGGGTTCAGAGAAGAGCTGGCACCAGATCTCCTCGCCCAGCAGGGCTTTCTGAACATAGCGCTGCTTGTGTTCATCAGAGCCGAAGGCGATGACTGTCGGGATGCACATGCCGAGGCCGATCGTGAACGGGCCGCCTGGCGAATCAAACTTGGCCTCTTCCTGGCCCCAGATGACTTGCTGCATCGGCGTCCCGCCGCGCCCGCCCATTTCTTTCGGCCAGGTGATCTTGGCATAGCCAGCCTTGGCTTTTGCAGATTGCCACGTCTTGGCCGCGGCCATGAATTCTTCACCAGAGACGCGCTGGCGCAAGGGCTGCGCGCCTTTCGGTTCCAGGTGCTGCTGCAGGAAGGCGCGCGCCTCGGCGCGGAATTCGGCTTCTTCAGGGGTATCGTTGAAATCCATTGTCTTTCTCCGTGCCTTAGGCCGCGTTCTTCAATTCGAGCGCGCGGACGAGTTTTTCTTTCCAGACTTTCGGGGCGCCGGCCTGCACGGCCAGTAGCTTGGCGCGGCGATAGAAGAGGTGGCAATCGACCTCCCAGGTAAAGCCCATGCCGCCATGGGTCTGGATGTTTTCCTTAGAGGCGAACCAATAGGCCTCACTGGCCGCCAGGCGTGCTGCTGCCGCCGCTTCCGGCAGCTCTGTCGCATCAGTCGAGAGCGCCCAGGCGCCATAATAGCAATTCGACCGCGCCACTTCATTCTTGACATACATGTCAGCAAGCTTGTGCTTGATCGCCTGATTGCCGCCAATCGGGCGTCCGAAGGCGTACCGCTCTTTGGCATAATCGGTTGCCATTTCGAGGCAGCGTGTGGCACCGCCAAGCTGTTCAAAAGCGAGCAGGATGGCGGCCCGGTTCATGATCGCATCATGCAAGTCGGCGCCGCTGCCCGCTGCACCGAGACGCTCGCCAGCCGCACCGTCAAATGTGATCTCGGCATGGCTGCGGGTGGGCTCAAGCGTTTTCACCGGCTTGCGGCTGACGCCGTCGCCATTGAGGTCGACCAGAACCAGGCTGGCGCCCTTGCCTTCCTTGGCCAGGACAATGGCATGGGTGGCGATATCGCCGTCCGTGACCGGGATCTTGGTGCCGCTGACCTTGCTGCCATCAAAACTGACAGAGAGCTTGGCCGGATCCGGGTTGCCTGGCCCTTCGCTGGCCGCGTAGCAGCCAATCACATCGCCGCTGGCTACCCCTGGCAAGACCGCGCCTTTCTGCGCGTCAGAGCCTGCAATCATCAGGCCTTCGGCAAAGAAATAGACCGTGCTGGCAAATGGCACTGGCGCCAGTGCGCGGCCCATTTCCTCGGCCAGGACGCAAAGCTCGAGCGCGCCGAGCCCTAGCCCGCCATGCGCTTCTGGAATGGCCGTTCCCAGCCAGCCCATTTCCTTCACCTTCTGCCAGACGCCTTCATGATGGCTCTTGTCTGCATCATTCAAGACCTCGCGGACGTGCTGCGTCGTGCATTCCCCATCGAGGAATTTACGCGCCTCATTCCCGAGGAATTTCTGATCGTCGGAAAAATCGAAATTCATGGCCCACCGGCCTCCCTGTCACTTTCTATGCCCCAGACAATAGCGCGGTTGACGTGCACGGAAACCCATAACCCAACGGTAGGCTTTCGCAGGGAAAAATGCCGCCGAGTGTGCGCTTGCGATTGCAAGCGCTTGGCAGGTGGCTACATGGGATAGGACGATACCAGAAAGGTCCTGCGATGCGCACTGAAACGCCGGTTCAGATCAAGCTTGCTGATTACACCCCTTACCCGTTTGCGATTGATCAGGTGGAGATGCGGTTCGAGCTCGAACCCGGCGCCACCAAAGTGCACACGAAAATGACCGTCCGCAGGCTTGCTGAAGGGCCGCTGAAACTTGATGGGGTATTGCTGAAACTTGATGAAATCCGACTGGATGGCGCACAGCTTGGCGATGACGCCTATGCAATCAGCGACGAGACACTGACCCTGACCGAGGTTCCAGACCGGTTCACCCTGGAGACCAGCGTCACCATCGACCCGGCGGCGAACACCGCGCTGTCCGGCCTGTATATTTCCGGCGACCGCTTCTGTACCCAGTGCGAGAGTGTCGGCTTCCGGCGGATCACGTTCTGGCCCGACCGCCCGGATGTGATGAGCCGGTTCAAGGTCCGCATCGAAGCCGACAAGCGCAGCTATCCGATCCTGCTCTCAAACGGCACCCCGGGCGATCAGGGCGCGCTTGCAGGCGGGCGCCATTTTGCCGAATGGGATGACCCGCACCTGAAGCCGTCTTACCTGTTCGCGCTCTGCGCTGGCGATTACGACATTTATCGCGACACATTCACGACCATGAACGGCGCCCAGGTCGATCTTGCCGTACATGTCGACAAGGGCGACAAAGACCGCGCCGCCTGGGCGATGGATAGCCTCAAGGCCTCAATGGTCTGGGACGAGCAGGTCTTTGCCCGCGAATATGATCTCGGCGTCTTCAACATTGTCGCCGTGCGCGATTTCAATTTCGGCGCGATGGAGAATAAAGGTCTGAACATCTTCAACTCGGCTTATGTCCTGGCTGATGAAGCGACCGCGACCGATGCTGATTTCGAAGCGATTGAGAGCATTGTCGGGCACGAATATTTCCACAATTGGACCGGCAACCGGATCACCTGCCGTGACTGGTTCCAGCTTTGCCTGAAAGAAGGCTTGACCGTGTTCCGCGATCAGGAATTCAGCGCCGACATGCGCTCGCGCCCGGTGCAGCGGATCAAGGATGTCATCCGTCTGCGCGCCCGCCAGTTCGCCGAAGATGCCGGCCCGCTGGCGCATCAGGTCCGCCCTGACAGCTATGCCAGCATCGACAATCTCTATACCGCCACTGTGTACGAAAAAGGGGCCGAGCTGATCCGCATGCTCAAGACCCTGATTGGCGATGAAGCTTTCGCCAAAGGCATGCAGATCTATTTCGATCGCCATGATGGCGAAGCGACCACGATCGAGCATTTCTATGCCCGTTTCGAAGCCGCGTCCGGCCAGGATCTGAGCAATTTCCGGCGCTGGTACAGCCAGCCTGGCACGCCGTGCGTCAGCGCCACCGAAATCTGGGACGAGGATAGCGGCACACTGACCGTGATGCTCGGCCAGACCAATCCGCACACGCCGGGCAATGACCATCCGGCGCCGCTGCCCATGCCGATCCGCGCCGCCGCCTTCACCCCTGGCGGTGACAAGCTCGACGACCTGACCCTGATCCTCGATAGCGAGGAGCTGGTCTGGCGCATCAGTGGCCAGACTGAGCGCCCCTTGGTCTCACTCAATCGCGGCTTCTCGGCGCCGATCCGGCTCGATCACCAGATCAGCGATGCCCAGGTACTGGCACTGGCGCGGATTGATGATGACCCGTTCAATCAGTGGAACAGCCTGCAAGCGCTGGTCAAAAAGGACATTCTCGCCCTCGCTTATGACCAGAAGCCGGCACCGGACGCGGCGATCATCACCGCGATCGCAGCCGCGGTCCGCGCCAATGATGAAGACCCGGCTTTCGCAGCCTTGCTGACCCGCCTGCCGGATGTCGGCGAGCTGTTCCAGGAACATGTGCCCGCCGATCCGGGCGCGCTCAGCGATGCCCGCAAGGCGGTTCAAACCGCCCTCGCCCGCGAACTGGAAAGCGATGCCGAGCGCCTCCTCAAGGCGCCGTCGCCGGCCCCGTTCAAGCCGGACGCCGCACAATCCGGTGTCCGCGCCCTGCGCAGCGCCATGCTGACCCTGCTCGGGGCGCTCGGAACCCCCGCCGAAACGGCGCTGCACAAGGTCTATGAAACTGCCCCCAACATGACTGAGAGCCTGTCTGCCTTGCGCGCCCTCTGCGTCGCCGGTGGTGCACGCAAGGCCGGCGCCCTGACCAGTTTCGCTGACACATGGGCCGACAATCCGCTGGTCATGGACAAGTGGTTTGCGGTGCAGGCCAGCACCGGCTCGGTCGATGCGGTTGAACAACTGACCCGCCACCCGGATTTCGATCTTGGCAATCCGAACCGGGTCCGCTCAGTGATCGCCGTGTTTGCCATGCAAAACCTGCCCGCCTTCCACGCCCCGGATGGCGCCGGCTATCGCCTGGTGACTGAGATTGTTGCCCAGGCCGACAAGAAGAACCCGGCCCTGGCGGCGCGGCTTCTGACCGCGTTCGAACAGTGGACATCGCTCGAACCGCGGGCACGCGGCGAAGCCGAAGCGGCGCTTAAGGCTTTGAGAGACAAGGATTTGTCCAAGAACGCGACGGATATCATCACGCGCACCCTTGGCTAAACCCGCAAATCTTAACAGAATCATGACCGTGGTTAACTGTTCCTGAACTTTCCGGCGCGAAAGCTGATGGATGTCGACATGCGTCCACGCGGGACGTGACCTGAGAGGTGCAGGCTGTGGCACGTCAAAAAGCGCAATCTGGTAAATCCCAGAAGGCCGGGCGGCTGTCGTCGCGGCCAACGCTTAGCCTGACCAAAGCGCTCGGATTGATCATCCTGATTGAAGGCATTGCGCTGGGCCTGAAAGCCTATGATGACCGGGCCCGCGATCTGTCGGCCAAACAGGTCGAGGCGCATCGCGAGGCGCTCGCCGTGTCAGAGAATATTGGCGGCAAGGTGGTGGCCGTGGAACAGGCCCTCCGGCTCGGCTATCAGGCCGGCTGGTCGCCATCTCAGACGGCCCGCGTGCAACCGGATCTCGAGACCGTTGTAACCCTGACCGATGCCTTGACCGCGACGGCCGGATCGCGCTTGCGTGACGCTGGTGAAGCCGGCTCAGCCCTGCTCGCCGGATCGCAATATGCCGGTCTCACCCAGGCCCAGGATATTGTCGTCGTGTTCGATCCGGAATCCGGCGGACCGCGGCTCGGGATCGTGCCAGCCGAGACCTGGTTGCCAGAGGCGCAAGGCGCGCGTGCGATCAGCTTGCAACCGCGCAGCCTGAATGGCGGCGAGTTCGGCTCATCGCGACATGTCGCTGCCTGTTCACCGATCTCACGCGCCAACATGTCGGTCTGTGTCGAAACCGCGTTTCCGTTCATCACCCGCTCGACCCTGACCGGGCTGGCCATTTATGCGCTGCTGCTGCTTGGCCCGGCGCTGGCCATTCTCGGCCTGTTCCGCCTGCTCGAACAGCGCCGCACCGAATCGGAAACCTATGAAGGCGAAGCGACGCGCGCCGGCCGCATCCTGAAAACCGTGCTGCATCAGGCCAAGGCCGGATTCTGGTCGTGGAATTTCAAGACCCATCGCTTCACCTTCAGCGAGGAAGCCGGGCAATTGCTGGGCGAGCCGGGAGAGATCGAACTCTCGGTCAAGGACATCCTGAAATATGTCAATGAAGAACACCGCGATACGATGGAACAGTCGCTGTCGACGCTGCATGAGCGCGGCTTCATTTCGCAAGTCTTCGCCAATGCCGATCGGACTGTCTGGTTCGACATGCGGGCCAAGCCTGACGAGCAGAGCGGCCAGCTCAATGGCGTGCTCAGAGATGTCACCGAGATGAAACGGGCCATCACCCGCACCAAACAGGCCGAAAGTCGCCTGCGCGGGGCGCTGGAGAGCTTTTCCGGGCCGTTCGCGCTGTGGGATTCGCGCAAGCGCCTGACTTATTGGAACCGCGCTTTCCTGAAAGTGTTTGGGCTGGAACCGACGGTGCGGGCTGGCATGGGCTATGACACAGTGATGCTGGCCCAGGCCGCCAATACGGTTGAACGCCGGCCAAATGTCGCTGATGACCGGGCCGAAGTGGTCAAGATCAAGACCGGGCGGTGGTTCAAGATTGTCGAACGCTCGACCCGCTCAGGCGGCATGATCACGATTGGCCTGGATGTCTCCAGCGATGTCCGCAACGAAGTCGAACTGACCAAGCAGCAAAACCGCTTGCGCAAGCTGGTGGCCGAGTTGGAACGCTCTGAATCCACTGCCGCTGAGCTGACCAAGAGCCTCAAGGCCGAGAAACAGAAGGCCGAACGCTCGGCCAATTCCAAGAGCGCCTTCCTGGCCAATATGAGTCACGAGCTGCGGACGCCGCTCAACGCCATTAATGGCTTTTCCGAAATCCTGGTCGATGAGATGTACGGCCCGCTCGGCGATGAGCGCTACAAGGATTATGCGCAGGACATTCTCGCTTCTGGCAAACACCTGCTCGACATGATCACCGACATTCTCGACATGGCCAAGATCGAGGCCGGCAAGATGACCGTCGACCTGCACCCGATCGATATTGTCGATCCGGTCGATGCCGCGGTGCGCATGATCCGCCGCCGCGCCGAAGACAAAGAGATCGAGATCAAACTGGTCGCCAATGCCGGCCTGCCCCTGGTCGAAGCCGATCACCGCGCGATCCGGCAGATGATCCTCAACCTGGTCTCGAATGCAATCAAATTCACTGACCAGGGCGGCGAGATCCGCGTCACCGTCGATCAGAAGGGGGCCTATCTTCGTATCGCCGTGCGCGACAATGGCATTGGCATTCCGGCCGACGCCCTGCCGCGCCTCGGCGAACCGTTCGAACAGGTCAGCGATACGCGCGACCGCAATTTTGACGGCACCGGGCTCGGCCTCGCCTTGACCAAGTCATTCGCTGAAATGCATGGCGGTCGCCTGACCATTGCCAGTGAAGAGGGCCGCGGCACGCAGGTCAGCTTCTTCCTGCCAATCCCTGATCATCAATTGCAAAAGGCGAGTTCGGTCGCCTAATCGCCTTGCGGCATCGCATTGACCGCAAATTGAGCCGCCTGGGCAGCGCAATCAGATGCGGCTTCGCGCAAGGCCACAGCGCGATCGCGGTTGCGGTCGCTGCCTGCTGCGCGCGCAGCGCTGACTTCGGTCAGCGCCACCAGCTGGCGGTCGCCGGTCGTGACCAGGCTGAGCGTCATCACACAGCGCGCCGTGTTGCCGCGCAGGCTCAGCGTCTTGACCTGGCTGCCAAGCTCGAACGCGGCACTGACGCCCATTTCAGGCAATAGCGCATTGCCAGCCTTGCCGACTTTGAAACTGTCAATCATGGCGAGCTGGATCTGCCGCGTGGCGCTGCCTGACCATTCGACGCTGGGGACCAGACGCAGGCCGCCATCGGCGCCTTCGCTGACCATGCCTGGCCCGGCCATCAGGCGCGGCGCTTCAGGCTCGCGCACAATCAGGTGCTGGGGCAGGCCGTCAAATCTCTCGGTCGCTTCGACCTGGTAAAGAGCGTCCGGCGTGGCTGGCTCTGGCAGGACGGAAACGCAGCCACCAAGCACTGGCACCAGGGCCAGGACGGAAATCAGGGAGAGTCTCATTAGCGCCGCTCCTCATATGGCAGGGGTTTGCCGACGACGAAGCCCTGCGGGTTTTGTTCAATCTCGCGAGTCAGGCGGTCGAGGCGCGCGATCAGAACCCGCAATTCCTGCGCCGCCAGGCTGGTCTGGGCGACCGTATCCGAGGCGCCGCCTTCGACCAGCGCGGTCGCAGCCGCAATCGCCTTGCGACTTTCTTCCATGGTCAGGCTGGCATCACCCGTGGCGGTGTTCAACTGCTCCACCAGGGCTTTCAGTTCAGCATTCAGGCTGACCAGCTCGCTGTCGACAGAAGTCGCGACCGAGGTGATGTCAGTCGACGCCTTGGACAGATTATCGCCGGCTCGTTCCAGCGATGCAAGCGTGGCCAGGCCCTGTCCGAGCAGCGCCTTGTCCTCTGCTGACAGTTCGGCGGTGATGTCGCGCACATTGTGCAGGATCTCGGAAAAGGCCTGAATATTGTCTTCGGTCAGCACATCACTCAATTGTTCCATCGTCACCCCGGCCTGGGCCATGACTTGCGAGCCGCCATCGAACAGCGCGGCCAGCGGCGTCTCGCCGGCCTGGATCACCGGGATTTCTTCATAAGCCGGCGGCAGCAGCGGCCCGGCCTCTTCACTGCCGGCATTGATCTGGACAAAGGTGACGCCGGTAATCCCGGCAAAATCGATAATCGCGGTGCTGTCCGCCTTGACCGGAGTCGAGCGATCAACCCGCAGCCGGGCCCGTACCAGCGAGGCGTCGCGGCGATCGATGCGGACACTCTCAACCTCGCCCACCTTGATCCCGATATAGCGCACCGATGCGCCTTCCTCGAGCGTCACCGGGCCTGGAAAGACGACATCATATTGGGCATAATCGCGATTGAACTGGGACGAGCCGAGCCACAGGGTAAAGCCGACAATCGCGGTCGCTGCCAGCAGTACAAAGGCACCGATCAGAGCGTAATTCGCACGTGTTTCCATCATCCGGCTCCCATAATTGCGCCGCGGCCTCTGGGGCCCCCGAAATAGTCCTGAATCCAGGGATGAGGCTCTGTTCTCAATTCATTCATCGTGCCAACTGCTAGGACCTTTTTCTCGCCCAGCACGGCGATGCGGTCACAGGTCACCGCAAGCGTATCGACATCATGCGTGACCAGAAAAACCGTCAATCCCAGTGATTTCTGCAGATCGCGGATCAATTGGTCAAATCCTGCCGCCGTGATCGGGTCAAGCCCGGCGGTCGGCTCATCCAGGAATAAAAGCGGCGGATCCAGCGCCAGGGCCCGGGCGAGCGCGGCCCGTTTGCGCATGCCGCCGGACAGGTCAGACGGGTATTTCCGCCCTGACCAGGTCTCAAGGCCTGACATCCGGATCTTCTGATCGGCCAGCTCTTTCATCAGCGGCAGGGCGAGATCGGTATGTTCCTTCATCGGCACCATGACGTTTTCGCGCACTGTCAGATTGGAGAAAAGTGCCCCATCCTGAAACATGATGCCCCATAGCCGTTGCAGCTCCGCGACGCCTTCAGATTGCAGATGAATGACGTCTTCACCAAACACATGCACAGTGCCGGCGCTCGGTTGCTTGAGGCCGGTAATCGCCCGCAGCAGCACTGACTTGCCGCACCCGGACGGTCCGATAATGCCCATTACCTCGCCGCGGCGCACATCGAGATCGAGCGCCTCATGCACGACATGGGTGCCATAAGCGGTCTTCAGGCCGCGCACCTGGATGGCCACCTCCGGGCTCATATGCCGAGCTCCTGATAAAACAGCGCGAACAAGGCATCGATGACAATGATCGCGAACAGCGCCTGGACAACTGATTTGGTCGTATGCTGGCCGAGCGATTGCACACTGCCGCCCACTTCCAGGCCTTGCCGGCAGCCAATCAGCGCGATGGCTAGACCAAAGACCGGCGCCTTGGACATCCCGATCCAGAACTGATCCAGTGGCACATTGTCCTGCAACCGGTTGAAGAACACAGTCGGATTGATGTCGAGGATCAACCAGCCCACCGCCATACCGCCGGCAATCGCGGTCAGCATGCCGATAAAGGTCAGCACCGGCACCATGATCATCATGGCCAGCACGCGCGGCGCCACAATCACCTGCATCGGATTCAGGCCGAGCGTCTGCATCGCGTCGATTTCCTGACGCATCTTCATCGCCCCGATTTGCGCCGTGAAGGCGGAATTTGTGCGCCCGGCAATGATGATCGCCACCAGTACACCGCCGAGCTCCCTGAGGACGCCGAACCCGACCAGCTCGACGACAAAAATCGTCGCCCCGAACTGGGCCAGCGTCGTTGCGCCGATAAAGGCCACGACCATGCCGACAAAGAAACTGAGAAAGGCAATGATCGGCACCGCATCAAGACCGGCTTCTTCCATCACCGAAACCAGCGCCGTCCAGCGCATCTTTGCCGGCCGCCAGACAATCGTCGACAGCGCCGCCAGCGTGGCGCCAAGGAAAGACAGCGATTCCAGCGCCTCTTGCCAGAGATGTTCAGCATTGCGGCCGGTGCGCTCAAGCAGGTCGACAAGGCCATGCCCGTCTTCAGGCACCGGCGGGGCGTGTTCTTCCTGGGTCGCCAGGGTGCGGGCCTGATGCAACAGGGACTGCACCTCATCGCCGCCGCCAATCAATGCCGGATCGGCGCCAAGCGCGCGCAATGTGCGGTCGATCAGGAAGGCGCCAGCGGTATCAAGACCATCAAGGTCTGAGACATCGAGTTCAGCCAGCCGGGCACCCGCGGGCACGGCGCCGGCGCGCAGCTCGCGGTCGACATTGGCCAGGGCCGTCACCACCCAGTCGCCGCGCAGCACCAGCCGCGGCGTGTCGCCACCAACATAGTCAAATGTCGGGGCTGTCAGGAGGTCAGCTTGTTTCAACACTATTTACCTTAACCCAGCAGCCTTTAAGACGGCCTCCAATGCGTCATTGAAATTTTACCAATCCAGCAAAGACTTCTGACATGCGCCAAATGACCATCACGCCTATGTCTTCGCCGCTAAAGGCGGCGTTTGCAATCTCACGCGGGGCGAAATCCTCGGCCGAGACGGTGCTGGTGGAGATCACCCAGGATGGCCAGACCGGCCGCGGCGAGTGTGTGCCTTATGCCCGTTATCAGGAAAGCCGGATCAGTGTGGTGGCGCAATTGTCCGGCCTTGAACGCGACATCCAGGACGGCCTGACGCGCCTCGATCTGCAGAAACGCCTGCCCGCCGGCGCTGCCAAATGCGCGGTCGATTGCGCCCTCTGGGACCTGGAATCCAAGCTCACCGGTACGCCGGTCTGGGCGCTGGCAGAGCTGCCAGAGCCGAAACCGCTGCCGACGACCATGACGATCAGCCTGGATGAGCCGGAGATCATGGCCAATGCCGCCAAGGCGACTCATGCCAAGATCCTCAAGCTGAAGCTGGGCGGACCAGAGGATCTCAGCCGCGTCGAAGCCGTGCGCCGGGCGCGCCCGGACGCGAAACTGGTGCTGGATGGCAATGAAGGCCTCGACCCCGGCGAGTTCCCGGCCCTCGCCGCCCGCGCGGCCGAGCTCGGCGTGGTCCTGATCGAACAGCCGTTTCCGGTCGATCAGGATGGCGCTTTGACCCGCCGCCCGGGCCATGTCGCCATTTGCGCTGATGAAAGCGTGCATACGCGCGGCGATCTGCAGGGCCTGGCCAAGAAATATGATGCGGTCAACATCAAGCTCGACAAGGCCGGCGGCCTGACCGAAGCGATGCGGATGATGAAAGAGGCCAAGCGTTGCGGCCTCGGGACCATGGTCGGCTGTATGGTGGCAGGATCGATCAGCATGGCGCCGGCCATTCTGCTCGGGCAGACCGCTGACCTGATCGATCTCGATGGTCCGCTCTGGTTGCAAAAGGATGTCCCGCACAAGCTGCGCTATCATGATGGCATCGTCTCACCACCCAGCCGCGAGCTCTGGGGCTAGCGTGATCCAGCCCGAGGCGGCGGCTTCGGGATCCCTCACGATTCCCAGGCCGGCCATGGCGATTGGGACAAGCGGCCAATCATTGCGGTGGCCTTTGCTGATGACTCTATGATATAATGATATAACATAACTTTAAGCTCGACTTTTGGTCTGACCCGGGGCAACATAAAGGCCGCTCGCGATGAGAGGGATCATGACTAATATGTTGAAACCGGCGCCAGCCCCGATCGTGCCTGCCCGCGCAAAATGGCACGGGCTGCCTGTGACCTGCGTCGCCGACGCGCAGCAGCTCGCGGCCCCGCTGCTTGAGCCTGACATCGATGCTGCGATCTGGACCCGCGCGCTGCCGCCAGCCGTCACCAACTGGCTCGCCAGCATGGCGCCTGAGCGCTGGCCGCAAGGGCGCTATGTTCTGCGCACGGGCGATATTTCAGCCTGTCTGGAAAGTCTGTTCGCGGCTGCGCAGATCACGCCCGGCCCGGAACTGAGCTGGATCTGCAAGGATGTGACCCGCCTCGGCCAGTATGTGCGCCGTCTGGTCGATGCGCCGCTGGTTCGCCTGCGGCTTGAGCCGGTTTTCGACAATGCCTGTTCAAAACTCCATATCGACAATGTGGTGGCGCGAATGATCTGCACTTATGCCGGTCCCGGCACCGAGCTTGGACTTGCAGCGATGGCCCCGGACAGCGCCGTGCGCGTCGACACAGGGACCCCGATCCTGCTCAAGGGCAAACGCTGGCCGGGCCGTGTGCCGCCAACCCTTCGGCACCGGTCGCCGCCGATTTCCGCCACAGGCGAAGCGCGACTGGTCGTGGTTCTGGAAGGCTGCACCGCGGCCGATATCTATCCGCAATATGACCAGCGCTACCCGCACAGCGAAGCTGCATCCAAGCCATGATGTTGCAATCAATCTGGCAATCCGGCGCCTGGCCTCTGAACCCGAGGCCCGTCTTGTGCGCTGGCCTGCTCGCAGCCCTGACCGCCTGCGGCGGTGCCGAGCCGCAGCGGGTCACCCCCCCGCCGCCACGACCGGCCGGGGTTGAAACCGTCGCGTTTGTTTATCCGGACGCGCGTGATCCCGCGTCCGTCGCCGCCGCACCAGACAGCACTACCGAGGCCGTCGCATCCAGACCGGCCAAGACGGCTCATTGGGGCATCAAGGACGGCGAAGCCTTGCCCCTATTGTGGGAAGATCTGATGCCGGAAGGCAGCGAGGCAGCGCTGATCCGGGAATATGAGGACTTCTACGCCATGCTGGAGCAACGCTACGCCGCGAACTCGACCACGCTGGCCGACGCCGCCGATCCTTATGCCGCCATCGCTGAGGGGTCTGAACTCGATTTCATGCCGCAGCTCGGCTCGTTCGATACAGTGACCGAACTGGATGGGCAGTTGGTGCGCATTCCCGGCTATATCGTTCCGTTCGATTTCAACAGCAAGTTTCGCCAGCGCGAATTCCTGTTCGTGCCTTATATGGGCGCCTGCATTCACACGCCGCCGCCGCCGCCCAATCAGATCATCTTCATCCGCGCCGACCCGCCGATCCGGGTGAAGGATATCTGGGCGCCTTACTGGATTGAAGGCACGCTCTACACAGAAACAGTCGAGAACGCGCTGGGTGATGCCGCCTATGCGCTGCAGATGAGCCGTATCGAACCCTATTTAGCCCCTTAAATCTGTTGCAGTTTCAATCTAGGGTGCTGCGCTGAGCTACTCGAACGAACCGGGTGAACAGTCACGCTTGAGAAGGACCACCATGCCATGAATGCGACCCTCCAGAACCGCCGCCAGTTTCTGTCCGCGACCACGACCGCATTTGCGGCGCTGGTCGCCAGCGGATGTGTCGCGCGCGGCGCCAGCTCGACCGCAGCGACCAGCGCCCCATTCGCCGGATATGGCCCCCTGGTCCCGGATCCGAACGGCCTGCTGGACTTGCCGGAAGGGTTTTCTTACCGGCTGATATCCAGCCTTGGTGATGCGATGAGCGATGGCGGCACAGTGCCGGACAAGGCCGACGGCATGGGCTGCCTCGATCTTGGCAATGGCGAGATCGTATTGGTGCGCAATCACGAGCTGGTGCCAAGCGACGGGGCTGGCGGCAGCATCGCCCACGGCTTCGGCACCCATCATGGCAATATCCTCCCAGGTGGCACCACCAGCCTTGTGCTGGATGCCGCCACGCTTGAGCGCAAGCGCGAGTTTCGCTCCCTTGGCGGCACCATCCGCAATTGTTCTGGCGGGGTCACCCCATGGGGCAGCTGGCTGACCTGCGAGGAAGCCCCGACCGGTCCCGGCCAGCGCTATGGCGATGGCCTTGCGGTCAATCATGGCTGGGTCTTTGAAGTGCCTGGCCATGCAACCGGCCTGGTCGAGGCCAAACCCCTGCGCGCCATGGGCCGGTTCAATCACGAGGCCGCCTGTGTCGATCCGGAAACCGGCTATGTCTATCAGACCGAAGATCGCGATGACGGCGTGTTGTATCGCTTCCTGCCCAACACCCCAGGCCAGCTCGCTGATGGCGGCCAGTTGCAAGCCATGGTGATTGACGGCCTGACTGACACCCGCAACTGGGATGGGGCAAATATGCAGGTTGGCCAAGCCTTTGCCGTGCGCTGGATCGACCTCGACGATGTCGAGGCGCCAAGCGATGATCTGCGTCTTCGCGCGGCGGCCAAAGGCGCGGCTCTGATCGCCCGCGGCGAAGGCCTGCATATGGGCGATGATGATCTGTATTTCTGCTCAACCAGTGGCGGCACCAAGCAGCTGGGTCAGATATTCCGCCTCGTTCCGGGGCGCGGCCAGGGGCCGGATAGGCTCGAGCTGTTCTTTGAAAGCGCGCGCAAGGATCAATTCAATTATGGCGACAATCTCTGTGTCGCCCCGAATGGCCACCTGATCGTCTGCGAGGACCAGTATACCGATGTGGTCGACAATCATCTGCGCGGCATCACCCCGGCCGGCGCGCCATATGATTTCGGCCGGCTGCGCCTGCAGACCGAGCTTGCAGGCGCCTGTTTCTCTCCCGATGGCAAATGGATGTTCGTCAACGCCTATGCGCCGACGCGGACGCTCGCAATCACCGGCCCGTGGGCGGTTTAGGTCTGCTTCAATAGTCCCAAGCCCCTTGCCCAGCGGTGCGCCGGCAGATTTAGGCCAGACTTATAAAATGACCTATTCCGCCACCTCGAAGCCGCACTGGTTCTGTTCCATGGTCAGCTGTTTGGTGATCCGCTTGGCGTTTTGCTTATAGGCCTCGGCCACACTGCCGCTGACGACGGTCTTGTCACGCAGAGGGCTGACATCCTCGCACAGGTGGAAGACGCGCGGAGAGTCATGCTTCTCACCATCCGGCGGGGCAATCCAATAGACCACATCGCGGCCATTCGGGTTATCCGCATCGCGGGTCGCCTCAGCGACCGCCTCGGCATCGCGAGCAATCTCCTCGGCCTGTTCGGCCACTTCCGGCGAACAGGCCGTGGTCGGCTCGCCGGCATTGATCTGGCGGGCACACTCATTCATGTCTTCGGTATATTGCTCGACCGATGGCGGGTTGTAGCTGACCCCGAACAGGACCGCGACAACTGCCAGCACAGCACCGACGCCGCCGGCAATCTGCTTGTTCTTGGGGTCCATGTCCTTGTCCATCAGGATCAGGGCCAAGAGCGGCAGGAAGGCAATCATGGTGATGATCGCGCCGAGCTGGTTCTGGAAGAAGAATTTGAAGCCGTCTTCCTTGCTCGCCGGATCATGCTTGTTGGCATTCTTCCACATCAGGTTACCGGCAATCGCAAAGATTGCCATCGCCACCAGCAGGCCGATCAGGATCGGCAAGCCGCCCGTATCAAACCGGCCTTGCAGCAGCATGACGATACCGCCAATCTCGGCCCCGATAGCGATGACCCAGGCAATCGCTGCGAAGAGGCGCAAGCGGGATGCCTTGGATTTCTGGTCCTGGCTGGCCTTCCAGGCCTGGGTGACGTCCGGTTTTGGTTCTGGCGCCGCTTCAGGTGTTTCTGTTGGCTCGTCAGACATGGTTCAATTCCCCTTGTTGGCTGCTTCTGCCGGCCGCGAATGCGGGCCTAGACCCGCCAGCTCTGGCCCCTGAAGCTGGTTGAACACGGCTGGCATATTCCCGGATTCGACGAAAATTACGAGGGATTGTGTGCAGTTTGGGCTGCGCTGTACGCTTAGTCTTCCGGGTCGGAAAACTCCGGCGGACTGGGCATGCGCGCCATCGCCGTCGCGATTAAATGCACCCAGATCTTGGCATTGAGGTCGCCAGCCTGATCATCCGTGCGCGCTTCCAGCGATGTTTGCAGCGCGATCAGATGGCCGGCGAGCGCGTCGCGCTCGGCCTTCAGATCCGAGAGTTTCAGGCTCGGGCTCTTGTCAACGCTCACCGTCTCCCCGGCCAGCGCCAGCAGGCCGCGAATTCCGGCAATCTCATTGGCCAAGCGATCCGCAGCGCCGTCCCAGGCCTCGCCGGCCATGACCGCCATCAGACCGCTCATGCTGGCATGGCCGCCAGAATAATCGCCGTCCAGCTTCGGCGCGACTTCGGTCACCAGCGTGCGCCCGATGCGGTCAAGGATCATGCCAATATCGCTCATCCGCCAGCTCCATATTTGGGACCAAGCCGCATCGCCAGCATCAGCTCGTGCGCAGCATGGGTGAACCAGCCTGACCAGGCCAGGATCGGGTCATCATTATCGCCATCAGCAAAGGCCTTTTCCGAGGTGACCCAGATGCCGAGCGCTTTGACATGCGCGAAGAGCGACCACCATTCAAATGCGGCCGGGTCGAAGACACAGCCTGACGCCTCCTGCCAGATGGCAATCGCCTCTGGCCAGGCCAGCAGGCCGGCAGCGCGGTCCTGATCATTGCCGCACCAGAGCAGGTCGGTCGCCCAGGCGAGATCCTCATAAGGATCGCCAATATGGGCCATTTCCCAGTCGAGAATGGCAGTAATCGTCCCGTCGCCATCATGCAGGTAATTGCCGGTGCGATAATCGCCATGGACGATGGACAGCCGCTGCGCCGGCGGCGGCGGATGCCGTTCCAGGTGGCGTATGGCGGCCTCGGCCACTGGTTGCGGATCCCTGGCATTTGAGCGAATTTCATTGGCCCAATATTCAAGCTCGCGGCGCCAGCATGTGTCCGGCGCTGGTGTCTCGGCCGCTTCAGCCAGGGCTGAGCCTTCGACCGGCAAGGCCGCGATCGAGCCCAGGTGGCGAAAGAACTGCTCGCCAATCGCAGCGCGATGCGGCTCGACCGCGTCCATCTTGAACGGGTTGAGCGGCACCCCTGTTTCGATCCGCCCCATGACAAAGAAGGGCGCGCCAAGGGCGGCCGGGTCAGTCTCCAGGAACAAGGCTTCCGGCACCGGGAGGTGGCGCTGGCCAAAGGCGCTCTTGATCGCTGCGAACTCGATCCGGCGCTCGGTATCAATCAGGCTGTCAGGTGGGTCCCGGCGCAGGATCAGGCCTTTCACCTTCGGACCCGTGGCATCCTCATAAGCAAGATCAATCGAATAAGTCTGGCGGCTGGCCCCGCCATGGATGCGAGTGATGCTGGCCACCCGGGCATTGCGCGCGCCCGGCAGCCGCGCTTCGGCATAAGCAGCGAATTTGGCAGCGAGCTCGTCCTCAAGCATCCAGCAGATCCTTCCAGCCGCTGGGTGCGTGCGGCCCGAGGGCCAATTGTTCGAGAATGCCGATGCCTTCGCTGGCCTCGCCGCCTGGGCCTTTATGCGTGGCCTTGACGATGGCCTGAATGTGCAAATTGTCAGGTTGTTGCCAGCTGAGATTGTCCGGCGTCAGGTCTTCGCGGATGACCGAGAGATCGCCGCGATAGCGGCCATGGCTCATTTCCGGATGACCATAGCCAATACCTTTCATCATGAAGGTCGAGAGCGGTTCATACGTCACTTCATGCGGGCGGCCCTGGCCATCCTCGACCTGCAGCACTGCGCTCGCCGCCCGGCGGCTGGCCTCGCGCCAGGTGACGTCCATTTTCGGCCGGTTGAGGTGCAGCAAGCCATCATGCTCGGCCCCGTCCATGGCCAGCACCGAACGCGTGTTCCAAGCCCCGCCACCGCCATCTTCATTGACATGGAAGTAGAGCGACAGGTTGGGGAAGTTTATCGGTGCCCAGAGCCAGTAGAATTGCGGCAATTGCAGCGGCAAGACAGGTTGCGGGTCGCGTTCGCCAATCGGGCGCACGCCCCAGCTGCGATCGCGCGTGCCTAGAAAATCCTTCACCTCGATCTGCTCACCATCAACGCAGAGCGACCCTTGCCAATGGCCATTCTGGGTCATCCGCGTGCAATCGATCAGCATGCGCGAGCCCTGGCGATGGGTGAAGCGCGGCTCTTCGATGGGGAAATGGCGCCCGGTAAAGTGAACATCGAGAGCGATGCCGTCTGTCTCCTCCAGGCACAGGCGAACCTGCTCCAGCGGCACCACCACCTCAATGCTGAGCGGGCCAACCTGGGTATCCATCCGCTCCATGCCGAGCACGCGCGAGACATGGATCGATTTCTGCACCCCGTCCTTCAGGATCGAAACTGCGCCATCCATGACGTTGAGGTGCGGATAGACGCCAAAGGAAGCAGCGAAGAAGACCGAGCCATCGGCGGTATAGCCATTGAAAAAATAACGATCATAGAAATTGCGATCCGAGCCTGAAAACGCCACTGGCTCCGGCGTCTGGTGGATCGGGTATTCGTCACCTTTGGTGAGCATGTCTGAGCCTCCCGTAGCGTGATCTCTTTTCGGATCAGCTTGTGCCTGTAGGTTGGCCCTCAAGCCAAGCGGGCGTCAATGCCTGCCGGAGGGAAAACATGACGTCCAAGGTGACCAGGGAAGAGGTCAATGCGTTTTATGATTCGGTGTTTCGCGGCGCCGGCGAGTCGGAACGCGTGCTCGAAGTGCGGCCCAATTATGCCCGCGTGCGCCAGCCTGTCGATGACAGCAATATCCGCCCTGGCGGCTATATTAATGGCCCGACACAAATGGCGATTGCTGACAGCGCCGCTTATGTCGCGATCTTCACCCGTATCGGCATCACGCCAATGGCCCTGACCAGCAATCTCAATATCAATTTCATGCGCCCTTGTATCGGCGATGCGGTCGTGGCTGAGGCGCATCTGTTGAAACTCGGCAAGACCCTGGCCGTGATCAGCGTCGATATCCGCGCAGAGGGCAGTGACAAGGTGTCCAGTCATGCGGTGGTAAACTATTCCATCCCGTTGGAGGTGCAGACATGATCACCGCCCTCGGCGCGCTCGCCGGTTTCATCGCTGTCGCGCTCGGCGCCTTTGGCGCCCACGCGTTGCAAAGCGGGTTTGATGACAAGCAGGCCGGATGGTGGGACACCGCGACGCTGTATCTTCTCGTCCATGCGGGGCTGGTCACCGCTCTCTCGGCCGCCAATGGTGCCAGATTCGGGACCGCTGCCCTGGTCATCCTGATCGGCGCCGTGATCTTTGCCGGGACGCTGTATGCGATGGCGCTGGGCGCGCCGCGCTGGCTGGGCGCGGTGACCCCGCTCGGCGGTATCGGCCTGTTGATCGGATGGGGGCTGATCGCCTGGGCGGCGCTGAAAGCCTGACCTCGCGAAACCCTTTTCTTAGCCCTTGTGCAGGCGTATCACCGCGCCAAGACCAGTCACACAAGGAGGGCTCTGATGAGCTTGTTCGATCTTTCAGGAAAATCCGCTATCATTACCGGCTCATCGCGCGGCATCGGCAAGGCGATCGCGGAACAGTTCGCAGCTGCTGGCGCCAAGGTCACGATCAGTTCGCGCAAGCCCGGGCCATGCCAAGAGGTCGCCGCAGCGCTGAATGAAAAGCATGGCGACGGCACCGCCATCGCGATCCCGGCAAATATCTCGTCCAAGGAAGAGCTGCAGCGCATGGTCGACGCGACCAATGAAGCCTTCGGCAAGGTCGACATTCTCGTCTGTAATGCCGCCTCCAATCCTTATTATGGTCCGATGGAAGGCATTTCTGACGAAGCGTTCGAGAAAATCCTGTCCAACAATATCATCTCCAATCACTGGCTGGTTCAGATGTGCGCCCCGCAAATGCGTGAGCGCAAGGATGGCGCGGTCATCATTGTCAGTTCGATTGGCGGCCTGCGCGCCTCGCCGGTGATTGGTGCCTATAACATCTCCAAGGCGGCGGACTTCCAGCTGGTACGCAACCTGGCGGCGGAATATGGCCCTGACAATGTCCGTGTGAATGCCATCGCGCCAGGTCTGATCAAGACCGATTTCGCCCGCGCCCTGTGGGAGAATCCAGAGACCTTGAAGCGCGCCACCTCAACCACGCCGCTGCGCCGGATTGGCGAGCCGGTCGAGATTGCCGGCGCGGCGGTCTACATGGCTTCGGATGCTGGCAGCTTCATGACCGGTCAGATGATGGTGGTCGATGGCGGCCAGACGGTGGTCTGATATGCCTCAGATGATTGTCCCAGACAGCCTCAAAGAGCGCACTCAGCAATTGCAGTTTGCACCGGCTGTGCGCGCCGGCGACATGGTCTACTGCTCCGGCGTGATCGCCGCTCTGCAAGACGGCGAAGCGGCGACAGACGAGGCTTATTTTCGCGCTGTCGATGCTGCCTTTGCCGAAATCGACATGATCCTGCGCGAGGCTGGCGGCAGCGTTGCTGACATTGTCGACATGACCGGCTATCACGTGGATTTCGAGCAGCATATGGGGCCGATGTTCCAGGCCAAGGCCAAGTGGATGCCAGGCCCGTTCTTCTCTTGCTACACGCTGATCGGGATCAGCGCCCTGTACGATCCGCTCGGCTTTGTCGAGCTGAAAGCCCGGGCCTATATCCCCGCATGAGCCGGACCGAACTCTCTGACCAGCAGCAAGGCTTTTTCGACCGCTTGCGGTCGAATGAGTGGGAGAAACCGGCTGGCATACGCAATCTCGGCATTCGCCCGGAAGAGTGGCTGCAAGAGGTGCGCTATGGCTATGTCCGCTATGCGTGGCCGAATAGCGGCGATCGCGACATTTCCGAACAGCGCGTGTTTGGCGGCTGGGTGGCCGGGTTTTCCGACCATATTGTCTCCATGTGCATGGCCTCGGCGCTGGAGGATGGCGAATGGTTCACCACGACCGAGCTGCAGACCCGGATCTTCCGCCCGGTGCCACATGGCCTGATCACGATTGAAGGGCGCCTCATCTCGCGTGGTCGCACGACCGGCTTTGTCGAAGCCGACTGGCGCGACGAGAAAGGCCGCCACCTGGTCCGCGTCAGCGCCGCCAAGGCGATCCGGACCCGGGATGAGTTGGGGATGAAATAGCAGGCGCCGGTTTCAGGCTTGGATCGTGCGCATCAATCCAGCCGCCGTCTCCTGCACCAGCTCTGAGGCCGGCTTCAGTGCCACCCGATCAAGATTGACCGGCAACGCAAGCGCGCCATGGACGCCGGACCAGAGCAATTGTGCCAATGTGTCCGGGTCGCCATCCACTACCTTGCCAGCCGCTTGCCCTTGCACGATCGCGGCTTTCAGCAAGGTCGGGAAGGCGAATTCGCTGACCGGCTGCTGGTCCGGTTTTTTGAGCCCGTCAGGGCGGACGAACATCAAGGCGCTGCGATACAGCTCGTGTTGCTCGATGCCGAAGCTGAGATAAGCGCGCACCAGCGCCTCGATCCGCGCCAGTGGGCGCTCGTGCTGGCGGGCCACGTCGCGGAACACTGCTTCCTGGCGCGCGACGCGGCCTTCCCAGAGCGATTGGCCAAGCCCGGCCAGGTCACCGAAATAGGAATAGATGGTGCCGACCGAGACGCCTGCCCGTTTGGCCACGGCGCGGGCGGAAATCGAGGACAGGCCCTGCTCGCGATACAGCTCGGTTGCCGCGCGCTGGATCGAACGCCGGACTTGTGCGCGCTGTTCAGGGGTCGCCTTGGGTCTCGCCATACAGGCGGTTTAGGCGGCTTTCGCAATCTGGCGCAAGTTCATTTCTGCTTGCAAGGCGGCGAGCGGCTCGCCCAGGCGCTGTTCCCATTTCTCGAAATTGATATTGTTCGAGTGGCGGCCATAAGACCACCCGTCGACAAAGGCATCCATGCTCGGCACCACGCCTTTCGGGGCCACCAGGGCGGTGTGCGCCATGGTCACGGCCAGGCGAATGGCGTGATATGGAAAGCGGATCTGCGACAGGTAATAAGCGGCCAGGGCCAGCTCGCCCGGTATCGTCGCGCCATAGCCGGTCAGGACATGCATGAAGTCATGCAGCTGTGTGCCGCGGACCATCATATAAGCCATATCGGCGGGCATCCGGTCGAGCTTGCCAGAGGCTTTGAGCTGGTCCTGGAAGGCGCGATAATCGCGGCCGAAATGCTCGATCAGGTTGTTCTCCTCGACAAAGTCGCGATACGCGGCGCCAAGCGTGCCAGGGCCATAATCGCGCAGGCCTTCAATCGTCAACGGCTCAGCAATATAGCCCTCTTTGAGGAATGCCTTAGCGCCAGGAATCGCGTGCAGCTCTTCCATATAAGCGTCGATCGCCGCCATCGTGGCCCCTTCCCACCAGTCATGAAACAGGAAGTAGACGCCATAATCGAGCGGCCGGTCGACGGCGACCATGAACTTGTCGACAAAAGCGCGGTCAACAATGGGCGGCTTGTCAGTGATGGGGCCTGGCATGTGAGTCTCCTGTCTTCAGCAGGGTGATAGCACAGGCCGATGATTATGTGAACGCGTTCAGTTTATGTGTAATCCGGTGCACCTATGAAAACGCCGCACCGGGATGGTTCTCGCGCCAGAAATACAAATGACCATTAACTTGACTCTTTATTTAATATAGCGCGATCATCATTGATGTTTATTTGTTTTCGCGAGCTTTAGGTGGGCCTTATCAGGGATATTATTTCAATACTGCTATTCGCCGCAGCACCGCTCGCGGCGACTCAAGCCCCCGCGCCCAAGCAAATGCACGCATGCTCACCGCACGCTCGGGTCGAACCGCTTGATCTCAACACGCCGGATACTCCAACCACACTGGGATACCCGGACGACATTTCTTTGCTGTTCGGCGAGGAAATGACGCCTGTCAAACCCGAGCATTCATCCGAGTTCAGCAATTTCTCCGTCACCCCCGCTTTACCAGGCGAGCTCAGACTAGACCCCGAGACCGGCGAAATCTCAGGCATCGCGCCTGATCAAAACAAGCTCCAGTCGCGGCACACGATCACCGCCGGCGAGGTTTCCCAGGAAATCTCGATCATCACGACTGTCTCTTTGGCCCCTTACGACATTCACAAAACTTGGAATTATGAGGTCTGGACGAGCGGATTTGATCCGAACGGATTTAACCCACTATCACTCGAATACAGCATTCATATTGATGGCGATACGGCGTTCAATGCGTACTATTATCCTGAAACCGACCCTGATGTTTTGACCGTCAATGAAGAGGCCGTGGACCCCTATCGCATCTCCACATCAACGCATAAAATCACGGGGCCCATCGCGCTCGAAGACGGGCCAAACACCGTCGAGTTCCAATTCCTGGATTCCAATGGTCTCCGATTGATGCTGACGGAAACCATCTGGTCTGGCCCGAATGAGCTGGTGATCAATCTGCGCGATGAAGATGGCGCGTTTTACACAACCGAACCCGCAGACATCACCGTTCGGTCGGTCGACAATCGCGAGATCACGGCGACGCAGCCGGCCGAGTTCGGACAAGCCACGTTCACCAACATCCCTTCCCGCACGATGATGGTGCATGTCGTCACTGAATCCGGTCTGCGCGGATTTGGCGCCGCTCATGGCGAAGACGGCTCGGTCGATATCATCATTCGTCCGGATGGGCCGATCTCGGAAATTGACAATAACGACTTTTCGCTTGGCCTGGAGGGATGGATTGCCAGCGATCCCGACACGATCAGCCTGGTCCCGCATGATGAAACCCGCGGCCCGGATGAGGATGAAGACATATTCGAGAACCAGGACGAAGGGTCGCTGCAGATCTCGCCGCAATCAAAAACCTACCGCGCCGCCCTGCATCGCCAGCAGGAATTGGCCAGGGCTGAACGCGATTTGAAAACGCTGCAACTGACCCCGAACGAGGCTATCCTCAATCGTGATCTCCGGCTGCAAACCTCTGGCGAGGGGGAGCAATCGGTGGCGCGAAATTTCCGGACTCAGATTGGCACCACTGGACTCACCATTCGATACCGTTTCATCACCTCTGAAATTCCTGCCGAGTATTATGGCAGCGAGTACAATGACACCTATAGTGTGTCGATCAAGGTGCCGCGCGCTGGTCTCGACATTACCGAACAAAGCTCCATGAATGATATATCGTACGAGGCGTTCGACGAAGTCACGGGCGCGACCGATTGGACCTATGTCAGTTTGGTTGGCGACCTTTCGGAAACAGAAGTCTATGCCCGCGCGTCGGTTTCGAATGTCGTGGACGATATGTTCGATTCTGTGGTCGAAATCGATTTTATCGAGGAGTTCAGCGTTGCGGTGTCGCCGGCCCTCGCCTGGAATGAAACAGATGGCGGCTTGGATTTGAGCTATGACATTCACGGCACCGCGCCGCTAGAATCCGAAATTGGCATTCACGCCTTCTTTGCTGATGGCCCCGACCGGACCGACATTCTCGGATTGTCCTTCCATCAATCCGCGGCGACGGACGGGTCTGATCCAGGCACCTATGGCCCGGATCATATCCTGGGAGAAGTCTTGAACGATGTCCCGGTCGCCACAACCCACATCATTGCCGTGGCCGGACAGAATGAGGCCGTCATAGACGATGTCAGCATCAGATATGCCTGGAACGTCGATCCTGACTCCGTCTCTGCAGGCATGAAAGACCTGATCAAGGATGGTTTGCGACAAGCCGGCACCTCGAGCGCAACAATCACAAGCTCTGTACGTGGGCCTGAAGCTCAAGCGCGCGCGATGTTTGACAATCTGGTAATTGGAAACAATATCGACGCCAACATCCAGCGGCAATTGGCCATTTATTTTCCGCCTGGAGACGCGGTGATCCGCGCCTTTCAAACCGCCGCACAGGGGTTCACGCCTGATCAAATTCGTGGCGGAGAACGCGCCCGAATAGAAGGAGCGATGCTGGACGAAATCAACGCGCAAGGATGCCACAGCGTGTCCAATCACTGTGGTGACCCCGAGCGAGTGAGTGTTGTCGATGTCCCATTTAGATTCTTCACAGGGGGGCCAAACGGACCATCTGGCACGCGGTTTCAAAACGAAGTGAGACCACATCTGCGGGTTCTCTTAATCGAAAACAACGTGTTCCACTTGGAATATACCAACTGATCTACAGCCGGAATCCTAACCCTCGCGTGACATGACCATGCGCCAAGCCTGACCGGCGGGCCGCAGCGGGCTTCAGCGTGCGCAGCGGCGGCTCAGGCGGCTCAGGCGGCTCAGGCGGCTCAGGCGGCTCAGGCGCATCTCCGCGACAGCAGAGATTGACAAGCTCCAAGTTTTATTTATTATCATGGTTATGCCAAAAATTGTTGATCATGAAGAACGTCGCCGCGCCATTGCCGCTGCTGCCGTGGACGCGATCGCCGCGAATGGCTTGAGCGGTGTGAAACTCACCGATATTGCCCGCATTGCCGGGGTCACGACCGGTTCGATTGCACATTATTTCTCTGACAAGGACGCGGTGCTGGCCGCCGCCCTGGAAGAGGTCTGCACGCGCCTGTTCATCCAGATTGGACAGCCTGACAATCCACCCAATATTGCCGAAGTCTCAGCCGTTCTGCCAATCACGGATGAAAAACGCAAAGAGTGGAAAGTCTGGCTCGCTTATTGGGGCCGGGCCCCGCATTCAGAAGCGCTGGCCCAGATCCACCGACAATTCTATGCCGAGATCGAAACCGCTGTGGCCGAGGACATGCACGGCATCCATCCGGACCCGCACCTGGCGGCCGCGGCCATCATCGCCGCCGTTGACGGCATCGGCACCCGCGCCACGCTGGAACCGGACCTGTGGCCCGAGCAACGGCAAGTGGCGCTGCTCGACCAGTTGATTTCGCCGATCATCGCATCCTTTTCACCCCGCCCTGCCACCGCCTGAAGGAGGCCCTGATGCCTTTGAAATATCTCCCCGCCGACGCCGATCCCGAACGCCTGGTCGAGGCCTTGAAAACCGATGGGGCTTGCATCCTCGAAGGCGTGCTCAGCGCTGACGGCCTGCGCCAGATGAAAGCTGAGTGCCTGCCCTTCATCGAGGCGACAGAGACCGGGCGCGATGATTTCACCGGCCGCAAGACAACCCGCACCGGGGCCCTCGTGGCGCGCTCTCAGGCCTGCCGCGAGGCAGTCATGCAGCCGACCATTACTGGCGGCGCCAAGGCTTTCCTGGCGCCTTATTGCGAGACCATCCAGCTGCACCTGACCCAGTTCATTCGGATCAAGCCGGGCCAGGCGGTGCAGCCGCTGCACCGCGATCGCCTGGCCTGGGGCGGCTATTTGTTGCCGAGCCTGGAGCCGCAATTCAACACCATCTGGGCGATCACCGATTTCACCCAGGAAAACGGCGCCACCAATGTCATCCCTGGGTCGAACCGCTGGGATCCGGAGCGCCATCCAAGCCGCGATGAGGTCGAGTTTGCCGAGATGGAGGCCGGCTCTGTGCTGGTCTATTCCGGCTCGGTCGTACATAGCGGCGGGGCCAATGTCTCTGACGCGGATCGCATCGGCCTCAACATCACTTATGCGCTCGGCTGGCTGCGTCAGGAGGAAAACCAGTACCTGTCCTGCCCGCCCGAAATCGCCAAGGATTTCGATCCGGAGCTGCAAGCCATGCTCGGCTATGCCATGGGCTCTTATGCGCTCGGATATTTCACCCCGCCGCTGCCGCCTGGGCAAGGCCCGGAAGTGGTGCCGCCAGAGTTCCTGTTCAATGGCAAAGTCGCCGCCTGGGGCGACGAGATGTACGAAAAAGTCTCAGCCCGGGCCCAGGACGGCGCGGTTTAAGGGCCCGGGTGCGGAGCGGGCGGGACTTTCGGGGCAGGGCTTGAGACCGAGCCCCCTGCCTTGCCAACGCAAGGCGCCCCCATGGCGGCTGGTGGGCCGGGTTTCTCAACCGCCATGGATCCTGACTTGCGTCAGGAGAGCGGGGTGAGGAACGCGTTAGGGGTTTTGACAAGACAGCACGCACCCTGAGCGCAAAAAAAGCCCCGCCAGACGGCAGGGCTTTTCTCAATTCAGGTCAGCTGCGCCTTAAGCGCTCTGGCGATTGTCGTCGTCGACTTCCTCGAAGTCGGCATCGACCACGTCTTCGCCATCAGCCGCCGCATCCGCGGCCGCATCAGTTTCAGCCGCATCGGTCTGCTGGCTCGCATAGATGGCTTCGCCAAGCTTCATCGCGGCATTCATCAGCTCCTGATGCTTGGCCTGGATATCAGCCGCATCATCGCCTTCGGCCGCGGTTTTCAAAGCCGCCGCAGCGTCTTCGATTTCCTTCTTCACCTCATCGCTGACCTTGTCGCCATGCTCTTCGAGCTGCTTCTCGGTCTGATGCGCGAGGCTTTCGGCATTATTCTTGGCTTCGACCAGTTCGCGGCGTTTCTTGTCTTCTTCAGCGTTGGCTTCAGCATCCTTCATCATCGCTTCGATGTCAGAATCATTCAGCCCGCCATCGGCCTGGATGGTGATCTGCTGTTCTTTGCCGGTCGCCTTGTCCTTGGCACCAACCGAGACGATGCCATTGGCGTCAATATCGAACGTGACCTCGATTTGTGGCACGCCGCGCGGGGCCGGCGGGATGTCTTCGAGATTGAACTGACCAAGGATCTTGTTGTCAGCGGCCATTTCGCGTTCGCCCTGGAACACACGGATGGTCACAGCTGGCTGATTGTCTTCGGCCGTCGAGAAGGTCTGGCTCTTCTTGGTCGGGATCGTCGTATTGCGGTCGATCAGGCGGGTGAACACGCCGCCCAGGGTCTCGATGCCGAGTGATAGCGGCGTGACGTCGAGCAGGACCACGTCCTTGACATCGCCTTGCAGCACCCCGCCCTGGATCGCTGCGCCGAGCGCCACAACCTCGTCCGGGTTCACACCTTTGTGCGGTTCCTTGCCGAAGAAGCCTTTCACCGCTTCCTGTACAGCGGGCATCCGGGTCATGCCGCCGACCAGAACGACATCATCAATGTCGGACGGGTTCTTGCCAGCATCGGCCAGGGCTTTCTTGCACGGATCGATGGTGCGCTTGATCAGGTCACCGACCAGGCTTTCCAGCTTGGCCCGGGTGAGCTTGATATTGAGGTGTTTCGGCCCGGTCGCGTCGGCCGTAATGAAAGGCAGGTTGACTTCATAGGACGAGGCAGACGACAGCTCTTTCTTGGCTTTTTCAGCTTCCTCTTTGAGGCGCTGCAGTGCCAGCTTGTCGGCCTTCAGGTCAATGCCTTGCTCTTTCTTGAACTCATCGGCCAGGAAATCGACAATGCGCAAGTCAAAGTCTTCACCGCCGAGGAAGGTATCGCCATTGGTCGAGAGCACTTCAAACACGCCATCACCAATCTCGAGCAGTGAGACATCAAACGTACCACCGCCAAGGTCATAGACAGCGATGATCTTGTTGCCGCCTTTTTCAAGGCCATAAGCCAGCGCCGCAGCGGTTGGCTCGTTAATGATGCGCAGGACTTCAAGGCCGGCAATCTTGCCAGCATCCTTGGTGGCCTGACGCTGGGCGTCATTAAAGTAAGCTGGAACCGTGATCACGGCCTGAGTGACTTCGCTGCCCAGATAGGCTTCAGCGGTCTCTTTCATCTTGGTCAGGATGAAGGCGGAGACCTCCTGCGGCGCGTAATCCTTGTCGCGGCCTTTGACCCAGGCATCTCCGTTCGGGCCTTTGACGATCTCGAACGGGCTCAGCTCCTTGTCCTTTTGTGCGGTCGGATCGTCATAGGTCCGGCCGATCAGGCGCTTGATCGCATAAAACGTGAAGTCGGGATTGGTCACCGCCTGACGGCGCGCCGGCATCCCGATCAGGCGTTCGCCGCCTTCGGTAAAGGCGACAACGGACGGCGTGGTCCGGGCACCTTCTGAATTTTCGATGACTTTGGCGTCTCCGCCATCCATGACAGCGACGCAGCTATTGGTCGTGCCGAGGTCGATTCCAATAATCTTACCCATGTTTTTTCTCTCCTTAGCCGCCGCCTTTTGCCAATCATCGGCCTGCTATGCAGCACCAGCAATCTGCGGCTCTATACACAAAGATTCACCAAGGTGAAGACGGTGTTTCAGTCCGGTCACCTCATGGTTCCTCACGCATGTGGGAAACGTCAGGACATCTTCAAGGGGGGACGTGGCATTGAGGCTCACCAAGATTTAAGTGGCCAGGCGCCAAAAATACGCGTTACAACTGTCACAATTACGCTGGAGACCGCAATATGTATCGTACTGCCCTGATTCCCTTCCTGCTCTTCGCCGCATGTGCACAGCCCGAGACGGCAGAGACCACGCCGGCCGCCGCACAGCCTGCTGCCGCGCCGGGTGCGGCAGGTCCTGAAGCCCCCGCCCTGCCCGAGCTGACCCAGGTCTGGGTCACATCCGGCATGTCATCGCCTGAAGGCGTCGCCAGTGCCGATGGCGTGCTCTACATTTCAAACGTGGCCGGCGAAGGCGATGCCAAGGATGGCGAAGGCTGGATCAGCCGCCTGTCGCTGGCGGGCGAGGTGCTTGAGGAAAAGTGGGTCGACGGCCTGAATGCGCCAAAAGGCCTCGGCATCCGGGACGGCAAGCTGTTCGTCTCTGATTATGATGCGTATCACGTCATTGATCTCGAAAGCGGCGAAATTGACAACACCTATCCGGTCGAGGGGGCTGGCTTTCTGAATGATATCGCGGTCTGGCAAGGCGGTGTCTATCTCAGCGATTCTGGCTCGGCGCGCATCTTCCAGATTGATGTGAACGGCTACAAGGAATGGTTCGCCGATGAACGCCTTGGCGGCGTCAACGGGCTGTGGCCAGATGGCGACCGATTGTTGATCGCGACCATGGCGTCCGGCAGCCTGTTTGAAACTCGCGGCGCCCGCGACCTGACCGAGATCGCAGCCGGCATGGACGATGCCGATGGCATCGCCGTGCTGGATGATGGCAGCTATCTGGTCTCCAGCTGGCCTGGCCAGATCTGGCACGTTTCAGTTCAGGGCGAGGTCACAGAGCTGCACAATACCGAGAACGTGCCTGTCTATCAGAATGACCTGACCCGGATCGGCAATCTGATCATTGTGCCGAATTGGCAGCCGGGATCTGTGACAGCGTGGCGGCTCGGGGAGTGAGCGGCTCGAACAAGGTGAACCGGACAACCAGATAGGCGCAAGCGCCCGCTATCACCGCAGGAATCGACCCGAATAAAAACCCGAACGGCAGATACATAATCGCAGCGACGACTAGAATGATCAATTGTTCGCGCAAATCGGTCGCCGCGATGCCGCCGCTCAGCAGCGGCATCGCGATGAGCAACCACACACCAATGGTCAACATGTAAATCGGGATGGTCCGAAATGCCCACGCGAAAGTGAAATTGAGAAGCTTCGTTTCCGACAGTTGGCGCCGCTTCAATCTCGACAACGCGATGGCCGCACCCAGGCAGCAAGGCCAAATCGTAAGACTTGCGACCGCGCCAAAGGGAGAAACGTGCGCATCGAGCCCGATCATTATGATCCATGGCACTGGATTGGCCGGGCCAATTAGGCACCACGCCAAGAGTTTGCGTAATTCAAACCGTCTCTTTGGCACTAAAACGGCCGCGCCTTGTGTCGGGTGATTGAGCGCTTGTCCCATCGCGTCCTCCAGCTCGTCCTTTTGAAGCTGGAGCACCTAAGTGTATTTCCCGATGGGACGGCCTGCCGCGCGACAGTTTGACCTTAGTTCGCAGCCCCGGCGCTGACGGCCACCATGGCCGCGCGCAGCGTCCGGTCACCAATTTTCCAGCCGGCCTGGAACAGGCTGGCAATCGTGCCATTCGGGTGCTCTGACGGAATGTTTGCAACCGCCTGATGCAGGTTCGGGTCAAAGGCCGCGCCGGGTTCCGCTTCGATGGCGGTGACGCCATGGCGGGTCAGCACTGTGTGCAATTCCTTTTGCGTCATCTCGATCCCGCCAAGCAGGCCCTTGCCGCCCTCGGTCAGGGCGTCGCGTTCATCATCCGGCAGCGAGTCCAGGGCCCGCGCCATATTGTCGGAAACGCTGAGCAGATCGCGGGCGAATTTCTCGATCGCATAGATCCGCGCCTCGGATTTTTCCCGCTCGGAGCGTTTGCGCAGGTTTTCCATCTCGGCCAGGGCCCGCAGCATCTGATCGCGCAGCTCCTGCTTCTCGACTTCCAGGGCCAGGATTTGCTGGTCCGGCGTCAGCGGCTCAGCCGCCTCGGGCGTTTCGGCCTCGGCCTCTGCGGCGGGCTCTGCCTCTCGGGCCGCTTTCAGGATTTCATCCGCCGCGGCCTTCAGGTCAGCCTTGCTGGCATCTGGCCCCAGCTCTGGGTTTTCCGGGGCGTCGTCTTTGACTGTCTCGTCACTCATCTCTTGTCACTCATTTCTGGTGGCGCTTTTCCAGCACCTCTCCAACCATCCGTGCAGTATAGTCAACCATTGGAATCACCCGGGCGTAATTCAGCCGTGTCGGCCCAATCACGCCAAGGGCGCCAATCACCTGACGTTCGGCGTTCATATAGGGAGCCACAATCACGCTTGAACCCGATAACGGAAAAAGACTGTTTTCCGAACCGATGAAAAGCCGCACACCATCCGCGTCGCGCGTCGAATCGAGGACTTCCAGCAGGCCCTGTTGCCGCTCCAGGGCATCGAACAACTGGCGTACCCGCTCCATATCCTCGGCGGCGGCGGCGTCTTCCAGCAAGTTTGCCCGGCCCTGAATGATCAGGCGTCGCTCTTCACCAGGCGCAGCGCCGCTCCACAAAGCCAGCCCGCGTTCGACCAGGTCGGCCGCCGCAACATCCAGCTGCGCCTTGCGGGTGGCGATTTCGGCGCGCACTTCAGCCGAGGCCTCGCGCAGCGTGCGGCCTTTCAATCGGGCGGCAAGATAGTTTCCGGCCTCGATCAATACGGTTTGCGGCAAGCCGGTCGGGATCTTGACCAGCCGGTTCTCGACCTCGCCGCGTTCATTCACCAGCACGCATAACGCTTCGCCGGTCGAGAGCGGCACAAACTCGACATGCCGAACCGCTACCTCCTGTGTCGGCGAGGAAACCAGCCCGGCCCCGCCAGCGAGACCGGAGAGAATGGCGGAGGCTTCCTTGAGCACACCGCCAAAATCCCGCCCGGCCCCTTTTAATCGACCTTCAATCGCGGCCCGGTCATCCTGCCCCGGATCGCCAACCTCGAGGAAGCCGTCGACAAACAGGCGCAGGCCGGCATGGGTTGGCATGCGTCCGGCCGAGGCGTGCGGTGCGTTGAGCAAGCCGAGCTCGGTGAGATCGGCCATGACATTGCGGATTGAGGCCGCCGACAGTTCAATCCCGCCCTTGGACAAGGTGCGAGAGCCGACCGGCTCGCCGGTCTCCAGATACGATTCAACGATCTGTTTGAAAATATCCCGCGAGCGCTGATTAAGCGCCTGCATGATCGAAGTGTCCGAACTCATGAGTCTTGAATAATGCGCCAGCGGGCGAGTTTCAATCGCTCTCGCGCTCAATGGGTTCGCCGGTCAGCGGATGATTGAAGCGCGAGACGCGGGCGCGATAGAAATCTGCCACAGCCTCCATGTCCGCCGCATAATCCCCACATGGCATGAGGACGCCATCAACGCCGCCAAACTTGTTGGCATAATCGATAAAGCCGAGCGCCACCGGCACTTCGGCTTCCAGGGCGATATTGTAAAAACCGGTCTTCCAGGCAGCGACATCTGCGCGGGTGCCTTCCGGGGCGATCACCAATGCCATTTCGTCAGCAGCCTCATAGGCCGCAACCACCTGATCGACGAGCCGGGTCGAGCTGCTGCGATCCACAGGCAACAGACCCCACCAGCGCATCAACCAGCCAAACGGCCCTTCCCCAAGGCTCTTCTTGCCCATCCAGCGCACCGGGATGCGGTAATAGAAGGCGATGCCCAACATTTGCGTGAGGTCCCAATTGGTCTCGTGTGGGGCGGCAATGATGACCAGCTTCTTGTCCTTTGGTGCTTGGCCGAGCACCTGCCAGCCGAGCAATCGATACAGGCCATAAAAGAACACGCGCGCGATTTCATAGGCCAGGCTGCGCGGCGGTCGCCTGGACCGCTCTGCGCGCGCTTTCATCTCGGCGATGTCCAAGGCCCCATCCTTTTCGCTGCAGATTGAAGCCTAGACAGAGAAGCCAAAACCCGCAATTTGCCGCCAACAGTTGAACTGATGAAAGACAGACCGATGACCGATTTCGCTCGCCCCTCAGGCCGCGCCCCGGATCAATTGCGAGAGATCAGCCTGGAGACCGGCGTCACCCGCTATGCTGAAGGCTCCTGCCTCGCCAAGTTCGGGCATACGCACGTCCTCTGCACAGCCAGCTGGACCGACAAGGTGCCAGGCTGGATGCGGGGCTCTGGCTCAGGCTGGGTGACCGGGGAATATGGCATGCTGCCGCGCGCCACCCATACCCGCGGACGCCGCGAAGCCGCAGCTGGCAAACAGTCGGGCCGGACCCAGGAAATCCAGCGCCTGATCGGCCGTTCGCTGCGCTCTGTCGTTGACCTGACAGCGCTGGGCGAGAACCAGATCACCATTGATTGCGACGTCATCCAGGCCGATGGCGGCACCCGCACAGCTTCGATCACGGGCGGCTTTGTCGCGCTGGCCATGGCCTGCCGCTACCTCAAGGATGAAGGCGTGATCAGCGCTGACCCGATCCTCAAACAGGCGGCGGCGATTTCCGTCGGCGTCTATAAGGATGTCCCGGTGCTTGATCTTGATTATCCCGAAGACAGCGCCGGCGAAGCCGACATGAATGTGGTGATGAGCTCGGATGGCGGCTTTATCGAGCTGCAAGGCACCGGCGAAGAGCGCCCGATGACCCGCCCCGAAGTCGAGACCATGATGGCGCTGGCCGAAAAAGGCTGCAACGAGCTGTTTGAAGCGCAGCGCCAGGCGCTGGGCTAAGGCATGGACCGCCTCCTGCCCCTGGCCAAACAGGTCGGCGACAAGTTGATCGCGCGCGGCGAAACCGTCGGCGTGTCTGAATCCTCGTCTGGCGGATTGATCTCGGCCGCCTTGCTCGCGGTGCCAGGGGCCTCTCGCTATTATCGCGGCGGCGGAGTGATTTATGCACCGAACGCGTTTCGCGGCCTGATGGGTCTGAGCCGCGACGATATAAACGGCATGCGGTCTTCCTCTGAGCCTTATGCGCGGGTCTTGGCCGGCACCATCCGCAACAAGCTGCGCACCAGCTGGGGCCTGTGCGAAACTGGCGCCTCCGGCCCTGGCGGCAATCCTTATGGCGATGCGGCGGGTCATACGTGCGTAGCGGCCGCGACGGTGCGCGATGGCGAACTGTTTGAGGTCTCGCGGACGCTGGAAACCGGTCTTAGCGATCGTCAGGAGAATATGTGGCTGTTTGCACAAGAAGCATTGGGATTGCTGAATGAGGTGCTGGAATAATGCCTGTCCAACTCAATCGAGCAAATGCAGACGAAGAGACTCATCCTGAGCGAAGTCGAAGGATGAGGGCTGCTTATCGGCCAGGAACACGCGCACCGATTAGGCCCTGAAACAATCCGCCATATCTGCCAGCCAGGCGCGCACCGCATCGCCTTTCTCGCCCGCCTCTGACTTGCCATGCCGGACCATGATCAGGTCAAGGGAAGGCACGCAGACAGTGAATTGCCCTTCATAGCCATTGGCGGAAAAACTGTCTGGCCCTGCCATGCCGAGCCACCAGTGCGCACCATAGCCCATTGGCTCATCCGGCGGTGTCGGGGTCGGGGCCCGCGCATAATCGACCCAGCCTTCAGGCAGGATGCGCTGCCCGTCCCAAACTCCATCGCGCATATAGAGCAAACCGAAACGGGCAAAATCCCGGGCCGTGGCATAACAGAAGGAGGACCCGATAAAGGTGCCCGCTGCATCAAATTTTGGCTGCGGTGAGCGCATGCCGAGCGGGGTGAATAATTGCTCGAACATCCAGGCCTCGAACGCCGCGCCGGACTTGCCGAGAACGTCTCCGGCCAGGCGGGCAACGATATTGCTGGTGCCGCTGGAATAATTCCAGACCGTGTCAATCTCATGCGCCAGCGGGAAGTTCGCCGCATGCGCGGCAACATCTTCCGAACCAGCGCCAAATAGCATCTCGATCACATCAGAGACGCCTGAATCGACATAATCCTCAGTGAATTTCAAACCGCTGGACATGCGCAGCAAATGGTCGAGCGTGATTGCACGGCGCGGGTCATCGGCTGGTTGCCATTCAGGCGCATGCACCGGCGAATGGATATCGATCAAGCCTTCGCGCACAAGAATACCGATCAAGGCCTGGGTGATGCTCTTGGCTTTCGACCAGGACGGAAACGTCGTGGTTTTGTCGCGGCCCTCGGCATAGCGCTCGAGCACGATTTTCCCGTTCTGCACGGCGAGAAAGGCGTGCGTTTCACCCATTTTGTCCTCGGCGGCATCGCTGAAGGCAAACGCGATCGCCTGTTCGCATCGGGCCCGGTCAAAGCCGCTTGTCGCAGGTGCTTCCGGCCAGGCCTCGGTCGGCCAGGGCGTGCCACTGGGGTGTTTGGGAAGCGGGACGAGCGCTGGTATCGACATCCCCGAGACCGGCCCTAGGCCGCTTCGCTCTTGGCCTGGCTGCCGCCATCCTCGAACACGAGAATATCGCCGGGTTGGCAATCAAGCTCGCGGCACAGGGCTTCCAGGGTTGAGAATCGAACCGCCTTGGCCTTGCCGGTTTTCAGGATCGAGAGATTGGCGAGCGTGACACCGACGCGTTCTGACAGCTCGGTCAGCGACATTCTCTTTTCCAGCAGCACCCGGTCCAGGGTCACACGAATAGACATTCCATGGCCCTCCTAAATCGTCATTTTCTCTTCTTCGCGGAGGCGGGTGCCTTCCTTGAAGACTTGCGCCAGGATCAGCAGCACGATGACCGCGCCCCAGACTGCAAGATTGATATTGATATTTGCGACATAGCCTTCGCCGAGATCAACTGTCGCCGCCAGCACCAGGACCGAGCACATGCGGATGATCTCGATGGCGGCAATGGCAATGGCAATCCGGGTCAGACGCGGCGCGTTCTCTGGCAGGAAGGGGTCGCCTTCAGCCAGAGTCGACAGGATCCGGCGCAGCTGCGCACAGATATAGGCAATGCCCGGGGCAAACACGAGCAGGCCGACAAGCTCCGCGACCAGTCGTCCGGCGGGCACACCATCAGCGCGGGCCTCGACCAAAGGTAGCGCAATCTCGCCGCCATTCAGGCTACCGATCAGACCAATTGACAGAATGAGAAACAGGAACCCGCCTAAAACGATGGCAAGCCAGAAAATCACGGTCACCACGGTTGACAGAAACGCCGCCATTGAATTCTTGCGGGGTTCAGACATGCGTGCGGGCCATCCTTTTGTTAATCGCTACATTTGTCACATAACACAAAGTCACAAACTTACCGTTAAACGATAAGGTAATTCGTTGAGAAAGCAAGAACGGAGCCACAGCGCATGACTCGCATACTTCAACCCGGCAGATTGATCGCAGCGACGCACAACAAAGGCAAAGTCGCTGAACTTAAAGATCTTTTTGAGCCTTTGGGATTTGAGGTCGTGTCTGCTGCTGAATTGAATCTTGACGAGCCGGAAGAGACCGAGCTGACGTTTGAAGGCAATGCCTTGATCAAGGCCCGCGCTGCGGCCGAGGCGACCGGCGCGCCGGCGCTGTCAGATGATAGCGGGCTGGAAGTCAGCGCCCTTGGCGGCATGCCGGGCGTGCATACCGCGCTCTGGGCCGGTGAGCCACGCGATTTTTATGTCGCCATGGAAAAGGTCGAGCGCGAATTGACGGCGATCGCGGCGACGGATCGCTCGGCAAAATTCGTTTCCTGCCTGGCCGTGGCCTGGCCCGACGGACATGAGCAAACCTATCGCGGCGAAATCGCCGGGACGCTGACCTGGCCACCGCGCGGCGAAATGGGCTTCGGCTATGACCCGGTATTTGTGCCCGACGGCTTTGAGGTTACCTTTGCCGAGCTCGAACCGGCGCAGAAACATGCCATGAGCCACCGCGCGGTCGCCTTTGACAAGCTCAAGAAAGCGCTGCTCTGATGCCGGAATTCGGGCCGGGTTTTGGCTTCGGCCTGTACATTCACTGGCCGTTTTGCGCCCGCATCTGCCCGTATTGCGACTTCAATGTCTATGCTGCCAAGGCGCGCGACACCCAACCTCTGATCGCGGCCATGAAACAGGATCTGGCGGCGCACAAAGCCCGCCTGCCAGACCATCCGGCCCTCGATTCGGTATTCTTTGGCGGCGGCACGCCATCCTTGCTCTCGGGCACAGAAATGGCGCAGATCCTGGCCCAGGTGAACGATACGTTTGGCATCAAGTCAGGGGCGGAAATCAGTCTGGAGGCAAATCCAAATGATGTTCTGCGCGGGACGCCTGAAACCTGGGTCGCGGCGGGCATTAATCGGCTGTCGCTGGGCCTCCAGTCGCTACAGGACGAAGCCCTCAACTTCCTCGGACGCGACCATGACAGCGATGCGGCGCGGCGCGGGCTGAGCGTGGTCCAGGCCTTGTTCGACAATCACTCGGTCGACTTGATCTATGCCCGTCCCGGGCAAACGCCGGAGGAATGGGAGAAAGAGCTGACCCAGGTGCTGGCCCTCGGCGCGCCGCATCTCTCCCTCTATGAGCTGACCATTGAAGCGCGCACAGCGTTCGGCAAACGCGCGTCCCGGGGGGAACTCAAGCCGCTGCCGGATGATGACCAGGCCGACCTGTATGAGCTGACTCAGGCGATCTGCGACGCCGCCGGCCTGCCGGCTTATGAGGTCTCGAATCATGCCCGCGCGCCGGCCTATGAAGCCCGCCACAATCATATCTATTGGGCCAGCGGCGACTGGATCGGCATCGGCCCTGGCGCGCATGGGCGGTTAACCCTCAGCGGGAAAAGACTGGCCACTGAAGCGCCGCGGCGACCGGCGGAGTATCAAGCAGACCCGGCTCCTTCAGAGACCTGGCTGTCCCAGACTGATACAGCCCGTGAGTTTCTCGCCATGGCGCTGCGCCCCGTCAGCGGGCTGGACCTTGGCCGATTCGAGCGCCTGTTTGGCCGCCCGCCTGAACCCGGCCTGCTTGCCGACCTCGTCTCGAACGAGCTGGCTATACTGACGCATGAGACGCTGACGCTAACCGTCACCGGCCGGCTGATGGCAGACCATATTGCTGCACTGCTGACGCCTCAGGCATAGCGCGACAGGGCCTCGTCGAGAATGCGCTCCAGATCCTTGATCGTCGTCACTTGTTTCATCGTGTGGCAATGCGGGCGATAGCGATGCAACTCGCTGTCGCCGCTGCCCCACAGGCTCTCGCCTTCCGGGGTCAGCCAGATCACGCGCTTGACCCGCGCCGCCGCTTCGCGGAACAGGTCGAGGCGCGGGTCGCCATAATTGGAGCGGCCATCGCCGAGCACGATCAGAGTCGTGCGCCGGTCAAGCGCGTCCCAATGGTTCATGCGCAGATCTGACAGCGATTGGCCGTAATCGGTCGAGCTCATGCCGATATCATTGATGATCTTGTCCATGGCATGGGCAAAATCCTCGGTCTCCAGAGTGTCGCCGACCGCTTCGAGTCGGCCTGAAAACGCAAAGGACTCAATATCCGGCACCACTTCATTCAGACTGTAAAGCAGCATCAGGAAGAAGCGAACGACCCGGGCGACCGAGCCAGAGACATCGCATACAGCTACAATCTTGGCGCGGTCCCGCTTGGTCTGTTTCCAGGCAATATCGAACGGCACCCCATCAAACCCGGCATTCGCCCGCAAGGTCTTGCGGACATCCAGCTGGCCGCGATTCTTCTTGCGGCGGCGGCGTGAATGTTTGGAAGCGAGGCGTTTGGCAATCTTCTCAACCAAGGCCTGCATGCGCCCGAGATCGCGGACATCGAGCGCTGTCAGAGATGTCTCGGCGAGCACGTCTTCGCGAAACGCGAGCGTCGCCCCGGCGCCATAGGTCTCGAACGCCTGCTTGGCATGTTCGCGGGCGCGGGAAAACATCTGTTTACGCCCTTCGATCAGCTCTTCAGCATAAGCCTGGCCTTCTTCGGTGCGCGCCCGAAAGCCCTGCATCATCTCGCTCTCGAGCCGCTCGACACCGAGCGCATTCATCATTTGCTGGGCGTAATAGGAAACCTGCGTCGAGAACCGGATGTCTTGCAATCCGGCCGCCTGCCCGGCCCGCTCCATCGCCATGGCAATGGCCGTCTCGTCACCTGTTTCCATCAAGTCGAGAATATCGCCAGGCCCGTCTTCGCTGCCTGCGGTGTTGTCTGCGTCGGCCGGGTCGTCTGATTGGTTCTGCGGCGTGGCCTGGCGCGAGAAATAGAGATCGAACAGGCGATCATGCGCAAGCTTCTCTGCCGGGGACTTGGCCAGCACACAGCGCAGCGTGTCCGACAGACGCTGTCGATCCGCATAGCCGATCAGTTTCACCGCTTCAGCCGCATCAATCGCCTCTCCAGTCGACACACGGACATCGACCGAGCGCAGCGCCCGGATAAAATCGGTGAGGACCTGCTCGGCCATTTATCCCGCAGACACCGCGCGGGCGAGCGTACGGACATCCTTGTCGACCGCCTGAATGTCGCTCTCATGCTTGAGCAGGACATTCAGGGTCGAACGCACCATGTCCTCGTCAAGTTCGGTCGCATGCATGAGCAGCAAGGTGCGGGCCCAATCGACGGTCTCGGAAATAGACGGGCGTTTGCGAATATCGAGATCGCGCAGGCCCTGGACGAAGTCGACAAGTTGGCTCAGCAGCGCGTCGGAAACATCCGGCACGCGGGCGCGGACAATGGCTTGCTCGCGCTCGGCTTCCGGGAAATCGATATGCAGATGCAGGCAGCGCCGTTTCAACGCGTCGCCAAGTTCGCGAATATTGTTCGATGTCAGGATGACCAGTGGCGGCACTTGCGCCCGCAAGGTGCCGATCTCAGGCACGGTCACCTGATAATCTGACAGAACTTCAAGGAGATAGGCTTCAAATTCCTCATCCGACTTGTCGATCTCATCAATCAGCAGGACAGATCCTTTGTCTTGCTTCATGGCCGTCAGCAAGGGGCGCGGCTCGAGGAAAGTTTCGGAGAAGAACAGGTCTTCAAATGATGTCAGCTTTTCGAACGCCGCATCCAGCGTGCCAGCCCCGTCCATCACTTCACCGAGCTTCTCTTTCAGCAGCTGGGTATAAAGCAGCTGCTTGCCATATTTCCATTCATACAGCGCCTTGCCTTCATCCAGGCCCTCATAGCATTGCAGACGGTTGAGGCTGACATCGAGAAAGCGCGCCATGGAGGCAGCCAGATCGGTCTTGCCAACCCCCGCAGGGCCTTCAATCAGGATCGGTTTGCGCAGATTGTGCGCCAGGTAGATGGCGGTCGAGATCTCTCGCGTCGAGATGTATCCCACCGAGGCCAGCCCGGCAGTAATCGCGTCGATGGAGACGAGTGGTTCATAGCCCGTTTTTGTCATGGCCCCCTCGTAAACGCCTGCATTCCCCGCGGCAAGAATGACCCTGAGGTAGGTCGGCTGAGATCGCTGGTCAAAGACTGGCCATCTGGTTAGGCTGGCATCGACAATGATTAGGAGGTTTCACATGCGATCTGTTCTGTTTGCCGTGCTCGGCGTGTCCCTGGCGGCGGCTTGCCAAGCCCAGGAGGCGATTGAGTCCTCCGTCACGGCAGACGAGATCGCCTCTGCCACAGCCCCGGATTGGCGGGACGTGTCGGCGGAAAACCTGATTCTGATCGAAACCGTGCATGGCGATATTGTCATCGAACTCAATCCCGACTTTGCGCCTAATCATGCGGCGCAGTTTCGCGACCTGGTGCGCAGCGACGTCTATAATGGCACCCGGTTCTATCGCGTTATCGACGCCTTTGTCGCGCAAGGCGGACTGCAGGATGATGCTGAGATTGCGCCTTATCCGACCCTCGCCAATGAAAATGACCGCCCGATTTCACAGGCGGCCTTTGTGCCACTTGGCAATCCGGACCTGTTTGCGCCCATGGTCGGCCATGTTGATGGCTTTGCCGTCGGGCGCAGTGACAGCCTGCAGACCGAATGGCTGCTGCATTGCCCGGGCGCCCTGGCAATGGCGCGAGATAACGATCCGGACAGTGGCAGCACCGAGTTCTACATCGTGCTGGATGCACAACGCTATCTGGACCGCAATCTGACCGTGTTTGGCCGAGTGATTGACGGCATGCAATATGTCCAGAAGCTGAAACGCGGCGACCGGGCGGTTGAAAGCGGCGTCATTCAGGCGCCAGAGGTCGGCGATGAAATCCTGTCCATGACCGTCGCCGCCGATATGGCCGAGCCTATTCGCCCGACCTACCAGATCCAGGCCATGCCAAGTCAGGCCTTTGAAGACGCCAAGACTGCAAAACGTGTGCGCGAAGAAGGCTTCTTCTATCGCAAGCCACCTGAAGTGCTGGATATTTGCGGCTTCGACGTGCCGATGCGCCATTCACCTGCGGCTGACTAGCCTGCCAGTCGGCCGCGCAGATCGATGTCCGGGACGTGGCCTGCGGCGCGCGACATCAGCACATCAGCAATTGTAGCGACGAGTTCCGGTCCGGCAATCGGCTTCTTCAAGGCGCGATCAGCCCCCATGGACAAGCAAGCCTGGCGACGGACATCGGAAATATCCGCCGTCAACGCTACAATCGGAACCTGCGCATTCAGACCGCCGCGCCGGCGCAGACCATCAATAAAGTCCATGGCATTGCCGTCAGGCAGGTGCAGATCGGTCAGTACGACCTGAAACGCCGACAGGGAAGTATAGGCTTCAGCGGCATGGATCGTACCAGCATGATGCACAGTCCAGCCAGCCTGTTCCAGCGCGTTGATGACCACCATGGCGGAGGCTTCGTGATCTTCGACCAGAAGCACGTCGCCGAGCTGGAACTTGCCGCGCTTCGGCCTCGCCTGGTCGATCCAGTTGGCGCTGCCCTTGGCAGCATTGGTCACCGGCACGGTCAGCGAGAAGACGCTGCCGCCGCGTGGATTGTCTGTGTGGCGCAACTGTCCGCCCAAGGCACTGGCCAGGGCCCGAGATATGCTGAGCCCGAGGCCCCAGCCTTTGACGCCGTCAACATCAGGCCCTTTTTCGAACACGCGCATGAACCGCTGGCGCTGGTCTTTCGATAGCCCCCGTCCGGTATCGGTGACCGTCAGACTGAACATCAGCTGATCGCCAATGGTCGGCGACGCGAGCGAGACGCTGACCTCACCATCGCGGGTGAATTTCAGCGCATTGGAAATCAGATTGCTGGCAATCTGACGCACGCGACCAATGTCGGTCTCGATCAGGTGCGGGCCATCAGGGATAAAGCCGACCCGGAAAGACAGGCCGCGGCGAGCCGCTTCGGTCGACCACAATCCGCGCAAGTCTTCAGCCAGTTCTGACAGATCAGCGCGATCATTGTTGACGGTCAGCTTACCGGCTTCGAGACTGGCATAATCGAGCGTATCGGTGAGAATACGATCCAGGGTCTGGCTGGAACGAACAATCGTCTCAGCAATATCCTTGTCGTGTTCATCCTTGATCCGTGAGGACAGCATTTCAGACAGGCCCATGATTGCTGTCAGGGGCGTACGAATTTCATGCGCCAGCGTGCCAAGCAGCGGACTGGTCGGTGCGGTTTCGCTGGCAAGCTCAGTGGGCGCCTCCTCGACAGGCAGGTATTCCGCTTCAGCGCAAGCGGCGATCAAGGCCGCCTGGAACTTGGCTGGGCTGAGCACGCCTTTGAAGCGCTTGTCTTCAACAATGATACAGCCGCGGCTCATCAACTGATTGATCTGGGTCCCGGCTTTCTTGACAAAGTCGCGCACAGTTAGGCTGGCCTTGAGGATCATCGCCTTTGACGTGACCAGGTCCCCGATCGGCAGGCGCGCCAGGCTGTCTTCGCCGCTATTGATGGCAAACTCGAACGCCATGATACGGCTGATCAGCCCGGCCGGACGCTTGTCGCGGACGAGGATGAAATAATCCGCATCCGCGTCGCGTTTGAACATTTCCACGACCTGAGCCAGCGGCGCTGAAGCCGATATTGGTCTTGCAGTGTCGACAAAATCGCCCAGACAAACTGGCATCAACTACCCCATACTCTACACTTGAGTATGAGAAATTGCCCACAATTCGTTTACGGCTTACAAACCTGACAGAAAAAAGTGCGCTATTTTATTTCGCTATGATGCGTCACGATCTTGTGGACCAGGCCGTAATTGACCGCCTCTTCAGCGCTCATCCAGTGGTCGCGATCTGTATCTTCAACGATTTTCTTCAGCGGCTGACCCGTGGCGTCAGCAAAGATCTTGTTCAGACGTTCGCGCATGCGCACAATCTCGCGGACCTGGATTTCGACATCCGAGGCCTGGCCGCCAACGCCGCCGCGCGGTTCATGCAGCAAGAAGCGCGTATTTGGCAGGGCGTAGCGGTTTTCCTTCTGCGCCGCGGCATAGATCAGCGCGCCAGCACTCGCGACCCAGCCTGACCCGAGCACTTTCACAGGCGCGCCGACAAACTTGATCATGTCATGGATCATGTCGCCTGACTCAACGTGTCCGCCCGGCGACGAGATGACCAGCAGGATCGGATCAGCACTGTCCGAAGCGAGCGCCAGAAGACGTTCGCAAACGCGGCGGGCGAGCTTGTCGTCGACCCCGCCGGTCAGCATGATCGTCCGGGCATTGAACAGCGCTTCTTCCAGAAACGCGTTCGGTTCGCTCATCGGCTTGGCTTCATTTTCGTCATCAAGGCGTACCATGAATGCTCCGCAAATTTCCTAGGCAGAGATTTGAGGTGCGTGGGGCCTCGGGTCAAGCAGCCAAATGCCTATTTTGTGTGGGTAACCGTTAACCCGAGCATCTCGACGATCTCTTCAGGTTCAGGATCGCGATCATCATAAGCCTCGATCAGGTCCTTGTTGACCGGTTGCGGTGGGCTTGACGTGATCTCGTAAGTGCCGCCGGACTCGAGGAAACTGGCATAGGCTTCGATCCAGTCTACCGCTGGCGGAAACTCTGCCGCCGCCCCGGGTTTAGCCATCCGCATCATGGTGCCGAGATAGGATCTGAGTTGCGCCGGCTCCATACTGCCGAGCATCGCCCCCCAGCCCTGGTCCGGATACTCCTTGCCGAGCGCATGGGCAAAGCTGAACAGCTTGTCATAACCGCCCTTGTCTTGTTCCAGATAGCGGCCACCATTGAACGCGACCATGGTTTCAAACAGGTCCTCAAAGGCCGCTTCCTTGTCATCCGCCTCGGAAGCGGACTGCAAGGCGGAATAGACCGGCAAGGTCAAGGCGAGGTCGAACTCAGCACGCCCGAAGCCATCAGCATCAAACATCGCGCTGAAATCCGACGGACCAGACTCGGCGTCCCAGCTGGCGCTGAACTCGACATCGAACGGGACGGTGTCGAGCCCGTGCTCTGGCAATAGATCGATGGCCTTCTGAATGCCTTCGCGCACCATATTCATCTCAGCCTGCTCTGCGTCATCGAGTTCATCTGACACGGACTGATCGATCAAGGATTCGAACATGACCTGGAAAAAGCCGGTCAGTTCGCCGGTATTCAACCGCGCGCCGGTCATGCCGAAACTGAGATCACTTGGGATGATCCACTCAAACTTGTCGGCATTGAAATAGGCGCTGTCCGCGGTGATGATTTCCCGCTCGTTCAATTGCGCGCGGTAATCAGTGATGTCCCAGCGCCCGAGGCTGAGCAGGTCGCGTTCCTGCATGCCTGGCAGCTCTGAGCGCGCCAGATAACCCATCACCTTGTCGAGGCGAAGATCGGTCACGGCGGACAGGCCGTAGCTTTCCGACTGCGCCATCGAAAACCCGGCCGGGAAACCAGACAGGCTGATTACCTCGCCTGGCATCGGGGTGTGAACATATTCATTGATCTGGGTACTGGAATAATCGCGGGTCACATATGAACCGATATCAAAGCCCTGAACCGTGTCAGCGCCGACCATGCCGATCTCGAAATCTGCGCTCCACTCGGCGCCAGGTTGGCGCATCTTCAAATGCGCTCGGGTGCCGAAACTGATATTCTTGTCGATGCTGATCGACCGCGTCACAGCTACCATTTGCTGGGCAAAATGGATGAGGCTGACAACTTCTGCCGGAATATCCTCATCAAGATCGGTGATGCGTTCAGGCGGCAGCGGGTTGAGTTCCCAGGGGCGCAGCGTCACGCCGGTCACGACCAGGCGGTCTGTATTGCTTTCGAATTCATCGAAGGCGAGTTCAGCGCCATCCGGCAGCTCATCCTCAATCTCGCTCATGATCGAATCAAACAGCACATTGACTGCCTGTGCGACCCCGAAATAGGAGACATTATCGGCCTCGAGCCGGGTCAAGAGCGGGCCGGTATCTGACAGACGTTCGCCGCTAAGACGCGCGGCCAGCAGGTCCGTCTCCAGGCCCCAGACCTTTACATCCTCGAAATGCAGCCCGAATTGCGGATCTGTGCCGAACCCGAAGGACAGGTTTTCAAACGCCGTGGCCCCACTCGCCGCATCAAAGGATTTGCTGTCCCAACTGAGCGTCGCATAATCAGGCAGCACCGCAACCAGCGCCGTGAGATCGGCTTCGCGGGCATTTTCCACGATCAGGGTTTCATCCGCCACCGCCATGAACGCGTCCAGCATCGCGCTGGAGGACGCTGTTTCTGTCGCCGGGGCCTCTGGTTTATCCGTGCCCGGTGTACACGCCACCAAAAGCGCGGCCGCAATGGCGCCGCTCAGCCCGTGTTTCTTCCTCATATTGCGATCTCCCGCGTTTGAATGTCCCCTGTGACGTCCAGAATGACGCCCCCAGCAATACCCTGCTTAATGTCCCCCAAAGGCAATGAGGGATTGTACCACAATTCCGTGATCCTTCAGACGGTCAGCACCGCCGAGATCCGGCAAGTCGACCAGAAAGGCGGCTGCAACCACCTCGGCCTTGGCCCGCCGCAACAATTTGAGCCCAGCTTCAGCGGTGCCCCCGGTAGCAATCAGATCATCGACCAACAGAACCTGATCGCCGGGTGTCAGGGCATCGGTGTGCATGTGCAATTCATCCGTGCCATATTCCAGCTCATAAGTCTCACTGAAGGTCTGCCAGGGCAGTTTTCCCGGCTTGCGCAAGGCCGTAAAACCGGCGCCCAGTTCAATCGCCAAGGCGCCGCCGAGAATGAACCCGCGCGCATCAATGCCGGCGACCTGATCGATCCTGCGGTCCCGAAACGGGGCTGCCATCGTCTCAATCGCGGCCTTGAGCGCGGCGGCATCAGCCATCAGCGTGGTCACATCGCGAAACATGATTCCCGGCTTCGGATAGTCAGGAATGGACCGAATATATTGTTTGAAATCCATGGACTTAATGGACCGACCCCGGGGTTTGAGACTTGCTCTCTGGCAGGACATCAGGATCGACGTCTAAAGGGTCTGTGTCGGCAACCTCGTCACCTGCTGGCATCTCCGGCAGCGCTTCTGCCACCGGCTCTGGTTCGGGGGTTGGCTCTGGCGCTGCCTCGGCCGGCTCTGGGAATTCCGGCACGTCAGGCATCGGCTCTTCGACCGGGTCCGGCGCAGGCTCTGCCACCACTTCGTCAGCTGGCATCGCGGCCTGTTCAGGCTCGGCCGGGACCTCTTCAACCGCATCTTCAACCATATCGACTTCATCGACCACAGCAGGTTTCGGCTTGCGTTTCCAGAACGGCGCATTCGGATCAGCCTTGCGGTCGTAAAGCTTAGCGTAATACTCACTTGCGGTGTAGGTCAGCGGCTGCGGTGTCAGCGTCATCCCGAGCGCGCGGAGGCGCTCGACGACCTGGTCGCGCAGGTGCAGTCCAGGCAGCAAATCAGCATGGAATTCATTCGCTTTCATCCAGTCCCGGACATGCCAGCTGCGGGTGGATCGCGCCCGTTTCGGCGCTGCGCCTTTATGCTCTTCCCACAGATACAGGGTCGCGATCGAGCTGATGACGGCATCGACCGCAACATTTGCTGCGACCGCAACATCACCCTGGCCGGACAAGGCAGCGCGCAGGGTTTGCTTGTGCGCGTCCAGTTCATTGTAATTGCCGCGCATCATGGTCAGGCTCTCACGGTCAGCTTCGTTCGGACGGGTGAGCACGCCGTCCAGCTGCGGGTGAACGACCGGCACAAGCTGGATTTCGCTTTGCACGCTGCCATCAGCGACCCCGGCCAGTTCCCGGATCATACGCATCAGGTTCATGCGCAGCTCATAGCCAACCCCGACCAGGGCGGCCCGCTCCATGTCGCGGGCCCGATCGAGCCAGCGCCAGGCGGACCAGGCAAGATACCCCATTGATGCAGTGAGAACGAACAATCCTGAAGTCAGGAAGGTTTGGAAGGTCGCGTCGGACATAGTCTACTCCCCTTTGTTTACCTTTTAGCAAAGGTTTTTGCGTTCCGCCACACGCAATTCTGACAGGGGCGGGCGGCCTGTACGGCGCGTACAAGGCCTGGATCAGACAGCGACCGGGGCCTTGATGTGAGGATGCGCCTGATAGTCGACCAGTTCGAAATCCTCATAGTCCCATCCAAACAGATCAGTCTTGTCCGGGTTGAGGATCATGCGCGGCCCCTGATACGGTTCGCGGGTGAGCTGCAAGCGGGCCTGTTCGATATGGTTGGCATACAGGTGGGTGTCGCCGAATGTGTGGACAAACTCGCCCGGCTTCAGGCCGGTGGCCCGCGCCATCATCATGGTCAGCAAGGCATAGGATGCGATATTGAACGGCACCCCGAGAAACACATCGGCTGAGCGCTGATAAAGCTGGCAGTTCAAGCGTCCAGCCATGACATTGAACTGGAACAGGCAATGACAAGGCGGCAGGGCCATGTCGGGAACATCAGCCGGATTCCAGGCCGAAACCACCATGCGGCGTGAGTTCGGATTGGACTTGATCTCATCCAGCACCCACTGGATCTGGTCGATCACGCGCCCATCCGGCGCCGCCCAGCTGCGCCATTGCTTGCCATAGACCGGGCCGAGGTCGCCATTCTCGTCGGCCCATTCATCCCAGATCGAGACTTTCCGCTCCTGCAGCCATTTCACATTGGTGTCGCCGCGCAAGAACCAGAGCAGTTCGACAATGATCGAGCGCAGGTGCAGTTTCTTGGTGGTCAGGAGCGGGAACCGGTCTGACAGGTCGAAGCGAAGCTGGCGGCCAAACACGCCGAGGGTTCCGGTGCCGGTGCGGTCGCCGCGCTCAACCCCATTGTCGAGAATGTCCTGCAGAAGGTCGAGATATTGTTGCATGGCTCAGTGACTTCCATGACTCGACCGGCAAGGCCAGTAAAATCCGGCAGTTATGGTAAACAAAAGCCTGAATCTCAGGCCGCAATCTCCGCGGTCAATCTAACGAACCATCAAACACACTCTTGTAAGTTGGATAGCAGGGAACGTTAGGGCGCTTCGGCGTTGATAGAGATGAGTACGATAACAAAATTAGGCCGCGACAAAAGCGGTCAGGTCGCAATCCTGTTTGCGCTGTCGATCATTCCGATCGTCGCTGTTGCCGGATTTGCTATCGATTTTCAACAGACTGTGAAACGCAAAGCGAAGGTCCAGCTGGTCATGGACTCTGCGGTTCTGGCCGCTGCGCGCGTCAAGCAGACGGGGGCTTCCAACGCAGAAATCAAGCTGACCGTGCAGCAATTCATGGACGCACAGATTGGCAGCCTGGGCGGCCTCGAATGCGATTCAACCACCGTGGTTGTGACCGAGAATTCAGAAGAAATCGATGCCAGCATCCTGTGCCAGCAGACCACATCTCTGATCAAGGTGGTGGGCCGCGAACAGATGCCGTTCCGCGTCTCTTCTGCCTCTGAATACGGCATCGACAAGGTCGACGTCGCCTTCATGTTCGACGTCTCGGGCTCGATGAACAGTTCCAACCGGTTGACCAATCTGAAAGCCGCCGCGATCGAAGCGATTGATGTGCTGCTGCCGAATGGCGCAGCGCCAGAGCTGATTGAAGACACCCGCCTGGCCATGGTGTCGTATAATAGCATGGTCAATGCCGGGGACTTCTTCCCCGAAGTTGCGGGTGTGCCCGCGACGCGGACTTATGAGCACGAGATTTCAGGCGAATATGATGCCAGTGACATCACTGCCGGCAGCACGTTCAACGATCTACACATCGGGCTGTATGATACCGACACCCAGAACCTGATCTCTGAGCTCGGCGATGACGCCCTGGTCTCGGTCGAGGACTGGATGGATGATGATTTGACCATCGCGGTCACACTCGACCCCGGCCACGCGCTATATGGCATGGTCGAAAGCGTTTACCTGCAGCTAAGCGGCCCTAAGAACCGCAATAAGAAGGACAATAGCGAGCCATATGCTCTGTGGGGCTCGCTCAGCAATGGCCGAAGCTTCAACATGGGCGATTTCACCCTGCGGGTCCGGGCCTATTCGGGAAACAATCGAAAGGGCACTGTCCTGTTCGATGAAACCATCGATTTCACACTGGCCCTGGCTGACGAATTCGAAACCCAAACCCGCAGCTACACGCTGACCTCGACCTGTGTCTGGGAACGTGACGGCGCCGACAAGTTCACCGATGCCAATCCGGTTTCAGGCGGCTACCTGTCTCACCGCCAGGCCTGGTTTGTTGAAGATGATTACTATTCCGATGGCGGATACTGGCAGGTCGGACACCCAAACCGTCCAAACAATAGCTCCTATGATGGCAATGAGTGCCGCAGCCACGAACCGGTTGAGCTGACCAATGATCGCGACACGCTGATCAATTATGTCAATTCCCTCACCGCTGGCGGTCTCACGGCTGGACATCTTGGCGTTGCCTGGACCTGGTATCTGGTGGCCGAAGATTGGGACACCGTGTTTGACGGGGATGCCGAACCTCTGGCCTATGCAGAGCCGGATTCAGCCAAGGCCGTGATCCTGATGACGGACGGTAGCTTCAATGCGGAAATCTTCCCGGGTCAGGGCAGCTCTGACACGCAAGCCCGGGCCTTGTGCGACAACATGAAAGCCAAGGATGTCAAAGTCTACGCCGTGGCGCTGAATGCGCCGACGGCCGGTAAGCAGGTGCTGTCTTATTGCGCCACCGGATCGGATTATTATTTCGAGCCGGAAACCGCAGCTGAGCTGACCGAAGCCTATCAGAAGATCGCGACCTCGATTTCAGATCTGCGCATCTCGAAATAGCGCTGGCCGCATACCCAAACCAAAAGGGCCCCAGCATACGCTGAGGCCCTTTTTGTTTGGGCGCAGCTGGCGCTTATTCAGCTGCGATCAGAGTGGTCTTGGCACGCGGCAGATTGCCATCCGGCCAGTGCTGCCAGAGCTCGGCCTCATGCGCCGCAGCCTTCGACACCGCTTCGTCCTTGATGTGGCCATAGCCGCGAATCTCGTCCGGGATCTCGGCAATGGCCACGGCCAGGTCGATATTCTTTGCCGACAAGTGCTTCAGCAGCCGCTGCATATTATCGAGATACTGATCGCGCAGCTTGCGTTCCATCTTGCGCTCATCAGTCCAGCCAAACGGATCAAACCGGGTTGCACGCAGCCACTTGAACCGTTTCAGCACCTTGAAGCCGGTTTTCATCCATGGCCCGAACGCCTTTTTCTTCAAATGCCCGTCTTCATCTTTGCCGGAGAAGATTGGCGGCGCCAGATGGTAGGTGAGTTTGCCGCCTTTGAACTTTTTGGCGAGATAGGCATCGAACGTCCCATCGGTCCACAAGCGAGCAACCTCATATTCGTCCTTGTAGGCCATCAGCTTGAACGCATAGCGCGCGACAGCTTCTGTCAGGCGTTCGCCGAGGCCAGCCTGCGTTTCTGCGGCGCGAACCTTTGCCACGACCTCCCGATACTGGTCGGCATAGGCCTGGTTCTGGAACGCGATGAGGCGCTGCGCGCGGTTTTCGATCAGTTCATCCAGGCTCATCGGTGTTATGTGACCACGCGGATCCTTGGCGGGCTCCAGGCGGCTGGCATCATAGGCTGCGATCCGGCCGACATCGAAAGCGGCCATATTGTCATCCGCCTTGACGCCGTTCAGCTTGATCGCCCGATAGATCCCCCGCAGCGACACCGGCACCTGACCCTTTTGCCAGGCATAACCGGCCATGATCATGTTGGTGTAGATGGCATCATTGAAATACAGGATCGCCAGGGCTTCGGCATCAAAGGCGGCAAAGTCCGCGGCCTGGCGCTTCACGCGTGCGGCCAGCAAGTCGCTTTCGAATTTCTTCGATCGATCACGGATAAACTCGCTGGTCGGGGTGACATCGCTATTGGCGAACGCCGCCGTGCGATCGGCATCCATAAGGTTAAGCGCATCGCCGCCAGCGGCTACGACCAGGTCACAGGCAATCACACAATCCGTGCTCGCAGGCGGGACCCGCCCGGTCGAGATCATGTCCGGTTCGCGGGCAAAGCGCAGATGGCTGAGCACTGGCCCGCCTTTTTGCGCCAGACCGGTCATGTCGAGGCTGGAAGCAGCATTGCCATCGACGTGCGCGCCCATGGCCAGGATGGCAGCGACCGTGGTCACGCCAGTGCCGCCAACGCCAGTGAACAGGACATTCCAGGTCCCCTCCAGACTCGGCGTCTCCGGCAGCGGGATATAGGATGTATCAATCTCCGGTCGCGGCTCGTCCTTGGCTGTAAACTCGCCATCGGTGACGGTGATGAAGCTCGGGCAGAAACCCTTGATACAGGACAGATCCGTATTGCAGGTCGACTGATTGATCCGGCGCTTGCGGCCAAGCTCGGTCTCAACCGGCTCCACCGACAGGCAGTTGGATTTCAGCGAGCAGTCGCCGCAGCCTTCGCAAACAGCGGTATTGATCAGGACCCGCGTCCGGTCGGGCGTCCGCAGGCCGCGTTTTGAACGACGGCGTTTCTCGGTGGCGCAGATCTGGTCATAGATCAGCACCGAAACCCCTGGGGTGTCGCGCAACTGTTTCTGGACCCGGTCGAGATCAGCGCGATCATAGATCCGCACCCGTCGCGGCAGCCCTTTGACATTGGCATAGCGGGTCGGGTCTTCGGTGACGATGACGATGGTCTCGACCCCCTCGCCTTTCACCTGGGTCGCGATTTGTTGCGGCGTCTGGCCTGATTCGACCGTCTGTCCGCCGGTCATGGCGACCGCATCATTGTAGAGGATCTTATAGGTGATATTGGCGCCGGACGTCACCGCCGCGCGAATCGCCAAGGACCCGGAATGGGAATATGTGCCATCGCCGAGATTGACGAACATGTGGTGTTCATCAGTGGCAAAGTGCTGGCCGACCCAGGCAATGCCTTCGCCGCCCATCTGGCTGGTCATGTCGGTATTCCGGTCGGGCATGAAGTTGGCCATGTAATGGCAGCCAATCCCGGCCAGCGCGCGCGAGCCTTCCGGCACCACAGTCGATGTATTGTGCGGACAGCCTGAACAATAATGCGGTGTGCGCACGGTCGGTGTTGCATTTGTCCGCGCCGCTTCGCCGGCCCGCCCGACACGAGCGAAATAGGCATCCGCCTTGGCAGTGTCCCAACCCTTGGGCAACACGCCGGCCAGCGCGTCGGCCATTTCCGGCACCGGAATGGAGCCAATCTGGCTGAGCAGCGGCTTGCCGTCAGCTGTGCGCTTGCCTTCCAGCATTGGGCGCTGCTTCTCTGGCATGGCATAGAGCGCGGCGCGCAACTGCTCTTCGATTAGCGGGCGCTTGTGCTCGATGACCAGAACCCGCTCCAGCCCTGAACAGAATGCGCGAATGCCTTCCGGCTCGAGCGGCCATGGCATGGCGACCTTGTAGATGGTGACGCCCAGTCGGCCGGCCTCTTCCGGGGTCAGGCCAAGAGCTTCGAGCGCTTCGAACACATCTCTCGCAGCTTGTCCGGAAACCACCAGCCCGACGCGCGGCTTGGCGCTTGGCAGGATCACTCGGTCGAGCTGATTGGCACGGACCCAGGCCTGGGCGGCCGGCAGCTTGAACTCGCGCAGGCGACGTTCTTTCTCCAGCGGCGGGTCAGACCGACGCATATGAACCCCGTCCTCCGGGAAGGCGAAGTCCGGCGTCACGAAGTTCATCCGGTCAAGCGAGACATCGACCACTGAGCCGCTATCCATCGTATCGGCGAGCGCAATCATCGCGCTCCAGCCGCCGGTGAACCGGCTCATCGCCCAGCCATGCAGGCCATAATCGAGCACATCCTGTATCGAGGCGGGATTGAGCACCGGGATCTCGGCGTCCTGCATCGCATATTCTGATTGCGACGGCAGGGTTGAGGATTTGCACATATGGTCATCGCCCAGCACCGCAAGCACACCGCCAAGCGCCGAGGTTCCTGCGGCATTGGCATGTTTGAAGACATCGCCGGTGCGATCGACCCCAGGGGCCTTGCCATACCAGATGCCGAACAGGCCATCGCGCTGCGCGCCAGGGAACAGGCCAAGCTGCTGACTGCCCCAGACCGCGGTGGCGCCAAGGTCTTCATTCAGGCCTTCCCAGAATTTAATGTCATGCGAATCAAGCCAGGCCTGCGCGGCACGAAGCTGTTGGTCATAACCACCAAGCGGGGAGCCGCGATAACCGGATATGAAACCGGCTGTGTTGTGGCCTGCCTTAAGATCGAGCCGTTTCTGATCAAGCGGCAGGCGGACGAGCGCCTGAATCCCGGTCATATACGCTTTTCCCTCGACAAGGTCGTATTTGTCGTCCAGCGTAACTTCACGATGTTCCAAGGCGCAGCTCTCCAGTGTTGCGTTTAGGTCATATATCCCAATATATTAGCGAAAATACTTGCCTTCTTTGCACGAATGGGGCATTTCTCAGCAATAAATTGCCAGATAACATGCCTTTTGGGGGATGAATTGTCAGAACCATTAGATACGATTGATGCCAAGATTCTCGATCTGATTCAAAAAGACGCCTCCTTGTCGGTGGCCGATATTGCTGAACGGGTTGGTTTGTCCTCTTCGCCATGCTGGCGCCGCATCAAGCGGATGGAGGAGGCCGGCATCATTCAAGGCCGTGTGACCTTGCTCGATCGCCAGTCGCTGGGCCTCGGCTTTGAAGTGGTCGCCAATGTCAAACTGGCGCTGCCCAGCAAAGAGAATCTCGAAGCTTTCGAAAATCTGGTCCGCAAATGGCCAGAAGTGATGGAATGCATGACCGTCACCGGTGCCGTCGACTATATTATCCGGGTCACCACCACGGACATGTATGCTTATGACAAGTTCCTGCGCGAGAAGCTGCTTGGCTCGGCGCTGGTCTCGGATGTGCAGTCGCGGATCATCATCAATGTCGCCAAACGCACGACGGCTGTGCCGCTCGGGCTGGTCAGCGATTATGTGCCGGCCGGTTAGCCTACGCTTCATCGCAGCGGGGCTCGCCGCCGCTCTGATCACGGCCTGCGGGCCAAGCGTACAAGAAGCTGATCCGGCGCCAGAAACAGCCGCGCCGGCGCCCGTCCCCGCCGCTGCCCCAGCGACCGATTTGCAAGGCTTGGTCAGCCAGGCGCAGGTCGATCATGATCTGATTGCCTTAGGGGCTGTGGTCGCCTCGAAGCAAGGCGTGATCGATCTTGCAGTCGCCGGATCAAGGAGGAAGGATGCAAACAATCCGGTGCAACCGGCTGACAAATGGCATCTCGGGTCGAACACCAAAGCCCTCACCGCGCTGCTTTATGCACGCCTGGTCGAACGCGGTCTCGCCGACTGGGGCGCAACCCTGCCAGAGCTGTTCCCGGCCCTCGCTGAAGAGATGGATCCGGCCTGGCAGGCGGTCACGATCGAGGATCTGTTCGCGCATCGCACAGGCATGATGCAAATGGGCGGGTTCTGGCTCAATGCCCGTCGTAATGACGAGCGCCCGATCACCGCGCAACGCGCCGAGGCGGCGCGAAACGTGCTGACCAAGCCACCGAGCAAGACACCGGGGGCATTCGATTACAATAATCTCAATTACATTCTCGCTGGCGCCGCCATGGAAGTCATATTGCGCGCGCAGGCGGATCTGCCAGACACTTGGGAAGCGGCGATGCAAGCCCTGCTCTTTGATGCGCTGGCCAGCGACGCAGCGCGATCAGGCTTCGGATATGGCCCGCCGCCAGACGGCCTGGAAGGGCATCGCGCCACGTTCGGGGTATTTCTGAGCCCGGTCGGCCGCGGCAAGGGCGCTGACAATCCGATGCTGCTCGGGCCTGCCGGGACTCTGCATGCAAGCCTACAGGCGCATGCTGAGCTGGCAGTGGAATTCCTCAAGGATGACAGCCCGCTCATCCCCGTCTCAATGCGCGAAAAGCTGTTCAGACCGCACCCTGATGAGACCAGCGGCTATGCCATGGGTTGGGGCGTCTATGATGATCCGAAATATGGCAGACTGTTCCTGCATAGTGGCTCAAACACGATGTGGCTGTCGCGCATCATCATCGCGCCGGAACTGGATCGCGTCGTCATCGTCAATGCCAATCAATTCTCCGGTGCGGCCGAGACCGCGATCCAGTCGGTCAGTGTGCAAGTGCTGGATCAGGCGCTTGAATAAGCATCGACATAAGTGACATGGCCATCTGACTCGGCATAGGTCTCGACCTTGCCGCCTGGCCAGGTTTCTAGCCGGGCGCGCATTTTCGGGCTGTTGCGGTCGCCGCCAAACAGCGCCTCTGATTCATAGCTCAGCCAAGCCAGCGGCGCCGCATCAGTCGCGGCCTGACCGGCGCTGCGAATGGTGTCCATGATCGCAGCAATCACCTGGCGCGGCGGGTAGATCAGGAAGACCGAGTGATAGATTACAGTGACGCCAGAGGTCGGACGCTTGGCGAGACGCTCGCGCAGCCAGCTCAGCGCATCGCCTTGTTCGACCTGGGTACCGGCCTGCTGGGCCAGGCGGATAGCGGCATCCAGCCGGTTCAGACGCTCGGTCTGATCCGGCCAGGTATAGCATTTCAGCCGCAGCACCTGATCCGGGTCTGACAGATTGACAGGGCTGAGGTCACAGGCGGCGCGGCTGGCAATCGGCAGCTCTGTATCGAGATGTTCGGGCACTGGTGCGCGCCAATCCGTGCGGATGGTGACATCACTGTCGCCGGTCCGTTGCCAGGTCTTGGTGGCGTAATTGAACCGGTCCCAATTCTGATTCAGCCCGGCGCTAGCGCCCAGTTCAAGCAAGTGCAGAGGCTTGCCGAAATCATGCACAAGCTTGCAGAAACCCTGCAAAAGTATGATCGAACGCCGCGTTTCATTGGTTTGCGGCGCACGCTGAATGAAGGCCTGGACATGCGCCTGGTTCGCGGCCAGCCAAGTGCGCGCAATCGGCCATAAGCGAGCCATGTCCCAATCCGGCATTTGCCCCGGATACAGCGCCGCAAGCTCTGGCGCCCTGCCGCTGAGGACCGCGTGATGAAGCGCCCCGGTCAGGCGCAGGCCAAGCGCGTCCTTGCGCGGATTGGTCGGCCAGTCGCGGCACAGATCAGCGACCGGTCCGCCAGCGGCAAAATCCGAAGCCAGCCGCTTCAGCAGCGCCGCTGTGAATGGCGAGCCGAGCTCTGCGCACCATTTTGCCTGCTCGACAAAATGGTCGACAATCTTGCTATCGCCAAGCAATGCGGTCTAGGCCCGCTCCACGCACATGGCGATGCCTTCGCCGCCGCCAATGCAGAGCGAGGCGACGCCTTTCTTGACGTCGCGGTCTTCCATCGCCGCCAGCAGGGTGATCAGGATCCGCGCGCCAGAGGCGCCGATCGGGTGGCCCATGGCACAAGCGCCGCCATTGACGTTGACCTTGTCATGGCTGAGGCCGAGCTCCTGCATGGCAATCATCGGGACGACAGCAAAGGCCTCGTTGATCTCCCACAGATCCACATCATCCTTGGACCAGCCGGCTCTTGCCAGCGCCTTTTCCATCGCCGGAACCGGCGCGGTGGTGAAGAATTCCGGCTCATGCGCGTGGCTGGACGATGACACGATCTTGGCAATCGGCTTGAGCCCGCGCGTGCTGGCTTCTGACTGTTTCATCAGCACCAGCGCCGCAGCGCCATCAGAGATGGCCGAAGCATTGGCCGCTGTGACCGTGCCATCCTTGTTGAAGGCAGGGCGCAGGCTCGGGATCTTGTCCGGGCGGGCGGTGCGCGGCAATTCGTCAGTCTCGACTTTGGTCTCGCCCTTGCGGCTCTTGATCGTGACCGGCGCGATCTCGCGCGCAAACTTGCCGGTTTCAGTCGCTGTCTGGGCCCGTTTCAGGGTTTCCAGCGCATAAGCATCCTGCTGCTCGCGGGTGAACTGGTATTTCTCGGCAATCATGTCGGCAAACTCGCCCATCGGACCGCCTGTATAAGCATCCGACAGACCGTCCAGCGCCATATGGTCCTTGGCGCCCATGTCGCCATATTTGTGACCTTTGCGAACATCCATCAGGTGCGGCGCATTGGTCATGCTCTCCATGCCGCCAACAATGACGATATTGGCATCGCCAGCAGCAATCGACTGTCGCCCCATGACCGCGGCTTGCAAGCCCGAGCCGCACATCTTGTTGATCGTGGTGGCTTCCAGGCCCTTGTCCATGCCGGCCTTGAATCCAGCCTGGCGGGCCGGCGCCTGGCCTTGCCCGGCTGGCAGGCAATTGCCCATGATGATCTCGTCGGCTTCATCGGCGCCGAGTTTGGCTTCCTCGACCGCCGCCTTGACCGCAATCGCGCCAAGCTCGTTGGCTGACATGGCGGAGAGATCTCCGAGCAAGCCGCCCATTGGTGTACGGGCCATACCGACAATGACGACTGGATCTGTATCAGACATGGGAGAACTCCTTCAGCAGTGATTTTGCATCTTTTGTGCAGTTGCGAACAAATGGGGCTGAATAGGCCCCTGCGTCAAGTCATCTATTGGTCCAATGCCGGGCCGGCGCCTCAGCGCACACGCTGCGGCGCCGTCGCATCCAGCGATACAGCGCGGTCCATGATGTCGATCAATTCATCATTCACCTGGTCAACCGAATAGACTTTGACATGGCGCAGCGATTTGCCGGTGCCTTCGATGCGGTCGAGATAATCATCCGCCAGCGCCGCTCCCTGCCACAATTGCAGATTGCAGCGGTCTGCCTGACCACTGACGGAGAAGATCCGCTCATTGCCGCTCCAGCATGGAAAGCCCCAGGCGAGCTTGACGGTCAGATGCGGCCAATGGGTCTTGATTGCGTTTTCCAGCGCATCTGCAATGTCGCCCTGAAGAGGTTCCAGACTGTCAAAATAAGCCCGCACCGTTTTTGGTTTCGGCATCTTCTTGTTCACCCATCATGAAACACCCGCGCCACGTCATAACCCAATGTGCGCTGCACAAACCATAGGTTGACGGACATTTTTTTTGCGCAACCAGAAAGGGCGGCCCTAAGGACCGCCCTTTGCAGGTCGTTCAGCGTCGCTTACCAGATCCGGATCCGTTCTTCCGGCGGCAGGTAAAGCGCGTGGTCCGGTCCGACATCGAAGGCTTCATACCATTCGTCAAAGTTCCGGACGATGCCATTGGTGCGGTAGACAGGCGGACTGTGCGGACCGCGGATCAGCTGCTGACGCAGGGCTTCGTCGCGATACTTGTTCCGCCAGGCCTGGGCCCAGGCCATGAAGAAGCGCTGATCGCCCGTATATCCGCCCAGCACTGGGGCCTCCTCGTCGGCGCTGATTTCGCCATCACCATTGGTGTCGAGGCTCATCTTGTAGGCTTTATAGGCCATGGAAAGACCGCCGAGATCGCCGGTATTCTCGCCCAGGCCCAACCGGCCATTGACGCAGGTCTCGCCTTCATCCAGCGGGCAGAACTGGTTGTACTGACCGACCAGAGCATCCGTGCGCGCGACAAATGCCGCCTTGTCTTCCGGGGTCCACCAGTCGCGCAGCACACCATCGCCATCAGACTTTGAGCCCTGATCGTCAAACCCGTGTCCGATCTCGTGGCCGATAACGCCGCCAATGGCGCCGTAATTGACGGCAGGGTCAGCATCGAGATTGAAGAATGGCGGCTGCAGGATCGCAGCCGGGAAGACGATCTCGTTGCGGTTCGGACTGTAATAGGCGTTCACAGTCTGCGGATACATGAACCATTCAGTCTTATCGATGGGTTGTCCGAGCTGGCTGATCATGTCCTCGAATGCCCAGGTATTGGACGCAATCGAATTGCCGAACGCGCTGTCACCGATCTGCATCCCGTCATAGGTTTCGAACTTCTCGGTATAGCCGATCTTGGGGGTGAATTTGGACAGCTTGTCACGCGCCTGGACCTTGGTCGCTTCGCCCATCCAGTCAATTTCATTCAGATTGTCCGCCATGGCGCGGCGAAGATTGTCGACGAGCTCATCCATGGCCGCCTTGTTCTCGGCCGGGAAATAACGCTGTGCATAGACCTTGCCGACGGCTTCTCCGAGCGCCCCTTCGACCGCCTGTACGCCGCGCTTCCAGCGCGGGCGTTGCTCTTCCTGGCCGCGCAGCTGCTTGGCATAGAATTCGAACGAGGCATCATCGATGGCCTTCGGCAGCACGGATGAGAAGTCTGACAAGAGATGCGCCGTCAGATAGGCTTTCCAGTCATCCATCGATGCTGCGTTCATGACCGCGAAAATACCGGCAATGCCGCCGCCTGAAATCTTCTCGACCTGCGCTTCGGTGAGTCCCTGTTCGGCAATCTCATCCGCCTCTGGCGTCACCTGCCGGACGACAAACTCGGTCTGCTCACCCAGGCCGAGCTGATCCAGCATCAGGCCATATGGAAAGTCGCCTGCAAGGGCCAGCAACTCATCCTTGGACAGCTTGTTATAAGTCAGATTGCGATTGCGGCCGACTGTGCGGTCCCAATGCGCTTTTGCGAGTTCCGTCTCAAGCGCCATGACGCGGGCAGCGGCATCGCCCGGATCTTCGTATCCCGCCTGCTCGAGCAGCAAGGTCAGATAGGCAACATAGCCTTCTCGGGTCTCAACATTCTTGCCATCATCAGTGAGATACATGTCGCGATCCGGCAGACCGAGGCCGGACTGGTTGACATAGTAAATATAGTTTTCTGTGTCCTTTGAATCGACATCAACCCAACCGGCAATCGGGCTGGCATAGCCAATCGCCGCCATGATCTCGGCGAGGTCTTGCTTGGACGCGAGCGCCTGGATCCGATCAAGATATGGCTGCACCGGCGTCAGGCCGGCCGCTTCAATCGCATCGGTATCGACATAGGCATTATAATAGGCAGCAACCTTGCCTTCCAGGGTCGCCGGATCGGGCTTGGTTTCAGCCAGATCGTCAATAATGAACTTGACCCGCTGTTCGGACTTTTCGCGCAGCAATGAGAACGAGCCATAACGGGTCCGGTCGGCTGGCATTTCGAACTCGTCATACCAGGTGCCATTGACATGGCGGAAGAAATCATCGCCGGGATGGACTGAAGTATCCATCGAATACAGATCCAGGCCGAACTCGCCCCAATCATCGCGCGATGCGGTTTCGACAACACGTTCGGTCTCGCTGACCTCGCCTGTGGCCGGGTCTGACGGGGCCACCGTCGAATCCTGGCCATTACAGGCCGTGAGCACAGCCGCCGCCGCGCCCGCCATTAGAAATTGCTTCATGGTTTTCTCCCTGAACCTGAAAAAAACTTTCGTCTCTGGTTTCTGATCACTCGGCCGGCATCGGACGCGGATTGGCCGCGCTGGTGCCGATCAGTTCTTCGCTGTCAATGGTCACCTCGCCGGAATAGGTCTCGCCGATCTTGCGATATGGACGACCTGCCCAGCTCCACCGGAAGACGCGGCCGATCTCAACTCCAACCGCGTACAAAGTCGGCACCAATAACAGGGAAACGAAGATTGCAAATGCCACCGCATAGCCAAGTGAAATCACCATCGGCTTGAGGAATTGCGCCTGCATTGAGCGCTCGGCGATCAGCGGCAGAATGCCGACAAAGGTCGTTACCGAGGTCAACAGGATAGGCCGGAAACGGGATACACCAGCATCGACCAGCGCTTGCACGGCGCCAATGCCTTCCTCGCGTTTTCGATTGACGAAATCGACCAGAACCAGGTTGTCATTGATCACCACCCCGGCTGCCGCCGCGATCCCGAAGATCGAGAACATGGCCATCGACGTGCCGGTGATCCAATGGCCCATAATCGCCCCGGTGAGCGCGAATGGGATCGCGGTCATCAGCAATAAGGGCTGAGCATAGGATCTGAACGCGATCGCCAGCACGATATACATGCAGACAATGGCGCCAATGGCGAGCATGTTGAGCTCGCGGAAGAAGCGCTGTTCTTCTTCGAACCCGCCGGCTGCGCCGCGTTCAATATCCGGGAATTGCTTCTCGAAATCGGGCCAGAAATTCAGGTCCATGTCGGCCATGACCTGGCCGCGCCCACCGTCGCCTTTGACCTCCGCAAATACCGAGACCGACCGGGTCCGGTTGCGGCGCAGGATGCGATTGATCCCTGGCGCATAGGTAAACTCGGCCACCTGGGTCAGCGGCAGCTCGCGGCCATCAGCGGTGCGAATGCGCAAATTGTCGAGGCTGTCGAGATCCGTTCGCGCCGATTTCGGCAGACGGACCATGACCCGGACATCTTCACCATCCCGCGGCAGGCGTTGCACTTCTTCGCCGAAATAGGCCTGACGGACCTGTCTCGACACATCTGCAAGCGAGACCCCCAGCGCTTCGGCGCCGGGCTTCAATTCGATGCGCAGCTCATCTGCCGCCGCGGTCAGATTGTCGCCAATGTCATAGGCGGCGGCATAGGTTGCCAGCTGTTCCTGCACCACGGCAGAGGCTTCTCTCAACCGATCGAGATCCGGGTGGTTCAGCGCGAAGCGAACGCCGGTATCATTATCATTGTCGGTAAAGTCGAACGTAACCTCTTCGGCATCCTGAATGGGGCCGACCAGATCGCGGATTTTCTCTGAAATCTCACGCGTGGACAGCAATTCCGGGCGGTTCTCGGGCGGCACCAGACCAATCCAGGCCTGAACCCGGCTATTCGACGCGACAATCGACGCATCCTTGATGACGCCGCCATCATAATCGCCGACATCGCGATTGATCTGACTGTTCCATTTCGCATTCAGTTCGCTCTTCGCCGAAGTGACGCCTGTGGCCAGCTGGTCGCGGACCTGCAAGGTGCGGGAAAATGGCGTTCCGTCCGGCATGTCGATGGTGACTTGCACCAGGTCGCTTTCAATTTCCGGCATGAACTTGAACGGCACGATCCGGTTACCGACCAGCATGATCGCAAATGCGAAGACGATGAAAAAGAAGACAATCGTCGCGTAGCGCATGCGCAAGGCAAATTCCAGGACCGGCTTGTAAATGTTCTGAGCGAACCAGAGCAGGCTGTCAGCGATCCGTTGCTGGAACCGTGCCAAGGCATTCTGCTTGATCTTGTCCTCTTTTTTCATGTGCGACAGGTGCGCTGGCAGGATGAACATACACTCGATGATCGAGAATACGAGCGAGGCGATCACCACGAAAGTAATCTGCTGGGTGAAAGAGCGGGTCGGTCCGGTCAACAAGGCCCAGGGCGCAAATGCGATAATCGTCGTGATCACGCCGAACACCACTGGCTTCATCACCAGCTGGGTGCCAACAATGGCCGCATCCAGGCCTTCCCTTCGGCCGCTCTCCACCTCGCGGTGGATATTCTCGCCGACAACAATGGCATCATCGACGATCACCCCGATGACCAGAAGGACGGCAAAGGTCGACAGCACGTTCCAGGACACTCCGAACAGCGGCATCAGCATGATCCCGCCAGCAAAGGCGGTGATGATGCCAATCGTCACCCAGAAGGCCACGATCGGACGCAGGAACAGGATCAGCACCAGCATCACCAGAACCGCGCCCAGCAGCGCTGATTCAGAGATCAGCTTCATTCGCGCCTGGAAGGGCTGGGAATTGTCCCAGAGAATATCGATCTGCATCCCGCCTGGCAGGATGCCAGAGGCAGGATTATTGGCGCGCTCGATATAGGCGCGGAAATTGTTGGCATAGGTGACAATGTCCATCTTGTCCGGCTGCACGACCATGACAAAGGCGGTGGGGCGGTTGTCGAACGTCGCATCAAGGTCGGCATCAATGAAGCCATCAATGACCTCGGCCACGTCGCCGACCCGGATCGTACCCTGGGCATTGGACTGGCGCACGATAATATTCTCGAACTGCTCTTGCGTATCCGCCAGCGCCCGCGCTGTCATCGAGACATCACCGACACTTGATCGAATCTGCCCGCCTGAGGAGTTCAGCGAGGATTGCCGGATCGCCTGCGCAACCTCTGTGAAGCTCAGATTATATTGCCGCAGCGCATTCTCGGACACCTCGATGGAGACTTCCTCGGGCAAGGTTGCATTCAGCACCGCCAGTTCGCCGCCGCTGATTTCAGCAATATCATCGCGGACATCATCTGCGACCCGTTTCAGGGTCAGCGGGTCGACATCGCCATGCACAGCCATGCCGAAATACCAGTCGCGCTGTTCCCAGCGCTGCACTTGCGGCTGGAAGGCTGCTTGCGGCAGGTTGTTGATCTGGTCGACGCGCAATTTGATCTCGTCGATAAAGACCTGCATGTCGATATCGTCGCGGCCTCGAATATTGACCACGGCAAAGCTTTCCCGGGCAATCGATGTGATCCGATCCAGGCCATCAATGTCGGCGACGGCTTCCTCGATCCGGGTGATGATCTGTTCTTCGACATCTTGCGGCGAGGCGCCATTCCAGGTCATCGTCACCGACGCCCCTGCCACCGGAACCACCGGGAACATCTCGCGTTCCATCGAATTGAACCCCAGGACACCGCCAATGAAGGCGATGACCATGACGAGGTTGGCCGCAACCGCGTTGCGCGCGAACCAGGATACCATGCCGAACATTATTGCCCTCCATCACCTGTAGAAGCGATCACTTCAGTTGCCGTATCCGCAACACTGCCTGGCTCATTATCTTCGGCAGCGGTTTCGGCCGCATCATTGTGATTCTTGATCGTGCCATCCGCGAGGCGTTCGAGGATGGTAATGCTCATCCCGTCATTCGACCCGCGGATCGGGCTGACAATCGCCAGTGACCCGACCTCCACATCATCGCTGCGGAACCAGGCCCCTTGATTCGAGCTGTAGACCAGATCGACCGGGAAGATGCGTAGCTCGCCCGCGGCCGGTTCGCCAATAAAGATATTGTTACCGCCGCGAATGGCCGAGCGCGGCGCGACCAGCAAGTCTTCGATCTTGGTGCCGTCAATCTCGGCTGCAACGAACAGGCCCGGCGCCATCGGCGCGCCATTGTCAGAGCCGGCGCCATAAGGATCGTTCAGTTCGGCGATGACATTGATCAGGCGTGTCTGCGAGTTCACTGCCGCCGAGGTCCGGGTCACGCGCCCGATCCATTCACGGTCAATGCCAGCCACTGGCGCGGAAAAGACAACCCGGGGGCCCTGGACCGCCGCGGTTTCAGCAAAGGCCAGCGGCAAGTCGAGCTGTCCGAGCTGTTCGTCCGTAATCGGCAGCGCAACTTCGACAACATCGGTCGCGAACACGCGGCCAAGCGATTGTCCTGGCGAGGCGAACTGGCCGACATCGACCGTCTCTTCGCGGACGCGGCCATCAAATGGCGCCACCACCGCGGTCCGGGCGAGCGCCAGTTCAGCATCAGCCAATTGCGCCTTGGCCGATTCCAGCGCCGCCTCGGCTTCCGCAAGCTGCGGTTCACGCCGGGCCAGCGGACTGGAATCGGTAATGCCCAGATTTTCCAGGTCCTGGCGGGCAATCTCGGCTTCTGCAACCTCGCGCGCCAGGCGCTGCTCAGCACTGGCCACACCAGACTGCGCGCGCACCACTGCGAGCTGATAGTCCGCTGCTTCCAGGCGCACCAGCACCTGACCACGACGAATGAATCCGCCATCGATAAAGTCCGGCGAGACATAAGCAATCCGACCCGCGATCTGCGGCGCGACGACGATTTCACGCTGTGGCCTGACTTCGCCCTGGGCATTGACGGTAAAGTCCAGATCTTCGCGGCCGACGCGTTCGGCGAAGACTGAAAGACCGGAAAATTTCTCGTCTGCCTGTTCAGGTTCCGGCTTCAGCACCTGGATCGTCATGAACGCTGCAAAGCCCAGACCCGCCAGGGCCAGGATGGAAAGAAAGATTGAAATGATACGACTCATGGGAGGACTGCCACTTCCGGGCTATTGACACTCGCGGAGGACGGCGCGGCAGGATCTGCCACCGGCAATCCGCCTCCGAGAGCAAGGTGAAAACTTACTCGGTTGGACGCGCGGGCCGAGCGTGCTGCGATCACGTTGCTCTCGGCATTCAGGCGTCGGGTTTGGGAATCGATCAGATTGAAGATCGAAACCAGGCCATTGGTATATTGGCGGGTCGCCAATTCCTCGGCCAGGCGGGCTTCTTCCAGCGCCCGCACTTGCGCATATTCCTGTTGCGCGAGCAGGGAATCCGCGGCCAGCGCGTCTTCCACTTCGCGCCACGCTGTCAACGTGGTCGCCGCATAGGTTTCAACCGCGGCGCGCGCCCGCGCAACCGCCGCATCGCGGTCAGCATCGAGCGCACCGCCATTGAACAGAGGCGCAGTCAGGCTGGCAATCAGACGCGCCGCAACCCGGCTGGGATCAAGCGCATCAGCCAGATCGGTCTCAGAGTTGGAGACCGATCCGGTCAGGCGCAGCGCTGGCAGCATCGCCATCCGCGCCTGTTCCGCCCGTAGACCTGCAGCAGAGACCCGCGCTTCAGCCGCAGCAATATCCGGGCGGCGCGACAGGAGCAGCATCGGGCTGCCTGCTGCCGAGATCGGATCCAGCGAAGGCAGCTCTGCCAGGGCATCGAGTTCAGCCGATGGATACCGGCCAAGCAGGATCTCGAGGCGACGCGAAGCATTGCCGCTGGCCTGGCGCCGGCCCGCAATCGAGGCTTCGGCCGAGGCCTGTGTGGTGCGCGCGGTGCGGACGTCCAGCGCCGTGGCAAGACCGCGCGAGAAGCGCCGCTCGGTCAGTTCCAGCGCGCGTGTGCGGGCTTCATAAGTCTGCACGGCAACCCGTTCCTGGGCCAGGGCTTCATTGAGATCAAACCAGGCCGAGGCTGTTTGTGCCGCCAGTGCGAGACGTGCCGATGCAAGGTCGGCTTCGCTGGCGATCAGATCCGCCTCGGCGGCATTGATACCGGCGCGCAAGCGGCCCCAGAGATCAAGCTCCCAGCTGAGATCAAACCCAGCGCCGAACGAGGAATTGTCGGTCCGGGAATCGGATTGCGAAGGTGTTGCAGGAATATAGGTGCTCGTGCCACCACCTGACAAAGAAGCAGAGACATTGGGCAGCGTGCGGCCATACGTGCTGCGCGCCTGCGCCCGGGTGGCTTCGACGGCATAGAATTGCGACCGGATGGACGGATTGGCGTCCAGCGCTTCATTGACCAGATCGACCAGCATCGGATCATTGAACTGGCCCAGCCAATTGGCCTCTGGCATTTCGCCAGAGACGCCCATGATCGCCCAGGTGTCGGGCGCGTCAGGCGCAACCGGAAACACAACCAGAGGATCCCCGCCGACGCTCGGCAGACTGGGCACGGTTGAGCATGCGCCGAGCGCAAGAACACCAAATACGAGACTCGCTTGCTTCATCTATACCTCTCAAGCCTGGACCGTGGCTTTACGCCCGCTCTATTCGACTGTCAACAAAAAATTATCGTTTTTCAATAATGATGAAAAAGCTTTCAGACTTGCTCATCGCGCCACGCCCTGTATACGCGCTGCAAAGCCGGATAGACCATAATACTCAAGCAAATGCAGGGCTGAAATGTCACAAGACGACGGACAAATGCAGCCAGATCCACCGCATCGCATCCGCGATTTCCTGGTCTTGACGCTTGGCGCGGTCGCAGTGCTGACCTTACTCTACGTCACCGGCGCCATCGGATTGGTCGAATGGATCACCGGCGCCATCGTGATGTCGACCGGCGCGCTGGCTTTCTTTGTTGGCTCGGCGCCGAACCCGCAAAAAGACCGCTCCCCCTCAGCTTTGCAGACACTGAGCCCGGCCACGGGCCGGGTTGTCGATGATGCCGTCGAGCCATTTGTCATGGCGCTGCCTCTGCCGGCCTTGCTGATCGCGCCGGATGGCACCGTCGCAACCGCCAATATCCATGCCCGCAATCTGTTCCGGATCGACAATTCTTCGAGCCCGTTTCCGAGCGCAATGCTGCGCCAGCCTGATCTCCTCGCTGCCGCAGAGCGGGTCGCCCAGGACGGCGCCGAAGAACGGATCGAGTTCACCCAGCACAGCGAAGCCGAAGTCTGGATGGCCCATATCCGGCCTGGCCTGGAGACCGGCTCGGTAATCATGGTGTTTGAAGACCTCACTGCGGTGCGCCGGGCCGAGCGCGCACGGGCCGATTTTCTTGCCAATGCCAGCCATGAATTGCGCACGCCGCTGACGGCAATTGGCGGCTTCATCGAAACCATGCGCGGCCCAGCCAAGGACGACAAGGACGCATGGGACGGCTTTCTCGAAATCATGGGCCAGCAAACAGAGCGCATGCAGCGCCTGGTCGCTGATCTATTGTCGCTGTCACGCATCGAGTTCAGCGAGCACCGGGCACCCAAGACCCAGGTCGACATTGTCGATCTTACCCGCACCACCAGTCTCGGCCTGACGCCGATTGCCGAGGATGCGGGCATCAAGCTCCATTTCGACGGTCCGCAGAAACGCGTGGGCGTGATCGCCGATAGTGATGAACTCGCGCAAGTCATCCAGAACCTGGCCAGCAATGCGATCAAATATGCGCGCGCCGGGGGCGAAGTGCAGGTGCTGATGGGCGAAGCACCGACCATGGCTGATGCTGCTGCTGCCTGCTCGCGCCAGTCTCCGGAGGCCAAGCGCGCGGTGTTGTTACAGCCTTATGCCTCGACTGAGGTTCCAGCGGTCTGGGTCCGTGTGACGGACAATGGAGACGGCATTTCCGAACAGCATTTGCCCCGCCTCGGTGAGCGTTTCTATCGCGTCGATGAAAGTCGCGGTGGCAAGATAGAAGGCACCGGGCTCGGTCTCGCCATCGTCAAGCACATCATGGCCCGCCATCGCGGCGGCCTGGCAGTGGAGAGTGTTGAAGGCGCGGGCACCGCGTTTGGAATATGGATGCCGCGACTGCGCGATGACGCCTCAACCGAAACCGTATAATCCGCCGCCGCCTGAGCGGCTGAAGACCGTCCACCTGGATGACTGGATCGTGGTCTGCGACAAGCCAAGCGGCTTGCTCAGCGTGCCAGGCCGGGGGCCGGAAAAGGCGGTCTGCGCCAGCGCCTTGCTGTCTGAGCGCCATGGCGAGGTGCTGACCGTCCATCGCCTCGATATGGATACGTCCGGTCTGATGGTATTTGCCCGCACCAAGGCGGCGCAGCGCACCCTGTCCATGGCGTTCGAGCAGCGCGCAGTCGAAAAGCGCTACCAAGCCTTGATCTCAGGCGCACCCGAGCAGGATCGCGGCACCGTCAACGCGGCGATCGCGAAATACTCGCTCAGCCGGCCGCTGCGCCATCTCGACCCGGATGGGCGCGAGGCGATCACCCATTGGGTGCTGCTCGAGCGCGGCGCGGCTTTCTCGCGCATCGAGCTGCGGCCAGAGACAGGCCGCTCGCATCAGCTGCGCCTGCATATGGCGAGCCTTGGACATCCGATTCTCGGCGATGTCTTCTATGGCGATCCGGCCTCGCATGACCGCCTGTGCCTGCATGCCAGCTCGTTGTGCTTGCAGCACCCGCAATCGGGTGCGGAAACGAGGTTTGAAGCGCCCGCCCCGTTCTAGGCGCGAATGGATTGTGAGCGCACCACAGTCAGTGTCACATATGTGTCAACGACGCGCGGTAAGAGCGCCGAGTTGTAACGACCGATCGCTCGAATGCTGCAGACTATTGGACAACTCCCGATCGGGTGGCTGCTGATCGCGCCTTTGGCTGCGGCAGGCTTTTTTGCATTCTCTTTTGGGCGCACAGAAGTCGGCGCATTGCCGATCGGATCGACAATTGGCGCGCGGCTTCACTCGCAACCGAATTATCACGGTTACTTCCTCGCCTTCTGCACCATCCTGCCAGCGGCGCTGATATTCCTGGCCCATCTGATGTTTTCCGAAAGCTATGTGCGCGATGCGCTGCGGGCCGAGCTGCCGGATTATCTCCTGGCGCGCGGGCCTGATCAGATCGACCTGTTTATCGAACGGGTGGCGCGCTATTCCGGCGCCGGCACCCTCGAAGCCACTGGCAACACCCTGTTTGATGCCAGCCTCGACCGATATGCTGCGCTGAAAGGCCAGTCGCGCCTGATCGCGATTGGCGTTGCGATCGTCGCCGCGCTGGGCGGGTTCTTTCTCGGCCGACGCCGGCTCAATCGCAGCTTCCCGGCGCGCAATTATGTCGAGCAGACCATTACCGCCCTGCTCTTTGTCTGCGCCGCCATTGCTATCGTCACCACGGTCGGCATCGTCTTGTCGCTGGTCTATGAAACCATTCGCTTCTTCAGCCTGCCGGATGGGCCTGGCGTACTGGAATTTCTGTTCGGCACCGACTGGAATGCCCAGACCGGGCAGAATTTCGGCGCCGTGCCGCTATTCTTCGGCACCTTGATGATCGCCCTGCTGGCCATGTGCGTCGCCGTCCCGGTGGGGCTGTTCTCAGCCATCTACCTGTCTGAATATGCCAGCCCTCGCTTCCGCAGCTGGGTCAAGCCGATCCTCGAATTGCTGGCCGGGATTCCGACTGTGGTCTATGGCTTTTTCGCCGCCACCCTGATCGCGCCGCTGGTCCGCAGCCTGGCGCAATGGATCAATGCGCTGTCGATCACGCCGGACAATTTCCTTGCCGCCCAGCCGACCAATGCGCTCGCCGCAGGCCTGGTCATGGGGGTGATGATCATCCCGTTCGTGAGCTCGCTGTCTGATGATGTCATCAATGCCGTGCCGCAACCGCTCCGGGACGGCGCGCTGGCGGTTGGCGCGACGCAATCGGAAACCATCAAGCAGATCGTCCTGCCGGCTGCCTTGCCAGGCATTGTCGCCGCGGTCCTGCTGGCTGTGTCGCGCGCCATTGGCGAGACCATGATCGTGGTCATGGCTGCTGGCGGCCGCGCCCTGATCACGCTCGATCCGACATCGGACATCACCACTGTGACCTATCAGATTGTCGCCCTGCTCACGGGCGACACGGCTTTTGACAGCGCCAAGACCGTCTCGGCTTTTGCGCTCGGATTTGCCTTGTTCGGGGTCACGCTTGTGTTCAATGTCATCGCCCTGCGTGTGGTGCAGAGATACCGGGAAGCCTATGACTGAGCCGGCCACATCTGCCCCGCCAGACGCAGCCGTGCAGGACCTGCGCATGCGCCGGCGCAATCAGGCCGAGCGCCGGTTCAAGCTGTATGGCCAGATCGCCATCGGCATTGCCGTCTCTTTCCTGGCCATCCTGCTGATCTCGATCAGTCTGCGCGCCGCCTCGGCCTTTTCGCGTCACATGCTGGTGCTGGAGCTGGAGCCGTCTGTGGCCGCTGACCCAGCCGAACTGGCCGTCACCGATCTCAACCTTGCCATTCGCGCGCAGCTGATCGCGCAATTCCCGGAACTCGGCGAAGACCGCGTCGACCGGGCCGAATTATACGCCCTGTCGCCGCGGCTCGCAGTTCTGCCGCTCTTGCGCGAGCTTCAGGATATGAGCCCGGCGCCAGCTCAGCCGATCCGGGCGCGTCTGGCCCTGTCCGATGATGTCGATCTGTATCTGAAAGGCGAGATCAAGTCGCATCGCACAGTGGCCGTCGGCGAGGCGGGTCGCCTGGCGCGGCTGTCGACCGGCGCCTATCGCGTCAGCGATGCCGACCAGGACAATTTCATTGCCTTCCAGGACCGGTTGGCGGCGCCCGGGGCGCCGAGCCATGATATCCTGATTTCACTCTCCGGCGCCTTGTTTGAACTCGCCGACACGGCCGGGGCCTCGTTGATCCTGAACCATCTGGCCGGGCCAGTGCCAGCGCTGGGAGAGCAGCAGTCGCGACCCGTCACAGCCATCTTTCTCAGCAGCGACAGCGCCGATCGCCAGCTCAGCAATCGGCAAGTCGCCATCCTCATCCGGCTCAAGCAAGCTGGCCTGATTGAACGCCGCTTCAATGGCTCTCTGTTCACCAATGCTGACAGCACCTATCCGGAACTTGCCGGCGCTGCGGCGGCGATAATCGGCTCGCTGTTCACCATGCTGGTGACGGCAATCTTTGCCCTTCCGGTGGGGATCTTCGCCGCCATCTATCTGCAAGAATTCGCGCCCAAGTCGCGGCTGACCACTGCGATTGAAGTCAATATCAACAATCTCGCTGCGGTGCCCTCGATCATTTTCGGCCTGCTCGGCGCCGCGGTATTCCTGAATACATTCGACTTGCCGCGCTCAATCCCGCTGGTCGGCGGGCTGGTGCTTGGATTGCTGGTCCTGCCAACCATCATCATCGCCTCACGTGCGGCGCTGCGCTCGGTGCCGCCCTCGATGCGAGAAGCGGCGCTCGGTCTCGGCGCATCGAAGACGCAGGCGGTTTTCCACCATGTCCTGCCGCTCGCCGCCCCTGGCATCCTGACCGGCGCCATCATCGCGATGGCGCGCGCCCTCGGAGAAACCGCGCCACTGCTGCTGATCGGCATGGTTGCCTTTGTCAGTGATGTCCCAAGCTCGCCAAATGACGAAGCGACAGTGTTGCCGGTGCTGATCTATAAATGGTTCTCCGGCTCGGAGCGGGCCTGGGAGCCGATGACCGCAGCGGTGATCATTATCCTGTTGACGATTTTGATCGCAATGAACCTGATCGCCGTGCTACTGCGGCGACGATTCGAGCGGAGATGGTAGGCATGAGCCAGAACGGCGTCTTCTATGCAGGAGCAAGCGGCATTGGCGGCGCCAAGATCGTCTGCCGCGATATCAACGTGCATTATCACGACAAGCCTGCGATTCAGAACATTTCGATCAAGGTGCCGGACAAGGCGGTCACCGCACTGATCGGCCCGTCCGGGTGTGGCAAGTCGACCTTTCTGCGCTGCCTCAATCGCATGAATGACACGATTGAAGGGGCCCGGGTCGACGGCGAGATCCTGATGGATGGGCAGAACATTAATGGCGCCGACATCGATCCGGTGCTGCTGCGCGCCAAGGTCGGCATGGTATTCCAGAAGCCGAACCCGTTCCCGAAATCGGTCTATGACAATGTCGCTTATGGCCCGCGCATTCATGGCCTCGCGCACAGCAAGGCCGAACTCGATCAGATGGTCGGCGTTTCGCTGCAAAAGGCGGGGCTCTGGAACGAGGTCAAGGACCGGCTGAACGACACCGCCACCAGCCTGTCCGGCGGCCAGCAGCAGCGCTTGTGCATTGCCCGCGCCATCGCCATCAGCCCGGAAGTCATCCTGATGGACGAGCCTTGCTCGGCCCTCGACCCGATCGCCACGGCGCGGATCGAGGAACTGATTGACGAACTGCGCCTGCGCTTCTGCATCATTATCGTCACTCATTCGATGCAACAGGCGGCGCGGGTGTCGCAGAAAACAGCCTTCTTCAATGTCGGCGAGCTCGTCGAGTTCGGCGATACGGAAACCATATTCACCAATCCTGCCAAACAACGCACGCAGGATTATATTACCGGCCGTTTTGGTTAAGGGGTCAGACGTGGTCAGACAGCAACATATTGTCAGTGCATTTACAGAAGAGCTGAACCAGCTCTCTGCCGACATCCTGCGCATGGGCGGCCTTGCCGAGGCCATGATCCGCGACGCCTCACGGGCCGTGGTCAAGCGTGACGCCGCCTTGGCCGAAACCGTGATTGAGCGCGATCTCGAAATGGATCGGCTGGAGCGCGAAGTCGAAGGCAAAGCGGTGCGCATGCTGGCGCTGCGCCAACCCATGGCCTCTGATCTTCGCAATGTCATCGGCGCGATCAAGCTTGCTGGCGGGATCGAGCGGATTGGTGATCTGGCCAAGAACATTGCCCGGCGCAGCCTGAAAGTCATGGATGAAGACAATCGCTCGGCCTTGCGCGGGATCGAGCGCATGGGCCAGGCCGTGTCCAACATCCTGCAAAGGGCGCTTGATGCTTATGCGCGGCGCGATGCCGAGGCCGCGATCCAGGTGCTGCATCAGGATGATGACATTGACAGCCATTATAATGGCCTGCTCCGCTCGATGCTGGTATTCATGGCCGAAGCGCCAGATCAGCTCGATGCGCGGTCAAACTTTCTGTTCATCGTCAAGAATCTGGAACGGATTGGCGACCATTCGACCAATATCGCGAAAGTTGTGCACTTTATCGCCACAGGCGAACGCATTGGCGCCGCCGACCTGATTGAGACCCAGAACGAGCAAGCTGAGGAAGCCGGATCATGAAACCGTTCATTGTGATTGCCGAAGACGAAAAATCGGTCGCAGAATTGCTGCGATACAATCTGGAATCAGAAGGCTATGAAACCGCAATTGCGGGCGATGGCGATGAAGCCATGCTGCTGCTCGATGAGCGGGTGCCGGACCTGATGCTGCTCGACTGGATGCTGCCAAAAATCTCCGGCATCGAGATTTGCCGCCGGGTCCGCACGCGTCAGGAAACGGCCAATCTACCAATCATCATGCTGACCGCCCGGACCGAGGAAGCAGACCGCATTCGCGGCCTTGAAACCGGGGCTGATGATTATGTCACCAAACCGTTTTCGACGAATGAGCTGATGGCGCGGGTGAAAGCCGTCCTGCGCCGCATTCGCCCAGCCCTGATGGACGACCAGATCCGCGTCGGCGATATTCAGATTGACCGCACCACACATCGCGTCACTCGCGCCAGCAAGGATATTCATCTCGGCCCGACCGAGTTCCGTCTGCTTGAATATTTTGCCCAGCATCCAGGCCGCGTGTTCTCGCGCGAGCAATTGCTGGATGGGGTCTGGGGCGCGGATGTCTATGTCGAGGCCCGCACCGTCGATGTGCATATTGGCCGTCTGCGCAAAGCCTTGATGAGCCAGGGCGGCACCAATCCGATCCGCACTGTGCGGTCGGCCGGCTATTCCCTGCGCACCGATTAACCCTGCCTAGACCGTGGGCAGCATGGTTTTCTGGCACACTGTGCGGATGGCGAATTGGGAAATCACCCGCTCGACATTTGGCAACCGGGTGAGCACGTCGCGGTGAACGCGCTCATAATCGGCGGTGTCACTGACCGCAATGCGGAGCAAATAATCGGCTTCCCCTGTCATCAAGTAGCAGGCCGCAATGTCAGGTGAGTTTCGCACCGCCTGCTCGAACGCTTGCAGCCCGTCATCCTGCTGATTGCTCAGCGTCACCTGCACAAATACGCTTGTCGCCCGGTCCAGCGCGGCCTCATTGATGCGGACACCATAGCCTTCAATCACGCCTGTTTCCTCAAGCGCCCTTACCCGCCGATGCACCGAAGAGGTCGACAATCCGACCCGGTGGCCAATCTCGGAATGCGCCAGCTTGGCATCCTCGCTCAGCAGTTCGAGAATGCGCTTGTCCTGGGGTGATATCGTCACTGTTACACCTTAAAGTGAATAATTTTCCCATTTTGTGACTCCATTATGGGTATTTAGGCGAGATAATGCAATTATTTTTCCGTATTATCCCAAGCAAATAATAAGGGAGTGCGGCCATGCGAATTGGTGTTCCAACTGAAATCAAGAAACAGGAATCCCGGGTCGGACTGACGCCGGAAAGCGTCGGCGAACTGGTTCGGGCCGGGCATGACGTGTTCATTCAAGATGGCGCCGGAACCGGGTCTGGTTTTGCCAATCAGGCCTATACCGATGTCGGCGCCGAGATTGTCGCCAATGCCGACGCGGTTTTCGACGCGGCCGAACTGATCGTCAAAGTCAAAGAGCCTCAGCCGGAAGAAACCGCGCGCCTGAAGCCGCACCACACCTTGTTCACCTATCTCCACCTGGCCCCGGACCCGGTCCAGGCCAAAGGGCTGATCGACAGTGGTTGCCTCGCCATCGCTTATGAGACTGTCACCGATGCTGAAGGCCGCCTGCCTTTGCTGACGCCGATGAGCCAGGTTGCCGGACGCATGGCGATGCAGGTCGCAGCCTGGGCGCTGATGAAGACCAAGCGCGGCCGCGGTGTGCTGCTCGGCGGTGTACCTGGCGTGATGCCGGCCAAAGTGGTGATCATTGGCGGCGGGGTCTCTGGGACCAATGCCGCAGAAATCGCCGTCGGCATGCGCGCCGATGTCACCGTGTTTGATCGCAACAATGCCCGCCTGGCCGAACTGGACGCGCAGTTCAATGGCAGCGTCAAGACCATGTATTCGACCAAGGCATCCCTGGATGCAGCCGTGCGCGAAGCTGATCTGGTGATTGGCGCGGTGCTGATCCCTGGCGCCGCGGCCCCGAAACTGGTGACGCGCGACCAGCTCAAGCATATGCGTCCAGGTGCAGTTCTGGTCGACATCGCGATTGACCAGGGCGGCTGTTTCGAGACCTCACATGCGACCACGCATGAAGACCCGATCTATGAGGTTGACGGCATCCTGCATTATTGTGTCGCCAACATGCCAGGCGCTGTGCCGCGCACTTCCACTTATGCGCTGAACAATGCCACCCTGCCTTTTGTCATGCAGATCGCCAATCTTGGCGGCCGCGGTGCAATCAATACCAATCCGCATCTTGCCGAAGGCCTGACCGTCGCTGACGGCGCCATCGCGCACGAACAGGTGGCGCGTGACCTTGGCATGGCATTTAAGCGTCCGGACTGGTTCGAAGGCTAAGCAGGCGCGGTCACGCAGAGCGCGGCGAACAGGTCAACACCGAAAGGCTGATCGGTCTGCGCGCTCACCCGCGGCATCTGTGATTCGAACAGCGCAGGCACGGTTCCGGCCATGCCGAGCCGGCCATATCCGCTTGTAGTGCGCATCGCGGCGGCCAATTCGGCGTCGGAAACGCCGCCCCTTGCAGCCGACATGATGGGGTATTTTGTGCCAAGAAAGTCGCAAAGCGGGGTATGAATGCCCATGAAAGCCGCCGGATTTTCAATGATCGATACCGGGGCAGCCTTGCGGCAAGACAAGGCATTCCTGCGCGCAAGTCCCGCATTCAATCGGATTTTGCAGTTTTAGACTGCACTTCAGGCGCGATTCTTGTATGTTTTGCGGCGCCAATGAAGGCTTATCTTCTAGAGGGGAGAGAAAATGAATACGAAACTCTGGATCGCAGCGCTGGCCGCTGCAGGCTTGGCAGCATGTGGCGCCGCAGACGATGCCGGTGATACAGCTGCAGATGCGGCCGATGCCACAGTTGAAGCGGCTGCTGATGCTGCTGATGCTGCAACGGATGCCGCGACTGACGCGGCTGATGCAGCTGACGATGCGGCGACTGACGTGGCTGACGCCGCAGATGCTGCGGTTGATGCGGCAACAGACGCTGTCGATGATGCTGTATCCGATGCTGCAGACGCGGTCACCGATGCGGTCGATGACGCGACTGACGCGGTCGAAGAAGAAACGACCCCTGACGAATAAGTCAGAGCATCCATCCCATAGAAAAAGGCCCCGCAGGAGTGACGGGGCCTTTTTTATGTCTTGTACGCCGGCCGAATTAGAAAATCGCGTAACCGCCATCAATGATCATCATTGTCCCCGACGTGTATTGCGAGGCGTCGCTGGCGAGATACACCGCCATGCCGCCGAAATCCTTCGGCTCGCCCCAACGGCGGATCGGGACACGGGTGATAACCTTGGTCGTGAACGCATCATTGCCTTGCGCCGCTTCAGTCATGTCAGTGGCGATCCAGCCAGGCAGGATCGAATTGGCGCGGATTCCATAGCGCCCGCATTCAGTCGCGATGCCGCGGATCATCGACGGCAAGCCACCTTTGGTTGCGGCATAGGCCTGGTTGCGGGCTGCGCCCTCTATCCCGGCCAGTGATGCCACCCCGACCAGTGACCCGCCAGGATCGCCGGCCTTGGCCCGCTCGGTCATGTGCTTGACGCTTTCGCGCAGCGTCCAGAACGCGCCGTCCAGATTGACCGCCATGTTCTTGCGCCAGGTTTCGGTTGTCATTTCGGCAAAGCTCGGCGCCCCGAAGCCAACCCCGGCATTTGCGATACAAGTATCAATCCGGCCCATCTTGGCGACGACATCGGCGGTGGCGTCGACCACAGCCTGCTCGTCCGCGACATCGACGGTCCAGGCCTGTACATCACCCGTGCCCAGCTTCGACAGCTTGTCGACGGCCTCGGCATTGGCCGCGGCCTTGCGGCCCCAGATCGCAACACTGGCATTCGAGGCTGCGAGCGCCTCGGCCATGCCATAGCCGATGCCGCGATTGCCGCCGGTTACGAGAGCCACTTTTCCAGTCAAATCAAACGGCGCATATGCCATGCTTCATCTCTCCTCATTCAGATCTGTTTTTCCCTTCCGGGCGGTTACGGTAGGGAAGGCAAACTGAATCTAGCGAACCAGGATCTCATTGGCGGCATTGGCGGCGTCCCGATCGACCTTGCCGCGCCGCGGCTTGGTCGAGCGGACAAAGTGAATGCGCTGGCGTTCGCGATCCACCTGCATACGAAAATGCTGCAGCAGATCCATGCCGAGGACCATCATCGGCTCATCCCCGAAGCCGAGTTCGGCGAACAGGTCGGTATTCAGGACTGGAAGCGTGATGCGGTTTATCTCGTTTTCGGCAAAGACGACGCGGCGAAAGCGATAGATGCTGGCGCGATTAGTCGCGAGATCGCTGCCGCGCAACACGGCGGTGCGTTGTTCATCCAGGATGGCCCCCGACCGCGCGGCGAAGGCCGGATTGAGGAAGCTGATATCAGCGCCCGTATCGATCAATGCGCGGCCCCGGGCGCCATTGATCCTGATGGCGACAAAGATCAAGCTGTTGACGTCCTGATATGGCACCGAGGCCTCGTGGGCCTGTCGCACCCGCTTGGGTTTGCCGTCATAGAGATGCACGCGGCCATTGCCGAAATCAAAGTCCACCACACGGGTCTTGAAGATGGAAATGGGCAGCACGCTATTCTGGATCGGATAGCGGTTCTCTGTGTTCACAGCGACGCGCAAATTGCTCCAGTTTTCATCGCCTGCCGACAGCTGCGGCAATTGCGTAATCGGATACAGTTTCTGCCCTCCAATGCCGAGAATTCGGGCCTCGCCAGCGCCGCTTTCCGGGCCCTGGTTTTCAGCCGGCTCATAGTCCAGGAAGCTGTCGCCAATCAGCGGGATTGTGGCGCCTGTATCGAGCAGCGCGGAGGTCTCCACACCATTGATGACAACGTCAGTGAACGGGCGATAGGAGTCGGTCTCATTCAGGACAAGCGATCGTTTCTCGGTCGCGCTGGCGGTCGATAGGGCGCTGATCGCAGCGATCAGAATACCTGCGCGAAGGAGAGATAGAAGCGTCCATCCCGAATGCGTCATACCACCAGTATGCCACAAATGTCGCAGATTACGAAAATTCGTCCGGGCTGACCTGGTTTTTCAGCCGCTGGCCAGCCAGAAACCGCGCGAGATTATCGAGGAAAACCTGATCTGTGCGCAGACTGGATTGCGGCGTGAAAGCGGAAATATGCGGGGTCAGGGTGATTTTCGGATGCGTCCAGATCGGGCTCTCGGGAGCCAGCGGTTCCTCGCGCACGACATCGAGGCTGGCCTGCCCGAGCTGGCCCGCATCCAGCGCCGCAAGCATCGCGGCCTCATCGACCAGTCCGCCGCGGCCGACATTCATGAACAGGCTGCCCGGCTTCATCGCCTTGAAAAACGCCGCATCGGCCAGGTTTTCCGTCGCATCCGTCAGCGGCAGACTGAGCAGCACAGCATCGGCACCGCCGAGGGCATCGTTTAACCCGGTCGGCGTGATCATCTTGTCGGCAGCATCTGATGCGCCTTCGCGGCGCCGGACACCGGTCACATTCGCCCCGAGGCTGCGCAAGCGGCGCCCGCTGGCCTGCCCGATTGCGCCAAAACCGATGATCAGCCAGGAGGTGGCGCCAAGCTCGCGAAACGGCAGGCGCGCCCAGCTGCGGGATGCTTGCGCGGCCCGGCGCGCGCGGCCACCCTGAAAATGATCGAGCCCGGCCCAGATGACCCATTCTGCAATCGCTTCAGATTGTTCATGGCTGCCTGAATAGGCCGCCGCTTTCTTGCCGACAGCCTGCAGCATCGGATGCTCGGTGCCAGCCGCCGAAGATTGGAACCAGTCGAGCTGATCAAACTCGAGCAGGGTCTTGAAGAAGGTCTGCACCGCCGGGCTGAAATAGGCATCGGTGGTGCCATAGGCGATTGCCCCGTTTGCCTCACTCTCGCCCCAAGGATGTTTCAGGTCTCCTTCATCACTTAGGACTAATGGTGAAATCTGATCCGCGAAGGGTTTCAGCGCGTCCTCGATCCGGTCAAAGGTTTTTGCATGCACCAAAAAATTTCGCATCGAAGCGTCCTCCGGATTGCCCTGATCTGTCTGTTCGCCGTCTTGCCAGCTCTGTCAGCCCAGGGCCAGTCTAACGTGCGGTCACAGGATTATTTTCGCGACGTCACGGCGCTGGCCGAAGTGCTGGGAAAGGCACATGCCGTGCGTGTCGTGTGCAATGGCCGCAATGATCAGTATTGGCGTAGCTACATGCTGCGCTTGCTGGAACTTGAAGCGCCGTACCAGGGCGGATTGCGCCGCTCGATGGTGAATGGTTTCAATGCCGGGTTTTCGTGGGGCAGCAGCCTGCATACGGTCTGCGATGGCGACGCGGCGAATGCCGAGAAAGCCTATGCCGCTGAAGGCCGCGATCTCTCGGCCCGGTTGGTCCAGGCAAACATTCCAGGGGCATCAGCGCTGCCGCCGAGATAAGGTCAGTCCTGGCGCTGGACCCGGGCCTTGCCGCGGCCAAGCGCCAGGGCCTTGATCGCGCCTCGGAAGGTGCGCACTTCTTGTGTCGTCCAGTTGCCGCGAATGAAGGCATTGCGAATATTGGTCTTCATCAGCGGCGTCTTGTCTGGCGGATAGAAATAGCCCGCGCGCTCAAGCTCTTGCTCGAGATGTTCGAACATGCGGATCAGGTCTTGTTTCGGGGCGGGTGGTTCGACCCCGGCCTTCTCGCCGTCCCAGCGCCCGACCGCGCCGCCCGCAGCGCCCCAGCTGGCACAGAACACGCCGACCGCCTGAGCCAGATTGAGCGAGGCAAAGTCCGGGTTGACCGGATAGGTCATGATCAGATCGGCAAGGCCGACAAGATCGCTCGGCAGGCCGTGATTTTCCGCCCCGAAAAGGATCCCGCTCTTGAGCGGGCTCTGCCGGATCTGTTGCGCCCCGCCGGTGGCATCGGTCACCGGTTTTTCCATGCCGCGCGGGCGCGCGGTCGCAGCCAGCACCAGGTGCAGGTCAGCCAGCGCGGCCTCGGCCGTTTCGAAAACGTCGACCTCGACTCCAGCTTCAAAGGCGCCAGCCGAGAGCGGCTCGGCGGCGGGGTTTGGCCAGCCATCGCGCGGCGCGATCAGGCGCAGCTGGGTCAGGCCGAAATTCAGCATCACGCGCGCGACGGAACCGATATTCTCGCCCAATTGCGGGCGGTGCAGCAGGATCAGGGGTGCGGACATGGCCGACAAGTGCAAAACACCTCCGGCTTCGTCAATGCCGGGCGACAGCGCCTCAATTGGTGCAGGTCAGCGAGAACAGGCGGCTCGACGCGCTGAGCCGTGTGGTCTCGGCCTTGCGGTATTTCTTGGCGACGCCGCCAATCTTGGAATCGGTTTGCGCCTGCCAGACATATGAAAGGCTGGACGCGGCATAATACAATTCAGCGCTGGTATGGAATTTTGAATACGATCCCAGCGTGATCGCCTTGCGCTCGCCAGGCAGCAAGCTCAGCTGCTCAGTGCCAGCTCGTTCGAAATTGCTGGTCTTGACGGCATAATCGAGCCAGATCTGCTCATGGCAGTCATTTTGTGCGAACAAGCCGATCTCGGACGCGGTGATGGCGTCTTCGACGCTCATTGGCGACGAACGTGCCGGCGCGGTCGTCGCCGAAGGCGCTGGTGTTGAATCCAGATCCGCTTCGCCTGGAATGCCTGAAAACGTTTCCGGGTCCATGAAATCCGGCACCCCATTCTTGCCAATCTGCGGCGATGATGACTCGCGGCGGGCCTTTCGAGGGACGGTGCCGCCGCCCTTTTTCGGGAACGGGTCGCCGAGCCGATATGAATTTGAGTGAAGCATTTGGCCAAGCCGGTTGGAATCGCAATCCGGCACCTGGTAGACACATTCGGCGATCAGCGCGATGCCCATGGCCTGGCTGATCACTTCGATCGTATTCTCGGTTTTCGACAGGATGCGATCAGCGCTCACCCATTTGGAGAAGCCGTCTTCCTCCTGCACTTTCACGCGCTGGCCTTGATAGTCGATATCGATGATCAGCACGGGGCGATTGATCACCGCATTGTCGAGATAGACTTTTTCATACAGGCTGAGATCCTCAATCGGATAAGCCCAGGCAGTCCATCCGAGCAAACCGCTGATCACAGACAGGCCGAGCATACGCTTGATGACGCGGATCATAGGACGTCCCCTTTCCCATTCTTCTGATCGCTACGGGTGATGACATGAACCGTGACTGAATTCCATGTCTACAGCTGTCCTTTTGACGCGGCTGGCAGACCTGCTATAGGCCCACCCAAACCGTTAAAGGCAAAAGGAAAACCTCCCATGGCAAAGATCAAGGTCGAAAATCCGATCGTCGAAATGGATGGCGATGAGATGACCCGCATCATCTGGCAGATGATCAAGGATCAACTGATCAACCCTTATCTCGATATTGACCTGAAATATTACGACCTTTCGATTGAATCTCGGGACGAAACCGACGACCAGATCACCATTGATGCCGCCAATGCGACCAAGCAGTATGGCGTTGCGGTCAAGTGCGCCACGATCACGCCGGACGAAGCCCGCGTCGAAGAGTTTGACCTGAAGAAGATGTGGCGCAGCCCGAACGGCACTATCCGCAACATTCTTGGCGGCGTGGTTTTCCGTGAGCCAATCGTGATCAACAATGTCCCGCGCCTGGTCCCAGGCTGGACCCAGCCTGTCGTCGTCGGCCGCCACGCCTTTGGCGACCAGTACAAGGCGACGGACTTCCTCGTCCCGGGCGCTGGCAAGCTGACCATGAAATGGGAAGCAGCTGATGGCTCTGCCAGCGAAGAGTTTGAAGTCTTCGACTTCCCGGAAGCCGGCATCGCCATGGGCATGTACAATCTCGACGCCTCGATTCGCGACTTTGCACGGGCCTGTTTCAATTATGGCCTGCAGCGCAAGTGGCCGGTCTACATGTCGACCAAGAACACCATCCTGAAAAAGTATGATGGTCGCTTCAAGGACCTGTTCCAGGAAATCTTCGACGCCGAATTCAAGGCTCAATTCGACGAGTTTGGCGGCACATATGAGCACCGCCTGATCGACGACATGGTGGCTGCGGCGATGAAATGGTCTGGCGGTTATGTCTGGGCCTGTAAGAATTATGATGGCGACGTGCAGTCTGACACAGTGGCCCAGGGCTATGGCTCGCTCGGCCTGATGACCTCGGTGCTGATGACCCCGGATGGCAAGACGGTTGAAGCCGAAGCTGCGCACGGCACCGTGACCCGTCATTATCGCAACCACCAGAAAGGCGAAGCCACTTCGACCAACTCGATCGCTTCGATCTTTGCCTGGACCCGCGGCCTGCAGCATCGCGGACGCATGGACAACACGCCGGAAGTGACCGCCTTTGCACAGAAGCTGGAAAACACAGTCATCAAGACCGTCGAAGGCGGCCAGATGACCAAGGATCTGGCGCTGCTGGTCGGTCCCGAACAGGAATGGCTGACCACTGAAGGCTTCCTCAACGCCGTTGGCGAAAACTTCGAAAAAGCCATGGCGGCGGGTTAAGGTGCCGATCGGGATCACCATCCGACCAGCCGTCCCGGGCGATGAATTCGCGCTCGGGACGGTCGGTGCGGCGACGTTCCTGGAAAGCTATACTGAATCCATTCCTGGCGCGGATCTGGTTTCGCATTGCCGAACCCAGCATGCGCCTGAGGTGTATAAGGGCTATATCGCCTCTAATGACCCGAATTATGCCTGCTGGCTGGCCGAATATTCCGGCACCAAGGCGCCGATCGGCTATGCCGTCACCACCGCCGTGGAAGCGCCAACCGTGGGCCAGCCCGGCGATATCGAACTGAAGCGCATTTACATCTTTTCCAAGTATCACGGCACCGGCACAGGCCGCGAGCTGATGATGCGAGCGCTGGCGCATGCCCGCGAGGTGGGTGCCAAGCGGATGCTGCTCGGCACTTATGACCAGAACCATCGCGCTGTCGCATTCTATGAACGCGCCGGCTTCCAGAAAGTCGGTGAGCGCAAGTTCCAGGTTGGCGGACAGACCTTCAATGACATCATCATGGCCGTGAATCTGTAAGGTCGCGAAACAGCAGATCGGGCCAGGGCTGCGACCCTGACCCGATCCTGGCGCGCATCGCCGCGCCACCAGCCCGAGAGTCGGCTAGTAAAGGTTGAGACGATCGCGCCGGTCCTCGCGGCGGTCCTGAATGTTCTCGAGGCGGTCCCATCGGTCTTCGAGTCGATCCCGCGGACCATGATTGACCGCACGGTCTCGCCGGTCTTCGCGGCGATCCACCTTGTTCTCGAACCGGTCGATCCGGTCTTCGACCCGATCCAGATACGAGCCCTGTTCGATCACGCCGCGGCGCTCGAGCCGGTCGAGGCGATTGTCAAACCGTTCCAGGCGCTCTGCTGGGCCCGCCAGCGCAACCGGCGCTGCCATGGCCGCCATCAAAGTCAGTGTGATTAGCTTTTTCATGCGTCCCTCCATTTTCGTTCGCATAGAGGGTCTAACGCGCAGGAATGCGATTCCCGTCGAAAAAAAATGCAATAAATTCAAGTATGAACAGCTGTTCAGATGGCCAATCGGCTCAACCGGTGCTTAATCGACCAGCTCGATGCGATAGCTTTCAATGACGGTATTGGCGAGCAATTTCTCGCACATGTCCTTCACCCGCGCCTCGGCATCTGCTGCCGACACGCCGTCAAGATCGAGCTCGATCACCTTGCCGATCCGGGCCCCGGACACTTCATTGAATCCCATCCGGCCGAGCGAGTCAGCCACGGCTTTGCCTTGCGGATCAAGGACACCGGGTTTGAGACCAACATGGACAATGGCTTTCATGAGAATCGCGCTCCGCTTGATGAGTCGGGGACCCTGTAGCCCATTCCGGGCGCGACCGGAAGACAAGATACGCGGTCAATGCAGCGATCCCTGCCAGCGCATATGGCGCCCATCGCAGCCGCTGCAACAGGCCAATCGCCTGCTTGAACTCGGCGCGGTCATTGACGATCGGAAAACCCTCATCAGGGACCGGCTTGCCGAGAAAAGCACAGAGCGGTTCCCAGCCCTGTTTCGGATGAAACACCAATAATCGGTCAGCAGCAAAAGCGGCTTTCACGTCCGCCCTAAGCCGGCGCCGATCACTTGTAGAGCCAGGTTTTCCGCCCTCGAAGCAGGAGGCTACTTGTTGGCGCCTGAAAAGTCGACGATTTCAGCGCCTTGCGCATTTTCCTTGATGATGCCGAGGCGGCGCGCGACTTCGGCATAAGCCTCGGTCACCCCGCCCAGATCGCGGCGGAACCGGTCCTTGTCGAGCTTCTCATTGGTTTCCAGGTCCCACAGGCGGCAGCTGTCCGGACTGATCTCGTCGGCCAGGATGACGCGTTGCATGTCATTCTCGAAGAAGCGGCCAAATTCGAGTTTGAAATCGACCAGCTTGATGCCGACGCCGGCAAACAGGCCGGACATGAAATCATTGACACGCAAAGACAGCGCGATCAGCTCGTCCATCTCATGTGGCTGGGCCCAGCCAAAGGCGGCAATATGCTCCTCGGCGATCAGCGGATCGCCAAGATCGTCATCCTTCAGGCAGAACTCGACAATCGCGCGGGGCAGCTGTGTGCCTTCCTCGATGCCGAGGCGCTTGGACATGGTTCCAGCCGCGACATTACGAACGATGACTTCCAGCGGAATGATCTCCACCTTCTTGATCAATTGTTCGCGCATGTTCAGGCGTTTGATGAAATGATTGGGAATGCCGACCCCGCCGAGCCGGGTCATGATGAATTCCGAGATGCGGTTATTCAGCACGCCCTTGCCGTCTAGCACGGCCTTTTTTTCAGCGTTGAACGCGGTTGCATCATCCTTGAAATACTGGATTAGCGTGTTCGGCTCAGGCCCTTCATACAGGATCTTCGCCTTGCCTTCATAAACCATGCGCTTGCGTGACATCGCACTTTCCTTCTGGTGGTCTGCGACACGAGCCGACTCATTCGGCCCAACCAATAAGGCGCTCCCCTTACGCCAATCGCGACCATTAGGCAAAAGGCTTCTTGCACCCGCCCCCTGATCGCCCCTATATCAGCCTCGAAACGACCATTCCTCTGCAAAGGGACTTAATTACATGTCTTCATTTGACGATCGCGAACGTGCTGAAGAAGCCAAATTCGCCATGGACGAAGCGACCGAGTTCAAGATCATGGCGCGGCGCAACAAGCTGCTGGGCCTTTGGGCCGCAGAACTGATGGACCTGCATGGCGAAGAGGCAGAAGCCTATGCCAAGACCGTGGTTCTGTCTGACCTGGAAGAGCCAGGTGATGATGATGTCTTCAGAAAAGTCCGCGCCGACCTAGATAAGGCAGGCGTGGATCGCACTGATGCACGGATCAAGGATCACATGGCGGAGCTGCTCCCCGTCGCCCGCGAGCAGGTAATGAAAGAGGCTGGATAACCATGTCTGACGACGTCCAGAAATCAATCGGCGAAGCTGTCAAAGCCAATGACGTATTGCTCTTCATGAAGGGCACGCCGACCTTTCCACAATGCGGCTTCAGCTCGGTTGTGGTGCAAGTGCTCGATTATCTCGGCGTCGAATATCAGGCCGTGAACGTGCTCGAGGACCAGGCCGTGCGCGAAGGTATCAAAGCCTTTTCCGACTGGCCGACCATTCCGCAGCTTTATGTCAAAGGCGAATTTGTCGGCGGCTGCGACATTGTCAAAGAGATGTTCGAAGCCGGAGAGCTGAAAGATTTCATGTCCGACAAAGGCATCGCCATGGAAGCGGCCTGATGCGTCAGCATCTGGAGCCGGGCCCGGACCATCCCATTTCGATTGTCGCAAACGCCTCGCCCGTCAGCATCATCCTGGCGGGCGAAACTGTCTTGGCCGCCCAGACCCATCTGGAATTGCGCGAGGCCAATTATCCGGCTGTCCTGTATCTGCCGCGCGCCGAACTCGACCTGTCGCGATTGCAACGCTCAGACCATACCAGCTGGTGCCCCTACAAGGGCGAGGCCGCTTATTTCCATTTGCGACGCGCCGATGGGTCGCTCAGTGAAAACGCAGTCTGGACTTATGAAACGCCTTTCCCCGCCGTGGCCGACATCAAGGCTGCATTAGCGGTCTATCCCGATCGGGTTGACGCGATTGAGGTCGGTTGAGCGATGCGCGCCACGCTGATCCTCGGCCCGCGCCCTGGCAAGAAATCAAAAGCTGCAATTGCCGCCCAGGGGGTCACCGATATTGTCACCCTGCTATCGGCCCGTGAACAGCCCGACAGCGTCAGCAAGATTGCCCGCGGCCTCGGCGCCGACTGGCACCACTTTCCGATTGATGGCGGGCATATGGACACGCTGGCCAAAGTCGACCTGTCGCGGCTATTCCTGCTCTATGACGAGATTGTCCGGGCCCGTGCAGACGCCGTCATCTATCTGCATTGCTCGGCTGGCATTCACCGTACCGGCTTCGTCATCTACGCCTTGCTGCGCTATCGCGGGCTGTCACCAGACGCAGCGATCGCAGAGGTGGCAAGTCTGCGTGCGGTGACATCTGAACAGGTGGGCGCAGACCGCCTGGCGCTCGCCGAAGACAAGTTTCAAGCCTGGCGCGCCGGTTAAGCCGCACGCCCGCCTGTATCAGCCACCCCTTGCCGGCTCGACTTGGGCTGACCCGTTTGCCAGGCTTTCTGCGCCTTTATGTACAGGAGATACAAGGAGGCGAACATGAATCTCAGTGGCCCCAGTTCGGCAAAGGTCGGACATTCGGTAACTGTCACCGCGTCAGGTCTGCCTGAAGGAACGACAGGGGTAAAATTCTCAGCTGGTCCGAGCTGGAGTCTGAAATCGGGCTCGGGATCTGTCAGCTGGTCGTTCAAACCGGACTTTCAAGGCGACTTGACCGTCTCCGCGATCGCGCAAAACGAGTTTGGCAACCCGATCGGGTCTGCCTCTAAGTCGATCCAGGTGAGCGATCCCAGCTTTGATTTCCAGGCCGAGGGGAGCTCGGGTTTTGCGGCGCGATCATCTGGATCTCAGGCCGGGCAATTGCCGATTGTGATCGAGCAAATTCCGCCGCTGGCGCATTCCATCCTGATCGAGTTCTTCGGCGACATAGGCGGCATCTACCGCTATTTTCCGCGCGGTCGTGACCGGATGGAAATGCGATTCCAGGCGCCAGGCACAGGACGCGGCAACGCCTATATCACCCTGCGCGATCAGAACTTGCAGACGCTGGCAGTGCAAATGGTGCCGCTTGATCTTGGCCAAACGGCGCCGCAAGTGGCCACTGGCCTGGCGCCCGCGCCGGTCATGGATCTGATGAAACCCCCATTCATCGCCGAAGCCGGGAGCGGGCCGTCTACTGCCGGCACATCCAGCAGCCTGGCCGATCGCATGCAGCAAGGCCTGGAAGACCGCATCCTTAACCGGCTCGACCGGCGCGACTAGGCGCTCAGGCGAACCAGAACAGATAGATACAGGCAATCAGCGGCAACAGGCCCATGGCGAACATGGTGCGGATGAACTTGTAATGCGCGACCCAGCCATCCACCCTGGCATCGCCGCTGTCACGGGACTCGGTTTCCAGGTCGATCCAGTCATGTTTCTTCTTGAACGTGTCGGAAACGATATATTGATCGAGTGAGTTCTCGAACATGCGATGTCCGAAATAGAAGCTGATCGAATAAGCGATAATGGCCAGCATCACTATGATCAGCCAGCCGACCCAGCCCATGCCGCCGCCGGCTTCAATCTGGTTCCAGAAGGCAAAGCCAGTGCCGAGCCCGATCACGCCTGCCCCCCCGGCGATCATCCACAAGGTCGAGCCAGCGGGTGTCTTCTCGGGTTCAGCCATGATCAGGGCTCCTTTTCAAAGCAGCGTTCAGCGTATAACAGCGCGGCCATGACGACCACCCTTGACCGCCCGGCCCCGATCAAACCCAATGCCATTCCGAAAGTCGGACTGGTCTCGCTCGGCTGCCCCAAAGCTCTGGTTGATTCAGAGCGAATCGTGACCCGCCTGCGGGCCGAAGGCTATCAGATCAGCCCGGATTATGCTGGCGCTGATCTGGTCCTGGTGAATACATGCGGCTTTCTCGACAGCGCCCGCGATGAAAGCCTCGACGCGATTGGCGAAGCGATTGAGGCGAATGGCAAAGTCATCGTCACCGGCTGCCTCGGCGCCGAACCTGAAGTGATCGAGAAGGCCCACCCGAAAGTGCTCGCGGTCACCGGCCCGCATCAATATGAGCAGGTCATGGACGCGGTGCACACCCATCTGACCCCGCCGCACAATCCGCATCAGGATCTGGTCCCCGAAAGCGGTTTGCGCCTGACGCCTCGCCATTATGCTTATTTGAAGATTTCAGAAGGCTGCAATAATCGCTGCAGCTTCTGTATCATCCCGAAATTGCGCGGCGACCTGGTCTCGCGCCCGATCCATCATGTGCTGACCGAAGCCGAGCAATTGGTACGCGCCGGCGTGAAGGAGCTGCTGGTGATCAGTCAGGATACCAGCGCCTATGGTCTGGATCTGAAATATGCCCCGCATGCCTGGAAGGGCGAAGATTATGAGACCCGCTTTCTTGATCTCGCCCGCGGGCTCTCCAGCCTCGGCGTGTGGACCCGGCTGCATTATGTCTATCCCTATCCGCATGTCGACAAGGTCATCCCGCTGATGGCGGAAGGGGCGATCACCCCATATCTCGACATCCCGTTCCAGCATGCCAGCGCCAATGTGCTGAAAGCGATGAAGCGCCCGGCCAAGCAGGACCGCGTGCTCGAGCGCATCCAGCAATGGCGCCGCGATGTCCCGGATCTCGCCATCCGCTCGACCTTCATTGTCGGCTTCCCGGACGAGACCGAGGAGGATTTCGAAATCCTGCTCGACTTCATTCGCGAGGCCAAGATCGATCGCGCCGGCTGTTTCAAATATGAGAATGTCGCCCATGCCGATAGCCGCGACCTGCCCGGGCATCTGCCAGAAGCGGTCAAGGAAGAGCGCTGGCACCGGTTCATGGAAACCCAGGCCGAGGTCTCAGCGGCGCGGGCGCAGGCCCAGATCGGCAGCGTCCAGGACGTCATCATTGACGGCCCGGACGAAGCCGATGGCACCTGGCTGGCGCGCTCCAAAGCTGATGCACCGGAAATTGACGGGCTGGTCTATCTCACCTCAGACCAGGCGTTGAAAGCCGGCGATGTGGTCTCAGCAAAAATTGAAGACGCAGATGCATATGATTTGTTCGCCCGCATGATATAGCTGCGCCCGGTTCTAGACCGGGAGGCGTGATTGCTGACGAAACTCGAACAGGAAAAGGCGGCTGCGCGCGCCAATATGATCGATTATGATCGCATCGCGGGCCTGCATTATCTTGGCAATTATGTCCGCCGCCTGCCGACCAATATGGCGCGGATGATCGAGAATGCCTACGATTGGGAGCACTTGCCTTATGTGCACCCATCATCCTTTGCTTGCATCGATCTGGTCGAGAGCGGCTTATGGGGCTGGCGCGCGCGCATTGGTGTCCCGGGCGGTTCGGAACCGACCTATCAGATGCTCGACCTGCTGGTCGATGCGGGCAGGAATTACTGGGTCTCCACCGTCTTCAATGGCCCTGGAGAAGGGATCGAGATTCACACCCAGGCGACGACATTGAGCGCAGACGAAATCGAGGTCGATGTTCGTTTCTACCTGCCTGACGCACCAGATGACGAGGCCGCTTCGGCCGCCATTCTGAGCTATATGCAAAACCAGTACGCGGCGCTGTATGATGAAGACATAGATCTGATGCAGGGCCGTCAGGCGGCGCTGGAAGATCGCGCGCGCTGGCGCGGCAGCGCCGCGACCGCGACTGAAACCCGTGTCGGCGCCGTGGCCGAACTCGACCAGACCCTGACCTACACGGTCGAAACCCCGACCGGTCGCTATTGCGTGCGGTTCTGGCAGGACCAATGGATCGCGCACAGCGCGGTCTGCCCGCACCAGCTTGGGCCCTTGCAGGACAGCCAGATTGACGCTGAAGGCCGTCTCACCTGCCCATGGCATGGCTATCGGTTCGATGCCTTGACCGGCGAGAGCAAAAGCCATGACTGCCCGGCATTGGCGCAGGCGCCGGACCTTGTCGAGCGGGACGGCGCCTTGTGGCTTGTCGCCCATTAGCGGCACCAGCCGGTTTTTGCGGCGCGCCGAATTCCTTCAGCCACATTGAGCGCAGAATCCCTCGCACAAACCCAGGCGCAGCCGCACCTCTTGCTCCGTCTTGCGAACCCTCTAATTTGCGCCTGCACAAAGGGAGCTTGGCATGGCTGACAGAATCTTTATCGGCGGCGCAGATATGGACGGCGAAGGCACGCCGAATGACGCGCAGACCCTGCTGCTCAATCGCGCCAACCGTCACGGCATCGTTGCCGGCGCCACCGGCACGGGCAAAACCGTGACCCTGCAAATCCTGGCCGAGGGCTTTGCGGCCGAAGGCGTGCCGGTCTTCTGCGCCGATGTGAAAGGCGATCTGTCCGGCATTTGTGTCGCTGGCAGCCCTGACCACAAGCTGCACCCGAAACTGATCTCGCGCGCTGAGAAGATCGGCTTTGAGGATTATGATTATGGCGCCACACCGACCGTGTTCTGGGACGTGTTTGGCAAGAAGGGCCATCCGGTACGCACCACGATTTCGGATATGGGACCGCTGCTGCTGTCGCGCCTGATGGATCTCAGCGAAACCCAGGAAGGCGTGCTCACTGTCGCTTTCGAATATGCTGATGATGAAGGCATGCTGCTGCTCGACCTCAAGGATTTGCGCAAGCTGCTCAATCATATGGGCGACAAGGAGGTGCGCACCGCGCTGAGCCGGGAATATGGCAATGTCGCCTCAGCCAGCCTCGGTGCCATTCAGCGTCGCTTGCTGGTGCTTGAGCGCGAAGGGGCCGAGGAATTCTTTGGCGAGCCGGCGCTCGATCTGAAGGACTTCATGCGCACCACCCGCGATGGCCGCGGCATCGTCAATGTGCTCGACTCGACAACGCTGATTAACAGCCCGCGCCTGTATTCGACCTTCCTGCTCTGGCTGCTGTCGCAATTGTTTGAAGATCTTCCCGAGGTTGGCGACCCAGACAAACCGAAAATGGTCTTCTTCTTCGATGAAGCCCATCTATTGTTCAATGACGCGCCGCGGGCCTTGCTGGAAAAGATTGAACAAGTCGTGCGTCTCATTCGCTCCAAGGGCGTTGGCGTCTTCTTCGTCACACAGAATCCTCGCGACTTGCCGGAAAGCGTGCTGGCCCAGCTGGGCAATCGCATCCAACATGCCTTGCGCGCTTATACGCCAGCAGAGCGCAAAGGTGTGCGCGCCGCCGCGGATTCGTTTCGCGAAAACCCCGCCTTTGACGCTGAAGAGGTGATCACCGATCTCGGCGTTGGTGAAGCCCTGGTTTCGACCCTTGACGAAAAAGGCGCGCCTGGTGTGGTCCAGCGGACGCTGATCCGTCCGCCCAGCTCGCGCCTAGGCCCAGCCACGGAAGAAGAACGCCAGGCCGAGATGAAAGCCAGCCCTGTGGCCGGTCTCTATGACGAGGTCATTGACCGGGAATCGGCTTATGAAATCCTGCTCAAGCGAGAGGAAGAGGCCGCCGCAGCGGCTGAAAAGCTGGCCAAGGAAGAAATGCAGGCCCAGCGCGAGATCGAGAAGAAGAAGGCGCGCACCAAGAAGAAAACCACGACGCGCCGGCGTTCGCGCCGCATGACCACGACTGAGCGCGCGGTGAATACCGCGACCCGGACGATCACCCGCCGGATCACAGATTATGTACTGCGTGGCATCCTCGGCGGTCGGCGCCGCTAAAGGCGCAGCAATTCAGGCTTTATTTTAAGGTGTTTCCGCCGCGTTTGGGCTTTCCACCGGCGATCGCCGTGCTTAAATAATCCTGACGCGGGTGTCAGCTTCAGACACACGCCTGGAATGAGATCAGGTAACGGGAGGCGCAAGCCATGAAAGAGTATCTTCAATTCTACATTAATGGCGAGTGGGTCGACCCGGCCCAGCCCCGCACGCTGGACGTTGAAAATCCAGCCACCGAAGAGCCGTTTGCGCGGATTTCGCTGGGCTCCGCTGCCGATGTCGACAAGGCGGTTGCAGCCGCCAAGGCGGCTTTCCCGAGCTTCTCGCAGACCAGCGTAGAATACCGCGCTGAGCTGCTCGACAAGATCACCGCCGGCATTCAGGCTCGCATGGGCGATATGGCCGAAGCGATTTCTGACGAAATGGGCGCGCCGATGTGGCTCGCAAATGCCGCGCAGGTCCCGGCTGGCCTCGGGCATGTCGCAACCATGGCGCAGATCCTGCGCAATTATGAATTCGAAGAGCAACGCGGCACCACGCTATTGCGCAAAGAGCCGATTGGCGTTTGCGGCTTCATCACGCCGTGGAACTGGCCGCTCAATCAGATCACCTGCAAGGTCGCACCCGCGATCGCAGCTGGCTGCACCATGGTGCTGAAGCCGTCTGAAATCTCGCCGCTCAACGCTATGATCTTTACCGAAATCATGCACGAAGCCGGCGTCCCGCCAGGCGTCTTCAACCTGGTCAATGGCGATGGCCCGAATGTCGGCGCACACCTGTCTGGTCATCCTGATGTCGACATGATGAGCTTTACCGGCTCCACCCGCGCCGGCATCCTGGTCGCACAGGCCGCAGCGCCAACTGTCAAGCGCGTGGCCCAGGAACTGGGCGGCAAATCGCCAAACATCGTGCTGCCAAGCGCTGACCTGCAACAAGCCGTCGGTGGTGGCGTGATGCAGATGATGACCAATTCTGGCCAGTCCTGTAACGCCCCGAGCCGGATGTTCGTGCCACGCGAAAGCAATGAGGAAGCCAAGGCGATCGCCAAGGCCGCCGCCGAAGCGGTGAAAGTGCAAATGCCGCGCGAGGCAGACAAAGGCGCCATTGGTCCGATCTCGAACGGCAATCAATATGCCAAGGTTCAGGATCTGATCCAGAAAGGCATTGATGAAGGCGCGACGCTGGTGGCTGGCGGCACTGGCCGTCCGGAAGGCCTCAATCGCGGCTATTTTGCCCGGCCGACCGTCTTCGCTGACGTGACCAATGACATGACCATTGCCCGTGAAGAGATTTTCGGACCGGTTCTGGTCATGATCCCTTATGACAGTGTCGATGAAGCGGTCGAGATGGCCAATGACACCGAGTATGGCCTCGCCGGCTATGTTCAGGGCGCGCCGGAAGAAGCCGCCCAGATCGCCAATCGCATCCGCGCCGGCCAGATCCAGGTCAATGGCCAGGGTCCGGACTTCACAGCCCCATTTGGTGGCTACAAACAGTCTGGCAATGGCCGCGAATGGGGCGATCACGGGTTCGAGGAATTCCTCGAGGTGAAAGCCGTGATGGGCGCGGTCGCTTAAGCCTGCTGTGTCTACGAATGAACAGGGCGAGCCCATGCGGCTCGCCCTTTTTATTTGGTGGCGGGAAGGCCAGGTCCAGGCCGGGAACACATCCCTACCCTTGCCGAAGCAAAGCCGCGCGCCTTATGAATGAAGGGTATGGCGCAGCGACTGCGCGTACGGATTTGAACAATTTAGGGGGTGTTCATCATGGAATTTCTGGAATCAATCTTAGAGCCGGTCGGGCTCGACGGGCAGGCCGAGACCATTCTCGCTGGCGCTACCAATGTCTTGCTGGCGCTGGTCATCCTGATTGTCGGCTTCTGGATTGCCGGGCGCGTCGGCGCGGTGGTTCGCGGCATTGGCAAGCAGCATGAGAAACTGGACGATACGCTGTTCAATTTCCTCGGCAGCCTGGCTCGCTATATTGTCCTCGCCTTCGTCATCATTGCCGTGCTCAACCGTTTCGGCGTTGAGACGACCTCGATTGTCGCTCTGCTCGGTGCGGCGGGTCTGGCTGTCGGCCTGGCGCTGCAAGGCGCGATGTCGAACCTCGCCGCTGGCGTGATGCTGATGATTTTCCGGCCATACAAGGTCGGCGACTTCATCGATGCGGCCGGCAATTTCGGCAATGTCGAGGAAATCACTCTGTTCACCACAGTGCTGCGCACTTTCGACCATCAGCAGATCATCATCCCAAACGGCAAGATCTGGGGCGAACAGATCATCAATCACAGCCATCATGCCGTGCGCGGCGTCGAGCTGACCTTTGGCGTCTCTTATGACACTGATATCGACAAGGCTCGCGCGGTCATACTCAAGGTCTTCAAGGAGCATCCGCAAATCCTTGATGATCCGGCGCCGGTGGTGGTCGTCTCGACCCTGAATGACAGCTCGGTCGATTTTGCGGTGCGGCCATTTGTGCAGGGCGAGCACTGGTTTGATGTCCGCTTCACGGTGCCGGAGCTGGTCAAGAAAGCGCTTGACGAGGCCGGGATCGAGATCCCGTTCCCGCATCAGAAAGTCATCTTGTTCAAAGGCGACGACTAGACCCGCATCAGACCAGAGCAGTTCTGAGCAGATAAAAAGAAACCGGGGAGCTAGCCGAACAGCTCCCCGGTTTTGTCAGTTGCCAGCGCGAGCATAGCCTGAAGGCCTCCACACGCGCTCCCCCACACGCCGCATTAAGCGCAGATTGAACGACATGACTGTGACCTAGGTCACATTTAGGTGGTTTTCCTGATGCAATTTAGCTGGCGTTCAGCTTGCATATGTTAATCCGGTGTGAATGCTGAGTTCAGGAGGTATTCCAATCATGTCCCGTTTGCGTGTTACATCTGCGCTCGCAGCGCTTGCCGTGCTTGGCGCCTGCGCCACCGCGACGCCGTACCAGGCCGCTCTGGATGGCCAGAAAGGCTATGCCAATCAGCAGATCGAGACCAATCGCTGGCAAATCAGCTTTGCTGGCAACAGTCTCACCGATCGCGAGACGGTGGAGACCTATCTGCTGTATCGCGCTGCAGAGCTGACGGATCAGGAAGGGTATGACTATTTCCACGTGATCCGGCGCGAAACCGATGAGAATCGCCGCGTCGTCGCCTCCGGGTTCGGTGCTTATGATCCGTTCTATTCCAACTTCTATTGCGATTATCGTTTCTATGACCGCCGCGGCCGCCTGTATGGTTATCCGCGCCACTGGTATTCGCGCGCCGGCTTCCATAGTCCGTTCGGCTATCATGACCCGTTCTGGGGTTCGAGCTTCGATTATCGTGAGATAGTTCGCTATGAAGCGACATCTGAGATCATGATGGGCAAAGGCGAAAAACCTGACGATCCATCATATTTTAACGCTGACGAGGTACTCATGAACCTGGCGGGTGCGATTGTACGCCCTGAAGTGTAGGATCTGCCAGTCGTGTAGAGTGCGTAGAGTAATTGCGTAGAGTGGATAAAGCCCGCCAGTTTTGGCGGGCTTTAACCGTTTTGTCTCTGGGGTTTCCAGGCTTAGCGCGGGGCCATGCGAATGGCGCCGTCGAGCCGGACATCTTCGCCGTTGAAATAGCCATTCTTGCACATCTCGACCGCCAGCGAGGCATATTCGTCCGGATTGCCGAGACGGGCCGGGTTTGGCACCTGTGCGCCCAGCGCCTGACGCACTTTTTCCGGCGCGCCCGCAAGCAGCGGCGTGTCAAAAATGCCGGGCAGGATGGTGTTGACGCGGATCAGCTCACGCGACAGGTCGCGGGCGATTGGCAGAGTCATTCCGACAACCCCGCCCTTGGACGCGGAATAAGAAGCCTGGCCGATCTGACCGTCTTCTGCGGCAACTGAAGCCGTGTTCACGATCGCGCCGCGTTCGCCGTCAATCGGGTCGAGGCTCATCATGCCGGCGGCAGACTTGGCGATGCAACGGAAGGTGCCGACCAGGTTGATCTGGATGATCAGGTCAAACTTATCCATCGGGAAGTGCGAGATCTCGCCGGTTTCCTTGTTGCGGCTCGCCGTCTTGATGGCATTGCCGGTGCCGGCGCAATTGATCAGGATGCGCTCCTGGCCAATCGCCGCGCGCGACTTTGCAAAGCCAGCATCCACGCTTTCATCAGAGGTGACATTTACATTGCAGAAAACGCCGCCAATTTCGCTCGCCACGGCTTCGCCTTTTTCCTCGTTTAGGTCGAAAAGGGCGCATTTGACACCGTGGCTGGCCAGCAGCCGCGCGGTTGCCGCGCCGAGGCCTGATGCACCGCCAGTGATGACGGCTGAAATGTTTGAGTTGAGTTGCATGGAATATCCTCCAATATCTAGGCTTGGAGGCGATTTAGAGGGAAGAAAGCGCGCGGCCAATGTCTGACCCAACGGAAATCATCATAGAAAATGGCGACAGCATTCCAACCAAGCTGCCCATCCCGACGGAAAGGCAGCAGCGCCGCACCAGGCGCAAGCTGTTGCCAAAGCTGCTACGCGTGGCTGGCCGGATCCCCTTCGCAGATGATCTCGCTGCGGCCTATTATTGCGCCATCGACCAGCAAACCCCGGCCAAGGTGAAAATGGTCCTGTTCGCAGCGCTGGGGTATTTCGTGCTTCCCATAGATGCCATCCCCGACGTCCTGACCGGGCTCGGCTTTACGGATGATGCAACCGTCCTGGCGACAGCACTCGGCATTGTTGGCGCGCATATTCGCGAACCGCACCGCATCGCCGCCCGGCGCTTGTTAGGATTGCCCGAGCGCCCTACAGCTTAGCGCATGATCTATCTTCTTGTTGCTTCGGCGCTGAGTGCGCTGATCTATGGCCTGTTCTTCTGCAATTCGGCCCCGTCCACCGCCCGCGTCGTCCTGAAAGTCGGGGCGACCGCGTTGCTGACGCTGTGGGCCTATATGGTCGGGGCGCCGATCCTGATTGTCGCCGCGCTGGCCTTCAGCACGCTGGGCGACGGGTTTCTCGGCGCCAGTGAGGAGAAATTCCTGCTGCCGGGCATGGCTGCGTTCTTCATCGCCCATGCTGCCTATATTCCGCTATTCTGGGAGCATACGAGCGAGGTCCGCAATCTGCCAATCCTGGCGGTTCAGATCGCCGTCACAATAGCCGGCGCCCTGTTCCTGCGCACGCTGCTGCCATGGATGGAAAAGGCGATGCGCATTCCTGTCGCGGCCTATACGATCATCATCCTGTTAATGGTCAATGCGGCCTTGCGGCTTGACCCGGCGCTGTGGCTCGCAGGGCTCGGCGCGATCGCATTTGCCGCGTCAGACACCATCCTGGCGGTGGAATTGTTCCGCCTGAAATCCGACGCGCCGATCAAGCGAGTGACAGCGCGGGCGGTCTGGTTTCTCTATTATGGCGGTCAGGCGGCAATCGCCTGGGCCTTCATTCACGCCGCGCTTTAGCCAATCGTTTCGTCAAAGCTTGGCGAAACCGGCAGGATCTCTCTGACGCCGCTGCCATCTGGCGCGGTCGGGTCAATCTCCATGATCGCCAGCGAGCGCTCGGCCGACCCGTCAGTGCGGAACCGGAACAGGCCGTTGACACCCAGAAACCCGTCGCGATTGATCAGCTCTTCGGTCTCAAGCGCGCCATCCTGCGACAGCGCCACGACCAGCGCGGCGGCATCATAAGCGACAGCGGCAAGCGAGCTTGGCTCAGTGCCATAGAGGCGGGTAAAGCTCGCCTCGAAATCCGCAATGTCGGTCGCTGGCGCGGTTGGGAACCAGGCCCCACGCAAGCTTGGCTCGCGCCAGACGGCCTCATCATTCCAGCCGCCTGTCCCGAGCATTTTCACCTGCCGCGTATCAACCCCGTAATAAGCCAGCAGCGGCGCGATCCGGCGCAAGCGATTGCCGCGCTCGGGGACCAGAACCGCGACGCGGGCACCAGCCTCAACAGCGCTCGAAATGGTCTGCGCGAAATACTCGGCTTCGGCATTCGGATTAGCCGTCGAGGGGGCATAGAAACTAGAGGCGAGCATGAAGCCGCCATTCATCAGCACCGCGTCTTGCATTGCGGCTTCGATACGGGTGCCGAGGCTGCTTTGCGGGCCGAAAAAGGCGAACTGGTCATAGCCGCGCAGGGCCGCATATTCGACAATGGCGGCGACCTCCTCTTCCGGCGCGATAGAGGCCAGCCAGGCGCCATAGCTGGCAACCGATTTGTCATTCGAGAAGGCGATCACAGGCTTGCCCTCTTCAGGGTCCGCGGCGCCGAGGCCGAAAAAGCCGGTATCACGCTCTGGGGTCAGAGCGTCACGGACGAGTTGGACATTGGCGCCAAAGAGCGGCCCCAGGACAACATCAACGCCCTTGTCGGCGAGGTCCTCAGCTGCCGTCGTGGCCTGACTCTGAGAGCCGCCTGTATCCTTGGGCAAAAGCACAATATTCTCATTGCCATAATCAAACAGGGCCAGCTCGATTCCAGCAAGCATGCCTTCAGCTTGCTGGCGGACGCGGGGATTGGGATGGGTGAAGGGCAGCATCACGCCAGCACGGATGATCTCGCGGCCCTGCATGTGCGGCGGCGTGAACGGCCCCTGCGGGACGACGATTTCGCCCATCGTCTCTTCACCCACCGGAGTGCTTTCCGGATCCGTGACTTCACCGCCCGGAACCGGATCGACGCGCGGATTGCCGGTCGAGATCGGGCCAACCGGGCCCGGCGCCTGGGTGGCGCAACCTGCCAAAGCAAGAAAAGCGGCAAAAAACAGGATTGGCACAGGCCTGCGGACGCGCGATGTTGCCGGTGATGTCATCAAATTATCCCTCTTCCACTGCAGCAGGTAGCGGCGACGCGAGTCGCGCCACGGGCGAGCCTAAATCCGCGACCGCAACGGCGCAACCGCTTGAGTCCGGTCTTTACATCGTCGCCACCCCGATCGGGAATCTGCGCGACATCAGTCTGCGAGCGCTGGATACGCTGCAGGCCGTGGATGAAGTGCTCGCTGAAGACACGCGCGTCGCCAGGCGCTTGCTAGATGCCCATGGCATTCGTGCGAAACTCAGCCCCTACCATGACCATAATGGGGCAAAGCGCCGGCCCGAAATTCTGGCCAGGCTGGCTGATGGTGCAGCAATCGCACTGATCAGCGATGCCGGCACCCCGATGGTTTCTGATCCGGGCTGGAAACTGTCGCGGCAAGCGCTTGAAGCCGGCCACCGCGTGGTCCCGATCCCTGGTGCTTCTGCGCTTCTGGCAGGACTGGTGGCGAGCGGCTTGCCGAGTGACCGGTTCATGTTTTGCGGATTTTTGCCGGCCAAGACCCGCGCGCGGCAGAAGGCAGCGGCCGCGCTCGCCGCGGTGCCTTCAACCTTGGTGTTTTACGAATCCGGGCCGCGCCTGGCCGACTGCCTGCAAGATCTGTCTGCGACTCTGGGGGCGACGCGCGAAGCGGCGGTCTGCCGCGAACTGACAAAACTGTTCGAAGAGACCCGGCGCGCCACTCTCGGCGAGCTGGCAATCCATTATGCCGAACAGGGACCGCCAAAAGGGGAAATCGTGCTTCTGGTCGGCCCGCCGCAAGAGGGTGAAGTCAGCGAAGCAGCGCTCGATGCGGCCATTCGCAAAGCGCTGCAATCGCAATCGGTCAAACAGGCGGCCGCCGAGATTGCTGCACAATTGGGATTACCAAAACGGGACGTTTATCAGCGCGCACTCGCCCTCAAAGATGGTTAGCGGCAAGCGCAGACGGGCCGAACGGCGCGGTCGCTGGGCCGAGCATTATGCGGCGCTGTGGCTGCGGGCAAAAGGGTATGACATCATCGCCCAGCGCGCAAAGCTGCCGGTCGGCGAGATCGACCTGATCGCGCGGCGCTGCAACGTGCTCGCCTTTGTTGAAGTCAAACAACGCCGGACGCTTGAAGCGGCCCAGACCGCGGTCGCATGGAGCGCCTGGCAACGCATCGCGCGGGCCAGCGAATTATGGGCCAGCCGCGATGACCGTTTTTCGGCGCTCGACTGGCGTTATGACCTGATCGCGATCAGGCCCTGGAAGCTGCCAAAACACTACAAGGATTTCTGGCGCCCTTGATTGATGCCGCAATATCGCCCAATCCCTGTTCTAAATCGCCCGCAATAGTTTTGAGGAACTGCCTTATGTCCCGTTTCGTCGCCAATCTCAGCCTGATCGCCCTGCTCCCGGTCCTGAGCGGATGTGTCACTGCGATCGTCGGAGCAGCTGGCGCCACAGCGGTGACAGCCACCCAGGAACGGTCTTTCGGCGAAGCCCTTGATGACGCGGCAGTCTCGAACGAGATCAAGTCGAAATTGCTGGCCAATGGCGGCATGTCAGAAGTTGATGTCGAGGTTGCTGGCGGGATCGTGCTCTTGTCGGGCCGAGTGTGGACGCCAGAGCTGCGCCTGAAAGCCGAGAGCCTGGCCTGGTCCGTGCGCCGGGCCGATGATGTCGCCAACGAGATCAAGGTCGAAGCCCCAGGCGGGTTTTTCGCCAATGCGTCGGATGAACTGATTTCGACCCGCGTCCGCGCCCGTCTGCTTGGATCGTCGTCGGTGCAGGCGAACAATTTCAATGTCGAGACCTATGGCGGCACGGTGTATCTGCTGGGCGTTGCCCGCTCTGCCGCAGAACTCGAACAAGCCGCCGAGGAGGCCAGCAAGGTTGGCGGCGTCGTTCAGGTCGTGTCTTATGTCCGCCTCCGCAATGAGCGCGGCGAGATCGTGCCTTACACTCCGGCCCAGCCGGTAGAGGTGGACTCCGGCGAGCTGCTGGGCGGCCCTGGCAGCTAAACACCCGTTTGCCATCTATCCCGATAATCGCTTTGCATTCTCGGCAAGCGTCCTCATATAGGCGACTGAATTTTATGAGGAACCGCCATGAGTCTGCGTGTCGCCATCCAAACCGATCCCCTGGAAACCGCGGCCGTGGAATCCAATACCACATTCGCGCTGGCAGAAGCGGCGCAGAAGATCGGGGCGCAGCTGTTTGAATATCAGCCGGAAAACCTGTCCTATCGCGAAGGACGGATCACCGCTTTTGCCCGGCCGATGACGGTACAGCGTGTGGCGGGACATCCGGCAACGTTCGAGGACCGGATAAGCCTCGACCTGCGCGATGATGTCGATGTCGTGCTGATGCGCCAGGACCCGCCTTTCGACATGGCCTATATCACCGCTTGCCACATCCTCGAATTGCTGAAACCGGACACGCTGGTCCTGAACGATCCGGAACATGTGCGCTCTGGCCCGGAGAAACTGTATCCGCTGCTGGTGCCAGACTTCATGCCGCCGACTCTGATCAGCCGCGACAAGGCTGAGATGGCCGCATTCCGCACCGCTCACAAGGATGTCATCGTCAAGCCGCTTTACGGCTTTGGCGGCGGCGACGTGTTCCGCGTCAAACCCGAAGACAGCAATTTCGGACCGCTGATCGACTTGTTCCTCGGGCGGACGCGCGAGCCTCTGATTGTGCAAGCCTTTTTGCCCGCAGTTGCAGAGGGCGACAAACGAATCATTTTGATCGATGGCGCGCCGGTTGGCGGCTTCAATCGGGTGCCGATGAAAGGGCATGCCCGCTCCAATCTTGCCGTCGGTGGCACCGCGGAAGCGAGCGAGCTCAGCCAGGCGGATCTCGCCATCTGCGCCGCGATCGGCCCGGATTTAAAGGCTCGTGGACAGGTTCTGGTCGGCATCGACGTGATCGGTGGGCGCCTGACCGAGGTCAACAATACCTCACCAACCGGTGTCCAGCAGGTTCGCGACTTTACAGGACGCGATCCAGCGGCAATGTTTTGGAAAGTGGTGCAAGATAAGCTTGCCAACACATAGCCAGACGGCCAAAAATGGAGCCATGAACATGAAAGCTCTTTCTATCGCATCCGTCCTCGCGCTCGCCATGGCCGGGACCGCCTGTTCTCAAGCCAGTGACGAGAATGCCGAGATGCCTGAAACCCCAGCCGAAGCCGACACCACGACGGAAGCTGAAGTCGACATGACCGGGTTCAATCTCGGCCTGCCAACCGAAATGGAAACACCTGAGGCCGCGCCTGCAGGCGAGTTCAATCTCGGAATCGCCGGCGCCGAGACGAGCAGTACGGACGGGTTCAATCTCGGCACCGATCTCGGCGCCTCCAGCGGCCTCGAAGATGTTCCAGAGATCGGCGCAAATATCGTCGAAGAAGAGGCTGAAGACATCGAAATTGAGCCGATCGACGACGAACCGGTTATTCGGCTCGAATAAAATATAGGTCCGTTCTTTATTTGTTCCATTCTTTCTGTTACAAGCAGCAGGGAGCAAGGAACACTTATGGTTGCCCGAATTACCACTTATGCCTTTGAAGGCATCGCCGCCAATCCGGTGGATGTGCAGGTGCACATGGTTGGCGGCAAACAACCGGTGATCACCATTGTCGGCCTGCCAGACAAAGCCGTGGCCGAAAGCCGGGAACGCGTGCGCGCAGCGTTCAGCGCGATGGGGCTGGCGCTTCCGCCGAAACGGATCACGGTCAATCTCGCCCCGGCTGACCTGCCTAAGGAAGGCAGTCATTATGACCTGCCAATCGCACTCGGCGTACTGGCCATTATGGGCGTCCTTTCACCAGATGCGCTGGACGGGCATGCCGCGATTGGCGAGCTGTCCCTGGACGGCCGGATCGAAGCGACGGTTGGCGTCCTGCCAGCGGCCATGCAGGCCCTGGACATGGGCTTGCGCCTGATCTGTCCGGAAGTTTGCGGGCCCGAGGCCGCCTGGGCGGGCGAAGGCAATCTGGCGGCACCGAATCTACTCAGCCTGATCAACCATTTCAGCGGCCGGACGCCGCTTTCCTGCCCGCCGCCAGGCGAGTTGGCAGCGACGCCAGAGCAGCTCGATTTGCAGGATGTCAAAGGACAGGACGGCGCCAAACGGGTGCTGGAGATTGCCGCAGCCGGGGGTCATAATCTACTTTTTTGCGGCCCGCCCGGCTCTGGAAAGTCGATGCTGGCCAAGCGCCTGCCGGGCCTGCTGCCGGACCTTTCTGCGCCAGAACTGCTCGAAGCTTCCCAGATCCAATCGGTTGCCGGCTTGCTCGAGCGCGGCCAGCTGTCGCGCGCGCGTCCGTTTCGTGCGCCGCATCATTCGGCCTCCATGGCGGCTTTGGTCGGCGGCGGCATCCGGGCACGCCCTGGCGAAATCTCGCTGGCGCATCACGGCGTGCTGTTCCTCGACGAGCTGCCGGAGTTTTCCGGCCAGGTGCTCGACAGTCTGAGGCAGCCTTTGGAAGATGGAGAGGTGACCATTTCCCGCGCCAATCGGCATGTAAAATATCCAGCCCGGTTTCAACTGATCGCCGCCATGAATCCGTGCCGTTGCGGCGGCGGCGCCGGGGCCGGTCAGTGTCGCAAGGGGCCGCGCTGCGCGCAGCAATATCAGGCACGCCTGTCCGGGCCGTTCATCGACCGCATCGACCTATTCTATGACACCCCGGCCGTGACCGCGATCGATCTCTCCTTGCCGCCGCCGACAGAGGGCAGCGCTGAGGTAGCCAACCGTGTCGCCGCGGCGCGCCAGCGACAGTCACAGCGTTATGCAGAGACGTCCGCGCCTGCGCACCGGGGACTGAATGTCGATGCAACCGGCCACGAGCTTGAAGCGTTCGCAACCCCGGAGGCTGAGGGACAGCGCCTGATCACCGACGCGGCGGTCAAATTCAATCTCTCGGCGCGGTCTTATCACCGGGTGTTGAAAGTGGCACGAACAATTGCCGATCTGCAGGCCTGCAAGCAGGTCAGGCGCGTGCATGTGGCCGAAGCGCTGTCTTATCGCCGCCGCCCTGCAGACGAAGCCAGCAGCACACACGCCGGCGCGATGGTCCACTAAGCCGTCTCAACCTGCAGCGCATTAAGCAATTCCTCAATGCCTTGTGTCATATCTGGACAGATGACCGAGAATGATCCCAAGCTCAGCCCGGAACAGTCTTTTCTGGCGACGACGAGTCACGAGATTCGCACGCCTCTGAATGGCATTCTCGGGACTGTCTCCTTGCTGCTTGAAACCGAACTCAGCCCGGCCCAGCGCGAATATGCCGATGCGATCCGGAATTCCGGCGAACGCCTACTTGATCTGCTCAATAATGTGCTCGACTTTGCCCGGCTCGATACTGGCGAAATCGAGCTCTCCAGCGAGGTGTTCCGCCCGACCGCTCTGGCTCGCGAAGTGATTGAACTGCTGTCACCGCGCGCCCATTCCCGCGGGCTCGATATTGCCCTGCGCTGTCATGCGGACCGGGCTCTGACCCTGCGCGGCGATGCCGGCAAGGCCCGCCAGATCCTGTTCAATCTGGTCGGAAACGCCCTCAAGTTCGCCGATGATGGTTCGATTTTGGTCGACCTGACCTTTGACGATGGCAACCTCATTCTCGATGTCTATGATACTGGCCCAGGGATCGCGCCTGACGATCAGGCGCGGCTGTTCCAGGCCTTCAAGCAAGTCAGTCACACCGATACGCAAAAGGATGGTGGCGTCGGTCTCGGGCTCGCCATTGTCCAGCGCATCTGCGAGGCGCTGGGTGGGACAATATCGGTTTCAAGCACGGTCGGGGTCGGCACCTGCTTCCGCGTCTGCCTGCCCTTCGAAGAGGAAAAGTCCGAGGCCTATCTGGCCGCGAATGACGCGATTGAAGGCCGGGTCATCCTGGTCGGATTGCCGGCCGCAACCACTTTATCCGCCGCTGCCTCGCTGCTTGAGGCCGGGGCAGAAGTGCTGAACATCCTGCCGCCAAGCGCCGCCCTGAAAACGCGGGCCAGTCTGATTCTCGCCAGCGCCGACCTGCCGGAAGACACATTGCGAGCGCTTTGCAATACCGCCCCGGTGCTGATCGTGCTGCGCCCGGAAGACCGGGCCGAGATGCCCCGCTTTCGCACGCTTGGCGCCGCCGGCTGGATGGTCCGTCCGCTGCGCGCAAAGTCCCTGATCGAGCGCGCCGGGCTGGCGATTTCCGGGGCCGATGCGAGTGAAGCTGATGCGCCTGCAACCGGTCATGGCCATGTCCTGATCGCGGATGACAATCCGATCAATGCCCTGATCGCCCGGCGTGCCATGGAATCGTCAGGATTCACCGCCACGGTGGTCTCGACCGGACGCGAAGCCCTCGACGCCGTCGAGCAAATCAGTCCAGACTTGATTTTGATGGACCTCAGAATGCCAATCATGGACGGGTTTGAAGCGACCAAGAAACTCCGCGCCGCCGGCCATGCAGTGCCGGTGATTGCGGTCTCGGCCGAGATTAATCCGGAAATCGAAAGCCGCGCCCGCGAGGCGGGTGCGAATGGCGTCGCCGCCAAACCGCTCGACGCTGAAGCCTTGCGCCAGCTGGCTCTGAAATGGACCAGTCAGACCAAGACAGCAGGCGCTGCGTGAGCGAGGCGGTCACACCTACCAGAGAGACCTGGCGGGAGTCTCTCGCGCGTTTCTCTGAACCCAAAATGGCGATGATGCTGGTGCTGGGATTTACCGCTGGCCTGCCATTTTTGCTCTATTTCAGCACGTTAAGCGTCTGGCTTGAACGTTCAGAAATCGACGTCGCGCTGATCAGCTTTTTCTCTTTCTTCGGCCTGTCCTACTCATTCAAGTTTTTGTGGGCGCCGGTGCTCGATCGGTTCGACATTCCCGGATTCTCAAAAATGTTCGGCCGGCGACGCGCTTGGATCTTCGTCGCACAGCTGAGCGTGGCCTGCGCCATGATCGGGATTGGAATCGCTGATCCGACCAAGAATCTGGGCGCGACGGCCCTGTTCTCTTTCTTGCTCGCCTTCAGTTCAGCGACGCAAGATATCGGCATCGATGCATGGCGGATCGAAGCTGCGAAAGATGATGATGAACAAGCCCCTCTCGCAGCGGCCTATCAGTATGGCTACAAGGTCGGCATGATCATCTCTGGCGGCGTGGCCTTGGTGATCGCGGGTGTCGCCAGTTTCAATCTCGCCTATATGTCGATGGCTGCGATCATGGCGATCGCAGCTGTGGTCTTTGCTGTCTGGGATCGGCCTTCGGGCTTGAAAGCCGCAGCCAGCGCAGGCGTGGCGCTGCTTGCTGTTGGTCTATTTGTCGGGTTCAGCGAACTCACCGCGCTGTTCTCCGAGGGCAGTTTCAATCAAAGCCTGTTCGCGCTCTTGAGCCTGGCATTCAAACTCGTGACCGCATTGTCCACGCTATACTTCGTCTACGCCCTGTTCCGCGCGCTCACAGAAACTGCGAGTGACCAGAGCTTCTCTTTCAGCGCGGTTGTTCAAGGCCTCGTCTTCTCGGCCGCTGCAATCGCATCAATCACTGCTCTGGCCGCGTGTATCGGGATTTTGATTCCAATGGCGCTCGAATTGATCGGCGTCACACCGAGCAAAGGCGATGTCGCCAAGACAGCGATTTACCTTGCCGCAGCGCCGATACTGGTTTGTGCATTATTCATCTCGCCGGTTCGCAAACTCGCAGCCGATAGCCGTCATCTTAAACACCCTGCCTATGGCGCATTCGCCGATTTCTTCTGGCGCCACGGCTATATCGCGCTGCTCATCATTTGCTTTGTTTCCTTCTACCGTCTCAGCGACATCGTGATGGGGATCATGGCGAAACCCGCCTATAGCCATATGGGATATGGGCCCGAGCAAATTGGTCTTGCCAGCGGAATTTACGGCGTATGGATCGTCTTCATTGGCGTCGCGGCTGCGGGTGTTTCGGCGATATCTCTCGGCCTGAAACGCTCGCTCATCATCGGCGCCATTGTGTCAGTCCTGGGCAATGTGATTTTTGCCTGGATGGTACAACAATCCTCAGACTCGCTCGGCCCGATCCTGATCGCAATCACCGCCGACAATATTGCCGGCGGCTATGCCGGGACCATCTTCATCGCCTACATGTCGAGTTTCGTGAACAAGTCGTTTGCCGGCACGCAATATGCGATTTTCAGCTCAATCTATAGCCTGGGTCCGAAATTGCTGGCCGCCTCTTCCGGCTATCTCGTCAACCAGTTCAGCGGCGGCGGCGATCAAGCGACGACGCAGGGCTATTCGACCTTCTTCCTCTATGCGGCCTTGCTCGGGATACCGGCCATCCTGCTCAGTTGTTTCACCAACAGCATGAAGCCGGATCGCGAGCCGATTTCTGATTAATCCCCGACCTGATCGATATCGAACGCCGCCACCGTGGCGAGGTTGACAATATCGTTCACCGTCGCCCCCAGAGAGGCGATCTGGACCGGCTTGGACATGCCCAGCAGGACCGGGCCGATAATCGTGGCGCGGGACATGCCTTCCAGCAGTTTGGTCGAAATCGAGGCCGAGTGAATGGCCGGCATGATCAGGACATTGGCTTCGCCTGACAGGCGCGAGAACGGGTAGAGCACCTTGTGCATCGGGTTCAGCGCCACGTCAGCGGCAAGGTCGCCCTCATACTCGAAATCGCAATCCCCGCAGGCATCCAGGATCGCGACCGCATCGCGCACTTTCTCGGACCGCTCGCCCATCGGGTTGCCGAAGGTCGAGTAAGACAGGAATGCCACACGCGGGATGAAGCCGAGGCGCTTTACCGCCTTGGCCGCCTCTTTGGCAATCCCGGCGAGGCGTTCGCCATCCGGCAGTTCATTGACGCTGGTATCGGCGATGAAGATGGTCTTGCCGCGATTGATCACCATCGACATGCCGATGACGTCGGCATCTGGTAGCGGGTCCAGCGACAGGCGGACATCGGTGAGGCAGACATCATAATTCCGCGTCACCCCGGTCACCATGCCATCAGCGTCGCCATTCGCGAGCATACAGCACCCGAACACATTACGATCCTGATTGACCAGGCGCTGAGCATCGCGCTTGAGATAGCCGCGACGCTGCAGCCGGGCATAGAGATAATCGGTATAATCGGCATTGCGATCCGACAGGCGCGCATTGACGATCTCGAGCGCATCTTCCGGCACGCCCATCTGTTTCATCGCGCGTTGGACCTGGGCCTGGCGACCGATCAGGATCGGCTGACCAAGGCCCTGCTGCTTGAAGGTCCAGGCCGCGCGCACGACTTGCGGTTCCTCGCCTTCAGCGAACACGATTCGCTTCTGGTCGCTGCGTACAGCAGATTGAACGCCTTGCAGGAAGGAGGCGGTCGGGTCGAGGCGGCGCGCCAGCGAGTGGCGATACTCTTCCATGTCCTCGATCGGCTTGCGGGCGACGCCAGTATCCATCGCGGCCTGGGCCACGAAAGGCGGAATGAAGCTGATCAGGCGCGGATCGAAGGGCGTCGGGATGATATAGTCCTTGCCGAATTGCGGCCGCGCGCCGTGATAGGCTGCGGCCACTTCATCCGGCACATCCTCACGCGCGAGCTCGGCCAGGGCCCGGGCCGCGGCGACTTTCATTTCCTCATTGATCGAACGGGCGCGCACATCCAGGGCGCCGCGGAAAATGTAAGGGAAACCGAGCACATTATTGACCTGATTGGGATAATCCGAACGGCCTGTGGCGATGATCGCGTCGCCGCGCACCGCCTTGATCTCTTCTGGCGTGATCTCCGGATCGGGATTAGCCATGGCAAAGATGATCGGGTTCTTGGCCATGGATTTGACCATGTCCTGGGTAACCGCGCCCTTGACCGAGAGGCCGAGGAAACAATCCGCCCCCTCCATGGCTTCCGCCAGCGTGCGCTTCTTGGTCTTGACGGTGAATGCGGACTTGAACTGGTCCATTTTCTCGGTCCGGCCCTCATAGAGAATGCCGGCACTGTCCGCCATCAGGATGTTTTCTGCCTTCACGCCAAGATGGCGAATGAGGCCTGCAACCGACAGGCCAGCAGCACCAGCACCCGACACGGCGACGGTCAGATCTTCCAGTTTCCGACCAGTGATCGCACACGCATTGATGATCCCAGCGGCAGCAATAATCGCCGTCCCGTGCTGGTCATCGTGAAACACGGGGATATCAAGCTCATCGCGCAGGCGCTGCTCGATGATGAACGCTTCCGGCGAGGCGATGTCTTCCAGATTGATACCACCCCAGGTGGCCCCGATATTCCGCACGACGGTGCAAAACTCATCAATCTCCTTGGTCTCGACCTCGACATCAAAACTATCAATGTCGGCAAAACGTTTGAACAGGACCGACTTGCCTTCCATGACCGGCTTTGAGGCCATCGCCCCAAGGTCGCCAAGGCCGAGAATGGCGGTGCCGTTGGAAATCACCGCAACCATGTTGCCTTTCGACGTATAGTCATAGGCGAGATCCGCATCCTTGCCGATGGCCTCGACCGGCACAGCAACACCCGGACTATAAGCCAGAGACAGATCGCGCTGCGTCTGCATCGGCTTGGTTGGCATCATCGAGATTTTGCCAGGGGTCGGCTGGGCGTGGAAATCAAGCGCTTCTTTATCCGTGAAGCTTGGACGCTTGTTGGTCATGACAGTAGTGCCTTTCAAGGCTCAGACAAATTTTTGCAGCCTCATAAGCCTGTCCGCAAGGGGGGACAACCCGTGCGCATTGCTTTATTCGAGTCGGCTGATGAAGGATTCGCAAGACTGTGCCTGACACCGCCGCTTCCGTGAAAAAGCCTAAAGCGCCAACGCCGTTCATGGCGCAATACCTTGCCATCAAAGCCAGGCATGGCGATGCACTCCTGTTTTTTCGCATGGGCGACTTCTATGAGCTGTTTTTCGAGGACGCCGTGCGGGCGGCCGAAATCCTCGACATCACATTAACGTCAAGAGGCGAGCATGACGGCAAGCCGATCCCGATGGCGGGTGTGCCTTATCATGCCGCCGAAGGCTATTTGGCGCGATTGATCAAGGCCGGCGAACGGGTTGCCGTGTGCGAACAGACCGAAAGCCCTGCAGAGGCCAAGAAGCGTGGCTCGAAGGCGATCGTCAATCGCGAGATTGTCCGCATCGTTACGCCAGGCACCATCACCGAGGACAGCCTGCTGCCACCGCGCCAGGGTCAGGCGCTCGTCGCTGTTGCGTTCAGTTCCGGCGGCGCCGATGCGGCCTTGGCGGCTTGCGATGTCTCAACCGGGCAGTTTGAAGTGCGCACATTTTCGCCAGAGACCTATGCCGAGACCCTTGGCGCGTTGCCGGTGACGGAGCTGCTGATCACCGAAGCCGACGCGGACAAGCCGCTGGTGCGCCTGGCGCAGGAAGCCTTGCGGCTGCCGCAGACCTATCGCCCGAACGCTGCGGCGAGCGCGAAGTCAGGCGAGCGGCTTTTGAAAGAGGCGTTCAAGATCGCAGCGCTCGACTCCTTTGGGGTGTTCACCAAAGCTGAATTGTCCGCCTGCGCGCTGCTGCTCGATTACCTCTTCATCACCCAGGCCGGGGATGACATTCGCCTCGATCCGCCGCGCCGGTCTGCCGCGACGGCCGGCCTCTCCATCGATCCGGCAACACGCGCCAGCCTCGAGATCGACACCGCCATGGATGGCCGCCGCCGCGGCACGCTACTGGCCACTGTCGACCGCACGCTGACAGCCCCTGGCGCGCGCTTGCTCGCGGCGCGCCTTGCACGACCAGAAACCGATGCGGCCGAGATCAGCGCCCGGCATGACGGGATCGAATATTTCCTGGCCAATGATCATTTGCGCGAAACCGTGCGTGCGGCCCTGAAAGCGGCCCCGGACCTGGAGCGGGCGCGGTCGCGGATTCGCCTCGGCCGCGGCGGCCCGAGAGACCTCGCAGCCATCGGGTCGGCGCTGCGCGCGGGCGAACATGCAGTGGCCGAAGTGGCGCGCGCATCGACCAATCCGCCGCCTTTGATCGAAACGGCTTTGCAGGCACTGACGCTGACAAATGTGCCGGACCTGGGCCGCCTGGTCGCCGATCTGGCCAAGGCCCTGGCGGCCGACCTGCCAGCGCTGGCCCGCGATGGCGGCTTCATCGCCACCGGTTGGGATGAGGCCCTGGACGAAGCCCGCGGCCTGAAGTCGGACAGTCGGCAAATCATCGCCCAGCTGCAAACCCGTTATGCCGACAAGACGGGCATTGCCGGATTGAAGATCAAGTTCAACAATGTTCTCGGCTATTTCATCGATGTGTCGGCGCGCCATGCCGACCCGATGATGCAGCCGCCTCTGGCCGAGACCTTTATCCATCGCCAGACACTGGCCTCGAATGTCCGCTTCTCGACCACGGAACTCTCCGAACTGGCAGGCAAGATTTCACGCGCAGATGATATTGCCAAAGGACGTGAGCTGGCGATCTTCGACAGTTTCTGCGCCCGTATCGAAGCCCAGTCCCAGGCCTTGAGCGCAGCGGCGGCAGCGCTGGCAGAGATCGACACCGCCGCGGCAAATGCCGAATGGGCGAGCGAGATTGGCGGTGTTCGCCCTGTCCTGTCGGCAGATCCGGTATTCACGGCAGAAGGTCTGCGCCACCCCGTGGTCGAAGCGGCGCTGCGCAAGCAAGGTGATGGATTCACGGCCAATGATCTGAACCTGGATGCGAGCGGCGACGCTGCCCCACGCCTGGCCCTGGTGACCGGGCCGAACATGGCCGGTAAGTCGACCTATCTGCGTCAGGCCTGCCTCGCCGTCATCCTCGCCCAGGCTGGTCTTTATGTCCCGGCGCGTCAGCTGACCGTTGGCATTGCCGACCGGGTGTTTTCGCGCGTCGGGGCCAGCGATGATCTCTCCCGCGGGCGGTCCACTTTCATGGTCGAGATGGTCGAGACAGCGGCGATCCTGACCCAGGCCACCAGCAAGTCCTTTGTCATCCTGGACGAGGTCGGGCGCGGGACCTCGACTTATGACGGCCTCGCCATCGCCTGGGCCGCGGTCGAGCATTTGCACAATACCAATAAGTGCCGGGCCCTGTTCGCGACCCATTATCATGAGCTGACCAGCCTGGTGGATGATTTGCCATCTGCTGCCAACCTCTCGCTGCGGGCCAAGGAATGGAAAGACGAACTGGTCTTCCTGCATGATGTGCAGCCCGGACCAGCTGATCGATCCTATGGGGTGCAAGTGGCCCGGCTCGCTGGCTTGCCCGCCCGGGCCGTAAAGCGCGCTGAACAAGTGCTGAAACAGCTCGAAGCGGCACCGGATGCGATGGAGACGCTGCCGCTATTCGCAGCGATGGTTGAACCTGATGACGAACCAGAAACATTGGCAGCCGACCACCCGGCCCTCAACCTGCTCGACGCAGTAGACCCCGACAGCCTGACCCCGCGCGAGGCGCTGGACCTGATCTATAAGCTCAAGGACCGCACCTGAGGCCAGCTATCGACGCCTGTCTGAATATATTCTACAGACTCCGGCTGATATGCGCCGCGCGAGACGGCGTGGGCTGAGCAAGATAAGGAAATTGGCAGGCATGGCCTATGAGACGCTTTTGACAGAAGTGGACGGCGCGGTCGCTGTCATCACTTTGAATCGCCCTGATGCTCTGAACGCCTTCAATAATCAATTGATGGACGAGCTGACCGCCGCACTTGATCGTTTCGATGACGATTCTGAGATTGGCTGCATCGTGATTACCGGTTCCAAGAAGGCATTTGCTGCCGGGGCCGATATCAAGGAGATGCGCGAGCAATCCTATATGGATGCCTATTATAGTGACTTCATCACCCGCAACTGGGAACGCGCGGCCCGTATGCGCAAGCCGCTGATCGCGGCCGTGAACGGCTATGCCCTGGGCGGCGGCTGTGAACTCGCAATGATGTGCGACTTCATCCTGGCTGGCGCAAAAGCCAAGTTCGGACAACCGGAAATCACCATCGGTGTGTCCCCGGGAGCTGGCGGCACTCAACGCCTGACCCGTTTTGCCGGAAAGTCCAAAGCGATGGAAATGTGCCTCACTGGGCGCATGATGGACGCCGAGGAGGCTGAACGCTGCGGTCTGGTCTCTCGCATCGTTCCCGTTGACGATCTGGTGGATGAGGCCAAGGCGGTCGCCAAGAAGATCGCTTCGATGCCGCGCGCAGCGGCAATGCTGACCAAGGAAATGGTCAATGCCGCTTATGAAACCCCGCTCAGCCAGGGCGTCATGTTCGAGCGGCGTCTGTTCCATTCCCTGTTTGCGACCGAGGACCAGAAAGAAGGCATGGAAGCCTTCGTCGACAAGCGGCAGGCGCACTTCAAAAACCAGTAAGCTGCCCGAAGCGGTAACAGCTGGAAAAGAGTCAGAAGAATCTTCACTTGGCGTGACCGCCAGCGGTTGACGCCCTAGGGTGGTTTATGTACTTACCGCCTCTTCGCCAGATAGGGCGACCAAAGGAGTTTTTGATGGCGAACACGAAATCAGCCAAAAAGATGGTGCGCAAGATCGCAGCGCGCACCGAAGTGAACAAGAACCGCCGCTCACGCATGCGCACCTATGTTCGCAAAGTCGAAGAAGCGATCGAGTCAGGCGACAAGAAAGCCGCTGCCGAGGCGCTCAAGGCTGCACAACCGGAAATCATGCGCGCCGCTGGCAAGGGTGTCATTCACAAGAACACATCTGCGCGCAAGGTTTCGCGCCTGTCAGCCCGCGTCAAGGCGATGGGATAAGGCGCAGAAAATCTGTTTCTGCACAGACGAAAATGCATAGCCCGCTGGCCTCGCCATGCGGGCTTTTTTGTGGGCTGAGACCCAGATGTGTTCGCGGCATCTCAATTCGCATTTATCCACAAAAGAGGGGTCTTTTGGCCATTGACAGAACAAAGGCTGAAACCCTTGCAGCAATAGGGCATCCAAACCTGTCAAGCGGATCTTTTTGCAATTTTTTTTGTGTGATTCTTCAAGGGCTTTAACCGAGTCAACCGGGAGTCTTCGCAGGTCGTTGAAGTTTCTTCAGTTGCAACCAAAAAGCGTCTCTGTTTTACTAAACCCATCGACGGAATGTCTTCTGTATACAGCGTATTTTGTAACAAGCCTTGCGGGGCTTGAACAGAGGTCGTGTCTCTCTTCCGATCGGTCGCCAAGATGAACAAAAAAATGGATAAGAAAGGAACATCTTATGGGGCTGACGTATGGGGTTGGGGAGCAGAAGCCCGCAGCTGGGGTGAACGTTGGAAACGGCCATTTGGGCGCGAAAGCCTTCTGGTCGAAATCGCTGGAAGCGATGCAAGCCAAGACGACACCTGACAATTCACAACAATGGATGACAGACCTGAGATTTGTCGCTGAGGTGAATAATGCGATTGTGGTTGCTGCCCCTGATCAACTGACTCTGGATCGCGTTGTGACGAGTTTTGAGCGTCCCTTGCAGCAAGCCTGGCAAGAGATCGACCCGAAACGCCGAAAACTGAAATTTGAGCTTTGGACTCGTATCCCGGCGGATATCCGTGACGTGGTCGGCGACCCGTGGCTGAATGAAAGCGCCGTGGAAGCAAAGGCCGAACTCGGCGCGGCGGAAGGCGAAGACGAGACGGCTGCGATTGGCCATGCCATGACCTTTTCGACCCTGGTCACCGGCCCCTCTAATGCGCGCGCCGTAGGGCTGGGCAAGCGCCTGGCCAAGGGCGCGCCCATCCCGGCCGGCGTGATTGTCATCTATGGCGAGCCTGGCACTGGCAAGACCCACATCCTGAAAGCTGTTGAAGCGGAAACCGCGCGCAAGGCGGATGGCCGCCGCCTGGCTTACATTTCTGCCGAAGAGTTCATGACCCGGTTCGTCAATGACGCGCGGGCGGGCGACACCTCGGCGCTGCAGGCCTATGTGAAGCAGAATGACCTGCTGATGATTGACGACCTGCACTGGATCGCTGGCAAGGCGAAGACGGACAAGGCCTTTTTCGGCGCCCTGCGCGCAGTCACCTCAATGGGCGGGCATGTGATCATCACCGCAGACGCCGCACCCGGCGACATGGTCGGTCTGTCCAAAGAGCTGGCAGGCGAGATCAAGGGAGCTGCTTCGGTCGAGGTGGCGATGCCGGATGATGAAATGCGCAAGGCGATCATCCGCCGCCATGTCGAACTGATCGCCAAGGACACGCCCAACTTTGCCCTGACCGACGCCATGGTCGACCGCATCGTGGCAACCATCCGCGGCGCTGGCCGCGAATTGTGTGGCGTGCTCTGGAGCCTGCAACTGGAAACCGGTTATGGCGAATTGGCGCCGACCCCGGACATGCTGGAAACCGTCATCCGTCGGATCGCCGGAGAGCCGCGCACGCCAACCCTGGACGAGATCAAGCGCACCTGCATGGACGTCTACCGGATTTCCAAGACTGATATTGAAAGCTCCAGCAAGGTCCGCACGATCTGCCATCCGCGCCAGGTCGCAATGTATCTGTCGCGGGTGATGACGGACAAGTCCTTCCCGCAAATTGCCACTGCCTATAAGAAGAAGGATCACACCACGGTTCTGCACGCATATCGCAAGATCAAGACGGCTCTGGACAAGGGTGATCGCGACATGAGCGACGAAATTGAACGGGTCAAGAATGCCATCTTCGATCGGCTGGCAGGACACGAATAGTCCCGATCCACAGGCGAGGCTGGGTCAGGACTTGCTTTTCACTGTGAATTCGTGATTTTAGCGGCCCGCTCCCATTCTGGGGCGGGCTGATTCGTCTGAGAAAGCGAAAAACGGAAGCGGGCAAGACCGGAAAACCGGCAAAGGGATGATGAGATGAAATTGACGATCGAACGTGGCGCGCTCTTGAATGCGCTGGGACATGTCCAGAATGTCGTGGAGCGCCGGAACACGATCCCGATCCTGTCCAATATCCTGGTCGAAGCGACCGGCAAGGAAGTCCGCTTCACCGCCACCGATCTCGACATTGAAGCGGTCGATCATGCTGACGCCAAAATCTCAGCTGAAGGGGCGGTGACGGCGCCGGCTGGCACGCTCTTTGACGTTGTCCGCAAACTGCCGACAGGAGCAGATGTCGCGCTCGAATATGACGGCGAGTCGCGGCAATTGGTGATCAGTTCAGGACGGTCGGAGTTCAAACTGCCCACCCTGCCGGCAGGCGATTTCCAGACCATGGTGGCGGATGAGGATGCGACCGAGTTTGATCTCGAAGCCGCGGATCTGCGCCGCCTGATTGATAAGACCCGGTTCGCCATCTCGACTGAAGAGACCCGCTATTATCTGAACGGCGTTTATCTCCACACGGCCGATACGGATGGCGGCAAGAAGCTGCGCACAGTCGCCACGGATGGCCACCGTCTGGCCCTGTCCGAAGTCGATGCCCCGAAAGGCGCCGAGACGCTGGAAGGCGTGATCGTCCCGCGCAAGGCTGTCGGCGAAGCCCGCCGCCTGATCGACAATGAAGATGGCGATGTCTCGGTTTCGGTCTCGGACACCAAGGTTGTGTTCAAGGCGGGCCGCGCGCAGCTGACTTCGAAGCTGATTGACGGTTCTTTCCCTGATTATGCCCGCGTCATCCCGAAAGGGAACGAGAAAGCGATGATTATCGACAACAAGCTGTTTGAAGCAGCTGTCGATCGCGTGGCTACGGTTTCGGCGGAACGCTCGCGTTCGGTCAAACTGTCTATCTCTGAAGGCAAGCTGACCCTCGCGGTGAACAGCGCCGAAACCGGCCAGGGCCATGAAGAGATTGAGTGCGACTATCAGGCGGACGGGATGGATATCGGTTTCAATGCCAAATATCTGCTCGACGTCGCGGCCCAGATCGAAGCCGAGGATGCCCGCTTCCTGTTCAACGACCCGGCCAGCCCTGCCCTGGTGCTTGATCCGGGCGATGCCAGCGCGCAATACGTGTTGATGCCGCTGCGGGTCTAGTGGCCGCTCTTACCCGACTTCGCCTGACCAATTTCCGCAGCCATGCGGCGCTTGACCTGAAGCTGGATGCGCGGCCGGTCTGCCTGTGGGGAGCGAACGGCGCCGGCAAGACCAATATTCTCGAAGCCATCAGCCAGCTCGGACCAGGCCGCGGCTTGCGCGCTGCGGCCTTGCCGGACATGGTAAAACATGGCGCCGCAGGTGGCTGGACGGTTGCGGCGACGCTCGATGATGAGCGCAAGATCGGGGTTGGCCTGGAGACTGGCGAGGCAGGCAACAAGCGCGCGATCCGGCTGGACGGGGCACCCGCGACCGCGACGGATCTCGCCGATCTGATCCGCATTGTCTGGCTCACCCCGAACATGGATGGCGTGTTTCGCGGCGGCGCCAGTGAGCGACGGCGCTTCTTTGATCGCCAGGTCATGGCACATATTCCCGGTCATGGCAGCGTCTCTGGCCGCTATGAGAAGGCCATGCGCGAGCGGAATGCGCTGCTCGAGCGCGGACGCGTTGATCCGGCCTGGGCCGATGCCATCGAACGCCGTATGGCCGAGGCCGGCGCGATGATTGCCAGCAACCGCGCCCGGGTCCTGACTGCGCTCCAGAACGCGATCGACGCGCGGCCGGAAGGCTTCTTCCCTAAAGGCGACCTCGCCCTGGACGGCGCGGCCGAGCAAGCCGCCGCCGAGGGCGCCAGCCTGTTCGACATCATGGACCTGATCGCAGACGCCCTCGCCAAGGGCCGCTATCGTGACCAGGGCGCCGGGCGAACATTGAGCGGGCCGCATCGTACCGACCTGACCGTCATTCACCGCCCGACCAATGCGCCAGCCGGTGATGCCTCTACAGGCCAACAAAAGGCCCTGCTGATCGGCCTCATCCTTGCCAGCGCCCGGGCGCTTTGCGAGGACGGTGCCGGGCCCAGCCCGCTGATCCTGCTCGACGAGGCAGCCGCCCATCTCGACCGCGATCGCCGGGCTGCCTTGTTTGATGAATTGATCTCGCTTGGCGGCCAGGCCTGGCTCACCGGGACCGAGGCGTTTTTGTTCGAGACGTTCGGGGATCGGGCCCAGCGGGTCGAGATCGTGGCCGAGGCTGACTGACCCGCCTCTATTCGGACAGGTTGGCGCCGCCGAAAAAGTCCACCAGCCATGGATTGACGATTTTGTGGTTCTGATAATTCAGGCCATGCCCGCCTTCGTCTATGACGCGGATATCAGCATCGGGCATCAGCGCCTGCAAACGCGCCGCGCTCGAGATCAGAACGGTTGGGTCTTTTGCGCCATAAATCGCCAGCACCGGGGTCCCGGTTTCGGCCACCCGCGCAAAAGTCTCCTCCCGGCCTGACATCGGCATGTGCCGCAGACTTGAGAGCAAAGCCTGCAAATAACCGCGATACTGAAACTGCTCGGTGACATCGCCTTGCAGCCTGTCTTCCGGTGCAAGGGCGCTTTCATCATATTGTGGATCGCCGAGGAGCGTGCTTTTGCCGATCATCCGCCAGACAAAATCGCCGATGATGGGCATGCGAACAAGCCGGGCCGCGCTGCTGTCGGCACCGGCCAGGTCGAGCCCGGCAGGCACCAGCAGGACCAGCTTGTCGACCCGTTCAGGATGGCGCGCCGTGAACTCTGCCGTGATCGGCCCGCCCATGGACAGACCGGCGAGCCCGACGGGTTCATCAATGCCCAGAGCGTCAAGCAACTCGGTCAGCGTTCGGTCATAGAAATCGATATCATAGCGGGCGGACGGGCGGTCGGACCAGCCACGTCCGAAATGATCGAAACGCAGCGTTCGCAGGCCCGCCGCATTCAGGGCCTGGACATTCTGTTCATAGATGAAATTCGGGGTTGAGAAGCCATGCACCAAAACCACGAGCGGCCCGTCTTCAGGCCCTTCCAGGCGATAATGAAGCTGCCCGTCAGTCAGATCTGCAAAGGCGCCGGGCGCCTGGTTGCGGGCCGCATCATTCAGCGGTTTGAGCATCAGGTCCGCCCCTAGATATAGCGAGATTGCCGCGAACACGATCAGTCCGAACAGCCGAATTATCCACTTCATGCAGGCCTCCTCAAACCCCGATTCTGCGCCCATTTTAGAGGCTTTTCGCCGGGGCAAGACCAGCGCAGAATTGAATGCCCCTCTAACAGCTTATAATTGCTTGATAATTATCAGCTTTTTACCCGGAAAAATACCAGCCCGGAATTTCCCTTTTGGCGCAAATTCCCGTATAAAAACAGGGAATTTTACGAATCAGTTGCAAGGGCACACTTCGATGACGGATGCGGCAGAAAACAATTCAGAATATGGCGCTGACTCGATCAAGGTCCTGAAGGGGCTCGAAGCGGTTAGAAAACGCCCCGGCATGTACATTGGTGACACCGATGACGGCTCGGGTCTGCATCATATGATTTACGAAGTCGTCGACAATGCGATCGATGAAGCCCTGGCCGGGCATGCGGATGAAGTCACGGTCACCCTGCACCCGGACGGTTCTGCGGAAATCACCGATAATGGCCGCGGAATTCCGGTTGGAGAGCATGCGACAGAAGGCCGGTCAGCCGCAGAAGTGATCATGACCGAGCTGCATGCGGGCGGCAAGTTTGATTCCAATTCGTACAAGGTATCAGGCGGCCTGCACGGGGTTGGCGTGTCGGTGGTCAACGCGCTGTCAGTCTGGCTTGACCTGACCATTCACCGCGATGGCTCCGAGCACCATGTCCGGTTCGTCGATGGCGGCCGCACAGAGGCGCCACTCAAAGTGGTCGGCCCGAGCCCGACCAAGGCTGACGGCGCGCCTTATACGGGGACAGCCGTGCGTTTCCTGGCCAGCCCTGAAACCTTCACCATGACGGTCTATAATCGCCGGACGCTGGAACACCGTTTGCGTGAACTGGCTTTCCTGAATTCCGGCGTGCGCATTGTGTTCAAGGACCTGCGCGAAGCCGAGACCTATGAAACCGTGCTCGAATATGAGGGCGGGGTCGCCGCCTTCGTGCAGCATCTGAACGAGACCAAGCATGCGATCATTCCCGAGACCATTTTCGTCATGGGCGAGAAAGACGGGATCACGGTTGAAGCGGCGCTGGAATGGACCGACGCTTATCATGAGAACGTGCTCTGCTTCACCAACAATATCCCGCAGCGCGATGGCGGCACGCACCTGGCGGGCTTTCGCGGCGCGCTGACCCGGATCATCAACAAATATGCATCAGAGACCGGGATTGCGAAGAAAGAAAAAGTCGACATTTCCGGCGATGATGCCCGGGAAGGCCTGACCTGTGTCCTGTCGGTCAAGGTGCCGGATCCGAAATTCAGCTCGCAGACCAAGGACAAGCTGGTCTCCTCTGAAGTCCGGCCAGTGGTCGAGAGCCTGATGCACGAAAAGCTGGCCGAATGGTTTGAAGAGCATCCGAAAGAAGCAACCCAGGTGATGACCAAGATCGTCGAAGCCGCAGCCGCGCGAGAGGCCGCCCGCAAGGCGCGCGAGCTGACCCGCCGCAAGACCGCCCTCGACATCACCTCCCTGCCCGGCAAGCTGGCCGATTGCCAGGAAAAGGATCCGTCCAAGTCCGAAATCTTCATTGTCGAGGGGGATTCGGCGGGCGGATCGGCCAAGCAGGGCCGTGACCGGTCGAACCAGGCCATCCTGCCGCTGCGCGGGAAAATCCTCAATGTCGAGCGGGCCCGGTTCGACAAGATGCTGTCTTCGGACCAGGTTGGAACGCTGATCATGGCGCTCGGGGCCGGGATTGGCCGCGATGAGTTTGATATTGGCAAGCTGCGCTACCACAAGATCGTGATCATGACCGATGCGGACGTCGACGGCGCCCATATCCGGACACTGCTGCTGACCTTCTTCTATCGCCAGATGCCGGAAGTGATCGAGAAGGGCTATCTCTACATTGCCCAGCCGCCGCTCTACAAAGTCATGCGCGGCAAGTCAGAGCGCTACCTCAAAGATGATGAAGAGCTGAATACCTATCTGATCGAGGCCGGGACAGATGGCGAAGTGCTGATCCTTGCTGACAGCACGCAGATTGCTGGCGAAGACCTGCGCCAGCGGGTCCGCGCGGCCAGCCAGTTCAAGCAAGCGCTGTGGCGCCTGTCCCTGCGCGCGCCGGGCGACATTGTCGAGCAGGCCGCCATAGCCGGGGCGTTGGCGCCCGGGGCCTCTGACGAGGAAGCCACGCGCGCTGCAGAGCGCCTCAATATCATTGCCGAGGAAGGCGAAGATACCTGGGCCGGGCGGTTCGAGGCGGGCAGCCTGATCCTGTCGCGTGAGGTGCGCGGGGTGGAAGAGAAGGCGGTCCTGGACGCGCAGCTGCTCGCCAGCGCGGATGCAGCGCGGCTGAATGGCCTCGCCCAGTCGATTCGCCCGATCTATGTTGAGACCTCGATCCTGCGCAATGAGAAGGCTGGCGAGATTACCGTAACCGGCCCGATCAGCCTGCTCGATGCCGTGCTCGCATCTGGTCGAAAAGGACTTAAGATTCAGCGCTATAAGGGTCTTGGTGAAATGAATGCGGACCAGCTCTGGGAAACCACGCTCGACGCCAATGCCCGCACCTTGCTGCAGGTCCAGGTCGATGATGCGCTGGAAGCCGGCGACATGTTCTCGCGCCTGATGGGCGATGTGGTCGAGCCGCGGCGTCAATTCATCCAGGACAATGCCCTGGAAGCAGAAGTCGACGTCTAAAAAGGCGCTGTTTGAATACTGCACAGACTTGCTTGAATGTTGCTCAAGCTTGCACAAATGCTGCAAACTCACTGCATTCAGTCGCATTTTGCTGCTGATTTGGCCTTGCCGAACAGCCCGGCTAGCTGTTCTATCCAGACATGGGGACAAAAGAACCACCTTGCGCGCTCAGCGGCGTCTGGTCCGGCCGCTACATCCATGATGACCCGTGTCAGGATGGGGCTGTCTTTTCTGCCTGGCTGTCGGTTGCAAGCGACCGCATCTCCGGATCCACACTCGAGCCGAACGCATTTGCCCCCGGCGATGGTGAGGAACTCGATGCAGTGCTGCGCGGTCACGTGCATGGCGACGAGGTGGTGCTGCTGAAAACCTATCAGGGCCTCGACCAGGAACCGGTCTATTGCGAAGGCAAGATCACTGATGAGGGCCGCAAGATAGTCGGCAGATGGTATTATAGCTGGCCGGACGAGATCTCGGGCACGTTCGAGATGAGCCGCCAGATCGCCAAGGCGAAAGCCGACCAATCCGCGACAGGCAAAGCCCCGCTCTGATCCGGCGAACTGCGTCTGGCCCCCAATTCGTTCACGTTCAGGGCTGGCCTTTCATCATGCTTGTACCTAAAGCGCTTGGATGATCGCGCGCCTGCTCTCTGCTCCCATCCTGATTGCCGTGATCGCCATTGCCATGGGATCAGGGATTGATGCCATGGTGAAGGCGATAGCGCCGCATGCTGGCTTGCAGCACTTGCTGGCCTGGCGCTTCCTGTTCGGGGCGTTGATCGCCTTGTCGGTGTTCCGGGCCCAGAAGCGGCCCATGCCAAGCTTTGCGGCGATCCGCTTTCACACCCTGCGCGGCATGGTCCAGCTCGGCTGCGCCGTCACCTTCTTCTTCGCGCTGATGCATCTGCCGCTGGCCATGGCGACGATTATCGGATTCACGGCTGCCCTGATGGTGCCATTCGTCGCCCGCATCCTGCTGGCCGAGAAGATCACGCTGACCGCCCTGATCGCCACGCTGATCGGGTTTGCCGGCGCCGCCCTGGCCGTGACCGGCCGGCCTGACAATGGCAATGCCAGCGAGCTCTGGGTGTGGGGCGTGATCAGCTGTTTCCTGGCCGCTTTCTTATATGCGTTCGGCCTGGTCCTGCTGCGCATGCGGGCGACGCATGAGGATGCCACCACCATTGCCATGTTCACCAATGTCGTGCCGGCCGTGCTGTTGCTGCCGGTCACATTCGGCCTGTTCGGAACACCGGACTGGGGCGACATTCCCTGGTTCCTGATGTTCGGTGTCCTCGGCTTTGTCACCTGGTACCTGATGACGCTGGCTTATGCGCGGGCTCCAGCCCAGAGACTGGCGCCGCTGGAATATTCCGCTTTGATCTGGAGCGGCCTGTTCGGATCGATCTTCTTTGCTGAATATCCCGGCTGGCAGACCTGGCTCGGCGCGGTGATCATTATCGGGGCCTGCCTGATCGTGGCCTTTGAAGAGCGGTTCACGACGCGTGAGGAGACCCATATGCCGGTCAGCGACTTGCCGGAATAGGCCGGAATAGGCCGGAACAGGCCGGAATAGACCTGAACAGGCCGCTAGCCTCTGGTCAGATCGCGGTGGCGATCAAGCATGCCGTCCAGCGCTTCGGCGCCGGCCTCGCCCATGAACGGCACGATTAGCAGCATGAATTGCAGCACTGTGTCATGGATCAGGGCCGGGCCACCGCGCCCGCCGCCCTCGATCAGGTCGCTGCTGAGCCAGAAGGTCAGAGTCGACAACATTTGCTGGGTCAGCGGCTCGCGCAGGCGGCGGTCAATCTCGACAATGTCGCGCTTCTCAAGCTGGTTCAGCACGGTCTCGATGGCCTGGCGCTTCATCGCCAGGATCCTGCGAAACCGCGTCGCCAGAGCCGGATAGCGCTCCATCATGTCGCCGACATTGCGATAGAAGAAGCGGAAATCGTAAATCTCTTCGAGCACGATATAGATGAAGACCCAATTGTCCTCGATCGAGGTCACAGCGCCATGGCTGCCGCCGAGGATGATCTGCATCTCTTCCTCGAAGCGATCAAACAGGGCTTCGATGATCGGTTCCTTGCCCTTGAAGTGATAATACAGATTGCCTGGCGACATATCCAGCGCATTGGCAATGTCGACCGCGGTCTGCGCGGCCTCGCCTTCGGCATTGAACAGGCCGAGGCTGACATCAAGTATACGTTCGCGTGTCTTCATCACCAGCAATTCGCGTCTAGGCTGAACTTTCTATTTCCGCGCTATATTTGACAGTAAAAGGTCAATATGGAACGAATTTGAATGTGCAAGGTTATCCAAATTTAGACTCTTAACCATAAGAGCAAGCCTTGTGCCGAGCGGGACCAATCCCCGTTCCCCGGGAGGAAATCGGAGGCATTTATGAGCAAGACGGCAGACTATATTGGTGCGGCAGCAGCGGACACCACCAATGCGCTTAATCCCTTACTCGGCGGTCTGAACCGACAAGAGCTGCTGGGCTCGGTGGCGATGATGCTGCGCCGGACCAGCGTCTCGCCGATGGCCAATGCCAAGTTTGCCAGCAAGATGGCCAAGGAATCCTATGACATTGTCATGGGCAAGTCTGACCGCGCACCGGACCGCAAGGACAAGCGCTTCAGGGATCCGGCCTGGGCCAATAATCCGTTCTACAAGCGCGGCATGCAGACCTATCTCGCCATGCAGGATCATCTCGACGACTGGGTCGGCGATCTCAAGCTGGGCGATATGGAACATGCCCGCGCGGCCTTTGTCATGAACATGATCACCGATGCCATGGCCCCGACCAATGCGCTGATCACCAATCCGGCTGCCAAGAAACGCGCCATTGACAGTGGCGGCCTGTCCCTGATCAAGGGGCTGCAAAATGCCTATGAAGACCTGACCAAGAATGGCGGCATGCCCAGCCGCGTCGACAAGAGCCCGTTCGTGATCGGTGAGAATGTCGCCATCACGCCTGGCAAGGTGGTCTGGAAGAATGAGATGATGGAACTCATTCAGTACACCCCGGTGACTGATGAGGTGCGGGAGGTCCCCTTCCTCAACATTCCGCCGCAGATCAATAAATATTATGCCAGCGATCTCGATCCGATCACCAGCATCGTGCAATTCCTGATCAAGCACGGATTCCAGACCTTCATCATTTCCTGGCGCAACCCGACCAAGGACCATGCCGATTGGGGCATGAGCGAATATGTCGACTCCCTGATCCAGTGCACCGAGGTGATCAAGGAGATTACCGGGTCGGACAAGGTCAATGTCTCTGGCGCCTGCTCTGGCGGGATCACCACGGCAACCTTTGCCAGCCTGCTGGCGGCCGCTGGCGACGACCGGATCAATTCGCTGACCTTCCAGGTCTGTGTGCTCGATCCTGAAACCGATGATAGCGAACTCAGCGCCATGGCATCTGAGCGCAGTCTCGAGATTGCACGCCGCTATTCGCGCCGCAAAGGCATCCTCAAAGGTGATGATCTGGCCCGCATGTTTGCCTGGATGCGCCCGAATGACCTGATCTGGAATTATGTCGTCAATAATTACCTGATGGGCGAGGATCCACCGCCTTACAATGTCCTGTTCTGGAATGATGATTCAACCAATCTGCCGGCGCAGCTACATTCCGATTATCTCGATTTCGGCCTGACCAAGCCATTCACCAATCCTGGTACGGTCGAGATTGCCGGTCATGTCGCCGACCTGACCAAAGTCGATGTCGACCTGTTCATCGTGGCTGGCGTGACCGACCATATCACGCCCTGGAAGGCGGCTTATCGGACGACCAAACTGTTCGGTTCGGAGAATGTCGAGTTCACGCTCTCAAACTCCGGTCATATCCAGTCGCTGCTCAACCCGCCGGGAAATCCCAAGGCCAAGTATTTCCGCAATCCCAGCATCGAGCCGACAGCCGATCAATGGGCAGCTGGCGCTGAAGAAGTTGCTGGATCATGGTGGACACGTTGGGCAGAGTGGTTGCACGACCGCTCGGGCGAGATGAAAGCCGCGCCGAAGCAAGGCGGATCAAAGAAGTTCCAGCCGCTTTATGATGCGCCAGGAAAATATGTGTTTGACTAAGGGCGTGGGGGCCTCGGGCGGCACGACGTAGAAGGAGGCCGCCATGGCGACCCGAAGATCAAGCGGCAAATCCAAGCCGCGCCTGCCTGAAATCAGTATGGAGACGATTGGCTCCTACACGCTGCGGGTGGGCTATTGGCCAGCCGAGCGCCCGAGCGATAAACGCCCCTTGCTCTTCTTCAACGGCATTGGCGCCAATATGGAGCTGGCCTTTGGTCTCGGCGAATGGATCCGCGACCGGGAGATCCTGACCTTTGACATGCCCGGCATCGGCGAGAGCGAGCCGGCCAGATTTCCGTATCGCCCGTGGATGATGGCCCGCGTGGCCCGCAAATTGTGCGACCAGCATGATATGGGCGATGTCGACGTGATGGGCGTCTCCTGGGGCGGCGCGATGGCCCAGCAATATGCGTTTCAATACCGCAATTCCGTCGGCAAGCTGGCCCTGGTGGCAACGACGGCCGGCATGACCATGGTGCCTGGCAAGATCAGTGCAATCTCGAAAATGGCCGATGCCAGACGCTATACCGATCCGGATTATATGCGCGAGAATTTCCAGCGCCTGTATGGCGAAGCCGCCGATGAGGGCGCCGGCGAGCATATTGAGAATCTCAAGCCGCCAGCGCCGATGGGATATGTCTATCAGCTGCTCGCCTTCCTCGGTTGGTCTTCCCTGCCTTTCATTCGCTTCCTGCGCATGCCGACCCTGGTCATGGCCGGCGATCGCGACGCCATCGTGCCAATGGCAAATGCGCACATCCTGAACACGGCGCTGCCAAATGCCAAGCTGCATGTCGTCGAGGATGGCGGCCACCTGTTCCTGGTGACCAAGCCGGAGCAGAGCCTTTCGGTTCTGACCGCGTTCCTGGATGAACCCATGGACGCGATGCAACCGAAAAGCATCTGGGACCAGGGCGTCTCGTTCGCCTGAAAGCGCTATCTGTCTGTTGAATTGAGTTAGAACCGGCCCGATGCTGTCAGACCTGCATCAAATGACGCTTCAGCAGGTGGCTGATTTGCTGGCGGACACCCAGGACCCGTGGTGGGTGCTGGGCAGTGCCGCGATGGCGTTGATCGGCGGTGATCCGGGCGAGGTGGGGGACATTGATGTACTGGTCTCGGGGCGCGACGCCGAGGCTCTGATGCAAGCCTTTGCCCTCACCAATCAGGCTGATGGCGGCACACCGCAATTTCGATCAGACTATTACCTTGTGCCACAGCTCGGGGCGCTGCGCGTCGAAATCATGGCGGGCTATCAGATCTGCTGCGGTGATGCCTGGCAGCCGGTGACGCCGGCTTCCCGGCAAGCCGTCACCGTCGGCCCGGCAACCCTGCTTGTGCCGGACCGCCAGGAACAGATAGAGCTTTTGCAGCGCCTGGGCCGGCCAAAAGACCTGGCGCGATTGCCAGGATTGACCTGACCGGCTGGCCCTGAAGACAAGCGCCAGCGGCTCTCGGCAGGCTGGCTTTCGTCGCGCAGGATGACCAAGACGGCCTCTGCCTAGCGCTTGATCGCCACCACTTTTGCATCTGGTTGTGAGCGTGTCGCATGCATCAATTCCATGCTGCGCAGATACGGGATCAGCGCGGATTGGTCCTGTGGGCGGCTGAACAGGAAGCCTTGCAGCTCATCGCAGCCCTGTTCGCGCAGGAAGCGGGCCTGGGCATCGCTCTCAACCCCTTCAGCCGTTACCGTCAGGCCAAGCGCATGCGCCATCGAGATCGTGGCCCGGGCAATCGCGCAGCTCTGATCGCTGGTCTCGATCCCGCGCACAAAGGCCTGATCGAGCTTCAGCTTGTCGAATGGGAAGCGCTGCAAATAAGCGAGCGAGGAGAAGCCGGTGCCGAAATCATCCAGCACGATCCGCGCACCAAGCGCTTTCAGCTTGTGCAAGCGTTCCAGAATGAAGGCATTGTCAGACAGGAAAACGCTTTCAGTGATTTCCAGCTCCAGGCGTTTGGGATCAAGGCCGGTCGCCTGCAATTGCGCTTCAATCAGCGGCAGCAGCCGCGAACTGTGCAGCTGCAATGGCGAGATGTTGATCCCGATCTTGGTCGCAGACGGCATCTCGGCCGCGGCAGCAATCGCCTGCTCGATCACGCGGTCGCCGAGCGAGATGATGATGCCATTGTCTTCGGCGACAGGAATGAACTCTGTCGGCGAGACGGCGCCGCGGACCGGATGATACCAGCGCGACAGAGCCTCGACGCCGGTCACAGCGCCGGTCTTTGCATCCACGATGGCCTGGAATTGCAGATTGAGATTGTCTGCCTCGATCGCCTTGACCAGGTCATTGGCGAGCTCGCGCTGACCCCGCACGCGCGCCTTGAAGCTTTCCGAATATTCCTTCCAGTGCCCGCGCCCGCTGGACTTGGCAGCGTACAGCGCCAGATCCGCTTCCTTGATCACACTGCTGGCATCATGGGTGCTGGCATCAATCCGGCGCAGACCGACACTGGCGCCGCACTGAACATCGGTATTGGCATAGCGATAAGGCAATTGCAGCGCCGCGGTCAGGTCCTCGACAAAACTGATCAGGCGTCCTTCTGCGAACGGGCGCGCGACCAGCAAGGCAAATTCATCGCCGCCATAGCGTGACAGCAGATCCATCGGTTCGCAAATCGCTTGCAGCCGCTCGGTCACCAATTGCAGGACTTCGTCGCCGCCGCCATGTCCGAACGTGTCATTGATCCATTTGAAATTGTCGAGATCAATCCAGATCAGGGCACTTTCATAGCTGGCGCGAATTTCGCTTTCCAGATGCGCCGAGACCGCCGCTGTGAACGAATTGCGGTTGAGCAGTCCGGTGACGGAATCATATTCGGTCAGAAAGGCGGCGCGCTTCTCGCTCAGACGCAGCGGGGTCACATCCGTCGCCGAGCCGCGATAGCCGCTGAAAACCCCATCATTGAAATGAGGTCGCGCCGACAGTTTCCAATAGCGGGCCTCGATCTCGAACTTGTCGTCAACTTCGAGTTCCAGCGCGACGACTTCCGAGCCGCGTGCCATTCGCGCCCGGAACAGGTCGCGCTCCGGCGAGGATTTGAACAGCGACAGAATATCCTGCCCGAACAGGCTGGCGCTGAGCTCTGCGCCCAGGATGGCATCATTGCTGACTTCAATGATCAGGCCCTGTTCATCCGTGGCCCAGAAACAGGTATCGGTGGCAAATCCAACATCGCGCAGCACGCTATTGATTTCCCGGGTCCGTTGCACCGCGGCTTCGACTTCCTGCAGACGCTGACTGTAACGTGAGAAATAGATGCGGGTGCAGACGGCAAGGCCGCTAAAATAGAGCAGCATGACCGTCGAGACGGCGGTGGCCGCGACGCTCGGCTGGATCAGCGTATTGGCGATGAAACCGCCCAGGGACACGGCCAGCACAAGCCGGCCCAGGCGCGGCATATATTGCAGCAGGATCGCCGCAGACAAGGTCGAGCCAGACAGGATCGCGCCAAACAGCAAGTGCGCCGGCATCGGCTCGATCAGCGCCAGAATGCCAGGCACAGCGCCCCAGGCCACACCCAGCGCGACGAAGGAGAAGCGTTTGATCAAGGTCAGGGCCTGACGGGTGCCGCCAAACAGCTCGGCGCGCTCTCTCAGGCTGACCAGAAACAGGGTCGCACACAGAAAGGCCTGGCCAATCAACCACAGGAAGAACAGGTCGCTATGGCCCAGCTCCCCGAACAGCAACACGGCTGCGCTGACCAGGCTGGCCATGAACAAGACCGGGGCCAGCACCGAAATCGAGGCAACTTCGCGCGCCCGTTCGATGTCCTTGCTGGTGGTAATCTCGTCAGTCCGTCCCCACAGACTTGTCGTAATGCTACTCATGCCATGCTCGAATGTGTGTGTCCCTATGGTTCGCCACCTTAAGTGAGAAAGGACAGGGAAGGATTGAAACGCTCAGGCAGATTGCAGCGCGCCAATTAACCTCTCAGAAACACGAAACGCCCCGCTTTCACGGGGCGTTTCAGAACTCTGCGGCAAGCTCAATTACACATCGAGCAGCAAACGCTCTGGGTCTTCCAGCGCTTCCTTGACCCGGACCAGGAAGGTCACTGCCTCCTTGCCGTCAACGATGCGGTGGTCATAGGACAGCGCCAGATACATCATCGGGCGAATAACCACCTGGCCATCAATGGCGACCGGGCGCTGCTCAATCCGGTGCATGCCAAGCACGCCGGATTGCGGCGGGTTAAGGATTGGCGTCGACATCAGCGAGCCATAAACACCGCCATTGGTAATGGTGAATGTGCCGCCCTGCATGTCGGCAATCGACAGCGTGCCATCGCGGGCCTTTCTGGCAACATTGCCGAGCTCGGCTTCGACGCCGGCCAGGGTCAGTTCATCACAATCGCGAATGACCGGTACCACCAGGCCGCGCTCAGTGCCGACCGCCATGCCGATATCATAATGGTTCTTGTAGATGATGTCGGTGCCATCAATCTCGGCATTCACAGCCGGAATCTCTTTCAGCGCTGACACAACCGCCTTGGTGAAAAAGCCCATGAAGCCAAGTTTGACGCCATGCTTGTCGAAGAAGGCATCCTTATAGGTTTTGCGCAGCTGCATCACCGCACTCATGTCCACATCATTGAATGTGGTCAGCATGGCGGCCGTGTCCTGGGCCTCTTTCAGGCGGCGCGCAATGGTCTGGCGCAGGCGGGTCATGCGGACCCGTTCCTCGCGCGGTCCAAGCTCGCGCGGCGGCTTGGCCTCAGCCGCAGCCGGGGCGGCCGCTTTCGGCGCATTTACATAAGCCAGGGCATCGGCCTTGGTGGCACGGCCGTCCCGGCCAGTGCCGGGAATATCGGCCGGGTTGACGCCGGCTTCGGCTGAAATCCGGCGCACTGAAGGCGCCACAGGGCGCGCGCCAGTCGCAGCGGGCGCGCTGGCTTGCGCCGGTGCTGCAACAGGCGCTGCGGCTGCAGGGGCGGCGCCGGCGCTGATGCGGGCAATCACGGCGCCCGGGGTCACACCGTCGCCTTCAGCGACCAGCCACTCAGCGATGACGCCGTCTGCTGTGGCAGGCACTTCCAGCGCCACCTTGTCGGTTTCAATCTCGGCAATCGTCTCGTCTTTGGCGACCGCATCACCGACTTGTTTGAGGAAGCTGGAAAGGGTGCCCTCAGCCACACTCTCGCCCATGCTGGGCACGGTTACATCAACCGAAGCGCCGCCAGAGCTGGCCGGAGCGGCCGCTTTCGGCGCCGGGGCTGCAGCAGCAGGCGCCGGCTTGGCCGTGCCATTTGCCCCGCCGAGGCGGCCAAGCAAGGCGCCGATCTCGACCGTATCGCCTTCAGAGGCGACAATCTCGCTCAGCGTCCCAGCCGTTTCGGCTGAGACTTCAACCGCCACTTTATCGGTTTCCAGCTCGACCAGGACGTCATCCTTGGCAACCGCGTCCCCGGCTGCTTTTAGCCATTTTCCAACCGTTGCTTCGGTGACGCTTTCACCCAGGGTTGGGACAATAATGTCAGTCATTTTCGGTCTCTGTCTTCGTCTCTATTGGTCGTTAATTGGTCACCAGACTGTCTTCTACAGGTGTGTCGCCGAGTGCGGCACCGATGAATGCGTCTTTCTCGCGATTATGGGTCGAGAGCAAGCCGGTCGCTGTTGCAGCAGCGGGTGGCCGCCCTGTATATTTAGGACGCGGATGCTCGCTGCCGACATGGTTTGCAGCCCATTCGATCTCGTCACGAATGAAGGTCCAGCCGCCCATATTGCGCGGCTCTTCCTGACACCAGACCAGCTCAGCTTGCGGGAACCGTTTCAGTTCAACCATAAGGGCTTTACGCGGCACCGGGTAGAATTGTTCCACACGCAACAAATAAATATCGTCAGCACCGCTTTCCTCACGAGCTTCGAACAGATCATAATAGACCTTGCCGGAACACAGCACGACGCGCCGGATCTTCTCGTCCGAGACCAGTTTCACCTTGCCGCCGCGGCCAGGCGTGTCGGCATCATCCCACAATACGCGGTGGAAGGACGACTTGGTGTTCATGTCGTCAAAGTCACTGGTTGCCAGCTTGTGGCGGAGCAGCGATTTCGGCGTCATGATCACCAGCGGCTTGCGGAAGTCGCGATGAATCTGACGGCGCAGGGCGTGGAAATAATTGGCCGGCGTGGTCAGGTTGCAGACCTGCCAATTGTCTTCAGCGCACATTTGCAGGAAACGCTCAAGCCGGGCAGAGGAGTGCTCTGGCCCCTGTCCTTCATAGCCATGCGGCAACAGCATGGTCAGACCGGACATGCGCAACCATTTGCGTTCAGCCGAGGAAATGAACTGGTCGAAAAAGACCTGGGCGCCATTCGAGAAATCACCGAACTGGGCTTCCCACATGACCAGCGCGTTCGGATTGGCCAGCGAATAGCCATATTCATAACCGAGGACCGCCTCTTCCGAGAGCAGCGAGTCGATCACTTCATATTCTGCCTGACCGTCACGCAGATTATTCAGCGCGGTATAGCGATCACCGGAATTCTGATCGACCATATGGCTGTGGCGCTGCGAGAAGGTGCCGCGGCCGCAATCCTGGCCGGACAGGCGGACATGGAAGCCCTCGTCCAGCAAAGTGGCAAAGGCGAGATGCTCGGCCGTGGCCCAGTCGAGGCCCTTGCCGGACCCGACCGCGTCAGCGCGGCCCTTGATCACGCGGCCCAGCGTGCGGTGAATATTGACAGCGTCCGGGATGGTGGTGATTTTCTCGCCCAGCTCTTTCAGCTTGGCCTTGGACACGCCGGTCTTGCCCCGACGCTCATCATCCGGCGGCAGGCCGAGGCCTTTCCATTCGCCTTCCAGCCAGTCGGCCTTGCTGGTTTTCACCGACTTGCCGCCTTCAAAGGCCTGGTCGAGGAAGCGCTCGAATGCCTTGACCTCTGCAGCGACGTCTTCTGCGCTCATCAGGCCTTCAGCGACCAGGCGCTCACCATACAGTTCGCGGGTCGATTTGTGGCCCTTGATGCGGGTGTACATGACCGGCTGGGTGAACATCGGCTCGTCACCCTCATTGTGTCCGAACCGGCGATAGCAGAACATGTCGATGACCACGTCCTTGCCGAATTTCTGGCGATATTCGGTCGCCACCTTGGCGGCATAGGTCACCGCTTCCGGATCATCCCCGTTCACATGGAAGATCGGCGCCTGCACCATCAGCGCCACATCCGACGGATATGGCGAGGAGCGCGAATACATCGGGCTGGTGGTGAAGCCGATCTGGTTATTGATGATGAAGTGAATGGTGCCGCCAGTGCGATAGCCTTGCAGGCCGGACAAAGCGAAACACTCAGCGACCACGCCCTGGCCGGCAAAGGCGGCATCGCCGTGCAGCAGCAAAGGCAGCTTCTTCGATCGATCCAGCTCGCCGGTCTCTTCATATTGCCGGAACTGCTTGGCCCGCACCCGGCCAAGGACGACCGGGTCCACCGCTTCCAGATGCGACGGGTTGGCATTCATGGTCAGGTGGACCGTATTGCCATCAAACTCGCGGTCGGAAGAGGCGCCGAGATGATATTTCACATCGCCGGATCCGAACTCTCCGGCGCCCTGGGTCGAACCGCCCATGAACTCGTGGAAGATCTTCTCATACTCTTTGCCCATCACCGCTGCGAGCATGTTGAGCCGGCCGCGGTGCGGCATGCCGACGACGATTTCGTCAACGCCAAGGGCGCCGCCGCGCTTGATGATCTGTTCCAGCGCTGGCACCGCAGCTTCGCCGCCATCCAGGCCGAAGCGTTTGGTGCCGGGATAGCGCTTGTGCAGGAAGCGTTCAAACGTCTCGGCCTCGATCAGCTTGGACAGGATCGCCTTCTTGCCTTCCGGCGTGAATGCAACGCCTTTGTCCGGGCCTTCGATCCGTTCCTGCAGCCAGCTTTTCTCTTCCGGATCGGAAATGTGCTGGAACTCAATACCGAGCGTGTCGCAATAGGTGCGGCGGACGATTTCCAGGATCTGGCGCACGGTCGCGCGCTCCAGCCCAAGCACGCCGTCAATGAAGATCTCGCGATCCAGGTCGGCATCTTCAAAACCATAGCTCTTGGGGTCGAGCTCTGGCTGGTATTCAGGATTATCAAGCCCAAGCGGATCCAGCTGCGCCTGCAAGTGGCCGCGCATGCGGAAAGCGCGGATCATCATCAGGGCCTTGACCGAATCCTTGACCGCACGCTCGACATCAGCGTCAGAGGCCGCCGGGGCAGCGGATTTGATCTTCTTTTCCAGCTTCGGCTCGAGCAGAGTCCAGTTGCCGTCAAAGGCGGCGGTCTCTTCTGGCGAGGCTGGCGTCGGCCATTGCTTGCGCTTCCAGCTGGCGCCATCTGCGTTGCGGGTGGCGTCGGCACTGCCATCGCCAAGCTCTTCGAAAAAGGCGCGCCAGCTATCCGGCACCGAGTTCGGGTTGGCGGCGAATTTCGCCTGCATCTGTTCGATCCAGACCGCGCTGCCGCCGTACAGGAACAGGGTGTCCAGCATCGCCGCGTTTTGAGCGCTGCGACCGCCGTCTACGGGAGAACCGTCGTCTGCCATGTGATACCGTCCTTTGTGTCGGACGGCCGGGCGGGGTCAGTCTGGCCTCGTCTGGCCGTCCAGGGAACGCATATAGTGCGTTCCTAACCTTTCAAAACCTCTACCATGGTTGTACCCAAACGGGCAGGGCTCGGCGAGACTTTGATTCCGGCCGCTTCCATGGCCGCGATCTTCGACTCTGCATCGCCTTTACCGCCTGAAACAATCGCTCCGGCATGGCCCATTGTGCGGCCTTTTGGAGCAGTTCGTCCGGCGATGAAACCAACCATGGGTTTCTTGCGGCCTTTCTTGGCCTCATCGATCAGGAACTGGGCGGCTTCTTCTTCTGCGGTGCCGCCGATTTCACCAATCATGACGATGCTTTCTGTTTCGTCATCCGCGAGGAACATTTCCAACACGTCGATAAATTCCGTGCCTTTGACCGGGTCGCCGCCAATGCCGACCGCGGAGGTCTGGCCAAGGCCTTCGACAGAGGTCTGGTAGACAGCTTCATAAGTCAGGGTACCAGAGCGCGAGACGACGCCGACAGAGCCTTTCTTGAAGATCTTGCCTGGCATGATGCCGATCTTGCACTGTTCCGGTGTCAGCAGGCCCGGGCAGTTCGGCCCGATCAGGCGCGAGTTCGACTTGTCCAGCTTGGCCTTGACGCGGACCATGTCGAGCACAGGTACGCCTTCAGTGATGCAGACGATGAGCGGGATCTCAGCATCAATCGCTTCTTCGATTGCTGCCGCCGCGCCGGCTGGCGGGACATAGATGACCGAGGCATTGGCGCCGGTGGCGTCCTTGGCGTCAGCGGCATTGGCATAGATTGGCAGCTGCGCGCCATTATCGGCGGTCCAGCTCTCACCGGCTTTGCGCGGGTGGGTGCCAGCGACCATCTTGGTGCCGAAATAATCCAGCGCCTGATTGGTATGGAAGGACCCGGTCTTGCCGGTCAGGCCTTGAACGATAACTTTGGTGTTCGAGTCGATAAGAATGGACATACGGGTTCCTATTCCTGGTTGGGATCAGACGGCTTTACCGGCCGTGTCGTTGTCATGAATAAATTGAAAAAGATGTCGCCAGTGCTGAGCACCTGTACGGTCACTGGATAGCCGTTCGGACCGATCCCGCTAAACTGGCCAAGCTGACCTTGCTCAAGGCCCTCGCCATAGGTCTTAAAACCACCGATCAGGCCTGGGATGTCGGCCATTGGCGAAAAGTCAGGGATTGTTTCAATGAAGGTGCTGGTGAGCTGGCACGAGACGCCTTCAACATGCGGATAGTCGATCGAGAAGATTTGCATCTGCTCGCCATTTTCACCCTCGCTGGCAAAGCCGCCAAAGGCCGCGATTTGCTGCATACTGTCAGCGCCAGGGGGCTGCCAGCCACGTTCACTCAGAGCCGCGATTGCGGCAGGCTGGTCAATCATGCTGAGCGAGCAGACCTCGATGAAATCGGCGACGATGCCAGACGCGCTGGCCGGCGCGGTCAGCGGCAGGTCAAGGCTCGGGGTCTGGCGATCCGGCGATCCGCATGCCGCCAGCATGAGCGCTGCAGAAACAGCGCCCAGCTTCAGCAAAGTTCGAACCGTGTGGGTCATTGATGTCCCTAAGCGCCTTTCACAGCGGCAACAATCTTCTGTGCGGCATCGTCGAGATCATCAGCCGGAATGATGTTCATGCCGCTCTGGGCCAGGATTTCCTTGCCTTTCTCGACATTGGTGCCCTCCAGACGCACCACCAGTGGCACCGCGAGAGAGGTTTCCTTGACTGCCTGGATCACGCCTTCGGCGATCACGTCACATTTCATGATGCCGCCAAAGATATTGACGAGGATGCCCTTCACGTTCGGGTCCTTCATGATGATCTTGAACGCCGCGGCGACTTTCTCGGCATTGGCGCCGCCGCCAACGTCACAGAAATTGGCCGGCTCTTCGCCATACAGCTTGATGATGTCCATCGTCGCCATGGCCAGACCCGCGCCATTGACCATGCAGCCAATCGTGCCGTCGAGCGCGATATAAGCGAGGTCCCATTCAGAGGCTTCGATTTCCTTCTCGTCCTCTTCGGTCGTGTCGCGCAGTTCCATGATGTCAGGATGGCGGAACAGGGCATTGCCATCAAAGCTCACTTTCGCGTCGAGGACACGCAGACGGCCATTCTCCATGACGATCAGCGGATTGATTTCCAGCATCGACATGTCCTTCTCGATGAAGGCCTTGTAGAGGATCGGGAACAGTTTCATGCCGTCCTCGCGCGCCGCGCCGTCGAGCGCCAGGGCGTCACACAGCTGGCTGGCTGCCGCTTCGGTGACCCCATCCATCGGATCGATGGGCAAGGTCAGGATCTTGTCTGGCGTATCATGCGCCACGGCCTCAATGTCCATGCCGCCTTCGGTCGAGGCGACAAAGGCCGGCTGGCCGGTTTCACGATCGACCAGCAAAGACAGGTACAGTTCGCTGGCAATATCAGCGCCATCTTCAACATAAAGACGATTGACCTGCTTGCCTTCAGCGCTGGTTTGCGCGGTGACGAGGTGATTGCCGAGCATCGCCTTGGCATGTGCCATCACTTCTTCCTTGGAGAAGGCGAGGCGAACGCCGCCTTTTTCTCCAGCTGCCGCTTCAACGAATTTGCCCTTGCCGCGTCCACCGGCATGGATCTGGCTTTTCACCACCCAGAGCGGTCCAGGTAATGTATCGACCGCCGTCTGGACATCGTCGAGGGTCAGGATCGGGACGCCATCAGCCACCGGCGCGCCAAATTCTTTAAGGACGGCCTTGGCCTGGTATTCGTGAATGTTCATGTGAAATCAGCCTTTTGCAGCTTGAGGTGCGACTCATATTGCACCCGCGAAAGTCGGGGCGCTTATAGCAAAGCCGTCACCCCTGACAACCGTGGCACAGTGGCAGATAGCGCTGTCAAACAGCCACATGCGGAACACGGTTTGGTGAGGGCGTCAAAAGCGCTGGAAAAGAGGGCTAATTTACCCCGATCTCGGCAAATGTGAGATCATTCTGCCGCACCGTTTGCCCGCCATTGTCCTTGACCTTGAGAGCGATGGTTCGGCCTTCCCAGTCAATCTCGACGGCGCCGTAATTCTCAGGCGCATAGCCTGCACCGACCTGGCGCGCATCAAGCTCTTCGGACTCGGTCGCGAAAGCGACGTTCAGCGAGGACGCGGTCAGCTCATGCGCGGCATAAGGCAGGACGCCATCTTGTTCATAAATGAAGGAAGTGTGGCGATCGCCGGACAGGAAGACAACGCCGGTGGCCTCGGATTTCTTGATCAGGTCAAACAGGCGCTGGCGCTCATCCGGCAGCGCCGACCAGGCTTCCCAGCCATGCACAGTCGGCATGACCTGGATCGATGACGCGATCAGGCGAATGTCGGCCGGTTGCTGCAGCTGGTTCTCCAGCCAGGTCCATTGCGCCGCGCCGAGCATGTCCTGCATCGAGCCGGCCGGGGCAGGCAGATAGCGCTCCTTGCCTTTGGTGCCCCACGCATCTGTCGGGGTCAGAGCCGAGCGGAAGAAGCGGGTATCGAGCATGATCACCTGCACGCGCTGGCCTTCGGGGCCGAAGCTGCGCGCATAATAGGTGCCAGGCCATTGACCGACATCTTCGTCTTCAAGGCCCCAGAAGACTTCATGCACGCGCTCGGCCAGGCCGCGGAACGGGAATTCCTTGCCGGAATCATTGGCGCCATAATCATGATCGTCCCAGGCCACCATCATCGGGTGGGCCGCCCGCACGGCCTGGAAATCCTCGCGGGCGGCTAGGTCGGTGAAGGATTCGCGCAGCTCATCCAGATCGGTTTCGTTGCTGACATAGGCGCGGCCATCACGGTCGCCATAGACATTATCGCCGACCATCAGGAACAGGTCGGCATCCTCGCCCGCAATGCTCATCATCGCGGCTGACGGGCCCTTTTCCTCATCCAGGCAGGAACCGATCAGGATGGTCGAAAGCACGGCGTCTGAGGCCGGGAGCGCTGCGCCTGCCCCAGCGGTCGGCAAGGCGCTGTCCGGGATCGTATCATAATAGAGTTCGAGCGCTGCTTCTGCCGTATCCGGTTTCGGCGTGAAAATATTGATGCCGCCACCCTCGGTGACACAGGCGCCCAAGCTCAAGAGCGCTGCCATTGCTACCAGTCCGCGCGTCATATCCGTCTCCCATATGATCTCACTCGGGCTTCTTATGCCGCAAGCATGACAGACATGATACAAGTTTGGTGATCGGATCAAGCGGCGAAGAAAATTTCCCACATCAGACGCCCAGGCAGGAAAGAGAACAAGCCGGCAATGACCATGCCGCCGATAAACATCCCGGTCATGGTATGCCGATGCTTATTGATGTCCCGGCGGCGTATAGCAGCGACGCCAAACGGCAATCCAAGCATGGTCCAGGCCGACAAGGCATGAATGGGCGAATAATGCGCGCCCATCAGCCCGGTGATGAAGAAAGAGGATGCGGCAGTGACGGTCAGACTGACCACCCAGGCCCAGCCCAGCGTCTTGTGCAGGCGAAAGCCTTTCGGCGCGCTGAGCAGAAACAGCCCGATCCCGAGGGCCAGCACCGCGCTGACCACGTGAATCTGGATCGCCATGGACGCGGTCAGCACTGGTTCGAGGCTGAACCGCACTTTCGGCTCAGCCTCCGGATGGGCAGCGAGGATGAAATAGCTGACCGCCAGATAAATCGCGACGGCGATGCCGATCTGCCAGGCCCAGAACGGGACCCTGGACACCAGGGCGCGCGGCGAGATCGCGGGAGGAAATGCTGCTTTTGCAGTCATGATCGCTCGCCTCACGCCCAGGTGCCATGAAAGCCGAGCGGCCAGGAATACGCCGCCTGCCAGATACAGACCGGGCCATCGCTGACCCGCGCGGCGTCGAACACGCAGACTTCGCTGGCTTTGGCTTTCAGATTGAGAACGGTGCCGATCAGCCAGCTCTCGGCTTCACCTGATCGACCGGATTTCGGGACAAACAGAAACTCCTCGACCATGCGCGAGGGGCCGAAATTGAATGCATCGCTTTGCCCATTCTCCCAGTCATGCACGGTGATGCCGGTCGAGCCCGGGCGATTGGCAGCGACGGCGCTGGTCAGCGCGGTCAGGCGGCGGCGCTGTCCCCGGAACCGCGGATCAACCTGCGGGAATTCACCGACAATGCTGGTCTCGACCAGCCGGGCATCGCCGCGCGGCGGGATCACGACCTGGGTCAGGACGCCCGCCTCATCAGCGCCAGCGCCGGTCCATTCGCCGCGAATCTCTGCAGCCCCGCCGCCAACGCCAAGGATAGGCTGCTTGTACAGGACCACATCGAACTTGATCGTGCCATCGCTCTCCTCCCAGGCCGAGCCGGTATGGAAGAACATGCGGGCCGGGGCCTGGGCCCAGCGCTGCTGGCTGAAATCATCCTTGTCGATGATCAGCATTTGCAGACCGTGCTGCGGCTGCCATTCGAACCCGGCAACCACTGGCGGGCGCAGGTTTTCGTTGACCCAGGGCTGAACCAGGATGATCAGGTGACGATCCGTCATCGTCCAGTCATGGATATAGGCGGCGCGGCCGATATTGACGAGGCCAAAGTCTTCCAGCTGGCCGGTTTTGGCGATGCGGTAAATTCCGACCCGCGCGCCGGCAACCGCGAGATTCCAGACCCGGCCATCCGGCTCGACTTTGGGATGAGCCAGAAAGGGCATGCCTTTGAGATCATCGCGCCAGGCTTTCGGGCCCTTCGTCGCCAGCGTCTCAGCATCCATGGCAAAGGCCGACCCGGCTTCCCAGAGCGCCAGCAGCTCGCCATTGACGACCAGAACCGAGGTATTGGCGGCATTGACATCATCCGGCCCCTGGACCGAGAACCGCTCATCGCCGAGCGTGCCAAAACCGGGGGCCAGGAATGTACCGGCCGCCTGCTCTTCGCGGCGCTTCTTGGTGTCGACAAAGCGCGCCTGATGCACAGCCGCGCCATCATCAATGGCGATCCGGTGGATCAGGCCATCACCGTCAAACCAGTGGCTGGCATAGTCATCGCCATATTGCATCTGAGCTGGGCCATTGCGGTAGAAGGACCCGCTTAGATCCGCTGGCGGCTTGCCATAAGCCAGCTTCATCGGCGCCGGGTCAAAGCCGCCTGCCGGGGCATTTCTGTAACCGAGATGCCAGTCCGGCATGCCGGCAGTGCGCGGCACCGCGCTGGCGCAGGCGCCGAGCGATACGGCTAAACTGGCGCCAAAACCGGCTTCGAGAAAGTGTCGTCTGGAAAGGTCCATCATCGCCTCCGCTTTGGTCCAGCTGGATCAGTTCATGGTGATTGTGTGGGTGGTGCCGTCGGCTTCGAGGGTAAATTTGGCATCGTCCCACTTGGCTGGGCCGAAGCGGCCTTTGGCATCATTCGAGAAGGCATAAGGCTCGGTCGGCATGCCGAACGGGTTGGTGTTCATTTCGCCATCATCATTAAGGTCATGATACAGCCGCACCGCATATTCGCCGGGGTCCAGCCCTTCAAAGGTGACGCTGACCCGGTCGCTTTCGACCGTCAGATTCGCGCCGTCCACTGCGCCGTCGCCATTATAAGTCGCCTCGTCGAACAGGCCGAGCATGATCGAGCCTTGTGTCTGGGCGATGCCTTCAATGGTGATGGTCAGGTCGGACGCAGCGGCCAGGGGCGCGGCCAAAAGGCCAGTTGAAACAGCGGCAAGAAGAACGGGAATGCGGGTCATGAGAGTCTCCAGTTTGGTTCAATCAAGCAGGCAGGCCTGCTGTGAGAACAGACATGCCAGCGCAGACTCCTGCTTGCAGCCGGTTCTTCGTTTAGGGGCTGGAATCCTTCGCGAAATGCAGCCATTGTCATTCGCGAAGCGTGGATGAAGGGGCCCTGCGGTTTGCGTATCGTGACTGACATCGCGAGGTTTTGCGGGATCGTTGTCGGTCTCGGCCTGCTCTTTTCCTGGCTCGGGGTCTATGACACCGGCGAGGTGCCATTCTTGCGCAGATTCGTGTTCTGGACGGCGACCATGGCGGTCGGCGCTGGCAGTGCGATGTTTGTCGCGCCTTATCTCTGGTCAGAGCGTTTCGATCCCTGGCCGGCTCCGTTCAAGATCGCGGTCGTGGCGATTGCGGTCTCCTTTCCGGTCGTGGCGGTCCTGTTCCTGTTCAATGGCGGCCCGTTCAGCGTCAATCACACCGTCATCCAGTTCGTCTATGTCCTGATCATCTCGCTGATCGTTTCGACCGGCATGTATGTCGCGCATGTGTTCGAGACAGCCAAGGCAGAGCGCAGCGAGGCCCCGGCGGACCCGTTCGCGACCTTCATGGACCGCCTGCCGGTAAAGTTTCGCACCGCTGAGCTGCACGCAGTCTCGTCCGAAGATCATTATTTGCGTGTGCATACCAGTCTCGGCGAAGAGATGATCCTGATGCGCCTGGCTGATGCAGTGCGCGAACTGGCGCACGCCGAAGGCCTGCAAGTCCACCGCTCCTGGTGGGTCGCCAAACAAGGCGTTGAGGATGAAAAACGCGTCGATGGCCGCAGTCTGCTGGTCTTGCCGTCGGGGACCGAAGTGCCGGTGTCGCGCTCTTATCGGGCCAAGGCCAAGGAAGCCGGATTGATCCGTTAACGCGCGTTAACCATCAAATCGCCTTATTCGAAACACGCATAGCCCCTATTCTGTATCAACAGTGTTCATCAAGGACGTTCGTCCCCATCTGGCCGTTAACGAAAGATAACGGCGAGATCGCCAGACCGAAGAGATCATAAGATGAGCAATAATAACATCCTCTCCCGTAGCCTGACCGTCCTGTTCACAGGCATTACCGCAACCACCCTGTTCATGGTCGCGTTCGCCCCCAGCGCTTCGCTTTATGCCGGTTAAGGTCTGGCGGGCCTGACTAGAGCCCGCTTAGAAAGCGTTCCAGGGCGGCATTGGTCTCAACCGGCTTTTCCTGCTGCACCCAATGCCCGGCGCCTGGAATGATCGTCGCCCCGCGAAAATCCGTGCAGGCCGCGCCGGAAGCGGCGAAGGCATCAACGCCTGGCACCATGGCGCGGACCGGATCGCGCTCGCCGCCAATGAAACAGGTCGGCATGTCCAGCGTCTTGCCGCGATAAGCGGCGAGCTCCTGATGATCCAGATCGAGCGCGCGATAGCGATGGAACGGCCCATGATAACCGCCTTTGTCCAGCGCTTCGGCTGAGACTTTGAGATCATCATTCGATAGCCAGGCCGGCAAAGGATCAGGATCGACCAAGCCGTCAAGCAGACCGGACTCCGGCGTCTTGCCAGCATTGAACGCGCCATCCGGCGCATCGCCGGAAATCGCGTAATAGATCTTGCGCAGCGCCGCGACCGGATCGGCAGAGACCTCTTTCTCGACCACGCCGACCGCCTGGAAATAGAGCATGTAGAAGAACTTGCCGGCATAGACCGCGCGCATGATGTCAAGCAGGCCGGTCTCGCCGCCGGGCGTGTATGGCACGCTCATGCCCGCCACCGCGCGGACTTTATCCGGATAGATCAGCGCGGTCGTATAGACGATTGGCGCGCCCCAATCATGGCCGAACAGGATCACCGGCTCATCGCTCAGCGCATCGGCGACCGCGGCGACGTCAGAGGCGAGCTGTTTCAACGTATAATCGGAAATCTCGGTCGGCTTGGCACTGTCGCCATAACCGCGAACATCCATTGCTGCGACAGTGTAGCCTCGGGCTGAGAAATACGCGGCCTGGTGGCGCCATGACCAGGAATGCTCAGGCCAGCCATGGACGCAGATAATCACCGGGCCGGACCCGGACACATTGACGGCAATCTCGCCGACATGGGTGGTAATCATTTTCTGCATGGCGGGCCGTCCTCTTCCTGCGTTTGTTGGCAGCGCGCACGCTGCGCCTTCTTTTGTGCAGGCCTGCCCTAAGGAAGAGTCAAGAAACGTCGCGAGGATTAAACCGCCTTCGGGCCGCCCGGCATGATCGGCCGATCGCGCCAGGCGCCAAGGCTACGGACCCGGTCATACATGACCAGCGCCCCGGCCAGGCTGACATTGATGCAGAACTTGGTCGGAATCTTCACAATATGATCACAGCGCGCGACCATCGCCTCGGAGAGATTGCCGCGCTCAGGCCCCAGCACATAAGCAGCCATGCGCGGGTGCTTGAATTCCGGCAGCTCGACGGCATCCTCGGTCAGCTCGATCCCGACCAGCTGACACCCTTTCGGGAAGACCATGTCCGCCATCGAGTCCCAGGCATAATAAGGCACATTCTTGAAGGTCCGCGAGGTGTCGGAGAGATTGGCAATCCTGGTCCGGTCCGCGGCCTGGACCGAGAATACGAAACTCGCCCCGAACGCATTCGCGGTGCGCATCAAGGCGCCGAGATTCATAGGCTTGGAAATGCCTTCAGCGCCAATTGCAAAATAGCCCTTCATCAGATCACTCCCCAGACCAGGCGTCCGAGCGCCAGCACGCCGACCAGCAGCACTGGCAGGATCACGCTATAGCGCCGCGCCGTGCGCAAATGCGCCAGCGGGCTCGGATAGGTCGCCTGCATATAAGCAACAGCGTCATCTGCTGCAGGCGCCTGGCTGGCGGCGGCGACCACCACGGCATTCGCCTTGGCTCGGTCCGCATAATCTTCGCGCCAGGCCTTCAGCGCCCGGCGCAGGACCAGGGCGGTGATCATCCGCATCTGCACTGCCAGCGCAAAGCCGAAGCCGAGGCCGCCGACCAGAATCCAGAACAGGAGCGTCTTGTCCAATCTCACATCTCCGCTACGTCAGACCTTCACAGCGCCGGTTGCCATGTCTACCAAAGCTCCGTCAACGCATGCGATGAGGAAACTCCCGATGAAAGCTCTGCTCTCAAAAGCCCCAGGCGGCACTGATACGCTGGTTCTGGAAGAAATTGAAAGCCCGACCCCGGATAAGGGTCAGGTTGTCATTGACGTGAAGGCCATCGGCGTCAATTTCCCCGATACGCTGATCATCCAGGACTTGTATCAGTTCAAGCCCGAGCGTCCATTCAGCCCCGGCGGAGAAGTGTCTGGCGTGGTCAAGGCAGTCGGCGAAGGGGTGACCCATTTGCAAGTCGGCCAGCGGGTCATCGGATCCTGCGGCTGGGGCGGCATGCGCGAGGAGATGGCGCTTGAGGCCGGGCGCTGCATCCCGATCCCGGACAGTGTTCCCTTCGACGAAGCCGCCGCCTTTGTCATGACCTATGGCACCTCCTATTATGCCCTGAAGGACCGGGCGGATCCGAAACCGGGCGAGAAATTGCTGGTGCTCGGCGCCGCTGGCGGAGTTGGCATTGCCGCCGTCGAGCTTGGCAAAGCCATGGGTCTGGAAGTCATCGCCGCTTGTTCAAGTCAGGAAAAAGTCGATTTCTGCCTCTCCAAAGGCGCCGACAAGGGCCTGGTCTATGACCGCGGACCACTGGATCGCGGGCAACAGAAAGCCTTCTCCAACGCGATCAAGGAGATTAGCGGCGGCGGAGTCGACATCATTTATGACGGCGTCGGCGGCGATTATGCCGAACCGGCCGTGCGCGCGATGAATTGGGAAGGACGCTTCCTGGTCATCGGTTTCCCAGCCGGCATTCCGAAACTGCCGCTCAATCTGACCCTGCTGAAATCCTGCGACGTGCGCGGGGTGTTCTGGGGCGCGGCTGTCGCGCGGGATCCAGAAGCCAATCAGCGCAATCTGGCTGAAATGTTTGCGATGTACCAGGACGGCAAGATCAAGCCGCACGTGTCGGAGACCTTCCCGCTCGAACGCGGCGGCGAAGCGATCCAGTACCTGATCGATCGCAAGGCCCTCGGCAAAGTGGTGGTGACGGTCTAGGCGGTGCCCATGCGTGCTTGTCGCCAAGGCCTGAGCTCGCTACCTGCCGGTTATGCCTGAACTGCCCGAAGTCGAAACCGTTCGCCGCGGTCTGTCGCCTGCCATGCAAGGCCAGCGGATCGACCGCCTGGACGTCAACCGCCCGGATCTACGCTTCCCGTTTCCAGACCGGTTCCGCGACCGGGTCGAAGGCGCGCGGATCACCCATCTGGGGCGCCGCGCCAAGTTTCTGGTCACCGAGTTATCGACCGGCGAAGCGCTGATCATGCATCTCGGCATGTCCGGACGGTTTACCGTGAACAGTGAGGCCAGCGCCGAGTTTCATCATGATCCCGGCACCAATCCGGCGCATGATCACGTCGTCTTTCACATGCAAGGCGGCGCCACGGTGACTTATAATGATCCGCGCCGCTTCGGGTTCATGGAACTGTGGCCAATCGCGGCGCTGGCGACCTATCCCCGGCTTGAACATCTAGGGCCCGAGCCGCTCTCGAACCAGTTCAGCGCCGCCTATTTGAATGAGGTGCTGGCCGGCAAAACCGCGCCGATCAAGGCGGCGCTGCTTGACCAGGCCGTGATCGCCGGACTCGGTAATATCTATGTCTGCGAAGCGTTGTTCCGAGCTGGATTAAGCCCACGCCGCAAATCCCGGAGCATCGCTGGCAAACGCGCCGAACGCCTCGCCCCGGCAATCAATGATGTGATTGCTGAAGCGATCGAGGCCGGCGGGTCATCAATCTCCGACTTTGCCAGCGCCAGCGGCGAGCTCGGCTACTTCCAGAAACAGTTCCACGTCTATGACCGCGAAGGCGCGCCTTGCGACACCTGTGGCAGCGAGATCAAGCGGATCGTGCAATCGGGGCGTTCCACCTTTTTTTGCAGCGCCTGTCAGAAATAGGCGCTAGCCGCCGCGTTTCTTGCAGAACCGGGTGACCTTTTCGTCTTTCATGGCCCGCCTGATGCAATTGTAATTGCGACGCTGACGCCTGCGCAGACGGCTCAGAGAGGCCGTCAGGACAATCGCGATCAACGACCCGATGAGGCCATATTCGACCGCCGCCGCACCGCGTTCGGACGACAACAAGTCCTTGCCCTCCCCGGCGCGAGGAGCCAGACCAATCAGAAGGGCGCGGCGTGTATACATATTTACATTCACAGCCCGGGTCTTAACGCAAATGTTTTACAAACCCTCTACATCCGAATGTAAATATTGTCGGTTTTTGCAAGATTTTTGATTGCAAATGCAAGCATTGAGCGCCGCCAATATTGAGCTTCTAATTGTCCGGCTAATTCCCCCAGAGGCGCTGCCACCAATTCTTCTTCGGCTTTCGCTCAGTGACGCCCACAGCGCTGGCTGAGAACCCGCCATCGGCCATTTTCTGCTTGATCTCTGCCAGCTCCCAGCCGGTCAGCTTGGCCAGGCTTTCCGCTTCAGCGTCCCAGCGCGTGACCAGAGTCTCGGCATATTGGCCCGCTTCTTCGCACTGACCGTAATCGCCGCGCCAGGGGTGACGCAGGACATAGCGGCCCTGATAATTCTCACGATCGCCTGTGACCTGGAAATTCAGATCTTCCGGGAAGGTCTGGCCATCATAGCGCACGTGCAGGCGGGTCACGAAAGCATCGACCGGCTGCGGCCCGATGCCTGGACGCGGCATTGGCTGGATCTCGCCCGGCCCACCTTCATCCAGCCACATCACACCGAGCTCGCGCAGCTCCGAGCGCGACAATGGATTGGCCGCGCACGGGTCGCACCAGGACATGTCCCAGGCATATTCCATGAACACTGCTTTGCCGTTTTCCTTCTCGGTCTGGTGCTCGAACATGGCTTTGTAAAAGTCGCCAAACTCGTCCTTGACGAAGATGGGCACATCCATGTTGGAAGGCAGTTTGACGGTCTTGTAATTGGTCGTCTCGACCCGGCCCTGGCGCGTAATGGCGAAGACGAACAGTTCCTGCTTGCCGTCAGCATTCACGGTACCGAGCCGGATGGGCAGCATGAAATCCTCATCCTCATAAGCAACCTGGATCGGGCGCAGCATGGACGAGCCATCATGGCGCTCAAGATTGACCTTGGCGACGAAGAATTTCATCCCGCGCTTGAGATACGCGCCGACCACATCTTCGGCCCCGTCAGGAATGCGATACTCATTCTGGTTGAGCCAGGTGATCAGACCATCACTCTCCTCGGCCGACAGGATCAGGATGTCATATTCACCAACTTCATATTCGGCTTCGATGGTGACACCGAGATCTTCGGCTTCCTCCATCGCCATTTCCATCACCGGCTCTGGCGGCGGCGCCGACATCGCCATCATGTCCCGCCGATAACGCATCTCGCAGGGATTATCGTCATAATACTCGACCAGACGCGGCGCGGTATATTCATCGAGATGATCGACCAGGGCCGGATTGGCGACATTGATCTGTTCGCGCAGCGGGATGTCGACCACCGGGACGACCATGGCGAATTCGCTCACTTCGCCGCGATAATCCGACGCCATGGTGATCACCGTGCGCTCTTCATCGCGCACCAGCACCACTTTCGAGGCATCATTGAACAGATCGGTGTCGGCCTTGGCGACATAGAAGCCGCAAAAGGCAGAGGCGGCCGGCGCGCTAAGCGCGAATGATGCGAGGCCGAGGGCGCAAGCCCCGGCGAGATGTTTCAGAGTCATCTGGAGTTTCCTTTTTGGAGAGCCATTCGAACCGGCGCGCCGGCAGCACGCGGTCCAGGATGGGGGTGAGAAGGGCCAGCGCCGCCAGGGCGTAGAGCATGGCGCCGCGAATATGATGTTCCCAGCTCAGCCACGCCGCCAGCGCCGCGACGGCAAAGGCAAACAGGAGACGGGCCAGGCGCGAGTCCGGCGTCGAGCGGGGATCGGTAATCATGAAGAAGGCAAAGACCAGCAGCGCCCCGGACTGCATCTGATGGATCGGAATGGCCATCGGGTCGCCAAGATAAAGCGCCCGCCCGAACAGCATGGCGGCAAATCCGATCAGGAAGCCAAGCGCGATATCGAGCCGCTTGGCACTGGACAGGACCAGCGCAGCAAAACCGATCGCAAAAGCGGCAAAGATCGGGGCCTGGCCCCATTGCCCAGGCGACACCCAGGCGGCTGAGCCGCCGATCAGGCTGACCGTGACAATGCCGATACAGGCCGGGTTGAACATATGCTTGCCGCGATAACGGATCAGGAACTTGGCTGAAATTGCGATGAATCCCGCCGCGAGCCAGAACCAGAGCGAATTGGCTCTCAGAAGGATGGAAAGCGATAGCGATGTGATCAGCGCTGATTTCCATTCAAACCCGGACATCCAGCCGACAAAGCCGGCTTCCAGGCTGGACCCGCGCCAGTAGCTGCCGGATTTTGCCCGGCGTTCTTCCTTGCGCGCATTGACCCAGACCGTGCCCGCCACCTGGGCGGCCATGGCGCCGACAATCGCAGCCAGCAGGGCCAGCGGCCGAGCACTGAAATCGCTGGTCGAGAGGGAGATGCAGAACAGACCGGACAAAGCCAGGATCTGCCAGTGCCTGGCATCCCGGTGCAGCGCCTTGAACAGGCCAATAGTTTGCGTCCTCACTCCCATGGCGAGCAGAAAACACACCAAATGCGGGCGAATTAGGGCACAGAATTTACAGATCCGCGACACCTCTGCGCATGGCTCTTTAAGACATCTTTGCTTAGATGCAGGCCATGAGCGAACAAGACACAGTTTCTTTCGGCTTCGAGCAGGTCACCCCGGACGAGAAAGTCGACCGGGTCAAAGGCGTGTTCCGCTCGGTTGCGTCGAAATATGACGTGATGAATGATTTCATGTCTGCAGGCGTTCACCGGCTGTGGAAGCATGACACGATGAACCGGGTCAACCCGCAGCCTGGCGAACGGCATCTGGATGTCGCCGGCGGCACCGGCGAACTGGCCCGCGCCTTCCTGCGGCTCGCCGACGAGGCCGGCAAGCGCCGCGGCGATACGCGCCAAGCGACCGCCATCGTCTGTGATATCAATGATGCGATGCTGGAAGCCGGCAAGGCGCGCGGCGATAATGCCGAATGGGCTGGCCGCCTCGACTGGGTCTGCGCGGATGGCACCGCCCTGCCGTATCCGGATCGCAGCTTTGATGCTCTGACCATCAGTTTCGGCATCCGCAATTTCGCTGATCGCGTAGCCGGCCTGCGCGAGTTCAAGCGCGTGCTGAAGCCTGGCGGGCGTCTCGCTGTGCTGGAATTCAGCCAGATGACCGCGCCCATGCTGCAAAAGGCCTATGATGCCTATAGTTTCAATGTCATCCCGGAAGTCGGCAAGATCGTCACCGGCGATCGCGACAGCTATCAATACCTGGTCGAGAGCATCCGCCAGTTCCCGGACCAGGCAGCATTCAAGGCCGAGATTGAATCGGCCGGGTTCGCGAATGTCAGCGTGACCAATTTCTCAGGCGGCATCGCGGCGCTGCATTTCGGCTGGGCGGTCTGAGCCATGTGGAAGGCGCTGGCAGATTATGGACGGCTTTTGCGTGCGGGCACAGCGCTGGCGCGCCATGATGTGATCCTGCCTGGCGAGTATCATTCGCGTCTGCCCTTCCCGGCCAAACTGGCCGGCAAGACGCTGCGGATCTTTGGCGGCGGCGCCAAGGGGCGGCCGGGCAAACGCCTCGCCACGGCACTGGAAAAGCTCGGACCCGCCTATATCAAGCTCGGACAATTCCTCGCCACCCGGCCTGACGTGTTCGGGGTCGAAACCACCAGCGACCTGTCGCGGCTCAAAGACAAGCTGCCGCCATTTGCGATGAAAGCAGCCAAGGCGGCGCTGGAAGAGGAGTTTGGCGACGCGGCCGAAAGCCTGTTCCCAGACCTGTCAGAGCCCGTCGCTGCCGCCTCTCTGGCTCAGGTGCACCGGATGCAGACCCCGGACGGCGCCAAAGCGGTGAAAATCCTGCGCCCCAGGGTCGAGCGCCTGATCGAGCGTGAATTGCGCGCGATGAAACGCGCAGCCCGCACCGTCGAGCGCGTCAATGTCGAAAGCCGCCGTCTGGCGCCGGTAGCGTTCACCGAGACCGTTGCTGAAGCGATGCAGAAGGAACTCGACCTGCGCCTGGAAGCCGGCGGCGCCGACGAGATGCGCGCGCTATCCTTCAAGGCCGGCTATTATTACATCCCGAAAGTCGACTGGGAGCGCTCTGGCAAACGCGTGCTGACCACGGAATGGGTCGATGGCAAACCGCTCACTGATCCGGCGGCTGCCGACACACCCGGCATTGATCGCGCCGCGCTGGCGAATGCGGTCACCCGCGGTTTCCTCGATCATGCCATCCATCACGGCGTGTTTCATGCCGACATGCATGAAGGCAATATGATCGTCACCCCGGACGGGCGGCTGGCATTGGTGGATTTCGGCATCATTGGTCGGATTGGCCTGAATGAGCGCCGGTTCCTGGCCGAAATTCTCTGGGGCTTCCTGAAGCGCGATTATCATCGCGTCGCAGAAGTGCATTTCGAAGCCGGTTATGTCCCCGCCGACAAGTCCGTTGGCGATTTCGCCCAGGCCTTGCGCAGCGTCGGCGAGCCGATCCATGGCAAGTCCGCCAGCGATGTGTCGATGGGCCGGTTGCTGCTGCAACTGCTCGACTTCACCCACACATTCGGCATGCAATTGCGCCCGGAACTGGTGCTGTTGCAGAAGACCATGGTACAGGTGGAAGGTGTCGCCCGGGCAATTGATCCCGGCCATGATATCTGGGCCGCTGCCGAGCCGGTGGTCAAGGACTGGATCGGGCAAAATCTCGGCCCGGCCGGCGCCGCCAAACTGGTGGCGCAAAACGTCAAGGACGTGGCTGATCGCCTGAAACGCCTGCCGGAAGTGATGGACCAGGTCGAAGCCCGGCTGAACGCGCCTGAGCCGGCGCCACTACCGCGAGAACGGTTTGCCCCCTGGTGGGGCTGGATGGGCTTCTTCCTGGCCATTGTGGCCGCCATTGTGGCTGTGGTCTACGCGCCCTGATCGTCGCGCTCCGATAAACCCTGCGCAGGGGTCTGCGGCAAACGCCCCGATTGAGCTTAAGTCGAGCTTTGCTCGGTTGGCAGGAGGATCACGAATCGCGTCCCGCGCGCGCCTGTCTCGCCAAGATCCAAATCCCCGCCCATCGCCCGCGCCAGGTCGCGTGACAAAGCCAGGCCAAGCCCGGTGCCGTCCCGCCGGGTCGACCCGGCAAACGGCTTGAACAGGTTGGCGCGCGCCTGCTCCGGCAGGCCAGGGCCAGTATCAGCGACGCTGAGCGCGGCGCCATCAAACCCGATCGAGATCGCGCCCTGCCCGTCCATGGCTTCAGCGGCATTCCGGATGAGATTGGCGCAGATCCGGTGCAGATGATCTGGATCTGCCTGCGCCACGGCTTGCAAATCCACGTCATTGGAGAACGTCACGTCGCCAAAGGCGGCCAGGGCCTCTGCCGCGGCTTCTTCAGCGATATCGAACAGGCGCACATTCTGCACATTTGAATCCGGCACTGAAGACCGGCCATATTTCAGCGTATCGCTGGCCAGATTGATGGCTCGCTCGAGCGCCCGCTCAAGCCGTGGCAGGCTTTTGGCCACGCGCGGGTCTTCAGAACGCGACAGGCTGTCAGATACCAGTTGCGCGGTTGCCAGGGAGTTGCGCAAATCATGATTGATCTTGGCCACCGCTTCGCCGAGCTGGGCCAGATGTTCCTGTTGGCGGAACGCATTCGACACCGCCTCTTCCATGTCTGACAGGGCGTTCTGGGCGCGGCCAATCTCGTCCCCGCGCGGGGTCGGCGAGAGACGGCGTTTCCAGCTGCCAGGCTCATCTCTGATTTGTTCCACGGATTGCGTCACCCGCCGGATCGGGCGGACCACGGTCATGACCAGCATCAGATAGATCAGTCCCCCCGTGAAGGCCGAGATGATCAGCGACAGGACCAGGATGTTGCGGCCATAATCTACCAATTCGCGGCGCAGACCTTTTTCATCGACCACGATCTCGATCACCCGGCCAGTCCGCGAACCGGCCGCCCGGATCACCAGGAAGCGATCCTTAGGCGCAAAAAAAGTCGCCAGCGTGTCGCTGATTTCGGAAAAATCCGGCGTTTCATCATACAAGACGATCTTGCGCGTGCAGCAGATCTCCTCTCCCGGATTGAGGATCATGTCGCGCCGTTCGTCATAGAGTTCGGCCACGGCCAGGACCATGGCGCTTTCGAGCAAGTCCTGCTCAAGCTCTTCCGAGACCATCCGGCTTGGCGCCGCTTCCAGCGCCAGTGCCGCCAGGCGGCCCGCTTCGATCTGGTCTTCCAGCCAATTATTGCGGAAATTGGTGGCGCTCGGGATGAAGATCAGCGCCTCGACCACGAGCACGCTGGCAATCGCGATCAGGAACAGCCTGAAGGACAGGCTGTCCCGCCAACGCAATTTGCGCTTTGGCGCGCTCTGATCCGACGTTTCACTCACCCCACGGCAACTAGCCTAAGGGATGCGTTGCAGCAACCCGACCAGCATTCTTGAAGTCTTACCGAATACAGTTGGCGTGTAATGCGCGCTGGCGGCGCGTTTGACCACTTCGGCGCGGGTTGGATACGGCGAGATGAAATTGGTCAATGATTGCAGACCAAGCTTGTTCGACATGCCATAGACGACAATCTGGATGATATCGCCTGCGCCTTCGCCGACCACGGAAGCGCCGAGAATCTTGCCTTTGCGAATGACCAGCTTGGCCTCGCCGAGCGTCTTGCCTTCGGCAATCGCCCGGTCATTTTCGTGGAAGGGGAAGGAAGAGGTGGTGACGCTGTCGCCATATTGCGCCCGCGCCTCGGCTTCGGTCAGCCCGACCTGCGCCACTTCAGGGGCCGTATAGGTCACAGATGGTAGCGGCAGATCGCTCGCCTTGCTGCCTTGCTTGAAAAAGGCGCGGCGGGTGAAGACAGAGGCATGCCAGCCGGCCAGATGGGTGAACTGGCCCTGGCCCGCAATATCGCCAAGCGCCCAGACGCGCGGGTTGGAGACCGAGCGTAGCTTGTCGCTGACCTGAATGCCGCTGCGGTCATAATCGACCTTGCCGGCGTCCAGTTCCAGACCATCCAGCATGGCGCGGCGACCGACAGCGACCAGCAAGTGGGTGCCGGTAATCGCCTTGGTGCCGTCTTCGCTTTCAGTATCGACACAAACAGTCCCATCCGCACCAGTGACTTTAACCGCCTTGTGGCCTTCCAGAATGGTGACGCCTTCAGCCCGGATCGCATCGACAGCAATCCTGGCATGATCGGCATCCGCGCGGGCCATGGCCCGGTCCATTTCGATGACCGTGACCTCTGAGCCAAGGCGATGGAAAGCCTGGGCCATTTCCATCCCGATCGGGCCGCCGCCCAGGATCACCAGGTGCTCAGGCTGTTCAGGCAGAGCGAAGACGCTCTCATTGGTAATATATGGCGTTTCGGCAAGGCCCGGGATAGGCGGGATGAAGGCGGTCGACCCGGTCGAGACGATGATCCGACGGGCGGTCGCTTCGGTGGTTGCCGACTCGATCGTCTTGCGATCCTTGAACTGGGCATGTTCGCGAATGACGGTGACGCCGAGGCCTTCGAACCGCGTCTGACTGTCGATTGGGGCAATCGTGTCGATGGCGCTCTGGACGTGGGCTTTGACTTGTCCCCAATCGACCGCAGGCGCAGAAACGCTGACGCCAAATTTGGCGCTCTCGCGGGCGGTCTGGGCATATTTCGCTGTGGTCAGCAGCGCCTTGGACGGCACACAGCCATAATTCAGACAGTCGCCGCCCATTTCGTGTTTCTCATACAGGATCACATTCAGACCCAGCATCGCCGCCCCCGCCGCCGCAGACAGGCCGCCCGATCCGCCACCGATCACGATGAGGTCGGCTTTGAGCTTGCGTTTAACGCCCGTTTCACGCGGAGCTTGTGTCATTGTCTCTGTCTCCGTCAGCTCAGTTTCCGGCAAGCGGGCGGCGGGGGTTGCAATCGTGTCCGACATTTATGCCTCCACAGGGTCGGCCTTGCGCCCCGTCATCTTCTTGTAAGCGACCGGGATCAGCGACACGAAACCAAGCGCAATGAACGCTGGTAGGAAGTTTGCGGCCAGACTTCCTATATCCACTTCGCCGCCCTCAAGCAGGGTGCCTTTGATGGCAGCCCCGATCCAGGTGTAAGCCAGTGTACCTGGAATAATGCCGAAAAAAGTTGTGATGAAATAGTCGCGATATTTGGCACCGAGCAATCCCGGCGCAATGTTGACTACCGCGAAAGGAAACAACGGAATCAGGCGCAAAGCGAACATGTAGGACAACGCGTTCTCATTGAAGCCTTTCTCCATCCTTTCCAGGAAAGGTCCGGCAATCTGACGCAGAACACTGCCGATCGAGGTCTTGGCGGCAAAAAACAGAATGGAGGCGCCAAGAGTCGCGCCAATTAGCGTCGCCGGGGTTCCGACATACAGCCCAAACAGAAATCCGCCCGCGATCGTCAGAACACCGCCCGGAATGATAAAAGTCGTCGCCGTCGCGTAGACCAGGATATAGATGCCGAAAACCAGCAACAGGTTTTTCTTGACCACTTCATCCAGCCAGACCGCATTTTCGGACAAGCTCTCCAATGTCAGATATTGATGCCAGCCCTGTGACATGGCCAGAACAAGACCGGCCACTATTATGTAAACCGGCCAGAGCTTGACCCAGATCGGGCTGGCTTTCTTGTCGATGGTATCGGTCATCGGATTTTCCTCTTATGAGCCGGGTGCCGATTTGACGTCGTTCAGGGCCCAATCATAATCGTGTTTGGTAATTCGGCTCTTGGCTTCGATCCGAGCCTTCAGCTGCGGCTCGGCATATTCGAGCAGATGGTCAATCACGCCGTCATTGGAGCCGCCAAAATCCTCGCGGAACCATTTATAGATGGTCGAGACCTGAAGCGTGCCATTGCCCCGGATGGTGACGCCGCGCGGGTCGTTGACATAGTCGCGCGCCGCGCGGTCGAGCTCAACGTCGAGGGTTTCGGCAAACCAGGCCTCGGTCTGCAGATTGGGGCAGCTATAGGCAGCGCAATTGATCGCATAATGCACGCGCGGATCATCCCACTCGACACGCAGGATGTCATGCTCGATCGCATCAAGCGAGCGCGCCTCGCCATCAATCGTGGTGAACACGCGCTTCCACGGGCCGGAAAGCGAGCCTGAACGGATCGACTTGGTCGGGTAACGCCCGACAATATGCTTCACCGTCAGGGCATTATAGACATTGGCATAGGCGGCAAATTGCTCTGGCTCGGTCAAGGTCTCGAAATCGAGCGTGGCAAAGCCTTCGAGATAAGCGTCCAGCTTGGCGAGATCGGCTTGATTGTCTTTCAGGCCAGCATAGTCGAACCGGTTCACACCATCAGCATGTTCGCTGACATATGTGCCGAGCAGCTCGCTCCAGGGTGCGTGCAAGTCAGTGTCATCTGCTGCAGCAGATCCAGCAGCCAGCGTCATGGTCATTGCTCCAGCAGTGAGGACTGTGCGTAGCATATTTTCATCATCCCGATAAAACTTTGTTCGGGCCGGATATATTTTGACCGCCGCGACAATGCACGACACAGTCCGGTCGCGATCCATCACTGATGCGTGAACAGGCCCGAAGCGGTGTTTTTCACCTGTAAATCCTGCCGGATTTCCCTTGACCTGACGTGTCGGCCCACGTATTAGCCGCGCTTTCGAGTTCAACACATTTCAATTGAGGCGAGACGCCCATGAAACGCACATTCCAGCCAAGCCGCCTCAAGCGCGCCCGTACCCACGGCTTCCGCTCCCGCATGGCGACCAAAAATGGCCGCAAGGTTCTGGCCCGCCGCCGCGCGAAAGGCCGCAAGGTTCTGTCGGCTTAAGACCTGACCTGCCGGGGAGCTTTCCCATGGCCAAACAAGACACATCCGAAACTGGGGTCGTCCGTCTCAAGACACGGCCCCAGTTTCTTTTTGTCCGCGGCGGCCAGTCAGAGCGCCGCAAGTCGGTTGTCGTGCAAGCCCGCGTCCGCAAGGGTGGGGCGCAAATCGGCGCTGGATTCACCGCGACCAAGAAGATCGGCAATGCCGTCATCCGCAATCGCGCCAAACGGCGACTGCGCGAAGCAGCTAGTTTGCTTCTGCCTCTTCACGGACGCGGCGGCGCTGACTATGTGTTCATAGCTCGAATGGACACTGCGACGATTGGCTGGCAGCGCCTGCTTGACGATATGGAAAGCGCGCTGATAAGCCTCGCCGAACAAATTCCAGCGGGGGCAGGATCAGCCTGACCCCTCTTTTTATATTTGCAGGACCCGATCTGCCCATGTTGCCCAATCAGCAAAACGGTATGGACCCCCAGGACCAGCGCAATTTCATCATCGCCATGGCGCTGATGATTGTCTTTGTGTTCGGTTATCAGTTCTTTGTTCTGGACCCGGCGGCCAAGCGCGCCGCCGAACAACGCGAAGCCGCCGCGGCCGAGACCGGGATCACCGACACGGTCGATTCCACGGTGCCGGACACTGACAATGTCGTCGAGGCGGCGCCGGCAGTGCCGGAATCCATCGAAGCTGCATTGACAGGGACCGAGCGGATCAGCTTCGACATGCGCCGGGTCGATGGCTCTTTCCTGCTCAAGACGTCGGAAATCGACGATCTCAATCTGAAAGATCATTACAAGACCGTAGCGCGCGAGGAAGAGCTGCGCCTGTTGCGCCCGCGCACGACGCTGGAAGGCAAGACCAGCGGCTATTCGGCCACCTGGAACTGGAGTGTGCTGAACGATGCCGATCCGCAGAACCCGACCTATTTCCAGGTCCTGCGGCCGGAAGATGCCTGGGCCGCCTCCACCGATGCCATCAGGGATGGCGAGTCGGTGACGCTGAGCTTTGAGCGCGGCGGCCTGGCGATTGAACGGGTGATCTCGATCGATGAAGATTACATGTTCACATTCCGCGACACGATCACCAATAATTCAGCCCGCGCCTTCACGCTGAGCCCGAACGGCTATGTCCGCCGCTATGGCGCCTGGAAAGACTTCCTGGAAGAGACCGATCCTGGTTCATCGCGCAAGATGGGCCTTGCGCACCAGGGCCTGATCGGGGTGTTCGATGGCAGCCTGACCCTGCGCAACTACAAGAACCTGTCCAAGAATAAGGGCATCAAGGATGCTGACCAGACCGGCTTCCGCAACGCTGAAGAAGGCGGCTGGGTCGGCTTGACTGACATGTACTGGATGGCCGCCCTGATCCCTGAACAAGGGCGCACTTTCCGGTCGCGGGTGCAGCAGAAAGAAAACCTGCTCGAGCTCGTCGTTGACGCCCAGGATGTGCAAGTCCCATCTGGCCAGTCTGTGACCATCACCAATCAGATCTTTGCCGGCGCCAAGGAATATAATGTCGTGCGCGGCTATAAGGCGGATGGCATTCCCCGGTTCGAGGACTCGATCGATTGGGGCAACATTCTCTATTACATCACACGCCCCTTCTTCGCCTTGCTCAACTGGCTGAAGACCCAGATCGGTTCCTTTGGCTGGGCGATTCTGGCGCTGACTGTGATTGTCCGGGCGCCGCTCATCCCGCTTTACAATCAGAGCTACAAGTCGATGGCCAAGATGAAGAAGCTGGCTGAACCGATGAAGGAGATTCAAGAGCGCTTCAAAGGCGACCCACAGCGGCGCCAGCAGGAAGTGATGAAACTGTATCAGCGCGAGAAAGCCAATCCGCTGGCTGGCTGTGTGCCAATCCTGTTCACCATCCCGGTTTTCTTCGCCCTGTACAAAACGCTCTATGTCACCATCGAGATGCGCCACACGGCGTTCTGGTTCATTGGCGACCTGTCAGCGCCAGACCCGACCGCGATCGGCAATCTGTTCGGCCTGCTGCCCTGGGCGGCCGCGGATGTGAAAGCGATCCCGCTGCTTGGATTCGTGATCGGCATCGGCATCCTGCCAATCCTTTACGGGGTGACTATGGCGGCGATCCAGGCGCTATCGCCGCCGCCGCCGGATCCGACCCAGCGCACGATCATGATGGCGCTGCCTTTTGTGTTCATGTTCGTGTTTGGCGGATTTGCCGCCGGCCTCGTCCTGTACTGGGTGTGGTCGAACTTCCTGTCCTTGTTCCAGCAATATTTCATCATGCGCAGAAACGGGGTCGAGACGCAGTTCGACAAGCTGATCAAACGATTAATCGGGCGGGGCTCATCAACCCCGGCAGAGTAAATGACCGACACGCCAGGCTTTTCAGAAGAGGCGCTGGAAGCCGGTCGCAAGCTGTGCCTGGGGCCGGTCGAGTTTGTCCTCGGCGCCGCCAGCCTGAGCCAGTTGCCGGACGGCAACCGGCCCGAGATTGCCTTTGCCGGGCGCTCGAATGTCGGCAAATCCTCGCTGATCAATGCCGTGCTCAATCGCAAGAACCTGGCGCGCTCCTCGGCCGAACCGGGAAAGACACGCGAACTGAATTATTTCGATATCGGCCCCGGCAAGCTCTGGCTCGTCGATCTGCCTGGCTTCGGCTATGCGAAAGTTTCGCGAGAGCAGCAGGCGAAATGGGTGCAGCTGACCAAACGCTATCTGCGCGGCCGGGCCAATCTCCGGCGCGTCTTCCTGCTGGTCGATAGCCGCCGCGGCCTGATGGACACGGATCTTGAGACGATGAGCATGCTCGACTCTGCGGCAGTGAATTATCAGATCGTCCTGACCAAGGCTGACAAGATCAAGAAGACCGAATTGCAGGCGGTCACGGCCAAGATTGAGGCAAAGCTCAAAAAGAACCCGGCGGCGCACCCGATCCCGCGTGTCACCTCGTCGGAAAAGGGCTATGGCATCGCTGAACTCAGAGCCGAGATTGGGCAAATCGTGGAGAGTTGAGCATGACGGTCCAAATTCAAAGCGCTAATCTCGACACCCCTGAATTTGCTGCTTTGATCGAGACTCATGCCGAACTGATGCTGAGCCTGTCACCGCCAGGCAGCTGTCATTTCCTGCCTATGGATGGGCTCAAGCGCCCGGACGTCACGGTCTGGGAAATGCGCGACGACAAGACCCTGGTCGGCTGCGGCGCGCTGCAACACCTGTCGGACACGCATGGCGAGGTCAAATCCATGCACACGCTGGCCGCTCATCGCGGCGCTGGCCTCGGCCGCAGGATGCTGGAACATGTGATCGCTGAAGCGCGGGCGCGCGGCTACCAGCGCCTCAGTCTGGAAACCGGCAGCATGGCCGGCTTCAAACCGTCGCGGATGCTGTACCAGCGCTACGGCTTCGAGCTTTGCCCACCTTTCGGAGATTATGTCGAAGATCCCAATAGCGTGTTCATGACGCGAGCACTGTGAGCCGCCAGCTCCAACACTGCGTGGCGGCATGTATTTGCAGGAAGCTTGGTCCCAGATTCCCGTTCCAATCCATCTCAAATCCGGCTAAGAGCCTGCGCCATGACTGACGCCCCGCTCCCGCCTGCCCAATTGACCGCTGAAACGCTGTCCGAAGCCCTGCCCTATATCCAGCGCTATGCCGGGCGTACGGTGGTAATCAAATATGGCGGCCATGCCATGGTGGATGAGGGCCTGGCCGACGCCTTTGCCCGCGATGTGGTGTTGCTGAAGCATCTCGGCGCCAATCCCGTGATCGTGCATGGCGGCGGCCCGCAAATCGCCAACCTGCTTGAGCGGCTTGGCATCCAGTCGGAATTTCGCGATGGCCTGCGGGTCACGGATGATGCGACTATGGAAGCGGTCGAGATGGTGCTATCCGGTCCGATCAACAAATCGATTGTCCGGGCGATCAATGCCGCCGGCGGCAAGGCGGTCGGCCTGTCTGGCGCGGATGGCGACCTGATGCGCGTCAGCAAGGCCACACGCACCACCCGCGATGCGTCCAGCGAGATCGAGAAAGTTGTCGATCTCGGCTATGTTGGCGAACCTGAAAAAATTGACATCTCGGTTCTGGGCGCGCTGATGGACAGCGAAAAAGCGATCATTCCGGTGATTGCGCCGGTTGGCGTCGGCGACGATGGACGGCGCTACAATGTCAATGCCGATACCGCTGCCGGGGCCGTGGCTGCAGCGCTTCAGGCGAAACGGCTGCTCTTGCTCACCGATGTCGCCGGCGTGCTCGACAAGCAAGGCAAGCTGATGCGCGAGATCCGCCGCGACCGCGTTGACAGTCTGATGAATGATGGCACCATCTCGGGCGGGATGATTCCCAAGCTTGAAACGGCGGCGAAAGCCGTCAACATGGGCGTTGGCGGGGCAGTAATTCTAGACGGGCGTGCAAAACACGCGCTTCTCATGGAGCTGTTCACAGAACATGGCGCAGGTACCTTTGTTTATTAAGCTGATCCTCGGATTTTTCGCGATTGCGTTAACCACCGCTTTACCCGTCACTGCGTCGGCCCAGGCCAATCCTGATGGCTGGGAAGTCTGCAACGAGACCAGTTACATCATCGAGGCTGCCACTGGCCGCTATGAAGGCCAGGGCGTCGTGGTCGAAGGCTGGAAACGCCTGCGTCCCGGGGCCTGCGAAAAAGTGGTCGAAGGCACGTTGCAGCCCGGCATACATTACCTGTTTGGCCGCTCCTCCTCGGCTCATCGCGGCGGGCGCAAGGTCTGGGGCGGGAAAAGCAAATTGTGCATTGACCCGACCGGCAGCTTCGCTGTCGAGAATATTCCGGACTGTTCCGTCATGGGCCTGGAAGCGCGGGAGTTTCGCCCCGTCCTGATTGAGAATTCCAAGCGCTGGCGCACCAGTTTCACCGAGACCGATAAACGCAATCTTGAACAGGCCAGCGCCGCTGGGGTGCAGCGCCTGCTCGATAATGCCGGCGTCTATTCCGGCCGGATTGATGGCTATCTCGGCCGCAAGACCCGCGCCGCGATTGGCGATTTTCTGACCTCCAAGGGGCTCGACGCGAATACCTCCGATGCGGATCTGATGGATATTCTCGAGCAGACCGCCATTGAACGGGCGCGCAATGTCGGCCTGACCTTCTGTAATCGCACCAATAAGCGGATCTGGAGCGCCATGGCGCGGCGCCGCGGCGAGGGCTGGGAAAGCCGTGGCTGGTGGTTGCTGGAAGCTGGCGGCTGTGCCCGGGTGATCGATGAGCCGCTCCTGCAAGCCGGCCTGTTTGCTTATGCCGAGATGGAAACCGGCGATGGCGAGATCCGCACCCTGACCAAAGGCAGCGACACATTCTGTGTGTCCAAGGCCAAGTTCGCGATTACCGGTCGCGAAGCCTGCGAGGAAGCCGCCTATCGCAGCGGGCGGTTCGTGGCGACGCCAGCGCCGGTCAATCGCAAACTGGTGTTCGAATTCTTTGAACGCGACTTCGGAGATCCGATTGATGCCAGCTGACGGCGAGCGATCTGCTGCGGCGCTCCTCGATCGGCAAGTCTGGGTCTTCGACCTCGACAATACGCTGTATCCGGCAGAATGCGATCTGTTCGCCGAGATTGACCAGCGCATGACCGACTTTGTCGCACGCTTCCTGCGCCTGCCGCGGGAAGACGCGCGGGCGGTCCAGAAAAGCTATTATGCCGAGCATGGCACCACCCTGAATGGTCTGATGAGTATGCATGGCATGGAGCCGGATGAGTTTTTGGCACATGTCCATGAAATCGACCTCTCGCCCCTGCCCCGCACGCCTGAGCTGGCCGAGGCCATTTCTGCGCTGCCCGGGCGCAAGTTCGTGTTCACCAATGGCTCGCGCGGGCATGCCCGCCGGGTGACAGATTATATGGGACTGGGCGACGTGTTCGACGGCCAGTTCGGCATCGAGGACAGCCATTTCACGCCAAAGCCGGACTTATCCTCTTATCAGGCCTTCAATCGGGTGTTTGGCATCGCCCCGGAAGAAGCCGTATTCTTCGAGGATCTGGCCCGCAACCTGGCGCCGGCGCATGCGATGGGCTTCGCCACTGTCCTGGTCCAGTCTGAGAAAGATTGGAGCCATGAACCTGCGGCCGCGCGACCGGCTGGAATTGGGGATGACCTGCCCCCACATATCGATTATGTGACGCGCGACCTGACTGGATTCCTGCGCGCCATTAACGCCTGAACGACGACAAGCCTGAACGACGACAAGAAAGACCCCCGACAATGCCTGACCGCTTAGCCGCTCTGATCAATGCTGCCTGGGAAGATCGCTCTGATCTGAATACCGACACCCAAGGTGAAATCCGTGAAGCTGTCGAGGCTTCTTTATCCTTGCTGGATAGCGGCGAAGTGCGCGTCGCAGAGCCTGACGGGACCGGTGGCTGGAAAGTCAATGAATGGCTGAAAAAGGCCGTCCTGCTCTCGTTCCGGCTGAACCCGAATGTGATCATGGAAGGCGGCCCAGGCCACGGCGGCACCTGGTGGGACAAGGTGGCGAGCAAATTTGAAGGCTGGGGCGCATCAGAGTTTGAAGCTGCAGGCTTCCGCGCTGTGCCACCCGCCACTGTCCGGCGCGGATCCTATATCGCGCCTGGCGCCGTGCTGATGCCGTCTTTTGTGAATATTGGCGCTTATGTTGATAGCGGCACCATGGTCGACACCTGGGCCACGGTCGGGTCGTGCGCGCAAATCGGCAAGAATGTCCATATTTCCGGCGGCGCTGGCATTGGCGGCGTACTCGAGCCGCTACAGGCCAGCCCCGTCATCATCGAGGATAATTGCTTTGTCGGCGCCCGCGCCGAGGTCGCTGAAGGCGTGATCGTACGTGAAGGATCAGTCCTCGCCATGGGCGTCTTCCTGTCGCAATCGACCAAGATCGTCGATCGCCAATCAGGCGAGGTGCGTTATGGCGAAGTGCCACCTTATTCGGTGGTCGTGCCAGGCAGCCTGCCAAGCGAGAATGGCGGTCCGGCGCTGGCGGCAGCCATAATCATCAAGACCGTGGATGAGCGGACGCGCTCAAAAACCGGCATCAACGAGCTTTTGCGCGATTAACCTTAGCTTTGATGACCGAGCCGTCATCGGAATGCATCTTGCATTCACAGATTTATCCATCGATTTATTGCTGATGGGGCTCGATTTGCAGAAAATGCTCGTTATACTGGGCACATAATAAACGGAGTTCTCCGTGACGATAAAAATCGCAGGACGGCATATGGATGTAGGAGACGCGCTCAGCGAGCGTATTTCTGATGGTCTGGAAGCCGCTGTAACCAAATATTTCGATCGTAGTTTTGATGCCAATGTGACCGTGGAGAAACGCGGGCACGAAGTGATTACTGACTGCAATGTCCACCTTCCTTCTGGGATCGTGCTGCAATCAACCGGGTCAGCGCATGACCCGTATGCCTCTTTGGAGGACTCGCTTGAAAAGATGGAAAAGCGCGTGCGTCGCTACCATCGCCGCCTCAAGGACCATCACAAAAGGTCGCCGCTGCCGAGTGAGCCTGCAAACGCTTTCATTATCAAGGGAAGCGATGACGAAACGCCCGAAGATAAGGGTGAAGCGCCTCTGATTGTTGCTGAATCCGCATCGGATGTGAAAACCATGTCTGTGTCGGAAGCTGTCATGCAGCTGGAACTGTCAGATACCCCTGCCGTTTTGTTTCGAAATGTGAAACACAGCGGCCTGAACATGGTGTACCGCCGTTCCGACGGCAATATCGGGTGGGTTGATCCGGCGGGACATTCCGCCACCGGTTGAACCGATAGGTCAGAGTAAAAATGGCAAATGATCTTTCAAGCCTCCTCTCCGAGGGTGTTATTCTTGGTTCCCAGGCGAGTGAAAGCCGCAAGCAGATCCTGCGCACGCTGGCCTCTGCGATTGGCGACAAGACCGGCATTGACGGGCGAGATATTTTTGACGCTGTTATCGAACGCGAAAATCTTGGCTCGACCAGTGTCGGCGAAGGCGTTGCCATCCCGCACGCCCGCATTCCTGCCCTGGACAAACCCGTCGGTGCCTTTGTGAAGCTCGAAGAAGGCGTCGATTTCGATGCCATTGATGGGCGGCCATGCGACCTGATCTTCATGCTTCTGGCCCCGAATGCCTCTGGCGCCGACCATTTGCGGGCCCTGGCCCAGGTCAGCCGCACATTTCGCAATGCCGACCTGCGAGAAGCCTTGCGCCAGACCGATGAGCTGAGTGCGATTGAACGCCTGCTCTGCCCGCAAACCGCAGACGCCACGGCATAACTCGTTCGTGACTGGCCAGTCTGGCTGACAGGCGTATATCTCTTCTCCCATTTCAGGAGAGAGACATGAGAATCGCATCCCCCCTGCTCGCGCTTGGCCTTGCTTTCAGTCCGGCCGCGTTCGCGCACACCCCCCACCTCAATCTCAGCCAGCAAGCCCAGCCTGTGCCGGTGACCACGACCGAGCTTGGCGATGGCCTGTACATGTTGCAGGGCCGCGGCGGCAATGTCGGCGTCCTTGCTGGTGATGACGGCGTGTTCGTGATTGACAGCCAATATGCTGACATGGCGCCAGGTATTCTCAGCGCCATAAACGAGATTGCCGGGGAAAAGCCGCGTTATCTGGTCAATACCCACTGGCATGGCGACCATACTGGCGGCAATGCGATCATCGGCGACACTGGCGCCACCATCATCGCGCATGACGGTGTCCGTGACCGCGTTACCGTCGATGTCACGCGTGATTTCTTCGGACAGGAAGCGACCACCCCAGCCGCCCCGCCTGACGCCTGGCCAGTGATCACCTTCAATGACCAGATGACCCTGCACCTGAACGGTCAGACTGTCCGTCTCATCCACGCCCCCGCCGCGCATACTGATGGCGATACGTTCATCTATTTCGAACAAGCCAACGTCCTGCACACGGGCGATCTGATGTTTAACGGCATGTTCCCCTTTGTCGACATCACGTCCGGCGGCAGCTTCTCCGGTTATGTCGCCGCCTCGCACCTGATCGCAGGCATGAGCGATGACGAGACCCGGATCATTCCCGGGCATGGCCCGCTGGCAAGCAAGGCCGATATTGCGCTGAGCCTGGACATGCTGTCCGGCACCATGAACGCGGTGCAAGCAGAAATTGATGCGGGAAAGGACATCGAAGCCACGCTGGATGCGGCGCCATTGACCCCTTGGGTCGAGGATTGGGCCTGGGGCTTTATTGATGAAGCCCGGTTCACCCGCTTGATCTATGCCGACCTGGTTCGCAGCGCCGAATAAGCGCTAATTCGCGCCATCCGGGCGATTCTCACCCATGCGAGGATCGCCCGCCGGGATGATTTCTTCTTCATCCAGGGCGCTCCACTCGACCTCAAGCATGAAGGCGCGGACATCCTCAATCGATTGTTCGGCTTCCTCTTCCTGCGGCAAATGCCCGACGCCGTCATAGATGATCTGGGTCGCGCCTGTGATCGCATCAGCAAATTTCTGGGCACTGGAGACCGGGACCAGATTATCGTCGCGGCCCCACAGGATAAGGGTCGGGACCTGGATCGCGCTCAGCGATTCCGCTGTCGCTTCAACCCGGTCGCCGGCCATGATGCCGAGCAAGGTCTCACGGTGGCCTGGCGCACGTGACAGCGCGACATAGCGTTCGACCAGCGCATCGGTGACGAAACTCTGGTCAGTATAGGAATCTTCCAGGCCTGACCGGGTCAGCGACGTCATGTCGAGGTCTTTCATCACCGTTCGTGCAAGCGGATTGGCAAGCAGGGTGAAGATGAACGGGCTGCTTGCATTCTCTTCGTCAGTCTCTGGCCAGCCCGACGCATCGACCAGGATCAGGCCTTCAAGCGTCTCCGGAAATGTCAGCGCATAGGACCAGGCCGTATTGCCGCCCATGGAGTTGCCAGCAAGCGTGAACCGCTCAACCCCGAGATCCTGAGTCACTTCATGGACCACGTCAGCAAACCGTTCAATCGTCGGCTGGATGGGATCATCTGCGCGGGTCAGGCCATGCCCCGGCAAGTCGAGCGTGATCACACGATAATCGACTTCCAGGCTGGTCTTCCACGCTTCCCAAGTGTGCAGGGAAGAAGAGAAACCGTGCACCAGGACCAGCGCCGATCGGTCCTTCGGCCCGGTATCGGTATAATGCACCTTCAACCCGTCATCGAGGGTCATGAACTGGGTGTCAGGTGTCGAATAGATCGTCTCTAGCGTGTCATAGGGAATGTCGGCCCGGCGCAAGGCCAGCCACCCGGCCGCGAGCACGGCCACAATGGTGAGAATAACGGCGAGCGTTCTGCGTAACATCCGAGTACTCCACAGGTCCCTACTGTCGTAAAACCGTCAAAAATTAACCCTGTCAAAGAAAAGTTTCACTGCCCACAGACAGAACAGTCCGGGTTCGGACGAAGCTTGAGGACGCGATTTTCGCCGCTAAGCCCGTCAGTTATAAGCAATCGCCCAATCAACGCGTCGCCGGATCCGACAATAAGTTTTACCACTTCCAGAGCCATATTCGCGCCGACCATGCCGGTCACAGCGCCGACCACGCCGACCTCATCGCAGGCTTCCGCTTCTGGCGGCATTTCAGGCACGAAGCACTGATAACACGGCGCTTGCGGCGAGATACCGGACGCATAGACAGAGACCTGGCCGCTCCAGCCGCTGGCGGCGCCGGAGACGAGATAGTGACCGCGCGCATGGGCAATGCGGTTGAGCGCAAACCGGGTCTCGAAATTATCTGTCGCATCGATCAGGATGTCGCCGCTTGCATCGCTTGTTTCGGAAAATCGCGCCTCGCGGGCGCGCGTGCATATATCCGGGTTGAGCGCCGTCAGCCGGTCGCACAGGAGTCTCGCTTTGCTCTGCCCCAGATCAGCATCCGCGAATTGAATCTGGCGCTGCAGATTAGAGCGATCGACGGTGTCATCGTCCCAGATCTCTATCTCGCCAACCCCCGCCGCAGCGAGATAGAGCGCACACGGCCCGCCCAGCGCCCCTGCCCCAATGATCGAGACTTTGGCCGCCTTCAGCCGGGCCACGCCTGGCCCGCCAATCTCCTTGAGCAGGATATGGCGCTTGTGGCGTTCGATCTGGTCTGGTTGCAAGCTCATATTAGCTGTCTATCGCCCTGGATGAATTGTGGCGAGCCCGAATGGCGCGCGCCAGAATTTGCCACGTCTTTGTCTTAATTGATCAAATGCCTGACAAAAATCCTTACTAAAAGGTTAACGTGAGAATAGGGTCTGAGTTCGGGAGGTAGGCTGATGAATGACCACATGCAAGGTGTATCCGGCGCGCTGACAGATCAGGACATTGTCGATCTGACCCAGCGCCCCAGCGACGCCTTCAATGAAGTGGTACTGCAGGCCGATTACACGACCCGCGCGGCCCTCAGTTTCTATCGCTTCCGCCAGCTCGGCGGGGATTATCACCTGCCGTCCAAGCGCAAGCGTATCAAGGAAACTCCGGACGCAAACGATCCGGAAGCGCCGCAAAAATACCATCACCGCAAGCTGAAACTCGGTGAATCCACAGGTCGCGGTGTGCATTATATTTCCAGTCACCCGAAAGTGCCGCTGTTTCAATTATCGATCATCGCCTTGATGATCATCTTTGAAAGCGCGGCCAATGCCTATTTCTTCGCCAAGCAGAGTGAGTTTGGCCTCGCTGGCGGCATTTTCCAGGCGGCCGCGGTCTCGCTCGCCAATGTCGCGACCAGTTTCTTCATTGTCGGTTATTGGGGCATGCGGCACATTTCGATGCCGCTCGACCTGGAAAACATCTTCAGCCGCCGCAATCTGTATGTGCTGATGGGCCTGATTGCGATCATTGTCGGTCTGTCGCTGGTCTTCCTGGTGAACCTGTCCGCTGCGCATTATCGCAACATCCTGGATATGCAGGCCTTGGGGCAGGAATTGCCGGCCGATTTGCCGACCAAGGTGCTGCCGCACTTCATCGTCGACCCGGCTGTGTGTGAGAAAATTCTCAGCTCGCCCCTGGGCGAGACCATTGGCAGCGCAGCCACGAATGCCATGTGTCGTCCATTCGCCCTGCATTCGCTGGATGCGATGGTGCTGTTCGCGCTCGGACTGGCGATCGCAGCATTTGCCGCGTTTGAAGGGCGCCGACTCGATTCGCCCTTCCCCGGCTTCAGTGACTCAGCCCGCGGCCTGGAACGCGCCCGATCTGAACTGCGCGATGCCCTCTATATGTTTGAAGACAGCTATGAGGACATCAAGGAAGAAGTGGTCGAGGTCAAAGGCAGCGAGCTGACGCCCAAGGAGAAAATGCTGATCCACCGCACAATGAGCGACATGGTGGCGCCTTACATCAAGTTGCTTCGCACCACAGATGATGGTTTGTCAGACGAATTCGGCCTCGATCATGAAATCGTGGACCAGTTCCGGGTGAAACCGAAAACAGACGGCTAGGAAGGGGCTTTGGGGCATGGCACGTCGCCGGCGAACGAGACAGAAGAAACAGCGCAATCAAGCGATCCTGAATTTCGCGCTGGCCGGTCTTGCCGTGGTGATTATCGGCTTTGCCTTCTATGCCCTGCAACCAGAGCCTTATGACGAACTGACCCTGTGCGAGCTCTCCGATGACCTGCCGCCGCACACCGCCGTCATCATCGACAAGACGGATGAGTATAGCGAACAGCAAGCGGATCTGATTGCTGCCGTCATTCGCCGGGCCCGCAACCGGCTGGAAATTGGCGAGCGCTTCACCCTGTTCGAACTGGACCAATATGGCCAGTTCGATCCGCGCGGACGGTTCTCGCTGTGCAATCCCGGTCGCGGCGATCAGGTCAATGCCTTGTTCCGCAATCCGGTCCAGATCGAAGAGCGCTTCAATGAGAAGTTCAATCAGCCGATGGAATCCATCCTCGAAGACCTGGTTGAGCCGAAGGAAGCGCCGAACAGCCCGGTGCTCGAAGCGCTGGCCCGCCTCGGCCAGACCGATGCCTTCTCCGACCGGGCCCCGGCCCGACGGATCGTGATGATCTCGGACATGTTGCAGAATTCAGATGTGTTCACGATCTATGGCGGCGGCGGCGCACTGCCAGTGGACATGCCGGATGCGATCAGTGTCGCTGACACAGTGATGCGGCGCTTTGGCGACAGCCTCAGCGGCGTCGATCTGGAAATCCGCCTGATCCCGCGCCCGCGCTATGTCGACCTGCAACGCGGTCCGCTCAAGGACTATTGGGATGACGTGTTTGCCGAACTTGGGGTCGATGTCACCTGGCGCGATCTCTAGGCCTCAGGCGGTGACCCGGAACAGCGCCATGCCATCATAGCCTTTCGCTCCGACGGTCTGCAGCGCTGTCATCTCGACATGATCCAGGGTTTGCGCATAGGCCAGCATCTGGCGAATCCCGCGGACACTGTTTTCCAGGCTATCCGCCTCCAGCACCGCACCGCCACGCACGATATTATCCGCCACGATCACCGTGCCGGGCCGCGCCAGTTGCAAGGCCCGTTGCAGATAATGCTTGTGATTGACCTTGTCGGCATCGATGAAGACGAAGTCGAACACCGCGCCTGCCTCGATCTGATGATCCAGAACCGCCATGGCCGGGCCGACGCGTAGATCAATGCGCTCGCTGAAGCCAGACGCATCAATATTAGCCTGTGCGACGTCGGCTGTGCGGGTGTCGATCTCCGTGGTCAGGATGTACCCATCGTTTGCCATGGCCCGTGCCATGGCAATGGCCGAATATCCTCCCAGACACCCGATTTCGAGCGCGCGCTTGGCACCGGTCATGCGAATCAGCATGGCCAGAAACTCAGCCTGCAAGGGCGTCACCGCATGCGGCACCAGGCCCTGTTCTTCGCTATTGCGGGCAACCTGTTCGAGCACAGGGTCCGCGCGCAGCAGAGAGGCCTCGAGGTAGGCGTCCATTTCCTTCATCGATTCAGACAACTGCATTGTTAATGCCCCTTAACTAATCTTCGCTCTTGAGAAACGCCGGAATCCCGCATACCAATTGCTGTTGAGAGTAGAGTTCATACAAAAGGGTCATCATGCGTCTAGCCCGATTGCGTCCCCTGGCGCTAGCATGCATCGCCTCGTTTTCCATGGCAGAGGCTCAGAATGGTGCGGCGATTGAAGCGCCGCCTCTGACCGAACAAGGCGCGATCTATGAGCAGAATCGGCAGGACGTGACGCTGCCCATCGCGACCACAGAACGGCTTGATGACGAGAATGGCACGGCCGTGACCGTGTCGCTGGAAAACCTCGCCACGCCGATGCGATGCATGGCCGCCTGGTCTTATCTGGCGGCACGTACGATCCGTACACCAGAGGATGCGCGGGCCAAGCACCCGGACTTTACCGAAGCCACGGCAAGTGCGCATTGGCAGCATTGGCTGAAGCTCGACCTGGACGCGCATCAGGGGCTGCGCAGCGGTGATTTCCATCAACGCCGGCTCGCGGCTGAGCGCGCCTTCGCGGCGGACATGGCCGAAGAAGGCGAGCGATACGCCTATCGCACGCTCGGCACCTGCTATGTCGACCCAAGCGAGCGCGAGATTGCAGATCCAACCATCCTGCTGCGCAATTTCATGGTCGAGTTTCAGGGCCTGCCTGAGGATTACACCGTTCCCGTCCTGCAACGGCAATTGCGCGCCTTCCCGATCAGCGAGACGATCGAGGTCAATCCAAGCCAGAATTGCGATCAGGATGCGACCATCTATGTCGAGCATGCACGGGTGAAAGCCTTCAATATGTGTTTCGAACGCGGCGGCATTCTGGCCTCGAAACCGAAATCCCTGGTCGAAGACCTGGACGGGGCGTGCCGGGCGACCAGCACGGTGCAGTGCGAGAACATTCCCTAGCCTGGCAAAGCTCGCTATGGCTGGCTGCTGATGACTGATTTGCCTGTTCTGAGCGGGGCCGAGACGCCCGACACGATCTATGCCAAACCCGCCGAATGGGTGAGCCAGGGCGCCGGGGCTCAGGGTAACCTGTTCCTCACCGGGCGGGCCGGGACGGGCAAGACTACGCTTTTACGCAAATTCGTCGAACAGGCAGGCGACAGCGCCATCGTCCTTGCCCCCACCGGCGTCGCAGCGATGAATGCTGACGGGCAGACCCTGCACAGCTTCTTCAAGTTCCCGCCGCGACTGATCGAGCCGCAAGACGTGAAACGCTTGCGCACAGCGCGGATCATGAAGGCAGCCGAGACGATTATTATCGATGAGATCTCCATGGTTCGCGCCGATATGCTGGATGCAATTGATCGCAGTCTGAAGCTCAATCGCGGTTCCAAACGCCCATTTGGCGGGGTCCGCATGATCCTCTCAGGCGATTTGCACCAGCTGCCGCCTGTCGTCCGCGGCGACGAGGACCCGATCCTGAAAGAGCGTTATGGCGGGCATTATTTCTTCAATGCCCCCGCCTTCAAGGATGCCGAATTCGCACTATTGGCGCTGAAACATGTGTTTCGCCAGGAAGACCCGCGCTTTCTCGCCTTGCTTGGGGCGATGCGACAGGGGCGGCTGACCCCAGCCGATGAGTCAGTGTTGCGCAGCGTGGTTTCGGATCGCGATGCGGTCGAAGCCAGCGAAACCCACATTGTGCTGACCCCGAACAATGCCAATGCGTTTCGGATCAATCAGGCACGCCTGGAGGATTTGCCAGGGCCGGAAAAACTGTTCGAAGCGCGCGTGCAGGGCGATTTCGACGAAAAGACTTATCCGACCGAAGCGGATCTTGAGCTCAAGCCAGGCGCCCGCGTGATGCTGATCAAGAATGATCCGGAGGGGCGCTGGGTCAATGGCTCGCTGGCCACGGTCTCGGGCTGGTCCGGGCGAAATGTGCTGGTTGAGCTGGATGGCCATGAATATGAAATCGAACCAGCCGCCTGGGAAAAGTACAAATACGCGCTCGATCCGGAGACCAAGAAAGTCTCACGCGAAGTGGTTGGCACATTCAAACAGGTGCCAGTGCGCCTGGCTTATGCGGTGACCATTCACAAGGCGCAGGGACTGACCCTGGACAAGGTCTATATTGACCTCGATCGCGGCATGTTTGCGCATGGCCAGTCCTATGTCGCCTTCTCTCGGGCGCGAAATCTGGAGGGGCTGGAAATCTCGCGCGCGCTGCGGCCGCGAGATCTGGTCATGGACCGCAATGCCTTTGCCTTTGGCAAGCTCGAACCGATCGAGGACAATGACGCCTATCTGCTGGCAAAATTTGCCAAGCAAGATGACGTCCTGGTCTAGGCCGTTTCCGGCTTCTGACCGACCATGAAGACTGCGATGCCATTCTCGGGCTGCCAGTAATGCACGGTCTTGAAGCCGATCTCTTCCATATCGCGCTGCAGGCGCTTGGCCGAGATGCGGAAGACTTTTGGCCAGCGCCCCAGGGCGTGCATGAGCGGAAACAAAGGGTCGATCAGAGTGAAGACGCGTTTCTCGCGCAGGCAGGCCGTGCTGGAGACGAAATGCCCGCCAGGTTTCAGAGCCTTGTAGACCTCGCGCATGGCCGCCATCCGGTCGTCCAACAGATGCAGAATATTCAGCCCCAGAACTGCGTCATAGCTTTCAGAGTTCGCCTTGAACCCGTCCATGTCGGCAACTCGGAAGGTGATATTGTCAATGCCAGCCGGCGCCCGCTTATCCTCAGCGATGCGGATCATCTCCGCTGACACATCAATGGCGTCGATATGTTTGACGTAAGGCGCGTGCAGGAGCGCTGTCGAACCTGTGCCACAACCAAACTCAAGCACTTCAGAATCCGGCGTGAAATATTCTCGCGTCAGCGCCAGCTTGACCTCATAGGCCTGCTGATTGGCGATCGGCTGTTTGGCATATTTCTCGGCCGTCCCGTCCCAGAATTTTGCTTTGTCGGGCATACCTGCCTCCCTGACCTGCTCCGCCGGGGCGGGCGCATTTGAATGTGTATCTTGGCTGGCATCAGATCTACCCATTCGCAGATCAAATAGAAATTGCAGATTCTTCGAAGACTCCTATACAGAAAAGCATGAATTGGCAGGCCATCTCCTTTGACTGGAACCAGGTGCGTGCCTTCCTCGCCACCGCCGAAGAAGGCTCGCTCTCGGCCGCTGCGCGCGCGCTCGGTCAAACCCAGCCGACACTCAGTCGGCAGGTTGCGGCGCTGGAAGAGGATCTCGGCGTCACCTTGTTCGAACGCGCCGGCCGGGCCATGGCGCTGACCACGGCGGGCATGGAGTTGCTCGATCATGTGCGCGACATGGCCGATGCCGCCAACCGCATCTCGCTATCGGCCTCTGGTCAGTCCCAGATCGTGGAAGGCCGCGTCGTGATCACCGCCACCGAGAATGTCGCGGCGCGCTTTCTGCCGCCCATCGTGAAGAAGATTCATGCCGTCGCCCCGAATGTTGAGATCGACGTCCTGCCGTCTAACGAAGTCCAGGATCTGACCCGCCGCGAGGCCGATATTTCGATCCGTCATGCCCGGCCAGAGCAGCCAGACCTGATCGCCAAGCTGATCTTCGAGACCAAGGCTCACCTCTATGCCTCGCGGGACTATCTCAAGAAGATCGGTCCAGTGACCGAGATGAGCGATCTGCACACTGCCACATTTATCGGCCTTGACCGGACCGACGAGATGATCCTCGCCCTGCGCGATTATGGCCTCGACCTCTCGCGCGACCAGTTCCGGGTCAACTCGCCCAGCGGTCACGTCCTGTATGAGCTTGTCCGGCTCGGGCTTGGCGTCTCGATCCTGACCCGGGATGTCGAGGCCTATGCCGACAATGTCATCCCGATCCTGCCTGACCAACTCGCCATCCCGATCCCGGTCTGGCTGGTCACGCATCGGGAATTGCATACCAGCAAACGCATTCGCGTGGTCTATGACATCCTGGCCGAAGAGCTGCCGAAGTCGGCCATGGTTTGACCTCTCAGCCGGCAAGTGTCAGCCTGCCCGGATGATGGAGGTTCAGACGTGAAGTGGCTGCTTGGCCTGGCCGGACTGGTGCTCGCTTTGATCTTGGGAGCGATTGCGATGACCTATCCCCAACCCTTTCTGAAAGCCCGCGACGCAGTTGGACGGCATTATGTCTCGCCGCTGTATCCGCCGGACGGCAATCTTGATGCCGCGATTTCCTATTACGAGCTGACCGCCCCGCCATCTGATCGCCCGCTCATCGTCATGTTCGCCAGCGCCGGGCGCGAAGCCAGCGATTTCAATGAGCTTGCCACCACTCTGAACGCACAAGGCTATCCGATTATCCTGATCGAAGCCCCTGGCATTGGCCGCTCGGTCGCATCGTCTGCAGCGCCGGATCTGTTCGATCTCGCCCGAGACGCGCATGGCGTCTATGCTGCTCGCGGCCCGGTCGTCTTCCTCGGCCATGCCTTCGGCAATCGTGTCGCCCGAACCAGCGCGAGCCTATATGATGATCAGACCGCGGGCGTGATCCTGATTGCATCCGGTGGCCAGAAGCCGATCGCAGACAAGGCCGCCAAGGCGCTCAAACAGTGTTTCGATCCGCGTCTGACAATCGGCCAGCGCACGACCGCGATCCGTTATGGCTTTTTCGCCGACAGCAACGAGATCCCGGATTACTGGCTGCGTGGCTGGCATGCCGAAACCGGCCGCCTGCAAGGCGAGGCGACCCGGGCGACCCCGCCCGAAGCCTGGATGGCTGGCGGCACCGCGCCGATGCTTGTCATTGCCGGGTTGCAAGACACAATCGCGCCGCCGGATGATACGATCGACCTGCTCGAGCGCGCATATCCAGGCCGCGTCACCGGGATACGTCTGGACGGGGCCGGGCATGCCTTGTTACCAGAGAAACCTGACGAGATCGCCCAGGCCGTACTGACCTGGCTTGCAACCGATACCAGGAAGGATTCGCCGGAATGATCGCTCTCGCCCTGAAATGGCTGTCACGCGCGCTGTTCGCGTTGGCCGTGTTCGCTGCCTTGACCGCCATATACATGTTCTACACGCTGAATTTCGGCAGCTGTGCGGCGGGCGGGCCGTCTTGCAATACCAATCTCGCTACGCTCTATGCGGCCGGGATTGGCATTGTCGGATTTTCCGTGTCGGCTTTTGCGGCGCACATTATCGCCAAGGGCTTTGGCCACCCGGACGATGGCTAGGCCAGGCGCGAGATCTCTTCACGCAGGCGATTGTCGCCATCCGTGGTGATCTTCTCAAGCACTTTGACCCGGTCGCGCAGGCGAATGACCTCGCGCTCCAGATCTTCCATACGCAGCTTGGTCTCTTCATCCGCGGTCGAGTTGGCACGGGTCTCGATCCAGGTCTTGATCACGCCGGCTCCGACGGCGATCAGCACGATCAGCACCACCATTGTGAAGGGGCTATCGATATCCATTTTCTTGTCCTGACTCTTATCGTTTTTCGATATATACCGTGTCTGGACAAAAACGCAAGGACTTATCTACCAGTGGATCCGAACCCGCCTGCCCCGCGCTCGGTTTGGTCCAGCGAGGCAACCTCCTGCCAGACAATCCGCGTCACCGGGGCCAGCACCATCTGGCCAATCCGCTCGCCACGCGCAATGGTGAAGGCATCCGTGCCATGATTGATCAGGATCACCTTCAGTTCGCCGCGATAGTCGCTGTCAATCGTGCCTGGCGTGTTGAGGCAGGTGATGCCGTGCTTGGCGGCAAGGCCTGAGCGCGGACGCATCTGGATTTCATAGCCTTGTGGAATGGCAACGCTGAGCCCGGTCGGCACCATGGCGCGATCGCCGGGGGTCAGCACCATCGGTTCGCGCTCCGGCACCGCTGCGCGGACATCCATGCCCGCCGCACCCAGGGTTTCATAAGCGGGCAGATCCAGCCCCTCGAAATGCGGCAATGGCCGCACAGCAACAGTCACGTCAGTCATGAGTCCGCAGAGCGACGGAGTCGGCCTTTCGAGTCAAGCCTCGGCCTTAGGTCATCACGGCAATTCCAATGGAAATTGCAGATATGACCAGCGACAAGGCCGCCAGCCGGGTCGAAATGATGAATCGCTTTCGATTGTCCTGCAGGTCGGCCAGGACCGATGTCAGCAGCGGAAAATTGACCACATGGCGGTCATTAGCGAGGCGCATATTGAAGAAGTTGACCTCCTGGCCGTCGCCGGTGCTGGCGCCATATTTCTCGTTCATGTGATAATATAATCGGCCAAAGATCAGGTCCGGATCACAGCCAAATTTCTTGCCGAGCGCGTCGATATCGACTGGCACCCAGATCTTGGTGACCCTGGTCTTGTTGTCTTCAGACCAGTCCGAAAAGGCCTTCAGATTGCGTTTGTAAATCGTCGCAAGCAGCGTTTCATCTGTCGGAATGGCGCGCGCCATGCTCTGTCCTCCCGCGGCTACGGCAGAAGGCTAGCATGACTCGAGGTTGAGTTTTGTGAAATCTACTGGGCCGCGATCTGATCGGCCTCGTCCCCGAATTCATCGGTAATGCGCGCCACCAGGCGGACGGCGACATCTTCCTTGGTCATGCGCGGCCAGCGATCTTCAATGCCCTGACGGGTGACCAGCGAGACCTGATTCATGGCGCCGCCCATCACATCGCCGCTGACATCATTGGCGACAATCCAGTCGCAGCGCTTGCGCTTCAGCTTGGCGACCGCGAGGTCTTCAACATCATGGGTTTCGGCAGCAAAGCCGATGACCAGGCGCGGCCGGCGCTTCTTCTTGCGCGACAAGGTCGCCAGGATGTCGGGATTTTCAGACAATTCCAGCGTCGGATGCGGATCGCCGTCACCTTCTTTCAACTTCATCTTCTTGGCCGCGGCGCGACTCGGGCGCCAATCCGCGACAGCCGCAACAGAGACGAACACATCGGCCGGAAGCGCGGCCTCGCAGGCATCGAGCATTTCGCGGGCAGTTTCAATCGCCACCAGATCCACCCCGGCTGGAACCGGCACCGAGACCGGACCAGAGACCAGGGTCACGCGCGCCCCTGCTGCTGCCAGCGCCCCCGCAATCGCATAGCCCTGCTTGCCGCTGGAATGATTGGACAGGAAGCGCACCGGGTCGAGCGGCTCGCGCGTCGGACCGGCGGTAACCAGAGCGTGGCGCCCGGCCAGTGGCTTCGGCTCGAGGCCATAAAGCACAGCGCTGCCGGTGAGCTTGGCTTCAATTCGATCAGCAATGGCAATGGGTTCCGGCAGCCGGCCCGGGCCGAACTCGCCGCAGGCCATGTCGCCTGCATCCGGATCCATGACCTCGATCCCATCGCTGCGCAGCGTTTCAACATTGCGCTGGGTCGCGGCATGTTCCCACATGCGGACATTCATGGCTGGCACCATCAGGACGGGTTTGTCCGTGGCCAGCAGCGTGGTCGATGCCAGATCATTAGCCAGGCCGCCTGCGGCCTTGGCCATCAGGTCGGCAGTGGCCGGACAGACGACGACCAGGTCAGCCGAGCGCGACAGCTGGATATGGCCCATATCGGCCTCGTCATCGAGATCGAACAATTCGGTGAAGACTTTCTCGCCCGACAGGGCCGAAACCGAGAGCGGGGTGACAAATTCCTGCCCGCCCGCGGTGACAATGCACCGGCTGCGAATGCCCCGACGCGAGAGCTCGCGGATCAGCTCCAGGGATTTGTAGGCAGCAATCCCGCCACCAATGATCAGAAGAATACGCTTGTCTGACATGCCACTACTTATGCCACTTCCGGGCCATTTGGCACAAAACAAATGAAAAAACGACCACACAGATGCGTGAGATTGTCCTTTTTGCTTAATTCTTGCGTGATTTTCGTAGCATTTGCCCGCCAAGTGGCCGCGGCGCTGACCCGCACCGGTAAGAACGGATGGCTGGGATGGCAGTCATTGTCGGCGTTTTTTTAAGGGCGTCGTCTACGCCGGAAAGTCCCACAGCGTGCTGCGAGACTTTCCCCCCACCGAAATGGGGTATTTGACCTGGTCCGGTGCTCTCAATTGTGCGTTCAGGGAGAGAGAGCATTTCACCGAAACAGGGGTTCGGAAAGCGCTCTATCTATTCCGGAGCGATGAAACTGATTTCCAGTCCCTTGTCGAAAGAAGCATTCAGCGTCATCTCCACACCGCCGGCTGCGAGCTTCACACCGTCATCTTTCACACTTGCAAAAGCGGCGACGGTCAGGGCAGCAGCGACGAGCAGTCCGGTCTGGATCCCGCTTCTGATGGCCTTGCGTGTCATGGGTTCTCCCCTTTAATCCTTATCTTGCTTGATTCATGGTTACAGTTGTAACCGATTAATTAATTCTGTTCCAGATCCCGGAACGCTTTTTTTAGACGCCATTCTTCGCTGGTCACACTGCGCTCGATATTCCGCAGTCGATCCTCGAGATCCATGAAGGTATATTTCAGCCCCGAAGCGGTCACCCGTGGCCGATCAGAAACATTGCGCCAAAACTGCTCCTCTTCTGGGGCCAAATTAGGGCGCCCGAACGGTTCCTTTGGCGTGATGATCGCGCCAACCACATAGGCGATCAAAACGACCGGACCTGGAATAGAGAAAAAGGCGACGACAAACAGGATTCTAACCAGGGCCGGTTCCCATCCGAACCGCTCCGCCAGGCCGCCGCAAACGCCCAGCCAGACCTTGTCAGTACGAGACCGGTAAAAGCGTTTTGGGTTTGGGGAACGGAACATGTCCTCGTCTCTTTCTCTGTGAATATGGTCGCGCAAGGGGCGGTTGTGTCGTTTGTGATAAGTCATCGTCTAGTCCTCAAACCGGCTGGGCGAGAGTGGCCGACGGCGACGGCTGGGCTCTTCCTCGTCCTGAGCATCGAGCAATTCCTCGATGGTTTCGATCCGGCGCTCAATCGAGCGAGCGGAACGCCACAGGTCTTCGAGCATACGCTCATCGTCCGGCATCAGTGTCTTCTGCTTTCGCCATAGCGTCACGTAGTGGAAAATCATGCCCGGCAGGACAACGAAGATCGAACTGATCGCAACGATGGCGATTACAAATTCAGGGCCTTCCATCAGCTTGAAGCCTCAGTTTTTGCCTTGCGGCGGTCTTCCAGGTGCAGGGCGATCAGGCCCGGCGCGGTGATGGCAGTCATGAAGCCTGCCAGGATCATGAAGGGAACCAACATTGATTAGTCCTCCTTCTTTGCAGCTGGTTTAGCAGCTTTTGGCGCAGATTTCGCGCGTTTCTTTTTCAGCGCATTGAGCTCTTCCTCGATCGCATCATTGCGCTCCAGGGCAGCAAACTCCTGCTCCAGGGTCGGCTCGACGCCGCGAATGGTTTCCGCATAGGCTTCCAGCTCATCGACTTTGCGCTCGACATTTGCATAGCGGGCCAAGGCATCATCGACGCGGGTATCATATGTCTGGGTGCGGACACGAATGCGTTGCTCTGCGGCTTCACGGCGCATCATCAGTGCCCGATGCTTGGCCTTGGCTTCATCCAGTTTGGCCTGCAGACGGGTCAGATCATCCTGACGCTTGTGAAACGCCTCGTCAGCCAGCTCCATCGCTTCTTCGCGGCGCGTGATTTCCTGCTCGGCCTTTTTCTTGGCGATCAGAGCGCCGCGGGCGAGGTCTTCACGTCCCTTGTCGATGGCCAGGCCTGCCTTGGCTTCCCAGTCAGTGCGGATATTGGTGTAGTGCGCGATTTCGCGCTCCATTTCTTTCTTGTCGGCCATGGCCCGAGCTGCGGCCGTACGGACTTCGACCAGCGTGTCTTCCATTTCCTGGATCATCAGACGCGCAATCTTTTCTGGATTTTCAGCACCATCCAGCATCGCGTTGATGTTGGAGTTGATAATGTCGCCGAGGCGAGAAAACATTCCCATGATATTTTTTCCTTGTATCTTTTGGGGTCGTTGGGAGGGGGGAGGAAACGCGGTTTCTTTGGCTGTTTTCAGCTCTTAGAAAAAGAAGCCGCCGAGAAAGACGCCAGCGACAAAGAACATCCATGTTTCTGGCGAACGGGTTGAGAGGTAGCGGCCAAAGCGGCCACTCTCACGGCGGGCCTGATCATAACGGGTGTCGTCATAGCCTTGGTCGTAAGAGCGCTCGGTCATTGTTTTTATCCTTCTAGCTAGCGACCCCTCTGGCCGCCATGCCAACTTCATTTCAAGGACCGTGCCAGTTTCGAATTAAATTCGTAATCGCTTGATTTAATTAGATTTATTCCTCATTTCACAACACCCCCTTAAGTTTCTTTGGCTCTTTGACTCATTATTTTTAGTTGTTTTGACGAAACTTTTTCGCTAAACAGACCTCATGATCAGCAGTCAAACTCCGCAACTCATCGGTGAGGATCCAACCTGGCTGGAAGCGCAGGAACATGTCTCGCGTCTGGCGCCGCTGGATCGCCCATGCCTGATCATTGGCGAGCGCGGCACCGGCAAGGAATTGATTGGCGAGCGTATGCACTTTCTCTCACGGCGCTGGGACGGGCCGTTCGTGAAGGTCAATTGTGCGGCGCTGTCAGAGCAGCTGCTGGACAGCGAGTTGTTCGGGCATGAGCGCGGCGCCTTTACCGGCGCCACGGATCGACGGCTCGGCCGGTTCGAGCTCGCCAATGGCGGCACGCTGTTCCTGGACGAGATTGCGACCGCCTCGATGCAGGTTCAGGAAAAGCTGCTGCGCGTCGTCGAATATGGCGAGTTTCAGCGCCTCGGCGGGGAAAAGGTCCTGTCGACCAATGTTCGCGTGGTTGCTGCCACCAATGTCGACCTGCCGAGCAAGGCGGCCAAGGGCGAGTTTCGCGCCGACTTGCTCGACCGCCTTGCCTTTGATGTCGTCACCTTGCCGCCGCTGCGGGCCCGGATCGCCGACATTTCCCTGCTGGCTGATTTCTTTGCCCGCCGCATGGCGCGCGAGATGGCCGAGGATTTCCCCGGATTCGCCCCGTCCGCCATCGCCGCCATGGAAGCGCATGCCTGGCCGGGCAATGTCCGCGAGCTGCGCAATTTCGCGCAGCGCATCACCTATCGCGCAATCTCGGAGCATCAGACCGAGCCGGTTCAGTTCGATCCGGCAGCCCTGGACCCGTTCGCGTCGCCATGGCGGCCAGCTGGCGAGCTGGCCGAGCCACCGGCTGGGGCCGCGGCGGAGGCGGCATCAGCAGCGCCGGCCACACCGCCCCCACCGGTGCTCGATATCTCTTTCGAAGATCAGACCCGGCTGTTCGAAACCAGCCTGATCGACACCGCCTTGTCGAGCTTTGAAGGCCATCAGGGCAAAGCTGCCAAGGCGCTGGGCCTCAGCTATCACCAGTTTCGCGGCCTGTTGAAAAAGCATGGCTATGGCAAAGGCGCCGGCAAGCCGCGCCCGGCGCTGCGCAATACGCCCATCCGCAGCATGTGAGAGACAAGGCACGCAGACGCGGCGATCCATGCTGGCCCGCCACGAACGAATTGACGGCGGCGCGAAACGCACGATCATAGAGGCAAGGTGAGGGAGACCATTCATGCGTATTGCTGTAATACTGGCGCTTTACGGCGCGCTGCTTTTCTCGGCAACATTGCCCGCCCGCGCGCAAGCGGAACACCCACCCGAAGCCAGCGGGTTCTGCCTCGACCGCCAGACCCAACTCGGCCCTGAAATTGATTCTCTGCTGGCAAATGAAACCCCTGAAGAGAGCTTGCAGGTCGCGTATCAGGCCTCGTTGCGCGTCGCGCTGATTAGTGCCGCGTGTGCGGACGCGCCAGAGACCAACACCTATACCGCGGTCACGGCGCCGACACTGGACAAGCTTCGGACTGAACTTGCGACCGAGACAGCTGGCAAATGCAACGCGATCGGCTCGGATCTGAATGCCCGGCTCAGCAGCAACACGAATCTGGTCACGACGGCGCCGGAACAGCTGCTGATCCTGACCTCCGCGCTCAGACAGTTAAACGGCCTGCTGATCGAAGCTTGCCCGGCCGACCTGCAAGCCGCCCTTACGCAACTGTCTGGCAATTTTGATCGGATTGAGGATGGCGCCCGCCAATGGCCAGTCTGCAATGCAAGCCGCGACGCCCTGTCCGCCGCCATGGACGCGTTTCAGCTGCAAATGCAAGATCCTGCCACTGACCCGCAGGTTGCGCAGGATGCGGCGTTCCGTCCGGCGGTCGACACGTTTCGGCAAGCCTGCGCGATTGAACAGAATTGGATGACCGACAAGGAGTCCAACATCACCCATCTCGAGACCATGATGACCGAACGAACGCCGGAGGTGCGCCAGGCTTGCACGGTGGCGATGATTGAGGTTGACCAGCGCCTCGACGCGATCAGCGCGCGGAGCGCCGCTTACAAGCCGGGCTGCGCGGATGAGTTCGAACTGGAATTCGCCAATCTGGATGACAAAAATGCGATCGAAACGGTGTTCAACAATATGTGCAGATTGTTCCCTGCCGCGACCGAGGCCCAGCGCCATCGGTTTGAACGTGAATTACGGCTGGTCGACGAGTTGTATGCTGAACATGTGGTGATCCGGTATCGACAGGAATCAGGGGAAGCAGACGCTGGCGCCTGCAGCCCATAAGGGATCTGAGACGACGCATTTCTCATGGCCACACAAGGCTCTGAAGAAAATAACCCAGGCTTTACGCGGCATGCGCTAAGGCCTGCACCGGGACGAACACATACAATCAAGCTCGTGCTGCGTCGGGCTAAATGCACGGACGCACCGAATGCCCTACGACCCCTCGCCCGCGGCCCCAACCCAGCAGCAGGACCGCTATGAGATCCTGGATGTCCTGGGCGGATGGGGCTGGGCCTGGTGGGACAAGCCGGCAGCGCGGCCTTGACCCTGTTGGCGCTAGCATTCTTCGCGGCGCAGATCGTGATCAGCTATGTCTGGATGAAAGTGTTCGCTTATGGCCCTGCAGAATGGCTCTGGCGCAGTTTGACCTACAAATCCGTGCCGCAGCTTCGGCGCCGCGCGATGCGCACACCCGGCGCCAAACTTTGGCGTGCGTCAGACTGAAATTGAGCCTATGTGATGAGATTAACGGGTCATCAGGGTCAGCCCGCCTGACCAAGCGGAGAAAAGTCGCCCATGTCGCGTCAGACACATTCAGACCGCGCCTCTGTCGCCTGCGTCATTCTCGCTGGCGGCCAGTCGCGGCGGTTTGGGTCGAACAAGGCCTTGGCAGAGTTTCACGGCACGCGCCTGGTGGATCATCTGATCAGGCGGCTTGAAGCACAGACCTCGGGCCCGATCGCTATCAATGCGTCAGAGCTCGCGCACGGCGCCCTCAATGGCTGCCGGCTGGTGCCGGATCGCATCGAAGGCGAGATCGGTCCGCTGGCCGGGCTGCATGCGGCGCTCTGCTGGGCCGGTGAGCAGGGCTTCGATACCGTGGTCACGACCCCGGTCGATACGCCTATCCTCCCTGGCGACTATATCGCCAGGTTATGCGCGACCGGCGCGCCCGCGGTCGCGGCCCACAAGAACCGTATCCACGCGCTGCACGGGGTCTGGCCGACAGACCAGCACGCACGGCTTGAAACAGCGATTGGCGCAGGCCTGCGCGCGGCCCGCGACTGGGGCAAAGCCATCAGCGCAACCAAGTGCGCATTCGCCGCAACATCGACGCCGGACCCGTTTTTCAACGTCAACACACCGGAAGATCTCGCCCACCTGCTCAGCGATCAGCCGGTCTCACCGCGCTGAAACCGGTCAAGCTCGTCTGGATCAAAGCCTTCATCTTCGTCGACTAATGGATCGCGCATGAAGTCCTTGTCAGGATCAGTGGCCATGGCCTTTTCGATCATCCGCCGGCACAGGCGGTCGAGAAAGGATTTGTTGCGAGACGACCGTTTCGCCATCCACATCTTGATGGCGACGGCCCGTTGTTGCTTTTTCTTCTCTTTCTCGGTCAGGCTCATTTCGCCATCTCCACCACGTCTTCCACCGCGTGCGTGCTTGCCCCGGATCCGGTCTTGGTGATCCGGCATGGCACGCCCTTCAAATGCGGAATGCCTTGCTCGCGGTCGAGATAGTCTTCATCATCCCGGCAGAGCTGGGCGTCAGCATATTTGCGCGCACCGGAAAGCCCTTCAATGCCCGGCTCCATTTCCGGCTTCCACCAGCCATGCGGTACCCGGACCAGGCCATCAGGCATGCTGTCCCGGATCGAGATCATGATCGAGATGCTGCCAAGCTCGTTCTCGACCTGGACCCATTCATCCTCTTCGACATTAAAGCTCTTGGCCGTACCCGGGCTGACAAAGGCAACTGGCTCGGGATGGCGCGCGCGCATTTCCGAGATGTGACGATGCCCGGTCTGGAAAAACCCGTCCTCCCGCACGCCTGTAAACAGCTTGAGCGGATAGGCCGGATCCTCTGGCGGATCCTCGCGGAAATAAGGCAGCGGATCGAAGCCGAGATCTTCGAGCACCGAGGATTTGAGCTCGACCTTGCCGCTCGGCGTGGCGAAACCGTCGGTCTCATATTTGCGAAACCGCGGTTTGGCGAAATAGACATCGGTCTCGGTGGAGAGCTGCTTGAATGTCTTGCCGGTTTTCTTCAGGCGATAATCGTAAAAGGCCTCAAGCGTGTCCCATGGCACGATCTCTGGTCGCTCCAGCGCGCCAGCAATGCGTTTCCAGAACTCGAACGTGCTCTTGGCCTCGCCGGGCGGCTCCATCGCCTGTTCCGATGTCCGATATGTCGACACCCACCCGAACCCATCAGCCAACCAGGGACGCTCGAGCCAGCTGTCACCTGGCAGAATATAGTCGGCCAATTGCGCTGACGGGGTCATGAAATGCTCATGCGCGACGATCAGGTCCTGATTCATCATGCCATCAATGATCATCGGCATGTTGGCATAGGACATCATCGGATTGTTGCCGAGGAAGAAGAAGGCCTTGACGGGATATGGCCCGTGCCCGGCCATGGCGCGGAAAGTCGCCGACGGATTGGCCATGTAACAGCCAGTGACCTGGTTTGGATATTCATAGCCCCAGACCCGTTTCATCGGCTCGCGGAAGGCGGCTTGCCCGCGATAGGTGAATGCCGGGTGGTCCTGATTGCCAAGCTGCTTGAGCTTCTGTTCCTGGCTGAGGACATGATGCATCTCGATCTCTGATTCCGGAATCACATCCGGATTGAATCCCTGCAGCAATTCTCCGCCCGGAACATCTATGAAGCCGCAGACGGCACGCAGGATGGACTGCAGGCGAATGCCTGAGGTTGAATTGCGCTGCATGTCCGTGATCGGGGTCCATGGAATGACCGAAGCGCCAGAGGTCGCATAGACACGCGCCGCCTCGGCAATCATCTCAGGCTCGCATCCGGTCAGTTTGGCGACGCGATCGAGCGGGAATTCATCTACACGCGTGCGCAATTCATCAAACCCGATCGTCCAGTTTTCGACGAAGGCCTTGTCATACAATTTCTCGTCGAAAATCACCTTCAGCCATCCGAGCATCATCGCTGCATCACTGCCCGCCTTCAGCGGCAGCCAGATATCGGCCCGTTCGGCGCTGGAACTCTCGCGCGGGTCCATGACAATCAGTTTCGCGCCGCGCGCCTGGGCCTTGCGCACTGCGCTATAGATCGGCGTCCAGCTGTGCCGGCGTGGATTGTGGCCCATCAGGACAATGCAATTGGCACTGCCAAAATCAGCCATTGGGAACCAGCCATAGGTGAAGCGGTTGACTGCTGCTGTATTGCCAGCGCACAGCGCCACGCCGCTGATCCAGTTCGGCGAGCCAATATGGTTCATGATCCGCCGCCCCAGGCCATGATCAGTGCCGGTATTCCACTGACTGGTCGAGACCGCCCAGGCTTCCGGCCCGTGCTCGGCAATGATCGCTTTCAGGCGCGCGCCAATGTCTGACATGGCCGCGTCCCAGCTGACCTCTTCCCACTGGCCGGACCCGCGCTCGCCAACGCGTTTGAGCGGCCGTGTGATGCGATTGGGATTGGCATAGCCTTTCGGCGCAATGATACCTTTCATGCAGATATGATCGCGGAAGATCGGGTTATCGGAGGAGCGGACTTTGACGACGCGGCCGCCTTTGACCTCAGACACGGTGCTGCAGGCGATATCGCAGGTCTGACAGATCGTCTTCTTGGTCTCGACGCCGGGCTTGGCGGCGCGCTTCACGCTCTTGGCAGCAGCGACTTCTTCAGCATCAAACGGAACGGGTGCGGGCATCGATATCCTCCATTTGCCGGCCAAGTTAGTCCAAAAACTGGACGGTGTCGAGAAAATGATTTAAACCTGATCTCAAACGCGAGCAAATTTGAGCAGGTGCGCAGATGAAATGGGATGATATTGGCCAGATGCAGTGTTCCGTGGCGCGGTCGAGTGCGGTGCTCGGCGATCGCTGGACATTGCTCATTCTCAGCGATGTGTTTCTCGGCGTGCGCCGGTTCGAGGACTTTCAGAAGCGCTTGAAATTATCGCGCACGACGCTGGCGGCGCGGCTGCAATTGCTCGAGCGGCACGATGTTCTGGAGCGCCGACAATATCAGGACAATCCAGCCCGGTTCGAATATCGGCTCACGGCCAAGGGCCGCGACCTGTTCCCTGTCATCACAACCATCCTGAACTGGGGCGACAAATATTATGCTGATGCGGCTGGCCTGCCGGTCATTCGCAGGCACAAAAGCTGCGGGCACGACATTCAGCCCATCCTGACCTGCCCTGAATGCGGCGAAGCAGTCAGCGAACGCAATATGGTTGGCCGCGCCCGGCCCCCTGTCGCCGGGCGGCCGGATGTCGAACGCGGGCCAATGCTGAAAACCACCTGAATTCAGGCTGGCACAACTGCACAGCTCCCGCCACGGCACCCTTGGAAAATGACCCCGCGCACGTTACCTTTAACGTGAACGTCAGGAGAGCCCCATGTTCCTCAACTTCTTCAACGAGCTTCGTGCCGCCAAAGTTCCGGTCACGCTGAAGGAATATCTGTCGCTGATGGAAGCCATGGACAAGGGTGTCATCGACCGCGATGTCGAGGATTTCTATTATCTCGCCCGCGCCGCTCTGGTGAAGGATGAGCGCAATATCGACAAGTTCGATAAAGTCTTCGGCCACGTCTTCAAGGGCCTGGACAGTCTCGGCGATGCGATCGAGGCGCAGGACCTGCCGGAAGAATGGCTGCGCAAGATGACCGAGAAATTCCTGACCCCGGAAGAGATGGCCGAGATCGAAGCCATGGGCGGCTTCGAGAAGCTGATGGAGACGCTGAAGAAGCGCCTTGAGGAACAGAAGAAGCGCCATGAAGGCGGCAATAAGTGGATCGGCACTGGCGGAACCTCTCCATTCGGCGCCAACGGCTATAATCCGGAAGGTATCCGCATCGGCCAGGACAAGTCGCGCCATCGCCGCGCCACCAAGGTCTGGGACAAGCGCGAGTTCAAGAATTACGATGACAGCGTCGAGCTCGGCACCCGCAATATCAAGGTCGCGCTGAAACGACTTCGCAAATGGGCCCGCACCGGCAGTCCCGACGAGCTGGACCTGGATGCCACGATCCGGAACACGGCCCGGCAGGGTTATCTCGACATCGAAATGCGGCCTGAACGCCGCAATTCAGTATCCGTGCTCTTGCTCATGGATGTTGGCGGTTCGATGGACCCGCATGTGAAGGTGATGGAAGAACTGTTCTCGGCAGCCCGGTCCGAGATCAAGAATCTCGAATATTACTATTTCCACAACTGCCCATATGAGGGCCTGTGGAAAGACAATCGCCGCCGTCGCGCGGATGTCATCCCGACCTGGGATGTGCTGCACAAATATCCCAGCGAGTATAAGGTAATCGTGGTCGGTGACGCCACGATGAGCCCGTACGAGATCACCTATGCAGGCGGCTCGGTGGAGCACTGGAATGAGGAGCCGGGCGGGCTCTGGATCCAGCGCTTTGTTGAACAATATCCAAACCTGGCCTGGCTCAATCCGGTCAAGTCCGGGGCCTGGGACTATACTGGATCAATCCAGCTGATCCGCGAACTGATCGGCCCGGACCGGATGTTCGAGATGACCCTGGAAGGCCTCGACGGCGCCATGAAGGAGCTGGGACGCTAGGCGCCCCGGTCTTTCGCACTCGGCTCTGCGCCCCCTTGCATGCATCCCCCACGGTCTGATCCGTGGGACCCAGCACGGGCAGGCTCGGCCTGGGTCGAGAGCGGCATGGACGCGCCCGCTCCGCGCGTCGCATCAATGCGGGCCCGCTTGTGGGGTCAGAGGCCTAGTCCTGCCAGCGCGCCGAGATTGCCCAGCGTGCTGCATTGATCTGGCGGGTCTCGACGGCCATGCCGGCTTCACGGCAGATTATGTCAGCCGCCGCAATGTCCCACAGACCGCAGCCATGCTCGTCATAGCCGCTTAGACGCCCAAGACCTGACATGGCGAGGGCGAAGACGGCGCAGCGATAGCGCACGACGGAAAAAGCACGGTCACGATAGCTCTGGGCGCGGGCATCGGTCTGTGCACCAGTTTCGAAATCATTTTCGCCAATCGCCATGATCTTGACCGGACTTATGGGGCGCAGATCGCTGGCCGCCAGGCCATTCAACCGAACACCGGCCCCTTGCGCCGCTGAGACCGTAAGCCCCAGCGCCGGCAAGGCAATCGCGCCCAGCTCGGCCCGTCCGCGCGCCCAGAAACCGACCGAGATGCCCCAGATCGGCAGGCCGAGCACAAAATTAGAGGTGCCATCAATCGGATCAATCGCCCAGCCGCTGGCATCGCCGCTGAGCGCCCCGCCCATTTCTTCGCCGATGATGGCCTGGTCAGGGAAATGCGCCGCCAATCCATCACGAAGCAGCTGCTCGATCTCGATATCCGCATTCGAAGCGAATTGCCCGGCCGACTTTTCGTCCAGGATCAGGGCCTCTCGCTGGCCGGCCCAGGACAGGCCAAGCTCGGCGGCGGCGGCCATCAGGGTTTCCAGGTGCAGCAAGGCTTGCGGCGGCATGGCTCTATTCAGGCAGCGCGAAGGCGACCACATGATCGCCGATCCGGGTCCCGGACTTGCCATGTCCGCCGGCGGCGATGACGACATATTGCCTGCCATCCCAGACATAGGTCATCGGGGTCGCCTGTCCGCCCGCGGGCAGGCGACCTTTCCACAGCTCCTTGCCGGTCTCGACGTCGAGGGCGCGCAGATAATCATCCATCGCCGCGCCGATGAATATCAAGCCACCTTTGGTGATGACCGGGCCGCCAAAGTTCGGGGTACCGAGCTTCAGCGCAAGCCCGCCTGGAGCCAGATCACGCGTGGTGCCGAATGGACGGCGCCAGACAATCTCACCGCGGGCGACATCCACGCCTGCAATCACGCCCCAGGGCGGCGTCGAGCAAGGCAGGCCGAGCGGCGACAGGATCGGCTGGCGGCTCATCGCATACGGCGCGCCCTCCATTGGTGCGAACTCGGCCTGATGGTCGATTTCGGTGGTCTCGCGGGTCTCGGTGCTCGGATGCAGATGTACGGACTGGGCAACATTGCTCATGTTGATGACGACCAGATTGCGCGACGGATCAAAGGCGGCGCTGCCCCAATTCGCGCCGCCGCCTGTGAACGGATAAGCCAGCGTGCCGTCAACAGTGGGCGGTGTGTAGAGCCCGTCCTGACGCAATTGTCTGAGCTGGCTGCCACAGGCCATCTTGTCCCACAGGGTGATGCCAAAGGCCTTGCCGGGATCAAGCCGGTCCGGGACAATCGCGTCAGGCCGGGCCGGGAAAGGCTGGGTTGGCGACAAATGCTCGCCATCAACGCCATCCTGCGGCACGCGGCGCTCTTCAACCGGAATGACGGGCTCGCCGGTATCGCGATCGAGCACGAAAACCAGCCCCATCTTGGTGACCTGGACGACGACATCGCGGGTCTCACCGTCAAGCCAGATCTGATACAGGCCAGGCTGGGCTGGCAGGTCATAATCCCAGACATCATGATGGACGATCTGATAGGCCCAGACCACCTCACCCGTGCGCGCATCAAGGGCAACGACCGAATTGGCGTTCTCATTATTGCCGGGTCGTTCGCCGCCATAATAATCAGGGCTGGCGGTCGAGGTCGGCAGGAAGACCAGACCGCGCTCTGAATCCACAGACATGCTCGACCAGACATTGGCATGTCCGATGCGTGTGTCGCCATCCGCATTCCAGGGGATGGGATTATATTTCCAGATCTGCTCGCCAGTGACCGCATCAAATGCGTGCACGGTGCCGAGCGGCGCATCGGTGCGCAGATTATCACTGATCGAGGTCCCGGTAATGACCACATCTTCAAACACGACCGGCGCCGAGGTGATCTGAAACTCACCGGGCCAACGCAGCGCCAGGCTCGGCTCGATCCGGACCCGGCCATCGCCGCCAAACTCGCTGCACGCGGCCCCGGTTTCGGTGTCGACTGCGATCAATTCGGCTTCCACAGTGCCCATGAAAACCCGCGATCCGCAGGCGCCGTCAGAGGCTGGCGCACGCGCAAAATGGGCCACGCCACGACAGGAAAACTCATTTCCGGGCCGGCCATCGATTCGCACCTGCGGATCGTATTCCCACTTCAAGCTTCCGGTGCCGGGATCAAGCGCGATCACTTCATTGAACTGCGTGCACAGGATCAGCGCGTCATCGACCAGGATCGGCGTGGTCTGGAACGACGCGCGGTGACGCGCGGCTTCGCGGCCTTCGAACGTCCCGGTCTGATGCATCCAGGCCGGTTCCAGCGCGCCGACATTGTCGCGATTGATCTGGTCCGCGGCAGAATAGCGATTGCCGCCTTCATCGCCGCCATAGGAAGGCCAGCCCTGGCCGAGATCCCTCGGGGCCTCGCGCACAGGGTCGGCGCGTCCATCGATTGAAAGATCGTCCCCAATGCCGACGGCCCGCCAGACCGCGGTGCCACCGAGAATGCTGATCGCGATCAGGGCCAGGAGCACAGCCAGGACAAGTCTTAGCGGGGTCAGTTTCATGGCTTGTCTCCGAACAGTCTTGGCGCATGTTGGCGTCTCTCTGCCCAGCTGTCCATGTCAACGAGCGGACGCGGCGTCCAGCACACGCAGGAAATTGCCGCCCCAGATCTTGTTGATCTCTTCATCGCTATAGCCGCGCCGGACCAGCTCAGCCGTCACGGCCTGCGCCGAATCGGCCTCCTCGAATCCGACCACCCCGCCGCCATGATTGAAGTCGGTGCCAATGCCGACATGATCGACACCGATGCGATCAGTGACATAGTCGATATGATCCACCATCCGGCTCACTGTCTCACGTCCGACCAGCGCGCGCATATTGGTCAGGAAGCGGATCTTCTCGACCTCGTCATGCAATTCCCAATACAGTTCATACGGATAGGAATAGGTCTCTGGCAGGCCAGCGGCGAGGCGCACGTCGCGAATCTGCGATTTCAGCGCTGGGTCTGACAGGTCAACCAGATAGGCGCTGAACGCTGCAATATGGATCACCCCACCGGTTTCGCCGATGCGGTCAATTTCCTGGTCAGACAGATTGCGGGTGACATCTGACAAGGCCTTCACATTCGAGTGGCTCGCGATCACGGGCAAGGTGGCGAGATCGATCGCCTGCAAAGTCGCCGCTTTCGACATCTGGGACACATCGATCAGCCCGCCCAAAGCATCAATGCGCTGCACCGCTGCCACGCCGAGCGCCGACAATCCGCCATGTTCTTCAGTCGCTTCATAAGTGCCGGTGGCGCCATCGAATTTCGGACGCGAGGAATCAGCAAAATCATTATGCCCGAGATGGGTCAGTCCGAAAATGCGGACCCCCGCCTCGAACAATTCGTCAATGCGGTCGACCTCGCCTGCAAGCGACTGGGCGTTTTGAAACCCAAGCAGGATGGAGATCCGCCCGGCTTCGACATTGGCGCGCACCTCATCGCCAGATGTGGCGAGGGCGTAAGTTGCCGGCATCGACGCAGGCAGCGCCAACGCGGCCTCGAGTTTCGCCATGGCTTCGGCGCGCGCCAGGGCATCACCGTCCGGGGTGCGCGCTTGCGGACTTGCGGCAACCGACAACACCACCGCGTCAAACCCGCCCGTGATCAGTTTTTCAGGCGCCACTTTTGACCGCCCGTCCGCGCCCAGATAAAGCGGCGAGGTCGAGTCGATCTGAATATCGGCATGGGCGTCGAGTATGATGGCATTGGCGTGGATATCTGCGACGTCGCGAGCCTCTGAAGACGTCACCGACTGGCAGGCACCGAGGCTGAAGGTGAGCGCGCCCACAAGCGCCATTTGCTTGAATTTCAACACGGCGATCTGTCACCTCCCGAAACTTGTCATCCTTACTTTCAAGTCCCCTTCCCTGCGACAAGCAAGTGAATTCCGGCCAGCAATCTGACAGCGTTTGTGCCGCCTCGAAAAAGTGGGGCGAATCCGGTGAATCTGGCAAAAGAGTTGCATCTTGTCCGATACGACCAGTCTTGAACGGGAACGAAGATGCCGATTTCGCAGAATGTGACGCTGAAAGGCGCCGTAAAAATCCCGCATCCCGAACTTGTGAACCTGTATGGGTGCACAGTCGGAGACGGCACGATGATTGGCACTTTTGTCGAGATCCAGAAAAATGCGCGCATTGGCCAGCGCTGCAAGATCTCGTCTCACAGTTTCATCTGCGAAGGCGTCGAGATCGAGGACGAGGTATTTGTCGGTCATGGCGTTATGTTCACCAATGACCGGTTCCCGCGCGCCACCAATCCGGATGGCAGCCCGCAAACCGAGGCGGACTGGACGCTTGAAAAGACACACGTAAAACCCCGCGCCTCGATCGGCTCGAACGCGACCATTCTGTGCGGCGTGACCATTGGCGAAGGCGCGCTGATCGCGGCCGGCGCCGTCGTAACGAAAAATGTACCAGACTTTGCCATCATGGCTGGTGTCCCCGCCACGGTGCGCGGCGACATGCGGGATACACAAACATGACACTCAGCGACGAGAAACTGAACATTGCCGTCATCGGCTATGGCTATTGGGGCCCGAACCTGGTGCGCAATTTCGCCGAGTTGGACGGCGCCTGCATGCATTCGGTCGCGGATCTGGATGAAGCCGCGCTCGCAAAAGTCGAAAAGCGTTATCCGACCATACAGACCACCACTCATGCAATGGCGGTGATCAACAATCCGGAGATTCAGGCCGTCGCCATCGCCACCCCGGTCTCAACCCATTTTGATCTCGCCATGGCAGCCCTGAAAGCCGGCAAGCATGTCTGGCTGGAAAAGCCGATGGCGGAAACCGCAGAGCAGGCCCGGGCCCTGGTTGCCGAAGCCCGCGCCCGCGGCCTGATCCTGCATGTTGATCACACCTATGTTTATACCGGGCCGGTCCAGAAGATGCGGGAACTGGTTCAGGCCGGCGCCCTCGGCGACTCGCTTTATTATGACAGCACACGCATCAATCTCGGCCTGTTCCAGCGCGACGTGAATGTGATCTCGGATCTCGCCGTGCATGATTTTTCGATTCTGGATTATGTCTTCGACATGCAGCCAACCGCCGTTTCGGCTTCTGGCGTCAATCATTATCCGGGCACGCCGGAAAACCTCGCCTTTATCACCCTGTTCTATGAAACCGGCTTTATCGCACACGTGAACGTGTCCTGGCTGGCCCCGGTCAAAGTTCGCAAAATCCTGATTGGCGGCACGGAAAAGATGATCACCTTTGATGAACTTGAACCGTCAGAGACGCTCAAGATTTACGACAAGGGCGTCTCGTTCACCGATGATGCACAACAGATCCACGAGATGCGCGTCGGCTATCGGGTCGGCGACATGTGGGCGCCCAAGGTTGCCAATGTCGAAGCCCTGCGCACCGCCACCGAGCATTTCCGCGACTGTATCCTGACCGGCAAGCGCTCGATCTCGGACGGGCGTTTCGGCTTGCGCATGGTCGAGGCGATCGAGGCCGCGACACAGTCAATGCGGGCTCGCGGCGCAACCGTGCAGCTGCCAGTCTATGAGGCGGCCTGACATGGTTCCATTCCTTGACCTGAAAGCTCAGTACAAGACGATCAAGCCCGAAATCGATGCGGCGGTGATGAAGACGCTGGAAGACTGCGCCTTTGTCCTCGGACCTGAAGTGGCCTCATTCGAACAGCGCTTCGCAGCGTTCTGCGATGCCGAATTCGGGATCGGCGTGAATAGCGGCACGAATGCGCTCTTCCTGGCTCTGCTGGCCGCCGGCATCGGTGCAGGCGACGAGGTTATCACCGTACCGCACACTTTTATCGCGTCCGCTTCTGCGATCCATTATACCGGTGCCAAGGTCGTGTTCTGCGACATTGACCCGGTCACCTTCACCATGGACCCCGACGCGCTTGAAGCTGCGGTCACGCCGCGCACCAAAGCGATCCTGCCTGTGCACCTTTATGGCCAGATGGCTGACATGGACCCGATCATGGCAATTGCCAAAAAGCACGGCCTGATCGTGATCGAAGACGCCGCGCAGTCGCATGGCGCTACGTATCGCGGACGCCGCGCCGGATCGATTGGCGACCTGGCTGGCTTCTCATTCTATCCCGGAAAAAATCTCGGCGCGGCTGGTGAAGCCGGGATCACGGTCACCAACAATGAAGCCTGGAACCGCAAGTTGCGCATGCTGCGCGATTGGGGCGCAGACCAGAAATACCATCACGACATCATCGGCTATAATATGCGGATGGAAGGCCTGCAGGGGGCCGTCCTGAATGTGAAGATGGCCTATCTCGAGCAATGGACAGAAGCCCGCCGCGCCGCCGCTGCACGTTACAATGCGCTGTTCGCCGGATCCGGAGTCCAGGTCCCGACCGAGCTCGCAGACCGGCGGCATGTCTATCACGTCTATGCCATTCGCTCGCCCGACCGGCAGCGCTGGGTTGAGCAACTGAAGGCTGCAGGCGTTGCCACTGGCATCCATTATCCATTCCCGCTGCATCGCCTGAAAGCGTTCGAGTTTCTCGGCTATCGCGAAGGCCAGTTCCCGCATGCTGAAAAGGCGGCAGCCGAAGTGCTGTCCTTGCCAATGTTTGCCGAGATCACGACAGACCAGCAGGACATCGTCGCCAATGCCGTGATCCGCTTGCAGGCCGAAACCGAAATCCTTGCCTAGCCCCCGGGTTGAGCAGACCAGACTGAAAGTCGACCAACATGAATCTTGAGGGCGCAAAAATCCTGGTCACCGGCGGATGTGGTCTGATCGGTTCAACCACGATCGATCAGATCCTGGCGCATGAAAACCCGGACGAAATTGTCATCTTCGACAATCTGGTCCGCGGCTCGATGCGCAATGTCGAACAGATCCTGAAAGACCCGCGTGTACGCCTGGTCAAAGGCGACATTCGCGACCGCGCCGCGATCGAATCCGTGACCGAAGGCATGGATGCCGTCATCCATATGGCCGCCATCCGCATCACCGCCTGCGCCGCCGATCCGCGTGAGGCGATGGAGGTGATGAATGATGGCACTTACAATGTCATCGACGCCGCGCATAAAGCCAAAGTGCAACGCGTGCTCGCGGCCTCTTCGGCCTCGATCTATGGCATGGCAGATACGTTCCCGACGAGCGAAGCCCACCACCCTTATAATAATGACACCTGGTATGGTGCCTCAAAGGTCATGCTTGAAGGCCTGTTTCGCTCGTTCCACGCCATGTACGGACTGGATTATGTCGCGATGCGCTACTTCAATGTCTATGGCCCGCGCATGGATATTCACGGCAAATATACCGAAGTCCTGGTGCGCTGGATGCAGCGGATCGAGGACGGCGTGCCGCCCCTCATTCTCGGCGATGGCCTCACCTCAATGGATTTTATCTATATTGAAGAGCTCGCCCGCGCCAATGTTCTGGCGCTGAAATCGGACGTCACTGACGAAGTGTTCAATGTCGCCTCGGGGGTTGAAACCAATTTGAATGAATTGGCCTCGACGCTGATGAGCGTGATGGGCGCGGCGCCGTCCATGACCCCGGAATACGGCCCGGAGCGGAAAGTGAATGCCGTGCCGCGGCGCCTGGCGGACACCACCAAGGCGCGCGACCTGCTCGGCTTTGAAGCCGAGGTCGATCTCGAACAAGGCCTGCGCCGCCTGGTCGATTGGTGGCGGGCGAACAAGGATCAGATCGAATGATCCCGATCATCAAGCCGCTTATGGGAGAAGAAGAGGCCGCCGCGGCGTCCCGCGTGATCCTGTCTGGATGGGTGACACAAGGCCCGGAAGTCGCCGCCTTTGAAACCGAGTTTGCGGCCTATATGGGCGCCGAACACGCCGTTGCGGTTTCCAATTGCACGACTGGATTGCACCTTGCCTTGCTCGCCGCCGGGGTTAGCGATGGCGATGAAGTAATCACGGTCAGCCACTCTTATATCGCGACTGCCAATGCGGTGCGCTATTGCAATGCCGAGCCGGTCTTCATCGATATTGATCCGCACACCTGCAACATGGATCCCAGCCTGATCGAAGCGGCGATCACATCGCGGACCAAGGCCATCTTGCTGGTGCACCAGATGGGGATGCCGGCCGATCTTGCCACTATTGTCAGCATCGCCCGGGCGCATGATCTGCGCGTAATCGAAGACGCGGCCTGTGCAGCAGGGTCTGAAATCCTCTGGGACGGCGCCTTCGAGAAAGTCGGCCGCGTGCGCGGCGATGCTGCGGTGTTCTCCTTCCATCCCCGCAAGATCCTGTCGACCGGCGATGGCGGTATGATCACGACGCCGCATGCCGACTGGGCCGAGCGGTTCAAACGCCTGCGCCAACACGGTATGAGCGTACCTGATACCGTGCGACATAAAGCCAGTCGGGTCGTGTTCGAGAGCCATCCGGAGCTCGGCTACAATTACCGCATGACGGATATCCAGGCCGCAATTGGCCGCCAGCAGCTCAAGCGCCTGCCCGGCGTGGTCCAGCGGCGGCGCGAGCTGGCCGATCTGTACCGCGCCGAGCTGGCCGACGCGCCGGGCATCGACATGCCTGACGAACCGGACTGGGCCCGGTCAAACTGGCAAAGCTTCAGCGTCCGATTGCCGGCGACCTGCGACCAGAGAGCTGTGATGCAAAGCCTGCTCGACCAGGGCGTGGCCAGCCGACGCGGGATCATGTGCGCGCATCGCGAAGAAACGTATAAGCTCATCGAGCTGCCGGCGCCCTTGCCGCATTCGGAAACAGAACAGGACCGGCGCATCATCCTGCCGCTTTATGTCCAGATGAATGACGCAGATGTGCGAACCGTAGCCGCCGCGCTGAAAACCGCTCTGGCGGAACAGGCCGGCTAATGGCCAGCGTCGATATTGTCGTCCCCTGTTATAATTACGCGCACTTCCTGGAAGACTGCGTGGCCAGCATTCTGTCTCAGCGCGGGGTCGAGGTTCGGGTCCTCATTATCGATGATGCTTCGCCCGACCAGACCCAAGAGGTCGGACAAAACCTGGCCGCCTCAGACCCGCGCGTGACTTATCTGAGGAATGCCCAGAACCTGGGCCTCATCGGCACCGCCAATCGCGGACTGATGGATTGGGCCGAGGCTGATTATGTCCTGCTGTTGTCGGCTGATGATCTGCTGACACCGAACAGTCTTGCACGCGCGACGGCGATCATGGAGGCGCATGCCGATGTGCACATGGTCTATGGCCGGTCGCTGCTGATCGGTGATGATTTCGACGCCTCAAGCGCGCCAGACGACAGGGCCGAAACAGAGTTCAAGCTGATCCCTGGCCGCGATTTCATCCGGCGCAATTTCACCCATCATAATCCGGTGCCATCGCCGACGGCGGTCTTGCGTACACGCGTTCAGCAGCAATTGGGCGGGTACTTTGCGCAATTTCCGCACACTTCGGATATGGAAATGTGGATGCGATTCGCGACACGCGGACCGATCGGTGTGATCCGCAACGTGCAGGCCTGTTATCGCATTCACGATGCTTCGATGAGCGCCCCCAAACTCATGCGGGCAATCTCGGATCGCGAAGAATGCCTCGAGACCTGCGCCTTCGTTGCCAAGACCTGGTGCGCCGACCTGCCAGAGGTCACTGATTGGCTGACTGCGCTGCAACGAAAACTGGCGAAAGAGGCGTACTGGCTCGCCAGTCAGAGACGTTACAGCGCCGACCAACGCGCCGCCTGCGCCGCCTTCGCCCGGCGCGTCGACCCGGATGCGCCGCTATCATTGCCGCGGTTGAAATATGAGATCAAGAAACGCTTGCTCGCGATTCGCCCAGGTAGCAGTGCGGCTGCAACATTTGAGCGTGCGGCGCTGCAATCCAAACTTTACGGATGGTGGCCAGACGAGTCCTGAGCTGGCGCCGTTGCCCTGCGAAACGGCACCCGGAGTGACTGAACCATATCGAGGATTTCAGCTTCCGGGCCGGCTGGTCTGCCGCACATGGTCCACAAGCCGATGGTCGCAGCGATATAGGTCAAACCGCCAGCGATCATCAGGAGAGCGAGATGCGGAACCGTCGGGTCATCAATGCCGGCGAGTTGCAGACCGATGACGATGGCCGCCATGACCAGGACCGAGACCATTGCCCGCCAGCTGGAAACAATCTGCATTGTCAGAGCCGCCCCGGTCAGGCGCTTGGCCAGGAACAGGTCCTGCCACACGATAAAGACCGTCGTGATCGCCCGCGCAATCAACAAGCCGACCAAACCGCCGGCGAAGAAGCCAATGACCAGAACCGGGAACCGGACCACCAGGTTGATGACATCGCGCAGGAAGATCAGGCGGGTTCGTCCAAGCCCCATTGCCATCGGCGCGAACGGTGTGGCAATCGCCTGAATGGCAAACAATGTGCTGAGCACCTGGATCACCAGTCCAGCCATGGCCCATTTCGGCCCCATCGCGAACTCGACCAGCGGCGCCGCCACCAGCGCAAACCCGACCCCGACCGGAAACGCGATCAATGCCATCATGCGTTGGGCGCGCAAATAGGCGCCGCGCAGCCGGTGCTTGCTGTCCTGAAGCTTGGCGAAGGCCGGAAACAGGACGTGCACCAATGGCGACACGGACTCCCGCACCGGCAAGGTCGCGAGGCGGCCCCCGACATTGTACTGGCCAAGCGACGCTTCCCCGGCAACCCCGCCAACCAGAAGCTGGTCTGCCCGCCAATTGACTTCGCGGATGCCAGAGCCAAGCGCGACCCAGCCCGAGAATGAAAACAGCCGGCGCCATTCATGCAATGACACACGCGGCAAATAGGCAATCAGCAGGTAGGACAAGATCACCGCTATCGCGCGCGACACCACCCAGCCCGCAACAATCGCCCAGAAGCTCTGATAAATGAGCGCAATGGTCACCGCAGCCACCAGGCTCGCCAGTTTCTCAGCCAGCTGGATCAGCAATTCCTGGTGGAAGGATAATCGGCGCTGAAAATCAATCAGCTTCGGATTTCGAACCGCATCGATCAATGCCGTCAGGGCGAACGCGTACATGATGAGCTCCAGACGCGGGTCACCATAGACTGCGAAGAACAGACCGATGCCTGACAGGATCACAGCCACGAACACGCCGCGCATCAGGCTCAGCGTCCAGGCAGAATCATAGTGGGCGCGTTGAGGATTCGGGTGCTGGACCAGCGCTTCTGACAAGGACAAGGCCGTGAATGCCGAGATGATGGTGAAGATCACCGCGGCCACCGCGACGAGGCCAAAATCCCCTGGTGTCAGCAGACGCGCCAGAATGATCGTATTAGCCAGCCCCATCAGACTGACCCCGGCGCGCACGCCAGCGGTCCAGATTGACCCAACTGCCAATTGCCTGCGCATCGCCATGGCTCAGCGTCCTTTCCGGTTCGGCCCACAGGCGAGGATCCGTCCGAATGCCCTAACGCGCGGTTCGCCCATGCCTCATCCCCTCAATATCTAATCCGAAGCTCAAGCAGCCACCTATCTGGACTTGAATATGGCGCCAGGAAAATTGGCCTTGAAGAAAGTCTTCAGCGGACGTCGCCTCATCCATCTCAGCCAGATGTGAAACAGGCGCCATGCCGAAATGGCATGGGTTTCACGCACCGCAGACAAGTAAGGCGTGCGAGCAAGTGCGTCCCAATACACCCACCACCAAGGATGATAGCCTTGCATGTTCCAGGGCTTTTCCGGTCCGGTGAAATGGATGATCTTGGGATCGCTCAGCGCCGCAAGGCTCTCGGGCGGCATGTATTTCTGGAACATTTTGAGCAATTGGAACCGCTGAACGTTCCACTCCAGAGGGAGCGGTGTCCATTGGTTCCAGTAGACCCAGTTGATCGCGTCCTGGTCCTGATAAGGCAAGTCGCCGCCATGCTCGGCGATGAGATCAAGCGCCCTGGAAAACCCGCGCTCGCGGCGCACTTGGGCAAGATCAATCAGCATCACGCCAGCATTCATGTACGGGGCATCAACTCCCCCGGTCCAGCGCTCCCAGTGGTGGTCCACGACAGGAACGGCCTTGCTCAGACCAGGGTCAGGTGTACCGCCAATCGAGGCGCCGGCCAGATCTACCTTCCACAGCTGCTCCAGATCACCAATCACGATCAGATCAGCGTCAAGATAGATCAGTCGCCGACAGGCTTTAGGTGCAAGTTTCTCGAGCCCTAGTCGGAACAAGGTGGCAGACGAAATATGATTACAGACCTGATACTCCGGCAGCTCGAAATCTGCCATGCTGATCCAGGTAAACTTGGCCGCGGGCGCAACCGATTCAAGGGTTTTGATCTGGGCGGCGTCAAACCCGTCCTGCATCATCAGGAAATGCAGCTTTTGCGCCGGGGTTTTTCGGACGATGGACGCAATGGTTGCCGCTAGATGCGGCGCAAATCCCGCATCGCAGCCAAACGCGACCCAGATTCGACCTGCTGAATCATCGCGTTCATGTGGCTGAAAGGCAGACGTCGCAGCAACTGGCGGGAACGCCCGCAATTTCCGCCGCGCTGCATCAGATACAGGCAATCGAGCTCGATAGAGGTGGGTTCGCGAAGGCTGCAAAATTGAAACACCTGACTCTAAAATTCCATTCTCCTGCGAGACTGAGCAAGAACCGTGCAAAACCTGGCTCATTCACCTTGTTTCAGCGCGCCAGGGTCGAGACTGTCAGTTTTTGAAGCGCGCGGCGCGCGCAGGCTGGACGCAACCGGCAATAGCTGGCACGGACACTGCATATCCCGCGTATCGCAGATCGGCTGTCAAAACTGATCGCGAGTGCGATGATTTACTAGGGGAATTAAGGGTCGCTAATGAACCAGCTGGCTAGAAAAACCGCGACCGGCGCGATCATCAATATCTCGGTCACGTTGCTGAAGAATTTTGCTCAGTTTCTGATCATCATTCCGATACTCGCCCGGATTCTGACCCCGGAGCAGTTCGGTTTGATTGCCATGGCGATGACGCTGGTCGGATTCCTGACCACGTTTCACGATCTCGGAATCTCTGCGGCTCTGGTCCGGGCCGAGAAACCAACCGCCGCTTTCTGGTCGAGTGCGTTCTGGCTCAATTTAGGTTTCGGCACCTTGATGACCCTGATCGCTTATCTGATCGCGCCCTGGGTCGCTGTCTTCTTCGGAGAACCGCAGGTCGAGGAGCTGGTCAGATTGATGTCCTGCGTGCTGCTGCTGCATTGTGTGTTCCTGGTGCCGATGGCCTGGCTTCAGCGTAACCTGAAATTCCAGACCATTGCCGTGGTCGATCTGTCGGCGATTTTGATCTCATCCATCGGGGCGATTGTTCTGGCCTTGAACGGATATGGCGTCTGGGCGCTGGCCTGGCAGCAAATCCTGCTCTACGCCGTCAAAGCCGTGGCGGGGATGCTGCTGCACAGGGCGCCGATCCGGCTGATGTTCGAATGGGCCCCGATCAAGGCTGTGCTGCCATTTTCCCTTGGCCTGACGGGAACCGCTTTTGTCGGATTTCTCAACCGCAACACAGACAATGTCCTGATCGGGCGCTTCCTAGGGGCCGATGCTTTGGGCTTTTACGATCGCGCCTATCTGATGATGCGAATGCCGATGAAGACTTTGTCCGGCGGTCTGAATTTTGCCCTCTATCCAGCTCTGTCCGCGGTTCAGTCCGACCGCGACAAGCTGGGACGTGCCTATCTCAAGACCGTTTCGATCCTGAGCGCCGTCGTCTTCCCGATGATGACGGGGCTCGCTTTGGTTGTGGTCCCGTTCGTCGATCTGTTATTTGGATCACAATGGGGGCCGGTCGCGCCGGTATTGCGGATTCTGGCCTTTGTCGGATTGGTGCAATCGGTGGGCTCAATTGCAAACGAAGTCTGGAAAGCCCGCGGCCGGTCAGGCGTTTTGCTGCGCTGGTCGCTTATCCGCGCGGTCGGGTTCATTTTTGCCTTTTCTGTCGGTGTCCAAATTGGTTCTCTGGAAGCCATGGCTATGGCCTATCTGATCGCCAATCTCGTCCTGCTGCTGCCATTCCAGTATGAATTGATCAAGGAATTGAACGTGTCCGCGTCGGCCATGCTGGCCGCCATTCGCCCGCAATTTGTGTCTTCACTGATCATGGCCGCCGCTGTGCTGCTGGTCGAGCTGGCCTTCCCGTCGCTTGTAACACTTGGCAGCACTTTGCAGTTGCTGATCCTGGTTCCAATCGGTGTTCTGGCCTATTCAGGCGCCCTCCTGATCTTCTTCCGGCGCTTCCTCAAGACGACGCTCGAAGACTATCGCGCTCTGCGTCGCCGTGGAGATTCTCCCGCGCCCGCAGCCGCCTAACAACGCGCGATACGCGTCTAGTTGATGGTGACCTCTTCATAGACCGGCGCAGGCGCGCCGCTTTTCAGATGCGCATCGAGAAAATTCAAGGTCAGTTCGAGCAAGGTGACCCCATTCACTGCCTGTGATTGGCTTGTAATTGAGATCCCGGAATACCCATGCCCGGCACCCGCCACCATGTAGAGCGATGCACCAATGCCGATCGCATCAGCTTCTGCCTTCAGATCGCGAGCTTCCTGCGGATCAATCAGACCATCGGCGCCGCCATGCAGGATGAAGAGCGGCGCTTCGGTCGCGCCGATAATGCCATCCAGAAAGGCCATGCCCCAATAATCGATCACCACGTCCGGTTTGGGGAAATTTATCGAATGGGTATCCATCCCATAGGCCACATGCATGGCCGTGATCGCTCCGGCTGAACCGCCCCAGATCCCGATCCGGGACATGTCGATGCAGCGGTCTTGGGGAGAATTGCTCTCCAGGTATCGCAGCGCGGTGACGGTGTCTTCAATCGCCGCTGTAATGCCGCCGGCAAAGACCGCGACCGAATTATTGTCCCAATCCTGATCGACATTCGCAGCAATCAATTCATTCAGCACCGGCGTGAACTCGGCCGAGATGACTGGTTGGTCTGGGATGAGGCGATAATTGATGGCCGCGGCAACATAGCCGCGCGAAACGGCATCGCGCGCGCGATCATCCCAACCCGAACTGGTTTTTGACCCGCGGCGAAAACCGCCGCCATGAACCAGCAGAACCAGAGGCCGCAACTCGGTACACAAATCACCGGTTTGATAGATGTCCATCAGCAGCGTCTTGGAGCCGCCATTGGTCAGCCCGGTTCCATATGTGACGTTCGACTCAGTGGTCGGCGTCACCGCAGGCGGAGGCGGCGGCGGTGGAGGCGGCGGCGGCGGGGGTGGTGGCGGCGGGGGCGGCGGCGATATCCCGATCGGCGCCGGCGCTGAATTCGCACTTCCGCCGCCAGAGCAGGCGGTCAGAAGACTGGTAGACAACAGCGCCGCCAGTACGCAGTGACTTGGTTTCATTCTGAATCCATTAAATTATTCCAGCAGACCTAAACCGTTCGAAAGGCGCTCCCGTCAACTTTTTTTCGCATTAATTCATGGCCATGAAGCTCACACTGAGCCAGTGCTTCTTGCTCTTGCGGGGCGCAAAACGTCTGGCTCATGCCGCTCAGCGTTGCGCATTCGCTGACACATCAGCGAGCAGCCGTCGCACCTGCTCAGCCATGTCTTCAACCGCCGGTTCATCGAAAATGGTGGCGTGATTGGCATCGACAACCATTGGGATGAAGGGCTGGCTCAGATGCTTCTCCCAGCCGAGCGATGGGCCGAGATTGAGGAAGCGCAAATTGGTCCGCGCGGCGCGGACGATAACGACTTGCCCGTCATAAGGCTGCGGCCGGTAAGCATCCGCGGCGATGCGGAAGGCATCAAAGACCCGCCAGCTTGCGGCGACAAGTTCAGCCTCCTGATAGAGCGAACTCTGGTGCTTGGGGATCAGTGTCTTGACTACGGGCACCTTGCGCATCGTCGTCTTGATCGTTTCAAGCGCGACGCTGGGGTGCAGGCGCGGCAGGTTCTTAACCCGGTCGAATATCCGGTTCGGGACCTCATCCGCTTGTGGGTGAATGGTGTCGAACATGATCAGCAGATCGACGCTCTCGCCAATGTCTTTCAACTGCTGCGCCATTTCATAAGCGACGATCCCGCCACCTGAATAACCTGCCAGCGTGTACGGCCCCTGGGGTTGCACCGACCGCATCACGTCGATATAGCGCCGCGCCATTTCCGGAATCGACTCCAGCGGCGCCTGGACCCCATCTGATCCAAATGCCTGGAACCCGTAGATCGGGCGCGTCTGCGGCAGGCGGTCAGCCAGGGACTTGAATTTCATGACATTGCCCTGTGCGCCGTGCACCGCGTAAATCCCGCGCAGACCCGGCAGGCCATTTGTCAGTTGCACCAGAGGCGACCATTGTGCAGGTCCGGCATCGACCGGAGAACTATCATTCGTCTCGCAAGCGCCGCTGACGCCGCGGGCCGCCAGCAGAGCCGCCAGCTCTGCGATGGTCGGGGCTTCGAACAGCGTCGCAAGCGGCAAGGAAACACCGTGCTTCTTGCGAATCGACGCGAACAGCCGAACCCCGATCAGCGAATTGCCGCCAAGATCAAAGAAATCATCTCCGGTGCCAACTTTCTTGACGCCCAGCAGGTCCGACCAGGTCACAGCGAGATCCTGTTCGACTGGCGTCTCTGGCGCCACATAGTCGGCGGACAGCTGCGGGCGATCGAAATTGCTATCACTGTCCTGGTCATCGCTGCCAGAACAAGCGGTCTCATTCAGCTGGCGCAGCCACACATCCGGATCCACCGACGAGGCGATGGTCTGAACCAGGCCGGTTTGCGACATGATGCGAGAGAAGGCATCAACCCCCTCCAGCGGACGAATGCCTTGCCGCAGCAGGGCTTCCAGCGCTTCATTCGGCGCTGCGACATTGCTCGCGCGGGGCGCCGATGATCCAGCAGCAAAAGCCTCGTCAGGCGCGAGACGTTTCATCGTGAATCGGTTCACTTCAGCAAATACCTGACCTGATGAATCCGTCAGCGTGACGTTGAAATAGGCCAGGCCATCGCCGCTGCCGGGCAGGCAACGCACATGGCTGAACACGTGCGCCGGCATGTCGCCAAAGATGTCGACGCTGTCATAGCTGAGCGGGACATAGAATTCGCGGCTGAGTTCAACGCCCGGGATCAGCCGTTGAACGCCACCCGTCGCCATATCCAGCACCGCCGGGTGCAGACCGCCAGCGTCGAGGTCTGGTTCGACGGCATTTGGCAGTTTCAGCTCAACCAGCGCTTCACCACTGCCATAGCTAACCCTTTGCATATTCGCCCAGCGCAGCCCGAATGACATAAAGTCCTGATCCAGGAATCCATCTGGCGACACCCAGGTCTCTTTGCTGCAGCGGGCACCAATCTGGTCTAGATCGATCGCAGGCGGCGGCGACGTATTCAGGATTGCAGCATCACAGACCACCAAAGGCTGGTCATCAAGGTCCGATCCGTCACGGATGCTGATCTCGGCACGGCCTTCGCCCGCTTTCAATGCGTGCAGGCTGAGCCGGCGGGTTTCACCATCGGCGACCACGAACGGGGCGAGGAAAGTCAAGTTGGAAAGCTTGATCTGCTGACCGGGATAGAGGTCCGCAAACGCGGCCCGAGCCAACTCCAGCATCGTCGTGCCAGAGAGCAGCGTATTGCCATCTTTCACTCTGTGCTCGTCCACGATCCAGTCTTTGTCTTGCGACAGATCGCGAAGGTAGAGCCGCCCGTTAGCCACATCCGTATAACCATCCCAGGCCGGGTTTTGACTCGGCATGTAAGGGAGCGCTCCACCGGATTGGTCACGCTGCGCCGCCTCGGCCATGCCGACATCGCGCCAGGCATTCCAGTTGATCACGGCCGTCCGGCCTGCCGCACGCGTGTTTCGTTCACGCGCGAAGGCATCCAGGAAGGCATTCGCCGCCGTGTAGTCGACTTGTCCCGGCAAGCCGAGAAAGGACGCCACGGACGAGAACAGGACGAACAGGTCGAGGTCTTCGGTGATGGCTTGATCGAGGTGCAGGGTCCCGGCCACTTTCGGGGCAAGCAGGCGCCGCATGGCCGCAGGATCTTTTACCATTAGCGGTGCATCATCCATGGAGCCAGCCGCGTGAATGACCCCGTTTAGCGGACCGAATTCGGCGCGGATCCGGGTCATCGCCTGAGACAGGCTTGCGGCATTTGTGACATCGCCTGAGATCACCAGCACCTCGGCGCCGCGATCGCGCAGGCTGCGCACCTGCCGAATACGCTGGGCGACCTGGCAGTCGACGGGGGATGAAACAATCGCGTCCCACTCCGACTCTGGCGGCAACCCTCTGCGCGCCATCAGGGCCAGCTTGACCGGCTTCAACCCGCTCATGTGCTGCGCCATTTCCATGCCGATGCCGCTCAGACCGCCCGTGATCAGATACACACCGTGTTCGCGGAGCCAGTCTGCAGACGGGTCTTCAATGGCCTCGATCGGGCTCGGCGAAATGGTTCGGACCCAGCGACCGACCGACCGCAAAGCGATGACGGAATCGCGCGTTTCGCTGCGTAGCTCATCCTGCAAGCGGTCCAGCAGATCTGGTGTCCAGGACTTGAACCGTTTTCGTCGCGGCAGATCGATACAACGAGTCTGGATATGGGTCAGCTCACGCGGGGCCGTGAGCACAGGTCCCATGACCAGGGCTTGATACGGATCACAGGTCTCGCCGCAGAGGTCTGTCAGACCAGAGGTCAGCACAGACAGCTGAATAGGTTCAGAGCGCCCAGCTAGCGCCTGAACCAGATAGGTTGGTTGCAGGAACAAGCGATCCTGCTTGGCCGCGTGGCTGCGCCCAGATCGACGCGGATCCTGGGTCAGGAATATAATATGATCAGGCGCCCCATGCGCATCCTCGATGTCCTCGAGCACCCGCGCGAATTGTTCGCTATTGGCGAAATCCATCGTCCAGGCATGATCGCTCGTGCGGTGCAGGTCGCGGCCTGAAAGAACAGTCTGGACAGTGTCGGCGCCGAGCGCGTTTTGGACCTCGGCCAGCAGATCACCCGCGTGGCCAAATATGACCCAGTTGCGAGCCTTGTCCGCATCTGGCGTACGGATCAGCGGCGCTTCACAGAAGGAGAGCTGCGCGAACCAGTCCTTGAGCTCAGGGCGTTTCACCAGAGCTCCGGTTGCCGTGCTGGTCGCGGCCTTGCGCGGTTCAACCCAATAGGAGTCCCGGGCAAATGGATAGGTTGGCAGCGGAATACGGTTGCGCAATTGCGTGCTGTAAAACTCGTCCCAGTCGACTGCGCCGCCAGCCGCCCAGACTTTGCCGAAACTGGCCAGGGCGAATTCCAGATCGCTGGCAGTTTCCCGCGGATGACGCACTGTGTTGAAGGCGTTGCGGAACGGGGTTTCCTGAGCCTTGGCCAGCATTGACAGCGTTCGGCCAGGTCCGACCTCGACCAGGATCGGATCGCCGAGCGAGCGCAGTGTCTGCAAGCCGTCAGCAAAACGAACCGTCGAACGCAGATGATTGACCCAATAGTCTGGATCGCACGCTTCTTTTGGAGATATCCAATTGCCGGTCAGGTTGGACACGAACGGCATGACCGGGGCTTTGAACTCGATCTTGCGACAGGCCGCGCGAAAGCGGTCCAGGATCGGATCAAGCATGCGCGAATGCGCCGCCACATCAATGCGGATCGGCGTGGATTCAATCTCTTTCCGGGTCAGCTTGGCCTGGAACGCGTCAATCTGATCGCGCGGTCCGGACGCAACGCAGAGATCCGGCGCGTTGACGGCTGCAATGTCCAGGGTTTCCGGCGCCAGGGCACGCACGTCGCCTTCTGACATCGGCACACTCAACATGCCGCCTTGATCAATACATTCGAACAATTCCCCGCGCAGCATGACCAGCGTGATCGCATCTTCAAGTGAGAACACACCGGCTCTGCAGGCCGCAACATACTCGCCCATCGAATGCCCGATAAAGGCATCCGGCCGCAGGCCCCAGGACTCGTAAAGCTCAGCCAGAGCATAAGTGGTGGTGAACAAGGCGGGTAGCGTCAGAGATGGCTGTTCCAGGGTCCGTGTCGCAGTTTCGACCTGATCCGCTGGCGGATACATGAGCGGCTTGAGATCGCGTCCGAGCTTCGGCGTGATGATCGACAAGCAGGTGTCAATGGCGGCGCGATACACCTCGTCCTGGTCATAGAGATCGCGGCCCATGCCCGCATATTGGGCGCCGCCACCCGGGAACATGAAGACCGTCTTGGCGCGGTCTTGCCCGGCTTCCAGACTGGCCACCATCTTGTGACCTGGATCGCGCAGCCGGGCGCTGGCCTCTTTGGCATCTGCTGCAACCAGAATGCGCCGATGCGGCATCGGACGGCGTCCGAGCGCCAGCGTGAAGGCAGCATCAGCAAGATCAAGGTCAGGTTCAGCGTCCAGAGTCTCGGCCAGCCGGATCGAGGCTTGGTTCAGCGCCTCGGCGGTTTTCGCCGACAGGACCAGCAATTGCTTGTTGCGCGCGTCTTCGCCCGGCAGGGATTCCGGCGCTTGTTCCAGAATGACATGGCAATTGGTGCCCCCCGCGCCTAAAGCCGTCACGCCGCAACGCAGCGGACCATCGCTGGTCCAGTCTTTCAGCGCATGATTCACATAGAAGGGGCTGGCTTCGAGATTCATCGCCGGATTCGGCGTTTCGAAGCCCAGGCTTGGCGGCAACTGGCGATGCTTGAGCGCCATCACTGCCTTGATCAGGGAGGCTGCCGCAGCCGTTTCGCCGAGATGGCCAATATTCGATTTGACCGAGCCGATTCCGCAATATCCAGTTTTGTCCGTATGCTGACCATACGCCTCATTCAGGGCTTCTACCTCGATCGGATCACCGACCAGGGTACCGGTGCCATGGGTCTCGATATAGGTGATGCTCTCACCTGGAACATTCGCGGCTTTGAGCGCATCGTTGATCACATTGGCCTGGCCATCCACGCCCGGCGCCAGATAGCCGACCTTCATGGCCCCGTCATTATTGATGGCAGAGCCTTTGACGACGGCATGGATAGTGTCGCCATCATCGAGGGCATCATCCAGGCGTTTGACAATCAAGGCCCCTGCGCCGCTACCGAACACGGTGCCGGCACTCTTGGCATCAAACGGCCGGCAATGGCCGTCTGGTGACAGGATTTCGCCGTCGCGATACAGATAGCCCTGCCCCTGTGGGAACAGGATTGTGGCGCCACCAATCAGCGCCATGTCGCACTCGCCCTGGCGCAGGCTCTGCGCCGCCATGTGCAGCGCCACCAGCGCTGAAGAACAGGCGGTCTGGACGTTCATGCTTGGCCCGCGCAAGTCCATTTCATAAGAGACGCGCGTGGCCAGGAAATTCATGTCATTGCCGGTATGGCGCACCAGGAAGTCGCCCATAGACCCCATGATTTCCGGATGCGTGCGGACATTCTCGATATAATAATCCGGCGCCCCTGCGGTCGCGAAGACGCCGACCTTGCCACCCTCTGGCAGGGCGGTGTAGCCGGCATTCTCGAACGCCGCCCAGGCGATTTCAAGGAACACGCGATGCGCCGGATCCATGACCGAGGCTTCGCGAGGATTGAAGCCGAAAAAGCCGGCATCGAATTTATCGACATCACTCAGCAGTGGACAGACTTTGACATAGTCAGGATCATTCAGATCAGCCTCGCTGACGCCTGCCGCGCGCAAGGCCTCGTCCTCTAGCGGGACAATTGATTCCACCCCGTCGCGGACATTGTTCCAGAACGTCTCGACATCTGGCGCGCCTGGAAAGCGTGCGGCCATGCCAATGATGGCGATATCGGTGGACCCGAGCGGAAATGAACCAGTGTCTGCCATATTATCCAACGCGTTGCTGTCGTTTGGCCCGGCGCTTTGCAGCGGCTTCTTCACGACGATTGGGTCTGTTCGCATCATTGGCAGGTTTTGACGTCGGACCAGCCTGGTCTTCGCTCAAATGTGCCGCGAGTGTTTCGATGGTTGGATATCTGAACATCGAGACCAGAGAGACCCGCCGCCCCAATTTCTTGGACAGACGCTGATTGGCCTGGGCTGTCATGATCGAATTGGCGCCAATATCGAAGATATTATCGCCGCGGCCAACCTGCACGAGGCCGAGCAATTCCATCCAGGTTTCAGCGATTGTGGTTTCCAGCTCATTCGATGGCGGCGCATATTCGGCCGACACAGTCTCGACCGAAGCAGTCGGCGCTGGAAGCGCCTTGCGATCAATTTTGCCATTCGGCGTCAGCGGGAAAGCCTCCATCGCCACGAATGCTGATGGGATCATATAGTCAGGCAGATACGCTTTCAGATGCCCGCGCAGCTGTTCGATCAGCTGGCTTTGATCATCCAACTGGGCCGCGGGTTGGTTGGCATAGGCGGCGGGGTGCGCCAGTGCAGCCGCATCGGTCGGCATGGCGACCGGGGCACCGTTTTGCGACTTGTGCCGGAAGGCCACATCAAACAGAGCGGGATCGTCGCGATTGAACCGCGCCCACGCGATCTCGTAATCCGGGTGCAGATCAAACAGGGCGCCCGGATCGATCCCGTCAGTGCGCTCTGTGGCCAGCAGATCGCGCAGAGCTTGCACGGATATGGCCTCTGGGCCTTCAAGTGCCGCGCGGACGCGGTAGACCGGCGCAAGTCGGGCATTCTGCAGGCCTTGCAGGAACAAGACAGGCGGCGCTGTGTTCAGCAGATCGACAATCTCGGCATCCGAGCCTGCATCATGCGGCGCCGGCAAACCCAGCACTTCCGCAGCTTGCGCGCCGACATGTAGCACCACGTCATAACGGAAATCCGTCATCTCATTGGCTTCAGCGCCGCGTTTCAGGCTCAATGTGACGCCCTGCAGCCTCGGCACATCGCGGACGAGCGCCTGGAAGAAGTCTTCGCCGAGCACCAGTTCGCTGTCCCGCTTGGTTCGGGTGTCGATACGGCTGCTGAGGGCGGCAGCATCGAGCTGCGCTGGCGCCTGATTCAATTCGACCATGGTGTGGAAGGCGGTCAGTTGTTCAAGGCTGCGCACATCGCCGACAAAGATCTGACCGCCATCTGAGACCAGGTCACTGGCGCTGATCAGAACATCTGCCAGGTAATCTGCATTCGGGAAATATTGCGCCACCGAGTTGATCACCACTGTGTCGAACCCGCCGGGCTCGAATTGCCCGATCGCATGCGCTGGCAATTTGCGAAGGTCGGTCTTGGCCTGCTCAGCCGGCGTCAATTCCTCAGCAATCCGCGTCAGCGCATTGGCTGACAGATCGATGCCGGTATAATGATCGACCGCATCGAGGACCGAATAGAGGATCATGCCCGTACCGCAGCCAATCTCGAGCACGCGTTCCGGCGCGAGATCGAGAATGTTGCGCTGCGTCGCGTTGCACCATTCGCGCATGTGGCCGGCCGGAAGCGGCGCTCCGGTATAGCTGTCATTCCAGCCCGCGAAGTTGAAGCGGGCCTCCGCATCATCGCCGGTTTGCTGATAGGCGGTATCCCACAAGCTCTGCCAATGTGTGACCGTATCAGCATCTTCGCGCTCAGTTTGCGATGAGGTGTAATAGGCCACCAATTGTGGCACGCCATTGTCGGTGCGCGCGGCGACCACGCTCTGCCAGATATCCGGATGACGGCTGAGCTGAGTTTCAATCTCGCCGAGTTCGATCCGATAGCCATTGACTTTGACTTGTTGGTCCATGCGGCCGAGATACTCGATCTCTCCTGCGGTCTTGTAGCGAGCCAGATCACCGGTGCGGTACAGCCGCATTCCTGGGGCATAAGGATCATCAATGAACCGTTCTGCCGTGAGGTCGTCGCGCCCCAGATAGCCTGGGACAACGCCGTCTCCGCCAATGCAGAGCTCACCAGCTTCGCCGAGTCCGACCATTTGGCCATTGGCATCGAGTAAGCGAATTGTGGTGTTCGCGATCGGGTGCCCGATCGAGATCGGCGCGCCGTTTCGGACCGGCGACGTGGTCGACCAAATCGTCGTTTCGGTCGGGCCATACATGTTGGTGAATGCACCGGTCAGGGTCTGGTGCAGCGTGTCGGCAAGATCATTTGGCAAGGCTTCGCCGCCGAGCATCAGGTGTTTCAGCGATGCGAATTGCTTCAACACATCTGGATCATCGATCAGCATGCGGGCCATGGACGGCGTGCATTGCAGATGCGTGATCTCGTGCGCTTTGAAGGTCTCACTGACAGGGATGAATTGTTCAGTCTGTTCGCCGGCGCCACCTGAGTTTGCAAGCGCTCGCAAGCGCGCCAGGTGGGGCAGGTTCTCGAGCACCGTATCGGACTCGATGCCGAAATCGACCAGGCAGGCAATCTCGTTGACACCGATCGCTTTCAGCTTCTCGACCATGCCGAGCGCATGCTCAGGCGAGCCGAACAGGCCGGCTGATTCGAAATAGCGATCAAAAGCGTGATCCATCAGCGCTGCAATGTCTTCATCGGTAAATTGCGACGTATCCAGCTGCGCTTCCGCCCCTTCCAGCGATGGCCGCTTGAACGCCGGGAACATCCATGGCGCGACTTTGACCAAATCGAACGAGCTTTGCAGATAATTGCAGAACGGCTGGCGCGCGATTTCCCGGGCTTGCTCGGTGTCCTCACAGACAAAGGTGTGCAGCATCAGCGAGACCTGGCCCGGGCCTTCAAACCCGGCCTCGGCGCGCGCTTCGCGATACGCGGCGAGTTTCGTCCGCAAGTCATCGAGATCCTGGCCCAGCATATTGGTCAGGATATTGGCCCCGAGGCGACCGGCGGATTTGAAGGTCTCGACATTACCGGCCGAGGCAATCCAGATCGGGGGTCGCTCCTGGATCGGGCGCGGGAAGGTAGAGACCTTGATCATCTCCCCTTCGCCGTTTGCGACTTCGACCTCTTCACCGGCCCAGAGCTTGAACACAGTGTCGATGCTCTCGACCATGATTTCGCGCCGACGCTCATAATTCTCCGGCATCAGGGCAAAGTCATTGGCATGCCAGCCAGAGGCAAAGGACAGTCCGATGCGGCCATTCGACAGCTGGTCGAGCACCGACCAATCCTCAGCCACACGGATTGGATTGTGCATCGGCAGGACGACGCTGCCGGCGCGCAGAGCGACATTCTCGGTAATCGTCGCAAGCGCCGCTGTGGTCACGGCCGGGTTCGGAAAAATGCCGCCAAATTCATGGAAGTGGCGTTCTGGTGTCCAAACGGACTGGAACCCATTCGTGTCCGCAAACTTGGCGCCTTCGAGCAACAATTTGTAAGTCTCGCCCGGACGCGCATCGCCTTGCGAAGACGAGAAATAGAACATGCCGAAATCCATCGGCGTGTCGGACACTTCAACCGCGGCGGCACCAGACAGCGTACTGGCGTCCATCTCGCCTTGGATCACAACTTCAAAACCGCGCGACAAGGTCCAGAAGATTTCCAGCACCGAAATGTCAAAACTGACACTGGTCACGGCCAGCCAGACGCCAGGCTCGGTGCCGATGACCTCATCCATGCCGGCAAAGAAATTAGAGACATTGCGATGCGCCACTTTCACGCCCTTCGGGCGCCCGGTCGAACCAGAAGTGAAGATCACATAAGCAAGGTCATCGGCTGTCACGGCGGATTGCGGCGCGCGCGTGTCTGCGTCTCCAGCAACCGAGTCCAGCGTCACCAGGTCCGCACCACCAAGGTCCAGGCTCGGCGCCAGCGATGCGCTGGTGAGCAGCACCTTTGCCCCTGAATCCTCCAGCATGATGGCGAGTCGGTCACGCGGATAGGACGGGTCCATCGGGACATAAGCGGCGCCCGCCTTCATCACACCAAGCAGGGCAGCCACCAGGTCGGTCGAGCGTTTCACGCAGACCGCAACAAAGTCACCCGGCTGCACACCCTTGGTGATCAGCGCTTGAGCAATCTGATTGGCGCGGGTGTCGAGCGCCGCATAAGTCAGCGCCGAATTCTGGAAAACCACAGCGGTCGCGTCCGGTGTCCGGGCGACCTGGGCTTCGAATTGCTGATGCACGCACTGATCGCTGGCATAGTCCAAGCTTGGGCCTTGCGACAGATCAAGCAGTTGACGTTTTTCCGCTTCCGGCAGCAGGTTCAAGCCCGAAACCGGCGTTTCAGGTTGCGCCTTGGCTTCGGCCAGCAAGGTTTCTATCCGCGCCGTCATGGCCTGAACCGCAGCCTCTGAGATCGCGTTGCGGTCATAGCTAAATGTCACCGCACCGGCCGCATCGTTTGCATGCAGGGTCACAGCAGTGCCAGGCAACAAGCCAGCTTTACTGCTCAAGCTGACACCAATCGGCAACGGTTTGCGCAGATTGGCCGCGGTGCGCAGCTGCTCGTATCGGGCGCTCATGTCGCGCGCAAAGGTGCCGCGCTTTTCCTGCAGCGCCAGCACATCATCCAAGTGGTCACACACGGCGCCAAAGGGCGCTTCCAACGCGACCTCGACCCGCATCGGGGTCTGGCCCGAATAATAATGATCGCCCAGATCCGGCAACACCTTGGCCAGAGCAAGATCGAACCGGGTCGCTTCACCTGCCCGCGCAAGATATACCGCAAACGCGGCAAGATAGTCTCGGGCCGTGTGCTGACGGTCGAGGGTCATCGACGCTTCCGCGGCCAGCTTGTCCGACTCTCGAACCTGCGCCAGGGCCGGCGCTGTCTGCGCCGCAACCCGGCGCATCCAGAACCGTTCATGCTTGGTCAGCTTTGCATCCCATTCAGCCAGCGCCGTTTCCGCCGCGCCCGGCGAAGCGAGCGTTGTGTTAATCGCTTGCGCCAACCTGCCAGGATCAGCCGCAGTACCATCCAGCGAGACCAGACCGCCAAGCCGCACGGCGCCATCTCCGGCCGACACTGTCAGACTGTTCGCGGTCGCCGCCAGGACCTGTCCCGGCGCGGTCGGGGCCGCTTGCGTCGCTGCTTCGGCCTGCTCGATCAGATAGACCGCATCGCCGACGCGCATTTTTGGCAGGCACATCCAATTGTCTTCGCGGCCAAGCTGCAGGCCGCGCACAAGGCGGCTGATGGCAGAGACCGGCTGGGTAAAATCAATCAGGCCAAGCCCAGGGCGGTCAGAGCGGACATGAAACTGGTTTTGAGCGCCTGGCGCCCGAGCCGGCATCGGCGTGCCGGTCAGCTGCTCTTCCTGCAGGGCAATCAACAGGTCGGCAAAGGTTTCGCGGCAGGCATTCGCGCATTTCACCCCGACCGAGAAGGCAGTGTCTTCGCCTGAAATCTCGAACGATTTCTGCAGCAGGATATCACCGCCATCGACGTCCGCTGTCATCGCATGCCAGGTCACGCCATGTGCATCAGCCCCATCCATGATGGCCCAGGACGTAGCATTGAATCCCGCATAATCCGGCAAAAGCGAGTCGTGATAATTGATCGCGCGCCGCTCTGGCAATGCGATCAACTCGTCCGGCAGGATCGCATGATTGACAATCGAAAACAGGTAATCAAACGGTGCCCCAGACAGCTGTTCGGCAAGATCGCTGGTGGGTGCAAGCAACGGAATACCGATGGACGAGATCCATGCATCGACATCGGCACAATCACTGACAACGGCATGCACCTTATGTCCGGCCTTCATCCACTGTTCAATGCAGTCAATGAGCACTTGTGTGCTGCCAACAAAAATGGCGGCGGTCTTTGCTTCAGACATTTTGTTTGTCACCCTACCCTAGTACTAAACTAACTCTCAAACCCCGTGGAAACTCAGTGCTTTCAGGCAAACTGAAGCAAAACTCGTTCCAATTGATACTTCTAGCTTCCGGTTTTCGCGTGATAGGCGAATTCGGGTCGCTGTCCGCCCGACTTCACCGCCACGGCGAACCGTAATCCCGGCCTGATTTCACTGGCCTCAAACACCCAGTTTTTCACCGCGTCCGGGTCGCCTTCCACACGCAGCAAGCCGGGGTCCTCCCCGAACGGTGTCATGTCGAACTCATCCAGCGGGAAAGAAACGCCAAGCCCCAATCCCTTGATGAAGGCTTCCTTCAGCGTCCAATAGCGGAAGAAAGCCTGCGGCGTGTCTTCGGGCGCAACATCAGACAGATGTTGACGCTCCACGGCCGACAAGGGCCACTCCATTTCCGCTCGGTTCAACGTCTTGACTGATTCAATGTCGACCCCGACCTCTGCGCCCTTGCAAACCGCGAGCACCGTCGAGGCGCGGTCATGGCTGATGCTGAAGTCCAGATCAGGATCTTGCCGCCCAGCCATTCGGAGCTTGCCGAACTCATCTTCCTCAAACGCCAGGGCTGGCGCAGGCACCCCCGTGATCAAGGCAAGCTGCTCACGAACCTTGCCGCGCGAAATCGCCCAGTACTGTCCCTTTTCGCGCGAGAATTGACGATCCCGGCGAGCAATCTCGTCCGCGGTCAACGTCGTTTCCAGACGGTCAGCATCAGCCTGAAAATCTGCAAGATCCCACATCCAGATGTCGACCGCTATGTCAGATTTTTCGGAAACAAGGGTCATAAGGAAACAGGTCAGAATTCGCAGGTTTGAAGAGCGACCTGTCTAACCGAAATTTATGGATAACCCGTTCACTTTAGAGTGAAATTTCATCGATCTGCGCCGAAAACAGGCGGATCATCTTGACCCCAGGATGAACTTTCCGACGCGGGTCAGCTCACCGATATCGCCTTGCCGCAACGCGGTCTTGACGCGCCAGTGCATGGACCGCCCAAGCTGTCTGACCAGTTGGCGTCCCAGCGGTGATGCGGCCTTCAGGGCCTGCACTTTCTGCTTGATCGGGTCAGACTCAAAAAGCGGTGCGCAGCCGAGGCCATAACTGGTCGACGTCCGGATCAGCTGGATTTCATAATCACTCAGCGTATCGCCGAGGGCAGGATCAATCCGGCTCCAGGCCTCCAATGCTTCGTCCCACAAGACGTGTCGGCCAAACACCGATCCTTTGCGGATCAGGGCTGTCCGGCGCCGCATCGGAGCCCGTTCAAGGTCGTTCCAGACCGCTGCCGGCAGCAGCTCTTCATCAGATAGATCAGCCAGCAGCGGCTTGATGATCTGGCGGTGATACTTGATCCATTTCTCGTTTGCATCTTCGACCGAGAACCGCTCGCCGGCTGAGCCGCGCGTCCCTTGATGCTCGCGATGCAGGAATACGGTTCGCGGCAACACGCGCCCGGCGCCGCGGCGGGTCAGTCGCAACAGCATCTGATAATCCTGAGAGCGGGTCAGTGTTTCGTCAAACGGGCCAATCTGATCATAATAGGACTTACGGACGATCAGACCCGGCTGGAACAGGTGGCATCCGTCCAGCGCATCGGAGAAGATCTCGTCCTGCTGCGACGCCTTCGAGTATCCGGGCGCCTTGCGGACGCGTTCGCCGGATTTGGGATCGGTGAAGAAATCCTCGTGCAGACCAGCGCAATAATCGAGCGCAGGGTCGGCGTCCAAGGCCTGCATCAGAGCTTCGCAGGCATCTGGCAGGATCAAGTCATCATCGTCGCAGATCCAGACGCAATCTCCTTTGATCATTGTCATAGCGAGATTGAGCGCCGCCGATTTCCCACCATTCTGCTTGTGGTGATAGCGGACCTTGTCGCCAAAGGCAGCGACGCGCTCGGCGGTGGCATCGGTGGAGCCATCATCAACAACCAAAATTTCATCTACCCGGCGCGTCTGCGCGAGCAGGCTTTCGATTGTTTCAGAGATCAGATCGGCGCGATTATAGGTCGGCAGGATGACACTGACGCGATTGTTCACAGCTTCCCCCTTCTCACCCATAATCGTCCCACATTCCTAAACCAAAATAGAGTTAATCAACCATATCGACAGCCAGTGGGTTGTCGTTCGGCACAGGCCCTGGCGACCGCAAGAAATATGCCAAGGCAGACCTTCTTATGCCTTTGTTTTCTCGAACTTTACTTCTGCCCCATCAGCGGGCCAAAAAACTGATGTACCGGCGCTTGTCTTGGCATATGATTTGCTCTGATTTCATTTGTTTAGCTTAGCGGGATACCCCTGGATTGACCATGAAATTCGACGCTCTGATCCTGACAGATCCCCGCTTCTCCGGCGGGACCTCTGCCGCAGTGGTGGCAGATGTGAGCGCCATGGCTGCTGCCGGCCTCAGCATCGGCCTCGCTCTGGTCGAGTCGCAGGGCTTTTTCCAAGTGTCTGATACCGAGAATGAAGACGTCCTCCACCTGCGGGATTTGCCCGGCGTGACGCAAATTGATCTCGATCCAGCGACCACCGCGCATTGCGATGTCGCGTTCTTCCATCATCCATCCATCTTCGAGACCCCGGTCAGAACCGGGATGCGCATCGTCGCCAAGCGCAGCGTTCTGATTGCGCACCAGCCGCTTTTCCTGGGCGACAGCGCTCTTGCTTTTGATCCATTCAGAGTGCAGCGCAATGTCCGCAAGCAATTCGGACAGTCCCTCCTCTGGGCCCCGGTATCCGGACTTTGCCGTGAGCAATTCCGCGCCTATGCGCCAATGCTGCGCATGACCCAGCAGGATTGGCCGAACGCTTTTGATGTCCGTGCCTGGACTCCCAAGCGGCCGAAGCTGCAAACTCAGAACCTGACCATTGGTCGCCATGGCCGCGCGCATCCTGATAAGTGGCCGGTGACCGGTGACGACATATCGCTCAGCCTGCCCGCTGGTCCGCAAACCCAGGTCAGCATCATGGGCGCCGATCGCGATTTCCTGCACGCCAAGGGCGTCGACACATCAGCCTGGTCTATCCTCGATTTCAACCAGGTTCCGGTGCCCGACTATCTCGATGGTCTTGACGTCTTCTCGTATCACCACTCGCCCCTATGGGTGGAAGCGTTTGGCCGTACGATCGCCGAAGCGATGCTGATGCAGGTGCGCTGCGTCCTGTCCCCGGCGCTGAAGCCCACATTCGGGCCGCACGCCATCTATGGCACGCCCGCTGAAGTACCAGCAATTCTGGACCATATCAGAGCCAATCTCGGCGCCGAACGCGCGGCCGCCTCGGCCGCCCGTGCGCATTGTATCCGCGCCTACTCGACCGAAACAATTGTTAACCGGTTTGCGGCGCTGAGCGCTGATACAGGCACCGGTTCAAGAACTCCCAAACCCAAAGTCTCCCCACTGATCGCCGCCAAGAAACTGGTCGGGTTTCGGCGTCGCAGATGGCGAGACCGGAAAGGCGCATAAATCATGACGCAAACTCCTCCGCTCTTTATTGTCGGCGCGCCGCGATCCGGAAACACGCTGACCCGCCGGGTGCTGATGGCATCTGACCAGATTTACATTCCGCCAGAGACCTATGTTCTCGGCGAGATCCTGTCGCGCTGGCGCAAATGGCGCGGGCTAAACTGGCGCGAGCGAGTATTTCTGTTCTGCGCCTATTTTGACCGCCACAACCTGTTCGCAGATCTGGAGATTGAAAGCCTCACCCCCTTCGCCAAACAGGCCCGCGCCTGGGAGAAGCACGAACGGACCTGCGAGCATCTGATCGATCAGTTCTATGCCTTCATGACCCGCGAGCACGGTTACACTGCCGGGCGTTGGGGCGACAAGACGCCTTGGAACACGATGCATCTCGACCATATCGTGAAGGCCTATCCAGACGCCTATTACCTGTTCCTGAAACGCGACGGCCGCGATGTGGTGGCGTCGCAATTGAAGTCGGACATGCGCGATTTCGAAAGTTCGACCCAACGCTGGATCGACGCGAATGCCGCATGCCGCCGGCATTTGAAAAAGGCCAAACGCGCGCCTCTGGAAGTTGCTTATGAAGACCTCGTCACCAATCCGGAGGCCGTCTTCAGATCGATCTTCGAATGGGCCGATCTCGACTTTGCGCCAGACTATCTGACCAAAGTGCCAGAGAAACTGGGCGATGTCGGCCGCCATGCCCACCATGCCGCCGTGACACGGCCCATCACTTCCGGTTCGATCGGAAAATGGCAGGAAAGCCTGCCTGCAGACGCATTCGCGCGCGCGCCGGCGGCGTTCGGCGAAATGATGCGTACTCTCGGCTATGACTATGATCGGGGCGACAGCGCTGGAAAATAACCCAGAGCGCCGCCCTAGTCGGCGACCGTCTGGCTTAGATTGCCGTAATACTCAGCCTCTTTGACCGAGAAGAAGGCGGCCACCACACCGCTATGAAACATGGCGCGCACATAATGCCGCCGGCTGGTCGCCTTCGAGCCGAGGGTCAGCACGGTCAGCACCATCAGATAAGCAACTTTGACGATCGACGCGGCAAGCTTGATCAGGTTGCGCAAAAGATTACCACCATACACCACCACCTTTCCGTAAGTGATGCCGGAACGAAACTTGTTCTTCACCAGCCAGTCGAGCGACAGGCGGTTGTCGGCGACGGGTTCATGCACGATTGCCGCCTTGACCTCGTCAATCTTGGCGCCGCCAAGGTGGCATTGGTGGAAGAATTGCGTGTCCTCGCCGCCGGAGCGTCCGCGATCCTCGCTGAAACGGAGTTTGGCGATGGCGGGATGCTGGCGCTTGAAAAACGCGTTGCTGGTATGCCCAGTCAGAATCGGACGCCGATCGCCGACGCTTATCGAGTGGAGATCGATCTCGCGAATCCAGTCAGGGGCATGATCGGGATAGATCGACACGACCGGCCCAAATGCCAGGTCGAGCTTGTCCCGGGTCGCTGTGTTATAATGAGTCTGCAGCCAGTGTTCGGTCGCGACTTCATCATCATCGATAAAGGCAATCCACTCACCTCTGGCCGTGTCGACACAGGCATTGCGGGCAATCGAGATGTTTCGCGCCGGGGCGTGAACATAGGTCAGGTTCAGGTGCTCGAACCTGGCTGCCGTCGCTTCGACATAATCGCGGGCGGTGGGTTCGATATCATTGTCGACAACGATCACTTCAAAGCTGATCTCGGGACCGACTTGCTGGGCGGCGATCGACTCAATCGTTTTGCAGACCGACTTGCGGCGGAAAGTGCAGATACAGACGCTGATCAGCAGAGAAGACATGATATTCAGCCTCTGCCTCAGGCCTGATCCGGCTGGCCAAAGGCGATTGGCGCGGCCGAGGATGGCGGATTGCGCTGAATGATCTGATCCAGCAGATCGGCCATGAAGCCTTCCGGTTCGACGAACACCGTGTCTGGCAAACGCAGCAGCGTGTCGCGGCGAGACTGGATTTCATCGCGGCGCAGGATCAAGTCTCTCAAGAGGTCAATCAAGGATTCTTCAATCGGTTCAGGGACGACAAAACCAGTCTCGGTCTCGCGTACCCAGACACCGGTTTGCGAGTCGGCGGGTGCAATCGCCGGAACAGCGAAATAGCCGCCTTCATAGATCCGGTTGGGCAACAGCCATTTCGAGTTCAGCCCGGCCTCCATGAAGTCGCCGGACCAGATCAGGTCCAGCTGATTATAGATCCCGGGCAGACCTTCCGGCGCCTTGTAGGCCCCGTGAAAAATGATGTTGTCGACCTGGTCAATCGTTTCGTGGAAGTGTGGAATGGTCCACTTGTCCGGCTTGCCATGGACATTGATTTCGATCGCGTCGCCAAATTCCCGGGCGGCACGGACCATCAGGTCAAGCGTGCGTCGACAGCGCAGGATTCCCGCCCAGCCAATCCGCAGTGGCTGGCCAGCTGTCTTGTTCGCCTGAGCGGCTGGACGTGCCACCGATCTGGCAAATGAGGCCGACAATCTGTTTTCGACCAGATAAGCGCGAAACGTGCCGCCATAGTAGCGCTCGAAATGCTGTTTGACAAAAGCCGGAGAGCTGACAATCACGCCGCGGCTGCGCTTCAGGAAGGCGCCTTCAAACTTGCGCGCAATCCAGCCCAGAATGTCTTTGCGGCAGAGCAGACGGTGAACATCCAGGCACTCGTAAAGGACCGGCGTCTTCAGACCCGTTAGCTGCTTGGTCAGGAAAGCCGTCGCCAGCATGTCGAGATTGCGGGCGACAATCAGGTCCGACCCGGCCAGGACCTGTTTATGCTTGGCTGCGCGCGAAGCGCCGCGAAACACGCTCCAGATCCGGTTGAAATAGGCGCCGTTCTCGGTCTCGCCGAGCTCGACATTATCCCATTCCGGCGCCGGCCCATCGAGCCGTTTATTCATGAAGCCCTGGACGTCGTAGCCGCATTTGCGGAACGTGTGGACCCGTTTGCGAATGGCTGCGTCTGATGAGTCATGCCCAAAATAGGATATGCGCATCGTCTTAGCCATTGTTCAGCATTGAGCGAAGCTGTGTCGAGGCTTCCTCGTCTTCTCCCGGTACGGCCGGTTCGTTGAGGTTGGCTGCAGGCAGCTTGGTTACCGTGCGGTTGCGGCGTGGGTTGATCCAGCGCCAGCGCGACTCGGTCGTATAGTACTTTCTGTACGCGGACGAGGTTGACGCCTGCTCGGTATGGTGACGCTTCTTGGTCAAGTCGACCATGTTGAGGCCAATCCCCAGCACTTCGGCTTTCATACTCTTCAGCATTTCCAGCGCGCGGCGGACAGAAGAGCGGCGCGAGCGCATCCAGCGGACGATCAGGATCGTCTTGTCGGTCTTGCTCGCAATCACGCCAGCTTCGGCAATCAGCAGCAATGGCGCCGTATCGATCAGGATCAGGTCATACTGTTCCTTGAGGCGCTCAAGCAGAGTGTCGAAGGCCTTGGTGCCGAACACATCATATAGCGTGCGCCCGTTCAGGGTCAGAGCCAGCAGGTCAAGTCCGGTATGCTCTTCGCGATAGATCGCGTCCTCAAGCTCACATTCGCCTGACAGGTATTCAACCAGTCCGGTCTTCGGATCGAGGCCGGCAGAGGCGGTCAGCTGGCGGCGGCGGAAGTCGCCATCGATGACCAGCGTCCGGTCTCCAGACAGGGCCGACATGCGACCAAGGCTCAAGGTCAGGCTGGTCTTGCCTTCATCCGGCAGAGACGAGGCAATCGTGACCGTCTTGGTCTGCTCCTCCATCGCCGAGATCGCGATCGAGGCGCGGATGTAGCGCATACTTTCAGCATAGGCTGACAACGGATCCTGGACCAGGAAGTCGGCCGGAACCTTGGAGCCAAAGCCAAGGAATTTAAGTGACTTGATCAGCGGCACTGCGCCGAGGCTCGGGAAGCCGAACTTGCGTTCGATCTCTTCGACCGAGCGGATCTGGTTATTGAAGATCTCGAGCACGATGGCGAGACCAGCGCCAGCCATGCCGCCAAGCAGCAGACCAACAATCAGGTTCAGGCGGGTGCGCGGCGAAGACGGGGCCCATGGCACCGCCGCTGGTGACAGGATGCGGGAGTCTGGCTGCACCAGTTCATCCTGTTCACGCGTCTGAGTGAAGCGCTGCTTGAATTCCTGCAAAATCATCCGGCTGGCTTCAGCTTCACGCTCCAGTTCGTTCAAACGAACTTGCGAGCGGTTATTGCGCGCCAGTGTTGCCCGCGATTGGTTGATACGCCGATCGAGCGCTGCAATCTGGTCATTCGCGACCGCAAGCTCGACACGCAAATTATCAATAATGCGGCTCATCTCGGCATTGATCTGTTGTTCATAATCAACGATCTCGCCTTCAACCGCGATCATGCGCGGGTGTTCCGGCCCAAGCGATGTCGACAGTTCAGCCTTACGGCGCTGGGCATCTGACAATTGGTTCTTCAGGCTGTTAACGACGGGTGAGCTTAGAACCTCGCCAATGGCATCAACGCCAGCGCCGGAATTGAGCTGGCGACGCATGCCGTCATAGCGGGCACGGATTCGTGCGACTTCGCCTTCCTGATCGACTTTCTGGCGCTGCAATTGCGCGATGCTGGCTTCTGTGAGGGTCGTGCCCTGCGCCGCCAGAAGGCCGGATTCAGTCCGGTAATTCTCGACAATCAGTTCCTTGGCCGTCACTTCAGATTCCAGGACTTCAACTCGCTCAGCGAGGAAACGCGTGGCGCGCGCTGTCGCTTCGAGTTTCACTTCCAACTGTTCGATGCCGTATTGCTCGGCGACCGCATTCGCGAGCCGGGCTGCCATTTGTGGATCAACGCTGGTGACCCGAATTTGGATCAGATAGGTTGCGCCGACACGGTTCACGCGAACCTTGCCCGCCAATTGTCCGACGGCGCGCTTCTTGAGCTCTGCCTCTGTCGGTGCTGGCACTGGTTCGGCTGGCGTCTCATCACCGCCAAACACACGTTCAAAAAAGCCCGGCTTGGCCGGTGGCAGCAGCAGCGGATTGAATTCCGGCTCGTTGATCAGGTTTTCCTTCTCGACGACTTTGGCGAGCAGGGCTTGTGACCCGATCACGCGCACTTCGGTGTCGAGCACCGAGGTGGACAGTGAGGTTCCGCTCAACACGTCACCCAGGTCGATCACATTGGTGCGTTGGCTGTCGACGATAACAGTCGATGTCGCCGTGTAGAGCGGCGTCTGCGAGAAGGTGTAATGGGCGATGTATCCGAACACCATCAGCGCCACCACGCTGATCAAAATGAACCGGCGCAGAGCCAGTTCGACAATCGATTTCACATCCCGAAAGATGTTGTCACTCATCGAATCTGAGTGCTCTTTGAAGTCTGGAGCAAGCTCGAAGCTAATCTTCTGGGACATAATCGACCACCACGTTCTGTATCATCAATTTATTTTTCTTTGGCATTCGCCGCTCGAGGAACGTCGCGCCTTGCACGTCTTGTGCCGAATTTCATCAGCCCGGCGAGAAATCCCCACCCCCATGACAGATGCATGGTGGCCAGCGCGGGTCCTGTCCAAAGTCCACAAAGGCTTGTCTTGGCAATCGCAAAGGCGACGGACACGCACGAAAGCAAGGCCAGATAGCTGAGCGGGATTAAAGCAAGCCAGAGCGTCAGCGGCAATAAGACAATCCCGGAAATCACGCCCAATAAGGCCAGAACCGGCACCATTTGGCGGATTTTCGGACGAATGCGATGTTTCAACGTCGTCCGTGCGCGCCCTTTTCCATAATTATAGTATTGCCGCGCTAACGAGGTCAGAGAGCCGCGCGGCGTGTACTCGATGCGAATTTCAGCATCCAGATACACCTTTCCGCCAGCGCGGCCGAGGCGGTGATCATATTCAGCATCCTCATTATGGGTAAACGTCTCGTCATACCCGCCAATCCTGCGGAACCAGTCAATGTCAAAGCCGGCATGATGACCGTGATCGACATAGCCGGAAGTCGCGCCGCCGCGGTGTGCCGCGCCGCCGGATCCAAGCGGCGTGTCAACCGCCCAGGCATTGGCTTTTTCAAAACAGGTTGATCCGACCGAATCCATAACTGTGACAACCGAAGCCGCGCCTGTATCTTCCAGCTTCTGAACCACACGGGCAATGAAGTTCTGCGGATAGGCTGAATGGGCGTCACAACGCACAATGTAGCGCGTCTGCGGGGTCGCGAATGTCGCCGCTGCATGATTGATCGCGGCCGATTGCAGTCGCTTTTCATTGTCGAGAAATTTCAGCTCAGGATAGGTGTCCTGCAGGCGCATGACGATCTCACGTGTTTTGTCCGTGCTCTGGCCATCGCAAACAACCGTGGCGCAATTCAGACCACCCTGCCCCAAAAGGGAGCGAATACAGGCTTCGATGTGCGCTTCCTCATTATAAGTCGGAATCACCACGAGAACGCGCGCAGGGTCTGAAAGCTGATCGGGCATTTGATCCATTTCTATTCCAGCCAAGTGATGGGCGATTGTTGGCGTTGAAAATCGCTGCGGGCGAGGTCTGAAATAGACCGCTCGCGTCGCGGCGCCTGGCCGACAAGTCCGGTGCCGATCTGCACGATCCTGGCGGCCCCGAAATGCACCGCATGCCTCGTTTTGGCACAGATATCATGCATCACCAGCCCCCCGTCTCGACAGGCCAAGCTTCTGCGCCAGAGTGCGGAGCAGGACAGCCGGGGTGGCGCGCGAAATGAACAGAGCGGAAATCAGCTTGCCGAGATTGCGCTCGCGTCCGGCCTCAATCAGAGTCCAGCTGGCCCACTCTTTTCTCGAATAGCGCAGATGACCCTGAATGGCGCGGCGTTCGGCCTGGTTCAGGTCTGCGCGCTTGAGGAAGGCATGATCAATCATCGCGATCCGGCGATGCTCCTCGCCGGATTGAGAGCGCGATGCGCTGAAATCGCGCTGGATGAAATAGTAGCCCAAGCCATCGGTCAGCACCGCCTTGGCCCCATCCAGCAGGATGCGGGTGTAGAGTTCGTAGTCCTCGGCAAAGCGAAGTTCGCCGCGATACGGCGCGTCCGGATCTTGCAGGCATTTGCGAGCGATAAGCGGTTTCAGATAACCAAGTTCTGAGCGCGCCTCCGCCATGTCATATGTGTGCCGGACAAAGAAATCGGCGCTGAGCGGCACCACACCTTCAGGTTTCCCAGGCCATAGCGGGCGAACAATTTCAAACGGCCGGTCGCCCTGCGTGACAAACAGATTGTCGGCGACCAGGTCGGCCTGTTCCTGCTCGGCAACGCTCAGCAGTTTGCCGAGGCGCTCCGGATCAAGCGCATCATCGCTGTCGAGCGGCATGAACCAGGCTGCGTCAGTCTCGGCCAGGGCGGCATTGCGGGCCCGCGACGGGCCGCCATTCGTGTCGAGCCTGATGATGCGGGCGCAGGGCAGGTCGGCGCAAACGGCTGCAGCAATTTCATAACTGTCATCGGTCGAACAATCATCCGCCACCACCACATCCAGCTGATAGCCCTGCGGCACTGTCTGCGCCGCAGCCGACCGGATCGCGCGCTCAATGTTCGCGCGGTCATTATACAGCGCGATGACAATGGCGACTTTCTGGTCAGCGAGCGGGCGGGACATGAACGAACCTTCGGTTTGATTGGGCAGCGGTCTAACGGCGCACCAGGCGCATGGCGAACCGGCCCATGGCCTGGAACCAGCGCGGTCGGGCATCCGCATCAATCGCCGGCTTGATCATCGCGACTCGCAGGCCACGCGGTGCGATCTGCAGCACGGTCCACCACAGGTATTCCCAGATCTTCTTGATCCCGCCGGCCTGTTGCAGCTTGCGGGCTTTTGAGCGCGCCAGCAGCGCGCGCAGCGTATCGCCTTCGATCGGATGCTTGTCGGGCTCGATAATCATCGACACAACGCGTTCCTGCAGCGCGAAATCATCATCCTCAAACAAGTTCGGATTGACCATCAGACCAAGGCGCTCAGCATGTTGGCGGGTCGAATTGTGCCGGTCCTGCGTATGTTTCAGGCGCCAGCGCGCCCGTTCCGCATAGACTTTGCTGAATTGCGAATGCTGGCGCGTATGCAGGCGGTAGGCCGACATCGGCGTGGCAATGGTGACGCTGTCGCCATAAAGCGGCACGGTCGAGCAGAGATAGCCGTCAGCGCCATAACGATAGGTCTCTTCATCCATCGGCATGACATTGGCGACCGCCTCACGGGCAAAGACAAGGCCCGACGTCACGGTGCCATCATAATGGCCGGTGGTGCGCAAACGCTCTGAGACATTGCCGCCAGCCAGCGGGCGGTTCACTGGTGGATAGACCCCGAATGTGCCACCGTCTTCATCGCCATAATGCATCCGGTAATGATAGATCGCGACGCCGGGCCGGTAATTGGACAGGATCGTCTTGACCCCGCCGGGGATGATGAAATCGTCGGCATCAAGAAACATGACCAGGGTGCCGGTTGCGGCCTCGAAGCCGACATTGAGACCGCCGCCCTGACCGCGATTTTCCTGCAGCAGGATGGTCTCCACTTGGTCTTCATATCGTCTGATCACGTCGACCGAATTATCAGTGGAGGCATCATCGACGACAATGATTTGCACATCCTCGTCTTGCGACAGGACGCTCTCGATCGCGGCCCCGACGAATTTTTCGTAATTGTAATTGGCGATGATCACCGACAGTGTGGGGGCTTCAGACGTAGTCAATTTCATACCTTGTGATCATTTGGAGCGTTCAACTGGGACATAACAGAAATGCGTTTCAAACAGGTTTAATTAACCCTTCAAGCTCGCCCTATTCATCCCGCATGCCAGTGCAGCTGAATTCAACCGTGGGGGCATCACATCCTCGATCCTGATGCGTTGATCTGGGCTGGCTCTAGATGGCATTATTGTTGCAGACCCCCTTATTTATCTAAGAACTAGCCCGGATTGTGCTATTAATGCGCAATCGAAGTAGAGTGGGGAAAGATCGATGCAAGGATTGAAGACTTTTGCGTTCGCAACGCTGGCCTCAGCTGGATTGGCAGCTTGCGCCAGCACAGACCAATCCGGTCAAAGCGCCGCAACCACGCCCGCGGCACCTGCTGCTGCCACGCCCGCAGCACCGGTGGCAACCGACCCAGCCTTTTTCGTCGACTGGACTCAGCAAGCCATGGACGGACGCTGGTTTGTCTCAGAGCACAATACACCGAAAGGGCATTGGCAAAGCGACTGGCGCCGCATGAATGTCAAAGCGCTGCCAAATGGGCTGAATATCAAGATGACGTCAAAATCACCGAAATCCGGCGAATGGGCCTGGAATGGCGGTGAGATCCAGACTCGGCAACGACACGGATTCGGCGAATACCAGATGATCATGCGCGCCGCCGAAGGCGCCGGCCTGGTGGGTGGATTTTTCACCTATACTGGCCCTTATTACAAAACGGTGCATGATCAGATCAACGTCACCTTTCTCGGAAAAGACCCGTATATGGTCCAGCTCAACGCGCTCGCCGACGGAGTTGATGTCGGCGCGATCAACTATCCGCTCGACTTTAATGTCACCAAGAATTTTGCCTTATATTCATTTATCTGGGCGCCGGATCGCATCACCTGGTACGTCAATGGTGAATTCGCTCATGAAGTGACGAGCGAAAACGTTGCCATCCCGCAAACCCCGGGTAAATTGTTCGCAAGCCTGTTTCAGGCGAAAAACAAGCAGTGGGCGGGACAATCAGACTTTTTGGAAGGCGCGACAGCCTCTTATCGCTGCATGTCCTATCGGCCTCTGGACGATACGAGCTCACGCACATGCGCCGATGCATACGACTCTTACATAGCGGGCGAATAAAGAGATGGGATTGAAAACACTTGTACTTGAGCTGAACGAACTGTGTCCGCCTCTGCTCGATCGCTTCATCGCAGAAGGCCATCTGCCTAACTTCGAGAAGCTCAAACAGGGCGGCGCCACCTTCGTCACGCATACCGATGATGAAAGCCTCGAGCCCTGGGTCCAATGGGTGTCATTCCATACCGGCCTGACCCAGGACGCCCACCAGATCACTGAACTGGACCAGGGCCATATCCTGGAACAGCCGAGCCTGTGGGACAAGCTGGCCGAGGATGGCCAGACCAGCCTCGTATTCGGATCGATGAATGCCGGTCCGTCGACGCATGAGAATGTCTCAATCGTGCCGGATCCCTGGTCGAAGAATGTGCCGGCCTCGCAGCCGGAATTCGGAGCTTTCCACAAATTCATTGCCCGGCAGGTGGCCGAGCACTCGAATCCGGACGACAAGATCACCCTGGCAGAGCTGACCAAGTTCGGCCTGTTTTGCCTGCGCAACGGTCTGTCAGCGGCGACCGTCTACAAGGCCGTGAAGCAGATCCTCAGCGAGAAAATCAGTTCGCGCGACCTGTACTGGAAACGCGCCTGCCTGCTCGATGATCTGCTCTGGGACGTCTTCTCGACCACGGTGAAGCGGCAGAAGCCGCAAAACGCCTTCTATTTCGGCAATTCCGTCGCCTTCCTGCAACATCGCTATTGGCGGCATCTGATGCCGGAAGTCTACAAGGTGAAACCGTCAGAGCAAGAAATGTCGTCTTATGGCGATGCGGTCCTGCACGGCTATAAGCGGTTCGATCGGACGATTGGAAAAGCCCTGCAATTGCTCGGCGATAATGGCGCGCTGGTGCTGGTCACGGCGCTCAGCCAGGAAGAAAACCTGCGCTATGAAGAGCAAGGCGGCAAATTCGTTTATCGCGCCCGCAACTTTGACAAGGTCCTGGACTTTATCGGGGCGCCCGCTGGCATTTCAGTCGAGCCGGTAATGACCCACGAAGCCTGGGCCACGTGTCGGAGCAACAGCGACGCAGAAGCGCTGGTACAGCGATTCCAGGAGGTCCGTCTAAAGCAATCCAATGCGCCCATGTTCGGCTATCGCGAAGCCAAGGGCGAGCGGGTCATGTTCTGGTGCGATCTGGAAACCAAGATCCCGGACGATACCGTCATTGTCGACACCAGGACCGGGCAAGAGACAGCTTTCTTCGACCTGTTCGCGAGTGTCGGTCAGGTGAACAATTCGCAGCACAATCGCGACGGCGCTTTCTGGGTCTATCGCAGCCCGGTCGAATTGAAGGCATCCGAAAACAAGATCGACCTCACCGATGCCACGCGCATGGTGCTCGAAGTCGCGCGCGCCTAAGCACTTGATTTAAATTCATTTTAGGAAAGCGAGGGCGCCTTACGCGTTCTCGCTTTTTTGATGGTACTGCCCGTACGGCCGGAACCGGTAGAGATAGCTTGGCACCATGGCTTCGACCGATTCCAGCGTCGTCACGCCGAGATCCGCCAATGTCAGCGCCCCCTCAGAGACAACATTGTCTGATTTCAGCAATTCGACCTGATCGCCGGTCAGAGGCGGCGCGCCGAGAATGCCGGACGAGAGCGGCCAGATGAAGCGATAAGCTGTTCCAAAGGCCAGCCCGAGCGGCTTGGCGATGAAGAATGGCAATGGCAGGGCAAACCGCTCACGGTCAATGGTCTCGCCGATAAAGTTGTAAAGCTCCTTCATCGAATAGACACTTGGACCGCCGAGCTCATAAGTGTTGCCATTGGCCTCTTCGCGCTCGATCGCCGCGGCAATCGCATCAGCGACATCGCCAGCATAAACCGGCTGCAGCCGGGTGTGGCCACCGCCAATCGCGGGCAGGACTGGCAACAGGCTGGTCACCGGGTGCGAGGACAGGGCGGCAAACCGATTGAAGAACTCATCTTCCGGCCCGAACACAATAGAAGGTCTGAGGATCACGGCGCCTGGCACGATTTCGCGAATGGCGGCTTCGGCTTCGCCTTTGGTCTCGGCATAATCAGCCTTGGCGTCCGGATCAGCGCCAATCGCCGACATGTGCACCAATTTGTCGATGCCAGCAGCCGCACAGGCTTCAGCGACATTGATGGCACCGTCTCTTTGCGCGCCTTCAAAGCTCTGGCGGCCTTTCTCGTACAGAATACCAACCAGGTTGACGACGGCGTCAGCGCCATCCAGGGCCGCGTCGATTGATTGGCGATGGCGGATATTGGCCTGCACGATATCGACCCAACCGGGCGATCCAGCGAGGCGCACATCGCCGGCCAGATGCGGGCGGCGTACAGCGACGCGAACGCGGTACCCGGCCTTGACCAGGCTACGTGCTGCATATCGTCCGATAAATCCGGAACCACCAAAAACGGTCACCAGTCCTTTCGGCATTGCTCGCCTCCCAAAACATCAGATTCAAATCATCTGGCGGCGTTTGATCATGAGCCTCAGCAAAAGTCCATGTTCAACAGGTGTGACTTGGTGCCCAAATGCAGATTGAAATGCAGCTGCGGAACGGATTAATGTCCTGACAAGGGCGGCGGGCTACAAACCGGCATCGATCCGCCAGCCAGACGCGAGGAGCCATCCAGATGACAGATCAACATGACCCGCTCGAAGTGATCGACAAATTCCTTGCGGCGTTGCGGTCTGAACTCGCGGCCAATCCGGAAATGACCTATCGGATCATCAAGGCCCTTCCGGTCAGCGTCTCATTTGAGGCGGCGGAGATGACCGACATCGTCAATCCGCTGGAAATCATATCCCAGAACGGCACGGAAAAGGCTCGCGAACTGTTTGCTGCGTTCAAGCCGGCTGAACTGAAAAAAATGGCGCGCCGGGTCAATCTGGCTAGCAGCACCGATATGGCGCGGCTATCGCTCGACGACCTGATCGATTTGATCATCAGTCGCGGGTCACAGAAAATCTCCGAGCGCTCGTCAATCGGTTGAGTTGCCCCAAAAACACTCGCGTCATACGCGAATTTTACTGAACGCACGGCGCCTGCACCGCGCCGCAGTCTCATTCACAAACGTCCACCCCGGCACGGGTGCGTGCGCCCGGCTGCTCATCAACGCGGCGATCACGCCTGTGGACAAGAAAACTGATGCAAAAAAAGCGCGCAAAAACTGTTCAATCGTAAGCATTTGATTTTTTTCCGCTTTCAGCGCGCATTTTGTCATCGTCTCGACTTAGTTCGGCGGAAGATTTCTGGTATATTAATTGCAGAAGGGAACAGGGGACGGTTTTCAGACCCAATCGATTGATTTTGCGCGAAACGCGGACGCTTTGAGTTCTTATGACATATCTCGTGGACAAAATTCGAGGATATTTCTCGGCGCTGCTAGAGCTGCTCCCGTTTGTACCGGGACGCGCTGCTAATACGCCGCTGGCGTCAACCGCGCCGGCGCGCACCACAGCCAAGTTCCAGCGCCTGAGCGACGTCAATCGCGAAGACACGGCGAACCGGGCCCATCATCACTTTGAAGGTAGCTTCGTCCACGCCCCTGAACTGCCGATCGGGGCGCCGGTTTATGCGATTGGAGATGTCCATGGCCGCGCCGACCTGCTGAATGCGCTGCTCGACGTTATCAGTCACGATGCAAAATCCTACGAGGACACGCCTCACCTGGTTTTCCTTGGTGACTATATTGATCGCGGATTTCAATCCCGCGAAGTGATCAGCACGCTGATTGAGCTCGGACGCGGCGACGATTTCGAAACCGTGTTCCTGAAAGGCAATCATGAGCAGGCGATGCTGCGTTTTCTGCACGACTATAAGATCGGACCGGACTGGGCCAATTTTGGCGGACGCGAAACCCTGATCTCCTATGGCATTTCGCCGCCAAAATCAGTCAACGCCGTCGAAGAGTGGGAAGAGATTCAACAGGAACTGGTCAAGACCATTCCCAATCAGCATGTCGAATTCCTCGAGCAGCTCGAGGTCAGTCACAAGATCGGACCTTATGGATTTGTTCATGCCGGTGTGAAACCAGGAGTGCCTTACGAACAACAAACCGACGAAGACCGGATGTGGATTCGTGACGAGTTTTTGAACGCCAAGGACAAGGAAGACCTGTTCATCGTGCACGGCCATACCCCCGTAAATGCGCCTTACTCCGACCATCGCCGTGTCAATGTGGACACTGGTGCATACTTTACAGGCAGACTCACGGCCGTTAAAATCGAGGGCGATAAAATGTCCTTTCTAACCAACCAATTCCAGGCACAGGAGGCCTCATGATGCGAACCGAGTTAAAGGGCATTATTCAATTTTTATTCTGTGCGCTTTGCCTCGGTCTGGCGACCGCCTGCCAGTCGACGCCAGTCACGACGCAACCGGCGCCTGCAAACACTTCGGCTGGCACGGCCTATGATGGCGATTATCGCCTCGGCCCGGCTGACCAGCTGCGCGTCACCGTGTTTGGGCATGACGATCTTTCCAACCAGTACACCGTGGCCAGCAATGGCACGATCTCGTTCCCGCTGATTGGCGATATTGATGCAACCGGCCTCACCGTTGCCGAGTTTCAGCGCGAGGCTGAACAACGCCTTAGTGAAGGCTATTTGAAGTCACCGCGCGTCACGGCCGAGATCATGACATTCCGGCCGTTCTACATTTTGGGCGAAGTCGCACGTGCGGGTGAGTATCCGTATACCAATCGCCTGACTGTCCTGAATGCCATCGCCACGGCCGGGGGATTTTCACACCGGGCCAATCGCCGGGTGGTTGCGATCAAGGGGTTTGACGACACTGAAGAACGGCGGGTCGAACTGACCCCGACCACATTCGTGCAACCTGGCGACACCATCCGTGTCCTGGAGCGGTTCTTCTAAACAAAACATACACGCATTTGAGGGTGATCGCGTGACAAGAAATCACCCTGCAGTTTGGTCAAAGGGGTAGAAACCAATGTCGAAATTCACAACCGCTGCAGTCGCGGCCTTCATGCTGGGCAGTTCGACATATGCCTATGCGCAAGTCGCCGAGCGAAGCTATTATGGCAGCGCAACGGTCTCTTCTCCGAGTGCCGGTCAGTATTTTGTGCGCAATCGCTACACCGCCGCCAATGCCCACTCCTATCCGGGTCTGGACCCGGTGCCTGTGCGCCTTGGCGCGTTTGAGGCGCGGCCTGTCTTGCTGCTCAGCGCGCGGACCCAGAGCAATGTCTTCCTGTCGGACACGAATGAAGAGTCCGACACGCTTCTGGTCGCAGCGCCTTCCGTCTCACTGGCATCGACCTGGTCACGCCATCGCATTGGCTTTGACGCTGCCGTCCGGCATGAAGAATATCTCGACCTGTCCAATCAGAGCGCCACACAATATGGCGTGCGCGGGTTTGGCGAATTGGATGTTTCTTCCAATTTCGCGGTTGCAGGCTCGGTCTTCCAGTATGACCAGCGCGAAAGCCGCCTGGATGTCGGCGCGGTCAGGAACGGCTTCGAGCGCGTGGAGTTTGATCGCTCTGGCGCCGAAATCAACGCAATCTATGCCACCGACCGCGTCCGTTTGACTGCACGCGCTGGCATCACTGATTTCGATTACGAGGATGCTCAAGGCACCTCTCTCGACGAGAATGTGCGAGACCATGAAGCGACAAGGATCGCTGTTGGAGCGCAATATGCGGTCACCCGTGACTGGGCCCTGGTCGGTGAAATCGAGTCCATCGATCGGGAATATGGCCCACAGGGTACCGGCCGCGATATCTCGGGCATGACCTATCGCGCCGGTGTCAATTTTGAACTGCCTGTCAATCTGCGCGGCCAGGTCACGGCGCAATATCAGGACTTCGATCCGGAAGCCTCGAACCAGGGCAATATCACGCAAACCGGCCTGGCCGGGAATGTCCAATGGTTCCCGACCGAGCTGACAACAGCGAACTTCTTCGCCTCGCAGAGCGTCTCTGATGCCGGCAGCACGGCCGATTCAAGCGCGCTGGTGACACGTTACGGCGCCGGGCTCGACCATGAATTGTTGCGCACGCTGGTGCTGTCCAGCAGCCTCTATTTCGAAAACCGCGAGTTTAATCCTTCGAACCGCGAAGATGACCAGACCGTGTTCAGCGCTGGCGCCAATTGGAAGCTTAATCCAAACGTCCAGATCAGCGGCAATTATCGCTTTGCGACGCAGGATTCAAACGTCAATGCGTTCGACGACCACTCGTTCACAGTCGCTCTTCGCTTCTTCCCGTAAGCGCGCGGCACAAGAACAGGCGCCCGGGCGCGCCTGATCGAGACCATACAAAGTCAAAGGCTCATGCGGTCAGCGCATGAGCCTTTTTCTTTGCAGGGACAAAAAAGAATGTTCAGGGATCAATCGCGCCTGCTCTCAGTCACCTGTGCCTCGTCAGGCCATTGCCGGTTCGCGCGCGACCATATTGCCGACATGGCGCCGACGCTCGCCGCGCGCATACACGGCGCCGGAGACAAAGAACAGGAAGGCCTGGAAGTTGAAGGCAGACCAGAGCGAAGATTCGACCATGGACGAGATCAGACTGATCGTGACAATCGCAGCAAAGGCAATTGCTGGCATGTCGGCGCGCAGGAATAATTGCTTCAAGGCCAGCCAGACCACTGACGCCATGGCCAGCAAGAAGGCGCTATACCCGACCATGCCAAGATGCACCATGACTTCCAGATGCACATTGTGGAAGGTCAGCCGGGTCCCAAGCGGTTTGTGGTCATTCAGGTTGAGGGTCTGCGCCGATCCGACATCATATTGCCAGAACCCTTCCAGACCGACGCCCAGATACGGGCGCATACTGATCTGGTTCGAGGCCTCTTCCCACAAATTCGTGCGCCCGGTGAAGGTTGAATCCTTGCCAAACGTGCCGAGGAAGGAATCGATCACATGCTGGTCGACAAAGATCAGCGCCACATAGATGATCAGCATCGCGGTCATCAATCCCATCACAACCAGTAGGCTGGACAAGTGCTGGATCTGACGGCTGTCGAGGAACAGCACGCGCAGGCCAAAGACGATGCCTGCACCGCAGACAAGCATCAGCAAGGCGGTCGTGGATTCGGCGCTGACCACCATATAGGCAAATGGCGCCATCATCGCGAGCCCGAACAGTCTGACGCTTTTCAGCTCCTGTGGGTTCAAGGCAGAGGCTGCCGCGACGACGAAGCCGGTCAACATGAACAGAGCGGCATAGTTCTTACTGCCAAACCCAGCCCCACGTGCGATCGGGGCGTCCTGGACGAGAATGTATAGCAGGATCGCCGCACAGGCGATCAGCATGCAACGCACAATCTGTTGCGGGGTAAACCTGGAGGCCACAATCACGATCACCACCGATGACAAGATCAGCAGAACTGCAGATCGCAGAGCATCACTCGGATATGGCGACCAGAACACCGATAAGAAGGCGATCACCGTAAACGGCCACAACCACCAGGCTTTGGCCACTCCGGTCAGCACATTCCTCGATTCAAAAAAGAAGAAGGAGAGGAAGTAGACAATGAACAAGTATCTCAGCGGCGTCAGCGCCTCCCACGGCAAGCCGATGACCAGCAGCCACATCACCAGCAGAATCTGGTCATGGAACTGACCGCCCGGAAAGCGCTCATATACGCGCGAAATGATCCGTTCAGATTGCATTTGGGCTCTCATTGTCCATCATGTTCTCACGCGCCGTCCCATCCCACGCGGTGCGTGCTCGAGCGAACAGCGACGCCTGCAATTGACCTTGCGATATGGGAGTTTATGCACTGATCATACCAATGCAAAGCTGCCTCAGAAAATGAGACTGAAAAAGGCCGTCCAGAATGTGGCGCAGAAAACAGTGACGCCCAGAACCGTCCACCAGAGCGGCCACTTCTCCGACGACGCGGAAACGGTCGCCCCGCGCACAGCTGATCCCATTTGCGGCGCGGACAGGTCCAAGGAGGACGCGCTCAAATTGGTATGTCCGGTCGCGTAGGTCATTCAACTCTCGTCAGTTATCGCTGCTGGGCAGCCGCTGCATGACGAGACCATAGAAAGGCTTTGTTGATCAGTTCTTAAGCGGAACCGGAAGTTTGCCGCCTTCTTTGAAGATTCGCACCTATCGCGCGCCGGCGCGGCGCAAAACTGCCGGGAAGGTCATCAGGATGATCTTGACATCCATGAAGAAGGAGCGCGCTTTGACATAGGCCACATCCAGCGCGACGCGCGTCTCATAAGTGGTTTCGCTGCGACCGCTGACCTGCCACAGGCCAGTCAGTCCGGGGCGGACAGAACAGTAATATGAGAAAAATTCGCCATATTTCTCGATCTCCCCCTCGACAATCGGGCGCGGCCCAACCACCGACATTTGACCTGTGAGAATGTTCAACAATTGCGGCAGCTCATCCAGCGAGGATTTACGCAGGAAGTCGCCAAAAGGCGTGATCCGCGGATCGTTTTCAAGCTTCTGGGTCGCCATCCACTCGGCCCGCGCGGCCGGATCGGTTTTGAGCAGCTGTTCCAGGCGCTCGCCGGCATCAGGAACCATTGAGCGGAACTTGTACAGCATGAACTCCTTGCCATCGCGGCCAATTCGCTTGTGCCGGAACAGGATCGGGCCATTGTCGGACACGCGGATAATCACCGCGATCGGGATCAGGACAGGAAGCAGAAACAGCGCCGCCGCGAGGACGATCAGGATATCCATGCTCCGTTTGAAGAAATTCGATACATGCCAAGCCGTAGGCTTGTGCATCTTTGCCACAAATTCCGCGTTCTGCAGATCACCCATGTACGGTTGATAGCCCATTTCTTGTCCCACACCGATCTCAATAAAGAGGTTTTCTAAATAGCTCTCAGAGCGTTGAGCAATTTCCCTGCCAACTTCTCCAATAGAGCCTTCGTCCCCGCGAAAATCTCTGAATTTCGATCAAAAAAGCACTCTCGACGATTCTTTATGTTGTAGGAAACCGGCCAATGCAAATTGGTTCGCCTGTAGAGCGAGTTTTTTATGCAGTCCGCCTGGCTTTTTTGTCGGATCTGCTTGTCTCGTAGCGGCCATCATCCGCGAGTGCTTCTCATTCACGGATTTCATGCAAAGGTTTACGTCGAGCCAATGCGGATCGACCCTTTCGGGAACTCCTGAGATATGTCAAAACTTCGTCTTGAGGGAGAGAGACTCAATGCCTGCAACTATTGCGGCGATCGCTAATCTGAAAGGCGGCGTCGGCAAATCTACAACGACGCTCATGCTCGCCGACGGGTTGGCTTATTATTATGGCGCGGATGTACTGGTCGTGGACCTCGATCCACAAGCCAATTCAAGTCAGATGCTGCTCACCGATCGCGGCCTGCAGCTGGCCTTCGAACAGGGCAAGGGGGTGCATCATCTGCTCGAGCAGTTCGCCGCCAATCAGCCCCCGAATATCGCCAATCTGATCCTGCCCAATGCAGTGACACTTGAAGAGTTGAGACGGGCCGAGGAGCGCGATCAACGTCAGGGCTGGATCTCAATCCTGCCCTCGCACACCCAGCTGCGCCTGACCGAAATGGCGCTGGAAGAGAAGATCTATGCTAAGGGCATGGCGCCCAGCCGCCTCGCCAGCTATCTTGCGGATCATATTGCCAAGGCCCTCGAGCCACTGACCAATCTGTATGATGTGATCCTGATCGACACGCCGCCTTATCTCTCGCCCGTGGCGCGGGCGGCTTTGTCCATCGCAGACCAGTTCATTACCCCGACTCTGGCCGACTCCGTTTCAATCTGGGGCACCAAGCAGTTTTCCGACTGGATCACGGCCAATGTCACGCCGCACCTGGCCTCGCGCAATTATGTCGTGATCACCAGGTTCAAGAATACCCGCTATGCCCGAAATGCCGAGATGGAGCTGAAGGAAATCTATCTCAAGGATCGCACGTTCGGGCCGACCATCCCGGAATCCGTCCAGGCCCTCAGCGCCATGGATCGCCCGGATCTCGACAGCTATGATTCCATGCGCGGCAAATATGGCCGTCTGCGCGGCGATGTAAAACGTCTGACCGAAGGCTTTGCCGAATTCCTCGCCAAGCGCAGCAATGTCGCCCCGCCAAAACGAATCCGGGATTGATCAGAGCTTCTGCAAAGCGAGCCTGAGCGCTGCCAGATCGGCTGGCAACGGGGTCTCCACAAATACCCGCGCACCGGTGACCGGATGCTCGAATCCGAGGCTCGCCGCGTGCAAGGCCTGCCGGGTCAGCTTGCGCGCCAGCTGGGTCGCGGTGTCGAACGCGTCGCCGCGGCCATACGCCTTGATGCCGCGATGACGGCCATAGACCGGATCGCCGATCAGCGAGCAGTTGCGATGCGCCATGTGAACGCGGATCTGGTGCGTGCGACCGGTTTCCAGCCGGCACTCGATCAGGGCGGCTGCCGGGCGCGCCTCGACCTTGCTGATCTGACCATAGGTTTCGAGAGTCTTGTAATGGGTCACCGCATGTCGACCCTCACCGTCCGGGACAACCGCCATCTTCTTGCGATCCTTTGGACTGCGGGCAATGTCTGACTCCACAGTCCCGGCCCCTGGCCGCGGCGCCCCGCGGGTGAGCGCGAGATAGGTGCGATCAATCGTATGTGTTGCAAACAGCGCCGACAGCCCCTTATGCGCCGCTTCGGTCTTGGCGACGACCAGAACGCCGGTCGTATCCTTGTCGATCCGGTGGACGATGCCCGGGCGCTCAACCCCGCCAATGCCAGGCAAGGCGCCCTGGCAATGATGCAGCAAGGCATTGACCAGCGTACCCTGCCAGCTGCCTGGCGCGGGATGGACCGCCATGCCGGCCGGCTTGTTGACCAGGATCAGGTGCGCATCTTCGAACAGGACATCGAGCGGAATATCTTCCGGCTCCGGGATCGCCGGGACCGGATCTGGCAGATCGACTAGATAGGTCACACCGGGTTCGACCGCGCGCCGCGGATCGCTCTGAACCGCCAGGCGCGCGCCCCGTTTTTCCGAAACATGCCCGTCCTTGATCAGCACTTTCGCCCGCGATCGCGACAAGGACTCGATCTGTTCACTCAGGAATCGATCAAGCCGGGTTCCCTTATCGGATTCGCCTGCTAAAGCTGATAAATCTGTCATCAGGCGGGTATAAACGTTCATGGCAAAGAAGGACATGCTGTAACCGCAATAGCGGCAGCGAGCGGAGAGATAGAAACATGACCAAACTGACCCGGCGCGGCCTTTTGGGGGCGAGTACGAGTGTGCTCGGGCTGGCGGCCTGTAATTCTGAGCCCATCCTGGAACCGGAAACGCGCATTCTCGTCAGTGCCGATGAACGCCCGGCCTATCCTGGCACAGTGAGTTTCATCCACGGTGTGGCCTCTGGCGACCCGCTATCAAACAGTGTGATCATCTGGACTCGTGTCACGCCCGACGCGTCCTATCCCGGTGATCCAGTGCCGATCAGCTATGACGTATTCGAAGATGCCGAGATGCAGCGCGCGGTGAAATATGGCCAAGGCTTCGCCACCGCTGAGCGCGATTATACCGTCAAAGTCGACCTGTACGATCTCGAACCTGACAAGGAATACTTCTTCCGGTTCCGCGCCAAGGTGACATCTGGCGACATTGTCTCGCCGTCCGGACGCACCAAGACCACCGCGGCCAGCGGCGACAAGCCGGTCAAGTTCGCGGTCATTTCCTGCTCGAACTATCCGTTCGGCTTCTTCCATGTCTATCGCGAAATTGCCAACACGCCGGACCTCGATGCCGTCGTCCATCTCGGCGATTACATCTATGAATACGGCGTTGACGGCTATGGCGGCAGCACCGGCCAGGCGATTGACCGCAATCATGAACCGCCGCTCGAAATCGTTTCACTCGACGATTACCGCGCCCGACACGCCCAGTATAAAACCGATCCTGACCTGCAGGCCGCACATGCCGCGGCGCCATGGATCACCACCTGGGACGACCATGAGAGCACCAATAATTCTTATCGCTCCGGCGCCGAGAACCACAATCCCGAAGCCGGTGAAGGCAATTGGACAGATCGCAAACAAGCCGCCGTCCAGGCCTATCTGGAGTGGATGCCTGTGCGCGATCCGGAAGTCGGCAAGGCCCGCGAAGCGCTTTATCGCCGGTTTGATTTTGGCGATGTCGCATCGGTCATGTGCCTGGAGACCCGCCTGACCGGCCGCTCAGACGAGATCAGCTGGTTTGCCGAGATTGGCGGCCTGCCCGCCGCCGAGATTCCGCTTGCAGCAGCGGGAACCATGATCAGGGTCCAGGACCCGGAGCGCACCATGCTCGGCGCGACGCAGGAAGCCTGGCTTGATGCCGAGCTGAAGGATTCGACCGCCAAGGGCAAGGCGTGGCAAGTCCTGGCCAATCAAATCGTCATGGCCCGCGTCCGTCCGCCAAACTTTACCCAGACCCTGACTGATGCTCAAAAAGCCGCGCAGGATGTCGGCTATATTCAGCAGCTGATCCCGTTCAGCCAGCTCGGCCTGCCGCTCAATCTTGATGCCTGGGACGGCTTCCCGGCAGCCCGCGACCGGCTTTATGCCAGCGCCAGGGACGCCGGTGCCCGCCTGGTCACTCTGACCGGCGATACCCACACCGCCTGGGCCAACACCCTGGTCGACAGCGATGAGGCCCGCCGCGGCGTTGAGTTTGGCTGCACCTCGGTGACCTCGCCAGGGCTCGGCACTTATATCAAGGACGTACCGGACCTTGGCCCGCAATTTGTCACCGCCAATCCGGAAGTCGATTATCATGACCCGTTCGATAGCGGCTGGATCCTGGTGACGCTGAGCGCTGACCAGGCCCGCGCGGATTTCAAAAAGGTCACTGATGTGACCCAACAAACCTATACGGCGAGCGATGTGGCCAGCTATGTCAGCAAACGCGACGGCGACGGCCTCACAGCCCTGGCTCCCGCCTGACGCAAGCGCCGCTGCGGCAAGCTTGCCTGCACCCGTGATCCATGCTGTCACAGCCGCAACTGAGACAGGAGATGGAGGACGCTATGGGCGTTTTGGATGGTAAGGTGATTTTGGTCTGCGGCGGCGGCAATGGTATCGGCAAGGAATGTGCGCTGCTGGCCGCGCGCGAAGGCGCCAAAGTTCTGGTCAATGATCTTGGCGGCGCTCTCACTGATGACGGCGCCTCGGCCGGCGATGCCGGTCTTGCCGAACAAGTGGCGCAGGAAATCCGCGATGCCGGGGGCGAAGCCGCCTCCAATTCTGAAAGCGTGACCGACATGTCGGCTGTCAAAGCCATGGTCGAACAGGCCAAGGACACCTTTGGCGGACTGCATGGCATCATCAATCCAGCTGGCATTCTGCGCGACGGCATGTTCCACAAGATGAGCGAGGATGACTGGAAATCTGTCATTGATGTCCACTTGCATGGCTCCTTCAATGTCACCCGCGCAGCGGTCGAGCATTTTCGCGAACAGGAAGATGGTAGCTTTGTCCTGTTCACCTCGACCTCTGGCCTGATCGGCAATATCGGCCAGGCCAATTATGCTGCAGCGAAGATGGGCATTGCCGGTCTGTCACGGATCATCGCCATGGAAGGCGAACGCAAGAATGTCCGTTCCAACATCATCGCGCCCTTTGCCTGGACGCGCATGATTGCCTCCATCCCGGTCAAGGACGAAGCCGGCGCTGAGCGCGTCGAGCGGATGCGCACCGGCATGCGCGCCGACCAAGTCGCACAGCTGGCAGTGACGCTATGCGCCGATGGGGCCAAGCATGTCTCGGGTCAGATTTTCAGTGTGCGCGGCAATGAAGTGGTCCTGTTCAACCAGCCGCGCCCGGTTAAATCCGTGTCACGCATGGAAGGCTGGACCCCGCAATCCCTGATAGAGCAAGGCTTTAGCGCGATGGAAGGCAGCTTCACCGATCTCGGCGCAACCACCTCTGTGTTCCCTTACCCGCCGGTCTGAGCTATTCCTGCCGGCAAGGGGTGTGCAGAAGGCAACCCCGGGGACAGAGTGCGCCGTAAATGGAAGATGAAGAACAGATCCAGGTTGAAGGCTGCGTCACCATTGAGACTCAGCGTGTGTGCGGCGACAATCTCGCCGTCACTGATCTTGCGGCTGTTCCAGACAGCTCTGCCTCGGGCAGCGGCGAAAGCACGGCCAATCTAGGCCTGTTTGACTGGGCTCAACCGATCCTTGACGACCCGATGGGGTGGGCTGAAGCGCACCTGCTTGATCCGGCAGTGATGATGCCATTGCTATGGCAGGTCGCGGCCATTCTCGCGGCGCTGGCGCTTGGGGTGCTGATGGCGCCGCAAGCGCGCCACTGGGTCCTGTCCGGGCTGGCGCGGGTGCCGGAACGGACCCGCAGCATGGTCGATGAGACTCTGCCGCGACTGGTCCGCCCGGCGCTGTGGGCTGCCCTGCTCTACGCCGCCCAGGCCACCATGGCTGGCAGCGGCATGGACAGCGCCTGGGTGCGCATTGCCTCTTCGCTGTCGCTGGCCTGGCTGCTGATCCGCCTGGTGACCACGTTCCTGCCCGATGGATTTCGCAAGCCCGCTGGCTGGATCATCTGGATCTTTGCCGCCTTCTATGCCTTCGGCATTCTCGACGAGGTGATGGCCTGGCTGAGCAGTATTGGCCCGCCCTTCGGCAATCGCACCATCAGTCCGGTCTTCGTGGTCCAGGCCATCCTCACCGTGGCCCTGTTCATGTTCGCCGCCAATTGGCTGGCCAAGAAGCTGAAGACCCGGGTTGATGACCTGCCGCAGGTCGAGCCGTCCTTGCGCATCCTGATGGGCAATGCGGTTCAGGTCAGCCTGTTCTTCGGCGCCGCGCTGCTGGCCATGGCCGGGCTCGGGATTCCACTGTCCGGCCTCGCTGTGCTTGGCGGCGCCATTGGTGTCGGTCTCGGCTTCGGCATGCAGCAGATTGTGGCCAATTTCATTTCCGGCGTCATCCTGCTGACCGACCGCTCGATCAAGCCAGACGATGTGATCGAGGTCGATGATACATATGGGGTCGTGAAATCACTCGGCCTGCGCTACGCCTCGGTGATCACCCGAGATGGCAAGGAACATCTCATCCCGAACGAGATGCTGATCACCGACAAAGTCGTGAACTGGTCTTATTCGACCAAGGAAGTGCGGGTGAAACGACGCCTGCGTGTCGAATATGAGTCTGACCTGCGCCAAGCCGTCGACCTGGTCCAGAAAGGCGCCATGGAAACCGATCGCGTCCTCGCCCGGCCAGCGCCGAAATGCCTGGTCATGGAATTTGGCGACGAAGCGATCGAGATTGAGGTCCGCTTCTGGATCAATGATCCGGAAAATGGCGTGTCGAACGTCTCTTCAGCGGTGATGCTGAACATCTGGGACAAGTTCAAGCAAGCTGGAATCGATATTCCGCTGCGCCACGAGGATGTGCTGATCACGCCCGGATCGACGCTCAAGGTCGAGATGGTCAAAACGGCCAAGGACGAAGAGGCCTGAAGCCGGGCACTGATGCCAGCCGCAGCAATCAAATGTTAATCAACCATTGCTACGGCGCCCGGATAAGGGGATCGGAGAGTTGACTTTGATTGATGCCCTCAAATCGCACTGGCGCCTCGCCGCCTTGGCCTGCCTTCTAAGTCTGGGCCTGTTCGTCTTTCACGCCCTTGCTGGCACCCCTGACGGCAATTCCTACAAGTATAACCTGCCCTGGTTTGACGCCTTTTACAGCGCCGTCTGGCAAGGTGACCTGTATCCCCGCTTTTCACCAGGGCTGTGGTACGGCATGGGGGCGCTGGACTTCTATTTCTATGCACCGTTGCCATTCTGGATTGCCTCGACACTCGGCGCAGCGACCTGTCCAGGCTGCGAGCCTGGCACTGTCTTCGCGCTGGGCGGCGCCTGGATCGTCATCATGTCCGGCATCGCCTTCTTCGTCTTTGCTCGGCGCTTTTTCCCAACCCTCTACGCCGGATTAGGCGCAATTTTCTATGCGCTGATGCCCTACCATTATATTGCCGACTGGTTCGATCGCCAGGCGGTTGGCGAGCTCACCGCCTATATCTTCATTCCCCTGATTGCGCTTGGTGCGACAAAGCTGATCGAGGATCGCAAAGGCGGCATCCTGTTCGCGCTCGCTATTGCCGGCCTGGCCTTCAGCCATTTGCCGTCCACACTGATTGTCGGTCACCTGATCGCTGCCATCATCCTCTGGTCCATCAGCCAGCAAGACACCTGGCGCGACCGCTTTGAAAGGCTCGCGCGGTTCGCGGTATGGGGCCTGCTCGGGATCGCGCTGAGCGCGATTTACTGGCTCCCGGCGCTTGGGCTGCTAGGCACCGTTTCGCCCGAAATGCTGGGCAATGACTATAATGATCCGACGCTCTCGCTGCTGCTTGACGGCCGACCGGAAATCACGCCGGAAACTTCCGATTTCATCAAAGCCTGCCTGGCTCTGATTGTCGCCGTCGCGTTGATCTCCGGCGTGATCATGAGACAGGAAAAGGCGCCCCGCGCGCTCTGGCTGTGGATTATCGGGCCCAGCCTGCTCACCTTTTTCTTGATGACTGCGCTCTCTTATCCGATCTGGAAATTCTGGATCCTCAACAAGGTCCAGTTTCCGTGGCGGACGCTGATTGTCGGCGAGCTGTCGCTGGCGCTTGGCAGCGTTGTGATCACCCGCTACCTGGTCCAGAACTGGTCCAGCACGCAGCGCCTTCGGGCCCTGTTATTTGCTGCCATCTCTGTCCTGCTTCTGGCCATGGCCTATCTGGTCCAGGGTCCGCGCACGATCCAGACGCTTGCGGACAGCGCCGCCCGGGCCGGCACGTTCGAGCCTGTCGGCACTCCGGAATATGTCCCGCCAAGCACACTGGAACTGGCGCTCACCCGGTTTCGCGCTGTGGTCAATGACTCGTATACGAGCGAGGAACGGTTCTATCTCTTCTTCGACGAGATGGCGCGCAGCGCTGACGCCGCCCGAGCCGCATTTCAAAGCGATGCGCCAGGCGCCACCCTGACCGCGCAGCCGCACAATCGTCTGACCCTGCAAGCGACGCTGCCTGAAGCGGGTGAGATCCGCCTGCCGCTGGCCGCCTGGCCGTATTGGCGGGCCAAGACGCCGGACGGACACATCGTCGAACTCGGCGCCGATGAAGCGCTTGGCCTGGCAACGATTGCGCTTCCCGCGGGGCCGTCGCAAACGCGTATCTTCATCGCCACGACCCCGCCTGAAAAACTGGGCAGCCTGCTCTCCACGCTGGCCCTGACGCTGCTGCTGGGCGGCCTCGCCCTCAGAGCGCTCCGGCGCAATTCCAGATCCGAAAAGCCTTTGGCAACTTCTCTCAGCTAAGACTGGTCGCAGACGTCTGCAGGAGCGCGCCCGATGCCAACACTGTCCATCATCGTTCCGATGTACAATGAGGAAGAGGCCATGGATGGCTTCTTCAAGCGGGTGCAGCGTGTGTTGCAGACGGTGACGCCGTCTTATGAAATCGTCTGTGTCAATGATGGCAGCCGCGACCAGACGCTGGCCCGCCTGCGTCAGCGGGCTGGGCAGGATGCGCGGATCAAGGTGGTTAACCTGTCGCGCAATTTCGGCAAGGAGGTGGCGCTCTCGGCCGGCCTGGACTATGCCAGCGGCGACGCCGTGATCCCAATTGATGCCGACTTACAGGATCCGCCGGAAGTGATCCCGCTCATGGTCGCCAAATGGCGGGCCGGTGCCAAGCTGGTCCTGGCCAAACGCCGCGATCGGTCTTCTGATAGCTGGCTCAAGCGGCTGACCGCGAATGGTGCCTATTGGCTGTTTTCCAAGCTGACGCATCCACGCATCCCGCAAAATGTCGGCGATTTTCGACTGATGGATCGCGAAGTGGTGACAGCGATCAAACGCCTGCCGGAGCGCTCGCGTTTCATGAAAGGCCTGTTCGCCTGGATCGGCTATGAAGCCGAGACGGTTGAATATGATCGCGAAGCCCGATCAGCCGGGGAGACCAAGTGGAATTACTGGAAGCTGTGGAACTTTGCGCTCGACGGCATCACGTCCTTTTCCTCGCTGCCTTTGCGGGTCTGGTCCTATCTCGGTTTCGGGGTCAGCCTGTTCGCTATGGCCTATCTCGGATTTACCATTGCCAAGACCATGATCTTTGGGCTCGACGTGCCAGGCTATGCCTCTCTGATGAGCGTCATCCTGTTCTTCAATGGCATCCTGCTGGTCGGCATTGGTGTCATTGGCGAATACCTGGCGCGCATCTTCACCGAGGTCAAAGCCCGCCCGCTCTATATCGTGTCTGAGACAATCGGAATTGAAGCGGCCGGCCGCGCGGACGAAAGCCCGGAACAGCTGCGCCGCGACGCCATTTAGCGCAATAACCGGCCTTTTCGGAGCCGGTCGACGCCCAGCGCCAGCCCGCTCAGTACCATGGTCAGGCCGAGAAAAGCCGCCAGTTTCAGCCACCAGGAATCGAACCGGTCCTCGCCGGTGACATCGAGAATGTGAAACCGCCACAAGACATCGAAGATCCGCCACCGCGTCGTCCGCACAGCGCGCACATCGCCTGAGACGGCGTCGATATAAATGCGCTGCTTGCCCGGCCCATATTCAAGCATCCAGGCCGGCAGCGGACCGCCATATTCGCGCCGCGGATTATCCTGGATGAACGTGCTGCTGGTCAGCGTCCCGAGCCCGTCCGGCTTGTCGTCGAATACCGCGACCAGCCTGTCTATGTCGATTTGCGACAGCGGCGAGCGCACCGTGCCGGTTGTCGCATCAATCATCTGCCGGCGGGTCTCGGTTTCAAGCATCCAGACCGGCGCCCCGAGAAAGGCTTTGAGCTCAATCCGGGACACCTTTTCGTCAGTTCCAGACAACACATCCTGCGCCGTCACTGTGACCGGCATGGCTGATACATCGCCATGATCGATGGCCGGGCGCCAGGGATCGCCGCGAATGGTCTCGATCGGATAAAGCGTGAAGAACAGGCCACTCACCGTCCAGGACAAGAGCAGCAGTCCGGCCACCAGACCGACCGTCTTGTGTACACGCGCCACGCGCCTTGCCATCAGGGCCATTGAAGCCATCCTTCCGAGACTACCGCGCATTGCTGACATATCTCTCACCCCAGGAACACTGGACAAATCCGCCCTGGTGCCGGAGTCACGCCGGACCTGCAAAATTTAACAAAGAGTCATGATTCCGCTATTGACCACACTTGTAGTCATCGCTATTGACCACAATTGTAGTCAAAAGGTGAGATGATGAGTCTGCAAATCACCCCCGCTGAACTGGAAATCATGAAAGTGCTGTGGAAGCGTCCCGGCATCGGTGCCTCGGAAATTGTCGATGCGCTGGATGGCGAACAGGATTGGAGTCCGCGCACGGTGAAGACCCTGCTCTCGCGTCTGGTCGAGAAAGGCGCGCTGGAGACCGAGGCCGATGGCCGCCGCTACCTTTATCGGCCGGCTGTGGCCAAGCGGGAATACCAAAAGAAAGAAGCCGGACAGTTGATCGACAAGCTGTTTGGCGGCCGCGCCGCCCCGCTGGTGGCTCAATTGGCTGATGCGCGCGGGCTCAGCGATGACGATATCGAAGAACTCGAAGCTTTGTTGGGGAGACTGAAGCAATGAGCTGGACAGAATTTCACCCGCTGATTCAGGAAGCCATTCTGACCACATTCGCCGTCGGCGTTCTGGTGCTGCTGGTCCTGATGATCCGCAAGCCGTTCGCAATGCGGTTCGGCGCCAAGGCCGCTTACCTGTTATGGGCGCTGCCGCTGGCCCGATTTGTTACGCCGCCGCTGCCAGGCAACTGGTCTTTGGCAGGCCTGCTCGGGTTCAACCGCTCGGCGCCGGTTGAGCAGCCGGGCGCAACTCAAGAATTCATCCGCATCCCGGCCAGCGAGACAGTCACCAATATGGCAGTCGAGTCTGAATTCACCGCCGTGTTAGCCGAGACTCCAATTTCTCCGGTCGCCGACCCCGCTATGCCGGTTGCTGCGACCGGGACAAGCTTGCCAGAGGCCATCCTGGCCCAGGCGCCCCTGATCCTGACGAGTGTCTGGCTCGCGGGGATGGTCCTCTGGCTTGGTCGTTCGCTGTATCAGCAGCGCCAATTCCTGCGCCTGATCGAGGCAGATTCAGAACCGGCTGAAGCTGCGACCGCGGCCGAAACCGCGCGCATCGCCAAGCAGCTCGGTATGAAGCGCGTGCCTGACATCCGCGCCAGCCTGCTGTGCAGCGGTCCACTGGTCACCGGGCTGAGCCATCCGGTCATCCTGCTGCCGATGTGGTTCGAAGAGGATTATGACGCTGCCGAGCGCCGTGATGCATTGGTGCATGAGCTGATGCACCTGAAACGCCGCGATCTCTGGGCCTTCCAGGCCGCCCGCATCATCGCCGCGACCCAGTGGTTCAATCCGCTGGCGCATATCGCCCTCAGCGCCTTCCGCACGGATCAGGAAGCGGCCTGCGATGCCGATGTGATCGCCCGTGCGAAACTGTCTCCTGCCGCTTATGGCCGGACCCTGGTCAAGGCGGCCCGCCTTGCCCGTCCTTCAGATCGCCGCATCGCTGCGGCGAGCCTGACCCTCGCTCATCCGATAAAAGAAAGACTAATAATGATGACGAATCCTACGCCCACTCTGCGCAGCCGACTGATGGGAGGCACCCTGGCCGTGGCTCTCGGCGCCGGTGCGATTTTCGCCACCGCATCCTGCACGTCCTCTGTCGCGCAGGAACTTGACGGCGCTCCGCAAGAAGAGACGCTCGCTGATGATGAAAGCCGCAAAGTGATCGTGCTTGATGACGTGAGCGATATGAGCTTCGCTTTCACGGTTGATGGAGAAACCTTCGCCTTCGACATGGCCGACATGCCGCCAATGCCACCCATGCCGCCCATGCCAGCCTTGCCCGGCTTTGACGGCATGACATTGGAGCAGGACGGTAACAGCTTCCATTTTGAGTTTGACACCGAGAAGCTGGAAGCCCTCGAGAGCATGTCGGACTCGCCGGAATTCGCCGAATGGGAAGCCAAGATGGAAGCCTGGGGCGAGGAAATGGATGTCTGGGGTGAGCTGGTTGAAGAGCGCGCTGACACCTGGGCCGAGCAAATGGAACCGCATATTGAGCGCTGGGCCGAGCTGCATGCAGAGAATATTGAAAGCCAGGTCGAACTAATGGTCGAGCGGGCCGAGCTCGATGCCGAACGGGCTGAGCGCATGATCGAACGAGCCGAGGCTCAGGCCGAGCGCGAGGCCGCGCGGGCTGAACGCCGCAATGTCTGGATCATGCGCGCCAATGGCGACGATGGCGAAGACTATGAAGGCGTCTCCTCGCCTGAGACCCGTGACTTCGGCAATGCCAATTTCAACAAGGTCAATGTCGGCAGCGGCATTGCCGTGGTCTATACCCAGGACCCGAACCCGTCTGTCACTGCCAAGCTCGAGCGCGGCAGCTGGGAGCAAGTCGAGGTCAAGGTCGACAATGATACGCTGGTTGCCAAACGTGCCCAGGGCGCCAAATGGGGCCACCGCGGTCCGCGCCTGACGGTCTATGCCGCATCGCCAAACCTGACCTCTGTCGATACTGGCTCTGGCGCTTCGTTCAAAGGCAATGTTGTGGCTGGCGACCTGGACGTGGATGCCTCTAGCGGCTCTTCGATCAGCATTGAAGGCGCCTGCCAGAGCCTCGACCTGGATGCCTCGTCCGGCTCCAGCGTGTCCCTGCAAAAGCTGGAATGCAGCAGCGCCAAGGTTGACGCCTCGAGCGGTTCTTCAATCCGGGTATTTGCATCGACCCGTGTCGACGTCGACGCCTCGAGCGGCTCTTCGATCACGGTCAGCGGCAGCCCGTCGGATGTCACCAAGGACACGTCCAGCGGCGCCTCGGTCCGGATCAAATAAGGCCCTCTCCTCCCTGGAACCCAGCGCACAGGGTCCCCTTTGAGAGAGAAACCCCCGCCACTGGCGGGGGTTTTGCCATGTCGGAAACAGATTTGGGTGTCCAGAATGCCGCACACCAAGCCTTATTTATCCGCGCCAACCACCTTGCCACCACCTCGCAGCTTAAATACATGGACGCTAAATCCACAGACGCTTGGCGCGACTTGCCAGCGCTGCCGCGTCGTCACGCATGAATGAAGGGATGTTAGAAGACATGAGCCTGTACACCGAATACCTGGACCAAATCGAAGCCCGCAAGAAAGACGATCTCAATCCAAAGCCGATTGAGGATGCGCCGCTGGTCGCTGAACTGATTGAACAGATCAAGCAGACTGACCACCCGCACCGGGACCAGTCGCTGAATTTCTTCATCTATAACACCCTGCCCGGCACCACCAGCGCGGCCGAAGTCAAAGCGGCATTCCTGAAGGCGATCATTCTCGGCACAGAGTCTGTTGAAGAGATCAGCCGCGCCTTCGCCTTCGAGCTGCTGTCGCACATGAAAGGCGGCCCATCAGTGGAGGTTCTCCTCGATCTGGCGCTGGGCGAAGATGCCGCGATCGCGGCGGAGGCAGCAAAGGTCCTGAAGACCCAGGTCTTCCTGTATGAAGCCGATACGGACCGGCTCGAAGCCGCGCACAAAGCCGGCAGCGCAATCGCGACAGATATCCTGCAAAGCTATGCCCGCGCCGATTTCTTCACCGAGCTGCCTGAGATCGAGGAAGAGATTAAAGTCGTGACCTTCGTGGTCGCGGTCGGCGATGTCTCCACCGACTTGCTCTCACCTGGCAAGGACGCGCACTCGCGCTCAGATCGCGAACTGCACGGCAAATGCCTGTTTGAACATGATCAGGACAAGCAGAACGCGCTCAAGGCCCTGCAGGCCCAGCATCCTGACAAGCGGATCATGCTGGTCGCGGAAAAAGGCACAATGGGTGTCGGTTCGTCGCGCATGTCCGGGGTCAACAATGTCGCCTTGTGGACCGGCGTTCAGGCGAGCCCTTATGTGCCATTCATCAATATTGCGCCTGTGGTCGGCGGCACCAATGGTATTTCGCCAATCTTCTACACCACGGTTGGCGTGACTGGCGGCATCGGCGTCGATCTGCAAAACTGGGGGCGCAAGCTCAATCACAATGGCGCGCCTGTGATCGATGAAGACGGCGAGCCCGTGCTCGAACAGCTCTATTCTGTCGATACCGGCACGGTGCTGACCATCAACACCAAGACCAAGAAATTGTATAATGAGGATGGCAGCAAGGAACTGGTCGACATCTCTTCGGCCCTGACTCCGCAAAAAGTCGAGTTCATGAAGGCAGGCGGCTCTTATGCTGTGGTCTTTGGCAAGAAGCTGCAAACCACCGCGGCGGCAATTCTCGGCACTGAAGCGCCAAGCGTGTATGCAACCTCAAAAGAGATCTCGCACGAGGGCAAGGGCCTGACCGCGGTCGAGAAGATCTTCAACCGCAACGCAGTCGGCGTCGCCCCTGGCAAGACCCTGCACGCTGGATCCGATGTCCGCGTCAAGGTCAATATTGTCGGCTCGCAGGACACCACCGGCCTGATGACCTCGCAGGAGCTGGAAATGATGGCGGCGACGGTGATCTCGCCAACCGTCGATGGCTCTTATCAGTCGGGCTGCCACACCGCCTCGGTCTGGGACATCAAGGCCCAGCGCAACACCCCGAAACTGATGAGCTTCATGAACAAGTTCGGCCTGATCACGGGACGGGACCCTAAAGGCGAATATCATCCGATGACCGACGTCATTCACAAGGTTCTGAATGACATCACGGTCGATGACTGGGACGTGATCATTGGCGGCGACTCCCACACCCGGATGTCAAAAGGCGTCGCCTTCGGCGCTGATTCCGGCACCGTGGCGCTGGCGCTTGCGACCGGCGAAGCGACCATGCCGATCCCGCAATCGGTCAAGGTGACCTTCAAGGGCGCGCTCAAGCAGCACATGGATTTCCGCGATGTCGTTCACGCCACCCAGGCCCAAATGCTGGATGCATTTGACGGTGAGAATGTCTTCCAGGGCCGCATCATCGAGGTTCATATCGGCACACTGCTGGCCGACCAGGCGTTTACCTTCACCGACTGGACCGCGGAGATGAAGGCCAAGGCCTCGATCTGCATTTCAGAGCCGGAAACCCTGATCCAGTCGCTTGAGATCGCCAAGAGCCGGATCGGCATCATGATCGAAAAGGGCATGGATAATGAAAACGGCGTGCTGAAAGGCCTGATCGCGAAAGCCGACCAGCGCATCGCCGATATCCGCTCTGGCGCGCGGCCACCCCTGACCCCGGATGACAATGCTGAATATGCAGCTGAGTTCGTGGTTGATCTCGACAAGATCAACGAGCCGATGATTGCCGACCCGGACGTCAATAATGATGATGTTTCACGCCGCTACACGCATGACACAATCCGGCCGATCTCCTATTATGAAGGCACCAAGCCGGTCGATCTCGGCTTTGTCGGCTCGTGCATGGTGCACAAGGGCGATATGAAGATCATCTCGCAGATGCTCAAAAATATCGAAGCGCAAAACGGCACGGTGAAGTTCAACGCACCGCTGGTGGTCGCCCCGCCAACCTATAACATTGTCGATGAACTCAAAGCGGAAGGCGATTGGGAAGTCCTGCAGAAATATTCCGGCTTCGAGTTCGATGATGATGCGCCCAAATCCACCGCCCGGACAGAATATGAGAACATCATGTATCTGGAACGCCCGGGCTGTAACCTTTGCATGGGCAACCAGGAGAAAGCCGAAAACGGTGATACCGTAATGGCCACCTCCACGCGCCTGTTCCAGGGCCGGGTGGTTGCCGATAGCGACGACAAGAAAGGCGAGTCCCTGCTAGCCTCGACACCAGTCGTGGTCCTGTCGACCATTCTTGGCCGGACGCCGACCATTGAAGAATATGTCGCCGCTGTCGACGGCATCAATCTGACCAAATACGCGCCGCCGCCGCTTTAAGCTGCGCCGCCCCGGTCACCGTTTTCATCGCGCGCAAGGCCTTGCCAGCCTTGCGCGCGATTGCATTGGCGCCGGACCCAGGGCGCGGAAGCTCATACACAAATTGCATAATTGAATTCAAACGCCGCGCTCTACCCGCCTCAGCCCGGCGCCGCCATCTTGCCTGCAACGCAACTAAAAATGGAGGCATAGATGATTGAAATCAGACGCTTTTCCGACCTTGGCACATTCGAGAATGACTGGCTGACTGCGCATTATCATTTCTCATTCTCGGACTATTCTGATCCTGAGCGCATGGGCCACGGCAAGCTGCGCGTGTGGAATGATGACACGATCCGGCCTGGTACCGGCTTCCCGCCGCATGGCCATCGCAACATGGAAATCATCACCTATGTCCGCACCGGCGCGATCACGCACCAGGACTCGATGGGGAACACAGGCCGCACCGAAGCTGGTGACGTCCAGGTGATGAGCGCCGGGCGCGGGGTTCAGCACTCGGAATGGAATGCTGAGGGCGAGGACACGACCCTGTTTCAGCTCTGGATCGAACCAGCAGCAGCCGGCGGCGCCCCTGGCTGGGGCGCCAAGCAATTCCCCAAGGCGGATCGGTCCGGCGAATGGGCCGTGCTGGCCAGTGGCCGCGGCGAGGATGGCGCCCTGCCGATCCGCCAGGATGCTGCTGTGCTTGGAGCCACCTTGAAAGCCGGCGAGCGGCTCGACTATCAGATCAGCGACGGACGCTATGGCTATCTGGTGCTCGCCGCCGGCGCGATCGAGCTCAATGGCGAGCTCCTGCGCGCCCGTGACGGCGCCGCGATTTCCGGGGGCACGCGCCTCAGCCTGACCGGGTTGGAAGCAGCTGAACTCGTGTTTGTGGATACGATTTAATCTGCACCTCTCAGGCAAGTGATTGGAACAAGATGGGATTTTGCCCTATATTCTATCTTGTTCTGATCAGAAAAGGAGCCTGCCCATGAAGACCATCTTTGCTGCCATTGGTGCTCTGGCCATTCTGCCGACCGCCGCGGCCACCGAAGTCGCCGTCACTTTTAGCGACGATTTTGCTGAAGAGCTGAGCGATAATTATGGCGAGCGCGAAGGCGAAACCCTGAGCGAGGAGATTATCGAAGATCTCGATCGCGCATTTGAGAAGGCTGGCGTGTCTCCAGCCCGGGTTGACATTGTCATTGTCGATGCCAAGCCGAACCGGCCTACCTTCGATCAATTGTCGTCCCGCCCCGGCCTTGATGCCTTCCGTTCGATTTCGCTCGGCGGCATGGAACTGACCGGCACCGCCTATGACGCAGACGGTAATGTGCTTGCGGTCCAGGAATATGAGTGGTTCGAGAACGATATCCGCGATGTCATCGGCGCCGCCACCTGGAGCGATGCTAATCGTGCGTCACGCCGTTTTGCCAAAAAGTTCGCCAACAAGCTGACCGACAGCTAGCCCCGGTCGCCCGGATAAATCTCGCGGCCATCGACTTCGAGCCTGAACAGGTCCGGCCGCGAGTAATGCCCGGCCGGATCGCTCGCCACCTTGCAGGCGCGCGCCAGAGCAAGATCTGCATCGGCAACCAATATCCCCTCTTCATCACGCAGCAGGCCTGCGACCACCTCGCCGCGCGGATCGATAATCGCTGAGCCGCCATTATGATCAAACGCGTAAAGCGGCTGATAGCGCTCTGGGACGTGGCGTTGCATGCGGATCCCCGCGGCGCAGATGACCCAGGCCCCGGCTTGGCTGGCAAAGGCGCGGCTGAGCAGCAATTGCCGCGCCCAGACAGGCTGACTTGGCGCTTCCTCCGGCTCGCGCCCGGGCCAGGCCGCGACATGCACATCGACGCCCTGCGCCATCAAGGCATAGGCTGGCAGGACGGCATTGTGTTCCCAGCAATTCAGGCTTGAAAGCCGGCCCCAGTCGCGCGCAACCGGCGCCAGGCCCTTGGCATCCCCATCGCCCCAGACGGAGCGTTCATGATGGGTCGGCTTGATCTTGCGGTGCCGGTTCAGCAGCGTCCCGTCCTTGCCGATGGTCAGCATTGTACAATACAGCGTCGCCTCGGTCTGCGGATCAAGCTCGTTGATGCCGATGATCAGGTCAGCGCCGGCCCGCTTGGCCGCCTTGCCGAGCGCCGAGACTTCTGGCCCATCAAGACGCACACCATTCTTCAACAGCTCCCCGGCCGCCTGCCACCAGACCTCCGAAAGCGGGCTGTCGATGAAGAAGGGATAACCTGGCAACCAGGCCTCCCCGAAGGCGATCACATCCGGCTTTTCCTTGGCGGCTTGGTCAATCCAATCAAGCGCAATCTCTAGGCTGGCTTGCTTGTCAAACAAGGCAGGCGCGGCCTGTACGGCGCACAAACGAACAGTATCAGTCATGCTTTTCGATACGCGCGAATTGAGCCGCGCATCAAGGGGATCACGAAAAGTTTGGTTGCTCCGGGACGATGAGTGATCTCCCACTTTCGACTTGCAATCGTGTTTTTTGTAACCGCAATAAATCATGGTCAACGCTCCCAGACTGGAGCGCGGGCGCATCAAGATTGGGCGCAGACGCGGCCGACCGGTCGGGACGAGCAAGGTGCAAAAAACCATCCGGCTGGATGCCGACATGGTCGATGCGCTCATGGCTGACGGGCCCGGTTGGCAAACGCGCTTGAATGCGCTGCTGCGAAAAGCCTTGATGCTTGATCAGACCGCGAACCGCTAAACCAGGAATTTCGCCCGCAACTGTTCAGTCTCGGCGGCGCCGACGCCGAGCGTGTCGGCGAGATAGGCCTCGATGCTGCCGGCCTGTGCGGTCATGCTGTCCAGCGCCCCGTGCAGGAATTCAGCGCTGACCCCGACAAAGGGATGATACACCTCGTCAGCATAATCCTTGCCGATATGCTGATTGAACATGCGCGCCATTTCCGGCAAGCGGTCATCGACGTTCGCCGCCTCATTGGTCAGTTCATAATCGGCAAAGATGGTGTCGCGATCGACGCCAAGCACATGATGCGTCAGCGCGCAGAGAATGCCGGTGCGGTCCTTGCCAGCGGCGCAATTGACCACAGCCGCATCGCCGTCTTCGAGTGTGGCGAGGGCCGCGAACCAGGCCGAGAAAGTCTCGACATGCTGCGGCTTGAACGGCGCTTGGCGATAATAGTCGACCATCCAGCCCCGCGCTTTCGGGGCATCGACGGCAACCTCGGACAGGAAACGGACATGCGGCGCCTGCGCTGCGCTGCCGAGCTCGCTTGCAAGCACGGTCACCCCCTGGACCGGCCAGCGGTGACCATGGCGTTCGCGCTCATCCGGACGGCGCAAGTCGGCCTGGACCTTGATCCGATAGGTTTCCAGCGCAGCCATATCCGCGTCGCTGGCTTCACCGAACTGGGCAGACCGAAACAGAGATCCAGCGCGGACGGTCGCCCCATCCGTGCCCTGATAGCCGCCAAAGTCGCGAAAGTTGCGCACATTCTCGAAGCTCTTGACCCGGTCTTGCATCTTGTCTTCCTTCCCACGCTGCGCCGCTGACATAAGGCCTGTGGCGCAGGCGGTCCAGCCTGTCGCAACGCCAAGGCGAGCGGCCGCTTGGCCTAATCCACCGCGCCGCCATCATGCCCGCCAATGAATCCAAGCTCGCGATAGATGGCGACATTGAGATACACGCCGAGCATCGCCGACAGCGCCGTGACGGCGGCCTCTATAGCGTGCTTCACGGGGGGAATATCGGCCGGGTCCACGGTCTCGTAAACGCCCATGATGGCGGCGAAGATAAAGATGCCGAATGTGTAAATGGCAAGCAGGCCAAACACGGGCCAGAATCTCGATTTGAGGCGGGTGAAGCTTGCCCCGAGGGCCTCGATCGGATGGGCTTGTTCGGCGATCAGGATCGGGAACGCAACCGACCACAGCACTGCCAGTGCGATCCCCGGCAGGATCAGCAGGAACAGGCCGGCAAAGATCCCCAGCGTGCTGATAACGGTGAGCAGGAACAGCGCCAGATAGCGATTGATCGCGATCGCGAACGCTGCCCCAGGCGCGGTATGGTCATCGCTCAGGCCGATGAGATAGAGCGTGCCGGCAAACAGCGGATCGGCCAGCATGGTGGTCGAGAGCCAGTCGGCCTCAGCCGACCAGCCGATTGCCTGATCAAGCAGGAGCAGGACGAAACTGACAAGGATCCAGGCCAGCAAGACCGGGCCAATGCGTGGCAGGTCGCGCCGCAACAACCAGACCCAGCCCGCCAGGGCGCGGCCAAACTGGAAGGTCCGCGTCCCGGCCTGGCTCATCGGAAGGGCGGCTCGTCAAAGGCGCGCAGTTTGCGGCTGTGCAGGGCCGCGCCCTCGCGGGCCAGTTTCTCCAGCGTTTCAACGCCGATCTGCAAATGCTGGCCAATTGATTTCTCATAGAATTTATTGGCCGCACCGGGCAGCTTGATCTCGCCATGCAGGGGCTTGTCCGACACGCAGAGCAGGACGCCATATGGCACCCGCAGCCGGAACCCATTGGCGGCAATTGTGGCACTTTCCATATCAATCGCAATCGCCCGCGACTGGTTGAAGCGCCGGGCGCTGTCAGTGAAGCGCAGCTCCCAATTGCGATCATCCGTGGTCACCACGGTGCCGGTCCGCAGGCGCTTTTTCAAGGTGTCGCCAGTCTCGCCCGTGACATCGGCTGCAGCTTCCTGCAGCGCGACCTGGACCTCGGCAATGGCGGGGATCGGAATGTCCGGCGACAGCACGTCATCGAGCACATGGTCATCGCGCAAATAGGCATGAGCGAGGACATAATCGCCAATCGTCTGGCTGTGGCGCAGGCCGCCGCAATGGCCGACCATGATCCAGCATTCCGGCCGCAGCACAGCCAGGTGATCGGTAATCGTCTTGGCATTGGACGGGCCGACGCCAATATTGACCAGCGTGATGCCCGAGCCGTCTTCCGCGGTCAGGTGATAGGCCGGCATCTGAAAGCGCCGCCAGGGCGCATTATTGATCTGCTCGCGCGCATTCTTGGTCGTGCCGTCCACGACCAGGCCGCCGGCCACCGATAATTCCTGATAGCGACTGTCGCTTCTCAGCTGTTCCAGCCCCCAATCGACAAAAGCATCAACATAGCGGTGATAATTGGTGAACAGCAGATAGCGCTGAAAATGCCTGACCGGCGTGCCGGTATAATGCTGCAGGCGTTTCAGCGAGAAATCCGTGCGCGGCGCATCGAACAGAGCCAGCGGGCGGTGGTCATAAGGCTCGAACAGCTCGCCATCAGCAATCTCGTCGCCAATATCGGTGAGCTGCGGGGCCGGGAACCATTTGGCGAGTTCGGCCGGATTAATCTCGTCCAGACCCTCGGCCTGCCCCTGCTCCCAGACATAGGCATACGGGATCTCGGTGGTGGAGCGGCGAACATGCACCGACACATCATAATCGCGCAAAAGCAGCTCGAGTTGCTCGCTCAGATAGCGGCTGAAGAATTCAGGCTGGGCGATCGTGGTCGAATAGGTGCCAGCTTCCGACATCTTGCCAAAGGCGCGCGAGATCGGCGGCGGCGGGCCGTCCGGATTGTATTCAATCACCAGTTCCGGATAGCAGAAGGCGCCATTCGCGCGGGCCTGCGGGTCAGGGGTCTTGCCGTCTCGGAGGAAGTCTTGAAGCGCTGAGCAAAGGGCATCAACCGCTTCGGAATAGAGCTTTTCCAGCTCACTTATTATGGTTTTTGTATTTTCTAGTTTTGTCATGGCCTCCTTTGCCGCAAACCCGTTTCGGGGTCAACGGCAGGCGGCGCATGGGCTAAGGTCAGCCCGGCATGCCAGCTATTCCGGTTTGACGCGGTAAAGGCGCACGATGCCGTCTGTCTCAGTCAGGCCATCCGCCGGTTCGAGCCAGTCTGGCACCAGGTCGCGATTGAGCTGTGCGGCGAGGCCGTCCGGCCACATCTCGGCATAACGGGTAGTCTCGCGCAGGCCCTTGCAGAACAGCAAATGCGTGGCGCCCATATCGCGCAATCTGGCATGTGCCTCGTCCAGCGGACCGATCAGCACCGCATTCGAGCGTTCGATGCCGAGAATGTTGCGATGATATGGCCCGGCAAAGGCGGCATGCGGGGTGCGGGCGATGAGCGAGGGGCCGAGAATGATCGGCGCATGGATGCGCTTGTCCGGGCCTGCCGCGAGCCCGCGATAAGCGTCTGGGTCGATGCAAGCGACGTTCTGCGCTGGCGCCAGCCGGCTCGGCACGGCGGTCGAAACCCGCTGCCAGGTCATCGGCGTCAGCAGCACGATCGCCAAGACGAAGGTCAGCAGCGGCCGGGCCCCGCCGTCTGCGCGCCATCTCGCAAACAACATCCCGGCGAGCCAGCCCGCCCCGATGGCGGCAAATACATGCGAGAAGGACTGGCCGCGAATCTGCCAGATCGTGGTCACCACAGACAAGGCGAATAGGAGCGCGATGCCGATCCGGGCTGTGCGCTGCTCTGGCGTGGCTGTGTAGATCATTGCGCCAGTGGCAACACTTGCCGCGGCGAGGTACCCGAACACCCAGATCACCCGCCCGGGCTCTTCGACCATCAGCGTTGATAGCGGCTTGGCTTCACCGACCATGTTCAGCCAGGACAGGCGCACTGTCTCCGGCACGGCGGCATAAGGATCGGCAAGACAGGCCGGGTTGACGGCCAGGATCACGGCGAGCGTGACGAGACCCGCGGCGGCGCCAGCCGCGAGGCGCGCCCACCAGGTCTCGAGGGCGCCGCCGAACACACCGAGCAGAATGAACAAGGCCCCGCCAGCGGCAAATCCGGCCAGATGGGAAACGCCATAGGCGTCACAGGAAAACCGATCAGCATGCAGGCCTGGCGCATCGAAGACGAAGAACAGACCGGCAAACAGGATCAACCCAAGGCCGAACCAGGCCAGTCTGACCCCTTCACCATGACCACGCACGATCCAGAACAGGCCGAGCATGGCGATCAGGCCGGCCAGATAAGGCAGCGATTCAAACGCAACTGACAGCATGGCAATGACACAAAAGGCCAGCACCGCGCTCGATCGGGCGCGGCGGCGCGGCGACAGCACCGCTGCCAGGCCGCCCAGGGTCAGCACCACGACCAGGCCATGATGATCGATCCGGCCAGGCCAGAAATTGTACACCGCCGCCGAGGTCGCGAAGAAGACCAGAGCGAAGACCTGACCGGCCTGGTTCACCTGCAGGCGGCGCAAGATCAGGGTCAAAAAGGTAAGTGCGGCAGCCAGCAACGTCAGCGGCCAAAGGCCGATGGCGAGCTTTTCAGCCAGCGCCCGTCCCAGCAGCGGTTCGGTCACCAGGATCATGCCGGCCAGAAACAGGTCCGGTAGCCGCGACCAGTGCATCTCGCCGCCTTCCGGTGTCAGCATCCGCGCCTGGTCGACATTGAACCAGCTCTGACCGCCGAGCAGGTCGCGCACCTGTTGCAACCGCATCATGTCATCCGCATCGGGGATCCAGCCGGCTAAGATATCGGGCAGGCGCAGCAACAGCATGAACAGGAAGAAACCGCCCACAACCCATGTCCATTTACCATCAGCAAGCCCGCCAGCAGGGCGAATGTGTGAAGACGCCATTAGTAATTTGCTCCCGGGACCTTACCCGTCCTTAAGTATAGACGCGCTATCGCATAGTGAGGTTACTGAAAGGCTTCATCGATGCATCGCGCCTCCGAAGGATCCAATCCATATGCGCGCGCCGAGGCGGCAGAGCCGCGCATAGCGGTGACCATTCCCTGCTATAATGAAGCTGTCACCATCGCCAAAGTGATTGCCGATTTCAAAGCCGCCCTGCCTGAGGCGGAGATTTATGTCTTCGACAATAATTCCACCGACAATACCGCCCAAATTGCCCGCGAGGCCGGCGCTATTGTCCGGTCTGAGCGCCGCCAGGGCAAAGGCCATGTCGTTCGCCGCATCTTTTCCGATGTCGAAGCTGACATTTACCTGATGGTCGATGGCGACGACACCTATGATGCCTCTGTCGCCAATACGCTGATCGAGCTGTTGAAGCGCAACCATGTCGATATGGTGGTTGGCACCCGCGCCAATGTCACCCGGGATGCAGGCCGCGAAGGCCATGCCTTTGGCAACAAGATCTTCAACAAGATTTATGCCCGCCTGTTCGGCAAGCAATTCTCGGACATCTTTTCTGGCTATCGCGTCTTCTCGCGCCGGTTTGTTAAATCCTTCCCGGCCGTATCCAGCGGGTTCGAGATCGAGACGGAAATGTCCGTACATTGCAGCCAGCTCGGTATTTCGACCCTCGAACGCCCGACCCAGTATGGCGTGCGCCCGGACGACAGCCATTCCAAGTTGCGCACCTTCCATGACGGGTTCCGCATTCTCGGCATGTTCGCCATGCTGGCCAAGGAAACCCGGCCCGCAGCCTTTTTCGGCGCCATTGGCCTGGTCCTGGTCACGCTCGCTTGCAGTCTCGCGGCGCCGCTTTTCGTCACTTATATCGAGACCGGCCTGGTGCCGCGTCTGCCGACCGCCATCCTCGCCACAGGCCTGGTCATGATGGCGTCCATCTCGGCCGTGTGCGGCTTGATCCTGGACAGCCTGGCGCGGGCGCGCACCGAAGCCAAGCGCGCTGTATTCCTGTCCTATCCAGCCCGGGACTGGACCCGATGAGCCGGCAGGCCATGAACAAGTCTGTGCGTTATGTCGGCGTCGGTGGCATGGGCTTTGTCGTCGATACCGGGCTGACATTGCTGCTGATCCATCGCGGCATCGATCCGTACACATCGCGTGTCTTTGCCATCATTTTCGCGATGATAACGACCTGGCGCCTGAACCGGGCCCTGACCTTTGGCGCCAGCCGGACCAGCCAGGCCAGTGAAGGTGCGCGCTACTTCATGATCGCCATTCTGGCTGCCATTCTGAGCTATGCCATCTATGCGACCTTGCTGCTGAGCTTTACTGGCTTCCCGCCCGCGCTCGCCATTGTCATCGCAGTCGGCACGACGACGCTGGCCTCATTTTTCGGCTATAGCCGGTTCGCGTTCAGGACCGCCGTCTGACCAGATGGCCCATCTTGCGGCCGGGCTTGGCTTCGCGCTTGCCATACAGGGTCAGCACCCCATCGGCGGCGAGCGCAGCTGGCGGCACCAGCGCCTCTTCCCCGAGCAGGTTCAGCATTTCGACATCATGATACCGGGTCACAGGGCCGAGCGGCCAGCCAGCGACCGCGCGGATATGCTGTTCGAACTGCCCAGTGGCGCAGGCTTCCGGTGTCCAGTGCCCTGAATTGTGCACGCGCGGCGCAAACTCATTCGCCAGCAGCGTGCCATCCTCCAGGACAAAGAATTCAAGCGCCAAGACACCGATATAGCCCATCGCCTCGGCCAGGGCGGCGGCGGCGGCTTCGGCGCGGGACGCAACCTCGCCCGCCAGGCCGCTCGGCACCACAGAGCGTTTCAGGATGCCGTTGACATGCTCATTGCGCGGCAGGTCATAGCAAAGCGTGTCGCCGACCGCGTCGCGGGCGATGATGACCGAAACCTCGCGCTCGAATGGCACCATCGCTTCGAGGATGCAGGGCGCATCCCCGAGCGCCTTGTGCGCGGCGTCGAAATCATCGCCGCTTTCCAGCCGCACCTGGCCCTTGCCATCATAGCCATCGCGGCGGGTCTTGAGGATGCCCTGCCCGCCAAAGCGGCCCAGCGGTTCAGCAATATCTGCAGGACTGTTCACCTCGGCGAAATCCGCCGTGGCAATGCCGCAGCTCTGCAGGAAGGTTTTTTCGACCAGACGGTCCTGCGAAACTTCCAGCGGCTGCGCCCCGGGGCGAACCGGAATGCCGGCCTCAATCAGCGCCTGCGCGGCCGCGACCGGGACATTCTCGAACTCATACGTGACCACATCGCAGCCTTCGGCCCAGTCCAGCAAGACCTCGACATCTGAATAAGCCCCCAGAACATGCGCCGCAGCCACCCGGGCGGCAGGGCAATCGTGTTCAGGGCAATAGATCGAGACATCAAACCCGAGCTGCGCCGCGGCGCTCGCCATCATGCGTCCGAGCTGGCCGCCGCCAAGAATTCCAATCGTGGCGCCAGCGCTGAGAGCATTCATGTCTGCGGCGTCTCCTCAACCGCATCGGTCTGGGCCGCCCGGAAGGCCTCGAGCTTGTCCGCCACGCCGGCATCTTCCAGCGCAATGATGGACGCGGCGAGCAGACCAGCATTCGCTGCGCCAGCCTCGCCAATAGCCAGGGTGCCGACAGGAACGCCTTTCGGCATCTGGGCGATGGATAACAGGCTGTCTATGCCGCTCAGCGCCCGCGACTGGACCGGCACACCCAGCACCGGCAGCGGCGTCATCGAAGCCGCCATGCCCGGCAAGTGCGCCGCGCCGCCAGCGCCGGCAATGATGACTTTCAGACCGCGAGCCTTGGCCCCGGTGGCATAATCATAAAGCCGCTGCGGAGTGCGATGGGCAGAAACGATCTGGGCCTCATAAGCGACACCAAGCTGATCCAGCACAGCGCAGGCATTCTGCATCACCGGCCAGTCGGACTGGCTGCCCATGATGACGCCGACAACCGGCGACTCGCTGTTTGAGGTTTGGGCCATCCGGACCCCCCGCTTCAAAGCGCGCAACATAGAAATATCGCCTGCCGCGTCAACCACTGAGAGTCTGGGCTTGAACCGCAAGTTCCGCTAGGTTCGGCAGATGCCTGAGTCGCTCGACAAAGCCGCTATGGATCGCCGTTATCAAGCGCGCTGCCACGCACGGCGCGACCTGCTATCGGCGATTGGCCTGGATCCCGGGTCTTTGCCAGTGCGCGAGCGGGCTGCAATCGAGGCCCTGGCCGGTGAAGTGCTGAGCCTGCGCGAAGATCGGGCCCGGTTGCAACAGGCGCTGGAAGAGGCTGGACGCCTGGCTGATCGCGACACACTCTGCCCGATCTTCAATCGCCGCGCCTTTGAACGCGAACTGGCCCGCGAAATCTCTCTGGCCGAGCGCTATGGCACACCGCTTTGCCTGATCTTTATCGACCTCGACCGGTTCAAGCTGATCAATGACCGGTTTGGCCACGCCACCGGCGATTCGGTGATCAAGCATGTCGCTGAAACCCTGGTCGAGAACCTGCGCCAGAGTGATATTGTCGGACGCCTCGGCGGCGATGAGTTCGGTATTGCGCTCACCCATGCCGAGCTGAGCGATGCGCAGCCCAAGGCAGCGCGGCTGGAATCCTTGATTGGCTCAATCGTCGTCCGCGACGCCGAAAACGAGACCCTCGAATCGGTTCATCTCGGCGCCTCTTGCGGGGTGGCAGAATGGCGCCGGGGACGCGATGCTGCCAGCCTGATCGCTGAGGCAGATGAAACCATGTTTCGTCGGAAAAACGAAAAAAAGCGGGCGCGCTGACAGTCCACCACGCAAGATTGTTTCTAATTGGAATTTCATCGCGCCCCTCTCGTGACTTTGGCCCCAAGCTATGGTTAGCTGTTGCCAATAAGTCACAGATGCCGTTTAGCGAGAGAGAGAAGGAGCCTGCCTATGTCACTGCAAGGTCGAATCGAAGAGCTTAAGAAACGCCATGAGCAACTCGAAGAAAAGATCCACGAAGAGCAGAAACGACCGGCGGGCAATGACATTATCCTCAAAGATCTGAAGCGACAGAAACTTCGACTTAAAGAAGAGATAGGTATGTTGCGGGCGAGCTAGGCTCTGACGCGACGCACAAGCGCCCGGTCAGCGCCTCAGAATTGCTGCCGGGAGCGCGCACATGGATAAACCAGTTACCCTGATCATCGGGCTTGGGAAAACGGTGGGCGAGTCTGTCGCGCGCCGTTTTCTTGATGAAGGCCACGCTGTCCTGGCCGTCGATCCGGACGCGCGCGCGCTGCAAGACCTGCGCAAGACAGCTGGAGACAAGGTCGCCTGCCATCAAGGCGCCACACATACCAAGCTCGGCCTGCGCAATGCCATGGCGGCCGCGCTGGAAACTTATCATTTTGTCGACAATGTCGTCTGCATCCCGCCTTTGCCCGAGCCAGACCGTCTGCTTGAGCTGGAGATGGAAGACTTTGAAGCAGTGCTGATGAAAACCGTGCGCGGCGCGGTTCAGACCTTGCGCGTGTTCACGCCGGAACTGATCGCCGAGCGCCCGGAAACCGAAAACGCTGCCGATCGCTCGCGCCAGACCGGCACTTTTACCTTCGTATTGTCGCTCGGCGCGCGGCTGTCGCAACCCGGCTGGTTCAGCGAGAGCGTGTCCCAGCACGCGATTCTCGGCATTGTCAAAGCCGCTGCGATCGAGCTCGCTGACGAAGCCGTGCGGGTGAATGCCATCATCGCGCTGCGCCCGCGGGCTGAAGGCCGCGAGCCCTGGCTGCGCGAGCGCACCCCGATGGGGCGCCCCTCGATTGCCGAAGAGATTGCCGAAACTGCAGCTTTTCTGAGCAATCCCAATAGCGCCATCATTACTGGCGAAGCGATCACGCTGGATGGCGGCCGCGGCCTGTTATCCGGCCTGATTGAACGCGACGAGGATTAGCGCGGTTGCCTGCATATGGTGAGGCGCACCGGACCTGCGGTTCATGATTGCGTACCTGCGCCGGTCTCCGGACCATGAGGGATTACAAAACACCCCTCCGACCAGACCGGTCGAAGGGGTGTCTTTGATTGAGGCTTGAGACCTGCCCCTATTTCGGATGGCAGATCACTGGCATCCAGGTATAGCCTTTCACGAACGCACCTGAGGTCAGGCTTGGTTCGTCGAGCACTTCAACATGGCTGAAGCGTTCCATGATCTCTTCCCAGAGAATGCGCAGCTGCAGCTCGCCGAGGCGGTTGCCGACGCAGCGATGGATACCAAAGCCGAAGGACAGGTGATTGCGCGCCTGCTGACGGTCAATGATCAGCTTGTTCGGATCTTCTTCCCAGAATCGCTCGTCGCGATTGCCGGAGACATACCACATCGCGATCTGGTCGCCTTTCTTGATCGTCTTGCCATGCATCTCGACATCTTCCAGCGCGGTGCGGCGCATGAAAGCGAGCGGGGTCTGCCAGCGGATCACTTCCGACACCATGTTCGGAATCAGCGACGGATCGGCTTTCAGCTTGGCATATTGTTCCGGGAACTTGTTGAGGGCATAGACCGAGGCACTCATCGAGTTGCGGGTCGTGTCATTGCCGCCAACAATCAGCAGGATGACATTGCCGAGCAGTTCCATTGGCGCCATGTCCTTGGTCTTCTCGCCATGGGCCAGAAGGCTGATCAGGTCATTCTTCAGCGGGATCTGCTTGCGCTCTTCATACATCTGCATGAACACAGTCAGGCATTCGAGCAGCTCTTCGCGCCACTGTTCTTCGCCGCCCGGGCAGATGTCAGGGTTTTCGCGATTGGTCACAACATCCGACCAGCGGGTCAGCTTGCGCCGATCTTCAAACGGGAAGTCGAACAGAGTGGCCAGCATCATCGTCGTCAGTTCGATCGAGACCTTGTCGACCCAGTCGAACGGCTCGCCAACCGGAATCTGATCCAGGATTTGCTGGGTCCGGGCGCGAATCAGCGGCTCGAACTCTTTCAGCATGTTGGGCGCCACGGCGGGCTGCACGGTCTTGCGCTGTTCAGAGTGGCGCGGTTCGTCCATGGCGATGAACATTGGCAGTTCGAAATCTTCCAACGGCTCACCCAGGACAATGCCGCCATGCTCCCAGCTGGACGAGAAGCGCTTGTGATCAATGTCGATCTTCATCACGTCTTCATAACGGGTCACCGACCAGTACGGACCGACAAAGCTGTCCGGACACCAATGCAACGGCGCCTCATCCCGCATGCGCTTGAGCCGGTCCCAGATCTTGCCCTGACGCCAAAGCTCGGGATCGACAATGTCCAGGGTTGAAAGATCTTCTTCTGACGCTGGCGGGATCTCCGCGCCAAACTTGTACCATGTGTCCCACAAGGGATCGCGCACAGTGATTTTCGGGCGCTCTAAATTGTGTGGGACCTTGGTCAGTGTATCTGCCATCTATGCCTCCGTGAATGCGGTCTGGATTGCCGCAATTATGACGTTGGCGTCACCGTAACACAGGAAAAAAGAAAAAACCATGACGCATGCGTCACTTTTTTTGCGATTTTAGGTCGCATAGCGCTCATTTTGCGCCCGCCAGATGGCCGTCTCCAGCGCGTCTTTCAGAGTCTTGCGTTCTGACGGTGTGAGGAAGCGGCCAATCACCCAGGCCTGGCCGCCATGAGCGAGTTTCAGTTCACTCGGTTTGCGGGCCGGAAAATCGAGCCGCACACGGGTGAATGCGGTCGGCATCTGGGCGGTGCGGGGCGCTTGGCCGGGCTGGGCGTGCGAGAGGTCGATCTGCTCAGCCGTCACCCGTACCCGGGTTTCCTGTTTGAGACTGCGAAAACTCCAGCGGAAAGCGACCCAGATAGCCAGTGCGTCGAGCCCGAAAAAGCCGATGACCGGGAAAGCGCCCATGGACACGAAAGACAGTCCGGCAATGAAGCTCATGCCAACAACCACCGCCATGACGATGGTAAATGCCCGCGGGCTGAGCGACCGGTTCGGGGTCAGCGTGGCGTCGAAATAGATGGTGTTCTCGGTCGGCAGCATGGGCCTGAATATAGCGCAAAATTGCCGCGCGGCGACAAGCGCGGCGGGTGGTCGCAAACAGGCGGTGGTTTTCTCCCGTAAAACAATTTGTCCAGTCCACCTCTCGACCCGCAAACCTTCAGCCTCATCCTGAGCCAAGTCGAAGGATGAGGGCCTCCGATATGCCGGGCTCAAGAGCGCCCGCTAGCAAGCGCAAGAATCGGATTTCCAGCGCCGCGGAACTGCCTTAGAACCCGAGCATGACCAAGCCCAACCCCAAGCGCAAGCGCGCCCCGCGTACTTTCGGCAAGGAAAAGGCAGCAGAGCTTTATGCCGAGCTCGCCAAAGTACGCCCGAACCCCAAAACCGAGCTCGACTTCGTCAATCCGTATACGCTGGTGGTCGCTGTCGCGCTTTCGGCCCAGGCCACTGATGTCGGCGTCAACAAGGCGACCAAAGCCCTGTTCGAGCAAGCCGATACGCCGGAAAAGATGCTGGCGCTCGGCCTCGACGGGGTCGAACAGCATATCAAGACCATCGGCCTGTGGCGCAACAAGGCCAAGAATGTCATCGCACTGAGCCAGATGATCCTGGATGAATTCGGCGGCGAGGTGCCGCAAACTCGCGAGCAGCTGGTGCGCCTGCCCGGGGTCGGCCGCAAGACCGCCAATGTGGTGCTGAACGAGGCTTTCGGCCAACCCACGATTGCCGTCGACACGCATATTTTTCGGGTCTCCAACCGCACTGGCCTTGCCCCCGGCAAGGACCCGGACCAGGTCGAGGCGAGCCTCGAGCGGACGACGCCGGAGGCTTATAAGCGCGGCGCCCATCATTGGCTGATCCTGCATGGCCGCTACACCTGTGTCGCCCGCAAGCCGAAATGCTGGGACTGCACCATCCGTCATCTCTGCAAGTTCAAGCAAAAGACCCCGGATCCGGCCAAGACCTCTGCGCTGGGGCCGAAAGCGCCGAAACGCCAGGCCCGGACAGCCGCAAAACAGACCAAGGCGTGAGGAAGCGCTTGCACGCCCTGCCCTTTTTCCGGTAGACGCCGCGCATGCTGAAGACCCGCATCATTCCCTGTCTCGATGTCAAAGATGGCCGCACCGTCAAAGGCGTGAACTTTGTCGACTTGCGCGATGCCGGGGATCCAGTGGCCTTGGCCAAGGCCTATGATGCCCAGGGCGCGGATGAGCTTTGCTTTCTCGACATCACCGCCAGCCATGAAGGCCGCGGCACGCTGCTCGACGTGGTCAGCGCCACGGCGGAACAATGTTTCATGCCGCTAACCGTTGGCGGCGGCGTGCGCAGCGCGGACAATATGGTGCAATTGCTGCGCGCCGGGGCTGACAAGGTGGCGATCAATTCCGCTGCGGTCGCCGACCCGGATGTGATCTCAAGCTGCGCCGCCAAGGCCGGCAGCCAATGCGTCGTCATCGCCATTGATGCGCGCAAGACCGGCGATCATTGGGAAATCTTCACCCATGGTGGGCGCAAGCCGACCGGCATCGATGCGGTCGCCTTTGCCAAACTGGTTCAATCCAAGGGCGCTGGCGAGATCCTGCTGACCAGTATGGACAAGGATGGCACCAAAACCGGCTTTGACCTGCCGTTGACCAAGGCGGTGACTGATGCGGTGACGATTCCGGTGATTGCCAGCGGCGGTGCCGGCAGCGCTGAAGACCTGGCCCCGGCCGTGCTGGAGGCCGGCGCCAATGCGGTGCTGGCCGCTTCGATCTTCCATTTTGGCGAAGTCACTTTAGAACAGGCACGCGCGGCGCTGACTGCCGCTGGCGCCCCGGTTCGGCCGCTTTAGCCGGCCCCCCAAGCCGCGCTTAAGGAGATCGGCATGACAGACACCCCGCTCGGCCAGGCCGACGAACTTGCAGGCCTGATCGCGTATCTGGCCGAGACTGTGGACGCCCGCGTCGGCAGCGATCCGAACCAGTCCTATACGGCAAAACTGCTGCACAAGGGGCCGCTGCATTGCGGCAAGAAGATTGCCGAGGAAGGGGCTGAGCTCGCCCTCGCTTTGGCCGCGGAAGGTGAGGCCGAGGCCGCCTCTGAGGCCGCCGACCTGCTCTATCACATGCTGGTCGGCCTGCGCGCCAAGGGGGTCAGCCTCGACCAGGTCGCCGCTGCGCTGCGCCAGCGCCAGGGAATGTCCGGCCTGGCAGAGAAAGCCGCGCGGGAGCCCTGAGCGCGCACCGGGCTGCCGCGCCATCATCGCCAATTTTCGCCATCCTCGGGCGATTTGCTACAGCTCGGTTCCTCTAGGGGAGCGCTGGACAAAAAGCGGCCAGGCGTTCACCGTTTGCCTTTAACCCGCGGAGGACGCCCAATGGCAAATGAGCATGATGTGCCGATCAAAGGCTACAAGCCGAACCTGCAATCCTGGTTCGATTATATGATGGAAGGCCATGATCGCGGCCAGTTATGGGAGATGCTGCACGAAGATGTGGTCTTCCGCAGCCCGGTCGTGCACACGCCGCAAGAGGGCCGCGAGATCACCTTTGCCTACCTCTCTGCCGCCGGCAATACGCTCGGCAATGGCACCTTCAAATATATCCGCGTGTTTGATTGCGACGATAAAGCCGTGCTCGAGTTTCAGACCGAAATGGACGGCATCCATGTCAATGGCGTCGACATGATCGAGTGGGATAGCGATGGCAAAATCGTTGATTTCAAGGTCATGGTGCGACCGCTAAAGGCGATTCAGACTGTGCATGCGGCGATGGGCAAGATGCTGGCCCAGATGAAAGAGAACGCTTGACCCCGCCCACCCTGCTGACCGCGCGGCTCAGCCTCAAGCCTTTCGAAGTGTCAGATTATGACGAGGTCGCCGCGATGTGGGCGGATGAACAGGTGGTGCGCCATATTGGCGGCAATACGCGCGATGCGCAGGACGCCTGGTTCGCGCAGCTCAGAGGGCGCGGCATGTGGCCTCTGCTCGGCTATGGCTATTGGATTGTTCGCGAGCGACGCAGCGATATATTTGTCGGCGAGGTCGGCTTTGCCGATTTCAAGCGCGGGATTGTGCCGGATATTTCCGGCCGCCCGGAAGCCGGCTGGGTTCTGGCCAGACCCGGCTGGGGCAAAGGCTATGCCAGCGAAGCCGTCAAGGCCGCACATGATTGGCTGGATGCGACCCTGCCCGGGCGTTCCACCTGCATCATTGACCCTGAAAACAGCGCCTCGATCCGGGTCGCCGAGAAGGCGGGTTATCGCGAAATCGGCCCGTCCGATTATCGCGGCGACCCAGTGCTGCTATTCGAGCGCAACAGCCCGGGGACAGGAAAAGGCTAGCGATTCCCGCGAAGCAAGGCTATTTAGGCCTCATGGTTACGACATATCTCGACTTCGAAAAGCCGCTCGCCGAGCTTGAGACCAAGATCGCCGAGCTGGAAGCCGTGGCTGCCCAGGAAGGCGGCCCACAGATCAATGAAGAGCTGAAAAAGCTGAAAGAGAAAGCCGCCAAGCAGCTCAAGGATGCTTATTCCTCGCTCAATCCCTGGCGCAAGACGCAGGTCGCCCGGCATCCGGAACGCCCGCATTTTACCGATTATATCACCCACCTGTTCGAGGACTTCCAGGAACTCGCCGGCGACCGTGTGTTTGGTAATGATGAAGCCGTGATTGGCGGCCTGGCCAGCTTTAACGGCCAGTCCGTGGTGATTATCGGTCATGAAAAAGGCCGCACCACAGAAAGCCGTTTGAAGCACAATTTCGGCATGGCCCACCCGGAAGGCTATCGCAAGGCAGTGCGCCTGATGGATCTGGCCGACCGTTTCGGCCTGCCTGTGATCACCTTTGTCGACACGTCCGGCGCTTTCCCGGGCAAGGCCGGCGAAGAACGCGGCCAGGCCGAGGCGATTGCCCGCTCGACCGAACGCTGCCTGACTCTGAACGTGCCGATGATTTCGCTGATCATTGGCGAAGGCGGCTCTGGCGGCGCGATTGCCATTGCGGCGGCCAATCATGTGCTGATGATGGAACACTCGATCTATTCGGTGATCTCGCCGGAAGGCTGTGCCTCGATCCTTTACCGCGACGCGGCCAAGGCCAAGGAAGCGGCCGAAGCGATGAAGATTACCGCTGGTGACCTGAAAAAGCTGAAAGTCGTCGATGGTGTCGTCAAGGAACCGGTCGGCGGCGCCCACCGCGCCCCGGAAAAAGCCATCCGCGCAGCCGGCAAGGCGATCGACAAGGCGCTGCAGGCCTTGTCCGCACTCAGCCCGCAAGAGCTGAAAGCCCAGCGCCGCGAGCGGTTTTATGCGATTGGCCGTGAAGGGCTGAATTAAGGCGGCGCGCCTGCGCGCGCCGTGCCTCCCGATCAGCGACGACACCTGCGCGGGTCTCTGCGGAGGCTGCTTCTGTCAGCCAAGAATTAGCCCTGAGCGCGATCCATGTGAGCGCAGCGATACCGGTTCAAACAAAAAAAGGGCGACCCACAGGTCGCCCTTTCTGGTTTCAGTGTCGAGACCGAGGCTTAGCCGCCAAAGGCACCGAAGCGCTTGGTCACGCTGATCTTCCACGTCCGCCCGAATGGGTTGTGCGTGTACGGATCATAGTTCAGATCGAAGGCCGCGAATGGCGGATCTTCATCAGTGATATTGACCACTGACAGACCGACATCGAGATCCCAGTCAGATTGCCATGTGTAGAAGGCGTCGAACGTGGTCTGGCTGTCGATCGAGTCTCCAACATTACCACGGGCCGCCGCAGGGCGCTCATCATCATATGAGTCGACATGGCGCATGACACCCCGAAGGTTGTGATTGCCGAAGCTGGCGCGCGAATACGCTCAATACCGGAAGCCGCTGGTGCGGTTGGGTTGGCGAACGTGATCCGATCAAGGACACCGCCGCTGGTCTGACCTGCACCCAAAGCCGCAATCGCAGCATTCACGATGGCATTCTGGTCTTCCACAATGATCGGATCAGAGAAGTCGAAATTATAATAATCGATCGACGCTGTGAATCCGTCTGACTGGAACAGACCGCCCAGGTTGAAGCTGAACGCACTCTCAGGATTGAGGTTCGGGTTACCGAACTGGTCAACCGCCTTAAAGGCGCCGGTTGGCGCGATGAATTGCAGGGTCGTGCCTACACCACCCAACTGGTTCAGCGTCGGCCCACGGAACGAAGTTTGCGCAGAACCACGCAGCGCCAGGTTGTCACTCACCTGCCACTTCGCCGCAACTTTCGGGTCGAAGGTCGAACCGACTTCGCCACCATAATCCTCGTAACGAGTCGCAACCTGCACATCGACCGTGTCGAAAAGCGGGATCTGCAATTCGCCGAAGATGGCGTAGATCGTCTGGTCTTCATCGCGTGCGCTGCCGCCCGCCAGGAAGCTGAACGGTCCGCTGCCGGTGGTGCCCGGCGTAATGGCCAGGTCGCTGACGGCGTTCGGCGTCACTTTGAAGGTTTCCTGGCGAACCTGGAAACCAACCGCGTAGCCGACTGTGCCGCCGCTCGCTTCGACATTGCTCTGACCAGAGACGACACCATCAAAGACCAGCAGGCTGGTTTCACGATCGTCGCCGACTTCGTCCGTCAGCCAATCTGCAAGCGTTGCAGAGTTGGCCAGCGACGCATCGAATTGCGGGTTGGCAGTGCCATCAATGGCGTTTGCGGCAACTGCGTTCGAGAACGGGTTGTAGTATTCACAAGAGCCCTGACCAGCGACAGCGCCAGCTGGGACTGCACCCGTAATCGGGTCCGAACAGACACCAAAACCAGCCAACGCATTGATGAATCCAAGCGTGTAGGTGTCATTGGTGTAGCGCGAACCTTCAGTCTTCGAATAGGTCAGGCCAAGTTCCCAGCTAGCTCCGCTTTGGAACTCGCCAGACAGATCACCAGAGAGGCGGTAATGGTCATAAGACCGTGTGCCTTCCTGTGCACCGCCTGTGCCCGGGAAACCACCCCAGCCGAAGGAACGACCGAAGAAGACCAGAGGCGTGATGCCAAGACCACCAGTATTGGAGACCGGATCATATGGATCCGGCGCGCCACCCGTCAGCAGGGGCGAATAATCGGTGAAGGTCGCTGCGGCCCAGGCTGGATTGTCTGCAATATATTGCAGCAAGCCAGGGTGGTTTGGCAGCACGACATTTCCGAACAGAGCCTGAGGCGGATAAGACGGAGATGTCTTCCACTCCGGCACATCGGTATAGCCATACAGGCCTTCGAGGTGCAGCTCGGTGCCGTTCGAGAAGGTACGGTTATATTCAGAGAAGATCTGATAGCGCTCTTCTTCTTCCACCAGATTGTCGAATTGAGTGAACTGGAAGCGGCACACTTGAGTGCCGTCAATGCCACCCAAAGCCGAGCACTGATCATCGGAATTGGCAAATGCCAGCGGTGTTCCTGCCGCCGCAACACCAGGGCCAATGTTCGGTGTGGCAACGAATGAACCAGGATTACCAATGGAAGACCAACCACCGACTGGATTGTCAGCAAATGGCAGGATCGCCCAATCCTTTTCGAGCAAGGCTGCTTCGTTGCGGAACTGATAACCAACAGATGTCACCCAGTTCCAGTTACTACCCTGCAAACCATAAGCGGCAGAGACATCATATTCGCCATCTGAGCCGTCAAATTGCTGGAAGCTGCCAGACACTTCGAAACCATCCAGGTCATCGCGGGTGATGAAGTTCACAACCCCGGCAATCGCGTCAGAGCCGTACAGCGCCGCAGCACCATCCTTGAGCACCTCAACCCGGCCAATCGCCGCCGATGGGATCATGTTGGTGTCAACAAACAACTGGGCCTGTTCGCCAATCGCGTAAGGCGCTGGGGCCTCGCGGCGACCATTGAGCAGCACCAGGGTCCGAGCTGGGCCAAGGCCGCGCAGGTTGACGTTGGACGTTCCCTCCAGGCCATTCGACGCAAACTGGTTGGTCTGTCCGTCAACGCCTGAGGAGACCCCCAGGTTGCGGATCAGTTCGGTGATTTTTGGACTACCTTCAAGCTTCAGGTCCTGGGCGGTCAGCACGTCGACGGGCAGCGCCGCATCTTCAGGCGTGCCGGCAATGAATGAGCCGGTCACCGTCACCGTGCTCTGACGCAGCTCGTCGCCGTCGTCCTGAGCATAAGCCGCCCCGCCTGTCATAAGCGCAGCGAGCGATGCTCCGCAGATGAGTTTTCTACTTAGCGTCATATATTCCTCCGTAATTATTCTATTCGACCGCATTGGCCCCACGTCTAGCGGCACGGTCGCAGGGTCGAGCTTAGGTGAGTGGAGTTTCCATGAAAGAGGGTATTTATGCTGCACCGCACAATGGAAGTGTTCGAGACAACTATCTTTGCTGACTATCTCAACGGAAAATTGAACGATATTGCCCAAAACTTCTGTTAAAATCGGCCAAAACACAGTTAGAATAAGCTATGACACCGCCCATCCTGGAAATTTCTTCCTTCTTCGCAGATGCAGCAATTCCGGCCTCGTTTCCGCAAACTGTGTTGCGCCACAGCAACACACGTTGGGCGCGAAATCTGGGTCTAAGCCTGGCTGACGCGACGGCATGGACGCGCCATTTCGGGCGCTTCGAGTCGCTGCCCGGGAATCTCAAACAACCGCTCGCCCTGCGCTATCATGGGCATCAGTTTCACGTCTATAATCCGGAGCTTGGCGATGGCCGCGGATTTCTTTTTGCTCAGCTCAAGGATGATCGCGGACGTCTGCTCGATCTCGGCACCAAGGGCTCTGGCCAGACCCGCTGGTCGCGCCAGGGCGATGGCCGGCTGACGCTGAAAGGCGGCGTGCGTGAAGTGCTGGCTGCGACTTATCTTGAAGCGCTCGGCGTCAATACATCAAAGGTTTTCAGCCTGATCGAGACGGGCGAGGACCTGTACCGCAATGATGAGCCTTCCCCGACACGCTCAGCGGTGATGGTGCGGCTCAATCACAGCCATCTGCGGTTCGGCACATTCCAGCGCGCCGCCTATTTCGATGATCGCGAAGCGATGGCAGCGCTGATCCGGCACGTGATCAAGCATTATTACCCCGAGTGTGAGGACGAAGCGCTTGGCAGGGCCGCCCCGGCCTTGTTCGAGCGTATCAGCGCCGCCACCGCGCGCATGATCGGTCAGTGGATGGCGGCCGGCTTCGTGCATGGGGTGATGAACACGGATAATTTCAACATTACCGGCGAGACCTTCGATTTCGGGCCCTGGCGCTTCCTGGCGACAAGTGATCCGAATTTCACCGCCGCTTATTTCGACAGTCAGGGCCTTTACCGCTTTGGCCGCCAACCGACCCAGGGCCTGTGGGCGCTGCAACAATTGGGTGGGGCGATCAGCCTGGTCGCCGAGGCGGATGATCTGTCCGCAGCGATGAAAGTCTATGAGCCGGCCTATCAGGAGAGTTTCGCCGCGCACACGCTGGCCTTGCTCGGCTTGCAACGGGCGCCGACGCTGCGCGATGATTTGCTATTCCTGCAGGACTTCTATGCCTGGATGACTGAGAGCGGGGCGGCCTGGCCGCAAGTCTTCTTTGACTGGTTTGGCGGCGCGGCGAGCGCGGCCCGCGCGCAAGCCAGCCCGCAAGCAGCACTGTATGAGACCGCCGCCTTCACCCCCATTCGCAGCGCCATCGACGCCCGCACCCCGGACCGGCCAGAACGGCTGGGCGCGGCCTATTTTCAGGCCGCACGCCCGGTCGATCTCATCATTGAAACGGTTGAGGCGCTCTGGGCCGCGATTGCAGAGCGCGATGATTGGGCCCCGCTCAATGCGCATCTGCAGCAAATGGAACAGGCCCGTCAGGCTTATGACTGGGGCGAGGGATCCTTGTGCTGATTTCGGGCTGCGAAACCACCCAGGACCCAGACGGCATACGTCATCCAGGTCCTGGCTGATGATCTCGCTGCGACCGCGAAAACCGCAAAGCGCTACCCCTGCGCTGCCACATGCGCCTGGCGCCAGCCGAGCACATGTCCGGCCGCCAGCAGCAAGCCACCGAGCACAGTCAGCGGCGTTTCGAGATCGTGCAATTGCGGGGCAAAGGCCGCGCCGGCCAGCACCCACAGGCCGCTGACAATCAGCGCTGTCACCGCTGCATTCGCCACCGGCGAGGTCAGCCGGATCAGCGAAAACGGGACAGCAGCGACGATAAACGCCTTGTGGAGCCATTCTGCCTCGGCCCAGGCGCCGGCGATTGGGAGTGCCGCCGACACAACTGGCAGGACCAGACAATGGACCAGGCAAAGGCCTGAGAGTGAGATCGCAAAACGGTCTACCGTCGCTGCCTTGAGGGCCCGGGTCGCCATTAGAAGGCGACCCGCAGGCCGACCCGGATATTCTGACCTGGCGCCGGGGCGACGTCTTTCAGGACAGAAGTGGCATAGCGCACCTCCTCGTCCGTGACATTGCGGGCCTCGATAAAGGCCTCAGTGCCGTCAGCGCCAATGCCGAAATCTGACAGGTCGACTTCGCCGCGCAGGTCGAGTGTGGTGTAGCCCTCGGTGATCAGCGCGCCTTCGCCAGCATCGACCTGATCATCAGCCCAGGTCACAGCCGCGCCAAGCTCGAACGCGCCCCATTCAGCGCTGGTGCCCGCATTCAGCGTCACCGGCGGAATGAAGGGCACATTGCCGCCGCTATCCAGATCACCTTCGACAAAGTCGAGGCTGGCCTCAAAGCTCCAATCGGCGCCGAACGGGCCGGTTTCAAGGAAATAATCGGCATAGATCTCGCCGCCATAGAAGCTCGCGCCTTCCTGGGTGAAGGCAAAGACCGGCAGACCATCCTGGACATTGCTGACCACGCCATCTTCCGCCGCCAGGCCTGGGATCAGATAGATGAAATCATTGAATCCAGTATTGAACACACTGAAGCCAATGCTGCCATGTTCGCCGCGCCAGCGCGCCGTCGCCTCAAGGTTCAGTCCGGTTTCCTTGTTCAAGGTCGCATTGCCGACCTCGAATTGCTGCGTCGCCAGGTGCGGGCCGAAAGCGAACAGTTCGCTCTCATTTGGCGCCCGCTCGGTATAGGAGACCTGAGCCCCGAGGAAGAGGCCAGAGGCGAGATGCTGATGCAGCCCCAGCGAGCCGCTGAACAGATCGAACTCCGCGCTGCCGGCATTGACATTATCAAGCTCGACCATCTCGATCCGGGCGCCGCCTTCGACGCCGAACCCGCTCGCCCATTCGCGGGTTTCATACAGGAATGCCGCGATCGACTGGGTGTCAGTGTCAGAGATGAAGGCCTCCTCACCGGCGGCGTTCAGCGACTTGTCGGTGACTTGCACGCCAAAGGCGCCGGCAAAGGCACCGATCTCGTGACCAAACTCCAGACGGCCTTCGACCCCGTCGGACTCATACACAGTGCCAGCTTCGCCCGGGGCTTCGAACTCAGTGTGTTCATAATCGACAATGGCGAGCGTGCCGGTGACATCGGTGAGGAAGCCATTTTTGACCGTGATCCCGCCGCGCAGATCAATGCGGGTCTGTTCGAGGTCGATGAAGGGCAATTCTTCGCCTTCTTCGGCTTCACCGCCATGATCATCGCCTTCCTCCTCGCCATGTTCATGCTCATGGCCATGCCCGGGCAGGCCGTATTCAGCTGTCTGCTGGCGCACCGCGACTCCGAGAAAGGCGTTCTCCCCCACCCAGCTCAGGCCTGCGGCGAGGGTCTGGGTTTCGAGGTAAGAGTTTTCCACCGTGTCGCGAACCTCCTCTTCTTCCTCGTGATCTTCTTCCTCATCATCATGGTGGTCTTCTTCGGCTTCTTCCAAGGCTCGCAGCAAAGACGACTCGGCAAAGTCGGGGATGTCGTAATTGTCAAGGTCTCGCTGCGACGCCGACAGGCTGAGCACGAAATCCCCGGCCACGAACTGACCGCGACCGGCCAGTTCAGTGCCTTCATTGACGCTATTATAAGCGCCGAACAGATCGCCCGACATCGGCGCCTCCGGCAGATCTTCGACAATCAGGCCGTCAATCACATTGACCACACCGCCAATCGCCTGGCCGCCATAAGCCAGCGCCGCCGGGCCGCGCAGGATCTCGATCGCTTCCGCGTCAATACCATCGGCCGAGACTTGGTGGTCGGGCGAGGCCGCCGACGCGTCGATCACGCCAATACCATTGGTCAGAACCTGAACCCGCTCGGCACCAAGGCCGCGCAGGACCGGCCGACTGGCGCCCTGCCCGAAGAAGGTCGAGGCGACACCCGGCTCGCGCTCCAGCGTATCGCCGAGCGATCCGGACAGGGTTTCCAATATCTCCTCGCGATCAATCGCAGAGGCATTGCCGACCAGTTCATCGGCAGACCGGTCCGGGCCTGGGGCGGTGACAATGACCGGGGCTTCGCGGCGTTCATCATCCTGCGCCAGAGCGGCAGGAACCAGAACCAGCGGCGACATGGAAGCGAGAAGGAGAAAACGCGGCATGATTCTTACTCGTGTTATGTTATCACTTTTCATGACCCTCTAAAGACTGCGCACGGATTGGCAAGGGAAAAGTGCGGCGCGCATGTCGGCCGTGCTCACTGCGGGTTTGGCGCCACATGGCTCGGCGCGCCCTTGCGGCATGCTTCGCTGCGCCGCAGCAAAATCCCGTGACTTCCGCCCGGGGCCGCCATAGATAAACGGGAAAAGACACGGGAGGAGTTGGACATGGACGGATCAGCCGCAGTTCAGGACAATCAGGTACTGGCCGGATTGACCGGCTTGTTGCAGGACGCAGTGGCGGCGACAGACGTCTATAAGTCGGCTTTGCACAAGAAGGTCAGCGCCGTGCTGGCGCCAGACGGCAAGATTGATCGCAGCGCCTTTTCCGCCAATCAGCATCTGGCTCACGGTTATGGCTGGGTCGTCACCTATATCGAGACCCTGCGCGAGACCGCCAATTGGGCCAGTCGCCTGGAGCGCGATGGCCAGCTCGGCGAGATTGATGCCTTGCTGGCGCAAATCCTGTTCAGCAAATATCTCGCTGACCTGGTTGGCGGCGTGCCGATGAATCAGGGCGAGACGATCCGCCCGCATGAGCTGGACGCCCTGCAAGCAGCCGAAACCCTGTTCGAAGCGCCTGCTGTTCACACCCTGATCAAACAGGGTCTGACCCCGGCCAGCATGGCCGCCGCCGCCGCGCACCTGCCGGACAGCCTTGGCCGCGCCACGGTCGAGAATACCGGCGAAGACGAAACCATGTCGATGATCCGCGACCAGTTCCGCCGCTATGCCGAAGACAAGATTGTCCCGCATGCGCATGACTGGCACTTGAACAATGACTATATCCCGATCGAGGTGGTCAATGAGATGGCCGAGCTCGGCGTGTTCGGCCTGACCATTCCAGAGGAGTTTGGCGGCCTCGGCATGGGCAAGACGGCGATGTGCGTTGTTTCGGAAGAACTCTCGCGCGGCTATATTGGCACTGGCTCGCTCGGCACCCGCTCAGAGATTGCTGCCGAGCTGATCCTGATCGGCGGCACCGAGGCCCAGAAGGATAAATACCTGCCAGCGATTGCCAGTGGCGAGATCCTGCCAACCGCGGTGTTTACCGAGCCGAATACCGGCTCTGACCTCGGCGCGCTGCGCACCCGCGCGGTCAAGCATGGCGAGACTTACAAGATTACCGGCAACAAGACCTGGATCACCCATCCGGTCCGCGCTGACCTGATGACGCTGCTCGCCCGCACCGATCCGGCGACGGATAATTTCTCCGGCCTGTCCATGTTCCTGGCCGAGAAACCGCGCGGCAGCGACGCCCAGCCATTCCCGGCAGAAGGCATGACGGGCGGCGAGATCGAAGTGCTCGGCTATCGCGGCATGAAGGAATACGAGATCGGCTTTGACGCATTTGAAGTGCCGGCTGCCAATCTGCTCGGCGAGACGGAGGGCATGGGCTTCAAACACTTGATGGCAACCTTTGAGAGCGCCCGTATCCAGACCGCGGCCCGCGCTGTCGGCGTCGCCCAGTGCGCATATGAGCTCGGCCTGCGTTATGCACTCGACCGCAACCAGTTCGGCCAGCCGATCTTCAATTTCCCGCGGGTCGCCAACAAGCTGGTGATGATGGCGGCCGAGCTGGTCGGCATTCGCCAGCTGACTTATTTCTCGGCCCGCCAGAAGGAGAGTGACAAACGCTGCGACCTGGAAGCCGGCATGGCCAAACTGCTCGCGGCGCGTGCTGCCTGGGCAGCAGCCGATAATGCGCTGCAAATCCATGGCGGCAATGGTTTTGCCTTGGAATACCCGATCAGCCGGGTGCTGCAGGATGCGCGTATCCTGAACATTTTCGAAGGCGCTGGCGAGGTCCAGGCCATGGTTATTGCCCGCCGGGTAGTGTCGGACAGCAATTAGAGCTGTCCTTCGGTTTCATCGGCGAACAGGCCTCACCTGAAGCGCATGAGCTTCAGCCTCATCCTGAGCGAAGTCGAAGGATGAGGGCCTTGTATATACGCGTCTGGCGCGACCGCCTTATCTGGGCCCCGAAGCGCCCGCCCCGATCATGAGCGCGGCGAGTTGAAAGGCGCTTCGGCGCGCCGCCGCAGCAAAGGAAATCGCAGCCCCTTGTCCGGGTCGGATTTGCCGCTCTCATAACGCCCGACCAGGCGATAAGCGAGCCAGAAGCCGAGAATGCCGAACACCACGCCGCCAACGGCCTGGCCGATCAGGACGCCAGCGGCGCCGCCCATTTCAGCGCCAATATAGATGAAGGGCACAACGCCCATCGTGTTCTTGCCCCAATTCAGGAAAGTCGAGAACAAAGGCCGGCGCAGATTGTTGAAGGCCGCATTAGAGACAAAGAGCGTGCCATTGAAAATGAATAACGGCGCCACCGCGACCGCGAACCAGAAAATGATCTCAGCGCCTTCCTGACTGAGGCCGAAACTGGCCGAAATCGCGCTATGTCCGAGCAGCAGGACGATCCAGATCACGGCGACATAAGCGGCGGTGAACTGCACGGACTTGATCAGCGTGCCGCGCACGCGGTCAAACTGCCGGGCGCCGAAATTCTGACCAATGATCGGCCCGACGGCGCCCGACAAGGCAAAGATCACACAGAAGGCGAGCGGCGTCAGGCGTCCGGCCACCGCCATGGCCGCCACGGCCGGATCGCCAAACTCGGAAATGGCGCGGGTGACAAAGCCATTGCCGAATGGGGTGGCGATATTGGTCAGCATGGCCGGGGCGGCAATCGCAATGATCGGTTTGAGGTCAGACTTGAAGCGCGCGGCATCGATTCTGGCAAAGCCGCCATAATGTTTGAAAATCGGATATAGCGCCGTCGCCATGGTGGCGAAGCGGGCCGAAACCGAGGCATAGGCCGCACCGTCAAGGCCAAGACCAAAGCCGAAAATCAGGATCGGGTCGAGCACGGCATTCACTGCGCCTGCTGTCAGCGTCACGATCATCGCCCGGCGGGCATCGCCATGCGCGCGCAGGATACCGGTCGCCATCATCCCGATGGCCGCGATCGGCATGGCCGTGACGACGATGCGGAAATATCCGACTGCGAGCTCCAGCGTATTGCCCTTGGCGCCGATCAGGCCAATCAGCACGGGCGCATAGATCCAGCACAGTACAGCCAGCAAGGCAGAGATGGCGATCCCGAAAGTGAGCACGCTGGAGGCGATCTTGCGGGCCTCTTCAGCCACCCCCTGGCCCAGCCTCTGCGCCACCAGCGCGCTGGTCGCAATCGTCATCCCGATCGAGACCGAAAAGGTGAAGAACAGGACGGTGCCAGCAAAGCCGACCGCCGCGGCCAGCTCTTGCTCGCCCAGCATCGAGATGAAGAGCAGGTCGGCAAAATCGACCAGGAACAGAGAGACCAGGCCAATACTGGCCGACGCGGACATGATGGAAATGTGGCGCAGCAGGTTGCCCTTGAGAAAGATTGCCTGCTTGTTCGCCATGCTGTGTCCCGCTCGAGATCGCCCCTGTGCCGGCCGGTTGAGGCCGCAGCGGGTCTATATGGAGCCTAATCGCCAAATTGCGACGGGGCGAGCGGGTTTTTTCTGAACCGGGCGAGAGAGCCCCATGGGCTATTCCCCCTCGATACCTGCGGTGAGTGGGGGGGCGCGATTGAGACCGAGCTGTCAGGTTAATGCAGGGCGGAAAAACAGCCCGTTTTATTTGCGTGATTTCAATCGCTGTCTGTCTAGATCCGTCGCACGACCAAACTCCCGGGGGGAAACGACATGGCGATCAGCTTCAAGACCGCATTTGCAATCCTGGCCCTGATCGGCGCCGCCGCCTGTACGCCAGCTGACCTGTTCAGCGGCGAAGGGAACGGCGAGATGATCGCGCCGGAAACGCCTCTGATTGTCGCTGATGGCCAGACCCGGGCCGTGCTGGGCGAGGTCGCGGTCGGCCAGCCCAACCTGGTCTCGGCGGAACTGCCGAGCGCGTTCGAGACCGTTGACGCAGAGCCGAATTGCCGCATGCCGCGCCCGAGCCGGGCGGCCAAGCTCGCTTATGTCTACACGTATGGCGGCGGGGTGAAGACGCCGCTGCATTATATTGCTGATGGCGAAGATGCAGCCCAAATCGCTGCGCGCATGGCGATGACCAAGGAAGTGGCCAAACAAGTCTCGCGCGAAGGCGGCTTCATCGAAGCGGCGCTGGCCCGTGAATTTGCCGGTTTTGCCAAGGGCAATGCGGTCGAATGGGCGACCCGGGTCGATGTCCTGGTGACCGAGACCGAAGCCCCGGTCTTTCTGGTCCTGACCTCTTACAATGCCATTTTGTGGAACATCCAGCTCGCGCCGGGAGCCGAGATCGACGGCATCGTGGTCAGCGCCTATGAAGGCGGCGCGATTGCCAATGGCACCACGGCCCGCCGGACCGGCTTCATGGGTTTTGACGGCTCGCCCAACCGCGCCTGCCGTCTGGATGGCCGCGGCAAGCCGATCCCGACCGAGGTCCGCATTGCCGGGGCCAAGAAGCTCAATCCGGACTTCGATCCGCGTGGCTACAAGGAGCGCTGGGACGCCGAGTATCGCGACGCCGAGAAATTCTTCGCCCTCGACCTGCGCCAGAAGATCGGCAAGGCGCCGACCTGGCTGCTGAATGATGCTCGCGGCGAAAGTTTCCAGGCCGTGCTGGTCGGACCAGTGCCCGCGCAGCCTTTCGCGCAGCAACCCGTGACGCGCCTGCAAGTGCCATCCTATGTCGCGCCTTATTGGGGTACGCGCAAAGGCGCGTTCAAATATTTCGGGTTGGAGTCCTGAGCCCGCCGCCCTGCCCGGCCTAGTCGCAGGCGATCCGGCTCGCCCGCAGCTTGTATTGCGCCACCCAGTCGCCAGCCGCGTCCTGGACATAGCTGACCCGGTACCAGTGATCAGCATCCTCAAGGGTGAAATCGGCGACCAGATCAATCGCGGTCGGATAAACCTGCCACATGGTCAGCTTGCCATCGCGCATCCCGGCGCGCAGGTCCTGCACCTGGGCCCCGCTGGTCGCCACCCACATCATTTTCCATTCGCTTGAAGCCGAATCATACAGACGCACATTGACCCCGCGCGGCGCCGCCGGGTCGAGACCAGGATCAGGATCATACCATTCATCGGTAATCATCATCCCGCCCATACTGTACCAGCCATTCCAGCGCGCCCGCGGCCCGGGTCGCGGCGGTGACCAGCCGGTTGGGGTCATGATATGGCTGGTGATCTCGAAATCGCCGATCAGGAAAGCAAATTGCTGCAGCTCTGGCGGCGCGTCTGGATGCGGCGTGCCATAAGCACAGCGCGGCGGCATCGGCTGGGCTGCCTCTTCCTGAGCGCTGCCTGGCGACAGGCAAGCAGCACAAAGGCCGAGGCCGAACATGGCGATCAGGCCGTTCAATCTTGCTGTCATCTGGTCCCTCCCTGGTTTTGCCTAGCCTAGGGCGAGGCCCGCGGTGGAACAAGCCGGGTCAGCGCCGGTTCATGTTGCCGCCCTTAGGCTGGCACCGACAAACAGGGAGCCGGACATGGACATTTGCAAAACCATCGCGGCAGCGCTGGCCGGCCTTGCGCTCGCCCCAGCCGGGTTTGCCGGGTGCGAGCTGGACATGGATCAGCTCGAATCCCTGGTCGGCTACGAGATCGAGGCGGTCAAAACCATTGCCGGCTGGATTGATGAAGGCGAAGGCAAGGTCGGCAATGCCAATGATTGGGAAGGCTGCCGCTATAATCGCACGATTATTTTCGAAGATGGCAGTACGGTCGAGTGCAGCACTTATCACCATTCCAGTGCCTGGGGCCCGCAACAGGCGGTGATCTTCACGCGCCATTCGCAGCAGAAGATCTGTATCGATGATGAGCTGATGGACACGCGCTAGGTCAGCGCGGGACCGCGGACAAGCCCGCGGCGCGCGTGTTTGCGGCTCATCCGGTGCGGCGGTTTTTCTCGACGGCAAAAGGGCTAAGCCCCAGCCATTGCTGCATATTCCGTTCAAGCGCGGGGGCGCCGTCGAGTTGCATCTGGCCGGATTGAACCTCGCGGGTCACGGTTGAATGTCCCATCCAGATCGCTGTCATCGCTCGCAATGGCGTGGTCACATAGAGATCGACCTCGAAGCCGGGATCGACCGAACACAAGTCCACCGTGCCGTCGGCTTCGACGATCAACCACCAGAATTTCTGCGCCCTTGCCAGATTGACAAATTCGAACTGGATGACGCTGCGCGTGGTCGGCAAGGGCGTGGTATCGAGATTGCGGCGCATGTCCCACATCAGCAAGGACGGATCGAGATTATCCAGGGACAAGTCGGTATCCACCCAGCGTTGCCCCCAGACGCCAATCGCCTCGATCACAGACCGCAAATCCTGCCCGGCTTCGGTCAGGATATATTCAGATGTCGACGGCGAATCGGCCAGCGGCCGCCTGGTCACGATGCCGGCATCTTCGAGCTCGCGCAGTCGCTGAGCCAGCAGCGCCGGCGACATGCGCGGCACGCCGCGGCGCAGGTCATTAAACCGGGTAGAGCCGGCAATCAGCTCTCGCATCAGAACCACGGTCCACCTTGTGCACAAGATTTCAGCCGCCATTGCGACCGGACAAAACTGTTTGTAACTCGCGGCCATTTTCCTCGCTCCTCAAGTTTTTCAATGGCTTAGTTCACTATCTGAACTGGACCAAGGCCTTGGACTCAAGAAAAATTCTCCTGTCGACATCTTTGCGCGGCACAACAAGGATGAAAGGAAAAACCATGGAAGCAAGTTTGTTTGAACGCCTGGGTGGATCAGATGGGATCGCCAAAATCGCCAATGATACGGTTGAAAACCACCTGAAGAATCCGCGAATTGTCTCGCGTTATGTCAATTCCGACCTGGACAAGGCGAAACGCAATCTCGCTGATTTCGTGATCTCGGGCACGGGCGGCCCGGATGTCTATAAAGGCCAAGAAATGGTCCCGACCCATCGCGGCATGAACATTTCTGATAATGAATTCATGGCCGCGGTCGATGACGTCATGGCAGCCCTGACCCAGTCCGGAATTGGCGACCGGGAGAAAGGTGAGATGCTGTTCATTCTCTACAGCCTGAGGCCCCAGGTCGTCGGTCTGTAATCGAACCGTTGCGCGTCAGCTTCGGGCGCCTGCGCGGCTTCAGCTCTGAAGTTCAGGCAGACGCAAATTTGACTGGATGTCAGTCCATTGCGGTAAGCTCGCCCCGTCGCGTTCGAACCGCTGGTGAAGGAAGTCCGAGAAGTCTTTGCTGACGAGCTGGCGCGCTTCTTCCCACCATTGCCGACCGCCGGCCGTGTTGATCACCAGAATCATGCCGGACGTGAAGCCATTGAACTGTGCCTCGCTGATCAGGCGTTCGCGGTTTTGATAAAATACCTGCTCAGTCATCATCAGCAGATCAAAGGCCCAGCCCCAGAAGCGCTGTTTCTTGAAATCATCGGCATCATCATACGCATGCAGGCAAGAGCGGACATCCTCGAACAGCTGCTCATCATGGCTCAGGCTCCAGAAGAAGGCGCGACATCCATCCAGCAATTGCCGCTGGGCATTGGACTTTTCGACGCTGAAAGTCTGTCTGCGCTGGAACCATAAAGCGATCAGTGAAATCAGGATCGCAAACACGGCGATGGTCTGGCCGATATAATAGATGCTTTCGAGCGACATTCGTATTTTCTCCCCAAAACCTGCCTTATAGCGCGCCCCGGACCGGAAAAGCCATGGCTGCGCCGCGCGGCCGAGACAAGCAAAGCGCTGGACACAAACGACAATCTGTCTATCCCAAATAAAAAACTGGGGGCGCCGCCAAGAATGTTTCGTCTATTAGGATCTTTGCTCTGCTTGATTGTCTCTGGTCTGTGCGGACCAGCGGTCGGGCAAGTGTTTTCGGCGGAAGAACAAGCCTTGATCGAGGCCTTTCCATCGCCAGGCGACTCGCTCGACTGGGCCGAGCTGCAGACCCGCGCGGTTGCAGAAGACACCCCTGCGCGAGCGCGTTTTGTCGCCGCGATTGTGGCGCTGCGCACCGGCGCCAAAGAGCCGGCAAAATCATATAGTCAGCAAATGTCGGCGCAGGCTCAGTCTGCTGACGATCGCACCCGGGCGCGATTGCTGGAGACCTTTATCGGCTTCTATTTGGGGCCAGAGGCAGAGCGCGGGCCTGCCAGTCATGCCCTGCTGAGCAGCATGTCCGATTATAATCAATCCGCCATTCAGATTGACTGGCTGATGGGGACGGCAGCGACATTATTGCTGGATTATGCGCTCAGCCATAATGACCCGGCGCTGAGCCGGGATGTGGTCGAGGAGATGCGCCAGGCCCTGGACAGCCGAACCGACATGTCCAGCGGCATCTGGCTCATGAATGCCAATCTGAAGGCCGCCTATACCGCATCGCAATATGGCTCAGATGATGTCGACCCATTTGCCTTTTTGTTCGATGCCACACAGCTGATCGGCGACTTTGTCCCGGCGGCGAGCGATGCAGAAGCCTTTCAAACCCTGGAAATGCTCTACCTTCGAACGCACACCACATTCGGCGTGATCTATAGCCGCCGCAAAATCAAGGACCTGTCTGTGCCAAGCGACGCGCTGCCATTTGTCCATGAATTCCACCCAAGCTTTCAGACCGAATGCGTTTCAGACATTTCCAAATCCAAGACCAGGTTCCGGGCCAGGCGCAAATACGGCACGGGCAGCATGATGGTCCAGCTCGATGTCGACAGCCGCGGACGGGTCAGGTTTGGCCAGACGATTGATGCTCAACCCAGCCGCCTCAAAGACAAGTTCATGCACGGCTATCTGAGAAAGTGGGCCAACAGCATGCGCGTGACCGTGTTTGCGGATAAGCCGGAATGCCAGAATGGCGGCGAACTATTGATGCCATTCACGCTGTACTGGGATTGATGCCGCCCGGCCGGTCGGCGCTGACGCTCGCGGCAAGCCGGCTTGGACGGGCCCAGATGGCGGCCAGGCTGGCCCGCTCAGGTCGCCGTCCGGATCTGCATCAGGAACTGATCGATCCCGGCCAGCGCTTCAGGCTCGTTCAACAAGGGGGCGTGGCCCACACCGGGCACAGTCACCAGGTTCGCCGATTTGTGCCGCGCGCACATGCGCCGTGCGGTTTTGGTCGAGAGGATGTCGGATCGCTCTCCGCGCACCACCAGCAAGGGCCGCGGCTTCAATCGCTTGAACAGACGCCACATGGCCAGCCGTGTCAGCAGGCCAGGTGTCTCGGTTGACAGGGTCGTTGAAATCGCCGGGTCGAAGTCCGCCATCACGGAGCCATCCGGCAGTTCCTTATATGTCCGTTTTGCAAAGGCCATCCAGTCTGGCTCGGAAAAATCAGGAAACACACGCGCTTGCGCCGCCGCCACCGCTTCAGCTGCGGCGGTCCAGCTTGCGACCGGTGCGGCGGTCGCGACCTGCGCCGAAATGCGCGCGAGGCCAGCCGGGTCGACAACAGGCCCAACATCATTGAGCACCGTACCGAGAATGCGGTCGGGCATGACCTGCATCATCAGCATCGCCATCAGGCCGCCCATCGAGGTGCCAATCAGGGCCACTTGCTCGACCCCGGCCGCCTGCAGCAATGCCAACATGTCCTTGGCGTAGACATCAGGGCGATAGTTTTCCGGGTTCGGGTCGGCTTGCGATTGCCCGCGGCCGCGGACATCGACAGCGATGAAGCGATACGGCCCGTCAATGGCCTCAATCATCGGCTCGAAATCTTTGTGATTGCGGGTCAGACCATGCATGCACAAGACCGTCAGCGCAGCGGCCGGATCACCATAGGATTTCGCGTATAAGGACAGACCTTCCTCGGATGCATAATGGATTGCCTCGCGCATTCAGTCTCTCTCTCAGTCAGGTTTACCTGGCCGCTCCCCAGCAAGCCACGGCGATTGAAGCCGGCTTTGAATATCGAAAAAAATCCGGACCTTTCCGACGACCGGAAGCATCTCTCGGTGTGAACAGTTTAGCTCACGGACGATGCGCGCACGGACCGTGCGAACGCCGCGGGTGTCTTGCCCGTCCAGCGCTTGAAGGCGCGATTGAAGGCCCGAATGTCAGAATAATCCAGCGACTCTGCGACCTGGCTGACAGAGTGACCGCGTTGCAGCAGCGCCTTGGCGTCTGATAATCGCACCTCGCTGACAATGTCGCGGAAGCTGGTCTGTTCATCCGTTAACCGCCGCCGCAGCGTGGCGACACTGAAGCCCAGCGCGGCGGCGACAGCATCTTGTGAAACATCGCCGCCTTCCACCAGCTCGCGCACACGATCGCGATAAGAGCGGTGAATGCGTTCGCTATTACGCGCATCCAGATAACCGATCACGACGGCAAAAATACCATCCGACGACAAATCGACGGCTTCTGAAATCTGGATCGGGGAACAGGCCAAATCCGCATCATAGGCCAATTCATAGACCGGCGATGAATATGTGATCGGCGCCCCCCAGAACAGGTTCTGGGATGCCCCTGGCCCGCCTCTTTGCCGCTTCAGGCCAACCCGCCTGAGCGCTTTCTCAGCCTGGCCTTGGCTGATGCTGTCGAGCAGGCTGTGAAGCTTGATCAGCAGGCAATCCCCGACAAAGCATCGCGCCTCGACATCATCATTCAGCGTATAAGGAAAACTCGAATCATCGATCCGCAGACTGACAGTCTTGCTGCGATGCTCGACTGAATTGTAAGTATCGCCATGCATCATGTTGAAGTGATCGCTGAGACAAATCAGAGCATCTTTTAGCGTGTGCGCCTGTTTCATCTGTTCCAGCACATATTCGCCGGTTTTATACATCAGCTTGCGTTCAGACAGCTGCGCCGTGAAATCGTCCAGCGCGCGGGCAATTTCTCGCTGCAAGCGATAATAGAGATTCAAGGGCACTGCCGTATCAGGCGCGGTCTGGCGCAAGCCTTCTGGCAAGCCATGCCGGTGCAACATCACATCCACATCGAGACGCGCCGAGACCGTATCCAGGATCGGTCTGAGCTGACGGACATGTATTGTCGGTCCGAGGATTTGCGAGCTGTCGATGTCGGCGCTCCTTGCAAGGTCTGCCAGGCGATCTTCCGACATCAGCGCCATCGGCACAATAGCAGAATCAGCCTGGTCCGGCGGAAAGCCCTTGCCTGGTCCGAAGCGGATAACGCTGCGAGAATTGATTCTAATCAATCCAGCAAAGGGGATCTGCGTTACCCAAAATGCCAGAAGCACCGTTCAGATTCACAAAGGAGCGGGCCAGCAATGACAGCATTCCCGGGAGCAGGAATCGATGAACAAGCTTAATACCGCGATCGCCTTCAGTGTTGCCATTGTGCTTTGTGCGGGGTGCCATGCCATGCAAACCCCGCAAGCAGATGGACCGGTTTTGGTCGAGCCAGACATGAGCGCGTGCACCGAGAGCGATCCTGAATGCCGCATCACGGATCAACCGGTCGCAGAAGGGCATGAAACCCTTGGTTCAGAATTCGACCTGGAATCTGCGTCAGAGACCGACACTGAAACGGCCAGTGAGCCGATTCAGGGCATCATCTCATTAGATGACCTGAAAGCGCACGACCAAGATGCTGACAATGGTCAACAAGACGGTGATCCAAGTGATTCAGACCCAAGCGATGCACCTGACAGCGCGGACTCGGCCGCCGATCCGGATGCAGCGATTTGTTACTATGACCATGAAGATCAGCCTGTCTATCGCGGCCAGGTAGAAGCGTCTTGTGCGGTGCACTTTCCAGATGATCCGGACGGCGCCGGCAAATGCGTTTCTGATCATTGTGACTGATCCGGGATGACTGGCTGAATCTTCTGCCAGGGCACCATGTCCGCTTGCAGCAGCAAAGCGGACAAAAACCGCGTGGTCTGATGATCACAAGAAACGGGTGGCGACGGATACCTCGTTTGCAATAGGCTGTGCCTGTCAGCCATCGAAAGCGCGAATGTCCACATGCCCAGCCCTTCATCCTTGTTTCCAGATTATGACACGATGCATGCCGTTGAGGATTGGCTGACACAAACGCTTTTGCACAAAAGAGCAGAGCGGCGCGACCGTCCTGTGTCGCCGGCATTACAATCGCAGACGTGGCGAGACGAGCTTGACGCGTATCGTTTTGAGACCGCCGAAAATCTGGAAGAAATGATGCAATGGGTGATGGCTTCGCTCGACGATGGCATGGTTCACATGACCCATCCCAGATATATGGGGCTGTTCAATCCTGCACCGACTTTTCCATCCGAGTGCGCAGACCGGATTGCTTCGGCTTACAATCCTCAAATCTGTGTTTGGTCACATGCGCCCAAAGCCGTCGCGATTGAACAGCATGTCATCCAACAGGTCGCGAAACGTGCGGGATTGCCGGACGGTGCATCCGGTCACTTCACCAGTGGCGGCGCAGAAGCCAACAACACCGCGATTGTCTGCGCTTTGACAGCAAAGAACGCCGCTTACGGTGACATCGGTGCGCGCGCATTTGACAGGCAACCGATGATCTATGCGTCGAGAGAGAGCCATCTGGCCTGGTTGAAGATTGCGCACGCAACCGGGATTGGTCGGGATTCGGTTCGGTTAGTGGCAACAGATGGTGCGGGTCGCATGAGCGCCTCAGCGCTGTCAGATGCCATGGAAGCAGACCTCAGTGCAGGCCATATGCCGGTCATAATTGCAGCCACCGCGGGCACCACGAATGCCGGCATGATTGACCCACTTGAGGCGTGCGCCGATCTCGCCGCAAGGCACAAGGCTTGGTTTCATGTTGACGCGGCATGGGGCGGAGGTCTGATCGCCTGTCCGCAGGCCTCAAAAGCGCTAGATGGCATTCAAGCCGCAGACTCGATCACAATTGACGCGCACAAGTGGTTCGCGACCACTATGGGTGCTGGCATGTTCCTGACATCCCGGCCAGCCATCGCTGCTGACGCATTTCGTGTATCCGCGAGCTACATGCCAGACAGCGAAGCAGAAAGTGACTTCTATCTGAACTCCGCGCAATGGTCGCGGCGGTTTTTGGGATTGCGGTTATTCTTGTCATTGGGGGTGGCCGGATGGGACGGCTATGCAGAACATGTCGGCCATGCTCGATCGCTCGCTGACCGGTTCGCCAGACAGATGATCGCACATGGATGGGCGAAAGCCAATGCCTCTGAAATGGCCGTCATTTGTGTCGTGCCGCCGCAAGGCAATGACGCGGTCGATGCGATTGTCGATCGCGTTCAAGCGAGCGGAACGAGTTGGGTCTCCAAAGCGATCTTGGAAGGTAAACCCGTTTTGCGAATGTGTGTGACGAATGGTCGGACGACTGAGCGCGACATTGATGAATTGGTCGCCAACCTGACTGTCTGCTCGTGATGTCCGTGCCTGCCCCAGAACGCAAATCCGATTTCGGCGCCCATGCGGCCAAGAGTGAAGCACTTGTACCTTTAGCCTCATCCTGAGCGAAGTCCCCGCTTGATCCATGGGCGGCGCCAATTCCTCCACCCTCTCCGTCAGCGCTCCCCACGGGCTTCTCCGTGGGGTCCAGCACCTGACTTCTCTGCCCAGACCGGGCGGGGCAGAGCGCTTGAAGGCGGGTGCAGCTGCGGCCTCTCCCTGCCCCTTAATCCCGCCTCAATCCCCACCTCAATCCGACCCAGGCCGCGCCTTGATAGGCTGCAGCGCATGACCCCGGATGCCGAAACCTGCCTGAACAAGACCTGGCCACTGATCCTGCGCCTGGTGCTCGAAATTGCCGGCCTGGTCGCGCATGCCGCGCCGCTGGCCCCGCCGGCGCATTTCAAGGCCTTGCGGCTGGTGCGCCTGGCTGAAGGCCTGATGCGGCGCTGGCTGGTGCTGAGCGCCTGTGCCCAGCCGCTGCGGGATCCCAGCCCAGGGCGCGCGTGCGGTGTGTTCAAGGGCCTGCCGACTAGCCCGCCACAAGGACGAGATCTGCCGCGCTTTCGCCTCGCCGATCCGGCCCTGAAAGCCGCCACGCCAGGCGCCGCGAGCCTCCCATTCCGGATCATCGCCTTCCAGTCAGACCCGCTGGTGCCGGCCTTCTGCCTGCCATCTGCGGCGCCCGACCCGGCTGGCCCATCGCCCGCGGCGCAGCGGCTATGGGCGCGGGCACAGGCTTTGCTCAGCGTCGTGCGCGCCCCGGACAAGCAGATTGCCCGGATGCGCCGTTGCCTGGCCCGCGGCCTGACCGGCCTCGGGCGATTTCCCTTGCGCTTGCAGCGGCCCTGGGGCGAGAGCGCGCGCGAGCGACGGCAAAGGCCGGACGCTTATGCGGCGCTGCGCGACTTGCGGGCGTTTACGCGCGACGCCTTGATCGCGCAGGTCGGGCCGGGATAGCGCCGGTCCAATCCGCAACCAGCGCCGCTGCCGACACACACACTCTATTAAGGCCAGCCATGGCATATTGGCCACCAAACCCTGTTTGAAGTGGACCCGATCTGATGCGCCTTGTCCCTATTCTGATTGCCGCCGCCTGCCTGGCGCTGCCTGCCAGCGCGACCAAACCGACCCCGGAGACCCCGCCAACCGCGCCGGAAGATCTCGACCTGGCCGGTGCGCCGCTGGTGATCCAGACGCAGACCTATCGGTTCGGCGCGCTGCTGCGCTCAGAACCAGGCACCAGTGTCGAAGCCTGCGCTGCGGCCTGTCATCAGGAGGCCAGCTGCCTCGCCTGGTCGCTGACCCCGCCCGCCTATGCCGCACCGGCCCGGTGCGAGCTGAAAACCAATGCCGGCACCGCCTCATACCGGCCAGGCGCCGTGTCCGGGATTTCCGAAACACTGCGCATGCAGCCAGAGATGCGCTACCGCGTGCAAGTGCCGGACGGCTATCAGACCGCGCCAGAGGACGAACTCAGCGGCGGCTCCGAGATTGCAGCCAAGACCCCGCAAGACCTGCTCGGCGCCTCCGAGACCCGGATCCGTGCAGTGATGATACAGCCGGCCGCCGGCATCGCCGAGGCCCCGGCCATACCCGTCGCGGCGCCCGCGCAGGCTGTCACCGAAACCCTGACCTTGAAAGCAGCAGCAGCGGCGCCCCCGCAGGTCAAACCGGTTGTGACCGCCACGGCTACGCCGAAAGCGCCAATTGTGCTGGAACCGAGTCGCACGGCCCTGCCGCCGCCCGCGCCGAGCGTGAAGGCTGAAGCTCAGGCCAAGGTCGAGGCCAGATCCGAAGCGCCGGCAGCGACTGAGACGGAAGCGGGCAGCTAGTCCTTGCGATCGCGGCGCGGTTTGGTCTTGCGCGCGCGAAATTCGGCAATCTCGCGTGACTTGTCGCGATTCGGCTTCGGTCCGCCGCGGCCGACAAAGCTGCGCCCTTTGCGTACCGGCTTGCCATCGGCATCAGTGACGCGTTTCGGGCGCGGCGGCAAGGACGCAGCAATCAGCGCCGCCCGTTCCTTGGCCTTCAGCGCCCGCCATTTGCCGCTGGGCAAGTCGCCAAGCTCGAGCGGGCCGATGCGGATACGCTGCAAGTCAGTGACCCGCAGCCCGACCAGGTCGCACATTCGCCGGATCTGCCGCTTGCGCCCTTCTTTCAGGATAAAGCGCAGCGTCTGGCCTTGCTCGCGCGTGACCTTGGCTGGCTTGAGGCGGCGATTGTCGAGGCTGAGCCCATTGCGCAGCAGGGTCAGCCGGCCTTCTTTCAGTTCGCCCTTGACGGTGACGAGATATTCTTTTTCGAGGCTGTGCTGCGGACCAATGATCGCCTTGGCCAGGACGCCATCTTCGGACAAGAGCAGCAGGCCATGCGAGTCCTGGTCAAGCCGGCCGAGCGGGGCCAGGCTGGCAGTCTTGCCCGGGCCGCGGCTGCCATCGGTGGCATTGCCGGTTTTGAGCAGCCGCACCGCCGGCACCTGGCCGTCTTCCGGCTGGGCCGAGACATAATCGACTGGCTTGTTGAGCACAGCGGTGAACTTGGTCGCGATCGCCCGCTGCGCCGCCTCGGTCAGGCTCAGGCTCTGGCCTGGTTCGATCTTGTGACCCGGGCGCTCGATCACCTGGTCATCAACCAGCACCCCGCCAGCCTCGATCAGCGCTTCGGCCTCGCGCCGCGAGCACAGGCCAAGCTCGGCCATCCACTTATTGACCCGGACCGGCGCATTGCCGCGATAAAGATGCTGGTCTGCCATGCCCGGCGGTGTGGCCAAGCTGGAGGCCCACGTCAATCAAGAAATGCCAGAAAGAAATACCAGAAAGGCATATTCCCTTTTGCCCCGACTCCCTGCTAAAGGCGGGCGCAAGAACAGGAGCGAGCATGAAAACCGCTGTGATTGTCTTCCCCGGATCAAATTGCGACCGCGATGCACAAGTGGCGCTGCGCCAGGCCAGCGGCCAGGAGCCGGCCATGGTCTGGCACAAGGATGGCACCATCCCGGACGGCACTGACCTGGTCATGGTTCCGGGCGGATTTTCCTATGGCGATTATCTGCGCTGCGGCGCGATGGCGGCGAACAGCCCGGTGATCGCCCAGCTGCACGCCCATGCGGAACGCGGCGGCTATATTCTCGGCGTCTGCAACGGCTTCCAGATCCTCTGCGAGACCGGCCTTCTGCCGGGCGCGTTGATGCGCAATACCAGCCTCGACTTTGTCTGCAAGCCGCAAGCGCTGAAGATTGAAAGCGCCAATACCGCCTTTACCAGCGCTTATGATGGCCGCGCCGAGATCTCCATCCCGATTGCTCATCATGATGGCAATTATGTTGCTGACGAAACCACCCTGGACCAGCTCGAAAGCCAGGGCCGGGTGGCGTTCCGATATGTCGGCAATCCGAATGGCTCGGCCCGCGACATTGCGGGCGTGATCAGCGCCAATGGCCGCATCCTCGGGATGATGCCGCATCCGGAACGCGCGATTGGCGGGCATGAAGGCGGCACAGATGGCCGTGCCCTGTTCGAAAGCCTGATGACCGCCGCTTAAGGCCAGTTCGGGCTTTTCAATCCCCCTCCAGGCCGACTAGAGTAGACTCGGTCAATCGCAGGGGGTCAGGCCATGTCCTATCTTCAGGAAACCCAGGCTGCCGGGCGGCACGTCTTTCCGGACCTGGCGCGAGCCTGGGCCTTGTTCGGCATTGCCCTGGTCAATGCCGGCGTCTTTGCCTGGCCGGCCATGAAAGGCGGTTACGCCGCTGGCGGGCTTGAGACCGGGATCGATCAGGCCGCCTTGTTCGGCGTCAATGCGCTGTTCCTGATGAAATCCTACACCCTGTTCTCATTCATGTTCGGCGTCGGTTTTGCGTATCAGATGGGGTCGGCCGAAAAGGCCGGGGCCGCCTTTGCCGGGCGCTATTGGCGCCGCATTGCCGGCCTGTTCTTTTTCGCCGCGATCAATATCGCGCTCTTCTTCCAGGGCGATATCCTGTTCGTCTATGGCGTCCTTGGCAGCCTGCTATTTGCGTTCCGCAAAGCCAGCGCCAAGATCCTGATCCGCTGGGCAGTGGCGCTGTATAGCATTCAGGTTGCGCTGATTTTCATATTTGCCGGATTCATCGCCATGGGCGCTGCCTTCGCCCCGGAAGAGATGGCGCTCGAGGCCGAACAGATGGCCGAAATGGGTGCTGAGGCCTTTGCCGTCTACAGCTCTGGCAGCTTTGCCGAGACCGTCATTGCCCGCTCGACCGAATGGGCGAACAGCATCTTTTTCATGCTGGCAATCCAGGGCTGGGGCGCGATGGCCTTTTTCCTGTTCGGCCTGGCCGCGGTGCGCAATGACACAATTGCCGAGCCACGGGCGAAATTCTGGCAAACCAGCCGCCGGGTGTATTTGCCGCTTGGCCTGGTCATCGGCGCCGCCGGGGCCTGGTACACGGTCCAGGCGACCAGCATGCTGGACCCGAAAATGATGTTCGGCATCGGCCTGATTGCACTTGGCAGCCCATTCTCGACGGCCGGCTATCTTGGCCTGATCGCCAAATGGTCGCTCGCCCCGGACGGCCCGATCAAGACCTTTTTCGCCCGCGGCGGCACCGCTTCGCTGACCGCCTATTTGATGCAGAACATGCTGTTCACGCTGATCTTCTATGGCTTTGCGCTTGGCCTTTATGCCAAGCTCGGCGCCGCCAGCGTGATCGCCATCGCGGCTTTGGTCGCGGTGGTCTCGATTGCCTTTACCAGCCTCTGGCGCACCGTGTTCAAACGCGGGCCGCTGGAATATGTGCTGCGCGGATTCACCTATCTGGGGACGCGCTAGCGGTTGACCACGGAGATGCAGATGCCCTCGCTGAAATCCCTTATCCTGGCGCTTGGCGCCTGCACCCTTGCTGCCTTGCCCGGGTTCGCCCAGGATGACGCCACTGAGACAGATCCAAACAGCCAGTTGCTGCGAACACTGCTGCAAGCCGAGCAATGGAATAAACGCTGCCATGCGCTGAATTATTTCGAAGTGCGGCTGATCGAGACCCAGATCAGCGAAGCCAACCAGAAGGCGCCGGAAACCGCGCCGATCCTGCTCAACACCGCGATCGAGTTCGAAGACCGGCTGGCGCAGCTGGACACGGTCCTGGCCGAACTTCGCGAAGCGGCCGCAACCGCCACTCAGGACGCGCCGTGCGACAGCCTGCATGTCTCGGCCCGTGCCGTTCGCGCTGCTTATGCGCCGCCTTATCTGAAAATGGCAATCGGCGCATCGACCTTGCCGGAATTCGCCGCGCTGCCGCTTGGACAGAGACAGGCCTTCGAACACCTGGTCACTTTCATGCAGCGTTTATACGGATCGCGCTGGGAGGTGACAGTCAACACCTTCACCGCCGAGCTGCAAGCCGATGCCGGCAGCTGGGCAGCGCAGACCATGTGGAATGCGCTGGAATCCCAGGTCCAGGATATTAACTGGCAAAATCGCCTCGCCGAAAATGGTTATACTTATGCGCAGGAAAGCATCCCCCAGCAGAGCTTCCGCCCGCGCCGGATTGACGGCTCGGAAAGCCTCGCCATGGTGCTGCAGCATCGCTCATATCAGAAAGTCTGGCTGCAGGACGGCTGGACCGACCTCTACCGCGCGCTCGGGCGCCTGGATGATGGCCGCCTGATTGTCGTGCTTGCCAGTCACAGCAAGGACAATCCGGCTGGCAAACTGCGCGCCACCCTGTTGATGGAGGATGCGCCCGATTTCACCGCCTGGAACAAGGACAGTTGGCGCACCGGGGCGACCTCATTCGAGGCCGAGCAGCTGGCCGCGAGCGCCTGTCCGCTGGATTATTGTTTTGTCTTCCCGCCAGACGTGTCGGCCAGGCGGGCAGCCGATACGGCCAAGGCCGGTCTGGTCTCTTATGAACTCTATGTCGGCGCCCCTGAGACCTACCCGCTGGCACAGAACGAACCATCGTTTAAACGCACCCGGGTCTATTCGACTGAGTTTAGTCCGGATTGAGCCGAGGATCAGACTAGCGAATCCCTGCATCCCACGTTAAAGGCCGCGCATGACTGATACATCCGCCATCATCACCGCCATGCAGGCCGAGCAGGATCAGGCCTCGGCCGCCGAACACGGGATCAATGCTGAGGAATGGGATCGCCTCGTCACCCGCCTCGGGCGCCAGCCAAACCTGGTCGAGCTGGGCATCTATTCGGTGATGTGGTCAGAGCATTGCTCTTACAAATCCTCGCGCCGGCATCTGTCCAAGTTCCCGACCAAGAACCCGCATGTGATCCAGGGCCCGGGCGAGAATGCCGGGGTCATCGATATTGGCGATGGCCAGGCCGCGATCTTCAAGATGGAGAGCCACAACCACCCCTCCTATATCGAGCCGTATCAAGGCGCCGCGACCGGGGTTGGCGGCATCCTGCGCGATGTCTTCACCATGGGTGCGCGGCCAATTGCGCTGGTCAATGCGCTGCGCTTTGGCGATCCGGACCATGCCAAGACGCGCAGCCTGGTGGCTGGCGTCGTGGCCGGGATTGGCGGCTATGGCAATTGTGTCGGCGTCCCCACCGTAGCTGGCGAGACCGAGTTTCATGCCGGCTATAATGGCAACATCCTGGTCAATGCGATGGCTGTCGGCCTGGCCGATCAGGACAAGATCTTCTATGCCCGCGGCGCCACGCCTGGCAATCCGATCTTCTATGTCGGCTCCAAGACCGGCCGCGATGGCATTCATGGTGCGACCATGGCCTCGGCGGAGTTTTCCGAAGGCGACGAGGACAATCGCCCGACTGTCCAGGTTGGCGACCCGTTCACCGAGAAATTGCTGATCGAGGCCTGTCTCGAACTGATGGCAACCGACGCGATCCAGGCGATCCAGGATATGGGCGCGGCCGGCCTCACCTCCTCCTCGGTCGAGATGGCCGATAGCGGCGGCGAGGATGGCGAAGGCATCGGGGTCGAGATGGATCTCGACAAGGTGCCACAGCGCGAGACCGGCATGAGCGCCTATGAGATCATGCTGTCGGAAAGCCAGGAGCGGATGCTGATGGTGCTGTATCCGGACAAGATCGAGCTGGCCAAGAAAGTGTTCGAGAAATACGATCTCGATGCCGAAGTGATCGGCATGACCACGGATACCGGCCACATGGTGCTGAAACAGTTTGGCGCCACAGTCTGCGATATCCCGGTCGCGCCGCTGGCCGAAGATGCGCCGAATTATGACCGGCCCTGGGTCGCGCCTCAGCCGCGGGCGCCGCTGGACCTGACCAAATATCCCGAGCCGGAGGATTATGGCGAGGTCTTGCTGCAGCTGATGTCCTGCCCGGACATGGCCTCCAAACGCTGGATCTGGGAACAATATGACCGCCATGTCATGGGCGACACGGTCGACAGTTCGCAAAGCATGGGCAATGCCGCCATTGTCCGCATTCACGGCACCGACAAGGCTCTCGCCATCACTTCTGATTGCACCCCGCGCTATGTCGCTGCCGACCCGTATGAAGGCGGCAAGCAGGCCGTGGCTGAGGCCTATCGCAATCTCTCTGCCGTCGGTGCCAAGCCGATTGCGATCACCGATAATCTCAATTTCGGCAATCCGGAAAAACCGGAGACAATGGGCTATATCGTCAAGGCGATTGAAGGCATGGCGGAAGCTTGCGGCACGCTCGATTTCCCGGTCGTGTCCGGCAATGTCAGCCTGTACAATGAGACGGACGGGATCGCCATTCCGCCGACGCCTGTGGTCGGCGGAGTTGGCCTGATCGAGGATCTCGGCAAGGTCGCGACGCTGAAAGGGGCGCAGGACGGGGATGCATTGTTCATGCTTGCCGCGCGATATCCGGACGCTGACCGCCATACCTGGCTCGGGGCCTCGCTTTACTGCCGCGAGGTGCTGGATCTGGAAGACGGGGTGCCGCCGCGCGTGGAGCTGGCTGACGAGATTCGCAATGCCGGCCTGGTGCGCCAATTGATCGCCGAAGGCCTGGTCCGAGCCGTGCACGATATCAGCGATGGCGGCCTGGCTGTGGCGGTGACCGAAATGGCACTCAGCTGCGCGATCGGCGCGCAATTCATGTCCGGTCCGCCAGAGTACACACATGTTGAATCCCTGTTTGGCGAAGCGCAAGGGCGCTACTTGTTCGCGATTGCCCCGGAACATGTCGATCAGGTGCGCCGCCGACTCGAAGCGCTGGACGGCGACCAGGCCTCGACCTGGGGCCAGCTTGGCACATTTGAAGGCGACCGGATCATTTGCGCCGAAGCCGGCATCGACCTCCCCCTCGCCCGCCTGCGCGCGGCGCATGAAGGCTGGCTGCCGGGCTATATGAGCAAGGTCGATTAAGCGGCTGGACCCCGGTTCGCTGCGCGTTCGGGGTGACAGAAAACGACGCTGATGAGCTTGAACGCGCTAGATCAGTTCATAATCTTCCAGCTTCACTTCGGCCACCGCAGCGGCATAGTCACGCGTATGCGAGGACCAGTTCTGGGTGATCTTGCCCTGTTCGTTCTTGTACCAGCTATTGCAGGCCGGATCGGCCCAGACAGTGGTCGCCAGATCGGCCTGGAGCTCGGCATTGAACCGATCCTGCGCCGCCCGGGTCGGGACCAGGGCCGCCTTGCCAGCGGCGCCGAGGCCAGCCAGCGCCTTGACCGCATAATCGACCTGGCGCTCGAGCATGAAGGTGATGGCATTATGGCCAAGATTGGTGTTCGGACCATAGAGCACGAACAGGTTGGGGAAATCCGCCACAGTGATGCCGAGATAGGCTTCCGGATGGTCCTTCCACACCTCATTCAGGTGCTGGCCGCCGCGGCCCTGAACATCGACCGACCAGCGCCAGCCTGTGGTCTCGAAGCCAGTGGCAAAGACAATCACGTCAAGCCCATGATGGCCGCCGGAGACCGTCTTGATCCCGGTCGTCTCAATCGCCGCGATACCATCGGTCTCGAGTGTGACATTGTCGCGTGTCAGAGCCGGGAAATAATCATCCGAGATCAGGATGCGGCGACACCCGATCGGATAATCCGGCGTCAGCTTGGCCCGCAGCGCCGGGTCGTCAACCTGCGTTTCGAGCTGGGTCATGGCGATCTTGTGATAGGCCGCGCGGCCTTGCGGGGTCCATTTGAAGGCTTGCCAGAAAAACGTGTCGGCCTGTTCATAGATGATCTGGCGGTTGAGCGCGCCCAGCTTCATGGCCAGTTCCGGATCAGTCCCCAGCAGCGCGCCTTCCTCGGCGCTCATGGCAATGTCGCGGCGCGGGATGACCCAGTTCGGGCTGCGCTGAAAGACAACCAGTTCGGCCGCCTTTTCAGCCAGCTCCGGGATGACTTGCACAGCGCTTGCAGCGCAGCCAATGACGCCAACACGCTTGCCTGTCATCTCGATCGAATGATCCCAGGCCGCCGTATGGGTGACGGCGCCTTTGAACGCGTCCTTGCCGGGAATGGCCGGCCAGTTCGGGCGGTTGAGCTGGCCGAGCGCGCCGATCACGGCGTCGCCAGAAAAGCTGGCGCCGCTGGCGGTCTTGACCGTCCAGGTCTTGGTCGCCTCATCCCAGATCGCTTCGGTGGCTTCATCACCGAGATGCAGATGCGGGCGCAGCTGATAGCGGTCGGTAATCTCTTCGGCATAGGCCTGGATCTCGTCGCCTTGCGGATAGGCCCGGCTCCAGTTCACGCTGAGCGCAAAACTGTATTGATACAGCGCCACCGGGACATCGCAGGCAACGCCTGGATAAGTGTTCTGAGCCCAGGTGCCACCGACCTTGTCGAGCTTCTCAACCAGGGTGAAGCTGTGCCCGGCTTCCTGCAATTTGATCGCCGCACAGAGCCCGCCCAGGCCTGCGCCAATGATGATGACGTGCTTGCCTGCCATTGCGCGCCTCCTCCTGTATTTTATTGTTTTCACACAGGATGGCTGAACCTCGCCGCTTGGCAAGGCTTACGCCGGGAAAAGCCGCGATGGCCTAAGGCAAGCGCCAGTAGACGCGCAGGCCGATATTATCCAGGCCCTGATTGCGGCCATTGCCCAGGATCTGACCGTGCGAGAGGTGATCATATTGCAGCTGCAAGCCCCAATTGTCGCCAAAATCCCGGTTCAGCGCCAGGCCGGTTCGGAACAGGTCCTCTGAGCCCAGCAGCACATTGTGCTCAGCAAAGTCGGCGCCGACCGGATCGCCTTGCGGATAGGGATTCTCATTGGTGCCATCATGCAGCACATAAGCGAGGCTCGGCTCGAACGACCAGCCATCGGCAAACTCAAGGCGCCACAGCAAACCGGCGCCGGCATAGCTGGTCTTGCCGGCCGTGTTCCACGACCCAGTCAGGATCGGCCTGGGCTTGAAGGCAAAGGACAAGAAGCCGGGCGAGGCAAAGACCAGTTCCCCGGTCAGGTTCGGTCCGCCTTCCTTGTCGGCATTAGCACAATCGCTGACGCAGATATTGTGCTGGGCGACGCCAAGCCGAATCTCCTCCAGGCCCTGCGCCTGCGCCGACCCCAGGCCGAAGCCGGTTGCCGCGATCGCGAATATCCATCGCATAACTGAATCCCCCAGTGACTCGATTCATGACTCTTTTGTCATGTTCGCTGGAGGGAAACAAGTTGGGTCCGGAACGATCCGGGCCTGTTTATTGGTTGCGAATGCCTTCGCGGGCCGGATGCGCCGGATAGACGCCGAGAATTTTCAGCGATGAGGAGAAGAAACCGAGTTCTTCCAGAGCCAGCTGCACCGAACGCTCATTCGGGTGACCTTCAATCTCGGCATAGAATTGCGAGGCGTTGAACGAGCCTTCAATCTGATAGCTTTCCAGCTTGCTCATATTGACGCCATTAGTGGCGAACCCGCCCAGCGCCTTGTACAGGGCTGACGGGATGTTGCGGACCTGGAACAGGAAAGCGGTGACCGAGCGGCCATCCTCAGGGCTGATATCCAGCGGCTCTGGCGCCATGATCACGAAACGGGTGGTATTATGACTGGCATCCTCAATGTCCCAGGCGAGGATTTCGAGGCCATATTCCTGCGCGGCCAGGGCCGGGGCGATGGCGGCCGTCTTGGCATCCTGTTTCTCGGCGACCCGGCGGGCTGCGCCGGCCGTGTCCGCCGAGGCAATCGCAGCGATGCCATTCTTGCGCAAATAATTGCGGCACTGGCCAAGCGCCATGACATGGCTATAGGCCCGCTCGATCGCCTCCACTTTCGACCCGGGCAGGCCCATCAGCTGGAACTTGATGCGCATGAAATGCTCGCCAATCATGTGCAGGGTGGTGGCTGGCAACAAGTGGTGAATGTCGCCGACCCGGCCAGCAATCGTGTTCTCGACCGGGATCATGGCAAGCTGGGCCTCGCCGCTCTCGACCATGGCAATAACGTCCTCAAAGGTCCGGCACGCCACCGCGTCATAATGCGGATAGACTTCGCGGCAGGCGATATGCGAATTCGAGCCGCGCTCTCCCTGATATGCGATCTTGCCTTGCGCCATCTGTTCTGCGCCCTTTTTTGTTGCGGTTCACGCCTTAATGACAACCGGTGGCATGTGAATATCAGGTTACCCAGACTGCGCGCATTCGCCGCTGAAAAACCGGGACGCGCGATCTGCCACATCTGTTTATATTGATTGCAAGGGAATAGCGTGCCAGAAGGCGCGCGCAAGACTTGATATTAGAGGGATCACCTGATGGGCGAGCTCGGACTGAACAAGATTTTTGGAGCGCTCCTGGCCGTTGGCCTAGTAGTGCTGGGCCTGAAGGAAGTGTCGAGCATCGTGTTCGGCGGCGGACATCATGGCAGCCATGAATACGAATCACTGAACCAATGGGCCGAAGAAAATTTCCACGGCTATCGCATCAACATTGCCGAGGCCGGCGGTGGCAGCGAAGTCGTCGAAGAGGTCTACGATCTCGGCGCGCTGCTGGCCTCTGCCGACCTGTCGCGCGGCGAGCGCAGCTTCAAGGCCAAGTGCGCTTCATGCCACACCATTGATCAGGGCGGCAGCGACGGCACCGGCCCGAACCTGTATGCGACGCTGGGCGCCGCCAAGCAGAGCCATGCCGGCTTCAGCTATTCCGGCGCCTTGTCGAACACCGAGGGTGACTGGTCATGGGAGAACATGGACACCTGGCTGGAAAATCCAGGCAGCTATGCCCGCGGCACCAGCATGGCCTTTGCCGGCCTGAAGCGCGATGATGAGCGAGCCAGCGTGCTGGCCTATCTCGCTGCTTACAGCCCGGACGCGCCAGCTGCGCCAGAGCCGCTGCCGGAAGTCACGGCTGAAGGCGACGCCGAGGAAGCCGCTGGCGACCTGGCAGAAACCGACGAGACTGCGGTTGAAGGCGTTGTTCAGGATGCCGCTGAAACTGCAGAAGATGCTGCGATCGAAGCCGAGGCAGCCGCTGACCAGGCGATCGAAGCCGCAGCTGATGCCGGCACCGCCGCGATTGCGGACGCCGCCGAGGCCGCTGAAGAGGTTATCGAGACAGTCACTGACGCCGCTGACGAGGCGGTTGAAGAGACGACCGAGGTGGTCGAAGAGACTACGCCGGAAGACCAGTAAGCCAGTCCGGCACCCGGCCGGCAGCTTTAGACACATCAATGCGGCGAGCCCCTATAGGCTCGCCGTATTCTTTTGCGATCCGTTCAATTGCCGGGGCGAGCGGCTCTTTCATCGTGGTCATGAATGTGCCGTTGGAATGCAGCAGAGTCTCGGCATCCAGCATCAAGCCGACATGCCCATCCCAGAAGATCAGATCACCGCGGCGCAAGGCGCCGGGCCGGTCCCAACCTGAAATCGGCGCACCAAGCCAGGCCGCCTGCATGTCGCTGTCGCGCGGACAGGCAACACCGCAGGCATGAAAAGCGATCTGCACCAGACCAGAACAGTCCAGCCCCAGACCATCGCGCCCGCCCCAAAGATAAGGCGTGCCGATATATTGCTCAGCAATCGCGGCAGGGTCGGTGCCCGGCTGCTCGATTGGCGCCACCAGATGCGCAGCGATCCAGCCCGCGCGCTCAAATTCGAGCGCGCCATTCTGCCCGGCACCGGTGGCGGTGAGCCTGGCACCGCGGCCGAGATGAAGCCTCGGCGCCGCAGTCACTTTCGGCTCGGCATAAGCATGCAGGCGGGCAGTGACGACCTGGTGGGTCGGAGCCAGGACTGGCTTTGTCAGCGCCGCCATCTCGGCCCAGCCGACATAGCCATCGACGAGGCTCTGGAGCAGAGCGAACCCGGCTTCCTGATGGTGCAGGCAGACGGTTTCGCCGAACAGGATCTGGCTGACCTGGGTCGCCTCTGGCGCCGGCGCCTTGCGCAGGGCGGCGGCGCCGACACAGACCTGCAGCCGCGCGCGCTCCCCGCCATCCGGCAGGTTCAGTCGAGGGTCATCATAAGCCAGCATGTCTCGCTCCGATCAGGACCTGATCAGATCTATAGTCTGAAAACCAAGGAAAAGTTTAGGCGACGGCGCGGCCAAGCTCGGTCGGTGCCTCAGCCTCCAGCTCACCAGCTTCGGCTGACTGGATCCGGGCCCCAAATGCGCGCAGCCAGGCCATGCCTTCCGTTGTGCGCTCAATGTGCACGCTGCGCAGGTCATTCTCGTCCGGAATGCGGCGGATGAACTGGTTCTTCTCGAGCACATCCAGCGCCCGGGTCACCGCTGGCTTGGCAATGCTGAGATGGCTCGACAGGCCGCGCACCGTATGCGGCCCGGGGGTCAGCGCCACCGTCATCAGCACGGCCTGCTGCCGGGCGGTCATGTCGGATTCATCCGAGCGGACATAATCGGTGAGGGCCGCACGCCAAAGATCCAGAGCCTGTCTTTGTGTCATCGCCATATCGCTCACCTCATATCGTTTGGTAAGCGAATCAGAATCCGATTTGCGACTCGCGTAAAGAGTCCAGAAAAAATTTTAAATCGCTGCGGATTGTCTCAGGCTCGGCAGGGTGAATACTGCGAGTTTCAGGCTCTCGGCAATGCGCTGGGCCCGCTCCATGAAATAAGGAATGACCTCTGGCGACGGCGCCAGGTCGCGCACAGTCTGTTCGAACAGATCGAGCCAGATGGCAAAATCTTCCCGCACCACATCGCTCAGTTTCTGGTGCGCCGGCACCGGCTTGCCCGTATAGCGGCCTGTACTCATCGCCACCGACGACCAGAACGCCTTCATCTTGGGCAAGTGCTCGTCCCAGTCCTTGATCACGCTTGAAAACACCGGACCGAGCCGGTCATGCGCCCGCACCCGCGCGTAAAAGGTTTCAACCAGATTGGAGATGAAAGCCTCATCAATCCCCATCGAAGCCGCCCGGTCCTGAATTTCAGCGCGGCGCTGCTCAGCGCTGCGTACGCGATAGGTCATGTCCCCCAACCTCCAAAATTGTGCCACAGGGCGTGCACATCACACGCCCTGTTTCAATAAGGAGAAATGCCTAGAAGCTCAGAACTTTGGCATAGCGCACATGCGGCAGGGCTTTCAGCTGCTTGACCAGATCGGTGGTCGGCTGGCTGTCAATGCCGATCAAGGCAATCGCTTCACCGCCAGCATCGGTGCGGCCGAGATGGAAGGTTGCGATATTGATCTCTTCCTTGCCCAGCAACGCCCCGAGCGAGCCAATAAAGCCAGGCTTGTCGAGATTGTTCACATACAGGACCGTCGGGCTGAAATCGCCTTCCAGCGCCATCCCCTTGACCTCGACAATGCGCGGCTGGCCAGCGATCAGCGTACCCGCCAGAGAACGCCAGCCTGGCTCAGGATCATTCTCGGTCCGCTTGGTCAGCACCTTGATCCGGATCAGGCTGTCATAGACCGGGCTGTCCTCGGTCTTGGTCTCGGCCAGCTTGACCCCGGTCTCGTGCAGGATGGCCGGAGCAGAGACCATGTTCACATCGCCGCGCGAGGCCCGCAGCAGGCCAGCCAGGGCGGCAGCGGTGAGCGGCTTGCGATTGAGTTCTGACACCTCGCCTTCATATTCGATGATGACTTCTTCAAAACCATAATCGCTGATCTGTCCGGCAAACAGGCCGAGCTTTTCAGCCAGCGACGCAAACGGTTTCAGACGCGGCGCTTCATCGGCCGTGATTGACGGCATGTTGAGCGCATTGGTGACTGCACCGGTGAGCAGATAATCGCTCATCTGTTCGGCCACTTGCAGAGCGACATTTTCCTGGGCCTCGCTGGTCGCGGCGCCAAGGTGCGGCGTCGCGATGAAGTTCGGAGCGCCGAACAGGACATTCTCCTTCGCCGGTTCTTCGGCGAACACGTCAAAGGCGGCAGCCGCGACATGACCGGACTTGAGCCGCTCGGCCAGTGCCGCTTCATCGACCAGGCCGCCGCGCGCACAATTGACCAGGATCACACCCGGCTTGGTCTTGGCCAGGGCCTCGGCCGAGAGGATGTTGCGGGTTTGATCGGTCAGCGGCGTGTGCAGAGTGATGACATCCGCGCGGGTCAGCATCGCTTCCAGGTCTGCAGCCTTTTCAACGCCCAGCTCAATCGCCCGTTCTTCTGTCAGGAACGGGTCATAAGCGAGGACTTTCATCTGCAAGCCCTTGGCCCGTTCGGCGACGCGGGCCCCAATATTGCCGCAGCCAATCATGCCGAGCGTCTTGTAAGACAGCTCTGTGCCCATGAAGGCTTTTTTCGGCCATTCGCCGGCCTGGGTGCCAGCATTCGCGGCCGGGATCTGGCGCGCTGCCGCAAACATCATGGCGATGGCATGTTCAGCCGTGGTCACAGCATTGCCGAACGGCGTGTTCATGACCACGACGCCTTTGCTGGTCGCGGCCTTGATGTCGATATTGTCGACCCCAATGCCAGCCCGGCCAATCACTTTCAGATTGTCAGCAGCAGCGATGATGTCAGCATCCGGCTTACAGGCCGAGCGCACCACCAGGCCGTCAAATTCAGGGATTTTGGCAATCAGCTCATCCTTGCTGAGGCCGACCGCGGTTTCGGTTTCAAGGCCGCGATTGTGGAAGATCTCCACGGCCGCGGGGGCGAGTTTATCTGCAATCAGAACTTTAGGCATCTGTCTCTCCAAAGCGCCAGTCGGCGCGATCTAATCTGTGAACAAGGCAGTCATCGTCTGCATCGAACAGACGGCGACCGACGGGTCGAAAGCCCAGGCGCTGATAGAAGCGATGGGCGTCCGTATTGGAATTCAAAGGGTCAATCAGGATGGCTTCGACCACAGGCTCAGCGAAGGCGCGATTGATGGCAATCGTCATCATCTGGGTGCCAATGCCTTGGCCAAGACAATCTGCTTCGCCGATCCAGATATCCATGGCACGCAGATTGGGCGGGCAATCCTCGCCCCAATAATGCGTGCGCTCGAGCGCTGGATCGATGACCTGCATGGCGCCGATCGGGCGCCCGTCCAGCTCAGCGATGAAATAGGCGCTGGCCGGATCATCGTGGCTCACCTCTTCGGCCCAGACCGCACCTTCAAATGCGGTCTCAGTCGCCGGATCATCACTGGTGGCGGCAATCACATGCGGCTGTCGATCCCATCGTTCGAGATCAGGCACGTCCGCTGTCGCCGCAGGTCGAAGCTTGAGGGTCATGGCCGAAGCCCGGATTGACTAAAGCGCGGCAAGCTCTTCAGCGAAGGTCCATTCAAGCCATGGCGTCAGTTTCGCAACATCATCCGGCTCGACCGTCGCGCCGCACCAGATGCGCAGCCCGGGCGGGGCCTTGGCATAGCCATTTGCATCAAAGCAGGCTTCTTCATCCTCGAGCCGCGTCATCATCCGCTTGAGGAAATCGCGCTGGGTTGGCTCATCCATCTTGACGAAGGTCGGATGGGTGATGGACAGCGTCACGCCCGAATTCGAGCGGACCTCATCATCGGCGCAGAGAAACTCGATCCAGTCAGTCTTGGCGACCCAGTTTTCAAGGATTTCCAGCGACCGGTCAGAGCGGGCTTTGAGGCCCTGATAACCGCCGCATTCCTCAGCCCAGTCAAGCGCCTGGAGATAATCTTCAGTACACAGCAGAGACGGCGTGTTGATCGTATTGCCTTCGAACAGGGCTTCGTTCAGCTTACCGCCTTTGGTCATCCGGAACAGCTTGGGCAGCGGGCGATCCGGCTTGTAGCTTTCGAGCCGTCGGACCGCATTCGGCGACAGGATCAGCATGCCATGAGCAGCTTCCCCGCCAAGCACTTTCTGCCAGCTATAAGTGACCACATCGAGCTTGTCCCATTCCATGTCCTGGGCCAACACAGCCGAGGTCGCATCACAGATCACGACACGGTCCGGGTTCGGCTTGATCCAGTCGGCATTAGGAACACGGACGCCGGCAGTGGTGCCGTTCCAGGTAAACACGATATCGGCATCATCGCGGGCCTGCTCAAATGGCGGCAGGACGCCATAATCACCGACATGAATGTTGCAGTCTTCAAGCTTCAGCTCATTCACCGCATCCGTGACCCAGTCCTTGCCGAAGCTTTCCCAGGCAAACACATCGACTGCGCGCTGGCCGAGCATCGACCACATGCACATCTCGACCGCGCCTGTATCCGAGGCCGGCACGATCGCGACCCGGTAATCCTCAGGCAGGCCGAGAATATCCTTGGTGCGTTCAATTGCCTGCTTCAGCTTGGCTTTCGCCGTGGCCGAGCGGTGCGAGCGTCCGAGCGCAGCAGTTTGTAGTTTTTCGAGTGAGAATCCGGGCCGCTTGGCAGTTGGTCCGGAAGAAAAGAGCGGGCATGCAGGGCGCACGTCCGGTTTGGCGACGTTGGTCATCTGTTTGTACTCCTATCCTTACAGATAGGCTGGCCCTCGTTGGGGAGGGCTGGCCCACGGCGCATATGGCGCAGGCCGGCCCCGAACGCAAGAGACGATTTTGTGATCGCAGACGCGATCAGCTATCTTAAGCCTTCAGAAATGGCGCCTGGTTTGCATATACACGCGGAGCGACTCGAAAGAGACGCTTTGCGTGACCAGGGGAACTTCATTTTGACGAAAGGCGCGGGGATGAGCCGGACGAGACCAGATATTGTCGTGATTGGCGCCATGCGCGCCGGCACGACAACGCTGCAGCAGCTTTTGAACCAGCTACCTGGGATCAGCGTTGCAGAGATCAAGGAAACCAATTTCTTCTGTTTCGACGGCCCGGACTCGCCACAGGGCTGGGCCTGGTATGAAAAACAGTTTCGGGATGAGTGCCCGCTCTGGTGCGATATTTCGCCAGGCTATGCCAAACGGGATCTGTTTCCTGACGTCGCCCGCAAAATTGCCGCGGCCAATCCTGAGGCGCGGATCATGTTCATTGCCCGCGACCCGCTGAAACGGGCCATCTCTCAATATGCCCATTCCTTCCATTCCGGACAAAACCTGCCTGCCCCATCCGACCTGGTCGGCACGCCGGAAGGCGATCATATCATTTCAACCAGTCTCTACGCCTACAATCTGGAACCGTTTCAGGAGTTTTTTGGCGACCGAATCGAAATTCTCGATTTCGCGCATCTGACCAACGCGCCGACAGCCTTTCTGCAAGACTTCATGGACACGACCGGGCTCGATGGTGATGCCAGTGAGGTATCGGTGTCGGTATCCAACACATCCCAGGAACTCGCCCGGCAACCGCGCTGGTTCGGAAAACTCCGGGAAAGCCGCTGGGGCGATGCCTTGCGCAGCCATGTTCCGCGCAAGCCCGCCTTGTTGCTGAAACGCGTCCTGACCCAAACCTTGAGCCAGGGCACGGCGCGCGAAGTCCCGGCCTTCAGCGCCGACGACAAGGCCCGCCTGGCAGATGCCATGGCCGCCGACGTGGCCGCCTTTCGCAAGCTTTCTGGCCAGGATTTTTCCGACTGGTGCGTGTGACGGCGCAGTCAGGTTGAACCGACCCGGCGCGCCTGTCTTGATCCGAGCCAACCCCATGGCACGCGGGCACGGCCAGTCTCAGGATGAGGCTGATCCGCAGCGACGCTGCCACTTAACAGCAAACCGCCCTCGCATCTCTGCAAGGGCGGTTCGAACTCTACACACTCTAAGCCTGGCTAGGCCGCGACCCGGACATTGCCGTCTGCGCCCGGCATCTGGTCGAGCAGGAAGTCATGGAAGGTCTCGGCCCGCTGAATGAAGCGGTTGAAGGGCAGCTTGGCCTTGAAGATGGCCTGCGGGGCCAGGTTGGCGCCGCATTTCAAAGCCGTCTCGACGCATTGGTCACGCTCGGGCTGGGCCGAGCAGACCGCGATGCGGTGTTTGCCCATATTGGCGACGCGCGCGATGGTCATGTCGCCATCGAAGCTGTCTGGCAAAGTAAGGTCCAGGACAACCAGATCAAAGCGTTCCAGACGCAGGCGATTCTCCGCCTCCATCAGGGTCGTTGCCATTACCAGATCAACTGGAACGCGAGCCCGCGCGGCTTTGTCTGCTGCCACCAGCAAAAGGTCACGCACCGGTTCGTGATCTTCGACCCAAAGAACTTTCATCTAACTACCCTATGTAAGACTCTACACTGTTTCCCCGGCGCTTCTCGCCTGCCCTCTTCTGAACACACTTTGCCACCGACGGATTACGGGATGGTAAAGCGAAAGTGACCAAAGTGTTGACAATGCTACAGATTCAGCCCGGCTGAGACCGGTCGTCGCCAACTTGGCACGAACTGTGATAGAATCTTCACAATCGCCTCAGATGCCAATGGAGACCGGACTTTATGGGCAGCAAATCGCTACCAGCCGCCAGCACTCAAGCTGCCTTTTTGGCGGAGCTGGAGGCGAGCGACGACCATATTGTCGATCGACTGATAAAAGAAAGATGTCCGTCTTTTGTCGATCACTGGAGCTGGTCCATGGTCCGACCGATGCTCTACTCGGTGCTTGGCTATGACCGCGCCTGCGAGATGGCCGATTATCTGCAGACCTTGAATGGCGGCGACAGTTTCGATCATTTGAGCCAGAGATTGTCTGTCGACCTGACCCTGAATGCGATTGAGACGATGCCGACCGAAGGGCGTCTTGTCGTCGCTGCGAATCACCCGACCGGCCTGGCTGATGGGGTGGCGGTCTGGGATGCGCTGCGCCGGGTCCGGCGGGACATTGTGTTTTTTGCCAATGCCGATGCGCTGCGGGTCAATCCGGGATTCTCGGATGTCGTGATTCCCGTCGAATGGGTGATGGACAAGCGCTCGCCGGCCAAGACCCGCGAGACGCTGCGCCTTGCCAAGCAAGCCTTTGCCGAGGAAAAGTGCATCGTGATTTTCCCGTCCGGGAAACTGGCCAAGAAGATTGATGGCGTACTCACCGAACAGGACTGGATGCCAACCGTGGTCAGCCTGGCGCGCAAGCACAAGGCGCCGGTACAGCCGCTCAATCTGCAGGCGACCAATTCCTGGCTGTATTATCTGTTCTCGAAATTGAATGGCGAGCTGCGCGATATCACGCTGTTCCATGAGTTGCTGAACAAGCAAGGCAGCCCGTTCGAAATGACTTTCGGGCCGTTGATCGCGCCCGAGCGGCTGGAAGGCGATGCCACTGCCCGCACCCAGGCGCTTCGCGAATATGTCGCGACCGAGCTTGCAGCTGGCCCCGACACACCGTTCAAACCTGAAGACTGAAGGGCTCATCCGCCCTGCAAAACCCGCATTGATGACTTGAATTCATCGCGCCGGCTTGTGTCGACCACAGAACCGGCGAGACCGCAGTCCCGCCTTGATCAGATCATGCAAGCTTGAAGGCTAGTTCGCGGCGCTTAAGCCTGTTTGGCATTCGCCGTCAGCGAACCGTGGCAATGCTTGTACTTCTTGCCAGAGCCACACGGACACGGGGCATTGCGCGGCGTGTTGGCCCAGCTTTCTTCGGCCTGGGCAACCATGGCATGCGGCGCTTGCTCAGCCGCGCCTTGCGGGGTGCCTGGCCGTTCATTCTCGCCAGTATCCGGATCCAGATGGGTCTCGAATGTGCGTTGCGGCGGGCTTGGCACCGGCCGCGGCTGCGGTGGCTGGACCTGCGCATTCATCAGCCAGCGGGTCACTTCCAGACGCATTTCTGACAGCATGTCATAGAACAGCTTGAAGGCTTCTTCCTTGAACTCGTTCAGCGGGTCGCGCTGGCCATACGAGCGCAAGTGGATGACCGAGCGCAGCTGGTCGATCTGTTGCAGATGCTGGCGCCAGCGGCCGTCCAGCACTTGCAGCAGGACCTGTTTTTCGATCAGGCGGAACTGGCCTTCGGCGGCAAGCTGGGTCTTCTCGTCATAAGCGGTTTTCGCGGCTGCATGGATACGCTGCGCCACTTCGGCATTGGCGACGCCTTCTTCGGCGGCCCAGTCAGCCAGCGGCAGGTCGAGGCCAAGCAGCTCGTTGCAGCGCTCGCTCAGGCCATCGGTATCCCACAGTTCGGCATGGGCTTTTTCCGGCATGTGATGGGCGACAATGCCATCAATCACATGGTCGCGCATATCCTCGATTTCTTCCAGCACGCTGTCAGCATGCATGAAGTCGATGCGCTGCTCGAAGATCACCTTGCGCTGGTCATTGATGACATCATCATATTTCAGGACATTCTTGCGAAGGTCGAAATTGCGCTGTTCGATCTTTTTCTGCGAGGTTTCGATCGCCTTGTTCATCCACGGATGAGTGATGCCCTCATCTTCCTTGATACCGAGGCCCTTCATGATCGAATTGAGCCGCTCGGCCGCGAAGACCCGCATCAGATCATCTTCAACCGAGATGAAGAATTTGGACTTGCCCGGGTCGCCTTGACGCCCGGTCCGGCCACGCAGCTGGTTGTCGATGCGGCGGCTTTCGTGGCGCTCGGTGCCGAGCACGTACAGACCGCCTGCTTCCAGCGCTTGTTTCTTGGCCGCCTCGATCTCGGCCTTGATCTGGTCGGTGATCAATTGCAACTCGCCTTCAGATGGCTCGCTGCCAGTCTTCTCGACATGCTCCTGCACCGCCTTGGCGACGCGCATATCGAGATTGCCGCCAAGCTGAATGTCGGTGCCGCGACCAGCCATGTTGGTGGCTACGGTGATGGCGCCAGGCACGCCGGCATCAGCGACGATCTCGGCTTCCTGAGCGTGATGGCGAGCGTTCAGAACCTTGTGCGGAATTTTCGCTGCGGTCAGGTAAGTCGAGACAATTTCGGATTTCTCGATCGATGCAGTGCCGAGCAGAACCGGCTGACCCTTGGCCCGGGCTTCGCGCACTTCTTCGACAATCTCTTTGTATTTTGCCGCCGCGACGCGGTAGACGACATCATCATCATCGATGCGCTGGATCGGCTTATTGGTCGGCAGCTCGAATGTGGACAGGCCGTAAATGTCGCCAAATTCGGACGCCTCGGTCATCGCCGTCCCGGTCATGCCGGCAAGCTTGTCATACAGGCGGAAATAATTCTGGAAGGTGATCGAGGCCAGAGTCTGGTTCTCTGGCTTGATGTCGACATTCTCTTTCGCTTCGATCGCCTGGTGCAGGCCCTCGGACAGGCGCCGGCCTTCCATCATGCGGCCGGTGAACTCGTCGATCAGCATCACCTGATCATCCTTGACGATATAATCCTTGTCGCGATGGAACAGCTTGTGCGCCTTCAGCGCCTGGTTCGAATGGTGCACGATGGAGACATTGGTCGGATCCCAGAGCGAGCCTTCCAGCAAGCCGTCCTCGGTGAGCAGCTGCTCCATCTTTTCCAGGCCTTCTTCGGTGAAGACGACCGAGCGCATTTTCTCGTCGAGATCGATATCCTCGTCATCCAGATTGGGGATGAACTTGTCGATGGTGCGATACAGCTCTGAGCGATCATCGGTCGGGCCGGAAATGATCAGCGGGGTGCGCGCCTCATCGATCAGGATCGAGTCGACCTCGTCGACAATCGCATAGGCATGGCGGCGCTGGACCATCTGATCCAGCGAATATTTCATGTTATCGCGCAGATAATCGAAGCCATACTCATTATTGGTGCCATAGGTGATGTCACAGGCATAGGCGTCGCGGCGCTCTTCATCCGACATCCGGCCACCGCCTGGCACTTCGCCGCGAATGACCCCGGTCGAGAGGCCAAGGAAGCCATATAGCTTGCCCATCCATTCAGCGTCGCGGGCGGCGAGATAATCATTCACCGTGACGACATGCACGCCCTCGCCTTTCAAGGCATTGAGATAGACTGGCAGGGTTGCCACCAGCGTCTTGCCTTCGCCGGTCCGCATCTCTGCAATGGCGCCATTGTGCAACACCATGCCGCCAAGCAGCTGCACATCGAAATGGCGCATGCCGAGCGACCGCTTGGCCCCTTCACGGACCACGGCAAAGGCTTCGTCGAGAATATCGTCCAGGCTGGCACCATCGGCCAGGCGTTTGCGAAACTCGTCAGTCTTGGCCCGCAGAGCCTGGTCTGACAGCGCTTCAATCATCGGTTCCAGCGTGTTGATTTTCTGGACCCGGCGCCGCAAAGGCTTGAGTTTGCGATCGTTGACCGAACCGAAAAACTTTTTCGCAAGGGTTTTCATGGGAAGCGATACCACATTGTTTGAACGGACCCTGAAATCACAAATTTGTTTCCAGGATATGGACGCGCTGAGCAACGCATCCTGAACAAGTCTCTCGACCAGGACATCAAGCGGACTTAAGAACGCCGCATACGCGTGTCAATTAGGCGAATGCCGCAAAGGAATGCCTGAAATGCTTTTGACCTTTCGATCTCTCGGCGCTGCTCTTACCGGCGCTGTCATCCTGGTGGGGCTGAGCGCCTGTGAGTCCGAGCCGGACCTGACCCCTGAGCGGGCCGCTTATGAAGGCGTGACGGCGGCGATTGTGAATGGCGAGCCGATCTATTTCAGCGATGTCGAACTGGAAGCCGTGGCCCAGGGCCAGATCGAGCCGGGCACCGCGTTCACCACCACGCATCCGGAATATCACCAGATCCTCGAACAGCTGATTGACCAGCGCCTGCTGGCCCAGGAAGCTCTGTCCCGCGGCCTGGATCAGGACCCGGCGGCGCGGCGGCGCCTGGAATCCGGACGCGAACGCCTGCTCGGCAATATCCTGGTTGAAAGCCTGGTCGCCAGCGAGGTGACCGAAGCAGCGATCGACTTGATGTATGAAGAACAGGTCAAGCTGCAGCAGCTGGATGATGAAGTCCGTGTCCGCTTCATCCTGGTCGAGACCGCCGAAGCGGCAGCTGAAATCCAGGCCGAGCTCGATGCTGGCCGTGATTTCGCCGAAGCCGCGCTGGAATATTCTGAGGACACCCAGACCCGCCTTGCTGGCGGCGATCTTGGCTGGATCAGTCCGAACGAGCTTGCCGATCCGTTTCCGGCCATTATCGGCGATACCGAGACCGGGGCGATCTCCGGCGTGTTCGAATCCGGGCGCGGCTGGAACATTCTGAAAGTCGATGAACGGCGCACCAAGCCACCAAAGACCAAAGCCGAAATGCGGCCCGAAATCATCACTTTCCTGACCTTTACCCAGATCAGCGACATCCTGCGCGAGCTGCGTATCCAGGCGGACATCCAGCAACCCGATCCGAGCGATCTCGTCGCACAGGAGTCAGGCAATGAGGCTGGCGCGGAGACCCCACCCGAATGAATTTGACCCCCTCCCCGTTTGCCCCGGCCCGGTTTCCTGACCTGCCCGAGATTGGCGGTGTGCGCGCCGCCACCGGATCGCGCGGCTTTTATGCTGGCCGCGGCCTGACCCGCGATGACGTGTTCCTGTTCGCCTTCGATCCAGGCACTAGCTGCGCCGGGGTGTTTACCCGATCGACAACCGCTTCGGCGGATGTGCGCTGGTGCCGCGAGGCGCTGGAGACCGGGCTCGGCCGGGCCGCCGCGCTGGTCGTCAATTCGGGCAATTCCAATGCCTTTACCGGCGCCAAGGGCGTGCTCAAGAATGAAGCCACCCTGGCCGCCATGAGCGGCCATCTCGGGTGCCAGACAGACCAGTGTTTCCTTGGCGCCACCGGCGTCATCGGCGAGCCGCTGCCAGACCCGAATTATGTCGGCAGCATCGTCCCGGAGCTCACCGCAGCCCTCGCCGCCCCGGATTGGCAGGCCTGCGCCAAGGCATTCATGACCACCGATACCTTTGCCAAGGGCGCCGGGCTCACCTGCCGGATCGGCGACCAGGAGATTGCCTTTGCCGGCATTGCCAAGGGCTCGGGCATGATTGCCCCGAACATGGCGACGATGCTGGCTTATGTGTTCACCGATGCCGCGATTGCGCCGGACGTGCTCGACGCCGCCCTGCGCCAGGCCTGTCATCAAAGCTTCAATGCCATCACCGTCGACAGCGACACCTCAACCTCGGACAGTCTGATGGTATTTGCCACCGGCGCCTCAGGCCAAGACATGATTACCAGCGTCGCGGATACCAGATATGGCGCCTTTGTCGCGGCGCTGAGTGAGATCTGCCTGGAGCTGGCCTTGCTGATCGTCAAGGATGGCGAAGGGGCGAGCAAGTTCATCACCGTGCAGGTCGAAGGCGCTGTTTCCGACACTTCAGCCCGCACGATCGCGGCCGACATTGCCAATAGCCCGCTGGTCAAGACCGCGCTTGCCGCCAATGATGCCAATTGGGGCCGGGTGGTGATGGCCACCGGCAAGTCCGGCGAGCCGATTGATCTCGAGGCCTTGTCGATCTGGTTCGGCGCCGTCCAGGTCGCCGAAGCCGGCGGGCGGGCCGAGGATTATGACGAAGCCCGCGCCAGCGCTGCCGTCGCCGCGCCGGAAATCACCATTCGCGTCAGGGTCGGATCCGGCGCCGGGCAGGCGAGCATGTATACGTGCGACCTGACCCATGCCTATGTCGACATCAACGGAGCCTACCGGACGTGAAGGTGGTCTATGTGGCAGCTGCTGCCCTGTTCGATCCAGACGGACGGCTCCTGCTGGCCCAGCGGCCGGACGGCAAGGCCATGGCCGGACTGTGGGAATTCCCGGGCGGCAAGATCGAAGCCGGCGAAACGCCCGAACAGGCGCTGATCCGCGAACTGGCCGAGGAATTGTCGATTACGGTTAGCGAGTCCGACCTTACACCGTTCACATTTGCCAGCCATACTTACGAGAAATTTCATCTTTTTATGCCAGTCTTCTCGATACAAACCTGGAGGGGTACACCAGTTCCGAATGAAGGACAGACACTGGCCTGGGTCGCCCCTGGCGACTTGCACAGTTACCCGGCCCCGGCGGCCGACCTGCCCTTGTTCGAGCGTGTGGTGGCCAGAGAAAAGAGTAGATGACATGCGCGTATTTCGGAAAGCCCTGAACAGCCTGTCACACTGTGAAAGCGGCGGAAATGCGATCGAGTACGCGTTGCTGATGGCGCTGATGGCGCTGGCGCTGATCGGCGCCCTGAACGCCACCGGTTCCGGCACGCAGGACAAGTGGGACGGGGTCTCTGATGACATTGGCGACGCCATGAACGGGGCCTGAGCGCGCCCTGAAACGCGCCTGGGTCTCGCAGCGTCGCGGCTTGACCAAATTCCAAATCAAGGCAGGGTCGCGCGCTCAACGGAGCGTGCCATGGCCGAGATTCAGCCCTTCACCATCAATGTATCGCAATCCAAGCTGGAATGGATTCGCAAGCGGGTGGCCAAGTATAAATGGTTCCCGGCGCCAGACGGGGTGCCGGACTGGCAGCTCGGCATGTCGACGCCGGTGCTGAAGGACATGCAGGCCTATTGGCTGAACACTTATGATTGGCGAGCAGAAGAAAAGAAGCTCAACCAGCAGCCGCATTTCATCACCGAGATTGACGGCCTGCCGATCCATTTCATTCACGTGGTCGGCGAGGCAGGCGGCCAGCGCCCGCTATTGCTGACCCATGGCTGGCCCGGCTCGGTGTTTGAATTCTATGACGCGATTGGCCCGCTGGCTTTTCCAAGCCAGCATGGCGGCCGCGCCGAAGATGCGTTCGACCTGATCATCCCGTCCCTGCCTGGTTATGGCTTTTCCGGCAAACCGGCCGCGCCGCTCGGCCAGCGCGCCACGGCCCGGCTGTGGAACACGCTGATGCAGGACCGGCTTGGCTATGACACTTATCTCGCCCAGGGCGGTGACTGGGGCGGCATGGTCACGTCCTGGCTCGGCTTTGAGCATGGCACAATTGACCGAAAAGGCGGCTGCAAGGCGATCCATCTCAACATGATCGGCTTGCGCCCGTCTCCGGCGACACCGCAAAACGAGGCAGAGTCCGCATGGATCCAGAGCTCGCAGGCTGCGATGCAGGCTGAAGGCAGCTATTTCATGCAGCAGGCGACCAAGCCGCAAACGCTGGCCATGGCCCTGATGGACAGCCCGATGGGCACCGCCGCCTGGATCCTGGAAAAGTTTCAGACCTGGTCAGATTTACGAGATGGCACGCTGTTCGACATTTATTCGCGCGATCAGCTATTGACCAATCTGATGATCTATCTCGCCAATGACGCGATCGCGACCTCGGTCTGGTATTATGCCGCCTTCTTCGGCGAAGGCGGCAATGTGCTGCCGGATGGCCAGCGCTGCGAAACCCCGACCGGGTTTGCCAATTTCCCGGGCGAGCCCGTCTATTTCCCGCCGCCGCGGTCCTGGTGCGAGCGGGCTTATAATATCACCTATTGGAGCGAGCAGCCGCATGGCGGACATTTCGCCGCCATGGAAGCGCCGGACCTGTTCGTCGCGGATGTCCGCACCTGGGCCCGCGATATTGACTAAGCCGGCCTAGTCCTGGCCCGGCCGATAGGTGCGCGCCGCATTGGCTTCGACCTCGGCCCGGCTGAGCAACGCCGGGCGCCATTGTTCAGCGGCAAAAAGCGGCGCCTGGTCGGCATAATGCGGCGAGGCCTGATCCAGCGTCGCAGCGCCATATTGGTGGATCACCTCAGCGCTCTGATTGCCGCTTGCATCCCATTCGACCAGCGCAATCCAGGTATCGCCGGCATTGGCGTGCAGCTTGCCATCCGGGCGCACCGCGGCCGGATAGATGGCGCGCAAGATGTCCGGACCGCCACTGATCGGCAGGTCGACATCGCCGCGCACCAGCCGGTTGACCTCGCCCCATTCCGGATCGATGCGGCCATAGACCTCGGTCAGCAAGATCACCGCGTCGCGAAACGCCTGCGGCGGCGCGGGCCCGTAATCGCCGGTGAACTGTCCGGTGACATGGCGCAGCACAGTCAGCGTGCCGAGGGCAGCGTGGCGATTGTCCATGTCGAGGCGATAATCCCAGGCCCGCAAATGCGCCAGCGCTTCGGCCAGCTCCGGCTCATGCGACCAGTCATGCGCGAGCACGGTTTGGATAAAGACATCAGCTTCCGAGCCCCGGGCATAAGCGGTATCGAACTTGATCGACAGCAAACGCCCGCGATCGATCGGCTGGGTGCCATCGGTCAGTTCCTGAATGCGCAGCGAGCGATTGGTCTCATTCGTCTGCAAGCCCATCCAGGCTGGAAAGTCCGCCGCGGTCAGATTGTCGGCGCCATCAGTGGCCCGATACGGGGTATTATTGGCATTATAGACAAAACCGGAGGCCGGGTTCACCAGTTTCGGGCCGTCAGCATAAGGAATATAGCCATCCCAGATCAGCTCAGAGCGGTCGCCCGGCAGGTCGCCCTGCCAGTCCCAGTCTGGTAAACGCGCCGGGAATTGGCCATTGTGAATGAAAGCGATGGTCCCGTCTTTATCGGCATAGACATAGTTAATGCTGGGCAATGCATTGAGGCTCATCGCGGCGTTGAACGCGGTCCAGTCCTCAGCCAGGTTGAGCCGGACATATTGTTCCAGCTGCCTGATCTCGCCGATGCCGGCATAACGGACCGCATAAGTGCCATGCGCGGCCTCGATCACCGGGCCATGGGCTGTGCGATAAACGGGCCGGCGCACTTTCAAGGCAAATGGCCCGAACAGTTTGACCCGCAGCAGGGCGGTCTCTTCCTGAAACGCCTGCCACGCGCCATCGAGCTGGTATTGGCTCGGATCATCCGGATTGAGGGTCAGCCGGTAAATATCGGTCAGGTCCGGCTTCGACACGGTATTGGCCCAGCCGAGATGACGGTTAAAGCCATGCAGGATGACCGGCGTGCCTGGGAACAGGCCGCCAGTAATGTCGAGGCCGTCTTCAGAGACAATATGCGCTTCCCACCAGGCCACCGGACCCGTCATCGGCTGGTGCGAGTTGATCAACAGGCGAGTCGCGCCATCGCCGCTGCGCCCAGGCTGGACGGCAAAGGCATTCGAGCCGCGCTCAGTGTTCAGGCTTGGGTGTAGCAGCCAGGCGCGCTCGTCCGGACCGGACGCGAGCGGCGCCGTGCGGGTCTCGGCGAACAAGGCCTGCAGCGTCTCGTCAAAGCCATAGAAAAACGGCGTCTTGAGGATGAAACCGGCAATCACGTCCTGGCCGGTAAACGGCGCCAGGCCGCGCCAGGTCTGGTCCGGATGCTCGGCAGCATAGAGATTGAGCCCGGCGGCATAGGCCTCAGCAATGGCTTTGATCTCTGCCGGCACATCGGTCTCATAGCGCCGGTCAATGGTGCCCCAGACATCCAGCAGCGCGACGACATAATCAGTCGGCGCTGCCGCCGCGCCCTTATAGCGCGCCAGCACCCCGCGGGTCGCTGCGACCACGTCCTGAATGGTCTCAAAATCATCCTCGGCATGCGCATAAGCGACCCCGAAAGCGGTATCGGCCTGGCGCGCGCCGTAAATATGCGGCACGCCCCAGGTGTCGCGAATGATCTCGACATCGTAATCCGCCGCGGCTGCGGACAGCGCCTCGGGGCTGGGATTTTTCGGCAGCGGGTCCCAGGTATAAAGGCCGGCCGCGAGGCCCAGAGCTACAATCAGCGCCGCCGCGCCGAGCAGGATTTTCTTGATCATCAGGCCGCTCCCAGTTGCCGGTCTCATTCTGGCCGCGCTGGCCCGAACCGCCAAGGCTTTACCACGCGAGAGGAGGTGTTGGACATTGGCCCGGGCTCGGATAGGGTTTTACCATGGATGAAGCTGTGACCCTGGCAAAATATATTGACGCCGCTGGCCGTGTTGTCGTGTTTACCGGCGCTGGCATCTCGACCGAAAGCGGCATTCCGGATTTCAGATCCCCGGGCGGGGTCTGGTCGAAGATGCAGCCAATCTATTTCCAGGATTTCATCTCTGACCGCGAGGCTCGGCGCGAAAGCTGGCGACGGGTGTTCAATCGCACGGCCGGCTGGACCGGGGCCGAGCCGAACGCGGGCCATTTCGCCATTGCCCGCCTGGTCGAGTCCGGCAAGGTGACCAGCGTGGTGACCCAGAATGTCGATAATCTGCATCAGAATGCCGGTGTCCCGGACGAGAAAGTCATCGAAGTGCACGGCAATGCGTCTTATGCCAAATGCCTGCAATGCGGCAAACGCTATGATTATGAAGCGCTGAAACCGCGCTGGCAGGCAGACGAGGATCTGACCTGTGATTTCTGTACGGGCCTGCTCAAGTCGGGGACGATTTCGTTTGGCCAGGCGATGCCTGAAGACAAGATGGAATTTGCTGAAAGCGAAGCGCTGTCCTGCGATCTGATGATCGCGCTGGGCTCGTCTCTGGTGGTCTATCCGGCGGCTAATATTCCGCTCATCGCCAAGCAGAATGGCGCCCGTTATCTCATCGTCAATCGCGAAGAGACCGAGCATGACCTTTATGCCGATGCGGTGTTCAATACCGAGATCGGGCCGCTGCTGCGCGAAACCATGACAGAGCTCGGCCTGCCGCTCGCCTGAGCAGGTGCACAATTGGTTGAAAGCGCAACTTTTCAGCCGGCGCTGATCCGCCAGAAACCCTATGGATATATCAGGTTCATGATCGCGCTGTCGGCCCCCTTCCCATGATCCCGGATTTATGCTTTGAGAACCGCCGTTGCACTGCACAATTTCCCTTTACCCGGGGGCAGGCAGCACCCATATATGCATAGCAGGCGGGGCCTGCTTTGAGAATTCCGATAGGGAGGGCGAGCTTTGCTGGTCAATATGTTGAAGGGTAAACTCCACGCGGCAACGGTCACACAGTGCGACGTGTATTATGAGGGATCGGTCTCTATCGACCAGGATCTGCTCGACGCTGCCGGCATCCTGCCGCATGAGCGCGTGGACATCTGGAACATTACCAATGGCGAGCGAATCTCCACTTATGCGATTGAAGCCCCACGCGGCTCTCGCACGATTGGCGTGAATGGCGGCGCGGCCCGCAAATTCGCGCTCGGCGACCGCGTCGTCATCGCCGCTTTCGTACAGATGGAAGCCGAACTGGCGCGCCAGCACAAGCCGCAAGTGGCGCTGATGGACGAGCACAATCATATCAAGACGCCAAGCGCGGCTTATTGAGCCGCGGGCGCCTTGGGCGCAGCTGCGCCGCGTCAGTCTAGACTGGGACCCGCCCGCCTAATTGGCGGGCTTTCTCAATTCAAACACGACATTCACAGTGACCGAATAACCGACCTCGCCGCTGGCAATCGGCGTGGCGCGATCCATCGCGCGGGCTTCTGCCATCATCTGCATCGGTTGCGGACGCATCCCGCCGCTTTCGGAGATGGTCACCACACGGGCGACTTCATAGCCGGAGGCAGCGGCATAAAGCTCGGCGCGGGCGATGGCTTCCTTCATCGCCAGGTCGCGGGCCGCATTCTTGGCCGCGCGATCATCCTCAAGCGCGAAATTGAGGCCGCTGAACGTGTTGCCGCCAGCCGAGACCAGGGCGTCCATGGTCTCACCCAGCGTGTCGAGATCGCGGACCTTGACCGTCAACTGGTTCGAGGCCTGATAACCGGTCAGGCGCGGCTGGCCATTATCGCGATTGGAATAATCATATTGCGGCTGCAGCGAGAAATTCGAGGTCTGCATGTCGCGCCGGTCAATATCGGCGCCAGCCAGCGCATCGAAGACCCCGTTCATGGCGGCTGAATTGGCGCTCATCGCGGCTTGCGCGGTCTGCGCTTGAGTCTGCACCCCGGCATTCAGGAAGGCAATGTCGGGCTCGCGATTGACGCTGCCTTCGGCCGAGATGCTGAGCGTGGTTTCCGGCTGGATCGAGTTTGGATGCGTGGTGTCGATCGGATCGGCATTCGGCGTCACGGTCGGTTCCGGCACCGAGGCGACTGCCGCCGCGACCGGGTCCGGCGCGTCTTCGCCGGCGCTGCTCTCACCGCTGCCCGGGTTGCCGCCGCAAGCCGCCAGCGCGACCAGGGCGAGGCCGGACAGCCCGGCCATCAGACTTGTTTTCAAACGGGGTGTCATGCGTCCCTCCATCAGGTTCAAAAAACTTGCAGTCTCTATTGAATTGCGCCATTGCGGCGAGATCAAGTCTGACGTTTTATATCGGCGTTCATCTTGAACACACTTGGTTTTCAAGGGCCTGTAGCTCAGTTGGTTAGAGCGGACCGCTCATAACGGTCTGGTCGGGGGTTCAAGTCCCTCCGGGCCCACCACTTCCTCACTCCACCCGCGCAAAATGCTTTGACAGTTTCAGGCCCTGGCCCTGGTAGTTGCTGGTCTTGCCGCCATATAGCGCGCGCGGTTTCGAAGCCATTGGCTCATAGATCAGTTTCGCCACCGGCTGGCCATGTTCCAGCACAAAGGGCACATCGCGCGAGCGCACTTCCAGCACCGCCCGGCTGCCGCCTTCATTGGTGCCGAAGCCCGGATCGAAAAAGCCGGCATAATGGGCCCGGAATTCGCCCAGTTCCGGCGCGATCGGGGCCATTTCGGCGGCCTTGCCAGCGGCCACTTTGACGGTCTCGCGGCTGGCCAGGATGTAGAACTCTTCCGGGTCGAGGATGAGGCGGCCGCCGCGGGCATAGAGCGGTTCCCAGAATTGATGCACATCATGTTTGCCAATCCCGCGCAGATCGATCAGGCCGCCATGCCGCTTGGCCCGCCAGCCGACCGGCTGGCCATCCGGCTGGTCAAGATCGATGGAGACCGTCTTCTCGGTCGTCTCGGTCGAGCGACCACGGCGCAGGCGCAGCTGCGCCAGCCGGTCACCCGGGCGGACCAGGATCGGGAAGGTGCGCGGGCTGATTTCCAGCCAGAGCCGGCCGGAATAGCCGGTCGGGACATCATCGAACGCCTTGGAGCGATTGGTCACGACCCGGGTGAAGACATCAATCCGCCCGGTCGAGCTTTTCGGATTGGCGCGCCCGGAAATACCGGGCGGCAGGCGCAGGCTCTCCTGCAGCGGCACCAGATAGACACAGCCCGTCTCCAGCACCGCGCCGGCATCGGTCAGCGTGATCCGGTGCAGCTCCGTGCCAGGATCGGTCAGCACGTCGGCGACCTTGCGCTTGTCCCCGGGCAGGAAACTGGCGCGAATGCGATGCGCCTCAAAGCCTAATCTGAGGTCGAGACTGGCCGGCTGAATCTGATCCACATCAAGCGCGCTTTGCGCCTTCACCGCACCGGCCTCGAACAATGCGGCCAGTTCGCGGTCGGACAAAACCCCAATTTTTCCGTCAGCCATGCCTTGATCCCTTTACAGGCTAAGGCTTATGACGATGCGCCTCGAATGCAAAGGATTTCGCCATGACAAAGCGCAGCAAAGATTGGGCCCCAGCCACCAGATTGGTGCGCGGCGGCACCATGCGCTCTGAATTCGGGGAAACCTCAGAGGCCATGTTCCTGACCTCTGGCTATGCTTATGACAGCGCCGAACAGGCCGCCGCGCGCATGGCGGGTGATGAGGACGGCTATGTCTATTCGCGCTATGGCAATCCGACCAATCAGATGCTGGCCGAGCGCCTGGCTTTGCTGGAAGGGGCCGAGACCTGCCGCATCACCGCCTCAGGCATGGGCGCCATTTCCTCGGCCTTGATTGCCCCGTGCAGCGCGGGCGACCGCGTGGTTGCGGCCAGCGCGCTGTTCGGATCCTGCCGTCATATCTGCTCGACCATCCTGCCGCGCTACGGGGTCGAGACCGAATTTGTCAACGGCACCGATCTGGACGACTGGAAGCGGGCACTGTCCAAACCGACCCGGCTGGTCCTGATCGAGAGCCCGTCCAATCCCCTGCTGGAAGCGGTCGATATTGCTGCCGTGGCCGAGCTCGCCCATGCCGCCGGGGCGCTGCTGGTGATTGATAATGTGTTTGCGACACCGATCCTGCAAAAGCCGCTGGAGCTGGGCGCTGATCTGGTCGTCTATTCGGCCACCAAGCATATGGATGGCCAGGGCCGGGTCCTGCTCGGCGCCATTCTCGGACAGAGCGAGTTTATTGAAGACCAGATTGATCCCTGGCTGCGCCATACCGGGCCGGCGGCGTCTCCGTTCAATGCCTGGGTGGTGCTGAAAGGGCTGGAGACACTGGACCTGCGGGTCAATCAGGCCTGTGCCAATGCCGCCCGGATTGCTGATGCGATTGCCGAACATGCGAATGTCCAGGCGGTGCGCTATCCAGGCCGTCAGGATCATCCGGACTTTGCTGTGCACCAGAAGCAGATGAGCGCCGGCGGCACGCTTATCGCCTTCTCGATCAAGGGTGCGCGGGAGCAGGCCTTCAAAGTGCTCAACGGGCTCGAGCTGATCGATATTTCGAACAATCTCGGCGATACCAAATCGCTGGCCTGTCATCCCTGCTCGACCACGCACCGGGCGCTGAGCGAAGAGGAACAGGCCGAGATGGGGCTGGATGAAAGCTGGATCCGGTTATCGGTCGGTCTGGAAGATGCCGGCGATCTCAGCCATGATCTGATCCAGGCGCTTAATTCGCTTTGAACGGCACCGGCGCGTCACACCCGGCGCAGGTTTCCACGGCCGGGTTCTGATCCAGGCGTAAGACACTGATCTTGGTGCCACAGGTGACGCAGGTGCCATAAGTGCCATCGGCCAGGCGATAGAGCGCGCGTTCGATCATGGCGAGTGTCTCTGTCCCATTGCGCGCGCGATCAGTGTGCGACAATGGGCAAGCCAGATTAGCCTCCGCAATGAGGTCGGTCTCTCCACGCTTTCTACGTGCGGATTTCCCCGCCACGTCGGCCACATCCTTCAGATCAGGATCGGTCGGCGTTTTCATATCAAGTATCCTGTGCACTCTTTAAGGGCTTGGCAAGCCTAGCAGGGCAAAAGAGTGTCCCTACATATCGATAATCGAAAGATTCTGCGCGGGAGATCGGCCCATGGGCGAGGAAATGCCCCTAAAGATGGTTGGCGTCAGTAAGTGGTTTGGAAATTTCCGGGCGGTTTGTGACCTCGATTTTGACGTCCCGAAAGGGTCCATCGTCGGATTCCTCGGCCCGAACGGGGCTGGCAAGTCGACCAGCCTGCGCATGGCGCTCGGCGTGCTGTCGCCAGATCGCGGCGAGGTCAGCCTGCTCGGACAGCGGCCTAATCTGGAATCGCTGAAACGCGTCGGCTTCCTGCCTGAAGAACGCGGCCTCTACAAGAAGATGAGCGCGCGCCAGATCATCACCTATTTTGCCCGCCTCAAAGGCCTGAGCCATGGCGACGCCAAGGCCCGCGCTGATGAATTGCTGGAAAAAATGGGCCTCAGCGAATTTGCCCGCAGCCGCGTCACCAAATTGTCCAAGGGCATGGCTCAGAAAGTACAGATCCTGTCAGCCCTCGCCCACCGCCCGGAATTCCTGATCCTGGACGAGCCGTTTTCCGGCCTCGACCCGGTCAATCAGCAAGCGCTGGAAGACCTCATTGTCGAGGAACACAAACGCGGCGCCACCATCATCTTCTCGACCCATGTCATGGAGCATGCCGAGCGCCTGTGCGAGAAAATCGTGATGATGGCGCGCGGCCGCAAGGTCTTTGAAGGCACGCTGGATGACGCCTTCACAGCGCTTGGCCGGGCTGTGCATATTGGCGTCAGTGACGGCTTTGACCTTGGCGCTGCGATTGCCCCTGCCGGGTTCGATGCCGGGCGCGATGGCGACCATTGGCGGATCGGTCTGAAACCGGCGCAAAGCGCGCAGGACGCCTTGCGCGCGGCAATTGATGCGGGCGCCCCGATTACCAGTTTCACTCCGGAAGAAGCGCGTCTGCGCGATGTCTTCGTATCGCTGGTCAGCGAGGCCGAGGCCCAGGACCTGACTGACACATTGGCCGCTGACGCGGCGGCAGGGAGAGACGCTGCATGATCCGCTCCACCTATCTTGTCGCGCGCCGCGATTATCTCGGCTATGTCTCTGCCTGGGGCTTCTGGCTCGGGCTTTTATTCACGCCGGTCATTCTCGCCATCTTCATCCTGGCCCCGACCTTTGCCCAGAATGCGCAACCGACGCGCTATTACACGATCATCGAACAGGGCAGTGACTTTACCGAAGCGATGCGGACGGAAATGACCAATGCGCAGGTGCGCACGGCGCGCGCCCTGCTCGACCCGGTCGCGATTGCCGAAGGCGAGCAAAGCGAGACGCTGGCCGCCTTTGATACCGCGTTTGAAAGCGGGGCGAGCGTCGCTGAAGCCTATGCCGCCGCTGGCGGCAATCCGGCGACCTTGCCGCGCGCTGATTTTGTCGAAGTCGACCCGCCGGTGCGCAGCGGCGCCGAGCTGGCGCCTTATCTGCTTGGTGAAACGCTGATCGAGACGGCAGAAGGGCCGCAGCCACTGTTTGCGGCCCTGCTGGTCAATCAAGAGACAGAGGAAATCGAGTATTGGTCAGAAAACCTCCAGGCCCGGGCCCTGATCACAGCGGCGCGCCAGGCCGAACTGGATCTGCAACTCGACCGCGCCCTGGCCGCGGTGAATATCAGCCGCGATGTCCTCACCCAGGCCCGCGCGGCGCGGCGGGATGTCAAGCAGCAACGGGTCCGCACTGGCGAGGATGCGCATGAAGGTTCGGAAGTGACCCAGGCCGACCAGGCCCCGTTCGTGGTCTCGATCATGATGGCTTTCTCGCTCTGGTTCCTGATCTTCTCGGTGATCAATTATCTGCTCATGGGCACGATTGAGGAGCGTTCGAACAAGATCTTTGACAGCCTGCTGACCTCGGTCAAGCTGCCGCATCTGCTGGCTGGCAAGCTTATCGCTGTCTTGCTGCTGGCGCTGACCCTGATGGCCTTCTGGGGGGTTGGCTCAAGCCTGCTGACCTGGTTCATGCGTGACAGCATTCCGGAAAATGTCGGCAATTTTCTTGGCACCATGATCACCGCCGCGGCCAATCCGGCTTTGTTCATTCCGGCCCTGATCAGCTTCGTGCTTGGCTATTTGATGTATGGCTCCATGTTCCTGGCGCTGGGCTCGCTATGTGACACGATCCAGGAAGCCCAGACGCTGATGACGCCGCTTTTCGTGACCTTGATGGCGCCGCTGGCCATGCTTGCCTTTGCGGTTGCTGATGCTGAGTCGGCACTGATCGAGATCATGGCCTGGGTGCCGTTCTTTACGCCGTTCCTGCTGATCCTGCGCATGCCAACCGAGCCGCCGCTATGGGAAGTTCTGGCCCAGCTCGGGATGATGGCGCTGACCACTTATATCATCTTGCAGCTTGCCGCCCGCGTCTATCGCGCCGGGGCGGTGCATGGCGCTGGGGTGAATGAGGTCATGGCATTCTTCGGCAAGCTTGTTCCGGGCCGGAAACCAGCGGCCTAGACCGACTGTTCCTTGATCCCTTCAAACGAGTCGGCGCGGGCAAGGTCCGGGAATAGCCGGGTCCATAGCAAGGCGACCCCGATGGCCACTGAGCCGCCAAGGATAACCGCCCCGACCGGGCCGAGGAAACGGGCCGCCACCCCGCTTTCAAACTCGCCCAGCTCATTCGAGGCCGAGATGAAGATGAACGAGACCGAGGTGACCCGGCCTTTCATCTCGTCCGGCGTCGCCAGCTGGATCAGCGAGGCGCGGACATAGACCGAAATCTCGTCGGCTGCGCCGGTCACAATCAGCGCGACAATTGACAGCCAGAACACTGAAGACAGGCCGAAGACCAGGGTGGCGACGCCATAAATGCCAACCGCCCAGAACATCCACGGCCCGACCCGGCGGGCCAGCGGTCGGCGCGCCAGCAGGAAGGCGACGCTGAGCGCGCCAATCGCCGGCGCCGCCGCGAGAAAGCCGAGCCCGGCCTCGCCAACCTGCAGGATGTCCCGGGCAAAGACCGGCAGCAGCGCCACCACGCCGCCAAAGAAGACCACGAACAGATCCAGCGAAATCGCCCCGAGCACGATCTTGTTGCGGCCAATATAGCGAATGCCTTCGAACACCATGTCGAGCCCGCGGGCATGATTGAGCTTTTCGTGTTTCGGGGTCTGCGCTGTGGCAATCGCGAGAATGGCAAAGCCGATCAGTCCGAACGCGGCGCCATAGACCAGCGGCAGGCCGCCCGCGGCCAGGAACAGGCCGCCCAGAGCCGGGCCGACAATCTTCGCGGTCTGGAAGCCAAGCGAGTTGAAGGCGATCGCGGTTGGCAGGTCGATCCGCGGGACCAGCTGCGGATACAGCGCATTCGCCGCGGCCGGCGTGAACGCATTGACCAGACCAAGCAGAACCGCGACCGAGAAAATGATCGGCAAGGCTTCGCCAGCCGGCAGGAAAATGGTCGCGATCAGGGCTGCGGTTCCAGCCAGGCGCATCAGATTGCTGACCACCAGGATCATCTTGCGGTTGAGGCGGTCGGCAGCCTGGCCGCCAATCAGCGAGAACAGCAGCACTGGAATGAATTGCGCCAGGCCGACCAGGCCGATCATGAATGCGGCTTGCGGGATATCCAGCCCCAGACCACCGTCGGCAATCGGGTCGCGGGCAAGCGCATAGACCTGCCAGCCAATTGCCACCGCTTCCATCTGGCGCGCCGCGGCAACGCTGACCCGCATCAGCCAGAATTGCAAATAGGCGCGATGGCGGAAAATCGAGAGGGACGGAGCAAGCGCCATGCGAGCCTCCTAAAGCCCTGCAAGGCCATGGCAATGAGATTTTTCCGGAAAGGCGACCGAGCTGCGGACGCGCGGCGCAAGGGCAGGCCTTGGCGGCGGTGGCGCCCAAACAAAAAGAGGGGGTGCGGACCTTGCGGCTCGCACCCCCAATTTTGGCGTCAATTGTGTCGCTAGTGACAAGTTCCGCTAAGTTCCTGTCTTCGCGCCTCAATAGAGGCCTGAAACTTCCCGTTCTGCTTGCGCAGTTTTGTTAAGTCCCACCATCCAGATCCCCGTTACCGGTGTTCTTTCTGGTCCACGTTGCGGCTCGTGCCCCGTTCGTGGATATGGCCCTGCGTCACACCTCTAGTTGGCGCTTCACAGACATCGCGTTGCCTTTCCCTTCATCTCCTCCGGTGTCCTTCGCTACCCCCCATTTCTGAGGCTCGCTCTTGATCCGGCATCGTCCGGGCGCGACGTTCTTTCGGCGGCTCTCTCCGGTGGCTTCCCGGGCTTCGCTGCCGACGGATTTAGAAAAGACTGAGATCGAAAAAGAGTCGATAGGCGGCGGTCAAGATTCATCACGAATCAGGGGCTCTCTCCACAGAAAGCGCGATTCTGTGGACAACTTGAGTCTTTCGTTCCGGATTCGAACCAAACCTGTTCGCAAACAGAGTCTGACTTGCCGCCTCATATCATCTCGGATCCGGCTGTCCAGCGCTAATCGCCGCTGGCAGACAGGCCGCTATTCGTCATCATTGATGAACTCGACGCCGACATCGGTCTTGGTGCGCCAGCGCATCTTGCCGCGACGTTTGACGCCATAGCGGGAAATCTTGACCACCATGCCATCCAGCAGGCTGTCGCCATTCTCGAAGCGCAGGCGCGCGCCATTGGCTGACAGATCGAGGGCAATGCCGCGTTTGAGGAAACGTCCATTGTTCGATACTGCAACAACATCGGCATAGGTGTCATTGCGTTGAGCGGCTCGCCGCTCAATCATTTCAGGCTCTTCTACGACCTCTATTTCAGGGTCTTCGGCCCGTTTAAACAAACCAAACACGTCATGTACTCCTTACGCAGTGCCAGGAGTGTAGCAATCAGCGTGCCAGTTCAGCGCTTGCGGAGTTTCAGCGTTTGCGGGTCGATGCTGCGATAGAAACAGGCTTTCCGGCCGGTGTGGCAAGCCGCCCCGGCCGGGCGGACTTTCAGCAACACCGCATCCTGGTCGCAATCGACCAGCAGCTCGACCACTTCCTGGAAATGGCCGGAGGTCTCGCCCTTGATCCACAGCGCCTGACGCGACCGGCTCCAATAGGTCGCGCGCCGGGTGGCCAGCGTCGCCTGCAAGGCCGCTTCATTCATCCAGGCCAGCATCAGGATCTCGCCGGTCTCGGCATCCTGCGCAATCGCCGCGATCAGGCCATCGGTATTGAATTTCGGACGCAGCTCGTCGGTTTCGTCCTGCTGCGCCTTGTCGGAATGCGGGGGCTCAAATGACATTTTCGGCTCTTAATCTGTCGCGGTCGTCCGGGCTGTAGCCCAGCCGGTCGAGAATTGCATCAGTATCTTGTCCAAGCGCCGGCCCGGCGCTGGTCACCTGGCCTGGCGTTTCGCTCAGTTTCGGAAAGGCGGCCTGCATCGGCACTTCCCCGCCGAGCAGCGGCGAGACCACGCGGACAATCGCCTCGCGCGCCTTGATATGGGCATCGACCAGCATCTCTCTGGCAGTGTTCACCGGCCCGCTCGGAATGGCATGCGCCTCACACGCGCGCAGCACTTCTGCCATGCTGAGATTGCGGGTCCAGACCGCAATCAACGCGTCCAGCTCGGCCTGGTGATCACCGCGCGCATCATGCGTGGCATAACGCGGATCCTCGGCCCAGTCAGTGCCGATCATCTTGGCCAGGCGGGCAAAGAGCGTGTCCTGATTGGCGCCGATAATCACAGCGCCATCACTGCATGGATAGACCCCGGACGGCGCAATTCTGGGCAGGATGCCGCCAGAGCGCTGGCGCGTATGCCCGCCCAGTTCATATTCCGGCAGCAGGCTCTCCATGAACGCCATCACGCTTTCATAAATCGCTGCATCGACGATCTGGCCGCGACCGGATTTCTCGCGATGATAAAGCGCCATCATGGTGCCGAGCGCAGCAAAGGTGCCGGTCATGGTATCGCCCAGGCTGACCCCGGCCCGGGCAGGCGGGCGATCCGGTTCGCCGATCAGGTAGCGCAAGCCGCCTTTGGCCTCGCCGACACTGGCATAGCCCGGCTTGTGCGCTTCCGGCCCGGTCTGGCCATAACCCGAGACGCGGGTGATCACCAGGCGCGGATTGATCGCCTGCAACACTTCAGGGCCGAGGCCCCATTTTTCCAGCGTGCCGGGCCGAAAATTCTCGATCAGGACATCGGCTGTGCTGGCCAGGCGTTTGAGGATTTCCTGCCCCTGGGCGAGGCGCAGATTGAGCGTCATGGCGCGTTTATTGCGACCAATGATGGCCCAGAACACGCTTTGATCATTGACTTTCACGGCGCCCCAATCGCGGGCTGGGTCCGGCCGATCCGGCGCCTCGATCTTGATCACTTCAGCGCCAAAATCGCCCAGCAACTGGCCGCAAAAAGGCCCGGCAATCAGCTGGCCCAGTTCAAGCACACGCAAGCCGGCGAGCGGCGGTTCTACAATCGGTTCTGTCATTCGCTCTCAATGACCGCTAAATGGGGGTCATGACAAGACGAATTGATATTGTGGAAGTCGGCCCGCGCGACGGGCTGCAGAATGATCCGAGCGATCTGAGCACCGAGCAGAAGCTCGAATTCATTGCCCGCCTGGAGGCTTGCGGCGTCAAGCGCATGGAGTCCGGCTCCTTCGTCTCGCCCAAGGCGGTGCCGAAAATGGCCGATAGTGGCGCAGTGTTTCGCGGCCTCAACCGGACTGGCCAGGTGCGCCATATTGCGCTGGCCCTGAACGAGAAGGGCATTCGCCGGGCGATTGATGCGGCGGCCGACGAGATCAATTTCGTGCTGGTCGCCGGCGAAGGCTTTGGCCAGCGCAATCAGCGCATGACCCCGCAGCAAAGCGCCGACATGCTGGCCGCCTGCGCCCCGCTAGTGCATGAAGCCGGGATCCCGCTTTCGGCCACGGTCTCGGTCGCTTTTGGCGATCCTTATTCAGGTGAGGTCGATCCGGCTGTGGTTGCCAATCTCGCGGCCCAGGCCCAGCGCGCCGGGGTGGCAGAGGTGGGGCTTGGCGACACGATCGGCGTCGCCACACCGTGGGATGTCCGCACCGTGATCGAACAGGTGCGGCTGCAAGCGCCGGATGTCTATCTGCGCCTGCATTTCCATGACACACGCGGCGCCGGCCTGGCCAATGTCGCCGCTGCTGTCGAGGCCGGGATAGATGTCATTGATGCCAGCTGCGGCGGTATTGGCGGCTGTCCGTTCGCCCCGGCCGCGACCGGCAATGTCGCCACCGAAGATGTCGTCTACATGCTGGAACGGGCCGGGTTCGAGACCGGGCTGGATCTTGGCAAACTGATCGAGACGGCAAACTGGCTGGAAACCGCGCTCGGCCACAAGGTGAGTTCCAGCCTCAGCAAGGCAGGCGGGTTTCCGGGCTAGCCCCCCAGGCTGGCTTATACTTCATGCTTCAGCCGATAGCGGGTCGCCAGCTCGACAATCACGACAGTGAGGCCAAAGCCGGCCAAGCCGACCGTCCACCAGATGGCCGGGACCAGCATTTCAAACTGGCCATCTGCGTCGCTGAGGCTGATCCCGGCAAAGACGATCATGCCGAACACCCAGCAGGCGACATTGATGAAGAATCCGAGTCGCAAGCCGGCCAGCGATTTGCGGGCCTTTTGTTCGCTTTCAAGCGCAGCTTCGGTTTCCGCATTCACGGTCAGCGCGGCAGCGTCGACATTGAAAGCGGCGGCCAGCGCCATGACTGAGTCGCGCGAGGCCGGTTCGCCCGTCTCGATCCGCTGCACTGTGCGCAGGCCGAGACCAGCAAGATCAGCCAGGTGTTCTTGCGACCAGAGGCGCTCTTCCCGCCAGCGTTTGATCTTTTCGGCGTCAGGTCGAAATTGCATTTTGGGCTCCTGTTGAGTTCCGTTTCGGTGCGCCCTGTTTGCGCCGAGACCGGCGCCGATTACCACGCCAGGCCTATGTCAGGAAGCCGCCAGCGGCCCGCCAGGTGGCCGTCACAGCTGCCAAAGGCCGGCCTTCCACGCGACGACAGGGATTGCCTCAATCGCAATGAATGCCGATAGTTCGGCCATCGGGAGGCCTGAACATGTACAAAGTCGAACTCACTCAATCTTATTTTCCGGCGCAAGGCGGTGACGCACCGGCGCCAATGACAGTCGGCGACATGCTGCGCCAGTCAACAGCGCGGTCGCCAGACGCGATGGCGCTGAAGGAATTATCCTATGCAGGCGAGATTGGGCGAACCTAGACTTATACCGAATTGCTGGCCGATGCTGAACGCCTGGCCAAGGCACTGGCCAGCCGTCATGCGGAAGGATCGCGCGTTGCCGTCTATGCCAATAATGTCCCGGAATGGGTGCTGTTGGAACTGGCTTGCGGACTGGCCGGGGTGATCCTGGTGACGGTCAACCCGGCTTATCAGAAGCGCGAGCTGAAATTCGTGCTCGAACAGTCGCGCGCCGAAGCGATCTATTATGTCGCCGATTTCCGCGGCAACCCGATGCAGGACATTGCCGACGCGGTCTGTGACGAGATCCCGGCGATCAAGTACCGGATCCTGCTCAGCGATCATCAGGCGCTTTATGCCGGGGCTGAAACCGGCGCGCTGCGCGATCCCAAACCCGGTGACGCCACCCAGATCCAGTACACGTCCGGCACCACCGGGTTCCCGAAAGGCGCATTGCTGCATCATAATGGCCTGGTCCGCAACGGCATTGACGCGATGCACCGGGCCGGGGTGCGGCCTGGGGATTCCTTTGTCCACAATATGCCGCTCTTCCATACCACTGGTTGCGCCATCCTGGTGCTGGGCGGGCTCGGGACAGGCGGCACGATGCTGCTGGCGCCGATGTTCGACCCGGAAATGATTGTCCGCGTGATCGAGCGCGAGAAGACAAGGTTCATTCTCGGCGTGCCGACCATGCTGGTGGCCCTGATCCATGAAGTCCGCCACAGCGGCCGGGATGTGTCATCAGTTGAATGTATCATGTCCGGCGGCTCGATGGTGCCGCCGCAGCTGTGCCGCGATGCGCTGGAGACGCTCGGGGCGCCGATCCAGATTGTCTATGGTCAGACCGAAACCTCGCCAGTGCTGACCCAGGCCTGGCATGAAGATACCGAAACAGACCTGACCCAGACAATTGGCCAGCCGGTCGCTTATACGGAAATCTCGATCCGCGATCCGCAAGCCAATACCGTCGTCCCGGTCGGCGTCCAGGGCGAGATCTGCGCCCGCGCCTATAGCGTCATGCTTGGCTATAATGACAATCCAGAGGCGACCGCGGCGACCATCGACCAGGACAATTGGCTGCATACCGGTGATCTCGGCACCATGGATGCGCGCGGCTATGTGAAGATTACTGGCCGGGTCAAGGAAATGATCATTCGCGGCGGCGAGAACCTGTTCCCGGCCGAGATCGAGAATGCGATGCTGGAACATGACGCGATTGACGAGGTCGCCGTGGTCGGCGTCCCGGACGAGAAATGGGGCGAGCAGGTTGCCTGCTTCATTCGCAGCGAATCAGATCACGCCTTCAGTCCGGATGAGCTCAAGGCCTTTGTCCGCGCGCGCCTGTCGCCGCAAAAGACCCCGGCCTTCTGGATCCAGGTCAGCGAATGGCCGCTGACCGGCTCCGGCAAGATCCGCAAGTTCAAGCTGGCCGAGGAATTCGAAGCCGGCCAACATACGCCAATGGGTTAGGGCTCAACCTGCAAACCAGCCCCCGCCAATAACTGCCTGCGCCAGGGTCGGCGCAGGTCAGGCGGCGGCGTAACGCATCCTGATCCTGGTGCACACCTGCCCGGCCTGGCGCACGATCAGCGCGAATTGCTGCGCGGTTTCATCATGCCCGGACAGCTCGACCTCAAATGGTGTTCCAAGCTCGACATAATGCAGGAAGTTCATCTCGCCGCCGCGATTGATCAGAGGCCGGCCCAGCAACAGGTCACCGAACTGGCGCCCGACCTCGCCCATATGAGTCGAGTTCACATGATCGCCTGAGCCGGCAATATAAGGATGGCCCGGGCGCAGGCCATTGGCCTTGGTGATCAGACCGGCCGTGGTGACCTTGTCGGCCCGGCTCAGCGGCGCCAGGAAGCTCTGGCTCTGCGTCGCCACGCCGACCGCCTGTTTCGGCGCATAATCAAAGGCCGGCGGCTGCGGTTTGACGAGCTTCTCCTTTGCCACCTCGCGCCAGCCTTCGAAATTGCGCGTGCGGAAGGTCACGCCCTGCCCGCTCAGGCGCGCCACGTGCTGGTCCTCGGCATCAAAGAAGGCGAGGTGATAGCGTCCGCGATCGCTGTCCCTGGTGGTCGCATAAGTGCCGCGCACCGGGACGCCGGCGGTCGGCGGCCCGCAATCCCATTCGACCTCGGTCAGCGCCGTCCACACCTGCGGATCGAAGGTGCCGAGAAACTGGCCCGATTCGATCGAGGCCCAGAAATTGATGGTTTGCACCAGGATCGGATGAATCGGGCTGAGCGTCAGCCATGGCCAGACTTTGTCATCCCGGGAACAGTCAAAAGCCACAGAGCCATCATCTAAACGCTTGTGATTGAACGTATAATGATGCGGAAACGGGCGTGGCATCTCAGTAAAATCGCAGAGTTTCTGTCGCCTCGCAATGGCGGATCCAGAGGCTTGACGCCGCGACCGCGCGATTCGGTCGCAGCCTGGGCTGATCCGACGTGTTGTCAGCCTGTAAACAAGGTGGTAGGTGCCCGCACAAGTTTCAGGACTTGGGCGCCGCCGCGCCCCGATTCCTATTGGTTCAGACCCAGGGCAATCCTGCCCTACAGCTTACGGACGACGCCTTGGCCGCAGCATCTGCTACCACTGCCAGTGAAGCCGCCCGCCGCTATGCCGGCGCGCTGTTTGATCTCGCCAAAGAGAAAGGGGACCTCGCAGCAATTGCGGGCGACCTGAAAACCGTTGAAGCCCTTGCGGCTGACAGCGAAGACCTGACCCGTCTGCTCGAAAGCCCGGCTTTCGCGCGCGAGGACAAGGTCAAGGCGCTGGTCGCCATCGCTGACGCCGCTGGCCTCAGCAAGACCGCGACCGGCTTTATCGGCACCATGGCCCAGAATGGCCGGGCCGGTGACCTGATCGGCGCAGCCCGGCATTTTGACGAACTCTATGCCAAGGAGCGCGGCGTCAAGCGCGCGGTCGCTCGCACAGCAACAGACATGAGCGCTGACCAGCGCGCCCGGCTTGAGCAAGTGCTCGCCAAGGCGGTCGGCAGCGACGTGGAACTCGAGACGGAGGTCGACCCGGCCCTCGTCGGCGGCATTCAGCTGCGCATCGGATCAACCCTGATCGATGCCAGCGTAGCCGCCAAACTGGATCGTATGAACACCGCCATGAAGGGAGCGTAAGACGCATATGTCTATCAGCGCAGCAGAAATCTCCGGCATTCTTAAGTCGCAGATCGAAAATTTCGGCGTCGAGGCGGAAGTCTCTGACGTCGGTCAAGTCCTCTCCGTTGGCGACGGTATTGCCCGCGTCTACGGCCTCGACAATGTCCAGGCCGGTGAGATGGTCGAATTTGACGGCGGCATCAAAGGCATGGCGCTGAACCTGGAAAGCGACAATGTTGGTGTCGTTATCTTCGGCGATGACCGCGGCATTAAAGAAGGCGACACGGTCAAGCGTCTCGACGAGATTGTCGCCGCGCCTGTCGGCAAGGGCCTGCTCGGCCGCGTGGTTGACCCGCTCGGCAACCCGATTGATGGCAAAGGCCCGCTCGAAGACGTCGCCTCGCGCAACCGGGTTGACGTGAAAGCGCCGGGCATCATCCCGCGTAAATCCGTGCACGAGCCGATGATGACTGGCATCAAGGCGATTGACGGCATGATCCCGGTCGGCCGGGGCCAACGCGAACTGGTGATTGGTGACCGTCAGACCGGCAAGACCGCCGTCTGTGTCGACACCATCCTGAACCAGAAAGAAACCAACGCCGCGGCCAAGGACGACAGCGAGAAGCTGTTCTGCATCTATGTCGCTGTCGGCCAGAAGCGCTCGACTGTGGCGCAGGTTGTCAAAACCCTGGAAGAGCGCGGCGCGCTGGATTACACCGTGGTGGTTTCGGCAACCGCGTCTGAGCCAGCCCCGCTGCAATATCTGGCGCCCTTCACCGGTTGTACGATTGGTGAGTATTTCCGCGACAATGGCATGCACGCGCTGATCATTTATGATGACCTGTCCAAGCAGGCTGTGGCGTATCGCCAGATGTCGCTGCTGCTGCGTCGCCCACCTGGCCGCGAAGCCTATCCGGGTGACGTCTTCTATCTGCACTCCCGCCTGCTCGAGCGCGCGGCGAAGATGAATGAAGACAATGGCGCCGGGTCTCTGACCGCGCTGCCAATCATTGAAACCCAGGCGAATGACGTGTCGGCCTATATTCCGACCAATGTGATCTCGATCACGGACGGTCAGATCTTCCTCGAAACCGACCTGTTCTATCAAGGCATCCGCCCTGCTGTGAATGTCGGTCTGTCAGTCTCGCGTGTCGGCTCTTCGGCCCAGACCAAGGCGATGAAGAAAGTCGCCGGATCGATGAAGGGTGAGCTTGCACAATACCGCGAAATGGCGGCGTTTGCGAAGTTCGGCTCTGATCTCGACGCGGCGACGCAGAAGCTGCTCAGCCGCGGCGAGCGCCTGACCGAACTGCTCAAGCAGCCGCAATACAGCCCGCTGCTGATGGAAGAACAGGTTGTGGTCATCTATGCCGGTACGCGCGGCTATCTCGACGAAGTCGAAACCCGTGACGTCACCCGCTATGAAGCCGAGCTTCTGTCATTCCTGCGCAATGACAAGAAAGACCTGTTGAAGCAGATCCGTGACGAGAAAGCGCTTTCTGACAGCATTGAAGCTGGCATCAAGGACGCGCTGGAAGCCTTCGGAAAGACCTTCGGGTAAGTTTGAACCTCACGACCAGGAGCCGGTGACCGCATGTCAGGCCTCAAGGAACTGAAAAACCGGATCGGAAGTGTGAAATCCACACAGAAGATCACCAAGGCGAAGCAGATGGTGGCTGCTGCGAAACTGCGCCGGGCGCAGGAAGCAGCGGAAGCCTCCAAGCCGTATGCCAGCCGCATGGCAAATGTCGTGGCCAATCTGACCGCCTCGATGGGCGCAGGCTCTGGCGGCCCGAAACTGCTGGCCGGCTCTGGCGAAGATAAAGTCCACCTGCTGGTGGTGATGACCGCAGAACGCGGCCTGTGCGGCGGCTTTAATGCCAATACCGCCAAGGCTGCGCGGCTGAAGATTGAAGAGCTCAAGGCCGCTGGCAAAGAGGTCAAGATCATCACCGTCGGCAAGAAGGGCCGCGAGGTCCTGAAAGCCGGTTATGCCAATCTGTTCATCGACCATGTCGATCTGTCCGACGCGAAAGACAAGTTCACGCCATTCGCCATCGGCCTGGGCCAGGACCTGACCAAGCGGTTCGAGGATGGCGAGTTTGATGTCGCGACGCTGATCTTCTCAGAGTTCAAGAACGTTCTGACGCAAGAACCGGTGGCCAAACAGCTGATCCCGGCAGAAGCGCCGGATGATGCTGAAACCATCGATCTTGGCGGCGCCATCTATGCTTATGAGCCGTCCGAGCCGGAAATCCTCGAAGCCCTGCTGCCGCGCTATCTCAACACCCAGATCCTGTCTGCGATGCTGGAAAATGCCGCTGGTGAGCAAGCCGCCTCGATGACCGCGATGGACAATGCGACGCGCAATGCGGGTGAGCTGATTGACAGCCTGACCCTGCAATATAACCGCGCCCGTCAGGCCCAGATCACCAAGGAACTGATCGAGATCATTTCCGGTGCGGAGGCGCTGTAGACCATGTCGTTCTGGATTTACGAACATTTCAGCAAGAAGCGCGCCCGGCTGCACAAGAGCAGCTGTCGCTATTGCAATGATGGTCAGGGCGTCGGCGGCGACCAGACCAATGATGATGACAAATGGCATGGCCCATTTGCGACATTTGCCGAAGCTGAAGCCGCGATGCAGGCGCTTGGGCACAAGGACGCGCGCGCTTGTGGCACCTGCAAGCCTGCTGAAACCGATACTAAACCGGCTGCAGCCCCGGCTGCCGCTGCCCCTCAAACGCAGGCTGCCCCCAAGGCGGCCCCGAAACCTAAACCCGCTCCTAAGGAGACGCCTCGCATGGACCTTTCTAAAGCGACTGGCCGCGTAAGCCAGGTTATCGGCGCTGTTGTCGACGTTGAATTCGATGGCGCCCTTCCGGACATTCTGAACGCCCTGGAATGTGAAAACAATGGCAACCGCCTGGTGCTCGAAGTGGCCCAGCACCTGGGTGAGAACGCGGTTCGCACCATCGCCATGGACTCGACCGAAGGTCTGGTTCGCGGCCAGGCTGTCGCTGATATGGGCGAGCCGATCAAAGTGCCGGTTGGCCCGGCCACGCTCGGACGCATCATGAATGTTGTCGGTGAGCCGATTGATGAGCGCGGCCCGGTCGAGACCGACCTGCGCGCCCCGATCCACGCCCCTGCCCCTGACTTTGTTGACCAGTCAACTGAAGCCGAGATCCTGGTCACCGGGATCAAGGTCATCGACCTGCTCTGCCCGTACACCAAGGGGGGTAAGATTGGCCTGTTCGGCGGTGCTGGGGTTGGCAAGACGGTTCTGATTCAGGAACTGATCAACAACATTGCGAAACTGTTCGGTGGTTATTCTGTGTTTGCTGGCGTTGGCGAGCGCACCCGTGAAGGCAATGATCTCTATTACGAGATGCAGGACGCCAATGTGATCGATCTGGAAGGCGAAAGCCGCGCCACGCTGGTCTATGGCCAGATGAACGAACCTCCAGGCGCGCGCGCCCGTGTCGCTCTGACCGGTCTCGCCCAGGCGGAGTATTTCCGCGATGTTGAAGGCAAGGACGTTCTGTTCTTCGTCGACAATATCTTCCGCTTCACCCAGGCCGGTTCTGAGGTGTCTGCGCTGCTCGGCCGGATTCCTTCGGCGGTGGGCTATCAGCCGACCCTGGCAACCGACATGGGCGGCCTGCAAGAGCGGATTACGACCACGACCAAAGGTTCGATTACCTCTGTGCAAGCGGTTTACGTGCCAGCCGATGACCTCACCGACCCGGCCCCAGCGACCTCGTTCGCCCACCTGGATGCGACCACGGTTCTGAACCGCGCTATCTCGGAAAAAGGCATCTACCCGGCTGTCGACCCGCTTGATTCCACATCGCGTATTCTTGATCCCCTGATCATTGGTCAGGACCATTATGAAGTCGCACGCGGCGTGCAGGAAATCCTGCAGCGCTATAAGGAACTGCAAGACATCATCGCCATTCTCGGCATGGACGAACTGTCCGAAGAAGACAAACTCGTCGTCGCCCGGGCCCGTAAGGTTGAGCGCTTCCTGTCGCAGCCATTTGACGTGGCTGAAGTCTTCACCGGCTCGCCAGGTGTCCAGGTCAAGCTGGAAGACACTGTGGCCGGCTTTAAAGGCCTCATCGAAGGTGAATATGACCACCTGCCAGAGCAAGCCTTCTACATGGTTGGCTCGATCGATGAAGCGAAAGCCAAAGCCGAAAAAATGCTGGCTGACGCCGCTTAAGCAAACTGAATTTGGCCCGCTACGGCGGGCCGAACCCTCTCGAAGAAAGCATGTCTTATGGCTGACAAACTGCATTTCTCACTCGTTTCACCAGCTCGGGAACTGTTTTCCGGCGAAGTGGATCATGTCATTGCCCCCGGCTCTGATGGTGAGTTCGGCGTGCTGGTAAACCATGCGCCCTTCATGACAACGCTGAAAAATGGCGTCGTCCGGGTCGAGGATAATGGCGCCACCACTATGCGCCTGTTCGTGCGCGGCGGGTTTGCTGATGTCACCCCAGCCGGCCTGAGCATCCTCGCCGAGGAAGCGGTCAATCTCGACAGCGTCTCGGTCGAGAGCGTCCAGAAAGACTATGACGAAGCCCACCGCGCCTTGCTGGCTGAAGGCAAGGAAGGCCCGCATGTCCACGCGCTGGAAGAACAGGTCGCGTATCTGCAAGACCTGAAAGCGGCTCTGGTCAATTAAGGCCGGCCCGGACGCACACCCAAAATTTGCTAGACACAGGCGACTGTCTCGAACAGGCTATGGTGCGACCCATGCGAGGGAAACGCCATGAATACCACGCTTGCCATCCAAAGCGCCTTGAAGGCCATGGGCTATGATCCGGGTCCGATTGACGGAGTGATGGGGCGTCTGACCCGGCTCGCCATCAACAAGTATCGCGCCCAGATGGGCATGGATCCGGGCGCCATTGACACGGCTCTGATCAATGCCCTGATCCTGGAAGCGCCGCCGCCGGCGCCAATCACTGATGCCGAATGGTACCGGCTTGCCTGGCGCAAGCTTGGCCAGCATGAATCCCTGCACAAGGACAGGCTGTGGCGGTTCCTGAAATTTGGCGGCAACAGTGTCGGCGACCCGTCGCGGGTTCCGTGGTGCGGGGATTTTGTCGAATCCTGCCTGGCCGTGACCTTGCCGGACGAGGCGCTGCCGGCCAATCCGTACCAGGCCCGCAGCTGGGCCAGGTTCGGCATCGACATCAAGGATCAGGGCCCGCGCCTTGGTGCCGTGATGGTCTTCTATCGCGGCGATCCGGACGGCTGGCAGGGCCATGTCGGCTTCTATAATGGCGAGAGCAAGCACCATTACAGCGTGCTGGGCGGCAATCAGAGCAATCGCGTCACCGTCGCCAATCTGAACAAGAAACGCCTGCTTGCCATACGCTGGCCAGCCAGTTTCCCTTATGCCGGACCGGCGCCGCGCCAGCGGGTCAAATCCGGCGACGTGTCCACGGATGAGGCCTGACGCCGCCTGAGGCGGCCTGAAGCGACCTGAAGCGACCTGAAGCGGCCTAGCCGAACACGGCAATCGTCTGGCGCCCGACCAGGATCGGCTGGCCATCGCGATTCCACAGCCGCATCGACTGGCTGGAATAGCCATCCTTGGCCAGCTGCGCGGTGTGCTGGGCGAAATACCAGCCCGCCGGATCGGTGACAATCTCATCGCTCATGAACTCGGCCATCCAGGTCATCGAGCTGATCCGGGACGGCACGGCCAGCATCGACATCGCCGCTGGCGGCGGTGCATCACCGATGGCCAGCACTGCCGTTGCATCCTGCGGCGCCGCCGGATCAAGATGGCGCATCCACAATCCGATCGACTTGTCTTTCGAGCCTGAAATCGGCCGCCCGCCTGTGGCGATGCGCATGTCGAAATTGCGCGAGAAACCCGGCCGCGGGCGGTCCGGGTCGAAAAAGGAGGTGATCTCGTCTGGCGCCGGGGTCTCGGGTTTCGGCATGTCGTCAAAGTGCAGCGAGCTTTCCCGCCGCGCCCCGAAGGCAAAGATCGATTGCGCCGTGACGCCGGTCTCGGCGACCACATCGACGCTGACAAAGGCGGTATTCTTGCCCTGGCGCAGCAAGGTCGGCTTGATCTTGATGTCGCCGCCAACCGGCCCGACAAAAGCGACCTGGGCTGAACGGATCGGAATCTCCCCGACCAGGCCGAGCGCGCCCTGAAAGGACAGCGCTGCCGTCAGCCCGCCATAAGTCGTGCGGCCTTGCATCCAACTGTCCGGGATATGGGCGTCAATGCTGTGATCATCATGGCGCTTCAGGCTGGCCAGGAGTTCGGTATAGGTGGTCATGCAGGGTCCTCGGCGGGTCAGTCTGCGCGTCAGATAGGCGCCCCCGGCCCCCCGACCAAGGTGTCACGCCACGTCAGCACATGCCGAAACGCCCCCACCGCAAGGCAGGGGCGCTGGATTTGGATCAAGCCGGGCTTAGTGCTGGCTTTCAGGCGTGATGATGCGCAGGCCGTCAAGCTCGTCGCTGACGCTGATCTGGCAGGACAGGCGCGAGTTTTCCTGAACATTCTCGGCAAAATCGAGCATCGACTGTTCCATGTCTTCCGGCTTGCCGACCTTGTCCATGAAGGCTTCGTCGACATAGACGTGGCAGGTTGCGCAGGCACAGGCGCCGCCGCAGTCAGCATCAATCCCGGGGATTGAGTTTTTGATTGCTGTTTCCATCACGCTTTCGCCATTGGTGGCTTCAATCGCACGTTCTGTGCCCTCGTGATCGACATAGATAATTTTTGCCATAGGTCTGACGTCTCCTTATACGGCCGCAGCCGCGATCTCTTTCATGGATTGGGATGTATCGCTTAATGTCTCAGGCGCAAGCTGTGCGCCTGCCATTATCAGTTTCTTCGAGGCCAGGAATTCCGGCGCGCTATTGATCGCATCGACCGCGATCAGCTTGCCCTTCTGCAAATAGAAGACGGCGAATTTGCGGGCCTCGATATCGCCGCGCACGACGGTCTGGTCATAATCCTGGCTCAGGCCGGCAATTTGCAGCTTGAGGTCATACTGGTCCGACCAGAACCACGGGCAGTCTTCCGGCGGACGCGGTTTGCCCATGATCGCGGCCGCAGCAAGCTTGCCTTGTTCAATCGCATTATGGACGCTTTCCAGACGGCCAGTGCGGTCATAATGCACCAGCGGCCGCGCGGCGCAGTCGCCCGCCGCAAACACGCGCGGATCATCGGTGCGCGCATCGCGATCGGTGACAATGCCATTGGCACAGGCAATCCCGGCCGCCTCGGCCAGTTCGACATTTGGCAGGATACCGATCCCGACCAGAACCATGTCGGCGGCCAGCTCGGTCCCGTCTGCCAGCACCGCAGTGGTCACCTTGCCCTCAGCCCCGGCCAGCGCGGCCAGGCGCGCGCCAGTGCGGATATGGGCGCCCTGCCGGGTGTGCTCGGCTTCAAAGAAGGTGCTCATCACCGGGCTGGTGACCCGGGCCAGCACCCGCTCTTCCATTTCCAGCACGGTCACGTCCAGCCCCATCTGACGCGCCACGGCAGCAGCCTCGAGCCCGATATAGCCAGCGCCGACAATGACCAGTTTCTGGCCTGCAATCATGCGCGGACGGATGCGCTCGACATCGGCCAGGCTGCGCAGGTCGAACACGCCGTCAAGATCCGCACCTTCGACCGGCAAGGCCCGCGGCCGCGAGCCGGTGGCAATGATCAAAGCGTCATAAGACACGCGGCCGCCATGGCTCAGCTCGACGGCCTGCGCCTCGCGATCAATCCGGGTCGCGCGAACGGACAGGACGGTGTCGATATTCTGATCCTGATACCAGGCTTCCGGCTTGAAATAGAGCCGCTCTTCCGCCAACTCGCCTTTCATATAGGCCTTGGACAAAGGCGGGCGCTGATACGGCAGCGCCGCTTCCTCGCCAATCAGGGTGATATCGCCCGCATACCCGAACAGGCGCAAGGACGCACAGGCCTGCGCCGCAGCCTGGCCGCCGCCAATAATCACGATATTCTTCGAAGACGACAAATCCACGACTGCCGAGCCTCCCTTCAAGATGTTTCATGACGCATGCGTCATCTTTTTGCAAGACACGACGCTGCGGCATATTTCCCGTCCTTTTCGCGCTTTCCAGACTGTGCCACAAGCCCTGCATGAACAAACAGTCTGCAGATCTGGTCATGAAGCTCATTCATGCCCGCTCAAGCCAGCTCTCGAATGGCGACCCGATCAGTCCGCCAATCGTGACAACGGCCAAGTACAAACTGTCCGGAGCCCCGGATACACCATATACATATGGCCGCGATATCAACCCCACAGTCGAAGCGACCGAGGCCGCGATCAGCGCCCTGGAACAGGCCCGCGTCATCGCCTTTCCGTCTGGCATGGCCGCTATCACTGCAGCGCTGATGACAAGTGTGAAAGCCGGCGACCGCGTGCTGGTCCCGTCGGACGGATATTATGTCACGCGGGTGTTGCTGGACGAGATATTGAGCGGCCATGACATCACTTATGACGCCGTACCAACCCGCGACATGGCCAGCACCGATCTTGACCCTTATGCCCTGGTCTGGCTCGAAACCCCGTCCAATCCAGGGCTCGACCTGTGCTCGATCCGGTCAATCTCGGAAACCGCACAGGCCAGCGGCGCCCGGGTCGTGGTCGACAATACGACTCTGACCCCGCTATTGCAGCGCCCGCTCGATCTCGGCGCCGACCTGGTGGTCAGCTCTGACACCAAGGCCATGGCCGGGCATTCCGACTGTCTTTATGGCCATGTCGCGACGCGCGACGCGGCGCTGGCCCAGAAGCTCGGAAAATGGCGCAAGGTCTCTGGCACCATCCCCGACCCGTTTGCCTCTTTCCTGGTCCATCGCGGCCTGATGACGCTGGAGCTGCGCCTCCAGCGCATGTGCGATACCGCCGCCGCCCTGGCCGCGCAGCTGGACGGGCACCGCGCCCTCAAGGCGCTGAAATATCCGGGCATCGGCTTCATTCTCGGCCTTACCTTTGACAGCGAAGCGACCGCCGAGCGCTTCATCGAGACCTGCCCGGTGATTTTCGCCTCGACCAGTTTTGGCGGCATTCATACCAGCGCCGAGCGCCGCGCCCGCTGGGGCGATGCGGTGGCTGAGGGCTTTGTCCGCTTGTCGGTCGGCTGCGAACCGACAGCGGCCTTGATCGAAGCCATTGGGGCGACGCTTGAAACACTTTGACCTGCCTTCCCTTGCAGCGACCGCGGCGCTCGCCCGCCGCCTTGCGCCGGTGCTCAAGGCCGGTGATGTCATCGCTCTGCATGGCGGCCTCGGGGCCGGCAAGACGACCTTCTCGCGGGCCCTGATCGAAGCTCTTCTGGGCCGCGCAACCGATGTGCCAAGCCCGACCTATACGCTGGTGCAGACCTATGACGGGCCGGACTTCCCGATCTTTCACATGGACCTGTACCGGCTCGAACAGCCGGATGAGGTGTTTGAGCTCGGCTGGGAGGACACCCAGGAGGGTCTTGCCCTGATCGAATGGCCAGAGCGGGCTGGCCCCCACCTGCCGGCCTGGCGGCTGGATCTGACCCTGGAATTGCTTGGGGATAGGCGCAAAGCAATACTGGAACCGCGCGGCGAAGACTGGCAGACACGCTTGCATGAGTTGTGATCCTGACCGCGACGCATTGATTGACCGGTTTCTGGCCGAGGCGGGCTGGCGCGATGCGCGCCTTGGCTGGCTCGGCCAGGACGCCTCGACCCGGCGCTATGCGCGGCTCACCCGCGCCGGCGGCGAAACCGCGATCCTGATGGACGCGCCCCGGATCGAGGATGAGCCCTGCACGCCCGACATGACCGAGCCCGAGCGCCGCAAGCTTGGCTGGAATGCGATGACCCGGCTTGCCTCCAGCCGCGTCGATGCCTTTGTCCTGATTGCCGATCATTTGCGCGCCGCTGGCCTGCGCCCGCCGGACATTCCGGCGCATGACAGCGCGGCTGGCCTGGCTTTGCTGGAAGATTTCGGCGAACAGCGCGAATTCGCCCGGCTGATTGAACACGGCGCCGCCGAAGTCCCGCTTTACACAGCAGCGGCCCGCGATCTTGCCAAGCTGCATCGCTATCCGCAGCCGGATGTGCTGGCCCGCAATGGCGAGCGCTGGCCGATCCTGCCCTTTGACGCGGTCGCCTTGCGCGCCAATGCCGATCTTTATGCTGACTGGCTGCACCAATATGATGACCGGGCGCGGATGAGCGATGCCGACCGGGCCCGCTGGGACGCCGCTCGCGATGGCCTGATCGAACAGGCCATGGGTTTTGAGCGCGAGTTCACGCTGCGCGATTATCATGCCGAGAACCTGCTCTGGCTGCCAGACGGGCGGATCGGGCTGCTGGATTTCCAGGATGCGGTGGTGGGCTGGGATGCCTGGGATCTTGCCATGCTGACCCAGGATGCCCGCCGCGAGGTCAGCGCCGCCGCCACCGAAGCGGCCTTGCGCACTTATCTCGATGAGAGCGGCAAGACCGAAACCGGCTTGCTGGCGCGGCTGGCTGTGATCGGCACGCTGAACGCGCTGCGCATTGCCGGGGTATTTGCCCGCCTGGTCAAACGCGACGGCAAACCGCGCTACAATCAGTTCATGCCGCGCCAACAGCTGATGCTGGCGCGTAATCTGGCGCATCCGGCGGCGGCCGAAATGCGCGCCTTCATTGCCGATACGGCGCCCTTCATCCTGGAGGCTGAGAGATGATTGACATGCCGCACACCGCCATGGTCCTTGCCGCCGGTCTCGGCACCCGTATGCGGCCTTTGACGGATGCCACAGCCAAGCCGCTGATCGATGTCGCTGGGCGCAGCATGATTGACCGCCTGCTCGACAATCTGGTCGTCGCCGGCGTCAAGCGCGTGGTCGTCAATGTTCACTGGTATGCCGACCTGGTCGAAGCGCATCTGCAAGACCGGCATGATCTGCAAGTGGTGATCTCGGATGAACGCGAACAAGTGCTGGAAACCGGCGGTGGACTGGCCAAGGCCCGGCCGCTGCTTGGCGATGATCCGATTTTTGTCGTCAATACGGATGCCTTTTGGGAACCCACTGGCCCTGGACCATTGAAATCCCTGGCCGAGAGTTTCAATTCGGAACTTATGGATGAGTATTTGCTGCTCGCTGATACCCGGCGCTGCCTCGGCTTCCCGGGCGCGGGCGACTTCTTCCGGGCCCAGGATGGCAGCCTCAGCCGCCGCGGCGACGCCGCCTCTGCGCCCTGGGCTTATGCCGGGGTCCGCATCCTCAAGCCGTCGCTGTATGATAGCGCGCCCGTCGAGCCGTTCTCGGCCAATCGGCTGTGGAATGAGCTGCTGCCCGACGGCCGTATCCATGGCCTGCCACTGGACCGCTTCTGGTTGCATGTCGGCGACCCGGGGGCGCTGAAGGACGCAGAGTTCTGGCTGCGCTGCAACGGCGCATGAGCGCGCTGTTCGGCCCGGACCGCGCCAGGGTCTTGTCGATCCCGCCAGGGGCGAATTTCCTTGATGAACTGGCGACAAGACTGGCCCTGGAGACTGGCCTGCGCGCGCAGCCTGAGGCGCTCGCCGAGGCGCTGATCTATGTCCCCAACCGGCGCTCGGAACGGGCGCTCGCCTTCGCCCTGCATCAGGCCGGCGGGCGCGCCGCCAGCCTGCTGCCGGATATTCGGGCGCTGGGGGATCTGGAGACTGACGAGCCGCCACCAAGTTCCGAAACAGCACTTGCTGACCTGCCGCCCGTGATCGCCCCGGCCAAGCGCATCGGCGCGCTGACCCGGCTGGTCATGGCCTATTTCGAAACGCATGGCACCAGCCTGCCGGCCGCGGCCTGTCTGTCTGCCGCGCGCGAACTGGCCCGGCTGCTCGACCAGGCGGCGCTGTCAGGTGAGGTCGACTGGGCCCAGCTCAAGGATCTGGTGCCGGATGTTCAGCTGGCAGCGCATTGGGAACAATCGCTTCAATTCCTGTCCATCATCACCGAGCAATGGCCAGCGCAGCTTGAAGATGCGACCGCCATGGACCCATATGCCCGGCGTTATGCCGCGGCGCAGGCCATGGCCCGTGAATGGCAGGCGCGCCCGCCAGAGACCCCGGTCATCATTGCCGGTTCGACGGGCGCAACCCCGGCCAGTCGCCTGTTAATGCGCGCCGCGATGCAGCTGCCCAAGGGCCTGGTCGTGCTGCCCGGGCTCGACCGCGATCTGAGCGCAGAAGCGCTGCAGCGCATCGAGGCCGCCCCCTCGCACCCGCAATTCACCCTCGCCCGCACGCTGAAAGAGCTCGCGCTCGCGCCCGCCGCAGTGGCGCCGTGGCCAGAGCCGCGATCAGACCCGGGCGCCGAGGCCCGCCGCCGGCTCATTCACGCCGCCCTCGCCCCGGCGCCAAGCACCGCTGACTGGACTGTCCGCCTGGCCGAGATGGCTGGCGACCGCAGCGTCTCGGCCTTTGTCAACGAGGCCTTGACCGGTCTGACCATGATCGCGGCCAAGGATGATACCGAAGAAGCCCTGCTCGCCGCCCTGATGCTGCGCGAAACGCTTGAGCATGAAGGCCGCACCGCGGCGCTGGTGACCCCGGATGCCGGTCTGGCCCGGCATGTCAGCGCCATGCTCAAGCGCTGGGACATTGACGTGGCGCCCTCGGCTGGCTGGCCGCTGACCCAGACCGATGCTGGCAGCCTGGCCATGCTGGTCGCCAATTGGTTGCTCGACCCGGCCTGTCCGGTGGCATTGATTGCAATGCTGCAGCACCCATATTCCCGGTTCGATCCGGAAGCCGTGCAGAGCCTGGATCGCAGCTGCTTGCGCGGCCCGCGTCTCTGGCGCGACTGGCCCGGCTTGCTGGCGCATGTCGAGACGCTGGCCAAGGCCGCGGAAAAGCGCAGCGCCAAACGCAATGCGCGCCCGCTATTTGCAGCATTTCAGCAAGCTTCAGCAATGTTGAGCACGATTTCAGAAACGCTGTTTGATGCAATTTCTGAGACGCCTGAACAATGTCTTGGCAGCACCTGGCTCGCGCGGATCAGCCAGGTTGCGACCGAGATCGCGGCCGCTCCGCAGCCCTGGTCGGGCGAGGATGGCGCCGCCCTGGCGCGACTGCTGCGCGACATTGCCGAGCTGAGCGAACCGCTGGGTGAACAGGCCCCGCAGGTCTGGAATGAGCTGCTCAAATCCGAAGCCCTGAGGGTCAGCGTCCACACTGCCATTCCGCATCCACGCCTGGCCATCTGGGGACCGCTGGAAGCCCGGCTGCAGACCGCAGACCGGCTGATCCTGGCCGGCCTGAATGAAGGCATCTGGCCAGCCCAGCCGCCGGCTGAAGCGTTTCTGCCGCGGGTGTTTCGGCGCCAGATCGGCCTTGCCGATCCGGATGAACGGATTGGCCTCGCCGCGCATGACTTTGCCCAGCTCGCCGCCGCCCCGCAGGTCACCTTGCTGTCGAGCCAGCGCCGCGATGACAAACCGGCGGTCACCTCGCGCTGGGTCTGGCGCCTGAAGACCCTGGCCCGCGGCGCGCTTGGTGATGCGGCTGATGCAGCGCTGGCGCCGCCGGCCGATGCCGATCCCGCCATCTGGCTTGAACAGCTGCAACAGGCCCCCAAGCTCGCCGCCGGGTTCACTGCTGCGCCGCGCCCGGCCCCGCCCCGCTCGGCCCGTCCCAGCCAGCTCGCTGTGACCCGGATCGAACAGCTGGTACGCGACCCTTATGCAATCTATTGCGAATATGTGCTCGGCCTGCGCCGCCTCGACCCGCTCAACCTGCCGCCTGATGTGCGCATTCGCGGCACCGCCATCCACAAGGCCCTGGAAACGTTCGAGAAAGGTCAGGTGCGTGAGGATGCAGACGGCTTGCTGAGCCTGCTTGAACAGGCCTTGCGCGCGGGCGGCGAGCCAGAGGCCGACATCATCGCCCTGCGCGAGCGGCGGCGCGCCATCAGCGCCGAATATCTCGACTGGCGCGCAGCGCAGCAGAGCCAGATGGTCGGCCCGCCTTTGACCGAAGCCTATGGCGAAATCTCGCTCACGATTGAAGGCCAGCCATTCAAGCTGTCCGGCACCGCGGACCGGATCGAACAGCGGGTCGGCGGGGTCGCGGCCATTCTCGACTTCAAGTCCGGCAAGCCGCCAAGCGAGAAACAGGTCCGCGCCGGGCTCAGCCCGCAAATGCCGCTGCAAGGCCTGATCGCCCGCGAAGGCGGCTATGACAGGCTCGGCAAGGCCGAGGTGGCAGCACTCACCTATCTGCGCTTCGGCACCGCATTCGACGTCCGCGAGATTGGCGAGGCGAACCCGCGCGCCAAGCTCGAAGCGGCAGATATTGCAGAGATCATCGCCGATGCAGAAGCCGGCCTGGTGCGCCTGCTCACCGCCTTTGCGGATCCCAGCCATCCTTATCTCAGCGCGCCGCGGCCAGAGCGGGTGGCTTATGAGAGCGACTATACCCGCCTCGCCCGGCGCCAGGAATGGACAGGGCTGTCGACTTATGACTGAAGCGGTTTTCTCTCCTGACAGCGCCGCATTCGAACAGGCGCGCCAGGCCCAGGCCGATGCCGCCCAGCCGGCCCTGTCGGCCTGGGTCGAGGCGAATGCCGGGTCGGGCAAGACCAAGGTCCTGATCGACCGCGTCGCCCGGTTGCTGCTGCAACGCCCGGATGGCAGGCCCGGGGCGGCGCCGGATTCGATCCTCTGCATCACCTACACCAAGGCGGCCGCCAATGAGATGCTGTCGCGGCTATTCTCGCGCCTTGGCGATTGGTCAGTGGCCGATGATGATGCGCTGCGGCGCAAGCTGGCAGACCTGGAAGGCCGCCCGGCCTCGGCTTACACGCCGGATGATTTGCGCCAGGCCCGGGCCTTGTTCGCTCGCGCCCTGGAGACCCCGGGCGGATTGCGGATCGAAACCATCCATGCCTTCTGCGCCCGAATTCTGCGCCGGTTCCCGCTCGAGGCAGGCGTGTCACCAGGCTTTCAGGAGATTGAGGAGGATGAGGCCAATGCCGTGTGGCAGGCGGTCCTGGCGACGCATCTGGAGGCCGCTGCAGAGTCACATCCAGAGGCCATGAAAACGCTGGCCGAGGCCACTGGCGGGCTGGGCATCGGCGCGGCGCTTGAGGCGCTCAAATTCAAACGCCAGGCGCTGCAAAATTTCTCGCACGCCATCGACTCTGATCGAGACCTTGAGACAAGTATTCGCAACGCTGCCGGAGCCGGGGCCGCCACACCGGACGAAATCCTGCATGACGCCATGATCACGGCCTTGCCGGCGCCCGACCTGCGCGCCGCCGCGGCGGCGCTGGGCCGTATGGACAAACCCGGCGCGACAGACCAGAAACTGGCCCATGCCCTGACCTTGCTGCTGGAGACAAGCGATGCCCGGCAGCGCTATCAGATCTATATCCGCGCCCTGGCCGGCGCCAAAGGCGACTTTCCGAGCGGCAGCAATCCGTTCACGGCCCAAGCCGGGCCCTTGGTCGCGGACCTGTTCAACCGCAAGCTCAAAACAGGCGATCCGGAAGGCCGCGAGATCACGCGCCTGAAAACAGTCCAGGCCGAGCTCGCCGCCGCCGAAGCCGCCGAACGCACAATCGCGCTGATGCGGATCGGCCTGCCCATGGTAGCGGCCTATGCCGAGCAAAAGCGTCTGCGCGGCGCGCTTGATTTTGATGACCTGATCGAACGCACCCGCGCCTTGCTGACAAGTGCCGATGCCGCCGGGTGGGTGTTGTACAAGCTGGATGGCGGGCTGACGCATTTGCTGCTTGACGAAGCGCAGGATACCAGCCCGGCGCAATGGGCCCTGATCAATGCTGTTGTCGATGAATTCCAGGCCGGCCGCGGGCGAGATGAAACCAGCGATCCGCGCACCCAGTTCGTGGTCGGCGATCCGAAACAGTCAATCTATTCCTTTCAAGGGGCAGATCAGCAGAAATTCCAGGCTGAAAAGCTCAATTTCATCGCCCGCGAAACGGTGATTGCCGAGGCCGAGGACCGGGCTGTCAATCAGCCGGAAATGGCCATGTCCTTCCGCTCAACGCCGGAAGTCTTGCGCTTTGTCGATGAGGTGCGCGCCCGGGTGCCTCTGGCTGATGCAGCGACGGACCCGCTGCCGCCGGTCGAGGCCGACCTGAAGCCGCACACGGCCCGGCGCGCCAATCAGGCTGGCCGGGTCGAGCTCTGGCCGCTTGAAATGCCGACCAGCGCAGACAGCGATGAGGATGCCTGGACGACCCCGACAGATCATGTCCCGGCCGACGCCCCGCGCCGACGCCTGGCCCGGCGCATCGCCTCTGAAGTCCGCGCCATGATCGATCGCGGCGACAGCGTCTGGCAGGAACAGGCGGATCGCAGCTGGGTCCGCAAACCGATTCAGGCGCAGGATATTCTGATCCTGGTGCGCAGTCGCAATGAGCTGTTCGATGCGCTGATTGAAAGCCTGAAACAGGAACAGGTCCCGGTCGCTGGCGCCGACCGCCTGCATCTGCTCGACAATCTCGGCGTTCAGGACTGCCTCAATCTGATCCGCTTCGCGCTGCAGCCTGGCGATGATCTCGCCCTGGCGGAGATTTTACGCGGGCCATTCTGCGATCTGGTCGATGATGACAAGCATTTGTTCAAGCTCGCCCATCAGCGCGGGGACCAGTCGCTGTGGCAACGCCTTGAGGCCAGTGAGGCGGCTGAGTTTCAAGCCGCCAGGGCGTTCTGCACCCGCCTGATCGAGCATCGTCATCTGCCGGCTTTCGAATTCCTGACCCGGGCCCTGACGGAACGCGATGACGATCAGGTCAGCGGCTGGGACAAGCTGATCCGCCGCCTCGGCGAGCCGGTGCGCGATCCGGTTCAGGCGCTGCTGTCCGGGGCGCTCAGCCATGACATGGCCGAGGCGCGCAGCCTGCAATCCTATCTTTCCAAAACCGAAGGCCGCGACACGGTCCTGAAACGCGAACTGGGCGAGCCGGATGCCGCTGTGCGGGTGATGACGGTGCATGGCGCCAAGGGGCTGCAATCGCCAGTGGTGATCCTGCCGGATACGACCGGCGCGACCAAACCGGTCTCCGATGCCTTGTTCTTCACCGCCGATGGCGTGCCGCTGCATAGCCCGTCTTCGCGCCGCGACTGCCGAGCCACAGCGGCGCTGCGCGAGGCCGCTAATCTCGCTGCTGAACGGGAATCGCGGCGCTTGCTTTATGTCGCCCTGACCCGGGCCTCGGACCGGTTGGTGATTGCCGGGGCGGGGCTTGGCAGCAGCAAGACCGGATATGCCAAATCCGCCTGGTATCGCTGGTGTCTGACCGCCATGCGCGCCCTGACCGGGGATCCTGCCGAGATGGCAGAGCTGGACGCGCCCATCGTTTATGGCGCGCCGCCTGTCTGCCTGACGCCAGAAGGAAGGCGTCAGACCGCCCCTGCCCCGCCACCGGGATGGCTGAAAACTCCAGCTGCAGCGCCAGTGCCGCCAGCCCGCTTGGCAGCGCCGTCCCGCCTGACGGAAGACCATGCCGCGGTGCGCGCGCCATTCGGACCGGATCGCTCCGCTGCCTTGCGCCGTGGCCGGTTGATTCACGCGCTGTTGCAAACGCTGCCCGATTTGCCTGAGCCCACCTGGCAAGCCGCTGGTGCGCGTTTCCTCAGCCGCGATCCTGAACTCACAGAGCCGGAAGCCGCCGAAATGCTGGACGTGACCCTGCGCACGCTGCACGACCCGGCCTTTGCCGATATTTTCGCACCCGGCGGACGCAATGAAGCGGCGATTGTCGGCACCTTGCCGGGCGGACAAATGGTCAATGGCCGGGTCGACAGGCTGATCATTGGCAGCGATCAGGTGATGATCATTGATTACAAGACCGATCGTCCAGCCCCGCTGCAGGCGGATCAAGTCGACTTGCCTTATCTGGTCCAGATGGCGGCCTATCGCGCTGTGCTGCAATCGCTGTATCCGCAGCGCCAGGTCCGCTGCGCCTTGCTCTATACAGACGGGCCGCACCTGATCGAACTGGATGGCCAGGCCATGTCAGAATCACTAAACCGTGTGGAGAGCCGGGTTTGACGCGGGAAAAGAGTCCCTATCTTATGCCGCGAACACGAATTCAAAGGAGGTCAAAATGGCCGCTGAGCATATTACCGACGATAATTTCGATGATGCCGTCGCCAGCGACACGCCTGTCGTTGTCGACTTCTGGGCCGAATGGTGTGGCCCTTGTAAAGCCATGGCCCCGCATCTCGACGCCGTGGCCGAAGAGATGAGCGGCGACATCAAGATCGCCAAGATCAATGTGGATGACAATCCGATGGCCGCATCCAAATATGGCATTCGCGGCCTGCCAACCCTGATGATCTTCAAGCACGGCAAGGTCACGGCGACCCATCCTGGCGCCATGTCGAAACAGAAGATCACCGAATGGATCAAGGAAAACACCTGATCGGTTTGTCAGGATCCTGACCGTAAAAAACAACAGGCTCGTGATCTCTCACGGGCCTGTTTTTGTCTGCGGCGGCAAGTGTCGCTCAGGACATGCCGCGCGCCAGCAAAGCCTCATAATCAGCCAGGATGCCAGCATGGACGGCGTCTGGATCAAACCGCGCCTCGGCGCTGCGGGCCAGCGCGCCGCGGCTTTTCTCTGCCCGCAGGTCCGGCTGTTCGATCAAGTCGTTCACCGCCTGAACCAGACCGCGAACATCCTCGACCTGGCAGAGTCGGCCGACCGCATCATCGACCAGTTCAGCGACCCCGCCGCAATCCGTGGCAATCACCGGGCGGGCGGCCCGAAAGGCTTCCACGATCGAGATTGGCAAGGCCTCCCAGCGCGAAGTCAGCAAGACCATGTCGGCAATCGCCAAATGCTCCGGCACAGTGTCGATCGGCCCGAGAAAGTGGATGTTCCCGGCAATGCCAGCGGCGCGGGCCCAGTCATCCACCTGATCAGCCAGGTCGCCGCCGCCAGCCACCACGAAGACCGTGTCCTTGTGTTTTTCGATGACCTGTTTGGCAACCTCGATCATGATATCGATCCCCTTCTGGTGGGCCAGCCGCGACGGGCTGAAGATCAAATGCCCGCCTTCGCCAGTGAGATAGCGCGCCCGCCATTGCGCGCGGGTGGCATCAGGGATGCTCGGCTGCGGCTTGATGCCGAGGCCGAACACCCGGGTCTTGCGGCGCTCGACACCGTTCGCGATCAACTCGTCCAGCACCATACGGCTGGGTGACGCGACCAGATCCGCGCAGCGCTGCGCGATCTTGGCAGCACTCGGAATGCGGCTCGGCGCGCTGCCATGAAAGGTCATGGCAATGGGAATCTTGAGGCCAATCGTGGCCAGTTTCGTCACCAGAGCAGGTCCGGTTTCATGCACATGGATCAGGTCAAACTGCCGTTTGGACAAAACCCGTCGAAGCGCGATGGCATTTTTCAGCAGGGAATAGACGCGCGAGATGGTATTGCCGTCTGTGTTCGAGACATCCTGCATCGACAAGGGTATGAACCGGTCAAACCCGGTATCAATAAAGGCGCGTCGTGGTTCAGCGGCGAACTCGACATGATGTCCCTGGCTGGTCAGCCAGTCGGATAATTCCAGCACGTGGATCTGGATCCCGCCTTTGCGGAAATCGGTACAGAATTGAAGAATCTTCAAGGCCTTCGGTCTCCTGCCATTCACGAGGTCGGCGCCGATGGATAGGCTAGCGCCCGGGTCCGGGATTTGTGCGCCCGGGGGGCACCGTCTTCGCGAATGCGAACATGATCGACCAGCCGAGCCATGGACCGGTCGTCGGCTTCATCTTCGAGACAGACCCGCGTCCAGACATCCAGATGCAGCAAACGCAGTTTCAGGTCATCGCTCGCTTCGGCCGAGAGGGCTTGCAATTGCTGACGCGACAGCGACAGCAAGTCGCCCAATCGGGAGGTCTCAAAAAAGGCGTCGCTAATGTCCAGGCGCTGGAACACTGTGGTCCAGAATCCGATCTTGAGGCGCTGGCTGAGCTGCCTCGGAACGTAACGGTCGGCCACTGCCCGCACGACCCATTTGTCACGGACAAAAGGATGCGCTTTTTCGAAGACAAAGGGCGAGAGCTTGAGCTTATGGCGCCCCGGAAGATTGACGCCGAAACGGGCGAGCTCATTGCCAAGGAAGGGGAAGCGCGCCTCAATGCTGGCGGCCATGCCCATCGTGTCATTGCGCAATAAGAGCGTGCGCAGGTGATAATTCAGATAATCCAGCGTCCAGCGGACTTTCGGGTCCTTGCGGGCATGGCGATGCTGGGCGATGGCTGTCGTGACCGCATTCAAGTCATCGACAATCTCGCGGCCATTCATGATATCGCGCACCAGGAAACTGTTGCCGGTCTGATCCGGGTTCAGGATCGGGCCAAGTCCCGGGAGGCTTCGAATGCCGCTCCCGATCACGCGCTTGATGGTGTTGTAGAGATCGGTGATCTGTCGCCGGCCAAGCCAGGGATAGCCGAGAAACAGCTCGTCGGAGCCTTCGCCCGAGAGCAGGCCCTTGATCCCACGATCACGCGCCAGCTGCGCCACCATCATCAAGGGCGCACAGTTCGGATGATAGGTGAACGGAGACTCATAATGGCGCATGACTTTCGGGATCGAGGTCAGGAAATCCTGCTCTTCGACCTCGACGGCATGCAAATCAAGGCCAAGGTGCTTGGCCAGAGCGCGCGCTGGCTCGGCTTCGCTCCACCGGCCTTTGACATTGGCATGGAAGAGCTGGATGTCCGATTGCTGCCGCGCCGCCATTGAGACGATCAACGAGCTATCGACCCCACCACTGCAAAACGCCCCGACCTTGGCGTCGGCAAAGGCATGATCGGCCACCGATTGCTGCATGAGCGCGTCAAAACGATCGGCAATCTGCGTCGCTGACAGACCGCGCAGGCGCGCATATTCGTCAGCATCAATCAGATCAGACACGCGGAAGAATGGCGTCGTGCGCGCGCCCGCCCCGCGCTTGAGCTGCAGCATGTCGCCAGGCGCCAGGCTGGTCACGCCCTGATAGAATGTCCGGCCCTTGGTCGGCCCGCCAAACTTCATCAAATAGGCATGGATTGAGGCGTGCTGCGCGTGCAGCGTCCGCCACGGCTTGAATGCCTTGATCTCGGATGCAAACAGAAACTCGGTTTCCGTCTCGATATAGAAAAGCGGCTTCATCCCGAACCGGTCGCGGGCCAGGGTCAGCATGTCAGATGACCGGTCATAGAAGGCGAACGCAAACATGCCATTCAGGCGCGGCAAGGTCTGCTCCGGGCCCAGGGTGATCAGCAGCTGCAGCAAGACTTCGGTATCCGAGCTGGTCTGGAAGCTGCAGCCCGCCGCCTCCAGCTCGGCCCGCAGGTCGCGGAAATTGTAGATCTCGCCATTGAAAACCAGCACATAACGTCCGGATGCATCCCAAAAGGGCTGGTTTGAGCGCGCGTGCGTATCGACCAGGGATAGCCTGGCATGTCCGAGGCCGAGACCGGGTTCGGCGTGGACATGACTGGCATCCGGCCCGCGATGGGTCATGGCGGCAACGCTTTGCCGCAGCTGCGCCTCGCTCGGCGGCGCATTTGAAGCCGTCACGACGCCAAAAATCCCGCACATGTCAGCCTCCTTTCTTCACGCGAATGAAGCGGAAAGTCGCGCGCCAAGCGCTATCTATGGCTCGTTCAAACGTCACACTCGCACCCGATATCCGGCTCAATCTGCACGCCCTGCGCCCGAAAATCCAGTAAAAACAAGGAACCCGGACGGCGTGATACCGGATAATACCAAAATGCGCTGATCCTGTGTCAGGCCAGCTTCCTTGCCCGACGGCAGAGCTGTTTTTGTCCGCAGAAACGACTAGCCTGCGCCAAAACAGGAGCCTGTCCATGATCCCTTATCAACATCTCGATCGATCTGTCGCCGGAAAAACTGTCTTCATTACCGGGGCCGCCAGTGGCATGGGCCGCGCCACGGCCCACCTGTTTGCGCGCGAAGGCGCTCAGGTGATGGCGACTGACATGAATGAAGCCGGCGTCAACGCCGTTGCCGAGGAGATCCGCGAGGCCGGCTTCGATGAGGTCGCGGCATTGCCGCTGGATGTCGGCGACCCTGCGGCCATCAAAGCCGCCGTCGCCGCCACGGCGGAGCGGTTTGGCGGCCTTGATATCCTGATCAATAATGCTGGTTTTGCCCGGCTCGCCCACCCGTCTGAGGAAGCTTATGAAGACATCTGGCATGACAGTGTGAACGTCATGCTGACGGCACAGCAGCGCCTGATCCGTGCTGCGCTGCCTTATTTGATGAAGACCGAAACGGGCGGCCGCATCGTCAATATCGCCTCGACGGAAGGGCTTGGCGCCACCCCAGGCAATGGGCCTTATGTGGCTGCCAAGCATGGCGTGATCGGCCTCACTCGGGCGATGGCCACTGATCTCGGGCGCGATGGCATTACCTGTAACTGTATCTGCCCTGGCCCGATCCTGACCAATATCAATGCCGAAATCCCGGACGAGCATAAGACCATATTCGCCAAGCGCCGGGTGCCGCTCCGGCGCTACGGCATTCCGGAAGAGGTCGCGAATATCACGCTGTCCTGCTGCTTGCCGGCCGCGTCCTATCTCAATGGGGTGGCGATTCCGGTGGATGGGGGCCTGACCATCAAGAACGCATAAAAGCGCGCCGGGATGCGGCGCCCGAATGGGTTTTGATCAGGTCGGCAGCTCATCATTCTTGGCCAGCACTTCGCCGGCCAGATACAGCGATCCGCCAATCAGGATCCGATCCGGTTTGCGGGCGGCCGCAGCGGACATGGCCGCTTCCAGACCGTCATGAACCGATGCGTCTGGCAGATAGAGTTTTGCTGTCGCTGCAAGTTGCTGCGGATCGGCGCTGGCATGGCCGGGCGCATTCGGCAGCGTGTGCACCGCCTCGACCGCGCCTTTGAACGGATGAAAGAAGCCGCCATGGTCCTTGCTCGCAAGCATGCCGACCACCATCACGGTTGAACCGCCCATTTCCCGCAACAGCTCGGCAATCGCGGTCGCGGCATGCGGATTGTGGCCGCCGTCGAGCCAGACATCAGCGCCATTTCCAAGCCGCGCGATCGGCCCGTCCGCCAGCTTCTGCATCCGCGCCGGCCAGGTCGCCGTCTCGGCGCCTTTCCAGATCGATGCCTGACTGACTCGCGGCGTCTCAAGCGTGCGCATGGCGAGCCCGGCCAGGGCTGCATTATAGCGCTGATGGGTCCCCGGCAGCGCCACGGCTTCCGGCACTTTCTCGATATCCTCGATCGAAAGCGGTGTCAGCGGCGCGTTCAGCGCTGCTGCCTGCGCCTTGATGACATCGCCGCAAACCCGTGCCTGGATCGCCGAGACGACCGGACGCCCTGGTTTGATGATCCCAGCTTTTTCGCCTGCGATGAAAGCGAGATCAGAGCCGAGGAATTGCTTGTGGTCGAAATCAACCGGCGTGATCACGCTGAGCGCCGGACTGTGAATGACATTGGTCGCGTCATAGCGCCCGCCGAGACCAACCTCGAGGATCAGCAGATCGGCCGGGATTTCGCTAAACGCCAGGAGCGCCGTCGCCGTGGTCGCCTCGAATCGGGTAATCTCGCGTCCCTCCAGTGCCGCGTAGACACGTTCCAGCCAGTCGATCAGCGCCGCATCCTCGATCAGTTTCCCGGCCAGCCGGATGCGTTCATTGAAACGCACGAGATGCGGCGAGGTATAGACATGCACGGACAGGCCTTCGGCTTCCGCCATGGCCCGCAAATAGGCACAGGTTGAGCCTTTGCCATTGGTTCCGGCGACATGAATAGTTGGCGGCAGCTTGTCCTGCGGGCGACCGAGGGTTTCGAGCACGGCCTCGATCCGACCCAGCGACAGCTCGATCTTGTCCGGATACAGGCCTTCAAATTTCTTCAGAGCCGCTTCGACGGCGGCGGGTGCGGCGCTCAATCTTTCTTGGCGCGCGGCGCCGGCGCGTCAGCCGACGGCGCTTCGACCGGCAACCTCGAGACATCCTTCTCAGCCGCCTTGCGCTTTGGCATCAGATGCGAGAGCAATCGCGACAGCGTCTGTTTCAGCTCGCGCCGGTCGACAACAATATCGACGGCGCCTTTCTCGCGCAGGAATTCAGAGCGCTGGAAGCCGTCAGGCAGCTTCTCGCGAATAGTCTGTTCAATCACGCGCGGGCCCGAAAAGGCAATCATGGCGCCAGGCTCGGCCAGATGCACATCGCCGAGCATCGCATAAGAGGCTGACACGCCGCCTGAGGTCGGGTCGCACAGGACCACGATATAAGGCAGGCCCGCTTCCTTGACTTCCTGGATGGCGAGCGTCGAGCGCGGCATCTGCATCAAAGACAAAGTGCCTTCCTGCATGCGCGCGCCGCCAGAGGCCGTGCAGATCACGAAGGCCGCCTTGCGCGCCACAGCCATTTGCGCCGCCGCAATAAAGGCTTCGCCGGCGGCCATGCCGAGCGAGCCGCCCATGAAGGCAAAATCCTGAACCAGGACCACAGTCGGCACACCGTCCACCTTGCCAAAGGCAGCTGCCATGCAATCGTCCTGGGCAATCGGCGACACGGCGCCGGAATCCGGCGCTTCTTCCTTGTCGCGCTTGGCGATCTTGGATTTCGCACCCTTGATCCGAGACGGATAGGCCTTGTCATCCTTGAACTTCAGTGGATCAGCCGGTACGGGCGGCAATGGGATCGGCTCCCACCGCTCCTGATCGAAGAACAGGCGGAACCGGCGGCGCGGCGAAATCCGCAAATGCGCCCCGGCTGGGGTGACATACCAGCTTTCTTCCAGATCAGAACGATAGACCAGTTCACCAGATACCGGGCATTTCACCCAGAGATTATCCGGCGTGTCATTCTTGTTGCCAGACAGCAGGCCCTTCAGGCCTGGTGTGCGAAAGTTTGTCAGCCAGTTCATCGCGTCACGATCCCTTCGTCCGATCCCCTTGTCCGAACCCGGACTTTATTTGGCTGGCACTCCACCCGTCAGCGCCGTACTCAACTCATGGGCCAATTGGCCCATCTTCTCTGCTGTAACTTGTGGCGTTTTGGCCACACTTGCAAGTCTTGCTTGTTCCACAAAAGCAGACCCAACGACAACCCCATCAGCGATTTTCGCCATCGCAGCGGCCTGATCGCCCGTTTTTATTCCGAATCCCACGCAGACCGGCAATCCGGACACGCGCTGCGCCATTTCCACACCTTCGCGAATTTCCTCCGGATCTGCTGATCCAGCGCCTGTTACACCGGCGACCGCGACATAATAGAGGAATCCACTAGCGCCTTCGGCGACTTTGGCCATGCGGGCTTCATGCGTGGTTGGCGTCGCCAGGCGAATGACGGACAGGTCATGCTTGGCATAGGCATCGCGAATGGGCTGGTCTTCTTCCGGCGGCAGATCGACCAGAATGGTGCCATCAATGCCTGCCTCGGCCGCAGCGGCGGCGAAAGCTTCATAGCCCATTGTGTGGACCGGATTGGCATAGCCCATCAGGACAATCGGGGTCTCTTGGTCATGTTCGCGGAACCGCCGGGCCAGCGCCAGCACATCGCGCAAGGTCGTATTGTTGGCGAGCGCTCTTAACGCCGCTTTCTGGATCGCCGGACCATCAGCCATCGGATCGGTGAATGGCGCGCCAAGCTCGATCGCGTCAGCGCCATTATCACGCAGCGCGCACATCGCCTGATAGGAGGAGTCCAGATCCGGATCACCGGCCATCATATAAGCCACCAGCGCAGCCCGGCCTTCAGCCTTAACCTTGGCGAAGCGCTTGTCTATGCGGGATGTCGGCATTTACTCGATCTCCGTATTCTCTTCGACCCAGGCTTGATACGGCGCGTTCACATGGGTGACACCAAGTGCCACAATGGCCGGAACCTCATAAGGGTGATGCGCTTTTACAATCGCTTCGATCTTGGCGAAATTTGCTTCTGGGGCCTTTAACCAAAGGATGAATTCGAAGGCCTGTTCGACCACACCTTTCCAGCGATAGGTCGAAGCCATAGGTCCTTCAATATTGGCGCAGGCAGCGGCCCGGGACTCGACCGCCTCATCGGCAATTGCACGCGCCACGCGCTGGCGCGGGCAGGTCACGCGGATGAGGAGAAGCTCTGTCATGCGATATCCGTCCTTGCAGAGCCGCCACTTCCTCTGTCTGGGCGCCAGTGTCAACCGTTCAGGCGTGGAAGTTACGACCGGCAATTGGCAAGAATTAACTAACCCTTAAGCCGCTTAATCGAAGAGCAGTAGGCAAGGAAGCCCCTGAACCTGATCAGGCCTGGTGCAAACGGACTTGAACTTTGGCACAGATTAGCAGTCTTTCAGCCGTCGATCCGTCCAAATATGACATCTTGATCGTCGGCAGCGGCCCGGCCGGATGCAGCCTGGCTGATCGCCTCAGCGCTAAAGGCGCGTCCTGCCTGATCATCGAAACCGGCCGCGACGGCTATGATCAGGACATCCAGACCGCCTATACCGCCATGGATACACGCGGCCATTTTGGCGATCAGCACTGGGCGCAACACTGGATTCGGGCCTTTGGCGGCACCTCTATGGTCTGGGGCGGCTGGTGCGCGCCGCTGGATGAGCAGGATTTCGAAACCTGGCCAATCTCGCGCGCTGAGCTGAGGCCTTATTACGATACCGCCGCGGATATTCTGAAACTCGACCGCGTGATCAATTCATATGACGCCGCTTATCGGCCCGGATTCCGGTTCAAGCCGTTTCGCACCGTCTTTGGCGCCATGCGGTTCGGCGAGGCTTATCAGAGCTTCCTGACCGATGCCGGACGCGTGGATGTACTGCTCGGGGTCACGGTGTCCAGCCTGCAGCCGAATGCCGCGCGCGATCGCGTCACCGCGCTGACATTGTATCAGCAGGATGGCAGCCAGCGGCAGATTGCCTTGGCCGATCATCAGCGCCTGGTGCTGGCCGCTGGCGGCATGGGCAATGCCCAGCTCCTGCTCAATCCGGCGCCGGGCAGCGATATCGGGGTCGGCAATGAGACTGACCAGGTTGGCCGCTACCTGATGGAGCACCCGCATTACATTCAGACCGCAGCCCTGGTCGGACGCAGACGCCTGGCGCCGCCGACGCCGCCAAGCCAATTCGGCGAGTTTGTCCCCAACCTGCTGGCGGATCACGCCACCTATGCCAAGATCGGCAAGCTCTCGGTCGCGATGGAACTGGTCGAGCGCGAGATCAATCCTGCTGACCGCGTCGAGCGCTTTCTGAGCGACAAATATCAAGGCGATTTCATTGCCTACACGATCAATATTCGCAGCGAGATGCGGGCCAGCCCCGACAATCGGGTGACGCTGGCGCCGAGCCGCGACCCGGCTGGCCTGCCGCTGCTGAAAACCATGTGCATGGCTGGCAGCGATACCGTCCGACCGATCTTCCAGGTGCTGGAAGAGCTCGGCAAAACCGTGCTCAGCCACGATGAAGGCCGCGTCTTTATTCACAATGACACGCTGGTCAGCAATCCGAGCGGCGGCGGGCATACAATGGGAACCACGGCCATGGGCCGCGATCCGCGCATCAGCGTCGTCGATGCCAATTGCAAGGTGCACCGCTATGCCAATCTGTATGTCGCAGGCAGCTCGGTGTTCACATCGGGCGGTTCAGCCAATCCAACCCTGACCATCATCGCGCTGGCCGCCCGCCTGGCTGATCATCTGACAGGTGCCGCATGAGCATGACACGGCGCGAAGGCTTGCTGGCCATTATCGGCGTTGTCGCTGGCGGGATTGTCGCCAATGCTTCCAATTTTGCTGTCAACACGCTCGGACGCGGCGCTGCCGGGCCGTCGCCTGTAGCCAATTTCGAACCAGCCGGCCTCGGCCTGGGCTGGGTCTTGTCCGAAGCCGACATGGCCGAGCTGGGCGGACTTGAAGCGCAAGCGATTGACGAGACACGGTTCGAGGTGACCGAGCGGCTCGATTATCTCGGCGGCGATGTGGCGGCGTTTCGCGCCATCAGCAGCGGTGACTGCGCCGCCGCCTGCGACAGCGACCCGGCCTGCACCCGCTTCACCTATGCGACGACCCGGCATGAGACCGTCGCCAAGCGCAAAATGTGCTGGCTGAAAAATGACCAGATTGAAGCCAGCCGGGAAAATTCCGGGGCCTATATTTCAGGTCAGAAACGCTAGGCGCCGCCGGGGCTACATCTCCACTCCAAGGGCCTCAGCGACCGAGAACACATCCTTGTCGCCGCGTCCGCACATGTTCAGGATCAGCAAGCCATCCTTGCCAAGCTGGTCGGCGACCTCGCCAACCCGGGCCAGGGCATGGCTCGGCTCAAGCGCCGGGATGATGCCTTCCAGACGCGTGCACAGCTGGAACGCGTCGAGCGCTTCCTGGTCGGTACAGGTCAGGTATTCCGCCCGCCCGGTATCGCGCAGGAAGCTATGCTCCGGCCCGATGCCGGGATAATCAAGCCCGGCCGAGATCGAATGCGCATCAATGATCTGGCCATCATCGGTTTGCAGCAAATAGGTCTTGTTGCCATGCAGGATGCCCGGCGCGCCGCCATTCAAGGCCGCTGCGTGCTGGCCGGTTTCGATGCCGTGACCTGACGCCTCGACCCCGATCAGGCGGACATCTTCATCCTCGATAAAGGGATGGAACAGGCCAATCGCGTTCGAGCCGCCTCCAATACAGGCCATGACGGCATCCGGCAGGCGGCCTTCACGCTCCAGGATCTGGGCGCGGGCTTCCTTGCCGATGACGCTCTGAAAGTCGCGAACCAGTTCCGGATACGGGTGCGGGCCTGCCGCAGTGCCGATGCAATAGAAGGTGTCATGGACATTGGTCACCCAGTCGCGCAGGGCTTCATTCATGGCATCTTTGAGAGTGCCGGTGCCGGACGAGACCGGGACAATTTCGGCGCCAAGCAGCTTCATCCGGAACACGTTCGGCTTCTGCCGCTCAACATCGGTCTCGCCCATGAAGACAACGCATTTCAAACCAAACCGGGCGCAGACCGTGGCCGTGGCGACGCCATGTTGGCCAGCGCCGGTCTCGGCAATGATGCGAGACTTGCCCATACGCATGGCCAGCAGCACCTGACCGAGGCAATTATTGATCTTGTGCGCGCCGGTATGGTTCAGCTCGTCGCGCTTCAGATAGATCTTGGCAGCGCCAAAATGCTGGCTCAGGCGCTCAGCAAAATAAAGCGGGCTCGGGCGTCCGACATAATGGGCCCAGAGATCGTCCATCTGCGCAGCAAAGGCCGGATCCTGTTTCGCGGCGCGATACTCTTTCTCCAGATCGAGAATGAGCGGCATCAGGGTTTCGGCGACATAGCGGCCACCAAACTCACCAAAACGGCCATTCTCATCAGGCCATTGGTCCCAGGTATTTCGCAAGTCCATAGTCCAGCTTTCTAGGCAGATTTTGCGGCGTCAATGAACGCCCAGATCAAGTCCTCGTCCTTTAGACCCGGGGCGCGTTCCACGCCAGAGGAAACATCGACAGCGGTCGCACCTGTCGCAGCAATCGCGGCTTCAACCGTGTCCGGGGTCAAACCGCCCGCCAGAATCCAGGGCACATCCGGCTCAAACCCTTCCAGCAGCGACCAATCCCAGGGCTCGCCATTGCCGCCCGGACGGTCAGCATCCTCTGGCGGCTTTGCATCGATCAACAAGCGGTCGACCCGCCATTGCTCAAGCGCCTCCAGATCCGCCTCATTCGACACTCCGACAGCGCGCCACAGCTCGCAAATGCCGCTGCAATCACGCCACCAGCGCAGCACCTGATCAGGATGCTCCTTGCCGTGCAGCTGAATCGCATCCGGCTCGACCTCGTGCAGGACATCATCAAACAGGTCCTCGTCCGGATCAACCAACAGGACGACCGATAGCAGGCCGAGATCCTGGGCAAATTCCGACAGCGCGATGACCTCATCCAGGGCCTCTTCGCCGTCACCCAGAAGGTTGCGCGGACTGTTCGGGTACAGCACGAAACCGACCCAGTCAGCGCCAGCTTCTGCCGCCGCCCGAATATGCGCCGTGTCCGTCAATCCGCAGATCTTTACCTGAGCCATGGCGGTCAGGTGCGACGGACCCCGGATGAAGTCAAGCAGTGATTAGTTGACGCCCAGGCCAAGCTCTTGGGCGATGGTCTTGATCGTGGTCTGATCGAACTTCGCGCGGAATTTTATGTACGGGCCTTCCTGCTTGTATTTGGCGGCTTCGAAATCATCATCATTGAAGCCAGCCGCATTCCAGCCGACGCTGATCCAGACATTCTTTTCCGGGCTGAACCCGAGGCTTGGTCCATACGACCAGGCCTCGGTATTGCTGGCATCACCCGCGGTCCAGGTGGCCTGGAAACCGAGATCGATCTTTTCGCTGAGATCATGGCGCACTTCGCCGCCAATCAGGTGCGTGAAGCCGCTCGCGCGGGCGCCATTGAATGTGGTCTCGACATGTTTGATGCCATGATAAACCGAGAGCTGCGTGCGTTTGGTCAGCATCGCATTGACAGCAAGATTGTTGACCAGCTTCGAGCGGTTCTGGACGCCATCTTCCTGGAAGTGGCCATAATCAAACCGATTGAGCACAACCACGCCTTCGCCGCGAGGACGCCAGGCGGCGCCAATGCGGATATCGGATTGCTTGCGATTGGCCTGATCGTCGAGCGATTCCTTTTGCTGACGCGCCGCAACCGAGAAAGACAGTGTCTTGGTGATCTCCCGCGCCCCGCCCAGGACCGCAACCAGTCGCTGGCCGGAGGTGCTGTCACGCGTTTCCACCCGGCCGGACACAGCCATGCCTTCAACCTGGTACCCAGCGCCGAAATAGGCGGATGTGTATTGTTCCGATTGCGTCAGCGGACTGCGCACGCCGTCCTCGAGCGGACCGAAGGCAGCATCTGGCGCGACATCCAGCGGGGCGTCGCCGCCGCTGACATTGGCCCGGCGGGCGAGGCCGCCGGTCAGGGTCCAGGCCTGATTGACCTGCCAGACCTGGTCGACCCCGACCGTGGCCCCGATGCGCTGGGCGCTGTCCTGGGTCAGCATGTCGGCGCCAGCGCGAATCTGCGTGCCGCCGCGCGGTTCCCAGGTCAGCCCGGCAATCGTGTTTTGCCCGGAGGCATGATCGCCATTGGTGATTTCATGCCGGACATTAAGGCTCGCCGTCTTGCCAAGTGTCTTGTCCAGACCCAGCACAGTGCGGCCCGGGAACAGGGTGGCTTCATCATTGGCGCCGACCTGATTCAGCGGCTCTTCCCACACCGCGCTGACCGTCAGGCCCTGATCCAGGAAGGTCTTGCGCAGGCCGGCCAGCAACAGCACCGAGCGACGGGCATCGGCTTCGCTGTCATAATCTTCAGCGACCGCGCGCAGGCCGAGGCTGGCCCCGAAAGTCTGGCTGTCCTGGGTCAGCAAGGCATCAGCAACCGTGCGCTCGGCGCGCTGGCTGAGATTGGTTTCGCGATAGGCCTGGGCTTCGATACGGCGGACCGAGCGATCATTACTGCCGGCGATCTCCTGGGTGCTAATCTCGGCGCTGATCTGAGCCCCAATCCGGCGCAAGGCTGAGGTGTTTGAGGCTTGCTGGCCGAGACCGAAACCTTCACTTTCCTGCCGGTAATACCCGGTCAGACTGAGCTTTTCCGTGCGCCGCGTGGCTTCCACCAGGACCGCATCGCCGGCCTGATCGCCAAGCTCAGTATTGGCTTCAGAGGTGGCAATCTCGGCCCGCACCTCAGTGCTGTCATCGAGATTGACAGTAAGATCCGCCGCCGCCAGGCGAGAGCCGTCAAAGCCTTCTGAGGCTCCATCCTCTTCGTGGACCAAGGTGATTCCGGCCTGCACCTTGCCGTCTACCAGTCGGGTGGCGGCGCGCAGGCCCGCAGTGATCCCGCGGTCGCCAGACTCAGAGGTTTCATAATCTGCAACAATCACGTTTGGATTGAGTCCGGCATCCGTTGCCGGGATCGGCTGGCGAAAGAAAATCTCGCCCGTGACATAGTCAATGTCATAGTCAACATAGCGGTTGAAGCGCCGGACGCTGAGCACCTGATCGGCACGGAACCGGTCGCGTGTCTCGACCGAAATGACCTCCGAGGAGCGAACCAGAGGCGCCGAGCGCAGACGGAAGGGGCCAGACGTGCCGTCAGCGGCGAGCTCGTCCTTGATGAAGCTTTGATTGGTCTCCGACGCGAAGGCGGTTACGGTCACTGTGTCGCTTTCATAATCCGCCTTCAGCCCTGACAGGCGGCGGGCATAGCGACCGAGATCGGTGTCGGTAAAACCGGTTTCATAATCCCCGAACAACGCCTGGAATGTGTTCTTCTCGAGCTTGACATAAACCGGGTAGCGGCTTTCGGCATTATTGTGCTGCCAGGTGCGATCACCATACAAGGTGTAATAGGCATTGGGATCGATCTCATCGAAGATCTCGCCGTCCGCGGCGCCGCGGCGCTTGGCCGTATCGACCGCAACCGTCAGCAACCAGTCGCCCTTGACCACGCCCTTGGCGAAGAAAGCGAGGCGGCCATCGGCCATCTTGCGATTGATATCCAGATCACTGGTTTCCTCGAAGCGCGTGGCCAGGCCCTCAAGCTCGGCCACACCGACAACAATCCAATCGCGCTTTTCGGAGGCCAGCCAGATGTCGATTTCCTCCAGCGTGCCATCAGCCAGTTTGACTTCCAGGCGCGCACGGCCGGAGTCCAGCGTCGGCTCCAGCTCGACGCGGGCGATGCCATCAGCGCCAACGCGAATGCCAGCGACCGCTGAGAAGCCTGCATCGACCGGAGCTTCGAACTCTTCTTCGGCCTCCTGTGCCAGTCGATATGGGGCCGCGACGCTGATCTCGACGATGCGGCCTTCATGCACCGGATGCCCGGCGCCATCTTCAAGCCGCACCGCAATGACCGGCTTGGTGCGCCCGTCAGCGACGGCCACAGACTGGTCGTCGACGAGCCGGGCGCGATCCACTTCATCCACAAACCAGACTGAGCGTGTCAGAGTCTGCACCAGATTGCCTGCCTCGTCGACAATGGTCGCCACAAACGTGTTTTCACCGCGCTGAATATCGACTCCCGCCCAACGCGAGATCGCGACCGTTCGACTGACAGACAGATCACGGCCGGAGAAATTCAAACCTGGCACCGGCTGACCGTTCAGTTGCAGCGCAACCTTTTGCCTTGGTCCATGCACGATACCCAGATTGACTGATCGCCCTTGCGGGCTTTGCCCGATACGCGGATAGGCCCAGCCAAAGTCCTGCTCGGTCCGGGTGCTGAGCCAGGCGGCGTCGAACAGCGCCTCATCTCGCGCCGTCTGCACAGGATTTGTTTTGGTCTGGCTCACATCTTCAGTGCGCTTCAGATAGAAATTCGCGCGCCAGATCGTGCCGCCTTGCGCGTCAACAAACTTGGACAGGGCACTTCCAGCATAGCGCGAGTTTTCTTCGCAGATGATAGGTTCGTATCCTGGAGGCAGCGTAGCTTCATCCACTTGCACAACATGCGTGCCGGGCAGAACGGCTTCGAAATGGAACAAGCCATCCGCATCAGTGACGACGTAGCGGCCGGTCTCCATGTAAAGCCGCACACCGGCAACGCCGGCGCCATCTTCAATCGACCGCGCCCAGGCCGTCTGCGGACGGCAGGCCGCCTCTGCCACCCGCCCGACAATTGTCAGGTGAGAGGTCAGGAAGTCGTCTTCAATCAACACTGCCGCCTCGGCCGCATTAGACAGCGCTGCCCCGGTCGGGCTGATGGCAACCACATGATTGACCGCTTCGCCGCGTGGCGTGCCGGGGCCAACCGCGGCAAGATAAGTCAGTTCGACCCGGTCTCCTGGCGGCAGCAAGCCGCCCAGAAAGGTCAGTCCGCGGCCGCTGGCATCAATCTCTGGATCAGCCGCCAGAGCGCCGTTCATACGCGTCGACCCAGCCACATACCGAAAGCCTTCAGGCAAAGTGTCCTGCAGACGGATCGGCGCCGCCAGATTGGCCGCATTTTCAAGCTCGATCGTGTAGCCAACGAAATCGCCAATCGCAGCATCGGTCTCGAACGCCTGTTTGCGTACGATCAATTCACTGTTTGGATCCAGCGGAATATCAAGGTGCAGCGGACCTGAAGTGGTGATCGTGAAGGTTTGCGCATAAGAGGCCTGCATCCAGATATCGAATGGCGCATTATCGAGCGTGTCGAAGTCGCCCGGCGTGCGGACGGAAGGATATGAATAGCCAGCCGGCGCATCGACCAGAATCTGGTACGTGCCAGGGGTCAGAACCGGAAAGAAGAAGGCCCCGGGCTGGGTTGGATAGGTCTTGCCCTGTGTGTCGGTCACTGGCTTGCTGGTCTGTACGGTCGATGGCGCTGTGCCGCTGCCGTCAATGCCCAGAACTTCAGCCGGCAAGCCGGTGCTGACATCGATAATCGTGACCGAGACATCGCTCAGCAAAGCGCCCGTCAGACTATCGAAGACACGGCCAAACGGATCGACCAGGGCAGTATCGATGGACACTTCGGTCGCATCAAAGAGATCGACATAGGTCGCGGTCAGGACGCTGTCCTGCGGGGCCGAAAGGATCGCGTCAAACTGTGCTGTCGGATCGGCAGTGCTGGCCAAGAAGCCATAGAAGTGGCCGGAATTCGGGGCGTCTTCATACAGGCGCAAGACCATCATGTCGCCATCATCGGATTCGACTGTAATCACCACGGTTTCGATCCGGTCCGGATCGCCGTTCTGGCCCAGATCAATGACCCGGACCACGATGGTTTCGCCCGGCACATAGGTCTGTGCCGCGACCAGATCGAGCGGCGTCGCCGGATTGGTTGCCGCATCGCCCGGCAACAGGCTGCGATCTAGGCTGGAGAATGCACCGCTAAGTTCACCAGATGGACTATAATCTGATGCAGTCAGCGCAACCGACAGGCCATCCGGTGCGTTCTGGACAATGCGGAAGAACTCGATCTCGGACGGCGTGCGGCGGGCTTCAATGATGAACGCCGCTTCATTGGTCTGCTGGACGACCGCGCCGGATGGCGACGCCTGGCTGACCGTGGCCGTATTCGTGACACGATCGCCAAGATCGCCGTGCGCTGGCAACGCACAGGCGACGATCATCACAGTCGCCAGGACGACTGCAAACAACGCATCAAAGAATAGCTTCCGCCCGAAGCCCATCCCCTTATCTCCACCACCATGCGGCTGACCTCTTTGGGTCGATCCGCGCTCTTGAACTTTGGCGGGTCTTTTGCCGCCTTATGCAGAGAGGCTATCGAGTCATGGTTAGGATCAGATGTGTGCGATCGATGAAATTTTATCGATTCGCCCTGAAAAGCCCCGCAAGTGCTGGATCATTACAGTTTCCGTCGCACGCCTTTGGCGCAAAACAAGAAGCCCTGAGCGCGAACACGCCCAGGGCTTCAACTTGTAGTAGACTCAAGCGCTTATTTCACTTCGGCCCGGATGATGATCTGCCCGACCTCGCCGGCCGCCAGCACCGCGTCAGAGAGCTGGATCACGCAAGTAGTCGCGCCATCGCAGTCACTGTCGGCAGGTGTGGTCGGCACGGTCAGCACCGGACCGGCACCGGCCACGCCCGTATCATCGGCAAATCCGGTTGTTGTCGTCGTCGCCAGAGAGGCGGCAACAAAGCTGACTTCCGCTGGCAGGATATCATCAATCACCAGATTGGTCGCTGATGCCGTCGCACCATTGTTCTGAACCTGGATGATATATTCCACGCAAGAACCTGGCACCGCCTTTGCCCCGGCCACCGCCGTCGCTGTGGCACAATCGGTCAGCGCCACGAATGGATCGGCAATGTCGGGCTCCTTGACCACAGTCACTGTCTTGGATGCAGCCAGGCTGGCCGACTCAACCGCGATCACACCCGTCGCCGCATACAGGCCATCCGCATCGCCCGCCGCTTCCGCTGCTGCTACGCCGGTACTGTCGGCCAGGACATTCTGCGCCGCCCCGGTCAGGACATTCGCCCCGCCTGTAGCTGTCGTCACCGCTGCTGGCGAGGAGGAAGCCTCGTTCAGGAAGGCGGTCGGGTCACGGGCTTCTGCGACCAGGGTGATATCATCAGTGAATGTATCGGCAACCGACGCATCGATGCTGCCCTGCACCTGAACGAAAACCAGCACGCCTTTCGGCACGTCGCCGGTAATGAAGGCCGATCCGGCGGCGGTGCCGATCGGCGTCTGGGTGATTGTCGTATAAGCGCCGTCATCGGCTGTGCCATTATCATTGGCGTCAACCAGGTAGCGCACGATCAGGGACGTGGCATCAAATGTTGATGCTCCTGAGTCCAGATCATCAACCGAGAAGGAATAAGCCGCTGTATCATTGCCTTCATTCAGCAATTCGAAAGTCAGGGTCGCATTCGTGTTCGGCGCTGATGTCAGAGTCGAATTGGTCGCCGTGACGATCAGATCGACTTTCCGGTCGACTGTAAATACAGTTGGTGAACCCTGCACCACAGCTCCGACCGGGGGACTGACACTGTCATTGGTGATGACTGGCTGCGCCGTGCCTGACACGCTGTAGCTCAGTTCAAATGTGTTGGAGACCGAAACACCAGCTTCAGTCAGATTGTTCGCAGCCTGCGCTGCATTGGCCAGTCCGAGGCATACCGCCGCGGCCAGGCTGAACCGGGAGAGAATCCCCCGCGCCCCTAAAGTACTCATTTTCGCCCGCTCCAATTATATTTTTTTAAAGCAGGCAGAGTGTTCCACATCACTGTTAACAGGACGCAAAAATGGCTGAATGAGCTGTCAGAGCGGTGATCTTATCGGCAGATCGAGGCCGCACGATCGATCGCATTCGACGATCCGGCGAGCGAGAAATGATATGTCACGCGGGTGTTTCGCGCCGACGTCGCTTCGACCCGCAGCTCGCTGCCGCGCTTCAATTGGCGCACCAAGGGCGCATCATCAGCATCCTGAGCAAAGGCTTCTCGCCCGACCCCGAACAGCGACCAGTCAGCCCGCCCGATCTTGGCTTTGCCGGGCAGATCACCGCGCAATTCATATCCGACCTTCAGACTGGGTTGGTTGCGCGCTTTTCCGGACCGCCAATTGGAGACATAGAACCAGACATCGCCATGGTCGGCGGATCGCGGCGCCTTGTCGGTCGCCTGCGTGGCGGCATAGCAGAGCCGCTCACCACCAATGTCTTCGGTGAAGACGATCCAGTCAGAATATTGTCGCACAACACTTGGCGCGGCGGACGCCGCCATCGTTCCACACAATGCAAGCGTGCTCAGAGAAGCCAGGGCGAGGCGCAACATATAAACTCTCCTACATGCGATAAGATATCTAGCCTTGTGCGAGATTCTTCTGTAACAGTCTTAGGGCTGAAATAAGACACACCAGATTAACGGGCGATTATGACCTTGTTGTTGCGTAGCAGTTGCAATCCTCCTCAGAAACACGCTGTATACGGATGTGAAGCTGCACAGGGGACTCGCGTGTCCGTCGAAACGACCGGAAGTGACCCGACCGAGCGAGATCGGCTTGCCGACTGCGTCGAACAAATCGCGCAAGCCCGATCGCGTGCGGCCTTTTCTGAGGTCTTCGAATTTTTTGCGCCGCGGCTGAAAAGCTATCTGATCCGTCTTGGCAGCGAGGCCGCCGCTGCAGAAGAAATCATGCAGGAGGTGATGCTGAATGTCTGGCGCAAGGCGGAACAATATGACCGGCGCCAGGCATCCGTCTCGACCTGGATCTTTCGGATCGCCCGCAACCGCCGGATCGATACGCTCCGCCGCAACAACAAGCCGGAGCTCGATGCCGACGATCCGATGCTGCGCCCGCAAGAGGCCGAAACGCCTGACATCACGGTCAATCGCGCCCAGATGGAAGACCAGGTGCGGGCGGCGATCGAGGCCCTGCCTGAAAACCAACTCGTCCTGCTCAAGGCCGCCTTCTATGAAGGGCTTTCGCACTCGGAAATTGCCAAACGCTTTGAGCTTCCCCTCGGTACCGTGAAGTCGCGCATTCGGCTCGCTTTCCTGCGTCTACGCGGATCCTTGGAACGAGATCTTTGACCCTGTCGCTGCAATCTGGAGCTGCATTTTCTTGACGATTACCTTGATCCAACAATATCGCCCTATCAGAGGCGGAATTTCGAGGAGCCATCCAAGCTCATGAGCGAGACGCAAATGCACGACTTTGGCGACGTCTATGCCAGCTATGCGGCCGGCTGCCTTGACCCAGCCTTTTGCCTACTGGTCGAAACCCAGGCCGCCTTGCGCCCGGATGTGAGCCGGGCTGTCGCGCGCGCTGAGACGATTGCCGGGGTGTTTCTGGAATCTGAAGACGAGGCCGAACTCAGCGACGACGCTGCCGCCCGGGCGCTGGCCATGATCGACGCCTTCGAAGCCACCGCACGGCCATCCGAGGCCGCTGTGCAAGCGGCCAATGACGGGCTCGAGGAATTGCTCGCCCTGCCCGAACCCCTGCGCGAGACGGCCTTGCAATCGTTTCAGACCAGCAAGTGGCAGACCCTCACCCGCGGTATTCGCCGCCTGAAACTGGCGGCCGGGAGTGCGGCGGAGGTCGAGCTCTACCGCATCGAGCCTGGCTGCAAGGTGCCGCGCCATAGCCATGAGAGCCGCGAATTCACTCTGGTTGTGTCCGGTGGCTTCTCAGATGAGTCCGGAAGTTTCGGACCAGGCGATATCTGCGTCAAAGGGCCTGAGGATACCCACCAGCCAACCGGTGATTTGGACGAGGTCTGTTTTGTCCTGGCCGTGCGCGATGGCGGGCTGAAATTTACCGGCTTTATCGGCCTGGTACAGCGCCTGGTCGGGCAATAATCAGCGCACGATTTCGAATTTGCGGGTTTCGAACACGGTGAGGACCTGCTTCAAGTCGCGACCGCGCTTGAGAATCTGACCCTGCGCGCCGAGCACCGCATAAGCCCCTTGCATCCGAGCCAGAGCCGGTGTCTTGAGAACCGTCCAGTTCGGGTTTTCCGCATGTCGCTTGAAGATCGCGAAGACGGCCTGGTCCTTATGGGCGCCGACCGCATAATCCTTGGCTTGTCCCGACATGACCAGACGTCCGTAAACATCAAGGATCGCACTCATTTCATCGCGCTGAAAAGCTATTTTGGCTTGGGGAGGATTTTTTCTGAGTGGAGTAACATGTGCCATGCGGTTAATATTCGGGACAGATCTTTCCTGAGTGACGTATTTTTAATGCAGAATAGGGCGGTTTTGCCCCAATCATGCCTTGTATCGACCACCGATTACGATCAGTTTGCAATTGTCGGGCGGCGAAGTCTAGCAGTCATTCCGGACCCATCAGCCCCCCCAGCCCCCCGGGGCGACTGTTTTGAGCCGCTCGACACTTTGCTTTTCTCGACAAATCACAGCCTCTGCCAGACGCGCCACACCCATGGTTCTGCGCATGAACGGAAATTTAGCTGCACTGTTTTCGTGATCCCTTTACTGGCCACCACTAACGAATGACGCTAGCCCGTTCTGGGATAATCATTGCGAAGATCAGATGCTTGAGCTGCAAAACCTAAACAAGGCCTTTGGCGATAATGTTGCGGTCTCCGGCCTGAGCTTCCAATTGCAAAAAGGCGAAGTGCTCGGTTTTCTCGGTCAGAACGGGGCCGGCAAGTCGACCACCCTGCGGATGATTTCCGGTGTCCTCGAACCTGATTCGGGCGATGCGCGCTTAAACGGGCACTCGATTGTCACCGCTCGGCGTGAGGCGCAGAGCCAGATAGGGTATTTGCCGGAAGGTGCGCCGCTCTATCGCGACATGACCGCGCTGAGCTTTTTGCGCTTCATTGCTGATGCGTATGGTCTCAGCCGCGCCGCGCGCAAGGATTCAATCGACCGCGTGATCGCCGATGCCCGCATCGCAAATGTTGCCAGCCAACCAATTGCCAGCCTGTCAAAAGGCTATCGCCGGCGCGTCGGGCTCGCCGCAGCGCTGGTCAACGACCCGCCCATCCTGCTGCTTGATGAGCCCACCGACGGGCTCGACCCGATCCAGAAGCGCGCTGTACGCGCCCTGGTCGCCCGGATGGCGCCTGAAAAAGCCATCGTCATCTCGACTCATACGCTGGAGGAGGTGCCTGCCATGTGCTCACGGGTGCTGGTCATCAATAATGGCATGATGGTCGCCAATGATACGCCAGAGGCCCTCGCCAATCGCAAACCAGGCGGTCTGGAAGAGGTTTTCATCTCGCTTGCCAATGGGCCTGAGGCGGGTGCGAAATAATGGACTGGCGCGGCACCCTCACCGGCATCAAGGCAGCCTGGCGACGGGAAATCTCGGCCTATTTCGCAACCCCGCTGGCTTATGTCTTCATTGCCATCTTCCTGTTGGTGCTTGGCATCTTCACCTGGGACCTGTCGCGCTTCTTCGACACCGGGGCCGCTGATCTCGGCCCGTTCTTCTATTGGCACCCCTGGCTGTTCATGCTGTTCATGCCAGCCCTTGCCATGCGGCTCTGGGCCGATGAGGCCAATGCCGGAACCGCAGAGCTGTTGCTATCGCTGCCAGTCAGCCTGCCCGGCCTGGTGATCGGCAAACTGCTCGCCGCCTGGACGGTCGCCGCCTTTGCGCTGATCCTGACCTTCCCCTGGTGGATTGCCGTCAATATTCTCGGGCCAGCGGACAATGCCGCGATTGCTCTGACCTATGGCGTCAGCCTGGTCATGGCCGGCGCTTATCTCGCCATTGGCGCCGCCGTTTCAGGCCTTACACGCAGCGCCGTGCTGGCTTTCGTGATCGGTGTCCTGGTCGCCTTCATTCTGACCGCTGCCGGATGGCCGCTGGTCTCAGGCGCCGTCGCAGACTGGCTCGGCCCAGCCGCTGGCGACGCGGTGGCGCAATTCTCCTTCCTCACGCATTTTGAAACCGCCCAGCGCGGCGTTCTGGAACTGCGAGGTCTGCTTTTCTTTTTCGGTTTCACGGCGCTCTGTGTGGCGCTGAACACCTTGTTCGTGGCGCAAAGACGGGCAGGGGCACAATGAGTCCGCAGCGCTACATCCTGGCCGCCGGCGCGCTGCTGATCGCGATTTTTGTTGCAGCCAACCTGTTGGCGCAGACCTGGTTCTCAGGCGCACGCGCTGACTTTACCGAGAACAAACTCTACACGCTGTCTGAGGGCACCCGCGCGACCTTGTCAGAGCTGGCCGAGCCGATCGACCTGACTTTTGTCTATACCCGCGATGTCGGACAGGAATTCCCTGCCGTGCGCGCTTATGCGGTACGCGTGCGCGAATTGCTGCACGCCTATCGCACGCTTGGCGGCGCCAATGTGCGTATCCGCGAGATCAACCCGGCGCCGTTCTCCGAAGCCGAGGATGAAGCGCTCGCCGCCGGACTAGTCGCCGTCGACACGAATGGCGGCGACCCGCTTTATTTCGGACTGATCGGACGCAATGCGGTGGATGATGAACGGGTCATCCCGTTCCTGGCGCCGGAGCAGGAAACCAGCCTGGAATACGATATCACCCGCATGCTGGCACGGCTGGACCGACCCGAACCTGCCCGCATCGGCTTGCTCTCTACCCTGCCCGGCATGAACGCGCTGACTGATGAGGCTGGCTATGCGATCCGGCGCGAAATCGGCAAGACCTTCCTGATCGAGCCGATCGAGGAGAATTTCGTCGAGCTGCCCGGCGAGATCGATATTTTGATGTTGGTACATCCGCCCGAATTCAGCCCCTGGCAGCTATGGCAGATCGACCAATTCGTCCTGCGCACCGGACGGGCGCTGATCCTGGTCGATCCGGCCGCCAAGACAGCGCAGGGCAGCGGGCCGTTCAACATGACCAATCGGCAGATTCGCTCGGACCTCGACTATTTTGCATCGGCCTGGGGCGTGCGGCTCAGCGACGCCGCAATTGCGGATACCGAAACGGCGCTGTCAATCGAAGCCGATACTGGCGACGGCCGGACCACGATCCTTCAACATCCGCTTTTCCTGGCCGTGCCGCCAGGCCTGATGTCACCAACCAATATCGTCACGACAGATATTGGTCGGGCGGTCAATCTCGGCGCGCCGGGGCGCCTCATCCTCAGCGACACGGCGCCAGGCACGCGCGAAATCCTGATGCGCACCGGGCCTGCTCCCAGCGACATTCCAGCCGATCGCGCGGCGCTGGATCTGTCCGCCGGTGACGCGCTGTCGCTGTATCAAGCCAGCGATATCGGCGCCGCCCCGCTCGCTGTACGCCTGACCGGCCCTTTGATCAGTGCCTTCCCGGACGGCGCCCCAAGCCCTGATCTGCCAGATGATCCGATCTATGCCGAGCTCGCCCGCGCCGCTGCAGAAGCAGCGCCGCCGCACATGACCACCAGCGCGGTCGATGCTGACATCATCATCTTCTCTGATGCCGACATGCTCGATGATGGCCTGCATCTGGATCTGCAAACCGGGGTGGCGTTTGCCGACAATGCCGCGCTGATCCTGAATGCGCTTGACAGCCTGTCAGGCGGGTCTGAACTGATGAGCCTGCGGGCGCGGGCGCCAGGACGCCGCCCGATGCAAACCGTCGACCGCATGCGCGAAGCGGCCCAGACCCGGTTCTTTGCCGAACAGGCCCGACTCGAAGCGCGGCTGACACAATCCCAGCAACGCCTGGAAGAATTGCAGACGGTTGGCGCCGCTGGCGGGTTCTTTGACGGCGATGTCGGGTCCGAACTGACGGAGGGCGAACGGGCTGAACTGGCGCGGCTGCGCGATGACATCATCGATACCCGCCGCCGCTTGCGCCAGATTGAACGGGACTTCCGGCGCGAAATCGATGGTCTTGAGCTGAGGCTGCGTCTGTTTACCATACTTGGTGGCCCAGTTCTCATTGGGCTGATCGGCCTGATCCTGTTCGCCCGCAAACGGCGCGGAGGGACAACATGAGTGTGACCCGTGCCATGAACCGCCGCAAAAACGTGCTGACCCTGGCCGGGATCGCGGTCGGACTCTGGGTCATACTTGGTCTGACCAGCCTCTCGAACGGGACACCAGGCGGCGGCCATGACCGCCTGGGCGAGCCGGTCTTGGACGGCTTTAGTCAGACTCGGGCTGACGCCCAGCGTATCCGCTTCACGCTGGCCGATGATTCCTACACGTTGATCCGGTCCGCTTCAGGCTGGCTGCTGGAGGAAACCGGCGGCTATCCGATCCGGGCCGACCGCTTGTCAGAGCTTGCCGGCGGACTTGAGACGCTGGCCTTTGATCAAAGACGGACCGATGATCCTTATAAGCATGACCGGATCGGGTTGGGGGATCCGACCGAAGGCGGCAATGGCGCACTGATCGAGATTTTTGACAACTCCGGCGCGCTCGCGAACAGTCTGATTATTGGACGCAAGAATGACACGCTTTATGTCCGCGCTGCGGATGACGCCCAGACCTATCGCGCCGATGGCAGGCTGCCGCCCTTTTATAATCGTCGCGGCTGGCTGGATCTCGACATCATCAATATCGATCCATCTGCGATACGCTCCGTTCGCATCGTGGATGCAACCGACCGCATGCTCTACCTGCGCCGCGCGGAAGGCAGCGATTCTCGCAGTTTCCGGCCGGCGCCGCCTAATCAAGACGATGTCCTGATCTCGCGATTGGCCGCATCGACCACAGCGCTGGCGGTGACGCGGCTATCGCCGAGTGATGTCAAACCTGCCAGCGATCTCGTCTCGCAGCCGATTGCCCGCCATATCAGCGAGACATTTGACGGGTTGGAGGTTGATCTGCGCGCCTATCGCGAACCGACCGGGTTCTGGGTCACGCTGCGCGCCGTCGAGGCCGGCGAAGGGGCGCGCCGGGCTGAAGCGATCAATGAGAAAGCCGAAGGCTGGGCCTTTCGCATCACTGATTATGACTTCCAGGATTTTACCCCGCTGGTCTCCTCGATTGTCGAGCGCACGCCCTAGCGCCGCTTGATCCGGGTGCCGAGCCGGATCAATGGCACAGCCAGCTCCACCACGGCGCGGTTCAGCCCGCCACGTGCAAATTTCCGGAAATAACGCGCCAGCGAGTCCGCCTTGTGCGCTTGCACGATCCGGCTCGGCGCATCTGAGGTTGAGCCATAATGCAAGACCGCGGCGCGCGGATCATAGACAACCCGTCCCCCCGCCTCGCGACAGCGGCGACACAGATCGACGTCCTCGACATGTAGGAAATAGCCTTCATCAAAACCGCCCAGCACGGTGAAACTGTCTTTCGAGCTCAGGAAGAACGCGCCGGATATGACCGGCATGTCCACCGGTTCACTTGGCGCCGGCCTGTGTTCCAGGGTCCAGCTGTTCCAACCCAGCATCTGGGCGACGGCCCGTAACAGGGTCAACTCCTTGCGCCGTCCACCGCGTTCCTCGCGGCCTGTCAGGTCAAAAATCTTGCCACCGACAATCCAGGGCGCAGACAGGCCGCGCGCAGCATCTTGCAATGCAGGCAAGGACTTCCAGCGCAGGACAGCATCCGGATTGATGACCAGTAGATGCGGGCCGCGCGCGCGCGCTGTCGCCAAATTCACAGCCGCCCCGAACCCGATATTGCCATGCCCGGTCAGGGTCTGCATAGCTGGACGGGACTTCGCAAACGCCGCGATCCAGGCCTGCACGTCCTGCGGATTGCCATTGTCGACCAAGATGATCTCAGACACGTCCGGGTCCGCGTCGAGCGCATACAGACATTCCTTCAAACGTGGGCCGGTTTGATAAGAGACAATGATGGCAGAGACCGCCGGCTGGGTCACGCCCTGGCCTCATCATCATGGCGCGCCTGCAACAGGATGATGGCGGCAGCGAGCACCGAACTTGCCCAGAAGGCTTCATTCCACATGCTGTAAGCGAAGCTGCAGACGGCAACATTCACTCCGACCAGGCCAGCGGCAGCGTTACGGGTAATTGGCGACCAGTCTCGCGGCGCCTTCAGACGCCAGCCCAGGAAGAACAGGAAAATGGCCGCCAGGCTGGCCCCGATCATGCCGGTCTCGGCCCAGATCTGAAGCGGCATATTGTGCGGATGACCTGGCACCACGGGATAGACTTCCCAGGCAAAGGCGACCTCCTGATGATAGCGTGCGACCGCGTCCGCAAGCCATTCGGGGTGATCGCCATACGTATCCGTCCAGGTATAAGAGGCCTCCAACCCATGCCCCATTAGCGGCTTTTCGCTAATCTTGTCGTGGACCAGCTCCCAACTATAGGTGCGCGAAAAGAAAGATTGTGGCAGCGGCACGCCAAACGCGCGCAATTGGGCCACGCCCCAACCGAGCAGGGCCGGCGCCAGTGTCACATAGACCGCCAAGCCAGAAAACAGGATCCGGAACCCGTTCTTTGGCGACAATTTGACAATGCTGATGCAGATCAGCATCAGCACCGTACCGGTCAGGCCGGTCTGGGTGCCGGTCTCAGCGAACGCTGCAAAACTGATCAGCCCGAGCGCGACCGCGCCCATGCGCCAATAGTCGCTGGAGGCGCGGTGCCAGACCCAGGCCAACAGAAAAGGCAGGAGCAGCAGAAAGGCATTGGCATTGCGGATCAGGTTCTGCGGCATTTCCAGAACCGGATCGCTGAACGGCGCCAGCAGGTCGAGGATTTGCGGTGTGAACAAGGCGGTGAAGACGACGCCAACAAACTGCACCAGCGCCATGCCGACAATCACCCCGAGGCTGATCCGGCTGGACCGTGCCGCCACGGCTGAAGTCGCGACGATCACGCCCAGCCCCGCCAGTGCCGTCAGGCCGAATCGGATCCCCGGCATGTCCATCGAGAAGGAGCCTTCGAGGAGGTCTCCGACCAGTAGCGCCTTGGTCTCCGGCGCCCAGAACTGGGCTGCCACAATCCAGGCCACGCATGCGACCAGGGCCACCGCATAGACACGCACCCGCCGCACCCGGAGATAGACCAGGCCCAGCAAGGCGGCGATGGCCACCGCGCCAGTATACCCTTGAGCGCCCATATAGGCGATGATGGGCCAGAGAACCAAGATCCCCGCCAGGAACGGCGCAAAGGTTCTCGGGCCCAAGGTCATCTAGGCACTCGCCTTGCGTTTCAGGTCAGGGGCCAGCGCTTCATGGCTGAGCATCGCCTTGCCCGCGTCAAGGGTGACGATTTCCTGCGCCTTGGAGCCGAAGCGACGCAGCGCCAGTTTGCGCTCTTCTGCCTCGCGGGCGCCAACCACAGCAATGACCGGCACTTTCCTGACCGAATGCTCGCGGACCTTGTAATTGATCTTTTCGGACCGCAGATCTGTTTCGACCCGCAAACCAGCTGCGCGCAGCGCTTCGGCCACCTCTTCTGCATAGGCGTCAGAGTTTTCCGAAATCGTCGCGACAACGACCTGGACTGGCGCCAGCCAGAGTGGAAACGCGCCGGCATGCTCCTCGATCAGAATGCCGATGAAACGCTCCAGAGAGCCGAGGATGGCGCGGTGAAGCATGACCGGACGAACCTTTTCGCCGTGTTCATCGACATATTCCGCACCGAGGCGTTCTGGCAGCACGAAATCGAGCTGCAACGTCCCGCATTGCCAGACCCGGCCAATCGCATCTGTCAGCTGGAATTCGAGTTTCGGTCCGTAGAACGCCCCTTCGCCAGGCATGATCTCATATGGCAAGCCGGTCGCCTTGATCGCGTCTTCAAGGTCGCGTTCAGCGCGGTCCCAGATCTCGTCGGACCCGGCTCGCAGCTCTGGCCGTGTCGACAATTTGACTGCGACATCGGTGAATCCGAAATCGGCATAGACGCTGTTCAACAGGGCGCAGAAGGCCTGCGTTTCGGAAATGATCTGATCCTCGCGACAGAAGATATGCGCATCATCCTGTGTGAACTGGCGCACCCGCATGATGCCATGTAGGGCACCATGCGGTTCATTGCGGTGACAGCAACCAAATTCAGCCAGGCGCAGCGGCAGGTCGCGATAAGATTTCTGACCCGTCTTGAAGACCTCGACATGGGCCGGGCAGTTCATCGGCTTCAGGGCCATCAGCTTGGCATCTTCCGGCACTGAGATCTCGACGCCTTCCTCACCTTCCGGAATGAAGTCGGGGACAATGAACATGTTCTCGCGATACTTGCCCCAGTGCCCGGACTTTTCCCATTGGGCACTGTCCATCAGCTGCGGGGTCTTGATCTCCTCATATCCGGCAGCGTCGAGACGGCGGCGGACATAGGATTCAATCTGAAGCCAGATCTGATAGCCTTTCGGATGCCAGAACACAGAGCCCGCCGCGGCGAGGCCATCGAGATGGAACAGATCGAGCTGCGTCGCCAGTTTGCGGTGATCGCGCTTTTCTGCCTCTTCCAGGCGATGGAGATAGGCCTTCAGCTGTTTCTCGTTGGCCCAGGCTGTGCCGTACATGCGTTGCAGCATCTCGTTCTTGCTGTCGCCGCGCCAATAGGCGCCAGCCAGCTTCATCAGCTTGAACGCTTTTGGCAGCTTGCCTGTGCTCGGCAGATGTGGGCCGCGGCAGAGATCATACCAGTCGCCCTGGCGATAGACTGTGATGGCTTCGCCAGGCGGAATGATGTCATCAATGATCTGGGCTTTATAGTCTTCGCCAATCGACTTGAACGTCTCGATCGCCTGATCCTTGTCCCAAACCTCGCGAATGATCGGATAGTCGGCGTCGACAATCTCGGCCATTTTCTTTTCGATCTTCTCAAAATCCTCAGACGAGAACGGGGCTTCGCGCGCGAAGTCATAATAGAAGCCATCGTCGATAACCGGGCCAATCGTGACCTGTGTATCAGGGTAAAGCGCCTGAACAGCTTGCGCCAGGACGTGCGCGGCATCATGTCGGATAAGCTCCAGGCCTTCCGGATCCCTGGCCGTGATCAGTGCCACCTCAGCATCGCCATCAAGCGGGCGGGTGAGGTCATAGAGCTCTCCATTGACCTTTGCCGCGAGGGCTTTCTTGGCCAGCGAGTTGGATATGCTCACCGCCACATCGTGTGGAGAGGCGCCGTCCTCATATTCTCTAACAGCGCCGTCAGGAAGCGTGACTTTAATCATCAGTTTTGTCTTTTCATTTCGTCTTCAGGCCCATGATCAGGAAATGGGCGTTCTGTCAAAGCCCAATCCCCAACGCGCCATGGAGCCCAAAAGGGTGCAGATTTCGTTTCCGCCGGAACCGGATCATATCCGGATGATCCACCCGGCCTGCATCGCTGCAGGCGCGCGAACCCCATCCAGACGCCTTTCCAGACGCCGTGTCTGGAGACACATTCGGCGCAATACTCGCTGCAAGACGGCTCGTGTCGACAGCGGGTCCCCAGCACCATGAATATGGGTGACAGGGTCCACTTGTAGACTTTCAGCAATCCATAAGCGGTGGAGCGGCGAAGGCCGGACATGAAGGATTGGTCCCGAACTAATTCCTTGGAAAACAGCTTAAACGCTTTGACCTCAGGCGAATAGGGCGCTGGCCCAGTGATGCGCTGAGTTAGGCCGCGGGCAGCGCGTCAGCTGCCGCAGCCCTGCTGGTTCGGGTGGTCTCTATCGCCTCGAGAATGGCTTCGAAGGCCAGCATGGTCGAGGCATGGCGGGGCGGGTAATCGCGCACGCCTTGCAGATGGCGCAATTCCCAGAACCGGCCGCGCGGCGGCTCGCCGCCTTCTTTCAGCATGGCCCGAAGCTGATCGCGTGCCTCGACCAGTTCGTCATAAGTGGCGCCGATCGCATGTTCTGCCAGAATTGCTGTTGCCGCCTGACCGAGCGCGCAGGCTTTCGGATCGACAGCAATCGCTTCGACCGTTTTGCCATCCTCAGACAGGTTCACATCGACACGCACCGTCGAGCCGCAAATGCGGGAGACTTTGGTGGCTGACCCATGCGCATCCGCCAGCATTCCGACATGTGGAATGTCGGCCGCCAGTTCCAGGACACGGTTGTGATACAGGTCTACCATGCTGCGTACATGGGCGTTTGGGAAATAATCGTCAACCGACCTTTGGCGTGATGAATGCCCGTGATAGGCTTTGTCGCTCAATTGGGAGACGCACAATATGATCCGTAAACTCGCGATATCGACCCTGGCCCTGGCATCATCCGGCACTGGCCATGCGAATGAGACCCCCGCCCCGTCAGCGACCTATATATTGCAAGTGGCGAGTAATCTGAACTGCGCACAGCTTGATGTGCAATTGCTCGACCCGGCAGGACAGTCGGCGGGCGCACTGGTGTTCCACACTGGCGCATTCGCGGCGACCGAACTTGCGCCCGGGACTTATGCGCTCGGCACGCTGACCTGCCATGATGGCGATCATGGGACGCAAGCCTTTGATCACCTGAAGGACACGATTGCCCCATTCAGCCTGGCCAGTGGTCAGGCCTATTTCGGCGGCGAGCTGATCCTTCAGGCGACCTTGTCCGAGCCGGATGAAAGCGCGCCTGATGTGGTCAGTCAGTGCATTCGCGGCACCGGCCGGTTTCGCAAGGAGCCCGCGGATGAGTGCCGCGACGGCGTAGGCATTGCCACAGAACGCGTGGCCGGGCGGGCGGTCAGCTTCTATGCCCCGCGGCTCGAGGCGGGCGATCTTGATCGAATCAGGGCTGCCTTTTCGGCGACCGAGGCTCAATTGCGCTACTTGCCGCTCGAAGTCGCCGCAGATTAGGCAAAGGGCAACACTGCCCAGACCCGCATCAGCATGTAGCAGGCGCCGACAAAGCTTGCGCCCGCCAGGACCAGAATGAAGCCATCGCGTGCGGTAATGGCGAGGCCGAACAGCAAGACGGCGAGACTGGGGATCACCGGCCCGAGCGGAATGAAGGAGAGCGGCAAGGTCACCAGCGCGGCGCCGACACAAGCCAGCGCCACCAGCTGCACAAAGGGCGGCCGGGTCAGGAAAGTGAGCCGCGGTTTGAGAAACCGGTCAACCTGCGCAACATATTTGTCGGCCGCTGCCACGCCTGTAATCAGGTGCTTGCGGGGAAAGCTGAACTCTAGCGCTTTCTTCGGCACCCAGGGATAATTCCGCCCGAACACCATCTGCACAGCAAAAATCAGTGTCACCAGCGCGACCAGGACATTTGCCCCGGGAATAATCGTCAACGGGCTGATAGCGATGAAGCCGAGCAGCAGGATAACCGGCCCGTAGGAGCGCCGCCCGACAGCGTTGAGCAGATCGCCCACTGTTACGGTCTCGCCATCGGTCTGGGCACATAGCGATTGCAGTAAGGTTTGCAGGTTTCTGACTTGGGCCATGGCGCTGTCTACGCCAATTGCCCGTGGTCTGACAATTTGTTTGAGCGCAAGCCGGGTCTGGCCGCCGCCGTCACGCGCCGACTATGCGCTGTCAGACCTGACAGTAGCTCAGCCCAGAGACAGCGTTACGGAAGGTAACCAGCAGAAAGGACGAATACCGATGACTTCCCGCCTATGCTTTTCCACAATGCTCGTTGCCAGCGCGGTCGTCCTGGCCGGCACTGCCGCGCACGCCAGTGAGGTGAATTTCTGCAATGCTGATGATGGCCTATGCATCAAAGCCTGGGTCGAAAATGCGAGTGCGGCCCTTGTCACCTCGGTCGACATTACCGAAGAGCGCGGCGATGATAGCTGCGATGGCGGCCTGAAAAAGACCCAGAAACAGAACATGGTCGGCGGCGCCAGCGCGGCGGAAGGCGCTGAATTTGCCTTCTATGCCAAGTCGAACTGCAAGTACAAAATCAAGTTCAAGACCACGGATGGCTGCACCGGTGACAAAGTCCAGCACCTCAAGCCCTCGGACTTTGCCGACGATTACAATGTCGTGAAACTGATCAATACTTGCGGCACGCTGAACGCCAAGAAATCGAAGAACCGGTCTGTATATGACTGAAATTCAGACCGCCCCGGCGACCTGACGCGCCTTACACCCGCCGCCAGGTCGCGCCGCCGGCACTATCCATGATTTCAACACCTTGCGCGGCCAGCTCATCGCGGATGCGGTCAGCTTCGGCCCAGTTCTTGTCAGCCCGCGCCTGGATGCGGGCTGCGACCAAGGCGTCGATGCGAGCATTCTCGTCACGATCACCGCCTTGCTCCCATTCAGCTGGCGTGTGGGTCAACAGGCCCAGCAAGGCGCCTGCCGCCAGGAGGTTGGCTTTCGCCTCAGCCATGCCGACGGGATCCTTGCGATCCGCGGCGCCATTGGCATCTCCGGCCAGACGCGACAGCTCGGCCAGCGCGATCGGCGTGTTGAGATCATCGCTGAGCGCGTCGAACACGCCGCCATCTGCCGCCTCGCCGCCGTCTGCCGCCCAGACCCGGCGCAAGGCACCATAGATGCGATTGAGCGTCGTCTTGGCTTGTTCGAGCAAGTCCTCCGTCCAGTCGAGCGGGGCGCGATAATGACCGCTCAACATGGCGAAGCGAATGACCTCACCATCCCAATCCTTCAGCAGGTCGTTGAGCAGGACAACATTGCCGAGCGATTTCGACATCTTCTCGCCAGCCATGTCGAGGAAGCCATTATGCATCCAGTAATTGGCCATGGTCTGGCCATGCGCGCATTCCGATTGCGCCACTTCATTCTCGTGATGTGGGAATTGCAGGTCGATGCCGCCGCCATGAATGTCGATGGTCTTGCCGAGATGCTTGGCCGCCATGGCCGAGCATTCGATGTGCCAGCCAGGCCGGCCGCGGCCCCACTTGCTGTCCCAAATCGCATCTTCTGGTTCGTCCGGCTTGGCGAATTTCCACAGCGCAAAGTCAGCGGCGTCGCGCTTGCCGAGATCGACATCGACCCGGGCTCCGGCCTGATTGTCATCCAGCTTGCGCCTGGACAGGCGACCATAATCCTCCATTTGCGGAACATTGAAGAACACGCCGGCTTCGGTGGCATAGGCATAGCCCTTGCGCTCCAGCGCTTCGATAATGTCGATCATTTCGCCGACATGATCCGTCGCCCAGGGTACGAGGCTGGGCGGCAAGGCGTTCACGGCCGCTGCGTCTTCGTCGTAAATGGCTGCGTATCGCTTGGTGATCGCGTCGATCGACTCGCCGGTTTCCAGGCTGGTCGCGATGATCTTGTCTTCGATATCGGTGACATTGCGGGCATAGATCACCGCATCCTCACCATAGGATGCGCGCAGCAGTCGGAACAATGTGTCGAACACGATCACCGGTCGGAAATTACCGATATGGGCGCGATTATAGACGGTCGGTCCGCAGACATACATGGTCACACGGGCAGGGTCCTGGGGTTTGAAGGCGCGCTTCTCGCGGGCCATGGAATCGTAAAGGCGGATTGGCATATGAGGCTCATCTGTCATTCAAATAAGGGGCATGGCGAGGGCTGGTTAAGGCGAGGTGGCCTTAACCGCAGATACAGACGCAACAGATGACGCGCAGAGGCATCGCCGACTCCTTGAGATCTGGCGCTGCCTTAGGCCTCTAATCGCGTTTTGGCAATGGCTGGTTAAAGCACGCCGAGATTGATGAGGGAGTTGGCGCTGGCCAAGACCGCCTCTTGCGCCGGGATGTATTCGAGTCCGAGCACCTGTCGCGATTTTTCATTCGAATAAGTCCGCCTTTTGCCGAGTTCCGGCACGATTTGTTTCAAGGGCGGATTGACCAGCGTAAGCAGTTTTACCAACCAGTTCGGCAATTCGCCTTTCGGCAGTTTCCGGTTTGGAAATGCCTCGCGCAGGAGGTCACCGATTTCAGCGAAGGACAGGATTTCACCGCCAACAATAAACCGCTCGCCGGCCGCTTCGGGTTTTTCCATGGCGATGACATGCGCTTGCGCGACATTGCGAACATCGACGATTCCATAAGTCATTTTCGGATATGCCGGCACTTTGTTCTGCATCGGCTGCGTCACCAGTTCCAGAGAAGCCGAGATATCTCCGCTCATCGCCGGGCCGAGCACCGCAACCGGACTGATCGTGACCAGTTCTAACCCGGCGCCCTCACCCTGCACATAATCCCAGGCGGCTTTTTCAGCGATGGTTTTCGACCGGGTATAGGCGGTATTGTCCTTGATATTATCAGGGTTCGACCAGTGCCTCTCGTCCAGCACGGGTGGGCGCTTTTTGCCCCAGCCATAGCCGATCGCGGCAAAAGACGACGTCATCACGACGCGTTTCACACCGGCGGACTTGGCTGCCCTCAAGACCCGCAACGCACCTTGCCGGGCCGGGACAATCAAGTCATTCGGATCCTTCGGCAGGACGGTCAGTATCGGCGAGGCAAGATGCAGCAGATAGGTCACGCCCTCCATCGCTTCGATCCAGCCCTCGTCCTGGGTCAGGTCGGCGCTGACCAGTTCGATCTCGATGGGTTTCGCGGCATAGGCGCTGAGTGTGGTGTTGAGCTGATCTGCTTTGCTGGCGGATCGGGCTGTGCCGCGCACCGAATACCCTTTGTTTACTAACTCCAATATTGTGTGAGAGGCAATGAAACCTGTCGCACCGGTCACCAGTACTTTGCTCATGACGACTCCTCCTCGCCCGAATACTTAGCGATTTGAGCGATATTCACAAGGGCCGCGTGGTCACGATTTTGAGACGCCGCGCACTCGCTCGCGCCAGCCGATATACAAGGTCGAGACGACGATGATCACGGCGCCAATCCAGACGCTGGCGCCGGGGATCAAGCGGAACACCCAGAAATCCGCCACTGCAGACATTGGCAGGCGCAGATAATCGATCGGCGACAGGAACGAGGCGTCACCAATGCTCATCGCATAGATGAAGCAGAACTGGCTGACAAAGCCGAACGCTGACATCGCCGCGATCAGGCCCCAGTCCTGCAGCGACACGGTATCCCAGAAAATGAACAGGAATGGCGCCAACAGGACGCTCGAGAACAGGTTGGCATAAAGCAGCAGGACCATAGACGGCAGTTCGGCGCTGAGGAATTTGACCAGCACAATAGCGGCTGCGAGACTGAAGGCACTGATCAGAGCGACCAGGCTGCCCATGTTGAGCTCAGCGCCATCAAACGCGCCGGGCTGCCAGAACAGGAACAGGCCCGGCATCACCATGATCACAACGCCGAGGAATCCGACGGCCAGCGCGCCCCATCGGTGCAAACCGACATATTCGCGCAAGACCAGCGCCGCCAACAGCGTGACGAAAAGTGGCCGGGTGAAGCTGATGGCGTTGAACTGCGCCAGCGTCAGAGTGAAGAAATCAGAGACCGCCACGATCGCCAGCGTGAATCCGAGCGTGCCACACAGGCTGCGCAAGACCAGCAAACCCGGGCGTTTCGTCTTCATCCGCTCGAACCCGAGCACGGCCACAAAAGGCACCGCCATCCACATGCCCAAAAAAGCTCGCCAAAATGCCAGAAAGACCGGGTGAACATCGGAAGAGAGAAGTTTGTTGAGCAGCAGATAGAAGGTGAACCCGATGCCAGACAGCACCATCAGCGCCGCCCCTTGCAGGTTTCCCGACAATTGCCTTTTATTAACGTCTTCGTAACCGAATGAGCCCCCCTTGTCTTGCATGAATCGTTTCTCCGTATCTGACTTAGAGGCCATAGATCGTTTGTGGCAATCTGTACCCGCTGATCACGTCTGGACCGGCTGGTCGGCGACCGGAAACGAACCTGAAGAGATCACGCTCTACCGCACTCGCGCGCACTGGCGCCGGTTTCCGCTGCGCAAGTCAAACGCGGAATTTGTCCTCTATGATGACAATGGCATCGAGGTGGCGCGATCAAAATCTCCGCAGCACCTTTTAGAGCAGGTTGAAGCGATTCCGGCCCTGGCAGCCTAGCTGCCCTGTCCCCCGCGCATGGCTTCAGCCATTTGTTCAGCCTGCTCCGGCGTGATCCCGAGCGCGTCGAGCAATGGCCCGCCAATTTCTTCATTCCAGCTATGCGGCGGCCCGACCGTCATGCCGCCATCGACAAGGAATTCGCCGCCGGTGACAAAGCCGGCCGCGTCCGAGCTGAGAAAGGCTGCCATTTGCGCAATATCGCCGCCATGGCCAACCCGGCCGATCGGCTGCATCGCACCGCCGGCTTGCGCAACCATCTCAGCCATCTGATCGGCTTGTTCGCGCGGCAGGCCGAGCGAGGCCCCGAAGATTGAAGTCGCAATGAAGCCAGGCAGGATCGCATTGACGCGGATCTGGTGCTTGGCCAGTTCCGCCGCTGCGAGCTTGGAAAAATGCGCCACCGCCTTTTTGGCGACCGAATAGGTGATCGGCGCATAGCCCGCGCAGACAGCAGAGATGGACGATGTATTGATGACACTGCCGCCGCCACGGGCGATCATGTGCGGAATAGCGAAATGGGTGCCGACAAAGACCGATTTGAGCAGCAGGTCCATGGTGAAATCATAGCCCTCGGTATCAAGCTCTTCGACTGAACTTGAGGTGCCGCCGCTGCCGGCATTGTTCCACAGAATGTCGAGCCCGCCATAGGTATCGACGGCGCTTTGCATCAGGGCTTTGAGCGCCTCCGGATCGGTCACATCGCAATGCTGGTAGGTGACTTTGTCAGCGCCAAATCGCGCCGCCAGGGCGGCGCCCTTTTCGTCTTGCACATCCGCTGCGATCACTTGCGCGCCGGCTTCGACAAAGACCTCGACGCCAGCCAGGCCGATGCCGCTTGCTGCGCCGGTGATGACCGCTATCTTTCCAGTCAGATCCGCCATGATTTCCTCCGATGATTGTGTTTGGAACCATGGGGCGCGCCTGCCGCGCATCCGTCAAGCCGCGCCCTCGCGTCAGTTGCGATGATTTTGACTGATCGCAGCGCTTGACTCAGCGCCGCTAATCCTGTTTTAGACGCCGCTTCAGGACGGGTCGGTGTGGTGCTGCCGTTGCAATCGTTTTTCTCACCAGGAGAGAAACCAGCCCACGTCAAAAATTGAGGTACACTATGTCACGTCGTCATTCGGCGAAGTACAAGATTGATCGCCGTGTTGGCGAGAACATCTGGGGCCGCCCCAAATCACCAGTCAACAAACGCCCAAACAAGCCAGGTCAGCACGGCCCGAACCGTCGCGGCAAGGTCTCTGATTACGGCCTGCAGCTGATGGCCAAGCAGAAACTGAAGTTTCACTATGGCGACATCACTGAGAAACAGTTCAAGGCGACTTTCGTTGAAGCCGCGCGCCGCAAAGGCAACACGGCCGAGAACCTGATCGGCCTGCTCGAGTCGCGTCTCGACGCCTTCGTCTATCGCTCCAAGTTCGTGCCAACCATTTTCGCCGCGCGTCAGTTCGTCAATCACGGCCATGTCACCGTCAACGGCACCAAGACCAATATCGGGTCTTACCGCCTGAAGCCCGGCGATGTTGTCCAGGTGCGCGAAAAGTCTCGCAACATGGCCCTGGTTCTGGAAGCCCTCGGCTCGCCAGAGCGCGACATTCCTGAATATATCGAGGTCGAGCCAAAATCGATGACCGCGACCTTTGTCCGGTTGCCGGAACTGGCCGACGTGCCATATGCGGTTCAGATGGAACCGGCGCAGGTGGTCGAATACTATTCTTCGTAAGCAGCAAGCTGCTTGCACAAAAGATCAAGCCGCGCTGTCATGGCGCGGCTTTTTTCTTGCCTGATCTGCAAAGGGATCGTTCATGTCTCAACCCTCTTTCGACACCGTTCGCAGTGCCCTGATGGCTGCGCCTGGCGACCCCTTCAACCTGTCCAAGCGCGACTCTGGCGACCGGTCGCTATTTCCGGACAAGAAGCATGCCCGGGTCAGCCTGAAGAAAGACGCCGCCGCGATCAATGAGCTGCAGGACATGCTCTATGCCCAGCGCGATCGGGCGCTTCTGGTCGTCCTGCAAGGCATGGACACGTCCGGCAAGAGCGGCGTCATCCGCAACGTCTTTGCCGATACCAGTCCGCTCGGCATGCAGGTCGAGGCGTTCAAGGCGCCGAGCAAGACCGAACTCGCGCATGATTATCTCTGGCGCATTCATGATGCAGTCCCGCGCAAGGGCCGGATCGGCGTGTTCGACCGCTCGCATTATGAGGACGTCCTGGTGGTCAAGGTTCGCGGGTTCGCCCCGGCCGACAAGATCGAACAGCGCTACGAACAGATCAATCAGTTCGAAAAGCACCTGACCGAGAATGGCATCACCATCCTGAAATTCATGCTGCATGTCGGTTATGAAGAACAGGGCATCCGGCTCAAGGAACGGATCACCGAAGCGCACAAGCGCTGGAAGTTCAATCCCAGCGATCTCGAAGACCGCAAGCTGTGGCCGGATTTCATGGACGCTTATCAGACCGCCGTGCAGCGCTGCTCGACCGCACATGCGCCCTGGTACATCGTCCCGGCCGACAGCCGCACGCGCCGCAATGCCATGATTGCCCGGATCGTCCGCGGCACGCTCGAAGAGATGAATCTCTCCTGGCCTGATCCGGGCCTCAACATGGACGATTATGATTTCAGCTAAGGCGTCCTAGCTGCGGATCGAAACCGATCCCCCGCTCGACTTGTCAGAGTTGACCTCGGTCGGGCCGCCATAGACATCGACATCGGCGCCAGAAGAGGCTTCGGCGTCGACGCTGACAGAGGCATGGATGGCAATGTCGGACCCGCTGGACGCATCGGCATAGCCGTTCTGGCAAATCAGGTCGCGGGCTTCGATGTCCGAGCCGGACGAGGAATCGGCCCGCACCGTGACGCAGGTGCCGGACACGCTGGCATCCGAGCCGCTGGAGGTTTCAATCGTGACCGTGCCGCCATCGACACCGGTGACGGTGACATCAGCGCCGGATGAGACATCAATGAGAATGTCGCTGCCACTCATGCCGCGACCAGCCACATCCGAACCGGATGAAGCTTCAAGGCCAGAGATTTGCGGCGCCGAGACGGTAATGCCGTAACGCGCGCGTTTGCGGTTCCAGCCCCAATTCATGTTTTTCTTGCGCTTCAGGACCAGCGTATCGCCGCGCACGACCACTTCAATGTCGCTAAAATCGCCTTTATTATTCTCGACTGTGACGGACTGCGCGCCACCGGCCGTGAAGTCGAGGTCGAGACCGGCGGAAATATCGATCTTGGTGAACGCCCCGACATCATAGGTGCGGGTCTCGGCACTGGCAGCGCCAACAAGGCCAAGCGCAACAAGGCTGGCAGCTGTAAGGGTACGGATCATGGTTTTCTACTCCAAAGAGAAACTGACAATGTGATCCTGAACGCCCGCTCTATGTACATATCGAAAAACAATAAGTCAACGGGGAATGATTACATTTGTGGTCGAGAGTGTTTCAGAGCGGTATTGCGGACGGTGTCGACGGAACAGTGGGCATGCAGAAACCGCTCACAGCGTCTCCGCTTGAGGGATAAGAGGCTAGGCGCGCTGGGTTCAAACGCGAAACGAACTGCCGCTCTCTCGAGACGGCTTTAATAGCGCTTGCACCCAAGCGCGCCTGCGGGTGGCATGTTTTCATATGTTAGGCCCTGATCACCTGGATCAGGCGCCGCCGGGGCCATTCTGCTCTTATTACCCTTTCGTAGCCTGGCCCGTGGAGACCAGGATTTATTGTGCGACCCGACGCGCTACCGAGCCTGGGGTACAGCTCCCACAGGCCAAGCCACGCGGCCACCGCTCCCCGCCCAATCCAGCCGTTCCGGACTAGCCTCTGATGCAGCGGAGATGGGGAGGAGTATAGGCGAGGTTTGAGGGGTGGGGATTGGGGGGGGGATTGAGGGGGGATTGAGGGGGATTGAAACAGCAATTCCAAGCCCGCTTTGCCCAGCTTGGGATGGTGCCGCTCCCGGTCATTGCGGCGAGGCCACGTGCTGGGCCCTGCGGAGAAGCCCGTGGGGAGCGTTGGCGGAGAGGGTGGGGGATTAAGTGTCGGAACGGGTGTGAGCCCAGAAAGAGCCGCGCTTAAGCCCCAGGCAAGCTGCCGGTCAAAATCGCCCACCGGATCAGGATTAGAATAACGACAAGGCCACCTCGTGAATTTTGTTATTGATAATCATTTTCAAACATGATTGAAAGTCACTTGCATTCGCAGGGGCTCACTTTCATTGCGTTGGGGGACGTTGTTTCATGTCGATTGAACGCGGTTCGCAGAGGCCCGGCGAGTCAAACCCGGCAGCCTTGAAGGTCCTGCAATTTTGCACCAATTTCAAAAAAGGTGGCGGTATCCAGACCCATGTCATGGACTTGTCGACATATCTGGGCAGCAAGGGTCACAAGGTCTGGTTCGCGGGTGAAGCTGCCAATAGCGGATTGGACGATATCGATCCCAGCTTCCTGGCGCTCGACATGCACAAGATATCGGAAACGACCGGGCCGTCATCGATCCTGGCCAGGGTGCACGCGCTGATACAGGCCAGCTTCAAGTTGCGAACCTTTTTGCGGCGACACAAGATCGAACTTATTCACGCGCATGAAACCGCGCCTGCCCTGGTCGCGCGCCTGGCAACCTTTGGCACCCAGGTCAAAACCATCATGACCTTTCACGGGTCAACCCCGTCACGCCTGCCCAGCGCTGCCCGGACCGGCCAACGCTGCGCCGACCTGGTCGCCAGCCCGAGCAAAACCTGCCTCAAGAATCTGATCCGTCATGGCCTGAATCCGAAAAAGGCCCGCGTCTTTGGATTAGGCATCCCGCCAATGCTTGACGGCGATGCCGAGCGCGTGCGCGCCGTGCGCAGCAAATATGTGCGCGATCCAGACAGCGTGATGATTTTCAGCGCCTCCCGGCTGTCGCCGCAAAAAGGCATCGACATCATGATTGACGTCGCCGCGCGCGTGGTCGCAAAGCACCCAAAGGCCTGTTTTGTGGTCGCCGGCGATGGCGTCCTGATGGACCAGGTCTCAGACTGGGCCGCGCAAGCCGGTGTGTCCGGCAACTTCATTTTCACCGGCCGCATCGACACGGTTGCAGAGCATCTGCAGGCCTGCGACCTGTTCTTGCTGACTTCGCGCTGGGAGGCATTCCCGATTTCGATCGTTGAGGCGTTTCGCGCCGGCAGGCCAGTGATTGCAACACGCTGCGGCGGGGTCGAAGAACTCGTCGATGACAAAGTCGGGCGGCTGTGCGAGGTGGCAGATGCTGCGGCCCTCAGCGACGCTGTTTGCGCCCTCATCGAAGCGCCCAGCCAACGCATCGCCTGCGGCGTCCAAGCCAAACACCGGAGCCAGGACGTACGGTTCGACCCGGACTCGGTACATGCCGACATTGAGCGCGAATACGCTATCCTGGTCGACCCGGTACGCGCCTTGATGAATTACCAAATTCAATCCAGCTAGCCGCGTGTGCCAGGGCTGGCGTCAGCTGCGTCGCCGCAAACAAAAAAACCGCGCCTTGCGGCGCGGGTTTTTGCAAATTCCGATCTCGCCTCTCGGCGCCGGGCCTAGACGAAGCCCTTGAACTTGTCCTTGAAGCGCGAGACGCGGCCGCCGCGATCCAGGTTCGCATTGCGATCGCCGGTCCAGGCCGGGTGCGAGCTGGAATCAATGTCGAGGACGAGCTTGTCGCCTTCCTTGCCCCAGGTCGAACGGGTTTGATATTCGGTACCATCGGTCATGACGACGGTGATGAAGTGATAGTCTGGATGGCCTTCGGCTTTCATCGCGGGTGCCTCTTTGAGTCTGTTGCGGGACGATTACTGACCGGCCCTGAAATCTCGAAAGCGCGGACATACAGGAAGGGCGGGCGAAGGGCAAGCCAATTGAGTCATCTGATCTGGCAGATCTGACAGTGGTGGCAAACCGGCTCTGTTGCTTGACTCGGGGCTGGTCATAGGAGGTCTCACGATGCGCATCTTTCGATCGCTCGGACTCGCCGCATTGGCTGCGGCAATCATCGCCCCTGCCAGCTTCGCCGAAGACATGAAGCTGCGCTACATCACGCTGTTTGATGGCGGCTGGTACAATGTCGATCCGATCATGCTGCACTGGAAAACGCCTGACGGCGAAACCTATTCAAAGAAAATGGGCGCCAAGATCGGCAAAGGCGAAGCCTGGTGTTATGATCTGAAGAAAGATGGCCGGGTGCCGAGCGGCTCGGAAGTCTGGATCATCGCCAAGATCGAGTCCGGCGAAAACAAGAATTGCAAAAAAGACCGCAAGCACATTTACGACGAGACCAGCAATGCGATCTGGTGGCTGGAAATGTGGGGCACCACACTCAACGATAATCGCTGCACCAATGTCTCGGACAAGAATCAATACTACACGCCAGATACCACGATCAAAGGCAATTCGACCGATTGCGCTGACTGATCCTCGCCTTGCCCACCTTCCCTTTCAGGAGCCCCCTCATGATCCGTCTTTCGGCCATTCTCTCTTTCGCGCTGGCGGGTGCGGCTATATCCCCCACTTCGTTTGCGGCCTGTGACATCACCCAGACCAAATGCTGGATCAATGACGGCAACTGTAACATTCAGTTCAAGAACAAAACCGGCGAGGGCGGCGGATCGTCCGGCGGGACGGGCCTTGAACAGGCATCGCTGGCACAAACCATTCAAGTCAAAGCCCGCAAGGCAAACGGCGAAAAGGCTGGCAACAAGTTGACCATCTCTGCCGGGGCCAGCTCGACGATGAATATCGAAAAGAAAGCCAAGAAGGATTTTGACAATATTCGGATTTCGTCAAAAACCGCGTCCGACACCGTCGCTGATACGAATATGAGCTGCGCGCATGTCCAGGCTGTATTGAACGGCAATGGCACCTGCAAAGTGTTCAACGGCTACGATCCGAGCAAGAGCGGGCTGCCGGGTTATCGATTGGGGTATCAGTGCGATGGCGGCGAAGTCGGCGGCCCGCCCAAGAGCGATTAGCGCCCCCAGAGACCGGAGCCCAGAATGATTGATCGCACCGCCGCCTGCAGCGTCCTTATCGCCATCATCGGCATTGCTATGGCCCCTGCCGCCTTTGCCGCCTTTGCCGCCTGCGACATCACCCAGACCAAATGCTGGCTCAATGACGGCAATTGCAATATCGAGTTCAAGAACAAGACCGGCGATAGCGGCGCCTCGGATGGCAGTTCTAACCTAAGTCAAACCTCATCCGCCCAAACCATCACGGTCAAAGCGCGCAAAGCCAACAAGGACAAGGCTGGCAACAAGCTGACCATCGTGGCCGGGGCCAGCAGCACGATGAATATCGAGAAGAAGGCGAAAAAGGATTTTGAAGACATCCAGCTTATCCCGAGCGTGAGCGGCATCAACAGCACGGTGATGAGCTGTGCACATGTTCAAGCGGTTCTGGATGGCAACGGCACGTGCAAGGTTTTCCATGGCTTCTCGTCCAATAGCGCAACCAATGCGGACAGATATCTCGGCTATCAGTGTGATGGCGGAAATGTTGGCGGGCCTGACGATGCCACAGCGCGCTGAGCGCCCGGCCTACTTGTTGTCTGCAGCAACGCCTGAGGCCAGTTCAGGATCGAGATAATCCGCGGTAATCCGCTTGTCGGCCTTTTCCAGACGCCAGGTATAATAGGCAAATGCCATCCAGCCGAGATGGAAGGCGATGCCTGAGAGCAGCGCGAACCAGCCGGGAATAGGGCCAACATGCGCGCGATAGAGAAACTCCTCGACCGAGCTGACATCGCTCGGATGCATGCCGATCTTGGCATAATAGGCCGCTGCCTGGATCGCGAACAGCCAGCCATAATTGCGGCGCAAGCGCCGACCGATGGCCCGCATGCTTGAGATCCGGTGGCGCGGACGCATATAATCGTCGGACAAGGCGGTGCCCTTGTCCATCGCGATCTGAGCCCCCTGCCCGCGCAGGATCGGCACATAATTGGTGATCTCGATCATCCGCGCCCGAAACTTCCAGACATAGAAATACCGATAACGCCGCGCTTCGAGGACCAGGAACATGGCCGAGAGCAGGCCGACCAGAACAATCGGCAAGGGCGACGCGCCCTCATTCGCGAAACTGACCGAAAACGCGATCCCGGTCGAGACCACGGCCCAGTTCGTCGTCATGTCGAGGCGCTGGCGCCAGATGGTCGAACGATAGACTTCAGCCCGGTAAAGGTGTGCAAGGGCGCCAATCTCGGCGCTGCCAGCAATGGCTTCCGGAGGATCTTCGTTGGGATCGATCATGGTATAGGTATAGCGTAATTCGGTTAGCCGCCAATCGGGTCAATCCGCGCATTGCAATAGCCAAACTCCTGAATCGCGCGATAGCCCTCCAGAACCCGCCGCACCTCTCTGGTATCCTGGTCACTGTCGATCGCACGGATCCGATCCAGCAAGGACAGCACATTGCCATCAATCCGGGCGCGCCAGATGGCATAACGCAGATTACCGGGCGCATCGGTATGCAGCAAAGCACGCTCGAAAAGCTGCTGGTCACAGCGGGCCATGGCGAGTTCTGCAGCGGCATGAGCGAGGTTCGGCTTTTCAAACGCCGAGGCTGCGCGGGTCAGCTCCAGTAGTGCCTGGTTCAGCGCCGCAGCACCGGCCGGATCTTCATCGCGCAAGCGCTTGCCCGCCGAAAGCAATGCATCCGCGCGGCCGAAATTCAGCGGCTCATCCCGGTCCTTGGCGACCTGGATCAGGCGTGCAGGGCCGCCTTCGCGCAGCAGCGGTTCGGCCTTTTGCCAGCCAAAATCGGGATAAGATCGCGGCACTGGCGCGCGCGCGTCCAGCCGGTTTTCCCAATGCCGGATCAGATCCGCTTCGCCAGAGTCGCGGGCCAATTCGAGAAAGGCCGGGGTGAGGCGATCAAGCTTGTCTTCCGGCAGGTTGAGGGCACCGCTCCAAGCCGCATCAAGGATACAGGCCGCTTCGGATTTCTCGCAGCCAAAGCGCTGCGCCGACGCAGCGTCCCAGCCGAGCATCAGGCAGAGGATCAGACAAAGCAGCCATTTCATAGCATGGCTGTACCAGATCAATCTGAACTGAAGCTGAGTAAGGCCAACGGAAACAGCGCTCTAGCCGCGTCCGCGATAAGTGGCGACGCCGGTATCGGGCACATATAGGCCGTCTGGTACATCGCCGGTCTGCCAGAACACATCAATCGGAATGCCGCCGCGCGGATACCAGTAGCCACTGATCCGGAGCCAGCGCGGATCGAGCAGGTCGGCAATCTCCTTGCCGACTTTCAGGGTGCAGTCCTCATGGAAACTGCCATGATTGCGGAAACTGGTCAGGAACAGTTTCAGGCTCTTGCTTTCGACCAGCCAGTCTGCGGGCGCATAATCGATGACCAGATGGGCAAAATCAGGCTGGCCGGTCACAGGGCAGAGCGAGGTAAATTCCGGGCAGACAAACCGGGTGAGATAAAGTGTATCGGGATGCGGGTTTGGCACCCGTTCCAGTCGGGCTTGATCTGGCGAAGTGGGCATCTCGCTTTGCTGCCCCAATTGGCCAAGGCCGGAATAGATGTCGTTTTCTGCCATATCAGCCACCAAAGGTCGGGATCAGGTCGAAGCGCAAGCCCATATAGAGGAAATAGGCGGTTAGCAGGATACCGCCTTCCCAGCGCGCCACCTTGCGGCCGGTAAAAGCGAACACGAAGAGCAGGATCACAGACAGGAAGATCGCGCCCATATCGGTCCAGGTGACCATGCTGGCAGCCTGTCCGAACTGCATCGCGGCCACTTCCAGCGGCACCACGGCTGCATTTGGTTCGATCAGCGTGAATGGATAGACAATCGCGGAAATGCCGAGAATGCCGAGAATGTTGAACACATTAGAGCCGAGCACATTGCCCAGCGCCACGTCGGCCTTGCCTTTGCGCGCCGCCATGATCGAGGTCACCAATTCCGGCAGGCTGGTGCCAATGGCAACGATCGAGATCCCGATCACGGTTTCCGACACGCCAAACAGGCGCGCGGCATCCGAGCCACCTTCGACCAGAAATTTGGCGCCGAAAATCACCCCGACAATGCCGCCCAAGGTCATCAGCAGCGACAGCCAGATCGGATCATCATGGTCGAACTCTTCGGCCTCGCTCTGATGCATCCCGCCAGCAGCGCTATTGGCCTGCCGGTCGAGAATGATCGAGACCACGAGATAGACAACCAGCAAGGCGGTGAACAGGATTCCGGTCAGGCGCGTAAATGCGTCCATCCAGACAATGATGGCAAAGACGATAGTCACCGCCACCATGAAGGCGCCATCGCGCATCAGCGATTTGGGATCGGTGGTGATGGCGCGCACGAATGCAGCCGCGCCGATCACCAGCATGATATTAGCGACGTTCGAGCCGATGACATTGCCAATCGAGATTCCGACCGCGCCTTCACTCAGCGCTTCGAGGCTGGTCACAAGCTCCGGCAGGCTGGTGCCAAAGCCGACCAGGGTCAGGCCAATCACCAGTTCGGACATGCCGGCCTTGCGGGCGACACCAACAGATCCACGCACCAGGGCTTCACCCCCGGCAAAGAGCAGCACGAAACCGCCCAGGATCAGCAAGGATATCATCATCGGCTTGTTTTTGCTCCCATTCCCTTGGCGGGTATATGTGCACCCTTGCCAAGATGTCCATCCGGGTAAATGATTTCCACTGCGACGAACAGCCCTGGAGCGCGCTCTCATGCAGTATCGACTTTTCCTGATTGCCGGCGCAATGGCTTGCCTGCTTCCCGGCTGCGCCGTTAATCTGAATATCAATGATCACCAATTGCTGGGCTCCGAATATAGCCAGGAAGACGCGATCCGGGCCGTGCTCGAACGCCAGCAAAGGGCCTGGAATAGCGGCGACATTGATGGCTTCATGCAAGGCTACTGGCCGTCATCTGAGCTTCGCTTTGCCTCAGGCGGGACTGTGACCACGGGCTGGCAGGAGACCCGCGACCGCTATCACCAGCGCTACTCGAACCGCGCCTTGATGGGCACGCTGAGCTTCGACAAGCTGGAGGTCGACCAGCTGAGTGATGACGCCGCCATTGTTCACGGCCAATGGACGCTGAGCCGCGAAAACGATCAGCCATGGGGCCTGTTCACCCTCGTCCTCAAACACATTGATGGCGACTGGAAAATCGTCAGCGACACCACAACTTCGGCGGATTGATCATGACTTTACCTCGTATTCGACAACTCGTTTTCGCGTCCAATGACGCCACGGACATTCAGACCCTGAAACAGGTGCTGGATCTGGGCGAAGGATTTGTCGACCCGGGGGTGGGCGAGTTCGGGCTTACCAATGGTGTGTTCGCGCTCGGCGACCAGTTCCTGGAAGTCGTCGTGCCGACCCAAGACAACACCGCCGCCGGCCGCTTCATCGAGCGTACTGGCGGGATTGGCGGCTATATGGCCATTTTCCAGACCGATGATCTTGCTGGCGTCCGGCGCCGCGCCGATGACCTGCACATTCGCCGCGTCTGGAACATTGATCGCTCTGACATCTGCGCCAGTCATTTGCATCCGGCCGATATCGGCGCGGCGATTGTTTCGGTCGATGAAGCCCATCCGGAAGGGTCCTGGCTGTGGGGCGGTCCGGGCTGGCGCGACAATAGTCGTCCTGGCGCGCTGACAAGGCTGGAGGTGAGTGCCCGGGACCCGCAAGTCTTGAGTGAACGCTGGGGCCGAGTTCTGCGCGTGCCGTCACAATCGGTCGGGCACGGCGTCTATGACCTCGAACTCGGTGAACACATCATCTCGTTCAAGCCAGGCGATCGCGACTTCCTGTCGGATTATCATCTCTTGCATTCAGACGTTGAAGGCTGTCTCTCGCGCGCCCGCACTCTTGGTCTGGACACAGATGATCGCGCCTTTGAATTCACCGGCGTGCGCATTTGCCTTTCAGACAATTGATCCTGCTCCACAGCGCGCTAAAACCGCGAGGGACGAATCGCACGCGGGAGAGGACAGGGACGGACGCATGAAACAGGGCACACTCGATCTCGAGACCAGTCATTCGCCGCTGGAACAGGCGATCGAAGGCAGTCTCTTTCGCAATTTCATCACCACGCTGATTATTCTGAATGCGCTCATTCTCGGCGTTCTGACCTATGAACGAGAATTGCCGAGCGATCTGGTTCGGTCGCTCAGCTGGTTCGATCAGGCGGTGACCTTCGTGTTTGCGTTCGAGATCGGTTTGAAACTGTTTGTGTATCGCCTGAATTTCTTCCGCTCAGGCTGGAACTGGTTCGACTTCCTCGTGGTCGGGATCTCGCTTGTGCCGGGCGGGGCGGCCTTTTCGGTCCTGCGCGCCTTGCGCGTCCTGCGGGTGCTGCGCCTGTTACATATCGTGCCGATGATGCGGCGGATCACGGAAGCCCTGCTAAATGCCCTGCCAGGCATGGGCGCGATTCTCGCTGTGCTGGCCTTGCTGACCTATGTCGGTGCGGTGATGGCGACGAATATGTATGGCAACACCGACAATCCGGAAGTGCTTGAACTGTTCGGCGACCTGCCCAGCTCTGCCTATTCGCTGTTCCAGGTCATGACCATGGATGGCTGGCGCTTCGAAGTGGTCCAGAAAGTGGTGGATGACGGACACCCTTATGCGCCGCTTTTCTTTCTGATCTTCATTTTCGTCGCCAGCTTTGCCGTCCTCAATTTGTTCATCGCGCTGATCGTCGATGCGCTCGCCGAAGAGCAGCGGGCCGCGACGGATGAGCATCTCGAGGAGATTGAAGAAGAAATGGATGAAGAGTTCGAGTCCGCCGACAAGGAACGCGATCAGATCATCGATATGTTGACCGAACTCAAGCAGGATATCGCGGCCCTGAAGGCTGAAAAGTCCGAGTAGGGCATCACCGGCAAAAGCCCCGCCAGCAAAAGCGCTGGCGGGACCTTGCAGGACGCCGTCTTGCGGGGGGAACGCACGGCCTTCCAGCAAGGCGCGGGCGGCCTCTAGCCAGCTGGCAGCAGGACCGTATCGATCACGTGGATGACACCATTTGCGGCGCTGAGATCGGCTGCAATCACGGTCGCTGTGGACCCGGGCGCCGTGACAACAACCCCATCGCGGCCATCCACTGACACATCCCCATTCAGTGTTGCCGCTGTGATTTGCTGACCGGCCAGGTCTGCCGATTTGACTTTCGCGCCAGCGATGACGTGCAGTTTCAGAATACCGGCCAGGGCGGCCTTGTTCTCTGGCTGCAATAGCGTCTCCACCGTCCCGTCTGGCAATGCAGCGAAAGCCTCATCAGTGGGCGCAAATACCGTCAACGGGCCGTCCCCTTTCAGCGCCTCGACCAGGCCAGCCGCCTCAGCCGCGGCCAGCAGAGTCGAGAATGAACCGGCCGCGGCAGCGGTTTCAACAATATCCGGCTTGGCCTGGTGGTAGCCCTCGCCTGCAAAAGCGGTGGCATAACTGACATTCACGGCATGAGCGCGCGGTGTGGTCGCGCACGGCTCAGCAAAGGCAGGGGCGGCGAATAAGCTGGCAGAAACCAGGAGTGTAGCGAATTTCATGGAGGAATCTCCGTCTTGAGAACATGACCCGAACCATATCGGCGTCGGTTTCCTATACGGAGTGCAATATATTATGGTTTGGTTCGTGACACGTTTTTAATGTTTACCCGCAGACGCCACTAAACACACCTGTCAGCATTACCACCTGACAGGCTTCATAGTTACGCGCTATAGGTGTGCGCATGTCGATGTGGCAACGATTGATCGAGAGCGGAAAGCGCTTGTTCGACGTGGAGGTGGAGGACGAACCGCTCCCGGCCGATCTCGAGTGCGCGCCAGACCCGAATGATGTCGGCTTCACCGCTGCCGTGGTCGGGCTCGGGGCCAAGATGGCAAAGGCCGATGGCCGGGTCACAGATGACGAGATCATGGTCTTCTCTCGCGTCTTCCAGACCGCGCCCGAGGACGCCGCTGCGGTGCGCCGGGTGTTCAACCTGGCCCAGCAGACGGTCAATGGCTATGAATCCTATGCCCGCAAGATTGGCCGCAAATACGCGGCCCGGCCTTGCCTGCTGGAAGGCGTGCTCGATGGCCTGTTCATGATTGCCACCGCAGACGGTGTCGTCACCGAGGATGAATTGTCCTATTTGCGCACCGTGGCAGAAGCGTTCGGCTTTTCCGAAGCCACTTTCCGCCGCATCAAGGCCAGTCATATGGGCGCGGATCGTGATGATCCGTATCATATTCTCGGCGTCGCGCATGACGCGGACTTTGACGAAATCCGCAAAGTCTATCGCCGCCTGATGGCCGATAATCACCCGGATCGGATGATCCAGAACGGCGCCCCGCCCGAGTTCGAACATGCGGCACATGAGAAGGCTGCAACGATTACCAGTGCCTATGCCCGGATCCGCGCCGAACGCGGTCTGATCGCAGTAAATTGAAGAATGGTCACGTAGTTGGCGTTGACGGCATCTAGCTTGCAAGCCATCTAAGTGTTAAGAGGATATTATGACTGCGACACACACAGCGCCATATGGCTTCCCTCACAATCTGCTCGCGCTGTTGCGCCGGGCCGGGAATCTTATGGCCAAAGGCGTACTCGCGGTTGCGATCATCTTCATGGCCGGGATGATTGCGGTTGCCACAGCTGTGGCCGGATTGGCGCTCGCTGCGGTCGCCATCATCCTGCGCTTGTCCGGGTCGAGAGAAGATGCGCCGCAGACGCGCTATGAAGAAACGGCCGACAATGGCACGATCACGCTGGAAGCGAAGAAAACGCCGCGTGGCTGGACGGTCGAATAGAGCCTAGGTCCGCGCCTGTTCTGGCATCCCTCCAATGAACAGAGTTTGCGTCGGATAGGCGAATTCGAGCCCGTGCTCCTGCAAGCCTCTGAACAAAGCCAGCAAGACCCGCGACTGGGCCGCCATGGAGCGGTTAAAGTCCGGCTGCAGCGAATAGAAGACCAGGGTATAATCGAGCGAACTCGGGCCAAAGGCCGACATGCCGCAATAATCGAAATCAACGGCCGGGACGTCCTTGACGATCTTGGCGACAATCTCCGGCACCGTATCGGCCAGGTTCGGATCGGTCTGATAGATTACCCCGAACACGGTTTCGATGCGGCGCCGCGACATGCGCTGCATGTTGTGGATCTCATAGTCCAGCAGATTGGTGTTGGAGATGATCATCTGCTCGCCGGTCTTGGCGCGCACCCGCGTGGTTTTCAGGCCGATATCCTCGATAATCCCCCAGCTCTCGCCATAGCGCACTGTGTCGCCAACCTGAAACGGCTTGTCGATAACGATGGACAGCGACGAGAACAGGTCCCGAAACACGCCTTGGGCAGCAATACCGATGGCGATACCACCAATACCGAGACCGGCAAGCAGGGCGGTGACATCGGCGCCGACATTGTCGAGAATGAGCAGCAATGCCACTGACCAGACTGCGACGCTGATAAACCATTTGATGATATTGAAAGCCGAGGCCAGCGCTCGTGCATCGCCGCTGGAGCGGGCGACATTGCGGCGAATGAAACCGACCGCAAATTCCTGCACCCATTCGGCAATCTGTAGGATCGCGCCAAGCACGAAGAAGATTTTCACAATCACCGAAACCGCATTCGGCAGGCTGAGCATGGCATCCGTGATCACAAAGGCGATCATGATCATGAAATAGGTGTGGAAGCGCTGGACGACGCGATAGAACAGATCCGCGATGGAATAATCATCATGTTTGGGGAGCTGAACAATGCCCTTGAGCACAGCCCACCGCGCAAGCCATTGCACCAGGGTGAGTGTGATAACCAGACCCAGCGCGATCAGCGCTTCCAGTTCACCAGAGCCAATCCAGCCCAGAAACTCGGTCGCAGCTTCAGTCGCTTCGGCAGCAGTTTCAGTGATCGCCTCAATCGGATCAGCCGCCGCGTCCTCGCCTTCGGCAGGCGCCTGCCCGCGCAAGGGGCTTTGTGTCTGAAACCATGCTCCGAAACGCATGTCCGGTCCTTTTACTCACGCAGGAGCTCGAACCCTTTCTGGATGATCCGCCGGGTTTCACTCCACAATTCGATCGAGCCTAGTTCAGATTGGTGAAAAAACCGTGCCTCTGCCGCATCATCCCCGGCGACAGGCACGCCGGCCCGCCACCGGGCGACAAAATCGACCAGCACATAATGACGCGTGATCAGGTCGCCAGCGCGATTGTGAAACACCGCATCGACGACATCGACAAGCCCGACAAGCTCGGCCTCGACGCTGGTTTCTTCGGTCAGTTCCCGCAATGCCGCCATCCGGGCTGGCTCCCCTGGCTCGATCCGCCCGCCCGGGATCGACCATTCGCCGCGCTTGGGCGGGGTGCCGCGCCGGATCAGCAAGACTTCCTCGCCGCGCAGGCAGACCACGCCAACCGCCGGGACGGGGCGTAAATCATCAACAGGCGCCGGATTCGATGTCATGGCAGGCAGATTGCACACTTTGCCGGGAAGACCACGCAAAAAATCTGTGCCAAAGCGTCCGCCCAACTAAGAGTGCCTGCCATGCCGAAACGCAAATCCCGTTCGATCAGCCTCGCCCTTCAGGGCGGCGGCGCGCATGGCGCCTTTACCTGGGGCGTGCTGGAACGGTTGGTCGATGAGCCTGGCCTGACAATCAAGGCGATCACAGCCACTTCTGCCGGCGCCGCCAATGCCGCCGCCTTTGCTGCCGGATATGCGCGCGACGGGGCCGAGGGCGCGAAAGCGAACCTGGAAAAGCTGTGGCGCACAATCTCGGCCAAAGGGGCGCCCTTCACCGCCCTGTCCTGGACCCAGTCGCCGCTGACAGCGATGCCGTTCTCACCGATCCAGATGGGATTGGCATTGACCAGTATTGCCAGTCCGTACGAGTTCAACCCGTTCGACTTCAATGCCTTGCGCGATGCGCTGGACGAAACCGTGGATTTTGAAGCTGCCCGCAACTCGCCGATTGACCTGTTCCTGTCGGCCACGAATGTCGAATCCGGGCGGGTAAAAGTCTTTTCCGGTGACGAGGTGACCCGCGATGCCGTGCTCGCCTCGGCTTGCCTGCCGCAAATCTTCCGCGCCGTGGAGATTGAAGGCAATGCTTATTGGGATGGCGGCTATATGGGTAATCCGAGCCTGTTTCCCCTGATCTATGCCAAGGCCCCGCGCGATGTCCTGCTGGTGCTGCTCAACCCGATCGCGCGCAAAGGCGTGCCGCGGCAAGTGCCGCAAATCATGGACCGGCTGAACGAGATCAGTTTCAACGCCTCCCTGATTGGCGAGCTGCGAGCCATCGCCTTCGTGCAGAAGCTGCTGGATGACGGCATGCTGAAAGAGCCAATGATGAAAACGTATCGCCGCCTGACCATTCATGCCTTGCACGGCGGCCAGGTGCTGAGCGATCTGGCGCTGCCGACCAAGTATGATACCAGCTGGACCTTTCTGACCGAGCTCCGCGACAAGGGCCGGGCCGAGGCCGAGGGGTGGCTGGCTTCAAGCGGCCATCAGATCGGCACCGGTCACTCCAACGTCGATCTGCACCGCGAATTCCTCCAGGACTAGGCCTGGATCAGGAACCAGAACCGGGCGGCGCCGCTCTTGCGCTCGGAAACAAGTTCGAACCCGTCAAACACTGGCGTTTCATCCACCGCAGTCTCAACCACGATCAGCGCGTCATCCGCCAACCAGTCGCCTGCCACCAGCGCAGCCAGGCACGGCGCCACCAGGCTCTTGTGATAAGGCGGATCGAGGAAAGCGAGATCACACGGCGCAGAGACAGAGTCCGGGCGCGGCCCCAGCTCCACCGCGCTGCGCCGATGCAGGCGGGCAATGCTGGCGAGCCCCAGCGCATCCACATTCTTGCGAATGACGCTGCAGGCCGCATGTGCATTTTCAACAAATAGACAAGACGCCGCCCCGCGTGACAGCGCTTCCAGACCGAGCGCCCCTGATCCGGCGAACAGGTCGATGACGCGGGCGCCGTCAAGCGCCGGCGCCCAGGCCGCATGCGCGATCCGGTTGAACAAGCTCTCGCGCGCCCGGTCCGAGGTCGGACGGGTGGCATCGGTCTTCGGCGCCGCAATCGGGCGGCCCTTGAACTGTCCTGCAACGATCCGCATGGCTTGCCTTTAGGCCGCGACAGCGCGATGGGGAAGGGATGACAAACACGCAGGCCTCCCCGCAGCCCGACAAGCCGCCCCGTTCGGCGTCCCCGATGCAACGCGCGCTGGTCCTGGCTGAGCAAGCCGCAGCGATGGGCGAAGTGCCGGTCGGGGCGGTGATTGTCGATCCTGTGAGCGGGGAGATTGTCGCGGAAGGTCACAACCAACCGATCGCGAATCACGACCCGACCGCCCATGCAGAGATTGTCGCCTTGCGCGCGGCGGCGCAGAAGCTCGGCAATTACCGCCTGCCGGGCCTGCATCTGTATGTGACGCTTGAGCCTTGCGCCATGTGCGCCGGGGCGATCAGTTTTGCGCGCATCGAAAAGCTGATCTTTGCCGCTGATGATCCGAAAGGCGGGGCGATCCTGCACGGGCCGAAATTCTTTGAGCAGCCGACGTGCCATTGGCACACCAAAATCGAACAGGACCAGGATAATGCGAGAGCCGCTGGCACCTTGTTGTCGACATTCTTCAAGCACAGGCGAAAATAGACAACACCCGTTTGAGACTTGCAGCGGCTGACGTAGAGTGAGGCTTGCGTCTCGCCGGGACAGGCCTCCTATGCAGACCAAAACCACTTGACGGAGGACCGAGATGAGCGCTCCCGCGACGATCGAAATCAAGGATGAAATCGCCACTATCACAATGGATGACGGTAAGGCGAACGCCATCAACCCGCCAATGCTGGACGCCCTAAATGCCTGCCTTGATCAGGCCGAGAAAGAAGCCAAGGTGCTGATCATCACGGGCCGCGAAGGCCGCTTTTCCGGCGGCTTCGATCTGAAACTGATGATGAGCCTGCCAGGCGCAGAAGTGAAAGCCCTGGTCGATGGCGGCGGCAAGCTGGCCCATCGTCTGTATGGCTTCCCGATGCCGGTAATCGCAGCCTGCAATGGTCATGGCGTGGCCATGGGATCGTTCATTCTGCTCGCCAGTGATGTCCGCATCGGCACCGCTGGCGCATTCAAGATCGGCGCTAATGAAACCCAGATCAACATGGTGTTGCCGATCTTCGCGTCAGAGCTGGTCAAGGCCCGGGTCGCGGACGAATACAAGACCCGGTCGATGGTGTTCGGCGAATTGTTCGATCCGGAAATGGCGGTCAAAGTCGGTTATCTCGACCAGGTCGTCGAGGCCGGCGATCTGATGGCGACAGCCAAGGCCCAGGCCGAAGCGCTCAAACCGCTCAGCAGCCCTTCTTTGACTGGCAATAAGCGCCTGTTACGCGAATCCACGCTGGCCACAATCGGCGCCTCGCTGCCAGACTGAGACCGGCACAAGCACCGCCGCCCTGCCAATGCAAGCTGGCAGTCAAGGCGGCTGGCTGAAGCGGTGACGCGCAGCCTCGACCGCCATGGGTCCTGACTTTCGTCAGGAAGACGGAGCATTATCGCTCAGTTCGCTCTAATACAGCCCGGCTGCCCGCATCAGCAGGACCACGCCAATCGCCGTGACCAGGCCCTTGATCCATTTGCGAAAGCCGTGATCATTCATCCGTTCCAGCACGCGTTTGCCAAGCGTCGTACCAAGCATGGAAAGCGGTATCGCCGCTGCGATCAGCCACCAGGGCGGCATCGCGCTCCAGCCTGCAGCAGTCACCACCGGCACGCTCCAGAAGCCGATCTTGATCAAGTGAGAGAGCGCCTGTGTCACCGATTTGGTCGCCACGATTTGCTGACGCGTCATGTCTGTTTGCACAAAGAACAGGTCGACCAATGGCCCGGCGACGCCGGCCAGCGTGTTCAGGCCCTGAACGAGGAACCCGGCAAAGACAGCGTGCTCACGGCGCTTGATGTCGAGGTGCAGGCGTTCCTTAGGCAACCAGACCAGCATCGGGGTCAGGCCGAGCAGCAGGTAAAGCGCTCTCTTGTCCGGTGTCCAGCTGACGAAGAACAGCGCCGACACCCCGGCGCCAGCGCCAATGCAATACAGGCTGAACACCCGCCAATCGACATGATCGCGCAGCAGGAAGGCGCGAAAACCATTGGCAAACATCTGGATGGCACCATGAATGATCATCGCCATGGCAACGCTGACCAGCGCTACCAGCACAGCCATCAGAATGATCCCGCCCGCCATGCCGAAAATGCCGGAAATGAACGACGTCACCAGCGTGGTCGCGAGGATGATCATAGCCGCGATGGCACTCATGCGCGCTCTGGTGGGCTGAGTCTCCCTGGCTGACAATTCGCCCTAGGACTTTCCCGGAGTGACCGTTGGTCTCAGTTCGCCGCGCCTTACCCCGCGGGACGGTTTTACAAGTTTACGTGCGCGTCATACGCTACTGGCAGAACATCTATGAAAACAAGGAAAAGCGCTATGGCTTATACCGAGGCTGGCAGCAGCGAATTGAATGACGACCTGTTCGACCTGAGAATGTCGGACGACGCACGTCCGCTCTATGAGCATGTGAAGAAGTTTGTGGCCGAGGTCGTCGACCCGATGTCGGTCAAGTTCCACGAATTCGACAAAGACAAAACCGACATCTGGTCTTATGCCCCGGGCCAGCTGGAAGTGCTGGAAGAGGCCAAGGACGAAGCCAAGAAACAAGGCTTGTGGAATTTCTTCCTGCCAGATGCTGAAACCGGCGAAGGTCTGAAGAATCTGGATTATGCCTATATCGCGGCAGAGCTGGGCAAGAACCCGCTGGCGTCTGAGACCATGAACTGCTCGGCGCCAGACACCGGCAATATGGAAGTGCTGGAACGGGTCGGCACCCCAGAGCAAAAGGAACAGTGGCTGAAGCCCCTGCTCGAAGGCAAGATCCGTTCGGCCTTTGCCATGACGGAACCGGCGCTGCCATCGTCAGATGCACGCAACATTTCAACCCGCGCCGTGCTGGAAGGCGATGAATGGGTCATCAATGGCGAGAAATTCTACATTTCCGGCGCCGGCGACCCGCGCTGCAAGATCATGATCACCATGGTCAAGACCAGCCCGGATGCAGAGCCGCACAAGCAGCAATCACAGATCCTGGTCCCAACCGACACGCCGGGCGTGAAGATTCTCGACGGCATGCAAGTGTTTGGCGATTATGACGCCCCGCACGGCCACATGCACATCGTCTTCGACAATGTTCGGGTGCCGAAAGAGAATATGCTGCTCGGCGAAGGCCGCGGCTTCGAGATCTCGCAGCTGCGTCTCGGGCCAGGACGGATTCACCACTGCATGCGCTCGATCGGCGCGGCTGAACGGGCCCTCGACATGATGGTTGTGCGCGGCATGACCCGTCAGGCCTTTGGTCGTGATCTGATCAAGCTGGGCGGGAATATCGAGAAAGTCTCGCGTGCCCGGATCGATATCGAAGCTGCGCGCATGATGGTGCTGAAAGCGGCCAAGGCGATGGACGTGCTGGGCAATAAGGAAGCCCGGGTCTGGATTTCCATGGTCAAAGCCATGGTGCCTGAAATCGCTTGCCGCATCATCGATGAAGCCATCCAGATGCACGGCGCGGCCGGTGTCTCGCAATGGACCCCGCTTGCCGGCCTGTATACGGGCCAGCGCACCCTGCGCCTTGCCGACGGGCCGGACGAGGTTCACCACATGGTGGTCGGCCGGGCCGAGACCCGCAAATATACCGGCGAAGAAGAAGATCCGGCCATGGCCGCGGTCTGGCGCAAGTAAAGCTGAAGAAGAATTAATCCAATTAGAGCGCGACTGCGATGGTCGCGCTCTTTTTTTGATATAGAAAGAAAGCCTGCGTCGGCCGGATACTGGCTCATCATTCAACCTTGGGGACCGCGGGAAGAGGACCCAATTCGAATGCGCATTTCCACCCCTGTCCTGGCAGGCCTGATTGGCATTTGCCTGGCCCACCCTGCCATAGCTCAATCTGCCGATATTGTGGCGGGAAAACTGGACCCGCAGGCCACCGACAAGCAAGGCGGTTTTTATAGTCACGCTTCGGATTCTTTTGATGCTGATGCAACCAGGCTTCGCGCCGAGCAAGCATCCGAGAATGGCGATTACTCAACCGCCTTTGGTCACTATCTCGCGATTTGTGCCGGCCGCGATGAGGGCGATGCGGAAAGCTGCTATCTCGCTGCTGAAATTGCCCGCAATAATGAACTGGCACATGTCCCACCTGAGTTACAATCGCACCTGTACAAACGCGCATGTGCTTCGGGTCATCAAGCCGCTTGCTCGCCAACGTCGCATGAACAGTAAGCGTCGCACGAACACTAAGCGTCGCACGAATACTAAGCGCCGCCTTCGGCACAAAGCCAAATGGGATGCACCAGACAGGCGCATCCCAAGTAGGTGGCCGGGTTTGAGGGGCGGAAGAACCCGGACCATGAGCTTGTCCGGTACGGTTATGAGGCAACCGCCTGCGACAGCTTCAATCTAAGCTTGAAATACTAATATAAAGTAAGTGTCAACACTCGACTTCTTGCGATTCCATGTATTCGCACGTTTTTATACAATTATTTCATGCATTGATCGTGATTCACAGGACGCAAATACATTGTTTTTATTTTATCCGCGACAGGATGGCCGCGTCGAGCAATGTCACCCGTCCCCGTCCGAGCTTGATCGCCCCCGCCGCTTGTAGCACTTGCAGATTCACATTCACCTTTTCACGCGTCGCGGTGAGGCGATTGGCAAGATCAGCCTGTGTGATCTTGAGCCGCGGCCCCTGCGCCTGGAACAGGTCCAGCAAGAGGTTCGCCAATCGGCGCTTGAGGGTCAGGAACATGATCGATTCAATTTGATCATCCGCCTGGCGCAAGCGCTGCACGAGATCGAGGATGACCTCATAGGCAAAATCGGGATTGTCGCTCAACAGCGCCTTGAAGCGCGCCTTGCTGATGAGCAGCAGGCTGGTCGGTTCCAGCGTGCGGATATTGGCGCTCCGATCACGCCCATCCAGGACCGCCATTTCGCCGAACACTTCGCCGGCATTGAGGCTGCTGATCGAGATCGATTTGCCGTGGCTCGACATGGATTCGACCGCGACGCTGCCTTCCAGGATCAGATACACACCTTCGGCCGCATCGCCGCGATAGATGACGATTGTATCGGCCTCATGGGCCATCACGCTGGCGCCATCGACGAGCGCATCGCGGTCGCGCCGGGGCAGGACGCGAAACAAGCGCGCCGCTTTCAGGCGGGCTGCGATTTCCGAATGATTCATCCGCGCGCTCTTGGGTCAGACCATTCTTCAGCAACGCCCTGGCCGCCGCGACGGGTCAGCCAGAACATGCCGAGCAGGTCAAACAGGCCAGCGCCAAGGCGGCCCAGGAAGCCATATTTGGACTGGCCGTGCCAGCGGGCGCGATCATTCACCAGTTCTTCGCGTACATCCCATCCAGCGCGCTTGATCAAGGCTGGCAGGAAGCGGTGCATAGAGGCAAAATAAGGCAGTTCGCGAAACGCTTCGGTGCGGATCAGTTTCCAGCCGCAGCCAGTATCAGTGGCATCGTCGCGCAACATGAAGCGCCGGACCCCATTGGCGATGCGCGATTGCAACCATTTGAACCCGCTATCATTGCGGCTATTGCGCTTGCCAGCGATAATCCCGAGCTTGCCGGTATCCTGGCCTTCGATCAGCGACTTCCACAAGCGCGCTGTGTCATTGATGTCATTCTGACCATCACCATCGATCAGCTGCGTCCATTGCCCCCGCACCGCTTTCAGCCCGGTAAACAAGGCCGCCGATTTTCCGGCCCGCGCGACATGGGTGAACACACTGACCGTGTCTGGCCAGCGCGTCGCCGCTTCAGACAGCTCTGCCGCTGTGGCATCGCCCGAACAGTCATTGACGCAAACCACTTCAAACGCGATCCCGGCCAGCGCCTCGTGCACTTCCTCGAGCAATGGCAGAATATTGCCCGCTTCATTGTAGAACGGGATCAGGACGCTGAGCGCAGGCGTGGTCATTTTTCTTCCTCGATCCGAGCCGCGAGCGTTTCGATCGTCTCAGCCGCCATGTTCAGTGCCTGCGCGGCCCGCTCGATATCCGGCCCAGCCGCCGCGGCCTGGGCCTGATGCGCAGCATCCAGCTCATCCAGAAGCGCCAGCCCGGCAATCAGCAACAAGCGATCATCTCCAATATTGCCCACCGCTTTGGAAATATCCTCGATCCGCGCATCGAGTTGCCGGGACAGAGCGATCAGGCGGTCTTCCTGTCCTGGCGCGCAGGCGACCGAATAGGATCGGCCTTTAATCTTGATATCCGCCTTGGCCATCAGTCGCGTTCCCCGCGGCCAAGCGCAGCGCGAACTTCAGCAATCGCCGTGCCGAGCGCCTCAGACGCTTCATCAGCCAGAGCCTGCAATTCCTTCTCCCGCGCCAGCGATTCGTCTAGCTGTTCGGCCAGGCGAGCCCGGTCATCCATCATCGCGCTCAGTTCCTGGCGCAAGAGCACGGGATCCCCGGACCGCTCAAACAAGCCCTCAACCGCCCCCTCGAGCCGCCGCGTTGCCTTCTCCAAACGAGAGGCTGCTGCTTCAATCACACTCATCTTATCCGGTTAGCAGTTATTCCACCGAAAACTCAATAGCTGCAGCCCCGCAGTCTTGACAGGGCTCGGCCCGATCTGCATTGCCGGGTTAACCAAAACAGGGGTTGAGGAATGACGGTTTCTGCTCGGGATATGGCCAACGCGATCCGCGCGCTTTCAATGGATGCGGTCGAAGCCGCGAAGTCAGGTCATGTCGGCTTGCCGCTCGGCATGGCAGACGCAGCGACAGTGCTGTTCACCAAGTTCATGAAGCACAATCCGGCCGACCCGGATTGGGCTGATCGCGACCGCTTCGTGCTCTCGGCCGGGCATGGTTCGATGCTGGTCTATGCGCTGCTGCACCTGACTGGCTATGACAGTGTCAGCCGCGACGATATCCGAAATTTCCGCCAGCTCGGTCGCCCGACTGCCGGACATCCGGAGAACTTCCTGACCAAAGGCGTCGAGACCACGACCGGCCCACTCGGCCAGGGCATTACCACAGCCGTCGGCATGGCCATGGCCGAGCGTCACTTGAATGCCCGTTTCGGCGATGCGCTGGTCAATCACAAGACTTATGTGATCGCTGGCGATGGCTGCCTGATGGAAGGCATCAGCCAGGAGGCGATTACACTGGCGGGGCATTTGAAACTGTCCAACCTGATTGTCCTGTTCGATGATAATGCAGTCACCATTGATGGCGGCACTGATATGGCGGACAGCACCGATCAGTGTCAGCGCTTTGAGGCCTCAGGCTGGGTCACCAGGAAAGTCGATGGCCATGATGCCGGCGCTGTCGAAGCAGCGCTTGCCTGGGCCCAGGACCAGGACAGACCGGTGATGCTGGCGGTGAAGACGATCATTGGGTATGGCGCCAAGCGCGCCGGCACCGGCCCGGCCCATGGCGGGCCATATGGCGAGGAAGAAGTCGCTACTGTGCGGACGGCCATTGGCTGGCCACACCCGCCCTTTGAAGTGCCGGCCGAGATTGAAGCGGCCTGGGCCGAAGCGGGTCAGCGCGCAGCCGCCGACTATGCTGCCTGGCAGGATCGCCTGGCGACCGCCAGCGACAAGGCCGCGTTTGAGGCCGCCATGGCTGGCGCGCTGCCGGCCGATCTCTCTGCCATTGTCAACGCTCACAAGAAATCGGTCGTCGAAGGCGGCAAGGATGATGCGACCCGCAAATGGTCCGGCGCCGCGCTGGAGCCGCTGACAGAGGCTATCCCGGAAATGATTGGCGGTTCAGCCGACCTCACCGGCTCGAACAATACCAAGACCAGCCATACCGCGCCGCTTGGGCCCGACAATTGGGCCGGACGCTATGTCCATTATGGCATCCGCGAGCATGCCATGGCCGCAGCAATGAATGGCATGGCGCTACATGGTGGGGTGATCCCGTATTCCGGCACTTTCCTGGTCTTTGCAGATTATTCCCGCGCCGCCATCCGCCTCGGCGCCCTGATGGGCGAGCGGGTGATCCATGTCATGACCCATGACAGTATCGGTCTCGGTGAAGATGGCCCGACCCACCAGCCGGTCGAACATGTTGCAAGCCTGCGCGCGATGCCGAACATGACCGTGTTCCGGCCGTGTGACGGGGTCGAGGCGGCAGAATGCTGGGAACTGGCTTTGCGTAATCAGACCGGCCCCAGCACCCTGGCGCTGACCCGTCAGAAAGTGAAATCGGTCCGCACCACGCATACCGATGCGAATCTGTCAGCCAAAGGTGCTTATGTCCTGTCGGACGCAGACGGCGCCAAGGCGGTGCTGATCGCCACCGGCTCGGAAGTCGAGATCGCGGTCGCAGCGCAGGCAGCCCTGGCCGAGAAAGGCGTCCCGGTTCGGGTCGTCTCAATGCCGAGCATGGACCTGTTCGAGCAACAGACCGCGGCTTACCAGGCGGATACGCTTGGCGGCGACCTGCCCAAGGTTGCGATCGAAGCCGGGGTTCGCTTCGGCTGGGATCGCTGGATCGGTCCTCAAGGCGGCTTTGTCGGCATGAACTCGTTTGGTGCTTCCGCCCCGTACCAGGAGCTCTACCAGCATTTCGGCATCACCGCAGATGCGGTGGTCGCCGCGGTGGAAGCGCAGATTGGTTAGCGGCGGTTCGGCGCCGGCAGCAAACGTCTGTGCAGGACACAAGGGCTGACTGCGCGGGCAGAGACCTCAACTCGCAGATCCGGCGCGGCAAGATAAGCCGTCAGCCCGGCTTGCGCAGCGCCATCAAAATCGACACTTGCAGCGCGGGCATCGAGCCGCCCCAGCGAGCGGCGATCATAACAGCGATGCAGCTCGATATAACGCGCCTGCGAACCAGCGCCATCGCTGATCTGGCGCATGGCGAGCTGGAACGGGCTGTTGGAAAAACTGATCGTTGCCGGCCAGCCTGGCCCGCTTGGGACAGCGACCCAGGCCGCCCGCGGGCTGGCCTCTTCAGACAGCTCAGCGAAGTGGACCTGATAGATGGTGCCAAGCTCGAGCGAGACAGTGTTGACCGAAACCATGGGGTGGCGATCAAGCCGGGCATGCCAATCGGCTATCATCGCATCGCGAAGGCGCCAGGCGGCGAGATCTTCGTTCACAGCAAGATGCGCGGCCATCGCATAGAAGTTTGACATCACATCCTGCATCGGCCCGGCATTGCGGAAATGCTGCACCGCCGCGCGGGCATCTCCCATATCCGCCGCAGCGATGCCAGCAACGCGGCTGGCTGAGGCAAATTCCGGCCGCTGTGGACAGGATTTCAGGAAGGTCTCTGTCGTGAACCGGATATAGGTCGGGGTGAGCTCGACCTCGGGATTGGTAATCGCCAGCTGCCACTTGGTCGCATCCGTCAGCGTGCAGGTCTGGGCTTCGGCCTTCAGCATCGACTGCATGCCGACAAAGGTGGTGGTGGCCGCAGCGATCGCAGCGCCGAGATAACGGCGGACCCGCTTGGTAAACAGAGTCTTAATGGTCATGTCTTGCTTTTGTGCAAGGCCGATGCCGTTTACCCTGACAGCCCTCTCTCCACAGCCCAGTACAGGCCGGTCAGGCCAATCAGACCGCTCGCGGGCCATGCAAACATGTGCCGATAGCCGCGCTCGGAGAGCCACCGCCGAACCGGCAGGAAGAGCAGGAAGGCCGCAAGGATAACCGAGAGCTGGCCGATCTCGACGCCGACATTGAACCCGATCAGGGCGCTCCAGAACTGCCCCTCCGGCAAGCCAAGTGATCCGAAGAAACCGGCAAAGCCCATGCCGTGAATGAGACCGAACGCAAACACCACTCCGGGCCGCCACCGGGTCATGTCCTTGAACACAATATTCTCGATCGCGACAAAAGCGATGGTCGCCGCGATCAGCGGTTCGACCACACTCGCAGGCGGCGATAGCACGCCAGAGGCCACCAGAGCCAAGGTCGCCGTATGGGCGACGGTGAACGCCGAAATCTGGATGATCAGCGGCCTGAGCCGTGTGGTCGAGAAGAATAGCGCCAATACAAACAGGATATGATCCAGCCCGCCAGGCAGGATATGTCCGACCCCGATTTTCACATATAAAGCGAACGTCTCATGCGCAGGGCGATCAAAATCGATGGTCTCGGTTTCGGTAAATCCGGCCTCCCGCGGGCCCTGATCCTTGCCGCGATCCATATCCTGCAAGGCGCGGCACAAGGCCGGGTCGAGGCCGCCATCGCCGGTACAGAATTCATCTTCAGGATGCGCCCGCGCCTCTGGCGCCGCTGCGACCAGGCCGAGCGCGCCGCAGATCAAGATTAAACGCAGCCATCCGATCAGGCTCAATGGTCATGCCCTTCATGCTCATGATCCGGCCCTGCAGGCATATGCCCGATATGGTCGTGATCGTGACCCGGGATGGGCGCCACCAGCAACAAGACTGCAATCACCACACCCGCGGTCAAGGACAGCAAGCCGCGCCCCGGGGCGACTTCCTTGAGCGGCGACATTAGCGGCCCGGTGGCCACGAACAGGAGCAGACCAGCCGACACAGCGAACAAGCCGCCAAGCGCCTCCTGGCCGAGGCCATACATGAACGGCCCGGAGACCAGCACGCCCATCGGCGTTGTCGCGGCTGCCGCCAGGAATGCCCAAAGGAAGGCTGAGCGGTTAGAGACGCCATGCCGGCGCAGGATCGCGAACGCGATCACGCCTTCAGGAAACTCATGCAGGATCAAACCGACCGCGGCAAACACACCGGCCGAGAAACTGGCAGCGAACGTGACTGAATAGACAATGCCATCAATGAAGGAATGGCAGGCAATCGCCAGAATCGGCGTGATCGCCTCGCTCGGCAGGCTCGATTCCTCGCGTTCGGGAAAGATCGTGCGGATGAGATAATGCATGACCAGACCGCCAAAAAAGCCGAGCGTCAGCCAGACCGGGGCGCCGCTCGACAGCGCGAAGGCTTCTGGCAGGATGTGCAGAAATGCCATCGCAGTGAGCATGCCGGCTGCGGCCAGTCCGAACAGGTTGGCATAGCGCAGGCTCCAATCACTGCGCAGCGCTACAGCGATCAGACCCAGCGTGGTCACGAACGCAGCGATCAGGCCAAAAAAGAGAGGAGCTTGCAGGGCTTGAAACATGAACTGGAATTCGCTTGGCGCTTTGCCACACTGTCCTATTTTATTTGCGGGAATGTTATAGTATCTCAAACTGTTCCGGCGAGGTAATCGCCGTATTTCGCCCTGTCAAACGAAAGCTGGAGTCTGAAATGTCTCGTTCTGTCTTCTTCCTCGCCGCGAGCGCGCTCGCCCTTGCCGCCTGTCAGCCTGCCGAGGAGGCCGCCTCCACATTGGAAGCCGAAACGCCGCCAATTGTCGAGCAATCAACTGAGGTTGAAACCACCGAAGTCGCCGCCGACAGCGACAGCGCTGAGGCGGCTCATGATGGCGATGCGCATGAAGATGGCGAAGATCACGATGATCACGGCGATGAGCATGGCGAAGATGATGACCATGATCATGATGCAGATACGCACAGCGACGACGATCACGATCATGCTGGCGGAGAAGCCCATGTGCATGGGCTCTCAGACCTGGCTGCAAGCCTCGACGGGTCGACTCTCAGCATCAGCATCGAAGGCGCCCTGGCCAATTTCGATCTCGACGAGACGCTGCGCACGCTTGACGATACCACCCCTTACACGGATGGGCTGGTTCAGGTCATTGGCGGCGACTGCACCCGCGCCAGCGCCAGTGCCAGCATTCGCCCGATTGGCGACCATGGCAATCTGATGGTGGACCTGGCCTATACGTGCAGCGCGGCCGATGCGATCGAAGCCATAGACGTGACCGGCTTCCAGAGCTTTGCCGGGTTTGAAGAGGTCAATGCCGTCTATCTGACCGATGCCGGACAAACCGCTAGAACCTTGACCGAAAGCGACCCCCGCCTAGACCTCAACTAGATGACTGCGCCTGTCGTACACATTTCGGACCTGGGCTTTGCCTGGCCAGGCCAGCCGCAGCTGCTGGACGTGAAATCGTTCGATCTGGCCGCCGGCGAGCGCTTGTTCCTGCGCGGCCCAAGCGGATCCGGAAAATCGACCTTGCTGGGCCTGATCGCTGGCGTGCTGGAGGCCGACCAGGGCTCGATTTCGGTGCTCGGAAACGAGATGACGCAATTGTCCGGCAGCCAGCGCGATCAGGTCCGCGCCGATCATCTTGGGGTGATCTTTCAGCTGTTCAATCTGGTTCCGTATCTTTCTGTGGTTCAGAATGTGATCCTGCCTTGCCGCTTTTCCAAACGGCGGCAGCGCCAGGTCAGCGCCGCCGGCGGGGCGGATCAGGAAGCCCGGCGCCTGCTGGCACAATTAGGGCTGGATGATCCGCAATTGCTGGCCCGCAAAGTCACCGATCTGTCAGTCGGCCAGCAACAGCGCGTTGCCGCCGCCCGTGCCCTGATTGGCCGGCCATCACTGATCATCGCTGACGAGCCGACCTCGGCGCTTGATGCCGACACGCGCGACCGTTTTATCGCCCTGCTCAGCGAGGAGGCTCAAAAGGCAGAGGCGGCGCTGCTCTTTGTCAGCCATGATGGCGGCCTGGCCAGCCAGTTCGATCGCGCGCTCGACCTGTCAGACCTCAACACCGCAGCGCAACTGGCAGGAGCCGCCTGATGGGAGTCTCAATCTTCGGCCTGGCCTGGCGCAGCCTGATGAACCGAAAAGTGTCAGCTTTTCTGACCGTGATTGCCATTGCTCTGTCCGTCGCGCTGTTTCTCGGTGTCGAGAAGGCGCGCAATGCGGCCAAATCCGGCTTTGACAACACGATTTCCGGGACCGAATTGATTGTCGGGGCGCCGTCAGGGCAGATCAATCTGCTGCTCTATTCCGTGTTTCGGCTTGGCAATGCCACTGCCGAGATCTCCTGGCAGGCGTTTGAAGAGCTGAACGCCCGGCCAGATGTTGCCTGGACCATCCCGATCTCGCTCGGCGACAATCATCGCGGCTTCCGCGTGCTGGGGACCAACCTGAACTATTTCGAGCATTACAAATACGGCCAGAGACAGGACCTCACCTTTTCTGAAGGACGCGCCTTTGATGACCTGTTCGATGCCGTGATCGGCGCTGATGTCGCCAAATCTCTGGGCTATGAGCTGGAAACGCCATTAGTGATTACGCATGGGCTCGGCGCGCGCGGCCTGAACGATCATGATGATCGCCCGTTTCGCGTGGTCGGCATCCTGCGGCCCACCGGGACACCTGTGGATCAGACCATCCATATTTCCCTGGAAGCGATGACAGCAATTCATGTCGGCTGGGAAACCGGGACACGCAACCCGCTCGCCAACTCACTGACCGAAGAGACCATTCGCAGCTTCAATCTGACCCCGCGCACAGTCACCGCCGTGTTTGTCGGACTCAAGAACCGCGCCACGGTGCTGCGCACGCGGCGGGATATCAACACCAATAAATCAGAGCCGCTGCTGGCCATCATTCCGGGCCAGGCCCTGGCCGAACTCTGGCAGGTGATGAGCACCGCCGAGCGGGTATTGCTGGCGATCTCTGCTTTTGTCATTGCGGTGGGTCTGGTCTCGATCCTGACCAGCATCCTGACCAGCCTGAACGAACGCCGGCGGGAAATGTCGATCCTGCGCGCGACCGGCGCCCGGCCCGGGCACATCTTCGCGCTGCTGATCGCAGAAGCCACTGTCCTCGGCCTGATCGGAGCACTTGCCGGCGCCTTGCTGATTCAGCTGATCTTCGCCATTGCCGCACCAATCCTGTCGGCCCAGTACGGGATCGCCCTGATTGGCACCGGGCCAGGCCTGGTCGATCTATATACGATCGCAGCGGTGACATTTGCGGCCCTGTTCCTCGGAATATGGCCTGCAATGACAGCACTGCGACGCTCGCTGGCCGATGGGCTGACTGTCAAAGTCTGATCACAGGCGCGCCAGAGGGCTAGTCGAACCGGCCTTTCGCGCCTAGGTATCTGGCATGATGAAACAGTTTATGATCTCTTCTGCGGCCTTTATCGTGCTGGCGGCGTGCGGTGAAGCCGTGACCGCTGACACGCCGGCGCCGCAAGATAGCGTCCTTGTCGAAGCCGAGACTGAGACCTCTAGTCCGCAAGTCGGGGATCGCATTCCTGACCCCGCCGAGGATCTGGAGGACAGCAATCGCCTTGCCGCTGCTGGCGCCGAAGCGAATGCCGCCGCCGCCCGCGGCTATCGCGAGATAGGCTGGGAAGAATTGATGCCGGAAGGCGAAGAGGAACGCCTGGCGCAGCTGTATCAGCAGCAAATGGCGATGCTCTATTCCGGTGGGCCGATCGCGGAAGGCTCTGCCGCTGACGCGATGATCCAGATCGGCACGTTCAATACGGTGAAAGAGCTGAACGAAACCAAGATCCGCATTCCAGGCTACACCGTGCCATTCGAATATGGCGCCAATGCCGAGATCAGCGAATTCCTGTTGGTGCCGTATTATGGCGCCTGCCTGCATGCGCCGCCACCGCCGCCAAATCAGACCGTATTTGCGATGACAGACGAGCCGATCAAGCTCAGAGACCTCGCTCAAGCGGTCTGGATCGAAGGCACGATGTACACCCAGACGCAGGAATCCGAGCTCGCCGACGCGGCCTATACGATCCGTGTCGAGAAGGTCGAAACCTACGAATATTGAGGCCGCGGCCCCCTGCCCTATGGCCGAATGCGCCATAAGCGCCTAAATCAACGCCCAGCAAACAAAAGAAGGCGCTCAATATGGCTTCGGCTCTGACAATTGGCCTGTATGTCGCGATTGGCCTCCTCGTCGTCGTTCTGATCATGGGACTGATCAACCTGACCCGCACCGATGAGGGGCAGCGTAGCCGCTCCAATCAGCTCATGCGCGTGCGCGTCATGGTGCAAGCGGCAGTGATCGCCATTCTGGTCCTGCTCGGGATCGTGGTCGGATCGATCAATCTGTTCTGACACGGCCATGGTCAAACTCGACAAAATCTACACCAAAGCCGGCGACCGCGGCAAAACCCGGCTCTCGACCGGCGAACCGGTGGACAAATGGCACCCGCGCGTCACCGCTTATGGCACTGTCGATGAAACCAATGCCGCCCTTGGCGTCGCCGCCCTGCACGCCGATGACGAGATGCTCGCCGCCATTCGCCGCATCCAGAATGACCTGTTCGATCTCGGCGCCGACCTTGCGACGCCGGATCGCGGCAAGCCCCTCGAATGGGAACCACTGCGCATCGTTGCGGCCCAAGTCGAACGGCTCGAGGCCGAGATTGATGCAATGAATGAGGCGATTGCCCCGCTCGACAGTTTCATCCTGCCTGGCGGCCATGCGCTCGCTGCGCAGCTGCATGTGGCGCGCACGCTCAGCCGCCGGGCCGAGCGCCAGATTGCCGAACTCTCGGCGATGGAAGACGAAATTGTCAGCGCCGCAGCACTTGCTTATGCCAACCGCCTGTCAGACTGGTTGTTCGTCGCCGGACGGGCTGCCAATAAGAATGGCGCGGATGACGTGAAATGGGTGCCCGGCGCCAATCGCTAGCCGCTATTGAAATGCCCATAAATGCGTTCAGCCAGCGCCGCTGACACGCCGTCGACTTCCTTCAGGTCAGCAAGCTTGGCTTGCGACACGCCTTTGGCAGAGCCGAAATATTGCAGCAATGCCTTCTTGCGGGCCGGGCCGATGCCGCCAATCTCGTCGAGCGGGTTCTTCTTGATGTCAGCGCTGCGTTTGGCCCGGTGGGCCCCGATGGCCCAGCGGTGGGCTTCGTCGCGCAGGCGCTGGAGATAATACAGGACCGGGGCATTCTCCGGTAGCCGAAACGGCGCCCGGCCGGGCTGGAAGAATTGCTCGCGTCCGGCATTGCGCTCCACCCCTTTGGCAATCGAGACCAGGTTCACATCCGAGGGGGACAGGCCAAGCTCGGCAATCGCCTCGATGACACTGCTCAGCTGGCCAAGCCCGCCATCGATCAGGACCAGGTCCGGCCAATTGGCGCCATTGCCCTCTTCCCGTTCCTTCAAGGCCCTGGAAAAACGGCGGCGCATAACCTCGCGCATCATGCCGTAATCGTCGCCCGGCTCGAGCGATGTGCCCTTGATGTTGAACTTGCGGTACTGGCCTTTCTCGAACCCGTCCGGGCCGGCCACGACCATGCCGCCAACCATGTTCGAACCCTGGATGTGCGAATTGTCATAGACTTCGATACGCCCCGGCGGCTCGTCCAGATCGAACGCCTTGGCCACCTCCTTGAGCAAACGCGCCTGGCTCGCGCTCTCGGCCAGCTTGCGGCTGAGCGCTTCGGCTGCGTTGCGGCTGGCTTGTTCCACCAAAGCGCGTTTCTCGCCCCTTTGCGGGGTTCGGATTTCGACTTTGCGATCAGCCTTGAGCGCCAGCGCCTCGGCGATCAGGGCGCCATCGGTTGGGTCGACGCTGGTAAAGATCACCCGCGGCGGCGGGCGCTTGTCATAGAATTGAACCAGGAAGGCGGCGAGAATATCGGCTTCGGTCTCGCCTTTCTCATGGCGGGGAAAATGCACGGTCGCGCCCCAATTCTGTCCGGCGCGGATGAAAAAGACCTGGACCGCAGACACTCCTGCTTCCATGGCGATGGAGAATATGTCGGCCTCTTCGATCCCGTCCGGATTGATGTCCTGTTGCGCCCGCACATGAGCAAGGGCGCGAATGCGGTCGCGCAGGGCGGCGGCGCGCTCGAACGCCATATCCTCTGCCGCGGCTTCCATCTCGGTCGCGAGCCCGGCTTGCAGGTCGGTCGCTTTGCCGCGCAGGAAGTCGGCCGCCTGGTCGGCCAGGGCGCGATAGTCTTCGGCACTGATCAGATCGACGCAGGGCGCAGCGCAGCGTTTGATCTGGTGCAGCATACAGGGCCGCTGGCGGGTCGAGAAGACACTGTCCTCGCAAGTCCGCAACAGGAACGCCTTTTGCAGCGTATCAATTGTCCGGGTCACCGCGCCCGCGCTGGCAAAGGGGCCGAAATAATCGCCGCGATCCTGTTTCGAGCCACGATATTTCAGCACTTGCGGCGCGTCATGATCGCGGCGGATCAGGATATAAGGAAAGGATTTGTCATCACGCAGCAGGATGTTGAAGCGCGGCTTCAGCGACTTGATCAGGCTGGCTTCCAGCAGCAAGGCTTCAGTTTCGCTTTCGGTGACCACGAACTCCATCCGCGCTGTAGCCATGATCATCGCGGCGATGCGCTGGGTATGGCCGCCAATCCGGGTATAAGACGAGACCCGTGCCTTCAGGCTCTTGGCCTTGCCGACATAGAGTACCGTCTCGTCATCGCCGAACATGCGATAGACGCCAGGCTTGGCTGGCAAGCGGGACAGGTTGTCCTTGATGACATCGACCCCGCGCTTGCGGGCGGTCAGATCCGGAGAATCGGGCATGTGCCCAATTTAGGTGGCAATCTCGCGAAAGCCTAGAGCTCGAACAGATTGCGATAGGCGCCCGGGGTGGCATCAAACGCGATATCGCTGACGAGCACCACCGCGCCGATCAGCACGATGGCCCCGACAAACTGACGACCGATACTGCCTGGATTGTACTTGCGGCGGGCACGGGCGATGATCAGATAGATCAGGAACAGGATGAACAGGCACAGGACCAGGCCGCGTTCGGCAGAGTTCAGACCGATGAAGAAATCCCGAACTTCACCCAAATAGACGCCCGACTCGAGCGTAAATCGGTCAAAAGCCTTCTGATACACATCTGAGCTGGATTCACGCGTAAACCACATGGCAACAATCCTCGGCCCCCAGCCAAGATAAAACTAGCGGTTGTATATAGCGGTAGTTGGTCAAATCCCGGCTAATTTGATTGATGAAATTTTATCGATCAAAGTTTTTTAATGTTCGCTTGCAACCGGCCGGATTGCGGCGTACAGCGGCGGCTTCGATAGGGAGATACGCCATGGCCAGCCAGCTTTTCCTCAGCGACGCCGTCAATCGGGTTGCCCCGTCAGCGACGATTGCAGTGACCACAAAAGCCGCCGAATTGCGCGCGGCTGGCGAGAATGTCATTGGTCTTGGCGCTGGTGAACCAGATTTCGACACACCGGACCATATCAAACAGGCGGCGATCGAAGCGATTGAGGCCGGCAAGACCAAGTACACCCCAGCTGACGGACTGCCAGAGCTGAAACAGGCCATCTGCGCGAAATTCAAGCGCGACAATGATCTCGACTACACCCCGGCACAGATCCATGTCGCCCCTGGCGGCAAGCCGGTCATCTATAACGCCCTGGTCTCGACCCTGAATGCAGGCGATGAAGTCGTCATTCCGGCCCCATATTGGGTCAGTTATCCGGAAATGGTGAAACTGTGTGGCGGCACACCTGTCATCGTTTCCTGCGGCCCGAATGCGAAATACAAGCTGACGCCAGAGGCGCTCGAAGCGGCGATCACGCCGAAGACCAAATGGCTGATTCTGAACTCGCCCTCCAACCCGACCGGGGCGGCCTATACTGGCGACGAGCTGAAGGCGCTGGCGGGCGTGCTGCGGCGCCATCCGCAAGTCTGGATCCTGACCGACGATATGTATGAGCATCTCGTCTATGACGGGTTCGCCTACAAGACGATCGCCCAGGTCGAACCTGAACTCTATGACCGCACGCTGACCATGAATGGCGTCTCCAAGGCCTATGCCATGACCGGCTGGCGGATCGGCTATGCCGCCGGACCGGAAGCTCTGATCAAGACCATGCGCAAAGTGATCAGCCAGACGACGTCCAATCCGAGCTCGATTTCACAATATGCTGCCATCGCCGCGCTGAACGGCTCGCACGATTTCCTGGCCGCGCGCAATGACGCGTTCAAACGCCGCCGCGACATGGTTGTGGCAGAGCTGAACAAGGCTGACGGCCTGACTTGCGGCACGCCGGAAGGCGCCTTCTATGTCTATCCGTCCTGCGCCGGTGCGATTGGCAAGACAGCCCCATCTGGCAAGCGGATCGAGACGGATGCCGATTTCGCCTCGGAATTGCTCGAGCAGGAAAAAGTCGCTGTGGTCATGGGCGAGGCGTTCGGCCTGTCTCCGGCCTTCCGGATTTCCTATGCGACCTCGACCGAGGCGCTGACCGAAGCCATGGCGCGTATTCAGAAATTCTGTGCCAGCCTGAAATAGACACCTGTCATAGAAATTTCTTATGGCAGGCAGGCCGATTATCAATTGGCGCTTTGCCATGCGGCGTCCCACCTTCTTCTTATCAAGAATGAGGGTGAAAACCATGAATGTTGAAATCGGAATTTCTGAACCCGACCGCAGCAAATCGGCCGCGGCGCTGAAGCGCCTGCTGGGTGAAACCTATGCGCTCTATATCAAGACGCATGGCTATCACTGGAATGTCACTGGCCCGCGTTTCCAGTCGCTGCACGAGGTGTTCATGACTCAATATACCGAGCTCTGGGCGGCCTTGGACGAACTGGCCGAGCGCATTCGCGCTCTGGGCCATTTCGCGCCCGGTTCCTCGGCCGAGATGATGCAGGATGCGTCGATCGAAGCCGACACAACTGTGCCAGACGCGGAAGTGATGGTAGCCAACCTGGCCCGCGGTCATGAAGCAATTGCCAGAGCCGCGCGCGACGGCATTCGTGTTGCCGATGCAGCCGGCGATGATGTCACCGCGGACCTGATGACCCAGCGCGCGACAATTGCCGACAAGACGGCCTGGATGCTGCGCGCGAGCCTCTAATTGACGGCAGCGGTTCGCGGCGACGGGGCCTGGAACAGGCGATAACAGCTGCGGCCGCTGCCCTTGGCTTCATACAGCGCCAGGTCGGCGCATTTCAGCAGGGATTGGGTCGAATCGGCATGCAGAGGCGCACACGCAACGCCGACCGAAGCCGAGACTTTCAGCTCGAGCTCTCCAACCCGGAACGGACGAGACAAGGACGAAACAATGCGTGCTGCGACAAGGCAAGCATCCATCGGGTTGGTCACATCGCCAGAGACAATGACAAACTCGTCGCCGCCGAGACGGGCCGCCCAGTCCTTGCCGCGAATGATCTTGCGCAACCGTTTGGCGACCAGATTGAGCAGCGCATCACCAGTCTGGTGGCCAAAAGTGTCATTGACGGCTTTGAAATTGTCGAGATCGATGGCGAGAATGGCGACATTCTCATCCTCGGCGCTTTCGGCCACTTCTTTCTCGATCCGGTTCTGGAATGAATAGCGATTAGCAAGACCGGTCAGCATGTCATGCTCGGCCATGTGTTTGAGCCGGCCCTGGGCTTCGATCCGGCGGGTGACATTGGTGCCGACCCCGAGATAGCCAATGACGGCGCCAGATTTGCTGTATCGCGGTGTCGCCGACAGCGAAATATAATAGCGCTTGCCATCGGTCGAGGTGAAGACGGACAAGATATCGGAATAAGGCTTGATCGCGCGCAAGGCGGTGAGCATTTTCTCACGCTCAGTTTCGTCCAGCTTGATCACGCTCAGATAGTGCCGGCCGAGCACATGATTGAGGTCAGGAAAGAAGGTCTTCATCAGACGACCCCCGGCTGCGATCACATGGCCTTCGAGATCGGTTTCCCAGTACAGATCGGTGGCAAAGTCAGCCAGGTGCGAAAGCTGGCTCTCGGCGACGGTTTCGGCCGCTTCGGTTTTCTTGTCCTGTCGCGCGACGAGAAACAAGAGTCCGAGCGTCACGACCAGGATGAGGGCGGATTCCAGCAGCAGGAATACAGGACTGATCTGATGAACCGAGGCCAGGGCCAGCACGCCCAGCTCCATCACCCCCAAAAATCCCACGGCCATGAGGACGACGGAGACTCGGAGATGACGCTGCTTGGTCGGAGACGCTGCGACACCGGTCATCCCGCTTATTAATCACGTTTAGGTTGATTTTTTCTTATTTCTCTTTTTGGATTCAACGCCGTCCGAACAAGCGCTCAATATCTGCGAGCTTCAATTCGACATAAGTCGGCCGGCCATGATTGCATTGTCCGGAATGCGGAGTGGCTTCCATCTGGCGCAGCAAGGCGTTCATTTCTTCGCCATTTAGCCGCCGGCCCGCGCGCACCGAGCCGCGGCAGGCCATATTGCCCATCACCTCTTCGAACCGTTCTCGCAAGGCCAATCCAGCCTCATATTCGGCAAAATCGTCAGCAAGATCACGGACCAGGCCAGCCACGTCCATTTCTCCGAACAGGGCCGGTGTGGCGCGCACGCAGACAGCGCCAAGCCCGAACGGTTCAAGTTCAAGGCCCATCTCGGCAAGTTCATCTGTCCGGGCCAGGATGCGTGCGGCCTCATCCTCGCTGAGCTCGACCACATCCGGGATCAGCAAGGCCTGCCGCTTGACCCCGCCCTCAGCCATCTGGCGTTTCATGTCTTCATAGACGAGCCGTTCATGCGCAGCGTGCTGATCAACAATCACAATCCCGTCTTCGGTCTGCGCGACGACATAGGTCTCGTGCAGCTGGGCCCGTGCCGCGCCGAGCGGGAAATCAGTCGGCGTCTGGTCCGGTTCCGGCTCGACCCGCGCCGACAGCCCGCCTTGATAGCCCTGCGGCGCCGGTTCGTGCAGTGTGGATGGGCCTGTCATGGCAGGCCGGGTCACTTGGGTGGGTGGGGGCATCTGCGCCCCACCGCCGCCTGGCCGGTCTGACCACAGCGTGCTCGGACGGAAGACGTCGGCCTGTACCGGCTCAGCCTGGACCTTGCCAAGCGCCTGTGATGCCACGGTCGTACTGGCCCGGTGGCCCGCGGCGGCAAGGGTATGTCGCAGGGCGCCGATAATCAGGCCGCGGACATTGCCAGCATCGCGAAACCGCACCTCGGTCTTGGCCGGGTGCACATTGACATCGACATATTCCGGGTCGAGGTCGACGAATAAAGCCGCCATCGGATGGCGATCACGGGCCAGGAAATCCTGATAGGCTGCCCGAATGACACCATTCAGCATCCGGTCTTTGACCGGGCGGCCATTGACGAACAGATACTGTTTCTGGGCATTGCCGCGGTTCAGGGTCGGCAGGCCGGCAAAGCCGGACAGGCGCACCCCTTCGCGATCAGCTTCAATCTCCAGCGCATTGTCACGAAACTCACGGCCCATAATCGCGCCGAGCCGTTCCAGACGCCCGGTCGGGGTGTCCGCATGGGCGGCATAACGAAACACGCTGCGGCCATTGCTTTCGAGCTGCAAGGCAACATCCGCGCGGGCCATGGCCAGGCGTTTCAGCGTGTCGGTCACTGCCATGGTTTCAGACCGCTCGGACTTCATGAATTTCAGCCGCGCCGGTGTCGCATGGAAGAGATCCCGGACTTCGACCCGCGTGCCGGTCAGGCCGCTGCCGGAAAAGGCAGCAGGTTTCGGACCTTCAATCCGGCCCGCCTCGATATAGAGCTCTGCAGCCTCATGGCCATCAGCGCGAGAGGTCAGCGTCATCCGGCTGACCGAGCCAATCGAGGGCAAGGCCTCGCCGCGAAAGCCCATGGTGTGAATATTGAGCAGATCGATGCGGCCATCTTCGCCAGGGCGCAGTTTCGAGGTCGCATGCCGTTGCAGCGCCAGCAGCATGTCGTCGCCGCTCATGCCGCAGCCCTCATCTTCGACAATCAGGCGCTTGAGCCCGCCATCTTCAATACTCACCTTGATCGCACGCGCGCCTGCATCAAGCGCGTTCTCGACCAGCTCTTTCACCGCCGCAGCCGGGCGTTCGACCACCTCTCCGGCAGCGATGCGATTGACCGCATCTGGCGGCAGCTGGCGGATCTGAGGCCGCGGGGAAAGAGTCGCGCGATCAGGCATGTGTTAAAAGTAGGTGGCCTGGCTGATTCGCACCAGAGATGGCCGCAAAGAAAAAGCGGCTGCCGCAGCAACCGCTTGTTCAATCCCCAATTGTGGCAGCCGCGTCAGAGCGCCAGCTGGAACAATATGATCAGGACCTGGATAAACACGGCCAGGCCAGAGAGCCCGACAATCGTCGCCACCCAGGCGCCGCCAAAGCCCATGCCGAGGCCAATAATGATGCCTGCGCCGGCACAAAGCACCAGCGCCACCAGCCATGGCATGCCGATGGACAGGGTAAAGGTCGCATAAGCCAGGCCGAGCAGCGTGATGATCGCGCCCCAGGCACCAGCCTTCATGGTCCCCATATACATGCTCTTTTGAGCTTCGATATTCATTTCACCGCGTGTGTAATCGCCTGCCATGATGGCCTCCAACTCAATCTGGCTCGTCTTTATCGGGGTGGGCGCCAGCGTCAAGCATTATAGATGTCGCAGCAATCGGGCGCAGCCTCTGTCTTTTCATTACCGGCAGATTGTTTCAGGGTCGCCGCCACAGCGCGAGCGGATGCGCATGGGGAGATGACCAGATGAGCGCAGCACCTGTCGCGGAGACCCGTGAAACAAATGGCGCAACCGGCAAAGCGCTCGGCATAAAGGGCCTGGCCTGGGCCATCTTCGAATGGGCACGTAACCCGTATTACAATGTCATTGTGATCTATGTCTTCACGCCTTATTTTGCCCGCGACGTGGTTGGCGGCGGGCCTGAAGGGCAAACTGTGGTGGCGAACACGATTGCTGCCGCAGGTCTGATCATGGCCGTGCTGGCGCCCATTCTGGGCGTGATCGTCGACAAAGGCGGTCGAAAAAAATTGTTCATTTTCGTCGTATTGCTGACCATGGGATTGTGCTCGGCCGGACTGGGCTTGATCCTGCCGGGCACCCCTGGCGCTGTCGTCTTCGGGATGATTCTGCTGGCAACGGCCTATTGTTGCTACACCATTTCAGAATTGCTCCACAATGCCTTGCTGCCCGCAGCTGGCGAGTCGAAGGCCTTGCCGATGATTTCAGGCCTCGGCCTGGCCTTCGGCAATACGGCCGGTGTTGTGATGTTGATCGGATTGATTGCCGCCGGTTATCTCAGTCCCTGGGTCCAGGCGCAGCCAGGCGGCGTCGGACCGCTCTCTGGACCGATTGTGGCGATCTGGCTGGGGATTTTTATCATTCCCTTCTTCATCTTCATGCCGGACCATATTGGCAGTCTGGGCAGCTGGCGCAGAAGCGCGGTCGAGACGTTCACGCCGCCAAATTTCCGCCTTTGGGGGGCGCCCCTGGACTGAATTATCTGTGGTCGGGGCCGATCAATGCGTTTCACTTTATCGTCCAGAAGTTTCGCGAATCCCCGAATGTGATGAAGTTTCTGCTCGCCCGCATGATTTATGCCGACGGTCTGGCCGTGCTGCTGACTCTGGGCGGGGTATATGTGGCGGGCGTGCTCGGCTGGGGTCTGACAGAAGTGATGATCTACGGGATCGCGGGATCCTTGATTGGCGCCTTGGGCGGGGTTGTCGGCGGCGCGCTTGATGGCTGGCTCGGCCCGAAACGCGCGCTCATCGTCGAGTTAAGCGCGATCATCTTGATGTTGTTTCTGCAAGTCTCTGTGACCCAGGACGCCTTGCTGTTCGGGCTGATCCCGGCCGGGCATCAGGTCTGGACCGGGTTTGGAACCGGTCTGTTCTCGTCGCTCGCAGATATCGCTTATTTCCTGATGATTGTGCCGACGGCAATTTCCATCGTCGCCTGTATCTCATCGAGCCGCTATATGCTTGTTCACATCTCCCCGCCAGAACGCATTGGCGAATTCTTCGGCTTCTACGCCATGGCCGCCAGCGTCACTGTCTGGATCGGTCCGCTCGTCGTCAGTGTGATGACCGCGGCGTTCAATGATCAACGAATCGGTTTCTCAGGTGTTGCCTTGCTCTTCATTGTCGGACTGATCGGCGTCGCCTTCTTCGTCAAAGCCGACAAGACCCCTGAACACCTGAAAGCAAAAGCCAGCGCTTAAGACGGGGCATAGGCGCAGCTAAATGCCCCGGCCGTACGGTCCCGGGTGATCGCATCGACCCGGCGCGGGCGCAGATAGAACTTGTCCGACAGCTTCTTCGAACTGGAGAGGATATATTGAATGCCGGAATCATAATCATACTCGATCTCGGCCATGATTATGGTGCCGTCCGTCGGGATCAGATTGTCCGGAATGGAGACCACTTCGTCATCCTGAAATGGCGTCAGGTTACAAGCATCACTCCAGCCGACTTTCACCTGGCCGCTATCCTCATACAGGCTCGATACCCGCATCCGAATGCCGGTCATGTTATGAGGCTGCATGACCATGCGGGTCGCTTCGAAAATATCCGTCAGATCAGAATTGTTCACCGACGCGGCCCGCGATGTCAGATCGCCCAGCGCAGCGGTCGCCCCGGTGACCTTGCGGTCGACCGTCATCATCAGGGACAGTTCGATACAGCCAAAGTAGATCGTCGCCATGAGCGGTGCGATCAGGGCGAACTCGACAGCTGAAATTCCGCTCTCATCACGGGCGAAATTCCGTAACTTGGTCATAGGTCTCAGGCGCATAGTCTTCCCTCCTATGGCGTCGCTGCGGCGGAGTTGCCGAATGGCTCATTGCGGAACGCGATGGTGGCCTGCAACAATCGGCGGTCGCCGCTCAAATTTGCCAACGGCTTGCTCATCACCGGGACCATCAGGTCCCACTCGTAGAAAACCCGGATCACAACAATATCGTTCTGGCCGCCCGGGCTGAAGGTGAACGTGGAATCGTCCAGGTCGCCCGACGGGTCGATTGGCGATGGGTTGCTGGTGCCGGCAAAGCTGGAAAACGTCTTCACATCCAGGCTGAGCTTGTCGTCGCAACTCATCAGATCGAACAGTTCTGCGCAGACAGCATTCTTGAAGGCCAGCTCGCCAAAGCCGTTTTGCTGGAACTGACCCGTACGGATGGCGCGCGAGGCTTCGCTGGCCCCATGCTCCAGCACCGACGCCATGATGAAGATCACACAGACCTCCAGCAGGCCGAAAATCAGGAAGAAGAATGGTGTCGCAATCAGCGCAAATTCAACCGCCGCGATTCCGCGTTTGTCAGCCGCAAACGCCTGCAGGCGTTTCATCCAGCGCGGGGCAAACATTCCAGGGATGGGCAAATCGCGCATTGCACGCTCCACTTGCTTAGACACGTCTTCAAGTTGGTCTTAACAGATCGTATTTTCCGCTCGGTTCACGCAGAAGATCAAATTTCACAGAAATCTGCGGCATCTGGAGGCCTTTACCTCGCCGCATTTCAGGGCCACATGAGCCTGGAAAGACTGGTTCAGGACGCCTGTTCATGACGCACAACCCGATCCGCCCCTGGCGCAATATTGACCGCCGCAACTCTCGCCAGATTGCGGTCGGCTCGGTTCTGGTCGGCGGCGATGCCCCGATCAGCGTTCAGACCATGACCAATACGCCGACCCCGGATGTCGCAGCGACGCTGAACCAGATCGAACGCGCCGCCGAGGCGGGCGCCGATATTGTCCGTGTGTCTTGCCCGGACGCGGACTCGACCGCCGCCTTCAGCGCCATTGCCAAGGCCTCGCCCGTGCCGCTGGTGGCGGACATTCACTTCCATTACAAGCGCGGGATCGAAGCGGCTGAAGCGGGCGCCGCCTGCCTGCGCATCAATCCTGGCAATATCGGCTCTGAAGACCGGGTGAAGGACGTGGTCAGCGCCGCCCGCAATAATGGCTGTTCGATCCGGATCGGCGTCAATGGCGGGTCGCTGGAAAAGCACTTGCTGGAAAAGTATGGCGAACCGTGCCCGGACGCGATGGTAGAAAGCGCGCTGGATCATGCCCGCATCCTCGATGATCTCGGCTTTCATGAGTATAAGATCAGCGTCAAAGCCTCGGACATGTTCCTTGCGGTTGCGGCCTATCAGCAGCTCGCCGAAGCCACCGATGCACCGCTGCATCTCGGCATCACGGAAGCGGGCGGGCGCCGGATCGGGACAGTGAAATCCGCCATCGGCATGGGCAACCTGCTATGGATGGGGATTGGCGACACGATTCGCGTGTCCTTGTCTGACGACCCGGTGGAAGAGGTGAAGGTTGGGTTCGACCTGCTGAAATCACTCGGCCTGCGAACCCGCGGCGTCAACATTATCTCCTGCCCCAGCTGCTCGCGTCAGGGTTTTGACGTGATCAGCACGGTGCAGACCCTGGAACAACGCCTTGCCCACATTGCCGAACCGATCACGCTGTCAATCATAGGCTGTGTCGTGAATGGCCCGGGCGAAGCTGCGATGACCGATCTCGGCTTTACCGGCGGCGGCAAGGAAAGCGGCATGATGTATGTCTCCGGTCGTCCGGATCACAAGCTCTCTAATGCCGACATGGTCGAACACATTATCGAACAGGTGGAAGCCAAGGCAGCGCGGCTGAAAGCCCAGCGCGAGGCCGAGGCGGTTGCCGCCGAATAGACTCGCGCGAACGTGAAGCGCCCGCTCAAAATCTAAACTTGCCATCGCCTCAGGCGCCGCTAATCGAATTATGTTCGACATGTGGAGGCAAGGCGCATGCTGCTGATCTGGCAAATCGTAAACTGGTGTGTCCGCCTGGTATTGGCCGCGATCATCCTGGCCGGCATGTCGGCCTGTACCATGCTGGGTCTGAATTATGCGAGCCTGGAAACCAGCAACAAACCGGCCCCGATGCCGCAGCTCGCCTTGCCTTTTGATGATATCGAAACCCGCGCCACGCTGGAAAACGAGCTTTACGGCCCATGGCCGGGCAATCTCCCGGTCGAGGTCGGCGAAGCGCGCCTGATCGATGACCAATACCTGGGCGGCCGCGGCACGCTGGAAGAGATCACGCTGACCATTGGCGAGGGAGATACGGCGCGCACCTTCCCGGTCGTGATCGCGTATCCGAACCAGGCCAAGCACATGCCGGTCCCGTTGATCATCAGCCAGACCTTTTCTGACAATTGTTCGGTGTTTCCCGACGATCCGGTGTCCGAATTTGGCGGCAGCATCTGCACAGGCACCAATATGACCGGCGCCGTCGGGTTTCTCGCCACCAATATTTTCGGCACTTATATCGCTTATGCGCCGATCGAACGCTATTTCGAGGCCGGGCTTGCCTATGCCAGCTTCCCGGGCTGGAGTTTCGTGCCGGACACCAATGGCCAGGCCCAGGATGTGATGGCCGCGCTAAGCCCGGGACCGCGCCCGACCAGCGCCTTGATGGCCTGGGCATTCGGCTTTGATGCCGCGGCCTCGGCGTTTGCAGATGATCCGCGCATTCGCGCTGATGCGATCTTCGCCATGGGCCATTCGCGCTATGGCAAGTCGGCCCTGATCGCGTCCGGTTGGTCTGACCGGATCGCTGCGGCGATTGCCCATCAATCCGGCTTTGGCGGCGCCTCCTCGTCGCGCTCGACAACCGGCGAGCGGCTGGACCGGATGGCCAAGTCCTATCCGCATTGGCTGCGCCCTGACCTCGGCCAGGACCTGGAGAATGGCTACCAGCTGACGCTGGACCAGCATTTCCTGCTGGCCTTGTCGGCGCCGAAGCCGATCTTTCTCGGCAATGGACGCCGCGATGTCTGGTCGGATCCGAACTCTTCCTATCGCCTCGCTGTGGCCGCTGACCGCATCTATGAGGCGCGCGGCGTTGAAGGCCTGTCGGCTGGTACGGATATGCGCGCCTATGACCCGGCCGCTGAAATCAGCTTTTGGTTGCGGGTCGGCGGACACAGTGTCGTTTCCGAGGATATTGATGCCTTCACGGCCTTTGTCGCCGCCCATTTCGGCACGCCTTCGCGCAACGAAACGACTTTGCAATCAGCGCGATGACGCCTAGCCTGCCTGTATAAATACAAAACGGGAGGCTAATATGGAAAACGAAACCCTGGATCCAACATCCACAATCAATGCAGCGATCGAGGCCCAAGGGGCTGGACTGCTATCATTCCTGACACCGGTTCTGCTGCTGGTCCTGTGGACCGCAATCATGTGGATCTGGATGTATCTGACCCGCATTCCGGCGATGCAGAAGGCGCAGATTAACCCTGACGATGCCCGTCATCCGGGGACTTATGCTGACAAGATGCCGTCAAATGTCCGGGCCGTGGCAGACAATTACAATCACCTGCACGAGCAGCCGACCATCTTTTATGCGCTGATGATGTTTGCGGCGCTGAGCGGCGGGGCAGACGGGCTGATGATGAAGCTTGCTTATGGCTATGTCGGGGTGCGGGTGCTGCACTCGCTGATCCAGATCCTGTCGCCAAAAGTGCTGCACCGGTTCCTGATGTTCGCAATCGGCTCGATCATTCTGTTCGTGATGATCGGCAAGGAAGTCATTCGGGTCTTCCTGTAGGCCGCGATCCGGTTTAGAGGCGGGGCATGGCAACCATACCCCAGTCCCGCCTCGAACAGGTTATTGAACGATTCGACGAAGTCGAAGCCCGAATGGGCGCGACGACCGACAGTGGCGAGATCGTTGCGCTGTCGCGGGAACATGCCGAACTGAAACCGGTTGTCGAAGCCGCGCGTGAGCTGATCGGCATGCGCGAAGGCCTGGCTGAAGCCGAAGCCATGGTCAAAGGCGACGACCCAGAAATGGCCGAGCTGGCGCAGGAAGAGATGACCGATCTGAAGGCGCGCATCCCGGCAGCTGAAAGCGAGATGCAGCTGCTATTGCTGCCCAAAGATGCCGACGACAAGGCCAATATCGTGCTTGAGGTCCGGGCTGGAACGGGCGGCGACGAAGCGGCGCTGTTCGCCGGCGACCTGTTTCGCATGTATTCCCGCTATGCCCAGCTCCAGGGCTGGAAGATTGATCTGCAAAGCGCCTCGCCCGGCGATGTCGGCGGCTATAAGGAAATCATCGCCAATGTCGAAGGTGACGGCGTTTATGGGCGGCTGAAATGGGAATCCGGGGTCCACCGGGTGCAACGCGTGCCAGCCACTGAAACGCAGGGCCGGGTCCACACATCGGCCGCGTCTGTGGCTGTCCTGCCGGCGCCTGAAGACGTCGAGATCGACATTCGCCAGGAAGATATCCGTATCGACACGATGCGAGCCTCCGGCTCAGGCGGCCAGCACGTCAACACCACCGACTCGGCCGTGCGCATCACCCACTTGCCGACCGGCCTTGTCGCCACCAGCTCCGAGAAATCCCAGCATGTGAACCGCGACAAGGCGATGCAGCAGCTGAAGATCCGCCTGTACGAGAAAGAAAAGCAGGAACGCGATGCCGAACGCGCCGAGGCCCGCGCCTCGCAAGTCGGGTCTGGCGATCGCTCCGAGAAAATCCGCACTTATAATTATCCGGAAAACCGGGTCACCGACCACCGCATCGGGCTGACCTTGTATGCGCTCGACAAGATCATTGCCGGCGACAAGCTGGAAGACGTGGTCGAAGCGCTGATGACAGAAGACCAGGCCCGCCGCCTCGCCGCGATGGAAGACGCGTGAACGCCGCCACGATCGCCGAGATGATGCGCCTGGGCGGCGAAAAGCTTCACAATGCCGGCCTCGAAGACCCGCGCGGAGAGGCCCGGCGCCTGCTGTGTCTGGTCGCGGGCTATTCTGCCGCCACGCTGATTGCCCGCGAACAGGACACTGTGCCTGCGGCGCTCAAGACAGCGTTCGATATGGCCATAAAGCTGCGGGCCGAACGTCATCCCTTTGCCCATATTGCCGGACGCGTCGACTTTTTCGGCCTGGAAATCCGGTCCGATGGCCGCGCCCTCATCCCGCGCTCTGACAGTGAATGCGTGGTCGACCTGGCACTGTCGCGCATCCCGGAAGGGGCCGCCTGGCAAGTTGCTGACCTTGGCACCGGCACAGGCGCATTGCTGGCCGCCCTGCTGAGCCAGCGCCCGCAGGCCAGCGGTATCGCGATCGAGCAAAGCCGAGCCGCCCTCAGCCTGGCGGCGGAGAATTTTGCCCATCTGGACCTCAGCCCTCGTGTACAGCTCCTGCAAGGGTCCTGGGCCGGATGGACGGGCTGGGACCAGTGCGATCTGATCGTCTCCAATCCGCCTTATATCTGCAGCGATGTGATCCCGGACCTGGCGCCGGAAGTGCGCGATTATGACCCTGTGGACGCCCTGGATGGTGGCCCGGATGGGCTGGATGCATATCGGCAGATCATCACCCTGGCGGCCAAGCAAATGCGGCCTGGCGCGCATCTGGTGCTTGAAATCGGCTATGATCAGAAAACGTCCGTTCTGGATCTGCTGCAATCAGCAGGATTCCAGCAGATCGAGCACCGCCAGGACCTTGGCGGCAATGACCGCGCCATAGCCGCCACAAAAACTTAGCAGATACCCTCTTGGCGAATCCGAAATGCCGCGCTACGTAAGAGACAAGGCCAGTGACCAGGGGGCACCTGTCCGGCCTAACGTCAGCGCGACAGTTTGAAGAAGAGCCAATCCGCGCCAAGAAACCGTCCGTTCATCGGACTTTTAAAGATCAGGAATAGCCTATGGCCATGCAGCGCAAGCGCCGTCGCCGCTCGGGTGGAAATAACAACAATAACAACCCGAATCCCAACCGCCATTATGAAAGCAACGGGCCTGACGTCCGTATTCGCGGCTCGGCGCAGCAAATCCTGGACAAATATCTGCAATATGCCCGCGATGCCCAGACCTCTGGGGATCGGGTCAAGGCCGAAGCCCTGTTCCAGCACGCGGAGCATTATGCCCGCATCGTTGCCGTGTTCGAAAAACAAAAAGAAGAAGCGCGTCTGGAACGCGAAGCCCGCGAAGCGGCTAAAGCCGAAGAACGAGCCCAGCGCGAGGCCGAACGTGCAGCTCAGGCCGAAGCCGCCGGCGACGCCGAAGCCAGCGAAGGCGATGCGCCTGAAGCCCATGCGGACACAAGTGAAGAGCCCAAACCTCGCCGCCGCGGCCGCAAGCCGCGCGAAGAACATGATGGGGCTGAGGGGGCTGCGGCCTCAGATGCGCCTGAACCTGCAGAAGCGGTGGCAGACGGCGGCGAGAAGCCAAAACGCCGTCGCACTTATTCGCGCAAGAAAGAGGCTGCGCCCGAAGCCGTTGAAGAGGCTGATGGCGTCATGAAAACGCTGGCCCGCGGCACTGACGAAGTCGTGGCGGAGGCCGAATAGGCGCTAGACCATTCCGGCATCGGTCGGCAGTCCAAACAAAAGACGCCCTGTCAGCTCCCACGTTCCAGGGGCGGTGACGATGTGCTGGGTCATGGCATGCGCATCGCGGAACCGGCGCTGCAGATCAGATGACTGGAACAGCGCCGCACCACCGCCCAAATCATAGCAATTGCGGGCAATGTCGGCACCGGTGCGCACCATGTGCGTGCATGCCATGCGCAGCGCGGCGCGGCGTTCCACCGGAATCTCGTCACTATTCTGCGCCACCTCCCAGGTCTGGTCGATTTCGTCATGCAGATAAGTCCGCGCAGCTCTGAATGCGGCGGTCATCTTGGCCATTTCGGTTTGGACATTGACCCGCTCGCTGAGCGTCTTGGCAGAGCCCTGGTTCTTTTTCACCCTGGCCAGATCGGCAAAAGCCGCCAGTGTGCCGCGCGTATTACCAAGCGCAGTTGCGGCCACGCCCAGCGCCAACAGGCCAAAAGCCGGAAACTTGTAGAGCGCGCCGTCGACGTTTGGCTTGTCGGCCACCAGGCTCACAGACCGGCCTTTCGGCACGCGAATATTGTCGACCGCAAGATCGCCAGAGCCGGTGCCTTTCAGGCCCATCACATGCCAGGTATCGATCAGCTCGACCTCGTCGGCAGGGAACACCATCATCCGCGCATCCGGGCGCCCATTTGGCAGGGTGCGCATTTCGCCGTCCTCGAACACCATGCAGCCGCCGCACAGCCAGGTGCAATTGGCAGAGCCCGAGCCCCATTGCCAGCGGCCGCTGACAATATAATCGTCACCATCGACCACGGCCTTGCCCATCGGTGCGAACACACCGCCGGTAATGGTCAGAGGATCAGCATAGACCTCCCGGGCAAATTCAGGCGCCATATAAGCGGCATTCATCGCCGTGGTGCAGGCGATCATGGCGCACCATCCGGCGCTCGCATTCGCTTCGGCCACGGCCTCAACCACATCGACAATCTCGCGCGGGGTGCTCTCAAGGCCGCCATAGATTGCCGGTGTAATCATGCGGAACATGCTGGTTTCAGCCATTTTCCGGGCGAGGTCCGCCGGCAACCGGCGGACATCCTCCATTTCCTGAGCGCGCTCAGCGAATTCAGGTTGAAGGGCGCGGGCCGCGTCGAGAACAGGATTGTCAGATACAATAGTCATGCTGAACGTTAGCCCGGCTGATCTATCTGCGCTAATGTCATGTTGCCTCATGTGCCGTTCGGGAAAGCAGGCTTATATTCAGGCCAGTTCAATTCGGGAAACGCCAATATGACCTATACGCTCTTGCATCACGCTGGCTGCAGCACGTCTCGCAAAGGCCTGGCTCTGCTTCAGGAGAACGGCATCGAGCCGGAGATTCGCAAATACATGAATGCCGGAGAGGCGCTGTCACTCGACGAGCTGAAGCAAATCGCCAGCCAGCTCGGCGCCGACTCGCCGCGGGCGTTTCTGCGCGACAAGGATGCGGTCAAGTTCGACCTGCCGGCCAGCGCCAGCGATGACGAGGTCTATGCTGCCATGGTCGACAATCCGCGCCTGATCCAGCGCCCGATCGGAATCAAAGACGGCAAAGCCGCGCTTGGGCGACCAATCGAGCAGCTGCTCGAGATTGCCTGATCGATCAAATTTCATCGATCTGCGACACCTCAATTCAACCAGGAGCTGTCATACGAAACCTTCAATGATCGTTTGAGGGTGCCCGAATGCTGGCCTTGCAAATCACCGCCATCTTCTTTGTCCTGTTGTCTGCGGCCCTGATGTTTGGCCCACAGCTGGTGGTTTACGGACCGCGCGGCGTCCAACAGCTGGCCCGGGATGAGCAAGCCCGCTTCGTCGGCGGATGCCTGGCCTCGGCCCTGGCGCTGGCGGTCATGGCGCCATATTTTGCCGATGCGCTCGCCTCTGGCGGCGGTACGATTACGCTGGCCATGGCCGAACTGGTGACAATGCGGTTCAACCCGGTTTGAGCTGATATCGCGTGGACAGGCTTGACCAGCCCCGGCCTGCCGCCTTTTAAGGCGGCATGACCAAATCAAATCCTGGACATTTCTTCGAGGACTTCCATGTCGGCATGGAACTCCGTCACGCCACACCGCTGACGCTCAGCTCCGGCGATATCAGCCTGTATCGTGCGCTCACCGGCGCCCGGCATGCGCTCTATAGCGCTGCGACCTTTGCCGAGGCGAACGGTTATGACGGCCTGCCAATCGATCCGCTGCTCGCCTTCCACGTCGTGTTCGGCAAGACCGTGCCGGACATTTCGCTGAACGCGGTGGCCAATCTCGGCTATGCTGATGGCCGGTTTCCCAAACCGGTCTATCCCGGCGACACGCTGACCGCTGTGTCAGAGGTTATCGGCCTGAAACAAAACTCCTCTGGCAAGACAGGGGTCGTCTATGTCCGGACCCGCGGCTTCAACCAGGCTGGCGACGAGGCCTTGTCTTATGTCCGCTGGGTGATGGTGAACAAGCGCGACCCGGCCTCGCCGGCGCCGGACACGGTCATCCCTGACTTGCCGAAAAGCGTTGATCCTCTCAGCCTCGGCTTTGCCCGGGCCTATGCTGGATGGGATGACACCCTGGCCGGGTCCGGGCACAGGTTTGACGATTATGAGATCGGCGAAAAGATCAATCATGTCGATGGCATGACCGTCGAAGAAGCCGAGCACCAGATCGCGACCCGGCTGTATCAGAACACCGCCAAAGTGCATTTTGACGGCCACGGCCAGAAAGCCAGCCGGTTCGGCAAACGCCTGATCTATGGCGGCGTGGTGATCTCGATCGCGCGGGCGCTGAGCTTCAATGGCCTGGCCAATGCGGCCGAGCTGATCGCGATCAATGGTGGCACGCATACCGGCCCGCTCTTTGCCGGGGACACGGTCTATGCCTGGAGCGAAGTGCTGGACAAGGCCGACCTGTCGGACACGGTCGGGGCGCTGCGCCTGCGCCTGGTCGCGGTCAAGGACCAGGATCCGGGCGCCTTTGCCCTGCGCGGTGAGGATGGCAAATACGCCCCTGGCGTCTGCCTTGATTTCGATTACTGGGCGGCGATCCCGAAATAAGCGGCTCTAATCGACGCCTTGCCTGACGCGGGGGCCTGTCTGACACTGATGGACCAGACAGCGAGGCGAACCATGACCGACTTATCTCTTTCTTCCCTGCTCGGCGGGCGCAGCTTTGATGACTGCAAGGCCGCGTTCGACCGCGATGGCTATATCATTTTCGAACGCGTGCTGAGCCCGGCAGAGATCGCCGCTCAGCGCGCCGCATTGCAGCCCCACCTCGAAGCCGACATTCAAGGCCGCAACGATTTTGAAGGCCTGAAGACCAATCGCGTCTATGCCATGCTTGGCAAGGACCCGATCTTTGCCGACTTGATCACCCACCCTCTGGCGCTGGCCTTTGTCGAAGCTCATCTTGGCCCGAACGCCCTGCTCTCAGCTTGCCTGGCGATCAATCTGCACCCGGGTGAGACCGTGCAGCCCTGGCATACTGATGATGGGCATATCCGCATTCCGGCCCCGCGTCCGAGCTTCGGCGTCAGCACGTTCTGGGCCCTTGACGAGACAACAGCGGAAAATGGCGCCACCGAATTGCTGCCCGGGAGCCATCTCTGGGGCAGCGACGAGTTCGAGACGCTGATGCGCTCAGACGCGTTCAGTGACACTGAGATGCGGGACGTCGACGATGATCCGGCCGCGCGCGACGATGCCGTGAAAGCGGTGATGCCGGCCGGGTCGCTGATGATTGCCAAGGGCAATCTGGTCCATCGCGGCGGCGCCAACCGTTCTGACAAGCCGCGCCTGATCGTGACGCCGCAATATTGCCCGCCCTGGGCCCGCCCGCTGGAAACCATGCTGCTGGCGGTGCCGCCGGAAACGGCTGCAGCCCTGCCAGAGCGCGCCAGGGAATTGATTGGCTATTCGATCCATCCGCCTTTCATGGGCTATGTTGATGGCATGCACCCGAAGCGCAGCCTGGCTTTGCAATAGGCCTGGCGGCGCCCCATATCCCCCCGCATGACACTTCTCCCTGGTCTTCCGCTTGTCTCGATCGCGCTCGCCGTAATGATCTCGGCGCTGATACGCCTGATCCAGACGATGCAGCTGCGCCAGCGCGTCGAGTTTGGCCAGACCGGTGTGCGCGAGCTGGCCGAGCTGTCCGGCGTCACCGATCCGCAGGACTTGCAGGACGTGTTCGGCCCGCCCGGCATGAACCGGGTCTGGGCGCATGTGACGCTGGCCACGATTGAAGGCAAACGCCGCCTGGCGGGATATCTGATGAGCGAGCCACGATTGCACTGGTTCTCGATTGGTGCGGGCCTTGGCGCCTTCATCCTCAGTCACTGGATCGTGCAATTGTTGCTGCTGATCGCCGCGCTCATTCAATCCGGCGCCTGGCTGAGTGCCACACGACTGCCAAAATAGATCTTTTAATCACCATGGTTGGCGCGTATGTCAGCCTGCGAGTGCAAACGAGGTCGGCGCATGCGAATCTGGAAAATGAATGGAGCCGGCAACGCCTTTGCGGTGTTTGATGCGCGCGAACAGACGTTCACGCCATCTGAAGCCCAATTGCGCGAGATTGCTGAGACCATGGCTGCCGACCAGATCATGTCGATCGAGAAGGATTTGCGCGCCGATGCCTTCCTACGCATCTGGAACGCGGATGGCGGCGAGGTCAAAGCCTGCGGCAATGGCACCCGCGCGGTGGCCCATTTGCTGCTCGAGGAATCCGGCAAGGATGAGGTGCGTATCCAGACTGAAGCAGACCTGCTCAAGGGCGCCCGGGCCGAGAATGGCCTGGTCAGCGTCGATATGGGGTCGCCGCTGATGGGCTGGGAAGATATTCCGCTATCAGAGAAAATGGATGTGCGCGGCGTCGATGTGAAGATCGGGCCGATGGATGACCCGTATCTGCACAGTCCTGCCGTGGTCTCGATGGGCAATCCGCATGCGGTCTTCTTTGTCGATGATGTCGATGCGTATGACATTGCCAATATCGGTCCGCTGGTCGAATGGCACCCGACTTTCCCGGAAGGCACCAATGTCGGCTTTGCCCAGGTGATTGACCGCCAGACCATTCGCCTGCGCGTCTGGGAACGCGGGGCCGGCCTGACCAAGGCGTGTGGCACCGGCGCCTGCGCCGCCCTGGTTTGCGCCGCCCGCGCCGGCAAAACCGAACGTCAGGCCCGACTGATCCTGGATGGTGGGGATTTATTCATCGATTGGGATGAAACTACCGACCATGTGATCATGACCGGCCCGGTCGAATTGGAAGAGAGTTTTACGGTCTAGACGAATGCCCGCATTTGACTTGCCACCTTTGGTGAAACCGGTCTTGTCGGCGCTTGCTGCCGGCTGTTTTCTGGTGCTCTGCCCGCTGGTCCTCCTGGCCCAGGTGGCACCTGGCGTGGCGCTGTTCGAAATGGCCGTCAGTTACCTGCCGCAAATCTTCATGCTGTCCGTCTTCGCCGCGCTCGCCCTGGCCACGTATCGCCCCCGCTTTGCCGCGGCTGGCGGGATCATCGCAGCGGTCGCGGCTTTGCCGTTTCTGACCTTCTCCAAATTCCATGCCCCGAGCCGGATCGACTGTCCGCCGCAAGCCTGCCTGACTGTGATCACGGCAAATGTGTTCATGCAGCGCGAGGCGATGGTGCAGCTCGGCGCGCTGGCCGAACAGGAACAAGCCGACCTGGTCGCCATCAATGAGACCTCGCCGCGGTTCAGTGCGCGCGAATTCGACCACCATTTCCCGGCCTTCGAACGGCTTCGCACCGATCTCGACGCGACCCCGGCGCAGGGCAGTCATCCGATTACCTTGCTCTCGCGCCAACCGGTCAAGCAATCGCGCAAGCTGGTGCCGAACGAAGCGGCCGGGCGCGGCCTGATGGTCGCCGATCTGGCTGACGATTGGGGCGGCACCCGCATTGTCGTGACCCATCCGCTGATCCCGATCACGCCGTCCTGGACACAGGCGCGCAATGCGCTGCTGGATATTGCCGGCGACACAGCCGCGCAATCGGAGCGGTTCATCCTGATGGGCGATTTCAATACGACGCCATGGAGCGCGACCTTCCGGGACCTGCCCGGCAAGCGCGCCGGAGATCCGCGGTTCTCGGCCACCTGGCCGACCTTCTTCCCGATCATGGGGATCACCATCGATCATATTCTCGCCTCGGAGAATCTCGAACTGGTCGAGTTCAAGGTGCTGGACTCGGTTGGCTCGGACCATTACCCGCTCATGGCGCGGTTCAAGCTCATCGATTAAGCCCGGTCAGGCCGCCCCGGCCGCGCGCAAGCCGCGGCGCAGCAGCATTCGGCAGCAGCGTGTGAGCGTCCGCAATTTTGATGCATCAACCTGTCCTGACGCCTTGAAACAGCCAATCCCCTCTTGCTCTTCGGGCGTCGCAGCGCGATATGCGCCCTTGCACCATGACCAAGACCAAATCCGAAGCCGGACCCTCGCAGGTCATCACGCTGGGCTGTCGCCTGAACAGCTATGAAAGCGAGGTCATGCGCGGCCATGCCGAGGCTGCCGGGCTGGCAGGGGCAATCATCGTCAATACCTGCGCCGTCACTGCCGAAGCCGTACGCAGCGCCCGCCAGACCATTCGCCGCGCTGCCAAGGCACACCCAGGCGCGCCGGTCATCGTCACTGGCTGCGCGGCACAGATTGATGCCGGCATGTTTGCCGAAATGCCGGAAGTCACCCGCGTCATCGGCAATCATGAAAAGATGCAGGCCGAGACCTGGCAGCCGGTTGATCTGCTCGGCGGCACCGAGAAGGTTCGCGTCAATGACATCATGTCGGTGCAAGAAACCGCCGCCCACCTGATTGATGGCATGGACGGCCGCGCCCGCGCCTATGTCCAGGTCCAGAATGGCTGCGATCATCGCTGCACGTTCTGCATCATTCCTTATGGCCGCGGCAATTCCCGCTCGGTGCCGGCCGGCGAAGTCGTCAACATGATCAAGCGCCTGGTCGAGACCGGGCATTATGAAGTTGTCCTGACCGGCGTCGACCTGACCTCCTGGGGCGCTGACCTGCCAGGCCAGCCGCAGCTTGGCAATCTGGTCCAGCGGGTGCTGAAACTGGTGCCGGATCTGCAACAATTGCGGATCTCGTCCATCGACGCGATCGAGATGGATGAGGCCTTGTTCGACGCCCTGGCCGATCCGCGGATCGCGCCATTCATGCATCTCAGCCTGCAACATGGCGACAATCTCATCCTCAAGCGGATGAAGCGTCGCCATTCGCGCGAACAAGCGATCGAGCTGGCCCAGCGGCTGCGCCAGATACGCCCGGATATGGCCCTTGGCGCCGATATCATTGCTGGCTTCCCGACCGAAACCGAAGCCGCGTTTGAGAATTCCCTGCATCTGATCGAGGCCTGCCAGATCGCCTTCCTGCACGCCTTTCCTTACAGCCCGCGCCCGGGCACCCCTGCGGCGCGCATGCCGCAACTGGAAAAAGCCGTCATCAAGGCCCGCGCAGCGCGGCTGCGCGCGGCTGGCGCTGCCGCCCTGATTAAGCATCTTGATACCCATATTGGCAGGGAAATCGAGGTCCTCATCGAGCGCGGCAGACACGGCCGGCTGCCCGACTTCACCCCGGTTGCGTTCGACACTGACACTGGCGAGGCTGGACGCCCGCTGCGGGCGCGGATAATCGGACATGACAAGACAAGACTGAAGGCACAGGCCCTATGATCCTCTGGTTCGGCAAGAAGAAGAAAAAAGAAGACGCGCTGAAAGCCGGCGCCGAGATGGACGCCCCGGAGCTGTCCGCAGACGAGCTCGCTGCCAAACAGGCCGCTGAGCAAGCCGCAGCCCGGCAGGCCGAGGAAGAGGCCGCCCGCAAGGCCGCTGAACAGGCCGAGATCGAGCGCAAGGTCGCTGAAGCCAATCGCGCCTGGGAAGAACGTCAGAAACGCGAAGCGGCTGAGGCCGAGCAGGAAGCGGCGCGCCTGGCCCAGGAAGCTGCGGACCGCGAAGCCGCGCGCCGCCAGGCCGAAGCGGAGGCAGAGCAGGCCCGCTTGCAAGCTGAAGCCGACGCCAAGGCCGCAGAACAGGCGGCCCGGGCCCAGGCCGAAGCCGAACGCCTGGCAGCAGAGGCCGAAGCCAGGGCCGCTGCAGATGCTGAAGAAGCCCGCAAGGCGGCAGAGGCCCGCGCCGAAGCCGACCGCCTCGCCCGTGAAGCCGAAGCAAAGCGCCGGGCCGATGAAGCCGCCGCAGAGGCCGCACGCCAGGCGGCGGAAGAACAGGCGCGCCTGGCTGCGCAAGCTGAAGCGGCGCGCCAAGCTGAAGAAGAACGCCGCGCCCAGGAAGCCAAAGCCAAGGCCGAACTGGCATTGCTGGAACAACGCCGCGCCGATGAAGCGCTGCGCCAGCAACTTGCCGATGAGCGGGCCAAGCGTGAAGCCGAACGCCAGGCGGCGATTGCCCGCGGCGAGCCGGATCCTTATGCCGAAGTCGCCGAGCCGGGCTTTTTCTCCAAACTCTCTTCGGGCCTGGCCAAATCCTCGTCCAAGATGGGCGCGTCGATTTCCAGCATGTTCACTCAGCGCAAGCTTGATGAAGAGGCGCTGGAGGACCTGGAAGACATCCTGTTAACCTCGGACATGGGCGGCAAGGTCTCAGCCCGGATTGTTCAGAACCTGGCCAAGACGCGCATGGACAAGGATGTCACTGACGCGGAAATCAAGCTCGCCCTGGCGGACGAGATCGAAGCCATCATGTCGCCGCGCGAAGAGATTGTCGACTTTTCCGAGGGCTCGCGCCCGCGGGTCGTGCTGTTTGTCGGCGTCAATGGCTCAGGCAAGACGACGACAATCGGCAAGATTGCCTCAAAGCTGCAAGAACAAGGCGCCAAGGCCCTGCTGGTGGCCGGCGATACGTTCCGCGCCGCGGCGATCGAACAGCTGACCGTCTGGGGCGAACGGGCCGGCATTCCGGTGCTGGCCAAGGCCCCTGGCGCTGATGCAGCGGGCCTGGTCTATGAAGCCATCGAAAAAGCCAAGGCCGAAGATCTCGACCTGGTCCTGGTCGACACTGCCGGGCGGCTGCAGAACAAGGCCGAGCTGATGGCCGAGCTGGCCAAGATTGTCCGCGTCACCCGCAAGCTCGACCCGGATGCGCCGCATGATGTCATCCTCGTCCTGGATGCGACCGTCGGACAGAACGCGTTGAGCCAGGTCGAAGCCTTCCGCCACACTGCCGATGTCACCGGCATTGTCATGACCAAGCTGGACGGCACCGCCAAAGGCGGGGTGCTGGTGGCGATTGCCGAGGCCCATGCCTTGCCGATCCACTTTGTCGGCGTCGGCGAGAAAGCGGAGGATTTGCAGCCCTTCTCGGCCCAGGCCTATGCCCGCGCCCTGGTCGGACTGGCGGATATGCCGGTCGAGGAAGCAGAACCAGCATGAGCGCGGACAAGGCGCAGCTGCGTCAGCAGATGACAGTCTTGCGCGCCGAACTCGATGCGCGCGACCCGGATGCCGGCGAGACGCTGGCCGGCAAATTCCCGATGAAACTGCTGCAGCGCTATGGCCCGGTCGTGTCCGCCTATTGGCCGATTGGCAGCGAGATTGACCCCTTGCCGCTGATCCGGCGGCTGAAGCATGAGGGCGATGCTGATATCTGCCTGCCACGAGTCGAGGCTGATGGCACGATGACGTTCCGGGCCTGGGCACCCGGCAACCCGCTTGACGAACGCCCGTTCGGTCTGCGCGAACCGCCAGCCGAAGCCGAGATCGTCAGCCCGACCCTGGTGCTGACGCCGCTGCTCGGCTTCGATCGCAGTGGCAACCGGCTTGGCTATGGTAAAGGCCATTATGACCGCGCCCTGGAAACCCTGCGCGCCAAAGGCCGCGTATTTGTCTGTGGCCTTGCCTTTCTCGGGCAGGAAGTCGACGCGGTTCCGGCCGAACCGCATGATATCCCGCTCGACTGGGTGATGACCGAACGCGGCTCAATCCCGATCTTCATGATGCGGGCCATGGCTGACAATCCGCCCGGTTCCGGCACTTGAACCGGCTTTAACCAATTTCAGCGGCTTTTATGCTAGACCAGCGCGCAAGTGGGGCAGATTCCAGCGCATATTCCAACCGCATACGGATAGATTGCGTTGGCGCTCAGTTTGCGTCACAAAAGGGCAATAGCTGGGAGATGATCCATGGGCCTCAGTCGCCCGCCACGCGCAATCACCATTGATGACGTCGCCGAACGGGCCGGGGTATCTGCCAAGACCGTCTCGCGCGTCCTCAATAATGAACCCAATGTGCGCCCGGCCAAACGCGAGCTGGTGATGAAAGCCGCGCGCGAGCTCGGCTATCGGCCGAACCCGGCGGCACGGTCGCTGGCCGGATCGCGATCCTTCTTGTTGGCGCATCTGCATGACAATCCGAACCCGGAATATGTCACCGCGGTGAATACCGGCATTTACGAAGCCTGCCGGGCCAAAGGCTATTTCCTGCTGCCGGAACTGGTTGATCGCAATGCTCCGGATTTTCTCGACCGCCTGCAAAGCTTCCTGATGACTTCGCGCGCCGATGGCGTGGTACTGACGCCGCCGCTCTGTGATGATGCTGACATTCTCGCCCTGCTCAAGGACAATGGCACCTTCTATGCCAGCCTGTCGCCAGCCCGGCAGCCCGAGAACACGCCGGTCATGCGCATGGATGACCGCCTGGCGGCGATGGAAATGGTGCGCCACCTCATTCGCCTCGGACACAAGAAGATCGCCTTCATTGCCGGGCCGGCCGGCCACAATGCCTCGACCGCGCGCCATGATGGCTATCTCGACGCCATGACCGAAGCCGATCTGCGAGTGAACCCGGTGCTGATTGCCGAGGGTGACTATTCGCTGCGATCAGGCCTGGAAGCTGCCCGCAAGCTGATCACCGCGGATCCGAAACCGACCGCGATCTTCGCGGCCAATGATGACATGGCTGTCGGCGCCATGACCGCGGTGATGGCGGCGGGGTTCCAGATCCCGGGCGATATCTCGATTGCCGGCTATGATGATACCCGGCTCGCTTCTGCGGTCTGGCCCGCCTTGACCACCATTCGCCAGCCCGTGATCGACATGGCCCGGCGCGCCGCCGAGCGGCTGATGAACCCGGATGAAGACACTGCGCTGGAAGAAGTGTTCGACTTTGAGCTGATCGTGCGCCAGTCGACTGGAAAAAAAATCGACTAATCAACCGAAATCAAGGGCGGCTCTCTTGCCGGGTCCGCCGTCGCCGCTAAACCATTCCTCAGAATCAGGAGGATTGCGATGCGTTTTGCCCTAACCGCGGTGGCTGCCGGAGCTCTATTGGCTGCTTGTACCACCCTCACCGGGACCGAAGCCCCAGAACCAGACACAGAGGCCAGCGTGGAGATCACAACAGACGCCCCCGCCGCAGCGGTTGATACCGCCCAAACCACACCCGAAACAGACCCTTATCTGTGGCTGGAAGAGGTCGAGGGCGACGAGGCCCTGGCCTGGGTCAATGCCCAGAATGACCGCTCCCTGGCTGCGATCACTGAGCTTGCGGTGTATGACGACAATTACGCCAAGGCGCTGGATCTTGCGACCTCGAATGACCGCATTCCATATGGCACGGTGCGCGATGGCATGGTGTATAATTTCTGGCAGGATGAAACCAATGTCCGTGGCCTGTGGCGCCGCACCAGCCTGGCGAGCTACAAGACCGATGCGCCCGACTGGGAAACCGTGCTCGATTTCGATCAGCTGGCCGCCGATGAAGACAAGAACTGGGTGTTCAAGGGCGCCAATTGCTTCAAGCCGCAAGGCGCCGACCGGACGCTCTGCTTCGTGTCCTTGTCAGATGGCGGCAAGGATGCGGTGATCAATCGCGAATTTGACCTCAAAACCAAAGCCTTTGTCGAAGGCGGTTTTGTCACTGATGAGGCCAAGCAGGGCCTGGCCTGGATCGATCATGATACAGTCCTGGTCGGCACCGACTGGGGCGGCGATGGCTCGACGCTGACCGAGTCCGGCTATCCCTCCTCTGTCCGCTTGTGGAAGCGCGGTGAAGCCCTGGCCGATGCGCAGGAACTGTATGCCGGACAGCTCACGGATGTCGGCGTCTGGCCATGGTCTTCTGAACTTGATGACGGCACCATGATCTATGGCGCGGTGGAGGCCGATACCTTCTTCACCTCGACTTATTGGCTGCTCAGCGATGGCGCGCCGACGGCGTTCCCGATCCCGCAAAAATCCTCGCTTGGCAGCGATTATAAAGGCTGGCAATTCGTCACCCTGCAGGAAGACTGGAGCGTCGGCGATGAGGCGTTCAAGACCGGTGACCTGGTCGCCATCAACCTGCAGCAATTCCTCGACACCAAAGCCTTGCCGCCGGTCGAGCTCGTGTTCCGCGCCAATGCGCGCCAGGCGGTCAATGGTGTGGCAGTGTCGAAATCGGCGGCACTGCTGTCGATCAATGACAATGTCGCTGGCAAGATCCTGCGCCTGGAGCACAGCGATGAGGCCGGTTGGACGACCACCGATGTCGCCTTGCCTGGCACTGGTCAGGCCGGGATTGCCTTCTCTGATGAAGACGAAGAGACCGTGCTGATCAATTATGAAGGCTTCCTCAGCCCGGACAGCCTGCTGAGCTTCAATGCCGCGGATAATACCACTGCGGCGCTGAAATCCCTGCCCGCCAAGTTCAACACTGACGGCCTGGTTGTGCACCAGAAGCAAGCCACCTCAGCCGACGGCACCAAGGTCCCGTATTTCGTCGTCCACCGCGAGGGGCTTGAGCTGAACGGCGCCACCCCGACCCTGCTTTACGGCTATGGCGGTTTCGAAGTCTCGATGCGTCCGAGCTATAGTGCCGGCATTGGCCGGATGTGGCTGGAACGCGGCGGCGCTTATGTGCTGGCAAATATTCGCGGCGGCGGCGAGTTCGGCCCGAGCTGGCACCAGGCCGGCCTGAAAGCCAATCGCCAGCGCATCTATGACGATTTCATCGCGGTCGGCGAAGACCTGATCGACATTGGTGTGACCAAGCCGGAACATCTCGGCATCATGGGCGGGTCGAATGGCGGCCTGCTCATGGGCGTGATGATCACCCAGCGCCCGGATCTCTGGAATGCGGTGGTGATCCAGGTGCCGCTGCTCGACATGTTGCGCTATCACAAGCTGCTGGCCGGGGCCTCCTGGGTCGATGAGTATGGCAATCCGGACATTGCCGAAGAACGGGCTTTCCTGGAGACCATCTCGCCGTATCAGAATTTCGATGCCGGGGCCGACTATCCGACCCCGCTTTTCGTCACCTCGACCAAGGATGACCGCGTGCATCCAGGCCATGCCCGCAAGATGGCGAAACTGTTCGAGGCCGCCGGCAAGCCGTTCCTGTATTATGAAAACATTGATGGCGGCCATTCGGCCGCGGCCAATCAGAAAGAGCGCGCCAAGCGCACGGCGCTGGAATTCTCTTACCTGTATGACCGCCTGTTCCCGCAAGCGGCCGGCGGCGAGGACGCGGGGGAATAGATAGACTCCGAACAGATCGAGCGTAGAATGCCGGAATTATGGCTTCTACGCTCGATATCACCCCGATTGCCGGGGCGCTCGGCGCCGAGATTTCAGGCGTCAATCTCGCGGATGATCTTTCGAATGCGCAATTTGACGAGATCCACCGCGCCTTTCTTGATCATCATGTCATCTTCTTCCGCGATCAGACCGGGCTGACGCCAGAGGCGCAAAAACGCTTTGCGCGCCGGTTCGGGACGCTGAATGTGCATCCTTATGTCAAAGGCATGGACGGGCATCCGGAACTGCTCGAGATCATCAAGGAACCAGACGAAAAGCTGAATTTTGGCGGCGGCTGGCATTCCGACATGTCGTTCCTGGAAGAACCGGCCTTGGGCTCGATCCTGTATGGCGTCGAGATCCCGGCCTTTGGCGGTGACACGCTGTTTGCCAATCAGATTGCGGCTTATGAGGCGCTGTCAGACGGCATGAAGGCGATGCTCGGCGGGCTGAATGCCATTCACTCGGCCAGCCGTGAATATAGCGCTGCCGGCCAGTCAGCCCAGGACCGTCAATCGATGCAGTCCGAGGTCGCCGTCAATGCCCCTGAATTTGAGCATCCAGTGGTGCGCACGCATCCCCAAACCGGTCGCAAGGGCCTGTATGTGAACCCGGCTTTCACCCTGCGCTTTGCCGGGATGACCAAGCGCGAGAGCCGGCCACTGCTGAATTTCCTGTTCGACCATTCCCGCGACGAGCGCTTCACCTGCCGCTTCCGCTGGAGCCAGGATGCCGTCGCGTTCTGGGATAATCGCTGCTGCTGGCATTATGCGCTGAACGATTATCAGGGCCAGCGCCGCCATATGCGCCGCGCCACCGTGAATGGCGACCGGCCGCATTAGACACGAGACCGGCGAGAAGCGCATGTCCGTCTCGTCCTTGGCCCCTGAAACCGGGCCGACGCAGGCTCTGTTCATCGCGAAGGCTGTGCAGAGCACACGCCGCGCTTGCCCGGCGGCATATCTTGCCAAGCGCCCGCCGCGCCGTCACAGTTCCTGAAAATAGCGGGAGGCTGATCAGATGATCCGGAACATTCTCTTTGGCATTGGCGGGATAGTGGTTTTGCTGTTCGCGGTGATCCTTATTCGCACCTTCAATTATGGCGGCGTGCCAGAAGATGTGCGCGAGATTGTCCTGCCAGAGGTGCCGGATTTCAATGCCGAGGTCGCAGCCGAGCATCTTGGTGAAGCCATCCGGTTCCAGACCGTCACCGTGGCGCCTGGCGATCCACGTGCCGGACAGGAAGGCCCGTGGCTGGACCTGCAAGCCTGGATGGCAGAGACTTATCCCGCCTTCCACGCCGCCGCGGACAAGGAAACCATTCCCGGCGGTTACAGCCTGCTCTTCACCTGGCAAGGCTCTGACCCCAGCCTCGACCCGCTGCTGCTCATGGCGCACCAGGATGTCGTGCCGGTCAATATCGGCACCGAAAGCGATTGGGACGCCCCGCCTTTTTCCGGCGCCATCCAGGACGGCTATGTCTATGGCCGCGGCGCAATTGATGACAAGGGATCGTTGGTCGGCCTGCTTGAAGCGCTCGACTGGCTGGCCGTGACGGGATTCGCGCCGAAGCGGACCGTGCTGCTGATGCTCGGGCATGATGAGGAAGTCTCCGGCTCGGGCGCCGCCGCCGGAGTTGAACTGCTCAAATCGCGCGGGGTGACACCGGTCATGGCGCTCGATGAAGGCTTCATGGCGATCGAGAACAATCCGCTGACCGGGGGCACTGTTGCCTTTGTCGGCGTCGCTGAGAAAGGCTATGTCACGTATTCATTGACGGTCACGGCGCAGGGCGGTCACTCGTCCACACCGCCGCGCGACAGTGCCACTGTGCGCTTGTCGCGCGCGTTGATTGCGCTTGATGAAAACCAGATGACAGCAGATATGGACTATCCGCTGGTCGCTGGTCTGTTCAAGGCAACAGGGCAAGACATGCCTTTCGCCCAGCGCATGGTCTTTGCCAATCAATGGTTGTTCGGGGGCTATTTGAAGAGTGCACTCGGTTCAGAACCTGCCGCAAACGCGATGATCCGCACGACCACGGCGCCGACCATGCTGACCGGCTCGGCCAAGGAGAATGTGCTGGCCCAGCGGGCGACTGCGATCATCAATTTCCGCATTCACCCGAAAGATACTGAAGAGAGCATCCTGGCGCACATCAAGAATGTGACCAAGGATATTGAAGGTCTGGAAATCACCGCCGGTCGCAGCGGCATTCGCGGCACCGGCGCCTCGCCGGTCAGCCCGATGGATAATCTGGCCTTTGGTGTCTTGTACGCCGTGGCCGCAGATTCCAGCCAAGCCCCGGTCGCCCCAGGCCTGGTCCTCGGCGCCACCGATGGTCGCTATGCCACTGCGATTACAGACAGTGTCTATCGTTTCATGCCGGCCATCATGTCGCCAGAGGATCTGACCGGATTCCATGGCACCAATGAACGCCTCACGGTCGAGAATATGGGCCGCCTTGCCAAAGGCTATGCCCAGATCATTCTCGCCATGGATGAAAATGCCGACTAAGGGCTAGAGCGCGGCGATCACCGCGTCGCCCATCTCCTCCGTCGACAGGGTGCCGCCCAGATCGCGCGTGCGGGCCCCTTCATCGAGCGCCTTGCCGACTGCCGCGAACAGCTTGTCGGCGGCCTCTGGCCGGCCCAGAGACCAGCGCAAGGCCATCTCCATTGACAGGATCGCGGCGCAAGGATTGGCAAAACCCTTGCCGGCAATGTCCGGGGCCGAGCCATGCACGGGTTCGTACAGGCCCGGCTTGCCATCAGAACTTAGCGAGGCGCTCGGCAACATGCCAATCGACCCGGTCAGCATCGCTGCGGCGTCCGACAGGATGTCCCCGAACAGGTTGCCCGCGAGGATCACATCAAACTGTTTCGGATCGCGCACCAATTCCATCGCGCAGGCATCCGCCAGGATGTGGCGCAAGGTGACGCCGTCGCCTTCTGCGGCGTGCAGCTCGGTCACCGTCTCGCGCCAGAACAGGCCGCTTTCCATGACATTGGATTTCTCCGTCGACGCGACCTCGCCGCGGCGCCCGCGGGCAATCTCGAAAGCGACCCGGGCGACCCGGTCAATTTCGCCTTTGGTATAGCGCGAGGTCTCATAGCCGAAGCTCTTATCGCCAATCCCGCGCTCAAACCCGCGTGGTTCGCCGAAATATACCCCGGAGGTCAGCTCGCGTACGATCATAATGTCGAGCCCGTCGACAATCTCGCGTTTCAGGCTGGAAGCATCGATCAGCGCCGGAAAACAGAAAGCCGGGCGCAGATTGGCAAACACGTCCATGCCCTTGCGCAATTGCAGCAGGCCCATTTCCGGGCGCAAGTGGCGCTCGACCCCATCCCATTTCGGACCACCGACAGCGCCAAGCAGGACCGCATCGCTGGATTTCGCCTTGACCAGCGTTTCAACGGTCAGCGGCTCGCCATGCGCATCAATCGAAGCGCCGCCGACCAGGCCTTGCTCGAACTCAAGATCCGGGGCCAGCACTGCGGCCACACGGCGCGCTTGTTCGCTCACTTCCGCTCCGATCCCGTCACCGGGCAGCAACAGCATGGTCTGGCTCATGGAATCCTCATCGCAATTGGAGTTTGGCGCCATAGATCAGGTCAGCGCGACAGAGTCCACTGCGACCAAGAGCCCGAGGATGCCAGAGCGGTGCCATAGCGGTGCCAGAGCGATGCTAGAGGGGCAGCGGCTCGGGCTCGGCCTGATACATGCGCACTTGCAGATCCTGCGGCCCAACCTGGCCAAGGGCCTGGCGGAAAACGGCCATGTGCGGTTCAGCAAAATGGCTTTGCAGCGCTGCCTGGTCCTGCCAGCGTTCAATGATGCGCAGCAGGTTCGGGTCGAGCAGGTCGCGGCTATAGGCATATTCGATACAGCCGGCTTCCGCGCGGCTGGCCGTGATCATCGCCTCCATTGCCGCGATGGCCATGTCCCAGGCGCCTTCGGGAATGCGGGCGCTGCCTTCGACAATAATCATTCCACCACCACTATTTTCAGCGTCAGGGTCTCGGCCACGTCCAGCGGCGAGCGTTGATAAGACAGTTTCAGATAGGCTTTTCCGGTCTTGAGCGCCTCGAACACGAACAGCTGATGCCCGCCGCTGCCTGTGATGCCTGCCGGGGCTGGATCCGCGACATAGGCCTCGCTGAGCTGATCGATCAGCGACGCGTCAATGTCCTTGAGATACCAATAATAGCCCGTCGTCGGATTGGAATCGAGCTTGAGATTGAGCTTCCCGCCTGGCCGCAGCGTGACTGTGGTGCCGCTTTGCGGATCGGTGAAGGTCTGCACCGGGGCGGCGCCTTCCAGGCCGCGCACCTCGGGCTGGGTGTTCATGATGTCGGGAATGCAGGCGGTGACAAGACCGGCACTCAGCGCGACGGCAAGCAGCTGTTTCATCAGGTCGTCTCCAGCCATGGGGTGGCAAGTTTGCGCTGCGCTTCATAGGCGCTGATCGCTGTTTCGGATTGCAGGCTGAGCGCGATATCATCGAGCCCATTGAGCAATTTCTCCCGCCGGCCCTGATCATAATCGAAACTGTGCTCGGCGCCGTCAGGCGTGGTCACGGTCTTGCTCTCGAGATCGATCTCGAAGACGCTATTGCTGCCGCCGGCCTGCGCTGCCAGGGCTTCGCAGACCGCCAGCGGCAAGGCGATGGCCAGGATGCCATTCTTGCCGCAATTATTGTAGAAAATGTCAGCAAAACTTGGCGCGATGACGCAGGTAATACCCTGATCGAGCAAGGCCCAGGGCGCATGTTCGCGGGATGAGCCGCAGCCGAAATTCTCGCCCGCAATCAGCACGCCGGCCTGGCGATATTGCGGCTTGTTGAGCACGAAATCCGGGTTTGGCGACCCATCAGGCAGGGTCTTCAACTCATGAAACAGGCCTTCAGACAGGCCCTCGCGCTCTGTCGTCTTGAGGAATTGTTTGGGGATGATCATGTCCGTATCGACATTGACCATCAGCTTGCCCTTGTCGGTCAAAGGCGCTGCGGTTGAGCGAAGTTTGGTGAAGGCTTTCATGACAGGCTTTCTAACCCTTTGCGTGGGCGATGAACAGGGTTGGCACCCCTTGGGTGCGGTCGCGGACCGTGAACACGGTGGTGCCCGGCTTGCGGCCAGTGCGGATTTCACTGAGTTCATGGCCGCTGGCGCTGAGGCGGGCATGCGCAGCGCCGAGATCATCGGTCTCCCAGGTCAGGCCCCAGATCGCATCTGGTCCGCTCGGGTCCTGGTCTTGCCCCAGCCGGTTGATGATCTCCAGCGTCAGCCCGCCCAGGCGGAAGAACAGGAACCGCGTTTTCCATTGCTCAGCCGTGCGATCAAGCGCGAAGCGCAGGCCCAGGCGGGCGCCATAATTGGCCACGGCGCGCTCCGGGTTCGGGGTGTTGATGACCAGGTGATCAAGCGCCGTGGCTGTGCCTGGTGTCGGGACCGGCGGCGCCAGCGGCGCGTCTGGCTGCAGCACGAAACTCTTCAGCCCGGCCATGGCCTGGTCCGGAATGCGAAAGCGCTGCCATGACCGCGACGCACCTGAGCCTTGATCCGTGCTGGTGCCGGCGCCAATCTCGCCTGGCGCCAGGCCGCGGCGGGTCATCAGATGATGATCCGCGCCGAGATCATCCGAGCGATAGACCAGCGTCGTCAGGCAGGCGCCATCAGCGCTCATCTGGCTGAGTTTCGCCGCGGTCTCGCCCGCGCCGGACGGCGCCATCAATTCGATCGCGGTATTGCCGACAGCGAACACGGCTGTGGCGGCGCCATCTGCATCGGCCTGCCAGACCGGACCGGCGCCGAGCAGCGCGGTATAATCCGCCGTCGCGGCCGCGATATCCGGGCAGATGAGAACAAAATGGTCGAGCGCGGTAATCATGGGCGAAAGGCCTCCAGCCGTTGTTTCTGTTGCCCGGCCGTGTCGAAATTTGTCGGTGCCAGCCAGGCCTGGTAAGCGGCCTTGAGCGCCGGCCAGTCCGCATCCGTCATGGCAAACCAGGCGGTGTCGCGGTTTTTGCCTTTGACCACCATGTCATTGCGAAACACGCCTTCAAAGGCGAACCCGAACCGTTCGGCAGCGCGCCGCGAGGCGGCATTGTCATTATGGCATTTCCATTCATAGCGCCGATAACCGAGTTCATCGAACACATGTCCGGCCATCAGATACATCGCTTCGGTCGCCTCGGGCGAGCGTTTCAGCGCCGGACCGAAGGCGACACAGCCAATCTCGGCGCTGCCATGCGGCTCGCGAATGCGCATATAGCTTGCCATGCCAAGCACCTCCCCGCCCGCCGCCCGGCGAATGACCATCACTTGCCAGCCAAGATCAGCGGCGACATAGCCGAACACTTTGCGGAACTGTTTGCGGCTCTCAAACGGGCCAATCGGCATATAGGTCCAGATGTCGGACAGGTCAGGGGCGGCGACGGCCGCATATAGCCCGCTGAGATGGCTGTCCCAGTCCAGCGGCTCCAGCACCACCCGGGCGCCGGTCAATGGCCATTGTCCGGGACGCTCACGCGGGCTCCAATGTTTCAGGCTCACGCCCCGATCACCCCGGTAATCGCCGCCCGCGCGGCCAGATACGGGCTCATCAGATGAGTGCGTCCGCCGCGGCCCTGACGGCCTTCGAAATTGCGGTTCGAGGTCGAGGCACAGCGCTCGCCCGGGGCAAGAATGTCGGGATTCATGCCCAGGCACATGGAACAGCCCGGCTCGCGCCATTCAAACCCGGCGGCGCGGAAGACCTCGTCCAGGCCTTCGCTTTCAGCCTGGGCCCGGACCAGGCCAGAACCCGGCACGATCATTGCCCGCACTCCATCGGCAACCTGGCCCGAACGCGCGACCTCAGCTGCGACGCGCAGATCCTCGATGCGCGAATTGGTACAGGAGCCGATAAACACGCGCTGGACCGGGGTGCCCGCCAGCGCTGCCCCGGCCTGCAGCCCCATATAATCCAGCGCCCGTTCGGCCGCCGCCTTCTTGACCGGATCATCCATCCGGGCCGGATCCGGAATCTGGCCCGAGACCGGGATCGCCTGTTCCGGACTGGTGCCCCAGGTGACCGTCGGCTCGATCGCGGCGCAATCAATCTCGATGACCTCGTCCCAGACCGCATCGGCATCCGTATAAAGCGTGCGCCAATGCCGTTCGGCAATCTCCCAGGCGCCGGCTTTTGGCGCCGCCGGGCGGCCTTTGACATAAGCAAAGGTGACCTCATCCGGGGCGATCAGACCAGCCCGCGCGCCGCCTTCAATGGACAGGTTGCACAGCGTCATCCGGCCTTCCATGGAGAGGGCGCGAATGGCCTCGCCGCGAAACTCCATGACGCAGCCCGTGCCACCCGCCGTGCCAATCCTGGCAATCAGATGCAGCGCCATGTCCTTGGCCGAGACGCCAGCCGGCAGCGCGCCTTTGAACTCGACCGCCATATTCTTCATCTTGCGCGCCCGCAGCGTCTGCGTGGCCAGCACGTGTTCAACCTCAGAGGTGCCGATGCCATGCGCCAGCGACCCGAAAGCGCCATGGGTCGAGGTGTGGCTGTCGCCGCAGACAATGGTCATGCCGGGCTGGGTGCGGCCCTGTTCCGGCCCGACCACATGCACGATGCCATTATTGATATCGCCCATGGGGAAGAATTCGATGCCATGCTCGGCGACATTGCGGGTCAATGCGGTGAGCTGGTTGCGCGCCGCCTCATCGCTGACCCCGTCCAGGCCCTTGGCTTGGCCTTCGGTGGGGGTGTTGTGATCAGCCACAGCCAGGGTCAGGTCCGGCCGGCGCACGGCGCGGCCGGCCGCTTTCAGACCAGCAAAGGCCTGCGGTGTGGTGACTTCATGGATCAGATGCAGATCGATGAATAGCAGCGCTTCGCCGGTCGCGGCGTCTTCGCTGACCACATGCTGGTTCCAGATCTTGTCGTAAAGGGTTTGGCCGGCCATCTGTATCTACCTTTCTCGCCGCCTCTATCAGCATGGCCGGCCAGCCAGGGCAAGATCGATCGCAGGGTCAGGGCGCGATTGCGGCCATTTGCGGCGCCCCGGGGGGACATAATCACGGCAATTGATCCAATCCCGACATGGCAAGGCCGCTGAACTGGATGACGTTGAGGCACGTGCGCGGATTTATCCGGTTGCCGGTCCCAACAGGCGGGCTCGTAGATTGATCGTCTGATTGCCCGTCGCGGAGAAAGGCCAGCGCTATGACACAGCCCTCATTGAGGTCCCTGGAGGTGAACGGAACAATGCTGGCTTATGCCGAGTGGAACCGCGACCTCAAAGGCCGCGCACCGACGCTTTTCTTCACCCATGCGACCGGGTTCCACGGACGCGTATGGGATGCCGTCATCGCGCAACTTCCGCGCACCCACGTCATCTCGGTCGACCTGCGCGGGCACGGCCGCTCGGACAATAGCGTCATCGAGTCGTGGCAACAAATGACCGATGATGTCGCAGAATTGATTGCTGCGCTCGAATTGCCGGAATGGATCGGTATCGGGCACTCAATGGGAGGGCATGTTCTGCTGCGAGCCGTGGCCATGCAGCGCAGCAAGGCGCTGAATCTCATCCTCATCGACCCGATGATTGCCTCTCCTGAACGTTATTCAGATTCCGCCGCCTGGTTTTCCAGCGTCGAGATGCATCCCGCCGCCCGCCGTAAACGCCACTTCGCCTCTGTCGACGAAATGATTGAACGATTTCGCAATCGCGAGCCTTATCAATCCTTCTCGGCCAATGTCATGCGCGATTATTGTGTGCATGGTCTGGTGCAGCGAACAGACGGCGCCGACGGCCTGGAACTGGCCTGCGCGCCAGAGACTGAGGCCAGTGTCTACATGACCAGTCATGCAAGTGGCGGCATTCTCGACTTGCTCAGCCATGTCGGCGTACCAGTGCTGGTCATCCGGGCGCCCAAGCTGGACCAACAAAGCTTCAAATCATCCCCGACCTGGCCCGGACTGGCTGATGCGCTCCCCCACGGCCGCGACCTGTACTTACCCGAATACTCACACTTTGCGCCATTCGAAGCGCCTGAACTCATCGCCAAGATGATCGAAGGCGCAGGCGCATTGAACTAGGCCAGGGCCGGCTTTCGGCGTCAAAGCGGACAATAAACCACGTAGTGGCGCTCTGGTTCAGGAAACGCAACCTGATGGCATGCGGAGAATGGCGCGCTTTGTAAGGTGATTCAATTCGGCACTTGGATCAGATTAGCTCGCAGCAATCGGTACGGGTTAATCGCCATTGCGTAGGAGTTGTCGCGCTGGCATGAGAAATCCGGCTCACAATTCCTGAAACGGGGGGCATCGAGATGTTCAAAATCGAAAGCCTCACACTGTGTGTCGGGTCTCTCATAGTTGCAGCAACATGCAATGCTGGAGAACCTGTTGGATCGAAAGCAGTCAAAGACAAACTCGAAACGTTCTATTTGAACGCGTATGACTGTTACGAACGAGACGAATACGTTTGTGCGAGCTTCAACTTCTCAAAACTGCTCCAATACGAACATTCGATACCAATCGCGGACGCGCGTAGAATCAAAGTTGACTTCGCCTATAGCCTTTTTCTCATGGACACCGTGCCCGGGATGGATGAGATGGGGCATTTTATTGATAAGCAACGCAGACTGGAAGCAGCGAAAGACGCCTTACTCCAGGCAGGTTACCAATACTCATATATCAACACGGTCATAACTATGGAGCTCGCAGAACACCTGGGACTTTGTCATGATGATACTTTTGAGCTGTTGGGTGAAGTGGCAGCTGACCTCGAAAACCAATCCTCATTCGTAGATGCCGCCGATTGGACAGAGTTGGAAACAGGTGCCGTTCGAGCGAAAGCCGAGATTTTCCTTAATAGAAACAAACAGTGTAGTGAATTGTGAGCGTGTGTCCGAACGCTAATGCCCGCGCCCGCCCCAAAACAGACCTTGCAGAATCGGTGACGTTTTCACTCCCCGGCGCTGGGTGCAACGGGATTGGCTGCTGGCCAGTCTGAATCGCCGACCCGTTCGAGACTCATCTGAAACACTTGTACCGGTTCTGCGCCTGCGACGATGTACTGGCCAATCTGGGACCATGAGTTTCCATCGAATGTTGCGGTATATTGCATGATCGCATTCGGGCCGGCAGGTATGCTCCAGACATAGCCCGATTGGGTCAATTCAAACGGAAACGTCCCAGCCCGGCCGCCAGTATAGCTGCGCATCTCCCACGCGCCGTCCGGTCCAGATTTGGAGACAACCGCGAATGCATTGAATGCAGTCTCGCCCTGATCGGAATATCCCCGTCCTTCAATGACGACCACTTCGCCATTGAGCATTGGCCCCACACGCTCGGTTTGGGTGACCGTAAATGGCGTGCGATCCGGTGCAATGCCCGACGCCTCTCCAACCCATTCGCCAAACATGAACTCTAGCGGATGTGAAGCGGCATGCTCGTGATCTTGAGCAAAGGCAATATTGGTACTTATGAGCGCCGAAACCGACAGGATCGTGCAAATAGCTAACTTCTTCATGACGTCCCCTTTCAAATTAGAGTGTTAGATCACAACGCGTGTGGAGATGAAAGCGTGACGCGACGATGTCCGCGCCTGGCCCAAGGCTGACAAAGAGACGGTTCAGAAAATTTCATCGTGCATTGATCCCGGAACATCCATACCCTGGCCATTCATCACTTTGGCCCCCATTGGCGATCCTAGCATCTCAAATACGGCATCGAATTCTTCTTTGGAGTTTACGTGCGGAAACGGCTCATTCGGTTCATCGACCCCGAGGAAGGCACATAACGGGCCCCACCCTTGTTTGGCTTCGAACACGAGCAGTCTGTCATCGTCAAACGCTGCACGCACGGATTCATTGTGCGCGTTAAAGGCTTCAATCAGCGAGTCTCGATCATTCATTACGCCGCCTAAATGATCGTCGATTGTAGCTTTGATCATGCGGCCCCATTTCGTTCCGTCATGAAACTCTTGAAGTTTGGAGCTGAAGATCGTTTCCTGTGTCGATTCGAACCATTTCTCAGGATCGCGCACGGACAGCAGCACTTTGGCATCGGGATACTTTTCCGCCAGCTCTCGCCAATAGTTCGACGCTGGAAAATCGACTGTTGCTGCGTATCCGTCAAAAATCGAATCCCAATCAGCATTTCCGTTCGCTGCATCCAGCCAAAGGTCGACCTGCCCTGCTTTTCCGAGCACTTCGCTCATGTGGTAACAAGGCGCATTCAGCAAAGTTTCCAAGGCGTACTTTAGTGAAGCTGTTGCGGTTCGCCCGAACCCTGCGCCGATAACTCTCAATGTCATAGACTTGTCCTCCCGAGATCAGCCTAAATTGGCGCGCGGGGACTCGCAATGAAAACATCTTGGGCATGTCCACGCCTGCCCCAGACCCCGGGTCCGCTTTCGGCGTCGCAGCAAGCAGCTTTCACCGATCGTTCTCATCGTTGAAGTTCGCTAAGTGCGCTCTTGGTCATTTGGCAGGAATTTGTTGCGACCGCACTGTGCACACTCGGGAGTGATCCAGGGTGCGTACCAACGACCGAACATAAAGTTGGTGTCATCGTAAAATATCAACGAATAAAGGGCCTTACAGCGTGGGCACGTGATGAAAAACTGTGAAACCATGATCAATAGCCAGATCGACATGGACCACATGAAAGCAAATGTCTCGTCTGGAAAGAATGGAGAGAGCGCGCGGAAGGGTAGAAGCGAAAAGAACAGATAAAGCGTAATCGCCAAATGAATCGCAGCGCGAACGAAGAACGAGCTTCTCCGGTCTAAAGACGCATAAAAAATAGCCCCGAGAACAAGGCTCAGCTCAACGGTCGGAACCACAAGTTGGGCCAAGTTCACCGGAGAAATCACCGCAAGGGTGAAACAAATGACGATGGGGACCCCGGCCCAGACAATCGCTCGCATTCAGAACAACTCCTTTGCTGTGCGATAACTGCCTCATCGGTAAATGCAACGATTGTGTAAGCAGCCTATGCCCGCGCCTGCCCCAGACCCCGTGTCCGCTTTGGCTGCGGAGGCATCGTATCGCTGCCACCCGTGGGGTCAATCTGCGGCCAATGCAGAACCGGCAAGGCCCCATATTTGCGGCAGGCTTGAAAAGGCATAAGATAGACAAGACGCAGGGGATCACGACGTGGCATATGAAGATTGCAAAAGCTGTAACGGTCTCGGATCGGTGGCCTCGCACCTGAACCCATACGGTCATAAATACTCAGCTGGTATCGGACGCGATGTATGCCGAAGCTGCAATGGTAAGGGCAAGATCCGCGTCCCTGACTCCAGTCCAGCAAAGCCGCCGACCGTGAATACCGAGTTCTCGCTTCACGTCTGGGTCTTCGGTCTGATCACCGCTTTCTTTTTTGCGATGCTTCAGCCTTGGGGTCTGTGGTGGCCGCTGGCCGGCGGACTGGGGTTCGCGATTGGCGGCGTCGGCGCTGGCCTCCTCGGCAGCTTCAAAATCGGCCGATACATACTGATCGGCCTCACAGTGGCTCTGGTCTTGTTTGTTGTGGTCGGCTTTTTTGCGGCAAGTCGCGGGTCTTAGTCGCGCCCTGTCTAAGACACTGACTTTATGTCCGCGCCCGCCCCGGAACGGAGATTGCAGCTGACCGCAATCGGGCCCGCACGTCGCCCGCAAACGTCGCATCCGCCCGCGAACTTGCGCGCGTTCATGCAAACAAAAACCCCGCACCATCGGCGCGGGGTTTTCTAAAACGGATTGCTCTGAAAGCCTAAGCTTCAGCGTCGCCTTCCGGAGCGGCTTCAGCAGCGGCGGCTTCAGCTTCAGCAGCCGCAGCGGCGGCGGCCTCTTCAGCTGCTTTCGCTTTGGCCGCGGCTTCACGCTCTTTGGCGGCTTCTTCGCGGCGGGCGACTTTCGCGGCATCGCGCTGACGGCGCAGTTCGGTCTTGGAGGTGGTGATCTCCGTCGTCTCCATGCCGTGACCGGTGGTCCGCTCGGCGATCCGGGCCGACTTGCCGCGGCGATCGCGCAGATAATACAGCTTGGCCCGGCGGACCCGGCCCTTGCGCTTGACTTCGATGCTTTCAATCATCGGCGAGACAACCGGGAAGACCCGTTCAACCCCTTCACCGAAGGAAATCTTGCGGACCGTGAAATTCTCGTTCAGGCCCTGTCCAGCGCGGGCAATGCAGACCCCTTCATAGCGCTGTACACGCTCACGGTCGCCCTCTTTAATACGCACGTTCACAGACAGCGTATCGCCTGGGGAAAATTCTGGGATAGTCTTGCCAGCGGTTACGCGGGCAACTTCTTCAGCTTCAAGCTGTTCAATCATGTTCATCGTCCGTCTCCGACGCTCGCAAATTGGGTCCATTTCGGAAAGCAGCCCATAAATCGGGTCGGCGGGTTTTTGTCAATGCCTGACTCTGCTGATTCCTCCACTCTTCGACAGCTTTGTGATTGCCTGATAGCAGCACCTCTGGCGTGCCCTCGCCTTCCCAGGTTCGCGGCAAGGTATAATGCGGGTATTCAAGCAGGCCGGACGAGAAGCTCTCCTCCTCGATCGAGGCCTGATTTCCGGCCACGCCAGGGATCAGGCGCAGCGTCGCTTCCAGCATCGCCATCGCCGCCACCTCGCCGCCTGCCAGGACGAAATCGCCAAGCGAGACCTCAAGCATGTTGCGGCGCTCAATCACCCGCTGATCGAGGCCTTCAAAGCGGCCGCAAAAGAAGCTCAGGCCAGGCCCGGCAGCCCAGTCCTGAGCGAGGGCCTGAGAAAAGGGGATGCCGCGCGGGCTTGGATAGATGAGCGGCGCGCCCGTGTCCGGCAGGCTGTCAATGGCCGCTGCCGCAACATCCGGGCGCAGCACCAGGCCGGCGCCGCCGCCGGCCGGGGTCTCGTCGACCTGGCGATGCTTGCCAAGGCCGAACTCGCGCAGCTGCACGGTTTGCAGCTGCCACAGCCCGTTGCGGCGCGCGCGCTCGAGGATGGAAACGCCGAGCGCGCCGGGAAACGCGTCTGGATAGAGCGTGATGAAGGTTGCAGCGAAACTCATGCCTATCCCACCGACAGGGCAAGGACGCGGGAAATCACCGCGCGTGGCTGGCCGGATTGCTGATGCAGCGCCGTGATTGCCGCATCGATCTTGCTCAGCGCCGTCTTGCTGGTCGCGGCTGGCTTGTCGAGCACCTGCTCACGCACCAGCGCGGCGCAGACATCGCGCGAGGCGATCCAGGCATCATAACCAACAAAACGCAGGAAATATTGCGCCGTCGCGCCGCCAAGACGCGAGCCGTGCTTGCCAAGATGCGCGAGCAGCCCGGCCTGATCTTCGGCTGGCCAGCGTTCCAAAAAGGAACCGAAATTGCCATATTGTTTCGCAGTGTCGACGACAAAGCGGGCATTCTCGATCGTCGCGGTGATTTTCTGGCCATTGCGGACAATCGCCGTGTCGGACAGTAGCCGGTCGATATCCTGATCATGGAAGAAGGCGACGCGGGCCGGCTCGAAACCGTGAAAGGCGGCTTCGAATCCCGGCCATTTATTGCGGATGACCTGCCAGTTGAAGCCGGCGCTGAACACTGCCTTGGTCATCTCTGACAGGTAGGTCGCATCGCTGATTGCGCTCAGATTTGCACACTTGTGCCTGTTTTCTGCAAGCTTCAGCACATTTGAGCAAGATCCGTGATGGCGTTCTGCAAGGTTCAGAATCTCCTCAAAGCTACGCATCGGCGCCTTCTCTTTCCTCAAGCATGGGCATGACTTTCAGGCCAGTTATCTGATTGCGGCTCTTGCGTGCAATGTCGAAGCGATAGCCATAGAAGGCAAAGCGCTGGCCTGGCTCCGGGATGGTCTGGGCTTCGTGAATGACCAGGCCGGCAATGGTGACAGCTTCCTCATCCGGCAGCTCCCAGCCCATGGCCCGGTTGAGATCGCGAATGGTCACCCCGCCTTCGACATAGACCGAGCCATCCGATTGCGGCCGCACGCCGCGCACGACCACATCATACTCGTCGCGAATGTCGCCGACGATTTCTTCGAGAATATCTTCCAGCGTCACCAGCCCCTGCAAGGCGCCATATTCATCGACGACCAGCGCGAAATGACTGCGCTGCTTGAGAAACAGGTCCAGCTGATCCTCTGCCGCTGTGGTCTCCGGGATGAACCAGGGGTCGCGGCAAATCGCGACAATATCGAGCCCGCTGGTCTTGCCATTATTGCCGACAATCGCCCGCAACAGGTCCTTTACATGCAGGATGCCGACAATCTCTTCCTGGTCGCCGCGATACAGCGGCAGCCGCGTATGCGGGCTGGCCAGGGCCTTGCGGACAATGGCATCGGCGCTCTCGTCAGCGTCAAGCATGGTGATGTTCTTGCGGTGGATCATCACTTCTTCCACCGTCATATCCTTCAGGTCGAGGGCGCCGACCAGGCGGTGTCGATTCTTGGCATCGAGGCCTTCCTCGGAATGGTGCAGGTCAATCGTGCCGCGAATGTCTTGTTCAGCCGTGACCTCATCCTGTGGCGGCTTCACCCCGATCAGGCGCAGGGTGATATTGACGATCGCCTGGATGCCAGTGACGATCCAGCTGGCCATGGCGACCAGCCAGGAAATTGGCCGCGCCACCGAGCGGGCCATATTGTCAGGCCGCGTAATCGCATAGGTTTTTGGCAAAACTTCTGCAAATACGAGGACCAGAACCGTCATCACCGCGGTCGCAACCGCCACCCCGCTTGGCCCTGGCATGAGGCTGACAAACAGGCTGGTCGCCAACGCCGAGGCGAGAATGTTGACCAGATTGTTGCCAAGCAGGATAGCGCCGATCAGCCGCTCTCGGTCGGAAATCAGCTTGTTGACGAGGGTCGCGCGCTTGTCGCCATCCTTTTCGAACTGGTGCATGCGGGCGCGGCTGGCCGCTGTTAGTGCCGTTTCGGAACCCGAAAAGAAGGCAGACATCCCGATCAATAGGAGGATGGTCAGTAATGTGCCGATAATCATCAGCTTTTTTGCAGCTCCTCTTGTAAGAATGCCTGCACGTCCTGCAGGTCTGCATTTGGATATATAAAGGACTCTCCGAGCCCTCTTGCAAGAATCAGGGGAACCTGACCGGCGCGAACTTTCTTGTCCTGGCGCATCGCCTCAACCAGGGCTTCAGCCGGGTATGGACCGCCTGGCAAGGCGGACAGGCGTGTTTCAAGCCCGCTTTGCGCAATCAGGCCAGCGGCGAAATCTGCATCCTTTTGTGACATCAGACCCAGTCTTGCCGAGTAGTGAAGCGCGAGTACCATACCAGCACCCACCGCTTCGCCGTGCAGCAGGTCCGCCCTGTACCCGTTCGCGGCTTCGAGCGCATGCCCGAATGTGTGGCCAAGATTGAGCAGCGCCCGCACCCCGCCCTCGCGCTCATCCTGAGCGACAATGCCGGCCTTGGCCCGGCACGAGACCGCGACCGCTTCGCCAATCGCTTCTGGCGCCAGCGCCAGGACATCGGCGCCGTTCTCACCGAGCCAGTCGATAAAGGCGCGGTCATTGATCAGGCCATATTTGATGATTTCAGCATACCCGGCCCGGCACTCGCGCTCAGGCAGCGTCGTCAACACGCCAGTGTCGGCGATAACCAGCTGCGGTTGGAAGAACGCGCCGACCAGATTCTTGCCATGTCCGGTATTCACCGCCGTCTTGCCGCCGACGGAGCTGTCGACCTGCGCGAGCAGGGTGGTCGGCACCTGCACAAAACGCATGCCGCGCTTCAATAACGATGCGGCGAGCCCGGTCAGGTCGCCAATCACCCCGCCGCCAAACGCGACCAGGACATCATCTCGCCCGGCCCCGCTGGCCAACAACCAGTCGAGCACTTCGCCGAGCTGTACCCAATTCTTGGTGCTCTCACCTGCCGGGAGGATGTTCTCAATTGTTTCGATCCCAGCGCCAGCCAGTCCGCTGCGCAGCAGATCGCCATGCAGGCGCCAGACCGTCTCGTCGCTGATCACAAAGGCCCGCGATTGGCCCGTATAGGGCTGCACCAGCGCGCCAGCGCGGGCGATCAGGCCGTCTCCGATCAGGATGTCATAACTGCGCGCACCAAGATCCACGCGGACGGTCAGGGGTGGGCTCAAGGTGTCGGCGTCCATGTCTCCAGGGCCTTCATAATCGATACGACCGTCTTGGAATGCGGCCCGTCCACGCTCGGGACAGTTAAATCAGCGAGCTCATATATAGGACGGCGCTCATCAAACAAGCTGGCAAGCACTTGCTTGGCATCAGGGCGCTGCAGCAAAGGACGGTGATTACGCCGCGAGACGCGCTTCCACAGTGTTTCCAGATCGGCATTGAGCCAGACCGTGACGGCGTGCTTGCGCATCAATTCGCGGGTTTCCGGCTTGAGATAGGCGCCACCGCCTGTGGCCAGGACTTGTGGTGGTCCGCTCAATAGGCGTTGCAGCACCTTGTGTTCGACCCGGCGAAACTCGTCCTCTCCATGCAACGCGAAAATGTCGGCAACAGACAGCCCAGCGGCCTTCTCGATTTCATCGTCGCTGTCCACGAAGGGGCGCCCGAGCTTGGCAGCAAGACGTCGACCGACAGTCGATTTGCCCGCGCCCATCAGTCCGACGAGTGCGACTGTACGGTCAGCCCACGCCGCCTCATTTCTGTCGGGTTTCAAGGTACTAGATCGGTCTTCAGCCATGGTCTTTTCGGGTCAGCAATTCCTGTCCTATACAGACGAAGCGGATCCGGCAATCTTTGGCCACCGGTTTAGCGTGCGAAAGGCAAGACAATCATGCGCAAATGGCTCATCATCCTGACCATCCTCGTGGTCGCCGTGCTCGGCGTCCTGTGGTGGCTCGGCAATTCCATGTCCGACCAGAAACCTGAAGCCGGTGAGGTCCGGATGGAGATTGAACATGTGCTTTAAGGCTGCGCTGAGCGCTGTCTTGGGCGCCGGTGTGATCGCCATGGGCAGCGCTGCGGCGCAGGTGGAATCTGACAGCCTCGGAGAGATCAGCGCCTGGGGGCACCGCTACCTGACGCTTGGCGAGCCTGAATTTGCCAGCAATCTCTGGCGCGGATCGGATGACGACATGCTGCTGGCGCTGATGCAATCAGTGCGCACGGCCGATCTCAGCCCGGCGGAGCGCCGCTTGCTGCGCCGGGCGATCCTGTCACCAGCGACGCGCCCGGTCGGATCCAAGGCCGAAGCCTTGCTGGCAGAGCGTGCAAGGCTGATGCTGGAGCTTGGCGAAGCGCGGGCGGCGGCGGCGCTGGTGCCGCATCTGGATGCCGACGCCAGCGGGCTTGATGCCGAAACGCTGGCCGTCGACCTCGACATGGCGGCCGGACAGGAACTGACCGCCTGCTCGAAACTGCAGGGGCCGGTACGGGCTGAAAGCTACTGGCTGAAACTGCGCGCCGTCTGCGCTGTGCTGGAGGACAATGTTGCTGGTGCCCAGATCGCGATCGAGGTGGCCGAAGCGCAAGGCGCGATGGATGACTGGACCATCGCCGCCATCTTCGCTTCGTCCGGCGATTCCCCAAACCCGCCTGAGGCGCGCTATGATACCGGGCTGAATATTGCGCTATCGGCCAAAGCCGAGCTGGATCCAGTGAATGTCGAACCGGAACCCAATCGCCCCGACCTCGCTGCCGCGGTTGCCCAGCGCCCGGGTGTTCCAGCAGATGTGCGCGCGCGCTTTGCCGAAGCCGCGAGCGAAATCGGCCTGATCGAAGCGGCTGACCGCCGCGACATTCTGCTCTCGCGCCTTCAAGACCCCGACTATGAGCCCGGCGCCCGTCTGGAGCAGGTCTTGCGGGATCTGAACGATCCGCTAGTGGCGGATCAGGATCGCGCTGCCGGGCTGGCGGACGTGCTGCAATATGCAGCCCGCGGCGGCGTTGCGGAGTATCGCAGCACCGCGACCCTGTTCGCACCGGATCTCGAGGCCTTGCCGAAAAACGAGCTCACCGCTGAGCACGCCCTGATCTATGCCCGCGCCGCGATGATGGCTGGTAAACGCGACCTCGCGCAGAGCTGGATAGACACGCTCGGCCGCGGTGAAAATTCAGGCGAAAACCGCTTCAATGTCGCGCTGCTCAACGCGGTTGAAGTGATGGTCAGTGGCGAGGCACCGCCCGCCGCCCGGCGCGGAGTCGAGAAACGCCTGATCACGACAGCCGATTCGACGCCGCGCGAAATCCAGGCGGTAACGGTTTTCACACTCTGGGCCGCACTCGACATTCCCTTGTCGCCGATTGCCAGGGATTTCGTGTCGCAAACCTCTGATCGTGGTGAACGCCTGGCTCAGGGACAGGTGACCAGTTTGAAAACCGCCGCGCAAGCCGGCGCGGTCGGAGAGGCCGCGCTGATGGTCCTGGCCATGACCCAGGGCGATGCCCGCACCCTGGCCGGACCGGATCAGGCCATGCTGCTGGAAACCCTGATCGCGATCGGGGCCGAAGATGTTGCCCGCGACCTGGCACTGGAAATTACCGGCTTCTGGAAGGACAGCGAAGGATGAGACCCGCTCTTGCCGCCCTCGCAATCCTCGGTCTGAGCGCCTGTGTCAGCATCGATGCGCCTCACCAGCATGATGACGATCAGATGCGGCCACCGCCGGGGTCCAACCTGATGCTGCGCGGGCCGATCACGATATCCGACGATCTTGAAGTGATTATTTCCGATGTCGTCATTCCCGCCGGCGCGTCCGTGCCGCGCCATTACCATCCTGGCGAAGAATTCGTTTATGTAATTGCCGGCTCTGCCGTGCATGTCGAAGCCGGCAAACCGGACCGGATCATCCAAGCCGGGGAGGCCCTTGTCATCCCGCCTGAAGCCGAGCATGCCCCACGCGGCGGCCCGGACGGCGCGCGAGCCATCGTCTTTCGCGTACACAAGGCGGGGCTGCCGGAACGCATCAATATGGACGATGAAGGCCCTGTGCCCGACCTGCAGGCCTTTGAGGTCGCGGCCGAGGCCGATCGGGTCACCTTGCTGATGGACAATATCCAGTCGCGCGGCGACTATCACTGCCACGCCATGGCCAGCCCAGCCACATTGTGCCAACTCGAGGACGGGCGCGAACTCTACGTCTTTACCGAACCTGGAAATCTGGCACACCCGTCAGCCCTGTTTCGCGGCTTTGTCCTGGCGGATGACGGTACACCGCAGCTTCAAGAGCAGGGCTGGTCAGCAGGCGATGCGGATGCGGCCAGACAATTTTTTGCGTCGGTGACAATGTGGCCGGAAACCGGCGGCGATAAATAGTCGGCTCAGCCCGCCGCCTGGATCGCCGCGTCAGCTCGCAAGTCACCATCATACAAAGCCCGGCCGAGGATCGATCCGGCAATCGGGCGCTGACCGGCATAGGCGCGCAGGTCATGGATGTCCTGGACACTGGCGACCCCGCCGCTGGCAATCACCGGAATGGAAACAGCCTCTGCCAGTGCCCCGGTAAAGGCAACATTGACGCCGGTCTTCATGCCGTCGCGGGCAATATCAGTGACGATCAGCGCGGCCACCCCGCAGCCTTCAAAGGCCTTGGCCAGCTCGATCGCCGACATGTCTGACGTCTCGGCCCAGCCTTCGACGGCGACCATGCCATCCTTGGCATCAATCCCGACCACGATCTGGCCTGGCAATGCCCGCGCCGCGTGTTTGACCAGATCAGGGTCGCGCAGCGCCGCGGTGCCGAGAATGACGCGGGAAATCCCGGCCTCGAGCCAGGCATCAATGTGTGCCCGGGTGCGAATGCCGCCGCCGAGCTGAACCGGAACATCGGTCGCCGCCAGGATCGCCCGCACCGCTTCGCTATTGGCGCTTTTGCCTTCAAAAGCCCCGTTCAGGTCGACCACATGGAGGTTTCGAAATCCCGCCGCCTTGAACTGAGCGGCCTGGTCGCCCGGATCGGGATTGTAGCGCGTCGCCTGATCCATTTCGCCGCGCAGCAGCCGCACGCATTGTCCGTCTTTGAGATCGATGGCGGGATAGAGTTGAAAGCTCATGATGGCTCCCACAGGACAAAATTGGACAGGATTTGCAGCCCCACACGCTGGCTTTTTTCCGGATGGAACTGGGTCGCAAACAGATTGTCGCGCGCCACTGCAGCGATGATGGTCTCGCCATAATCAGTGGTCGCCGCAATGTCGCGATCGGCCGGATTGCGATAAGCATAAGAGTGGGTGAAGTAGACGTGCGGATCCTCGCCAAGGCCGGCGAGGACAGGGTGATCCTGTGTCAGGGCGAGCGCGTTCCAGCCCATGTGCGGCACCGCCAGTCCGTCGCCTGGCGTGATCCGGTCAATGTCGCCCGGAAGCCAGTTGAGCCCTGGCGTCTCGCCATCTTCAAGGCCGCGTGTGGCGAGCAATTGCTGGCCGACGCAGATGCCGAAAAACGGTACTCCGCGCTGCATCACCGCCTGTTCGAGCGCCTCGACCAGGCCGACGCGCGCGCGCAGGTTCTGCGCGCAATCAGCAAAATGGCCAACGCCCGGCAGGACGATGCGGTCGGCATTGGCAATCGCGTCCGGATCCGCGGTGATCCGAATCTCGCGCGTTTTCTTGGCATGATTGGAGGCCACGCGCAGCGCCCGCGCCGCACTGTGCAGGTTTCCGGATCCGTAATCGATAAGCGCGATCATCCTCATGGCTGCGGCCTTAGCCGAGACGCCTGCAGAGGGAAAGGGCCAAGGCCGCGCAGCCGCAACATTTCGCGACGATAGGCTGGTCAATTGCGGGGGCGCGAGGCAGGACAGGATAAAACAATCCCGCGACATCCCGGAGGTCCCCCATGTCCCTACCAGATACCTATCTGCAAATGGTCTCAACCGTTTCTGAAGACGCCACGCTTCGCATGCAGCTGGTCGAGAAACAAATGCCAGAACCGAAACCCGGTCAGATCATTGTCCGGGTCGAAGCCACACCGATCAATCCGTCTGATCATGGCGTCATGTTCGGTTGGTCAAACATGGCTGCGGCCAGCAGCTCGGGCGCCGGCAAGGACACGGTCCTGACAGCACCGGTTCCGGACCAGGGCATGCGGATGATGAAAGCCCGTATCGGCCAGGCCCTGCCGGTCGGCAATGAAGGCGCTGGCACAGTCGTCGCAGCTGGGGAAGGCGAGTATGCGCAAAGCCTGCTCGGTAAAGTGGTCGCGGTCATGGGTGGCGGCATGTATGGCGCGTATCGCGCTGTCGATGCGATGATGGCGCTGCCGCTGCATGACGGCAACACGGCCAAGGAAGGCGCCTCATGTTTTGTCAATCCGCTGACCGCGCTCAGCTTCCTCGAGACCATGCGGATGGAAGGCCACACCGCAATTGTCCACACCGCTGCGGCCTCCAATCTCGGCCAGATGCTGAACCGAATCTGTCAAGCTGATGGCGTCGACCTGGTCAATATTGTGCGCAAACCGGAGCAGGAAGAGATCCTGCGCGGCCTCGGCGCCAAATATATCGTCAATTCCAGCTCTGACAGCTTCATGGCGGACCTGATCGACGCCATTCACGAAACCGGCGCGACGCTCGGTTTCGACGCGACCGGCGGCGGCAAACTCGGCTCGGATATTCTCACGGCGATGGAAGGCGCCGCCGCGCGGACGCCTGGCGCTTACAGCATTTACGGCTCAGTCGCGCACAAGCAGGTCTATCTCTATGGCGGCCTTGATACCTCGCCTACAGTGCTCAGCCGCGGTTATGGCATGGCCTGGGGGGTTGGTGGCTGGCTGTTGCCGAACTTCCTTGCCAAGGCCGGCCAGGACGTCGCCATGCGCCTGCGCCAGCGGGTTGCGGACGAACTGACCACGACCTTTGCCAGCCATTATACTGGCGAGTTGTCCCTGTCAGAAGCGCTACAGGCTGAGAATGTCGCGAAATACAATGCCAAGACGACCGGACAGAAATACCTGATCTGCCCGCAAAAGCCGGTCTAGAGGCTGCCTTTGGTGCTGGCTGGGGCCCCGGCGAGTTTCGCGTCCGGGGCAACGGCCATGCGCAAGGCGCGCGCTACCGCCTTGAAGGCGCTTTCGGCGATGTGATGATTGTTTTCGCCATACAGGTTTTCAATGTGCAGGCACATGCCGCCATTGCCCGCTAGCGCCTGGAAGAATTCCTTGAACAATTCGGTGTCCATGTCGCCGATCTTGTCGCGGTCAAAGGTCACGTTCCAGACAAAATAAGGACGCTTGCAGAGGTCGATGGCGGCGCGGCTGAGCGTCTCGTCCATCGGCAGATAGGCGTGCCCATAGCGCGTGATTCCGGCAAAATCATCCAGCGCTTTGCTTATCGCCTGACCGATCACGATACCGGTATCCTCGACCGTGTGGTGGCCATCAATGTGCAGATCCCCCTTCGCCTTGACCGTCAAATCGATGAAGGAATGGCGGCCAAGCGCGTCCAGCATGTGGTCAAAAAAACCAATACCCGTCGCAATATCGGTCTTGCCGGTGCCGTCCAGATTCACCGTCACCGTAATGTCGGTTTCCTTGGTCTTGCGCGAGATTGTAGCGGTTCTGTCAGTCATGCCGGTCCACTTAGGGCTTCATCACGGTTTCGACTAGCACAGATCTGTTCACGACTCCCTAAACAATTGTTGCAACAACAGGTTGAGGGTTGAGTCGGGTAAGAAGGCTTCTGTGAAACCAATTCGAGCATTCACCAGGTCTGTCGCAAGAGCGAGCTTCTCCAATGTGCTGACATTGGCCGCCCTGATGCTTGGCCTTTTTCTGTCCAGCGTGTTCACGGTTTTTTACTTCTCGCAGTCCTGGAACGCCTATCAGAATGCCCGTCACGATAGCGGCGTACAATTGTCCCAGATGTTCGGCGCCGCTTATGCCAGTGACCAGACTCCGGCGATTGAAATGGCTATGGATGGCCCGCTCGCGCAGCGCGCGGTTCTGCGCGACACTGAAGGCAACATCCTGTTCGGCAGCATGGCGCAGGAATATGTGCGCAAGGCTGAGACCTTCCCGGTCATTCATGACGGCGAGACAATCGGTTCGCTGACTTATGCCTCGAACCGGACTTACACACCGCCTATGCCACACTGGCTCGCGGCCTTGCTCTGTGTCGCCATCGCAGCCATCACGGCGCTGATCATGCGCGCCTTTGCCCGCACAGTTGGGCAATCGGTGAATCAGGCAACGAAGCTGATCAGCAATTATAGCCTGGTCGGCACGGGTCGACGTCGGGTGACCGACTTCACGTTTTCCGAATTCCGCCAGCTCGCCCTGGAAACCACGCTGGCAACGCGCCGTGTGTCGAAGGAACTTGATAATCTGCGCGCCTCAGCCCGGATTGATGAACGCACTGGCCTGCTCACTGAACGCGCTTTCCATGACGAAGTCCGTGAAGCCATTCAGGGCCTGACCGCAGCGCGAAATGCGGTTCTGGTGACAGTCGAGTTCGAACCGCAGACCCCAGGCGCCGACGGGAATAATCTCAGCCTCTCCACCGATGCCCATACCGAAGTCGCTGATCGCCTGCGCATCTTTGCCAGCCAGGCCGCCGCCAAACACGGTCATTTGCCAGCAAATTGGCTGCTCGGAAGCCTGTTCGCCGAGAAATATGCGATCCTGATCAAGGAAAATGTGACGCGCGATGAAACCGCGGCGATCATTCGTGAGCTGCTCGGCGAATTCCGCATCCCGCTACGTTTCAACCAGCAGACCTTGCCGGTTGCGATGCGCGGTTCCATTGTCCTGATGCCGCAGGATGGCGACAGCCTGAACCGCGTCATGGACCGCGCCCAGGCGACAATTGAGGATCTCAAGCAAAAGTCCCGGACCGGCTTCGCCTTCTATTCACCGAAGCTGGAACGCCAACGCGATGCCAAGCTGAAACTGGAAGCCGAGCTGCGCCAGGCTGTTGCCGAGGACCGTTTCATTCCGCTGTTCCAGCCTAAGATTGATCTGCAGACGGGTCGTATTTCCGGCACTGAGGCGCTTGCCCGATGGCAGCTCGAGAATGGCCGCCTGGTCTCGCCATCGGTGTTCATCGAGCTGGCAGAAGAGACCGGCCTGATCAGCCAGATCGGCGAACAGATCATGCGCAAGGCCTGTATCGAAACCGCGAAGTGGGCGCAGGAAGGCTATCGCGTCAATCTCGCCGTCAATGTCTCGCCGCGCCAGTTCGAGAACGACAATCTCGCAGAAGCCATCCTCGACGCGCTAGCCAAGTCCGGCTTGCCGCCGCGCCAGTTCGAGATCGAGATTACCGAAAGCCTCGCCATCCAGCAGCCAGAGCGTGTACGCTCGGTGGTCGAGCCGCTGCAGCGCCTCGGCATCAAGCTCGCCATGGACGATTTCGGCACCGGTCATTCCAACCTCGCCGTCCTGACCCAGCTCGATTTCGATGTGTTCAAGATTGACCGCCAGTTCCTGACCGGCACGCCGCATGATCCGCAAGCCAACGCCATTGTCGACATGATCCTGTCCATGGCCAATTCCCTGGAAATGAAAATTGTCGGTGAAGGTATCGAAACCGAAGCCCAGGCCCAATTCCTCACCGAGCGCCAGTGCGATATCGGACAGGGCTTTCTTTACAGCCCACCCGTAACCGCTCAAGCTTTCGGAGAAATGCTGAAATCTCAACCCTTTATGGCCAAGAAACTCAGCGCCTAGTTACTCGCAGCGTGTCATGGGGCTTGCTTTTTTGCGATTTCCCAGCCATTTAGAGTTTTATGATAAACGATAAATCTTCGATCGGCCCGGAATGGCACGGTACGACCATTCTCGCCGTCAGAACCGACAAGCAAGTTGCCATGCTGAGCGATGGACAAGTGTCCATGGGTCAGACCGTCATGAAGGGCAATGCCCGCAAGGTCCGCCGCATCGGCGGCGGCGATATTCTCGCCGGCTTTGCCGGCGCGACCGCGGATGCGTTCACGTTGTTTGAACGGCTGGAACAGAAACTCGAACGCTTCCCCAACCAGCTCCAGCGTGCCGCGGTTGAGCTCGCCAAGGAGTGGCGGACAGAGAAATATCTGCAGAAGCTGGAAGCCTTGCTGATTGTCGCCGACAAGGAAACGACGCTGGTAATTACCGGCTCCGGCGATGTCCTGGAGCCTGAATATCCAGTCGTCGCGGTCGGCTCGGGCGGCAATTACGCGCTATCGGCGGCGCGGGCCTTGATCGATTATGAGAAAGACGCCGAGACGCTGGGTCGCAAGGCGATGGAGATCGCGGCGGATATCTGTGTCTACACCAATGCGCATTTCACGGTTGAGATCCTCGATGTTTGATCGCTCTGACCTCCGTGCCGCAATTGGCGCCAATGTCTTGAGCGCCGATCAAGCCTCGCGGCTCGAGGCCTTTCTGCTGTCACGCAAGGATGATGGTGCCGGGAATGAAACCGTCGGGCAGGAGAATCTGCGCTTCCTGGCCAATTTCAATGATGTGTTCATCACCCTTGGGCTGGTCATTTTGTTTATCGGTGTCTCGGCCATGGTCGGGATGATCGCGACGCCAGAGCTGGTGGCCGGGAATATTCTGGCCGGCGTCCTGTCAGCCCTGGTCGTGGGCGGGCTTGCCTGGTTGCTGATGGAATATTTTTGCGGGCGCCGCCGCCTGCTTCTGCCCAGCATGGCGCTGACCCTGATCTTCACCGGCTTCATTTCGCTAGGCATTACCGCCCTGGTGGCCAATTCCATGGGCATCGGGATCGAGTTTGACGTGCTCGATATTTTCAGCACGACTGGACGACTGGGCGTCACTGCCTTCCTCGCCGCAGCTGCGGCAGCCAGCGCCATCTATCTGCGCTTCCGACTGCCCTTCTCGCTTGCCGTGATCGCGCTCGGCGTGGCTGGCGCGATCTATGTCTTTCTCGGCTTCTTCGGCAATACTGCCTGGCTGATCGGCGGTGCCGGCTTCTTCCTGATGGGGATTTGCACACTCTCAGTTGCGATCTGGTATGACATGAAGGATCCAGAGCGTATTCGCAAAGCCTCTGACAATGCCTTCTGGCTGCACCTCGCCGCGGCGCCGCAAGTGATTGTCGGGGTCAGCACGATGGTCACCGGTTCGAACATCTTTGCCGGATCCACCAGCGGCACCGACAATGCGACCCAGGGTCTGACCTTGCTCGGCGTGCTGCTTGCGATTGGGCTGATCTCGCTGGCGCTGAATCGCCGCGCCCTGATTGCGGCGAGCCTGGTCACCTTCATCATCACGCTCAGTTTCGTGCTGAGCCGCGCCGGTCTCGACGCCTCGAATATCTTCATCATGGTGACAATCCTGATCGGCACAGGCGTCGTCCTGCTTGGCGCTGGCTGGAAGACGGCGCGCAGGGCAGCGCTTGTAATTTTCCCGAAAGGCGGCACATGGGGTCGGGTATTCCCGCCAGAACTCGCCTAAGGGACGCTGCATGACCACTTTGACGCCAGCCGAGATTGTCTCGGAGCTTGATCGCCACATTGTCGGCCAAACCGATGCCAAGCGCGCCGTCGCGCTCGCCTTGCGCAATCGCTGGCGTCGCAAACAGGCCCCAGAAGGCTTGCGGGAAGAGATCACCCCCAAGAATATCCTGATGATCGGCCCCACCGGGGTCGGCAAGACCGAGGTCTCGCGCCGCCTCGCCAAACTCGCCAATGCGCCTTTCCTGAAAGTCGAAGCGACCAAGTTCACCGAAGTTGGTTATGTCGGACGCGATGTCGAACAGATTGTTCGCGACCTGGTCGAATCGGCCATCGGCATGTTGCGTGAACAAAAACGCAAGACGGTTGAGGAACAGGCCCGCGACACCGCGGAAGAGCGTCTGCTCGATGCGCTGGTCGGCGCCGATGCCCAATCGTCCACGCGCGAAGTGTTCCGCCGCAGGCTGCGCGATGGCGAACTCGATGATAAAGCTGTCGACATTGATCTGGCTGAAACGAGCAATCCGATGCAGAGCATGGATTTTCCCGGTGGTGGTGGCTCGATGAGCATGATCAATCTTGGCGACATGCTGGGCAAGGCGATGGGCCAGCGCACCAAGCGGGTCCGCACCACTGTCGCGGAAGCCTATCAGCCGCTCATCGATGAAGAAGCCGACAAGCTGATCGACGAAGATTCGATTGCGCGCGAAGCGGTTCGCGCGGTCGAAGACGACGGCATTGTCTTCCTGGACGAGATTGACAAGGTTGCCGGATCATCCGGGCGCTCGGGCGCAGATGTCAGCCGCGAAGGTGTGCAGCGCGACCTGCTGCCCCTGATCGAAGGCACAACCGTGTCGACCAAGCGCGGCCCGGTCAAGACCGACCATATCCTGTTCATTGCCTCAGGCGCCTTCCATGTCGCCAAACCGTCTGACCTGCTGCCGGAACTGCAGGGCCGGCTGCCGATCCGAGTTGAACTGACCGCGCTCAGCCGAGACGATATGCGCCGCATCCTGGTCGAACCGGAAGCCTCGCTGATTCGCCAGCATCAGGCCCTGATGGAGGCTGAGCAGGTCACTCTCGAGTTCGAAGAGGCGGCGATCGACGCGCTCGCCGACCTCGCCGTGAAAGTGAATGACACGGTCGAGAATATCGGCGCCCGCCGACTGCATACGGTGATGGAACGCCTGCTCGACGAAATCAGCTTCACCGCCTCTGACCGCAAGGGCGAGACGGTGAAGATCACATCAGACTATGTCGCGGCCCAGCTCTCTGACCTGGTCGGCAATGCCGATCTGTCCAAGTTTATTCTGTAGCCGCCGTCGGCGAGACCAGGCCGCTGGCATAGCCCATGACATGGAAGATCTCGTTCTGATCCATCACCCCGCGCACCAGCTGGGCGCCGGGGCCGCTGGCAAAAATCGCAACATCTTCCCCGCCATGGGTTTCAGATCCGAGCGCGACCAGGGCCTGCTGGCGGAAATCATTAGCGGTTGTGTCGACATCGCTGAGATCGGCGCGCGTGCAATCAAGACTGCCATCGTCGCCGCGCGTGCAGGCTGATCCGCCATTGGCATAACCAAGCGTAGTGTACGGCTTGCCATCATTGGCGCGGACGACAGCGCCCGTCGTCGCGGTGACTTTCCCGAGAATTGGATTATTGCGGCGCGGATAGCCGGCCATGGTCATCGTGTGGCTATGATCCGCCGTCACGATGATTAGCGTGTCCTCGGCGCTGGTCATTTCCAGCGCCGCCGCCACCGCCAGGTCAAACGCATCTGTATCGCCAAGCGCGCGCGCGGCATTGACGCCGTGATGAGCATGGTCGATGCGGCCACCTTCAACCATCAGGACGAATCCTTGTTGATTGCGCGACAGGCGGGTGATCGCGGCGCGGGTCAGATCGGCCAGCGACGGCTCGGCTCCGGCATCGCCTGGTCGATCCAGCTCATATTGCATATGGGAGGGCTCAAACAGGCCAAGGACCCGCGTGTCGCTGTCGAAATCCGTCGCAGCAAACTCGGCGCCGGTGAAGATCGCCTCATGTGTGTCCGATTTCGCGGTCCAGGCCGTCACCAGATCGCGTTCATCCTGCCGGCGGCCAGTGGCGTCCGGATATTCCGGATCGAACGTCTCATCAGTCATGAAGTGGCGCCGGCCTCCGCCCATGGCGATTTCGAACCCATCGCCGGCAGCCCAGTCGATCATTTGCGCCGCAATATCCTTGCAGCCTTCAGATTGGGCACTGCCAAAACTGGTATCGTCTTCCCAGCCGCGACTCGCAGATTCCGCATAGGTCGAGGCTGGTGTGGCATGGGTCAGGCGCGCGGTCGACAAGATTCCGGTGGCAAGCCCATTACGCTCGGCCAGCTCGAACAGCGTGTCCGTCCCATGCCCGGCGGCGCTGGCGCAGTTTCCGACCGCCACCTCGGATGTCAGCCCGAGAATGCCGGATCGCGTTTTCACGCCCGAAACCATGGCCGTCGCGGTCGCGGCGCTATCCGGGACCTGATAGTCGTGCGAATAGGTCCGCGAAAGCGCCGCATAAGGCAGCGTGTCCATGGCGAGGCGATAACTCTCGCCATCCAGCCCGCGCACCTGCCCGGCATAGATCCGGCCGGCGGTGATGGTCGAAACGCCCATGCCGTCGCCGACAAACAGAATCACATTCTTGGCCTGGGGCGCGAAATCGTCGGCCATTCTGGATTCGACCGCCGAGGCGGCCATCTGATAATAGGTATCTGCGGCCTGGATGGGCACAGCTGCACGCGTGGTGAGCGTCGGCTCAGGCGGGCTGGCCTGCTGCGTCGTGGTGACCGAAACGGCTGCGCAGGCGGTCATCAACGCAGCGATGGAAATAGAAAGAGCGAGTCGCATAGGAGTTTCCTTGTAAGAGCAAGTCAGTCGACAAAGACATTTGCTGGTTCTTTTGCGCCTTTTGCTGACCCTTGGCCAGCGCCGCGTTGCGCGATCAGGATGCCGATCAGGATCAGCAACCCACCGCCCGCCTGAATTGGCGCCAAAGGTTCATCGAAGAGCTGCCATGAAATCGCTGCAGCCACGACAGGCTGGACCACGACGAGCACCCCGGCAACCGCAGCCGGCGTATGCCCGAGGCCTGTAATGATCAGGCCCTGTCCGCCCACTTGCACCACCAGCGCCAGGAAGAGCGGCACGATAAAACCACTCAGCTCAGCCGGCAGAAAACGCTCCCCAAAGGCGACAACCAGCAGTGCTCCGACGAGAATTTCGACTGCGGTCAGCCAGAAAATCGTTTCCAGACCACCCAGTGTTCGGCGCGCGACTTTTGATGCCACGATGTAACACGAAACCAGGATCGCCGCGCCAAGAGCCAGCGCGTCGCCGCGAAGATCGGTTTTTCCATCCGCAGCGCCGCCAAGGGTCAAGGCGGCCGCCCCTGCCATCGCGATCAAGGCTGCAATGAACCAGATCGAGGTCGGGCGTTCCTTCAGGAAAATCCAGGCGGTCAGCCCGACACAGACATTGCCGAGATTTACGATGAAGGTTGAATTGGCCACCGTGGTCAAGGTCAGCGCCCAATGCCAGAGCGCAATATCAGTGGCAAAGCAGATCGCAGCGATGACGACGAACAGGTTGGGCTTGGCTGGCAGGCGTCGCTCCACTAGCACAACCAGAAGAAACAGGACCGGCAGCGCGAACGTATAGCGCCAGAAGGCAATTGCCTGCGGCCCCAGATCCTCCAGACCCAGCCGTAATCCGATCGGTGCGAAACCGATACAGACACCGCCCATGAAGACCAGCAGGGGACCGAACCAGATCGGAAGCGTCACGCTTGGCGGTGTCTCTGTCATGCTATTCATACCCCAACCGCGCCCGGACCTGATCAGCCGTCATACCGTCCGCGCGAAGGCTCGCAAGCGAAATACTTTGCTGGCGTTTGGAAAGCTTGTTTCCGCTGTCATCACGCAACAGAGCATGGTGCTCATAGACCGGCGCTGGCCAGCCCATCAGGACCTGCAACAGGGTCTGAATATGCGGTGCATCGATCAAGTCTTCGCCGCGAATGATGTCGGTGATGCCTTGCAGCGCGTCATCATGCGTGGCGGCGACATGATAAGCGCTGGGACTGTCCTTTCGCGCCAGAACGATGTCGCCTTCGCGGCCCGGATCAGCGGCGCGGGTTTCAACCCCGTTTTCAGTTCGCTCGACAAAGCTCAACCGGCCCCATTGCGCGCCGAGCTCGTCGCGACAGGCGGTGAGCGACAAGCGCCAGGCAAAGGCATCTCCGGCGGCAAGTCGGGCGGCTTCGTCTGCTGCCATGTGCGGCCCTGGGCGCAGCGGATCCGGCAACGCCTTCAGCTCCGAGCGTGATCGGAAACAGCGATAAGTCAGCCCGCGCGCAGTCAGCACATCAACCACCGCGGCATAGTCCGCAAAATGCTCCGATTGGATCCGCACCGGCTCTGGCCAGGTCAATCCCAGCCAGGCCAGGTCCTGATAAATCGCGGCGGTGTATTCCGGCCGGCAGCGTGTGGTGTCGATATCCTCGATCCGCAGCAGGACCTCGCCATCCGCCGCTTCCGCCCGGCGCCAGACCTGCAGGGCGGAGGCGGCATGGCCCAGATGCAGGTAATAGGTAGGGGACGGCGCAAACCGGGTCCTGAAAACCGTCAACTGTGTTCTCCCTGACGCAGCCCGCAGATGAATCCTGCCCTAGCAGTGATTTGACGTTGCGAGAATGCCTGTCTCTGCGGTATCGGGAGGAGGATTATCCACCTGGCTGGACGTATAGTATGCCAACGCAAACTTCCCCGCTGATCGATTGGTTCGACGCAACAATCGTAGGTTCTCCATTCTGGAGCGGGATAGGTCTGGCTGCGGCGCTCGGGCTCGGGCTGCTGGTCGTCTGGATCGCGGTGCGCGGCCTGGCCAGCGGCATCCGCATCATGACTGACTCACTTGCCAGCCGCAAGCGGCGTTCGACGCAAGGTTTCGGTATTGCCGTCGCGCCGATTGTCGGGCCTGGCGGCCGCGCCCAGACCAAGGCAATCCACAAGGCACTGGAAGCGCATCTCGGCTTGTTTACATTCGGCTCGCCTTATGCGGTGGTCAAAGCCCCGCGGATCCGCACCAAAGGGGCCAAGGGCCTGCGCGCTTCGGCGATCCGATATATGCAGACCTCCGCCACCGATCTGGTGCTCTGGGGCAGCCGCCAAGGCGGCAAGCGGCGCCCATCCGAGATCGAGATCCTGTCCTGTAGCGGGTCGCTCGCACCAGCAGACGCGCTCCACTTTGAAGGCTTCTTCCCAGCGCTTGGCGGGCAGAACCGGGAAACGACCTCGCGTATTATTGCCTATCTCGTCGCCCGCGCCCTGCAGCCTGGACTGTCAGATGGCAGTGCCTTCAAGGCCGAGAAACTGGCGCCTGTGGCCGACCTGCTGGTCGACTGCCTGAATGACCCGGACGCTCTGCAGGATCGCACGCGACGCACAATTGAGCACGATTATTCCTCGATGGCGCTCAACATCGGGGGAGAAACGCATTTGAAGCGCGTGGTCGAGCTGCGGCGCCAGCGCCTGAGCTCTGGCGAGGCCTTGCCAACCACATTTGCGGTGCATGCCCGGATCGATCTCGGCCGCGCTTTGCTTAGCCTGTCAGAGATCAATTTTGATCCCGTACGCGTGCGCGAAGCGATGGATCATCTGAAAATCGCGGTCGATATGCTGAAAGCCGATCCAATCCTGCAAATGGCGCAGGCAACCAGTCAGGCCGTGCAGCAGGGCCAGACCATGCTGGCCAATCGCAAGCGCTTTTCCGTCACCGGCGGATCAACGCTCTAGTCGAGCGCGTGCGCACCCGGCATCGGGCAGCTCACGCCGGTGCCGCCAATGCCGCAATAGCCGCCGGGATTCTTGGCCAGATATTGCTGATGATAATCCTCGGCCGGATAGAAGGCCTGCAGCTGTTTCACTTCCGTCGTGATCTCACCGCGGCCTGCGGCGGCAAGTGCGGCCTGGTAGGCCATCTGGCTCGCCTGCACAGCCTCGAGGTCAGCCTCATCCGAGACATAGATCGCAGACCGGTACTGGGTGCCAATATCATTGCCCTGGCGCATACCCTGGGTCGGGTCATGACTTTCCCAGAACAGTTTCAGCAGCGCGTCCAGCGTGACCGTTGATGGATCATAGACCACGCGGACCACTTCGGTGTGCCCGGTCTGGCCGGAACAGGTTTCTTCATAAGTCGGGTTGGGCGTATGGCCGCCTGCATAACCGACTTGCGTGACGTGCACCCCTTCGGTCTCCCAGAACACCCGCTCGGCGCCCCAGAAACAACCGAGCGCGAAAACGATCTCGCGCTGGCCTTCGGCTGGTGGAGCATTGAGGTCGCGGCCAGTGACGAAATGTGTCGCGGCCGTCGGAATCGCCATTGCCCGCCCCGGCAGGGCAGTGTCGCGGGACGGCAGGGCAAGCGGCTTGCGAGAGAACAGCATGGATCGACCTCGTTTCTGGTTCAGATCCACAATATGGGCCAAGTGCAGCCAACTGCAATGTCATGGCTTGCGATATTGCCCACCTGAAGTATACAGCGCGGCTTATGGTGAGGTGGCCGAGTGGTCGAAGGCGCACGCCTGGAACGCGTGTAGGCGGTATCCCCGTCTCCAGGGTTCGAATCCCTGTCTCACCGCCACTTTCCTTCTAACACCGCAGCCTCTTGGTTAAATTGCATTTATTTTTCAGCTCGAGTCGGCCCATCACGTGAATTGTGACAGTTTGTGTGACAAACGGGGTGCGATCTAATCGCACTTCAGCGCTGTTTTACCTGTTACTTGGTAGCTGCAGACCGCGTCTCAGGTCAGCTTCCAATTGGAGTCTCTGAAGCTCGCCTCCCGAGACAGCCAAAGTTGCAATATGCTTGGCGCACATTCATCGCCGGAATCGGAAAATCCTGATCACTGCTGGCAGTGCTCTCTCACCGCGCTTCGTTGTCTGCGCGCCGCGACACCTGAAAACATCCTTGCCGGCCGAGGTCTCGCCGCTTTATACGCGGACAGGCCCTGTCATCACTTTCGGGATCCAGCACAACCATGTCGACCAGAGTTCTGAAATGGGGCCCGGCCGGGGTTTTGTTTGCCATCACGCTGGCATTCAGCCTGATCTATTATTATCGAGCGCCGTTCCATGATCATTGGGATATCGTGTCCTATTTCGCCCGGTTGCAAGACGGCACCCTCTCATTTTCCGACCTGTTTGGCCTGCATGGCAATCACTGGCATGCATCTGGCTACCTGGTGCAGCTCGGCCTCGGCGAAGTCACCAGCATGGGGCATTGGGCCGAAAGCCTGACCAGCGTGCTGATCGCGGGACTGGGCTTTCTGGCGCTGGCGCGCATGTTGGCACGCAGTCTCCGGCAGTTCGAAGCCGAACAGATGAGCGCCTGGGTGCTCGCGGCAGCCGCCTTCTTCCTGTTCTCGCTGGATCAGGCGGCAAACTGGCTTTGGGGATGGCAAGTGGCAGTCTTCATCAATGTGTCCGGCGCCTTGTGGGCGATTGAGCGCCTGTCCCGCGGGCCGCCTCGCGTGCGCAATACCGGCCTCGCCATTATCGCCGCATCAGCGTCTGTCTATGCCTTTGGAACCGGCTGGGCACTGATTCCAATTGGCTTTGCATTGCTGTTGCTGCAAGGCGCCCTGAAATCGCGTCAGGGGATCGCGTCGCTGGTCTTGTGGAGCGCTTTCACCGGGCTTCTGCTATGGCATTTCTCACTGGCGCTGACGGACTCCTCGGCGGCCTATACTGTCGACAGCACGCCGGATTTCACCGATCCGAACGCCTTGCTGGGGATGCTGCATTACGCGATCAATTTCGTTGCCTCGCCAGTCATCCGATTTGCCCGCGACAGTTCCATCCCGGCCTTCCTGATCGGCGCTGGCCTTCTCGCCTGGTCGCTGTGGACGCTGCGCACGGTCGCGAAGGACAAACTGCTTGAGGGCGCCGCACCGTTGCTCGCCCTGGCCGCCTATGCCATGGGAGCCGGGCTGCTGACCGCGATCGGGCGCTGGGAAGGATTTGGCGTCAAGCATGCCTTTGTCAGCCGCTACATATCCTTTGGCACTCTGTTCTGGATCGCCGTTTTCGCACTTGCCCTGATCGCCATTGCCCGCAGCCAGACAGGAATGCGCAAAGGCGCGCTCGGCGCCATCGGGCTGCTTTTTGTGCTCAAGATCGGCAACATTCCGAGCGTGGTGCAAAAGACGGTCGGGCTGTCGCAAGAGATCAAGACTGCCGCGGCCGTTCTGGCCGAAGACTATCCTGATGCTGCACCAGAAGCCTACAGCGTTCTGCACCAACCCGGGCAGGAGGTGGACTCGCGGCTTGAGGTGCTCCACAGCCACCGTGTCAGCCTGTTTGCTGATGTCCCCATCGCTGACGCCCCCATTGCTGACACCCCCGCAGCCGAAGAGTGATCGCCTGGCTGGGCCGGCGCCGTTAATTGACCCTCAATGGTCGATCCTATAAGCACAAACGGGGTCGGACCAAGCCCTATCAGGCGGACCGACAGGCGCGTTGAATGACAGCCGGAGGGTCGCTTGAGCATGCATTCCGCACACCTCTCTGTGGTTATTCCATTCTATAATGAAGTCGAGAATGTCGCGCCTTTGTTTGAGCGGCTCCTGCCTGTGCTGAAGGCGGTTGCGCAAAGCTGGGAAGTGATCTGCATAGATGATGGCAGCGAGGATGACACGCACACAGCCCTGCTCGACCAGCGCGCAAACGAGACGCGCATCCGGATTCTCAAACTGTCCCGCAATTTCGGCAAGGAAGCGGCTGTCTCAGCCGGGCTGCAGGCGTGCAGCGGAGCACAGATCCTGCTCATGGATGGCGATCTCCAGCACCCACCGGAAACCCTGAAGGAGATGTTGGAGATCCAGGCCGGCGGCATTGACGTGGTCTACGGTCTGCGCCGGTCACGACAGACCGAAGGCCGGTTGCGGAGCACGCTCTCTTCAGCGTTTTATCGTTTGTTCTCGGGCACATCCGATGTCCGAATCCCGGCCGATGCCGGCGATTTTCGCCTGATGTCACGGCGTGTGGTCGATGCCCTCAACGCCTTGCCGGAACAGAAACGGTTCATGAAAGGCTTATATGCCTGGGTTGGCTTTTCGCAGCAGGCCGTGCTCTATGAAGTCGAGGCGCGGCGTTCTGGAAGCAGCAAATGGTCGATTTCGCAATTATTTGGCTATGCCTGGAACGGTGTGGTCTCGTTCAGCGCTGCGCCGCTGCGCATGTGGTCAGTGATCGGGATATGTATCGCGGCATTGGCTGTGGCCTATGCGATCTGGGTCATCATCGAAACTCTGGTCTATGGCCGCGTCGTACCTGGTTATGCCACACTCGTAGTGGCGATTTTCTTCCTCGGCGGCTTGCAATTGCTCAGTATCGGCGTGCTCGGAGAATATATCGCCCGCATCTTTGCCGAGACCAAGCAGCGACCGCTATTCATCATCGAAGAAAGCAGCGGATTCGATGCAGACTCTGATCGATAAGTATCTGCCGATCTTCATGCGCCTGTTCCGGTTCGGCGTGGTTGGAATCGGAGCGACGGTGACCCACGCCGCCATTCTCTGGGCGCTGGTTGAGAGCGTCAGTATGAGGCCATCGATTGCCACCGTGATCGGCTTTCTTGTGGCCTTCAATGTCTCCTATTTCGGGCACTATTATTTCACCTTCCGGTCGACTGAACCACATCGCCGCGCGCTGCCTGGATTCGCCATGACGGCGGTGGTCGGCGCTGTGCTCAACTGGCTGATTTTCGTGATCGGAACCGAAATCCTGACCTGGAACTATTGGATCGCGTTCGGCATTTCGATCTTGCTGGTGCCGCTATTTGTGTTCTTCGTGTCGCGCCGGGTCGCGTTTGAACGCACCAACCGCTCTGACCGGTCATGAGGCTGGCCGCGTCAGGTCAGACCAGAGCCAGTTTGTAGTTTCGCCGGGTCAGCCGTGGCTCAATCCGCATGGCTTTCAGCGCTTCGCCGTCAACCGCTTTCAGGAACGCATCGGCCCGCCTTTTGTCTGACGGCATCATGATCTGATAGGTGTCCAGCGCATCCTGCAAACGCAGCAGCGAGAACGTGCGAGAGGCAATCTCGCCGTCTCGACCGCCAGTTGTGAACTTAGACATGCCAACGCCGCGCGGGACTTCCGCGTGGGGGTCCGCCGTCCGGGCCCAGGCCCTGAACTGTTCATTGGTGGTGTTCAGCACTGGCAAATGCTCGGTCAGCGCTACACGCAGGATTGGCAACAAGGTCACCGGCACATCATCCAGCGGGATCAATTCGCCCTCGCGGCCGTCGCCAGCAATGACCCGTTCGACATAGTCTGCCACTTTCGGCGCGGTGCGTTTCATGTGCTCGCCAGAGAATTTGTCACGATACTGATGGGCATAGAGCGGCCCGATCATGGCAAAGTCGGCATAACTCGCCCGTGTGCCGAGCAAGTAAGGCAGTTTTTCCAGGTGCGCAGACAGGTCAGCCAGGAAGCGTTCATACGCCTGCTCGATCCCTGGCGCCGTTTCCGGCGTAATACCGAGCATCGGGACGAAGCCCTTGAATCGCGACCCGACCGCCTTTCCGGCCTCATATTGCTCCTCCGGCGTCCCCTCCGGTGCTGCGTTCTTGCCAAACTCGCCATAGATCCACTCTTCATTGTGGTTCCAGCGATAATGCATGGCAGGCAGCGTCATCCATTCATCTGCGAACAGCTGTAGCAAATAGGTGACGAATTTCTGCAGGGGCGAGTCCGGCATCGCCGAATGGGCGTCGCTGACCCCTTCAAAATGACCGATTATGTCGGCTGTATCCTGCACATATTCGCCGTCAGGGGTCTTCAGCACTGGAATGACCGGCCAACCAATATGGGGCAGGATTTCGCTCTTCATCAGCTCAGGCGACGGTGCGATTTCGGTGAACTCGACCCCTTTCCACCTGAGATAAGCCCGCGCCTTGCCGCTGAAATAGCTCATCTCGCTGCCATACAATGTATAGCCCGTCATAACTTCACCCTTCTCTACTGCGACGCATAAGGAGCAAAAAACGGCTCTTATGACAAATGAGATTTCTGAGAATCGAGGATTCATTAACCCAATCGCCTCAATCCCATGAACATTGCAGAGAAGAAGGCAGGCGGTCACGTTTCCGCCCGATTCTCCACCGATAGAAACACGAGAATTTCACTGTGCGACATGTGTCGCTGATCAGAAGAATGGGACAAGCGAATGGAATCGCAAGCGCTGGCTGATGTTCACACCCAAGGCACCTTCTCCATGCTGGAGTTGTTGCTGGCCGCCGACCCGGTCGTCAAAGCCGTTCTGATTGCGCTGGTCATTGCAAGTATATGGTCCTGGGCCGTGGTGGCCGAGAAACTGTTCGCCATTGGCGGCGCCCGCAAGAAAGCCGACGAATTCGAAGAAGCCTTCTGGAATGGCCGCGCCGATGATTATGAAATGCGGCCAGGTCAGAACCCCGACAATGCCGGCGCCCGCCTGTTTGCCGCCATCTCGCGCGAATGGCGCGATGCCAAGGCGATTTCGCCAGCTGATCATGGCGCACTCGTGGCCCGGGCTGAACGCTCATTGCGCGCCACGGTCGACCGCGAAGTCGGCAAGATCTCGAACGGCATTGGCGCTCTGGCCACGATCGGATCGGCCTCGCCCTTCATTGGCCTGTTCGGCACCGTCTGGGGGATTATGAACGCCTTCCTGAACATCAGCGCCCAGGAAGATACCAGTCTCGCTGTTGTAGGCGGTCCAATCGCCGAAGCCCTGTTCGCCACTGGCCTCGGCCTGATCGCCGCGATCCCGGCCGTTATTTTCTACAACAAATTCTCTGGCGACTTGAACCGCTATGCCGACACGCTGGATGCTTTCAGCCAGGATCTTCTTGTGCGCTTGTCGCGGCGCGCCAGTGACGGGCCAGTCTGATGGCGATGCAGCTCAACTCTTCCGGCGGCAGGCGCGGACGGCGCTCTTTCAATGCCGAGATCAATGTGACGCCCTTTGTCGATGTCATGCTGGTGTTGTTGATCATTTTCATGATTACGGCGACCGCCTTGCAACGCGGCGTCGAGGTGAATTTGCCCAAGGCGGCAACCAGCAATCTGAGCGTCCCGAAATCTACCCCGCTTCTGGTCACCGTCACGCAGGACGCAAAAGTCTATATTTCGGAGACCGAAATCGAAGTCGGCGAGCTGACCGCAAAATTGCTCGCCATCGCCGATGAAAGCTATGAGGAGCGCATCTTTCTGCAAGGTGACACCAATGCCGCCTATGGCGAAGTGCTGGGCGTGATGACGCAGATGAAGAATGCCGGTTTCACCAATATTGCCCTGGTCACGGACCCCAAATCGCGGATCGGAGAGGAGCAGTAGATCATGCTGCGCGGCTTGCCTGCCTCGATTATTGCGCATGCCGCGGTGTTCAGCGCGTCTTATCTGACGTTTCCGTATTGGGGGGCGGCCAACCGATCCTATGCAACCGACTTTCAGGCTGTGGATGTCAGCTTTGCCGAAATCGGCGAGATCACCAATATTGCACCGCGGATCGATCCTGAAGAGGGTTCGGCAAAACCTGAGCCCGAAGACCCTGAAGTGCTTCCTGAAGAAGACCCGGTCGAGGAAGAATTACCGGAAGCGGATGAGGACGTCACCAATGTCGACGAGCCCGCCGCTGAGACCGAACCGGAAGATGTGCTACCCGATTTCGACGCGCAGGATCCCGAAGACGAACCCGAGCAAGACCCAGAACCCGAGCCGGACTCAACCCCAAAGCCTCCGCGGGATCCGCTGGCCGACTTCCTGAACCAGAGCGAGTCGACGTTCAAGAGCGAGATCGAAACCCGCCGCAAGCGGCCCGAGCCGCAACCCGTTCCCCCAGAGGAGCAGCCCAAGACAGCGCTGAAAAATGCGCCCCAGCCGGTGGATTCGCGAAATCAGCGCGGCGCCGGCGAACGAAACGCCAATATCGCCCGCATCGACGCCATTCTCTATAGCCGGATCTATCCGTGCTGGGATGGTGTGTCCGATCTGCCGTTTCCGGAACGCCTGAATGTTCGCATGAAGCTTCAGCTGAATCAGAATGGCACGATTGCAGACCTCACTTTGGTCGAACCGCGCCGGCGCCCTGTGGGAGCCTCACCCATGGGCACCGCGGTCGATCGCGCGCTCAGAGCGGTGCGCAAATGTGCCCCTTATAATTTGCCCCTTGACGATTATGACATCTGGCGTGAAGGCGCGGTCAACCTTGGACCCGCTTTCACATCGACAACTCAACGCTGACCCCGGAGACCTGAATCATGATGAAAAGACTGTTCTGCGCCATTGCCCTGGCGTTCGGTTTAGGCAGCCCTGCGGCCCTGGCTCAATTTGAGGTGAACATTCAGGAAGGCGTTCTGAAACCGACGCCGATTGCGATCCCGAATTTTGAAGCGATTGGCGTCGATCCAGCCGTGGCGCAGCAAATCAGCGACGTGATCCGCTCTGACCTGGAATCGACAGGCTTGTTCACGATCACGCCGGATGAGGCCTTCATCCAGACCGATCTCAATATCGAAGTCGCGCCGCGCTTCGCAGATTGGAAGATCATCCAGACCGACGCCCTTGTCGTCGGCACCGTCGAACAGATCACGCGCGACGGCAATGAGCTCATTCGCGGCTCGGTCCGCATGTGGGATGTCTATGGTGAGGAATTGATGCGGTTTGAAGACTCCGCCGGGCGGCAGGTCTCAGGTCGTCGCTTCACCACCACGCCGGAAGATGTGCGCCGGATTGCCCACAAGATTGCCGACGCCATCTATAGCCGCCTCACCGGCGAGGATGGCTATTTCGATACACGCATCGTCTATATTGCTGAAACCGGCCCCAAGAATGCGCGGATCAAGCGCCTGGCCATCATGGATGCAGACGGCGCCAATGTGAAATACCTGACCAGCGGCGCCTTCACCGTGCTGACGCCGCGCTTCTCGCCCGAAGCCCAGCAAATCACCTACATGTCTTATGAAGGCGGCATTCCGCGGGTCTATCTTTACGATCTGCGCCGGGCCCGCCAGGAAGTGCTCGGCAATTTCCGCAGCATGACCTTTGCTCCCCGCTTCTCGCGCGATGGCAATTCTGTGCTGCTGACCCAGGCGACGAACGGCAATTCGGACATCTACCTGATGGATCTGCAAACCCGCCAGAGCCGTCGGCTGACTGACCATCCGGCGATTGATACATCGCCGTCCATGTCGCCGGACGGTCGCCAGATCGTGTTCAACTCTGACCGCGGCGGTTCGCCTCAGCTCTATGTCATGAACACCAATGGCACGACCCGGGTCTGTCCATCGGGCGGCCGCGATATAGCTTGCCGGATCACATTCGGCTCCGGGCGCTATTCGACTCCGGTCTGGAGCCCGCGCGGCGATCTGATCGCGTTTACCAAACAGTCGCGTGGACGCTTCCATATTGGCGTCATCGGGATTGATGGCCAGGGCGAGCGTCTGTTGACCGAATCCTATCTCGACGAGGGGCCAGACTGGTCACCAAATGGCCGTGTCATCACGTTTTTCCGCGAACGCGCACCCGGCGCGTCGCCAGAGCTGTGGTCGGTTGATCTGACCGGTCGCAACCTGCGGCGCCTTGTCACCCCGACAGATGCTTCAGATCCGGCCTGGTCACCGCTGCTCGACTGAGGAAAGAAATTCACAGCCTGACAGCACGTTAATCTTCCCAAATCCCAGGAAAATCAGGTATACGGCGTCACGAAGTTGACAAAAACTGTGCCTAATGCACCCATTGCACGCGCAAGCAAGGAGAGACCCACATGCGTAAGCTTATGATGACGACCGCGTCGATCGCCGTATTTGTCGGCGTGGCGGCATGTACTTCAACCCCCGAACCAGAACCGGTTGTGGTTGAAGAACCTGTTGTCGTTGAAGAACCAGAACCAGAAGTTATCGTGGAAGAAGAACCTCTGCCCGTCGTTCCAACTGGCCCTGTTGATGGCTCTCTGGAAGACTTCCAGGTCAATGTCGGCGACCGCGTCTACTTTGACCTCGACCAATATCGCCTCTCGGCTGATGCCCAAGGCATTCTGCAGCGCCAGGCCGCGTGGTTGTCGTCTTACCCAGCCGTGAACATTCTCGTCGCCGGCAATTGCGATGAACGCGGCACCCGCGAATATAACCTGGCTCTCGGTGAGCGCCGGGCCTCTGTTGTCAAGAATTACCTGGTTGATCTCGGCGTCGACCCCGCCCGCATCCAGACCGTTTCTTACGGCAAAGAGCGCCCTCTGGCCCTCGGGTCTGATGAAGCTTCCTGGGCGCAAAACCGGAACGGCTTCACACAGCTGATTTCAGGTGTCGTTGGCTAAGCCCAACTGTAATATTTACATTTGATTAGGCCGGGCGTCACATTTTGGCCCCGGCCTTTTCGTATCTGGGTTTTCCCGACCTAATTGACCCGCTTGGAGTGCGTTCCTCATGTTTCGATCTTCGTGTCTTGCGCTGACCGCGCTGTTCATCCTTGGATCTGCACCCCTGGCCGATGCCCAGCGCCGGGCCGAAGTCGTCCAAGGCGTCACCAGCGGTCAATTGGCGCTGACCGTGGAAGAGCTGCGCGTCAGCAATGCCGAGCTTCGCGCCCGAATGACCGGAATTGAGTCCGACAAGGCGCAACTCAATGGTAAAGTCGAAACCCTCGAATTCCTGTTGTCGCAATCGCGCGATGAGATCAATCGCATGCAGACCGACGATGCCGAGCTTGAGCGCCTGATTACCCGTCTCGAACGACGCCTGTCGGATCAGGAAAAGACAATCGCGGACCTCAATCGCCAGGTTGCTGCACTGCAGCCAGAACCAGCATTCCTGGCTCCAGGACCAGCCCAGGCCGCAGCGGATGCCGGCGCTGACACGTTCGATGAAACAGGATCCGGCGATTTGGTAGATGATACGGTCACAGACCCGACCAGCGGACCGACCCGCATCCTGCGCCGGGTCGAGACCGATACCGCGACCATCCCATCCACGGATGAGATCACGCAAACCGGCCCGGATGGGCAGGCGCTGCCGCAAGGTTCGCTTGGGACATTGTCGGCGAGCGCGCTTCCAGGCGAAGCTGGTCCTCTGTTCGGTGAGGCGAAATCACGGCTGCTGCAATTTGACTATGCCGGCGCTGAAGAAGCCTTTCGCGCCTTCCTGGCAAGATTCGGCGATGACCCACAGGCAGGTGAAGCCCAGTATTGGTTGGCCGAAGTCCTGTATCAGCAGGAAGCCTATGCTGAATCGGGGGCGGCCTATACAGACATGATCCGGTCCTATCCAGACGATCCACGCGCGCCGGAAGCGCTGGCCAAACTGGCCCGCTCCATGCGCCTGGTCGGGGATACAGAGCAAGCCTGTAACGCCCTCAACCTGCTCCCACAACGCTATCCGAATGCCTCGGGTGTGACCCGCAATCTCGCCGCAGGCGAGCGGGTGCGGTCGGGCTGCGAGAACAGCTAGCCGCTGTGAAATTCGGGGCTGACTTTGACGCGCTGATTGCGCGATTTTCGCCCGATCCAAGCCGCCCGCTCGGGCTTGCCATTTCCGGCGGCAGCGACTCCCTCGCCCTGCTCTCGCTCGCCCATGACTGGGCCAGGCGCACCCAGCGACCGCTCACTGTGTTTACAGTCGATCACCAATTGCGCCCGGATGCAGGCGCCGAAACGGCCCATGTGGCGGCGCTCGCGAGCCGGCTCGGGCATAACTCACAGATCCTCGTCTGGTCCGAGCCCAGAACCTCACAGAAGGCGGCCCGCGCAGCCCGGTATCGCCTGATTTGCGCGGCCCTGAGAAAACTTGGCGGAACCAGCCTGTTGGTCGGGCATACGCGCGATGACGTGGTTGAAACCGCCCTGATCCGGCGTCGCCGCGGGATTCGCAGCGCCAGCATTGCCGGTCCGACCCTTGCCGCCCCAGCGCCGACCTGGCCAGACGGGCGCGGCATCAATGTGCTTCGGCCCTTGATCCAGACATCTCGCGCCGCCTTGCGCGAGCACCTGCAACATCGTGGCTGGACGTGGCACGAAGACCCGACAAACCAGTCCCGGGCTTATGAGCGCGTTCGCGTCCGGCAATTCCTGACGCGCCATCCAGCGCTGTGCGAGCTCAGCACGCAATTTGTCAGCAATCTGCAACCTGCGCGCGCACGCGAAGATTACGCCCTCGGCGAGGCCCTCTCCTGCGTGCAAGTTGCGCCGGACGGCCTCATCGACACGCACGAGGCAGAGATTTCGCCGCGCCTGCTCGGACTGTTGGCCCGCTGCGCCAGCGGCAGTGATGTCGATCCCCGCGCGCAAGCGCTGCGCGCCCTGATCGATGGCCTCGACAGCCAAGGCGCGCGTCAGACGCTGGGCGGCGCCTGGTTTCAGAAAACCGCGACGGGGGTCCTGATCGGCCGTGATCCCGGCGCCTTGGCGTCGCGCTGCGTCGACGATCTATTTGACGGCCGGTTTGCACGGTCAGGCGAGGCGGACTTGCCGCACCCTGAAGATCAGGCATTCCTCGTCCGGCACGCCTCGCCGCCAGGCCAGAACTGGCGCGAAATCATTTCCGAGCGTCTGGCGCAAATGACGCTCTGCTATCAAACCGAAGCGCACAATCCGATCCAAGCCTAAGTATGCGCGCGCGCCGCTTTCGGCGGCTTCACACATTCCGCGTTTCAAGCCAGACTGATCCGTGATTCAGCCCATTGCCAGGACAGACATCGCGATGCAGCAAAGTGGACCGAAACCAGCGCTCACGCCGCCGAGCGGCACCATCGGGGACTGGGTCTTCCTGGACGGCGTTTTGATGCCGGCGGCGGAGGCGCGGGTCTCAGTCAATGATCGCGGGTTCCTGTTCGCGCATGCCGCTTATGAGGTTACCGCCGTCTATGATGGCAAACTGATCGATTTCGAGCATCATATGGCGCGCCTGGACCGGACACTTGCCGGGATCGAGATCGCGGCGCCAAGCCTGGATTTTGCCAGTCTGCACGATCAGATCATAAAGCGAAACCAACTGCGCGAAGGCTTGATATATGTTCACGTGACGGCCGGTGATCCTGGCCCGCGCGACTATTATGGTCCGGAGATGTTCGCGCCCACTGTCTACATGGTCGCCACCCATAAGCGCCTGATCGGCGAGGTCGCCCGCAGGGGTTTGACCACGATCAGTTACGAAGACACACGCTGGCAACGGCGCGATCTGAAAACCACGCAATTGCTGACGCAGACGTTGGCATATCGTGCGGCCCGGCGCGCGGGCGCCGACACCGCGATCCTGCATGAGGACGGATGGATTACTGAAGCGGCGTCCGCCAATCTGTGGGTCGTGACCGAGGCCGGCACCTTGGTGACCCGTGACTTGTCGTCGGCCCTGTTGCCAGGAATCACGCGCAGCCGCTTGCTCAGCCTGCTTGGCACCGGCGGCCTCAAGATTGAGGAACGTGCGTGCTCAATCGATGAATTGCGCCACGCGCGCGAGGCGTTCACCAGCTCAACCGGGGTCGTGATAGCGCCCGTGATCAGCCTTGATGGCCACGCCATTGGCACCGGACAGCCCGGGCCGGTCACGCGCCAGGTGCAGGCCGCTTATTACCAATATATAGGCGCTGACCTTGCGCAGCTGGACTGGCTATAGGTCCTTTTCAGTCGACTCCGGATCGATCACTTCGCCATCGACGGTGAATGCCTCAGCCTCAGACTGAGCGTTTTGAGCGGCCTGCATCTGCGCCATCATCTCTTGCATCTGCCCCATCATGCTGGCCATCTGGCTCATTCCGACGCGGGCTGAGATCCAGCCGCCAACAATGGCGACGAGCGTCGGCGCGATGAGATAGATTGTATCCGACATCATCAGTTGAGGTTCGAATTCTGTGGTCTGGAACATGGCGGCGATCAGCGCCGCCAGCCCGAAGGCGACACCATAGCCGAGCAGACCGATGCCGAAGCGCCGCCCCATGCCGCGAAACAGGCGCGCGGGTTCTGGTGCGGCATCCGGCGCGAGTACCGATTTCATATCCGTCACCGGCGACGGGCTGACCTTGCGGATGACCAGGGTTGTCACTGTTGCCACGACGGTCAGCAGCGGCACCAGCAGCACGCTGCGATTCATTACACCAGCGACAATGGCAGCGGTGAGAAAGGCAAGGGGGCCGGCCAGGCGAAGAAGGATGGGGACCAAAAAGGAGGTGGGCATGTCGCGGCTCGATCTGTGACTGAACCAACGATTACCGCGCTTACAGGGGCGCTGGCAATGTGCGTGAATGGCTTTTCACGCCGGCCTGCACATTCATCGCAAGCCGGATCGCGGCGCGCACCAGGGTCAGGGCCCCCGCCAGCATGATCGAGACGCTGGTTGCTTGCCGCCGGAGCCCCTTGCGAGCGCGATCATCTTCCAGCATGTTGCGGCGCAATAAACCTGTGGAGGCCGCTTTGGCAGATACCGAATACCAGCACGCCCCAGATCGGCCCTGGATCTTCCGCACCTATGCCGGGCACTCCACCGCGCAGAAATCGAACGCGCTGTACCGGCGCAATCTTGCCAAGGGCCAGACCGGTCTCTCGATCGCATTCGACTTGCCGACTCAGACCGCCTATGACGCGGATCACATCCTGGCCCGCGGCGAGGTTGGCAAAGTCGGAGTTCCGGTCGGTCATCTCGGCGATATGCGAATCCTGTTCGACCAGCTGCCGCTGGAAGAGATGAACACGTCGATGACGATCAATGCCCCAGCGGCCTGGTTGCTGTCCCTCTATGTGGCGCTGGCCGATGAGCGCGGGGATGATCGCGCCAAACTGCGCGGCACAACACAGAATGACATTATCAAGGAATATCTCTCGCGCGGCACATATGTGTTTCCGCCGCAGCCAAGCTTGCGCCTGATCAGCGACATGATCAGCTGGTGCTATACCGAAGTCCCCAAATGGAACCCGATGAATGTCTGCTCCTATCATTTGCAGGAAGCTGGCGCGACACCGGAACAGGAGCTGGCTTATGCGCTCGCCACCGCCTGCGCGGTCCTGGACGCGGTCAAACAAGGCGGTCAGGTGCCGGACGAAGATTTCCCGACTGTGTTCGGGCGAATCTCCTTCTTTGTGAATGCAGGCGTGCGGTTCGTCACCGAGCTGTGCAAGATGCGCGCATTTGTCGATCTGTGGGAAGAGATCGGGCGCCAGCGTTACGGCGTCAGCGACGCCAAGGCGCTGCGGTTTCGCTATGGCGTTCAAGTGAACTCGCTCGGATTGACCGAGCCACAGCCGGAAAACAATGTTTATCGCATTCTGATCGAGGCCCTGGCGGTCACCTTGTCCAAGCGGGCGCGCTGCCGGGCGCTGCAATTGCCGGCCTGGAACGAAGCCCTCGGCCTGCCGCGCCCCTGGGATCAGCAATGGTCCCTGCGCATGCAGCAAATCCTCGCCTTCGAAACCGACCTGCTCGAATATGAGGATCTGTTCGACGGCAGTCACGTGGTTGATGGCAAGACCGAAGCGCTGAAGGCGCAGGCCCGCGCTGAACTGGCCGAAATTGATGACATGGGCGGCGCAGTAGATGCCGTCGGCTACATGAAGGAAAGCCTGGTCGGCGCCCATATTGACCGCGTTCGCGGGATTGAGAGCGGCGATCTCAAAGTCATCGGGGTCAACGCTTTCACACAAACCGAAGAGAGCCCGCTCGGCGCCGGCAATGACGCGATCGAAACGGTTGATCCAATGGTCGAGCGCCAGCAGGTTGACGCGCTCAGAAAGTGGCGCTCGCAGCGAGACACTGTGCAAGTTGAAACGGCGCTCGTCGCCTTGAAGTCGGCAGCCGCATCTGGCGCCAATATCATGGAGCCCAGCATCGCAGCGGCGAAGGCCGGTGTGACATCCGGCGAGTGGGGCGCCACGCTGCGTGAGGTGTTTGGCGAATATCGCGGTCCAACCGGGGTCGCTCTGGTCATCGACACAGGCGGCGACGAAGACATTGAGGCGACGAGGGTGAAAGTTGAAGCGCTTTCAACACGCCTCGGACGCGATCTGACTTATGTGCTCGGCAAGCCGGGCCTGGATGGCCACTCTAATGGCGCAGAGCAGATCGCAGCCCGCGCCCGAGCGTGCGGGATGCAGGTGGTGTATGAGGGCATCCGCTTCACCCCGGCCGAGATTGTCGCGCAAGCAAAAGCGGCTGACCCGCACGTTATCGGCCTCTCCATCCTCTCTGGCAGCCATCTCGACCTGGTCCGCGAAACCCTGGCTGAAATGCAAAAAGCGGGTCTGGAACACACGCCGTTAGTGGTCGGCGGCATCGTCCCGTTCGAAGACGAACAGGCGCTGCGCCAGATGGGCGTGCGGCGGGTCTATACGCCGAAGGACTTTCAGATCACCACCATTATCGAAGACCTGGTCGACCTGGTCGAGGCCGCCTGGCTCTCCTGAATCACCAAGGCCCGAGACGCCGGAACCGGATTTCCCTGAGCTCGATCGCCCGCGTCTTGTCAGGGACAACAGGTCGAACCGAGATGTAATCAAACCCGCCAGGCGCCTCGAGGATCTTTTGCGGGATGTTCACTTCCGCCGTATAAGTGTCCCAGTCAGGCTTCAGGTCAAACCGGGTCCAGCCAGTATCGCCGACATAGCCGGACGAGTAATTGAACTCGAATGCCTCAGCGCCGCCGCGATCAGATGGTTTCACGGTCAGAGAAATGCGCAGCTTCTGTCCGAAATAAGCGGTCTTGAGATCCGGACCCAGGCGAAAATGGGCATTGTCGTGCACCCCTAAAACGATCGCATCTTCGTCGGCGCGGATGGTCAGCACATCATCATCCAGATTGAGCTCATAGCCCTGCGCCCCTTCCATCCGGCACAAATCCCCGCCATTCAGAATGATCAAGCTGTAATCGGCAGGGCCTTCTGCGCCCCCGAACGGACCGCATTTAGGCTGGGTCCACCCCTGATACACCGCGGCGATCACCATCCCTAAAACGACCAGCGCAATGAGCGGATAGAAGATGATGTCTCTCAACGCTTTGCTCCTGAGGCAATTTCGACCGTGCGGGCGGGTAGCAATCCCGTCTCTGCTCTGATAGCAACGCCGCCAGCGAAACGCGACCCTGAACGCTGCTTCAATCGTATCTAGACTCACATTTAATGGATCGAACTCAATGCCCAAGCTCATTCTCACGCGTCACGGACAGAGCCAGTGGAACCTCGAAAACCGGTTTACCGGCTGGTGGGATGCAGATCTCACCGAGAAAGGCGAAGCAGAAGCAAGCAAAGGCGGTGTCCTGCTCAAGCAGAAAGGGCTGGCGCCGACCTTCGCCTTTACCAGCTACCAGACCCGCGCCATCCGCACCCTGTGGCTCAGCCTTGCAGCGATGGATCGCGCCTGGATCCCGGTCGAGAAGCACTGGCGTCTGAATGAGCGCCATTATGGCGGCCTGACCGGGCTCGATAAAGCCGAGACGGCTGCAAAGCATGGCAAGGATCAGGTCCACATCTGGCGCCGGTCGTATGATATCCCGCCGCCGCCTTTGGCTGAGGACAGCCCATACAATCTCGCCCACGACCCCCGCTATGAGGGCGTACCAGTGCCGCAGGCCGAGAGCCTGAAGCTTACCCTCGAACGAGTGCTGCCTTACTGGGACAGCGCCATCCGGCCGGTCCTCGAAGGCGGACAGGACACAATCATTTCTGCGCATGGCAATTCGCTGCGGGCGCTGGTGAAGCATCTGTTCCGGGTCGCGGATGACACCATTACCGGCGTCGAAATCCCGACCGGCAACCCCCTGGTGATCGATCTCGATGCGGGTCTGACGCCAATTGCAGCCGAGTATCTTGATGGCGAGCGGGCCAAGGCGCTGCCTGACCTGCCATGAGCAAGAACCGGTTCATCCTGCGCGCCGCTTCGCCGGATGGCATCGGTATTCTGGCAGATGTCATGGCGCATCTGGCCAGCCACCGAGTCAATATCACCGAGAACCATGATTTCGGTGACCCGCGCACCGAGCGCTTCTTCATCTGGGCCAAGTTCGAGGCCGAGCAAGGGTTCAATCAGGACGCTTTCAGAGATGGATTCAAGACCCTGGCCGAGCGCCGCAATATGGACTGGTCCCTGCGGCCCGCAGCCGATCGTCCGAATGCGCTGATCATGGCGTCGAAGGGCGATCATTGCTTGAACGACCTGCTTTATCGCCATCGCCGCGGCAGGCTTGGCGCCAATATCGTCGCCATCGTCTCGAACCATACCGATACGAAATGGCACGCAGACCGGCATGACCTGCCCTTTCATCATGTCCCGGTGAGCCAGGACAGCAAGGCCGAAGCCGAACAGAGGCTGCGCGATTTGATCGAGAGCACCGGCTCTGACATGGTCGTGCTGGCGCGCTATATGCAAATCCTGTCGAATGAGCTGAGCCGTGATCTGGAGGGCCGCTGCATCAATATCCACCATTCCGCCTTGCCCAGTTTCAAGGGCGCCCGGCCTTATCATCAGGCGCATGAGCGCGGCGTCAAGCTAATGGGCGCAACGGCGCATTATGTCACCGCCGATCTCGATGAAGGCCCGATCATCGCGCAAGACGTGGCGCCAGTGGACCACCGCATGTCGCCTGAGCGCATGGCCGAGCTTGGCAAGGATATCGAAGCCCGCGTCCTGGCCCGCGCCGTCACCGCGCATGCTGAAGGCCGGGTCTTCCTCAATGGCAAACGAACGGTCGTGTTCGAATGAGCGCGCATCGCAAACATATGAGCCGGGCCCTGGAGCTGGCCCGGATGCAACATAACCGCACTGGCAAGAATCCCAGCGTCGGCTGCGTGATCCTGGATCGCGACATGCGGGTGCTGAGCGAAGCTGCCACTGGCGATGGCGGGCGACCGCACGCTGAACAGCTCGCCTTGATGCGGGTTCCAGTCGGGGCAGCAGCCGGGGGCATCGCCTATGTCACGCTTGAACCATGCCGGGAACGCTCCACCGATGAAGCCTCCTGCTCGCAACGTCTGATCGATGCCGGAATTGCAAAAGTGGTGATCGCGACGCCCGATCCGCATCCTCAGGGCGCAGGCGGGCTCGACCGGCTGAAGCGGGCTGGGATACAGATCCAGATCGGTCTGATGAAAGACGACGCCGATACGCTTTATGGTGATTTTTTCGCCTCTGTCGGCGCTGAATAAGGCGTGACCCAGCGACCACAATCGTCCGGGTTGCTCTGTAAATACTGAAAAACTGACTTGACGTTAACCTTTGTAGTGTCAGCTTCAAAGTGTAGTGTGAGCAAATGGAACGGTCCCATGATCGGAATCGTTGTTGTCAGTCACGGAAGACTTGCGCAGGAATTGGTGCGCGCTGCGGAGCATGTTGTCGGTCCGCAGGATGCATTTGAAGCACTCTCGATTGAAGTTGAAGACGATATTGATCAGCGCCGTGACGAGATCCGGGACACAGTCAAAGCCTGTAATAAAGGCAAAGGCGTCATCATCCTGACCGACATGTTTGGCGGGACTCCGTCCAATCTGGCCCTGTCCAACCTCGCCGATGGCAAGATTGATGTGATTGGCGGGGTCAACTTGCCAATGCTGATTCACCTGGCGCAGATTCGCAATGACCTGACTCTGGACGAGGCGGTGCAGGCCGCCAGCGATGCCGGCAAGCGTTATATCCGCATCGGATCGCAGATCATGAGCCGTACGAAATGACCGCCCAAACCCGCACTGTCGACATCATCAACCGCAAGGGCTTGCATGCCCGCGCCTCGGCCAAATTGGCGGAACTGGCGCTGACGCTGCCAACCATAGTCACGGTGAGTTTCGAAGGCGAAAGCGCTGATGCCCGCTCGATCATGGATTTGCTCTGCCTTGGCGCCGCGATTGGCAGCACGGTCATGCTCAGCGCTGAAGGTAAGCATGCAGCAGCAGCCCTAAATCAGGTCGAGGCCTTGTTTCAGGACGGGTTCGGCGAACTGGCCGAGGACGCGGCCTGTACCTGCAAATAGGCCTTAAAGCACCATTGGCGCGAGCCAGAACCCGATCCCGGTGATCACGGCGATTCCGATCAGGTTCACGCGCAGGCCGCGCGCAATCATCTTGCCAATCGGGATTTCATCCGTCGCATAGATGATCGCATTCGGCGCCGTTGCGACCGGCAACATGAAGGCACAGCTCGCAGCCACCGCAGCTGGCGCAAGCAAGCTCGCCGGGGCGGCGCCAATCGCAACCGACAATGCTCCCAGAATTGGCGCCAGCGTCGTCATGGTCGCGACATTGCTGGTCAGCTCGGTCAGGAAAATGACCAGCGCCACCACGACCGCGATGAAGACGATGGGCGGCAAGACAGAGAGCGGCTCGAGATTGGCGCCGATCCAGGCTGAGAGCCCGGTATCGCGCACCGCGCGGCCGAGCGCGATGCCGCCACCGAATAGCAGCAGGACACCCCAGGGCAGTTTCGTGGCTTCGCCCCAGCTCAAAAGCGGGCGGGACTGTCCGCCGCCAGCCGGCACCAGGAAAACCAGCACGGCGCCAAACATGGCAATCATCATGTCGACTTGGGCGCCGCTATACTGGCTGAGCGTGTCCCAACCCAAGGCTTCGAACCCCTGAACCGTCCAACGTCGGCTGACCCAGAGCGTTGCGACGATAGCGAAAATGATCGCGACCCGCTGTTCTGGCACCGTCATTCTACCGAGCGCCAGTTTCTGCGAACGCACTTCCTGGATCGCTCCGTGACTGTTCTCGATCTGGCCAATTCCGCGCGTGACGCTCCACCAGGCCGCCGGAATCAACAGCAGGACCGCCGGAATGCCGAAACTCATCCATTCGACAAAACTGATACTGGCACCGGCATTGTTCTGCAGCCAGTCTATCGCGATCAGATTGGTCGGCGTCCCGATCGGTGTTCCGACCCCGCCAATCGAAGCGGCATAGCAGACGCCGAGCAGCAAGGCGGTGACGAAGCGTCCATTCTCATCCTTCAAGGCGGCTGCCGCAGACAAGGCGATCGGGACCATCATCAAGGTTGTCGCGGTGTTGGAGATCCACATGGATAGCAGGGCTGTCGCGATCATGAAGCCGGCGACCAGGGAGCGCGGCGAGGCCCCCATCGCTGAAACCACATTCAGCGCGATGCGCTTGTGCAGGTTCCATCGCTCAATGCTGAGTGCAACGATGAAACCACCGAGCAGCAAGAGAACAATATGATCGGCATAGCCAGATCCGATCTGTTTTGGAGACCCGGCATCAAATAGCGGCAATATGATCAGCGGCAGCAAAGAGGTGGCCGGGATCGGAATCGGCTCGGTCGCCCACCAGACCGCCATCCAGGCCAAAAGCGCACCAGTCGCCCAGGCCGGGAATGGCAAGCCCTCCGGCGCGCCTATCAGCAACATCGAGGCGGCGATGGCCGGCCCCAGAACGAGACCTATCCTGCTCGCAAGATTAGGGGCTTTATCCATGCGCACAAAGGGCCGGGCTTGGCCCCAGAAGTCAAGAACCCTTTATGATTCAAGGATGAGATCATCCCGATGGACGAGTGCTGGCCGGCCTCGGTACCCAAGTTGTGCCTCGACCGCATCGGTTTGCAGGCCCGCAATGCGCGCCGCATCATCTGAACTGTAAGCCGTGACGCCTTTGCCGATCAGCGCTCCGGCGGCATCCTTGATTGCAACCGCCGCGCCGCGCCCGAACTGGCCCTCGACCCGCGTGACGCCAACCGGCAGCAAGCTCGCACCTGTGCGCAAGGCCTTGGCCGCACCACCATCGACAAATACAGTTCCTTCCGGGGTCAGATGGCCTCGCAGCCAGATTTCCCGGGCTTTTTCGGGCGTAATCGATGGCAGCACCCAGGTCGCTTTGCCGCCGTCCAGAAGCGCTGCAATCGGCTGCGCTGCGGTGCCCAGCGTGATCACTGTCATGCAGCCGGCCGCTTGCGCAATCCGAGCCGCCGCGAGCTTGGTCGCCATGCCGCCACTGCCGACATTTGCAGCCTGATTGATGTCGCCGGCCATGGCGTCATGCGCTGCGGTCAGTTCCTCGATCACTGGAATGTGGCGCGCTGCTGCATCCGTGCGCGGATCAGCGGAATAGAGCCCATCGACATCGGACAGCAAGATCAGGGCATCTGCGCCGATCATCTGCGCCACGCGGGCGGCCAGTCGGTCATTGTCGCCATAGCGAATCTCATCGGTCGCCACGGAATCATTTTCATTGATCACGGGCACAGCGCCGGCACCCAGCAGCGTTTCCAGCGTCGCCCGCGCGTTCAGCCAGCGGCGCCGGTTTTCTGTATCTTCCAGGGTCAGAAGCGCCTGCGCCACAGCCGCATCATGGCTGTTAAAGGCGCCAGAAATCGCGGCCATCAATAGCGGTTGGCCGAGCGCTGCAGCGGCTTGTTTCTCTTCGAGCTTGCGCGGACGGTCCGCGCCGAGCTGATTGCGCCCGAGCGCAATTGCACCCGACGAAACCAGAATGACCTCCTGACCGCCCGTGCGCAGCGCCGCGATATCAGCCGCCAGAGAATTCAACCAAGTCTGGCGTGCCCGCCCGCCTTCGGCAACCAGAGCAGAGCCGATCTTGATCACGACACGCTTGGCCGCACGGAGAGAATGAAGCGCCTCAGATGTCATTATCCAAGTGGGCTCCAGCTCTCGTCTTCGGCATCTGGATCCGCTTCTGCGCGTTTGATCTCGCCCAGTTCCTGAAGCATCAGACCAAGCGCTTCGCGTACCCCTTCGCCGGTCACCGCAGACAGGCGCAGCGGCTCTTGTCCGCACGCCTGCTTCAGGATGCGGGCTTGCTCATTGACCAGGTCTTCATCGAGCACGTCGATCTTGGACAGCGCGATGATCTCCGGCTTGGCGGCGAGGCCTGAATCATAGGCTTCGAGCTCTTCGCGAATGGTGCGGTAGGCCTCATCCGGATTGTCCTGTGTGCAATCGATCAGGTGTAGCAAGACCTTGCAGCGCTCGACATGGCCCAGGAAGCGATGACCAAGGCCAACACCGTCCGCGGCACCTTCCACCAGACCAGGAATATCGGCCAGCACAAATCTCGATCCCGGCCCCAGATCAACGATGCCGAGCCCAGGGTGCAAGGTCGTGAACGGATAATCCGCGATCTTGGGCTTGGCTGCAGTGGCGCGGCTCAGAAACGTGGACTTCCCGGCATTTGGCAGGCCCAGCAGTCCGGCATCGGCGATCAGTTTCAGCCGCAGCCAGAGCGTAAACTCTTCCCCTGCTTCGCCAGGGTTTGCCCGGCGCGGTGCCTGATTGGTGGAGGATTTGAAACGCAGATTGCCCCAGCCGCCATTGCCTCCTTCGGCGACCATGACACGCTGACCGATTTCGGTCAGGTCTGCGACCAGGGTTTCCCGGTCTTCTTCGTAAATCTGTGTGCCGACAGGGACTTTGATCACCTTGTCCGCGCCGCCGCGGCCATGCCGCTGCTTGCCCATGCCATGGCCGCCGCGCTCAGCGAAATGGTGCTGCTGGTAGCGATAGTCGATGAGTGTGTTCAGGCCTTCAACGGCTTCAACATAGACATGCCCGCCACGGCCGCCATCGCCGCCATCCGGACCGCCAAATTCGACATAGGCTTCGCGTCGGAAAGAGGCGCACCCATTTCCGCCATGTCCGGCTTTGACGTATATTTTGGCCTGATCGAGGAACTTCATCGCGCTCTCATAAGCGATCATGATCGGAAAAGCGAGGCATCCCTGCACGCGTGCGCGCGTGGACTTGAAACTGCGATCAGGAATTCAAGGCCGCTGCGCCAGGCGCGCCGCTAATGCGCGGCCAGCTTGAGGGCGAGGTCGGGCTCGATCCCTTTCGCATAGCGGACACAGGGATATTTGTCGCCGCGGGCGGCGCCGAACAATTCGGTCTCGCCGGCGGCGACAAAACCGAGCTTTTCCAGTATCCGGCCTGAGGCTGGATTGTCGACAAAATGCCCGGAGGCGAAGCGAGACAGGTTCAGATCCTCTTCGGCCCAGGCCAGCAGCGCAGTCGCGGCCTCAGTCGCATAGCCTCGGCCCCACCAGGGCTTGCCCAGCCAATAGCCGATTTCCCAAACATCCATCGGCACCAGACGCAGGCTGATACAGCCGATCAGGCCGTCATCCGGCAAGGTCAAGGCAAGGACGTAGCAGGTGTCTTCTTCCCATTTCGTCGGCACGTGCCGCAACCAGGCCTCCGCATCCGCCATCTCGTATGGATGCGGCACGCGGCCAAGATTCCAAGCCACTTCCTTCAAGCCGATCCGCTCGGTGATCTGGGTCGCATCCTCCATGAAGGGAGGCCGCAGGATCATACGCCGGGTCTTCAATATGATTGGATTTGCCATCGCTCCCGCCCTTATTGTGCACCGCCCATGGCAAGATCTGCCGAGGCGTCCAGTGCATAGCGCCAGGCCCGGTCCTTGCCGCCGCGACCCTGGCTGAACATCATCTTCTCACCTGTGCGCTGAAAGCCAAGCTTTTCCAGCACACGCCCAGATGCCGGATTGTCGACAAAATGGCCGGCGACGAATTTTGAAACCCCGAATCGCGCTTCTGCCCAGGCCAGCAGCGCCCGCGCCGCCTCGGTGGCCACCCCGCGGCCCTGCACCGCCTTGTCGATCCAGTACCCGATCTCCCAGGCGTCTCCGACCGCGCGATTGAACCCGACCGATCCAATCACCCCGGCTTCTTCATGGGTGACGACAAAAGCGTATTCATCGCCCGCCGCCCGCGCCTGATCGGCATAATTGATCCAATCAAGCGCATCACTTGGCGCATAAGGATGCGGCATCCGAGCAAGGTTGCGCGCTATTTCGGCATAATTTGCGCAACAGGCAATCTGGCGGGCATCCTCCGCTCTTGGCGGACGCATCAGGAAGCGTTCAGACCTGAATTCAAATGATCCATTCATTTGCGGTCTCCTTCAGGGAGGCAAAGAAAAAGGGAGGCAGTGGCCTGCCTCCCCTTGGATCTTCTGGCCACCCCTCGGCGGCCTTTATCGGGCCGCGCTATTCAGCTGCGTCCGCAAGCGGCGTCACCGACACGTACTGACGGTTGCCGCGCTTGCGGGTGAATTCCACTTTCCCTTCCACGAGCGCGTAGAGGGTGTGATCCTTGCCCATGCCGACGCCGCGACCCGGATAGGTCTTGGTGCCGCGCTGGCGGATGATGATATTGCCCGGAATCACGTGCTCGCCACCATATTTCTTGGTGCCGAGATATTTAGGATTTGAATCGCGTCCGTTCTTCGACGAGCCGCCTGATTTCTTATGAGCCATATCCGGTCTCCAATTTCTCGTTCCAGCTTATAGCTGATAACTTACCCTTTCGCGAGCTCTTTGGCCTGGGCGACCCAGTCATTGCTCTCAAACTTACCAGCAGCGCCGATTTTCTCTTCCAGCGCTTCGATGTCGGCTTTTTTCATCTTCGCGATTTGCGCGAACGTGGTGATGCCTTCTGCTTCCAGCTTGCCGGCAAAGACTTTTCCGAGACCCTTCATCTTTGTCAGGTCGTCAGCCTTTGCAGGAGCCGCAGCCTTCTTGGCAGCTGGTTTGGCCACTTCGTCTTTCTTGGCGGCTGGCTTCTTCGCTTCGGCTTTGGCCTTAGGCGCGGCCTCTTTCTTAGGCGCTTCAGCTGTCTTAGGCTCGGCTTTCTTCGCAGCAGCCTTCTTGGCTGGCGCTTTCTTGCCATCGGCCAGGATCGAGTCGATGGTCACAACTGTTTCCAGCTGGCGATGGCCCTTCTTGCGACGATACGTGTTGCGCTGGCGCTTTTTCATGATGATGACTTTGGCGCCTTTGCGCTGCTCAGCCACCGTGCCAACGACACTGGCGCCAGACACTTCAGGCTCACCAATGGTGACCTTCTTGCCGTCGCCCAGCATCAGAACGCTGTCGAAGGTTACGCTCTCGCCAGCATCAGCGGCGAGCTTTTCAATGACGATCTCATCGCCTTCGGCAACTTTATATTGTTTGCCACCTGTCTTAATGACCGCGAACATGACGCTCGTCCTTTTCAGAACATAAAGAATGAAACTTTGGCCGCTGCCGAACCCGGCGCGGACATGAAGGCGCGGGTAAACACCAAACAGGCGCATGAGTCAAACCTATTTCCGCATGAAAAGCAGGGCTTGATGCGATAAACTTCCGGCGCTAGGGCATCCCTTCGCGGAGAGGTGCCGGAGTGGCTGAACGGGACGGTCTCGAAAACCGTTGAGCGCGCAAGCGTTCCGAGGGTTCGAATCCCTCTCTCTCCGCCATTTGTACCAAACACGTTGTTTTCGCTTAACATTCTGTTTTTTGTAGATATTGTTGTGTACCCCGGTACAAATTCTGGTACAAAAACCAATGAAGAAAGCGCGCGGAAAATACGTTTACAAACACGATAATGGGATATTCTATTTCCGCCGTGTGGTGCCCACCGATTTGAAACATCGTGTCGCTGAAAAACAGTGGAAAGTGTCACTCGAAACTCGCGAAGAAGGGCTAGCGTTCGAGCGCGCCGCGAAACTGTCACGCAAGATCGAAAATCAGATTGCGCAATTGCGAGGCGAAGTTGGGGCCGCCGACCCGATCGATCCGAATGTGCCCGCATCGGATGAACAGGTGTTAGCGAGGATCAACGCTCTGTTGTCGCGGAGTTACACTATCCGCACTGGACGTCGGCAAGGCCGAATTGAAAGCGGCGTAACTGACGGCGAAAAGGCTCAGCAGCTCCTAGATCGGTTAGTTACTGACCTAGATAAACTGCGGACTTCCACGCCGCTCGCGCTCGATCCGTCTGCCATGGATCGCATCGTCTCATTGCTGGAAAACGAAACTGGACGAGAAATACGTTCCGATAGGGGTTTGTTTCGGAAACTGGCCGCGGCTTTCATCCAGAATGAGAAGCGTGTTTTGGAAAACCAAATTGCACAGTTGCGCGGCGACTATGATACTCTCGAGCGCCTCTCCAAAGAGCGGTCGCCGGAACGCGATCTGCAATTTCTGGTCGACTTATACCGCGAGCAAAAGGGCGCACAATGGAGAGATAAGACGCGGACCAAGTTCGAAAATATCTCTCGCGTACTATTGGACATTTTGGGCGCGAAAACCAAAATCTCGGCGATAGACCGGGAAATCGCGCGAAGCTTCAGCGACACGCTTCACGCGCTGCCGACAAACTACTCAAAACGAAACGCACTACGTGGACTTTCGGCCAAAGATGCGGCCGCTCAGGGTGCCTCTTTGGGGATGCCTACACTGGGGCACAAAAGCGTCAAAGCTTACCTTGCGTGCTCGGCATCAATATTCGAATTCGCCGTGAACGAGGACTTAATTCCGAAGAACCCCATGAAAGGTCTTCAGGTTCGCGCTCCGGTTGTCCTGAAAACCAACAAGAAACCATCACCTGACGACATTCAAAAGATATTCAGCGCACCGATATTTAAAGGCTGCATTGATGACACCAGAAATTGGAGAATACCGGGACCCAGTCGCCTTCGCCGCGGTCGATTTTGGGTTCCCGTGATAGCTCTACATTCAGGAATGAGACTTGGGGAGATTTGTTCGTTGCAGGCAAAAGACATCCAAACACTCCACGGCGTCTCCCTATTTAATTTGGTCGACAATGAAGAAAGGCGCTTGAAGACTAAAAACTCGGCACGAGTAATCCCGATCCATCATCAGCTGAAACGGATTGGGTTCTTGGCGTGGATGGAGCAGCAACAATTCGCGCCTGAGGATTTTTTATTCGCAGAGCTACCCGTGAATTCAAAGGGCAATCGCAGCGATGCATTTTCGAAATGGTTTGGTCGTTTCCGGAAAAGCGTAGGCCTATCCGGTCGACAAACATCAATGCACGGTCTTCGGCACCTCTTTTCCGACCTGCTGTTGGAGACCAACCCTGGGTCCATAAACCAAAAGCGCATCATGGGATGGGCACAAGATGATATGTTGGATGTGTATGGCGACGGAAAGACAATTAAACTCTTTGATGACTATGTTCAAAAGATCGACTTCCGGCACTATGATGTTTCGCATCTAGCCCACAGATCATGAATACTCATGTACTCGAATGGGCGAAGCAGAATGTTGACTTTAAGGCTTGTAGTAAGTCGTCTGCAGGACTAATGTTACAAGATATCCTGAAATTCATAGAACACGGGCTCTTGCCTCGGCCCCCCTTTCAATTGGGGAAGATTAGGGTTGAATAAGACATGGTAAGTTGGGCAGACACTCAGGGGCATTTTCTGTTTGCTCCGGACGCATTGGTGGACGCACAGCCATATATCGATCGCCTCGAAATATTAGTTAGAATTCCAACTCCATTAATCACACGATCTAGCATTCCTACTTTTCTAGATAGCCTTCGTGGCGATGTGTTTTGTTCGAGAGAAGGATATCTCTCGAAGATTAGAGCAAGCTGGCTTTTTCGTGGTTACGTTCGCCTGTACCCCGGTACAGCAGATGGAGCTTCTACCGTACTTGAACTGAAGCTCATTTTGAATTCAACGAGATTTCTGCAAGCCAACGCGGTGCCTAACTCGATTGATACTCGAGAGCAGATGTTCAACTTTCCTCGGCGATTTTTGCGCAAGCAGCCGGGATCGGCTATTTTTAATAGGCTGGAAAGAACGAGAAGCGTCACATTTGATAATAACGATAACTTCCTGCACTCCTCACAGATCAATATCTCTCCAATCGCAGATTGGGCTGAGCGAACCACAGAATACGCTGAGTTAGTCTATCAAGTCGTTCGCACGGAACTTTTGAGGGCTGCGGGGCATACGATTGCGGCTGGCGCTCATGCGCAAATGTTTCCTGATTTTGACAACCTGGCGATGCAAGTGTCGCAAGTTGAGTTTTATTGGGAGTTTCGGGTTGCCAATGCAATCCGCAAGGTCGCGGACACGCAACATCTGTTTGCTGGAGTATTGCTCTCTTCATTTCGGAGCGAGTATCCTATACCCGGCGGCCCCGAACTCGGTCATGATAGAAACAGCAATCTCGTTCGCGGAAAACTCGGTCATCAAGACATCAGCGCGAAACTTTACGCGAAGTCCTCATATATTGTTCGCTTCGAGCTCTCGTTCACAAGCGACCCATGGCGAACCGTTTCGGCGGATCGCAGGCGACGTAGTTCGGTAGTGGACCAGGGACGCGTTAGGCTGATCCAGTTGCTTCACACTCTTGCCGACGAAGCTCAGGATCGATCCGATCGCCTGTGGAGCTCTTTTTGGAGCTTGGTTCCAAGAAATGTGAGTGGGGATCAGTTCGGTATAAAAAGGCTGTTCAATATGCTCAGTCTGTCGACTGCGGATAGCGGCGTCAGTCCATCCGAAGTGATGGAAATACTACTGACCATCGGATCGATCGCGCCCTTTTCAACCGGCTCAAACAACGCCGACCCCGTCCGACGGCTGGTAGATTGGGGGGTGCTTACTCGGCTGGAAAGTTCATCGACGCGAAGTCCCCGCTATCGAATTTCAAGACGGTACGCACCGGTTCTGGAAGAATTAAGGCGCCTTCCAGAACACGCTCCTAGGGTCAGAGCTTCCTCACGCCCTCTGGCGCATGAGGATACGTTAGCCGTTAGGATAAGACCGAGACAAATTATGCGCCTCGATCAGTAGCTTAATATCCTCATCAATTTCGGCATTGGCTTCGTCTATCAACATTTGGCAAATCCGCGCCTGTCTCGCTGTCTCAGTCTCGCCTGGTTTCCGCTTACCTAGAATGTAGTTTTGTAACTTCATGGGCATTGGCTGGAACTCCTTACCCATTGCCCAGCTGTCCAAGTCTTCTCTCAAGTATCGCGCTTTACCGCCTGCAATGAAGTGGCGCGGCCCCATTGCGGTTTGAACCCAATGAGCCATCGTGGACACTGAAACCCGAAGATAATCGGCTGCTTCTTTGCGTGTCATCCAAATTGTCTGCTTATCTTGATCCATATCTCCTCGCTTCTCCGCGTCAAAAATCTATCGTTGCATTGCTTTGCATCGATCAGCAAACCCTAATCGCAAGCTGACTAGATTTGAGTGCAGACGCGCTCCTGACCATCCGATTGGCGCAGATGCGCTGTGGAGATGCGGAGCTAAACTCCGCTAACATAACAAGCTGCGGTTAAAGCCGTCAGGGAGAGAGAGGTCGAGCACAAACACGTCAATCAATGACGCGATGTCTTCGGGAACATGGGTCTCAATTTCTTCCGCGAGTTCCGAGGCCGTTGCAATTTCCTCGTTCTTTCGTCCTGCGATCTTTTCCGCCTTTCCGTACCAGTAGGCAAGGAAAATACCTTGATGGGCGGCATCGGGATAAATCAGGTACAAGTCACTTAGCTGGGTTTTCGGTGCATCGAACAGTTCTTCGTGCCATTGCCCCTTTGCTTCTACCACCAGCGTTCGGTTTTTGCCGCCGGCGATAATCGACGCGGTCAGATCGCACCGTTTCTCATTAGGCATTCGTTGCTCGATCGTTACGCCTATACCAAGTGCTCGAAATCTTTCTTGAAGCCTTTCTGCCACGCGTTTCGTGGCCGTGTTCTCGTCCACCCGGCCTTCTTTGGAATGAAACATCGTTATCGGGTCGGTTGCTCCACCGTTGATCCAGCGTTGCATTTCACGTAGTTCAATCAATAGCAATGCGCGGAGGTCTTCGACGGTCGCCACCTGATTGTCATCGAGCATCATTACCAGCTCATCAATAGATGGTGCCTGGAAATCCATTAAGGCGACATCCTTCATTGCCTGGGCGCGCAATACCTTAGCTTGAACGTGAAACATGCTGAGGTCAGGCCTCAAAAGAAGTTGATCCAAAACTGGAAGCGCAATGCGCGCGTCTGATCTTCCAATCAACCAAACAAGCTCGGAAAGAAATCTGTACGCTTGTTCTTCTTCTGGGCTGCCAGTGCCATAAGAATTTGGCAAAGCCACAGGCGGCCAATCTGAAATGAATGCATCTAGAACAAGAAGAATTTTCTCCGGCGCCAAAATCGGCCAGTCTGGATGATCATCCATTCGGAATGATCCGGCGATCTCCGCAAATGCGAATACGTGACGTTTTTCAGCAAACAAATAGTCGACGTACGCTTGAGGAGGCGCTTCCGCAAAAAAGAACGATCTCAGGGACCAAAACAACCTCTTTTCAGTTAGTTGGTCATCATCGCAATTCATGGACGTGTCATCGAAGAACAATGCGCATTTCTCCCGAATGATGCGCAAGACATTTTCTCGATTTGACGTGGAAACGACCGCCTCGAACAGATGCCGAGTAGTATGTTCGTCCACGTTTGGGTACGCGGACAGCCAGTCCAATGCAAATTCCTCTTTGAACTGTCGAAATTCAGGTTGATCAAGCATCCAAGTAGCATTGACGCTACGCCCTTGCGATAACTGCGTTCCTACATACTCACGAAGAAAGCCTCTTCTTTCGCATTCCGTGGCGAGTATTCGCGTGTTTAGTTCTCGCTTGAGTTGATCTTCCAGGTCGTCTGAGATCGCATCATAGCCTGCGGGTATGTCTGACCGAACCGCAACCAAAACACTCGATGGTAACTCGGCCAAATTGCCGTACTTCTCCAGCCACATCAGACACACAGCGTACAGAACTCGAACAACGTCCCCGGATTTTCGTTCGGCACACTCTTTTAACGTTGGGATTTCAGATGCCAGAAACGGAATGCAGTTTAATAGTGCTTCTCGCCGAAAGTCCGCGTCTCCGAGATTTTTCGTGTCTGCTTCACGGTCGAACAACAAGTCATTCGCATAGTACTTCAACCAGCCCCAATGGCGCCCTTTTCGAATTTGTTCCTTCTGAGCGTTAAAGCGCTCTATCATTTTCTTCTCTGACGACAGCCTTCGACGTTTCATTTTGTTGACATGCTTTTGATGGGCTTTGTCATCATTTGCAGCTGACGATGCGGCCTGTCGCTCTTTCAGGGACCACGCAGCCAAGAACGCTGTTTTTTCCCGACTATGTTCACGCATTTTCCGTCTAACCGGGTCGCTGCTTCTCGCGTCGGAGTATCTGTAGTGAAAGCGATGAAACGCCGCCCAAACGTCCAACAGGTCATGAGCGAACGACCAATCTAGAATGATCTCTAAATCGCCACTCTGAAAGGTCCATCCAGCGTGGAACTGATCCCGGAACCTAAACCGCAATGACATTTCCCAGACTTCGTCGACGTTGAGCTCGCCTGAAAATGCCAGTTTGTGCACGGCCCGACGCAATGGAGCATCCGCCTGAAAGCGCTCAATCGAGGCCGAACTATCCGAGCTGTAATCATTATGGAAAACTAAATTCCTAGTCCAATGCCACAATTGCGTTGGAAATAGCGGCCCGTTCTGAAGTTCGCAGTATCGATCTAGAACCAGGCCCATCACTTTGCTAATTCCGACGCGACAGACACACTGGTACGTCCGTTTGGAACCGCATGTGCAATGGAGGGAATGGGTAAACTCATCCAGAAGCCACACACAATCGACAAGGCGAAGTGAATTCACCAATCTGCGTACAAATCTTCGTTCGCCTATTTCCCACTCGATTTTGCTGCGATCCTTGGGATATAAAGTCGCAATCGATGCAATAAGTTGTTTTATCTGTGCTTTTTTGAATGTGGTGACCTTGAAGTGCTCTACCAAGAAGCTAGCAATTCTCAGCGAATGTAGATCGCCGATGCGCATTAGCGCGTCGAATAGCAGACGATACTCAGTAAGATCATCAAGTTTCAGACACCGTGCGGCTCGGCGGCGCAATCCAAGTGTTTCTTTGGCATCCAATACGATCTTCCTAAGTTCCTGACTAAATTGCTCAGCAAACGGCGCCCCAATGAGAAGTTCCACCAATAGTTCTTTAAGCTGTTCAGCATTGTTCGTCGTTAGCTGATGGCGCACCTCTTCAAGAACGCTTGCATCGAAGAACCCAGCTACGCTGAATGACCTCCATCCATCCCCGCGTCTGAAATACGGATCAACTTCGGACAGCTCCAACAACGTCCGCAATAAGAGCTTCTTGTTCTCCGAGCTCAATTGAGCCGGATCACCGTTTGAGATCACCGCGTACGGATCGATCTCTATTAGTCTCGATTGCAAATCGGCAGGGCCCAGCGCTGCCATCCAACCCAGTAGTCCTCGCAGCTCGTCTCGGACTACGGAGTTTGGGGCGATGACAGCCAGACTTCGCTCCAACCCCAACAAGTCAGTCGGATCGACGATGCGGCGGATCAAGTAGCGAGCCGCTGAGTATTCAGCTACAATCTTGTGTACCGGCTCGAGTTTGTCTTCTGCACCTCCGGGCTTGAACAGCGAGCTCCCGATTGTATCCGATCGGACAGTGTTCTCACCAAAGTAGATTGATCCAAGGTAGGGAAAGTTCGGATCGCTCTTCGCCTCCACGCGAGACGTTCCGACGGCGCCAGATAGCAAGAGCTTTGCGAACAGTTCGTCCGCACAATCCAAAATTAGCTTTGTGGGCGTGCGGTCGCTTTGAAGCACTTTGGAATTGTTCTCACTCGACAGTTTCTTGAGCGCATCCTCAAATATAGCCTGCTTCGATCGGAAGCTTCGATCACCCTCGATGAAGGCATTTGCGAACAAAATTAGAAACTGTGGATTGCTCAGAAGCGGTAGTAATTCGAATTTTTTCACCTCTTGCCGAAACGGTTCGAACTGTTCGCTCGGAAACAAATCGATGAACAAATTCTCCTGATCTTCTTCGGAGAATGGCTTCAACGTTAACACCTCAACACGACTTTCGAAGCAATCCTCTACAAATTTGGTCGCGGCATTGTCCCACTCACTCGCGCGACTAGCGAGCACCAAGCTTTCAGGTTTCAAATCCCTCGCTTTGACGATGATTTCGTCCAATGCGCTCCTATCCAATCGCGAGACCTCATCCAACGCATCCAAAATTAGACACGAATGCCTCAGCGTGTTGCTTTCGTGCCGGAATATGCTGGCCCTGATCGATGCGCCGCCTATCCAATCGGCAACTTGATTAAGGAATGCAGTCTTGCCTCCGCCTGGTTCCGCCAGCACGATTTTGACGCCGACTGAAAAATCGACCTCTTCGTCTTTCAGCTCATTGCCATCAACAAAGATCGTTCTCGGGATGTATTTTTTGGACTTCATACTCGCGTTTTACGCGCCTGATGCCATGACTAGCAATTGTATTTTATATCGACAAAACTGCATGTAAGCCAATTCAATATAGTTTGGCTCAGAATTCGATAAGGAACTTATTCGGATATGCAACGTGTTTTAACCGTAGGGCTTCGGTATTCGGGACCGGACATCCCGGGGACCATTATCGAAACTGCCGGTCTCGGCAGACCCAGCATACTGCAAGATCGCGCCGCGTTCGCGCTCTACGAGTATGATACCATTATAATCAACCCCGCGTCGTATAGTCATTTTTTGTTCGGCGAAGAAACAGAGTTTTCCCACGAACAATGGGAACTCGGTGCGCTCAAAAACTCTAACGAGCAGTATGATCTCGATACATTGTATCGCGGAGCGGAACGTTCCGCCGAACTTGACGCTGCGATCGCTCACGGTGCAAATGTGTTCTGGTGCATGGCAGAGCAGAAGAGGCAAAACTTCTTTGGTTATCGAAGCACAAAAATTGGTTATGCGAACGACCGACTATATGGCCTGATCAAAATGCGTTCGGTCGAAAGGCTGAGGGGTCGTACGGTCGAAATACTGGATCGTACTTCTCCTTTGACGCCTTACTTCGAGTACTTAGCTCAAAATGAGTACCAATTCGTAATGCCGGAGCCGATTGACGGCATCGAGCCATTTGCGGTTACACCAACGGCAGCCTGCATCGGTGGTGCGGTTCTCAGCGAGGAGGGCGAAAAGCTTGGCTGGTTGGTAACCCCGCCACCCGATGAAGAGGGTGCCAATCTTTTGGTGCAATCCGCAGTTCGCGCAAATAGAAATCCGCCAAGAGAACGCTTTCACGGGATTTTTCTTAGTCACACGCACGCAGATAAGCCACTGGTCCGCGCCATTCGGCAAGAGTTGATGAAGCGTGGCGTGGAGAATGTCTGGATCGACGAAGCGGAATTACAAATCGGCGACAGCCTTCATAGAAAAATCGCTGAAGGAATTGAACGATCCAAATATTTTGGGATCGCGCTTTCTCCCCGTTCCGTGGAAGCTCCTTGGGTGCAAAGAGAATTGGAAGCTGCCCTGAACAACGAGCTACAAACTGGCGAAGTGGTTGTTCTTCCATTGTTGATGGAGGAATGTGAGTTGCCCTTGTTCTTGAGAGATCGGTACTACGCGAATTTTACGGACGGTGCGAATTTCGAAGAAGCGATCGATAAAATCCTCCATCGGCTTCGCAGGCGCTAGCAGCGCTTATGCTTAGGGTGCGAGCTAACCGGCAACGTTACTAATGAATTCAGCATGCTCATCCTTACGCCAACGGGTGCAAAACGCGGCGATAAACTTCGTTTAAAGGCAGATTTTTCGTATTGACCGTTGGGAAGTCACTCGAGCCCCTACCCATGACTTCAAAGCTGCCTCACGCTTAGGCGAAGCTAACCACTTTGGTCGATTGATCCAAATTCTGTGATTGCTTTTTGCAACTCGCGCACCTCACCAAATTGATGAAGCGGCAAATCTGATCTCAAATGTTTCAATGCTTTCAACCTTTCGAGTTGATCGCGTTCCTCTTTGGTTATGGCTTCTATTCGGACTAACTCTGCAAGATAATCCGGCGTCATTTTGCGCATCTTTCGTATCGTCTCTTTTGTTGACGCATGCGTATTCGCTTTGTTTTCGAGCCGCTCAGTGCATCCGAACTTTGCTTTTTCCCACAACTCATCGACGATCTGTTTGGCGTGAGTGCCATCGGTTATTTCACCCTCTCCCAAATGCATGGTAACGACAGCATAAAGCGCGCGCACTAGGCGATCCGTTTCCTCCGATTTTTCATCTGCATGCCTTTGCATCGCCTGGAGTTGGTGTTCGAAACTGGAGGTCAAATCTTCAAGTCTACGATTTGTATCAGCGCTCAATGTCGAAAGCTTTCTTTCTGTAGAGCGAACCATGTCGTCTAGCGATGAAACTCGGTCTTTGAACACAAATGGGAGGACGACCGCTGACGATAGAAGTCCAAGCGCGGTGATCAAGGCTGAGATTATCGCCGCGCGCCCCGGTCCCTCCAGTTCAATCCAAAAATCACCCAACCATCCAGAAAGTACGCCGTGACCGATCAAGAAGAAAATCGAAATGTAAAGCGCAACTACGGTCAAAACGGCAAGAATTGAGAATGCGCCGAGTGACTTTGTCTGTTTGTGTTTTTCAATTGCTTCCGAGCCCATCCTAACCTCCCAGATTGCCTTAGGGCGTTAATTGAAGCAAAGCACTTCAACTCTCAAGACCCGTCTTAAAAACGACGGTTTCTGAGACACGCCGTATCTAGAAGGCATTCGAGCTCCAACACGTCACAATGCGCCTCATTAGTGTCTCAAAAAACGTCTTGAAATTAGTGCGTCTCAAAATATACTGACGCTAGGTTTTTTGAGACAAATCGAGATGAAAATTGGATACGCGCGCGTCAGCACGAAAGACCAAGGCATCGCAATGCAGGAAGAGGCGCTCAGGGCGTCGGGTTGTGAAAAAGTTTTTGTCGAAACCGTATCAGGCGTCAGCAAAGATCGCCCAGTTTTACAAGAAGCATTGGAATTCCTTCGCGCCGACGATGTGATGGTAGTTTGGAAACTAGATCGTCTGGCGAGATCGCTTCGCCAACTTATCGAGACTGTTGAACAACTTCACGAGCGCGGGGTCGGTTTTGCATCCGTCACAGAAGCCATAGACACGACGACGCCCGGAGGGAAAATGGTGTTCCACGTATTTGGAGCATTGGCTGAGTTCGAGCGCGAGTTGATCCGAGAACGAACGAGCAGTGGGCTTCGGTCCGCGAAAGCGCGTGGCGTAAAGTTGGGCCGACCACCAGCAATGACGATGAACGATCTGGAGATTGCCCGCTCCCTAAAACGAGCAGGGAAAATGACTGCAGCACAAATCGCGTCGCATTTGGGCGTTAGTCGAGCAACGCTGTACCGCGCGCTCCGTGAATAGACCTGGGGGCTTCGTTTTCGTTCGCGTGTACCCGGGTCAAAACTTATCAGCGCTAATCCGATCATCGCCGTTAGGCTTGTTCAGCAATAAGCTTTACGATCTCCAGCGCCAACTTGGCTTTATCTTGAGACAGATTTTCGAGCCGGACTTGCAACTCAGAAAGAACCAACTTCGTTTCATCGTCGGCAACTTGGTCGAATGGGTGCACGAGCACGTCGAGCCCGACGCCGACGATATTTGAGATAGCTATAAGTGTATCCAACGCCGGCAGCGTTCGCCCCCTTTCGATCAATGACACGCTATCGATATGTCGCCCTATCGCTTCAGCGAACTGCTCCTGCGTCATCTCCCGCGCTTCTCTGGCAGCGCGGATGTTGCGCCCCACGATGACCTTCAAGTCTGTTTTCATCAGCGCAAGATCAATTGAGCTGCGAGAAAGAGCCACCGACTTGTATCGGTCATTTATTGCGTTTATACCGAACCTATTCGGTATTTGGTACAGGACAGCATTTTATGAATAAGCACAATGTAGCATGGATCGTGACATTCCTTTTGATAGGCACCGTGTTCGTGTGCTCACGTTTCGTTTCGCTGAGCGAAGAGAAAGTATTGTCGGGTGAGTATGGCGATCAATGGCCGTGGCCCGGTTATTCCAGCGCCTATCTCGACTGTAGAACTGTACTAGACGACGAGATCGTCACCGTTCGTCTTGGCCTCACGACTTACGGATTAAATGGTCCCGGAATAGAGCGATACCCCGATGCCAAGTCTAAAATGTCACAGAATGAATTCGGTTCTCCGCGATTGGGAGCAACGTTTTCAATTATCTCACGCGGACGCAAAATTTGTGAAGATCGTCGCAAAAAATGACCGGCTGTATTCGTGAACAGGCACGGAATGAATTACCCGGGTGCACTTTCTCCAGATTGCTAGGCGAACGTGCTTCTCGACCTCAACACTTTATCGGAACCAACACTTTCTCTTAGTCGCCAATCTCGTTGGGTGTACGTTTGTTTGTCATGCGTTGCGTTCGCAACAATATCGCTTTGGCTCACGAGCGGACATTGCGGTTCGCTGGCGTTTGTCTTGGACTGCCTTCGAAAAACTGGCCCATAGTTTGAGAGAGGATCGGCTCTGAACTGGAGTTGAACCATGGGCAAGAGAGCCAAACCTGAAGAGATCATTGCAAAGCGACACGAGAGCGGTCGAGATCAAGTATCGTCCAGCGGTATCACGCAGCGTTCGTTGTTCCAGCCGTGCTCTGTTGCTTAATCCTTTCCACTTTCTGCGGGCGCATCGGCACCTTGAGGCTCGGGAAGAGATCAGCTCGGCATCGTCGGATTATGGAGAGCGTACCTCGAACATAGGATGCGTTTCGGCGTCAATTTTCTGGCCGTTTAAGTAGACATACTGGTGGACGTGATTTTTCATCCCAGCAGCGTTCGGGTACGGAACTTTTAAATCAGCGCAACGCCCAATCGCCTGACCCGTGCGAATGAGCTCGCCTTCGACCACCGTCACGTCATGGAGATAGTGGGTCGCAAACGACACCTTTCCGTCGACCCTAACTTTGACGTACTGCAAGTCCGGATATCCGGTCTTTGACAACCCCACCCTTGTCACCAAGCCGTCTGCGCTCGCAATCACGACAACCCCAGGCTCGCAAACATAGTCGTTCGCCATGTGTGATCGACCGCCCCTGGGGCAACGAAACCCGCCGCACCCGTGCGCGTCGGCACCCCTTAGCTCTTTTGTGGGTCGAACAAAATCAATCGATCCGAATTTCGTGCTGCTCGGGTACTCCGAACTTACCGGAGCATGTCCAAATTCCACCGGCTGAGCTTCAACCGGCGTTACGTTCGTTGAAAATACCAAACACAAAACCGAGAGTGATACTGAACCACTAAATTTCCGCTTTCTCGCAAACACTTCGCTCTCCATCTTTCAATGGAGCGATGAGGCCAAATGCAAAAAAAGCGCACAAATACGAAGTTCGTCGTCGAATTTGCGTGTCTAAGGCGCAAGTTTGCATCTTGAAGAATACGTGTCTTATGGTCGACAGAACGCAAACCGAAATCCTGCAACTCGATCACGGAGTGAATGAGAGAATGACGAGTGTGAAAATCCCATTCGGGCACGTCAAGTGCGAAAACATCGCTGATCGGTTGGATTTAAAGGCTGGAATTAGCGGCCAGCGAAAGCGCACTGGGCAGCTGACAGACCGTATTTGCATGGTTTGCGGAATTGAAATCAATTCTTTAGACCGCAAAACATTGATGCGGCAAATTCAGTATGCGTGGCAGCATGAAAACGCATCAATGACCGAGCCTCAATTTGAGTTCTTTTGCCACGGGCTCGGATTTAACCAAGAGATGCGACAAGCGTTTCTATCTGGTGACACAAAGGCATTCAAAGATCGTTTGGAGGCACATGAGTTCCCATCCAAGTTTCATTCGATGTATTCGAATGATTTTGAATTGGTCGGAGAGCATAGCCATGCGTTCATCAGTCATGATCTGGCCGATATCGACGTTTTTTCAGCGTCGCAATCGGGGTACGAATTTCCTTTGATTAAGCTTTTCCTCGACTTAATACGAATTCCTGAAAAAGGGCTGAAATACGGGTTTCAAAGCGTAATCATCGATTTCAATTTCACTGATGGCAGGTCGGTGAGATTAAACGATCGCATCGGCGAGCGGGGGCATCCCTATGAATTGGAGACCGGTGCTAACGTGTATGCCCGGCGAACTAATCACCATCCTCGATTTGAAGTGGTATCAAAAAATAAGCATCATCCGCTAAAAATTGACGAGGAATTCCCCCACGTCGGGCAACTCATTGGATTGAACCCTGGCGATGTGTTCGAGGTAAGTGTTCGTGCAGAACTGCGTTCCGACATCCTCCAGAAAGAGGGAGGTACGGGTGATCCGGATCCTGAATTGGAAGAGATACAGAGGCTTTTGTTCCGAAAACAACTTAAGCGAGCCGCGGAACACCACGCGTATCAGGTTACAGACGATGGGCAATTCATTTCATTAGTTTCGCAACAAATCGAGTTGAAACGAAATGATAAATTCTAAGCTTAGAGCAGAGTTAGAAGCCAGCTTGAACCTCTTGGAGAATACACGCGGCAAACCATTTTCTGAGTGGGTTCGGCTTGTGGGGCTTGACCCCGCGAAAGATTTTATCGGGACGGATTTAAAGAACCAAGATTTTCGAAGTCAGAGTTTAGATGGCTTCGACTTCGCCGGATCGGATTTGCGGGGCTCGAAGTTTCACGGCGCAAAAATAGCTGGAGCAAACTTGGGCGACGCCATTGTCGATATGCGTGATCTTTCGAAAGCCAGCGATTGGAAGAAGTTCTTGCGAGGATACTCACCACCGAACTTTGCAATCGCATTGGACGATGATGTGACCGAGATCTACGCCTCGGGTCGTGGCATTATCATGAAAGAGCCATCGGTTGTGGCGTTCAGAACATCCGGAAGTCGCAAAGAAGTACTCAGCGCCGGTCGAAGCGCATTAAAAATGCAATCTAACGAAAGGGTCAAAGTCGGGCATCCGATACAACGCGGCAATATTGCCGACATAGAGTTGGCGGGGGAAATGCTCGCGCGTTATCTTGGCACCGTCCACAGTGTCGAGGCGTCTTCCGCTCCCATGATGCTGCTCGCGGCGAAATCTTACGTTCCAGCCCAAGAAAAACGTTTGCTGTCGAAAATAGCAATTGATGCAGGCGCCAGAGAAACCCATTTTATCGAAGAACAGCTGGCTACTGCATATGGTGCGGGGCTTGTTGTGCGGCAGGAAACTGGTTTGATGGTCATTGGGATCGACAAGTCCTACACCAGTATTTCGGTGTTCTCGTTCGGCAGTTCGGTTTACACCCGCGATGTCTCGATAGGCACGAGATCCCTCGCCGCGACCTTAGGTCGTGCCATAAGAAGCCGTTGCGGCATCGGCCTCCCACTCCACCACCTCGAAAGCATACTCATGCAATACGGAGCAGCCGTTCGTCCTTCAGCGACGGAGATCAAGTCGTTCAAAGTTCAAGGCTACATTGATAGTGAAAATACCCGCAGGACGGCGAATTTGGATAGTTTGTTCGCACACCTCCAACTGAGAAATTCGTACGAGAAAATCGTCGAGGGCGTCAAAATTGCGCTATCGCAAATTTCGCCCGAACTTTCGGGCGATTTGGCCGCGTACGGCCTAGTTTTGACGGGACCGGGAGCGACATTACCAGAGCTGGCGCAGCTCATATCCGAGGAAACAGGAATGCCAGTGAATATTTCGAGCGACCCTTCGCACAGCAAGATCAATGGGTGCGGGTACGTACTGGAAAACTGGGAAAGCCTAAAACACGAGATTGCTACTGTTGACGTCTAGAACAAGTAATTGGATCATTTCTGTTTCCGCCGATGCTCGCCCCTCAACAATTCTCAATAATCGAACTTCTGGGGTTTGTTGAGAGCACCTTCGAGAAGCGCCACCCCGAATGGAGCGAAATACTCTCCCGTTAAGGCGATCCCACGTTTTCAGCGTCACGTATCGGGAGTTATCTGACGGAATGCTGATGGCCGCTGGGAGGACAAGTAGACGGTAAGGACTTTGTACCGGGGTACACTCTATTGGTACAAAGGGTGGCACATCAGAAACGGTGAGGTCCGAATTAATGCAGTAAAAACAGTCCGTTATTTCTTTTGGGAGATTTTCCCTCTCTCTCTGCGAACATCGCGTAAGATGCTGTTTTTATTGACTATTTAACCTGATCCACAAACTGCCACTCTGGGCATTGGCGAGCGTCTTTCCTGGGGCGAGTTTTAGCCACTGGACTAAAGTCTGCTTTCGGCGTCTAAGCGGACATCAATCGCTAGGAAACTTGTTCAGCGGCTGATACTTAATTCTAATGAAGTACATCGCCATCATACTCACTTTAGCTTACTTGAGCGTTCTGGCTCACGCAGACCAGCAAGCAGGGGACGAAGCGGACAGTCTGTCGAGGGATTGCGCCATCGCAGTTATTGTAACGATTGAAGACTTGGCTGATCGCAGCGAGGAGCCGCTGATTTCAAAGTACGGACAATTTGAGTGCGTCGAGGCGGCAGAAAAAATAGTCGTCTACGTTCTCCCCAAGAGTGCGCTGACACGAGGTGGTGGTTGGACATATGAACTGCATCCACAGTCCAAGGAAATAATTGCGAAGGTGCCCCAACGCTAATCCGACCACCGTGAGTTCGGTTTCGGCGTCAATGGAAACACTAATTGTCGAAGTGTTTGCCCCAAATGACTCGCCACCAGCCTGCAGAAACTATCAGCAGGATTGGTCCGAGGCTTAACCAGATCGGCAAGTTGGACTGGTCTTCCGTCGCAAAGCGCATCCCCATTAAGAACGTGCCACCAAATGCCAAAAGCAATGCGCTAGGCGGCCATTTCGTCGGCTTCACCAAAATAGCATCTGACCAATGGTCACTTGGTTTTCTGTATTCTTCAGCGAGTTCTTCGGAAATTCCATCACTGTTTAGAACAGCGCCGTTCGGACCAAACTCAAGTGGCTCTTTGTGTTTGCTCATAAAGTTCGAGTACCAGGAAAAAGCAGAAAATCAAACAATGGCTCAAGACTAACGCGAGAGGCTAACGTCTCCTAATGACCCAAAGCGGACATGACGAGCGACCGTTCTAGGGTGTTTGAAGTCACTGGATCAATGTCTTCTATGAAGCAACGAGCTGGCATTGAGTATCGTGTACCGGGGTACACTCGATTGGTACAAAGTGTGGTACAGTGGCACCGCAGTTCGCGCATTTAATAGTTTATAATCAATGCACTAAATGCGCTGGGAGATTTTCCCTCTCTCTCCGCCACTAAACTCTTATAATCAATTGATTATATTTGCATAAAAAGTCTTTGAGCTAACGTAACCCCGCCCAGAACCCCAGCTTATGCGTCAATCAGGTACGCTTAGCTCTATTTGCGTATGGCTCGCTTGTTGGCCGCGAATATCAAGTCAACGGCCTTCGGTATCATTCAGTTGTGCGACCCGGCGTGTAGCCATCTGCGACGGAGGAATCTCAAAAATAGGTATCCGCAAGCACATGACCACAGAATTTGATTATCTGATCATCGGCGGAGGATCGGCTGGCAGTGTGTTGGCGAACCGCCTCACCGAGGACCCGGCGATCCGCGTTTGCCTGTTTGAAGCCGGTGGCAAATGCCGTGGGCCAATCGTCACAACTCCCTTTGGCGTCATCGCTCAAGTCGGCCGTGGCATAAACAACTGGAGTTTCGAAACCACTCCACAAGCAGGTTTAAAAGGCCGTCGCGGCTACCAGCCACGTGGAAAAGGGCTTGGCGGGTCCTCCGCAATCAACGCGATGGTCTACGTTCGAGGCCAGCAAGAGGACTATGATTCCTGGGCGGCGGAGGGAAACACAGGCTGGTCCTTTGCGGAAGTCCTTCCATACTTCAAGAAATCGGAAAACTGTGAAACGGGCGAAACTGCGTTCAGAGGAATTGGCGGTCCTCTAAATGTCGCCGACATACGCACACCCGGTCCGCTCAATGAGTATCTGTATCGCGCCGCCCGTGAAAACCAGATTCCCATAAACTCAGACTTCAATGGTCCATCCCAAGAAGGAATAGGTCCGTATCAAGTAACACAAATTGGAGGGGAGCGATGCTCAGCAGCCCGCGCGTACATCGAACCCATATCCAATCGCCCAAACTTAACGGTGATAACGAACGCATTTGTGCAAAAAATTCGGACGGCTAACGGACGCGCGATCGGTGCCGATGTCGCGGTCGATGGGCAGCGCTTGGAATTTTCTGCCCTGCGTGAAGTGATTCTGAGCGCCGGCGCTCTGCAATCGCCGCAATTATTGATGGTCTCGGGTATTGGTCCGGCTGAACACCTCACACAACAAGGCATCGAGGTGGTGCATGCATTGCCAGGCGTCGGTCAGAATCTCCACGATCATATCGATTACAATGTCAGCTATTTCACCAATCACATTGGTGGACTTGGATTTGATCCAGTCAGCCTCGTGAAGATGGGTGGTGAGTTTTTCAGATACCTGTTTCGACGCGAAGGCGCCTTCTCCACCAATTTCACAGAGTGCGGTGGGTTCTTGAAAACAGACCCGACGCTCGAACGCCCAGATGTGCAATTACACTTCACGCGCGCGATCGTGGATGATCATGGAAGAAAGTTGTATTACCGCCGGGGATATGGCTCGCACGTCTGCTTGCTGCGGCCCCACAGTCGCGGCGAACTGACTCTGGCTTCGCCCGATCCACAGGATGCGCCTTTGATCGATCCGGCTTTCTTCAAAGATGAGAGAGACTTCGCGACCTTGTACAAGGGCGTGCGACTAACGCAGAAAATTCTCGAGTCGCCAGCTTTTGATGACATTCGAAAAGCGCCGTTCAAAGGTAGCGGCGAACATGATCGAGGAAAGCTCGAAGAGGACATTCGAGACCGTGCAGATACGCTCTATCACCCTGTTGGCACATGTCGCATGGGTTCTGGTCCGTTAGACGTTGTCGACGAAAGGCTGCGTGTGCGCGGCATTGAAGGTCTTCGCGTCGTGGACGCCTCGATCATGCCATCGGTTATTTCCGGAAACACAAACGCGCCAACGATCATGATTGCCGAAAAGGCGTCCGATATGATCAAAGCAGACAACCGTGCCCATACATGATCGTGGGCATCCCGACGGAAGGAAAAAGAATGATGTCAGAATTTGCTCGCCAACTCGCGACCGCGATCAAAGCGCATGAGCCGTTGCCAAAATTTGAAGAAACGCTGTCATTGCAAGACGCGTATGAGCTTCAACATTTAGTGACGGAAATCGTTACGCCGGTTGGAAGTGGCGGCATCAAGGCTGGCGTCACAGCAGCGCCAGTCCAGGCCTATTTCAATCTGGATCACGCATTGATTGCGAGTCTGTATCCCGTCGAACAGAACGACTCAGGATGCACGCTTCCTTATATCGAGGGACGCGGAATTGAATGCGAAGTCGCGATCAAGGTCGATGCTAATGGCCGCCCCAAAGCCATCGCGCCAGCAATCGAGATCGTCTTCGTCAAATTCTCTGACCAATCCGACCTCACGGCGGCAAACCTGGTGGCCAGCAATCTCGGCGCAGACGCATACATTCTCGGTGAGTTTCAGCCATGGAGTGATTCATTCGCAGGCCTAAAAGCAGAGCTGAAGCGAGGAACCGAAACGGTGAGTCAGGCGGATATGAATGATGCGATCGGTGGCCCGGAATCGGCGACGGCTTGGATCGTCGGCGAGGCCAAGAAGCGCGGCTTCGCATGCGGGGAAGACACGCTACTTATGACCGGGGCATGCGGTCCACTCATCCCGGCTGAACGTGGAGATTATGCCCTGTCGATCGATGGGCTCGGCGTCGTGGAGTTCCGAGTGGCGTGACCGAACCAAACGCACTCACTTAATTGTGCCTGCCTTACTCGGAGGAACGCCCCACCACTGCGCAAACGCACGGGTAAAGCTTGCAGGTTCTGAATACTCTAATTGAGCGGACACCAGTTGGACCGGCAATTTCGCCGTGGATAGCAGTTCTTTTGCGAGCGCCATTTTCGTACCCAGCACTATTTCGCTGAACGACGTCTCCTCCTCTTTTAAGCGACGTCGCAGGGAACGCGGGCTTAAGCCGACCGACTTCGCCACAGCATCGAGCGTTGGAGCAAAATTGTCGTTCTGCAAGATGAAATCCCTGACCATTTGGGCATAGTCAGGAAGCTCACGATACTGCCTCAAGAGCGCCTGGCACTGGCCAACAAAATGCGCATGCGTAAGCGGATCGGCCTGAGGGAGCGGTTCGTCAAGCAGCGCTCGATCTGACCGCAATGCGAAGTCGGGTTGTGACCCGACCACGGCCCGTCCGGTAATTCGAGCCAGTTCGGTCTCATAGGTTCTGTCAGAAAATGGGAGCTCGAGCGTGAAGCGTTCAAGATCAAAGCTCGGTAACATCTCCCGCAGAAAGGTAATGGTTGTGACGTAATAGCGCTCGAACATGAAGGCGTGCAGTGATCGCGGTAAGCGATCCATTTTCACCACAATCCGCGCATCGCCTCCAGACTCTTCCAAATGGGCTGTCGAGAGCGTGTATGATAGCTCTGAAAACCTATTCATCGTATCGAACGCCGTTCGCAGATTTGGACTCGCGAGAATAGCGAGGCCCCAAATGCCGAAGGTTGTGACCCGTAAAGCCTGACCCGCGCGCACACCATAACCCGCCCGTTTCGGGAGACGGGTAAGCGCCCGATCTATGATTTGGATTTCCAGCTCATCGGAGATTGTTTCCTGAACTGCGAGAATGTCGGACGGGCGCAACCCTGTGCCCAACAGACACTGGGCCGGGTCAATGTTCTCTTCCTCCAAGATGTTCAGCATGGCCTGAATCGATAAATTAGACCGCCGATGTTCTCTCCAAGACATGGCGTCTGATAGGCTCCTGTGGCCTGATATGTCAATTCAGTGGTCGCTGCGACTCTCCCTGGATGCCTTCAGCGACGTCTTCGCAGAGCGTGACAAGCTGGTTGACCAGAGGTGTCGCGAGCGACTCCGGTCGCACCAAAAGCGTGCTTTGCCAGAAGATCCCAAGATCGGCATCGATTTCCCTGAGAATCCTGTTCTCGATGTCATTCTTGAAAATCGCGCGCGGTCCGCCACAAAGCGTATCGAGACGAATACTGATCCGTCGCAGGAGGTCGTAATTATCGGCCACGACTTTTGGTGTGGGGAGGACAATCCCTTCTCGCTGACGCTGGATCGATCCCTCAGTTTTTGGAATCGCCCAAGGATAACGATGCAATATGTCCTGATCTATCGTGTCGTGTTGAAAGATCGGGTGATCATACCGCGCCACTGCGATGATCGGATCACCAATCAGCGGCTTGGTCACGATGCCCTTCGCCTGCCATGGTTCAACATGGAAAGGTCCGATAACAATATCGAGCTCGGAGTCTTCGAACATCGATAAGAGGGTCTTATCGTCTTCGGTCACGACGGTGACCTGAATATCACCGGTCATCTGCACAAAACGGGTGAGTACGTCAGGGATCAGGATTTGCTCATTGATCGGGCCGACGCCGATGCTGACATTTCCAGTTTCCAGGTTTGTTGCCAGTTCAACGTGCCGCTTGATCTCTTTAAGGTGCCGGTCAAGCGGCGCGGCACTTTCATCGATATATGTCGCAATGTCGGTCGGCGTAAGTCCTCGCGCAGAGCGGTGGAAGAGCTTTGCTTTAAGGCTGTCCTCCAGGCGCAGCAATCGACGGCTCAGCGTCGGTTGAGATTGATGCAGCTGCCGGCTGGCCTCTGATAAGCTGCCCACGCGGATGATCGTGCGAATGAGTTCGATGTCTGAAACATCCATTATGGAGGGTCCAGTGAGGCTATTTCAGCAAGATAGCGCTATTCATATATTTTGCAACACTTCGAAAATCTATTCATTTCTCAAATAACTCCAGCCTGCTTACGGTCTGATTGAAGTCACGCAGTCAGGAGCAGAAAGATGAAAATCTGGGGAGCAGGTACAGCTCGAACTTTCCGTCCGATATGGGCGGCAGAAGAGCTGGGACTCGATTATGAACTGATGCCGATCGGGCCGCGTACAGGGGAGACCAAGACGGACGAATACACCGCAATGACGCGGAAGCAAAAGGTGCCGTTCTTGGTGGATAATGATGTGCGACTGTCGGAAAGCGTCGCAATCACAAGGTATCTGATTTCCAATTATCCAACAGATTCAGTCTGGGCTCCTCAAACGGCTAAGGAATTTGCCAAAGAGGATGAGTGGACCTGCTACATATATGGCGAGCTAGACGAAACGAGCCTTTACATCATGCGCCGTCACGGCGACCTCGCGGCGATATATGGCGGCTCTCCTGAAATCATTCAGTCGTGCAAATTGTACGCTGAGCTGCATCTCGGAATTATCGCCAATTATTTGGATGGCAGAAGCTCTGTGATGCCGCAGGGCTTCGGGCTGGCCGACATCATCCTCGTCTCTTGCTTGGATTGGGCCCGCTTCTATGGCCTCGCAGTCCCGGGCTCTCTGCTCGAATATCGACGAGGGATTGCAGCACGGCCTGCTTACCGCAAGGCGATGCAGATCAATTTCAAAGAATTCGAAAATCTAGACCAGTTGGTGGAGGGATAAACATGGGACCGCTTTCAGGAATCAAAGTTGTAGATTTGACCACGATGGTATCCGGCCCGGTTGCCGGGATGATGCTAGCTGATCAGGGCGCTGACGTGATCAAGGTCGAAGCCCTGCACGGCGAGCAAATGCGCCACATTGGCCCGAAGCACAATGACGTAACGGCCGGCTTCTTCTCTTGCAATCGCGGCAAAAAAGCCATTGCGCTCGACCTCAAGTCCGATGAGGGCAAGGAAATTCTGATGAAACTGGTGCAAGACGCTGACGTCTTTCTTCAGAACTTTCGCCCAGGTGCGATCGACCGCATGGGGTTCTCCGAGGAGACGCTACGAAAGATCAACCAAAAGCTCGTCTATGTGTCGATCAGCGGATTCGGCGAGAGTGGGCCGTACGCTCACAAGCGCGTATATGATCCGGTGATCCAGGCGCTTTCGGGAGCGACCGATATTCAAATGGACCGCGAGTCTCAACGGCCCAAAATGTTCCGGATCATCATCGCTGACAAAGTCACCTCGCTGACGACCGCGCAAGCCGTCACAGCTGCTCTTTTCGCTCGCGAGAAGAGCGGAGAGGGCCAGCATATCAAGCTATCCATGCTCGACGCGATGCTGTCCTTCTTCTGGCCGGAAGGGATGGCGGGGATTACCTACGCTGACCGAGAGATCGACGTCCGGAAATTCCAAGGCGCCATGGACATGATCTATGAGACCACGGACCGATACATCACCGCAGGCGCTGTCTCTGACTCTGAATGGGCTGGCATGTGCCGTGCCATCAAACGCGAAGACCTGATCGAAGATGAGCGGTTCAAAGATTCCACAGGTCGCTTCTCAAACTCGGAAGAGCGCAAGCAAATCACGGCGGGAGAGATCGCGAAGTTTTCAAGCGAAGAAATTCTCAAGCGCTTGGATGAGGAAGACGTGCCATGCGCGCCGCTGCTCGACCGTATGGAGCTTATGGCTCATCCGCAGATTGCGGAGAACAACTCAGTTGAGAAGAACGTGTATCCCGGCTTTGGCGAGGTTCGTCAGGCGAGACCCGCCGCACAGTTCGACAAAACTCCATCTTCGATTTCAGGACCCGCACCAAAACTCGGTGAACACACACGCGAGATACTGAGCGAGCTTGGCTATGACGAAGCGCAACAACAAGCGCTGATCGAAGCCAGAAAAGTTCGAACCTTCGACTAATCAAACACCCGTATCCATTAGGAGGATGCTATGACCAAAGTAATACTGGTGCTTGGCGCCGGAGCCGGAATTGGTGGCAATGTTGCCAAGAAGTTTGCAAGTGAGGGCTACCATGCAGCGCTCTGTCGCCGATCCGATGAGGAAGGACTGAACAAGCTCGTCAGCGAGATTGAAGCCGTCGGCGGGTCTGCGAGCGCGCACCTTCTGAACGCCGTGGATGAAGACGCGATTGAAAACCTCGTCGCCAGCGTAGAGTCCGACATCGGTCCAATCGAAGTCGTCCTCTATAATCTTGGCTCTCAAATCGGAAATCGCTCGCTCGAAAAAACGACATTGAAAGTGTTCGAGCTCGGCTGGCGTATGGCGACCTTTGGTTTGTTCCGTGTTGCCAAAGTCGTCTTCCCGAGAATGGAAGAACGTGGCAGAGGAACTCTGCTCGTGACTTCAGCCACCGCATCTGTCCGCGGCAATGCAGGGCAGCACTCGCATGCCGCATCTATGGGTGGCCGGCGTATGCTGTGCCAGACCCTAAACGCCGAATACGCGTCGCGCGGCATCCACGTTGCGCACATTCTGATCGATGGCGCAGTCGATGCGCCCGACACACTCGGCAAGATGCTCGGACCAGAGCGGTTCCAGCAACTTCGTGAAGCGCGCGGCCTGGACAATGACGGTCTCTTGTTGCCGGAAAAAATGGCCGAGACCTATTACCATGTTGCGCATCAGCACCGCTCGGCATGGACCCATGAGCTTGATCTTCGAGCCTTCTCCGATCTTGCCTGGTGGAACCACGCTCCGTGATCTGAACGTGATGTTGGAACACGATCACTTTCGCTTTGAAATGGTGACGGCAATGTTGAACCTGATTGACCCAAATACGGAACACCTCTCAGCCGACGCGCTTAGCGAAAGCACGCGTACGCCAGACTATTTCAGACTGAGCGTTTTGCTCACCGTGTTGGCCGTGATCGCTGTCACCGTGATGATCGTTCCTGCGACTGCGTAAGCAATAGAACCTGGACTCAATATTATGACCAAGACACTTGAATTCATCTTCGATTTCGGAAGCCCGAATGCCTATTACGCTTATAAGGCGCTTCCACCGATCCTTGAACGGACAGGGGCCGAATTGAAGCTCATCCCCTGTTTGCTCGGCGGCATTTTCAAATCAACAGGCAACCAAGCTCCTATGATGGCCTTCGGCAACATCAAGGGAAAGCTTGAATACGATCGCATTGAAATCCAAAGATTCATTGCGAAACACAACCTGACGGACTTCAGGTTCAATCCCAACTTCCCAGTCAACACATTGATCTTGATGCGCGCCGCCATCGTGGCGGAACTCGATGGTCGTCTGACTGAGTATGTCGAAGCCGGGTTGAAGCACATGTGGGAAGACGGGCTCAAAATGGATGACCCTGAAGTGTTCGTTAAAGCGATGACGGGGTCTGGCTTTGATGGCGCCGCCCTTCTGGAGCGTACGCAAGATCCGGAAGTGAAAGCCAAGCTTGTCGAGAACACCGCGGCCGCGGTGGAGCGAGGCAGCTTTGGGATACCGACCTTCTATGTCGGTGACGAGATGTTCTTCGGCAAGGAACGTCTGGGGCAAATCGAAGAAGAATTAGCCAAATAGGACTTTGCTCTGGAGGCGAACATGGATGCTTTGAACCCAAGCAATACGCTCGAACAAACAATCGACCTGGAGGCACTTCTGGATGGTCAGCGCCGCTCATTCCTTGCCGCGCCTTTTCCGGATGCAAGGCAACGAATTGAGAAGCTCGACAAGCTCTATCGTGCAATCGTCGAGAACAAGCAGCTTCTGCTCGATGTTGTCAGCGAGGATTTCGGCAATCGCAGCGAGTCTGAGACCTTGATCGCGGAAATTGTGCCGCTTCTCGATGGCATTAAATACTATAAGAGCCGGCTACGCGGCTGGATGAAACCGCAAAAGCGACACACACCTTTGATGTTCAAGCCGGCGAGTGTCCAAGTACATTACCAGCCGGTCGGAGTCGTCGGAATCATCTCGCCTTGGAACTTTCCAATATTCCTCGCGCTCTCTCCAATGATCGGCGCAATCGCGGCAGGTAATCGGGTCATGCTCAAACTATCGGAGCTTGCACCACGTACAGCTGATGCGCTGAAGTCGATTTTGGAGGATTTGTTCGATGAATCGGAGGTCGCAGTGGCAACAGGGGATGTTGATGTCGCCATCGCCTTCACGAAACTCCCATTCGACCACGTCGTCTTTACAGGCTCCACACAAGTCGGGCGCAGTGTCATGCGCGAAGCCGCCGAGCACCTCACACCCGTCACACTGGAGCTGGGAGGAAAGTCACCTGCAATCATCCATCCGTCATATTCGATCAAGGAAGCTGCGGCACGGATCGCGTTCGGCAAAGGGATAAATGCCGGGCAAGTATGTGTCTCGCCCGACTACATCCTGTGCCCTCGTGATAAAGTTTCGGCGTTTGCAGAAGCCTTCATCTGCGCGATCAGAACCGCCTATCCGACGCTGACGGATAACAATGACTACACTTCGATTATCAATCAGCGACAATTCGATCGACTGCAGAGCTGGCTGGACGACGCTCGCGCCAAAGGTGCAGACGTGTTGCAGTCACACGACCCGACCAAGGCAATGGCCTCGGCGCGCAAAATGCCAATGAGTGTGATCCTCAACGCGACCGAAGACATGACAGTGCTTCAGCAAGAGATATTCGGCCCCATCTTACCGATCATCGCTTACGACACTACCGAACAAGCATTCGATTATGTGGCCGCTCGAGACCGTCCGCTCGCGCTCTACTATTTCGACATGGATACCTCGCGTGCCAAAGACGTCCTCCGTCGCACGCATTCTGGCGGCGTTTGTATCAATGATACAATGACCCATGTGGCGGCCGATGACGTTCCATTCGGCGGCATCGGTCCTTCCGGTATGGGGCACTATCACGGCAAAGAAGGGTTCCTGAATTTCTCAAAGGCAAAAGCAGTCGTGCGCAAAGGGCGTTTCAACTCAACTTCACTGATCGCGCCGCCGTGGGGAAACTTCGCATATGGCGGTGTGATGCAGTTTTTGAAGTGGCGACATGGCCTTTGAGGCCAATTACCTGTCCACATCTGTCAAATAATAGGCCGCTGCCGTCATCGCCGCGGCCGAACCGCTCCGGTAGCTTCTCTCCAGCATAAAATACCTGGAGGAAGCTATGGGAATTAAAGTTGCGCCGAATGGCGAGGCATGTGGCGCAGTTGTAACCGGCGTCGATCTTTCACAACCTGTTGCAGATGACGTGATCGCAGAAATGCGCGAGGCGTGGCTCGAGCACCATGTTCTGATCTTCCCAAACCAACCATTAGACGACGATGATCTGGAGCGGGTCAGCCAGTACTTTGGCGAGTTCGGCGTTGATCCATTTATCAAGCCGCTCGAGAAGCATGAGAACATTATCGCTATTCAGCGTGAAGCCGACGAAACATCGCCGATTTTTGCCGACATTTGGCATACCGATTGGAGCTTTCAGCCACTTCCGCCGGCTGGCACGTTCCTGTTTAGCGTCGATATTCCACCTGAAGGCGGTGATACGTTATTCGCCAATCAACATCTTGCGCTTGAACAAATGCCTGAAGACCTGCGTCAGCGCCTGGAGGGCAAGAATGCAATCCACTCGGCGATGATGGGATACTCGAAAAACGGCGCCTATGGCGATAAGGATGAAGGGCGCAGCATGCAGATTGAGGCGTCTGAGGACGCGCTCGAACAACAGCTTCATCCGATCATTCGAAAGCACCCTGAATCTGGCAAAGAGGCGATTTTCGGGACCGCTATTGCTTATATTATCGGCGTCGACGGAATGGCGCAAAAAGACGGCATGGACTTGCTGATGGAATTGCAGAAGTGGCAGACACAAGACGAATTTGTGTATCGCCACAAATGGGAAAAAGACATGCTGGTGATCTGGGACAATCGAAGCGTGTTGCATAAAGCCACCGGTGGTTACGAGGGGCACCGCCGCGAACTTCACCGAACCACGGTGGCCGACGATCCCAGCAGGCATCGCTTTGCTCAGGCGCAAGCGACCAGCAATCAGTCGTCTACAGAGGATGCATCTTCTGAGAGAACAAAGATTAGCGTTGCTTCGGCTGCTGACATCGAAGCCACATTGACCAAAGCCGTGGATGCATATGGTGGGTTTGCAAACCCAGTCCAGTTCGTGTTCGGCGAGACCGCTGCTTTTCACATCCTTGGAAAGACTGTGAAGCCTGGGCAAGACAAGGCCGACTGCACGATCTCAATGTCGGTGGAAGACTTTGGCTCGATTGCCAACGCCGACCTCGATGTGATGGGCGCTGTCATGGCAGGCAAAGTCAAAGTCGAGGGCGACTCATCCATCGCGATCAGCATCCAGGGATTATTCTAGATCGAAGTTCCGCATCGATTGCGCCAATTGTAGAGGTGCGATCCCGAGCGAGGCGAGAAGTTTCCACTCGCCTCAATCGACTGACCGCGAAAGGACGTGCGCTCGGTTCCGTTTTATCGAATTTGCAATCCTGGGGAAAATCCTGGTTAGATCAGCAAAACGGAGGAGCCAGAAAGATGTCGACCGAAGGACGCGTTACCCAAGAACGCATCAATCGCGTGCTGAAAATCACTATTCGGAATGCGAGCAAGCGGAATGCTTTCAGTCCTGAAATGATGACTGAACTCGCCGATGCATTGACCGAACTGAACGCCAACCCTGAGCTATGGGTCGGGGTACTTTGTGCCGAAGGAGACCATTTCACCGCCGGCCTCGACATGCCTAAATTCTTTGGCCCGAACGCCACCGCTAAACCAATTGAGCCAAACAAGGTGGACCCATTTGGATTACAAAAGCGATGCTCCAAACCGATCGTGACGGCGGTGCAAGGCATAACCTTCACGATTGGCATCGAAATGATGTTAGCGGGTGATATCGTGATCGCAGCGGATAGTTGCCGCTTCTGCCAGATGGAGGCTAAGCGGGGAATCGCCCCGCTCGGCGGTGCGCACTTCAGATATGTCCACCGTGCCGGATGGGGCAACGCAATGTATCACCTTTTGATGTGCGATGAGTTTGGCGCTGATGAGGCCCACCGTATCGGTTTTGTGCAAGAGGTCGTTGAGCACGGGAACCAAGTCGAACGCGCAATGGAGGTAGCTGAGACAATCGCAAAGAATGCACCGCTTGGTGTTCAGGTGACCAAAGAAGCCGGATTGAAGTATCTGCAACATGGCGAACAAGCCGCAATAAACTTCATTCCAGAACTACGCGAGAAGGTCATGAATACGGCGGACGCAGCGGAAGGCATTAAGTCGTTCGTAGAAAGAAGAGAAGCGAAGTTTCAAGGCCGCTGAGCAGGTTCCATATCCAGGGCAGATCAGCTTGAGTGAGAATTCGGCCCCGTGACGGAACTGGGCGCGATCGCGGTGGTTGGGTTGAGGTGGACGAGTCTGGATGCGCGTCAACTCTTCGCAGTTATACGATATTGAAATTCCAGGTGATTTGCACAGCAATAGATACCCGCGGATCACAGTTCGAACGTCACTCTCCACCAGACTCAAGGTGCTGCTGAGGCGAACTCCGTGCTGGTTGCGTCTTCAGCGTTTGCTTCCGGCTCTAATCGTTTGATACGGTCAAGCTCTTCCTCAGCTTCGGCATCGCGGCCAAGTTCGGTCAGGGCCTCAACGCGCATGCGACGGACCGAGATATTGGCAGGATCCCGCTCCAGCAGATTGTCAGCACTTGCGAGTGCTTCTGGGTATTTTTCCAGCGATACCTGCACGGCGACCAGTTGCTCAGTGGTCTCAGGATCGGCCTCTTCGCTCATTGACATGAGCTGCAGCAGCGTCTCTTCAGCGTCCTCCGGCGCCCCGGCTGCGGCGTAATTGCGGGCCAGTGCGATGAGCACAGAGGCATCATTCGGGCGTAGTTCAAGATAAGCGAGCAAGGCCTCTTCGGCCTGATCGTGAGCCTCGATCTTCATCAGATGATCGGTCATCTCGAGGGTGATCTTGCGGCTCTCCGGGTTCAGCGCCAGAGAGTCCTGGAACGCCGCCAAGGCGCCTTCATTTTCACCAAGCACGGTCTGCGCGCGCGCCTTGTACAGCCAGAACAGCGAACTTTGCGGATTGGTCTCCAGCAGGTCGTTCAGGCGTTCCAGAGCAGAGTCTGCCGCGTCATGGCGATACTCGTACCGCGCCAGAGCGAAGAGGGTTGGCTGCATGAACATCGAAGTTGCGGGCAGTTCGGCCGCGGTTGCCACCGCAGCGTCCCGCTCATCGGTCGCCAGTTGCAGCAAGGCGCAAAGATAGATGAACCGCTCATCGCCGCCCTGCGCGGTGCAGGTTTGGTCGCGGGTCTCTACTGTCGGCGGGCGGACAATCCCGCTGACTTCGTGCAGCGCCAGCAATAGCAGCTCCTGCTGGCTCGACCTTTCCACGTTCGACATTTTCCCGATCACCTTGCGCGCCGCGCGCGGGCGCTCGGAGACGAGCAGATTGATCGAGCGCGAGAACAGGATGTCAAAATCATTCGGCGCCTCGTTGCTGGCGGCCCGGAACATGGGCAAGGCGGCTTCGAACCGGCCGAAGGCATAATTGAACTCTGCCCATTCCTTCATGGTCACCGCACTATCTGGTGCGAGCGCGAGTGCCCGTTGGTAATCGGCTTCCACTTCCTCACTCGGATAGGTTCCGGCGCGGGCCTTGGCTGTTGCCAGTCGGCGCCAGGTTGGGCCGCTATTCGGGCGATACTCGATCGATTTGTCGAAGGATTTGATTGCCTCTTCATGCGCGGCAAGCGCCATTTGCGACTGCCCCAATAGCGACAGCGATTTGCCTTTGCGCGACGAGCTGGTGATTTCGACCGAGCGTTCAAATACGCGGATCGCCTCTTCATGCTGACCTGTCTCAGCCAACAGGATGCCGTAATTCACATAGCCCGGATTATGGTTGGGATTGGCCGCAACATGAATGGCATAGGCCGTGATCGCTGCTTCGACATTGCCCGCCCCGCGATAAGACTGCGCAAAGGAGAAGGAGCTGCCATGCTCGATCCGCTCTTCTGGCGACAGACCGGACAGCACCGAAAGCGCTTCTTCATGTCGCTTGCGCTTGGCCAGAAGCCGCCCGACATAGGCTTGCAGCTCGGGCCGCTCAGACGGGTCTATGCTGCGAAAAAACGCCGTCGTTCGCAGTGATTCGGAGGTTAGTGGTGCAAGCGCGGTGTTCTGCACGATGGCAAGCAGCTCGGCATGATTGACCGCAGACACGTCTTCTTCGGCAGAGCGGTCAATCTCTGACTCATCATCAGAGGAGATAGCCCGCACAATGCCGTCCTGATGGTCGCTGCGCACAACGAATTCAGCCACCATCGCACTGACGGAAAGAACCAAGGCGACCAGGGTCAGCACCGGGGCCGAGAACAGGCGGGATTGATCATGCATGGGCCAGGCCCTTGTCTTTCAGACTCTCCACGAGTCCCTTTTGCTGAACGTTTTGAATCTCGATGCCGGGACGGCCATTGACTTCGAGCACAAGCGGCCCGCGATCGTGGTCCAGACACACATCAACGCCAATATAACCGAGCGGAATGGCCTCTGAGGAATTCTTCGAGATTTCAATGATTTGACGCCATTTCGGGATTTGGAAGCCGATCAGATCGGCGCCCGTATCAGGATGTTCAGGCGTGCTTTGGCCTTTCAGCGCGGCATTGGTGACCTTGCCGGTTTCAATATCGATGGCGAGCCCTATGGCGCCCTGATGCAGGTTCGCCTTGCCGCCGGACTTTTTGGTCGGCAGGCGCAGCATGGCCGAAATCGGCCGCTTTTCATGCAGAATGACGCGAATGTCCGAGAGGCCGAAATCAGACAGCTCGCTAAGCTCACCATGCTGGGTAAGCAGAGGTTCGACATAGGCATAATCCTCATCGCCGCTCTGCGAGAAGGAGCCGTTGAGGATTTCACCAACATGGCGTGAGACCTGCTCAGGCGTTCTGACCTTACCGCTGGCCGAGACGAAATCCTTGCCGTCGCGTCCCGTGATAATCATGATCCCATTGCCTTGCGAGCCGCGATTGGGCTTCAGCGCAAACGCACCGAGATCCGCCAGCGTCTGCATGAACTCAGGCAATTCGCGGAACGATTTGCACACTGCATAGGTCTTGGCGACGGGCACGCCGGCATCTTTCAGGATCTCTTTGCTGCGTAGCTTGTCGGCCGCGAGATCAAGCAATTCGGTCGGATTGAGCGTGTTTACATAATCGCGGTTGCGCGCGTTCATGCCAAGCACCGGGCCATTGCCGAGGATGGAACGGAAGCGGACATATTCCTGCAAGCGCATACCTGACCACTGACCGATGGCGAGCTGCACTGCCAGAACCAGCAGCAACAGCTCTGGCATCAGCGCGAACAGGCCCTGCAACAGGACGGATGAGAACACGATGTAACAGGCAATGATGGTCACAAGCGTGCCGGCACCCGTTGTCATCATGCCTTTCCAGTCACTTTCATCCACCATGTTGTGGATGCGCTCGGCCAGGAAGGAGATGATGACGACCGGGAACAGAGCGAGAATACCGAATTGCAGGCTGGACCGGTTGCCGAGCCAGAGCAGAATGCCGATGAACAACACCGTACAGATCGTGATAACCGCGGCTAATCGCGGTATCTTCAATATGTTGAACGAGTTGAAATAAGCGAGCATCGCGACAGCAAAGGCAACAATGCCGGAAAAAGTGATGAGCCCGAGCCAGAGACCTGTATTCATGCAGGCCGCAGCAATCAGCATCGGCATGAAGATACCGAAGGTCTGAAGCCCGACCACGCTACGCAGGAAAATTGTTACCAGAGCCGCGAGCGGAAACATCAGGAAGACGCCAATCATCTCTTCCGGCAGCCCGGTCAGTTTCATCAGGCGCGCCGCATTGAAACGATTCAGCACCGGATCATTTTCATCAAACTCGAACAGGGCTGGTGATTGGCTGACCGGAGAGATGGTGAAGCGGTAATCGAAATTGATATTGCGTGTGTGGCGGAACAGAGCGTGATCGCCTGTATAAAGGCGCAGATAGTTTTCCGGCAGGCTGGCAAAATGGCCATTGGTCGGATCAAACGGCACCCAGCGCCCTTCGATCAGAACTTCCAGCCATTGGTGCGAGGTCTTCTTGGAGCCCTCATTCATGATCACGCCGCCGACCAGCCGAGCCGGGATGCCATTGGTGCGGGCCAGCGCCACAAACAGGCGACCCTTGCCGTTACAGCTGGCGCGGCCGAGACGCAGGGCCGTCAGGGCATCGGTAAAGCCCTTGAACGGGGCACCCTCAATGTTTTCATAGGTGTAATTGTAAATCGCTTCCAGGACCGGAACGAGTTCTCGGCTGTCTGCTGGTTGGATGGTCGACCAGAGTTCCATGATCTCTGGGTGCCCGACCTGAACGCCTTCTTCTTCGATCAAGTATTGCGCATACTGTTCCGGCAGGAATTGCGGCACCTGCAGCGATTCATCCAGCGCATAGCTCAGCTGCTTGGAGGTGATCATTGCATGATAGCGAATCTCCCGTCCGCTATCGCCTGACCACATACCGCGTCGACCAGAGCCGTCGGTCTGATCATCAAACTGTAACTGCCCTGACAGGATGTTCTCACGAACAATGTCCTGGCGCTCATCACCAGCTGGCAGGAAGGTGGTGACATCGACCTCGCGATCATCCCCGACGAAGCTCATCGACAGCGAATAGTCGAACAGCGTCACGGCCCGCAACTGGCTGAGCAAAGTCGGCGAACTGCGCAGGTGCAGAACCGCCAACACCAGGCATATGGCGACCAACCATCCGCTCGGATGTCGCGCAATTGTCGCGAGACGTGCTAGCCAGTTCATTTTGAGATCTTAACCCCACCTTGGTACGCTGAACGCGTCCGGTCTGTTTTCGCACGGCTTATAGAGTACCGCTGTGTGCCCCGGGCGTCTTTTTACAATTCAGCAATATTAACCATCAAAGCCACGCGCCTATACTCCAATCATATGCGGTTGGCGAGCCCCGTTATGTGGTCGTGAATCAAGGAGAAAATGGGGCTGTTTCCGGCCTCAAAAAGTGCACATTTCGGACCGGTGATGGGTTTGCAGCGCCATTCACCGCACGATCCTGGGCCCAACCTGTCAGTAAGCCCCTGACAGGGCGTGCCTTTTTCTGACCACCTGTTGAACCTGCTCACGCGGCGAGAGCAATTGCAAATGCAACTGTTTTTCGGTTGAACCCGACAATTGTGAACCAATCCAGGCTCGGATTTTCGATCACACCTGCGTTAGATGACCACAGGTAATCGGAACGCGGCGCCCCGCTTGTCACGTCTTTGGGCGACAGATCCAGGCTAGAGCGTTAACCCGCCATCGACAAAAATTGTCTGTCCGCACACATATGAGGCGAGTGGAGAGGCAAGGAACAGCACTCCCCCGGCAATCTCTTCCGGCTGCCCTGTCCGGTGCAGCGGAATGGCCCGCAGCGCGCCTTTCAGGCGATCTGGATGTTCGGTCGTCACTTTCGTTAGCTTGGTATCGACCAGGCCTGGTGCGACTCCGTTCACACGAATGCCGTCGCGCGCATAGGCCTGGCCAAGTGTCTTGGTCAGACTGATCGCCCCGGCCTTGGAGGCCGCATAGGCGGGATTTCCAACATTCGCCTGCACGCCTGAAACCGAGCTGATAATGATAATTGACCCTTGTTCGGCGCTGAGGGTCTCGCGGAACTTCTCGGCACAGTGGATCAAGCTGTCGAGATTGACTGACATGACCCGGTCCCAGCCTTCACGCTCGAACTCGGCTTTCTTGTAAGCGACGATGCCTTGCGAGAGCACCAGCACGTCAAGACGATCAAACGGCATCGATGCGGCAAAGATCGCGTCCGGTGAGCCGACATCGACCTGGGCATAGGTCAGGCCCGAAAGATCCGACCCGTCATCTGCCGAATAGTCTGCTGCAGAGGCGCGCGTGCCCCAGACCGCGACCTCCGCGCCGCGGGCCCGAAAGGACTGGGCTATGCCATTGCCAATGCCGCTCGATCCGCCCACGACCAGCACTCGTTGCCCGGAAAAATCAGTATCGCTCATCGCTGCCGCGCTCCTTGTCTTGCGGCAGAAATCATAGGCGCGAGGCCGGTCATCGGGTCAAGCCTGACCGCGCGTCGCCTGGTTCAGGCCTGGCCCTGCATGGCATCAATGTCCGCTTCGGCTCGCGCCACCGTTTTGGCGCACGTGCACCAGGCCGCCCGGATGGTGGCGAGGACTGCAAAGCTGGTGGTCAGACCCGCCAGAGCGAACAATGACAGGCCAAGCCAGAGTGCAATTGGCCCAGCTGCCTCTGTCAGCCTCAGGAACCCGGACGCCAGCACTGCAACCGGAAACGTCGTCGCCCACCAGCTCAGCGTGATCCCGGCAGCGCCGATGAAACGCCATTGCAGGACCAGTGCCGCAATGAAGAAGGTGCCGCCACTGAGCAGCACGAACGGGCCCTGCCATGCCAGGGCCGGAAACAGCGTCAGCAAGGCTCCAGCCGCAAGCCCGAACGGGGCAGCCACAATGAACAGGGTGGGCCGCAATTGAGGCGATACAGCTGGCTCGAATACCAGGCGACGAAACACGAGCGGCAGCAGCATCACCCACAACATCAGGCCTGCCCCAAGGGTCGAAATCGGAAAGGCGGCTGGCCCATATCCGGGCCAGGTCAGCGCCGAGGTCATGATCCCCGCCGCCGGCAGGAACCAGGTCGGGTTGAGCTCAGCTGGCGCATAATCGTGGGTCAGCCAGCGCCCGACAAAAGCCAGCAGTAACAGCAGATGACCAATCGAGGCCGCGAGCCAGACAAGATGACCGGCTGGCCAGTCCTCGGCCGAGATTCCGCCAATGACCATTGCCGCCATCAGACCAGGGGCCAGCAGATTTGCCCGCGTCGCCATCGAGATATCCTCTGCAACTTCGCGGCGGTGGCGCAGCATTTTGAGCAGATAGAGCAGGATATCGACGATCAGCATCGCGGCGGCGAGGATCAGCAGGACAGTCGCGGCCTGGCTGAGCAAGGGTGAGTCAAGGATTGGCGCTGCCACGTGGGCTACCGCCGCCAGGCCAGCAAGCCCGAGTGCGATCGGAAACAAGGCGGTCGGGATACGCACGAGCAGCTGTCCTGCGCCAGAGATTGAGAGTGCCATTATGCCTGCCTCGGTCTAATTCTCTCACCCGTGATCCGCCACCGCGCCTGCAAAAACAAGCCGAAGACCCGCGCCTCAACCCAATGTGAAGCGCGGGCGCGATCAGGCCAGGGGCAACTTATGATCAGACATTGCCGTGATAATAGCGCTCATCGACGATCTTGCCATCTTTCCAGGTCGTCACGACGGCCTGGTTCTGGATCACGTGCTGTCCATCCGTGGTTTTGAATTCCATGGTCGCTTCATAGAAGGTCTTGTCCCCCCCGGCACCAATGGAATGGGCACGATACTGGATGAACTCCGACACCCCGGCGAGCAGGTCTTTCTCGACCGCAATGGTCAGCTCGCGTCCGGTTTTCGGCGTCTGGCCGACTTCCTGGATGGTCACGTCAGGTGCGAAATAGGCTTCCATGCCTTCGACGAACTGGCCGTGTTCGAGCAGGCCCAGCAGGGCATTCAAATGTTCAAGATTCTGGTTTTCCATAACTAGTTTTCCTCAGGATTGGAGTTCGGAATTGAGCAGCGCATCAAGGCCGCCAGCCGCGTCGAGACGGAACAGGTCGTCAGATCCGCCAACATGCGTGTTGCCGATGAAGATTTGCGGCACCGTGTTTCGTCCGCCGGACCTGGCGCGCATCTCGCCGCGTTTTTCAGGCACGATTTCAAGATCGTATTCTTCCCATTCGGTGATGCCTTTCTCGCGGAGCAAGGCCTTGGCGCGGCGGCAATAAGGGCAATGGCCCATCGTATAGAGCAAGACATGCGGCATGATCGCCTCCTTTGCGTTGATTGATTGCGGGCGTCGCTAAGCGGCTTCGGCAATGCGTTTCAGCTCGTGCCCGGCCAGGAACAGGGCCCCGGCAAACAGCACCGCATCCTTCAGCAGGAACTGGCCAGGAACGACCGACAGGGCCGGGAAGCCGCCCAGGCTTTGTTCCCAGCCGGGGGCAGTGAGCAGGAAGCTGAAAGTCAGCAGGAAGGTAAAGGCGGCGGCAAGGGCGCCGAATAAGCCAATACGAGCGAATTTCAGACCCGCGACGAGCGCGAGTGCGGTCAGGATTTCGATCGACCCGATCAGGTTCGACGCGCCTTGCACGCTGGTCACATTGTAAAGCCAGCTGGTGAACGGGCTGGACGCGACCAGGCCTTCAATTGCGCCGGCTTCATAAGCGGTGAACTTCATCGCCCCGATCCAGCCAAGCACGCCAGCGATGGAAAAGCGCAGAGCATGATGCCCCGCGCCGGTGACCCGCGCCGACAGGGCTTCGAGGTCTTCTGACGATTGACCGGCCAGAACTGCGTTTGATGTTGACATTTCGTGCTTCCTTCTTAAATTTAGACCATTCGGTCTTTAATTGGCTAAAACGGGCGATTTGGTGTCCGTGATGGTGCAAATATGCATTACAGACCGATTGGTCAACAAACAGGAGATCACACATGCGTGATCGCAAATCCCCAGGTCGTCCGCGTGAGTTCGACGAGACCGAGGCGCTTCGGAAAATCATGTCCCTGTTCTGGGCGCATGGCTTTGAGGGTGTGTCCCTGTCACAGATCATGACCGCGACTGAGCTGAAAAAGGCCAGTCTCTATGCAGCGTTTGGCGACAAGCGATCTATGTATCTCAAGGCGCTGCAGCAATATCACGCCGACCAGGTCCGCGAGGCCGCTCACGCTCTACAGGACCCGGCCAAACCGCCACTTGATCGCATTCGGGCCTTTCTCACCGCGCCGCTCGCTGCGATTGATCGGGGCGATCACTCCGGTTGCTTCCTGTGCAATGCTTCAGCCGATCAGGCCGCGCTCGATACGGATACTCAGGCTCAGGTCCAACAGGGCTTTGCAACCCTGGCTAAGGCTCTGCAAACCCCGTTACAGAGGCTGCATCCGGAGCTCGATTCCGGCCATATCGCCAGCCAGGCGCACATGCTTCTGGGCCTGTATTCCGGGTTTCGCATCATGGCCCGCGGCGGCGTCGACGTGGTCAAGCTCGGTGCTGGCATCGATGTCGCCCTCAGCGCCGTGCGCTGATGCGCCTGAGCCGACCGCTGAACAGTGACAAGTGTGGCATGCGATTGGTTCGGTTGGCAGCAGATGACCGCGGGCCGGCACGGCAGTGCCTAATGCGTTAACCGTTTGCTGCTCCGGCCTTGTAAGATTGGCCTACGCTTTTACGTCAACCTCAAACAATCCCTGATAGATTTTTCTAATATTCAATCGGGATTCTCAATGTTCGGCCTTTCAAAAACAGCCTTTCTCTGGATCATTGGTGTCACCATGTTCAGCACGCTGCTGAGCGCTGGCATTACGCTACTCTGGTATCAGCTCGACAGCCATGTGACGCGCTTGGATGTGTTGTCCGTCGCCATCCTGATCCCGATGATCTGTGCCCCGATCTGTACCTTTCTGGGGATGAAGAGCCGCCAGAAAATCGAAGCACTGGCAGCCGAGAATGAGTACCTGGCCCACACTGATATGCTGACTGGCTTGCCAAACCGTCGTGCCTTTTTCAGCCATATTGAAGACCAGCATCACATGGGTCAGAATCGACCGCATCCGGTCACCTTCATCGTCTGTGACATTGACCGGTTCAAGCATTTCAATGACCGCTTCGGCCATGCCACTGGCGACGCTGTGCTGGTCCATGTCGCCCGCCTGATTGGCGAAGCCTTGCCTGCCCGGGCCTTCGTCGCTCGCATTGGCGGCGAGGAATTTGCCATCCGCTTTGACAGCCGCAATGACGAATCAGATGTCGACCAAATCGCTGACCATCTGGTCGAATCCATTGCTGGCCAGCCTTTGCTGTTGAGCGGCGCCATTCATAATGTGACGCTGAGCGTCGGCGTCTATGTCAGCGACCCCGTGACCCGGCCGGAACAGGCCCTGTTCAAGGCCGATAAGGCGATGTACGCCGCCAAGTCCAATGGCCGCAACCAGTTCGTCCGTGCGGCCTGATCCGGCGCGGCTGCTTCAATAGCCGACTACCATCTTGGCCAGTTCGCGCGCCGCGGCGGCGTCCTGAAGCGGCGGCATGCCGAACAGGCGGCGATATTCGCGGCTGAACTGAGAGGCGCTCTCATATCCGACCTGATAGGCGACTGACGCTGCGCTGCCCTGGCTTGCGACCAGCATGCGCTTGGCCTCATGCAGGCGGACCTGCTTTTGATATTGCAGCGGACTGGCTCCGGTTACTTTCTTGAAACGGCGATGGAACGTGGTCAGGCTCATCCCGGCCAGCGCGGCCATCGAGGCCACTTCAATCCGCTCGGCATGGTGCTGGCGAATATGGTCCATACATCGACGGATCCTGGCGAGATGCGAGTCGGCGCTGCCAATCTGGCGCAGCAATGGCCCGATCGGGCCCGACAGAAGCCGGAAGAGGAGCTCGCGTTCATGCAGCTCAGCGAGCGCCCCGATCTCATGTGGACGGTCGTACAGTTGCAGGATCCGCCGCCAGGTTTCGATCAGCACATCAGAAGCCTGTTGCAGAGCAAAACTTTCTTCAAATCTGTCCACCGAATCCGGCATGGTCCGCAATGCATCCGAAAGCCGGATCGGATCGATGAACAGGGCGAGGGCGAGAAAAGGCTGACCCGGGGAGGCCTGATACACTTGCCCCATGGCCGACAGCTCGGCGGCAACGACCAGGCAAGCGCCAGCTGCGTAATTCAATTCTTTGCCACCAATGAAAGTCCGCTTTGCGCCTTGCAGGATCAAACAGACACAAGGCTCGTATATTAACGGAGCCAGTTCGGTCGGGTGGTCGAGCTTGTGGATCGCGAGATGCGCAATCGCGGTGGATCCCGCATGCCTGGTGGCGATCTGGCATAAGTCATCGAGCGATTGCATGGCGTCACTGAAACACTCAGGCAGGCCGGCGTCAATCATTTGGCAGAATTAGGCAATGATTGCACAGAATCAGGCACAGGGAATGTACCCGGGTGCTGCATATTCACTCCACCACCTGATCACCGATGGAGACAGATCATGAAAACACGCAAGCTTGGCCGTCAGGGACTGGAAGTCTCGACAATTGGCTATGGCGCCATGGGCGTGACCGCCTTTTATGGCGCCACCGATGAAACCGAGGCGCTGGCCACAATTCATCTCGCCCTTGATCTCGGCGTCACCTTCTTTGACACCGCCGAAGTGTATGGCTGGGGCGAGAATGAGAAATTCCTTGGCCAGGCCCTGAAAGACCATCGCGACGAGGTCGTGATCGCAACCAAATTCGGCTTCCTGCCTGATCCTGATGGCGGGCTCAGCATCGGCTTGAACAGCCATCCGGACCACATCCGCAAAGTTGCCGAGCAAAGCCTGCGCGATCTTGGCACTGACCGGATCGACCTGCTCTATCAGCACCGCCCGGATCCAAACGTCCCGCCAGAAGACGTCGCCGGCGCCGTGGCTGATCTGATCCGAGAAGGCAAGGTCCTGCATTTCGGCATGAGCGAGGTCGGCGCGCAAACGCTGCGCCGGGCCCATGCTGTGCAACCGGTGACCGCGCTGCAGACCGAATACTCGCTATTCGCACGCGAGGTTGAAACGCTGTTGCCGACGGTGCGCGAACTCGGCATCGGCTTCGTCCCTTATTCGCCGCTCGGCCGCGGCTTCCTGACCGGTCAGGCCAAACCTGCGAGCGCATATGAAGACTCCGACTTTCGCCGTTTTGATCCCCGCTGGGCCCCTGGCAATTACGAAAAGAATGTCGAGGCGGTCGAGAAACTGTCGGCCCTGGCGGCGGAGCATCAGGCGACGGTCGCACAACTGGCCCTGGCCTGGCTGCTGGCGCAAGGCGAGGATATCGTCCCGATTCCAGGAACACGCAGTCAGACCAGACTGGCCGAGAATGTCGGTGCCGCCGCTCTAGATCTTGACCAGGCGGCATTGGACGCGATTGCCGAGATCCTGCCCAAAGGCGGCTATGGCGCCCGCTATGCCGAAGGCTTCATGCCGGAATGGGACTGATTTCAAGGGCTGTTTGAGCTTGAATGGAGGCGGCATTTTGCGCCTTGTTGTCCCGGGTCTCGCTGCGCTCGCCCGGGATGACAGGGGCGCCCAATCTCCGCCGAGACTGGCGCAGAACAGGCATGCAGAAACCGCTCACAGCGTCTCCGCTTGAGGGATAAGAGGCTAGGCGCGCTGGGTTCAAACGCGAAACGAACTGCCGCTCTCTCGAGACGGCTTTAATAGCGCTTGCGCCCAAGCGCGCCTGCGGGTGGCATGTTTTCATATGTTAGGCCCTGATCACCTGGATCAGGCGCCGCCGGGGGCCATTCTGCTCTTATTACCCTTTCGTAGCCTGGCCCGTGGAGACCAGGATTTATTGTGCGACCCGACGCGCTACCGAGCCTGGGGTACAGCTCCCACAGGCCAAGCCACGCGGCCACCGCTCCCCGCCCAATCCAGCCGTTCCGGACTAGCCTCTGATGCAGCGGAGATGGACAGGAGTATAGGCGAGGTTTGAGGGGCGGGGATCGAGACGGGGATTGAAGGGAGGATTGAGGGGAGGAAAACCCCCGTCTTGCCAACGCAAGTTGGCACCCAAGGCGGCTGGCTGACTGGGTCCCTCAACCGCCATGGATCCGGACTTGCGTCAGGAGAGCGGGGGGGCGTGCAACCCCGTGCCAGACGCAGCGTTTCAGTGCGCCGACCTGTCAGGCTCACTCAGGATACACATCAAACGCTTCGCCGGCATCCAGTTGCGGGCACCAGGTCGGGCGATATTGGTTCTGCACCGTCCGCGCGAGATTGAACCGCGATGGATGCTCGAGGCACCCGAGCGAGACCAGACGCATCTCGGGAAACGCTGTCGGATTCACCCAATGCACGTTTGAATAGCAATCCGGGCAGAGATATCGTCGCAAGCCTGGCCACTTTTCCATTTGCGGGTCCAGTTCAAGGAATGCGCCTGACAGGGCCGTAACATCCTTTTCCCAAAACACCGCAACCGCGTTTCCGACCGAGCCGGACATGCGTTGGCAATAATCACAGTGACAAACAAAGCAGCGCACCGGATCGCCGGCCAATTCGATCGACACGTTCTTGCACGCGCATTGGGCTTTTGAAGACATCTCACCTCCGCAGATTTTTCACCTTGGCCAGCCACGCATCAAACCCTGCCGGACCCGACCGCGCCGCTAAACCGGTTCGACCTGTTTCGGCACCGAGGCTTTTTTCTGCACCGTCGCCTTGCGCGGTTTGGGCAGCAAGCGGAACCTTGTCTGGCACCAGGCAAAACCAACGCCGACATCGATCAGCGCATCGCCGCGGCCACACGGGCAGTCAAACGGCAGAATGCCCCAGACGCGATAGGTCTCGCCCTGGACCAGCGGTACCGGGTCGCCGGTCACGTGATTAGGCGATGCATTGACGCAGAGCACCAGGTCACCAGATCCAACATCGTAGCTCATGCCGGGCGTTTTAGCACAAAGCGCTGCAACGGGCGAGGCGAGGCGCAATTCAAACCGTGCCGGATCTTGCGGCCCGAGACACCATGAAAAAGCCGCCCCGTTTCCAGGGCGGCTTTTCCGGTCAATCTTTCACTCAGACGGCGCTGGACTAGCCTTCGCCTTCCTCATTGGTGTCAAAGCCACGAATGCGCAGCAGGGGCTCAATCGTCGGATCAGAGCCGCGGAAGTTGCGATACAGCTCGTCAGCGGGGCGCAGGCCGCCGGATTCATACACCCAGCGCTTGAGGCGCGCCGCGAGCTCCGGATCCCAGATATCACCGGCTTCGCGGAAGGCGGTGAAGCCGTCTGCGTCGAGGATTTCAGACCACAGATAAGCGTAATAGCCAGAGCTGTAGCCGCCGGCAAAGATGTGGCTGAAATACTGACTGCGATAGCGCGGCTCGATTTCTTCGATCAGGCCATAACCGGCCAGCACGTCTTGCTCGAAGGCCCGGGCATCGGTGATCGCCAGGGCTTCCTCATGGCTGAGATTGTGCCAGGCGAGGTCAAGCAAGGAGGCGGCGATGAACTCGGTCGTGCGGAATCCCTGATTGTGGTTCGACGCTTCGCGCATCTTCTCGATCAGTTCGAGCGGGATGGCTTCTCCGGTCTCATTGTGCAGGGCATATTCGGCCAGCATTTCTGGCGCGCCGGCCCAATGTTCCAGGATCTGGGCCGGGAACTCGGTATAATCACGCGGTCCATCAACACCGGAGAAATTGGAATATTTGATCTGCGTCAGCAGGCCGTGCAGACCATGACCAAACTCGTGGAAGAAGGTTTCGACCTCGTCAAACCGCATCAGGGTCGGGCCGTCGCCGGCCGGGGTGATGAGGTTGAGATTATTGGTGATGATCGGGCGCACTTCGTCAGCATCATCATAATTGGTCGAGCTGCGATAGCTGCTCATCCAGGCCCCGCCGCGCTTACTGTCGCGGGCATACATGTCCATCATGAACAGGCCGAGATGCTCGCCGGTGTCAGCGTCTTTGACGTCATAGGCGGTGACCACCTCGTTCCAGCCTTCGACATCGACATCTTCTAGCGTCACATTGAACAGACGCTCGGCCATGGTCCAGGCGCCCTGGCGCACAGCACCCAGCTCGAAATAAGGCTTCAGCACATTGTTATCGAAGGCGTATTTATCCTGACGGACTTTTTCGCTGTAATGCCACCAGTCATGGCCGGCAAAGGTAAACTCGTCGCCAATCATGGCCTGCATCTCTTCGCGCTCGGCTTTCGCCTGGGCCAGGCCGGGTTCCCAGACGCGGACGAGGAAATTCTCGACCGTCTCTGGCGTACGGGCCATGTTATATTCCAGCGTGTAAGCCGCATGGCTCGAATAGCCGAGCAATTCGGCGCGCTCGGCGCGCAGCTGAGCCAGCTTGATCGCGATCGGGCCATTGTCGAACTCGCCGCTATTGGCCCGCAGGCGGTAGCCATCAAACATCTGCGCGCGCAGGTCGCGATTCTCCGACTGGGTCATGAAGGTCTCATAGACCGAGCGGTCGACGGTCAGCGTCCAGGTGTCGTCATCCTTGAGCGCGGCCTTGAAGTCTTCCGACAGGCCAACCAGCTCGGCTTCGTCGGTAATCTCGAGCTTGAATGCCTTGGTTGAGGCGAGCAGGTTCTGAGCGAACTGTGTGGTCAGGCTGGAAATCTCTTCATTGATCGCCGCAACCTGGGATTTGATCTCCGGGCTCTGGGTCGCGCCGGCCCGTTCAAAGCCGCGATAGGTGAGTTCGATCAGGCGCAGGTCCTGCTCATCAAGGTCAAGCGTCGCCGCCGCGTCCTTGACCGCTTTGACACGGGCGAACAGGGCTTCGTTGAAATTGATCTCATTCTGCACCGCTGTGACTTTCGGCCAGATCTGGGTTTCCAGGTCGGCCAGCGTGTCATTGGTGTCGGTATTGGTGATGTTGGAGAAGACCAGGGCGACCTGGCTCAGCATGCCGCCTGCCTTGTCGAGCGCGACAATGGTGTTTTCGAAAGTTGGGTCTTCCTCATTATTGGCGATGGCTTCGATCTCGGCTTGCAGCTCGGCAATGGCGAAATCAATCGCCGGCAGATAGTCCTCATCAGCAATCTCAGCAAATGGCGGCACCCCATAAGGCGTGTCCCAGTCCTGCAGCAGCGGATTGTCCGCCAGCGCCGCTTCGTCAACCGATGCGGTGTCGACATCGGTGCTGTCCGTCGTCGCCGTATCGGCGTCTGTCGATGTTTCGCTCGGGGCGCGCACGACGTCACAGCCAGCGAGGAGCAGAGCGAGCGCAGCTGCGCCGCCAAAGAGGTAGGATTTTGCGGTCATTGGGTCACCTTTGAGTGGAACTTTGCCGTGTTTAATCAGATTTTAGATGAGACGCCTAGTGTTCTGGTGTCACAATTGTAGCTGGTTGAGGCGCGCCACGGTGGCCTCGAATTGCGCCATGGTCTCGTTGAGAATGTCCGCCACTGGACGTACACCCTTGATTCGACCCGCAACTTGTCCGGTCAGCGCGATCCCGGCTTCAAGATCCCCGCCGAAATAAACGTTCTGGGTGCCGGCAAACTCGCCGAAGATATTTTCCACCCCTTCCTGCTCGATCCGCGTTGTGCGCTCGGTGCGCAGCGCCCGCAAGGCCGGACCCGGACCATCGCGATTGAGGAAGACCGTATCGGTCGCATCAGCGTCGACAATGGCCTGTTTCCAATTATCGTGCACCGGGCTCTCAGCCGATGACAGGATGCGGGTGCCCATCAGCACCCCTTCCGCACCGAGCGAGAAGGCCGCTGCCATGCTGGCCCCGTCCATGATGCCGCCAGCGGCAACCACCGGCACATCCACCGCTTCGCAGACCTGCGGGATCAGCACCATCGAGGCGACATCCTTGGGGTTCTTGAAGCCGCCGCCCTCGCCGCCTTCGACGATCAGGCCATCAACCCCGGCCTCAATTGCCCCGAGCGCCGCTTTCAGACTGGGCACGACGTGGAACACGGTGAGCCCGGCCTGCTTGAGCTGTGCGGTATATTTCTTGGGGTTACCGGCCGACGTGGTGACGAACTTGATGCCTTGATCAATCACGAACTGGACAATGTCCGGATCGCGGACAAAGGCCTGAGCGACATTGACGCCGAACGGCTTGTCGGTGAGATCGCGCATCTTGAGGATCTCGGCACGCACCGCATCGAGCTCGCCGGAGCTGGTCTCGATGATCCCCATGCCGCCTGCATTGGAGAAGGCCGAAGAGAGCTGCGACCGGGCAATCCAGCCCATCGCGGCCTGAATGATCGGCTTTTCGATCTCGAGCATTTCGGTAATTCGGGTCTTGAGCGCCATGGTCTGTCCTGTCCTGCGATGTGTTCTGGCGGACAAAAAACCGCTATCGCTGCGGAAGCGCAAGGGCCTAGCGGGTCTGGAACAGCTTGAAGCGCTCGGTCACGAAAATGATCGTCAGCGAGCTGACGCCAAGCGCCACGAACCCCCACATGAACGGCGCAATCGTGCCGTCAAACTGGCCGGCAACGAGATAGCCGATAAAGCTCGACACCGTGGTCGACGCGAAGCCGTAAGCTGCACTTGCCGTACCGGCAATCTTGCCTTGCGGCTCCATCGCAAGCGCTGTGAAGTTGGCGCCAAGCATGCCGAAACAGGCAAAGGTCAGGCAGAATAGCGGATAGAACAGCCACAGCTTCTCGCCGATTGTGTACAGCGTCAGCACATTGATCAGGGCCAGCCCGATAAACAGGATCAGCACAGTATGGCTGATCCGGCGCATACCAAACCGCTCGACGACGCGGGAATTCATGAAGTTGGCCACAGCCAGCGCCGCCGCGACCCCGGCAAACCACAGCGTGAAGGTCTCATGCTGCTCGAATACATCGGTGAAGATCTGTTCCGAGGCAGCAACAAAGGCGAACAGCGCGCCGAAGATCACACCGCTGGCGCACATATAGCCAAACGTGATGCGGGTGGTCAGCACCTGCCAATAGGCCGCGCCACTTTGCCGGACGCTGAGCGGCTGGCGGGCAGCAGCAGGCAATGTCTCTGGCAACCGGATCTGGATCCAGACCAGGTTCAGCACCGCCGCGATACTCAGAACGCCAAAGGTCCACTGCCAGGGCGCGATCAACATCACCCCTGCGCCAATGGTCGGGGCCAGGATCGGCACGACCATGAACACGGTCATGACCAGGGACATGATCCGCGCCATCGCCCGGCCAGCGAGCAGGTCGCGCACGATCGAGACGGCGATCACCCGCACGCCGCTGGCAAAAATGCCTTGGGTAAAGCGCGCGATCAGCAAAGTGGTGAACGAGTTGGTCATGATGCAAGCGACGCCGGCCACGGCATAGGCGATGAGGCAGATACTGAGCAGCCCCTTGCGCCCGAAGCGATCAGAGATCGGCCCGAAGACCAGCTGCGGCGCCCCGAACCCGGCAATATAAGCAAAGATGACCAGCTGCTGATCATTGTCGCGGATCAGGCTGTAATGTTCGGATATATTGCTCAGCGCCGGCAACATGATGTCGATGGCCAGCGCGTTCAGCGACATCAAGGCCGCCACCATGATCACCAATTCCCATTGCGGCATTGGCAGCGCAGGCGTCTGCACGTCTTCCATCACTGCTGCGTCGGGACTGCTCACGGGATCAACCTTCGATTAACCAAGGCGCGGGTTGTGCGCCTCTGTGCCGGCAATCGCAAGCGGTTTTTTGGTTCGCGTTAAGCGCAGGGCTTGGTTTGGTAGAGAATAACCGTCGGTGTTGCAGAAATCTCGCAAACGGATAGATCGCCCAAGGCTGATTGTTCAGCGGTCTTGAAGAAAAGTAGATAATCCCATTGGTTTGGCCAGTCTGCGGCGAAGGATAATGACCAGTGTCCGTTTTCTGAAGCCACGGTGGGGCGTGCCGCCCAATCGAGTAACTCGTCCGAATAGACCGGCTTGCTTTGCGGCATGTGCAAATCGATCATTTGCGGGGCGACATCGACGAAGCTGGTATTGGTAAACAGGTTTGGGACATAGGCGTTTCGCTCGATCACGGCCAGAGCACCCGCATGAGCTGCAAATGGCGTATTTAATTCCTCGTCGTAAAACGTGATCAACACTTTCTGACCGGTGGGAAGCGCCGCGAGTTGCGCCCGCAACGTATCGGCTTGCCGGTCTATGCTCGCCATCTGAATTGCCGCATTGGCAAATGCCACGAACCCGAGCCCTCCGAACAGGGCACCAATGGCCTTGGCCTGAACAGGTTTAAGCATCTCTGTCGGAACGACAGATGCAGCGAGCACGATCAAGAGCGGTGCAGCAAATCGCAGATGCAATCCCCAGATCCCGAAAATCGTTGTGGGCATCACCAGCACCAGGACAAGAAAGGCCAGAACCACCCATGACATTTTGGGCGCAAACATCAGCCAGCCCTGGCGAAGCCCAAGCACAAAGAATCCAACAAGCAACCAAGAGATCGCAACAGCGAGGACGGCATTGCCAAAATCGGCGACCGTGAAAACGGTCTCAACCTTCAGATCCAGCTCATATAGCGGCGCCGTCTGGCGCGGCAAATCAGAGGCGTGGAGCATTGACAGCCCGAGAAACACCAGGCCTCCGAGCATCGCCGGAAGATCCAGCAACAGGCTTTGCCGGAAGAATTGTACCCGGCTGCCGCGCTCGGCCTTCAGAAAGCTCACGCCTTCCCAGGCCAGAGCAAGGAAGCCAAACATCAGAAAAGCCAGCGCATGATTGATCACGACAAACAGGCCGATCGGCAGGAATGCCAGCGTGCGGCGCCAACCCGGGTTCATTCTGATCCACAACACAAATGCGAACAGGGCCAGACCGCTGGAAGCTGTGTAGTTCACAAAGCCCCAGGCCATGTTGGCATTGAACACAGCGAGAGATCCCAGCAGCGCGACCCAGGTCACGCGGCCATGTAGCGTTTTGGCCAGGGCCAACCCGGCCGCAAACGGGAGTACGAATGCCAGCCATATGGTGACAGCGCCAGCGTTATAAATGCCAGTGACCTGCGACAACCAGGGAACAATCAGATCCATGGTGAGGTCAGGCACAAAATCGTACGAAATCGCGTAAAACGCCTGCAAGGCTGGTTCGCTGTGCAGATGGCCTTGAATATATGTCCGGGCGAGATGGTTCATATAGTCCTGGCCGAGCCCGATCGGCCACAAGGCGACCAGCGCCGCAATCAGCGCTGGTATCGCCAGACCCACATGCCAGGGCTGAAGCGTGAATTTCCTCATCAACGCGGGCTCGCCGTCAGAATGACGAACGGGAATCTGGTTTTAACGCCGACCACTTCTGCAAAGGGTGAGACGAAGTCGGCAAATGTCTTGGCATTCCAGTGATTGATGTGCTCGGGATGGTTGCCGAGTCGAATGAAATCTCGTCCGCGCGCCAGATTGATCAGCTGAAACCAGGGCTCGTTCGGCACTGTCAGCAGCAGATGCTGCTCGCTCAGGGCAACCAGACGCTGCAGCACTTTCTCCGGCTCGAATACATGTTCGAGCACCTCCAGTGCCATCACAGTGTGATAGGTTTTGTCATCATATGCAGAATCGAACAAATTGGCGTGGGTGAATTTGTGCTTTGGCCACCGCAGACGCGCCGCGGACACGGCATCTGCTCGTAGATCGATCCCTTGATAATCTGGCAGTTGAATCTCGCGTGCCGCCATCATATCCAGGATGAATCCCTCGCCGCAGCCGAAATCCAGGACATTATCAGGCTCTATTGCGCCGAGTTCAGCCGCGACGGCATCATAAAACCGTCCAAGACTCAGCCAGTGGATCGGGTTCCTGTTGGTGAATTTGTTGATGTGGCGCTCGGCAGTGTCGGCTTGGATTGTTGTGATTGCCATTCGTCATACACCTCTCTCATGCGCGCAGACATGCGCGTCAACGCGTCTAAGCGCTCACGTGTTGTCGATGTTTCTCCGCCAAAGTTTCGCATCGCACGAATCGTGAAACGCCGCTTTGGCTGGGTGCTCTGACGCTGAATAAACTCACCCAACAAGCCAATGGTGATGAATTGAAATCCGGTCATGACCATCAGCATGCCGAAGAAAAGTAGCGGCCGGTTGCCGATTGGCCCAGCCCCGATCAACCAGAGCACCGTCAGGTAAAACAGAGCCGCAGCCCCGATTGCACCAAACACGATTCCGGCACCGCCAAAAACATGCAGCGGCCGCGTTGCGTATCGCGTGTTGAGCATGACTCCGAGAAAATCGAGGGCACCTTTGAACAGTCGTTCGATGCCATATTTTGACTTGCCATGTTGACGCGCACGATGATTGACCGGGATTTCACCGATCCGGTATCCATCCCAGTGCAGAATGACCGGGATAAAGCGATGCAGCTCCCCGTATAAGGGCTGGTTCTGCAGAACTTGTTTGCGATACGCTTTGAAGCCACAGTTAAAATCATTCAGTCGGATACCGCTCAGCCGACTGACCACGCCATTGAACAATTTCGACGGCAAAGTCTTGTCGATTGGATCATGCCGGATGTGCTTCCATCCTGAAACGGCATCATAACCCTCAGCGAGCTTGGCCAGGAAGTTTGGGATTTCGGACGGGTCATCCTGCAAATCAGCGTCCATCGTGAACACGATGTCACCCGAAGCCATTTGAAATCCGGCATCAAGCGCGGCGGCCTTGCCGAAGTTTCGCCGAAACTGGATGATGCGAATCCGATCATCCGCATCAGCGTGGTCAGACAGGACTCTTGCAGTGCCATCCGTCGATCCGTCATCGACGAAGATAATCTCATAATCGCAGCCAAGCGGTCTCAGCACTGCCTTGAGTTCATCGATGAGCGGGCTGACGCTCTCGACCTCGTTGAAAGTTGGAATTATGATCGACAGACAATCTGGGACCGCTGCCGCCGGCACGTCGCCCATGTCATCCTCTAAACACTACACACCGGTAGAAGGTCCGGATCGGGCAATGGTTTTCACAACTTTATTGACGAATAGTTAGTATTGAGCACGCGTTTGGCCAACCCGTAAGTATTAAATGTTGAAAATGAAGCAAACAAATGACGAATTCTGATCCAGGCCGCGTGCTTTCTCCGTTAAAGACGTTTGGTCGTCGAGGCGGGCGCCCCCTGTCCGGACGCCAGCGCGCGCTTATGCACGAATTGCTTCCGAAGATCAGCGTTCCGCTCGCTGGCGAGTCGCAGCTTGACCCAGACACCTTATTCGAGACCGCCGCCGAAATCTGGCTCGAGATCGGCTTTGGCGGCGGCGAACATGTCAGCGGCCAGGCCGCCGCGAATCCTGGAGTCGGGCTGTTGGCGAGCGAGGTTTTCTTCGAAGGTATCGCGAAGCTGCTCGGCCAGATTGAGGATGATGCCCTGTCCAATGTCCGGATCTGGCCGGAAGATGCACGCGAGCTGGTCGACGGACTGGCCGAGAACAGCATCGACCGCGCCTTCATTCTGTTCCCTGACCCGTGGCCGAAAGCCCGGCACCAGAAACGCCGCATCATCCAACCTGATTTCCTCGATGCCCTCGCCCGCATCATCAAGCCCGGCGGGCGGGTGCGCTTCGCCACGGATGTGCGGTCATATGCCGATGAAGCGCTTGATCGTTTCCTGGCTCACCCGGCCTATACCTGGACAGCCCGGTCCGCTGATGATTGGCGTGTGGCCCCGCAAGACCATATCCAGACCCGTTACCAGATGAAGAAACTCGGTGATATCGAGCCGGTTTATTACGACTTCATCATCGCCGCCTGATGCAGATTGACCGGTTCGCCCAGCCCTGCGTATCGTGGCAGGAAAGGAGTCACCCATGCGGAGTCTGATCAGTCTGATTCTATTCTGGACGACCGCGCTGCTAGGCCATGCAGCGCAGGCCCAGACGTCAATCACGGAAATTGCCCAGGCCAGCGAAACCCTGATTGCTTCGCCCTCGCCGCAAGCCCGCGATCGCCTGTTTGCGCGACTTGCTGAGTATTCCGGACCGCCCAGTGTTCAATCTGTCAGCGCCTATGTCGGATTACTGGCTTATGAGCGGGATCAGCAAAATCACGAGACCCTGCTAAACGCAGCCACCGCTGCGGCCGAGCATCTTGAACCGGCGGCCGAGATCATTCCCAAGCCGTATCTGGAGGCGCGGTTCCTGCAGGCGCTTGCCCGGTTCAATCATGAACGGGCCCCGGCAGCGATGATCGAAATGGCGCATGTCGAGGGCCAGGCCCGCGCCTATCGAACGCATATTGGTGAGCAACCAGCCTGGGCGACAGCCCTGAAATGGAAAGCCGATGCGTGGGGCATGGCGATGCAGGCTTATTTCGAAAGCGAGCATGACGCCCATCCGTCGGACGAGGAGATTCAAGCTGTGCTGGCGCTTTACGGCTCCGACCTTGCAGCGCGAAAAGCGCTCGCGGCGCGCTCGCTGGATGAGAATGGCCTGGCCTTTTGCACCGGACGCATGATTCAGAGGCCCGCCATTCGGTTCCCAAAGGTGCAGGCGATGCGCGATCTTTACGGCGCCGTGATCCTGGAATTCGACCTCGATGATCAAGGCGAGGTCCAAAACCCGGTTGTCTTGGCCTCGGTGCCGATTGCTGCATTTAATGAAGAAGCGCTGCGTACTGTGGAGAAGTGGCGATTCAAGCCGGATCGGCCGCGAGAGGTGAACCGATCTTGCCGTTTGAATCGGTCATCGATTGTGCAGCCGCTGGTTTTCCAGCTCCGCTGATCCGGTTTTGCTTGACCGCGCCTTCAGAATATGCGCCTGCTCGCTGCATCGAATACGGCCGGTCTGTAATGAGAAGACCCCGCCAGACCGGCGGTTCATGAATGTCCCTACCTCTCCGTAATCGACCTCGCGACCTCCTGCACGGTGCAGGGTCGGCGCGGCGCAACGGCAAAGGGCTCAGCAATGGCCACCGGAAAAGTGAAGTGGTTCAACGCCACAAAAGGATTTGGATTCATCGTCCCCGACGAAGGCGGCAAGGATGTGTTTGTGCACATCTCAGCGGTCGAAAAGTCAGGCCTGCAAGGGCTGCAGGATGATCAACCGATCGAGTATGAACTCTATCATGATGAGCGCCGGGGCAAGACCTCTGCGGTCGACCTGAAACTGCTCTGATCGCATTTATCAGGCGCGGATGCGCGCGATCTCCAATCGCGACTGCCTGTGCTGGATTGTCCAGACCAGGTTGGGCAAAGCGCAAGACGGCGTGTCATTGTCATATTGCGGAACCGGGATCATGATCCCACACATCCGCTCTGGACAAATCGCCCTCTGAGCTCTATCTAGGCGCCAAGTCGAAACATATCGGCGGCGGTTCCGGGAACGGGGCCGCCGCTTTTCTTTGTCTGAAAGCCCGCACCTTGATCACGATCAGTCCACAGGAAGAACGTATCTTTGCCATGGCCGAGCCGCTTGCCAGCGAGCTGGGCCTGGAGGTTGTGCGCATTCGCATCATGGGCGGCAAGCGGCCTCTGCTGCAGATCATGATCGAGAAAGCAGGCGGCGCCGCGACCGATGTCGAAGACTGCGCCACATTCTCACGCAATCTGTCGCCCGTATTGGAAGCTGAAGATCCGATCTCAGAGGCCTATCGCCTCGAAGTCTCGACCCCGGGCATTGACCGGCCACTGACCCGGGTCGGTGATTTTGGTCGCTGGGCCGGGCATCTGGCGAAAGTCGAGTTGACCATGCCGCTGGAAGGTCGCCGCCGGTTTCAGGGCATGATCCAGCGCGAAGATGAACATGGCGTCGCCATCTTGCTGGATGATGACAGCGAGCTGGTGGCGCAGGTCCACGAGATGAGCAAGGCGAGCCTGGTGCTCACCGATGAACTGATCGACGCCGCGACGGATGCTGGCACGCTGCCGCCGCAACCGGGCGATGAAGACTTTGAAGGCTTCGAGACGGATGAAGCCGAAACTGATACAATAGAAGACAACCAAGAGAGTGGAGCCTGAAGCCATGTCTAATGTTGGCGTTTCCGCAAACCGGCTGGAAATCATGCAGATCGCGAAAGCGGTCGCTGAGGAAAAAGCCATCGACCGCGCCATCGTCATCGAGGCGATGCAGGAAGCGATCGAGAAGGCGGCCAAGTCCCGATACGGGCAAGAGCATGATATTCGCGCTGTCATTGATCACGAGACCGGCGAGCAGAGCCTGTGGCGGGTACAGACCGTCGTGACCGAAGAGGAAATGGAAGACGCAGCGCAGCAAATCACGCTGAAGGACGCCAAGAAGATTGATGCCAGCCTCGAGCTCGGCGATGAGATCAAGGAAGAGCTGCCGCCATTCGATTTCGGCCGTGTCGCCGCACAGACCGCCAAACAGGTGATCATGCAGAAAGTGCGCGATGCAGAGCGGCAGCGCCAGTATGACGAATACAAGGATCGCGAAGGCGAAATCATCAATGGTATCGTCAAGCGGGTCGAGTATGGCCACGTGATCGTCGATCTCGGCCGCGCCGAAGGCATTATTCGCCGCAATGATGGCATCCCGCGCGAGAACTTCCAGCCGAATGATCGCGTCCGCGCCTATCTCTATAAGGTCAGCCGCGAGATCAAAGGCCCGCAAATCTTCCTGTCGCGCGCCCACCCTGACTTCATGGTCAAGCTGTTCGCCGCCGAGGTTCCGGAAGTCTATGAAGGCGTGATCGAAATTCGCTCCTGTGCCCGTGACCCGGGCTCGCGCGCCAAGATCGGGGTGATCTCGAACGATAGTTCAATTGATCCGGTTGGCGCCTGTGTCGGTATGCGGGGCGCCCGTGTGCAGGCCGTGGTCGGCGAACTGTCTGGCGAGAAAATCGACATCATCCCATGGAATTATGATGATGCGACCTTCATCGTGAACGCGCTGCAACCGGCTGAAGTTTCGAAAGTGGTGCTGGATGAAGACGAGCACCGGGTTGAAGTCGTTGTCGCAGATGATCAATTCCCGCTGGCCATTGGCCGCCGCGGTCAGAATGTCCGTCTCGCTTCGCAGCTGACTGGCTGGCAGATCGATCTTGTCACCGAGAGTGATGATTCTGAACGCTACCAGATCGACTTCCAACGCCGCACCGAACTGTTCATGACGGCGCTTGATGCTGATGAAACCCTGGCCCAGCTGCTGGCCTCTGAAGGCTTCAGCGAAGTTGAGGACATTGCCTATATCGCGCCGGAAGAGTTCATGCAGGTCGAAGGCTTTGACGAAGAAGTCGCTGCCGAGATCCAGGAACGCGCCCGCGAATATCTGGAGAAACTCGCGGCCGAACAAGATGCCAAGCGCCTCGAGCTCGGGGTCGAAGATGCGGTCATGGAACTGGACGGCATGTCGCCAGGCTTTGCTGTCAAGCTTGGCGAGAACGAGGTGAAGACCGTCGAAGACGTTGCTGGCCTGGTGCCTGACGATCTCACTGGCTGGCGTGAAAACAATAAGGAAGGCAAGCCTGTCTGGCAGGAAGGCATCCTGAAGAAGGGCGAAATGCGCAAGGATGACGCCCAGCTCTTCATCATGAAAGCCCGCGTCATTGCCGGCTGGGTCGAACCGGAAGCGCTGGAACAGCTGGAAGCTGAAATGGCCGCCGCGGCGGCCGGTGAAGAGCCGCAGGACCTGACCGAAGAAGAACGCGCTCTGCTGGCGCTTGGCGAGCTTGGCAAGTCGGGTGACACCACCGAAGCAGCCGTCGAAGAATCCCTGGATGTCAGCGATGAAGACATCCTGGCAGAACTGGAAGGCCTCGATCTCGACGAGGAACTTCTCATGGAGGGCGGCGATGAAGCCGCAGAGCCTCAATGATAGCGACAAGCGCCTAGAGGCGCCTCAGCACTCGCGCGCTGGTGACAAGGTTCGCCAGTGTGCGGTGACGCGCGAGCGCCTGGCGCCCGACGCGTTGATTCGCTTTGTCCGCAGTCCGGACGGGATCGTCGTGCCGGATGGATTCGGCAAGCTGCCTGGCCGCGGTGCCTGGATCAGCGCTAATCGTGCGACGCTGGAGACCGGGCTGGCCTCGGATGTGTTTTCCAGAGCCTTCAAAGCCAAATCCCGTCCGATGGACGGCTTGGCCGATGAGGTTGAACGCCAGCTCTTGCAGCGCTGTATCGGCCTGCTGGGCATGGCGAAAAAGAGCGGTGTCGCAGTGCTTGGATTTGACCAGGTGCGCGACTATATCCGCAAACAAGAGCCTGGCTTGTTGCTGGAAGCGAGCGATGGTGCAGAAGATGGCCGTAACAAGGTTCATTTTCTTGCCAAGGCGATATATGAAGACGTCGAAGTCGCGGGCGCATTGTCGTCCGCTGAATTGGGCATAGCCTTTGGGCGGCAGCATGTGGTACATGCGCTGCTCGAATACGGTTCTCTTGCGGATGCCTTCTCAGTCGCCTATCGGCGGCTGACAGGATTCCGCGACGCGCCCGAGACAGGCTGGTTCTCCGGCAGGCACAAAGAATTATAGGAGGGGCGGCGCTTTTCGCCTCGAATGAAAGGTTAAACACCAGGGTACGCATGAGCGACACGAAAGACAAAGGTTCAACTGGCGGACGCAAGCCACTCACTGTTTCACGCGGATCAGGATCCGGCACCGTGAAGCAGACCTTCAGCCATGGCCGTTCGAAACAGGTGGTTGTCGAAACCAAGAAGCGCCGCACGGTTGGGGCGCAAACCAAGCCTGGTACTGCCAAATCACCAACCGGCGGCAAGAAAGCCCCGCCAGCTGGCAAGCCGCAATCCAAGCTCGCCGCAGCGGCGGCAAAGCTCGGGATCACTGAAGAAGAGTTGATCCAGCGCCAGAAAGTGCTGTTGCAGCGCAAGAAGGCCGAAGAGTCGCGCAAGGCCGAGCAGGAAAAGCAAAACGCCCGCACCAAGGCGCTGGCCGAGAAACAGGCCGCTCAGAAGCAAAAAGAAAAAGAACGCGAAGAAGCCGAAGCACGTCGCAAGACCGAAGAGGCTGAACGCAAAAAGGCGGAAGCTGAAGCCAAGAAAAAGGCTGATGAAGAAGCCAAGGCCGCCCGCGCTGATCGCGGCAAGAAACGCGATGCTGCGCCAAGCCAGGCGGATCTTGAAGCAGCAGCCAGTTCGACAGGCGGACGTCGCAAAGGTGGCCGCAATGATCGCGATGATCGCGGACGGCGGGATCAGGGCGGCGGACGCGGCGGTCGTGGCGGCGACACCAAACGGCGTCGCGGCAAGCTGACCATTGCCTCTGCACTTGGCGATGATGGCGATCGCCAACGCTCCCTCGCCTCGGTGAAACGCGCCCGCGAGCGCGAACGCGAACGCCGCATGGGCAATGATCAGAGCGAAAAGGTCTCGGTCGAAGTGACCCTGCCAGAGACCATCACCCTGCAGGATCTTGCCGGCCGGATGAATGAACGCGTCGCTGACGTGGTGAAATTCATGATGCAGCAAGGCGAAATGCTGCGCGGCAATGACATCATCGATGCAGATACGGCCGAACTCATCGCTGAAGAATTTGGCCACACGGTCAAGCGCGTGTCAGAAGCCGATGTCGAAATCGGCCTGGAAGGCGTTGAGGATGATCCTAAAGATCTCGAAGGCCGTCCCCCGATCGTGACGATTATGGGCCATGTTGACCATGGTAAGACCTCATTGCTTGACGCGTTGCGCTCAACCGATGTCGTCTCAGGCGAAGCCGGCGGCATCACCCAGCATATCGGGGCCTATCAGGTTCAGCTGAAATCTGGCGACAAGATCAGCTTCCTCGACACACCCGGCCACGCGGCATTCTCGGCCATGCGGGCCCGCGGCGCGAATGTCACTGACATCGTCATCCTGGTCGTGGCTGCGAATGACTCGGTCATGCCGCAGACGATTGAAGCGATCAAACACGCCAAGGCGGCGGAAGTGCCGATCATCGTGGCGGTCAATAAGGTCGACCTGCAGGATTCCGATCCGAACCGCGTGCTGACAGACCTGCTGCAGCATGACATTCAGGTCGAAGCCATGGGCGGCGATGTTCAATCCATCGAAGTCTCGGCGTTGAAGAGAACCGGCCTGGATGACCTCACCGAAGCGATTACGCTGCAAGCAGAATTGCTGGAACTGAAAGCCAATCCGAAACGCGAAGCTGACGGCATCGTGGTCGAGTCACAGCTCGATAAAGGGCGCGGCCCGGTGGCCACCGTTCTGGTCAAGCGCGGCACGCTGAAGCGCGGCGACATTGTCGTTGCCGGGGCGCAATGGGGCAAGGTTCGCGCCTTGGTCAATGAGCGCAATCAGCAAATGAAAGAGGCGCTGCCTTCGATGCCGGCCGAGATCCTCGGACTCGACGGGACGCCGGAGCCGGGCGATGCCTTTAACGTGGTCGAGAACGAAGCGCGGGCGCGGGAGATCACCGATTATCGCCAGCGCATGAAGCGTCAGAAACAGGGCGTCGCCACACAGCGCGCGTCGCTGGAACAATTCATGACCAGCCTGAAGGATGGCTCGGCCGACACCAAGGATCTGCCAATCGTCCTGAAAGGCGATGTGCAAGGATCCGTCGAAGCCATCACCCAATCGCTGGAAAAACTCTCAACCGACGAAGTTCGCGCCAATGTCGTGTTCGGCGCCGCCGGTGGTATTTCCGAGAGCGATATCCTGCTGGCCCAGTCCTCCGGGGCACCGGTCTTTGCCTTCAATGTCCGGGCCAATAAACAGGCACGTGAACTGGCAGAGAAGGAAGGCGTCGAGATTCGCTATTACTCGATCATCTATGAGCTGATCGATGACGTGAAAGCCTCGCTGTCCGGCATGCTGGAGCCAGAGAAGAAAGAGACCTTCATCGGCTATGCTGATATTCTCGAAGTCTTCAACATCACTAAAGTCGGCAAGGTTGCTGGCTGTAAGGTGACCGAAGGCGTGGTCAAGCGCGGCTGCGGTGTGCGCCTGCTGCGCGATGATGTGGTTATCCATGAAGGCATGCTGAAAACCCTGAAACGCTTCAAGGACGAGGTTCCGGAAGTCACCAACGGGATGGAATGCGGCATGGCATTCGAGAAATATGAAGACATTCGCGAAGGCGACCGGATCGAGTGTTTCGAGATCGAAATGATTGCCCGCTCGCTGGACTAGGCACACCACAAATCAAGATCTGGAAGACCGCGCAAAAAGGCGCGGTCTTTTCATTTTTACCGATTGGGTTTTCGAATTTCCAAACTCTTTGCGTTAGCGCTGGAGGCAATGGGACAAAACTTTTCAATCAAGGGCTCGCTCAGTCAGCGTGATGCCCGCCGCATGACCAAGGCGATCCGGACCGGCACGGTCGGCCCGACGACGCTCTATTATGCTGGTGTTACAGCGCCGATTATCGGCGCCAGTATGGCGCTGGTGTCCGAAGGCGCGCTGTCTCATGTCAATTTCTCGTCTTATTGGACGATCATGATTTCGGCGATCTTCGCCTGTATGGCGGGCATTGCCTGGTATCTCATTTTCATGCGCTGGGCTTATCGCCATCAACATGGCCGCGCCGCCGAAATGGATCAGACGACCGAAGTTCGGCTTGAGGATGAGCAGCTCATCATTCGCCGTGACCTGGTCGAAACCCGAATCGATTGGGAAGCCATTAGCGAGATCATCTCCAAACGCAGTTACACGCTGGTCTTGATCGATGGCGCCGACCCATTGATGCTGCCGCATGACTGGTTTGGCGAAAAAACTGCGTGTGAGATCTTTATGAGACGGCTCGGGCAGGGCAGTAAGGGGACATGGCCCGAAACCGCAAATCCAACCTGAGTGCCCACGCGCCGTCTCAACGCCAATTGCGCGCCGGCGAACTTGTGCGTCATGCGCTGGTCGAAATCCTGGCCCGTGAAGAGTTTCGTGATCCAGCATTGCAAGGTGTTGCAATCACGATCGGGGAAGTCCGCTCATCGCCGGATTTGCGGCATGCAAACATATTCTGCTCGGCGCTCGGCAAATCCGGCAAGCAAGAGATGGAAGCGATTGCCGCGGCCTTGAACCGCGCTGCTGGATTCCTGCGCGGACGGCTCGGGCGCGAGATCGAGATGAAGTTCACACCACAGCTGCATTTCATCGCAGATCTTTCTTATGATGAAGCCGCCGACATGAATGCCGTGTTCCGGCGCGCAGAAGTCGCACGGGACCTGGATCCCGACGAAGATTGATCTGCCTCAGGCCTGGCTTGGCCGGCGCACCGGCAAGTGTTTCTTGCCCCAGTCCTTGAACGCGATCAGCGCCGGGGCAAATTCCTGGCCTTTCTCGGTCAACACATATTCATAACGCTTGGGCCGGTCTGAATAAGCCGACTTTTCCAGAATGCCCGCTTCGACCAGGCGCTTTAGCCGGTCAGACACAATGTGCCGCGTCGCACCGGTGCTGTCGGCAAACTGATCAAAGCGCGACAGGCCGAGAAAACAGTCGCGCAGAATGAGCAAGGTCCAGCGATCGCCGACCAAAGACAGCGTGCGGGCAACCGGGCACCAATTATCGTCTAAATCTGTCCACTTCATACTTGCCAGTCTAACCTGATTTGCACTAAGTTCCAAATAAGAACTTTATTGGCCTGATTTCGCGGCCACAGATGCTGGAGAGTGCCCCATGGCCAAGACCCTTGAATTCTTCTTCGACTATATGAGCCCGACTTCATTTCTAGGATGGGCTGTTGTGCCGGGAGTCATAGAGCGGACTGGCGCAGAATTAAAGATCCGGCCGATGTTTCTTGGCGGGGTGATGAAGGCGACCGGCAACCAGCCCCCCGGCATGGTGCCCGCAAAAGGCAAATACATGCAGCAGGACATGGCCCGGTGCTGCAAACGCTATGGCATCCAGATCTTCTCCAACAAGCATTTTCCATTGATGAACACGCGTCCGCTCACCGGCGCCACGATCCGTCTGGAAGATGATCAGGAACAGCAGATCAAACTGATGAATGCTGGCTTCAAACACGTCTGGGGCCGAACCGATGGCGGCGTCAATACAGGCGACGAGGCCGAGTTCAAACAAGCCTTCGGCGCCGAAGGATTTGACGCAGACCACCTATGGGCGCTCGGCAATGATCCTGAAACCAAGGCCATGCTGCGCGCCAATACCGAAGAAGCTGTGGCCCGCGGCGCCTTCGGCGCGCCGACTTTCTTTGTCGGCGACCAGATGTTCTTCGGCCATGACCGACTGGATTATGCGGAAGAGGCGCTGAACGCCTAAGCGTCGATGCCCGCGGCCTTGGCCAGGTCTTGCAGCGACACTTCCGGACGCGGTCCATAATGCGAAATCACCTCGGCGGCAGCGATGTGGCCGAGATGTGCGCAAGTGGCAAGCGGCAGTCCGCGTGAAATCCCGAACAGGAAGCCGGCGGCATACTGGTCGCCGGCCCCTGTCGTATCCACGACCTGGCTCACAGGCTCGGCCGGGACCACAATCGGATCACCATCTCCGATCACCACGGATCCTTTTTCGCCGCGTGTGACCGCGGCGAACCCGGTCTCGGTCTGCAACTGCCCGACGGCTGCGTCAAAGTCGCGGGTTTCATAAAGGCTGAGCAATTCTTCTTCATTCGCGAACAGGATATCGACCTGGGTCCGGATTAGCTGTCGGAAACTGTCGCGGTGGCGGTCAACGCAGAAACTGTCAGACAGGGTGAGTGACACTTTGCGGCCCGCGGCATGCGCGATTTCAGCCGCATGCACGAAGGCCGCCTTGGCCGCTTCCTTGTCGAACAGATAGCCTTCCAGGTAGAGAATGCCGCCCGTCTCGACTGTCGTGCGGTCGACATCGCTGGGCGAGAATTCCACCGAGGCGCCTAGAAACGTGTTCATACTGCGCTTGCCATCAGGGGTGACGAAGATGATCGAGCGAGCCGTGGCCGGGCCTTCGGTCAGCGGCGGGGTCGGGAATGGCACACCGACATTTTCCATGTCGGCTTTGAACACTCGACCGAGCCGGTCGTCGGCGACCTTGCCAATATAGGCAGCCTTGCCGCCAAAGCTGGCAATTCCGGCAATCGTGTTGGCGCCTGAGCCGCCAGAGGTTTCCAGCGCATCGACCGAGGCCTCAGTCAGCAGATCAGCGCGATCCTCTTCAATCAGGTTCATCGCATCCTTGTTGATGCCCCATCGGGCAAGGAAATCGTCATCCTGTTTGGAGATCACATCGACAATCGCATTGCCTAGGCCCACCACGTCGTAAAGCGCTGCCGTCATTGAGTTTTGTCCCTGTGCAAACTACCGCTGCGCTGTGCCAGATGTAGGTGCTGGACGCAACCATTATGGCCAGTTATGGCGGGGTCATGATCAAGATTGCCTATCTCGCTTCCAGCGTCACTTTGCCTGGGTCACCAGAGCGTCGATCCGATGCCTTTGAACATGACCGGATGATGGAGGCCTTGCGCGGCCCGTTTGCCGAGCGCGGCATGGAGGTGATCGATGTTGACTGGGCCGATGCCAGCCAGGACTGGTCGGATTATGGCGCCGCGTTGATCGGGACGACCTGGGATTATTGGGATTATGCCCAGCATTTCCTGCAGACGCTGGATCGCATCGAACAGGTCACGCCGCTGTTCAACTCCGCCGCGCTGGTGCGCTGGAACAGTCATAAAGGCTATCTTAAATCCCTCGCCGAAAAAGGCGCGCGCCTGATCCCGACCTTGTGGATCGACCAGGTAGATGAGGCGGCATTTGCAGCAGCGTTCGAGACCCTGGGCAGCGATGATCTGGTGTTCAAGCGACAGGTCGGCGCCGGGGCGGATGGACAGTTTCGCCTGTCGCCAGACGCCGTCTGTCCAGACATGCCGCATCCAATGATGGTGCAGCCCTTCCTGTCCCGGATCCAGGAAGAAGGCGAGTACAGCTTCATCTTCATCAATGGTGCCTTCTCGCATGCGCTGTTGAAGCAGGCGAAAGCCGGCGATTATCGCATTCAGTCCACTTATGGCGGCACTGAAACCGCGATCACGCCGAGCGAGGCGGACCTGCACGCCGCAGCTAAAATCCTCAAAGCGCTGGATGACGTGCCGCTTTATGCCCGGGTCGACATGTTGCGCGGCGCAGATGGGCAGCTGCTGTTGATGGAGCTCGAACTGATCGAGCCCTATCTCTATCCCCTGGAAGGGAAGCGTTTGGGGCCGCTCATGGCCGCCGCCGTGCAGGATCGCCTCAGCTAGCGCTCACCCGACGCCTTGCCAGCCTTGCGCATCAACCAGACAAAAATGCCGACCGAAATCAGTACCAGGATCCCAAAGCCCACCAGCGCCGCGATGGCCAGAGGATCGAATATGAGGTTGCCCATAACCGCTCCCTTGTTTAGCTCGCAGACAGCCGATCTGGCCGCGCGAGGCAATCAGGAACAATCCTTATCTGCTGACGACGCGCGCTGTCCCGCTGCATAAAAGGCGATCGCTGCCGCATTGGATACATTCAGGCTTTCCATCTCGGCCGCGATCGGAATGCGGGCAAGTTCGGCGCAGGTCTTGGCGACGCCTGGGCGCAGACCCGGCCCTTCAGCGCCAAGCACGATGGCGAGCTTGCCGGCCCCCGACACCGCTGCCTCAATCGTCGCCTCGCCGCCCCCGGCCAGCCCGACTGTGTGATAACCTGCCGTGTTCAAGGCCTCGAGCGCGCGGGAAATATTAACCACCCTGCACTCCTGTACGGTTTCGATTGCGCCAACCGCTGATTTCGCCACGATACCCGTGATTGCTGGGGCGTTGCGGGTTTGCAGGATCACCGCGCCGAAGCCAAATGCCGCAGCCGAGCGAAAAATCGCACCGAGATTATGCGGATCGCTGACCTGATCGAGCACCGCTACGCGCTGTGTCCCGGCCGCGATTATCTCGTCCAGATGTACAGGTTCGAGCGCGTCGAACTGCGCCGCGAGCCCTTGATGAACCGCGTCGCGCGGCAATAAAGCATCGATCGCGCCCGGCGCCAGCACCTCCGCCCGGGCGACAGGCATGGCAAGCCGGTCGAGGCCGTTTCGGGTGCCGACCAGGCGTTTGAGTTTACGCTTCGGATTGGCCAGAGCGGCGCTGACCGCATGCCCACCCCAAAGCCAGTTTTCACCGCTGCCATGCGGGCGACCAGACATTTTTCGTCTGTGTGAATTAGGACGGTTGCGCGGGCGGGGCTTGCTCATTATAAGGCCGGTTTCCGGTTGAAAGGCAGTGGGGCTCAGCCCCCCTTCTGACGGTCGGAATGAGCGACGTCAAATGGCGTTGTGCAAGACCCTTCGGAGGGGTGGGAGAGTGGTTAAATCCACCAGACTGTAAATCTGGCCGCTTTGCGTACACTGGTTCGAATCCAGTCCCCTCCACCACTTGCACAATTGCCGAGACCAGCCCATCTTAAGGGCGTCGCGCCCGTGAGCGGGTATAGCATAGTGGTAATGCACCAGCCTTCCAAGCTGTGTAGCTCGGTTCGATTCCGTGTACCCGCTCCAACTTTTCTAAATGACGACCGACATTTATGCGTCCACAAGCGCTGTCAGTAGGTGCGCAATTTCGCTGCTCTGCGTGTAGCCATGCACTGAAAAACGAAACCCCTCTTTTCGTTCATCGCACTGAATCTCATTTGCTGCGCAGGCCCGTTTGACCGCATCGCGGTCCTGCGGGTTAATGACAAATGTTCCACCTCTAGCCCGCGCATCACGCGGCGATACCAATATCCCGTCTGCAACCCCTTCACAAAGCTGGTCCAGGTGCTGCTGAATCCGCGCCTGCACGTGCGCGGTGCCCAGGTCTTGCCACAGCGCCAGCGCCGCATTCGCGAGCACAAATGGCGCCGGCGAAGGTGTGCCGCCGAAAAAGCGCATGGCTGAGTCCGCATAGCGAAAGTCATGGATGTCCATCTCGAATGGCTGCTCATGCGAGAACCAGCCAACATCAAGTGGCCGGCAAGTCTCGATCATCTCGTCCGAGGCGTAGAGAAAGCAGGCGCCCGGGCCAAAGCAAAGAAATTTCACCCCGGTGCCGAGGGCAAAATCCGGCCGCCAGCGATCGAGTGCGACCGGGATTGCGCCGGCCGATTGGGCAACATCAACCACGCTGATGGCGCCGCGGTCCCGGGCAAGGGCGCAAAGCTCGGCCACCGGCGCGAGTTTTGACGTATTCGAGAAGGCATGAGTGATATGGATCAGCCCGACACTGTCATCCCAGGCCTCAGACCAGGCCGTCATGTCGGTGACATCGCCGTCCATGAAACGGACCCGCCAGCCCATCCGCTCGGCTTGTTTGAGAACAAAACCGATGGTTGGAAAATCCTCGGCCGAGCAAAGGATGGTGGTCTTGTCAGCCGGGTCCGGCAAGGCATAAAGCAGCTTGGTCAGGCCGCTTGAAACATTCGCCTGCGGGCAGAGATTGCGAGCCGGACTGCCAAGCAAGCCGCCGAGCCGCGCCCGAAATGTCTCGAGCACATCCAGCCAGCCTGGCCAGGCCTCCCCGCCAGCGCGCTTCCAGGGGTCGAAATAATCCTGCCGCAACTGGTCCGGCGCGGTTTTGGGCAGGCACCCGACCGAGTGCGACAGGAAATAATTGTCTGGAACGTGAAAGTGTTCACGCATCCGTCTTTGGCTCGAGCTTGTCGCGCTTGACGCCATACGAAGCGCCCCAGCGATCGGTCATGTCGGCGCGCACGCTCCACAGATCGGGGAAGAATTTCTGTCGCATGCCGGTCTTCAGGATTTCAACCGGTCGACCCTTGAGCGAGTTCGCCGCGACCCCGATGGAGCGATAGATCAGCTGCATGTGAGCATGGCGGAATTTCTGAAACTGTTCGTCAAACTCAGCCAGCGCCTCGGCCATCATATAAGCCTCATCATGCGAATATTCGCTGTCATAGATCTGCTCCAGCGTCCGCTGCCCCCCCTCCAGATAGACTTCTGTAAAGGTGGACCAGAGATCGGCAGGCATTTTCAGCAGCACGCGAAACCCGGGGCTTTCCTGACCGCTGCCATTGCCGAGCAGCAGCCGGACTTGCTGATAATCCTTCGGCGACATGGTCTCTAGCAAGGCCAGCTGAGTGGTCATCATTTCCTGGCAAATGTGCACCCGGCGAAACAGGGTCAGCGCTTTCAGGGTGCGCCGGGCGCGCATCTCATCATTGATGTCGAGCAGAGTCGTGCCCATCAATTTCATCCACAATTCCTCGACCTGGTGGACGATCATGAATTGCAGTTCGTCGGGATTGCACAAATCCTCTGGCTCTTTCTGGCAATCCAGGAGCCGCTCGGTGTTCAAATAGATTTCATAGTCGAGCTTGCCAGCTCCACGCATCATTTCGAGGTATTCTTTTCGGTTCATCATCTTTCTCTCTTTTGAATGTCCTGGGAATTCAAAAGAGGACTCAGCTATGCCCGGTCAGCCAGTCGCGCAGGACATGTTCAGCCAGAGGAATGATCGGATCGCGATGCATGGCCCTTCATATCAGCCCCGGCAAAAGCCGTACAGTCTTCGCCGGTCGGGTTTTGCATCCAAGCCTCTATTTCGGATGACAGACCACAGGCATCCAGGAATAGCCCTTCACAAAGCTGCTCGAGACCCGGCTGGGTTCATCAAGCAGTTCCACATGCTCGAACCTGGCCAGAATCTCTTCCCACAGAATTCGCAATTGCAACTCAGCTAGACGGTTTCCGACGCAGCGATGGATGCCAAAGCCGAAGGAGACATGGTTCCGGGCCTGTTTGCGATCAATGATCAATTGGTTCGGATCCTCGTCCCAAAAGCTCTCATCGCGATTTCCCGAGACATACCACATCGCCACTTTGTCACCTTTGCGGATCAGCTTTCCATGCATCTCGACATCTTCAAGCGCAGTGCGGCGCATATAGGCCAGCGGGGTCTGCCAACGGATGACTTCCGAGACCATGTTCGGGATCAGGCTGTGATCGGCTTTCAGCTTGGCATATTGGCCCGCAAACTTGTTCAGCCCATAGACGCTGCCGGACATCGAGTTGCGAGTCGTATCATTGCCGCCGACAATGAGCAGGATGACATTGCCGAGCATTTCGCGCGGATCCATATTCGCGGTCGCCTCGCCATGCGCGAGCAGACTCATCAGGTCGCCGGCCGGTTCGGCATTCTTGCGCCCCTGGAAAATCTCCCAGAATACTTGTGCACATTGCGTCAGTTCCGCCCGCCATTGGTCCATACCGCCAGGACAAATGTCCGGATCGCTGGGATTGGTCGTGACATCTGACCAGCGGGTAAGCTCCCGGCGGCGTTCTTGGGGATAATTGAACAAGGTTGCGAGCATCATCGCGGTCAATTCGATCGAAACCGTGTCGACCCAGTCAAACGGCTCACCGACCGGCAATGCATCAAGCACAGCCTGAGTGCGTCGGCGAATGAGCGGCTCATAGGTTTTCAGCGCTGTCGGGGCGACCGCCGGCTGCGCGGTTTTTCTTTGCGCGGAATGTTCAGGTTCATCGGCGGTAATGAAGCTGCGGCCGACAATACTCTCGGTCATATTGCTGAGCGTGATCCCGCCCTGGGAAGAATCAGACGAGAAACGCGTGTGATCAGAATCAATCGCAACAATGTCGCGATGCCGGGTGATCGACCAATACGGCCCGAAGAAACTGTCCGGTGTATAATGAACCGGATCCTCTTTTCGCAGCCGCTCAAACCGATCCCACATCTTGTTCTGACGCCAGATCTCGACATCTGCGAGATCAATGGTGTCAAGATCAAGCGCGCTCGCCGGCGGCACCGGCTCACCGCGCTTCAAGTATCCCGGATAAGAAGGCTCGCGATAGGACAGTACCGGTCGCTCGAGCGTATTGGCTCCTTGATACTGCGTGTCGGCCATGATCGATCCTCCACATCTGCGTCACATTGGCGTCCGTCAGCCTAGGCGAATTTTCAAGATGGTGAATACGTCACTCGACGACAAGCCCGCAGGGCGGCCCGGATTCGCATCCTGGGCAACATGCGGGATGAATTAAATCGTAAACAATTACAGGTATTTACGACCGTTTCGCTGTCAGGCGTCGGCACAATTCGTCCAATTGTTCGAGATCGCCATATTTGATCCGAAGCTCGCCGCCTTTCGCCCCTTGGCGGATATCGACCTTGAGACCGAGCACCCGGGCCAGATCGCTTTCCAGCGCCTCAGTGTCGACATCCTTGTCAATCGCATTGACCTTGCTGGCGACCGTATCGAGGGCGTTGCCATCTTTCAGGCGTTTCACCAGGGCCTCGACTTCACGCACGGACATCGACTTGGCCACCGCCATATCGACCACAGGATCCGGATCCGGCGCGCCGAGGGCGGCGCGCGCATGACCGGCGGAAATCCGGCCCTGGCGCAAATGCTCTCGCGCGGTTTCACCGAGATTGAGCAAGCGCAATGTATTGGCGATATGGGCCCGCGACTTGCCGACGCTCTCGGCCAGGTTTTCCTGCGTCCGGCCAAACCGCTTGATCAGCGCGCCATAGGCTTCGGCTTCCTCGATCGGATTCAGATCTTCGCGCTGAACGTTTTCGATGATGCCGACTTCCAGAAGCTGCAACTCATCCATGTCCCGGACAATGGCCGGGATCGTGGTGAGGCCAGCGCGCTGCGCCGCTCGCCATCGCCGTTCACCGGCAACGATCTGGTATTGGTTCGGCGAATCCGGGTCCGGGCGCAGGATGATGGCCTGCAAGACACCGCGCTGTTTGATTGATGCGGCGAGTTCGTCGAGCTCTTGTTCAGAAAAAGTCCGCCGCGGCTGGGCCGGGTTCGGACGAATGTCCGCGATCTGGTATTCGTCGACAGGGGAGCCCCCTGCCCCTGGCGCAGGGGCGGAAGCGGTCTCCTCTGGCGTCGCCAGACCGACGCCTTCCACTTCCCCAATCAGGGCCGACAGCCCTTTTCCGAGACGGCTTTGTTTGGCGGGGGGCGTCATAGACTATCCTCGCAGCGCGCGTTCGCGCTTAAGCATTTCAGACGCAAGACGGATATAAGCCTCACTGCCTGGGCAGCGATAATCATAAAGCAAAGCCGGCTTGCCGAAACTTGGCGCCTCGGACAGGCGTACATTGCGCGGGATCACGGTATTATACACTTTCGCGCCAAGCACAGAGCGGACCTCATCAGCGACCTGGTCAGACAGATTGTTGCGGCGGTCATACATGGTCAGGACGACGCCCTGAATATCCAGATCCGGGTTGAGACCGCTGCGCACCAGCTCTACGGTTTTCAGAAGCTGGCTCAGACCCTCCAGCGCCAGGAATTCGCATTGCAATGGCACCAGCAAGGAATCGGCTGCCGTCATCGCATTGATGGTGAGTGCCGACAGCGAAGGCGGACAATCAATCAGGATATAGTCATACTCGGTCAGACCACGACCGCCGGCTTCCTCGACATATTTACGCAAGGCATTGCGCAGCCGGTAAGACCGGTGCGGATCGGTCGAAAGCTCGGTTTCGACACCGGCCAGGTTTTCATCACCCGGAACAATATCGAGTCTCGGGACAAGCGTATTCAAGACCGCATCCCCGAGAAATTCGTTGTGGACAACGACATCATAGGTCGTCAGCTGGCGCTCGGGACGGGTAATCCCGAGCCCGGTGGACGCATTTCCCTGCGCATCAAAATCGATCACCAGAACCTTTCGGCCGACCGCGGCCAGCGCAGTTCCGAGATTGATTGAGGTCGTTGTCTTCCCGACACCGCCTTTCTGATTGGCGATCGCGAGTATGCGTGTGTTAGCGTTCGACACGTGAAACCTCCGAGATTTTCAAAACAGCCCCATCCCCGCTCACGCTGGGAATCGCTTCATAGGCGAATCTCCAAGATTCCAAGGCATCCGTCAATTCCTCTTGCCAGCGTCGACCCTTCGGAATCACGCCATAAGCGCCCTGTCGGAACCAGGGCTCGGCATATTCGATTAATTTTGGCAACGGCGCAAAGGCCCGCGCCGTGATACAATCGGCTTGGATGGGATGAATCGCCTCGACCCGACCCTGAATGACTTTGGCGGGCAAATCCGCCGCCTGAATGGCCGCGCGCAGGAAGGCGCACTTCTTTCCGACACTCTCCACTAAGGAGAAATTTGCGCCAGGGTCTGCGGCACAGGCGGCCAGGACCAGGGCCGGAAATCCTGATCTAGATCCCAGATCTATGGTGTGCCCAGAAACCGGAACATGCGGCTGAAGCTGAATTGAATCGAGGACATGACGGCGCCAGACGCGGCCAAATTCCGCCGGCCCAATCAGATTGGTCTTGCGCCGCCAGGCATCCAGCTCCGCGACAATGATCTGCAACCGGTCGAGTGTTTCACGTGAAACATCGACATGGTCTTTCAGATCCTCTGGCCCAAACCCATCCTCGTCACGCATGAGCAGATCGCTTTCGGTCTGGCCGGCGCCGGACATAAGCCAGCAGCGCGGTCAGTGCGCCAGGAGTCATGCCTTCAATCCGGCCCGCCTGGCCCAAAGTCGCCGGGCGGATCAGCTCCAGTTTCGCGCGCACTTCATTGGTCAGCCCCCCAATCGCGGCATAATCCAGATCCGCCGGCAAGGCCAAAGCCTCTTCCCGTCGCAAGGCTTCGACATCGTCCTTTTGCCGTTCAATATAACCGGCATACATCGCCTCAATCTCGAGCTGAGCCTTGATCGCGGCGTCCAGGGCGGCAATTTCGGGAAACGCGGTTTCGATCTCCGACATGCCAATGTTTGGATATGCGAGATAATCCCATGCGCTTCGGCGTTGGCCATCCTGATTGACCTTCCACCCCAGCTTTTGCGCTTCGTTCGGGGTGAGCGTGACCGATTGCATCAAATCCCGGCCCGATTGCAAAGCCGCTTGTTTCACGTGAAACATTTGCGCGCGCGCATCTCCGACCAAGCCGAGATCGATCCCGCGCGCGGTGAGGCGTTGATCAGCATTGTCCGACCGCAGCGACAATCGATACTCGGCGCGGGACGTAAACATCCGGTAGGGCTCTGTGACCCCGCGGGTAACCAGATCGTCGATTAAGACTCCGATATAGGCTTCGGCCCGGTCAAAGATCGCATGCGCTTCCCTGCGGCCGAACCGAACCGCATTCAGACCGGCAACCAAACCCTGGGCCCCGGCTTCTTCATATCCAGTCGTACCATTGATCTGCCCGGCCAGGAACAATCCAGGCAGTGCCTTGACCTGCAGTCCGGAATCGAGGGCGCGCGGATCGACATAATCATATTCGATGGCGTAGCCATATTCGAGGATCTCGACCTGTTCGAGCCCGTCAATCTTGCGAATGAACGCGTCCTGGACCTCGCGCGGCAAGGAGGTGGAGATACCATTCGGATAAACAGTGTCATCCTCCAGCCCTTCGGGTTCGAGAAAGATCTGGTGCCGGGTCTTTTCGGCGAAGCGATGGATCTTGTCTTCGATTGACGGACAATAACGTGGGCCCCGCCCCGCAATCGCGCCGGAATAGACAGCCGATTGCGCGATATTCTCTGCGATGATCGCATGCGTTTCCGGATTGGTGAACGTGATCCCACATGCAATTTGCGGCACCTCAATCCGCTCACTGAGATAGGAAAACGGGATCGGCACCGCATCGGCAGGTTGTTTCTCCAGGCGATCCCAAGCGATGGTTTTGCCGTTCAGGCGCGCCGGCGTTCCGGTTTTCAACCGCCCCATCGGCAGATTGAGCGCATAGAGTCGATCCGACAATCCGATGGCGGGTTTCTCGCCGACCCGGCCCGCCGGTATCCGTTCGGCGCCGCGATGGATGATGCCTTTCAGGAAAGTCCCGGTGGTGATCACCACGGCATCGGCGAGATATTCTGTCGCTGATGCGCCGATCACGCCCGCAAGCTTTCCGTCGGCGACAATCAGATCCTCGACGCCATCCTGAATGACAGTGAGGTTTGCATGATTCAGGATCTCGTCCTGCATCGCCGCGCGATAGAGTTGGCGATCAATCTGTGCGCGCGGTCCCCAAACGGCAGGGCCTTTGGATCGATTGAGCATCCGGAACTGAATGCCGGAACGATCCGAAACTCGTCCCATCAAGCCATCCAGGGCATCAATCTCGCGGACCAAATGACCCTTGCCCAATCCGCCAATCGCTGGATTGCAGGACATTTCGCCAATGGTCGAAATCTTGTGCGTGATCAATGCCGCCTTGGCGCCTGTCCGCGCGGCCGCAGATGCCGCTTCGCACCCGGCATGGCCACCGCCGACCACAATCACATCAAATCTCAAATCGTCTCGCATCGCTCGCGCCTTCACTCGCAGGCCTCATATATTATTCAGCCCGCCAGAAACAGACTATTTGCCGATACAGAAGGAAGAAAAGACAGCGCCCAGAACCGACTCCGGATCGACATGTCCGGTCAGGGTGCCGAGTTCGCGGCTGGCCAGGCGGACTTCTTCAGAGACAAATTCGGCGCCGATGCCGCTATCGAGATGATCAAGCGCGGACTGCAAATGGGTCAGCCCCCGTTCGATACCCTGGCGATGGCGCGCGCGGGTGATCATCGGGGCGGTGACGTTCCGCGCCAGCGATCCCAAACGGGCAATGATTGCCGCTTCGACCTGATCAATCCCGAGCCCGTCTTTGGCCGAAATAGACAGTGTTTCACGTGAAACATTTTCCGGTTCGACCAGGTCGGACTTGTTGGAAACCACAAGGTCACCCGGTTTGACCTGGTCGGACTGAAACGGTTCGCGCGCGTCATGCAGCCAGATCCGGATGTCAGACTCCTCCCCTGCCTTGAGCGCTCGGCGCACGCCTTCTGCCTCGACCATATCTTCGGTTTCGCGCAAGCCGGCCGTATCGGAAATCCACACCAGATAACCGCCAAGGATCAGTCTGACTTCGACCACGTCGCGGGTCGTACCTGGTATGTCAGTGACAATCGCGGCTTCACGTTTGGCAATCTGGTTGAGAAGTGTGGACTTGCCTGCATTCGGCTTTCCAAGAATGGCAATTCTGAACCCGTCGCGAATTCTCTCGGTAATGTTGCCATCGGCTAGCGCCGTCTTGAGATCGGCTTTGAGGGATACAAGTTTTACGCGCGCTGGCGCATCGACCCGTTCCGGCGCATCTTCTTCATCCGGGAAATCAATACTCGCCTCAAGCAGTGCCAGTGTCTCAGTGAGATCTTCGCGCCACCCGGAATATAGCGTTTCAAGCGCGCCATCCATTTGCTTGAGGGCCTGATCCAGTTGCGCTTCGCTCTCGGCGTCAATCAGATCAGCAACCGCTTCAGCCCGGGTCAGGTCGAGCTTGCCAGCCTCGAATGCGCGGCGGGTAAATTCCCCCGGCTCGGCCAGGCGCGCGCCAGCGGAGATGATCGATTTCAGCGCCAGCTCGGTAATCATCCGGCCGCCATGTAAAGAGATTTCCAGCGTGTCTTCGCCAGTATAGCTCGCCGGGCCTGGCATGAACACGGCGAGACCAGAATCGATGCGCGTGCCGGATTGGGATTTTAGATCGACAAGGGTTGCATGTCGCGGTTTCAGATCGCTGACCGACAGGCGCGCTGCAATTATATTGGACGTCGCCGGCCCCGAGACTCGGATGACCGAAATCGCTGAGGGCGGCAGTCCGCTCGCCAGAGCACAAATCGTGTCCCGGCGGATCATCATCGCTAGTTTTTCATCGCCTCGAAGAATTCATCATTCGTCTTCGTCTGCTTCAGCTTGTCGAGCAGGAAGTCGATGGCGTCCGAGGTGCCCATCGGGTTGAGGATGCGGCGCAGGACATAGATTTTCTGAAGCTGCGCCTTGTCGGTGATCAACTCCTCTTTCCGCGTCCCCGACTTCATGATGTCGATGGCCGGGAAGGTCCGCTTGTCGGCAACCTTGCGATCAAGCACAATTTCAGAGTTACCGGTGCCTTTGAATTCCTCGAAGATAACTTCGTCCATGCGCGACCCGGTATCGATCAGCGCTGTCGCGACAATGGTCAGCGAGCCACCGCCTTCAACATTCCGCGCAGCGCCGAAGAATCGTTTCGGGCGTTGCAGCGCATTGGCGTCGACGCCGCCTGTCAGGACCTTACCTGAACTTGGCACCGTGGTATTGTAGGCCCGGCCCAGACGCGTGATCGAGTCGAGCAGGATGACCACATCGCGGCCATGTTCGACCAGGCGTTTGGCCTTCTCGATCACCATGTCAGCGACCGCAACATGACGCGAGGCGGGCTCGTCAAAGGTGGAAGAAATGACTTCGCCTTTGACCGAACGTTTCATGTCCGTCACCTCTTCTGGACGCTCATCGATGAGCAGGACCAGGAGATAACATTCAGGATGATTTTCCTCGATCGCCGCGGCGATATTCTGCAGCAGAACGGTCTTACCGGTGCGCGGCGGGGCCACGATCAGGGCGCGCTGCCCCTTACCAATCGGTGATACAATATCGATGACGCGGCCAGAGCGATCCTTTTTGGTCGGGTCCTGGCTTTCCATCAGCAGGCGTTCTTCCGGATAGAGCGGCGTCAAGTTGTCAAAATGGACTTTCTGACGCGCTTTCTCTGGGTCCTCAAAATTGATTGAGCTTACATCTGTCAGCGCAAAATAGCGTTCATTCTCGCCAGGTTCAGCAATTGGACCCTCGACTGTGTCCCCGGTCTTGAGGCCAGCTTTCTTGAGCACCTTTGGGCTGACATAGATATCGTCCGGGCCAGCCAGGTAATTTGATTCCGGCGACCGCAGAAAACCGAACCCGTCGGGCAGAACCTCGACCACGCCGCGGCCGATAATCTGAACTTCCTGTTCGGCCAGTTCTTTCAGAATCGCGAACAGCATGTCCTGGGTCCGCAATGAAGACGCGTTCTCGACCTCAAGCATCTCGGCATAAGCCAGCAGCTCGGTTGGAGATTTTGCTTTCAGTTCACGCAGATAAACTTCGGACGGAAGGTCGATTTCGGATGCAGTATCAGGCATGGGGTGCCGGGTTCCAGATTTTCAAAAATGGGAAAGTGTGGACGCAAAAGGGTCCGTGCGCCGGACGGCGACTTGATCTGCATATGCGCATAAGCGGCCTTCGGGTCAAGGGCCGCGGCTGTGAAGCCTTAAAAAGGTTTGCCAATCGCGAGGATCACCACCGCGATCATGATCAGGAACGGCACTTCATTCAGCATCTTCATTGTCTTTGTGCTCGGCGCGACATCGCCGCGATCGATTTTCTTGCCGATTGAAATGAAATAGCCATGCAGTCCGCTAAGGATCAGAACCAGCACAAGCTTGGTATGCATCCAGCCCTGACTGAGCAGGCCCTGATTGAGATAAAGCATGGTCAGGCCAAGCAGCCAGACCAGAATAATTGCCGGGTTGAGGATGATCTTGCGGAGCCGATCGGACGCCGCCTTCATGGTCTCGAACAATTCATCCCCAGGCTTGGAGCTCAATTGGTGCAATTTGTAGCGCGGATAGATGAGCAGCCCGGCCATCAGAGCGATGACAAAAATAATGTGTGCCGCTTTCACCCAGAGATAAAGCGTCATCTAGGCCACTCCTTCACGCACCAGCTCGACCACACGTTCGACATGCGCGATCGGTGTTTCCGGGCGGACGCCATGGCCGAGATTGAAAATGTGCGGACGCCCTGAATAGGCTCGCAGCAATTCACGCACGCGCGCCTCCATCGCCTCGCCGCCGGCAATCAGCAGCAGCGGATCGAGATGGCCTTGCACGGCCATGGTCTTTGGCACAGCGTGCGCGACATGGCCTGGATTGATGGCCGTATCGAGACCGACCCCGTTCACCGCGACTTGCGATGTATAGGCTTCAAGCATGGTTGCAGCGCCGCGCGGAAATCCAATAATCGGAACTGTGATACCCATGTCGCGAAGCCGCTTCACCAGTTTCGCATTCGGATCGATAATAAGGGTCTGGAACAGATCCGAAGGCAGGCCTTCGGCCCAGGACTCGAATATCATCAGCGCATCTGCGCCGGCCTTGATCTGTTCGGCCAGGTATTGCGCGCTCGCCTCGATCAGAAGATCAAGCAGTTTATTCATCAGATCGGCATTGGTGTAAGCCCAGCTCCGCGCCGTGCTTTTATCCGTGCCGCCTCGGCCTTCAATGGCATAGAGTGCAACTGTCCACGGCGCTCCGCAAAATCCGATCAGGGCTTTATCCCCAGCCAGCTTTGACCGTACACGATCAACGGTTTCATAGACCGGAGACAATCTCTGAACCGCCTTTTCCATCGGCACGCGGTGGAGGTCGCTTTCGGTTTTCACGGTTTCGACAATCGGTCCCACACCTTTTTCGAACCGCACATCCAGACCAATCGCATCCAGGATCAGCAGGATATCTGCGAACAGGATGGCGGCATCCATATCGTATCGGCGAATGGGTTGCAGCGTGGCCTCTGCGGCCATGGCCGGGGAATAGCAAAAATCGAGAAAGTCCTTCGCCCGGGCTCTAAGCTCCAGATATTCCGGCAGATGGCGTCCGGCCTGTCGCATCATCCAGATGGGAACAGGCGATGAAGGGGTGCCGGAAAGAACTTTGAGAAAACGTGATGAAGGGGACTCAGCCATAAGAATTTTCAAACCCAAAACCTAATTCGAAACGACTTATCATTATTAAGACCGGAGTCTCGTGGAAAACATCAGCTGAGGTCATTTGTCCCTGCATTATCCACAGCCTATCCCCAGGTCTATTCAGAGTTAACACTTTGTTAACGGATTGAAAAAATTGTAAATAAATGGTTAACACGGGCTTGTGACAGATGTCTGGAACAGTGCGGAAACGCGGCGAGTCAATTTCGTTCATCTGTGCGATTCAGAGTCGGATTCGAGGTAGAAATCACTTATCCACAATTCATCCACAGGGCTTGTCGAATTCCCGCCCATCCGGCACAGGACAATTGAATTAAATCAGGACGGTCATGCGACTCTCTATCTATTTCAATGTGCATCTGGTGTCGGACTCCACCGGCGAAACGCTGAATGCGGTGATGCGGGCGGCAGCGGCGCAATTTGACCGAACCATCCCGCTTGAGCACAATTATTATCTTGTCCGTTCTGAGCGCCAGCTTGATCGCGTCATGGCCGAGATCGAAGCGGCTCCAGGCGTGGTCTGGTACACGATTTCGGATGACAATTTGCGCCGCAAGCTGGAACAGTTTTGCGGTCAGCGCGGGATTCAGACTTTGCCGGTTCTGGATCCCTCCATTCACATGCTGTCCCGCCATCTCGGCATTGCCGCAAGCGAAAAGATAGCCAGCCAGCACGCGCTGAACGAAGATTATTTCAAGCGGATCTCAGCCATTGATTTCGCGCTCAATCATGATGATGGCCAGAATGTCACGGGCCTGGTCGATGCTGATGTTGTCTTGTTGGGAGTCAGCCGGACGTCGAAAACCCCGACCTGTGTCTATCTCGCCAATCGCGGCGTCAAGGCAGGCAACATTCCGCTGGTCCCAGGCATTCCCCTGCCAGGCCTGGTCGAGGAGCTGAAACATCCGATGGTGGTCGGCCTGAAAATCGGGGTTGAGCGGTTGCTGCAGATTCGCAGTCAGCGATTGATGTCGCTGAATGAACAGACCAAGACCGATTATGTTGATGAAGAAGCGGTGCGCGCCGAAGTTACCGAAGCGAGCCGCCTGTTTCAGCGCAATAAGTGGCCAGTGATTGATGTCTCGCGCCGAAGTGTCGAGGAAACCGCGGCTGCCATCCTCAACAAACTGAATGAACGGCGAGGCTTTGTCTGATGACAGATGTGATCCTGGCTTCCGGCAGCGCCAGTCGCCGCGCCCTGCTGGCTGGCGCCGGCGTTGAAGCAATATCGATCAAGCCCAATGTTGACGAAGATGCAGCCAAGGCGGCGATGCGCGCAGACGGGCTGAGCGTGCGCGATCAGGCCATGCAGCTGGCCGAAATGAAAGCGGTGAAGGTCTCGCAGACGACGCCCGGCCTGGTCATTGGCGGCGATCAGATGCTCAATCTCGATGGCGCGGCGTTTGACAAGCCAGCAGACCTGGAGGCAGCGAAAGACCATTTGCGCAAGCTTTCCGGCCGGCCACATCGATTGGAAACGGCAATTGTTGTGGCCGAGAATGGGCAACCTGTCTGGCGCCAGCTGGCGCGGCCCAAACTTACAGTCCGTACACTGAGTGAGGAATTCATCATTGATTATGTCGCCACGTGCGGCGATGCGCTGCTGAGCACGGTCGGGGCCTATCAACTGGAAGGGCGCGGCTCGCAGATCTTTACGCAGATTGAAGGCGATTACTTCTCCATTCTGGGCCTGCCGCTCTTGCCCCTGCTCGATTATTTCCGCGTTCGAGGTGTCTTGATGTCATGACCAAATTGCTCGGTGTCATCGGCGATCCGATCGCCCATTCTCTATCTCCGCTTATTCACAATGGCTGGCTGCGGGATATGGGCTTTGATGCGACTTATGAAGCCATGCACGTCCCACAAGGTGAATTTTCCAGTGCACTGAAAACGCTGGAGAAACGTGATTGCCTTGGGGTCAATGTGACCCTGCCCCATAAAGCCGCCGCACTGTTGGCGGCGCGTCAGGCGAGTGAGACGGCCCGCCGGATCGCGGCTGCAAACACGCTGACTTATCTGGGGGATGGGTCGTGGCGGGCGGACAATACCGATGTGCCGGGCTTCATCGAAGCGCTGGGTCGGCTGAATGCGGCGCGCGATCATGCCCTGATTCTCGGTGCAGGCGGCTCGGCGCGGGCCATCGTGCACGCATTATCCGAACACGGAATTTCACTCTCGATCATCAATCGAACGCTCAGCAAAGCCGAAACACTGGCAGCAGATCTGGGCGCTGAAGACACCCAGACCGGTGCGATCGATCAGTATAAAGAATATATCGATTCAGCAACAATCGTGGTGAATACGACCAGCATGGGCCATGGCGGCCACATCCTCGATCTGCCCGATGGAGACGGCCGCACATTTTTCGATATTTCCTATGGCAAGATTTCGGCGCCGCAGCTCAGTCACGCGCAAGCGCGCGGATGGCAAACCAAGGATGGGCTGACCATGTTGGTGGCCCAAGCGGCGTTCAGTTTTAAGATCTGGTTCGGCGAGATGCCGGACATCGAGTCGGGGCTGCGCCGCTGCCGCGCCGCATTGGAGGCTGTATCATGATCATTCTCGGGCTGACTGGATCGATCGGTATGGGAAAATCGGCAACCGCAGCAATGTTCGCAGAAGCGGGTCTGCCGGTCTATGACGCTGATGCTGCTGTACATGCGCTTTATGAAAAAGGCGGCGCGGCGGTCGGACCGCTGTCCGAAAGATTCGGGGATATTCTCAATCATGGCGCCGTCGACCGTACCGCTTTGCGGGCAAAGGTTGTGAATGATCCGGACGCGATGAAGGACCTGGAAGCCATCGTGCATCCTCTGGTCGGCCAGAGCCAGTTGAACTTCCGCCAGCAAGCCCTTGAAAGTGAGTCGAAAATCGCGGTGTTGGACATTCCGCTTCTGTATGAGACAGGCGGCGATCAACGTTGCGACTATGTTGCTGTGGTGACTGCGCCTGGAGATGTGCAAAAGGCCCGGGTCCTGGCACGCGGAGAAATGTCGGAAGCACAATTCGAACAGATCCGTACCAAACAAATGTCCGACGCGGACAAACGGGCGCGGGCAGACTTCGTCATCAGCACCGCTTTTGGCTTTGACTTCACCCGCGCACACGTTCAAGCCATAATAGATCTTCTAAATGGCCTGGACCTGAGAGATGACTGACACCGTACGCGAAATCGCCTTCGATACCGAAACCACCGGCCTGGAGTGGGACAAGGATGATCGCATCATCGAGCTGGGCGCGGTCGAACTGATCAATCATGTGCCAAGCGGCAACACCTTCCAGACCTATATCAATCCGGGCCGGCCCGTCTCTGAGGCGACGATCCAGATCACCGGCATTACCGATGCTGACCTGGTCGACAAGCCGGGCTTTGAAGACCCGTCCATCGTCGATGCCTTTCTCGCCTTTATCGGCGACGCGACTCTGGTTGCTCACAATGCCAAGTTCGACCGCGGATTCCTGAACATGGAATTGCAGCGTTGCGGCAAGCCGATCATTCCGGAAGAACGCTGGGTCGATACGGTGGCCATCGCCCGCAAGAAATATCCTGGGGCGCCGGCCAGCCTCGATGCATTGTGCAAACGCTTCGACGTCAATGCCGAGGCACGGACCTTTCACGGCGCGTTGCTCGACAGTCAGTTGCTGGCCGAGGTCTATCTCGAACTGCTGGGCGGGCGGGCGCGTAAATTTGATTTTGGTGGTAAAGTGGGTACAGCGATTGGCGAGCGTGCTCCGGCACAACAGCGCCCTGCCCCCTTGCAACGGGAAATCTCGAAAGACGACCAGACGACCCACGCCGAGTTCATTGAATCACTCGGCGAGGATGCGATCTGGAAGCGTTACGCCTGAGGGTCAGTCGGCTCGGGCGGGTTCGGCGCCGCTTGTTGCTGCGCTGCCGCCTGTGCCGCCCGCTGTTTCTGCGTATTGTACAGCGCCCCGAAATCAACTGGATCGATGCGCAGCGGCGGGAAGCCGCCTTCGGATGAAATGTCGGCAATGATGCGACGCGCGAACGGGAACAGGATGCGGGGACATTCGATCAGCAGGATCGGTTCAATATCCGCCTGCGCGAAGCCTTGCAGGTGGAACAGGCCAGCATAATCCATCTCGATCAGGAATAGCGCGGTCGATTCTGTCCCGGCTCGGGCCTTCAGTTTCAGCATGACTTCGAAGACACCGTCCTGACCCTGGCGCGGCGCCGCGCCAACATCGATGCCGAGTTCAATGTTCGGTTGATCCTGCACGGTGGCGCCTGGATTTTCGAAGGACAGGTCCTTGATATACTGGCTGAGGACGCGAATAGCAGGCCCTTGTTGTTGAACATTGTCTTGCGGCGGCGTTGCCATATCTGGGGTGTCGGTCATTGAAATTCACTTTAAGACTAAGATGACACGCGCGTAACATGTGCCACAATGTGGCGCAACGGTGGGTGGCACTTCTGGCAAAGCGCCTATATGACACTGAACGAGACCAAAGAAAGAGTCATACATGTCTTCATCGATGATCGAATTTCTGCTCCTGGCAGGCATCGCCCTGTTTATTGGCTGGCGGCTATTCGTGACCCTCGGCCAGGATGACGGTCCGCCTGATGGGCGCAACCGCACACCGACCCCCAGCCCCAGCCCGGTTCCGACCGAGCAGGCGCCGAAAGGTGGCGATGTGGTGCAGATGCGACCCAGCTTTACCGGACCGGCCGCGGCTGGAATGGAAGCCATATACGACGCCGATCCGAGCTTCGAACCGGTCAGCTTCATGCGCGGTGCGCGCGGCGCTTATGAAATGATCGTCGGTGCATTTGGCCGCGGCGATCGTGCCGCGCTCAAGCCATTGCTTGACACGGACGTGTACGAGGCTTGGGATGCTGCCATTGCTGAGCGCGAGGCATCAGGCGCCGAAGGGCTTCAATTGCTGCGCATCCGCAAGGCCGAGATCACCGATGCGTCGCTCGACGATACCGGCATGGCGCGGGTGACGGTCCATTATCAGTCCGAACTCGGCGATGGCGAGACCACGACCAAGGCCAGCGAACTCTGGACGTTCATGCGCCAGGCCAGTTCTCCAGATCCGAACTGGCTGCTGGACGATGTCGACACGGCTGACTAGCCGCGCGCCAATCGTAACTTGAGCACCCGGGACATTCGCGCCTAGACTTTCAGGCATGCGAATCATTGGTCTTCTGTGCGGCGCGCTCCTGGCTTTGTCAGGCTGTGTTTCCAGTTCCCCCCGGCGGGTGCCTCCTCAGCAGGTTCAGGTGCCGCCGCCGCAACCGGTGGATCCAAGCCTGTGGGAATCCCTGCCCCGTCCGGTCGCGTATGACAGTTTACCCGGTTGGCAGACGGCGGACCTGGCGCCTGGCCTGTTCGCCCTGACCCGCAGCTGCGAAGTGTTTGCGGCACGCGCGCCACAAAATCTGATTTCCACCCGCGCACCTTGGGCCGGGCGACATGATGACTGGGCCCCGGCCTGCGCGGCCCTCGATGTCATTGCTGACGCCCAAAGCGCGCGAGCGGTGATACAGGCCCTGTTCACGCCGGTGGAGATTGCCGCGCCGAACGGGGAGTCCCGGTTTACCGGATATTTCGAACCGACCTATGAAGCCCGGCTCTATCCTGAGCCGCCATTCACCGAACCGGTGCCCGGACGCCCGAGGGATCTCATCACCTCTTCCGGGAAAGTCTACCAGACCCTGCCAGATGGCAGCCGCCGGGAATATCCGATCCGGGCTGAGATCACGCGCAATGGGGTACGCCCGCTGGCATATGCCCATCCAGCCGATGTCTTCTTTTTGCAGATCCAGGGGTCCGGCCGTTTGATCCTGCCGGATGGCCGGACGCTGCGCGCGGTTTATGCTGCCAATAATGGCCAGCCTTTTCGCTCGATGGCCAATTGGTTGCTGGAGCGCGGCTGGATCACGCGCGGCGAAGCCAGCATGCAGGGCATTCGGGCCTGGATGGAACGGACCACGCCAGAGCGGGCAAGACAGGCGATGAATGCCAATCCGCGATTCGTGTTTTTCGATATCGAGCCGGAAGGAGACCCGCGGCTCGGTCCCAAAGGCTCGTTCGGGGTCCCGTTGACGCCGCTCGGATCAATGGCGGTGGACCTGAACTTTCATGCCGGCGGTGTGCCGATGTTCGTCCAGACAACAGCGCCTGGTCTTGGCGGCACCTGGTCCGGACTGGTGGTATCGCAGGATACAGGCGGCGCCATAAAAGGCGCCGTGCGCGGCGATCTCTATTTCGGCACTGGCGCGGATGCGGGCGCGCGCGCGGATACTGTCAATGCGCCAGGCCGTATGTGGGTGTTGTTGCCGCGGGCGGTGGCCGAGCGAATCCGCATGAACAGTGCCGCGCAGACAAGCAGTACTGGACCTGTCGTCCTGACGCCCTAGAAGGCAGGGACATGAGCGGGCGAGATCTCACCGACAAGGACAAGCGCGCCTGGACGGCAGCGTCACGGACAGTGAAACCGCTGACCGGCCGACGGGGCACGCCGGCCGGCACACCGCGGGCGCGTGATGACGCGCCGGTCCTGGCCCCGCCCAAGCTCCGCAACCGGCCATTGCCGGCGCCGCAGAACCGGCAGAATGAGCGCGCCGTGCGCCGCGGCAAACAGGCCATCTCGGCCAGTTTCGATCTGCATGGACATACGCGTGACAGCGCGTTTCAGGTGCTGCCGCGCTTTTTGCGATCAGAGCAGGCCAAGGGGTCGCACTGCGTGATCGTGATCACTGGCAAAGGCAAGCGCGGTGAAGGCATCCTGCGCCAGAGTTTCCTGCATTGGCTGGAGCTTGCCGAAGCCCGCGCGCTGATCAGCGGTTATGCGCCGGCTCATTCCAGACATGGCGGGACCGGGGCCTGGTATGTGTTTCTGAGGCGCCGCTAAGCCAAGCCAATATACGGATATGAAAAGGGGCAGCCGGAAGCCGCCCCTGAACACTCAACACACTCTACTTGTGAGCGTGTATAGGCCGTCAATATTAATGAATTACGACTGTTTTGCGAGGAGATTGCGAATTTCCTCCAGCAGCACTTCCTGCCGTGGTGGGGCGGGTGGTTCGGCCGGCGCTTCGGCTTCCTTTTTCATCATATTGTTCATGCCCTTGATGATCAGGAACATCACAAAGGCGACAATCAGGAAGGAAATCACGGCCGAGATAAACTCGCCAATCTTGATGCTGACCGCTTCGGTCATGACAGATCCGTCTTCTGCCAGAACCGCCGGCGCCATGACATATTCCCAGCTGCCGAAATCGAGACCGCCAAGCACCGGGCTCAGTGCTGGCAGGAACACGCCCTGGATAAAGGCGGTGACCACTGTGGCAAACGCGCCGCCCATGACGAAACCGACCGCCATGTCGACAAGATTGCCTTTCATGGCAAACTCTTTGAATTCTTTGAACATACTAAACCCCTTCTATGATCAGACCCCCGAAAGGTCATACGATAGAATGTTGGAATTCTGCCCTAGGGTCAATTCCTGAAACATTAATGATTACAACAGGTTATCTAGATTCAGGGTCGATACCATCATTGACACGCGCCCGCAATTCCTTGCCGGGGCGGAAGAATGGGACGGATTTGGCTTCCACTTGCACGGACTCTCCGGTGCGTGGATTGCGGCCTTTGCGGGCCTTTCGGTGGCGAACAGAAAAGGCGCCAAACCCGCGCAGCTCTACGCGATCGCCGCGGGCCAGGGCTTCGGCGATCTCATCAAGGATCACACCAACAACTTTTTCGAGGTCTTCGGGGCGCAAATCGGGATTCTCATCCGCAAGTTTGGCTATCAGTTCGGATCTCAGCATGTCTTTGAACCTAAACGAAAAATGCGCCGGAGACTAGGCCTCCGGCGCAAAATACTTGTCCATTACCAGAATGTTAGGTTGGACCTGGAACTGAATTAGGCGTCGCCGTCTTCATCAGCTTTTTTCTTCTTTGGAGCGGCCTTTTTTTTCGGGGCCGCCTTTTTCTTTGCCGGCTTCTCCTCAGCTTCGGCTTCGGCTTTCACCTCTGCCTCTGCTGGGGCTTCAGCCGCGTCACCGGTGGCGAGGGCTGCGCCCAGGATATCGCCCAGAGACGCGCCGCTATCGGCAGACCCGTATTGTGCGACAGCCTCTTGCTCTTCGGAGATCTCCAGCGCCTTGATCGACACCGAGATACGGCGAGACGAGCGATCGACCTGCGTCACCTTGGCATCCACCTTGTCACCAACCGCGAAACGCTCAGGGCGTTGTTCGCTGCGATCGCGCGACAGGTCAGAGCGACGGATGAAGGCTTTGACGGCAGGATCGCCGAACTCAACCTCGATGCCGCCAGATGCAACTTCGGTGACCGTACAGGTGACAATGGCGCCGCGCTTGACGCTCGCATTGTCAGCGATCGGGTCGCCGCCAACTTGCTTGATGCCGAGCGAGATCCGCTCTTTCTCAGTGTCGACGTCGAGAACGCGTGCGGTAACGGTGTCACCTTTCTGGTAGTTCTGGATCGCTTCTTCGCCAGACTGTTCCCAGGAGATGTCATTGATGTGGACCATGCCATCAAGGTCTGGGCCAAGGCCAACGAACAGGCCGAACTCAGTGATGCCACGGACTTCACCTTCAATGTCGGTGCCGACCGGATGCTCAGCCATGAAGGCCGACCATGGATTGTCCTGAGTTTGCTTGAGGCCAAGCGAAATGCGACGCTTCTCGGAATCGACGTCGAGCACTTCGACGAGGACTTCCTGCGAGGTCGAGACGATCTTGCCAGGATGAACGTTCTTTTTGGTCCAGCTCATTTCAGAGACGTGGATCAGGCCTTCGACACCGTCTTCCAGCTCAACGAATGCACCATAATCGGTGATGTTGGTGACCTGGCCAGCCATGCGTGTGCCGACAGTGTACTTGCTCTCGATATCGTCCCAAGGATCGCTTTCGAGTTGCTTCATACCAAGGCTGATGCGCTGGGTTTCCGGGTTGATCTTGATGATCTGAACCTTGACCGTATCGCCGACATTGACGACCTGGCTCGGGTGATTGACGCGCTTCCAGCTCATGTCCGTGACATGCAGCAGGCCATCGATGCCGCCAAGGTCAACGAACGCACCGTAATCGGTGATGTTCTTGACGACGCCTTCGCGCGTATCGCCTTCATTCATATCGCCAACGATCTCGGCGCGCTGTTCGGCGCGGCTCTCTTCGAGGATCGCGCGGCGCGAGACAACAACATTGCCACGGGCACGGTCCATCTTGAGGATGGCGAAGGGCTGAACCTCGTTCATGAGCGGGCCAACATCGCGCACGGGGCGGATATCGACCTGCGACCCAGGCAGGAAGGCATTGACGCCGCCGAGGTCGACGGTGAAACCGCCTTTGACGCGGCCAACAATCGCGCCTTTGACAGGCTCTTCCTTGTTGTAATTGTCTTCGAGGCGGATCCAGCTCTCTTCACGGCGCGCCTTGTCGCGTGACAGGACAGCTTCGCCCATCAGGTTTTCGATGCGGTCGAGATACACTTCGACAATATCGCCAGCTTCAGGCTGTTTTTCCTCGAGCAGGAATTCTTTGGCAGCGACACGGCCTTCGGTTTTCAGGCCGACGTCGAGCACCAGAAAATCGCCATTGTTGGAAATGACGGTGGCTGGAACAACCTTGCCCTCTTGCAGGGTGGCGGCGCCAGCACTTTCCTCGAACATGGAGGCAAAATCCTCAGTCGAGGGGTTCATTGAATCAGTCATGGGGTCTCCAGTAACGCAGCAAATACGGGGTTCACCGCCAGATGCACCATGCCTCTGGTCAGACGTCGCTGCGATGTCAGGGATAAGCTTGTGAGGGCTTTTAGATTTGGGCCTTACGGCTCAGAGCTCTCAGTTTTTTGGGCGATTGCGGCTTCGACCGCAGCCCGTGCTTTATCCACAGCCGCGTCTATAGTCAGCTGAGTGGTATCGATCAAGACTGAATCTGCGGCGGCGACCATAGGTGCATCGGCGCGATTGCGATCGCGTTCGTCGCGTTCTTTCAGCTGTGCGATCATCTCGTCCAGCGACAGGGTTTCCCCTGTCTCGGTGAGCTCTTTCCAGCGCCGCGCGGCGCGCACTTCCACGGCGGCGTCGATCCACAGTTTCACATCTGCGTCCGGGCAGACCACAGTGCCAATGTCGCGGCCGTCAAGCACAGCGCCTTTGGGTTGGCGGGCGAATGCGCGCTGCAATTCAAGCAAGGCGGCGCGGACGGCGGGTTCCGCTGCCACTTTCGAGGCGGCCTGCCCGGCTTCGGCGGTGCGCAGCTGTTCTTCTTCATAATCATTGAGATCAAGGCGCAGCGCGACCTCGGCCAGGGCAGCGTGATCGGCGAAGTCGACGCCCTTGTTCAGCGCCGCCACCCCGGTGGCGCGATACAGCCGTCCGGTGTCCATATGCGCCAAACCATACCAACGCGCCAGGCGTTTTGCGATTGTGCCTTTGCCGGATGCAAGCGTGCCATCGATAGCGATAATCATGGGTTCGCGGTTAGCAGTCTCGTGGCCGTCGTCAATCCTGTTTGTTGAACCAACGGAATGTGATCGATAATCGGCGCGCTCGTATACGCCTCTTGCCATCAACCAGATCTGACTTTCTCGGTCGAATTCCGTGTCGCCATTGAAAACGCGCTTCACCGGCCAAGACCAGCACGCTGCGAGGCTCAAGATAGAGTCGGTGAAGCGCACCATCGCAGGAGAGCTCCAGTTCGATGCCCGTTCCGAGGCTCAGGCTGATGATGGGTTCGGCGAAGCTTTTCGGGCAATCAATATGGGCTGCAATGCCTTGCCCGGGTTGATACTCATTGACGATAATCTGATCATCTGCGAGCGCGATCGCGAAATCTTTTTTGACACGATGGGTGAGCTCAGCGACCCAGTGCGGCAAGGGCCCAAGCTGGGTTGCCGCAGACGCGCTTCGCGCGCGATAGTCATAGCGAAAGCCGTAGTGTTGCGTGCGTCGTCGAAGGTCACAATTCCAGGGACTTGTGTCAATTTTTTGGATCAGGGCGGCTTCCGTCTCAGCATCAATATAGTCCGCCTGAATGAGCATCCCGGAGATGGATTGGGTCATGTCGTCAACGCCCAATGCATCAAGACAATATAACGGGTCTCGCGTCATATAATAAGCTCGCTTAACTCACAATATTGATCTCATAAATCAATAATGCAGCGAATTAAACTTCCTCGCATCTGCAAGATATGCAAGTCGAATTCTTAATTACTTGTAATATCTGCGCCGAGCTCGTTCATATGCGTCATGAACTCAGGATAGCTGGTTGCGATCATGCTGGCATCATCGATGGAGACCGGCTTGTGGCTGGCCGTGCCCATGACCAGCGCGCTCATGGCGATGCGATGATCGTGATGGGTTTCGACCAGACCGCCGCCTGGAATGGCACCGGCGCAGCCCTGGACGATGAAGCCGTCCTGGGTCTCTTCCACCTCGACGCCATTGACCCGCAACATGTTGACGACCGCGGAAATCCGGTCGCTTTCCTTGACGCGCAGCTCTTCGGCGCCCTTTACCACGGTGACGCCCGAGGCGTGCGCGGCGAGCACAGCGAGGATCGGGAACTCGTCAATCATGCTCGGGACCAGCTCGACCGGGATCGTGGTGCCTTTCAGGTCAGCGCTTTCAAAGCTCATATCGATCAGGCGCTCGCCAGCGGCTTCGCCAACATCCTCTGCGCCGACAGGCGCGCCCATCAGGGCGGCGGCGCGATAGAAGCCATCGCGGGTTTCGTTCGACATCAGGCCCTCGATGACGATCCCGCCGCGACCGGAAATCATCGCGGCGGCAGCGAGGAAGGCGGCAGAGCTTGGGTCGCCCGGGACGACCGTGTCCTGCGCCGTCAGGCGCTGGCGGCCGCGAATCGAGACCTGATTGGCGGCGCCATCGCGCCGCGAGATGACTTCAGCGCCGAACCCGCGCAGCATCCGTTCTGAATGATCCCGGGTGAGCCGTGTCTCGCGGACAAGGGTCTCACCCTCGGCGTTCAGACCGGCGAACAGGAGGCAGGATTTCACCTGGGCTGAGGCGTGCGGCGGCTGATAGCTGATCGCTTGCAGGTCGCGCTTGCCGGTCAGGGTGAGCGGCAGGGTCTTGCCGGCGCTGGCTTCATAGGTCGCGCCCATTTGCGCCAGCGGATCGAGGACGCGGCCCATAGGCCGGCCCGACAGGCTGGCATCGCCGACAAAGCGCGCTTCGATCGGATAGCCGGCGACAACGCCAAGCATCAGCCGCGAGCCAGTGCCGGAATTGCCGAAATCGAGATCAACGTTTGGCGTCTTCAACCCGGCTGAGCCGACGCCTGTCACGCGCCAGGCGCCTTCACCGAGCCGCTCGACTCCGGCGCCAAGCGCCGCCATGACGCGGCCAGTATTCAAGACGTCTTCGCCTTCGAGCAGGCCAGAGATTTCAGAAGTGCCAGCAGCGAGGCCGCCGAGAATGAGCGCGCGATGCGAGCACGACTTGTCGCCAGGCGCACGCAGAGTTCCGGTGATCTTCGTCACCGGATGGGAAGTCCACATCATGTTTGTGGGTCCTTGAAGTTACAGTACCTAGCGAAAAGCGCTTTGACAGGCGTGAACGTTTCTGGCAAGCGCGCGGGCAACGAATTTCTCACCGATGGATGAAAATATGGCTGATCCGGAACTCGGCACCAAACAGGTCTGCCCAAGCTGCGAAGCAAAATTCTATGATCTGAACAAGCGACCGGCGACCTGTCCCAAATGCGGACATGCCTTCGACCCGGCAGACGAAACCGTCCAGGCGACCAAGACCAAGGTTCGCACTGCGGCAGCCAAGGAGGCTGTGCCGGAAGACGAGGACGAAGAGCTGGAAGAAGAAGAGGCCGCGAAGGCCGCTGCTGCTGCCACCGACGAAGATGAAGAGGAATCGTCTGAAGACGAAGCCAAGGAACTGGGCGGTGATGAGGACGAGGTTGTTCTCGACATGTCCGGCGGCGATGATGATGATGAAGCGCCAGGCAAGATGCCTGCTGGCTTCAGCGAGGACGGCGTCGATTCAGATGAAGATGAAGACGATAGCGATGATATCGACCTTGATGAAGAATTCGATCTCGGCAGCGACATCGATCTTGACGATGATAATGAACTTGGCGAACCCGACGCCGATGACATTGAGCCGGAAGGCGATGATAAATAGGGCTTGATTGCTCGGGCGGGAAACACTATCCCCGCTTTTCCCATAGATGGGGCCATAGCTCAGTTGGGAGAGCGCTTGCATGGCATGCAAGAGGTCGTCGGTTCGATTCCGTCTGGCTCCACCATTCTTTTCCGATTTGCGGCAATGCCGGCGCGACACCTGAAATCTCAATCCGGGCCAGCGTTCACGAAGCAGCGCCTGCCCGGGGCGGGTTCAGCCTAAGGGCGCAATCCCGCGAACAGCGCATCGATCGACGCAGCCAGCGTTGGCCCTGAATCCCGCCCCGTGCGCAAATCATAGAGTCCCGCTTCCGCCACCAAGGCGTTCAGGAAAGCGGCAATAAGCTTCGGATCCGCAGCGCTGAGTTCCCCGGCCGCGATCGCCTCTGCCAGCAGGGCTTCAATCCGGCTAAGACTGTTGCGGTCCTCGATCGCCTTGGCTTTCTGGGCACCGAGCGCGCCGGGGCCGATCTCGAACATGATTTTCGAGATATCCGGCGCCCGCACTTCGCGCGTCCAATTCAGGCAGGCGGTGCGCAGGCGGCTCAGCGGTGAGGCGAGCGGGTCGACGCGGCTCATCGCCCGCTCAATCGTGGTCCGCGATTCCTGCTCGAACAGCGCTTCGATAATGTCTTCCTTGCTGGCAAAGTGGTGATAGAGCGCACCTTTGGACAAGCCGGTCTGCTCCAGCACATGCTTGACCGTCGTCGCACCATAGCCGCGCTCCAGGAATGAGGCCCGGAACGCCGCCAGCAATTTCAACCTGGTTTCATCTGATCGCTGTTTCTGGGTCGCCATAGGATCCCTTTACAGCGCACGACTCTTCTTGTAAACAAACGGCGGTCGGTTTATAAATAATCTTGCACAAGGAGGCGACAATGGCGGCTTACATGGACAATCTGGAAAAGATGATGGCGGTCTGGAACACCACTGATCCAGCCGAGCAGCGGGCTCTGGTCGAAGCGGCGATGGAGCATAATGTCCATTTCGTTGACCCCAATCACAATATTATCGGTCGCGAGGCTTTCCTGAACATGGTGGACCTGGTGCAAAGCCAGATCCCCGGCGCGGCCTATGCCCGCGCCAGTGAGGTTGATGTTCAGAACAATTTCTGCCGCTATCATTGGGCGATCCATCTTGATGGCAAGCTGATCATGCCCGGTTTTGACGTCACCGAAGTCAATGATTGCGGGAAGATCGTTAAGGTGATCGGCTTTTTCCAGCTGCTTGAGCGGACTTAAAATTGCCTGGATTGGTTTCATCCCTGCGCGAAACCGCGGCAGGGGTTGAGGTTTCTTAACAACTCAATGTGAACATGGTCGCCTTGAAGGTGACAAGGTCGAAACCTAGATTCAACCTGACACCGATCCTCTATCGGCGGGGCTGCCATGATGGGGCCTCCAGAGGAAAAGGTGCTCTGGTCCTGTCTGAAACGGAAGGAGTAGACCATGACTGACATGACGAAACTGACCGCTGAGACGCCTGATTTCAGCCGATTTGTTTATTTTCGCGAGATCAATGAACATGAACTCGCCGAATTGCCTCCAGAAGCCCTGCGCTCGATTGACGATGTCGAGGATCTCGTCGTCGTGACCAATGGCGATGGCCAGAAGCTGGCGATTATTGAAGGGCGCGAAGCGGCTGAGGCCGCGGCTGAGGCTTATAAGCTGCAAGCTGTCAGCGTGCACTAATGCGCTGGGCCTTGTGGCCAGTCCTTGAAATTCTCTAACTGGAATTGGCGTCTTTCCCGACCGCAATAGCGGTCTGGAGGTCATTCCCCGGGCTTCGCCGTACGCTGCGCGGCTGGCCGGTTAAAGAATTGCCGGAATCACGCGATCTGGTGGACGGTGTCCGTCGACGAATGTCTTGATGTTGATGATCACCTTCTCGCCCATTTCAATCCGGCCTTCGACGGTCGCCGAGCCCATGTGCGGCAGCAGGATGACATTTGGCAGACCGACCAGGTCCGGATTGACTGCAGGCTCGCGTTCGAACACGTCGAGACCGGCGCCTGCTAGCTTGCCGGCCTTGATCGCCTTTGCCAACGCGGCCTCGTCGATCACCTCGCCGCGGGCCGTATTGACGATGAACGCGTCCGGCTTCATCAGCTCCAGCCGGCGGGCATTCAGCAAATGGAATGTGGCCGGCGTATGCGGGCAATTGATCGATACAATATCCATCCGCGACAGCATCTGATCCAGGCTGTCCCAGAACGTGGCGTCGAGTTCTTCTTCGACCGGGCGCGAGACTTTCTTGCGATTGTGATAATGGATCTGCAGGCCGAACGCCTTGGCCCGGCGCGCCACTGCCTGGCCGATCCGGCCCATGCCGATAATGCCCAGACGTTTGCCAGACAATCGCCGCCCCATCATCCAGGTCGGGGCCCAGCCGTCAAACTTGCCGGCATCCATGAGCTCAATGCCTTCATGCAGGCGGCGCGGTACAGCCAGGATCAGCGCCATGGTGACATCGGCGGTATCGTCCGTCAGCACGCCTGGCGTGTTGGTCACCGTGATGCCGCGCTCAGAGGCGGTCTGGACATCAATATTGTCCACGCCGGCGCCGAATTGCGCGATCATCTGTAATTGTTCGCCGGCCTGCGCCAGGACCCGGCCATCGACCTGGTCAGTCACGGTCGAGACCAGCACATCCGCCCGCTGGACCGCATCGACCAGCTGATCAGCGGAAAAGGCCTCATCGGATGGGTTCAGCTCGGTATCGAAAAGCTCCTTCAGGCGCAGTTCCACCGCATCGGGCAGGCGGCGGGTGACGATAACCTTCAGGCGCTTGTCTGACATTTGTCCTCGCTTTCTGGTCCGCGCTTAGCAGAGCAATTGCAGATCGCCAATGCACTGTTTTACCGACGATTCACCTCCATCGGTAAAAAAGCAGGTATGACAGCGCTAATTCCACGCCTTCTACTCTGCATCGCCTTCATCGGCGGTCTCGGCACGCTTGCCGTGGAAGCTCGCCAGGAAGCGCAGACGATAAAGATCAGCCGCTTCTCCGGCAAGCCTCTGCCGCGGTTTGAATCGCTGCGCTATTCGGCTGTGCATGGCCGCCAGGGCCCCAATCTCGATCATCCTATTCTGTGGCGGTATGAACGCGAAGGCCTGCCGATGCTGGTCGTGCGCGAAACCCATGGCTGGCGCCGCGTACGCGATCCGGATGGCGATGAGGTCTGGATGCAGGCGCGCATGCTGTCGGCAACCCGAACCGCCCTGATCACACGCGAAGCAGAACTCAAGCGCCGACCGACCGAAGATGCACCGTCCAAAGCGCGTCTGAAACCGGGTGTCATTGCTGAACTGAACCGGTGCGAAAACAGTTGGTGCGAGATCGAAATCGGGCGCGAAAAAGGCTGGGTCACAAAGTCCACCTTGTGGGGCACTGAGATCGCCACCGGAAATCTGTAGTTTTTGAAAGCTTGCAGCCTGGCCGCCGAGCGGTTAACAGGCCCGTCACCTTAGTCGCGCGGATGTCGCGCGTTCTCAAACAGCGAGGGCACACCCATGAAGGGACCGCACGAATTTCACACCCCGCAGCCATCTTACAGCAAGGAAGACTTGCTGAAGTCGGGCGCTGGCGAACTGTTCGGCCCGGGCAATGCCCAGCTGCCCATCCCGCCAATGCTGATGATGGACCGGATTACCGAGATTTCCGAAGATGGCGGCGAGTATGGCAAAGGCCATGTGATTGGCGAGTTCGATATCCATCCGGACCTGTGGTTTTTTGAATGCCACTTCCCGGGTGATCCGGTGATGCCGGGTTGTCTCGGCCTCGACGCGATGTGGCAGGCGGTGGGCTACTGGCTCGGCTGGAGCGGCTCATATGGCAAGGGCCGCGCGCTCGGCGTTGGTGAAGTGCGTTTCACCGGCGAGATCACGCCGGACACCAAGCTGGTCCGCTATGAAATCGACATGAAGCGTGTGCGCCGCGGCAAACTCATTCTCGGCATCGCGGATGGACGCGTGTTTGCGGATGATGAAAAGATCTACACCGCCAAGGATATGCGCGTCGGGCTGGTCGATAAGCTCGGCCTGAAATCCTAAGGCACATAGACGGTGTAGACGACTTCCACCTGGAAATCGAACGTCCCAAGCGACAGGTCATAGCCGTTCAAATTGGCGGCTGAGATCGAGTATTCGGCATCAAAGCGCACCGACTGGTCGGCAATGCTGCCGGGCGTGCGGGCGGTGCGCTGATTGCCCCGGAACATGTTGCGCGGATTGCGCAGGTCCCACAGCCGCAGGATTGGCGAGAAGCCAGAGGTCGGACCGCCCGAATGTGGCAATTGCGCGCTCGCGCCAAACGGCAGACCATCATCTCCGTCCAGGGTCGCTGACAGTTGTACCCGTGTGATCAGCAGCAGGATAAACTCGGTGAACGTGCTCGGCGTGAAGGCCTGGGCGTCGATCGCGAAAGGCACGTTGGAGGCGACATAGAAACTCGAATTCTGGCGCACGGCATCGACGCGGGCATCGGTAATATTCTGCAAGCCAAACGGCGTGAACGAGTCGGCGCCGCTGACCACGCCGTCGCCATTCGTGTCAGTCGAAAACGTGCCCCGGTCAGTATTGGTCAGCAGGAAAGGCATGCCGCCAGTGGCGCTGGCGACGCCGCTCTGGGTCGGAATCAGGGTTCCGGTGACCACGGTGTGGGCGTCAGTGGAGATGAGATCGGTATCACCGGATGTGGCGGCGCTGCCCCCTGATCCGGTGTCGATGATGAAATCAGAGATGACCGGCGCATTGCTGGCACCATCTGCGCCCCAGACGATGACCATGCCTTTGATATTGAAATGTGGGCGATCGACCAGCTCGGCCTGCGCCGTTGCTGCACCGAACAGCATAGCTGCGCCGGTCCCCAAAACTGGGAGCAGATTCTGAAAAGCCCGTTTCAAGCCTTCCGGGTTAAGCTGCGAAGGCTAAGAACCGCTTAAGCCCCTGTATTCTCGGGTGTCGCGAAGGTTAATCGGCAATGATGAAAAGGTCAGGCGGACCTGCGCCAGACCATGTGATTTCCAGCTCAATCGCCTGGCTGGCGGGCAGGCCCGGACGCCTCGCTGTTTTCACCCCCTGACGGAACACCGTTGCGCTGGACGCGGTGGTGCGCGCTTCAGCGTTCTCGCGCGCGCTCACCACGCGAACGGTGACATCCGACGCATTGCCTGATCTGAGCGAGAAAGCCGTATTGCTGGCCACAGCGAGGGTCCGTGTGCCTTGGGCTCCACTTGCGACGGGCAACAAGGTTCCGGCGCCGATCAATCGCGCGTCGCTTGTGTCCTGGCTTTGGCTGAGCTGGATGCGGTCGCCCTGCGCGATCAGCTCGCCATGCTCCCAGACCAGAATCTGCGCAGGCTGAGCAAAGCGCACCTTGTGCACTGTGCCTGCCATCGCAGCCGCGCTGGTTCCAGCTGCCAGCGCCCATAGCAATCCTTGCTTTACAGCCCTCATTCTAAGCGCCTGATTACGGTTAAACTCCGTTAACTTTTGTCCTAGGCCAAGAAAACCTGTTCGGCTAGAGGCTTGCTGGCGGTGCGCGTTCAGCCGATTGCTTGACGCGGCAGGCGTGCCCGAATAGCCCTTCCAACAAAGACAAGATCAGCAAGGAGCCGATACATGGCCGATTATGGAGACATGCCGACCGGGAACCTGATGGCGGGCAAGCGCGGAATCATCATGGGCGTGGCCAACAAGAATTCCATCGCCTGGGGCATTGCCCAGCAACTCGCGGCTCAGGGCGCAGAAATCTGTTTCACCTATCAGGGCGAAAGCCTCGAGCGCCGCGTCCGGCCTCTGGTCGAGAGCATCGACATGGATTTCATGCTTGAAGCCGATGTCACCAATGATGAGAGCATGGACAAGGCCTTTGCCGCGGTGAAGGAAAAGTGGGGCAAGATCGATTTTCTGGTCCACTCAATTGCGTTTGCGGGCAAAGACGAGCTGATGGGCTCGATGGTCGCCAACACCTCGCGCGAAGGGTTTCGCCGGGCGATGGATATTTCGGTCTACAGCTTTATCGATGCCTCGCGCCGCGCCTCGGAAATCATGCCGGATGGCGGCGCCATCATCTGCATGACTTATCTCGGATCAGAGCGCACCGTGCCGAGCTATAATGTCATGGGCGTCGCCAAGGCCGCGCTGGAAGCCTCGACCCGATATGCTGCGCGCGATCTGGGCGCGCAGGGCATTCGCGTCAATGCGATTTCCGCGGGCGCGATGCGGACCCTGTCTCTGGCCGGCATTCGCGGTGGCAAGTCGCTGATGGGCACCGGCAAGGACTGGTCGCTGCTGAAGGAAGACACGCGAATGGAAGGCGTCGCAGGCTGTGCGCTATACCTGCTGTCATCGCTCGGGCATTCGATTGCCGGCGAAGTCCTGCATGTGGATGCGGGCTTCCATGCGGTCGGCGTGCCGGACCTGCCTGAGGAATAGGGCTTGGCGAAAAAGATCTTTATCTGGGTCGGCCATCCGGGCGAGACCTCGCTCAGCCAGGGCCTGGCCGATGCGTATCAGCGCGGCGCCGAGGCCAGCGGCGCCGACGTGCGGCGGATGAATCTGCACGATATGGCGTTCGACCTTGATCTCACCCATGGCTACAAGCAGCGCAAAGATCATGAGCCGTGTCTCACCGCGTTTCTCGAGCATACGAAATGGGCAGATCACCTGGCCTGGTTTCACCCGCTCTGGTGGGGCGGCATGCCGGCCAAGATGCAAGGCGTGATTGATCGCGCTTTCTTGCCCGGCATCGCGTTTGATTATCATGCTGACGATCCGTGGTGGGACAAGCTGCTTGAAGGGCGAACAGCCGATGTGTTCGTCAATGCAGATACGCCGGGCTTCTTCATCAAGTGGATGTATGGCAACCCGCACAAGAACCGGATCACCAAACAGGTCCTTGGCTTCACCGGTGTGAAAGTGAAGACTTACACGCATCTGGCGGCCGCCAAGACAGCGGATGACAAGAAAATCCAAAAGTGGCTGTTGCAAGCCGAAAAAATCGGCAGAAAGGCTGGGCGCTGATGAAGACGAATCCTGACACACATGTCCCGTTAAGTCCGGATTTCCCGCATTATCCGGAAGCAGAGATGCAGGCCCGTGCCGTCGCCTTTCATCAGCAGATGCAGTCGCGGCGCTCGGTGCGGTCATTTTCGCCCAAAGCTGTGCCGCAACACATTATCGAGCAATGCGTGCTTGCTGCCGGGACCGCGCCCAGCGGCGCCAATCACCAGCCCTGGTATTTTGCCTGTGTCGGCTCGAGCGCCAAGAAGCAGGACATTCGCGCCGCGGCCGAGGCCGAAGAACGCGAATTCTATTCCGGCCGCGCGGCGCAGGAATGGATTGATGCGCTTGCCCCGATCGGCACCGATGCTGACAAGCCATATATGGAAATCGCGCCTTGGCTGATTTGTATCTTTGCCCAGCGCCGCGGCGGCATTCGCGAAGGCGAGGACAAGAAGAATTATTACATTCACGAGAGTGTCGGAATCGCGACCGGCATGCTGATCTCAGCCTGTCACAATGCCGGTCTCGCGACTCTGGTGCATACGCCCAATCCGATGAAATTCCTGAATGGGATTTGCGGGCGCCCGGACTCAGAAAAGCCGTTTCTGATTCTGGTTGCGGGTTATCCGGCGGATGATGCCATGGTGCCCAATCATGCCCTGGTAAAGAAGCCGCTCAGCGAGATTGCCAGTTTTCTGTAACAGGCAGGATTTCAATCGTCGGGCCAGGCGGGACAGCTCGTCCAGCACATGGGCAAAGCGTGGCGCCAATGCGGTTAAAGCACACCCTCTGTCTGCAAACGGGCGAGGACCGGCGCCATCATCCGGCTGATGGCAGCATCGCTGGGGCGGACCTTGCCATATGCCGGCAGGCCTTCATCAGCGATGACCAGGTCGGCTTCGAACTTGGCCGGATGCGTATGGCGATAATGCGCCGCCCGGACAGTGCCGAGATATTGCGCCAGAACGCTTTCCACGCTGCGGCCCCGTTCGACCACATCGCGGCGAATCCGGCGGGCCAGGCGCAAATCATCCGGCGTATCGACATAGATGGAGAGATCGATCAGCGGCTTCACTTCCGGGACCGACAAGGCATGAATGCCTTCCAGGATGATGACCGGAGCTGGCTTGATGGTCAGGGTTTCGGTTTTTCGGTCGTGCAGGTCATAATCATAGATTGGCTGCTCGATCGTCACCCCAGCCTTGAGATCGGCGAGTTGCCGCGCCATCAGACTGGTCTCTTTCGAGACCGGGTCATCATAATTCACCTTGGCGATGATTGCCTGGCGCTGGTCTTCGGTGTCTGCCGTACCGTAATGCGCCATCGGCCAGTAATAGCCGTCCTCATGGAAGATCACCACGCCGACTTGCTTGCAGGTCTCGACAAGCGCCTCGGCGACAGTTGATTTTCCGGATCCGGAGCCGCCGGACATGGCGATCAGGAAGGGGGCTTCGCGTGCCACCGGGTCTAATCTTCGCCTTCCTTCAGCGGGACGGCATAAAGCTCGAGCCGGTGATCGACGAGGCGATACCCATGCTGGCGTGCGATTTCCACTTGCAGGCGCTCGATCTCGTCATTGTGGAACTCGATCACTTTGCCTGATTTGACATCAATCAGGTGATCATGATGCTCATCCGGAACTTCTTCATAGCGCGCCCGGCCATCGCCAAAATCATGGCTTTCAATAATGCCATACTCTTCAAACAGCTTGACCGTGCGATAGACCGTGGCGAGCGAAATGTTCTTGTCGACCGCATTGGCCCGGCGATGCAATTCTTCTGCGTCCGGGTGATCGTCTGCCAGAGACAGGATGCGAGCGATGACCTTGCGTTGCTCGGTCATGCGGAGGCCTTTTTCGGCGCAGAGTTTTTCCAAACGGTCCATGCTCGCTCGTGTAGCCCTTTAGGTCGTGGCCTGTCTAGCCATAGGCTTCGACATCAAGATGGCGTCGACACGAATTCCTGCAGCGCGTTTATAGTATTTTGCGCGCCGCCCATCGGCTTTGAACCCAAGCGACCGATAAAACGCGATCGCGCCAGAATTGTCTTCGGCCACATCCAGCAGCCAGGTTGAAATCCCATCACCGCCCAGGTCCGACTCGGTATCAGCCAGAAGCGCTGCGGCCAGACCGCGGCGGCGCGCAGATGGCGCCGTGGCGAGGGTCAGGATCTCGGCCTGATCGGCTGCGGTCTGAAAGAGGAGGAAAGACTGGATCTGGCCTTGCTGTTTGATCGCACGGGCGCGGACACTTGCCTGTCGGAGCAGGTCCTCGATCTGCGGCGTCCCCCAGGCCTGTTCGCGCGGAAATGCGATGCTGTGCACCTGCGCCATTTCAACACTGTCGGCCAGGGTCAATTCGGCAATGCCGAGCGGGGTTGACGCGGCCGTCATGCAGACGGTGCGGTTTTCGGCAGCGCAGCGTCAGGCGCGCGCGCATAGGTCGGGCGGGCGACATGCAGTTCAGGGTCGAGCGTTGCCGCCAATTGCGCCGCCCGAACCGCGGACGGGCTGGCCCCGTGCACCATGATGCCCGGCCAACGCGCCTGTAATGCCTCGGCCTCGCCATAGACCATGTGCGGGTGGCTGGACAGTCGCGCGGCGAGCGCGGTGAGGGTCAGTTCGCGGGCCTCGTCAGTGGCGCTGCCGGACCTGAAGGTCTGCGTCCAATAGGTGATATCGGGTGGTCGTTTCTGTGCCGGCAGTGCGACGATGGCGGAGCCCTGCTGACCAGCAGGCAGCGTGGCTTCGAGCGTGGTAATGCCAAGGCAGGGTTTGCCGGTTGCCAGCGCCAGCCCGCGGGCAAAGGCGACGCCAATCCTGATCCCGGTAAAGCTGCCTGGCCCGGTCACAACCGCGAATCGGTCGACGCGGTCGAGCGCCAGCCCGGCTTCGGCCAGCAGCGCCTCAGTCAGGCCCGGCAGGCGCGCATCCTGTCCGCGTTGCATGGCTTGCTTGCGCTCACACAGCACATCGTCGCCGTGTATGAGCGCGAGCTCGCAAGCGGCTCCGGCGGTGTGGAATGCAAGCGTGATCATGCGCGAAGCCTAGAGGATCAGGCAGGCATCTTCAAAGCTGAGCCGCGGGCTGCGCTCAAAAATGGTGCTGTCATCGCCGTGCCCGATATTGCAGATCCAGTTGGAACGCCAGGTCTTGGTCGCTTCGTCGCCGAGAAAGAATTCCGCGTCCACGCCGGCATTGTTGAAGCCCGACATCGGGCCGCAATCCAGGCCGAGCGCGCGCGCCGCCAGCATCAGATAAGCGCCTTGCAGCGTGCCATTACGAAAAGCGGTGAGGTGGCGGTTTTGCTCATCGGCGAACCAGTCCTTGGCGCCGGGATTGTGGGGAAACAGCTCCGGGATCTTCTCATGGAACTCCTGGTCATGCGCAATGATGACGACCCACGGCGCAGACAGGGTCTTCTCGACATTGGCTTCCATCAGATGCGGCTTGAGCCGCTCTTTGGCTTCCCGCGATTGCAGGAACACAAAGCGCGCTGGCGAGCAATTAGCGCTGGTCATGCCCATCTTGGTGAGATCGTAAGTCGCCCGAATCAGGGTTTCGGCAACATGCTCTGATGTCCAGCCATTATACGAGCGTCCGTGGCGCCAGATCTGGTCGAGCGCGGCATCATTTACGGGGGATTTTGTCATCTTCAGCTCCAGCCTGTTCACATCACAGGATTACTTAGGCTGGAACTGAAGACAGGGAAACGCCTGGGCGCAGAGTTTGAGACTCTTAAGTGCCAGGTTGATTGATCTGAATGGACCAGACAACTTCCATGGCTGCGACTTCGCGATCCTTGGAATCGTTTAGCGTCACGTCAACTTCAAACGTGACGCGGCCTTCCTGATTGAACTCTGCCAGAATGTCGGCGCCCGGGCGGCGCAACAAGCCGGTGGCGCGGACAACCCCGCGCGCGGCCTTTTTGTACTTGATGGTCGCTTCCGTGATCGCCGCGCGGACCATCAGCACCTTGTCTGCAAACAGCGACACCATGGCTGCGCCCGAGGCCGCTTCAGCCAGGGTAAACAAGGCACCTGCATGCTGACTGCCCATATGGTTCTGGGTTTCTTTCCAGTCCGGCAGCTGCGCCGCGCCGCGACCTTCGGCAATCTCCAACAGCTCGATTCCGCTATGCTTGGCATAGGGTACATTCTCCTCGAAGAATGTTTTCATCATGGCGTAAACTTGGTCATTGGCTTCAATCACGGAGGTGTTCCAATCCTGCTTGAGGTGTGAATGGTGTTTGTATTGTTCCGGCTCTGATTGTTTCATGAATTGTGAATAAACTCGTAAAACCCTTCAGCAATTCGGTTTAGAGCTGGTATTACTGCGTGCGCATTAATATTTTGGCAACCTTGATTTATCGATTCTAAAAACATGAACGCAGATTAACGAAGACTGCGACCAGTTTTTCAAGACATGTATGGTTATGTGCGGGCATGCGCATCACCACTCGATCCATGTTTAACAGCATTGTGCACGGCACGACCGAACTCCCTGAGGGAGAGTTGCGTCAGCTGGTCCTGCGCGAGCTGTTCGACCAGCTGGCTGCAGTGATGAAGCCCCTGTCGCTGATCACAGCGATTAACGGAACCGTCGTGACCCTGATCTTTGCGCAGTTCACGCAATGGTGGCTGGCTCTGATGTGGTGGGCGCCAATCGCTTACTTCTCCTATTTTCAGTATATCGGCGCCAAGGCGATGGATGCGGTGCCGAAAGACGCCAAACTGTCTGGCGGGTTCCTGAAAAAGGGGGCTCGCAATAATTTCCTGTTCGGAGCTTGGTGGGCTCTGAGCTGCCTCATCTTTGCCGGACCTGATCCTGCTGCAAACATTACGCTTGCGGCCTTGTCGACCGGGATGTGCGCGGCGGCAGCCGCCTGTCTCGGCTCCAACTCGGCCATGTCAGCGCGCTTTCTCGCGGGGGCGTTGCCGGTCACGATCTTCTCGCTGACCTTCATTGATGGCGCCGCGGCGGTGATTACCGCGGCGATGGGCGGGATGCTTGGCGTGACCATGGTTTATATGGCGCATTTGAAATATAATGAGACGGTAGAGATGCTGCGCGTCCGTCTCGGCCTGCAATTGTCCAAGGGTCGGCTTGAGTCTGCGGTGAAGACGCTCGGCATCGGCCTGGAAATCCAGGACAGTTCGGGCGAGGTGGTATTTTGCAATGCGGCCATGGAAAAGAACCGCGAGGCGCTGACCCAGGGCGGTCGCACCCGTGAAGGGTTCTACTTCTGGGATGGGCAATATTATCGCAAGACCGATTATAATGGCGTCGCCGGGGACCGGATCGAGCTGATCGAGAATGTCAGTTCTCTGGTCGAAAGCCAGCAGACGATCCTGGAATCGCGGCAGCAGGCCGAGCAGGCCCTGCAAACCAAATCGGCTTTCTTTGAGTCGATCTCGCGCGAAGTGATCTATCCAATCAAGACGATCCGGAAATATGCCCGCCTGCTGCAGCCGGATTCGCGGATCCAGTTCGATGATGAAGAGCTCGGCAATCTCGCGAATCTGATCATGAATGCATCAAAGGATCTCGAGGGCCTGATGTCGTCCATGACGCGCCACTCGCTCGACGACAATGCGCATCTGGTCGATTCTGAAGCGGTGCGCCTGCGCGAGATTTTTGCGGAAGAGTTTGCGCAGATGGCGCAGAACGATCTGGCAAAGGTCACGGTCACAGCTTTGGTCAACGCGATCCCGGAAGACTTGCTCGTCAAGTCCTCAGCCAGCGGATCCCTGACCCGGGCGCTTGGCCAGATGTGCCTGAAAGCGCACCGAACTGTCGGCGATTCCGGGCGCCTGTCCCTATATGTACGAGCCATGACGGATGGATCGAGTTCGATCTGTTTTATCGTTCGCGGGGCTTATGCGGCGACGACGACCTTCCAAAAGCAAGTGGTGACGGAAACGATTGAGACATCCGACGGGTCGGAAGTGACGCTGGATGAATATGCCTCTTATATGTCCGAGACCCACATCGCCAATCTGGGCGGGCAGTACCAAGAGAATCTCAGCGGCGACAAGTCGGTGAATCTGGTCGCCATCATTCCTGGCGACCATGTCTACAGCACCGGGCAGGACCTCAAGGTGCTACCTTTGCAATCAGCTGTTCGTTAAAGCTCGAAATCGTCGACACGGCTTCATGCGAAAAACTCGCGCCGGAATGGAAGGTGCGGTTTTCGCCCTGCATCGCTGACATCGCCGCCAGCAATCCGTCCCGGACCGCATCCGCCTTGTAAGTCGGCATGTAGGACCAGACGATCTGCTGCACCATGCGCGGATCGACCGCGCCGCGTTGGCGTGCACTGAACAAGGCAAGTTCAGTCAATTCATCGAGCGCGTAGGCGGAGGAGAGTTGGCCGACTGTGAACAGATCGCGCTCGGCTTCGTCGCGGCATTCATAGCGTGAGAACAGGATCTGTCCGTCATTGGCGTCGGTGGCGCAAGTGGCGCTCCAGGAATTGACCGGCGCCTTGTGCGTCCATTCTGCGACGGACAATAAGGAGGTTGTATAGCCGCCCCAGTCAATGGCCGCGGCAATCTGCGACTCGCTGGCCGAGGGCTCGGTCAATTTGCAGAACGCGTCCATCGGTAGCGTGTTGATCAGGTGGTCACCGGTAAAGCTTGTCCCCTCCGAGGTTTCCACCCGCACACCGCCTGGATCGCGGCGCACCGCAGTCGCTGCCTGGTCCAGGCGGATATCGAGATCTTGCGAGAATCTGTCCCAGAAATGCTGCCATCCACCATCCGGCATGACAGTGAATTTGAGCAAGCCGGTGACCATCATGTTGAAATCGACCCAGCGGAAGGCGTGGATCAGCGGCAGACGGTTGAGATAGCCATAACCAATCGAGGTCACGACGCGGTGCATCATGTTCTCGATCTTGCCGAGATTATGGGCTCGAAGCCATTCGCTGGTCGGCAGGGCGAGGGTCTTGTTGACCTCCGGATCGTTCTTTTCGGCGCGGTCGATGAGGCGCTTGCGCAGGCGCAGATACTTGAACACTTGCCACAAGAAATTCGGGCCGCTGCCATCACGAATATAATCCATCAACTCGCGATCATCGATGCGCTGCGCACGCAGATAATTGCGCTTGATGCCGAGTTTTTTCATCTGCTTGAGAATGTATTTGTGTGACCAGATGGCATAGCAGGTGCCGAATTCCACGATGTGGTCACCAATTTCGGATGACAGGCATTTGCCGCCCACCTTGGTCGCGGCCTCAAGCAGGATGACATCCTTGATGCCGCGATCAGACAGCATCTTGGCCATGGTCAGGCCAGCGGGTCCGGCCCCCAGGATCAGGAAGCTGGCATGAGTCGAGGTTTGAAGCGGCAGAGAAGGTGACATTTAAGACAGTATAAAAATTAACAATATGATTGATATAAGAGAATCAACCTTGAGTGCCTGCGAGGCCCTGTTTATAGGTCGGGTGTAGTATGGATCTATTCTTTAGCCTTCTGTTAACTGTTTTCCGAACCTATCTCGGACCGCGTGATGCCAATGTTTGGGACGGGACCCGTCACAGGTTGAAACCGAGATTCTGGGATCGCACCCGCAATGGTCAATTATTCCCCTCTCGAATCCCGTCTTTTATCGATATTTCCCTTATCAATTTCTTTATCGGCACACGCATGTCTGCGGTCGTTCGCCGCAATGGCTGGATTCCAATTGTGATTAGCTCGGCGCAGACGCGTCAGCAACCGGTGATCCCCGAAGGAGCGCTTGAAATCCATACCCGGGTGGTCGGTTGGGACGATCAATATGTCGAGATAGAGCATACCTGGTACGATGCGGCGGGGGCAGAAGTCCTGAATTCTGTATACCTGACCCGGGTCACACATGCCGGCCGCGACAAGGTGACCGGCGCCGACATGCTGCGCGAGCTTGGCGAGGCCTATGTCGAAAAGCCGCTTTCTCCGACGGCAAGACGACTTCTGGACGAATATTTGCGGGTCAAGGACGCCAATCAGACGCTGAGTCTTGCTTAATCGTTTCCAGCCTATCGGCAAATTCGAAAATCAACCGTAACGAGATTCAAAGCTTGCTTCGCTAGGGTCATCGCTTCCCAATCTGGAAAGCATCATGGCCGTATCCACTGTTTCGCAAATCGTCCCTCGTCACGACCCTTCCATTGCGCTCGAGGCCGGGCGTTTACATGACAAGATCTTCGCAGCCGAGAGCGCCTTTGGCGATGCTCCGTTTCTGACCACAGCCCTGCCAAATGGCCAGTCTCAGACCACCGACTTCAAAACCGCGATCCAGTCGGCCCAGAAGCTGGCCCGCTTTCTGCGCGAGGATCTCGGTTATGAGCAAGGCGATGTGGTGGCGATCCAGTCGCCCAATTGCACCTCCTACATTGTCAGCCTGCTTGGCGTGTATCTGGCCGGACTGACGATCACCAATGTCAATCCGCTCTACACCGCCGCCGAGACCCGGCGCCAGTTGAAAGACAGCCAGGCGCGCTGCCTCATCGGGTCGACGATTTTCTCGGAGATGATGGAAGCGGCGATCGAAGGTACGAATGTCGACCAGGTGATCGCGATTTCGCTGACCGATTTCTTCAGCCCGCTCAGCCGGAGCTTCCTCGATTTCATGCTCCAGAAGGTGAAGAAGCTGGATCGCCCGTTTGCTGGCAACCATATTCGCCTGACGCAAATCCTCGCACAGGATACGCCGCACCGGGTGCGCTATGTCGATTCACTGGCGCCGACGCGCGACGCCATCTATCAGTATTCCGGCGGGACAACCGGTATTTCCAAAGGCGTGCGCCTGACCGAGCACGGCCTGATGAGCAATATTGCCCAATTCGCACTTGCCTCGCCAGAGCTGCTCGACACGCCGCGCCAGACCATGTTGCTCGCCCTGCCTGTTTATCACGTGTTCGGTATGCTCGCCTCGGTGATCGCAATCACCAATGGCGGGCATCTGGTCCTGATCCCGAATCCGCGGCCTCTGACCAATATGAAGGCGGCCTTCAAGAAGTTTAAGCCGGACTATTTCCCGGGTGTGAACACGCTGTTCGAGAAGCTGCTCGAGGAAGACTGGTTCCAGCAATATGGCCGCAGCCTCAAGATCACGATTTCCGGCGCGGCCGCCCTGCATGACCATGTGGCCCGCAAATGGATGGACGCCACGGGGTCGAACATCATTGAAGGCTATGGCATGACCGAGGCGACGACCTTGATTGCCGTGCGCGATCATTCCAGACCCGCGGCCAAAGGCTCAGCCGGCGCGCCGCTGCCCGGCACCGAAGTCCGCATTCTCAGCAATGATGCGCTGACCCTGGCGCCGAACATTGTCGGCGAGATCGTCATTTCCGGTCCGCAAGTGATGACCGGCTATCTTGGCCGCGAGCAGGAAACCAGCGCCGCTTATCATGGTGATTGGTTCAAGACTGGCGACATGGGGCAGTTCGATCAGAATGGCGATCTCCACATTGTCGACCGCTGCAAGGACATGGTGCTGGTCAGTGGTTTCAATGTGTTTCCAAATGAGGTCGACGAAGTCCTGACCGCTTGCCCGGGGGTCGGTGAAGCCGCGAGTGCCGGCATGCGCAGCGAAGATGGCAATGAAGAGCTGCACGCCTTTGTGGTGAAGAGCGATGACGCGCTTGGCGAGACCGATATCCTTGCCCATTGCCGCGATCACCTGACGGGCTACAAGGTCCCGCGCGCGGTGCATTTCATCGACGAATTGCCGAAGAACCCGATCGGCAAGATCCTGCGGCGCAAGCTGCATGAGTGCCTGTAGAGCGCCTCAGCAAGTTTGAACAAATAAAAACCCCCGCGCCGCGTGGCACGGGGGTTTTTTCAAACCGGTCAAACCCGTCGTCTAGACGAGGCCCTCACGCTGGGCGCGCTTCCGAGCAAGTTTGCGAGCGCGGCGCACAGCTTCGGCCTTCTGGCGAGCCTTCTTCTCAGATGGCTTTTCGAAATAGGTGCGAGACTTCATTTCACGGAACAGGCCTTCACGCTGCATCTTCTTCTTCAGCGCGCGCAGGGCTTGTTCGACATTATTGTCGCGAACGGTAATCTGAATAATGGTCAACTCTCCATAAAGTCGGGGCAGGACAGGCCTGCAAGTGTGCGGTTGTGGCCTATAGGGGCCGAAACAAGCCGCGCCTATAACATGTGGATACCGCCTTGCCTATCCCCGGAGTCAGATATGGACACCCCTTCGGATAAATTGCGTGATCGCTGGCTGGACGCGCTGCTGCCAGAAGTCTCGAAAACCGGCTGGACCGTCGGCGCGATGCGCCGGTCGGCCGCAGAATTAGGCCTCACAGCTGGCGAAACGGCGTTGGCTGCACCAAATGGCATCACTGATTTGATTGATCATTTTTTTGCACGTGCGGCCGATCAGATGCATGAAACGCTCGCCGCTCAGGAGCTGGATGCGATGCGCACGCATGACCGTGTCGCGGCAGGTCTGCTGGCTTGGCTGCAGGCGCTGGATCCTGACAAAGCAGCGGTGCGCAAAGCGGCGGGCCGCGGGCTGCTGCCCTGGGGCGCGGGTGCAGCGATCAAGCGGGTCTGGTCAATCGCCGACACGATCTGGGACGCGGCGGGCGATACAGCGACCGATTATAATCGCCAGACCAAACGCGCCCTGCTCAGCGCTGTGATCCCGCCAATTATCCTGCACTGGCTTCACAATGATGACCGCGACAAGCTGGAAACCTTCATTCAGCGCCGCTTGCAGCGGGCCATGAAAGTCGGCCAGGCGGGCGGAAAGATCCTCGGCCCGATCCTCGATTTTGCCGAAGAAATCCGGGTGCGTCGAAAACCGCGTGAACTGTAACATTTATTGCAGAATACACATTCTGGTTGCGTTTCGTTGATCTCAACGGCTACAAAGGTCGGCCCTAAACAGACAGGCGGGAGGGCCAATGCCGCGTCCAGCTGGCGTTCGAAATCACAACTTCGAGGCAAAGCGAACAGCGCTGCTTGAAACGCTGACAAAATTTGCCTTGCAGGATGATCTGCGTCGCCCATCGCTCCGTCAGTTTGCGCTGGCGGCCGGCGCTTCAGAACCGACGCTGCGGCATTATTTCAGGGATCGCCAGGGCGTCGTGATCGCCATCCTGCAACATATTCACACCCGTGCATTGCCGCTCTGGGAGGTGATCAAAACCGGTGCGGATGATACCGCGACCGCGGTCGCAGAGTATTTCCGGGTCACCGAAGCGGGGCTGACCCATGGCGGATTTGCCCGGGCGCATGCCTTCGGCCTGATCGAGGGCATGGCGGACGAAGCGGTCGGGCAGGCCTATCTGGAATATCTGCTCGATCCGGCGCTCGAGGCAGTGTCCGAGAAAATGGCGGCCACGCCGGGGCGGCCAGAGACCCCGACAGAACGCAAGGCGTCTGCGTTCATGATGCTGTCACCGATCCTGGTGATGACGCTGCATCAGCAGCTTCTGGGGGGGCAGGAAGCCTCGCCGATCGACACGCATGGGTTCATGAAACTGATGCAGACCTGGCTGGCCTCAGGCCTCAGCCAATAGATCCTGCATGGCGCTGAGATCGCTGGCCGGGGTCGCCCACGAACAGACGAAACGATAAGATCCGCCTGGCCAAGGATAACATTTCACTCTGGCCTTGACGATGCGCGCCTCGATTTCCGGCGGCAGCAGACAGAACACTTCATTGCCATCAGTCGGATAAGCGCGTGATACGCCCGGCTTGGCGCAGAGCAGATTGGCGAGGTCAGCCGCGTTCTGATTGGCCTTTGCGGCGAGCGACAGCCACAAATTATCCGTCAGCATGGCTTCGGCTTGCGCGGCGAGGAAACGCATCTTGGGCGGCATATGCCCAGAGCGCTTGGCGCGCGCCTGCAGGCGGCCGAATTCGGCCCGCATGTTTCCGAACAGGACGATGATTTCGCAGCCGATCGCACCGGTTTTGGTCAGGCCCAGGGTCAACACGTCAATCCCGGCCTTCCAGCTCATTTCAGCCGCGCTGGCGCCCGTGGAGGCCAAGGCGTTGCCGAGGCGGGCGCCATCCAGATGCGTATTCAGGCCGGCGGCCTTGGCGAGCTCGACATAATGCGCGATCTGGGACACCGGATAGGCCGTGCCGCATTCTGTAAGATTGGTCAGCGACAGCGTTTCCAGCGGTGTTTCATGCACGAAGCCGGGATTGTTGAGGGCAAGGGCCTGACGCAATCCAGGCTCGTCGATTTGGGCCCCATGACCCGGCAGGAGCCGCAATTTCGCGCCGCCGGTAAAGAATTCCGGGGCGCCGCGCTCATCGCGCTCAATGTGGGCTTCTTGGTGACATGCAATCGCGCCAATCGGCGAACACAGGACTGACAGCGCCAGCGAATTCGAGGCGGTCCCGCTGGCGCAGATCCAGAAATCGAAATCATCGGTCTCGAATGTGTCGGCTAGCAGGGTGCGAAGCCGCGCGGTGACGGCATCACCCCCATAGCTTGGCTGATTGCCGTGATTGGCTGCGGCGAGGGCTTCAAGCACGTTCGGATGGGCCGGCGCAGCGGTGTCGGAGGAAAAGTTCATCTTTTACAGCGTCACGTCCGGTGTCTGCCACATCAGGTGCTGACCGCCATCGCTGGCAATCAGCTGGCCGGTAATGCTGTCGGCCTCGATCAGATAGCGCAGGGTTTTGACGATCTCGCCCGGGTTGGAGCCTTGTTGGGTCAATGTCGCCTGCGCTTCAGCGGCGAATTCACCGGGCTGCTGGTGCACATTCTCCAGTGTCGGCCCCGGGCCAATGCCATTGACGCGGATATTCGGCGCAAATGATTGCGCCAGAGTCCGGGTCGCGGCCCAGAGCGCTGACTTGGACAGCGTATAGGTGAAGAAAAGCGGGTTGAGCTTTAAGACCCGCATATCGATCATGTTGACGATCAGGCCGGCTTCATCTTGCGGCAGGGCGCGCGCGAAATGCTGCGCCAGCAATACCGGCGCACGCAGGTTTGGGCCCATGTGAAAGTCCCAGTTCTTGCGCGAATGTTCGAGGGCGCAATCATCCTCAAACGTCGATGCTGAATTGACCAGAAGTGTGAGCGGCCCGCCCAGCGCTTCATGGGCGGCGCGTTCGAGCGTTGCGGTTTGTTCTTCGTCTGACAGGTCGGCTTGGACCAGCTCTGCGCGCCCGCCAGCGGCGCGAATGGTTTGTGCAGTGGCCTCGGCGCCGGCCTGTGAGCCGCGATAATGCACGGCGACCGACCAGCCATCTTCGCCCAGTGCCTCAGCCATGGCTTTGCCGAGCCGCGCGCCCGCGCCGGTGACCAGCGCACGTTTGGGGCCTTCTGATACGCGTTTGGACACTGAATTCCTCCTTTGTCGGCGGAGGATACTCCGCTTAGTCGAATCGACGGAAATCGATCAGGTTGAGAATTCCAAAAACAGCCACAGTGGCCAGGATGGCCCAGATAGATGCGTGGATCATGGTGACAGCCCTCAAATAAACTTGCGTCCTGTTAGACTGTCTTTATCGATTTGGCGAGCCCTCAAACTGAAAACGTGGTGTCGCATCTTGTTCGACTTGAGATCACAGCTGTTCCGGACCTGGTTTCGCCTGTCGCGCCCGATGACACTTGGCGTCCGCGGCGTGGTCGAGAATGCAGATGGCAACATCCTGCTGGTCCGCCACACTTATACCAAAGGCCTGTTCCTGCCTGGCGGCGGGGTTGAGCGCGGCGAGACCACGGACCTGTCCTTGCGGCGCGAGCTTGAGGAAGAAGGCGGGGTGAAAGTGACTGGCGGGCTGGAACTTGTCGGTGTGTTCTCCAATCACCGCGTGTTTCGCAATGATCATGTTCTGCTCTATCGCGTGCGCAGCGATGCCTGGGCGGCGTGCGGTGACCCGGTCGGGCGAGAAATATCAGAAATAATCTGGTGCGATCCGGCGGCGCCGCCGGCTGATGCGACGCCAGGAACCCAGCGGCGACTGCGCGAGCTGTTTGAGGGGCAAGCGCCATCCTTGATGTGGTAGATCACCGGTCCGCAAAGGCGAACAGCGCCGGCATCGCCATGAAGACAATCGCCGCCAGAAGCAGCAGGTGCAGGCTGTATCTTTGCCAGATCCGTCGCATGAATCCGGTTTGAGCAATAAAGGCGGCGCGATCAGGACCGACTGGCGGCACAATTTAGGCGCGAATTTTAAATGGGTGTTAAAGCCTTCTATGCCACTTAGAAGGTCATGCCGGGTGTCCCCTTTCCCGGTGTGCTAAGCAGGCATCCAGCGCGGTAATTCCTCCCCCTTAAATGGCGCGCTGGACCGGAACGAGACGGCCGCGCTACGGGTTAGCGCGGTCGTTTTGGTTGGCCAGCAGCGCCCCGACATAAAGGCCAAGCGTGTAGACAGCGAGCAGCGCTGCAAGCCAAAGCAGGACCAGGCCTGCATGCCATAAAAGCGGGTGGCCAAGCAGCCGTGCCAGCAACAGGCCGGCAATCGCGATCATTTCAATCGCGGTCTTCCATTTTGCCAGCACCGAGACGGGCATGGAGACGCGCGGGACCAGCCGCAGGGCGGTCGCGATGGTGTCGCGCATGATAATCGCCGCAGCCGGGATGAGCAGGAGCAAGGCCATGTCCTGCTGCAAAGTCAGCGCTGCGAGACTGGCGCCAATCAGGAGCTTGTCGGCAACAGGATCGAGAAAGGCGCCAAATGCTGACACCGCATTCAACCGCCGCGCCGCATAGCCGTCGACAAAATCCGTCGCCGCGACGGCCATGAAAGTGACCAGCGGCCAGAGCGATCCTGCAGGCAGACAGGCAATCATCCAGGCCACAAGGCCTGCCAGTGCGCAGCGCGTCAGCGTCAGCGCATTGGGCAGCCAGGACAGGGCGCGTGTCTCAGTCATCGGCCTGCAGCAAATCATAAATCGCCGTCGAACCGGCCCTGCCCTGGCCACTGGCGCGGAAGGTCTCGGCATAATCGCCGCCTTCCGGGTGCGGCTGCATATCAAGCAGGCGAATAATCTCATTCGCGCCAGGATCACCAGCCAGAGCGGCCATCTAGAACCGGTCCTTGCGCCCGCGAATCTCGCCAAAGGTTGCAGCGGCATCGCCGGGATGGCCCATCGCGGTCTGCAGCGCCGGATCATCGGCGCGCAGGAACGGATTGGTCTCCAGCTCGCGGGCGAGCCCCATCGGGACAGTGCGTTCGCCGCGGGCGCGCTTGTCATCAATCTCGGCAATATAGGCTTTCAGCGCTGCATTGTCGGTCTCGATCGTCTCTGCGAAACGGGCATTGGACTGGGTATATTCATGCGCGCAATACAGCACCGTATCGGCCGGCAGTGCCTTGATCGCCTGCATTGACGCCCACATCATTGCCATGTCGCCTTCAAACACGCGGCCACAGCCCAGCGCAAACACCGCATCGCCGACAAAAGCGGTGTTTGCGGCGCCGAGATGATAAGCAATGTGTCCGAGCGTGTGGCCCGGCACGTCAAGGATGGCAGCCTCGAGACCGCCCAGCGTCACCATGTCGCCGCCGCCAACCGCACGATCAATGCCTGGAATCTTCTCGGCTTCGCCTTTCGGCCCGATAATCGTACAGCCCGTCGCCTGTTTGATCTTCAGATTGCCGCCCGCATGATCGGGATGCCAATGGGTGTTCCAGATCGCGGTGATGGTCCAGCCCTGCGCCGCGGCTTCGGCAAGATACGTGTCGGCGTCCGGCGTATCGATCGCTGCGGTTTCGCCGGACATCGGATCATGGGCCAAATAGCCATAATTATCACTCAGGCAGGGGAATTGATGTATGGTCAGCATGAGCCCATCTCTCTTAGGTGGAATTTGAATGAAAAGAGTAGAGCCATATGCGCCAGCCCGCGGCAACCCTGGAAGCCTTTTATCAATCGCGACTTGGTGAAGCGGCGGCGCAGCGAATGGGCGCCCGGATGCTCGACCTGTGGGGCCCATGCGAAGGCCTGCGTGTCCTGGGGATCGGATTTCCAGCCCCGCTCATGTCCTTGTGGCAAAGCGACGCCGCCACCTGTGTCGGCGCTGTCCCGGCAGAGATTGGCGAAGCACGTCACGCGTCTGAAAAGGGCCAAGTCCTGTGCAGCGTGCCGGAACACCGTCTGCCATTTCCAGAAGGCCTGTTCGATCGGGTATTTCTGCTGCACGCACTGGAAGAGGCAGACAGCCCGCGCCAGCTCTTGCGCGAGGCTTGGCGCGTGCTGGCGCCGGAAGGCAAGATTGCGATCGCGGCCACCAATCGTCGCAGCATGTGGTCGCTGGCCGATAACAAGCCGTTTGGTCATGGTCGTCCCTGGACACGCCAGCAGCTCGTGCGGTTTCTGAATGACAGTCTGTTCCAGGTCACCGCCAGCACAACCGCGGTGCACATGCCGCCGCTGGATTGGCGTTTGATCACTGGCGCATCAAAATCGTGGGAGCGCGCAGGTGAGCTGGTTTTGCCCGGATTAGGCGGTGTGGTGCTGGTCGAGGCGGTCAAGCGGCTCTATTCAAAACCGGGCGGCAGCGCCGCTGCGCCCGTCACGCAAGCTGTAAAGGCGGGCAAACCCAAGCCAGTCATGCCTAGAAAACTGGCAGGCCGAGATGCGCCGCGGCCTGTCGAAAAGACCGCAATTGACCTTCTGTGCACAGCAGATAGGCGTAATGTTAATGAAATTACTGGAGCCGGGGAAACATGAAACTCGTAACCGCAATCTTCAAACCGAGCCGCCTGGACGCCGTAATCGATGCCCTGGGTGAGGCAGATGTTTCGGGCCTGACCGTATCAGAAGTCCGCGGCTATGGTCGCCAGCAAGGCAAGACTGAAGTCTATCGCGGCGCCGAATATGAAGTCCGCCTGCTGCCGAAAGTGAAAGTCGAAGTTGCCTGTAGCGCGGCCGAGGCCGAACGTGTGGTCGAAGCGATTGCTGGCGCGGCGAATACCGGCACGATCGGTGACGGCAAAGTGTTTGTCGCTGATCTCGAAACCATCGTCCGCATCCGCACGGGCGAGCGCAACGAACAGGCGATTGGCAGCTAAGACACCACGCCTCTGTTCCGGCGCCGGAACTGGCCTATGTCAGAGACGCAGCGCCTAGAGGATGTCGATGAGAATCGCGATTATCGGAGCAGGGCTGGCCGGGTTGCACCTGGCCAGCCAATTCGCATCTGCTCATACTGTAACAGTGTTTGAAAAGTCCCGCGGTCCGGGCGGGCGGATGTCGACCCGCCGGGCTGCACCCTATGCATTTGATCATGGCGCCCAGTATTTCACTGCGGCATCAAACGAATTTCAGGCATTTCTGGCGCCGTTTATCGCCGATGGCCGGGTTGTGGCCTGGCCGGATACGCTTCAATTGGTCGGCGGCGCGACGGTCTCCGACAAGCCGAAATATACCGCGGCGCCCGCAATGAACATGATTTGCAAGTCGCTGGCAGCTGGGCGCGATGTCCAGACCGGCATGCATATCGACTCCCTCAAGCGAACCTCAGAGAGCTGGCATGTGCGCACGTCCACGGGTGAAATGCGCGGCCCGTTTGACTGGGTCATCTCCACCGCCCCTGCCCCGCAGACCGCACGGCTGTTTCCCGGCTCGTTCGCAGCGACCGACTTGCTGTCGCGGGTCGAGATGCTGGCATGTTTCACGCTGATGCTCGGTTTCGATGTGCCACTCGATCTCCCCTGGAGCGCGTTGAAATCCGGCGAACCTCCGATTGGCTGGATCGCCGTGAACTCTGGCAAACCCGGCCGCGACCACGCCTGTTCACTCGTGGTGCAGGCCAGCAATGCCTGGGCCCAGGCGCATCTGGGCGACGATCCAGAGCGGGTCACGTCGACTCTGCTGAAAGCCGCCTCAGATCATGCCGGAATCGATCTCTCGCCCGCCCCGTATCAAGTCCTGCATCACTGGCATTATGCAGCGACACGCAGGCCGGCCGGGCAGCCTTTCCTCAAGGATGATGCATTACAGCTCGCGGCATGTGGCGACTGGTGCCTCGGCGGCAAGGTCGAAGCGGCTTTTCTGAGCGCGGATGCGCTGGCGGACACGTTCAGCTCTTGATTTTCCGGGTCATTGGCGGCACTGCATCTCGCTCAACCATGGAGCTCTACATGACCGGGCCACAGGCATTGCCGAATATCCTTGAAATCACGCCTTATAAAGGCGGTGAGAAACTGGTCGACGCACACAAGCTGTCCTCGAACGAGAATCCGCTGGGATGCAGCCCGGCGGCACAAGCTGCGGTTATCGAGGCAGCAAAACGCATAGAACTCTATCCGGATGGATCCGCCGCCGCCCTGAGAGCGGCGATCGGAACCAAATATGGCATCGACGCCGAGCGTGTGGTTTGCGGCGCCGGGTCGGATGAGATTTTCCAGCTATTGGGCCGTGCCTATCTGCGCCCGGGCGACAATATCGTCCAAAGCCAGCACGGCTTTCTGGTCTATCGCCTGGTGGCGCAGCAAGCCGGGGCTGAAACCCGCAGCGCGCCGGAAAAGGACCTGACCACGGATGTCGATGCGATGCTCGAACAGGTTGATGAAAAAACCAAGATCGTCTTCCTCGCCAATCCGAACAATCCAACCGGAAGCTATATTCCTTATTCTGAGGTCAAGCGCCTGCATGAAGGCTTGCCAGAGCACGTGCTGCTGGTCCTGGACGGGGCCTATGCCGAATATGTCCGCAACAATGATTATAGCGCCGGCATGGAAATGGCGGGTGAGCAGGCAAATGTGCTGATGACCCGGACATTCTCCAAGATTCACGGCCTCGCAGCGCTGCGACTTGGCTGGGCCTATGGGCCAGAAAGCGTCATCGACGCCATTCACCGCACGCGCGGACCGTTCAATGTCAGCGCTGTGGCGCAAGTGGCCGGAATCGCGGCCCTGAATGATGATGACTTCCAGGCCAGATCAGCGGATCACAATGCAGCCGAACTGGTCCGCGTGCGGCATGCGGTCGAGACGGCCGGATTCAAGACTTATCCGAGCGTCGGCAATTTCGTGTTGATTGAATTTCCCGAAGCGGCTGGTCGCACCAGCGCTGAAGCGGACGCTTTCCTGCGCGGTCGCGGCGTCGTCATTCGCAATGTGAACGTCTATGGCCTGCCGACTTGTCTGCGTGCCTCGATCGGCACAGCGGCGCAGAATGATGATCTGATCGCGGCGATTGAGGCATTCGCGAAAAGCTGATGGTGACCGCCGCGTTCGATAAACTCGCCATTCTGGGCATCGGCCTGCTCGGGTCTTCGATTGCGCATGCGGTGAAAGCTTATGGCGGCGCCAAGTCCGTGGCGATGTGGGACGCCTCGGAACAGGTGCGGATCCGCGCCGCGCGCGTTCTCGATCACGACATCGCTGACACAGCTGAGGCTGCGGTTTCAGGGGCGGATTGCGTGATCCTTTGCACCCCGGTCGGCGTCTTTGGCGAGGTCACGGAGCTGATTTCAAGCGCCTTGCAAGCCGGCGCAATCCTGACCGATGTCGGGTCGGTCAAAGCCACCGCGGCCCGGGATATGGCGGCCCATTGTCCTGACGGCGTGCATCTTGTTCCCGGCCACCCGATTGCCGGGACAGAGAAATCGGGCCCGGAAGCCGGTTTTGCCAGCCTGTTCCAGGATGCCTGGCACATCCTGACGCCGCTGAAAGACGGCGATCAAGCCTATGCGCAAGCTGTGGCGCGGTTGATCGGATTCTGGCAGCAGCTCGGCGCCCGGGTTGAGACGATGGACCCGGTGCGCCATGACCGCGTCCTCGCCATCACCTCGCACCTTCCGCACCTGATCGCCTATAATATTGTCTCGACCGCCTATGACATGGAAAGCGTCGAGCAGGGCGAAGTGGTGAAATATTCAGCGGGCGGGTTTCGCGACTTTACCCGCATCGCAGCCTCGGATCCGGTCATGTGGCGGGACGTGTTCCTGAACAATAAGGATGCGGTGCTGGAGACGCTGGGCCGATTCAGCGAGGACCTCGCCGCTCTGCAGCGCGCCATTCGTTGGGGCGATGGCGATACACTGATGAAGGAATTCACCCGCGCGCGCGGCATTCGTGAAGCAATTATCGATGCCGGGCTGGATACGGCCGAAGCAGATTTCGGTCGTCGTCATATTGATCCAAGTGCGGAAAAGTGAACGGACGACGTTCCCCTTTAAAAAACGCCGTCCGTTCCGTGTGCGCGTCAAAAACGGCACCTACGCCTAGCGCGCAGCGTCCCATGATGGGGTACCACATCGCTCGCGGTTGGACGCCTACGAGGTTTGGCGACTGCGGATCACCTTGCCCGTCCCCCGTCCTGTCATCGCATCTAGCGACACTTAGCTGAATGAACTTGGTGTAATGTGTTGGGTTGCGTTCATCTAAGCCGAGGCGCCAGCCTTAGCGGCGATTCTCAGCGATTGGGATGTGCGCATTGAGCCACTCGGCGAGCGGGGCATAAGTCGCAAATTGCGCCGCGCAGAGGTCGATCAGGTCAGTGCTTTCCACCGCAGCGGGGTCGTCATAATCACGCCAGACGGTCAGGCTTTTACGGCGCAGCAGCTGGCCGCGTTCATGCGCCTTGTCATGAGGCTTTGGCACCCGGGCAAGATCTGGCGCATTCATCCGTCCGCCGGCCTTGAGCAGAGTTGCCAAGGCGCGCGCCAGGGTCGCGCCGTGCTCGCCGGCGACGGCCTCGCGATAAGCGGCCAGCTGCGCCTTGTCGAACCCCATCATGCCTGAGCCGAGCACGAACCGGTCGGTCTGCAAGCCGAAGAACAGACCCGCCTTGCTGCCTTCGCGCCGGATCAGGATATGGAGATGCGGGTTATACGGCGTCTTGTCCTTGGAAAATCGGACATCGCGATGAATGCGGAACAGCTTCGCGTCATGCGGCGTGTCGGTCTCGACTTGCAGGCGAAAGCAGATGGCCTTGATGAAGGCCTCGGCCGGGGCTTTCCAGGCGGTGTCATAGCGGGCCTTGTTGGCCTTGAACCAGTCGCGTGAATTATTGGTCTTGAGGTCGCGCAGGAAGGCCAGCGTGTCGGAGGTGAAGATTTGCGGCTCAGGCATGGCTCATTTTCCTGGTTTGGCGGGGAGAGACGCGGCGAAGCTCAGCGCGAAGGAAATCCAGTCCTGCAGCATCGCGTCTTCGCAATCATCGGCATCGACAAAGACAAAGCCGCGCATGACCCGGCCAGTGAAATCCATCGGCATCGCGCCGGGCCGGGCGAGGGCGTGTTGATGATTGTCCTTGCCGACGCGAAACATGAACCGGCCTTCGCCTGTTGTCTCGCGATGGGCGCCGCCAATCATGTTGCCGTTCAGCAGGAAACAGACCCCGCCCATCATGTTTTGTTCAGAAATGCCGACCATGCCGCTCAAGGCGTCGCGATATCTTGCAGTCAGCGTTTCATCCCGCGCCATTTACAGCCTCCCAAATCGGTTTTCAGCAAGTTTCAGCAAGCTTTCGGCAAGTTTCAGCAGGCTTTCATCTATCGCAAATCGGACTGTGCATGAAGCTTTTCCAATCCAGGATGAGCGTCTCGGCAGACGCAAGGCAGGACTGGCAGATTGGCTCATCTGGCTTGGTTGTCGCCACTGAACCGGTTGTAGCAACAAAGTTTTTTCGGCTCAGGCCCTGTTCATCTTGGGTTTTTTACGATCCTCTGGCGGGAGACTGCGGGAGGATAATATGAGACCATTAGCATCGCTCAGCGCCTTGGCCCTGGCGGCCACGATGGCGTCTGCATGCACGACAGCCGAACTGGAAGCGATTTCCGCCGGCTTGGCACAAGGCCTGGCAGAGGCGTCATATGAAGCCAATGCTTACACGGCCTATCCAGGCGCATATACCGGCGCTTACTACGCTCCGACCGGGTTTGCCGCCTATTCCGGCTGGCCGAGCGCCTATGCCTATGGCCAGTATGTCGGCCCGTTCGGGTGCTCACATACGGGCAGTTTCTATACCTGTGACAGCGATGGTGATGGCTATGCAGACATGTACGGCGACACTTCTGACGGGTCCTATGCCTCGTCGCATTTGCGCGTGAACGGCATGGGCGAAGCCTTTACCTGGGGCACCGATTGCAATTGCTGGGAACGCAACCGGGCCTATGATGGTGAGCGCAAGGAACGCCATACGCACTATAAGGATTACCATTATGACTAAATGGATCGCAGTTTCAGCCTTAGCCCTTCTGGGCGCGTGTGCGACCAGTGTGCCATATGGCCCGGCGACCTCGGACAAGGCCAAGGGCTATTCGGTACAGCCGATTGAGAATAATCGTTTCCGGGTGGCGTACCGCGATAATTCCATGGAGATCGCGCGCAGCCGGGCGCTGCGCCGGGCGGCCGAAGTGACGCTGGAAAATGGCGACGAATGGTTTCTTGTGACCACGGCCTATTCTGACACAGGCGAACTCGCAGGGGGCGGATCATCGGTCTCAATTGGCGGCGCTTCGACCTCTGGCGGTCGCTCCAGCGTCGGGCTTGGCATCGGCATCGCCTTGCCGATGGGCGGGGCTTCCGGCCCGGTCGAGCATGTCATGGAAATCATCACCGGCAGCGGCCAGAAGCCAGACAGTGCAGAGGCGTATGATGCCAATGACGTGCTCGCTAATCTGGGCGGCGCTTAAACCCGCAACCCGGTCTTGTCGCGATAGATGACGAGCAGGTCGAGCTGGCTCGATGTCGGGTCGCCTTCGGCTTCCGAGACGGTGACCAGCATGCCGTCAAGATCGACCAGTTCCTTATTCGTCATGCCTGGGCTGTGGCGGACAAAGTCTGTCATTTTCGACACGACGACGTGGCTGGCGCCGCCACTGCGCGAGAGCCAGCCGGCTTGGGCGATGAGCTCATTCGCATCATCTTCCGGAAATTCGAAATGATGCATGATCTCACCGCGAATGGCGGCTTCCTGCTTCTCGGTCAGCGTGCCGCGTGCCTGGGCGATTTCCAGCATCAGAATGGTTGCAGCTTCACGTGGATCATCGACGACTGAAAGCCCGCCTTTGCCTGACCGCTGCTTGAACCGCATCTTGCGTGGCAGATTAACCACCGTCTCGGCCATTTTGCGCCCGTCGCGCGCGACTTGCTGCAGCATTTTGAGGCGCCAGTACCAAACCGCGATGAAGCCCAGGATTCCCAGCAGCGCGACGATGATGTGCATGTTGGCCCCTCAGTGGCGTTAAGTAACCGTAACCTCAATCGGGCGATGATTGAAGTCCAGTCTAATCCTTGTCATGGTCATTTTATGACCCTCGACGATTATAATGATTTTTGTGCCTCCCTCACCGCCACCTCGCGCGTGGTTCAGTGGGGTGGCAGTCATGTCTGGAAGGTTGGCGGCAAGGTCTTCGCAATCGCCGGCTGGGGGGACGGGGACTTCTTTGCCGTGACCTTCAAAGTGACCCCGCTTTCGTTTGAAATCCTGCAGGAACAACCCGGCCTGCGCCCGGCGCCATATCTCGCGTCGCGCGGGATGAAATGGATACAGCATTATGCTGATCCAGGCCTGAAGGATGGCGATCTGAAAGCCTATATTGAAACAAGCCACCGGCTGGTGGCCGATGGCTTGTCCAAGAAGAAACAGAAAGAGCTGGGTCTGCTCGTGGTCTGATCAGGGCGTTCCGTCGCCCGCATCCGGCGCCAGGCCCTCAGGATTGTGCGCCTGCTGGACCACATAAGCGCGGATTGCTTCCACCTCATCTTCAGAGAGGACATCGGCAAATGAGACCATGCCGATGGATTGCAGATTTCCATCTCTCACCACGCCGCTCCACGCTTCGGCGCTGGAGGTGTAGCTCGACCATCTGAGGTCCGGGAGAATGCCGGCACTGGCGGCAAACGGGCCATGGCACACTGTGCAATTGCGCGCATAATGGATCAGGCCTTCGGCAAGTTGTTCTTCGCTGCCAAACTCTTCTGCCTTGGGTGTGCGATCGACCAGCGGGACATCAATGTCTGCAATCACCGCATCACCGCCCAGTTTGAATGTCACGACTTTTCCGACCGATGGCGGCACGAATTCCGGGGCGGCCAAAGCGCCGGTCGCCAACAGATAGGCAGAGCCCCATCCTGTCGTGATGGTGACATATTGTTCGCCATCAATCTCGAATGTGCCAGGGCCAGAGGCGGCTCCAGATTTGACGTCTGCGGTCCACAATTCGTCGCCAGTGGCGGCGTCATAGGCCGAGAATTCCCCATTCAGCTTGCCTTGGAAGACGATACCGCCAGCCGTCGACAGAACGCCGCCATTCCAGGGGCCGTCATGCTCCACCGTCCAGCGCGCTTCCTGGGCCACGGGGTCCCAGGCAATCAGGCGTCCCTTCAGGCCGGAACGGAGGAATTTGGTGACTTCGCCAGGTAGCACTTGCGGCACGCCAGCGGCAAAGTCTGCACCAGTATTCCACTTTGCCGAATTATCCTGAAAGCGCGGATCGCTGGCATAGGCTTGCGGAATTTCCTGGGCCGGCACATAGGCAAGGCCGACCTCAGGGTTGAACGCCATGGGGTGCCAATTGTGTCCGCCGAGCGGGCCAGGGGTCTGCAGATATGGAATTTCCGCATAACGCGCATCAGCCACCTCGATCGGGCGGCCGTCTTCGGTGAGTCCGGTCGCCCAGTTCATCGGCACGTAATTATTGCCCGAGATGAATTCCCCGGTCGCGGCGTCGATGACATAGAAGAAGCCATTTTTCGGGGCTTGCATGACAACGCGGCGGTCGGCGCCGTCTTCGCCGAGCGGCAGCTCTGCAATGATCAGGGTCTGCGTCGCAGTATAGTCCCAGTTGTCGCCAGGCGTCGTCTGGAAATGCCACTTATAGGCGCCAGTATCGGCGTCGACCGCGACGATGGAGGACAGGAACAGATTATCGAGTCCGGACGGGTCACGCAGGCGCTGGTTCCAGGGTGAGCCATTGCCGACCCCGAATATGACGCTGTCATTGACTTCGTCATAAATGATCGAATCCCAGACGGTGCCTCCGCCGCCATCGGTTTTCCAGGCGCCAGTGTCGCCCCAGGTGATATTGCCGACCTGTTCAAAAGCGCTGTCGGAGGCGGCCCCATCAGGCTGCTTGTCAGCGTTGGGCACGGTATAGAAGCGCCAGATCAGGTCGCCTGTATCCGCGTCCAGCGCGTTGAGATAGCCGCGCACGCCAAGTTCTGCACCGCCATTGCCGATCAGGACCTTGCCATCCACCACGCGCGGCGCGCCGGTGATGGTGTAAGGCTTGGATTGATCGACTGTGACTTTCGACCAGATCACTTCCCCGGTCTTGGCATCCAGGGCTTCGACGCGGCCATCAATCACGCCGAGATAGAGCTTGCCATCATAAACCGCGACACCGCGATTGACGACATCGCAACAGGCATTGACGCCAACAGCGCGATCTACATCAGGGTCATAGACCCATAATTCCTCACCGGTCTTGGCATCCAGGGCATAGACGATGGACCAGGCCGAGGTGACATACATGGTGCCGTCTATCACGATCGGCGTCGACTCGACGCCGCGATTGGTCGCCAGGTCATACGTCCAGGCGACGCCGAGATCCGCGACGTTTTCCGTGCTGATCCCTGTCAGCGGCGAATGCCGCGTTTCTTCGCGGTCGAACCCGTAGCTGAGCCATTCCTGCGGCGTCGCATCTGCATGATCCAGACGATCATCTGTGACATCGGCAAATAGGGCGGTTTCGGCGTTTGTATCCGATGTCGGCGCGTCTGTATCCTGTCCTCCCGAACAAGCGGCCAAAGCAAATACGGATGCGGCCGCCAGGGCCGCCAGATGAAGCGGTTTCATGTGCGCTTTCCTTGTTTCCTCACTTCCGATCAGCGACTAACGCGCTGTTTCTGGCGTCAGACTAGGCAAATTGGGTCGTGTGTCGAGGCCGCACGCCGGGGAAAGTTAGGGTGAAAGCCCTAATCCTTCGATTTTGCTGACAAAAATAGAAACAGGCGCCGGCCAGGCTGTGAGTATTGCCGCTGTGGCGGCCGGTCAGGTGACCAAGGCGACCTGATTGAGATCGGCCTGTGCGGCGTCAATCGCTGCTTCGACATGCCGGCGCCAATCCTCGATGTGCTGGGCCGTCTCGGTCCCGGCCGGAAAGGTGACCGACCGCGAAGCGTTGACGCAGCCGCCTTCTGGGCGGTTGCCGCCATTTCGCGCCGGAACAAATCCTGCCATCGCTTCAGCGGCCCCGGCGCCCTGGGCGCCATAGCCCGGGACGAGGAAGAGGGCATTTGGTGCCAGCGCTCTGAGTTTGCACGCTTCATCCGGCCCGGTCGCGCCGGTGACCAGCATCAGGCCCGACCAGCCACTTTCACCTTGCAGACGATCGATCATCGGGGCCAGGCTTTCGACCACGCGGGCATAAAGCGGTGCGCCTTCCAGGTCCCGCGCTTGATAATCAGCGCTGCCGGGATTGCTGGTCCGGGCGAGCACGATGACGCCTTTTCCTGACCCTTCAGCGGTCCGCACATGCGGCTCGAGCGTGTCGAGGCCCATATACGGGTTCACAGTCAGCGCGTCGCAGGCAAAAGGCGACTGCGCCGCGAGATAGGCCTCGGCATAGCCTTCTGCGGTGGAGCCAATATCCCCGCGCTTGGCATCCAGAAGCACGAGCAAGCCATGGTCCTTGGCCGCGGCGCAGACATTGGCGAGCGCGCGCATGCCTTGCCAGCCATGGCGTTCGAACAGGCCCGCTTGCGGCTTTACTATGCCGGTGCGACCTGCAGCGGCTTCGACAATTGCAATGCCCCAGGCTTCCAGACCTGCTGGTGTGTCGCCGCCAAACAACGCCGGGATACGTCCGGCATGTGGATCGATACCAACGCAAAGCGGCCCATGCGCGCGGGTCGCAGCGATCAGTCGGTCAGCAAACATCAGGCTCATTCTTCGACGCTGCAGGCGACTTTGACCACTTGCAGATTGCGGCGGGCATGATCGGCTTCGTGGCCATAAGTGTCCTTGGAGAAATTGCGGGGTTCTTCGCCAATTGTCATGGCGCCCGTCGCTTTGATGAATTTTGCAACCGTCTCCGGCGCTGCAGTATAGATGCGGCCGCGCCGCGCGCTTTCGGCGACGATGACGCCGCGGACATTGCCGTCCTGATCATAGACCGGGCCGCCACTGAGACCGCCAAGCGATCCCAACAAGCCGCGGGTGCGTCCCGTTTCAGCCCAGGCAAGCACAGATTCGCTGTTCGAACGCTGTCCGCGCGAGATCAGGTTTGAGCGGGCCATCAGGCGCGAAGCGGCTTCGCCCGGGCGTCCTTGCGGATAACCGACATGAAATCCGTAGGCGCCGATGCGAAGGTCATTTTCCGTATTCAAAGGCGCCGGGTTCGGGCTGTTTTCGGTTTCGATCAAAGCCAGGTCGTACTGTTCCGAGACAATCACGCTGCGGGCCGGCGCATACTGGCCCGGGGCGACCAGAAGGGAAACCTCAGCGCAGCCTTCGACCACGTGGCGGGCGGTCAGCCACTGTCCGTCATCATTGATGGCGAAAGCCGTGCCAATACCGCTCTTTGGGGCTGTGACCTGAACCAGGACGCGCTCGTCAAAAGCCGATGGCGGCGGCAGCATCGCGCCTTCTTTCTGAATCGCTTCTGGTGGCGGCGGCGGGGCGTCGTCTGAACCTTCTGAAAAGACAGCCCACAGCACCACGGCGAGCGCCAGGCCATAGAGTATCCAGTCAGGTATCCATCTCAACACGTGCCGCGATCCTTTCTAAACGCGCCCGATATTCGGGTCCCACAAGCCAGCCGCAAGAATCATCGCTGCAGCGAGTTTGGCGGCAATCAGAACAATCGCGGCGCCGGCTTCATCATTCTGGATGCGAGTGGGAATATCGCGCAAGATCATGTCGATAATGCGATAGGTGAGAAGCTGCAGCAGCAGGGCAACCATGCCCCAGAGCAGCAGATCCAGAAGTGTCAGGCTGGAGGCGAGACAAGACGCGATCGGGATTGCGAGCCCGGCAATTGCGCCGGACAGCGCCAGCCCGGCCGCACCATTGCCACCGCGCACCAGGGCCAGTTCCTTCCAGGGCGTCAGCAGAATGTAGACGGTGCTGGCGAGCACCAACATGATCCCGGCTGTCCCCGTCATCAGAAGGAAATCAGGGAAGCCCTGGCGAAAAGATTCAAGCGTTGCCGACATGGTTCAAACTCTTGCCTGTTAAGCCACCCGCAAATGCTCTAACCAAGGCCGCTCACGCACTCAAGGCAGAAGGACTAAAAATGCTCAAAGGAAAAACGGCTCTGGTCACGGGGTCGACCAGCGGGATTGGGCTCGGAATCGCAAAATCGCTGGCAGAACAGGGCGCTGATATTGTTCTCAGCGGGCTCGCGACAGATGACGAGGTCGATCAGTTGAAAGCTGATTTTCAGGACAGTTTTGGTGTGAAAGTCGGATTTTCCGGCGCCAACCTGACGGACCCGGATGCGATTGAAGGTCTGATGGGCTATGTCGCCCGGGACTTTGGCGGCGCTGATATTCTGGTCAACAATGCGGGTGTCCAACACGTCTCGCCGATCGAGGATTTTCCTGTGGCCCGCTGGGACCTGATCATCGCGCTCAATCTATCAGCGGCGTTTCACACCACACGCATGGCCATCTCTGGCATGAAGGCAAAGGGATGGGGGCGGATCATCAATACCGCGTCCGCCCATGCCCTGGTCGCATCGCCTTACAAGTCGGCCTATGTTGCCGCCAAGCATGGCATTGCCGGGCTGACCAAAGTGGTGGCGCTGGAAGGCGCGGAGCATGGCGTTCGCTGCAATGCGATCTGCCCGGGCTATGTCTATACACCGCTGGTCGAAGGCCAGGTGGCCGACACTGCGAAAGCGCGCGGCATCAGCGAAGACGAGGTCAAGCGCGACGTCTTGTTGGCCGCGCAGCCAACCAAGGAATTCGTCACCACCGAACAGATCGGGGCCTTTGCCAGTTTCCTGTGTTCGCCTGGCGCAGACGGGATCAATGGCGCTGTTCTCAGTATGGACGGCGGCTGGGTCGCCCAATAGGGTGGCCGGATGCGCCAGAGACACACGCAAGAACAAGTCAATCAGTGGCACCGCGACGGCGCGGTGCTGCTGGATCAGTTCCTGACCGCAGATGAAATTGCGCCCTGCTTTGCGGATATGCGGTCGCTCTATGGCGACCAAGCGCCGGACACGTCAGAACCGCGCAAGGATGATCATGGCGACCAGATCGGCACATTCAGCCGCGATCAGTTTCGCAACAATGAGGATATGCCGTTCCACTGTTCTCCGGCGCTCAACCTGCTCGGCCTGCATCCGGCTTTGATCGCCATGGCCAAGGCCGCGCTCGGCAGCGAAGATGTGCGCCTGTATCAGTCCCACACCTGGGCCAAATACACCGGCACCGCAGATTACGAACAGCCCTTCCATTGCGACTTCAAGAATCACACTTTGACAGTACCGTCCGAGACGGCTGGCGGGCGAACGATCAATTTCATGATCTATATCACCGATGTGACCGAGGCGCATGGCGCGATCAGCTATGTCCCGCTGCCGGATAGCGACCCGATCACCGGTACAAACCGTCCGATGTTCCTGGATACGGATCTCGAAACCCAGCACCGTCTGAAACAGGTGGAAAAGCGCGGTGTCGGCATAGCGGGATCGGTGTTTGCTTATGGCATTGATGTCTATCACCGCGGCATCAATCTGACCGCCCCGAGCGGGTATCGCTATACGCTGACAGCCAGCTACAAGGTCGCCGGCAATGACATGATTGGCTGGTCGGCCTGGCCGCATTCCTTCCTCAAGCCATGGCATCTTCTGATCAATCACGCGACGCCGGAACAGCTGGCTTGTCTGGGGATCCCGCGGCCAGGAGATCCGTTCTGGACAGCGCGCACTCTGGCGCGCGCACAGATGCGCTGGCCGGACTGGAACATGACGGACTATTACGCAGCTATCGCATAGGGGCAGCGCCGCGCTGCAATTGACTGCATATCCCAGCGTATTTCGATTGATCTCAAATAGGTTATTCGCTAGCGAACCCGTGAACGCGGTTTTTGCCGGGCAACCTTGAGAGAGACAGCCATGACACTTGCCGGTTACGAGATTTTCGCGCTGATTGGATTTCTGTTCGCCGCTTACGCGGTCATCGCGAATGACTCGATCCAGACCCTCGGCACGTTCCTGGCCTCCAACTCACACCGGCCCTGGTGGGTTTTGTGGCTGTTCGCTGGCGGCATCATGGTCGGCGCGCTTGTGTTCCAGCTATTCTTCGGTGGCGGCGACATTGCTGATGGCAAGCTGAACAAGATTCCGTATCCTGAAGGCGGCATCCAATGGTGGCATGCGCTGCCGCCGCTTGTGCTGCTCTTCCTGACCCGGTTCGGCATTCCGGTTTCGACCACATTCCTCGTCCTGACCGTCTTCGCCCTGTCCGGGGGCGGCGCGACCGAGGGCGTGATGAGTTCGATGCTGATCAAATCACTCACGGGCTATGTTGTTGCGTTCGCGGCTGGCGCGGTCGTCTGGCTGTTAATCTCGCGCGCCTGGGAAGTCTGGGTGGGCCGCACCCGCGATGATGATGAACGCTTGCACCCGCTCTGGACCGTCTTCCAGTGGGCGACGACCGGGTTCCTGTGGTGGACCTGGCTGCTGCAGGATTTCGCCAATATCTTCGTCTTCATGCCGCGTGAACCAGTCTTTGCCGCAGATGGCAGCGTCGATATGATGGTGTTCAAGCCGGAAGTCATCATTGGTGGCGCGCTGATCATGGCGGCGATGATGGCCTATATCTTCAAGACCCGCGGCGGCGAGATCCAGAAGATCGTCCTGTCCAAGACCCATACGACCGACATTCGCGCCGCCACTATTGTCGACCTGATCTACGCGATCGTCCTGTATTACTTCAAAGAGCTCAACGACGTGCCAATGAGCACGACCTGGGTTTTCCTCGGCTTGCTGGCCGGTCGCGAAATGGCGATCTCCTGGGTCACCGCCTTGCGCGAACGCGGCGCGGCGATGATGGATGCGGGATCTGATGCCGGACGCGCGCTGATCGGGCTGATCATCAGCGTCATCCTGGCGGTCGGGATGCCATGGGCTGCAACCGGGCAGATGCCGGTTTTCTAGATTGATTGAGACCTAGCGCTGCTCGAACGGGTCGCGCATCAGGATCACGTCTTCGCGTTCCGGCGAGGTCGAGACCAGCGCGCAAGGCTTGCCGACCAGCTCTTCCAGGCGGCGGACATATTTCACCGCTTCGGCCGGCAGATCGTTCCAGGACCGTGCGCCGCGGGTCGAGCCGCTCCAGCCTGGCATGGTCTCGTAGATCGGTTCGACAGCGTCCTGCGCCGCTGCCGTGGCCGGCAGATAGTCGAGCACAGCTTCGCCCAGCTTGTAACCGGTGCAGACCTTGATCTCTTCCATCCCGTCGAGGACGTCGAGCTTGGTCAGCGCCAGGCCGTCAACGCCAGAGACCGCGCAAGCCTGACGCACCATGACGGCATCAAACCAGCCGCAGCGGCGGGCGCGCCCGGTGACGGTTCCAAACTCATGCCCGCGTTCGCCGAGGCCCTGGCCAATATCGTCAAACAATTCGGTCGGGAACGGGCCGGTGCCGACGCGTGTGGTATAGGCCTTGGCGAGGCCGAGCACATAGCTCACCGCGCGCGGGCCGAGCCCGGTCCCAGCCGCAGCCTGTCCGGAGACGACATTGGAAGAGGTCACGAATGGATAAGTGCCATGGTCGACATCCAGCATCACGCCTTGCGCGCCTTCAAACAGGATCCGGCGACCAAGCTTCTGGCTTTCGCCGAGAACCTTCCAGGCCGGTCCAGCGAAGGCGAGCACTTTTGGCGCAATCTCCATCAGCTCCGCCTTCAGAGCAGCGACATCCGGTTTATCGAGGCCGAGGCCGGTGCGCAGCGGTGCATGGTGGGCCATCAGGCGCTCAAGCTTCTGGTCGAGGGCGGCTTCGTCAGCGAGATCCGCCACTCGAATAGCGCGGCGGCCGACTTTGTCTTCATAGGCCGGGCCGATGCCGCGCTTGGTGGTGCCAATCTTGGCTTTGTCGCTGGCGGCGCCTTCGCGGGCGGCGTCGAGATCGCGGTGCCAGGGCAGGATCAGGCAAGCGGTTTCGGCCAGCAGGAGATCATCCGGGGTCAGCTTGATCCCGGCTTTTTCCATGCCTTCCAGCTCTGATAATAGCTGCCAGGGATCAACCACGACACCATTGCCGATGACCGAGAGCTTGCCGCCGCGCACAACCCCCGAGGGCAGCAGGTTCAGCTTGTAAGTCGTACCATCAATGACCAGCGTATGGCCGGCATTATGGCCGCCCTGGAAGCGGGCCACGACGTCAGCGCGATGCGACAGCCAATCTACAATCTTGCCTTTGCCCTCATCGCCCCATTGGGCGCCGACAACCACAACACCTGCCATGTTCAGAAACTCCTAAATCAGGACCCGCGCCAATGACCTCGTTTGCTCGGAAAAAGCAAGGCCCTGAATGGCGAGATAGGGTTAATTCGATCAAATTCGACCGATCTGCTTTGCGGAATACGAAGAGATATTTGTTACAACTGGGACCATAATGGAGAGACAATTATTCAAATTTCCCGCCTGGATGCGGATGAGTGGGGCGTTTTTGGGCGCTGGCCTCTGCCTGTCGCAAGTGTCGACAAGCGGGACGATTGATCGCCCGCATTTCAATGTTGATGGCGTGGCGATTGTCTGGGCCGCCGATGCCAGCGCCGCGGCGCCGATTGTGTCTGATTTCATCATCGATAGCGGCGGCCCTGATACCGATCTCATCAATGGCGATGTGCAAACCGTGATTACCGGCAGCCTGATGCCGACCGGCAATGCCTTTCCGGATGGCACCGGGGCGACCCTGCGGATCCAGAACAGTCCTGGCGGCGGCAATCAGAATACCCGCCAGGGCGACCGGTTCACCTCCGCGGCAGATGTGCTCAACCCGTTCCAGCTGAACGGCAATACCGATGTCCGCACCATTCGCAGCGACATCCTGACCAGTTTTTATGTCGCCACCAATAGAGCCTTCAATATCGATGTCATTGCTGCGCCGATTGGCAATCCCGCTGATCTCAATCTGATCCGGGTGCGGATGCGAATGACGCAGACCGGTAATGATGACGGCCTCGCCTTTGGTGCCGCGGCGCAGATCCCGCATAGTGGCAACACCAATCGCTCAGGCGTGCAGTGGGGTGGGTATCGCCGGCTTTCGACCCTGACAGCAGGCCGCGACATCTTCCGCGGCAACCGGCGCACAGCGGCAAGTCCGGGAACAATTGCTGATCAGTCGATCCGCTTTGATCTCGATTATCGCTGGAATACCGGCAATATCGATCTCAGCGACGGCACATTCGACGTCGAAGCGGACGTCATCTACACCGTCTATATCCCGTAATCAGTGAAAAATGGCCGGCTTGGAGGCCTCGAACCGGGCATGGGCTTTGGCAATGGCTGCCTGTTGGGCGCCGGGCGCCATGCCATAGGTCTGATGGCGCAGAAAGTTCATCAATTCATGCCGTTTACCGGCACTGGCCAGCGTGTCGGGCGTCAGCGTCTCGCCAATATGGACCGGGATGGCCGTGCCGACCCGGCGTTTGACTTCCCGAAAGATCAGGGCCAGGCGTAGCTCGATGGCGACATGGCTCGCCCATTGGAACAAGCGTGAATTCTGGCCTTCGAAGAAGATCGGCGTCACATGTGCCTGACTGCGCGTGATCAGCTTGGCAGTGAATGGCTTCCAGGTGTCGTCCACGGCGGCGCGATAGAACGGGGTCGGCGAGGTGGAGACGCCGCCGGCAGGAAACACGATAATGCACTCACCTGCCTTCAGGCGCTCAAGTGACTCAGCGCGGGTGGCGATATTGGTTGCCTGGGCAGCCTTGGTGGGCGCGAAATCGATCGGAAGAAGCCATTCGCGCGCTTCCGGCGCGCCGTCCAGGATGGCATTGGTCAGAACCTTGAAATCCTTGCGCCGCAGTGAGATCAGCCAAGAGATCAGCAACCCGTCGAGGACCCCGAACGGGTGATTGGCGACGACCACGAGCGGGCCGGATTCAGGGATTTGCGCCAGCCGCGCCGAACTGAACTCAACATCGAGATTGAGCAGCTTCACCGCGGCTGCAAAAAACGGCTCATCGGTGAGGTTTTCGCGGTAGCTTTCATATAATCGCTGCAGATAGGGCTGACCCGAGAGGCGCTCAATCGTGCGCACCATGCCGCGCTTCAGCGGATGGTCGAAATAGGCGGCATATGAAAGCTTCGGGGCCTCCTGCATGGCTCAGAAGTGGCGCAATTTGACGATCCCAGCAAGAAACCCTGTCAGTCCTTCATCAGGCCGGCCGCCTTCAGCGTCTTACCAGCGCGGATGACGCGCGCGAGCTTTTCCTCTGAGGAACGATCCCCGCTATTGGAGTCCGGGTGGAAGCGGCGGACATATTCTGCGTAACGGGCGCGGACTTCCGGCGCCTTGGCATCCGGTTCCAGATCAAGTTCGGCCAGGGCGCGTTTGGCGACGCCGGTGGCTGAGCGGTTGGCGCGGCGATGCTCGCGCGCGGCGTCGGCGTCTTCGAAGAATTCAGCGCCGCGCCAGGTGCGCGGATCATGCGCTTTGCCAGCCTTGTCGCCGCCCATGGGGCCTGCGCCAAATTTCCAGGTTTGCTTGAAGCCGTAGCGCGCATTTTCCTGGAATGCCTTGAGTTGCTCCTCATTCATTGTGTCGAAGAAATTGAAGCTGCGATTATACTCGGCTGCGTGGCGCTTGCAGAACCAGTGCTTGCCGTCGCCAAACTGCATCGGCGCCGGATGCTCACCTGCCAGGTCGCAACCTTTATGCTCACAAATCCTTGTTTTCGCGGCTTTTTCACGCGAAGTCTCGTCGGCCGGCGGTTTCACTCTTATATCGGTGAACTTGGGGCGATATTTGTATCCGTCATCCATAGGCGCGGTAACATAGGGGCTTCGGGTTAAAGAGACCAGAACTAATGAACAGATCAGAACGCATTCACAAAACTTTGACAGATGCTTTCGGGCCATCGGCGCTGGAAGTGGTCGATGACAGCCACAAACATGCCGGGCATGCTGGCGCCAGACCCGAGGGTGAAACGCATTATACGGTAATCATTTCGGCGCCTGAATTTGACGGCATGTCACGGGTTGCCAGGCAGCGTGCGGTGATGGCGGTTTTGCAGCCAGAATTTGAATCCGGCTTGCACGCCCTTTCCATTAAAGCGAGTTCATGAATGCGCAGCGATAGGAATCGTTAAGCCATCGCGGGTATTTATTGACGCACCGGACCAGAACCGGAGCGTAGAATGGCAGCACCAGCGTATCCCATACCTCGCGGCGAAGACAGCCGCCTAACGGTTCGCGTCAGCGCGACGCCTGACCAGACTTGGGCGCTGGATGCGGAATATCTGCATGCGCGCATGGACGTGCTGCAACGCCTCGGCTCGCACTATGCCAATCAGATCGCTTTGCTCAATCTGGTCTCGGACGTTCTGCTTCTTGCCGGTGTGATCTGCACTTTCTTTGTCGCCTGGTGGACTTGTATTCCGATTGTCGGATTTGCCGTGCTGCAGCGTATTGCCAATAAGCGCCTGGCCGGCGAAATGGCTGGACGGGCCGCGCAGGAATCAACCGATGCGTTCCTGTATCTCTACAATTCCGGGGCGCTCTGGCTTGAGCAGCCTACCAGTCACTCATCGGACCCGCTACGCCGTCTTCTGTCGCGCTAGCTTTGCGCGCCAGGAAGCGCCGCAAGGGCGGGATCTTCGACGCCGCCAGCAATCCCAAGGTTCGGATCGGCTTGGTCAGGGTCGCATCATTGGAGAACAGGCGATCAATCGCATCCAGGGTCAGCGCTGTGCCGGTGCCGTCAAAGCGCCGGGCCTGGCTGTAAGCCTCCAGCATTTGTGGCGACCCGATCTCGCCGCCCAGCCGCAGCGTCTGCTCGGCTATTTCGATCAGGGCCGCAACATCCCGAAAGCCCTGATTGAGCCCCTGCCCTGCCAGCGGGTTGACCCGCCGGGCTGCATCGCCGACCAGCGCTGTACGCGGGCCGGTCATCTCGGTGGCCAGCTGCAGGATCAGCGGATAGGCGCCAGCCTTGCCTTCAATGGTCATCTCGCCGGCAAATTCGGCAAACCGCGCATTGAGTTCGGCTTCGGCCTGCTTTTTGGGTAAGGCGGCCAGCGTTTCGGCGGCGCCGCGCTGCATGTACCAGGCAAGATTGGCGCGGTCGCCTTTCAAGGGCAGCGTCGCAAACGGGCCTTCCGGTGTGAACAATTGCCGGGCAATGCCATCATGCGGGCGGCTCAGCGTGACATTGGCCGTAAACACCGACTTGTTATAATCGCGACCTTCCGTGGCGATGCCGAGCGACTGGCGCACGGGCGAGTTCATGCCATCCGAACCGACCAGTAGGCGCGCCTTGATCGTGCGCCCACTTCTGAGATCCACGCTGACATATCCAGGCGCGGGGGTCTGGGACTCAAAGAAATCAGGCGCGATGCGGTCAATCTGCTTGTCGTCATCCATGGCCTGGTCGAGCGCCGTCTGCAGCGGTTCGGCCATGACCATCTGTCCGAGCGGCTCGTCCGGATCAGCGCTGTCGAGATCGTCCTGTGTGAACAAAGCCGAGGGTTGGCCGAAAAAATGCGTCCCGCCATCGACCGCCTCGAGCCCGCGCAGCGGCTGGCTGGTGGCTTCGAGCGACGGCGTCACCCCGAGCTTGCGCAACATCCGCCAGCTGCCGGTGACAATCGCATAATTGCGGCCGTCAGCTTGCAGCGCAGCGGTCGGATCGCGAGTATCGATCAATGCCACCTGAAGCCCGGCCTGGGCGAGGCCCAGTGCCAGGGCCGCCCCAGTTGGGCCGGCTCCGATAATTGCGACGTCATAGATCTGATCACTCATGAGATTCAGATATGAAACCCGATGCGCGGCGTCCATGCCTGACAGACAAACGGGCGTTTGGGTCGCAGTCTGCTCGAAATTTGGTCACCGCGCAGTTCAGTGCAGACCCCTCCCTTTAAAATTCTGGTGCAAGATTGGGCAGACCGCTTTTTTGCCGAAGTCAATCAATCAGAGCTGCGGGAGATACGGGCTATGAAACTTTGGATGAAAACAGCATTGCGGGGAGCCATGATGCTTCCGCTTGCAGGGCTGGCGGGGCTGGCCGCGCACGCCCAGGAGGCGAGCGCCGTCAGCGCTTATGTGGACAGTTCCTATCTGTTCCTGATCGGTGGCCTGATCGTCATGTTCATGGCGGCAGGCTTTCTCTGCCTCGAGGCCGGCCTTGTGCGCTCGAAGAATGCCTCGATGCAGTCCTTGAAGAACATCGCCTTGTTCTCCATTGCCGGCCTGATGTTCTGGCTGGTCGGCTACAATATGGCTTATCCGAGCGAGACCATCCTGAACGGCCTGTTCGGTGTTCCGGCCTTTATCTGGGTCGGCGAGGAAAGCCTCGATACTGGCTATGCCGCGAGCTCTGACTGGTTCTTCCAGATGGTATTTGTCGCCACCGCCGCGTCGATTGTCTCTGGCACGGTGGCCGAGCGTGTGAAGCTCTGGTCATTTCTGGCCTTTGTCGCCGTCCTGACCGCCTTCATCTATCCGATCGTGGCGTCCTGGGAATGGGGCGGCGGCTATCTCGACAGCGCCTGGGGTTTCTCTGACTTTGCTGGCTCGACCCTGGTCCACTCGACCGGGGGCTGGGCGGCGCTGATCGGTGCGATCATCATCGGGCCGCGGGCCGGCAAGTATTTTGGCGAGAAAGTAAACCCGATGCCAGGTTCGAACATTCCGCTGGCCGCGCTTGGTACCTTTATCCTGTGGTTCGGCTGGTTCGGCTTCAATGGCGCGTCGCAGCTGGCAGCTGGCACCTTTGATGACATCAATGCCGTCTCCAAGATCTTCGCCAATACCAATATGGCGGCGGTCGGCGGCGTGCTCGCTGCAATGGTCCTGACTGCGGTGCTGTACAAAGGCAAAGTCGACCCAACCATGGCCTTTAACGGCGCGATTGGCGGCCTGGTCTCGATCACGGCTGAGCCGCTCGCTCCGAGCATGGGCGCAGCGGTCGCGATTGGCGCTGTTGGCGGTGTTCTGGTCGTCCTGTCGGTACCACTGCTCGACAAGCTCAAGATTGACGACGTCGTCGGTGCGATCCCGGCCCACCTGGTGTGCGGCATCTGGGGCACGATCATCGTCGCCGCCTCGTATGGCAATGCGATCATGCCGCCAGCGGCCGACGCCGACGGCGCCATCGGTGTCAGCTATGTTGGCCAACTGGTTGGCGTGGTTCTGACCGGTGTGTTCGTCTCGGCCGCGTCGGCTGCGGTCTGGCTGGTCCTGAAAGTCACCTTGGGTGTCCGCGTCAGCGAAGAGGAAGAGCAACTCGGCCTCGACCGTGCAGACACTGGCGTCGAAGCCTATCCGGAATTCGCTGCCTAAACCGAGTTAACCAGTGCCGGTTTTGCCCGGTGCTGGTTATCACCGCGCTTCCATAATTCGGAAGCGTTTCCTCCCGACTTACCCCCGGCGCTTCGGCACCGGGGGTTTTTTCGTCAAAATCATGTCTGTTAGCGCCGCTTTAAGGCCGCACCCGTAATTTCATTTTTGGTTCAGAACGTCCGACCCGACCCCGGAGTGTAGATTATGGCGAATTCCATCGCAGAAGCGGCGCCCATGCGCGAAGTGTCAGACCCGGTCTGGCGCATCATCACAGGCACCGGGGCGTTTGCCCTGGGCGTGTTCATTTGTGGCAGTGTCGGGTCTTATGATCCGCTCGATCCGAGCTGGAATGCTGCCAATGATCGCATCGTCGAAAACCTGTTCGGGGCAGGCGGCGCCGTGTTTGCCGATATCATGCGGCAGCTGTTCGGCTGGTCGGCCTGGGTGGCGGGCCTCGCGCTGATGATTGGCGGAGCCATGCGGGCGGTGCTGATTGGCGCCCCGAAGATCCGGCGCTGGTTGCTGGGATTCCTTTTTGTGCCGCTCTCGGCGGCCTGTTTTGCCGCCTGGCCGGTGCCGACCTCATGGCCGCTCCGGGCCGGGCTGGGCGGTATGATTGGCGATGGATTACATGATCTTGCAGCGATGCCGTTCCGGGCGCTGTTGCTGCCTATGCCGGAACTGCTTTCAGGCCTGGTCGCAGGCGGCCTCGCCCTGATCTGCGCATTTGCTGCACTTGGCTTCCGCCGCGGCGATGCCCGCCTGCTGCAAGCGGCTGCGGCGAAATCGAGCGCCCGTGCGGCGCGTCAGGCCGGCGGACTTTGGTCACGCTTCAGCTTCCGCCGCAAAGGCGCGGTGGAAACGCTGGACGAAGATCCGGATCTGTTCCGCATTCGCCGCCCGAATGAGCCGACCAGTGAAGTGATCGAGCCCGAGCCAGAGGATGATGTCTTCGTCGAGGACGAACCAGAAGCCGCGCCTGAAGCGCCGCCAGCCAAGCCTGTCACGGTCACGACGCCGCGCTCGGCGACGATTCCGAAACCGCGCGTGAAACGCGCTCGCGGGGGCCGCGGCGCGAAAGTGCCGCCGCTGGATTTGTTGCAGGTGCCACCGGCCCAGCGACATGAGATCGATGAGGACGAGCTTCTCGCCAAGGCCAACCGCCTGGCGGAAGTGCTGCGCGAGTTCGGTGTGCGCGGTCGTATTCGTGAAGTCCGCCCCGGCCCTGTCGTGACCTTGTTTGAGCTCGAGCCCGCAGCAGGTGTGAAATCGGCGCGGGTGATTTCGCTCGCGGACGATGTCGCGCGCTCCATGTCTGCGGTCTCGTGCCGGATCGCGGTCGTCCCCGGCAAGAACGCCATCGGCATTGAACTGCCGAATGAAGAACGCCAGACCGTGTTTCTGCGCTCCTTGCTCGACAATGAGGCCTACACCAAGACCAAGGCCGCCCTGCCAATGGCGCTGGGCGAGGATATTGGCGGCGCCCCGACGGTGGTGGAGCTGGCCAAGATGCCTCACCTGCTGATCGCGGGGACAACCGGTTCGGGTAAATCGGTTGGGGTCAATGCGATGATCCTGTCACTGATCTTCAAGCTGCCTCCGGAAGAGTGCCGATTCATCTTCATCGATCCAAAAATGCTGGAACTCAGCATCTATGAAGGCATTCCGCATTTGCTGTCACCGGTTGTGACCGATCCGAAAAAGGCGGTGCTGGCGCTGCAATGGGCGGTGCGCGAGATGGAAATGCGTTACGAGCTGATGTCCAAGGCGGGCGTGCGCAACCTTGCCGGCTTCAACAAGAAGGCCGCTGAATTCCGCCAGCGCGGGGACCAGATGACCCGCAAGGTTCAGACCGGCTTCGATGATCGCGGCAAGCCGCAATATGAAACCGAGATCCTGCCGCTCGACCATGTCCCGAATCTGGTCATCGTGATCGACGAAATGGCGGACCTGATGATGGTCGCCGGCAAGGAGATCGAAGGCTGTGTCCAACGCCTCGCCCAGATGGCGCGGGCAGCCGGCATTCACCTGATCACCGCAACCCAGCGTCCATCGGTGGATGTCATTACCGGCACGATCAAGGCCAATTTCCCGACCCGCATTTCGTACATGGTGACGACGAAGATCGACTCGCGCACCATTCTTGGCGAGCAGGGCGCCGAACAGCTGCTTGGCATGGGCGACTTGCTGTATCAGGCTGCGGGCGTGAAGACCAAACGCTGCCACGGCCCGTTCGTGTCGGATGAAGAAGTGCAGGCTGTGGTCGACTGGCTGCGCGACAATGGCGGTGAACCGGATTACAATCCGGACGTCCTTGAAGAACCGGAAGAAGGCACTGGCAGCGCCATCATGGATGCCATGCTGGGCACCTCGACCGGGGACAAGGATGAAGACCTCTATGCCCAGGCAATGGCGATTGTCCTGCGCGACAAGCGGGCTTCGACCAGTTATCTGCAGCGCCGTTTGAAGGTCGGCTATAACAAGGCGGCAACGTTGATCGAACGCCTGGAAGAAGAAGGTGTGATCTCGGCGCCGAACCATGCTGGCAAGCGCACTATCCTGAAACAGGGCGACAGCGAATAACCTGAAGATATACGCATTTCCCCGAAGTGACGGGTCTCAGCTTGTCGGTTTTTCTGGTCTCCAGCAGACCAGAGGAGCCGTATTCGATGAGCCATACCCCGCATGAACTCGCTGACGATTTCCCGGAAAGCAAGGAACGCATTGCCGAGTTGAAACGGACCAGTCCACACTTTGCCAAAATGGAAGCGCGATACCACGAGATCAATCGCACCATTCACCGGATGGAAGAGCGGATCGAACCTGTCGCCGATGTCACCGAAATCGCCCTGCGGCGCGAGCGGATGCAGCTCAAGGATCAGCTTTATGCGATGATGCAGCCCAGCGGGTTCAACCGCGCCGAGTAGGCTCGCACCCAGTTCGAAGCGCGCTGGCGTCCATCCTCCCCAGTGGCTGTTCCAGGCCGAGGACGCTGGCGTGCTTTGTCAGTTCACCGCTCACAGTGACAACCATAGCCGCAGCAAATGGCGTTTGCGCGCGCGCTCTGGCCAATCCTCATATTCGGTGCGCGAATGCACGGTCGTGTGATTGGAGATGAATTGCATGTCGCCGGGCTGCAACCACATGTCGAGCTGCAGATCCGGGCGCAGGCAGAGCGCATCATACAGGTCCAGCAATTCTGACGTTGGTTCGTCGTGCACGACATCCGCATGGCGCGTCGCAGAGCGGAAATATTCGCTGTGATAGAAGGTCTTGAGACCATCCTTTGCCGTGTAGCAGCACGGCGGCAGCGAGATATAGCCGGCATCGCCAGAGCGTTCTTCGCCGCGCAGATCGAGGGCCATCGGATCATACAGGCGGTTGATCAGGTTAGGGCGCTGCGCCTGGATTTCATTATAAATCGCGACAGAGCTGACAATTCGGCTTTGCCCGCCGCTCTTGGCCGTGTGTAGGCAAAGCAGGCCGACTGCATCTGCGGCGTCGCAGTGAAAGTCGATATTGCCCGTCGTACGATAGCGCCGCACCATCGGGTTGTCCGCCTCTTCGCCATAATCAACGACATGCCCGAGCAATTCATTTTGCGGATTTTGCGCGCCTGGATGACCGAGATGGTGGCCGAGCCCCCAATAGGCATAGGCGGCCTTGTCAGCGCCCCAGTCCTCAACCGGCAATCCGCGCACGACCACGAAACCGCGCCCGTGGCAGATGTCCTGCCGCCAGGAGTCGATCTTCTGGCTGAGTGATGGCAACGCGAAGGCTTGTTTCGAGACAGCACTGAGCGCCTGTCCGGACGCCATTGCATGATCAGTGGCCGCTTCGATTTCGTCTAGCTCCGCAGCCGACAAGGTCACGAGCCAGTCTTCTGATCGCGCGCGCATGTCCTCTCCTCGCCAGGCCGCGGCGGATTCGATCGGCCCCTCAGGAATGCCTGTGTGGGCGCGAGAAAAATAATGCAGGCTTTGATCCCTGAATGACCGAAATGCTGACACCGCGTCGTCTCCTGTTTGCGAACCAGTCCAGCTTATGCCCGGCCAGCGTGTCGTCAAATGTGCGGATCAGAAAAACTAAATTCCACAAGTTCTGGGTGGCGCTGATGGGCGTTCGTCGCTACCTGCACGGGCATGCCTGCACCGCTTCGCCTCGGATTCCTTTGTTGTCTTGGATGTTACACGATTTGGGGTGGCCTGCCGCTCTATTTTCGGGCGCTGGATCATATTCAACCGATGGAAATGCTCGCGCACCGGATCATCTGGAGCGTTCCGACCGGTCTCATCCTGATCGTAATTGCGCGTAACTGGACGCAGCTGCGTGCTGCGCTGACGCGCCAGCACCTGTTCTGGCTCAGCATTTCAGCCATTCTGATTGGCGCCAACTGGCTGATCTATATCTGGGCTGTCGGCCAGGCGCGCGTGATGGAGGCGAGCCTGGGCTATTACATCAACCCTCTGGTCAATGTCCTGATCGGCGCAGTCTTCTTCGCAGAGCACCTGCGTCCGGCGCAATGGGCGGCGGTTGGGCTGGCAACGGTCGGCGTGGCCATCATGACTATAGCGCTCGGCTATCTGCCCTGGGTGGCGCTGGTCTTGTGCCTCAGCTTTGCTTTCTACTCGGTGATCCGCAAACAGGTTCAGGTCGATAGTCGCGCTGGATTTGTCGTCGAAGCGGCGCTGCTTGCTCCGCTCGCCATGATCTGGCTTGGCTGGTTTGTGGCGCAGCCGGACGGGCGGGTGATGGGCGAGGGCGGTTGGGACATCCTGATGCTGCTTGCGGCAGGTCCGATCACGGCGGTGCCGCTGATCCTGTTCGCGATTGCGGCCAAGCGGCTGCGCCTCTCGACCATGGGGATGATGCAATATATCGGCCCGACGCTGCAATTCCTGATCTCGGTGCTGCTATTCAAGGAAGCGTTCGGCATGACCCATGCGCTTGCGTTTGCCTTTATCTGGACGGCGCTGATCGTCTTCACGCTTGACAGCCTGATGGGGGAGGCCAAGGCCAGACGTCTGGCGCGGGCGGCCGCATCGGTGCGCTAAAAAAAGAGCCCGGCTGAAAACAGCCGGGCGCAGGTAAACATGATGGAGATATGGAGTTTCCAAACTCCGCACCAGCTTCGCAACAATCGTACCAGCAGAGTTCCGATCCGGGTCTTTGCAGGAAATTTCTTTTATAAACAGCTATATAATGTGTGAATGAGGGAGGTTGCGCGGGGGTCGGCCTGCAGGCTGTTGGACTGACGGTTCATCACATAGGCTGCACTCAGGTGCCGATCTGGGTCACCCAGAGCCAGCGAACCGCCCCAGCCTGAATGACACAGTGTGTTCGGGTTCGGTCCGTAAAGCCCGATATTGTTGCGCATCACGCCGGCGGCAAATTCAGTGATATAAGGCAGCACCAGATCCTGGCCTTTGACGCGGCTCTCGATCAGGGTGTCAAACGCGGTTTCTGACATCACCCGGCGTCCACGCAGCGCCCCGCCATGGGCGTAAATCCCATATAATTCAGCCACTGCTGTCGCTGTCCCGATGCCGTTTGCTGACGGAATCTCGATTTCACGCCAGATGGCGCCGCCGCGATCTGGTGCGGACCATTTGGTCAGGAAGGCGGCGCGGGTGGCCTCATTGATCTCGCCAAGGTCGGGCAAGGCGCGCGGGCGCATGATCTCAGCGACGCGGTGATGCTCGGGTTCAGGAGTGCCAATCTGGAAGTCGATACCTGCAGGCCCGGCAATGTCTTCGCGCAGGATGGTGCCAAGGCTGCGCCCGTCAATGCGGCGCACGATTTCTCCGATCAGGTAGCCCCAGGTCAGCGGATGATAGCCATGGCCGGTGCCCGGTTCCCAGAGCGGCGCCAGCGGCGCCAGAGCTGCGGCGCAGGCCAGCGGATCAAGCCATAGCGCCGGGTCTATTGGCTGGATAAATCCGGGCAAGCCGGCCTGATGTGAAACCATATCGCCGATCGTGATCGCATCTTTGCCATTGGCGGCGAATTCTGGCCACACGTCCGCTACGGCTGTTTCGTATCCCGCTGGCAAGGCATCGATGATGCTGGCCAGGACCAGGGCTGCGACCGGCTTGGTGGTGGAGTAGACCGGAACAATGGTCTGCGCGCTCCAGGGCCGCTCTTTGTTGCGATCCGCGAAGCCGCCGGTAAGGTCGACAATCAGCGCCCCATCGAGATAAGCGGCAAAGCCGGCGCCGAGTTCCTTGTCGGCAGCGAAATTTTCTTCGAATGCCGCGCGCACTGGTTCAAATCCAGGGGCGATAAAGCCGGAAATAGGATAATCAGACATGCCTGTGTCCTTACAGGGTTTTCGTCAGCTGTACACGCGTCAGGCTCTGGCCGGTCACCGCGGTCAATTCATGCGGATCTGCGCGGGCGACTGATCGCCTCACCTGCGATGCCCGTTCAGTTCAAGCCGAGAATCGTCTTCGAGCGCTGTCGTTGCAGCGCCCGTTCGATGTGCCGCTCGAAATCGTTCACTGCCAGGTTCCAGTCTGAGATGTCGGAGAGGTCAAAAGTATCCTCTTCATGCAAGTCGCGTCGCAGCCGTAGACAGGCCACATCGCCGAGGGCCGGTACGAAATCGTGATACATGGTGCCGCGATTATCGAACTCGCGATTGTAGGCATTGGTCAATTGCATGGACTCGGCCTGAGACAGTCCAGAAACCGGCAAACAGGTGCTGAAAACCGTCACGCGGCATTTATATTCCTCGTCTTCCCGGTCGCACAGGCCAAGCGTCAGATTGAACCCCTGCCCGTGGAATTCGCCGGAGATGATCGGTTGGCCAAAGATCAGCGCAGCATCCACGGACTGCGCCCCGCGGTCGCGCAAAATTTGCATCGCATTGCGCAGCTCAAGCCGTTCAGCCGCAGCCATTGGCAGCGTCAGCACGAGCGACAACAAGACGCAAAAATACCTCACGAAAACCCCTGATTTTGAACCATCCAAGCGTTGAATTACGCTCATTGCTTAGATGACGAAAAATGTGCACAGGTGCTGTTCTGTGTGATCAGGAGTAGTTTTGCAAATGCAATTATCACAATCTCACCGTCCCCGGCGCTCTTGTCTGTACATGCCAGGCGCCAATCCGCGAGCGCTCGAGAAAGCCAAGACGCTGGCCGCGGACAGCTTGATTTTCGATCTCGAAGACGCGGTCGCGCCCGAGGCCAAGCACGCCGCCCGCGAGACGGTCTGCACTGCTGTCAAAGCTGGCGGCTATGGCAATCGCGAAGTGGTGGTGCGGGTCAACGGCCTCGATACCGAATGGGGGCTGGATGACATCAAAGCCGCTGTGGCGGCCGGGCCGGACGCGATCCTGGCCCCGAAAGTCATTGATGGCGGCGATATTGACCGGCTTGATGACGCGATGAGCCGCGCCGGCGCGCCGGACGAGATGGGGCTCTGGGTGATGATCGAGATGCCAAAAGCCATCCTTAACATTCAGGACATTGCTGAAGCTGTCGGCCGGACTCGCCTGACGGCCTTTGTCATGGGCACAAATGACCTCGCCAAGGAGCTGCGCGGGATCAATAATCCGCCAGAGCGCACGGCCTTCCAGACCGCGCTCAGTCTCAGCGTCATGGCCGCACGGGCTTATGACCTGCTCGCGATCGATGGCGTGTTCAATGGCATTGGCGACGAAGACGGCCTCGCCGCGGAATGTCACCAGGGCCGCCTGATGGGGTTTGACGGCAAGACTCTGATCCATCCGTCACAACTCGCCGCCGCGAACGAGATCTTCGCGCCTGCCGAGGCTGCCGTTGAACAGGCCAAAGCCGTGATTGAGGCGTTCGCGGATCCCGAGAACGCTGGAAAAGGTGTGCTCAAGGTGAATGGCAAAATGACCGAACTGCTTCACCTCGAAGAAGCCAAGCGCACGGTCGATGTGGCAGCCGCGATTGCCGCGATGAGGGCTTAACCCGGCGGCGCTCAAGCGCGATGCGGGGAACAGCTCACATCTGCGTGCAATGTATCATGCATCAGCGTTTCAAAATCGCGCGGAGAGACTTGCACCACGGTTTCGTGGTCGCCGGCTTCGAAATAGACCTCGGGGATATCCTCGAGTTCATGATCGACAATGGTATTGATGCCATAAAGGAAACCAAATGGCGGCACCGCGCCAGCATCACAGTCCGAGAAAAGGTCTGCAATCTCGTCTTCGCGCGCCAGTCTGAGGCGATAATGAAGAATGTCCTGCAACGCATTTAAATGGACGTTTCGGTCGCTGGGCACGACGCTCATCGCGAACCCGTCAGCGTGATGGACAACCACGCCTTTGGCGAGCTGGCAGCGCGGTATCATCGACCGGCGCGCGGTTTCTTCGGAACAATGAGATTTGCGATGATCGATCAATTGATAATCAATCCCGGCATCGTGCAGAAAGGATTGAATTTTTGGGGCTATGGACATGACGGACTCCCTGGATAATCGCCGGGAAGATCGTCCGCTCAGACTCGCGTTCGGACCGCTTTCACCCGGCCTCGATGGGTTAAAACTACCATAGGGCGGCGGATGCTCCAAATCGCGGCGACCGGGCGAGGTTCAGCCTGAGGCAAAGGAGACTTGCAATTTGGGGTCTCGTTCAATCGTCCCGGAACCGATTGGTGATCGGATATCGCCGATCTCGCCCGAAATTCTTTGAGCCGACTTTCACGCCAGGCGGGGCCTGACGGCGCTTGTATTCTGCGATGTAAAGCAAGTGCTCGATGCGCCGCACGGTGGTTTCGTCATGGCCGCGGGCGAGGATCTCGTCGACATCTTCTTCCAGATCGACCAGGCCGCGCAGGATATCGTCCAGTGCGTCATAAGGCGGCAAGGAATCCTCATCCTTCTGGTCTTCGCGCAGTTCAGCGCTTGGCGGCTTGGTGATGATCCGTTCCGGGATGACCTCGCCGCCGGGACCAAGCGCGCCAAGCGGCACCGCCGTGTTGCGCCAGCGTGACAGCGCGAAGACTTCGGTCTTGTAGAAATCCTTCAGCGCATTGTAGCCGCCGCACATGTCGCCATACAGCGTCGCATATCCGACCGCCATTTCCGACTTGTTGCCGGTTGTCACCACCATGTGTCCGAACTTGTTGGAGAGCGCCATCAAGGTCACCCCGCGCAAGCGTGACTGGATGTTCTCTTCCGTCGTGTCCGGCTGGGTCTCGGCAAAGGCTGCGCCCAGCATCTCGTCCATGGCGCCAATGCCTGGCGCGATATTGATCGTGTCATAGCGCACGCCCAGTGCTTCGGCGCAGGCCTTGGCGTCTTCGAGGCTGTCGGATGAGGTATACCTGCTCGGCATCATCACGCACCAGACCCGTTCTGGTCCAAGCGCATCGACGGCCATGGCCGCGGTCAGGGCGCTGTCGATCCCGCCTGACAGGCCGAGCACGACACCCGGGAAGCGGTTCTTGTTGACATAATCGCCCAGCGCCAGAGTCGCGGCGCGATATTCGGCTTCCCAGCCGCTGGACAGCTTGGCCGGATCGTCCGCTGGTTCGAACCGGTGGGTCTCGCCATTATAGGTGACCACAGCGGTGCCGGAGACAAAGTCGCCGAGCAATTGATGCTCCGTGCCGTCAAAATCGACCGCATAAGAGGCGCCATCAAAGACCAATTCATCCTGTCCGCCGACCTGATTGACGAACAGATAAGGCACACCGGTCTTGGCCCAGGCGGAGAATGTGGTGTGGCGCTCGACATTCACCGTGCGCCGCCAGGGGGATGCGTTCGGAACCAGCAGTACTTCCGCGCCGGCCTCTGACAGGGCCGCAGGCACGCGCTCGTACCAGATGTCTTCACAGATCGCGAGGCCGACCTGGATGCCATTGAGCGCGATAGTTTCAGGTGTGCCTTCTCCGGCATCGAAGATGCGTTTTTCATCGAACACGCCGTAATTGGGCAGCTCGCGCTTGTCATAGCGCGTGCGGATCACACCGTCCTGCAGGAGCAGGACCGAGTTGAACAATTTGCCGTCTTCCGCCCAGGGCGACCCGATCAGGATCGCCGGTCCGTTCTTTGTCAGAGCAATCAGTTCCTGTACAGCCTGCATGGAATGCTCGACCGCGGCGGGTTTGAGCACCAGGTCTTCTGCTGGATAGCCGAGGATGAACAATTCCGAGAGCACCAGGAGGTCAACATGCTTGGCTTTGGCCTCGGCAAAGGCTGCCTCCGCTAAGGCTTTGTTTCCCTTGATATCTCCGACCACAGGATTGAGCTGCGCGGCGAGCATTTTGAGCGTCTTCGTCATCGCCTTCAGTTAGGGATTTTTTGTACCGGTGACAATCATCGCGCAGCGTCGCAGGGTAGGATTATGGGCAAGCGGCTGGACATCGCCATTGCAGGGGCCGGGATTGGCGGCCTGGCACTTGGGACACTGCTCGGGCGCGATGGGCACCGGGTCCGGATCTTTGAGCAGTTCGAGACGCCAAAACCGATTGGCTCTGGCCTGATGCTGCAACAGACGGGCCTGGCCGTCCTCGACAAGCTGGGCCTGCGGGCCGAGATCGATGCGCTCGGCACCCGAATTGAGCGCCTTTGGGGGCTGACGACGCCCTCGCTGCGCCCGGTCCTGGATGTGCGCTACGCCAAATGGCGAGAGCATGTGTATGGGCTGGGCGTTCAGCGCGGCCTGGTATTCGAGGCCCTCTACAAAGCAGCGCAGGCGGCAGGGGTCGAGCTGGTCCTCGCCGCGCCTGTGGCAGAGATGTCCCCGGATGCACCGGAATTGGTTCTACAAAGCGGTGAACGTGTCACCGGCCTTGATCTCGCCGTCTACGCCCATGGCGCCCGATCGCGCCTGACCCGGTCTGATCGCGGTGTCGACCTGCCTTATGGCGCACTGTGGGCCACCCTGCCCTGGCCTGAAAATGGCCGATTTGATGCGACCGCGCTTGAGCAGCGCTATTTCAAGGCAAGCCAGATGACTGGCGTGATGCCGTCTGGGCGCCTGGCGCCGGATGCGCCGCAGACGCTGACTTATTTCTGGTCGATCCGGGGAGACCGGGAAGCGGATTGGCGCAGATCTGCGCTCGATGAGTGGAAGGCGGGCGCGATTTCATTATGGCCGGAGACCGAGCCGCTGATGCAGCATTTCCGCAGCCATGATGACCTGACCTTTGCCCGCTATCGCCACCATACGTCCAAGCACCCGATCGCAGGGCCTGGATTTGCGCGGATCGGTGATGCCTGGCATGCCGCATCCCCGCAATTGGGGCAGGGCGCGAATATGGCCCTGCTCGATGCCTGGGCGCTGGCGCAGGCGATCAAACAGGCCCCGGACATGAGCGCGGCGCTGCACGCTTATCTGCGCCTGCGGCGCGGCCATGTCCGACTGTATCAGATCATGACCTGGCTGTTCACGCCGGTCTATCAGGGCGATAGCCGGATTTTGCCCTGGCTGCGGGACTGGCTGGCCGCGCCGATAAGCAAGATCTGGCCCGCGCCGCCTTTGCTTGCGGCCATGGTTTCTGGTGCCATCGGGGCGCCGCTAAAGCGCCTTGACCTCAAGTAATCCTCTCCCGGGGACAGGTTTGACAGGGCGATTCTGGCTGGCACACTCCAAGGAAAAAGGTCAGAGGAGGCGCTCATGGCAGAGCATGATCTGGTCATCCGAGGGGGATTTGTCGTCGATGGCTCCGGCGCGCCCGGTCGCGCGGCCGATATTGCCATCACGGACGGAAAGATTGCTGAGGTCGGCGCGATCAACGCATCAGGCCGCGAAGAGATCGAGGCCAGGGACAAGCTCGTCGCCCCCGGTTTTGTCGACATTCACACCCATTATGATGGCCAGGTGACCTGGGGCGACGCCCTATCACCCTCTTCCCATCACGGCGTAACCACAGCGGTGATGGGGAATTGCGGTGTCGGCTTTGCGCCGGTGCGCACCCATGATCATGATCGCCTCATCCGGTTGATGGAAGGGGTGGAGGATATTCCCTTCCCGGTCCTGTCCGAGGGTCTGCCGTGGAATTGGGAGAGTTTCCCGGATTATCTCGACAGTCTTGAGGGCCGCGCCTTTGACATCGATTTCGGCGCCCAGTTGCCGCATGCGGCGCTGCGCGTCTATGTCATGGGCGATCGCGGCGCCAATCGCGAGGACGCAAGCGATGACGACATTGCCGCCATGGCGGGGCTTGCCAAGGCCGCAGTCGAGGCGGGCGCGCTTGGCTTTTCAACCTCGCGAACCCTGAACCACCGCACCTCGGATGGTCAGCCGACACCGACACTGACAGCGTCCGAAAAAGAGCTGACCGGGATCGCCATGGCGCTGGCTGAGGCCGGCAAGGGCGTTCTGCAATTCGTCTCTGACTTCAATGATCCGCAAAAGGAAGCCGCAATGCTGCGCCGGATTGTCGAACAGTCAGGGCGACCGCTATCAGTCTCTCTGGCCCAGGCCGATGTGTCGCCGGATGGCTGGAAGCACTTGCTGGCCGAGATTGAATCCGCCGCCGAGGCCGGGCTGGACATGCGGGCGCAAGTGGGGCCGCGCCCGGTTGGGGTGTTGCTCGGCCTTGAATTGACGCTCAACCCGTTCTCTGGCCATCCGGTCTATCAATCGATTGCCAATGAGCCGTTCGAGAAGCGGGTTCACATGTTGAGTGATCCCGCTTTCCAGCAGCGCTTGCTCGCCGATGAACCGGATGCGGACAATCCGTTCGTGAAGTCGATCCTGCGCAATTTCGGCAAGATGTTCGTGCTGGGCGATCCGCCAGATTATGAGCCGACCGAAGACAAGACGGTCGCCGCGATCGCCAAGGCGCGGGGGACCACGCCAGAGGCGGTCGCGCTGGATCTGATGCTCGCTGATGAAGGCCGCGGCATGGTTTACCTGCCTTTCCTGAATTACGCGCAAGGCAGCCTCGATCCGGTCAAGGCGATGCTCGAAAGTCCGGCCAGCTTGCCGGGACTGTCCGATGGTGGGGCGCATGTCGGGATGATTTGCGATGGCTCATTCCCGACAACGCTGCTGACCCACTGGACGCGGGATCGATCGCGGGGCGAGAAGCTGCCATTGGAATTCCTGATCAAGCGGCAATGCCATGATACCGCCGCCTGGGTCGGGCTCAAGGATCGCGGCTTGCTCAAGCCGGGATATCGCGCCGATATCAATATCATCGATCATGATCGCCTGAGGCTGCACACGCCGCATATCGTCTATGATTTGCCCGCTGGCGGTCGCCGACTGATGCAGCATGCAGACGGGTATGAGGCGACACTGGTGGCCGGTCAGGTGATCCAGCGCGATGGCGAAGCGACGGGGGCAAAACCCGGCCGCCTCGTCCGCGGGGCGCAGACCCTGGTTTAGAGCGCCTCAGCCCGCCTGTTCCAGCGCTTCGCGGCGTTTCTCAGCCGCCGATTTCTTCACGCTTTCAGAGCGCAGCTGCCCACACGCGGCGAAAATATCGCGTCCGCGCGGGGTCCGAATTGGGCTCGCATAGCCGGCGCGTTTGACCACGTCGGCAAATGCTTCAATTGTTTCCCAGTCCGAGCATTCATACGGGCTGCCAGGCCAGGGATTGAACGGGATCAGATTGATCTTGGCCGGTACGCCGCGCAACAGCCTTACCAGGTCACGGGCTTCAGCCAGGCTGTCATTCACGCCTTTCAGCATGACATATTCAAACGTCACCCGCTTGGAATTGCCGAGATCGGGATAAGCGCGGATCGCTTCAAACAGGGTCTGAAGGTCGTATTTGCGATTGATCGGGACAATCTCATCGCGCAAGTCATCGCGCACCGCGTGCAGCGAAATGGCCAGCATGGCGCCTGTGCGCTCGCCGAGCTCGGGGATTTTCGGGGCAACACCAGCGGTCGAAACGGTGATGCGTCGACGGCCAATGGCGATGCCGTCGCCATCGCTGATCGTGTCGATCGCCTCAGCCACATTGTCGAGATTGTAGAGCGGCTCACCCATGCCCATGAAGACGATATTGGTCAGGCGCCGGTTCTCGACACTGGCCGGCCATTCGCCAATCTCATCGCGGGCAATCAGGATTTGCGAGACGATTTCCTGGGCGGTCAGATTGCGCACCAGTTTCTGCGTGCCGGTATGGCAGAAGGTGCAATTCAGCGTGCAACCAACCTGGCTCGACACACATAAAGCCCCGGATTTGCTGACATCAGGGATGAACACGCTCTCGCCTTCGACACCGGTCTGGAACCGGGTCAGCCATTTCTGGGTGCCATCGGCCGAGACCTGGTGGTCGGCGATTTCAGGGCGGCGCAAATGATAGGCCGCTGTCAGCTGCTGGCGCAGATCCTTGGCAATGTCGGTCATCGCCATGAAATCCTGCGCGCCCATATGGTGGGCCCAGCGGCGCAGCTGCTTGGCCCGCATACCGGCTTTCCCTGGCGCGACGCCGAGCGTCTCCATCTCCGCTTTCAGCGCAGCCAGCGACAGGCCCGCCAAGGACTTTGGCGCCGCCGTTGCCTCCGGACGTTTGGACAGATCGAGCTCGATTTTCATGACCGCGCCTATATCAGAGGCTGAAATGAAATGCACCCGCCAGCGTTCAGCGGGCGGGTGCAGAACAATAAGGTGGTGATACGTCTAGCTGAAGACGCCGACATCATGATCACCTTTCGGGTCGGGGCCATACTTGTTCGGCCCGACTGTGCCTGGCATGGCGAACCAGACGATCAAACCGACGCTTGCCAGCAGACCGATCAGCGGGATGAAGCTTAGCAGGATGAACACCAAGGCGAGCCAACCGGTTTGATCGAGGTCGTGGAACCGCCGGACCATCAGCGCAATGGCTGGAATGATGATCGCCAGATAAGCGAGACCGAAAATCCCGATCAACAAGAAACCGATTGGGTTCAACTCACCCCCAGCTAGGCCGCCGAGAAAACCGACGAAAAAAGAGGCAACAAAGATAAACAGAGTGACCGCTAGAACGACCCACCAGTATTCCGACCGGCGAGACCGGCCCTGAAAGTCGGTATAGCGCGCAAAGAACATTTGGATTGCTTCCATCATACCCATAGCGGGGTCCTCCTCTATGATGATTACAGTCTATTCTACGCTGCTTCTGTCTTTTTACCAGAAATATCCCGTTCGAACGCCCCGCGCAGCGCGCGAGATGGTTTGATTGCCGGCGTAATGCCGTTCAGGTTTTCGCCTGTGCCTGCGAACAGGAACGCATCCGGCAGCAAATGGCTGCTGAGCGTCTCGACCACGTGCTGTTTGGCACCCGTTGCCAGGCCGCTGAGCACATTGCAGCACATGACGATATCGAATTGTCCGAGGTCGCGCGCTGGCTCCAGCAGGTTGTGGCGCCGGAAACTGACCAGCTTTTGCAGGTCCGGCTTGATCGACCAGTCGCCATTGTCGCGGCGATCGAAATTGGTCATCAGACGGTGAATGGACAGGCCTTTCTGCACGTCGAAATGCCCGTAAATGCCGTGCTTGGCGGTTTCGATACACTGTGACGACAGATCGGTTCCGACAATTTCGATCTCGGCATTTGCCAGCGGCGAGCCGACGGCTTCTTGCAGCAATATGGCAAGCGACCAGGCTTCCTGGCCGGTTGATACGCCCGCACACCAGAGTCGGAGACGGCCGGTCTTGGACTGTTCGAGCCGCTTGGGCAGGGCCTGGCCGACAATCTTGTCGAGCAGCTCGCGGTCACCGAAGAAACAAGTGGATTTTCCAGTCAGGGCGGCGGCCACTTCCTGTTCGAATCGCGGGTTCGGCCGGGCTTTCAGGCAGTGCACCAGATCATCCAGCGTGGCGAAATTCTCGCGCCGTGCAATTGTCGAAAGACGCGCTTCCATCAAATAGGCTTTTGAAGCGGGAATGGACTGTCCGCTTTGGCGGAGTGCAAGATCTGCAAGCTCGTTGAATGTTGTTTCTTGCATGTTCCGGTTGGCTCTTGGCGTCGCTCAAAGGTTACTAAGAAGAGCAATTTCATTAAGAAATTGCTTCAGACCAGCCCGACTTCGGCAAATTTGCTTTCGACAATGTCGGCGTCGAACGGCTTCATGATATATTCATTGGCGCCGGCGCGGATGGCTTCACTGATATGTTCGGAATCGTTTTCATTGGTGCAGAAGACGACAATCGGCTCCTGGCCATTCTCCTCTCGCCGCAGCGCGCGGAGGAAATCGAGGCCGTTCATGACCGGCATGTTCCAGTCGAGCAGGATGGCGTCCGGCATCTCGGCGCGGCACATTTCCAGCGCCTGGGCGCCGTCAGCGGCTTCCGAAACAGAAAAGGACAAATCCTTCACGATCCGACCTGCTACGGTGCGAACCACGCGAGAATCATCAACGATCAAACAGTGTTTCATGAGCCCCCAACCTGGAAATTCAACCAGCATTATGGCTCGCCTTTACTTAACAGCCGGTTAGCCCTCGGCGCGCAGGCCATTGGCGATGAAGGTGACGCACTCGTCCTCGGCTGTGGCTGAAATCTTACCGCCAAGGTCGCCTGTGACCATGGTCGCGAACAGCGGTTGGATGGTGCGGGCGGACCAGCCTTCTTCCGGGGTTTCGCCGGCCAGTGCGGCGCTGACAAACTCTGCCAGACGCGCTTTTGGGCCTTTGGCCTGCGCCAAGATGGAGAGGCCTTCGCTGTCATTCTGAACCTTCAGCGTGACCACACCGCCGCGCGGGATCGCGGCCGTTGCCATGATGACCAGGTTCATCAGCACCCGGGCATGACCGCAGCTGAAATGGCTGGTCTCGATTTCCCACTCGACGCTGGGTTTGTGGCTTTTCATGAAGCCTTCGACGATTTGGCGCACTTCGTGTCGGTCAGCGGCTGTGTCCGACAGGCCGGCCGATCCGAAGGCATAACGCAGCAGCTGGATCCGGGCGCCGGCCGACTCGGCGCCGTTTTGCAATAGCTGTTCGGCCTGTGCTTTCATTTCCGCATCGCCGGGTTCATCCAGCAATTCTAGCGCTGAATTGACCGATGCGACCGGCGAAATCAGGTCATGGCAGATGCGCGAAGCGATATAGGCGGCTAGGCGGGACGGTTCGATCATTTCTCAACCCCAGACAATTCAATCTCTTCTATCTAGCCGATTCGTCAGCTTGTGACGTGATTATTCGTTCAGGTCTTCAGGTCGATCAATGTCATCATAGCCGTCGCGGGCGCTTTTGAAGGTGAGAAAGAACAGACCGCCGGCCAGCGCGATGGAGACGACGACGCCAAGACCATAAGCGATCCAGCCATGCAGGGTCATGTTCACGCCCATCTGGCTCCACATCGTTGCGACGGCCCAGAAGGTCAGGCCGAGCCCGATAATGGCAACCACGACTACAAGCACTGTCATACGCATGGAGTGGCAAATAAACCTTTTGGCCCGCGTGTCCATGCAGAGTGTGTTTGCAGCCCCGCGCCGCGCCCGCCGCGGGTTGAATTGTGAAGGATTTGAAATCTCCCGCCAATCGATCAGATCTTGCCAGAAGAAAGAACTGGTTATTAAGTCTTTAACGGCACAATTCTTGAAAGTTCGTCGTCAAGAAGTTGTAGACGCAGCCGCACTTTCGGGACGTGAGCCTGCGGGAGTTAGAGCAAAATGTTGAAATCAATGTCAGCCGGGACCCGCAGCCTGTTCGCCTTAGGGGCTTTGGTCGGCTTGTCTTCTGTGACTGTGCTGACGCTGCAGCTCGAGACCGAAACACCGCCGCCGCAGCAGCCGATCGAAGCGGCAGAGACGGCGAGCCTCGCTTCCCTGCCAGTTGATCCTGAAGATTTCGGCCTGGCCAGCGATCTGGAAGTGCGCCCGGCCACATTGAAGCGCCGCGAAACGCTCTCGGATCTGGTCAAGCGCCTGGACCTGCCAGGCAATGAAGGCCACCAGGCATTGTATAGTCTGACCCGGTCGGAATTGCTGAATGCGAGACGGGTTCGCCCGGGCCTTGAGGTCAAGGCGCATGTTGAAGGCGATACCCTGAACGCGCTGAGCGTCGATCTTGAACCAGGCCGGCGCCTGCTCGCCAAGCGTATGCCGGACGGAGAGTTCAAGGCCTTTGCGCTGGATTCACAGCTGATCCCAACCCCTTACATCGTCAAAGGCAGTATCGAGACCAGCTTGTACCAGGACGCGCAACAGCTCGGCGCTGAAGACCAGCAGGTTGTCGATTTCGCTCAGGTCTTTGCCTATGATCTCGACTTCCAGCGCGAAGTTCATCCTGGCGATGAATTTGAAATGGTGTTTGACGTGCTGATGGACGAGCGCGGCAATGTCATCCGCCGCGGGGATGTCCTGTATGCGTCGCTGAACGGCAAAGCGGTGAATAAGTCTTTCTATCGCTTCACCACGCCGGATGAGGACATTACCGATTATTTCCAGGCCAATGGCGAAAGCTCGACCAAGTTCCTGATGAAAACGCCGATCAATGGCGCGCGGCTGTCTTCGCGTTTTGGCAAGCGCCGGCATCCGATCAGTGGCTATACCCGTCTGCACAAAGGCACTGACTTTGCGGCGCCAACCGGCACCCCGATCTATGCTGCGGGCAATGGCGTGGTCGAGCGCGCCAGCCGCTATGGCGGTTATGGTCATTATGTCCGTATCCGCCACCAGAAGGGCTACAAGACCGCCTATGCCCACATGTCACGCTATGGCCGCGGCATCCGCGCCGGACGCTCTGTCCGCCAAGGCCAGATTATTGGCTATGTCGGGTCAACCGGGGCCTCGACCGGGCCGCATCTGCATTATGAAGTCTACAAGAATGGCAAGCCGGTCGATGCGATGCGTCTGAAGCTGCCAACCGGGCGTAAGCTCGCCATGGATCCGGAGATTTTCGATGTGTTTGCTATCGAGCGAGACCGGATCGATGCGATCCGGGCGACGCGCGAGGCGCCGGTGGAAACTCTTGTCACCGCCGCTGTCGCGCCGCCCGCACCTTAGTTTCGATTAACGCTTTTGAGCGAGATATGTCTTCGTCAGAGTCGGAGAATCGATCTGCGTGAGGGCATCTTCCATCATCTCCGCAATGCAGTCTTTATCGACGCCAGTCGCATACTTCTGATGAGTTCGGTGCCGAACCTGGCAGGCGTCCCGCAGGGTGTCGGTCAACCGTTCCAGAACTTGCCTCGCGCCTTCTTCTGTTTGCAATTGCTGATCAGAAAAAGTGAATGTCGTTGACACTGGCTCGCGCTCGACCGCGTATGCCGCGAACGCCAATCCGAGTGAGGTGAGGCCTAAAGTTATGCATTTCATTTGCTTGCCCTTCATATTACAGCGCTGAATATGAAGGAGATTTTGACCCAGTGCATTATCGCTGGATCTCAACATTAGGGTTAACTGAAAAAAACTCCCTCACGGCCGTCGAGGGAGTTTTCCAAGACAAATCAGTTCAGTGCCACCGCGCCTTTCGCGAAGTCATTGGGCACCCCGTTAATAGTCAGGCTGTCGCCGTCGACATCAACCTTGATCACCTCGCCATCATGAATGCGCCCTTCGAGCAGCAGCCGCGCTAGCGGGTCCTGCAGCTCTTTCTGGATCACGCGTTTCAGCGGGCGCGCGCCATAGACCGGGTCATAACCCTGCTCGGCCAGCCATTGCCGCGCGGCTTCAGCCAGCTCGATCGTCATCTTGCGGTCTTTCAGCAAGCCTTCGAGACGCGCCATCTGGATATCGACAATATGGTCGATCTCGCTACGGCCGAGGCGTTTGAAGAACACGGTCTCGTCGATCCGATTGATGAATTCCGGTCTGAAATGGGCCCGGATGGCGGCAGACACCGCTTCGGTCTGGGCCATTGTCAATTCGCCTTCATCGCCGCTGGCAATTGCATCTGCGCCGAGATTTGAGGTCATGATGATAACCGTGTTCTTGAAATCCACGGTCCGGCCCTGACCATCCGTCAGGCGGCCATCATCAAGCACCTGGAGCAGCGTGTTGAACAGGTCCGGATGGGCCTTCTCGACTTCATCAAACAGGACCACCTGATACGGACGTCGCCGCACCGCTTCGGTCAGCACGCCGCCTTCATCATAACCGACATAGCCTGGCGGTGCGCCGATCAGTCTGGCGACTGAGTGCTTCTCCTGGAATTCCGACATGTCGAGGCGCAGCACGGCGCTGTCATCATCGAACATGAACTCGGCCAGGGCCTTGGTCAGTTCGGTCTTGCCGACGCCGGTCGGACCCACAAACAGGAAGGAGCCAATCGGCCGGTTCGGGTCCTGCAGACCTGCGCGGGCGCGGCGAACCGCGTTCGAGACCGCCTGCAAGGCATCATCCTGGCCGACCACACGGGCCCGCAAGGCATCTTCCATGCGCAGCAATTTCTCGCGTTCACCTTCCAGCATCTTGTCGACCGGAATGCCGGTCCATTTGCTGACCACGGCGGCGATATGATCCGGGCGCACGACTTCCGAGACGAGGCCGCCTTCGCCTGCGCCATCTTCGCTGCCTTCCACCTCCGAGATGCGTGTTTCCAGATCCGGAATGACCGAGAATTTCAGTTCAGAGGCTTTTTGCAGATCCCCAACCCGCTGGGCTTCGGCCATTTCGGCATAGGCCCGGTCGAGTTCTTCCTTCGCCGATGCCGTACCTTTCAGTTTGTCTTTCTCTGCCGCCCAGGCCGTGGTCAGTTCATCTGACTGGGTCTGCAGCTCGCCAATCTCGCCTTCAATCGTTGCCAGGCGGTCCTTGGAGGCGTCATCTTTTTCTTTCTTCAGCGCTTCGGCTTCAATTTTCAGCTGCAATAGGCGTCGATCAATCTCGTCCAGTGCTTCCGGCTTGGAATCGACCTGCATGCGCAGGCGCGAAGCGGCTTCGTCCATCAGGTCAATCGCCTTGTCCGGCAGGAACCGGTCGGTAATGTAGCGATTGGACAAGGTCGCCGCCGAGACAATGGCGCTGTCGCTGACGCGTACGCCATGATGCGCCTCATACCGGCCTTTCAGACCGCGCAGGATTGAAATCGTATCCTCGACGGTTGGTTCATCAATATAGACCGCCATGAAGCGGCGCGCCAAAGCGGCATCCCCTTCAACATATTTGCGATACTCATCCAGGGTGGTGGCGCCGAGACAGTGCAGCTCGCCGCGGGCCAGAGCCGGCTTGATCAGGTTAGAGGCATCCATGGCGCCATCGGTCTTGCCGGCGCCGACCAGCGTGTGCATCTCGTCAATGAACAGCACAATGCCGCCTTCGGCCTGCTCGACTTCCTTCAGCACCGCCTTGAGGCGTTCCTCGAACTCACCGCGAAACTTTGCGCCAGCAATCAGCGCCCCCATATCGAGTGCAAGCAGGCGTTTATTCTTGAGGCTTTCCGGCACATCGCCATCGATAATCCGCAAGGCCAGGCCTTCCGCGATTGCGGTCTTGCCGACGCCCGGTTCACCGATCAGGACCGGATTGTTCTTGGTGCGGCGTGACAGGACCTGAATCGCGCGGCGAATTTCCTCATCGCGTCCGATCACCGGATCCAGCTTGCCAGAGCGGGCGTCGGCGGTGAGGTCGCGGGTGTATTTCTTCAGCGCTTCATAGCCTTCTTCGGCATTGGCGCTGTCGGCAGTGCGACCCTGGCGCAGCTGTGTGACGGCGGCTTCGAGCAGGTTCGCGGTGACGCCTGCGGCTTTCAGCGCCTCGGCCGCTTTGGACCCGGTCAGACCCGCCAGCGCGATCAACATCCGCTCAACCGTGATGAAGCTGTCGCCAGCTTTCTTGGCGCCGGCTTCAGCATCAGCGAAAAGCTTGGCGCTGGCCTGATCAAGGCGCAGACCACTCTGGCCGCCGCTGACCTTCGGGATCGCGCGCAGGGCCTCGTCAAGCAATTGCGCAACTTTCTCTGGCTGTCCGCCTGCCGCGCGGATCAGATTGACTGCCAGCTGATCACGATCATCAAGCATGGCTTTAAGAATGTGCTCGGGCGTGAAAACCTGGTTGGAATTGGCGAGGGCGGCGGTCTGGGCCGCTTGCAGGACGCTTTGCGCGCGTTCGGTATAAGTGTCGAAATTCATTCGCTATCCCCTTTCAAAGGCAGATATTCCGCCGATCTCGGATCGCACGGAGGAGGCTTCTATCATGTCGGGCCCCGCTCAGCAGCGACCCGTCTGAAGCTCATGTGGGAATGCAAAAACAGGTTCGCAAGGGACAAGCTTGCCAAGCTGCAGAAAGGTTGGAGTGACCGCTTAGACCGCCGGGATCAGCCCGGCTGTGTCGGGATCGCCAACCATCTTGGTAAGGCTCTTGCGCAGCTTGCCCAAAGCCGCGTGTTCGATCTGTCGCACCCGCTCTTTGGAAATGCCGAGGCGCTGGCCGAGGGTTTCGAGGGTGACGGTATCTTCAGACAGGCGGCGCTCGGTAATGATCAGCGTCTCGCGTGCATTCAGCACTTGCAGCGCTTCAGCGATCCATTGCTTGCGCTTGGCGGTGTCGCGCGCGTGCATGACGATCTGGTCCGGGGTGGCGCCCGTATCCGGCAGCAGGTCCTGCCATTGCGCATCGCCATCTGCAGCAAGCGGTGCGTTCAGCGAGCGATCAGACGCAGACAGGCGCGCGGCCATAGTCTCGACATCGCGTTCCGGCACACCGAGATGATCTGACACCCATTTCTTGTTCTCGGCCGTCATCACTGCATCGCCAGTATCATCAATCTTGGCGCGCAGGCGGCGAAGGTTGAAGAACAGGGATTTCTGCGCGGCTGTGGTTCCGGTCCGCACGATCGACCAGTTGCGCAGGACATAATCCTGGATCGAAGAGCGGATCCACCAGGCCGCATAGGTCGAAAACCGCACCGCGCGTGCTGGCTCGAACCGGGCGGCGGCCTGCATCAGGCCAACATTGCCTTCCTGGACAAGGTCAGCCAGCGGCAGGCCGTAATGACGAAACTTGGATGCCATCGAGATGACCAGACGCATATAAGCGGTGGTCAGTTCATGCAGGGCCCGTTCGTCATCATGGTCGCGCCATCGCTGCGCCAGGTCGCGTTCGTGATCAGCGTCCAACATCGGCGCTTTCATCGCTTTGCTGACGAAGCGGCGATCGGCATTGCCGCTCTGACCGGCGGTGTCCATGTCCATCTCCTATGCCCGTATCAGGTGTGTTCACTCTGGTTTACGGGCGCGACACGGGAGTGGATCATTTTTGTCTTGAAAAATTTCCGGGCGCGCTAAAAGGCGGGGGGGCCGCCTGCGTCCCTGGTCAGCTGGCGACGCAGCTGGCTTCGGAAAAAATCCCCCGCAGGTTTTCTGGACCCTTCGCAGCGCCTCGAGAGAGCGGCAGTTCGTTTCGCGTTTGAACCAAGCGCGCCTAGCCTTTCATAGCCTCAAGCGGAGATGGGGAGGCGTATAGGCGAGGTTTGAGAGGATAGGACTTGAGGCCGAAAACCCAAGCCCGCCCTGCTGCCCAAGCTGTGGGCGACAAGAAAAACCCCCGCTGGTGACAGCGGGGGTTTCTCTAAGTGTCTTCGCCGTCTTCCGGCTCGCCCTTTCAGGCGGCTTTTTTCTTGGCCAGCGATTCTGCCAGACGATCCATCGCCGAGCTGTGATCGATCTTCTCGACCGCTGCCAGTTCGCGAGCCATGCGATCAAGCGCGCTTTCATAGAGCTGGCGCTCTGAATAAGACTGCTCAGGCTGGTCTTCCATTCGGTGCAGGTCGCGGACGACTTCTGCGATGGAGATCAGATCGCCTGAATTGATCTTCGCTTCATATTCCTGCGCCCGGCGCGACCACATGGTGCGCTTGATCCGGGCTTTGCCGCCCAGGGTTTTAAGGGCGTCTTCGACCAGTTTCGAGCCGGCCAGGGCGCGCATCCCGGACGCAATCGCCCGATTGGTGGGCACGCGCAGGATCATCTTGTCCTGATCGAAAGAGACAACATAGACTTCCAGGGTCATGCCAGCGACTTGTTGCTGTTCGATCGCTGTGACTGTGCCAACGCCGTGGGCAGGATAGACGATTTTCTGACCTTCTGCGAAATCCAGTGTATCTGCTGTTGCCATGTGGAGACCTCTTCTTCTACGCAAACGAGCCACGACGCCGGCGAGAACCTCTCTTCTCAGGTGCCGACATATGCATGGCTCGGATATGGTGTTGTGACAGTTTTATATAGCACAACTGGGACCTATTCTCAATAGGGGCGTTCAATTCTCATTAAGATTCGCGATTCGCCTTATGTGGCGGGCAATTCGATGGTAAACCGCGCCCCACCGGACTCCCTATTTGCAGCCACCACGGTGCCCATATGGGTTTCAACAATCTGGGCTACGATGGACAGGCCGAGCCCGGAATTATTGCCAAAGGCCGAGCCTGCCGGGCGATCAGTATAGAAGCGCTCGAAGATCTTTTCTAATTTGTCCTCAGGAATGCCTGGACCATTATCCTCGACCAGGATGGTCGCCGTCGTCTGCGGGCCTTGCCGGCTTTGCCGCAATGTGACCTGAACCTCGTCGCCTTCAGGCGAAAAGGAGCGGGCATTGTCGATCAGGTTGCGCAACACTTGGCCCAGCGGGCCTTCGCGGCCGCGCACGCTGAGGCCGGCATTCATGGTCGCGTCATGGAACACGACTTTGACATTTCGCTGGTGCTCGAGGCCTTCATAAGTGCGGACAATCTCGCTGACAAAGCGCGATATATCGAGCGGTTCGGTCGGGATCCGGGTGATTTCTGCTTCCAGGCGCGAGGCATTGGAAATGTCAGTGATCAACCGGTCCAGGCGCTGCACGTCCTGGGCGATGACCCGGCGCAGCTTTTCGCGCTTTTCCGGATCATCCTGCACCATTTCCGCGGTCTCGACTGCCGACCGGATCGAGGTCAGCGGATTCTTGAGCTCGTGAGCGACATCAGCCGCGAAGGATTCATTCGCTGTGATCCGCTCGAACAAGGCGGCGGTCATCGCTTCCACCGACTGTGCCAGGTGACCGATCTCGTCATGGCGCTTGGTAATCCGCGGCAGATCCAGCTTGCTGCTGGTGCCGCTGCGGATGCGGTCGGCTTCGCTGGCCAGTTTGCGCAAGGGATTGGCGATGCCGATGGTCAGCAGAGCCGAGGTTACCAGAGCAACCAGGATGGCGACTGCGATAAACGGCACCAGCGCCGTGCGCTCAGCCCGGATGATCGCGTCAATATCATTGGATTCAACCGTGAACACGCCGACCACCGCAGAGACGTGCTGGATTGGCAGCGAGACCGAAATAATCCTCTGCCCGCGATCATTGAAGCGCTGGCTGGCGGCTTCATGGCCGGTCAGCGCTTCAGCAAATTCTTCCTCAAAGGACAGCGTACGGACCGCGTCCTCGCCTTCTGATGGCCGGAACGAGCTGAGCAGCGAGACCGCCCACTCTGACAGGCCCTTGCTCCAGATGGTCAGCTGATCCGGGTCCTGCAGTGGCGGCAGATTCTCGACGATGACCCGGTCCGACATGAAATAGCTGTCGCCGACCAGGGCGCCATCTGTGTCATAGATCTTGCCGCGCAGGGTCTGCGGCAGTGACAGAGAGGCCAGGACATCCTTGGCCAGCGTCTCATCCAGGATCGGCTGTGGCTCGCCATAGGCAGCATTGTCGCCGATCAGGTTGGCCAGGACCTGCGCCTGGCCGACCAGGTCCTGTTTCTTGGAAACGACAAATGTCGCCCGCATTTCATTCAGCACCATGGCGCCAATGATCAGGATGATCAGACCGGCCAGGTTGGAGGCAAAAATCAGCCGCGCGATGCGTGAGCCGAGCAAGCGCCCGCCCCACCATCGTACTGTTCGTCCTGATTTCGCCGAAGCCATACGTGCAGTCTCGTCTAACGAAGCTGAACTTTAGCTGTCTGCCGCAACTTTCATAGAGACAATGGAATCCGGTGCCTGCGGCGGTTCGCCCTTGGCCAGCGCATCGATGACATCCATGCCTTCCGTGACCTGGCCCCAGACAGTGTATTGATTGTCGAGGAAGCGGGCATCATCAAAGCAGATGAAGAACTGGCTATTGGCGCTGTGCGGCTGGTTGGTGCGCGCCATTGAGCAGATCCCACGAACATGCGGCTCGGCATTGAACTCGGCTTGCAGGTTCGGCTTGTCCGACCCGCCCATGCCGGTGCCATTCGGGCACCCGACCTGGGCCATGAAGCCATCGATCACGCGGTGAAAGACGATGCCGTCATAAAAGCCTTCGCGGGCCAATTCGCGGATGCGGTCGCAATGCCCTGGGGCGAGGTCCGGGCGCAGCTCGATGGTTACGCTGCCTTTGCTGGTTTCCATCAGGATTGTGTTTTCGGCGTCAGCCATGTGTGGAAGCTCCTATGATGAGTTTCCCTTCGCATAAGCGCTATGGCGGCTGGTTGAAAGCCCCGATTTGCGGATCGCATGTCCTGCAATCTGGCGCCGCGGTTGCAGACAGCAGGACATCAAGGTCTGGGTTTCGCAGTTCGCTGGCCAGGGCTTCGCGCAAAAGTTGTTGCACGGCGTCAAGCGTCTGTGAGGCCGCCTGGATCGGGCCCGAATAGGGAATACGGATCTCGCCATCTGGCCCGATCGTGACCGTACGGGAGAGTTCCGGCGCCGTGTGCACGATGATTTCCAGCTGATCGCCTGGGGCCAGCAGGTAAGGCCCTGTATCTACGGGGTCTGGTGCCTCTACCACGGGCGCCGCGACCGCATCAGAGATGACCGGTGCACCGGTCTCGCAGCCGCCGGCCAGCGACGCAATCAAGGCAAGGCCAAGCAGGCGAGTGATAGTGATCATCTGGGCGATCATCCGGGCGGTTATCTGGGATGAAATAAGCAGAGCAAAGCGTCTGTGTTAAGGATTAAGGAAGTATCAAGCAGGTAAAAAGACGGCAGTAGCAACCGAGCTCGGAGCCCTCGCGGATGACCGACTTTGCGGACCGGAACCCCAAAGGGGGCACGCGGGCGGGTGCTGGCCATGTGCCGGTCCGGCCTCGGCTCAGCATGGTTGATTTTCTGCTCCAGCTCTGGCGTTCGAAATGGGCGATGCTGCTAGCGGCACTGCCGCTGCTTGGCCTCGGCCTGTTCATCGCCTTACAGATGCCGCCGCAATATACATCGCGCTCAGCGCTTTATGTCACTGCAGGTGAAGATGTCCGTCCTGCCGGCAGTTCCAGCCTTGGTATACAGGAACAGGTGCGCGGCGAGGTCGAAATTCTGCGCACCCGCCTGGTCGCCGAGCGCACCCTGTCGCGATTTCCCTTGTCGCGCCTGTTTCCGGAGCTCAGCGCTGCACAGGACCGGGCGCTCCGCGATGCGCCGCCCAGCCAGCGGGACTTGATCGAGGCCGTCTATTTCCAGAAAGGCGTGGAGGCCTTCCATCGCTCCTTCTCGGTCGAAGCCGCGCCGAAATCGAATATCATCCAGCTTGGTGTCCGGCATGGTGATCCCGGCACGGCAGCAGAATTGCTGAATGCGGCGATGGCGGTTTATCTCCAGCGCCGCGTCGAATTGTTCGGCAATCGGCCGGTCAGCCCGGCAGACGCTGATCGCAAGAGCGCCGAACGTGACCTGCTCGAAGCCGAAGATGCCATTCGCGTCTTTCTCGATACGCATTCCATTCGCGATTTTAGTAGCGAACGCGCCACTGCGCAGCGGCTGCTTGAAGTGATCTCGAGCGAATTGTCAGGGACCCAGGCGCGCCAGAAAGCCGTCAGCGCCGAGCTTGCCCGCACCCGCCGACAGCTCAGCGCGACAACGGCGCAGCAGGATCTCTATGTCGAGGATACCAGCGCGCTGCGTCTGCGCGAGCTTGAGGCTGCGCGCAATCAGGCGCTGGCGGTTTATACGCCTGAGAGCCGCCGGGTGCAGGCGATCGATCAGCAGATTGCCGAGCTGCGCGCCGCGCGGGCGGCTGGTGAAGGGCCAACCGAAACGGTCCGCCGCGGCCCGAATCCGACCTATCAGGCGCTGGAGATTTCGCGCAACGCGCTGGAAGCGGACCGCGATGCTCTGACCCAGAAACGCGCCGAACTGTCGCGCCAGTTGCAGGCGGTGGAGGACAAGCTCGACCGTTTCAGCGGCCTGGAGGCGGATTGGACCGCACTGCAACGTCACCGCGACCGGATCGAGACCGAGCTTGGCGCGCGCGCGCCGCTGGCAGACGGCGATGATCAAGAGCGCCGTCTGGCCGTCTCGCCCGCTGACAGCATCAAGATTACAGAGCCTGCGACATTGCCCCTGCAGGGCCAAAGTCAGCGCTTGCAAGTGGCGATGCTGTCTGTTGTCCTGGCGCTGCTGGCCGCCTTGATTGTCGGCGCCATCCGGGCGGCGTCGATGCGCGGGTTTGCCACCGCGGCGGCGCTGCGGCGCACCACAGGATTGCCGGTCCTGGCGCAGGTTGGCCGCGCCTAAAGGTAAAGCATCGGCAAATCCCCGTTAACCAAGATCATGCTAGCCCTGACCCGGTTAGCTCTGAAAGCCTGCCCGTCCATGCGCGATCTTCGTGAAGACCTGGAACCGATCTGGCGGACCGCAACGCGGATCTCGTCTGCGCGCGAGTCCGGCCGTGTGATCATGTTCGTTTCAGCGCTGAATGGTGAAGGCACGACCAGTGTCGCCTCAAGCTTTGCCTGCCTCGCGGCGCGGCGCGCGGAAAAACAGGCCTGGCTGGTTGACCTGGATCTCACCCGCAATCAGGTGTTTCGCGGGTTTGAACACCGTTTCGCGCGCGATATTGGCCGCCCGGGCCGGGCTTATGATGCGTCGCTGCGCCAGGATCCGATCTATGCCATCTCGCCGCAGCTGGCCGATGTGAAACAGGCCAAGCTCCTCACCGCGCATGATGTGGACGGCCTGCCGCTTCTGATCACGCGGTTTCGCAATGAGCGCCTGAGCGCCGGGCAGACAGTCTCGTATCAGGCAAGCCCAGGCTGGTGGGCGGCCCTGCGCAAGATGACCGACTGGGTGATTGTCGACGCCCCGGCGCTGGAGCGTTCGTCGGCAGCGTGTTCGATCGCGGCCGAAGCCGATGCGATTATCCTGGTCGTCGAAGCCGATCGCACCGAACCGGCAGATGTCGATCTTGCCCGGCGCCAGCTGGAGGCGCGCGGCGGACACGTCATCGGCGCGGTGCTGAACAAGATGGGCGGCGATGCGCTGGTGGCTGACCGGATTTCAGCCTAGAGCTTGTCCTTCACCCATTCACGGGTCAGGAAGCCGTCAATCACGTCGCAAACCAGGCCAATCTCGGTCAGGGCCGTGATATAGCGTTCAGGATCGACCAGAGGCTTCCAGATCGACCCCGCCTCGAACTGGTCATCAGCTTCCAGGGCCAGAGTCAGGTGGTCGCCTTCGAAAATGCCGCGCAGCCGGCCGCCTTTGAAATGCCGTTCCAGCGCGATCAGGCGCTCCATCCGGTCCGGGGTCAACAGCGCCCGCGCTTCGACCTGGTCGTTCGAATAGATGGTGAAATTGTCTTCCAGCTCTTTCGCGACCAGATCGACCTTTTGCAGGTCCTTGTCGCCAAAGAAGCCTTTCCACCAGCCCTGGCGGGCGATCAAGGTGCGGCCCAGGAAACGCTCTGGATACTCGATGTGAAATAGCAGGCCCTGGAAGGTCGTGACAGTTCGCCGGTTCTTGCCCGAGCCGCGCTGCTCGGTGAGCTTGCACTCGACCAGCGAGAAATGGGTTTCAGCGCGGTCGCCTTCAATCAGGTCCTCGAACTTGCGACTGTCAAAACTCGGCAATAGGCGGGCATTGGTCAGAATGTCGAAGGCCGGCGTCGGGGCCGGGTCTTCGCTGGCCCCGCCGAACAGTTTTGCCGCGGCCTGGCTTGATGATTGCGCCTTGATCCAGGCGCCGGCGCTTTTCCAGTCATCGACGCCGTCAACATTAGCATGCAGCGTGTCATACTTGAACCCGAAGGCCTCTGCTGCCGAGCCGACGACCAGCTGCTTGGTTTCGGATTTCATCGCGAAGAGCGGAATCCAGGCGGCGCCGCTGGCAATGGCGGTGATGGCAGCGGCCGCGATGAAGATGAATGCGGCGCCTCCGCCGCGGGTTGCGAACAGGGCGATGAGGGCGAACGCACCAACAATCAGGGCCGTGGAAATGGTTCGGTTGCGGGCTTTCGAGATCGTTGCCTTGCGCTCGGTCTCGCGGGCGGTGAGTGCAGGTTCGAGGGTCTCGGCCCAGGTCCTGGTTGCGTTCTTGTATTCGGGTCTCTGTGTCGCGATGCCTGAAAAGATCGCGCTCATCAGCGGGTCTGACATATGCGTCCTCTGCCTGGTCTAGTCATCGCCCCAAAGCGGGGTATCGGGTGAAACAACAGCAGAAAGGCGGCTGAGCAGGGCATGCAGCGTTTCGGCCTCCTCGCGCGTCAGCGCGTCGAGCAGCTCTCGCTCATTCTCGAGCGCGCGCGGAATGACGGCGGCATAGATGGCCTGACCTTCCTCGGTCAGGCGCATCGGCGCGCGGCGGCGGTCATCCTCGTCAATTTGGCGCTCCAGGATGCCGCGCTCGATCAGGCTTGCGGCCGCGCGGCTGACTGTCGGCTTGTCCATCAGCGTGCGCTGCGCCACTTCGGTGCTGGTCAGCCCTTGGCGCTCGCCCAGAACCGCGATGATGCGCCATTGCCAGACCGACAATTCGAACTCGCGCTCATAGATCCCGGCAATCTTGCTCGAAACCGCATTCGACAAGACTGAAAGACGATAGGGCAGGAACCCATCCAGTTTGAGCGCAGGGCTGTCTGTCATCTGATCCACCTCCTGATTTTGGGTCTAGCATAAAGCCATTGAGTTTGTGCTGATTTTTTCGAGCCGGGTGCAGACGCGACGCTCAGGCAAGATTGAGACTCCATGACAACGACACAAGGCGCGCAGCAATGCTTCATGGGCCGGTCGAACACTGGCGAGACCCAGATTGGGTTTTGCGGAAGGAGATTCAGGATGGTTGAGATGACTGCCCGGACGGCTCAGACGCTCGATGTGAATGCTGTTTCATACCGTGGGTGCCTGGATGGCTATGCCGCAATCATGGCGCAGATGTTTCAGATCTCGCCGATGCATTCGCAAACGCCCCTGGCGAGCAATTATGCGGCAGCCTGGCAAACGGATCGGTTTCTGCTTGGCATCGGCGAAAGCAATCCATTCGCCAGGCGTCATACGACCCAGGAAATGCAGAATGCCGGGCACCTGATAGAGATTTCCCGATACCTAAGCGGCTGCGAATTGGGGACCTCCGGCGACCGCGCCATCAAGCGCGTGCCTGGACCGATCTATGTCGTCGATCAACAACACCCTTATCATACGGTGGTGAGCCAGTTCAAAGTCGAGCGGACATTTGTTCCCAAAGCGATGCTCGGTCTGTCGCCGGACGAGCTGAGACCCGAGTCGGTGATCACGTCGACCTCGTCATATGGAGGGATGCTGCACACCTGTATGGACGATCTCTATGCGAGCGTTCGCGGCGATGACCCGGCGATCGACAGTGATCTGGCAGACCGCTTTCTGGCGCTTTTGAAAGTCAATTTGGGTGTGCATCCGCTGCGCGGCGATGTTCGCCGCCAGTTCCGAGCCGCGCTGCGGGCGCAGATCTGTGAACATATCGAGCAGAATCTGGGGGATCCGAACTTGGCGACATCGACGCTGCTGCATGCCTTCGGGGTGTCGCGGGCAACGCTTTATCGCATGTTTGAAGATGAAGGCGGTGTGCGCAGATACATGATGGAGCGGCGTGCGATTCGCGCGGTTCTGGATCTGGCTGCGGCGCCGCAACAACGTGGACAAGGGCGACGGGTGTCTGATCGTTGGGGGTTTTCCACCCAACCCAATTTCAATCGCGCCATTCGCCGACATTTCGGGGTCACACCAGGCCGCTTGTTTACCGCGGGCATGGCCAATGCGCGGTCTCGAAATGGGCAGCCGGTCTTGTTTCGACAGTTCAATGCAGAAACCGCTTTGGCGGCCTAATTCGCCGCCCGGGTCACTTCCTCAATCGGGATTGTATAGCTGCGTGAACAGAACTGGCAGTCAACTTTCAGCGTCCCGTCCGGTTCGACCATTTCGCGCAGGCTTTCATCGGCCATGCCCTGCAACGTGCCGACCAGGCGCTCGCGGCTGCAAGTGCAGACATCATCAAGCGCTTGCGCGTCCGTGTCCATTGCCACGCCGCCTTCATGGAACAGTCGATAAACCAGATCCGGCGCAGGCAAGGCCGGGTCGGTCAGTTCTTCCACGGTGAGCGTGGAAAACAGCGCTTCGGCCTCGCGCCAGCCTTCATCAGTGTCGCCGCGCGCATCATCACCGGCAATCTTCTGAATCATCATGCCGCCAGCGCGCCAATGGCCGATCTCATCCTTGTGCACCGCCAGGCGGAGCAGGGTTTCGACTTGCTCGGAGCGGCGGAAATAATCCTGCGCGCACTCGGCCAGGGAGCCCTTGGCCAGTGGAACAATGCCTTGATAAGGCTTCATGTCAGTATTGGCATAAACGATGATCAGGCCGAGCCGTCCGGTGGCGCCGAACAATTGCGGCATATGCGGCTTGTCGCCCTTGTTCACCTTGTCGAGCCAGGCCCAGCGCTCCGGCTCGTGCCGGGCATAGCCGCGCAAGCCGCCGGCCTTGGTGTATTCGCCGACCAGCATCGAGACCGGGCCATCGCCTTCGGCCTGGGCCATGACCTTGCCTTCAAACTTCATGCCTGACCCGACCAGAGCCGACAGCATCACGGCCTCGCCGAGGATCTCGGCCAGGTGATCGGGATAAGCGTGGCGCTTGAGGATGGGCGAGATGCTCTGCTCGGACAGGCGAATGACGCGTCCACGCACAGGCAGACCTTGCGGGCTGAACCCGGCGACGAAATCATCCAGAGGCACATTGGTGGGCGTCATCACGCTCTCCATAAGAAGGAAGGCGGCCATGTGGCAAGCCCAGACCCGACTTGCAAGGTTTCCCCGGCAGCAGGGGTCGCCATTGCGGCCGGGACGCACTAGCTAACCGGCATGACTGCTCCGACCCGACACGCCCGATTTTCGTCCCAGCGCCTCAGCCTCGCTTATGCCGAATGGGGCGCGCCTGATGCGCCGCCGCTTGTGCTGGTGCATGGCGGCCGCGACCAGAAACGCAGCTGGGACCGGGTCGCGGCGCGGCTCAGCCAGAGCTATCGCGTGATCGCCCACGACCTGCGCGGCCATGGTGAAAGCGACTGGGTCAGCGATGGTGATTATGGGGTCATGGATCATGTCTTTGATCTGGCCAGCCTGGTCGATCATCTCGGCCTGGAAAAACTGACGCTGATCGGGCACTCGCTGGGCGGCAATATCACCCTTCGCTATGCGGGCCTGTTTCCGGACCGGATCGAGAAACTGGTGGCGATTGAAGGTCTCGGCCCGTCGCCGAAAATGCTGGCTGAGCGCCAGGCTTTGCCTGTTACCGAGCGCCTGACCAACTGGATCGACCAGCGCCGCCAGCTGTCGGCGCGGGCGCCGCGGGTGATGGCGACGCTGGCGGACGCCAAAGCGCGCATGCAGGCGGCGTTCACGCATTTGCCAGACGATCTCATCCACCATCTCACCGAGACCGGGGTCAAACGGCATGCTGATGGCCGTGTCAGCTGGGCCTATGATCCCGCCGGCATGGGGCGGTCGCCGGCTGATATCTCGCATCAGGATTTCGTGCACCTCTGGACCCGGATTTCTTGCCCGACCTGGCTGGTCTATGGTGCCGATAGCTGGGCGTCGAACCCGGCCGAGGATGGCCGCGCAGAACCGTTTCAGGATGCGATGGTCAGCCTGATCGAAAAGGCCGGGCACTGGGCGCATCATGACCAGTTCGATGATTTCATGACCCAGCTGGAGGCGTTTCTTGGCACGGCCTGAGGCCTCTGCTTAGATGCAGAAGGCAAAGACGCGGAGGGCGATTTGGACACCCCTGATTATCCGATGACGGTCGGCATTGACGCTGTCGCTGACCGGCTGCGCGAGATCAAGTCGGAACGCCCGGACATGGTCATCGCGCTGACCGGGTCTGTGGCCGCTGGCAAGAGCACTTTTGCGCGCCATCTGGAACAGACCCTGGAGCCGGCTCTGGTGGTCGACACGGTGTCGACGGACGGGTTCCTGCTGCCGACCGATTATTTGCGCGAACAAGGCCTGTTTCAGCGCAAGGGGTTTCCAGAGACCTATGACCGCGCAGCGATGCGCGCGGCGATTGCATCGGTTCGCGCCGCGCCGACCGATTTTCCAGGCTACAGCCATGTCACTTTCGATCCTGACCCGGCCTTGAGCCGGACCATTAACGACCCGGACATCCTCATTCTCGAAGGGCTTGGTTTTGAACCGCGCGCAGCGGCCCGGGCGGCCCCGCATGAGCCGGATCTGCTGATCTATCTCGATGCTGAGCTGGCGCATATCGAAAGCTGGTTTCTGGAGCGTTTCCTGCGCTTCTGGCATGCGGCCGAGCATGACCCGAGCAGTTTCTACGCCCAGTTCCGGCACATGTCGGAGGACGAGCTGATCACGTTCGCCAAGACGGTCTGGGCCGGGATCAACCTGCCCAATCTGGAAAACCATATCCTGCCTCTGCGCGCGCATGCCGATCTCGTCGTCAAGAAAGACGATGCGCATGCAGTGTCGATTGCGGTGGATCGCTGGGCTTAGGCTTGTTGTTTCAACAACTCGTCGAAATAGGCGATGGTTTTGGCCAGACCGTCGCGCAGGGCGATCTTGGGCTGCCAGTCGAGATGCGTCTTTGCCCGGGTGATGTCAGGCTGGCGTTGACGCGGATCGTCCTCAGGCAGAGGCCGATTGACCATAGCCGATTTCGAGCCGGTGAGATCGATGACATTCTCGGCCAGTTCCTTGATCGTGAACTCGCCTGGATTGCCGAGATTGATCGGGCCGGTGACGCCGTCCGGGCTTTCCATCAGCCGGATCAGGCCATCTACGAGATCATCGACATAACAGAAACTGCGGGTCTGCTGGCCGTCGCCATACAGGGTAATGTCCTCGCCTTTCAGCGCCTGGACGATGAAGTTCGACACCACGCGACCATCATTCGGGTGCATGCGCGGACCATAAGTGTTGAAGATCCGGGCGACCTTGATGTCGAGCTTGTGCTGACGGTAATAATCGAAGAACAGCGTTTCGGCGCAGCGCTTGCCTTCATCATAGCAAGACCGCGGGCCGATCGGATTGACATTGCCCCAATAGCTTTCTTCCTGCGGGTGGACGCTTGGGTCACCATACACTTCCGAGGTCGAGGCCTGCAGGATGCGGGCTTTGGTGCGCTTGGCCAGGCCGAGCATGTTGATGGCGCCATGGACCGAGGTCTTGGTCGTCTGAACCGGATCGAACTGATAATGGATCGGGCTAGCCGGGCAGGCCATATTGTAGATCTGATCCACTTCCACAAACAGCGGGAAAGTGACGTCATGGCGCAGCAATTCGAACGATTTGGAATCCAGCAAATGCACAATATTGGCGCGTGTGCCGGTGAAGAAATTGTCCACGCACAGGACTTCATAGCCTTTCTCGATCAGCCGGTCGCACAAGTGACTGCCGATGAAACCAGCGCCGCCGCTGACAAGAACTCGTGGAGTAAGGTGCATTAGCCTGTCATTCCGATCATGTGTTGGGAGCATGGAGGTGCAATTTCCAGACCATTAGATGAGCGCTCATCGCTTGGCTAGCGCTGATCATATTTGTCTTCCTTGCGTTCCCCGAACAGCATGCGTTGTTCCAGATGCCGGCGCAGGCCTGCATAAAAGGCTTCGAGGAAGGCGACATCGGTTTCGCCGCTCTGGGGAGTGTGACCGATCTTGGTCGCGATCCGGTTGGCGACATTGCGCTTGATCTCGGGGGTCGACTGGCGCAGCACATCTTCCAGCACATGCAGCTCGTGAATGCCGTAAACGTCCAGTTGCGCCGGGGTGAAGACAAGTGCGCTGGAAAGCGCGCTTGGCGGCCGCGCCGAGGCGATATCATCCAGCAATTGCACTTTCGGGGCATGGATCACCATAGTGCCAGCGACCAGGTCGCCAATCCGCAGCTTGTCCTTGTTGAACAGCGGGAACAGAACGAAGATCCCGCACCAGATCAGCAATAGCCAATTGACCCAGCCAGCGACGCCCTCGGCGCCAAAACTGAGCAGCACGGAGAGGGGCAGGAAGAATTCAAGCTCACGCAGGAAATTGCGCGCGATGACGGCATTGGCGGTGAGCCGTCCGCCTTTGCGATCCGCCACTCTGAGACCGAGCGCACGCTTGCCGGGCGTGGCGGCTTTGCGACCGATTTCGAAAAAGATGAAATAGAAATTCCGGACAAAGAAAATCAGCACCTGCGCCACTGCCCAGGCGATTTGCCAGCCATTGGTGCCAAAGGCGCCGGCAATGAAGGCGATCGAGAAGATGATCGCGAACATGATGATGAATTGCAGCGAGACATCGAGGACAAACGCCCCGAAGCGCTCGCCAAAGGTCGAAATCTTGAGATTGAGCGCCGCGCCTTCTGGCGTCACCAGGGTGCGAATGCGTTTGTCTTCAGCTTCGCGGGCGCGCATCCGGGCGCGGCGGCGTCTGCCTTCTTCGACGGCATTCGGGGGCAGGGTGGCGGTGTCAGTCACGCCGGTCTCCAACCCCGCGCCGCGGCAGATAGAAATAAGCCAGCCAGAACACCAGGCTGGTGCCAGCAATGGAGTAACGGACTGTGTCGCGATTGATCAGCTGGCGACCGAACCCTTCCAGCAGGGCAGCGAGAAACAGCATCACCACAGCGCCGATGATCACCATCGCTGCCTTTTCGCCGGCCTCGCGCATCGATTGCATGCGGGCCTTGCGACCCGGAAAGGCAACCGCGCCGCCAATCATGAATCCGGCCGCGCCGGCCAGGATCACCGCGAACAGTTCCGTCACGCCATGAATGAACAGCCAGCCGGTGAGTTCAAAAGCCAGCCCCTTTTGCCAGAACACGGCGTAGAAACTGCCGAGATAAACGCCATTATAGATCAGCAGCACGGCGGTCGGGATGCCGAATGCAAAGCCGAGCGCAAAGGCAAAAATGGCAATGCCGCTATTGTGCGAGAAAAGCTGCGCTGCAAAGGCGCCGAGCATGTCGACAAGATTGCCATCGGTTTGATACAGCGTCGCGCGCAGCTCGTCATAAGTGGCATTCGGATTGCGCGAATCCCAGCCGCCATGGAAGGTCCAGTACCATTCATTATCATTCAGGGTCAGGAAGAAGGCGAGCAGGGCACCGCCAAACAGGCACAGGAATGCCAGCAAGGTCGGGCCTTTGGCGGCGCTGACGGCGGCGGCCCAGTCGCGCGCGAAAAATTGCGCGATCCGCTCGCTCATCCGCGAGCGGGTGCCATAGACGAAGAAATAGGCCCGGGCGCACAGCGTTTCGAGATAAGCGACGACATTCTGGTCGAGCGAGATGGCGCGCGCCACCGACAGCGACGAGACGGCCTGCCGGTACAGGCCTGGCAAGCGTTCCATATCCGTGTCGCTGAGGCCGCCGACACCGCGCGATTCGGCGCGCGCGACAATCTGTTCGAGCTGTTTCCAGTCGGCTTCCCGCTCTTCGCGAAAGCGGTAGGATTTCATCACGCGATCGCTCACAGCATTTCCTTCCGCTTGATGTCGAGATAGCGCGAGACAAGATCGGCGCTGAACCGTTCGGGCCGGGTCTCGATCACTTGCACGCCGAGATGCTCGAGCTTGCGCAGCACCAGTTCGCGTTCCTTGAGCAGCCCGTCAGCGATGACGGCGCGGGAAACCAGATCCGCTGTCACCGGCTCGGCCTCGATCATCTCGGCCAGCTGCTGGTCTTCAAAACAGGCAAAGATGATGAGATGGCGATCCATCAGGCGTTTGACATTTTCCAGCATCAGCTCGGCCGAAATCGTGTCGACAAAATCAGTGAACAGGACGATCAGGCTGCGTCGTTCCAGGCGGGCGGCGAGCGAGGTCAGAGCGAGGGTGTAATTGGCTTCCTCGACCGAATAATCGAGCTTGGAGGCGAGCTGCTGCAGATGCGGAAAGGCGCCGACGCCGCTCAGCACATTGCTGGTCACGGTCGGCTTGGCGTCAAACCCGAACAACGCGGTCTTGTCGCCAGAGCGCAGCGAGACATAAGCCAGCAGCAAGGCGGCATTGATCGCCCGGTCGATCTTCGGCACCCCTCCCAGCGGCTCGCACATCAGCCGTCCAGTATCAAAGGCAAAGACGATATTGTGATTGCGTTCAGTGCGAAACTCCTTGGCCAGCAATTGGCGGTGACGGGCTGAGTGTTTCCAGTCAATTGCGCGCCGGTCCATGCCGGTCGAGAATTCGCGCAAGGCGTCGAATTCAGAGCCATCGCCGCGTTCAAGCTGCATCTTGATGCCGAAATCAGCATCGCGCGTGTACAGGCGCACAGCTTCTTCCTGGACCCAGCGCGTGTTCGGGGTGACCGGTAGGTCGATCGCCAGCGCCTCGACGCGTTTCACCCGGGTGAGCCCCAGCGGTCCGGTCCAGTCGAGCCAGAGCCGCTGCAACTGGCCATTGCCGCGTCGCAGCGGTCGCAATCTGCGCGTGAATGTATGGCTGCGGCCTTGCCAGCCTTTGAGGATCGTCGCCTTCGGCGCGGCGATGTAATCATTGGTCTGCACCAGTGCGTTCATGCGTGCGGGCAGGGGCCCGCGCAGCGCTGTGACCGTGATCGCGACCTGATCCTCGCTATTCATGTACAGGACTGGCGGCGCGTCGACCTCGACCTGCACGGCGCCGCGGCGCGGGGCGAGCGTGATATCGACCAGCATGGCGCCGAATATGATCGCGATCCAGCCGCCCGAGATGACCCAAAGCCCGGGCGCCATAACAGCGATGACCAGCAGCACTGGAAGGCCCAGCAACATCAGCCAAATCGCACGCAGGGTGGGCGCAATCACTGTCTCAACCTCCTTAGCGCGGCGCTGCGGTCTGCTCGATGATTTCGAGCAGCGTATCGTCCGTGGTGCGGCCTTCAATCTCGGCCGCCGGCGACAGGATCACGCGGTGGCGAAGCGCTGGCAGGGAGAGCAGTTTGACATCATCCGGAACGACATAATCGCGCCCGTCGAGCGCCGCTCGGGCCCGTGTGGCTGCAGCAATGGCCGCCGCTGCCCGCGGGCTGGCGCCATGGGTGAGGGCAGGGGAGTCGCGGGTCGCGCGGACAATGTCGACAATATATTCGACCACATCTTCCTGCACCCGGACCTGAGCGACCGAGCCGACCGCATCCGCCAGCGAATCCGGCGTCACGACGGAATCGACGCCAAACGCGCTGGCAGTTTTCATGCCGCTGCGATTGCCGTGCCCGGCGACAATGGCGAGCTCTTCCTCGCGGCTCGGAAAGGCGAGCACATGTTTGAACAGGAAGCGGTCGAGCTGTGCCTCTGGCAGCGGATAAGTGCCTTGCTGTTCAATCGGATTCTGTGTCGCGATGACGGTGAAGCGATCATTCAGTGCATGTGTCTCGCCATCGATCGTGACCTTGCGTTCCTGCATGGCTTCCAGCAAAGCAGCCTGCGTTTTCGGCGGGGTGCGGTTGATCTCGTCAGCCAGCAGGATGTCAGTGAAGATCGGGCCTTTGGTGAGGCTGAACTCGCTGGTCGAGAAGTTGAACAGATTGGTGCCGAGCACATCGCCGGGCATCAGATCTGGCGTGAACTGGATGCGCCCAAAATCAAGCTTGATCGCCGCAGCGAAACACTGGGTCAGCAAGGTCTTGGCTGTACCTGGCGGGCCTTCAAGCAGGATATGACCGCCTGAAAACAGAGCGGTCAGCATCAGGTCGACTGTGTCGGATTGACCGATGACGGCTTTGCCGACCTCGCGCCTGATCTGGTCCGCCAGCTGTTTGATTGCGCTAATTTCCATCACTCATCTCCTTGCGCCAGCGCCACAGGGCGAGGGCCTTGTCTCGTAAATCATTGCGTCCTGCCGCCGGCGCTGTCAGCTGGCTGTTCTGCTGACTCCAATTGCTGGACAGGTGTTTTTGTTCGGCGAGGCGGTCAGCGGTTTGCGCGAACGCCTCCGGGGACGTATGCGGCGGCAAGCCGAGGCGTTTCATCAGGTCGCGCTGCACGGTCTGCGCATAGCCAGGGGCCATCTGGCTTTCGCGCCGCGCCATCGATACCAGGCCGGCCGAACTCTCTGCCAAGGCCTTCTTGCCAAAGGCCATGACCGGCGCTTCGCGACTGGGCGGACCGAAGCGGATAAAGGCGCCCCAGGTGACCAACAGCATGGTCGCCAGCGCAATCATGGTGGCGCCGAGAAAGGGCACGTCGAAAATGGCGCGCAGCAGGTTTTCTGAGCGCTCAAAGCCATGAAGGGTGGCATCCATGGTGATTGGCTGCTCAGGCTCATATTTCAGCCAGTCGATCAGGCCGAGCGCCATGCGGGCATTTTCCGGCCGGGCCAGACCGAATGTATTGACCAGGTCCGGATCGCTCAGAATGTAGACATCCCGGCCTGGCACCTTGGCGAGCAAGCTGCCGCCGGGCGTGTCGATAATCGGTTCGAGGCTGTCCGACGCGAGCACTTGCATTTGATGCTCGAATTTTGGTCTTTGCGTTCCGAACGGGGTTCGGACGCGACCTGGATTTCGCAAGCGCCAGACCGTGATATCGGAATCAAAGGTCTGCGCGATGGCGGCGACGCTGCGCCGATCCATCAGGTCGGTATCCTTCTGCCAGCTCGGCTTTTCGCGGTCCGCAAAGCCAGACCATTTGGGCAGCACGTAAAGCGCCGGTTCGGAGACGCTTTCTAGGTCGAATTCAGGCGCGCGGCTGAGGCCGTAGCGCGGCAGGGTCAGCACCAGCAGGCCGTCAGAATAATCCAGCGAACTGGCCAGGCGTGACACGGTCACGGTCTGGCCGTCGGCTTGCAGCAATTTGACCAGGCCGCCATAGCCAAGCGCCGAGCTGGAATAAGGGTGCTGGCCTGCGCGATTCTTGCTGGCGAGGTCTGGCGACCAGGCGAGCAGGGCAAAGACGGCGATAAAGACCAGCAGGCCAACCCCGATCATGATCGCTGAGGTCAAGGCTGAAAACGGATTGCTCTGTTGCGGCAGGCGCTCGCTCATGCCCAGGCCTCCCCGAAGGCGAAGCTTTCATATGAGGCGCGCGCTTCGCGCCAGCCCGATTCGTCTACGTCGCGCCCGCCAAAGAAGCTGCGTTCGACGATGCGGATAATTGGCGACAGGGCGCTGCGCACGGCGTCCGGAAGAATGCCAAGTGCGCCGATTTCGCGCGCCGTCAGCGAGCGACCGATCAGCCCTGAGCGCTTCTCCTGAATGTCATCAATGGAGCGAAATAGCAGCAGATGCACCGCTTCGGCAAAGCGCCCTTCAGCAGCGAGGCGGTCGGCGTCTTCAAGCAAGGCGTGGGCGCGGGCTTCTTCCGGGCGCAGATCTGGCACGATCGAGATGTCCGGCCCGGCGGATTTCTCCTTTTGCCGCCCGCGCAGCGTGATCGATTCGCCAAACACCATGTACAGGCCGGTCAGGATGGCCAGCACGGTGATGATCAGCAGGAGATAGCCAAGCAACGGGCCGATTGCCTGGAAGAAAGCGGCGATGGCCTCTGCGATGGGATTCGGGCCAGAGCGCTGTTCGCGCTGTTCGAAGGCCTGGGCTTCAGGTTCCCATTCAGGGCGCTCCAATTGCAGCGTCTCATCAGCTTGGTAGGCTTGCATGGCCCGCTGCAGCCGGGCCTCATCGACGCGAACAATATCCGGGTCGAAATCATCCAGTTCGAAAGTCGGGGCGGACTCGGCGTGCGATTGCTGCGCCGATGCGGCCGGAAACAAAAGCACAGATGCAAGCAACATCATCGCCATGCTTTTGAACAACTTGCCGAGGATCACGCACTTCCCTCCATTCCCGACCGAACTATTTCAGAGCCTTTTGCTCACGTCTATTGCTATCTTGTGCTTTCGCCATAGGCATCCGATATGCAGCTGCTGTCGAAAGAAAGGCAATGGCATGGACCGATCAGGGCAATATCGCGACGTGAAAGCCGAGATTGATGCAGTTGTGGCCGGCGAGACCTATGTGCCCGCCCGATATGCCAGCGCGGCTTGCCTGCTGTCGCAGGCGTTTTCGCCGCGCTTCTTCTGGACCGGATTCTATGTCGTTGATCCGCTCAAACCGGGCGAGCTCGTGGTCGGGCCGTATCAGGGCACGCTTGGATGCTTGCGCATTCCGTTTGGCAAGGGTGTGTGCGGGGCCTGCGCCGAACAGCGCCAATCGATCATGGTTCCGGATGTGCATGCCTTTGCCGGCCATATTGCCTGCGACAGCCGCACCAATTCGGAAATCGTCGTGCCGGTCTTTGACGCCAAAGGTCAGCTGGCGGCGGTGCTGGATGTCGACAGCGAGCAACCGGACGCCTTTGACGAGACCGACCGGCTAGGGCTCGAGGCTATTTGCCGAGATCTCCTGACCGCCTGATGGCAGCAATATGTCTTCGGCAGGCGGGGTGATTTGCGGCGCCGCTTCAGCCACCCGCCGAACCAGGGCGCGCTGCATGATGTCGAGCTTGGCCGCGCGGAGGCCGGATTTCACTTCAATCGATGGATTGAACGTCATCCACTGATCTGAGCTCGGCTTATAAAGCGGCCAGTCCGGCAGACCGGCGCCATTTGGATTGCCGGTGCGGGCAAAGTTCGTCCAGTACAGTCCCATGGCCTCGGTCAAGGCCTCATCCGCGTCACTCAGCCTGGTCAATGGACTGTGCGAGCCGAAAACAAAAAAGATTTCAGCCGCATGAAAAGCGCCAATGGTCTGGGTTCTGGACGGCGGCACGCGGGTAAAATGATACAGATAGGCCGGCGCGCCCTGGGCTGTGTTGGCGGCGGCCAGATAGCGCATATGCACCCCGAACAGATCATCGCCGAGCATGTCGGTTTCGGCTGCCTGATAGGTCTCCGGATCATCGAGACCATATAGGTGGATCAAGGCTTCTGCATCGGCGTCGCCGTAAATCTCGCTGAGCCATGCGAGCCGCGCATCCTGTGTTTCGGGGAAATCCGGCACGATCACGGTCGGTCTCTGAATGCTGTCATAGAATAACGTGCCTTCATCGGCATTATAGCCTGCCAGGATCGGGACATTGTGAATGCTGCCATCGCCAATCGCTTGGCCCATCAGCTTGGGGATGACGAGGCCGTCCACGGTTGGCAGCGCATAACCGCCAAGGTGCATCTTGTTGGGAATATGGGCGATCAGGTCGACTGCAGGGATGGCGCGCAGGTCGGCGGCGCTGGCATCAGCGGCGACCAGGCCGTCAAAGAAGTCGAGCCCGGCCTCATGCATGGTCAGGCGGCCCTCGACCGCGGTGGTCAGGCCATTCACATTATAGCTCGAGGCGCCGCTCTGCAGGATGGCCTTGTGGAACAGGCCCTGGCTGAGCGGGGTCGACATGATCTCGGTCACCGACTGGGCGCCGGCGCTTTCGCCGAAAATGGTGACATTGTCCGGGTCGCCGCCAAAGGCCTCGATATTGTCGCGAATCCAGGCCAGCGCGGCGACTTGGTCGAGCAGACCATAATTGCCGGACACGCCGCGCGGGTCATCGGCGCTGAGAGCCGGATGGGCAATATAGCCGAACACGCCAAGCCGATAATTGATCGTCACCAGAACGACACCTTGCTCGACCAGCTGATTGGCCTGGTAGAGGCTTTGCGATCCGGCTCCGGATTGGTGGCTGCCGCCATGAATCCAGACCATGACCGGCTGCAATGGGTCGCCGCCAATATTGGCGCTGCGCACATTCAGGAACAAGCAATCCTCGCTCTCCAGCGGTGGCGGCGCGCGCTCCAGAACCACTGCCGCGAGATGGCGCTGCACGGCGCTCAGGCCGAGCCCGTTGAGCAGATCGCGGAGAAACTCGCCGCTGCCGGCACGCATCTGCATGCACTCGGCGCCGAACTGCGTGCCATCGCGCACCCCGTCCCAGCTAAGCGCTGCTTGCGGCGCGCGCCAGCGCAGTTCGGCCACTGGCGGGGCCGCGAACGGAATGCCATTGACCTGCAGGATCTCAGGATTGTCATGGTCCATGCCGCTCTGGATGTCGCCTTGGGTGAGCGTGATCACAGGGCCGGGCTTGAGCGGCGGCGCTGGCTGCGTGATCATCCAGATCAGGCCATAATAAGCGCCGGCCAGAAGCGCAGCGAGGAGGCCGACAATGATCAAGACGCGTTTCATTCTCTTGTCCCCGGCTGCTTATTCTGATTGGGCGTCGCCATGTAACCATAGGGGCCGGGTGACGATCAATTCCTGACACAGCAGCCCGGCCTCACGATGCCGCGACATTAATTTGTAGTCGGGATGATTGAGCGTCGCGATAAAGGCCTGGCGAGACGGAAAAGTGTTGACCAGGACGCCGTCCCAATCGCCGCCGCCAATAAAGTATCGCTCTGTCATGGCCAGCAGGCTGGTGGTGCCGCCGACCTCAGCCGCGGCCTTGGTGAAGGCTTCGGAATAGCGAATATAAGCGGTCTCGCCAGAGCAATCCTCGCCATATTCCGGATCGCCTTCAGCATAGTCGGCTTTGGGCTTGAACTTGAGCAGATTGACCTGGCTCACCGGGCCGTCATGCGGATCGTCACGAAAGGCGCGGAATTGGTCGGCAGTGGGTTGGAAAGCGGGCATCAAAAGCCTCCTGGTGTGGTTTCGATCAGGTCCTGGTGCGACAGCGCGGCTTTGCGATGATAATAGATCGCCTGATAATCCTCGCGCAGCGATATTTCGAGACAGGTCTTGCGCGACGGGTACCAGACCAGCGCGACAGCGTCCCAGTCGCCATCGCCGATCATGAATCGCGTCGCTGGCGCGAACAGGATCGGCTTGGCGCCAATCGCCTGGAACACGTCGATACAGCCATTCCAGTAGCGCTCATAGGCCTGCTCTCCCGTCGAGCCGTTGCCGGCTTCAGGGGCGCCGGATTCATAGGCTGCCAGCGGCTTGTACTTGAGCAGATTGACCAGGCAGACCGGCTCGCTCATGTCCGCTGACATGAAGGCATTCATCTGTTCCTGGGTGGCTTGTGTGGTCTTCATCCTGTCATCCTGGGCTCTGCCGCTGTGATTTAGCCGCGGCCGGGCAAGCGCTGGCAAGTGTCACTTTGGGGAAGGGCGCAGCGTTTTGTGGGTGTCGAAATAGCGCTCCAGATAGAATAGCCCGGCAGCATGCAGGGCGTGCTGAACCTCCAGCTGGTCATAAGCGAGGAAGTCTTCATAAGGCAGTTCGAACACGTCAATCTCCTCGTTCGGGTCAAGCGATTGCTGCGCGGTTGGCGTACAGCCCAGCGCCAGGAAATAATGCAGCTCATTGTCCTGCACAGCCGGGTTCGGATAGCAGGTGCCGATATGGCGCATTTCGCGCGCTTCATAGCCGGTTTCCTCGGCCAGTTCCCGGCGCCCGACCGCGGCCCAATCGGTTTCGCCCGGATCAGAGACACCGCCCGGCACGGCGGTCAGCAGCTTCTGAGCGGCGTGGCGATATTCCCGGATGAGGACGATATTGCCAGCATCGGTAAGCGGAAAGACCGTCACCCAAGGCGTGAATTCGAGGACATGATAAGTCGGTACGATATGGCCATCCTCGCGGATGCACTTGTCCGTGCGCAGGCCGAGAAACTGGTCGTGAAAGGTCTGGCGGCTATCGAGGATCTTCCAGGGCTTGATCATTGAGTCATGTCCGCCGGTACCCGCGAAGCCGGACAGTCTTGCAGTGCCTGACCAAGCTCAAACATTGTGCTTCGGTCTTCGGCATATTTTCGTCGCAGAAATTCATCCAAAGCGCTTTGGTTGCCTCCCAGTTTCAATTCGGATTCCGTCAGAAAGTCTTGTTCGCTGAGGACGCGTGATGAAGTCCTGGCGATACACTCACAACTTTCTCTGGACAGTCCGTCTGCCATGCAGGCTGTGATCCTGGCGTCGATGGCTTGTTCCACCAGAGTCACTGTTTCGATGGATTCAGCCGCCTGATTCGTGGCAGTTGTTGTGCGTGCATTACAGGCGCTCGCGATCAGTAAGCTCCCCAATAAAGCGTGGCGGATCATTTCAAATGCCGCTCCAGGAAGGCCATCCGTGTCTGCATCAAATGCGTGCCAAGGGCCTGGCCGCGAATGCCGTGACGCTGGCCAGGATAGGTCATCAGGTCGAAGGCCATGCCGCGTTGCTGCAGCTCGGCCATCAGCCGGGTGGTATTGTCAAAGGTGACATTGTCATCGGCCATGCCATGGACCAGCATCAGGTTGGGCAGCGCAGTCTCGAGGCGGCCCAGATGATAAAAGACCGAGGATTTTTCATAGCCGTCAGCATTGTCTTGCGGCGTATCCATATAGCGTTCGGTATAGAAGCTGTCATAGAGCGACCAGTCGGTCACCGGCGCCCCGGCCACAGCCGCAGCAAAAGTGCCTTCCGGGGCCTGCAGGATGGTCATCAGGGTCATGTAGCCGCCATAGGACCAGCCCTGGATGCCGACCCGGTCAGCATCGATAAAGGGCTGCGATTTCAGCCAGTCGACCCCGACCAGAACATCGCGCACTTCCGGGCCGCCCATCTGGCGATAGATCACATCCTCGAAGCGCTTGCCGCGATTGGCCATGCCGCGATTATCGATCCGGAAAACGACATAGCCCTGGCGGGTATAGAACTGATCCGACAGGCGTTCCCAATTGCGATTGACGGTCTGGGCATGCGGGCCGCCATAGATCTCGACCAGAGCCGGATAGGTCTTGCTGGCATCAAAGTCCGGCGGCAACTGGATGGAATAATACAGGGTCTGGCCGTCTTCTGCCATCAGCGTCCCGTATTCGGGCACCGTATGTGCCGCCAGATACGGGGCATAAGGATGGGTCTCGTCAAGCTTGTTTTCCTCGATCCAGGTGATCAGCTGGACCGGGTCAGGGCAGGACCGGGTGACTTGTTTCGCCATCGGGGTGAGGTCGATGCAATCGGTGCCTGGCAAGCGCTCTGCGCCGATTTGTTCGAGCTTTGCCTCGCTCGGCAGTTCGGTGATGCGATACAGGCCTGTCTGTGGCGGCTGGGCCGGGCTCGAACTGGTGCCAACAAAGCTCTGACCGTCCGAAGCCATCGACACGGACCAGGACTTGCCGAGCTCGGTCAGGCGCTGCGGTTCGGCAGGCGGCCCCAGAGCCTGAATCTCGACCCGGTAAAGATGCCGTTCGAGCGGGGTGTCCTTGTAGCCGGTGAAGAACACGGTCTCGCCAGAGCGGGCGACAATCTCATCAACTGGCCATTGGCCTGCTGTAATGGTCTTGAAACGCCCCTCATCCGCTGTCGTCAGCTGAATGTGGCGGTACGGTTCTGGCGTGTTGAACACGCGCACCGGCGTCCCGTCCTCGCCTTCCACCCAGCTGTCATGCGGCACCTGATTGACCTCGCGGGTGATCAGCAGCCGCGACTCGTCAAGGGCGAGAAAATCGTCTGTCAGATTGACCCAGCGCTCCTGGGTTTCCTCAAAGGCCAGGCGCGGGGCCCAGTCTGGTGCAGTTGAGAGATGATAGCCAATCGCGGTCTGATCGCGATCGACAGACTGGAACCAGACCTGGCCCGGCCCAGTCCAGTTGACCCGCGCGAGATAATTATCCGGCCCGGCCGAGAAGAGCTGGACGGTGTCGCCAGTGGCCATATCGCGCACGAACAGGTCAACAATCGCATTCGGGCGGCCGGCGCGCGGATAGCGCTGATTGATCACGGTCACGTCTTGCGCGGCAATATCAAAGCGCGGAATGATATCGACCGGGCTTTCATCGACCCGTGTATAAGCCAGATACCGGTCATCCGGGCTCCACCAATATCCGGTATAGCGGCTCATTTCTTCCTGGGCGACGAATTCAGCGACGCCATAAGCTATGGCATGGTCAGGCTCTGCCGCCGGGGTCAGGCGGCTTTCTTCGCCGCTTGCCAGGTCGATGGCATGGACCGCGCCGTCGCGTATGAAACTGACAAATCCGCCTCCGGGCGAGACCTTGGCGTCATATTCGAACGCTTCTGTGTCGGTCAGCTGGCGCACCTGCGGGCCATTTTCGGTCAGCGTGATCAGGTGCACATCGCCGCCAAGCGGCACCAGGATCGTCTCGGCCGTGCCCCAGTCATAGCTGACAATGCCCTTGCGCCCGGCAATGCGCTTGCGCTCGCGCAAGGCCTTTGCCGCTTCTGACAGCTCGACCTCTTCTGGTTCGAGCAATTTGGAATCGATCAGCAGGCTCTGCGCGCCCGTAGCGACATCAAACTGCCAGAGATCATAGCGCGCGCCGTCATCCTCGCGCGCCTTTAGAAAGCTCACGCGGCGCCCGTCCGGGCTGTATTTGACCCCGGTCGGAGCCGGGCCGGACAGACTCGGGCTGGCAAACAGGCGTTCAATCGTCAGGGGTGCTTGGTCAACCATGGGGCTCGTTTCAGTTGGCAGAGTTTGCGCCAGCGGCGCAGCGCAGGCACTGGCGGCGAGCGCAGCGGCGGGCAGGAGAAGTCGCTTGATCATAGAGGCAATGGCTAGCGCGCTCTGCCGTGCTTGTCAGCCCTTGGCGGCGGCGGGCGGTGCCCCCTGCGCGGGCACGGCAGGCAGGGCCGAGCGCGCGAGGCAGGCGCGGCCCGGAAAAAGCGCTTGAAAGAAAGCCGCGCACCGCGGCATGGTGTCTTCGATTCGGCTGTCGCCGGCACCATTCTCGTGTCGGCTTGAAGGGCCGGTTCATTCGGAGGACGGACATGATCAAATGGGGCATTCGGATAATTGGCATCCTGGCGCTGATCCTGGGCGTCCTGTTCTGGTGGTTGCTGCTCAGCAGCTCGGATGCGGCAAAGTCCGCGCCGGGCCTGTTCGAGCTTGAAGACTGGCGCTCCAAGGCGAGAGTGCCGACGAGCGAATTGCCGACCGCGATCCGGATACTGGAAGTCGGGCGCGATACCGCGCCGCCTTTTGCGGCCCAGGCCGGGCGGTTCGGGGCGCCGGTGGCGATGAGTTACAATGCCGTCGAGATCGTCTATCCTGAGCGCCGCATCGTCATTGGCGGCGCCGTCGATCGCCCGACCGCCGAAGGCATGGCCCTCTCTGATACCGAATGGCATTTCAGCGATACGGCCTATGCCGAGCTGACCGAGGCGATGCTGAGCGCCGAGCAGGTGCTGATGACGCATGAACACCTTGACCATGTCATGGCCATTGCCCGCCACCCAGAGCCAGCGGCGCTGGCCCCGAATCTGGTCCTCAATGCACCGCAGATCGAGGCTCTGCCTTTGTTCGCAGACGGGACGCTTGATCCGGCTCTGAGCGCGCTTCAAGCGGGTTTGACCGGCGAGGTGGCCTCGATCGCGCCAGGTGTGGTGATCGTCCCGGCCGGGGGGCACACGCCGGGCAGCCAGATGGTGTTTATCAGCTTGCAGAACGGGGCAGAGATCTTGCTGATCGGTGATATTGTCTGGAACATGGGTGCGATCGAAGCGCTCAAGACCCGCCCGGTCCTGACTCAATACATGGTCTTCCGGCCGAATTATGAAGACCGCGCCGCGATCAAGCAGCAAGTGCGCGCCCTGCACGACATGATGGCGCAGCATCCACAGCTTGTGGTCCTGCCGGCGCATGACCGAGACTGGTTGATTGCCGCGGCGGAGACGGACGGGATCGCGTTTGAACCTGCGCAATAATGCTGACTGACCAGACCTGGCTGAACCGCCGCGATTTGCTTGTTTCCAGTCATTCCCTCTTGCAGAAACGCGTTGCCGGGCTAACAGACAGCAAAATTTGTTGAACTGGAGCAGCGTGCCATGGCCGGACCGCAATATGTTTATCACATGCAGGGCGTCTCGAAGACCTATCCTGGTGGCAAGCAGGTGTTTGAGAACATCCATCTGTCCTTCCTGCCGGATGCCAAGATCGGTGTGGTCGGCGTCAATGGCGCTGGTAAGTCGACTCTGCTCAAGATCATGGCCGGGATTGAAACCGAGTTTAATGGCGAGGCCTGGGCCGCGGACGGGATCAAAGTTGGCTACTTGCCGCAGGAACCGCAGCTCAATCCGGACCTGACCGTGTTCGAGAATGTCGCGGCCGAATGCCCGGAAAAGCAATTGCTGGACAAGTTCAATGCGATTTCGATGCAGCTGGCCGAGGATTATACCGACGAGCTGATGGAAGAGATGACGGCCTTGCAGGAACAGGTCGATGCCGCTGATGCCTGGGACATCGATTCCAAGATCGAAATGGCGATGGAGGCGCTGCGCTGCCCGCCCGACACCGCGGATGTGAAATCGCTGTCCGGCGGCGAGATCCGCCGGGTTGCGATTTGCCGCTTGCTGCTGTCACGCCCGGACATGATCCTGATGGATGAACCGACCAACCATCTGGATGCCGAGACCGTGGCCTGGCTGCAGAATTATCTGATCAATTTCAAAGGCTGCGTGATCCTGGTCACCCATGACCGGTATTTCCTCGATGACATTACCGGCTGGATTCTCGAACTCGATCGCGGCCGCGGCATTCCATATGAAGGCAATTACTCAGCCTGGCTGGAGCAGAAAGCCAAGCGGATGGAACAGGAAGCGCGCGAAGACAAAGGTCGCCAGCGAGCGCTCGCCAAGGAACTCGAATGGGTCCGCTCCAGCCCGAAAGCGCGTCAGGCGAAATCCAAGGCGCGGATTCAGGCCTATGAGGAAATGGCCAACAAGGCCGAGCGCGAAACGGTCTCCAACGCGACCATTCGCATCCCGCCTGGCCCGCGTCTCGGCAACAAGGTTCTGGAAGCCGAAAAGCTGCGCAAGGGGTTTGGCAATAATCTGCTGATCGAGGATCTCGACTTCAAACTGCCACCTGGCGGCATTGTCGGCGTCATCGGTCCGAACGGGGCGGGTAAATCGACCTTGTTCAAGATGATACTGGAGCAGGAACAGCCGGATTCCGGCACGCTCGAACTCGGCGATACGGTGAAGCTCGGCTATGTCGATCAGAGCCGCGACAAGCTCGATGACAAGAAGAATGTCTGGGAGGAAATCTCTGACGGTCTGGATGTCATCAAGCTCGGCAATGTCGAGATGAATTCGCGCGCTTATGTCAGTGCCTTCAATTTCAAGAAAACCGATCAGCAAAAGCCGGTCGGCAAACTCTCAGGCGGCGAGCGCAACCGCGTTCATCTGGCCAAGATGCTGCGCGAAGGCGGCAATCTTTTGCTGCTTGACGAACCGACCAATGATCTTGACGTCGAAACCCTGCAGGCGCTGGAAGAAGGCCTGGAGAGCTTCCCCGGCTGCGCCGTGGTGATCTCGCACGATCGCTGGTTCCTGGACCGCATGGCGACCCACATTCTTGCCTTTGAGGGCGATAGCCATGTCGAGTGGTTCGAAGGTGATTTCAGCTCTTATCTGGAAGACAAGAAGCGCCGGCTTGGCGCCGATGCGGTCGAACCGAAACGGGTCAAGTTCAAGAAGTTTGATCGCTAAAGGCTGGATATGGCGAACCCGGTCACCTTCTGGTTCGAGTTCGCCTCCACCTATTCCTATCTCTCAGCCATGCGGATTGAGGCAGAAGCGGAAGCGCGCGGCGTCGAGCTGATCTGGAAGCCATTCCTGCTCGGCCCGATCTTCAAGGCGCAGGGCTGGGACAGCTCGCCCTTTTCCCTCTATCCGGCGAAAGGCGCGAATATGTGGCGCGATGTCGAGCGCCGGGCCGAGACATATGCCATCCCTTTCAATCGCTCTGCAGAGCGGCTGTTCCCGCAAAACAGCGTCCTGGCTGCCCGCGCCGCGATCGCCTGCCTGTATGAGGACTGGGGCCGCGAGTTTTGCCGCAATGTGTTCCGCGCCGGCTTTGCCGAGGGGCGCGATATATCGGATACTGAGACCATTGCCGATTGTCTCGAAGCGGCTGGCGGCGCGGCGCAAATCTATCTGCACATGGCCCATAGCCACACGCAAAAACAGGCCTTGCGCGCGCAAGTCGAGGCGGCGCGCGCCCAAGGCATTTACGGCGCTCCGAGTTTTGTCGTGGACGGTGAACTGTTCTGGGGCGATGATCGCCTGGAAGACGCCCTTGATTGGGCCAGCCGGGATTAGGGAGATGAGCTATGAAACATGTCTTGATCAGCGCCGCTGCGGCGCTTTGCGGGGCCTGCGCCTCGGTCGCTGCAGATCCGGTTGCGGGCGCGCCCGTGGCTGACGCCGAAGCCGAACCAGCCCCCTCGCTTGCCCCGAGTGGATGGCTCGCCAAGTCGCTGCCCGAAATTGCCGCAGGCTTGCAGACCGGTCAGGTCAGATCGGTTGATCTGGTGCTTGCTTATCAAGCCCGGATCGAAAGCATCGATCGCAGCGGACCGACTTTGCAATCTGTCCTGGCGCTCAACCCGGCGGCCCTGGACGATGCGATGGACAGCGATGAACGCCGCCAGCTCGGCAAAGGCTGGGGGCCGCTTGATGGTGTGCCGATCCTGCTGAAAGACAATATTGAAAGCCTCGACCCGGTGGCGACCACGGCCGGGGCGCTGGCGCTGAAGGACAATGTCACGGGCCGCGACAGCCCGCTGGTCGCTGGCCTGCGCGCGCAAGGGGCGATCATTCTCGGCAAGACCAATCTCAGCCAATGGGCGAATTTTCGCTCGAATGAGTCGCTGAGCGGCTGGTCGGCGCTTGGCGGCCAGGTGCGCAATCCGCATATGCTGGACCGTAATCCGTGTGGCTCAAGCTCCGGCTCCGGCGCTGCTGCCGCAGCCTCGCTCGCAGCCGGAACCGTCGGCACCGAAACCAATGGCTCGGTGATCTGTCCGTCCAATGTCAACGGGATTGTCGGTTTTAAGCCGAGTGTCGGCCTGGTGCCACAGCAATATATCATCCCGATCTCGCATTCGCAGGACACAGCCGGGCCGATGACCAAGACCGTCAGAGGCGCGGCGATGATGCTGACCGCCATGGCCTCAGGCGATCAGGCCACGGATTTTGCCGCCGCGCTCGATGCCGGCAGCCTGGCCGGCAAGCGCGTCGGCGTGATGCGCTTTGCGCAAGGCTCGAACGCCGATATCCAGGCCCGATTTGAGGCGGCGCTGGCCGTGCTGGAAGCCCAGGGCGCCGCGCTGGTCGAGATCGAGGCCTTCGCGCCAGAGGCCGAGAATTTCTGGGGCGATGCGCTGAGCGTGCTCGAATATGAGTTCAAACACACGCTTGATGCCTATCTTGCTGACACCCCGGAAGCCGTCACCACACGCAGCCTCGCCGAGCTGATCGCCTTCAATCAGGCCCATGCCGAGATCGAGCTGGCTTTGTTCGACCAGGATCTGTTTCAGTCCTCACAGGCCAAAGGGCCGCTGACCGAGACGGCCTATCTGACAGCGCTCGCCGCGATCCAGTCGGCGACGCGCGAGAACGGTATCGACAAGCTGCTCGCCGAGCATGCCGTCGACATGCTGGTCTCCCCCTCAGGCCCGCTCAGCCCGCGGGTCGATCCGGTCAATGGCGACACCTGGCCGGCCTGGGCCGGGGCCGGGTATCTTGCTGCGATTGCCGGCTATCCGCATATCACCGTGCCAATGGGGGATGTACATGGGGTGCCGATCGGCTTGTCGATCCTTGGCGGCAAAGACACAGATGCCGACATCCTGTCCTGGGGCTATGCTTATGAGCAGGCAAGCCAGATGCGGGTTGAGCCACAATATTTGCCAAATGCCGAGGCGCGACCGGAAATCGCTGCCGCGATGCAGCGGAAATAGGCTAGTCGACCAGGCGCAGCAAATAGTCGCCATATTCGTTCAGATGGTCGGCCGCGAGGGCGCGGACGCGGGCATTGTCGATCAGGCCGATATGCCAGGCCACTTCTTCCGGGCAGGCAATCTTGGTACCGGTTCGCTTTTCCACGGCGTGGACATATTCCGCCGCCTGCAACAGGCCATCAAAAGTCCCGGCATCAAGCCAGGCGGTGCCGCGCGGCAGGACTTTCAGATCAAGCTCGCCGCGCTGGAGATATTCATTATTCACCGCCGTGATCTCAATCTCGCCGCGCCGTGACGGCTTGATCGATTTGGCAATCTCGACAACCTGATTGTCATAGAAATAGAGGCCGGTGACGGCGAGATTGCTTTTCGGGTCTTTCGGCTTTTCCTCAATCGAGACGGCCTTGCCATCCGGGCCTTGTTCGACCACGCCGAAGCTTGATGGATCGGCGACCGTATAGCCAAATATGGTCGCGCCCTGATTGCCGCGATTGATCGCCTGCAATTGCTCGCCCAGGCCGGCGCCATGGAAAATATTGTCGCCCAGCGCCAGGGCGACCGGGTCATCGCCAATGAAGTCTTCGCCGATCAGGAAAGCATCCGCGAGCCCGCGCGGCTCGGCCTGTCCGGCATATTGGAACGAGACGCCCCATTTTTCGCCATCGCCCAGCAATTCCTGAAAGGTCGGCAGGGCCTGGGGCGTCGAGATGATCAGGAAATCGGTCACTCCGGCCAGCATCAGCGTGGTGATCGGGTGATAGATCATCGGCTTGTCATAGACCGGGAAGAGCTGTTTCGAGATGCCGCGCGTGATCGGATAAAGCCGCGTGCCGCGCCCGCCTGCGAGAATGATGCCCTTCATTGTGACATGGCCCCCTCAGCCATCAATCGTTCGACTGTCGCCTGCAAAGGCGATTGCCAGTCTTGTGGCGTGATCCCGAATATTTCGGTGATCTTGTGTGTGTCCAGACGCGAGTTTCGCGGCCGTTTTGCGGGAGTCGGATAATCTGAAGACGGGATCGGTTTCAACTTAATCTTGCAGCCATGGCGGGCGCCATAAGTGTCGAAGATAAAGGCGGCGACATCAGCCCAGGAGGCCGCTCCGGCAGCGCTGAAATGATAGGTGCCATAGACCGTCGGATCCGGCTGTTCGGTCAGGCGCGCAGCAATCTGCAGGATCGCGTCAGCAATCTCGAACGCGCTGGTCGGGCTGCCGATCTGGTCATCAACCACGCGCGCACCGCCATGCGTGCCAGCTAGTCTCAGCATTGTTTTTACGAAATTATCTCCGAACGGACTATAGATCCAGGCGGTGCGCAGAATGATATGCGGGCCGCGCGCCGCGCGCACAGCGTCCTCGCCGGCCAGCTTCGAGGCGCCATAGACATTGAGCGGCCCGACCAGGTCGGATTCGCGCCAGGCCTGCGTGCCTGTGCCGTCGAAAACATAATCGGTCGAGAGATGGATGAGCGGCGTGCCGCGCTGTGCACACAGCCTGGCCAGGCCGCCAACAGCTGCGCTGTTGAGCGCAAAGGCGGCCGCGCGCTGGGATTCTGCGGTGTCGACATTGGTATAGGCCGCAGCATTGATGACCAGGCCTGGCTGCACACGATCCAGCGCTGCGGCGACCGCCTCGCCCTGGACCAGATCAAGCTCTGGCCGCCCCAGGCAGAGCAGGTCAATGCCGGCTTGCGCGCTGCGCTCGGCCAGGGCCTGGGCGACCTGGCCAGACTTGCCGATACATAAAAGTTTCATACCCTCACCCACCTTGAGCCCAACTTACTTGAACGGCGAGCTGAAATTGGCAAGGCCTGGCAGCTTGCCATCCTTGGCCGACAGCGATGGTGCGCCATTCGGCAAGGGCCAGTCAATCCCGAGTTCCGGGTCGTCCCAGGCCAGGCCACCCTCGGTTTCCGGGGCATAATAGTCGGTCATCTTGTAGACCACGACACAATCCGGCGTCAGGGTCAGATAACCATGCGCGAACCCCACGGGCACGAATAGCTGGGCGCCATTCTCGGCCGAAAGTTCGGCCCGGACATGCTGGCCATAAGTCGGTGAGGAGGGCCGGATATCGATCGCGACATCAAGCACAGCGCCGCGGGTACAGCGCACCAGCTTGGCCTGGGCCCTGGGCGGGGCCTGGAAATGCAGGCCGCGCAAGACCCCGGCCTCGGCCGACCAGGCATGATTGTCCTGAACGAATGGCCCGGCAATGCCGGCCGCTTCATAAACATTGGCGCGGAAGGTCTCGGAAAAGAACCCGCGCGCATCGCCATGTCGGTCAGGGGTGACCAGAATCACATCCGGGATGGCTTGGCGTTCAAATTTCATGACAGAGCTGCGACCTGTTCTCTCTTGTTATCGGGCCTAGTGAAATAAATCGCCATTGTCACCCGCGCGCTGATGAAATCTGGCCAGCTTGTCCCCATATGCACGACATGGATCCGGACCAAGAGGCCAAGAGACTTAAATCCATCCGCTACATCTTGCGCCGACGAAAGCGCAGTCAGCGCGTCGGCGCGAATTCCGGCGGGGCCGTAAAAAGTGTTCAGCAGAAGATGCGCGGTCACTTGGTGTTTACCCCGTCAGGGAGCGCCGGCGCTTGGTGGCAGCGACTGCTTTGGTTTCCCATCGTCCCTCTCGCAATTGTGTTTCCGCTACTCGTGATCGCTGCGGCGGGAGACGCTCAAAAACTGGTTGTGGCCGAAATCCATCCTCTGGCTTGGGCGCTGATTGGATTGCTCGCCCTGATTAGCCTCTGCGTCGTCGCCTTCGCCGCGGCCTTCACGCTGCTCAGCCTGTGGCGGGCGCTGCGGCGGCTTAGCGGTTACAAGAACGAGTAAGGATCAATATCCACCGCCGCCCGGGCCGCGCTGGGCAGTTTCAGCTGGCTGAGCCAGGCGGCCATATAGGCTGACAGATCGACTTCGCGCGGCGCCGTGATCAGGAAGCGCAGGCGGTGGCGTCCGCGCAGGATGCTGATCGGCGCCGGGGCCGGGCCATAGACCGTCACCCCTTCGCCATGCGGCGCGGCCTTGCCGGCCAGCAAGCCGATCTCTTTCGCCATCCCGGCATCCGGCGCCGACATGACCAGCGCCGCCATGCGCCCGAATGGCGGCAGGGTCAGCTCCTCGCGGACATCGCGCTCAATCTTCAGGAAGCCATCGCGATCGCCGGCAGCCAGGGCCTGCATGGCCGGATTGTCGGGTTGATAGGTCTGGATCAAGGCGCGGCCCGGGCGTTCGGCGCGTCCGGCCCGGCCGGCCACCTGGCTGAGCAGCTGATAAGTTCGCTCGCCGGCCCGCAAGTCGCCGCCTTGCAGGCCGCTATCGGCATCGACGACGCCGACCAAAGTCAGGCCCGGGAAATTATGCCCTTTGGCGACGATCTGGGTGCCGACCAGGACGTCAATCTCGCCTTCGGCCATGCGCTCGACAATGCCGCGGGTCGCCTCGCCGCCCATGGCCGTGTCGGACGAGAAAATCTCGACATTGGCCTCGGGCAGCAGCACCCGCACTTCTTCGGCCACCCGCTCGACGCCCGGCCCGACGCCCATCAGCGAATCCTTGGCGCCGCAGAGCGGGCAATTGTCTGGCTTCGGCATCGACCAGCCAGTCAGATGGCAGACCAGGCGATTGGAATAGCGATGCTCAGTCAGCCAGCTTTCCGTGCCGGGGCTTTTCAGCCGCTCGCCGCAAGCCTTGCAGATGACCAGCGGGGCATAGCCGCGCCGGTTCAGGAAGAGCAGGCTCTGCTCGCCGGCTGCATGCGTGGCGACCAGGCCCCTGGACAGGACAGGCGAGAGCCAGTTGCCTGGCTCTGGCGGGTTCGCGCGCAAATCGACCAGATGCATGTCCGGCAGCCGCGCCGCGCCCGGGCGGGCCGAGAGTCTGAGGCGCTGATAGCGCCCGCTTTCAGCATTCACCACCGTCTCCAGCGCTGGCGTGGCCGAGGCCAGGATGACCGCTGCATCTTCCAGCTTGGCCCGCATCACGGACATGTCGCGGGCATGATAGCGCACCCCGTCTTCCTGTTTGAAACTGCTATCATGCTCTTCATCGACAATGATCAGTTTCAGATTGGCAAAAGGCAGGAACAGAGCCGAGCGGGCGCCGGTGACGATACGCGCCCGGCCATGCGCGACCTCACGCCAGGTGCGCCGGCGCTGTTGATCGGAGAGGGATGAGTGCCAGGGCGCTGGTCCAGCGCCAAAGCGCTGCTCAAACCGTTCGAACACGGCCTGGGTCAGGGCAATCTCTGGCAGCAGGACCAGAACCTGCGCGCTTGGGTCCTTCGCCAGTGCCTCAGAGATGGCTTCGAAATAGACCTCTGTCTTGCCGGACCCGGTAATCCCGTCGAGCAGGAAAGGCGCATAACCGCCTTGCTGCACAGCCTGGCGCAGCACTTCAGCCGCGGCGCCTTGCTCAGAGGTGAGATCCGGGCCCGGGCGGTGCGGGTCCGGGGCCGGGTAGGGCAGGTCAGTGGCGCGGGTATCAGCGCTCAGACTGCCAGCCTCGACCAGGCCTTTGATCACCGAGCTCGACACGCCTGCCGCGCGGGCCAGATCTGCGGCGCTTGCCGGCGCCATCTCGGCTGCCGCGGCGAGCACTTTCTCACGCGCCGCAGTGATGCGATTGGTGCGGTGGCCAGTCAGCGTGTAAACAGTCTGGGTCGGGGAGGCGGCCAAGCCGCCGCGAGCCCGCAGCGCCATGCCGAGAACCTGGCCTGGTCCGGCAACATTATAGCGGGCACAAAACTCGATAAAGCGCCGCATCGAGTCCGGCATAGGTGGTACGTCAAAGCAACTCTCAACCGCCTTTAAAGTGCGTTTCGGCACGTTTGAGTCGCTGTTCGGCAAGTTTCGGCAAACATTCCACACCACGCCTGTGCGCTCATATTTGCCCAGCGGCGCGCGCACATAAGAGCCTGGTTCCACATCCATTCCCTCGGGAATCAGATAGTCGAACGGCTCTGGCAGCGGCAAGGGGAAGAGAATGCGGGCCACGGGCATGTCTGTTCCTTAGCAGAGGCCGCGCCGGCGGAAACCCGTCATTAAGCATCATCGACGAAACTCCAGGCCATGGCATTGCTGGACGGGTTTCTGGATTATATTCAGCGCGAGCAGAGGCTTGCGGACAATACGGTAGAGGCCTATCGCAGCGACCTTGCCGAATTCTTCGGATTCCTGCGCGGACACCTGGAGGCCGAGCCAGGCATGCGCGCTTTTGCCGAACTGCAGGCGCGCGATATTCGCGCCTTCCTGGCGCATCGCCGCCGCGACGGCCTGGCCGATGCCTCGATTGCCCGGCTGCTCTCGTCGATCAAGAGTTTCTATCGCTGGCTGGATCGCGCGCATGGCGTGGAAAATCCCGAGATTGCCTTCCTGACCGGGCCGAAACGCGGTCAGCGTCTGCCCCGTCCAGTGTCTGAAACGGCGGCGAAGGATATGCTCGACCAGGCTGAGATCATTCAGGCAGAGCCATGGATAGCGGCCCGCGATGTGGCCGCGCTCAGCCTGATGTATGGTGCCGGCCTGCGCATTTCAGAGACGCTCGACCTGCCAGGCGATGTCAAAACGGCGCCCGAGCGCCTGCGGATCAAGGGCAAGGGCGGCAAAGTGCGGATCGTACCGATCATTCCGGCAGTACGCGACGCGATCAGCGATTATGCGAGCCTCTGCCCGTATGCGCTGAATGCCCGCACGCCGCTTTTCTATGGCGCCCGGGGCAAGCGCCTGCAGGCCCCGGTGCTGCGCAAGCAGGTGCAGATCCTGCGCGGCGCGCTCGGCCTGACCGAGACAGCGACGCCGCACGCCTTGCGCCACAGTTTTGCCACCCATCTGCTTGCCCATGGCGCTGATTTGCGCGCCATTCAGACCCTGCTTGGCCATGCCAGCCTGTCGACCACTCAGGTCTATACAGGCGTGGAGGCAGGGCATTTGCGAAAGGTCCATGCCAGCGCCCATCCACGCGGTTAGGCGCGTATCAATCCCGCACCTTGTCCCGGCCCAGTCCGCGACCTTGCCGTCTGCGCGATAATGAGATCCCAATCACAAACCGGATCTGGTCGCATGGATTTCTCCGCCAAACTGTCTTTGCCTTATCTGCTGCCTAATCAGGCGCAGAAACACGTCACCCTGAATGAAAGCCTGCGCCGGCTGGATGCGATTGTGCAGCTCAGCGTGATTTCACTCGAGCTGACCGCGCCGCCGGAGGATGCAGCCGAAGGGGATCGCTATATCGCTGGTGAAAACAGTGCGGGGGCCTGGACCGGGGCGGACGGGCAGGTGGCGGCCTTTCAGGATGGCGCCTGGATGTTTTACCGCCCGCAGGCCGGCTGGACAGCCTGGGTCGAGGCGGGGGCGAAACAGGTCGTCTTTGATGGCGCTGGCTGGAGCGAGGCAGGCGGGCTGGCGGCGCCTGAGATGCTCGGGATCAATGCCGCCGCGGACGCCACCAATCGCCTGGCCGTGTCCAGTCCTGCGACTCTGCTGAGCCATGCAGGCGCCGGGCATCAGCTGAAGATCAACAAGGCCAGCACCGACGATACAGCCAGTTTGCTGTTTCAGACCGGCTGGTCTGGCCGGGCCGAGATCGGGCTGACCGGGAGTGATGATCTGGCGGTCAAAGTGTCAGCGGATGGGCAGAATTTCGAGCTGGCGATTCTGGCGCGCCCGAGCAATGGCTATGTCGGGATCGGCACCTGGACGCCGACCGCGCAGCTGCATGTCGCCGGGGCGGTGCGGTTGGGCTGTGCGACCGCTGATGAGTTGCCGGACGCGCACGCGGCGGGAGCAGGGACGCTGATGTTTCTGAACCATGAGGACAGCTTGACTGAACTCGTCTATTCCGATGGTTCCGATTGGCGGTCGGTTCGGACGGGAGCGTTGATGGTCCAGGCGGTCAGGTCTTCATCGCTCCGGTGAGCAGGTCGGTTTCGGTCACATACTGTCTGCCATTTGATCCACTCACACATCACACCTCACAAAGCTGGAGATGCAACTTGCAGAGCCGAAAGGAGATGATATGGGCATTGCTAATGCAGTCGTCAGCGGAGAAGTAAATGTCGGACAAAGTAGCCTTGATCACTGGTGTGACCGGTCAAGATGGAGCATATCTCTCACAACTTTTGTTGGAAAAAGGCTATATTGTGCACGGCATGAAGCGTCGTTCTTCTAGCTTCAACTCCCAGCGCATCGACCATTTGTATCATGATCCGCATGAAAAAGATGTTAGATTTCATCTCCACTATGGCGATTTGACCGACTCGACCAACCTGATCCGGCTGGTGCAAGAGATCCAACCAGATGAGATATACAACCTTGCCGCCCAGAGCCATGTGCAGGTCAGCTTCGATACACCTGAATATACGGCCAATGCTGACGCAGTTGGCGCGCTTCGTATTCTTGAGGCAATTCGGATCCTTAAGCGCGAGAACCTGACAAAATTCTATCAGGCGTCCACCTCAGAGCTGTACGGCCTGGTTCAGGAAGTGCCGCAACGCGAAACGACGCCATTTTATCCTCGCAGTCCGTATGCTGCGGCTAAACTCTATGCCTACTGGATCACGGTGAATTATCGCGAAGCTTATGGCATGCATGCTTCGAACGGCATCTTGTTCAACCACGAAAGTCCAATCCGTGGCGAGACATTTGTAACCCGCAAGATTACCCGGGCTGTAGCGGCCATTCAGCTTGGTCTGCAGCAACGCCTTTATGTCGGAAATCTTGACGCTCAGCGCGACTGGGGACACGCACGTGATTATGTCGAAGGCATGTATCTAATGCTCCAACAGGACAATCCGGATGATTACGTGTTAGCCACCGGGGAAACGCATTCGGTGCGTGAGTTCATCGAACTGGCATTCAAAGAAACCAGCGTCGACATCGAATGGCGGGGTGAGGGCACAGATGAAGTTGGCTTTCGGGCCGATACTGGTGAAGAGCTGGTCCAGGTCGATCCCCGGTATTTTCGTCCAACTGAGGTCGAGTTGCTTATCGGTGATCCAACCAAGGCCAAGAAGCAGCTTGGCTGGGAGCACAAATGCTCATTCCCCGATCTTGTAAAAGACATGGTCGCGAGCGACCTGAAGGTCGTCGCGGAAGAAGGAAACACACATGCCCGGCAGTGAGGCTCCCACGCTAGCCAACGCCTACACGTTGAAGGGAAAGCGCGTTTTTGTTGCCGGGCACAAGGGCATGGTCGGGTCGGCCCTTGTACGCCGATTGAAAAGCGAAGATTGCGAAACGCTGACAGTCGACAAAAGCAAGGTTGATTTGCGCGATCAGGTCTCAGTGCGTGACTATATGAAACGCGAAAAACCAGACGCCGTTTTCGTTGCCGCGGCGCGGGTCGGCGGAATCCTGGCAAATGCGTCTCGTCCGGCAGAGTTTATTTACGAAAACCTCGCAATTCAAAATGCGGTCATTCACAACGCATATGAAAATGATGTGAGCAAGCTGGTGTTTCTGGGATCGTCTTGCATCTACCCCCGCATGGCGCCGCAACCCATGATCGAGGGAAGCCTGCTCACAGGGCCATTGGAAGAGACCAATCAATGGTATGCGATCGCGAAGATTGCGGGTCTGAAGATGTGTGAGGCTTATCGTCAGCAATACGGATGTGATTTCGTTTCGGCCATGCCTACAAATCTGTATGGTCCCAACGACAATTTCGACTTGGTTTCGAGTCACGTTCTGCCAGCGCTGATCACCAAAATACATACCGCAAAGACCTGCAGCGACCCGACTGTCACGATTTGGGGCACGGGCGCGCCACGGCGAGAGTTCCTCCACGTTGACGATTGCGCAGATGCGCTTGTATTTCTGATGAAGAATTATTCCGATGCCGAACACGTGAACTGTGGTGTGGGCAGTGATGTTAGCATCATTGAACTGGCTGTTCTGATTTCTGATATCATCGGATATGAGGGCGAATTCGTCCACGATACAAGCAAGGCCGACGGAACGCCGCGAAAACTCATGAGCGTTGATAAACTTGCTAATCTTGGCTGGACAGCGCAGATCTCGCTGGAAGTCGGCATCGAAAGCACGTATCGGTGGTACGTCGATAATTGTACTTGAAGTCGAAACAGAAATGATCGAGGTCGGCCATGCAGCTTTTTCGCACCTGGTTCGTGTGCGACGTTATCTTGCGACTCTGATCAGTCTCTGGGTTAATCCCATTCGGCTGCGCCCTGTTTCCGAATTGGTGATCATTGTCGGCGGACTTGTCGCTAAATTAGCGCCTTTGGCGGCATTCATCCTGACCATCCAGTTCGCTGTTTGGTTGATTTCGCCAGATCGTGCGCCCGATCGCCTTCATGCGATGCTGGGTTATGATACCGATCCATTCTGGTTTCATGTGGCCATCATCTTTGTTCCGATCGTTATCTTTTTGATCGGTAGTGCAGCACAAAAACTGTCTGACCATCTGTCGCTCCAGGTGCGAAGAAAAACCGCATACGCACTGGTCGAGGCGAGCGTTCCACGCCGCTTGGCGGAACTGGGGGATGACCCTTCCGGAGTGCCGAAGTTCTTCCAGGAGATTCGCGGCGATTATCAAACCGTTCATCGCTCCGTTAACGGTGCGAATAATATTCTCAATTCGCTGTCCACCGTAATCATCGCAGGCTTGATTGGGTTTCTGATCGCTCCTTGCTTCGTTGTGGTCTTGATGGTTGGCTTGTCAATATTGGGGGCTGTTTTTGTCGCTTGGCGCCATGGCGAAACCAACAGATTGTTGGAACAAAAGCAGGTGGCGCTGAACGAAGAAATCGCGCTGCAGAAGGAGACACAAAAGCGGCTCCAACAGAGCGCAAAAACTATGACGCCGGAACAAAAACACATGCTGATGCAATCCTTTTTAGCCAATGCGATTGGAACTCCAAATGAGCTTGATGACCGGTTTCGTTCCAACACGAATCTCGCATCGATCTTTGCTCCGCTTGTCGGGGTAACCGCCCTGCTCGCCTTTCTTGCGGGTGAATCTGAAGTGACGGAAGAGCGCGCCGCCCAGCTTGTAATGCTGGTGTTGGTTCTGCGTTTTTGTGTTGGTAATTTGCAATCAGTGATTACCGCGATGATTGGATTTACGCGGGATTACGTTCGCCTGACAAAGATTTTTCACATCGATCCGCTCGCGCGAGAGGGCCATAATGACGCTGCCGCAGAAGGCGAGGCACTGTGATTACTTTTGCTGTTTCAATCCCGGTGGGCGCCTATCATCCGTTCTTGCCGTTCTGTTTGAAAAGCCTGTTGGCGCAATCAGCGCCGGTGCGAATTGCCCTCCTCGATGCCTCAGGCGATCCACGTGTCAAAGCGCTCGCCGACCGCTATGATGATGCAATTACCTACCGGCGGCATGGACCGGACGAGGGGCAATCAGCCGCTATTATTGAAGGCTGGCAAAGTGTTGAAGGCGAAGTTCTGGCCTGGTTGAATGCGGACGATATCCTATTTCCTCACGCTTTCGAAACGGCGACTTCGATATTCGAGGACGGGGCGGATTTGGTTTGCGCACATAGTGTCATCACGAACGAAGCAGGAGCGACCACAGGTTTCCATTGGGGGGTGGAGGAACCTGGGCCGAACTTGCTGAAATCTAACGTGATTTCACAGCCGTCATGCTTTTTTCGCCGCGAATCATGTGAACGGATAGGCGGGCTCGATCGGGATCTGCATTATACGATGGACTGGGATTTGTGGATTCGGCTCTACACAAACCAAGCTAAAATCCATTTCTTGGATGAGACGTTTTCGCAGGTGATGTGGGGACGACAGACAAAAACCGCTTCGTTTAATCAACGCCGTCGATACGAGATCCAAGAGATCTTGTCAAAATACGCTCCAGCAGAAGATCGAGCGCGAAGTTTGAACGCCTTTTCTAGAGAAAGCCGGATCGATCGACTACCCCTTGCTTACGTGCGAACGATCGCCGGACGCTTCTTGGCCCGAGGGCGTCCTGTGGTCCGCGGGTTTTCGGGGATTGGAGAGATTTCGACCGGCGCGGAAATACCTCTCGTACACTATCACGATCACACTACGCGCGGGATAAAAGTCAGCTTGTCCAACGTGTCGGCCATTGACCAGGTCTTGCTGGATGGCGAAATCTGTGATGCTCAAGCGCGCCGAGGCGACCTGATAATCGATGTGGCGACCGGGCCGGCGACCGTAACAACACTCAGATTTGAGATGAAGCCCAATAAGTCGACCCGGTTCATCAAAGCGGAATGGATATGAAAAGGCGAGTGAGAAAGTTCCTTTCGAGATTGCCTGGTTTGCATATTCTCAAACGAGGCAACCGATGCTGATCCGGCTTCAACCCAAACACACAGATGCCCTGAAGGTGCTCTTCTGGATTGTTCGAAATGACCCGAGCGCGAGAGCCTTCCACCCGCACGGATTCTCAGACGGAGATGCGGCGCGAATCGCCGAGTATAGCGGACACGACATATATGCTGGATACTTTGCGGAAGATGGCGAGATCATCGCCTATGGCATGCTGAGGGGAATTGATGAAGGCTATGACATTCCAAGCTTGGGAATTTATTTGCCGCCTGCTGCGAGAGGGAAAGGTATATCTAGCAAGGTCATGCATGGGCTGCATGAATTTGCGAGGCAGGAACTCGGAGCGTCCAAGATTATGCTGAAGGTGTATGCTGACAATCTGGCGGCGTTGAACCTGTACAAACGGATCGGCTACGAGTTCGGGGCCAGCGAAGGCCGCGAGCTTTTGGGTTTTTATTCATTCGATGAAGCCGAGGATTGATAGAGGCCCGTTTTTGCAATTCCGGGTAAGTTCTCGCCAAGAGGACATGATCAACGAACCAGCACAGCGCCTATGAACTATCTAACTGAGTCGAAATTCCAGCCTTTGACGCCGCCTGCAAGAGCACGCTGTTGCGCTCGCCTAACAACTTCGTTATACGGACGCTGCTTCAGGATTTGGTGATGAATTCCGCGTTAGTAAACATAAAGTTCCCAGTCTATATTCCCCGATTGACGGCGCGTGAGCGAGAGTTGGTAGTGGATTGTTTGGATTCCACTTGGATTTCTTCCAAAGGAAAATATATTTCGCGATTCGAGAAAGAATTCGCAGAGTATAATGGCGTCGGCCACGCAGCGGCCGTATCGAACGGAACGGTTGCGCTACATGTCGCTCTCGAAGCGCTGGGTGTCGGCCCGGGCGACGAAGTGCTTGTCCCAACCCTCACCTATATCGCGTCCGCAAATGCTGTCGCTTATACTGGTGCCACTCCGATATTCGTCGATAGTGAGAAAGATTACTGGCAGATCGACGTTGGCGACGCAGAAAGCAAGATCACAGATCGAACCAAGGCGATCATGCCGGTGCACTTGTACGGGCACCCATGCGATATGGACGCGGTATCTGCGCTCGCCAAAAAGCACGATTTGTTCGTGGTAGAAGATTGCGCTGAAGCGATCGGCTCTGAGTTCAAAGGCAAAAAGGTCGGCGGTCTCGGCCATGTCGCAACCTTCAGCTTCTTTGGCAACAAAACCATCACGACCGGTGAGGGCGGCATGGTTTTGACGCAGGATGAAGCCTTGCATCAGCGAATTGTAAAACTCAAAGGGCAGGGCTTGAGTGAGCATCTTGAGTATTGGCACGATGTGATCGGGTTCAATTACCGCATGACAAATATTTGCGCCGCAATCGGGTGTGCGCAAATGGAGTCGCTCGAAGAGATTCTGGTGAAAAAAGCGCAGATCGCAGAATGGTATGAAGAAGGCTTGGCGGGGTTGCCCGTCTCGGTTCAAAAACAAGCCCCTTGGGCGGTGAACACCTATTGGTTAACGTCTATCGTGACCGACGAGGCCGAGGCACGCGACCCACTGCGTGCATCATTGCGAGCTGAGGGCGTGGAGACGCGCCCAGTTTTCAATCCCTTGCATCTTATGCCGATGTATGCGCGAGACGAGTACGCGTCTGACTTTCCAGTGGCCCAGTCGATCGCTGACCGCGGCATAAGCTTGCCAAGCTACCCGGAATTATCCCCTGAAAACATTGCAGAAATCTGTGGCCGGGTTTCCGGTTTTTTCCAATAGACGACCAATGGCGAAACTGCGTATCGGCCTTCTGGCACATCAATTCTTGATCAATATCGGTGCAAACGATTTCATCAAGAATCTTATTCGCGGTTTATCGCAAAACCCCGACTATGAATTGGTGTTCATCGTCCCAACCAAATCGGCAGCAATTGCGCAAGATGTGGCACCTCAGATATTGAGAGTCCTGAGCAAAGCGCCACCTTTGAGGCGTGCTTTGCGCTGGGGATACAAGAAGGTTCGACCGGTGATCGACAAACCTACAAGTGAGGCCGACGAGGCCTACAGCTTTTATCTTCAGGCTTGTCCCAAGATGAAGATTTTGCCGAGTGATGAATCCGTCGAGGCCTTGCGTCGCCTGATCGCAGACGACGTGATCGACATCGTGATGCCATCGATTTTTCCGCTGCCAGCCGATATCCCCCATCTAAACTACTGGCCGGATTGTCAGCCGAAGCACTTTCCAGAGTTTTTTGATGATGAGTCCCAGCGAATCAGGGATGAGCGTGTTCGAGCCCTGCTCGGTTCCGGATATCCGCTGATCATCAATTCGCGCGATGCTAAGCAAGACATGATCAGGTTCTATGATGCCGACCCGGATCAAATCTTTGACCTCCCATTTGCGCCAATCATAGAGTTTGACAGGTTGGTTCCGAGGCCAGAACTGATCACCGAGTACAATTTAGACGAATCGTATTTTCTTGTTTCGAACCAATTCTGGGTTCACAAGGATCTGGAAACTGTTTTGAACGCTGTTCGGCTCTCGAAAGAAGAGGGCGCTCCGGTTCGCGTTTACTTCACAGGTAAGATGGAAGAGCCTCGAAAGCCGGGCTATATTGAGGGCCTCGAGAAGCTCGTTGAAGATCATGAGATCGGCGATCAGGTGCGGTTCTTCGGATTGGTTCCGAAGGAACACCAGATCGAGATTATGAAACGTGCGATAGCGGTCATTCAGCCATCGAAATTTGAGGGCGGCCCTGGCGGTGGGGCAGTTTATGATTCGACGTCTCTCGGCATTCGATCAATCGTCTCAGATATTGCGATCAATAAAGAGCTTCCTATCGATGATAGGTTCATCACTTTGTTTAAAGTCGGTGATCCTGCAGACTTGTTGACCAAGTTGCGCCGTATCGCAGCAGAAGAACATGTGTCGCCTGAAATCGAAGATCTATACCAGAATGGACTTGAAAGCAGCCGAAAGTTGTCGGAAAGATTGAGCGCTGCATTAGGTGCTGCGCGAATTGTTCATAGCAAGTGCTCATCTTAGCGATTATTTGAATGTACTTGAGAGGGCAAATGAAGCGGATTTCCAACAACCGCGTTCGCAGTGTGTCGGTTGTGACTGTGTGTTTGAACACGCGTGACACAATACGAATGACTCTAGAGTCTGTCGCCCGACAGACATATCCGGATGTACGCCACGTCATCGTCGATGGGGGATCGACTGATGGCACGTTGGATATCATTCGAGAATACGACCCCGCCTACCTAGTGAGCGAGATGGATGATGGCATCTACCATGCCATGGATAAAGGCGCGCAAGCGGCTAACGGCGATTTGTTAATATTCCTGAATGCTGGGGACACGTTCTTCGATGACGAGGTGTGTGCGCGGGTCGCTGAGTTTGCTCAATCTTCTAGAGCGGACATCGTTTTCGGAGACCTGCTGCCGGTGCGAATCTATCCCTCAGATCACTCCGATCACGGCGCCTTCGAGGAAGGCAAGCTACTGAATCTCGGTTACATGCTGAACCGCAAGTATCTTTACAATGAATCGATCCACCACCAGGCGACCTTTTACCGCCGCTGGGTCTTCGACAAGGGCAGGTATCACTGCGCTGAAGAGCATGCATCTGGCGAGTATAATTTGTTGCTCGATGCGGTTTTCAACCAGAATGCCACGGTGAAATACATATCGCGGCCCATCTCCAGATTTGCGTTGGGTGGAACCAGTACCAGGGATTTTGAAAAGGAATGGGTGAAATATTCGAGAGCGCGCGAGACTCTGCGAGGGCTCTACATGCCGGATTTCGATGCGATCAACCTGAAGAATGAGCATGAATTTCACACTCCCGCGACGGCATCTCTGGCTACGAAAGCTGCCCGTCGTCTCAAAACGGGTATCAGAAAAAGCCCTGTTTTCGGATTGTATTCGCGCATCGCGAACAGTATTGCGGGTCGGGCGAGCAACGCCGTGACTCCAGAACTTCGTAATATTGTCGCGATGGAAGTGCGCGCCGCCTTGAACGAGGTGACCAACCACGCTGAAGCGAATGTAGCGCGACAAGTAGCGGCCTGGACCGAGTTTGAGAAGCGACAGAACGAGACAGAAGCGCAGCAGGTCATCAAGTGGATTGAATTCGAGAAGCGACAGAACGAGACAGAAGCGCAACAAGTCATCAAGTGGACCGAATTCGAGAAGCGCCAGAATGAGAGATTTGAGTCGCTAGACGATTCTACCAAGCGGTTGTCGACGGCTTTTGAGCGTCAACTCAAAGCGCTCCAGAGCTCCCTCGCATCGAGCGTTGAGTCGTTGAAAGACGGCTTGACGCGGGCCAGGATTGAAGGGAGCGCCCGACACCAGGTCATCGTGCAGCATAGTCTGAAGCAACTGGATGCGACACTCGACAAGATGGCTCGCAACGCAGCTCGAATGGCTGAAGCGACCGGCATGTTCGAGCACAATTTCGGGTCTGGTTTTTCGGGTTATTCCCAATGGGATGAAGACGGTGTTCTCCAATACCTAATTCGTCAATTGCCGATTGAGGACCGATCCTTCGTAGAGTTTGGCGTCGGTGACTACAACGAGGCCAATACGAGATTGCTTCTCGTCAAGGACGACTGGTCTGGTTTGGTTATCGACAATGACACAGACCGATTGACATTTCTGCGCAATAGCGAGCTGGCTTGGCGATATCCGCTCGCCATTCAGGAAGACACTGTCGAGCCTGACAATATCAATGAGATTCTCATCAATCAGGGGATCTCAGGACAGATTGGATTATTGTCCATCGACATCGATGGAATGGATTACTGGGTGTGGCAATCTATCGAAGCAATCGAGCCTGCAATCGTCATTTGTGAATATAATGCCCTCTGGGGAAATGAGCGTGCCGTCACGGTACCATACGATAGCGGGTTCGACCGGACTGAAGCGCATTTTTCCTGGCAATATGCGGGTGCTTCGATTACCGCACTTCGTCTGTTGGGAGAAAAAAAGGGATATGCGCTGGTCTGCGTGAACAGTGGCGGCAATAATGCGTTCTTCGTGCGAAAAGACCTACTCAAGGGCAGCGCGATCAGCGCAGATCCGGAGGCATTTCGAGCGGCTAGATTTCGCGAAGGTCGCAATGAAGATGGTTCATTGTCGTTTGCGCCCCCCGATGAAGTGCGGGCATGCTTGGGTCAATTCGACCTTCTAGACATCGAGTCTGGCGATTTGATTAAGGTCGAAGATCTCCAATAATGTATAACTCAACTCTACTCACGGTGACGAAATAATGGCTGAGCGCGTATCTCTCAAACCCTATGGTTTGGCTATGAACAGAGAGCGAGAAGCCCTCGTTTTTACGCATATACCAAAAACGGCCGGCACTTCTCTTCACGAGGCAATCAGCAATGCCCTCGATGGAAACTACGCCGTGCTTACGCCAGGAACGGTATCAGAAATCGACTTCGAGACAATCGCCGGCATTGGCGGGCACCAGCCATTTCTGGCGACGCCGCTGGGCAAAACGAAGCGCCAACTCGTGTGCATCAGCATTCTGCGAGACCCGGTCGATCGTTTGATCTCTTTTTACGGCCACGTCAAAGCGAGCCCAAATCACGCTTTGTCGCGTTTGTATCCAAAAATCCACGAGCTTGGCGTACTGGAGTTTGCTGAACTTTTGTGCGCGCAGGACTATCGCGACATCGGCAACCTGCAGTGTCACATGGTTTGCGGCAACCGGGTCACCCCTAGCTTTGAAGCGGCCACGGCGTCTTTACGCAATAATTTCTCAGTCTTTGGTACGGTTGAGAATATCGATCTGTTTCTGCATCGACTGGCGATTTTGCTCGGAGTCGACAAGATCGAAATGCCGTTCAAGAACAAGAGTAGATCCAAGGCGCCACAGCTCTCCTATGCCGCGCAACGCGACCTCAAGGCCTTCGTTAACAAGATCAGCGCTGAAGATATCGCGCTCTTCAACTGGGTGCGTGAGCGGGAACAGGAAGCGTACCGACAGTTTCTGTAACGCCGCGATCTCCCTCGGCCAACAGCGCCAAGATCACAGCACGGTTTCGAAGGCGGTGACGCAATGGTAAAGCATGCTCGCGGGCACGGCGTCTGCGTCTTCGAAGTCGGCCCATCCTCCCTCCGGGCCTTCGTTGAGAAAGTCGGTGAAGATCAATCCGAGCAAAGCTTCAATCGCACCGGGCGATGCCAAGCGAGAGTGGAGGCAATAGGCGCGAAACCGCTCCAATTGGTGCCAAAGTCTGCTGCTTCCATCTGAGATCTCACCATTAGCGCGGATCGCATTCATTGCTCGTCCAGTACGTGGATGAAGGCCGCAAGCATCTGCTTTCTTGATCAATCGCCGGCGCCAGCTTCCGGAATCGTGTCCAGCTCGACGTTCAAACTCGAACAGCAAACTTGCCCACTCATAATGATGTCCCGGCTCGAAAACCGTCTCTGCATCGCTGGTTTCAACCCGCCAATCCTGCGTGAAAAATTCGGCCATCACATCTGTCGCTGGATTGAAGAAGCGGGTCTCGAACAAGCGCACAATCTCTGCGGCCCGGCCAAGCGCCTGTTCGCATCCGGTTGCCGCATGATAGGCCAGCATCGCCTCGAGCAGATGCATGTGCGGATTGGCCCGGCGCGGCAGGGTGGCAGGCAGGCCTTCAAGCCAGCCGCCATGGTCATGGTCCTTCAGCTCGGCATCGATAAAGGCGATGGCGTCATCGGCCATCTGCAGCGCAGTTGCGTTGCCGGTAATGCGATAGGCCGTCGCCCCAGCGAGGATGATGAAAGCGTGATCATACAGATCGCGGCGGTCATCGACCGGCGTGCCATTGCGGTCGACGGTGTGTACCCAGCCGCCTGCGGGGTGGCGCAGACGGGTGTTCAAGTGATCAACCCCTCGCTCGACCAGTGCGCGCGCCGTGTCTGCATCAGGCCAGCCGAGCTCGATCGCCTTGGCGAAGCTGAACACTTGCCGGGCCTGCACGCGCACACGGCGGGTCGCGTCAGGATCAGGGGTGCCGGTCAGGCTGAGCTGCTCGACAAAGCCGCCCTTCTCCGCATCCCAGGCCTTTTCTGACCAAACGTCAAATGCCGTCCACAGCCAGTCCCGTGTGTCATCAATCAGACCCTGAGGCAGGCCCAGCGCATGCCGCCGACTTTGCACGCCTGCGCCGAGTGCCTTGACCGCTTGGGCGTCGTCCATGGGGGTGATGACGACCTCGTCCTTGGTCGCAACGACAACCAGATTGGAGACGCCGTTGACCGCCACAGTCGGCCCTTCGGTGCGCACATACATGCCATGCGCGTTTTGCAGCAAGACCGGACCGTGGGTGTGATTGTCCGCGGCGGAGTCGGTCAACAGGCCGTGCAAGGCCGGATAACCGCCAACATCGCTCCAGGCCATGTTGACGGGCACGGTCTGGACATTGTCGGCCGTCTCCATGACGGCATAGTCGATGGAAATGCTGGGGGTTTCGGCAAAGGCCTTTGGCTCAAGCTGTTGAACTTGCGCGTCGCCCGCTGGCATTGCTGCGCGCGTGCCTGACAAGACCTCGGGCGCATCGGCGTCCAGCGCTTTCAGCATGGTCTCGGCCCGGAACAGGAAGATCCCTGCATTCCAGTAATAAGACCCGTCATCGAGATAGGATTGCGCAACGGCGGCATCTGGCTTTTCGACGAATTCGGCCACTGGAACAGGCATGTGCGATGCGTCAGCGCGCGCAGCCTTGATATAGCCATATCCCGTTGCTGGGTGTGTCGGTTCAATCCCGAACGTGACGATGGCGCCGTCCTCGGCTGCCTTGGCGGCTGCGGCGATGGCGCGGTGAAAGGCCGGGATGTCCTGAATGGAATGGTCGGCCGGCAGGATCAGGATCAGGTCTTCGGGCTGATAGGCGAGGCAGGCCGCGGCCACAGCCGGGGCGGAGTTGCGCCCGAACGGCTCCAGGATCTTGCGAGACTCCGGCAAGGCCTGGTCCAGCAAGTGCCGGTGCTTGATCGAGCCGACGACCAGCGGCGGGGTGAAAGACAGGGTCGGATCGGCGCTGGTGACGAACCGGTCCGCGGTTTCCTCGATCATGCTCTTGTCGGAGGTCAGCGCCTTGAACTGTTTCGGCATCTCTGGCGTCGATAACGGCCAGAGCCGAGTGCCGGAGCCGCCGCACAAGATCACCGGATGAACAATGTGGCTCATGCCAAACCCCACTCAATCACGTCACAGACAGGCCATCTGCGGGCGCCACAACGCGCATCGCACGAGTGGATTTCCTATACTAAACGACACCAATCGCAAGACAGTCATGTACATGTAAAAGTCCGACCGGGACTTGTTCTGCATTGACGATGAAAAGCGCCGTGATCTTGTGCTCGGAGAGCAAGGACAGCGCTTCAGCGGCAAGACCGTCTTCCTGGATGGTTCTGGGGTTGCGCGTCATCAGTGCTTCGGCGCTCTGTCCCGCGGCATCGCTGGCCAGCGCGCGGCGAATGTCGCCATCGGTGATGATGCCGATCAGGCGGTCGTCGTCGACCACGCCGCAACAGCCAAAGCCGCCATCCGTGATGGTTGTGACGACCGTCGCGAATGGCGTGTCCAGGGAACAGAGCGGCATCTGTTTGTGATGCATCAGGTCGGTCACCCGTTTCAACGCCGCCCCAAGCTTGCCGCCGGGATGGAAGGTGTGGAAATCGCGCTCGGAAAAGCCTTTCTTGCGCAGCAGCGCCACGGACAGCGCATCGCCGAGTGCCAGCATCTGCGTGGTCGAGGTGGTCGGCGCCTTGGTGATCCCGCACGCTTCCGGGGATTTCGGCACGATGAGGCGAATATTCGAAGCCTCGGCCAAGGTTGATCCGGCCCCCGACGTCATCCCGACCAACGGAATATCAAAGCGCCCGCAATAGCCGATGATGTCGCCGAGCTCAGGGGTTTCGCCGGAATTCGAAAGCGCGATGACAACATCGCCATCCTCGATCATGCCGAGATCGCCATGGCTCGCTTCACCGGGATGCACATATAGCGCAGCCGTGCCGGTCGAGGCCAGCGTTGCAGCGATCTTGCGGGCGACATGGCCGGATTTGCCCATGCCGGTCACGATGGTCCGGCCCTTGGCGTCGAATATGGTCTGAACTGCTGCGGTCACCGCCATGGCGAGCGGGGCGTCATCGCTAGCGAGCGCGTCAATCAACGCGTCTAGCCCAGCCTTTTCGGTTTCCAGAACTTCGACCGAAATCAGTCTGGCATCGGACATGTCTTGCATCCCTGGTTTAGGTGCAGACCGCGTCCCGCTTCAGCCATAGCGCTGCCAACGGGGCCGGAACCAGTCCGCGAACTGTTCAAGGCCCTCCTTTAATCCGATCTTGGGGGCAAAATCCAGCTCTGCACGTGCACGATCGATATCGGCCCAGGTCTTCGCCAGATCACCGGGCTGCATCGGCTTGAAAATCTTCTCCGCCTCTTGCCCGATACCCTGTTCGGTGAAGCGGATCAGGTCCATTAGCTGCTCAGGTCGGTCATTGCCGAGATTGTAGATCCGGTGCGGGACAGCAAGGCCCAGTCCGCTGGCTGGGCGGTCGAGCGCGGCCACGGTTCCGGCGACGATATCATCAATATAGGTGAAGTCGCGGCTCATCTTGCCGTGATTGAAGACCTGGATCGGTTCGCCCTTGAGGATCTTCTCGGCGAAAATCCAATAAGCCATGTCCGGCCGGCCCCAAGGGCCGTAAACGGTGAAAAAGCGCAGGCCGGTCAGCGAAAGTCCATGCAAACGGGCATAGGACTGCGCCATCAGCTCGTCCGATTTCTTGGTGGCGCCATAAAACGACACCGGATCGTCGGTCTGATCGGTCTCGGCAAACGGGATCTTGGTATTGCCGCCATAGATCGATGAGGAAGAGGCATAGACCATATTGTCGACGTCAAGCTGTCTGGCCAGTTCAAGCATGGCGAAATGGCCGTTCAGATTGGCGTGCACATAAGCGGCAGGATTCTCGAGCGAATAGCGCACGCCGGCCTGCGCCGCCAGATGCACGATCCGGCTCGGCTTGCGATGGCCGAGCGCAGCCTGCATCGTCTCAAGCGATGAGACGTCGAGCTCGTGAAATTCGAACCCCTTATATTGGCTCAATTGCTCGAGGCGGTCGTGTTTCAGCTTGGGCGTATAATAAGGGTTCAGATTGTCGAAGCCGATCACCGCCTCGCCGCGTGCCAGAAGGGCTTCTGCGACATGCGCGCCGATAAAGCCTGCAATGCCGGTCAAGAGGATGGTCATCGATTACCCCAATGTGAAAACGCCAAACCGCTCTCACGCTGCTCTGTTTGTCCTGCACTCTTAGGCACAGGGTGCCTGAGAATTGGTGAATGGTCGGTCCTACTTGGTGACAACCATGACCGGGTCAAGCAAATTCACGGCCATAATGACACGGGCGCGCCTGTGCCCTGTCGCACGCTCTTGGAATTTTCCCGGCTTTTCACTAGGAGCAGGGGCAGGCCCGACCGCGATGATCGAGGAGATCGCTCTTGAAGACCCTTATCGTTATCCCGTCGCGATATGCCTCGACGCGGTTTCCGCAAAAGCCCTTGCATCTGATCTCGGGCCAGTCCTTGCTCAGCCGCGTGGCGGCGATTGCCCGGCTTTGTGCTGAGCGTGAAGCAAATGTCTCTTATGTCGTCGCCACGGATCATCAAACGATCGAGGCGCATGCCCGCGATATTGGCGCGCCCGTGGTGATGACCGATCCGGATCTGCCCTCAGGCACCGACCGGGCACTGGCGGCGGCGAATGCGGTCGCGCCGGATGCCGAATTCATTGTCAATCTGCAAGGCGACGCGCCGTTCACACCGCCAGATTATATTTCCGCCATCATCAAGGCAGGCGGCACCACCGCGCTCGATGCAGTGACGCCGATCGTGCAGATGTCCTGGGCGGACCTGGATGAGGTACGCGAACGCAAGCAGGCAACGCCATTCTCCGGCACCTCCTGCATCGTCAATGCACAGGACGAGGCGCTGTGGTTCTCCAAGATGATCCTGCCGGCCATTCGCAAGGAGGCGCAGCTGCGCGCGCAAGAGGCCTTATCGCCGGTCTGGCGGCACATTGGCCTGTACGGCTACAAGCGCGACGCGCTGGAACGGTTCGTCAGCTTGCCAGAAGGCCATTATGAGCGTCTGGAAGGTCTCGAACAGCTCCGCTTCCTTGAAAACGGGATGCGCATTCAGGCGGTCAAGGTCGCCGCTGCGCCAAGCGCCATGTGGGGCATCGACACGCCAGAGGATGCCGCGCATGCCGAATCCCTGATCGCGCAGCATGGCGAACCGCTGGCGGCGTTTGATCGATGACGGCGCTGTATATCGTCCGCCACGGCAATACGTTCGATAAAGGCGATACCGTGACCCGCGTCGGCGCCCGCACCGATTTGCCCTTGTCGACTTCCGGCGAGATCCAGGCGGCGCAATTGGCCCGTCATTTTGCCGAGGCTGTGCCAGACGGGTTTTCCCGCGCCTATTGCAGTCCGCTGCAAAGAACCCGGCAGACAGCCGCGGCGATTCTGGCCGCCTGGGCCGAAGCGCCCCAGCTGGAGACGCTGGAATTCCTGCGCGAGGTCGATTACGGGCCGGATGAAAACCAGCCGGAAGCGGCGGTGCTGGCTCGGATCGGAGCGGAGGCCTTGCAAGCCTGGGACGAGGCCGCGATCCCGCCGCCTGGCTGGCGCCTCGATGCGGACCTGATCCGCACCGCGTGGCGCGACTTGTTTGACGAGATCGCCGCTGCAGATGTGTCTCAACCGGTCCTGATCGTGACCTCAAACGGGATTGCCCGGTTTGCCCTGGATGCGGTGACAGCGTTCGAGGTCGAACCGGATTCGATCAAGCTGAAGACAGGGGCCTTCGGACGCCTGAATGTCGAGCATGGGGCAACCCGTCTCACAGCGTGGAACCTCCGCCCCTGAGCCCAGGTGGGGCGCAGCGCTGCGCAGGACGCCCTCCGGCACCGCGCGCAAGAATCCGCCGATACCTGCCTCACGCAGCGATCATCGGTAGATAGAGATCGCGCGGCGCAACCCGGTGTGCCGCGCCCGGCAGTGAGCTTGAATGTGGCCGCTAATTCACAATCTCATGGATTGCCTTGAGCTCTGTCAGCAGCGGGCGTGCAGCCTCCAGAGGTAGGCAGCTCGGGCCGTCGCACAGGGCCTTGTCTGGATCGGTGTGGAATTCCAGGAACACGCCGTCAGCGCCTGCGGCGACCGCAGACTTGGCAATCGTGCCGACCCCTTCGCGCCGGCCACCGGTTGAGGCGCCGGCGGTGCGCGGGTCCGCGCCTGGCAGCTGAACCGCATGTGTGGCGTCAATCGTCACCGGACAGCCAAGCGCCTGCATCTGCTGAATGCCCAGCATGTCGACGACGAGATTGTTATAGCCGAAGCTGGAGCCGCGCTCGCACAGGATGACGCGATTGCCTGGCAGCACTTCGCCAATCTTCGAGACAATATTCTTGGTGTCCCATGGCGCCAGGAACTGGGCCTTCTTGACCTGGATCGCGCTGCCGGTTTCACCGGCCGCCTTGGCAGTGGCCACGACCAGATCGGTCTGGCGGCACAAGAAGGCCGGGATCTGGACGATGTCGGCGACCTTGGCGACGGCTGCGGCCTGGTGTGGCTCGTGCAGGTCCGTGCACACACCGGTGCCAAGTTCCTGCTTGATCTCAGCCAGCATTGGCAAGCCCTGGTCAAACCCTGGCCCCCGATAAGAGGTGATCGAAGACCGGTTCGCCTTGTCGAAACTGGCCTTGAAAATATATGGCAGGCCAAGCTCGCTGCAGATCGCCTTCAGCGCCTGCCCGACGGTGACTGCCAGCTCGATATCTTCCAGCACATTCAGGCCGGCAATCACGCAAAGCGGCGCGCCAGTGCCAATTTTCCAGTCGCGGGATTCGATTGCAACAACGCTCATGGCGGACCTCTGATGGCTGATTGTTTGCGCCGCTCTTAGAGACTCAGCGCGGGTTTGGCCAGCCGCGGCCCGCACGTTCGGCATGAAGTTTGAAAGGGGGGATTTGAAATTGCTGGCTGTACAAAACAGTCCTGCATGATATAGCCCGGGGAAATCATATAAAGGATTGTTGATATGTCTCAGGACTTTGCTGTCGCTGATATCAGCCAGGCGGATTTTGGCCGCATGGAAATCGAGATTGCTGAAACTGAAATGCCAGGTCTGATGGCGGCTCGCGCCGAATATGGCGCCAGCCAGCCTTTGAAAGGCGCGCGGATTGCCGGATCGCTGCACATGACGATCCAGACCGCGGTGCTGATCCAGACCCTGGAAGCGCTCGGCGCCGAAGTGCGCTGGGCCAGCTGCAACATTTACTCAACGCAGGATCATGCTGCCGCCGCGATCGCTGATGCCGGCACGCCGGTCTTTGCCCATAAGGGCGAGACGCTGGACGAGTATTGGCAATTTGCCGACCGGATTTTCGAATGGCCGAATGGCGAGACCGTCAACCTCATCCTCGATGATGGCGGTGATGCAACCATGTATCTGATCCTGGGTGAGAAAGCAGAAGCTGACCCGTCTGTTCTCGATAATCCGGGTTCGGAAGAAGAAGAGGCCTTGTTCCGCCAGATCCGCAAGCGCATGACCGAGACCCCGGGCTGGTTCGCGCGCATCAAGGCGGGTATTCGCGGCGTTTCGGAAGAAACCACAACCGGCGTCAATCGCCTGTATCAGCTGGCCGGCAAGAATGAACTGCCTTTCCCGGCGATCAATGTGAACGACTCTGTCACCAAGTCGAAATTCGACAATAAGTATGGCTGTAAGGAGTCCCTGGTCGACGCGATCCGTCGCGGCACCGATGTGATGATGGCCGGCAAGACCGCTTTCGTCGCTGGCTATGGCGATGTCGGCAAAGGCTCGGCAGCGTCCCTGTCGGGCTCTGGTGCCCGCGTCACGGTGTCGGAAGTCGACCCGATCTGCGCCTTGCAAGCGGCCATGGATGGCTATGATGTTCAGACCATCGACACGATGGCGCCGAAAGCCGACATCTTCGTCACCGCGACCGGCAACAAGGATATTCTCACCGTCGATCACATGCGGGCCATGAAGGACATGGCGATCGTGTGTAATATTGGGCACTTTGACAATGAGATTCAGGTCGAGGCCCTGCGCAATTTCAAATGGACCAATATCAAGCCGCAAGTCGACATGATCACCTTCCCGGATGGCAAGCGGATCATTCTCTTGTCAGAGGGACGCCTGGTCAATCTCGGCAATGCCACCGGCCATCCGAGCTTCGTCATGTCGGCCTCATTCACCAACCAGACTCTGGCGCAGATCGCCCTGCACGAGAATAAGGGCGAGTATGGCAATGAAGTCTACACCTTGCCCAAGCATCTCGACGAAAAGGTGGCGCGCTTGCACCTTGCAAAACTCGGGGTCGAACTGACCGAACTGTCAAACGAGCAGGCTGATTATATCGGCGTGACGACACAAGGTCCGTTCAAGCCAGAGCATTATCGCTACTAATCACGCACTTCAGGAGACTGACCATGCCGCTACAGCATCACGAATTTACCTCCGAAAGCGTTTCGGAAGGACATCCAGACAAAGTTTCAGACCAGATTTCCGACGCCATTGTCGATCTGTTCCTGAGCAAGGATCCAACCGCCAAGGTCGCGGTCGAAACGCTGACCACGACCAATCGCGTGGTGCTGGCCGGCGAAGTGCGCACCAATAATGGCGCCGTCATCACCAAGGACGAGATGAACCAGGCGGCCCGCGATGTGGTCAAGGCCATCGGCTATGAGCAGGATGGCTTTCACTGGCAAGCGATGACCGTCGAGAACCATGTCCACGGCCAGTCAGCCGAAATCGCGCAAGGGGTCGAGGCCGGTCAGGGTCTGCACCAGGAAGAAGGCGCTGGCGACCAGGGCATCATGTTTGGCTATGCCACAGACGAGACGCCGGAACTGATGCCGGCCACGCTGGTCTATTCGCATCAGATCCTGCGCAAACTGGCAGAACTTCGCCACAATGGCACCCATCCTGAGCTTGAGCCGGATGCGAAAAGCCAGGTCACGCTGCAATATGACGGCTCGCGCCCGGTCGGTGTGAATGCGATTGTCGTCTCGCATCAGCACAAGGACTCAGCCAGTCTGGAGCAGCTGCGCGAGATCGTTCGCCCGGTTCTGCAAGAGGTCCTGCCGGAAGGCTGGTTCCCGGCCGAGGACAAGTATTATGTCAACCCGACCGGCCGGTTCGTGATCGGAGGTCCGGATGGCGATGCTGGCCTGACCGGTCGCAAGATCATCGTCGATACCTATGGCGGCGCGGCGCCGCATGGCGGCGGGGCGTTCTCGGGCAAGGACCCGTCCAAGGTCGATCGTTCAGCCGCCTATGCGACGCGCTACCTGGCCAAGAATGTGGTTGCGGCGGGTCTGGCGAAACGATGCAACATCCAGGTCAGCTACGCGATCGGGGTGGCCCAGCCACTGTCACTTTATGTCGACACGTTCGGCACCGGCGTCGTCGGCGAAGACACGATTGCGAAGAAACTTCGGGAACTTGTCGACCTGTCTCCACGCGGCATTCGCAACCATCTCAAGCTCGAAGCCCCGATCTATCAACCGTCGGCAGCTTATGGACACTTTGGCCGCCAGCCGAGTGAAAATGGCGCGTTTAGTTGGGAGCGGACTGACCTGACAAGTGAATTGAGCGCATTGATCCGATAAATATTCTGCCTTGCTTAAACCGGCGGCAACTATGCTTGAATTCTAGGGCTTCCTCTTCAATTATATGAGGACGTTCAAAAATTACTGTTGTCGCCCGGGCTGCGATGTGCATACCTCCTCAGGTGAATGATTGGAGAGCGATCTTCGCGAGAGGGAGTCATTCGTGAGTAAAGTAGAACCTTTTTTCTCGGTGCTGATCGTCAATTATAATGCCGGGGAATTGCTCCAGGCGGCAATAAATTCGCTAAAAAATCAGACATTTAAAGACTTTGAAGTCATCATTGTCGATAATGACAGTCAGGATCATTCGTCTGAAAACCTGGTCACTGACGGCTTGCCGGAGATTCGCGTATTACGCGAAAAACAAAATCACGGCTTTGCGCGCGGCAATAATCTGGCGGCAGAGACGGCAAAAGGAAGATGGCTGGCTTTGCTTAATCCGGACGCCACGGCCGAGGAGACTTGGCTGGAAGAGATTCACGCCGCGACCCTGCGTCATGGCTCGTGCCGTGTGTTTGCCTGCAGCCAGATCAACATGGATGAGCCAGACCTGCTCGATGGCGCCGGCGATGCCTATTTCGCGTTCGGCATTCCATGGCGCGGCGGGTTCGAACATCCAATCTCCGAACTGCCGAGCAAGGACAGCCATTGTTTCAGCCCGTGCGGCGCGAGCGCCATCTACGAGCGCAACCTGTTTCTTGAAATTGGCGGGTTCGATGAGCGGTTCTTCTGTTATTGCGAAGATGTTGATCTCGGAATGCGGTTGCAGCTAAGCGACGAGAAGTGCGTGTTTCTTCCCACGGCGGTTATCCATCACAAAGGCAGTGCAACCAGTGGACGGTACAGCTACTTCACGATGTATCACGGGTTTCGAAATAGAACCTGGGCGTATCTCAAGAACATGCCCTGGGCCGTACTCTTGCTGACCTTACCCGGACATATCGTGCTGATGCTCTATATCTATTTGCGCAACATGGGGCACGCTAATCTGAAAGGGATGCGGCAAGGCATGTGGCATGGCTTGAAAGGTGGCTGGGCCTTGCGATGGCAAAGCGATTACAAGGTCAAGCCGAGTAGGAAGGCCACGTGGAACCTGGTCAAATCCATGTCCTGGAATCCAGCGCAGCTATCATCGCGCGGCGTTCATGTCTGGGCCGTTTAGGGCTCAGCTGAGGGTCCAGACCTTTTTGTGAAAATTCCACGCTGACGAGACAATCGTGTCCATGTCAGAATGGTCCGGCACCCAGTTCAGAACAGATTTTGATTTCGACGTATCGGCATAAAGCGCAATCGCATCGCCTGGTCGGCGCGGACTGATCTCAACCGGCACGGGTTTGCCCACGGCGCGCTCGACGGCATCTAGGACCTGTTTGACGGTGAACCCGTTGCCGGTGCCGAGATTGAGCTGCAAGCTCTCCCCGCTCTGGTCGATATGTTCGGCCGCCAGAATGTGCGCCGAGACCAGATCAGCGATATGGATATAATCGCGAATGCAGGTGCCATCCGGGGTCGGATAATCGTCGCCGAACAGTTTCATGCTTGGGCCAATTCCCGCCGCGGCCTTCAGGGCATTTGGAATGAGATGTGTTTCCGGGTCATGTTCCTCGCCAACCTCGCCATCAAGATCAGCGCCAGCGGCATTGAAGTAACGCAGCGCCGCATAACGCAGACCCTCTGCCCGGGACAGGTCTTCCAGGATCGTCTCGACCATCAGCTTGGAGCGGCCATACACGCTCACCGGGCGCTTCGGCATATCCTCGACCAGCGGCAGTTTCTCAGGATCGCCATAGATCGCGCAGGTCGAGGAAAAGATGAAATTCTGCAAGCCGAGATCAAGCATGGCGCGCAGGACATTCAGGGTCCCGGCCACATTGTTTTCGTAAAACACCCCCGGTTCCTTTTCGCCCTGGCCAACTTCGATATTGGCAGCGAAATGCATCACCGCATCAGGTCGGATGCGCGCCAGAGCAGCGCGGATCTCGTCCTCATTGCGGATATCGCCTTCGATCAACTCGCCCCATTTTACCGCATGGCGATGGCCGCTTGAGAAATTGTCGAACACAATTGGCTCGCGGCCGCTCAGCTTGATCGCTTTGCAGGCATTGGAGCCAATATAACCGGCGCCGCCAATGACGAGAATTTTATTGATCACGTTCAAGACCCCTTTCTTGAAACTGTGCCAGAACAGAGCTGGGCAGACATCCCAGCCCTTCTGCAATCAAGCGCCGCGCCAAACAAGACTTATTCGTCACGCGCGCTCTGATCGAGATGCAATTTGGCCCGATCCGCCTCGAGCTTGTCGCGGGCTTTTTCGGCCTTGGTGCGGCCGAACTTGACCCGGTTTTCCGCGGCGCGCTGGGTTTTCTCAGCCCGCGCCTTGGCCTTGCGAAACTTGTTGAGATTGATCGGCGCGGCCAAGCCTAGTCTCCGCGATGGGCGTCGCGCCATTGTTCCATGGCCAGCGAAATGGCGAAGGTCTCGCGATATTTCGGGCTGGATGCCGGACGCGGCGCCTTGGCCGAGGTCAGGGCCATGATTTCGGCGAGCATATTATGCGCCGCGCCAGCCTGACCAGCACCGATATAGGCATGCAATTCGACCAGGGCGCTGGACAGCGGGTCATTCGCGCGGATGACAAAATAAGGCTCGTCATCGGCCAGGCGCGGCATGACATCAAATTCGGATGGATTGGCTTTCGAGCCGACAGGCGCAGTGTTCATTGCGTAGAACTTTCTCTCATGAATAGTGATTCTCTCATGAGCTTAGCGTGATTTACACGCCGCGTCAGTTCCCGAAAAAGAGTCGCGAGATGGCGCGTTGGCAGAGATCATCATAAGCGATCAGAGTGTCCTTGGTCGGAGATAGCCGCTCCGGCGCAATAGCGGCCAAGCGTTCAACGGCGACTGTCTCAGATCGTCTGGCGACATCATTACGGAACTTCACGGAATTCCGTAATGTGCGTCAATCAGCCGGGCCCGATCATCTTTTCCGGTCGCACGATCGCATCGAAATCTTCGGCCGGAATGCCATCCTTGATCGCTTCCTCGCGCAAAGTCGTGCCATTCTTGTGCGCGGTCTTGGCGATCTTGGCGGCGCGGTCATAGCCGTATTTCTCTTTCAGCGGTGTCACCAGCATCAGCGAGTTTTCAAGGCCTTGCTGGATATTCTCCAGCCGCGGTTCGATCCCGACCACGCAATTGTCGGTGAACGAGACCGCCGCATCGGCCAGCAGCCGGATCGATTGCAGCAGATTGTAGCTCATCATCGGATTGAACACGTTGAGCTCGAAATGGCCCTGGCTGCCGGCAAAGGAAATCGCGGCATTATTGCCATGAATGTGAGCGCAGACCTGGGTCATCGCTTCGCACTGGGTCGGGTTGACCTTGCCAGGCATGATGGACGAGCCGGGCTCATTCTCTGGCAGCGCCAATTCGCCCAGGCCAGAGCGCGGGCCAGAGCCGAGAAAGCGAATGTCATTGGCAATCTTGAAACAGGACATGGCCGCTGTGGTGATCGCGCCATGCGCAAACACCATGGCGTCATGCGCTGACAGGGCTTCGAACTTGTTCGGCGCGGTGACGAAATTCAGGCCGGTAATCTGGGCAATCTTCTCTGCCACCCCTTCAGCAAACCCGATCGGCGTCGACAGACCGGTGCCGACCGCGGTGCCGCCCTGGGCCAGTTCCAGCAGCGCCGGCAAGCTCTGCGCGATGCGCTGGAGGCCCATTTCGACCATTTTGGTATAGCCGGAGAATTCCTGGCCAAGCGTCACTGGCGTGGCATCCTGGGTATGGGTACGGCCAATCTTGATGATGTCAGTCCAGGCCTGGGCTTTGTCGTTCAGGGCATTGTGCAGCTGTTGCAGCGCCGGCAGCAGGCGATGAGTGATCTCTTCTGCACAGGCGATGTGCATGGCGGTCGGGAATGTATCATTCGAGCTCTGGCTCATATTGCAATGATCATTCGGGTGGACCGGGCGCTTGGAGCCAAGCTCGCCGCCAAGGATCTCGATCGCGCGATTGGCGATGACCTCATTCGCATTCATGTTCGATTGCGTGCCAGAGCCGGTCTGCCAGACCACCAGCGGGAAATGATCGTTCAGCTTGCCTTCAATGACTTCATTAGCGGCAGTGATGATGGCCTCGCCGAGGCGCGCATCGAGCTTGCCGAGCGCCATATTGGTCTCGGCCGCAGCGCGTTTGACAATCCCGAGCGCGCGGACGATCGGCTCAGGCTGCTTTTCCCATCCGATCTTGAAGTTTCCGAGCGAGCGCTGGGCCTGCGCGCCCCAATATTTGTCAGCCGGAACTTCAACCGGGCCCATTGTGTCTGATTCAATCCGGGGCTTTGCGTCTTTACCGCCAAGTTTGCTCATGCCGCAGTCTCCTTGCAGGCGAAGAAATTTCGTGCCTGCGAGGTAGCACGCCGCGCCGAATGCGCAAGCGTGCGGGCTTGGTTCAAACGGTCACAGGAGACTAATGGGCCGCACCAGCTGAGGTCTGCAACGCCGCCGGGGCTTCGACCCAGACCTCGGTCTGGCAGACCGGCCCGATACAGCCTTTGACCTGCAAGCGACCATCGCTCAGCCGTTTCAGGCGTGAGGCGTAGGATTTGTCATTCTTGGGATTGTAAATCGTGCCGCCGCGCCAGTCTTTCTTCTTCTTGTCGAAGCCTTGCAGCATTAACAGGCCGAGCACCGGCTCGCCGGCATTGGTCATCGCCGTTTCCGGGGTTTGTCCCGGCGCCATCGTATCTGGATCAATCCAGGAGACCCGTCCGCACGGCGTGCCGTCGCCGCAATCCTCAATCGTCACTGTCGAGTCCTGGGCCTGGGTCAGAAACGTCCCATAGACATCATGCCCGTCTTCGGCCTGCGCCGCGGCGCCATACAGGGCCATACACACGACCAATCCCGCTATTCTGATCATCAACCTCTCCCAATCTCTGTGACCATGTATCCGTTATGGCTGCATGCCGGGGATTTTCCACCTTCACAGAGATTAAACCTGGTTTACCTTTGGGAGTATGATTCACATGGTGAAACTCTGTGTCGGCGCCGATGATGCGGCGGACATTGAGCGCTGGCAGCAGCGCCTGATGCAATCATCACCGCTGCCCTTTCACCACACCCGCATGGTGCCGAAACGGGCCGGGGAGCTGAGCGATGGCGGCTCGATCTATTGGGTGACCAAAGGCATGATTCTGGTCCGACAGCGGATCATGGAGGTGCGCGAGATCACCGATCGCGGCGGGCGCAAGGCGTGCGAACTGGTGTTTGATCCTGACCTGGTCGCGGTCGAGCCGACGCCCAAACGCGCCTTTCAAGGCTGGCGATACTTGAAGCCGGAAGATGCGCCGGCGGATCTCAAGCAAGGCTCAGGCACGATCGAGATGCCGGCCAAGCTGCGCGCGAAATTGCGTGATGCGATGGTCTGGTAGCGCTGCGGCCTATTTTTTCATGAAGGCCGCGATCCGATCCTGCATGTCGGGGCCAACCCCTTCATTCTCCATCACTTCCCATTGCAAGCCGGCATCCAGCCGGTCCATGTCAGTGGCTTCCAGCAATCTCTTATTGGCGGCATGAGAAAAGGCTGAATTGGCCAGGATCTGTTGGGCAAAGGCGCGCAGCTCGTCCTCAAACGTGTCATCTTCGAACACCGCTTCACACAGGCCGATCTCCAGCGCCGCGTCAGCGCGGACGGTTTCTGCAGTGAACATCAACCGTTTGGCGGTCGCAATCCCGACCCGGCGCGGCAGGCGCTGGCTCATGCCCCAGATCGGGGTCAGCGCCCATTTGGCGTGCGTGTCGGCAAACTTTGCCGACTTGGCGGCGAGGATGAAATCCGCTGCCAGCGCCACTTCCAGGGCGCCGGTATAGCAATGCCCGTGCACCGCCGCGATGACCGGTTTTGGCAGTTTTTCCAGCAAGCGCAGGGTTTCCGAATGCCAGCCGCGAGAAGGCACCTCCTCGCCTTCGGCAATATCGCCCAGATCATGTCCGGCAGAGAAACACTTGCCAGCGCCGCGAAGGATCACACAGCCAATCGAATCGTCGGTCTTCAGATCAATCGCGTGCTGGCGCAACGCCTTGAACATGCCGACCGTGAGCGAGTTCAGCTTTTCCGGCCGGTTCAGCGTCAGCCAGGCGAGGCCGTCTTCGTCCTGTCGTGTCACCAGTTCGCTCATCTCACTCTCCTGCTCTGCCCAAAGGCGTCTTGAAAGGCCTGTTTCACTCCGCTTCTGTATAGACCCTATTCCGAATCCGAGCCTAGGCTTTCGCTAGGGCAGGCGCTTATGTAATGCTCCCGCATCCTGCGCAGTGACCGAGAAGGAGAGCGCCACGTGACTGATACTGAATACACCCCGCCAAAAGTCTGGACCTGGGACAAGGAGAGTGGAGGGCGCTTTGCCAATATCAATCGCCCGATCGCCGGCCCGACCCATGACAAGCCATTGCAGGTCGGCAAACATCCATTGCAGCTCTATTCGCTGGCCACGCCGAACGGGGTGAAAGTGACGATCATGCTGGAAGAATTGCTCGCCGCAGGCCATGCCGGCGCCGAGTATGATGCCTGGCTGATCAACATCCAGGACGGCGATCAGTTCGGCTCTGGCTATGTCGAGATCAATCCAAACTCGAAAATCCCGGTTCTGGCCGACCATTCGACCGACCCAGTCACCCGGGTGTTCGAAAGCGGCTCAATCCTTGTCTATCTCGCCAACAAGTTTGGCGGCGCTTTCCTGCCTGAGGATCATAAAGGCCGCACCGAAGCAATGAACTGGCTGTTCTGGCAAATGGGTTCGGCGCCGTATCTTGGCGGCGGCTTTGGCCATTTCTATGCCTATGCGCCGTTCAAGATGGAATATCCGATCGATCGCTTTGCCATGGAGGTGAAGCGCCAGATGGATGTGCTGGATCGCCACCTGGCCGAGCATGAATATATGGCTGGCAGCGAATATTCGATCGCCGATATGGCGATCATGCCCTGGTATGGCTCAATGGCCAAAGGCATCCTGTATGAAGCCGCTGAATTCCTGTCCGTGCATGAGTATAAGAATGTCATTCGCTGGACTGATCAGCTGATGCAGCGAGAGCCGGTCAAGCGCGGCCAGATGGTCAACCGCGTCTGGGGCGAGCTGGAACGCCAGCTGCCCGAGCGCCATGATGCCAGCGATTTTGAAACCAAGACCATGGACAAGATCCAGGCCGCCGCAGAGCGCTAAAGCAGATCCCCGCCCGCCGCTGCCGCCGTGGTCCCGTCCTTCTTGAAGGCGCGGATCACGTTCTTGCCGGTGATCCATTTGTGCACCTCATCCGGGCCGTCGACCAGGCGCTGTGACCGAATATGCGTGTACCAGGCGGCCAGCGGTGTATCGGTCGAATAGCCGAGTGCCCCATGCAGCTGGATGGCGGTGTCGACGACCTTGTGCACCATATTGGCCAGGAAGACTTTGGCGATGCCATTCTCCTGGCGGATGTCGAGCCCGTTCTCGGCCTTGTAAGCGATATGCATCAGCATCAGCCGGGCGATATAGAGCTGGCTGGCACACTCAGCCAGCATGAACTGAACCCCCTGGCGATCCTCCAGGCCTTTGCCAAAGGTCGAGCGCTGGGTGACATGCGCGGTGGCCAGGTCAAGCGCGCGCTGGGCCATGGCGACATTGTGCATGCCATGGCGCAGGCGGCCATAAGCCAGGCGGTGCTGACCCATGGCAAAGCCCTGGCCTTCGCCGCCCAGCAGGTTTTCTTCCGGCACCACCAGATTGTCGATTGCGACCTCGCAATGGGCCGCGCCCATCTGTTCGGCAACGTCGCTATGGATCGCCATGGTCGGAATGTTGCGCAGAATCTTGTAGCCGGGATTTGGCAGCTCGACGATGAAGGTCGAGAATTGCTGATGGCGCGGGGCCTCGGGATTGGTCTTGGCCATGACCACAGCAATATCGGCGACATTGGCCGAGGAAGAGAACCATTTCTCGCCATTGAGGACATAATTGCCCTTGCCATCCTTGACCGCGCTGGTCTGCATGCCGGTGGCATCAGCGCCCGCCGCCTTTTCCGTCATCGAATAACAGATACGCTTGTCGCCATTGAAGAGCGGGGCGAGGAATTTCTCTTTCTGATAATCACTGCCATGCGCCAGCAGGGTCAGCATGGTCGCATCGTCCGGCCCCTGGCTGTTCATCGACAGGGCACCAAGATGGCTCTGGCCAAGTTCCATCTGCACCAGCGCATTGGCGAGCGGCCCTAGCCCCATGCCGCCATGCTCTTTCGGGATGAAAGGCAGCCACAGGCCTTGGGCCCGGGCTTGCTTGCGCAGATCGGCAATCACCGTGTCCAGCGCTTCGCCGTCGGCCAGTCGCTGCTCGGCCGGGATACACGCATCCTGGACCCATTGCCGGACCCGCGCGCGGACCTCTTTTGCGTCATCGGGAATTACAAAATCGATCGCCATGGCGGGCACCTCCTGGGTTCGGTTCTAGTAGATCAGTCGCGGCTTACAGCGCCTGTTCGAAGATCCGCTCATAATCGCCTTGCTCAGCCGGACGGGCATTGCCGCGATGGGCGAGGTCAGCCAGGGCATACTCGACAATGCCAGGACCATCAGAGGTCTCGACCCCGATCGCGGACAGTGTCGATGGAATGCCGAGATCTTCATTCAGCTTGGCAATCGCATCGCCGAGATCGGCATTGGCAGACAGCCCCATGGCAAAGCGCAGGCGTTCATATTTGTCGGGCGCGGCACCATCATTGAAGCGCAGCAGGTGCGGCAGGAAGATCGCGTTGAGCGTGCCGTGATGCAGCTTCTTCTCCTTCAGGCGGCCAGCTGCATGGCTGAGCGCATGCACAGATCCAAGTCCCTTGGTGAAGGCCAGGGCGCCTTCATAGCTCGCCATCATCATGTTCCAGCGCGCATCCTTGTCGGCGCCATCGGTCACGGCCCGCTTCAGAGCGCCGGTCTTGATGGCGCGATGCAGGCCATCATAGCCAATGCCTTCGGCTGGCGGGTTCACCGCCGGTGTCAGCACCGCTTCGATACAATGGGTGACGGCGTCCATGCCGGTTGCTGCGGTGAGTAGAGGCGGCAGGCCCAGGGTCAGATCCGGATCGCAAATCGCAGTGGCCGGGATCAGGTGCGGGGACGCGAAAGTTTCCTTGCGGCCATTATTCATGGTCGTGATCATGCCGACCGAAACTTCCGAGCCAGTCCCGGCTGTGGTCGGGACCGCAATCAGGGGCGGCAGCTTGCCAATGTGCCGGGCGCCGCCTGTGATCGCCGCATACTTTTCCAACGGGCCGCCATGGGCTGCGAGCAGGCCGACCGCTTTGGTCAGGTCCATGGCCGAGCCGCCGCCCAGCGCAACCAGGCCATCAGCATTCGCGGCCTTGTACTGGTCCGCCACGGCAATCGCCTGATCCTCGGTCGGGTTGGCGACTGTGTCAGCGAACACAGCGGCCGGCTCCATGCCGAGATTTTCGAGGACGGTATCGAGCAGGCCGACTGCCTTGATGCCAGGATCTGTGATCACCATCGGGCGCGACACGCCAAATCCGGTCAGCGTCGGACCAAGCTGCGCGATGGCGCCATGGTCGAAAATGGTCGTGGTCAGGAAATTGATGACAGGCATGGCGGGCCCTCCGATGTGGTTATTTTTGGCTTTCTGCTTACAAAGCCCAGACAGGGCCGGAGGGCAATCACTCCCCTTGCGGCATCATGCCGTGGCGGCGACCGGCTGGCTGCAAGCGGGATGGAGGGTCTTGGCCTGGTCTGGCCCGGCGCCAGCCTGGCTCTGAAGGACGGGCTTGACATTGCAATATCAAATGAGACATATGTGTCTCATGACGAATGCCATACGCCCTTCCACACGTGACGCCATCATCGACGCGGCCTTTGCGGTGTTCAGCAAGGATCCGAGCGCAGCGCTGTCAGAGGTTGCGGCCCGGGCCGGGGTCGGCCGGGCGACGCTGCATCGCCACTTTGCCAGCCGGGACGACCTGGTTCGGCAGCTGGCCAGGATTGCCAATGACGAGATGGAGCGCGCGGTCGATGCCGCCTGTGCCAATGTCACCTCTTATTCAGAAGCGGCGCGCAAATCCTTGCACGCCCTGATCCCGCTCGGGGACCGGTTCGGGTTTCTTGAACTGGAACCCCTGGATGACGATCCGGAGCTGAAAGCGGCTTATGACCGCCAGCGGCGTGAGACCGAAGCGCTGGTCGATGCGGCCAAGCGCGAGGGCCTGTTCGACAAGGCCATCCCGACCAGCTGGATCGTCCAGGCCTATGACCACTTGCTGTTTGCGGGCTGGGAAAGCGTCAAGGCCGGCGAAACCACACCTGATCAGGCCGCTGACCTGGCCTGGCGCACACTGACAAACGGACTCGGAAAACCAAGAAAATGACGGCTGAGACAATCTCCCAATTCGCCACTGACTTCGACGATGCCTTCTTTCTGATTGGCGGCGCGATCCTGGTCATCGAGCTCCTCACAGCTTTGTTCTCGGGCGCGTTTCGCGGGCGTGCTGTGCTCGACATGCTGGCCAGCGCCTCGACCCAGATCCCAAGCCTGCTGGTCGAGGCCTTCCTGATGTCATTCCTGTATCTCGGCATGGTGGTCTTTGCCGAGACCTTTGTGACCTGGCAGATGCCGATCACGATCTGGACCTTTGCCCTGGCCGTGCTGGCCTGTGACTTTGCTTATTATTGGGAACACCGGATTGCGCATGAAGTGCGTCTGCTATGGACCCAGCACGCGGTGCATCATTCCTCGCGCGAGATGAATGTGGTGGTGGCCATCCGCTTTGGCCCGTTTGAAGGGGTCATCGCTGCCTTGCTGCATTTCCCGCTGGTGCTGATCGGTTTTCCGCCAGCCCTGGTCTTTGCCGGGATTATCATTGTGCTCGGCTATCAGACCTGGATTCATACTGAGCTGATCGGCAAGCTCGGGCCGCTGGAAGGCGTCCTCAACACGCCGGCCAATCACCGTGTCCATCATGGCTGCGACGATAAATATATCGACAAGAATTATGGCGGCATCCTGATCCTCTGGGATCGCCTGTTCGGGACGTATCAGCGCGAGGAAGAAACGCCCCGCTATGGCCTCAAGCGCGACTATGACAGCGTCAATCCGCTCTCGGTCTGGATCTCCGAATGGCCAGGTCTGTTCTCAGATCTCGGCCGAGCCAAAAGCTTTGGCGAGGCCTTCATGTACCTGTTCGGGCGCCCGGGCTGGCAACCAGAATCGCGCCGCGCCAAGACCGAGCTTTTGGAACCGAAATGAAGCGGCTAAAAGCAGACAGGCCGATTTGAGGAGACGACCATGCGCCTTGCCATCCTGCCTGCGCTCTTGCTTGCTGTGTCCGCGTGCGAAACACGCGCCGCGGCGCCTGCCGCTGAAGATGATGTACGCTATATCACCCATGGTGCGACCGGATTTCCGTTCTCGCCAGCCGTCGAGGCGGATGGCTGGGTGTTCCTGTCCGGCGCGCTCGGGATCACGCCCGAAGGCGAGCTGATCGCAGGCGGCATCGAAGCCGAAACCCGCCAGACCATGGACAATATCCAGGCCACGCTGGCCGGCCAGGGGCTCGGTTGGGACCGGGTTGTGAAATGCACGGTCTTCCTCGCTGACATTGCCGAATGGCCGGCCTTCAATCAGGTGTACAAGACCTATTTCGAAGACAATTACCCGGCCCGCAGTGCACTTGGTGCCAGCGGCCTGGCGCTTGGCGCGCGGGTCGAGATTGAATGTATCGCCCGGCGCTAGGCGGCCGCGATCAACGCCGCCAGGTGCCCGGTTTTGACATAGATGAGGCAACCTTCATCTGACCATGAATGATGGTCTGAGCCCGGCGGGCTGCGCCGCCAGGTGCCAGCGGGATAATCGCCATGCGCATCAAGGAGCGTCCCGTCCAGAACCAGGATTTCCTCGCCGCCGGACTGCGCCTGCGGGCGGAATTTGGTGCCGGGCTCTAAGCGCACAAGCGCAACGCTTTCCGGGCCATGTGTGTGTAATGGCAGGACGCTGCACCCGGAGGCCTGGCCCGGCCGGAATTCAGCGGCATTGGTATCGATGGCTTTGTGCGCGGTATCGGCGGCGTCGAATTGGTGCAGCTTGACGAAAATGGTGCAGCCATCCTCGGCGTGCGGGGTGTGTTTCGAGCCAATCGGATTACGGACATAAGTGCCGGCGGGATAATCGCCATGTTCGTCTGAAAAGACGCCTTCCAGGACATAGAATTCTTCGCCGCCGCCATGCGTGTGTTGGCTGAAATAGGAGTCCGGACCATAGCGCACGATCGAGGTGGCGCGCGCCACCTCCGCGCCGATCCGGTCCAGCATCTGCCGGTCCACCCCAGCCATGGGCGAGGCGACCCAGGTACGCTCGTCCGGGCGAAGCACGACGCGCTGATTGAAATCTGCGTTCAATCTCATGCGATCCTCCTAATCTCTGATGATCGGTGACAGGCGCGCCAGAAAGGTTGCCGTTGCCTGGTCAAAGGGTTTCAGGTCCGCGGCGCCGCGGGCGAGCAATTGCGCGCCTTGCATCAGCGCCAGCGTGGCCCGGGCTTCGGCGTCCGGGTCACCGATGGCGCGGACCGAGCCATCGGCTCTGGCGGCGCTGAACACGGCGGCGAGCCAGGCGATATTGTCGGCGTGGAATCGGGTCAGGGCGTCGAGCACCGGCGCCGACAAGCTGGCCCGTCCGGCGCTGAAGGCAACGCACAGGCAGAGCTGCGTGCCACCCGCCAGCGCCGTGCGATAGAGTTGGTGATAGGCATGCAGCATTTCAGCGCTATTTGAGCAAGACTTTGCAATCGTTGAGCACGTTTCAGCAAATCTGGCTGAATAGCGCTCGATCAGCGCCAGCGCGAGGGTCGCCTTGGTCGGAAAATGGTGATGAATGCTGGCTTTGCGAAGGCCGACATCACCTGCTAGATCAGCATAAGAGAAGCCATCATAGCCGCGCTGCCGGGCGGCGCGTTCGGCGGATTGGAGCAGGGCCGTGCGTGTATCCATACTGCCCTACCTAATAGTAGGTAGTTGCGAATTCAATCGGACTCACCTGCTCGCTTGACAATTAGCCGAGTGTACCGCCCTTTGCCGGTGTATTTTGAGTAGAGGCCTGCCCTGTGACATCTCCCATTCTGTCGGTCAAAGACCTGAAAGTAGAGTTCGATACGCCTGATGGCGTGGTCAATGCCGTCAAAGGGATCAGCTTCGATGTCTCGGCCGGCGAATGCCTGGGCATTGTCGGAGAGTCCGGATCAGGCAAGAGCCAAACCGTGCTCGCGGCGATGGGTCTGTTAGCCGACAATGGCACAGCCACCGGCTCAGTCATGTTTGACGGCACCGAGATGCTGACCGCCAGCGCCAAGACGCTGCGCGACATTCGCGGCGATCGCATGTCGATGATCTTCCAGAACCCGCTGACCAGCCTGACCCCGCACATGACCGTCGGTGCGCAAATGCGCGAGGTTCTGAGACTGCACAAAGGCCTGAAAGGCGAAGCTGCGAACAAGGTCTGTGTCGACTGGCTCGAACATGTCCGCATTCCCGAAGCCCGGCGCCGGATGGAGCAATTTCCGCACGAACTGTCCGGCGGCATGCGCCAGCGTGTGATGGTGGCGATTGCCATGCTGTGCGGCCCGCAGCTGCTGCTGGCGGACGAACCGACCACCGCCCTCGACGTCACCGTGCAGGCGCAGGTGCTTGATCTGATGGACGACTTGAAGCGCGACACGGGCACCGGCATTGCCCTGATCACCCACGATATGGGCGTCGTTGCCCGCATGTGTGATCGCGTCGTGGTCATGCGCCGCGGCGAGATTGTCGAGACCGGGACGATTGATGACATCTTCTATAATCCGCAGCACGAATACACCAAGATGCTGCTCGATGCGGTGCCGCGGATCGACCAGCCGAACCGTCCGGGGCGGCCTTCGCTGGGGCCGGCACCAGATGCAGCGGTCGAGCCCATCCTGCGGGCAGACGATCTGAAGGTTCACTTCCCGATCAATGTTGGCGGCGGCCTGTTCGGCAAGACCAAGCCGCTCAAGGCGGTTGATGGCGTCAGCTTCGCACTGAAGCCTGGCGAAACGCTCGGCGTGGTCGGCGAAAGCGGCTGTGGCAAGTCGACCCTGGCGCGCGCGGTGCTGAAACTGGTGCCGCAGACGGCCGGCACTGTCGCCTGGATGGGACGCGACATCTCAAGCGCCGACCGCAAGACCATGAACGGCTTGCGCGATGATCTCCAGATCGTCTTCCAGGACCCGATGGCGAGCCTGGATCCACGCATGACAATCGGCAATTCGATCGCCGAACCGCTGACCGTGCACGCGCCTGAGCTCGACAAGGCGGCGCGCGAGAAAAAAGTTCAGGAAATCATGCCCAAGGTTGGCCTCGATCCGGCGCTGATCAACCGCTATCCGCATGAGCTATCAGGCGGCCAGAACCAGCGCGTCGGCATTGCCCGGGCAATGATCCTGGAGCCGAAACTGGTGGTCTGCGACGAGGCGGTCTCGGCGCTCGACGTATCGGTGCAGGCGCAAGTGGTGGACTTGCTGATCGAGCTGCAAAAGGAGTTTGGCCTGGCGATGATTTTCATCAGCCACGACCTGTCTGTGGTGCGCGAGATTTCACACCGCGTGATGGTGCTGTATCTTGGCAAAGTGGTCGAGCTTGCCGGGCGCGAAGAGATTTACGAAGAGGCGCGCCATCCTTACACCCAGGCGCTGATCTCGGCGGTGCCGAACCCGGATCCGAAAATGGAGCGCGCCCGCGACCGGGTCAAACTGCAAGGCGACTTGCCGAGCCCGCTCGACAGCCGGGCGCCATTGCGATTCCTGAAATCCGTCATCGTCGATGATGCAGACGCACAGCAATATGCCCCGAAGCTGATCGAAATCGCTCCGGGGCATCTGGTGGCTGAGCACGACCCGTTCGAGGGTTCGGGAGGATTACGGGCCTAAGGAGGGCTCAGCCGGGTACCGGGTTGTCGCTTATTTTGCGCAAAGCACATCTGTGAGATTGCGACGCCCCCGATCGGCATAGACCGCGCGGCCAAGGCCCATCTCGCGGCAGAACTGATTGGCATTCCCGCGCCCGACCGGCACCCGGTCACCATAAGCATCGCGCGGCCGCGGAAAGAACACGGTATGACGCCCTTCAATCCCCTGGTTCTGCGCCCGATAGTCACCATGGCCGCGTCGGCCATGATCCCGGTCACGGCGATGCGCGACCCGGCGGCCGCGGCCATCCAGCGGGCGCATCGAGCTGATATTATCATTCATATGGAACCTGCTGAGATGCGGCGTCGGGCCATCAATCACGGCGCAGCGGCCGCGAAAATCCGGATGCTCACAGACCTCCCAGCGTCCGCTCACATCGATGGATGAGACTGTGTCATTAAAGCCAAGCTCGTGGAGATTGTAGACCGGACCGTCAATCGCCAGCGCGGCGCCGCGATAGTCCGGGTGGACGAAGATGACGGCTTCGCCGCCACGCGCCCGGTCGCCATAATTGGCGGCGGCGGGCAGAGCTGTTGCAGCGGTGACGGTTGCGGCGAGGGCGAGGGCTTTCAAAGCACGAGACATGAGCGGGTCCTTTCAACTGTTGAAAGGACCCTAGAGCGGGCAACCTGAACGCGCTGAGAGGGGCGCTTTCAGGTTGGGTTCAGACTATTCGGCCGCCTTCATCAGGCCTTGCATCTGACTGATCCAGAGCAACCAGGCCTGGCGCCCATGCTCGGTCAGATGCACCCGGGTCTGCGGCCGGCGCCCGACAAAGCGTTTCTCCTGGCGGACATAGCCCGCATCTTCCAGTTTGCGCAGATGCGTCGAGAGATTGCCGTCTGTTGCCCCGACCTTTTGTTTCAGCTCTCCGAAAATGGCCGGGCTTGCGGTTGACAGATAGGCCATGATGCCGAGCCGCAATCGGCCATGAATGACATCATCGATCCGGGAATGGTCGAAAGGGTTTGTCTCGTCGGTCATGCGATGCCCTTTCTCAGATTACGCTTTTCGGTTCGCGGTGCAGCATGATCAGGCCGGGAATGAGTACCGTCAGAAATGCGCCCCCGCCAGCCACGGCCCAGATCTCAGTCGAGCCGTCAAACCAGACAGCCAGGACGATCATGGCCAGGGCGCCAAAGCCCGCATAAGTCTGGACTTTGGTCTTGCCCATGATGCCTGTCGTGATCAGGCCGACGCCATAAATGGCAAAGACAATAGGCAGCGAGCTTTCAAAGCCGGGGGCGGCGACTCCGGTCTGGAAGGATTTGATGATCAGCGAAAAGAAATAAGCAAACAGGGCAAAGCCTCCTGCCATCCACACTGTGGCTTCTGAACGATTGCCGACAGAGTTGCCGCCGGGCTTGTTGCGGATAGAACGGATCAGGACGACCTGCCCGGCAATACCGAGCACCAGGAAAGTTCCCCAGATCACGCCATATGCTTCATCCGGCCAGCCAAACAGACCTGCAGCGGTGGCATAGTGCAGCAGATAGGCGGCGCTTACCAGCGTGCCCCACATGACCAGAAAGCGGCCGCCCAGCAGCGGCGACTGTTCGCCCGCTTCAGCCAGGTCACGCACATAGGAAAGGTCTTCGCTCATAGACGAGTGATTCATTTTAGACTCCAATAGCTTTGAAATACAAAGTAATGTGAGTTCGCAAAGTGTCAAGACTCAGGATTCCGTCGCGGCCCCCTTGGCGCCGGCGGGCAGCTTGCTAGGTTAGGTTGAAACATCATCAGACATTGAGGATATGACCTTGCCAGACGCTGCCAGCCTGCCGCCATTCCGCCCGCTTGCGCAAAAGCCGCCGGACATTGACTGTGTTCGCGGGCCTGATGGCACCGTCTATCTGAAACAGCGCCACGCAGCTGGCGAGCGTCCGCGCTCGATTCCCCACGCGCTGGCGATGCGCGCAGACATGCATCCCGAGCGCGACTGGCTGAAACAGCGCCATCCCGAGACCGATGAATGGCAAGCGATCACGTATGGCGAAGGGCACCAGCGCACGCGCGCGCTGGCCCAGGCCTTTCTCGACATGGGCGCAGGCCCGGATGCGCCGGTGATGATCCTCTCTGGCAATTCGATCGAAACAGCGCTGGTGATGATGGCCGCAATGACCATCGGCGCACCGGCGGCCCCGATCTCGGTGCCTTATTCCTTGATGTCGACCGACTTTGCCAAGCTCAAACACTGTTTCGGAGCGGTGCAGCCGAAAGTCATCTTTGCGGCGCAGCTGCCGCCCTTCGAGCCGGCCATCAATGCGCTGGGTGAGCATGGCTGTACCCTTGTGACAGCAGATGGGGCCAATGGCGCAGTGTCTTATCAAGGCTTGCTCGACACCGCGGTCACGCCAGCGGTCGACGCGGCTCTGGAGACGCTGAACGACAGTTCCATCGGCAAGTATCTGTTCACGTCCGGCTCGACCGGGATGCCGAAGCCGGTGCCGACAACGCAGGGCGCGATGTGTTCGATGATTGCCGGCATGGAAGGCCTGCGTGATGATGCGCGCGATCCTGAATATGATCCTGAGCAAGTCGACCATTTCCTCGACTGGTTGCCCTGGAACCACATTTCAGGCTCGAATGTGAACTTCAATGGGGCGCTCTGGACCGGGGCGACCTTCTGGATCGATGGCGGCAAGCCGATCCCGGCTCTGTTTGGCGAGACCATTCGCAATGTGCTCGACTGCAAGCCATCAACCTTCGGCAGCGCCCCGATTGCCCTTGCCATGCTGGCTGAGGCCATGGAAGAGGATGACGCGCTGCTGCAGGCCTTTTTCGCCAATATGCGCTCGATTGGCTATGGCGGCGCAACCTTGTCGGATGACCTGTATGACCGCATCCAGGCGCTCGCGATCAAGGCCACGGGCCGGCGCATTCCCATCATCACCATGTATGGCGCAACCGAGACACAAGGCATTACCGTGGTGCATTGGGAGGTCGAGCGCGTCGGCCTGATCGGGCTACCATTGCCAGGCCTTACCCTGAAACTGGTGCCGACCATGGGCAAGCTGGAAGTCCGGGTCAAAGGCGATACCGTGATGCCCGGCTATCATAACCTGCCAGGCAAGAATGCCGATGTCTTTGACGAAGAAGGCTTTTACTGCCTCGGCGATGCGGCCAAGCTCGTTGATGAAAACGACCCGAACAAGGGCATCATCTTTGATGGCCGGGTCGGCGAGGACTTCAAACTCTCTTCCGGCACATGGGTCAGTGTCGGGGTGCTGCGCCCGGATCTTGTCGCTGCCTGTTCCCCTTTGGTCTTTGACGCGGTGATTTGCGGGCAGGACAAGGATTTCATCGGCGCCATGTTCTGGCCGTCGCCCGCCGCCTTCGAGGATTATGTCAAATCCGCTGGCGGTGATCAGATGGCCGCATTCACGCAGCTGAACCAGGATCTCGCCGCGAAGGTTGCCGCCTTCAACGCGGCTGAACCCGGGTCATCTCGGCGCATCAAACGCTTTCTGGTCATGACCGAACCGCCCAGCGTCGACAAAGGCGAGATCACTGACAAGGGATACGTCAATCAGCGCCTGACCCAGGATTGTCGCAGCGATCTCGTCGCCAGCCTGTTTGTCGAGGCGCCGCCGCCTAAAGTTGTGCAGCTCTAGGGGCGGGCGATGGCATCCGCGCAGCCTCATACGCCCGGTCTGAAGCTCGGCTTCATCGTGCTCGGCGCAGTGACGCTGGGGTTTGCGGGCCTGTTTGTTCTGGGGACGCCAAAGGCGCCGGGTCCTGCAGATCCGGTTGCTGAATTGCCCGAGGGCCTGTTTCAGGTGCTCACAGACCCGCCGACGCAAGAGGCGGTTGATGCGCTTAAAGCCGCGTCGCCCGAAACCTTCGCACAGCTCGACACCATCACCCAGCGGGCGATTGCCGATGGCGCTGATGCGCAGCGTGTATCGGAAATCGTGCTTGAGGCGCTGTTTGCGCAGTTCCAGGCCCAGGCGGGCGCGGTGAAAGCTGCTGGCAGCGGTCAATACCAAGCCGTGGTGGCGGAGCTTGCCGATGGTCTCGAGCAGCTCAAGGCCGCAGACAGTCGCTGGTGCGAAGGCGCGACGATTGCCGGTTTCCTGGCCCAGAATGAGGCCGATCTGGTGCCCTCTCTGCTCGCCGAATTTCCCTATGCCAGCCCCCAATATGACTGGGCCATGGGGTGGATGACAACGATCCTGACCGCGGCGCGGCGCGGCCAGGTCAAGCCCGTCCATTATGGCCGGCCTGGCTTTGGCGACGAGGCCGTATTGCAGCAGGAAGGCCTGGCACTTGGCTCAGAGCAATGGGCGCTTGGATTGCAAATCGCCGCGTTCGCGAATGCCGAAGGCACCTCTTATGCGAGGATGCAGGAAGTGGTGAGCGGTATCGATGTCTGTGACCTCGGCATCGCTGTCGAGACCGTCTCGGGCCGCTTGCCGGAAGAGGTCCGCGGCCGCATCTGGGCCGACCTGATGCCTGAAATCATGATCGGAAACACACCTTATGTGATGTACCGGGTGAATGATTATTTCTTCATCGGATAGGTTTTTGACGTCGCCGCGAATTCTGCCTTTATGTCGCCATGGCTTCCGCCCTATGGTCGCGCCATGGCAATAGATGACCCCCTGAAATCCTTTATGGACAAGCTCAAGATGCCGGACTTTTCCAGCATGGACTGGAAAGGCTCGACGGAAGGCCTGCGCAATGCCTTTTACCGCGCCAGCCGCTCGGTCGAGCGTGACCTGCCGGACCTTGCGGAAATGTCCAACCTGGTGGTCGACGGCGCAGACGGGCCGTTAAAAGCGCGGCTCTATGTGCCGCTGGCCGCCGGTATTGCGCCAGCGCCGGCCATTGTCTTCTTTCATGGCGGCGGGTTCGTGCTCGGTGATCTCGACACCCATGATGTGATTTGCCGGCGTCTTGCTGCAAGCTCGCGCTGCCGGGTTCTGTCGGTGGATTACCGACTGGCGCCAGAACATCGCTTCCCGACCGCGCATGAAGACGCCCTGGCAGCTTGGAACTGGGCCACGGATCGTCAGAACATACTTGGCTTCGATCCTGACCGGATCGCCGTCGCCGGCGATAGCGCGGGCGGCAACCTGTCGGCCTTCATTGCGCAAGAGACCGGGCGTAATGGCAGCCTGATGCCGGCCTTCCAATTGCTGCTCTATCCGCTCGTGCAATTTGCCGACATTCGCGCCAAGAAGATGACGTTCCAGGAGAGCGGCTTTTTCATTTCGCCGAATCTGTTCGACTATTTCCGCGATGCCTATGTGTCGAAAAAAACCGACCGGATGGACCCGCGCGTATCGCCGCTGTTTGCGCCAGATGATGATTTTGCCGGGCTGGCCCCGACGCATATGGTGTTGTGCGGCTGGGACCCCTTGAAGGATGAAGGCAAGGCCTATGCCTCGAAACTTGCCGCGCATGGGGTGCCGGTGACGATGAAAGAGCATGCTGGCATGGTCCACGGATTCATGAATATGACGGCTGTTTCCAAACCCGCGCGCAAGGCGATCGAGGCGGCCGGTCAGGTGGTTGGCAAGGCGCTTGGCGCCCTCGACTGATTTCGCTCGCCATGAGATTGACATATGGTTAAGGTACGCCCGATCCACCGTGTAGATTAGGGGACGAATTCCATGGCTAGAACAGCGAAATGGGTAAAACACGCCGCACTCACAGCGACTGCGCTGACATTGATCGGACTGGCCGCCTGTGATCGCCAGCAAGAGCGGATCGACCGGGCCGGCAATCTCGGCGAGGCGGTTCTCGGCCAGCTCGGCGGTGAGGATGTGACCAATTCTGAGTCCGCGAGATATGCGGCCGTGCCGGTCGAGGCCCGGGCCTTTGCCGGGACCATTCTCGAACGCTCGACGACGAATGCGCGCGGCGATGAACGCGCCCGTTTCGTGATTGGGTCAATTGTCGCCAAACCTGCCGCGCTGCCGGAATCCGTAGAGCTGTCGGCGGTCATGGCAGAGCCGGAAATGGCACTTGATGTGGTGGTGGATGATCAGGCCGAAGCCAAGATTATCGTGCCTGATCAGGAAACCCTGGACCGGGCGGTCGAGGATCCAGATGTCATCCGCCGCATCGAGCTGCCGCAATCCAAGGCGCGCTCGATCACTGTGGTCGACCCTGAATCGCGCACGCAATCCGGCGTGGTCCGCCCCAATCAGAAGGCACTGACGCGCGCGCCCTTGAAGGACACTGTAGATCAGAAGCGCTATGAGCGCGGGATCACTCGTGAGCCCGTCGTGCGCTCGCGCTCCCTGGCGCTCCAGCTGCCGGCCACACCGGAAGAGCGGATGGCGCAGCTGCCCAAGCTCGACCCAAAAGTCGCCCAGCGCGCCTTGATTCAGCCGAACGCTGCCCTGCAGCGCCAATTGGTGGCCGAAGAGCGGATGATTCAGGCCGCGACCAAATATAAGGTCGCTGCGAGTATTCAGCGTTCGCGGTCCGGCCAGATGGTGATCGAGATTGGCTCTGATGCGCTCAATCCGACCAGTTTCAACGAGGCGATCCTGCAGCAAGGCCGCATCGCGCTGGAGAATGGGGTCGAGTGTGACGAGGTTGCTGCGCAACAGAACGACACCAACCCACTGGTGGCGATGGAATGCGTGATCGAGGATTTGAAGGCTTCAGGCGAGTTTGAATATGTCGAGAAAGACTGGCTCTACGAACACCAGATGATCCGCCTTCCAGGCGGCGAAGACACCCCGTCCCTGATCACACCTAATGATCCGCTGTTCGGGCTACAATGGCATTATAAGAGCCAAGGCACAGGTGATGGCGAATCGGCAGGCGGTGCTGGCTTTGTTGATTTCTGGACCGACCAGGACAGCCAGGGTTCCTCTGATGTCGTCGTTGCTGTGGTCGATACCGGCCTGCAAATGGATCATCCGGACATTCAGGATTCGGTCAATGTTGTTGCTGGCTGGGACATGGTCAGCGATCTCGATGTCGCCAATGATGGCAATGGTCGCGACGCGGATCCGAATGACCCCGGCGATGTCTGTCCGGAAGCTGGGGTGCTGTCGAACACCTATCATGGCACGCATGTCGCCGGCATCATTGGCGCCGCGGCGACGAATAATGCAGATGGCGTTGCTGGCGGCGCCTGGAATGTCAAAGTGGTTCCGGTGCGGGCGCTCGGCAAATGCGGTGGCAAACTGTCTGACATCAATGATGCCATCCGCTGGGCCGCAGGCACGATCCCGGAATTCAACGCGCTGGGCGAAGAAGTCTGGAATGAGAATCCGGCAGATATCATCAATCTTTCGCTGGGTCTGTTCAAGACCTGCCCGGCCTCGATGCAGGACGCGATCAATTCGGTCACCGAGCAAGGCGTGGTCGTGGTTGTGGCGGCTGGCAATAAGAGCGTACCGACCGAGTTTTTCGCGCCCGCCGGATGCCAGAATGTGGTGACTGTGGCCGGCGGTGATGCGCGCGGCTATCTGGCGCCATATTCCAATTACGGCTCAGCTGTGGATGTGCTGGCGCCAGGCGGGGACCTTACCCGCGATGATGATGGCGATGGCAATCCTGATGGCGTGCTGTCGACCAAGACTGCGGAAAATTGCGCAGATCCGCTGACCGGCGATGCCGTATCGACCTGTTACTACGCCTATGAGCAAGGCACCAGCATGGCCAGCCCGCACGTTGCGGCGGCGCTCGCCCTGATCAAGTCTAAACGTCCGGACCTGAGCTCTGACCAGCTGGTCTCGACGCTTTTGTCTGGCGTGCGCGCGATCCCGGAGAACCAGTGCACGGGGCTTTGCGCGCAGTTTCCGGGCGCCGTTCCAACGCTGGATGATCCGGATATGTGCCTACGGCCATGCGGTTCAGGTCTGCTTAATCTGGCAGATGTCACACTGGGAGATTGATGGGAGAGGGGTATCTGATGGAGAGAATGGAAAACTTGCCGCATTATGGCGGCCATATGGGGCTCGCCGCGTTGTTATGCATGCTCAGTCTGACCGGCTGTATGGCATTCACGCAAACCGCGGATTCTCTCACCTTTTTCCCGCCATGGACCAAAAGCCAGATCGAGGCGGCGCAGCTGGCGCAGGCCCAGTCGACTCCGGTGCTGGCGCCAGCGGCGACCTTTATTGTCCGCTTCAATGATGAACCGGAGCTTGAACAGGTTTGCCGCAATTTCCGACGCGACGAGGCCGGGACGCGCGCATCGTTTAATGAATGGGCATCGCGGCATCCGCAATTGCAAGGCTTGCAATTGGTCCGCGCCAGCTATTCCGGAGAATTGATCCTGGCCCTGCCAAAAGGCGACCCGGCCGGGCGCTCGGCTTCAGATGTGATTGCTGCGCTCGAAACAATTGATAATCTCGCTTATGCCGAAGTCGACTCGATCGCGTCGACCTATGAAGGGAAGTAAGCCATGCGCGCTCTGATCCTACCAGCCGTTTGCGGCGTCTTGCTGACAGCTTGCGAACCGTTCGTCCAATTACCATCAGCCGAGAAAGAGACGCCGCCGCCTGCGGCAGAGCTGACGGAACAAGCGACCGAAACGGCGCCAGAGTCCGAGCCCGCGCAAGTGGCGACGGTCGGCCGCACAGCGGAGACCAAAACGGCGACGATTGACTGGAACCAGGCGCGGGCGGATTTCGCCTCTCGCGATTCCGATGATACGGGCATGGTTCAAGTGGCCAGCGTCGGCTCGCCTGTGGTGCCTGTCCTGTTGCCGGATGAGCCGGTTACCATCGCATCGACGGGGGAGAGCAGTCTTGATTTCCGTCCTACTGCCGATGGTTATTTCGCTGTCCGCAAGGGCGAGATCTATGACATGATCATCAATGGTACGGACCGTCTGGTGGTGCGCGCAGGATCTCAAGGAACAGCGACGGACTCCCCTTTGCGATTCGAAGAAACCATGACCGGGGCGCAAGTCTCGTTCAGCCGTTATGGCGCGTCTTACCTGGTCGAGTTCATGTGCAAGGATCCAGCAACGGCTGTAAAAGGCAGCTGTGTAAGTGAGGAAGAGGCTGTGGCCGAAGTAGAGAAACTACTGATTGCGGGGACACGATGAAAACCAGATTTTGGGGGCTGATGGCCGTATCAGCGCTGGCCTTGTCGGCCTGCGATATCGTTCGCGTGCCGGGCGGCGCAGAGCCAGAGCCGCGACCTCATATCCCGGATGGTGCGCCCGGGCCGCCGCCGCCGACTGAACCGGTAGACGATCCCTGGGGCGAAGACCCGGTAAATGGTGAGACGGATCCGGCAGACCCTGACGCAGCGCCGGGTGATGCAACCGACTCAGATCCTGCACCTGCTGATCCAAATGCAGATCCCGGTGACGCATCTGATCCCGATCCGGCCGACGCGACGGATGATCCTGTCGAACCCGTCGACACAGACCCCGCGCCGACGGACGATCCAGACCCTCAAGACCCGGATGCTGACGCACCGGATGCCGAGCCTCCGGTCTCTCCGCCACCGCCCTTGCCGATCATGTTTCAATATTACGCGCCAGGCGACTTGATTCCCGGCACCGGCTCAGGCCTCGGCGATGATACGGTCTATGCCCCGGACATGCAGTTCTCGATCAAGACAGCGCCGACCTGGCCGCAATCCATGGTCTACCGCCTCGGCGGCGCAGTTGGCGGCGACCAGTGCGATCCAGCCAATTACGATATTCCGTGGCGGGACAATTTCTGCGAAAAGCGTAGCTCAACCCGCAATACGCCGATGTGCCCGACCAACAAGGTCCATCAGGGACAGGACATTCGAGTTGGCAGCGCCACCGACTGTAATGCCCTGCGTTCGCAGGCGGCCCGCGATCGCGGCCTGCATGAAGTGATCGCAGTCGAAGATGGCATCATTCAGCATATCGGCACCTATTCGGTGCAGTTGAAAGGCACCGAGACCGGAAACATCTATTCCTATCTTCACCTGAATATGCGCCGTCTGCGCGTGTCCGCCCTGGACACGGTCAGCGCTGGCGACACGCTGGGCTTTGTCTCCAACGACTTTGGCGGCACCCCGACCACCTTCCACCTGCATTTCGAGATCAAGGCGCCGATTGAAGGCGAAGGGATCATTCACGTCCCGCCTTACATGTCGCTCGTTTCTGCCTATGAGCGCCGTGAAGACGGCCGCGGCGAGCTGGTTGAAGATGATACAGTCGCGATCGCAAGTTTTCCCGCATTTCCGGATGATATCGACATTGTCGAATAGTCGTTAACTGTAATTTCCGCGACAGATTCCTGCACAAATTCAGCGCACGGACTTACTCTTGCCAAACTTTAAGTCTTAAACACTTGTAAACGGCGCAGTTATTGCGTCATGTGGCTCCATCAACACATGTTGCGAGTGAAGTACCAATGACAGCGGCTGAAAAGCTCCCCGTAGAATACATCGAAGCCCACAATGATGATGGCAAGCCAGTCGTCACCTTGTTGGGGGCGGATATTTCTGAGGCCTATCTCGATGATGCCGAGCCGAGCCCGTTGGCGGCCGCCCTCGGGCGTTTCTGGCGCCGCATTGTCGGAACTGCCAAGCTCGGGCTGGTTCTGGTTCTGGTCGGTGGCTATCCAGCAATGACTGTGCTCGGCCACAAGGTCGATTCAAGCGCGGTCGTCCTGTCTTCAGCTGCGCCATGGTATTCCAATGATACCGGGACAGCGATGACCCTGCTCGGGCGCGAGCTGACAGTTGCCGGTTGGGCTGCAGATCGCGCCTGGTGGCACCCGCAAGCGCGCCTCACGGCGCTGCCGGCCTGGCAAGAGGGCATTACCGGCGCGCTGTCGGAATTTGCCCTGCTCGCTTCAGACCATGCTTCGCGCGAACAAGGGGCGCCGGATTCAGATCTTCTGGCCGCGGCGCGCCTGCTTGTGCCCTCGCAAGAAGCCGAGGCTGTGCCGCGCCTGAACGCGGCGGCCGAAGCGCTGCAAAGCTATGAAGGCCGGCTGTCACGCGGCCTGGCGGCGCAGCCGAAAGGGCTGGGCATCATGGTCGATGAGCTGAACCTCTACAAAGGCTGGGCCGCCGAGTCCCAGGCCCGCCTGCGGACACATGTCGATCGGGCCGAAGCCTGGCCAGCCTCGCGTGCCGACATTGAAGCGATTTACAAGACGCGCGCTTATGCCCAGGTCGCCTCACAATTGATCATGTCGTCGCTGATCCAGGAACCGGAATTGGTGCGCACCCGCGCTGCCGCCGAGGCGCGGGATCGCGCCTTGTTTGCGTGGCGCCGGGCGGCGACGTTCAACCCGATGTTTGTTTCCAGTCAGGCTGGCACCGGGTCGATCCTGGCCGACCATCCGGCCGCGATGATGTATTATTTGACCGAGATCGAAACAGCGACGGCTGACTTCATTGCCGTGCTGCAAGCCCAGGAAGCCGAAACCATGGCGGTCGCCGAAGCCGCCGCGTCGGAATAGATCGACAGTCGGCGATCTTGAAATTCCGCGCATTTGGCTCATTTAAGGGGCTGATCTAGGCGGAATGAAAGGCCGGTGCGGCCCCATGTTTATTCAAACTGAACCCACTCCCAATCCGGATACTTTGAAATTCCTGCCGGGCCAGCCGGTCACAGGCGGCACCGGGCCGTATGATTTTGCCTCTGTCGAAGAGGCCGGCACCAGCCCGCTGGCGCAAGGTTTGTTCAGTGTACAGGGCGTCATTCGCGTGTTCCTGGGCAATGATTTCATTTCCCTCACCAAGGATCCGGACTCCGATTGGAAACATGTCCGTCCGATGGCGCTGGCGGCGATCATGGATCATTTCGTTGCAGGCCTGCCAGTGATGGCGACCGACGCAGCGGCCATGCCGACGGACAGGGCGGGCGGCTCGGCAGATGATTATGAAGGCGAAACCGCAGAAATCGTTGGCGAGATCATCGAACTGATCGAGACTCGCGTGCGTCCAGCTGTGGCCCAGGATGGCGGCGATATCATTTTCCATCGATTCGAGCCGGACTCCGGCATTGTCCACCTGTCGATGCGCGGCGCCTGCGCCGGCTGCCCTTCCTCGACCTTCACGCTCAAACAAGGCATTGAGAACATGCTCAAAGCCTATGTTCCAGAGGTCACCGCCGTCGAAGCGGCGCTTTAGCATAGCGGCTAGAACTTGACTTCCCTGCCGCCGATGCGCGAGGCGGCGGGATGAGTTCGAGCGCGTTTCCGATCTTCCTGTGCCTGTTGTCCGCCATCACAGTCGCGGCGACAAACCTGTTTGTGAAACGCGGCGGCGATGTGCTCTCGACGCGGATGATCGTTTCGATCGCCATGGCGCTCAGCGTCGTGCCCTTCATCCCGTTTGTGCCATTGCCAACGCCGACTGTTTGGGGCGCGCTCGGGGTTTCAGTCGTGGTCCACTGGTTTTACCAGTTCGCCATGATCCGGGCGTTGCATCGCGGCGACCTGTCTTTGGTCTTCCCGGTCATGCGAGGGTTGGCGCCGCTGCTCACGGCGATCACTGCCACCGTCGCCTTGAACGAAAGCCCAAGCCCGCTTGGCTGGGCCGGTCTGTTAATCGCCACAGCGGCGCTGATCGTGTTCGCGATGCCGGAACAGAAGGGTGTGAAACATCCGCCCCTCAAACAGGCAGCGCTGTTCTGGGCGGTGGTGACTGCGCTCGGGATTGCCTTCTATTCCGTCGCCGATGCGAATGGCACTCGTCTGGCAGCGGATGCGAAAACCGTGTTCACCTTTGTTGTCTGGCTTTTCCTGCTCGACTGGATTGGCATCACGGCGGCGATGTTCTGGATTCGCCGCGGCCGGGTCTGGGCGAATATCGCGCCGCAAATCCGCGACGGGACGATTGGCGGCCTGCTGGGGACGGTCTCTTATGGCGCCGCCTTGTGGGCGTTCACGCTGTCCGAGGCGGCCAATGTCACCGCCATTCGCGAGACCTCCGTCGTGTTCGGGGCGATATTTGGCGCAGTCTTTTTGAAGGAAGCCTTTGGTCCGCGCCGGGTGTTGGCAGCCTCGGTGCTGGCGGTCGGCCTGATGATGCTGGAGTTTGCGCCTTGACGCTGACCGCGCACGCGGCTTTGTGAGCGGGAGTGGCATCCAAAGGACGCGCTTTTGCGTAAACTGATATATGACCGAACAGAATAACGACCTTGGCACCGCCGCCGACAAGGCGAACCAGATTTGGGCTGACCTTGTCCCGGTGATCGGGTTCATCCTTGTCTACAATGTGATGCGCCGGGTCACGCTCAATGACACCTGGGCAAATCCCGATACGGCTCTGTACTGGGCGACCGGGGTGCTGATCATTGCGACGCTGTGGGCCGTCGCCAATTATCTGCGACGCGGCGAGGACGTTCCACTTTTCCTGGTCTTCACGGCTTCGATTGTCGGCGGATTCGGCTTGCTCGGGATTGTGCTGCAGGAAAAATCCTTCTTGTTCATCAAGCCGACGATTCAGCAGCTTTTCCTGGCCAGCGTCATTTTTGGCAGCCTCGCCATGGGACACAATATCTGGAAGGTGATGTTCGAGAAAGTGTTCGATCTTCCAGACTTCGCTTGGCGGACTCTGGCCATTCGGTGGGGCTTGTTCTTCGTTGCTATGGCCGTCTGGAATGAATTCCTGTGGCGCTATTTTGCGCCTGGGTTTGAACAACCGCTCAAGGTTCTTGGCGCCACGGTTGCGCCGGCCGGGACATATGATTTCCTGGGCCTGACTTTCGGCGCGCGAGACGCTGAAGACGTGTGGGCCAATTGGAAGCTCGGCAATATGGTCATTACCTTCATCTTCGGCGCTGCCAATGTCCCTTACACGCTCAAACACCTGCGCGAGCCGAAGGCGGCCTAGCGCGTCAGACCGTCGGTTCCAGGCGGATTGGCGAATGGCGCAAAGGCGGCCTGATCGCGGGTTTCGGCATAATGCGTCAGTGCCCAGACCACGGTCGGAAATGACAGCTCAGACCAGGGAATGTCCTTCCATTCGACCAGTTTCACCTCCTGGCTTTCCGGGCCGACCCCGAAATCGCCTTTCAGATGGGCGCGAAACATGACCTGAACCTGCCCGATGCGCGGCACCGAATAGACTGCCAGCAGGCGATCAATCTCTATGTCCGCGAGGGCTTCTTCCTGAGCTTCGCGCTTGGCCGCTTCTTCGACAGATTCGCCGAGCTCCATGAACCCGGCCGGCAAGGTCCAGAATCCCTTGCGCGGTTCAATTGCACGTTTACAGAGCAATATCTTGTCGCCTTTCAGGACCACCGCGCCGGCGACGATTTTCGGGTTTTGATAATCGATGAAATCGCAGCGCTGACAGACCCGGCGCTGCTTGTCATCGCCTGGCGGGATTTCCAGGGCAAAATCGGGGCTCGCTTTGACTGTCATTTTTCTGTCAGCCTCTCGCTTTATGGGAGAATTCGATTGATCTGCATACGGTAAGTTTGCTTTTACAGTGCAGTAGGGGCTGAAACAGGAACTAAGGCGGCGGTGATGAGCAAGCAAGAGACGAGTAGCGAATTTACGCTGGCGCGTTCTGTGACCCACTTATTGCATCGCGCGCAGCAGGCTGCGGTGAATGAATCTGCCGCCGCGCTCGCCGACAAGGGCCTGACCATCCGGCAATTCGCTGTGCTTGCCGCGCTCAATGATGATGATGGCCAGAGCCAGTCCAGCTTGGTTGACGTGACCGGCATAGATCGCTCGACCCTGGCTGACATGGTCTCACGCATGGAAAAGACCGGCCTGGTGCAGCGGGTGAAATCCAAAGAGGATGCCCGGGCCAAGGCAGTCTCGCTGACCGAGGCCGGGCGTGCCGCGTTTGAAGGCGCAGCGCCGGATGTGATGGCGGCCGATGAGGTCCTGACCGAAGAGCTGCGAAAATCTCGCCGTGAGAGCCTGTTGCTGTCCTTGTCTGTCATCTCGGGTGACTATGAGGATGATGAGGAAGAGCTGCGCAAATCCAAGAAGAAGAAAAAGAAAAAGAAGAAGAAGAAGAAATAGACGCTCAGACGTCGTCTTCTTGCTTCAGCCGGTCCAGGCGCGCTTTCGACATATGTACACGCAACAGGCTGAGCCCGGCCATCAGCACCGGCACGACCAGGCCAAGAATCGTGATCGACCAGACATAAGCGGCGTCATCTCCGAAGTCAGGCATGGCTAGCTTCCTTCCAGTTTCAGTGCCAGCTGCCGGTCGGCCTGCTGGGAATAGACCTCGGACCGCATCAGCATCATGATCATCGCGGCCGCGAGCAGCGTGTGACCGCCAAAGCCCCAGAGCAGCTGTTGCAAATAGACCGGGTTCATCCCTGCATCTGCTTCGCGCGGCTCCGGGCTGGCAATGCTGAGGACGCTGGAGGGCTGGTGAATGGTGGTGGTCTGCCACATATCGACCGAGACCTTGATGATCGGCACATTGACGATCCCGACCATGGCCAGAATGGCGGCGGCGCGCGCCGCCTTCTGGCGTGTCTCAAGCGCGGCGCGCAGCGCGATATAACCGAGGAACAGGAAGAACAGGACCAGGACCGACATCAGCCGGCTATCGCCGAGAATGAGATTATGCCAGCCCGCGCCCCAGCCTTTCTGGCCCCAGATCGATCCGGTGACGAAACACAGCGCCGTATATCCTGCCCCGATCGGTGCGATCGCCCGGGCGGCGACATCTGCCAGTTCGTGGCGCCAGATATACCAGACGAAACTCGCCCCTGCGAGGGCTGCATAAAGCCCCATGCACAGCCAGGCGGACGGCACATGCGTGAACATGGCGCGCATCAGATCACCGCCTTGTCTCTCGTCTGACGGGACGATGAGCAGGCCATTATACAGGCTCCAGCCAATCATGGCGGCGCCGAGAGCAAAACAGATCGGCACGGCGAGGCGCGAAAACCGCATGAAGCGGAGGGGGTTGGCGAGATAGGATAACATGCTGGACAAATAGCGCTCCTCTACTCTGCCGCCAACCGCAAAGCAGCGCCCATGGCAGCAGGTGCGACACCAAGGGCAAACAGCGTACAGGCTGAGAGGAACAGGAAGCTCGAACTGCCTATGCCGGCCTCAACCATCTGCACGCCAAAGATCAGGGCTGGCACGTATAGCGGCAGCGCAATCAGGGCGATCAGCAGACCGGCGCGCGCGACGCTGGCCGACAGCGCCGCTGCCACACCGCCCCACAAGAAGAAGACCAGTCCGCCCATGGCATAGCCAAGCATGGCGGGCACCATCTTCTCAGTCGGCACGCCGAGCATGAACCCGATCAGCGGTGTCAGCAATACCAGTGGAAAGCCGGAGACGAGCCAGTGGGTGAGGGTCTTGACCGCTGCGATGAGGGAGATGGAACCGGTATCCTGGAGCCAGATGTCGAGCGCTCCATCCTGTAAATCAGCCTGAAACACGCGTTCCAGGGTGACCATTGAGGACAGGGCCAGGGCCAGCCAGAGAATCCCCGGCCCGACCCGGCTGAGAAGCTCGGCTTCGGATCCGAGTGTGAACGGCACCAGCGTCGCGGTTCCGGCGAAGAATCCGAGCGGCAGCAACAGGCCTGCGCCAGAGGCCCAGGCTTCTGAAAGCGAGGCGCGGAAGGCGGAGAAGAGCGGGGAGGGGGATGAAGGCATTAGAAAAAGTCCGAATCTTCGATCGCGCGCTGGATCTTTCTGCGGTTGGCCCAAAGAGAAAGTGCGCCGAAGCTGCCGAACGAGAGACAGAGCGCGCCAAACAGATAAGGCGCGATCCATTCAAGTGACTGTGTGCGTCGCGTCAGGAGCCACGCGACAGCCAAGAGACTCAAAACTATGCCACTGATCCGATCCACTCTGAAGGCGCGACTTTCTTGCTCCGGTGTGTGAGGTGGCTCGCGCAGGTGTGGGTTCACATCCATCGGTGCACGCGCTTGCAGTGAGTTGGTATCTCCAGACTTTCGGCGCCGTCGATATCGTCTGCGATGACGATCTTCAGTCACAACACCACCTCCCGCGTCGCCGCAACCGGGGCAGCGCCATGCAGTGCGGCAATCACCGCCCCGCCGCCGGCGCGATGGGTTTCGATCATGTGCGCGAGATGCGTTTGGCCGTCGGTGTCGAGCGCATTGAACGGTTCATCCAACAGCCACAGCTTGCGCGCCTGCAATTGCAGCCGGGCGAGCGCGGTGCGCCGTTTCTGGCCAGCCGAGAGCATCCGGCACGGTACGTCGGCCGGGCGGGTCATGCCCAAATCGGCGAGGATCGCGGCAATGTTGCCGTCGCTGCCCCAGACATGGGCCCAGTGCCGCAAGTGACTGCGCGGGGTTTCATGCGCTTTCAGGCCATTTGTGTGCCCGATCCAGTGATGCGTGGCCGAATGCTCGATCGTCCCAGCCTGCGGCTCTGACAGCCCTGCCAATTGCCGCAATAACGTGGTTTTCCCCGAGCCATTGGCGCCGCGTAGCAGGATCAGCTCGCCGGCGGCCGCCGTGATCGAGACGTCTCGAAACAGCACACGTTCGCCGCGCACCGCGCCCAGGCCGCGGCCTTCAATCAGCACTGGATCGCTCAAATATGATCTCCCGTCGCGCCATCTGATCCGGGTGCCGGATCGTCGGTTGATTGCGTCTTATCCGCAGCCAATATAGGACTTGAGCAAGCCGCGCGACGCTGTGCGGACATGCTTGTCTTCATGCATAAAAGAGAGGTCCGATCGCCCATGCCTTCCCTCGACAGTTTCAAGGCCCGCCAGACGCTTACCGTAAACGGTAAGGCTTATACTTACTACTCCCTCGATGCCGCAGCTGAAAACGGCCTCGGGGATGTGTCAAAACTCCCGGCCTGTTTGAAAGTCCTGCTCGAGAACATGCTTCGCAATGAGGATGGCACCACGGTCACCAGGGATGATATCACCGCGTTCAAGACCTGGATCGACAAAGGCGGCAAGGTCACGCAAGAAATCGCTTACCGTCCGGCCCGGGTGTTGATGCAGGACTTTACCGGCGTGCCGGCAGTCGTCGACCTGGCGGCGATGCGCGATGCCGCCGAAAAGCTCGGCGCCAGCGCCGCAGCGATCAACCCGCAAGTGCCGGTCGACCTGGTCATCGACCATTCTGTCATGGTCGACCATTTTGCCGGGCCGAGCAGTTTCAAGCAGAATGTCGAGATTGAATATGAGCGCAACAAGGAACGCTATGAATTCCTGCGCTGGGGCGCCTCCGCGTTCGAGAATTTCCGGGTTGTGCCGCCTGGCACTGGCATCTGCCACCAGGTCAATCTGGAATATCTTGGACAGACCGTCTGGACCAAAGAGGTTGAAGGCGAAACCGTCGCTTATCCGGACACGTGCGTCGGCACCGATTCGCACACGACGATGATCAATGGCCTGTCTGTCCTCGGTTGGGGCGTGGGCGGAATCGAGGCTGAGGCGGCGATGCTCGGGCAACCCGTCTCGATGCTGATTCCGGAAGTGATCGGCTTCAAACTGACCGGTAAATTGCCCGAAGGTGCCACCGCAACCGATCTGGTGCTGACCGTTACCAAGATGATGCGCGATTATGGCGTGGTGGCGAAGTTCACTGAATTCTTCGGACCCGGCCTGTCCAACCTGACACTTGAAGACCAGGCGACGCTGTCCAACATGTCGCCCGAATTCGGGTCGACCTGTGCCTTCTTCCCGGTCGATCATGACACGATCAAATACCTGACCAATACGGGCCGCGACGCGGATCGGATTGCGCTGGTCGAGGCTTATGCCAAGGCCCAGGGCTATTGGCGCCCGGAAATGGCGGATCCGGTCTTCACTGATACGATCGAGCTCGATCTTTCAACCGTGGTGCCGAGCCTTTCCGGACCCAAGCGTCCGCAGGACCAGGTGCTATTGTCCGAGGCCGACACCCGGTTCGCCGAGGCCATGGTCAAGGAGTTTGGCACCGCCGCGGATGATGCGACGACGGTGCAAGTCGACGGCGAGGACTATTCGGTCACGCATGGCGATGTGTTCATTGCGGCGATTACCTCTTGCACCAACACATCCAATCCGAGCGTGCTGATCGCGGCTGGTCTTGTCGCGCGCAAGGCGGCCGCGCTTGGCCTCAGCCGCAAGCCGTGGGTGAAAACCTCGTTTGCGCCAGGCTCACAAGTCGTGACCGATTATCTCGACAAGGCGGATCTGACCAAGGACCTGGATTCGCTGGGCTTCAATCTGGTCGGATATGGCTGCACCACCTGTATCGGTAATTCCGGCCCGCTCCAGCCCGAAATTGCCAAAGCCATCGCGGATGGCGACCTGGTGTCGTGCTCGGTCCTGTCTGGCAATCGCAATTTCGAGGGCCGCATCGGTCCGGACATCAAGGCCAATTATCTCGCGTCGCCGCCGTTGGTCGTGGCTTATGCCATTGCTGGCTCGCTCAAGATCAACCTCACCACGGATCCGCTGGGTCAGGACGAGGCGGGCAAGGATGTCTATCTCAGAGACATCTGGCCGAGCTCGCATGAGATTGCCGAGATCATGAGCGACTGCGTCACCCCGCAAATGTTTGCTGAGCGCTATGCCGACGTGTTCAAGGGCGACAAGCAATGGCAGGATATCGATGTGAGCGGCGGTCAGACCTATGGCTGGCCGATGGGCTCGACCTATGTCCAGAACCCGCCTTACTTTGACGGCATGACCGGTGAAATCGACGCCCCGGGCGATGTCCACAAGGCCCGTGTCCTGGCGCTGTTCGGCGACTCGATCACCACCGACCACATATCGCCTGCCGGTGCGATCAAGGCGTCCAGCCCGGCCGGGGAATATCTGCAAGCCAATCAGGTCAGCGTGCTCGATTTCAACTCCTATGGCTCGCGCCGGGGCAATCATGAAGTGATGATGCGCGGCACGTTCGCGAACATTCGCATCAAGAACCAGATGGTGCCCGGCGTCGAAGGCGGGGTCACGGTGCATCACCCGAGCGGTGACCAGATGGCGATTTATGATGCCGCCATGCGCTATATGAATGAGCAGGTCCCGCTAGTGGTCTTTGCTGGCACGCTATACGGCAATGGGTCGTCGCGCGACTGGGCCGCCAAGGGCACAGTGCTGCTTGGCGTGCGGGCGGTGGTCGCCGGATCATTTGAGCGGATCCACCGCTCCAACCTGATCGGCATGGGTGTGCTGCCACTGGAATTCAATGATGGCGTCACCTGGCAATCGCTCGGCCTGACCGGTGATGAACAGGTCACGATTGAAGGCATCAATGAAATCCAGCCGCGCCAGCAAGTCGATGTCCAGATCACCCGGGCAGATGGCTCGACCCTTGTCGCCAGCACGACGGTGCGGATCGATACGGACAATGAACTCGACTATTATCGCAATGGCGGCATCTTGCACTATGTGCTGCGCAACCTGGCGAACGCGGCGGCCTGACACAGTCCTCACAGCCTAGTGAATTGATCCTGGGGCGAAGAAGCGGTTATGAGACACTGATGATGCGTATCTTCGCCTTTCTTGCGCTTGCTGTTTCGTCGCTGGGATTAGCGGCGGCCGAAGTCGACCGTCCGGTTCTGGTCGAACTGTTTGCCAATCAGAATTGCCCGGCCTGCCCGAAAGCCCACCGCACCATGCAGCAGGTCAGCGACGAGCGCGATGATATTTTCGTGCTGACCTGGGCCGTCAATTATTGGGATTATCTCGGCGAGCCGGACCCGATGGCGCTGCCAGTCGCGAAACAGCGTCAGATCGCCTATACTGACCGTCTCAGCCTGCGCGCGCCGTACACGCCGCAATCCTTCTATGATGGGGCCAAGGAATGTCCGGGCACGCGCAAGCAGGATATTCGCCGCAATATCAGCTTGCGTCTGGATGCCCGCGATGACGCAGCGCCGATGCTGGCCTGGGACGGCGACAAGGTACGTGTGCTCGGCGACTCTGCTGATGCGCTCGAGCTCACCGTAGTCGAATATCTGTCTGGTGACGCCAATCAGACCGACATGGTCAATCCGGTGACCAAGGCGGACTCGCTCGGGCTGTGGATGGGCAAGGATGAGAGCTTCGAGGTCACCTGCGCGGGCAGCTGCGCCGTCTTGCTGCATGAACAGGATGTCGGCAAAGTGATCGCCGTTCTGCCGCTCAACTAAACCTGAAATCTAATGCTTGCGGGAAAGGGCGTTCAGCTGTTCCTGCATGGCTTCCATTTGGGCCCGTAAAAGCTCCACAGCCTCGTCGCTCGCTGATCCGTCGGAACCGCCCTTCTGGCCGCGCTTCGATTTGCGGGCATTGAGACCCGGCGTGAACATGCGCACGGCATTCTCGAACATCTCCATATTGGCGCGGGTCTGCTTTTCGACCAGAGCGAAAGGATTGGCACTGCCCATCGCCTTGGACCATCGCTCCTGGCTTTCAGCAAAGCTGTTCATGCTCATCTCAAGCCAGGCTGGCAACAGGCTCTGCGAGCCGCCGCCATAAAAGCCAATCAGCTTGCGCAGGAAGTTGACCGGCAACGCGCCTTCGCCCTTGTTTTCCTTTTCAAAGATGATCTGGGTCAAGACCTGCCGCGTCAGGTCTTCGCCGGTCTTGGCATCGACCACTTCAAACTCAACTTCCCGGCGGACCAGTTCTGACAAGTGGTCGAGCGTGACATAGGATGAAGTGGAGGTGTCATAGAGCCGCCGATTGGCGTACTTCTTGATGATCACGGTATCGCTTGCGCCATTCGATTTAGCCATGTCCTGCCCTTTCTTGAGGCATTCGCCTTTGTCCTTGCTGCTGCCCACGTCTGGTCGCTGTTCGCGTTTCGACCGACGAAAGTCCGATTGCGCTTTCTGTCAGATACGTGCTTACATCCGATTGAGCGGTTGCAGCAAATTTTATGCTGCGCAGCATATACGGAGGGAAGATCATGTCCAGAACGGCGCTGGTAACAGGGGGTACGCGCGGTATTGGACTGGCGATCAGCAAAGGGTTGAAGCAGGCAGGATACCAGGTTGCCGCAAATTATGGTGGCAATGAAGACGCGGCCAAGGCTTGCGAGCAAGAGACCGGCGTCAAGTGCTACAAGTTCGACGTCTCTGATTATGAAGCCGTCGGCGCTGGGTTAGCCCGGATCGAGCGCGATCTTGGACCGATCGATATTGTCGTCAACAATGCCGGCATTACCTGGGACGGGCCGTTCCACAAGATGAGCCAGGAGCAATGGCGCAAGGTGATCGCGGTCGATCTGGATTCCGCCTTCAATGTCACCCGTCAGGTCTGGGAAGGCATGCGAACACGCGGCTTTGGCCGGGTGATCAATATCTCCTCGATCAATGGTCAGAAGGGTCAGTTCGGGCAGGTCAACTATTCCGCCGCCAAGGCCGGCCTCATCGGTTTCACCAAAGCCCTGGCCCAGGAAGGTGCCAAGAAAGGGATTACCGTGAATGTCGTCTGCCCCGGCTATATCGACACCGAGATGGTCCGCGCGGTTCCCGAAAAGGTCCTGGAAAGCATCATTGCCACAGTGCCGGTCGGCCGCCTCGGCAAGGCCGAGGAAATCGCCTCCATGTGCGTCTATCTCGCAAGTGAAGATGCCGCCTTCATCACAGGTGCGACGATGACCGTGAACGGGGCTCAATACATTGCTGGCTAGTCGGCCTCGGTTTCCTGTAGATGACGCGGATAGGTGAGGTCCAACTCGCCGTCAGAGATATAGCCGCGGACAAGCACTTCAGTTCCCACCGGCAAACGACAGGCAGTGCGCGCACCGCGCCGAATGCTGAGCTTCAGCGTCGCCCCGTACAAGGCCCTGAGACAGGCCGGAGGATAAGCGAGATCCGGCGCGATCGCGACGGCCTCGGCGAGCTGAGCTGTCACCAGGCGAAACCCGATCAAGTCTGCCCTTACCGCGGCCGCATCCTTCACGCGATAGGGCTCGGTCGACCAGAGTCCGCGCCCTGAGGCGCGCGCCTGCTGCTCCAGCGCCAGCAATTCATCCCCGCGCGCGGCGGTATCCGGATACAGCCTGACCCAGGCGGCGCCGCGGTCCAGCATCGCAGCGTTCAACCAGATCTGAGGCCCGGCCCCGTCAATCGTGATGACATGCGCGAGCGCGCGGTCATAGCGGTCACGCGTGAGGCCCGGATAATACAGGCGGACGCGGCGCCCCAGTGCCAGGTCCTCGAGCACGCGGGCACTCTCGGCAGCATATGGCTCAGCCTCGCGATCGCGGGGATAAAGCGCCGGTGCCTCGATAGAAACCAGGCGCACGCGCTGGCCGGTATCGAGCACAAGCAGGTCGCCATCAATGACCGTTACGACCCGTCCGGTCTCACCTGGCTGCATGTCCGGGAAGGCTGAGCTGCCGCCGCAGCCTGTAATCAAGATGACCAATCCCCAGATGATCCAATGTGGCATCCACCCTCTGCGATCTGTCCCCTTCATTACCCCGTATGGGTCTATCACACTGGCTGCGGATCGAAACCGGCTGCGTTAAGCTGTGTTTAATCGAACCCATGGCAATTTATCGGCGGGATAAAATGGAGATTGAGCAATGTTGCGAGCAACACTGTTGGCGCTGGCTGTTGTCGGCACGAGTTCACTTTCGGCTTTTGCAAATGGCCTCACTGCCGAGCAGATGGTCGAACGGGCGACAATCTCGATCGACGCCAATGGCAATGAGGTTCGCACTTATGCGCGGGCTGAGGAAGCTGCGCCAGGCGATGAGGTGCGTTATAGCCTGATTTATGCCAATCTCGGCGACACTGCCGCGGAGTCGGTCAATCTCGTCATGCCGGTACCAGGCGAGGTGACTTATATCGAGACCTCGGCTGTCGCCGGCACAAACCAGCTCTCTTTCTCTGCTGATGGCGGTGAGACTTTTGCTCCCCGGGCGGCCTTGATGACGCGTGCCGGTGACCAGCTGCGCCCGGCCACGTCGGATGAGATTACCCACATCAAATGGGCCTTCACCCAGCCGATTGCACCGGCAGCGACCGGCTCAGTCAGCTTCAGTGCTGTGTTGAAATAAGCCGCCGCTTCAGGCGTAATAATTCAGCTTCAATCCGGGTTCTGGCCAGGTGCACTTGGCCAGTTTGCCTGTACCTGACAGGGTCACCCAGGCCTGATTCAAACCGGCTTCGCCAAAACAGATATTGGTGACGAATGGATCTGGAAACGGGATGTGACTGTGCTTGCCCTCAGGTGTGATCGTGGTGATGCCGCCATTCAGGATGGTGGCCACACAGACATTTCCGGACGCGGCGACGGCGAGGCTGTCAAAATATTGAAGTCCCGGCATGGTCGCGACAACGCGGCCTTGATTGAACGGCGTCGCGCGCTGGATCTGACCCGGCGCATCGAGATCAAAGGCCCATAGCCGGGCGGTCATGGTGTCGGCCATGTAAACCGTCTTCTCGTCGGGCGACAGACCGACCCCATTCGGCGAGGTGTGATGATGGTCCAGCTCGACTGCTTCACTGGCGCCATGGGCCAGAAAGAACAGGCCGCCAAAATCGCGATGGCGCGGATAGGTCTTGCCATGGTCGGTGAAATAGAGGTTGCCGGCGCGGTCGAAGACCAGATCATTCGGTCCCTTGAGCGGGTAGCCTGCGACCGTGTCAATCACCCGTTCAACCTTGCCGGTGGCGAGATCTACGCGTTCAATCCGGCCGCCTGAATAATCGTCCGGGCAATGGCCCGGGATCAGCAAGCCGTCGCGCTGATGATATTTGAAGCCGCCATTATTGCAGATCCACAGTGCGCCATCTGGTCCGATTGCAGCGCCGTTCGGGCCGCCGCCCGGGGTCGCGATCACTTCTGTCTTGCCGTCGCCCCAGACGCGGCTGACGCAGCCTTTTGCGATCTCGACCAGGATGATTGAGCCATCTTCCATCCAGACCGGACCTTCTGGAAAGGCAAGGCCCTCTGTCACCAATTGGAAATCCATCCGCCATCCTCCTCAGTGTTTGAACGAGTGTGGCGCCTGGTTGTGCGTCCGGCAAGATTTACGCGAGGCGATCCAGCGTACGAATGGTGAAGGGATACTGGTTCTTTTCACTCGCCTCGACCGCGCGGCGATCGGTTTCTGAAAACGCGGCGGTGTCAAAGTCCGGAAAAAAGGCGTCGCCTTCAATCTCGGTGTCGACCTCGGTGATATAGAGCCGGTCCGCCATCGGCAGGGCGGCAGCATAAATGGCCTCGCCGCCGACAATGAAGAATTCGGACTTGGATGCGGCGACTGCCAGGGCGCGACCGGCGGCAATTGCCGCCGGCATCGATGTGTAGACGCGCGCGCGCGGCGCGCCGTACTGCCCGTCACGGCTGAGCACGATATTATCGCGACCTGGCAAGGGTTGCACGCGCAGGCTTTCCCAGGTCTTGCGGCCCATGATGACCGGGCAGCCCTGGGTCGTGGTCTTGAAATGAACGAGGTCATCGGAGAGCCGCCAGGGCAAGTCGCCATCCTTGCCGATCGCGCCATTGCGCGCCCGGGCGACGATCAAACAGAGTTTGACGCTGGACATGTTGCACGCGCTCCGTATCTGTTGACCTCATCGACCTGTTGCGATTAGGCGCGTTCGAGGGGGCATGACAAGAACTGATATGAGGCTGGTACATGTTTCTCGAAATAATTGATGGATTCGTTGGTGCGCTGACGAATGGCAATCCTGATGACTTGCTCATTGTTTGTCTTGGCATGGTGGCGCTGTTCTACCTGATCTGGTCGCTCGGGGGGCGGGCCTGGGCGTTCATCTATGTCGCCATGATCCCGTTTCTGAACTGGTCCTTTGCCGTCGTGCCGAACTTGGAATTCATCAACGGCTTCAATCTGATGTGGCCCGGCGATGAACGCACCCCAGGCAGTTTGCTGCTCCACCCGATGACCTTGATCACCGGCCTGGTTTTCGTGGTCCGTGACTTTGTGCAACGCGAAATGCACCAGCGTGTACTGATCTGTATGGCGTTCGCGATTGGTTGGTCTTTCTATTATGCCTGGCCGGTGATTGCGCTGGCGTCGGGCTTGGCATTTGCGATTTCGGAATTCTTCGACTGGTTGCTGTTCACCTTCACCAAGTATCGGCTGTCGACCCGGATTGTGATTTCAAGCGCGGTGGCCGCGCCAATTGATACCACCGTGTTCTTGTATGGCGCCGGCCTGGCGCGACATTACAATCTTGGCGAAGCGGTCGGCGACACGTTCAACTTTGCCAATTGGGTCGTGTTCATCATCGGCAAGATGATTGGCGCTGTGATTGTCTCTTACATGATCCGGCGACGTGAAGATGCCGGCACCGTCAACCCGCATGAAGCCTAACTGAGCACCGGGTCAAAACTGCCGCTTTGCGCCATCGCCCATTCCTGGGCGAGGTGCGTGGTATAGCCATCATCGACCAGGGCGTTATGGGCGAGCAGCTTGTAGAGATGATCGGCGGGAATGGCCTCATCAGCGGCAGTGCGGTGCATAATCTGGTGCGGGGCGAGCTGATCCGGGTGCGTGCAGCCAGCGGCGCCGACGACTTCCATCAGCGCAGCGACGGTATTCTTGTGGAAATGAAAGACGCGGTCGGCCTTGTCCGCCACGACCAGGCCGCGTTGCCGGCCCGGATCTGAGGTCGCAATTCCGGTCGGGCAGGTATTGTTGTGACAATGCAGCGACTGCACGCAGCCGAGCGCAAACATGAAGCCGCGGGCAGTATTGATCCAGTCGGCGCCAAGCGCCAGGGAGGCGGCCATATTATAAGCCGAGACCTGCTTGCCGCTGGCGCCGAGCTTGATGTCTGCTTTCAGGCCGCAGCCGATCAAGGCATTGCGCGCAAACACCAGGCCCTGGCGCAAAGGCGCGCCGACATGATCGAGAAACTCCGCTGGCGCTGCGCCCGTGCCGCCTTCGGCGCCGTCGATGACAATGAAATCGGCACGCTGGCCGGTCTCGAGCATGGCCTTGCAAATGGCCAGGAATTCCCAGCGATTGCCAATGCAGAGCTTGAACCCGACCGGTTTGCCACCTGACAGGTCACGCAATTGGTCAAGAAAATCGAGCAGGCCTTTAGGGCTGTCAAAGGCGGAATGATGCGGCGGTGAGAAACAGGTCTCACCAAGTGGAATGCCGCGCGCCTCGGCAATTTCCGGGGTGACCTTGGCGCCTGGCAGGACGCCGCCATGGCCAGGCTTGGCGCCCTGGCTGAGTTTGACTTCAATCATCTTCACCTGATCGCGCGTGGCCGTCGCTTCGAATTGCACTGGGTCAAACCGGCCATCGCGGGCGCGGCAGCCGAAATAGCCGGAGCCGAGCTCCCAGACCAGGTCACCGCCACCAGCCTTGTGATAGCGCGAAATGCCGCCTTCGCCGCTATCATGAAAGAAGCCGCCTTTCGCCGCGCCGCGATTAAGCGCTTCAATGGCATGTGCGCCAAGCGAGCCGAAACTCATGGCAGAGATGTTGAGCACGCTGGCCGCGTAAGGCTGCGCCGTGCCAGGGGCGCCGATCTGAATGCGCGGATCGGTTTCTTCCGGATGCACTGCAGCGATGGAATGGGCGACCCATTCATGCGGGGGATGCTCGATATCGAGATGGCTGCCGAATGGTTCCACGGACGAGACATTCTGCGCCCGCGCATAGACCATGGCGCGGTCTTCATGATTGAACGGCCGCCCTTCGATCTGGCTTTCGACCGCATAGGAGCGGAAGAAGGGTCGGATCTGTTCGGCCACACCGCGCAGCCTGCCGAGCAAGGGGAAGTTGCGCCACAGCGTGTGCCGGGTCTGGATCAGGTCGCTGAGGCCGACCAGGACAAGCGCGCCGAACACGGCAACAGCGCCCCATAACCAGGCAATGTGCATCGAGCCCCAGACACTCAGGCCCAACAGAGCGAGAACGATCAGAAATGGAATGAACCGAACCAAAAAGGCCCCCCTCAATTGTCTTGAAGGGAGCCTAGTCGGGTCTTTATTTGCGGGTCAATCGCTATCGATCAATAGCCGTTCAGTTTGGCATAGCGGTCGCGGTGATAAGCGGCGCCGCCGAGCAGGGCTTCCTGCACCCGCGCGCGCTTCATATAGAGGCCGCTATCATGTTCATCGGTCATGCCGATGCCGCCATGGAACTGCACCGTCTCGTTAGAGACCAGGTGGATCAGGTCCGACGCACGGGCCTTGGCCAGGCTGGCCAGCGCGGCCACGTCATCGCGATTCTCATCGACGCCAGACAGGGCTGCAGCGACGCAGGACCGGGTCAGTTCAAGCTCAGTGAACATCTTGGCCGCACGATGCTGCAGGCTCTGGAACGAGCCGATCAGCTGACCGAACTGTTTGCGGGTCTGCATATATTCCAGCGTCATGTCGAAGGCGGCCTGGGCGCTGCCAAGGGCTTCTGCGGCGAGCGCAATGCGGCCGCGATCCAGAGCTGGCTCGAGCACTTCCCAACCGGCATCCACGGCGCCGATGACGTGGTCTTCGCCGACCGCGACATCGTCCAGAGACAAGTGTGCGGCGCCATGCGAGTCGACCGTGCTGAGCGCCTGGATGCTGAGACCATCCGCATCATTCGGGACCAGGAACAGGCTGATGCCATGGGCCTGACCAGCTTCGCCAAAAGTGCGCGCGGCGATGATGAAGACATCAGCATGATGCCCATCGCTGACATAGCGTTTGGCGCCGTTCAGCGTATAGCCCTGGCCATTGCGCTCGGCTTCAGTGGCAATGTTCAGCGGTGCATGATGGGTGCCTTCATCGACAGCAACGGCGACGGTGACCTCGCCGCTGGCAATCTTGGGCAGCCATTCGGCTTTCTGGGCCTGTGACCCGCCCAGGTTCAGGACGCTGGCCCCGATCACGGCGGTCTGCAGCAAAGGTGTGGCCGCAATGGTCCGGCCCTGGGCCTCCATGATCTGGCCCATGGCGACCATGCCGAGGCCGACGCCATCATTCTCTTCCGGCACCAGAACGCCGAAAAAGCCAAGCTCTGCCAGCTTGCCGCGCATCGCGGCATCAACACCATTGGCGCCGCCATCGCGCAGCTCGCGCAGGTGCGAGACCGGCATTTCATCGCGCGCGAACGCCATCGCCGTGTCGCGCAACATTTGTTGGTCTTCAGAAAGAACGAAACTCATTATTGGTGCTCCCGCAGACCGAGGACGCGTTTGGCGACCACGTTGAGATTGATTTCACTGGTGCCGCCTTCGATCGAATTGCCTTTCGAGCGGAGCCAGCCGCGTGTGGCCTTCTTGGCGTCCTCGGCAAAGCCGTGGCCGTCCCAGCCGAGCCCGTCCGTGCCGAGCGCCTCGACCAGAAGTTCGCATTTGTCCTGGTTCATCTTGGCGGCCGCATATTTCATGATCGAAGCGGTGTGACCGACTTCCTGCCCAGCCTTGGCTTCCTCGGTCGAGCGCTGCACCGTCATCTTGAAGGCTTGCGCATACATCAGATGATCAGTGATGCGAGCGCGCAGGTCGCCATCAGCGACGCGGCCGGTTTCGTCCAGACCAACATGCTGCTTGGCATATTCCTGCGGCGGCAGGATGCCAGAACCACCTGTGCCGCCAAAACCGCCAGCGGAAATCGACGAGCGCTCGAATTGCAACAAGCGTTTGGCAATCGTCCAGCCAGCATTGAGGTCGCCGACGAGCTGATCCTTAGGCACTTTGACATCCGAGAAGAAGGTCTCGCAGAACGGCGAGGAGCCAGAGATCAGCTTGATCGGGCGGGCCTCGACGCCTTCGGTTTGCATGTCGAAGACCAGGAAGCTGATGCCTTCATGCTTGACGCTCTTGTCTGTGCGGACGAGGCAGAAGATCCAGTCAGCCTGATCAGCATAAGAGGTCCAGACTTTCTGGCCATTGATCAGCCAATGATCGCCCTTGTCTTCACATTTGGTCTGCAACCCGGCCAGATCAGAGCCGGCGCCGGGTTCGGAATAGCCCTGGCACCAGCGGGTCTTGCCTTTGACAATGTCTGGAATGAAGCGCTTTTTCTGGTCTTCATTGCCGAATTCGAGCAGCGCCGGGCCGAACATCCACAGCCCGAACGAGAACAAGGCCGGGCGGGCGCGAATGCGGCGCAGCTCTTGTTGCAGAACCCGCGCCTGGGCCTTGTTCAGGCCGCCGCCGCCATATTTGGCCGGCCATTCCGGTGCGGTCCAGCCATTCTCGCCCATGCGTTCAAGCCAGAGCTTCGACTCCGGGTTCTTGAACGCCTCGCGCTTGCCGCCCCAGACGATTTCGTCATCCTTCATTGGGGTGCGCATGCTTGGCGGGCAGTTTTCCTCGAGCCAGTCACGCACGCTTGTGCGGAACTCGTCGAGATCTTCAGGGGCATCAAAGGCCATCTTCATTCTCCCGTAATGGTGCCATCGCACCTGCTTTTGTTCGCAGATGCAGCACCTTAACGGGCGGGTCAGACGATGACCATGTCTGACGCCGGGGCAGAGCGCCGGCCTAGACGGCGTAAGCAAATTCCTCGCGGATGATCTTGCCGTCTTGATTGACGTGATAGGTGGCAATCTCGCGCATCTGCATGCGCTGGCCGCTGTCTTTCTGGGTCACGTCAATGTCGAAGATCACGCTGAACCGGTCGCTGCCATGCACGAAGGGCCCTTCGACCTTGCTGGAATGCAATTCATGCGCGCCATACCACCATTCATTCTTGGCCTTGATGGCCGCCAGCCCGGCGGCTTCGGCGCTGCCTGTCGGCATCGCCACGGCCTCGACTGACACGGCGTCGGCGGCGTAATACTGATCCAGCAATTCCTGCTCTTTCTGATTGGTGCAAAGCTCAACCAGTTTTTGTCCGAGCTGCATCAATTCCTGTCCTGTCGGCATGACCTGTTCTCCTTCTTCTTGCGATGGGAACATAGTGCGAACAAATAGAATTGAGTCAAGTTACAGTTTTGGCCTCAAAACCGCCCGAACAGGCTGTTTTCCGGGCCGGTCTCGACCCCGATCAGGTTCATCAGGTGGACGACGATCATGAAGATGCCGAACACGCAGGCCATCATCACCAGACCCCAGGGCACCTGATGCGGGCGCTGGTCCTTCTGGCGCACAGTGCCCAGCTTGCCGTGCGCAAACACGCCAAGCGCGATGCAGCCGGCGGCGAGGCTGAGGCTTATGATCCAGTCGATTAAAATGAGGGCGGCTCCGCATCGCATGGTCGATGCGGGGTCTTTGCCCAGAAAAACGGCTTGTTCGCAAGTTCCCAAAGCGCCTGATACGCAGCCAGGCTGTGCAAAGGCCAATAGACCGGGCGCGTCACCATCGCCAGCACGCGCATCCAGCTCCATCGGCCGGGTGCGAGCAGGTCGCCGGCCAGACCAACGCAGAGTGCAGTCGCCAACAGGCTAAGACCCGCAAATCCCACTTGCAGTTCACCCGACCAGAGCGCCAGGGCGATCAAGGCTGAAAATGGGGCGTGAAGGAGCGGCGAAAAAACGGCGCCGCCAAGCGTGATCTGCATAAGCAGGAAGCGCACACAGCCTAATTGCTGACACGTCTTCAACGGATCGCGCATCAATACCAGCCAGGTCTGCAGGAACCCCTTCAACCAGCGGCACCGCTGCGCCCGCCAGACCCGGAATTCGGTGGGCGCTGTTTCGAAAGTGGGCGTGCGCACCGATGCGGTCAGGAATCCGGCGCGCGCCAGGCGCATGCCGAGATCTGCATCTTCGGTCACATTCCATGCGTCCCAGCCGCCCAGGGCCAGCAAGGCGTCGCGGCGAAAGTGATTGCTCGTCCCGCCGAGCAGGATCGGCATCCGATAGATCGACAAGGCCGGGACAAGCAATCCGAACTGGACGCTATATTCAAGCGCCCATTGCGCCGCCAGCCAGCCCGCGTCGGCGTTGCTCGCTGCCAGGGGTGCCTGCACGCAGACCGTGTTTGCCGGCGCATGTTTGAAGGCCTCGCAAACGGCGCGAAGCTGGTCCGGGTGAGGCTGATCCTCAGCATCATAGACGGTGAGGATCTCTCCGCGGGCCAGGGACAAGCCATAGTTCAGGGCATTCGGCTTGGTCTTCGGGCCGCCCGGCGGCACGACGATCAGTCGGGTGGAGGACGGAAAATCTGCTGCCTGTGCCGCATTGAGCGTGTCGGGATCATCAACTTCCAGAAGGATGCAGAATTCGATCTTGTCAGCAGGCCACGCGATACCGCGCAGGGCCGCGGCCAGTTGCGCCATCATGCCGGCCTCGTGATACGCTGCAACCATGACCGTAAAAGACGGGCAGGTTTCGTCATGAGCCCCGGCAATCCGATCGGGCGGGAACAGGGCCTGGGTGCCGACGCCAACAATGATCAGCACGAGCCGGGCCAGAATGAGGGCGGCGAACAAGGCCATGAGCGCCCATGAAAGCAGCGCCGCAGTGAGCGCCGGTTGAAGCAGCATAGCGGTTCCGATCAAGGTCAGGATGGTCTTGAATGCGGCTTGCTGTTTGGCTGACATGCGCGTGCGATAGGAATACGCGTCCAGCGGGGCTGGCGGCAGCTGGGTCAGTGGTGCAGGTGCATCTATGAGGCGAAGAAAAGGCTCTGTATTGGCGTCGCAAAAATGCGGACGCACCTGATCCAGAATCTCTTCTATATTGATTTCAAGAGATGTATATTCAGCCACATTGCAATAGCATTGAGTTTGATGAGATAAACAAGAAACCTGTGGTTGCGATTAGGTTGCTTGAGCCGGTTTGTGGACAATTTGTCCGACATGTTCTATATATGTTCCATGACCGGTCTTCACCTCCTCTGGTTCCGGCAGGATTTGCGGGTGCATGATCATGCGCCGCTAAAGGCCGCCTGTCTGGCCGCGGCGCGCGATGGCGGGCAAGTGGTGCCGCTGGTCATGCTGGCGGCGGAAGCGGCGCCGAGCCGGTTCCTGGTTGAGAGTTTGAAAGACCTGGACGCGGCCCTGGAACAGCGCGGCGGGGCGCTGCATTATCGGCAAGGCGATCCGGTGGCGATCCTGTCGGAGCTGCACCGCCGGCATAATATTCTCAGCCTGTACAGCCATGAAACGGCTACGCCGGTCCCGGCCGAGTCCGAGGCCGAGGCCTGGTGCCTGCGGGCCGGGGTGGCCTGGCGCAGCTATCCGCAATTCGGACCAGACGACGGGCCGGGCCACGGGCGGGGGCATGGCGCTTCCATGGCTGAGGCCTGGGACGCCTTCATGGCGGCGCCAAGGCACGAGGCCCCGGGTGAATTGCCCGCGGCGGAGATTGGCATTGGCCAGCCACCAAGTTTGCCGCCCTCTTCGTCAGATGCCAGCGCTGGTGCGCGGCGGCGGGCGCAAGGCGGCGATCGAAACCCTGAGAGGCGTGCTCGGGCGAGTCTCGGACCTGAGCCGCGTTGGCTCTGCCTCCGCCCCGCACATTTCCTACTTTGATCAACTTTCATCCTATCTCGCGCTGGGGGTGATCTCGGTGCGCGAGACCTGGCAAGCCGCGGTCACCGCGCGCAACCAGTATCAGGCGGCGGGGCAGGATATTCGCGCGGCTCGAATCACCGAGCTGATCCGGCAATTGCCGGATGTCTGGCGCCGCCGGTTGCGGCCCGTCAGTGGCGCCCCGAAATCCGTACGCTCAGGCAAGGACGGGCAGCTCTCGCTCGACCTTTAGGCCAATCTGCACGGATCGCCCGTGGCGACTGCGATCTGACCGAATTGAGGGCGCGAGGCTCAGGCGGTTAACTGAAAAAAATTACCGAAAAACGATATCAACATATTGAAAAACGATAATACCGGTGTTAAGTTCATTCTCGTCAGGCAGAACTCAATAGGGTCGTCTGACCCCGGTAAATCCGGGCCAATCATAAAAAGGACGAAAACAATGCAAGCGACTCCCTCCCAAGTCACCTCAGCCAGCTTTGACGCTGCGCCTGTATTCACCCCTGCCTCTTATGAGGACGAGGCGGGCAGTTTCATTCTGCCAGCCTTGAAGAAAGCCGCCAGTGAAGCTGGCCGTGATCATTTGCTCGTACGTCGACGCCGGCGCGGCGGGCGCCGCGGCGCTCGCTAAATCAACTGGCTCGGCTTTATCGCAGCGCCCCGTGATCCTCTCCCACGGGGCGTTTTGCTGATCGCAATCTGACTAGTCGCGGGCGAAGTCTTTTGGCTTGATGAAATTCTGGAGCTTGAAATGCGCTGGCACAAAGGCGCCATCTTCAGCCGCTTCGAACATGACCACGCCGCCGGTGGGCAGCTTTGATGAAATCCGGATCGCGGCCTGATGATCAATGCTGCCGGCGGCCCGCAACAGGCTGACGGACAAATCGTGCAAGCCCGGATTGTGGCCGATGATGATCAGCGTCCGGGCGCCATCATGCTCGGTGATGATATCGGCAATGCCGCGTTCGCCAGCCAGATAGAGGTCATCTTCCAGCACCATGTCGCAGCCGCTGAACACGTTGGCCAGGTGGCTCCAGGTTTCCCGCGTCCGGCGCGCCGTCGACAGGATTGCCTTTTCCGGGGACCAGCCTTCGCCTTTCAGCGCCTTGGCCATGATCTCGGCGGCGTCATGTCCGACCGGGGTCAACGCTCGGGCGTGATCATCGATCCCTTCCGTCCAGGGCTCGGTTTTCGCGTGCCGCATCAAGATTAGGCGCTTCATCTGATCTCCTTTGATACCGTGCAGGAAAACTAAACCTGCGAGTCAGACTTGGGCGGTTGGAACCCTCCCGCATAGGCCCCACTTTCGCTGCAGAAATCAAGCCAATTTACAAGGAGAGGTCAGATGAGCCTGCTGCTCGGTGACACCGCCCCCGATTTTGAAGCCGAGACCACCAAGGGTCGGATCCGATTCCATGACTGGATCGGCGATGACTGGGTCGTGTTCTTTTCGCATCCTGCCGATTTTACCCCTGTGTGCACAACCGAGCTTGGATATACCGCCAAGCTCAAGGACAAGCTGGCCGAGCGCGGCGCCAAGGCGCTGGTCATCTCGGTCGACACGGTCGAGCAGCACCATAAGTGGATCGCAGATATCGAGGACACTCAGGACGCGATTGTCAATTTCCCGATCATTGGCGATCCGGAAAAGAAGGTGGCGACGCTGTACAACATGATCCATCCAAGCGCTGATGCAAAGGTCACAGTCCGGGCGGTCTATGTCATTGACAATCACAAGAAGATCCGCGCCTCGATCATCTATCCGCCCTCGGCCGGCCGCAACTTTGATGAAATCCTGCGCCTGATTGACAGCTTGCAGCTGACCGACACGCAAAAGGTTGCGACGCCGGTCAACTGGCAGGATGGCGATGATGTCATCATCGTGCCGAGTGTGAGCAATGAAGAAGCCGACAAGCTGTTCCCGAAAGGCTATCAGGAAATCCGGCCTTATCTGCGCACCACACCGCAACCGAATAAATAGACCGCGCGGCGACCCGCAAAACCCGGCCCCGGCTCACCTGAGCCGGGGTCTTGTCTTAGGCATGGTTCCACCAGGCGACATCAGAATAGGCCCGCAAATCAAGCTCATGCGTCCAGGCCGAGCGATGCTGCGTGGCGACATGATAATAGGTCTCGGCCATCTCGGCCGGGATTAGCAGGCCATCTTCGGAGCCGCGGGTTTCGCGCAATTTCTGGAACAGTTCCGGCCCCAGCATCTTGCCCAGCGTGTCCGGTGCATCAACGGCGCCATCGACCAGGATATGCGTGACGTGAATGCCAGCCGGGGCATATTGCGCATTCAGCGTCTGGCACAGCATGCGGCGCCCGCCCATGGCGGCGGCATGTGAATGCTGACCCTTATTGCCGCGCACGGCGGCGGTGGCCGAGGTGACGATGATCTTGCCGCTGCCGCGCTCTGCCATTAACGGGCACACCGTCTTGGCCAGGCGGAACAGGCCGAACGTGCCGAGGCGCCAGCCCATTTCAAACTGCTTGTAACTGGTGTCCTCCAGCGCCCGATCGCCAATCTGCGCGCCGAGATTGTAAATCACCACCTCGATCGGGCCGATATTCTGTTCGACATGGGTGACGGCGTCTTCGATGGCATTGTCCTCAATCGCGTTGAGCAGCAGGCCAGTGGCCTCGCCGCCAGCCGCGATGATGCCATCGACGAGCTTGTCGAGCCCGTCCTTGTCACTGCGCCGGCAGAGCACAGCATGATAGCCTTCGCTGGCAAATTTGGTTCCGACCGTGCCGCCTATCCCTGCGCCCGCGCCGATTACGAGACATACCGGTTTCATGTTCAAGCCTCCGTAGGTTCTGTTTTGGAACTATGCGCCGAGTAAGGAGTATACGTCAATCTCGGTTCGGTCGGATTGACGTGTTGAAAAACTAAACAGTCCCTGTTGCAGAACTGTTGCTCAAACGTGCGCAAATGATGCTCAAGCTTGCGCAGGCGTGTTTCCGGCCTGCGAAGGTTTGCAGCGACTGCGCCGGCCTGCGCGGTGAGAAAGCGCTCACCCGCAGCTGGTCGCAGCCCTGCGTTCGTCCGCCTCGTTTCATGCCAATGCGGCTTGCCGTGCGATCAGGGCTTCGACGAAATTGATATGGCTGCGCAAATGGTACAGCTCGTCATTATAAGAGACCGGCACATCGACCCGGCCGACTTCATGTTGCAAAGCCTGGATTTCAGCCAGGACGGTGTTGCGATCGGCATCCGAGCTGGCCTCCAGGCCGCGGCGTTCAAGCGCGTGCAGATCATTGTACCACACATAAATCTTGCGCCGGATTCGCCAGCGATAGACGGGCGGGGCCATTTGTACCAACGGGATCAGCAAGGCCACAAGCGGGATCAGGAAGACCCAGGCGCGCTCGAGGAAATTGGCCCAGCCAAAGCTGAAATAGCGGCGCAGGAAAGTCGGCCCATTGCGATAATAGCGCCGGGCTTCATCTGATAGCGGCAAATCGGTGCGGGTCTCGTCCGGGAACGCCTTGGCGCGGGTCAGGATCGAGCCGCCGCCATGAATATCCTCGGCGGCTTCCAGCAGCACCGATTGCAATGCCGGGTGCAGGTCCTTGTCGACGCCGAGCTGGGCAATCGCCGAAATCAGCTCGACATCACCTGCCGGGATATCGCGGTCCATGTCGACCACGCCATCATACAGCGTCAACGGCGCCAGCGCATCATCGCGCATCGACAGGCCTTTGGCCCGGCGCATACCGATCAGGCGGACATTCGGCGTCATCAAGAGCTCGCGGACATAACTGGCATCGACGCTGGCTGTGAACACCGCCGCCTCGACCTCTTCGGCGAGCAGGGCCTCAACCGCGGCGCTGCCGGAAAGCGGGACAAGGTCGCCCCATGCACCGCCCCATTCGGCTTGCAGGCGCTCGGTCATCGCGCGGGTGCCAGAGCCGACCGGCCCGGCGGCGATCCGCGCATCTTCCAGATCCCCGAAATCTGATGATAATAGCGATAATTGCTCGGACCGGGTGAAAATCCAGAACGGTTCAGCGAACATCCCGCCCAGCGACCGCAGCGCTTCGAAAGACTCATCATCGGCCAGCCCGCCTTGCAACAAGGCGACATCGGCTTCGCCTGATTTGAGCAGCTTGTAATTCTCGATCGTGCCTTTGGTCTCGAGCACCTCGACTGTGATGCCGTGCGCGGCCAGGTCATAGGCATAGCGCTGGGCGAAGGCATAATACTGACCGTCGGCGCTGCCGGCTGCAAAGCGCAATTCCATTGGCGGAGGCGGCGCGACAAAGCGCATCGTGAGCATCAGCAGGACCAGGACCAGCGCCGCGAGCGGGCCGTAAACTTTCAAGGCGTCTTTCATAAATTATCCCTCAAAATGGCGGCCCGATTCGGGCAATTCATAGCCATAGGTGAAGCTTATGTCACAGATTGACATGATTTGAGTCGTTTTCATGAAATCCTTCCCCTATATTGTGGGAAAGTGACATCTCTAACGTCTGGAATGATCGATGAATATGCGCAATCTCGCGGTCTGGGGTCTGATCGCGGTTCTCCTGCTAGGTCTCTTGGCCGTCATGCAAAGCAATCCGGCACAGGCCGGGGCTCAGAAAGTCGATATTTCTGAGGTTTACGAGCTGGCCGAAAACAAACAGCTGGCCGAGGTCGTGATCACCCCGACCAAGGTCACAGCCGTGACCACCAGCAATGAGCGGATCTATGCTCAGAAAAGCCAGGACCTCGGCGCCCTGCGAGAGCGGATGATCGAGCTCGATGTGCCATCGGTGGTGGATGATCCCGACAATGGTTTCAATCTTGGCGATCTGATCGTCGGATTGCTGCCGATCATCTTCATTGTTGCGATCCTGTTTTTCTTCATGCGCCAGATGCAGTCTGGCGGCGGTGGCCGCGGCGCCATGAGCTTCGGCAAGTCACGCGCCCGTCTGCTGACCGAGAAACAAGGCCGCGTCACCTTTGACGATGTCGCCGGTGTCGATGAAGCCAAGGAAGAGCTGGAAGAGGTTGTCGACTTCCTGAAAGATCCGGCCAAGTTCCAGCGCCTCGGCGGCAAGATCCCCAAAGGCGCACTTCTGGTCGGCCCGCCCGGGACCGGTAAGACATTGCTGGCCCGCGCCATTGCCGGTGAGGCCGGGGTGCCTTTCTTCACGATTTCAGGCTCGGACTTTGTTGAAATGTTTGTCGGCGTCGGCGCCAGCCGCGTCCGCGACATGTTTGAGCAAGCCAAGCGCAATGCCCCCTGCATCATCTTCATTGACGAGATTGATGCGGTCGGTCGCTCACGCGGCGCCGGTCTTGGCGGCGGCAATGATGAGCGCGAGCAGACGCTGAACCAGTTGCTGGTCGAGATGGACGGGTTTGAGGCCAATGACGGCATCATCATCGTCGCCGCGACCAACCGCCCGGACGTGCTCGACCCGGCGCTGCTGCGCCCGGGCCGGTTTGACCGTCAGGTGACTGTCGGGAATCCGGACGTGATCGGCCGCGAGAAGATCCTGAAAGTGCATATGCGCAATGTGCCTCTGGCCAAGGATGTCGAGCCCAAGATCATTGCCCGCGGGACGCCTGGTTTCTCTGGCGCTGATCTCGCCAATCTGGTCAATGAAGCGGCTTTGCTGGCGGCGCGTCGCGGCAAGCGTGTGGTCGCCATGTCGGAATTCGAGGATGCCAAGGACAAGGTCCTGATGGGGCCTGAGCGCCGGTCTATGGTGATGAGCCAGGAAGAGAAGGAACTCACCGCCTGGCATGAGGCCGGTCACGCCATTGTCGCGATGAAAGTCCCGAAAGCCGACCCGGTGCACAAGGCCACGATCATTCCGCGCGGCCGGGCGCTCGGCATGGTCATGCAATTGCCGGAAGACGACAAGCTGTCTATGAGCCGGATCGAAATGACTTCGCGTCTTGCCATCATCATGGGCGGGCGTGTCGCGGAGGAAGAAAAGTTCGGCGATGAAGCCGTCACCGCCGGCGCCGCGTCTGACATCCAGCAGGCGACCCGCCTGGCCCGTGCCATGGTCACCCGCTGGGGCCTGTCCGACGAGATCGGGCCAGTCGATTATGGCGAGGATCAAGGCCAGGTCTTCCTCGGCCAGCAATTGGTGCAATCCTCTTCGGTCTCTGAAGACACCTCCAAGAAGATTGAGGAAGAAGTGCGCAAGCTGATCCAGAAAGGCATGGATGATGCCCGCGAGATCATGACCAAGTTCCGCGATCAATGGTCGGCGCTGGCTGAAGCTCTGCTCGAATATGAGACCCTGACAGGCGATGAGATTCGCGCCCTGATCAATGAGGGCAAATTGCCGGAGCGTCCGGATGAACCGGATGAGCCGCCGCGTCCGAGTGCGGCGGTTCCGGTCATCGGCAAGCGGCGCAAGGATAAAGGGCCAGATTTTGGTGGAGAGCCAGAGCCGGCTTAAGCAGAAACGTGTATTTGTTCACTTTTTGTTTGACTTGATCGGAGCGAATACTTTAAATGGTCCGCATGGATACGCGCGCGTTTCGCTCAACACTTGAGACACATGGAATTGACCGTGAGGTCTCAGACGCCATTGTCGACCTGGTCGAGGAGAGTCGCGAGCCATTCGTGACGAATGAAAAGCTCGAGCTGGAATTCACCAAGCATCGCAGCGAATTCCGCGAAGAGGTGTCGGCTCTGAAGACCGAGCTTCGCGGTGAGATGGGTGAGCTTCGCGGTGAAATGATTGAGCTGCGGACTGATTTGCGCCGTGAAATGGGTGAGCTGCGGACTGAATTACGCGGTGATATGGGCGAGCTGCGGGCTGAACTACGCGGTGAGATGATTGAGCTGCGGACTGAATTGCGCGGTGAGATGAGTGAACTTCACAGTGAATCCAAAGATGATCGGATGGACCTGAAATTGCAGTTTGCCGAACACCGGCTGCACACAACGCGACTGGTTCTGGGCAGTAGCGGCGCGCTCGGCGTCTTGGTAATCATGCTGCGCTTTCTGCCAGCATAAGGGGCATTCGAAATGGCGATGACACGGGAAACACTGCAAGGCTTCCTCACCGAAGCGTTTCCAGAAGCCGAGATCATCCTGACCGATCTCGCTGGTGACAATGATCACTGGCAGGCTGAGATTGTGTCAGAACAGTTTCGCGGCAAGCCGCGGGTGGCGCAGCACCAGTTGGTCTATGCGGCGCTCAAGGGCAAGATGGGTGGCGAGCTGCACGCGCTCGCGCTCAAGACCCGGGCGCCTTAAGTGTCGATATAAGCCAGGCCGGCGTCAAACTCGTCTTGCCAGATCACCCGCGCAACGCGGTCGAGGCCGATCCGGGACGCCTTGATGGTGACAGCGCCAGGCAGCCGGCTCTTGCTGCGAAAACGGACCCGCGCACCGGCGCTGCCGGCATCCAGAATAATCCCTTCTCGGACCGTTTGGCGTTGTTCTGAGTTTTGTTCGACAGATGTGACCACGCAAACGCACCATTTTGGATCACGTTCGCTGCTGCGATCCTGTTCGTCGTCAATCGCCGGGCGCAGCACTGGGATCGCCTCTGACGCCGGGGCCAGCGGCTTGTGAGCGCGAAACAAAGCTCTCGGAAAAGGCATTCTTGTCCCTCCTGGAGTAACCGTTGCAGGACATCACGCAGGGACTGTGCCAATCTTTCTATTGCCGCTGCACCCTTGCCGCCGGCGGCAAACAGGTTGAGACAAACAGCGCCTCTCAAGGTTGAATCCAATGGCTGCTACGTTTCACAAGACGATTTTCGACCGGATGCCGAATGCGGCCATGGTTCTGGATACCAATCTGGTTTTTGTCGATGCGAATGAGGCCTATTGCAAATCCGTGCAGCGCCAGAAGTCTGACCTGATCGGGCATTATGTGTTCGAAGTGTTTCCGGACACGCCAGAACGGATTGCGCCGGTGATGGAAGTGTTCAAGCGAACGCTGGCAGGGGAGGCGACGCGTATGGACGCGCAGCCTTACAAGCTCGAACTGGCTGATGGCACAATCGAAGACCGGATCTGGCAGATCTCGCAATTTCCCATTCGCTGCGACAAGGGCGAGGTTCAATTCCTGGTCCAACGGGCCGAAGACGTGACTGAGCGCGAAGAGCTGCGCACGCAGCGTGACCTGGTCGCAGCTGAACTTCACCACCGCGTCCGCAATACGCTGGCCGTGGTGCAGTCGATCGCTGATCACACGGCCCAGACCACCAGCAACATTAAGAGCTTCCTCAAGAGTTTTAACGGCCGCCTGGCTGCGATGAGCCGAAACTTCAGCGCCTTGACCGAAGCGCATTGGACCGGTCTGGATTTCAAGACCGTCATCCTGACCGGGCTGGAGCCTTATGCCGGGCCGGCCATGGATCGGGTGAGTTTGCAAGGTGACCCGATCAAGCTCACCGTGCGGGCCTCCAAGACCACGTCCATGTTCGTGCATGAATTGGTGACCAATGCGTCAAAATACGGATTCCTGGCCTGTGAAACCGGCCGCCTGCAGGCGCGCTGGTGGATCGAGGATGACCTGTTGCGGGCTGAGTGGCATGAATCCGGTCTGCATGACCTGACGCCGCCAGATGAGACCGGATTCGGGTTTCAGCTGTTCGACATGATGCCGAACATGAATGTCCAGCACCAGTTCGAGCCGGATGGTCTGAAAATCAGTTTCCGCGTGCCTGTGCGGGTCAGCGTTGCCACTGGGGAGGTGTCTTTTGACGAGGATTAATCGCCGGACCGGGTGCGTTTTTCCGCCTGTTTCAAGGCCGCGATCATTTTTTGCAGACGTTCCGGCACCGGTTCATTCTGAATATCTGCATATTGTTTGCGCAAGGCATCCCCGAGTTCCACCAGCCGATCGCCGCCGACTTTTGGCAGTCCATCCTGCTCAGGCAGGCTTGATTTTGGGTCTCGTGGTGACAAAAGCTCCCCCCGCTTTCGAGGCGCAACGCCTAGCCGGGACAAAAGTCGGATATGCGCGGACGCGTCAATGATTTTTAAGCAGTCGGAAATGTTCGGGGATAAGTGATATGTGGACGGCCGAACGGATTGAAAAACTTGTGCCTTACCTGCGCCGCTATGCCCGCGCCGCGACCGGGGATACGGCCATAGGTGATGCCTGTGTCGAGCGCGTGCTGCAAGCGATCATCGATCTGTCGCTGGAATCCAGCTTTGAGGAAAACGCATATGATCGCGAGCGTCTGTTCAAGATGCTGGATCAGGAACTGGATAAATTATCCCGCTCGCAGGCGGCGAGATCCCGTCGCGCCTTGCTGCTGATCGCGGTTGAAAACCTGCCCCAGACCATGGTGCGGCGGATTTTCGGCGTCAGCGAAGACGAGCTGGAGCGCATGCTGGTCATCGCCGAAGCCGACCTGTCTTCCTTCACCGCGACGCGGCTGCTGATCATTGAGGATGAGCCGCTAATCTCGTCGCATTTGAAACGCCTGGCCGAAAGCCTCGGCCATCAGGTGATCGGGATCGCGATTTCGGCTGACGAAGCTGTCGCCATCGCCAACACCCAGACGCCCGACATCGTCCTGTGCGATATCAATCTCGCTGACGGGTCACAGGGCACGGATGCGATCGCGCGCATGCGCCTGCCAGACAATGTGCCGGTCGTGTTCGTCACCGCTTATCCGGAGAAATATCTCTCGACCACGAATGACGGACCGTCCTACCTGATCACCAAGCCGTTTGATCCGGAATATCTCAAGGCCGTGATCGGCCATGCGCTGATCAATGTGCAGTCTGATTAAGACGCAGCGCCGGGTTTCTTCTTGCGTCCCCGCAGGCGCGGCCAGATCAGTTTCAGCCAGATCCACAGGAACAGACCGATCAACAGGATCCATGGCAAGCCAATCGCGAAAGCCGTGATCACGGCAGCAATCGCACCAGAGAGATTGTAGAAGAAATCACCAAACGCCTGACCGAGCGGGTTTTCGCGCGAGCCGCTAAATGCCGGCACCTTGGTCTGATAATTAATCTCCAGCGACGACATCGAGACGCGCAGGCGCAGGGTCTTCAGCTGCGCTTCGATGCTCTCGATCTGGCCGGTCACGCGGGCCAGTTCGCGCTCGATCTGCAGCAGCTCTCCGAGTTCGCCATCGCGGCGTTCGAGCAGGCTCAACAGGCGTGTCTGCAAGGTTTTCTGGGCTTCAAGTCTGGCCCCTGTATCAATGATCTGGCGGGTCAGATCCTCGGCACTGGTCGAGCGCTGGGTGACTTCGCCGCCGGATTGTTCGGCGTCTGCTTCAACCCCGCCCATGAAACGCTCGATCCAGGCCGGCGTGGCGCGGATCGAGAGGTGGCCAGAGGCATAATCCTCATCCTGGCTGTAAACATTCGAGTTGATGACAATGCAGGTTGCGGTGCCGGCCGCGCGGCAGGCTTCTGTATGGGCGGCCATCATCGGGTCGACCTGGCCCCTGGGCAGGGTCAGGCCGAGGCTGTGACGATAGGCGATATATTGGTCTGCTGCCGGTTCGCCGGCCGCAGGCTCTGGCGCCGCCTCGTCAGCGACGGTTTGCAAGCCGGGCATGGCTTTCATGTCAGCGCTGCCTTCAACAACGATCGGCTCCATGGCCGGGGCCGGCGGCGCTGCGGATCGTTCATAGTCGCCGCCATTACCGCCACCACAAGCGGCCAGGCTGAGCAATCCAGCGGCTAAAACAAATCCACGTGTCGACATCTATCCCTCCATCACCCTGAGACCCTGCGGTTTAATCAGGGCGAAAACGCGACAGAAATCAAGGCAAGGTAGCCCTAAACATCCTTTGGCGGTTTCAACCGGCGTTTGGTGACATGGCTGTCTATCTTGTCACCCGACTGCTTTTCGCCGCGCATATAATGGCGCTGCCAGCCAGCATCGACGGCTTCCTTGTCGCCTGAAACCAGCCTCTTGTTGAAGTTGCCGCGGCTTTCGGCCCAGCCATGGAATTCCTTTTCCAGATCCGGATTGGTGCTGAGCAGTTTGCGCTCTGGCTGAATGTCTTCGAGCTTGCCATGCTCGATCGGGACAATGAAGCAGAACGGCTCACCTTTCTTGAAGATGACCTCGCCCGCCCGCGTCATCTGCCAGTTCATGGTGAACGGGAAAGGCAGCCAGTCGGTCTCGACCAGTCCGGTCAGCGGGGCGATGCCATCCTTGAAGAAATTCGGCGCGCCCATGGTCATCAGACCCCAGCCAGGCGGTGTGCGGAACAGATGGCCAGTATGGAAGGTAACAATGCCGCGCTGGAAATGGCTGTCAGCAAAGGAGGGAATCGCGCGCGGGTCGCCGCGGGTCTTGAAGCTCAGGTCATTCTTGCCGGGGCCGCCATTCCAGATGATCTTGAGATCCATCGGACACAGGATTTCCCATCCGGTCGAATTGGCCATGGACAGTGGCAGGCAGCGATAAGGCTGGCGATCAGGAAATGCGTCCATCCAGTCGCGATTGCTGCGCCCAGGAACAATTTCCGGAGCGACATCATAGATTTTATAGCATTCCAGCTGCATGTGAGTTCCTTCAACACGGTCTTGACCCAGAGCCGAATTCCTGCCCCAAGGCCGACATGCCTGCAAGCCCATCTGACCTGTTCGCTTATCTCGACGATCTTGGCATCGACCACAAGACGGTCGAGCATTCGGCCACATTCACGGTTGAAGAAGGGCGCCACTTGAAGGCCTCGATGCCAGGCGGGCACACCAAGAACCTGTTCATGAAGGACAAGGATGGCGTGATCGTATTGATCTCGGCCTGGGCCGACAATCAGCTGCGCCTGAATCAGCTGCACAAGCAGATCGGCACCCGCCGCCTGTCATTTGCCAGCGCCGAGCTGATGCTTGACTGCCTCGGGGTTGAGCCCGGCTCGGTCACCGCCTTCGCGCTGATCAATGACAAACAGCAGCGCGTGAGATTCATCGCAGACGCAGCGCTGATGGGCTTCGACACGGTTAATTTTCACCCGCTGGTCAACACCGCCACCACAGCGATCAGCCAGGCGGGGTTTCAGCGTTTTGTGGCGGCGACGGGACATCCGCTGACGGTGGTGGATTTTTCGGATCTGTAAGCGCTGCAAGCGCGGCGTCGCGCACTGCCTGGCGTTCTTCCGGCATTAACGGGATCAGTCCCTTGTCGGCCAGATACCCGTCCGGGCCCCAGGCATCTTCCTGGGTAAACTCCTCGACGAACTCGGCCAGGCCCGGCACCAGCGGCAAGTGCTCGCGTTTGACGTAGAAATACATGCTGCGCGAAACCCCATACGCGCCGCTGATAATGTTCTCGAAAGTTGGTTGGGTGTCGCCGACGCTGGCGGCTTTGATCCGGTCCAGGTTCTGTTCGAGAAAGGAATATCCGAGCACCCCGACGGCATCATCATTGCGCAGCAGCGTGTTGATGATGGTGCTGTCATTTTCGCCGCTATCTATCCAGGCGCCATCATTGCGAATCTCATGCGCGCGGGCTTGAAAGGCGTCCGGATCGGACAATTCCAGCGCGGCCAGCCTGGCATAGGCCCGGGCGCCGCCTTCCATGGCAATCTCGACAAAGGCGTCGCGCGTGCCCGAAGTTGGCGGCGGGCCTGAGACCAGGATCCGGATTTCCGGCAAGGCCGGGTCGACATCGCTCCATTGACGGTGCGGGTTCTCGATCCAGCCGCCTTCGCCATCTGGAAGGTTCGCGGCCAAGGCCTGAAAGATCTGGGCCTTGGTCAGATTGAAGACCGGACCTGATTTGCGATTGGCGAGCACGATGCCATCATATCCGATCTTGATTTCGACCGGATCGATAATCCCGGCTTCGACGCACAAGGCGCGCTCGCCGTCTTTCATCTTGCGCGAAGCATTGACAATGGAGGGTTCAGCCGGGCCGATGGCGCGGCAAAAGGCCTTGAAGCCGCCGCCTGTCCCCGTGGTTTCGACGATCGGGGCCGGGTGGTCCGAAATCGCGCCGAATTGCTCAGCCGCAGTGGTCGAGAACGGGGCAACGGTGGACGAGCCGACAATTCGGATCTTCTCGGCTTCCCCAATCGAGAATACAGGCGGCGCATCGCGCTGTTCGCGAATGTCTGAAAGCTCGGCCGGATTGCTACACGCAACCAGGGCAAGATTGGTCATGAAACTGGCAATCAGGCTGACAGCAATCCGCAACACGCGTCTCCTTGCAACAATGGGCGCGGGCCGCTCTTAAGCGCGATTTGTGACAGTCCTATGAGTGCCGCGGCGATTTAGCCGCTGACTTGGTTAACGTCGACAAAGCCGAACCGCCGACAGACTTCGACCAGCCGGGCCTGCTGGGCAGGCGAACTGGAGAGCCAGACCTTGCCGCCAGCGCGCACAGTGACCAGGTCTTTGGGGAGGACGCGCAAGGTCTGCCGCGCGATCGCTTCGCCGCTATCAATGAAGGTCACCGCATGCGGCACAGTGGCGGCAAGTTCGCCGCGGATCAGCGGGAAGTGCGTGCAGGCCAGCACAACCGTATCAATCCTGTCACCGCCATCGGCTTCAAATAACGGCGCTTGCGCAGCGCGAAAGTCTTCCATCGCGATCGCGCCGCCAGAGGCAATCTCTTCGGCCATGCGCACCAGCTCCAGCGAGCCATGCAGGATGACGCGGACATCCTGGGCGAAATCCGCGATCAGTTGCGCGGTATAAGCGCGTCTGACAGTCCCCGGCGTGGCCAGCAATCCGATCGTGCCGGTCCGGGTCAGCGCCGCCGCAGGCTTGATCGCCGGAACCGTGCCGACGACCGGAATGTCGAGCCTGGCGCGGACTTCAGCCAGGGCCAGCGTGCTGGCAGTGTTGCAGGCAATCACGAACACATCCGGCCGGGCCGCCTCGACCAGGCGCGCAGCGATTCCCGGCAGTCGGTCGCACAAGGCCTGATCGGATTTGTCGCCATACGGGAAGAAACCGCTATCGGCGGCATAATCGACAGCCAGATCCGGGGCCAGAGCCTGGATCTCGCGGGCCACGGTGAGGCCGCCCATTCCTGAATCAAAGACCAGGACTTTTCCATGTTTGATCGCCGTCATGGCTCGTGCCTAGCCTGCTTTGCTTGGCGGGGAAATCACCAATGCTTGCCGATCAGGAGCGCGCTTGTTATTGTGCGCCGCAACATAGCTGGGATCATGATATGAAATCGCAAAATCTGCCACAGGATTCATCGCCTCTTTCAGCTTGGGACTATTGGCGCGAAAGCTTTTCTGCCTGGCATGATTTTTCCCAGCGCGCCGCGCAGATCATGACCAGCCAGTTAGGCCAATCTGCGGCGACACAAAGCCGGCAAGTTGACCCGGACAGCGATACCCTGGCGAGCGAGTTGCTGCGTTCACTATCGGATCTGAACCTGCGTCATTGGCAGAATACAGCGCGGTTGCTGGAGAGTTTTCCGGCCTGGATGCATTTGCCCAACACGCTGACCGGCTCGGCTCTGGTCGACTGGTATGACAATCTGCTTCGCAATGGCGGCCTGGATGCCGCCGCGCGCCCGCCGCGCCAGGGGGCGACCGTCGCAGAGACCCAGGCTGCACCCGCGACACTGAGCGCGCCAGACGGCCAGGCAGATGACCTGACCCAGATCAAAGGCATCGGCCCCAAGCGATCCCAGCAATTAAACGCGCTTGGCATTTATCATTTCAGGCAGATTGCTGCCTGGACCGAGGCTGAGACGCAATGGGTGGATGCGTATCTTGCCAGTCCGGGCCGGGTCCGGCGCGATGACTGGGTGCAACAGGCCCGCCTGCTCAGCGCCGAAGGCTCGGCGACCAAGCATTAGGCCAGGCGGCTTAGGCCGAGCTTTTCATCAATTTCTGAATATTCGCGATCGCCACGGGCAGGTTCTGACGGAACCTGCTCAGAATCGCATGCGCGGGCGCATCCGCTTCGGTGACCTCGGCGATGCGCCGGGTGAACCCGTCCAGGCGCGACCGCATCATCCAGTCCCGGATCTCGGGCCTGCGCGACCAGACATATTGGTTCATCATATTGCTGAGCGCGATCGAGAAATAATCATGCGGCGTATCTGGCAGGGCAAGCGGTCGGCAGAGCTCATTCTTGTCAGCGTCGCTGAGGTCGAGGGTTTCGATCAGGCCGATGATGGCGGCGCTGAAAACCGGTTGGCAGAGGCGCGCGATTTGCGGCGTGACCCGGTCGTCCTGATAGATCGGGATTTGCGGATTTCGGGTCACCGCGCTGGCGGAGCAATCAATATAGAGCGTATCCGGCGGCATCGGGATGATGGCCTGGTCCATTTCCAGCCCGGCGCTGGTGATGCGCTGCACATGTCCGTGGCGGAGGATCTGGCCGATACGCCGGAGCAGGGCGATTTCGCCTTCGGAGATGATGGCGCAGTGATACATTTCCGGTTCTATGGCCGGATCAAGACGCAACATGATGCCGTCACGCTCCATGCGATGAAACAGGTCCGCGGCTGAGCTGGCCTCGGCCAGCGCCTGCATTTGCTGGGCCTGCGCGAACATGGTGCTTTCAAAGAATTCAGCCCCTGGCTGCAAGGTGGAGCGATTCATCAGCCACGAATCACGCGGCATCACCCATGTCATCGCATCGCCCGGCAGGCCGCATTCAAGCAGGTGCACACCGACATCCATGCCGGTCTTGCCGGCGCCGATAATGCACACTGACCCGAACCGCTCCGGGGCGCTGGTCCAGAGCGCGGAAATATCATTCGGCGTGATCAGATCGACGCTGTCCGCGATCTCGTAATCGGGTTTGTGCCAGGCTGGAATCGTGGTTCCGAAATACGTCGCATCGACGGTCTTGCGAGCGATTTCGAATTGCCTGTCTTGGCCAGAGCCGAGATGCCGGACATGCCCGTCGCCGCGATACTCGCTTTCCGGCAAATAGGTCACACGCCCGCTCGGCAGCAGGTGATCGCGCATCACATGCTGGAAATAGTCGAGCACTTCCTGGCCTGTCGCCAGTTCGAAATATCCGGCATTCCAGCCGCTCTGATCGCGCTGGGCGGCGCCGAGGCGGACGGTCTCGACGCCGTAAAACTCTGATGGCTGGTGCAGCCGGACAAAATCATAAGCATCATTCCAATGCCCACCCGGGCGGGCATTGCGATCCACAATCGCCACGCTCGCATCGCTTTCCTGGACCAGCATGTCGGCAAAGGTGAGGCCAACCGCCCCAGCGCCAATGATCAGATAATCAACTTCCTGCATTCTCGGGATCCCACCCAACTCCTATTCCTTGGCGCCAGTCAATAATCCGGGATTATTAATCGAGTGTGTCAATCATCCAAGTAAAGATGGTATTCTTTATTTGAACGCAGTTCATGACCTTGACCGCATGGATGGCGCGCTTACGGGACTGAGGGGCAACGGACGAGGGCGATGCAGCAGAATCGAAACCTGATCGACTGGGCCCTGTTTTCCGGGCTGACAGTGCTATGGGCCTCGGCCTATGCGTTTACCCGGCTGGCGGTCAGCCATGATGATCCGAGCCTGGGTTTTCCGCCGCAATTCATCATCCCGATGCGGATCAGCGCTGGCGCCATCGTGCTGTTGATCGTCGCTGCACTGACCCGGCAGGCCTGGCCCCCGTTCAGCGACTGGAAGAGCTGGCTGATCATGGCTGTCATGGGCAGCGTTGGCACCGCCGCACCTTTCCTGTTGATTACCACAGCGCAGAAGACCGTCGATTCCTCGCTGGCGGCGCTTTATGTGTCCGCAGCACCGCTATTCACCTCGATCCTGGCGCATATCTTTTTTCATGATGATTATATCCACCGGCGCAAGGCGTTCGGCCTGGTCATCGGATTTCTCGGCGTCGCCGTCCTGTTCGGGCCGGAAGCCGTGGCCTCGTTTGGCTCGGCCAGCGTGGTCGCCCAGGCCATGTGCCTGCTGGCCACATTCTTCTATGCCTCTTCATCGATCATTGCCCGCTATGGCCGCAACATTCCGCCCTTTGTATTCTCAGCCGGATTTCTGGTGTTCGGGGCGATCACGACCTGGCCGTTGCTGTTCATGGTCGATTTCGAGACCCTGACGCCGTCCACCAGCGCCATTGCCGGCCTGGTCGGTCTGGCCATTGGCCCGACCGCCATCGCATCGGTCTTGTACATGATCCTGATTCAGCGCACGAGCGCGACCTTTGTCTCGCTGACTGGCTATATGATCCCGATCCTGTCCGCGATTATCGGCTATTTTGCCTTTCGCGAGCTGCAAAGCTGGAACGCTTTCCTGGCCTTTGCGCTGATTCTTGGCGGCGTCTGGCTGGCCCAGCGCCAGCAGCCCGGCATGCCGATCAAATCCTGAACCTGCCTTCGATCACGGTGACGCTGTGGCCGCGCAGCTTGACCCGGTCCGCCACCAATTCGACATCCACAAAGGCGCCGCGCCCAGGATAGGCCTGGTAGCATTTGGCCTCAGACTTGCCGGTCAGCAGCTTGACCAGAGGCGCAACCATACAATGCCAGCTGCCGGTCGCCGGGTCCTCAGGAATACCGCTGCCGGGCGCGAAGAAGCGGCTGGTCACCTCGACACCATCGCCATCAAGCGCCAGCACACCGAAATTGCCGCGGCCCCATTTGCCATCGCTGGTGCCGAGCGGTTTCAGTCGCTCCAGGTCTGGCGCCAGCGCGCGAATGTCGGCAGCGGTTTCATACAGGCCGACATAACAGGGCCCGACAAAGGCCTTGATCGGGGCCTTGCCCAGTGCCTCTGACACAGCTGGATCGATCGCGACTTCTTGCGCGGTTTGGGCCGGGAAATCCATTTCCAGGCGGCCATCCGGCAGGCGCGAGACATACAGCGCGCCAGACTGAACCGTCTGGAAGGTGATCCGGTCGCCGGTATAGCCAGCAAGCTCATACAGATAATGTCCCGCTGCCAGAGTGGCGTGTCCGCACAGCGGTACTTCCACGGCCGGGGTGAACCAGCGCAGCTGCCAGACGCCGTCGCCCTGGGGCACGATGAAGGCGGTTTCGGCGACATTGTTCTCGGCCGCGATGGCCTGCATCACTTCGTCAGCCAGAAAGGCCTCAAGCGGCATGACGCAGGCTTGATTGCCTTCAAAGGCACGGCTCGCAAAGGCATCAATCTGAGCGAATGGAAGTGTTGGCATGGCGCCCTCCTGTCTTGGACCTGATGGGTCTCACAGGCGCCGGGACAAGACAAACCATGATTTCTAAGCCACCGATCAGCTCTCCTGATCGTGGCGGTTCCAATTGTGCGCCACCGGGCCATGGCCCTTGCCGAGGCCGGGGGCGTGTCGGATCGCCTCAAGCAGATAGGCGCGCGCAGCCTCGACCGCATCCGGCATCACCTGGCCTTGCGCGACCAGGGCGGCGCAGGCGCTGGCCAGCGTGCACCCCGTGCCGTGCGTCGAGCCGGTGTCGATGCGCGCGGATTCGAAGATCCACTCGCCGGTCTCGGTCTGCAGGACGTCGATGACGGTCTGTCCGGGAATATGTCCGCCTTTGATCAGCGCCGCCTTGGCGCCGCGCTCGAGCAGGGCTTCAGCGGCGCGGCGCTGGCCATTAATGCCATCCACGGCCTTGCCGGTGAGGACTTCAGCTTCAGGCGCATTTGGCGTCACCAGAGCGGCGCCGGGGATCATCAGTGCCGCGATTGCCGAGACCGCCTTTGCATCCACCAGCGCGTCGCCAGAGGTCGCGACCATGACCGGATCGACAATCCGCGGCACCTCGCGCGCCAGGCCATCCAGTGTCTCGGCCACTGTCTCGACCAGAGGTGCAGAGCCGAGCATGCCGGTCTTGACGCTATCAGCGCCGATATCGGACAGGCAGGCCGCCATCTGCTTGTGCACTGCCTCCAGCGCCACTGGCCAGACGCCGTGCACGCCGGTGGTGTCCTGCGCGGTGATGGCGGTGATCGCTGTCATCGCATAGCCGCCCAGCATGGTGACGGTCTTGATGTCAGCCTGAATGCCGGCGCCGCCGCCTGAATCCGATCCGGCAATGATCAGGACGCGGCCTGGCGAAGGATCAGCCTCGCTCATTCCGAGATCGGCGCCTCGCCCCAGGGCGGCGGCGGCGCCTCAACCGGGGCGGTCAGATCAAACTCGACCCGGAACAGGCGTTCGGGCCGGCGCATCTGATACGCAAACATTTCGCCGGGCTCGATTTCAACAGTCCATGTGTTTTGCGTCGAGACTTCGATGTCCTGAGCGATGAACAGGGTTCGTGTTTCCGCATCCACCGGGAAATCCTGACGCGCCGCGCTGCCGCCAGAGCGGCTGTCGCCGCCATATTGGGTCAGCACGTCCTCGCTGCCATCTTCATGCCGGTGATCATGTTTGAGCCGCAAGCCGGTCTCGGTCCGGGTGATGACCCAGGTGCGCGAGCGGTCTTCATCGACGGCAAATGGAATGCGAACGGTCAGGCCGTCACAGGTTGCCGGGCCCATGATCATCACGGCTGATTTGAAATCGGCATCGACGGCATCGTCACTGACCAGCTGGCCGGCATAAGCGTCGCCATTGCAGAGCTGGCTCAGGCGCTCGAAATACAGCGCCTCGGCCGCCGGGGCATTGTCGCTGGTGCCGCACGCGGCGAGCACTAATGCAGAAGCGATCACAGCGCGGCGCATCAGAATTTCACCGCGCCGGACTTGATCGTTTCGAATGCATCCGGTGTCAGCGGCTCATACTTGCTGGTGGCCGGATCAAAGTACCAGATCGGGTCGCTGACATCATTCGGGTCAAAGCCTTCCTTGACCAGTTCGACTTTGCGATACTTGAAAGTGCCCGTGGTTTCGGCTTCCTGCTGGACGCGAATGAAAAGCGGGATCGCATATTTCGGCAGGTGCTCGGCGAGCCAGGCATAGAGATTGTCATATTCAACCTCGCCATCCGTGGTGATCGCCGCCATGCCGGCGCGTCCATCCGTGCCGGGGACGCTGACGCCATAGATATTTGCGGTCGCGATTCCAGGCGCGCGGGCGACGAATTCGGCGACTTCATTGGTCGAGACATTCTCGCCTTTCCAGCGGAACGTGTCGCCGATGCGGTCGACAAAGAAGATATAGCCATGTTCGTCCTTGCGCATCAGGTCGCCGGTGCGGAACCACATGTCGCCATCCTCGAAGACATTGCGCAACAGTTTCTTCTTGGTCGCTTCCTCATCATTATAGCCTTCGAACCGGGTCCGCGCATCATCGCCGACCTGGCCAATGGCCTCGCCGGTTTCGTTCGGATCGGTGCGGATGCAGAACCCGTCTTCGCCGCGCACTGGCGCTTCCTCGACGACATCGAACTTGACGAAGGCGACATGGCCGTAGGCGCTCTTTGCCAGATAGCCTGGAATGCGTCCAACCGCGCCAACCTCGCCGTCAAATCCGAGAAAGCTGACATTGCCTTCGGTCGAGCCGTAAAATTCGCAGACATGGGGAATGTTGAATCGGGTCAGGAATTCTTCCCAGATATCCGGGCGCAGGCCATTGCCGAATCCGGTCCGGATCTTGTGGGCCCGCTCCTTCGGATGCGGCGGTGAGTTGACAAGGTAGCGGCACAGCTCGCCAATATAGACAATCGAGGTGACGCCCTGGTCTGCGGCATCGTCCCAGAAATGACTGGCCGAGAACCGCTTGCGCAAGACAATGCACGCCCCGGTCATCAGCGCCTGCCCGACCCCGCACAGGCCGCCAGTGCCATGATACAGCGGCAGGGTGACATAGACCCGGTCGCGCGAGTTTGTCTTGCATGGCGCAATGAAAGATCGCATCATGCCCTGGGTTCGGGCCTGGGTCAGGCGCGCCGCCTTAGGCAGCCCGGTGGTGCCGGACGTATAGACATATAGACAAAGGTCCTTGCCGCGCAGGGCGGCGCGATGTTCGCGGCTCGGGCGTTGTTCAGAGGCGCCGGCGAGCGCGGATTTCAGATCCTCGCCAGTGCTGCCGCCCAGCGACCAGACTTTCGGATTGCCTTCAAACAGGCCGTCGGCGCTGGCAATCGCCTCGTCCTGGTCGGCGCCGGTAATGATCAGTTTCGCATCAGCGATATTGACGCAATGGGCCAGCGCCTTGTCGGTCAGATTATGATTGATCAGGCCGGTGACGACGCCAATCTTGGCCAGACCATACCAGATCGAGACATATTCAGGCCGGTTCTCCATGAACAGCGCCACTGCATCGCCGGACTGCAAGCCGAGGCCGAGGGCCCAGTTTGCGACCTTGTTGGCGAGCGCGTCCATTTCGGCATATGTGGTGAGCTTGCCTTCAAACCGCCAGGCCACATTATTAGGGTATTTGTCGACCACGCGTTCGAAATCATCGGCGACCAAATTGTCGGACTCCGGATCAATATCGCCAGTCCATTTCTTGATTCTCTGGAGCGTCAGGATTGTCCCGACTTCGCGCTGTATGGTTTGCCACAACCCCATTTTTGACTCTGCCTCCGTAATTCCAACCTGATGGATTCTCCGCAACATCCAGGTTGCGCCCGCCACCGTTTCTAGTATCTGGCATAGCTGTTACATACTGGGCTTCAAAAACAATAGACGAAAGGTCACACGAAATGTCTGATCCTGTTGGCGATTTGCTACATCTCATGGACCTTGAGCAGCTGGAAGTTGATCTGTTTCGCGGGCAGAGCCCGGAAAACGAGACCAATCAGCGCGTGTTTGGCGGACAGGTTATCTCGCAATCCCTGGTCGCGGCTTATCGCACGGTTGATACCGAGACCCGCACCTGCCATTCGCTGCACGCCTATTTCTTGCGGCCCGGCGATCCGTCCATCCCGATCATTTACGAAGTTGACCGGTCGCGCGATGGCGGCAGCTTCACCACCCGCCGTGTCGTCGCGATCCAGCATGGCAAGCAGATCTTCAATATGGCCGCCTCGTTCCACAAGCTCGAGGATGGCTGGCATCACCAGCACACCATGCCTGACGTGACGACCCCGGATACGCTTGATGACCGCATCGAGTGGCGCCGGAAATTTGCTGAAAAGCTGCCTGAAAGACACCGCGACCATTTCATGCGCCCGCGCCCGATCGAGATTCGCGAGATTGATCCGCTGGATCCTCTGAAGCCGGAAAAGGCCAGCGATGTGCAGCATCTCTGGTTCCGGGTGCGCCGCGAGATTGATGAACAGCCCTGGCTGCATCACTGCCTGATGGCTTATGCCTCTGACATGTCGCTGCTGGGGACCGGGAACAGGCCGCATGGAGTGTCCTGGATGACTGGCGACCTGATGGGCGCGAGCCTGGATCACGCCATGTGGTTTCATGCCCCGATCAATTTCAGCGACTGGCATCTCTACACCATGGACAGTCCGTATGCAGGCGGCGCGCGCAGCTTCAATCGCGGTTCGATCTATACCCGCGAGGGCCAATTGGTGGCCAGCGTCGCGCAAGAAGGCCTGATGCGCCCGATCACGCGCAAATAGACGCGGAAATATAAGGTTTTTAGCGATATATAACCCAGTATAACCCAAAATATCTATTTGTTGATATATTGGCATAAATACCGTACATTTTAGCGATGGATCCGGTCCGAAACCCGTTTGCACCTGGCGCCGGCTCGCAGCCGCCGGAACTGGCCGGGCGTGAAGGCCTGATTGAGCAAGCTGACTTCGCGATTCAGCGTCTGATGCAAGGGCGCCATGACAAAGCGCAAATCCTGCTCGGTCTACGTGGGACCGGAAAGACCGTTCTGCTCAACAAGTTCGAGCAATTGGCGGATGCGCAGGGCTGTGACACCACGTTCATCGAGGCGCCGGAGGATCGGACCCTGGCTTCGCTGCTCGTCCCGCGCCTGCAAAAACTCTTGCGGGCCTTATCCACGATCGAGGCAGCAAAAACCCTGGCGCACCGGGCATTGGGGGCGCTCAAGAGTTTCGCCAAGACGTTCAAGCTCTCTTATGAAGGCGTGACCATATCTGTCGACCCGACCGTCGGCGTCGCTGATAGCGGCGATCTGGAAAGCGATCTCACCGACTTGTTTCTAGCTGTTGGCGCGGCGGCGCAGTCGGCGGGGCGAGCCTGGGTCCTGTTGATCGATGAGGTACAATATCTTCAACGCCTTGAACTCTCGGCGCTGATCGTTGCCATCCATCGGATTGTCCAGAAAGGCTATCCGGTGATGTTCTTTGGAGCTGGCCTGCCGCAGATCGCGGCGCTGTCGGGTGAGGCGAAGTCCTATTCTGAACGCCTGTTCGATTATCCGCCGATTGGGCCTCTGGATTCGGGCGCCGCGGCCAAGGCCCTGCGCGACCCAATCCGCGACGAAGGCGAAGAGATCAATGAAGCGGCGCTGGCGCATGTGTTCAAGATGACCGCAGGCTATCCTTATTTTCTGCAGGAATGGGGCTATCAGTGCTGGAATCTTGCCGAACAGTCGCCGATCGATGAAGCGACCGCGAAGGCTGCCACCGCACGCGCCATTGCCCGCCTCGACACCGGTTTCTTTCGGGTACGGCTGGAACGCCTGACTCCGAAAGAAAAAGAATATGTGATCGCCATGGCAAGACTTGGCAGCGGTCCGTATCGATCGTCTGAGGTTGCCGATCATCTCGGTGTCGAGCCGACCTCGCTCGGACCGCGCCGGGCGCAGATCATCAAGAAGGGGATGATCTATAGCCCATCCCACGGCGATATCGCCTTCACCGTGCCGCTGTTCGAGGATTTCCTGATGCGGCAGTATCAGCTTGATGCCAAAGGTTAAACCGCTGTTAACCCTTACAGCCCATTTGTCAGGGAAACATTAACCACTCGGATGCCTGTCGTCACAGCGGATGTGACATTTGTGAAGCTCGCAAATCACCCTAGGGCGGGTCGTTCGAACGAGGCCTATGGGGGCTGACCATGAATCTGCTCGAGCTTGTCATCATTGCGCACCGGTGTCGCTCGACCCACCATTTCATCGCCTTTGACGCGCTGCAATTGCTGCAGGGCGAGGATGCGGGCGACTGGAAGAATCTGCTGCTCAAACATCACACCAATCTGCTCAAGGGGGCCAAGGCTCCGGACACTGAGTTCAAGGATTTCCAGAACCATGTCCTGCATGTTGAGGATGGCGAATGGGGCGGGGCGCGCGACGCCGCGATGGAATGGTATGGCAAGGCGGTCGAGGCCTTGCGCGAACAGAAATGGGGCAAGGCAGCGTATGCGCTCGGCGTGCTGACCCATTATTATGCTGACCCGATCCAGCCTTTCCACACCGCCCAGACCGAGGAAGAAGGGGCGATCCACCGGGCCATGGAATGGTCGATTGCCAAGTCCCGCGACACCATCAAGGCGCTGATTGATGTGCGCGGCTATCCGCATGTGCATGCCGGCACCGAGACCGGGTTCGTCGCGGACATGGTCCTGGCCGGCGCGAAATATTCCAATCCGCATTATCAGACTTTCATCGACCATTATGATCTGCACAAAGGCGTCGCCAATCCGCCGGAAGGCCTCGATCAGACACTGCTCGACATCCTCGCCGACCTGATCGCTTATGCGACCTCAGGCGTCGCGGTGCTGTTCCAGCGCGCCTTTGCCGAGGCCGGGGTCAAACCGCAAAAGGTTGATCTTGATCTGCCTGGCTATTTTGCTGCCCTGGATATCCCGATCCGCCGGATCACCAAGCGCCTGGCTGATGCGCGCGACCGCAAGACCGTCGAAGCGATGTATGAAGAGTTCGTCGAGACCGGCAAAGTCGTGAAGAATCTGCCCGCCGACGACAAGAAGATTCGGGCCCTGCATTGCAAACACATCCTGCGCCAGCCGCTGGAATGGCTCGACATGATGCCGATCCGGCCGCTCGGCACCAAGCACGTGCCACTGCCGCAGCATCCGCAGCCGGTTGAATATCAGCTGAAAGTCGTGCCGGTCCCGGTTGCCGGCACAGCCATGCAAGCCGAGCGCACGCCGACCGTTGCACCGGATCCGGAAGTGTTTGACCCGGTTGAGACCGAGGACGAGGCAGAGGTGGCCCCGGATCTGGCAGTGGGAGCTGAGATCCCGGAAGAAACGCCTGAAATCGACATCGCCGCTGAAGCCCCTGAAGCCGAAGTGGCCGAGGAGATCGAAGCGGTGGCGGCGGAGGCTGCCGAGCCTGACCCTGAGAGTGTCGACGAACAGGCCGAAGAGGCGCCAGAAGAAGCAACCGCAGCTGAAGCCATGCTGGCGGAACTGGACGCGGTTGAAACGCTCGATCCGGAGCCTGCCCCTGTTGCCGACACTGACCCGGTCACGGTGGTCCCGGTCGAGGCGGCGAATGATGATGAGCATGGCACCCATATCACGCTCGACTCGCCAGTCGTTGATGCCCCGTCGATCGGCCCCAAGACCGCGTCCCGGCTCGAGAAAGTCAATATCTGGACGATTGGGGATCTGCTCAGCGCCGATCCGGCAGACACAGCGGCGGCGCTGAATGTGCGCTATATCAAGACCGATACGCTGGTCGATTGGCAGGATCAGACCCGCCTGATGGTCGAGGCGCCGGGGCTGCGCGTGCTTGATAGCCAGATCCTGGTCGGGGCCGGCATTCGCTGCGCCGATGATCTGGCCAAGGCTTCGGCGACCAAAGTGCTGAATGCGGCGACCAGCTTCCTCGACACGCCGAAAGGCGCGCGGGTGTTGTGGGGCGGCGAGAACAATGTCGACAAGACTGAAGTCGAGCACTGGATCGGGCTAGCAAAGTCAGCGCAAGGCTAGCGGCGCATCCTGCTTTGCCAAAAAAAGACATGATCCGGCGGCAAGACTGACGGCGCGGCGACCCCGGCATTGATCGAATGTCCGAAGCTTGCCATGGGATCTGGAGATGATGCCGCGCCGAGGAGACAGACTTGCGGATAGTCGCATTCATTCTGATGGGGATTGTAGGCCTGGTCGCGTGCCAGCCGCAGGACCGGCCTGATGATCAGGCGAGCGAGGATCTGCCAGCCCTGTGCCAGACGGTGGTGCATGAAGGCGATGGCTATACGGTCTGCACGTTTGATGCGCGCGCACATGATATACGCCTGTTTCACAGCGATGCAGATGGGCAGCCTTATTTACAGTTTGACACGCTGGAACGGGAACTCGACGAGCAGGGCGAGGTGCTGCTCTTCGCCATGAATGGCGGCATGTATCATGATGATCGCCGCCCGGTCGGCTTCTATCGCGACCGGCTTGGCGATCAGGCCAGCGTCAACACCAATGACGGGCCGGGCAATTTCCATCTCAAACCGAATGGCGTGTTCTGGCTGACCGGGTCTGAAGCCGGGATCACCGAGAGCGCGGCCTATCTCGAGACCGGCATTGATCCGATCTATGCCACCCAGTCAGGCCCGATGCTGGTGATTGAAGGCGCGCTGCATCCCGGCCTCAACCCGGACGGCACCTCGCATCGTCGCCGCAATGGCGTCGGGGTCAGCGGCGATGGCCAGACCGTGCATTTCGTGATTTCCGATTCAGCTGTCACCTTTCACGATTTTGCGACCCTGTTTCGCGATGTCATCGCCGTGCCGAACGCGCTGTTCCTGGACGGCCAGGTCAGCCGCATCTATGCGCCGTCGATCAATCGCAACGAGATTGGGACAGATCTCGGGCCGATGATTGGCGTGGTTGAGTGATCACTCGATCTGGACCCGGTAACGGATCGTGAAACTCGGATTGCCGCCGCCGGAATTGCCATTCATGGCGCCATCAAACTGCAATTGGAACGCGGCCACAGCCGGATCAAACCCGGCGGTCGGCGTCATGCTGGTGCCAGAGCCATTGAGGAAGATGACGCCATCACCGGCATCGCCGAGGCTGGTAAAGTTCAGGCTGACGCCGCTGGCCGCTGCGCCGCTGCCATCGATGAATTCGAATGGCGAGCCAAATCCGTCAAAGTCGCCTGCGAACAGGCTGGTATTGGCATCGATCACATCGCCAATCGCGACCGTGCCCGCATCCGCTGAGCCAAGGCCATTATTGGTGACCTGGATCGAATAGATCGCCCAGGCGCCGGGAATGCCGAGCGGATTGGTCGTGCCATTGATCGGATCCTGTTCGATCACCACCGACTTGCTGACGGCAAAATCCGGCTGCGCCCGGGTGAAGCAGAGATCATCGACATGCCAATAATCGAAATCGCTGCCACTGGCGCCTGGATAGACGAAGCGGACCTGAAAATTCGGATGCCAGGCCGAGACCGGCATGGTGTAGGTGCGGGTAAAGATCTCGCCTTGCGCACCGGTCCCCGGAAAGGTCTCCAGCGTCACCCAGGTGAGGGCAGCATTGAGATATTGAAAGCTCAGATCCTCGCCGGCATCCGGGTTCTCGCTGAACGTGTCGGAGCCGCGGCGAATCCAGACTTCTGTTGCAGCCAGATTGTCGGAATCAAAGCTGATCGAGGTCGCCGTGACAGTGTCGTGACGCAAGAACATGGCATTGCCAGAGGACTGGAACGTGTCGCCATTGATCCCGGCGCGGGTCGCATTGGTCGCGGTCCAGTTGCCGAAGCCGCTTTCAAACCGCTCGCATTGGCCGACACCCATGCCGGATGGCAGAGGCGGCGGCGGCGCGACCCCGGTTTCAACCAGCAGGACATCATCAATATGCCAATAGTCATAGCCGACCCCGCCATTGGCAGGCGGGCCGCCGCTGCCGCCTGTCTGGCGAAAACGCAGCTGGAAGCCAGCATGCAGCGCGCCAGCTGGAAGATCGAGGCTGACATTGGTGATTTCGCCATTCGGATCGGCCCCGGCCAGGGTCTGGATCGGCACCCAGGTCGCGCTCGCATCGAGATATTCGAAAACGAAATCCTCACCCGCATCGACATCTTCACTGAACGCATCAAGACCCTGACGCAGCCAGGCGGTCAGCGTCGCGCCGGTGACCGCTGACAGGTCGATGACCGGCCCGGTCATGGTCACCACATCGCCGCGCGTGAAGGCTGAACAATTGCCGGAGCTGGAGGTCTGGGTCGAAGTCGCCGACAGGTTGGCATCCGACACGGTCCATAGCGGCGACAGCGTATCGCAGCCTGCCCCGTCATCGAAATCGTCGAATAGCAGCGTGTCGCCAGGCGCGGCCTGTGCCGGCATAGCAAGACACGCCCACGCTGCGCCCGCCGCGAGCAGATATGGCATTCCCCGAACCATAGCTTGGCAATAGCGCATGCGCCTTTACACTGTCTGAACAAATCACCCGCGCCGGGAGGGAACATGTTGCGTTTTCTGGCTTTTTTCAGTGCCTTACTTTGGCTCGCACCAGTCGCCAGCGGGCATCCGCAAACGCCGACCCAAACCACCTATCTCGGCAATGAAGGGCTGATGGTCAGCGATGGCCACACCACGATCCTGTTTGACCCGCTATATCCGAATGGCTTTGGCATTTATCAGATGGTGCCGCAGGCAATGCGCCAGGACGTGATGGCGGGCGCAGCGCCGTATGACAATGTCGACGCGATATTCATCAGCCATATGCATCCCGACCACTTTTCCGTCGACGAGGTCATCACCTATATGCAAACCCATGCGCAAGTCCGCCTGTTCGCGCCTGCTCAGGCCGTCGAGTGGATGCGCGAGGAGACCGAAAACACAGCGTTGTTTGAGCGCGTAACCGCGATCGAGCTGGCGCGCCTCGACGCCCCGCTAAGCTTCCAGGAAGGGGGGCTCGAGATTGATGTCGTCCGCATCCCGCATGCTGGCTGGCCGGCGCGCGCCGAGGTCTCGAACCTGGTCTGGCGGGTGACGCTGAGCGATGGCGTCACGGTCATGCATCTGGGCGATGCGGATCCGCGCGACGAGCATTTCGCGCCGCATGAGGCGCACTGGATGGTGCGGCGCACAGATACCGCCTATCCGCCTTATTGGTTCTTCACCACGGGCGAGGGCCCGCAAATCCTGTCGACGCGGCTGAACACGCTGACCGCCACCGGCATTCATGTCCCGATTGAGCTGCCGCCTGACCTGTTCGTCACAGGTGCGGATTTTCTTCACACGCCAGGCGAGACCCGCCTGCTTCAGAAAGTCGGCGAATGACGCCCCAGAACGACAAGCAGGTGACCGGATGAAACAGATCACGCTTTCCGATGAGCGGCGCCAGCGCCTGATCGGCCAGTTGCAAACCCTGTTTGCGACCGAATTTGATGAAACGCTGTCCGAATTTCGGGCCGAGCAGGTTGTCAATCTGATGCTGACCACGCTTGGCCCCGGCATCTACAATCAGGCGGTGCAGGATGTGCGCGGCCATTTGCAGACAAAGCTCGACGACCTGGATGGCGAAGTCTATGTCGACGACCAGACCTAGACACCTGACGGAGCTGCCATGTCCCTCACGCTTTATGGCCTGAAAAATTGCGATACTTGCAAGAAAGCGCTCACAGCCCTGGCAGGGGCGGGCAAGGCCGCCACCTTTGTCGACATTCGCGCCGAGGCGGACCTTGCTGCCCTGCTGCCGGGCTGGCTCGACGCGGTCGGCGCTGATGTGCTGGTCAATCGGCGCTCGACGACCTGGCGCACCCTAGGCGATGATGACCGCGGGCGGGATCCGCTGGCTTTGCTGAGCGAGCATCCGACGCTGATCAAGCGGCCGGTGATCGATGCTGGCGGCACGATCCATGTCGGATGGACGAAACAGGTTCAGGCCATGCTTGTGTAAATCTCGACGCATTTACAGACCCGTGAAATCCCAGCCGCGCCCTTGTGGGAGCCTGCACCGAAATGGTAACGCTCTTCCTGTAATGCCTCCACCAGAGAGGCAGGGGATGTGCCATGCAAGAAGCCGAAGCGAGATGGATCGAAACGACCCTGCGTGCCTTCCCGGCGCAGGAATTGTCACCGATTCTGGACATTGGCAGCCAGACCCTCGCCTTTCGCACGCAGGAAAAGCCTTACATTCACAATGACCTGTTCGCGCCGCTTATGGCGCGCGGGATCTCGATCATCCATTCCGACCTGCAAGAGGGCGAGGGCATCGATCTCTCGGCCAATCTGCTCGAACCGGAGGGCTATGCGCAGATCAAGGCGACGGCGCCGCGGACGATTTTCTGCAACAATGTGCTCGAACATGTGCTCGATCCGGCAGAATTCGCCAATCGCTGTTACGAGCTGCTGCCACCTGGCGGGCGCCTGGTGATTACGGTGCCGAATAGCTATCCGCACCATCGCGATCCGATCGACACCATGTTCCGACCGACCCCGGATGAAATCCGGGCCCTGATCACGGCGCCCGCAGAGGTGCTGGCGGCAGACATTATCGAGACCGGCTCTTATCGCGACAATCTCAGGCAGCGGCCCTGGATCATCTATCGGCAGATCATTCGCCTGCCTTTTCCCTTCCTTGGCTGGACCAAGTGGAAACGGTCGATGAAGAAATTCTACTGGATGGTCCGGCCGTATCGCCAATCCTGCCTGGTGATCCAGAAGCCGGTCAGTTCCGCGAGCGTGGATTCAGGTACAGGGCTTCCTCATCATGATCGAGATCAGCCTCAACCTTGCCCCGGAACACCTGCTCAGCCATAGCCTTGACGTGCTTGCGACCGGCCCGGTTGAATTTCAGCACGGCGCAGAAGAGCTCGAGCACGGCTTCCAGCTTCTTGTCCCGATATTGCGGATCGATGCGGACCATCCAGGCGCCGCCGAGATTGACGATCTGATGATCAAGCACGCCGATCTTGCGGCCTTTTGAATTATACACTGTATAATCAGCGCCAAGGCTGAACCAATGCCGACGCACAGTGTAGAATTCCGAGCGTGTCTTGCCCTGAATGAAAAAGCTGAACTTTTCCGGCTGGAACGGCCAGTGCATGGCCGAGCGTTCGAGCTGGATCAGCTGCTTGTGGCGGGCGAGGTTGATGACGAAGGACTGGACCGGGCGGCCACCGGCAGCAAGGGTGAGCTGCGTCGAGCGCCCGAGCAGCATCTCTGCCGTGCCGCGCCAGGACAGGGTCTCAGAGAACAGTTTGATGACCAGGCGCCGCTCAAACCCTTCGCTGCCATCCCAAAGCTCCTGGCGATAGCCGATCAGCGCCTGGCGCTTGCCGTCAATCACGGTCTGGCCATACAGCTCCATATCCTTGGTAAACTGATCCGAGGCGGCTTCATTCTGGGTCCGTTTCATGATGCCGATTTCGGCGGTGTTGAGATCTGTGGCCCAGAAATCGACTTTCACCTTGCGCCGCTTGGTCTTTGTGTTTGCCCGCTTTGCCGGTTTTGCACTGCCAGCCTCTGCCGTGAGCGCCATTCCATCTGCCATGTCCGTCTCCGAGAATTCGAGAATCGCTTTGCCAGCAATCTCGGCTCGAGTGGTCAGGATTTGGTTAATGGCGCTGCGGTGTCTGTTAACGCCTGAAGGCTTGCGAGGCAGGCTGGTTCAGGCCGGTTCAGGCTGGCTGCGCGCGAGCCTTGGCGATCGTGCGGCCATTGAGAATATCGACAAAGGCATGCACCGCGATAACCGGCCAGATCGATCCGGACAGGATATAGATCAGCGTCACCGCGCCGCCGACCAGGAATACGCCAGGCAGGTTCTTCACGCCCTGATACAGGTGCAGCAGCGTGAATACAGCCAGCACGGCGAGCGCCGCGGCCCACAGCGGCAGCACCAGGCTGAACGCCCAGATCAGATAAGCGCGGAAGATGATCTCTTCGGTCATCCCGGCAGTCAGGCTGAGCAGGGTGTACAGATGCCGCTCTTCTGGTGTTTGCGGCATCAGGCCAGACATCACCGCATTCCTGGCCAGGCTGTCGCGCAATTGCTGCCGCACTTTTTCCGACGCTGAGACGAGCAGGTACTGATACACGAAATAAGCCGTCATCACGGCCGCCAAGAGCCAGCCGCTGAGCGGCACCAAGCCAGTCTTGAGCTGAAATCCGAGCGCCCCCCAGTCGCGGCCGCTGGCCGCCCACAGGACCAGGATGGGCAAGGCGACACCCCAGAGCAGCATGATCGTGCTGGTATAGTGTTTGACCCGCATGCCCGGCGCGTCAGAGACCAGAGCGGCCCGGGTTTGCTTGAGATTGAGCAAGGTCTCAAGCGGCAGGCCAATGACGATCACCGCCAGGATCAGACTATCCACAAGAGACAGGCTTTCAGCGCTCAGAAATGGCATTTTCATCTCCACAAGGACTTCACTTGATGCGGAGTATAGGCTAAAATTGAATATGAATTCAAGTTCAATTTTGGAATCGCCATGTCAAACCCTCTCACGCCGCCCAAACAGAAGCGGGCGCTGCGGACCCGGAAAAAGCTGATCGAGGCGCTGGAACGCCTGCTGCGGACGCGGGAGTTTGAAATGATTTCGGTCCAGGATATTGCCGGCGAAGCGGGCGTCGCGGTCGGTTCGGTCTATTCGCATTTCAAGGACAAGACCGCCTTTCTCGAGGCCATGCTGGTCTTCTGGCGCGAACAGGTCGAGGCGCAGCTCGCCACGGCTGAAGCGCAAGGGGCCGGCGCCGCCCTGGCCGCGATGGGCTCACTCAAGGCCGCCTTGTTCGAGGCGGTGAAATCGGTCCATGCGCAGACCCGCCAGAGCGGGCATATCCTGCGCGCCGTGCACACCTATGCGCGCCTGCACCCTGAGATGGGTGATGAGGACTGGCAAAACCTGGTGGTGCGCAGTTTCGAGCCGATCGGCGCCTTGTTTGGCGCTTATAGCGACGAAATCACCCTGACCGATTCCGATCTCGGTACGCGCATGGTCGGTTTCTTCTTCAATACCATTTTCATCCGCTCGGCCCTGATGCCGCAGGACACGCTGCTCGAGGCGGCGCAGCTTTCCGATGACATCCTGATCAGCGAGGCGACGGATATGATCTATGCTTATCTGACCCTGCCGCGCGGCTAGGGCCTAGAATACGGCGACATCAGACGCCCGTGCGGACCTGTTCTTTAAGCGATGGTATTGGTTTGCGCCGGCGATACCTTTCCAGAGAAAGATCGGGCCGAGAATGTTCAGCAATAAGCCGGAGACTTCGAATTCACCGGTCATCCAGACAATAATGTAAAAGAACCAGTTGACGGCGAACAGAGCAAAGCCAAGCCACATCGCAACGCGAGATCGGCTCACCCAGCCAAACACGGACAGAGCGGTCGCGGCGATTGCCAGACCAGCCAGCATTCCGATTCCGACCAGCACTGCCAGCGCGTCCTCGTCAGACTGAGCTAGCTCGATCAAATCAGGGTAGGTGCTCAGCACCGGGATCGCTGCGACCCCCAATTGAAGCACATAGCTGACAACCAGAACCGTCAACACAATCGCGCCATTTCTGGCGCGCCGGAACGCCCCGTCCAGATCGAGGTCTCTCGTCTTTATCTTGCGAATATCTGCAGTCATTTTTGCGTCTCCCTTACCATTCGCTTGAAAGTGAGATTCGATCCGGCGTCAATTCTTCCCGGCTCTATGCAACCCAGGTTTTTAGCTCTAAAGATACATCATCCGAGGGGCGCGCCCGGTAAGCGCTGAGATCACTCTATAGCCTGAGTGAGCACCCTTAGAACCTGATCCGGCTAAGGCGTTTCATGGGGAGGCGTGCGAACCGGCGTAGGAACGGAGACCGCGTTTGGCGACACTCGCCGCACCACCCGCCCCGCCACAAGACGTGGCTGCCAGTCTCGCGGCTTGCCCGGCCGCGACGCTGACCGATCATGCGAGGACGGCGTCATGATCACGTATTTTCGCACCGTGTTCGACGATGCCCAGCTCGGCCGGGTCGAGCGGCTTTGGGCCATCAGTTCGTCCGGGGCGGTGAAGCGCACCGTGGATCTATTTGACGACCAGACCTCACGCGCGAACAGCATCGCGATCCTGTCGCATCGCTCCGGGCATTTTGCGGATTTTGCCGGTCAGACGAATGATCCATGCCTGTTGGCACATGCCTTCAAATCCATCCCGGAATGGACCGCGGCCAAGCAAGACCAGGGGCATGACCCTGCTGAGATTACAAAAGCAATGTTTGAACAGAGCTTCAGACGCGCCACTCCAGATATTTAGGATATCGCACCATGAACAAACCTGTCGACCAATCCGAATTCGAGACTCCAAAAGTCACCACCGGTCCGCTGCCCTCGAGCCGCAAAGTGTTCACCCATCCCAAAGCTGATCCGAGCTTGAGCGTGCCGCGCCGGATGATTGACCTGCACCCGACCGCGAATGAGCCGCCGGTGCCGGTCTATGACACTTCTGGCCCGTATTCGGACCCGAGCGTCAGCATTGATGTCGAAAAGGGCCTTGCCCGCCCTCGCACCGAGTGGGTGCTGGAGCGCGGCCATGTCGAGGCCTATCAGGGCCGGGATGTGAAACCAGAGGATAATGGCGGCGCGACAGGCAAATATCTCGCGCGCGAATTCCCGATGCGACACACGCCGCTGCGCGGTACCGGCGACGGCCCGCTGACCCAGTTCGAATATGCCCGCGCCGGGATCATCACCAAGGAGATGATCTATGTCGCCGAGCGCGAGAATCTCGGCCGCCAGGAACAGCTTGAAACCGCTGCGGCGCAGATCCAGCAAGGCGAGAGTTTCGGGGCCGAGATCCCGGCTTTCATCACGCCTGAATTCGTGCGCGACGAGATTGCCCGCGGCCGTGCCGTGATCCCCAGCAATATCAACCATCCTGAGCTGGAGCCGCAAATCATCGGCCGCAACTTCCTGGTCAAGATCAATGCCAATATCGGCAATTCCGCAGTCGCGTCTTCGGTGGAAGAAGAAGTCGAGAAAATGGTCTGGGCGACGCGCTGGGGCGCTGACAATGTCATGGACCTGTCAACCGGCCGCAATATTCACAATACGCGTGAATGGATCATCCGCAATTCGCCAGTGCCGATCGGTACGGTGCCGATCTATCAGGCGCTGGAAAAGGTTGGCGGCATTGCCGAGGACCTGACCTGGGAGGTTTATCGCGACACCCTGATCGAGCAATGCGAGCAAGGCGTCGATTATTTCACCATCCATGCCGGCGTGCGCCTGGCTTATATCCACCTCACGGCTGACCGCGTCACCGGCATTGTCAGCCGCGGCGGCTCGATCATGGCGAAATGGTGCCTGGCGCATCATGAAGAGAGCTTCCTCTACACACGGTTCGCCGAGATTTGCGACATCATGCGCACTTATGACGTTACCTTCAGCCTTGGCGATGGTTTGCGTCCGGGCTCGATTGCTGACGCCAATGATGCGGCTCAGTTCGCCGAACTGGAGACGCTTGGCGAGCTGACCAAGATTGCCCATGCGCGCGGCTGCCAGGTGATGATTGAAGGCCCGGGCCATGTGCCGATGCACAAGATCAAGGTGAACATGGACAAGCAGCTGAAAGAATGCGGCGAAGCCCCGTTCTATACGCTGGGGCCGCTGACCACTGACATTGCGCCCGGCTATGATCATATCACCTCTGGCATTGGCGCCGCGATGATTGGCTGGTTCGGCACGGCCATGCTCTGCTATGTCACGCCAAAAGAGCATCTTGGCCTGCCGGATCGCGATGATGTCAAAGTTGGTGTTATCACCTATAAACTGGCTGCCCATGCCGCTGATCTTGCCAAAGGCCATCCGGCGGCGCAGATCCGCGACGATGCCTTGTCGCGTGCCCGCTTCGAGTTTCGCTGGGAGGATCAGTTCAACCTCTCGCTCGACCCGGAAACGGCGCGCGATTATCACGATCAGACCTTGCCGAAAGAGGCCCACAAGGTGGCCCATTTCTGCTCCATGTGCGGCCCGAAATTCTGTTCCATGAAGATCACGGCGGAAGTCCGCGATTATGCGGACGGGCTGTCGGATAATGAGAAAGCAGACCTGCAGCGCCAGGCCGATGAAGCGCGAAAAGGGATGCAAGAGAAGAGTCGCGAGTTCAAGACCAAGGGGTCGCAGATATATCTTTCAGAACAATAGGCCATGGCTTCGATTTTTGATGCCTTCTTCAAGTTTCTCACCGGCGCAGCGCTGGACACGATACTCATCGGTCTGATCGCTGCGATCTGCACGATTGCAGTGAGGGCGACTTGGGAGGCGGCATCTTGGATCAAAGAGCTGGTTGCGGCGCGCATCGTTCAACGCACTTATAAGCATAGCCTTGATCTGTGCGCGGAAGCGGCGCTCCCCGCTGGCCTGAATTTCGGCGTCCTGCTGGTTAAGTTTGGTGCGGATGATTACTTGCAGACTCTGGCGTCTGAAAACGAAAAACAAATTGGCCGATTACGCCTGCGTGAATTGATGGCTGTATCGAGGGCCGTCAATGGCCAAGCCAGGCTTGAGTTCGAAATCCCGGTCCATCGAAGACTTGGCGCGCAATTCAAATGCTATGTCGATATCGCGCATAATGGCGACATGGATGCAGCCAGGGCGTTTTTCGAGCGCCACGAGGCGATCGCGCGCGTCGACCAGGCAGATAGTCTGTCAAAGCACAGATTGTTCTTGTTGCTGAAAAAATTCCGGGTGGTGAAAACGATTGACGGATTGGAGAATAATTTCCTGTTTCCGGTTTGAGCGAGGGGCCCGGCCCGCCAGCCATCCTTTGATCCAGTGGAAAAAAGGAAGGTGCGGAAGGCCCCGGCAGAGGCCGGCCTGGCTCAGGCTGAGGGCCTTGGAGGGATTGCAGGTGAAGGCCTTAGAAGAAAACGGATCACAAACCTGACAGGCAAAGCCGCCGCATCCTCTAAAACGTGCCCGAAAGTTCCAGGATCAGGATCGGTTTTTCATCAATGCGGACGCGCTCGATCTCGTCGAGGACGCCGCGGCGGTCCGGGGTGAAGCGCCGGCGGGACTGCTTTTCGACATTGCCGAACGGCCGGAACAATTCAGCCCGGGCCGTGAGGCCGAACAGATCCTTGTGCTCGACGAACAAGCTCGCCCGGCCGGGGATTTCGCGGTCAGAGCGGATCGCATTGACGCGGAACGTATCGGCGACCCGCTCGGGAGACATTTCGCCGCCCCAGGCGAGCTTGGTGCCGGAAATATCATGACGGAATTCAAGCTCCATATCGAGCAGGTCTTCATCATTGATCTCCCGGTCCTGGCCGGTCAGCGGGTCTTCAATCACCGAGTCGCGAAAGCTGGCCGAATAGGTGAGCTGGGCGCCCGTGAGGCCGATCGGATCAAATTTCAGCGTGCCTTCAAATTCGATCCCGAAGCGCGACCCGCGATCAATATTGCCAGGGCCTTCGCCGCTGCCGATCGGGACCTGGTCGACAATATCTTCCAGCGCTTCAGCGAAGACGAGGACATTGCCGGCGCCCCAGGCACCGAACTGACGCTCGATTTCGAGCTCGCTGCGCCAGCGCTGTTCAGGCACGATATCAGCATTGCCGACCTGGTCCTCGCCATCATTGAGATCGCGCTGGGAGACGAAGTCGAAAAAGTCGAGCTGGCCGACCTCGCGGTCGATGCGGCCATTGATCGTGGTCTGATCATCCATCTGCCAGCTCAGCGTCACGCCGCCTTTCGGGCGGGTGAACTGGCGGGTCTGTCCGGCCGGGCCACCGGCGCGGATTTCCGATATTTCAGCGCCGACCGAGAGCTGCATCTGCACGGCCCTGCCGAGGCGGCGGGAATAGGTCACGAAGCCTTCGCTGCGGGTCTCCTCGACCGCGACCGGCCCGGCGCCGAGATCGACTGGCAGCAGCGGCCCGCCCGAGAGGCTGCGCAGCAAGACCGCTTCGCTGTCGAGCGTGTTCTCGGCGGTTTCCAGCGAGGCATCCCAGGCGCCGCCAAGCGCCGACCATTTATATTCGCCACGCAGGATCAGCTCGCTTTCATCGGTCTGCTGATGGAAGCGACTGTCTTCGAGCAGGTTGCCGAACGCATCGCTCTGGTCTCGTTCATTGGTGAACGGGCGATCAGTGTCGGACCAGACGCCGATCAGTTTCAGTCGGCCGAACAGGGCGTCAAACTCGACATCGCCGCCAAGCTCGTATGTGGTGGTCTCATTCAGGGCCAGCGTGCGTTGCTGCATGACCGGCGTCGCGGACAGGGTGCGCCCCGCTGATTCGCGCCGCTCGCGGCGGGTGTTGACATATTCGGCATTGAGATTGGCGATCAGGCCGGATCCCGGCGTCCAGCGCAGCGCCAGGCTGGCTTCTTCGTCCGGGAATTTATTGTTCTGGATCAGTCGGCTGATCTCGCGCGGCAGGCCCTGCGCATCGGTGACGATTTCCTCGCCATCGCCAGAACTGCCGCGCGGTTCAATGCTGAAATTGGCGGCCCAGCCAAGGCTGCCGCGCTGGCCCACGACGGCAAGGTCGCCGCTGCGCAAGAGCGGGGCCTGGCCTTCGATCAGGCGGGCGCGATAGGCCCAGGTGCCGCTGATCCCGTCGGCCGAAGCGATGACATTGACGACCAGACCGGACAGGCCGGGAATGTCGAGCGAGGCACCTTCGAGCAGCTCGATCCGCTCAACCGTTTCGGCCGGAATGCGCTGCAGGACATCAGCGGCAGACGCGGATTTGCTCGAAATGCGCTGGCCATTGATCAGGACATTCTCGGTCGCTTGGCCCAGCCCGCGGCTTTCATCCTGGTCGCGCGAATCGCTGAGGCGAAAGCCGGGAATGCGCTCGACCATGTCGCGGGCATTGAGCGGCGCATACTGGGCGAAATCGGTTGCGGTATAAATCGTGCCAGGCGCTTCGGCGAGAGCCGGCATGGCGCAGCTCATGGCCAGCAGGGCTGGGGCCATGAGCGAGCCCAGCAGCATCCTTGGCTCGGGGTGGTCACGCTGGTGGACCTTACGCGGTCTCTCCCGCCGCATGAAAAAAGTCATGCGCCGGACATACTCCGAATCTCAGATTCATCCAGCCCTTATCTGTTTGCATCAATCGCTAGCGGCTGGCGCGATAGCGCGCCTTGAACGTGCCGCAAGTGTCGATCGGCTCGCTTGTGTTGATGCCATACACGATGCGCCAGTCGCCCGCGATGCGGACAAGCGTCAGTGTATTCACGCCGCGCCCGGTAAGCGCGTGCTCGGCAACGGGCATCCAAGCGCGAGATGACAAGACCGGCAGGGGTCGCTACTGTTGGCGTCATGCCGCCCTTTCATCTTGCCTTTCCGGTTCATGACCTTGCGGCCGCGCGTGACTTTTACGGCGGATTGCTCGGCTGTCTGGAGGGACGCTCAAGCGACCAATGGGTGGATTTCGATTTTTTCGGGCATCAGATCGTCGCGCACCTGGCGCCAGAGGATTGCGCCGCGGCTCAGACATCTGAGGTTGATGGGAAACGCGTCCCGGTGCGTCATTTCGGACTGGTTCTGGACATGCAGACATGGGCGCGGCTGGCCGATCGACTGACAGGCAAGGTCGAGTTCGAGATCGCGCCCTATACGCGGTTCGAAGGGGAACCAGGGGAACAGGCGACGATGTTCTTTCGCGACCCATCCGGGAACGCGATCGAATTGAAAGCCTTCGCGGATATGGCGCAGCTTTTCGCGACATGACCGTTGGCTGGGGGAGCGCGCAATGGAGTTATTCGAGCGATTTTATCAGGATGTGATGATGCGCAGTCCTGAATGGGTGCTGATCTGGTTGCAGGTGCTGGTCGCGACCTTGTCGATCTCGATTCTGTTCGGACTGTTCCGGCATGAGGCGCGCGCCATCCTGTTCGGCACGCTGATGGGCATGGCGATGATGATGGTCATCTATGGTCAATTCGGATTCACCCGGATCCTGGGGGTCGGCCATATCCTGTTCTGGACACCGACCCTGTTCTACATGGTCTCGCTACAGGGCACTTCAGCGGTCCGCAAAACCTGGTTCGGGCGTTGGCTCTGGCTCGCCATCCTGGTCATGGGCGCCTCGCTGGTGTTCGATTATAGCGATCTCATTCGCTACATGCTCGGAGATCGAGAGGTCATCGAACTGGCGCCGGTCTAGTTGAACATCTCCCAGTGTACCAACCAGTTGTCCTCGATTTTCTTCCAGACGATGATCGATTGCCCGCCGCCGACCGGCGCTCCATTGTACAGGGTCTGATAGAAGTCGTGAGAGATGATTGTGTCCGGCCCGGCAAAGAATACGGTCTTCTCGTCAATGCTAAGCCCGTTCATCGTCTCAAACGCGGTTTGCCAATACTGGCGATGGGCTTGGGCGCCTTCCACATTCGCTCTGCCAGGGCGGAAGATGGTATAATCCTTGGTGTGTAGCGCGATCAGCCCGTCAATATCCTGCTCAGCGACGAGCTGTTCATAATCGGTGTTTCGGGCCTGGACGATGGCCATGGCTTCGAGATCGCTCGGCTGGACATTGACCCTGGCTGTCATGTCTGTGGCATTGGCCGTGATGCAGCCGGTCAGGACCATAGCTGCGCCGGCGATGGCTAATCGTCTCATGCTGACCCCATACGTGTTTGCAGGCACCATTGATCAGGCGCCGCCGGGGATCGTCAACGGTTTTGAATGGCGAGCTTAGTCGCCTTCACCAGGATTAGGGCTGAAAAACTCAGCCAATTTATTGGTCTTTTGCGCGAACTCTTCGCGGTCAGCCGGAGGCTCTTTCATCCGCGTGATGTTCGGCCAGACTTTCGAATATTCGGTATTCAGCTTCAGCCACTTGGCGTCAGGATCATCTTCAGTATCGGGTTTGATCGCTTCGACGGGGCATTCCGGCTCACAAACGCCGCAATCAATGCACTCGTCTGGATGGATGACCAGCATGTTCTCGCCTTCGTAGAAACAATCCACCGGGCAAACTTCGACACAGTCCATATATTTACAGCGGATGCAGGCATCCAACACGATATAGGTCATTTACAGGCTCTATTCTCTAGTGCAGCGCAGCACATGGCTTTGGTGGTCCAACAAGTCAATGCACCTCACTGTCACGGAGCGTTTAGTTCTGCTCTCTTCTTCGCATGTGCACGGGTGACATCGTCCACGTGCAAGAGGCTTGCCACGTGCCGAATGAAGGATTCTTCGTATTTACAAGCCTCTCCATCGGCGAATGAGACCCGGTACAGGCCTTCGACAATGCTGGCTCTTTCGCCTTGAGCGAGGGTTTTGACATGTCGCGTCAGGGCGTGCGTGTCGGTCGCATCTTCTGCGATCAGTTCACCGCGCTGCAAGACAGCGTCGGCGCGATCGGCGCTCATATTGAAGCTTGTGACCAGAATTTCAGCGATCATGTCGCTTTCGAGATTGGCGTAAACGCCGTCCACCAGGGCCGCTTCGACAAGCAGCGCCGCGGCGGCTTCATACGGGTCGAGATCGCGGACCGGCGGCTGTGGTCGCGATGCGCCGAACAATCGTGAGAAAAAACCTGTCATGGCGAGCTTTATGCGCTGGCCTCGAGGCGTCTGTAAAGAGTTTGCGCTTCGACCGCCGGTCCGCGGCGCTCGCCAATCTGCAGAACTTCAATCGTCTCGATCGCTTTCGCCTTGTAGAAGGTCAGCACATCCCCGGCGCTGATGCGCTGTCCGGCTTTGTCCGTTTTGCGCGTCTGGCCGTTGCGGGTGATGCGGATGCCTTTGCGGCTGACATAATCGGTTGCCAGCGCCCGCGTCTTGAAGAACCGGGCGCGCCACAGCCAGATGTCGACGCGAACCGCCTCGCTTGGCGTATCACTCATTCGGCGTGCTGGTATCAGGGCCGGCGGGCTCGGGTGCGGCGGTGGGTGCGACAGCTTCTGGCGCGTCTGAATCGGCCGGTTTGGGGGCTGGCTTGGCCTTTTTGGGCTTGCGCTTCTTTGGCTTGGGCTTGGGTTTCTCAGGCAGCAATGCCGCCAGCGCTGCAAACGGGCTGTCAGGATCAGGTTCGCGGCGCGCGGGCCTGCGATTCTGGTTCTGCTGACGCGGCTTGCCAGATCCGCGCTCGGCCTTGCGGCGAGGCCCACTCTTGCGCTGTTGCTGGCGGGCATCCTTACGCGCCGCGCGGCGCTGTTCCTGCGCGTCGACATGTGCCTTGGACTGGAAGCGCCAGAGTTTCACCGCGCCGGTTTCCGGATCCTTTTCGGCCGGAGCAATGCGGAAGCCTTTGAGCACATTGTGGAAGTCCTCCAGCGGACATGAGACCATGGAGGCAAGTTCCGGCGGGATTTCGAACTTGGCCTGATCAGCCTCCTTGCGGCGCTTGGACAATTCCCAGCCGAGCCGTTCGGCAAGGTCGGCACGGACCGCGCGCTTGCCGAAGCGCAGATAGCCCTGGGCTGCGAGATCCTCATCCAGCCAGCTGCCATCGAGTTCGAAACTACCCGCCCCTTCAGGCGCGATCTTGCGTTCGCGGCCATCAAAGAGGGACAACAGGAGCGCGATGAGTTTCTGGGCCGCAGGCTTTTGAGCGTCAGGCACATGCGCCGCGATCCGGCCGGATCGAATGCCGGCTTCTTTCAGCTTGGCCCGATCCTCCGGACCTGGCAGCAAGGCGCGGTCTTCGCCGCGCAGGTCACAGGCGGCGCCAGCTTCGAGCAATCGGAAAGCGAGCCCGCGGGCGAGGCCATCAAGGGCTGACTCGTCAGTCGAGAATTTGAGTTTGAAATGCGTCGGCAAGCGTTTCTCAATCTCGGCGCCAAGCCACTCATTGATGCGAGTCGTGGCGGCCTCCTGCTGGTGTTGCTCGGCATCTTGTCCGCCCAGCAGTTTGGCTGATGGGGCCAGCCAGTGCGGACCTGCCACGAGCTCGGCGATCGGTGCCGTGTTCCAGACGATTTGTGACTGTTGATTGATCGACAGTGCTGCCTCCGGCGCGCCGGATATGGCCTTCAGGCGTTCAGCGATCACAGGCTCAAGCGCCTGCATCGCGGCGCTGCGCAAAGTCTTGCCTTCCAGCGTTGACGCACTGGCATCAGGTTCGAAGGTCAACCCGACCAGCTTGCCAACCACATGGCCTTCAATCGTCACTTCTCCGGTGTCGGAAACGTCGGTGCTCAAGAGGTCTTCCCTTTTCAGGCCTGCAATCAGGGCGGTTGTTCGGCGATCGACAAATCGCAGCGTCAGCGCCTCATGTAGCGCATCTGACAGGCGATCTTCAATCTCCCGCGTTGTTTCGCGCCAATGCGCAGGATTTTCAAGCCAGTCACTTCTGAAACTTGCATACGTCCAGGTCCGGATCATGGCCAGACGCTGTTGCAACAGTCCAATATCACCAACCGTGTTGTCGAGGGTTTTCAGCCGCTCTGCCATTGCCGTGTCGCCAAGGCGGGCATCCGGGTCAGCCAGCGTTTCTGCGAGCCCGAGAACCAGCCGGCCATGGCCTTCATGCCCGGCTTTTCGGAAGTCTGGCAGACGCGCCAGATCCCACAGCCGGCGGACTTTGCCTTCGCCGCGCACTTCAGGCCCAACCGCGCTATCCTCGGCCATCCGGCGCAGCACCCATTCATCAAGGCCATGAGGGTTCTGCCGCAGGCATGGGCGCGGACTTGGGCGGGCCAGGCTCGCGATCAGGGTCTTGATCGAGCGATAATCGAGATCGCTATTGCGCCACAGCAGGTCGGTCACCGGGTCATAGCGATGATCCTCGATGGCGCGCACCAGGTCATCTTCAAATGGCGGACAGTCATTGGTCTCGCCAAATTCACCATCGTCGCGAAACCGGCCGGCCCGCCCGGCAATCTGTCCCATCTCGGCATGGCTCAGCCAGCGATGCCGGCGCCCGTCAAATTTCGACCGGCCAGCAAAAGCAATCCGGTCGACATCAAGATTGAGGCCCATGCCAATTGCGTCCGTGGCGACGAGATAATCCACTTCGCCGGATTGATAGAGTTCGACCTGGGCATTGCGCGTACGTGGGCTGAGGCCGCCCATGACGACAGCGCAGCCGCCTTTCTGGCGGCGCAGAACTTCGGCGATGGCATAGACCTTGTCAGCGCTGAAAGCGACGATGGCCGACCGTTTGGGCAGCTTGGTGACCTTCTTCTGCCCGGCATAGGACAGGGTCGAGAAACGTTCGCGAAGATCGGTCGCAATATCGAATTCAAGCTCCCGCAAGACCTCGCGCATGGTTTCGGAACCAAGCAGCAGGGTTTCCTGCGTTCCGCGCGCATTCAGGATGCGATCGGTGAAGACATGACCACGATCATCATCTTCAGCGATCTGGATTTCGTCCACGGCAAGGAATTCAACCGAGACATCGACTGGCATCGATTCGACCGTGCAGATCCAGTAGCGCGCCGTGTCCGGCACAATCCGCTCTTCGCCGGTGATCAGGGCAACCGCGCGTTCGCTCTTGGCCGCGACGACCAGGTCATACACCTCGCGCGCTAGCAGGCGCAGCGGCAAGCCGATCATGCCGGTCGTATGCCCCATCATGCGGTCCAGCGCATAATGGGTCTTGCCGGTATTGGTCGGGCCGAGAATGGCTTTCAGGATGGCCATGATGGATGTCTAATTGGGGTCAGGAGAAGCAGAAAACTAGCCTTTAGGGCAACGCTCGGGCCGATCAATGTGGCGGTCGACAAGATTTCCCTCTTGGTCTTCGATCTTGAATGCCTGTGTCCACGCTGCCGTGCGTGGCAGCGGGGCGTATTCGCCAGCAATATAGAGCCGCAATTCGCGTTGAATGGGACAGCCATTGGAGCGGTGCCCGAGATCGACCGAAATGGCGCCCTCGGTTTGCCAGGTTTTGAAATCGGCTTTGATCGGTGGCCGCAGATTGGAGCGATAGCTGGCAACCAGAACCCGGTTGTGATCGATCTCGGCGAGGTCGACCGTTTCAGCAAAACTCTTCGGACCGGGATTATAACGCCACATGATCAGCGGCGTCTCGAGCGAGTCCCTGAGATAATAATCGAGCCCGTGCCAGACCTCGCGTTCATCAACCAGGATCGCGCTCGGCTGCAGGCGCTCGACTTCGCGGGTCAATTGCGCAGACAGGTCTTGCCAGCCGCGGACGCGCTTGAGGTCATTGTCGCGACCGATGGCCGCCGTCCAGCTTGGCGGCCCGAGTGCGACAATGGTGGCGAGAACGCCCACGGCCGTCTGGAAGGCGAGACCCGACCAAAACGCGATCCGCCAGCCAGCTGCGCGGATCAGGAATCCGCCGATCCAGACACTTGCGGCCGGATAGGCGGTCGCCGCCCAGTTGGCATGTGCGCGCGAGAGCACCGCCTGAAACGCAATGATCACCAGCACGGGAACGATGAAACAGGCGAGCCAGGTCTCTTTGGTGCGCTGGGCATGCGCCGCATCGCCAAGGTCGGCGAGTTCTCCGCGCGGGCGGACAAAGATCAGGCCGGCCAGAAGCGCAACGAAACTCACTGGTCCGAACACACCCATCTGGTCGCCGAGAAATTTCGGCAGGTTCTCAAGATTGAACAATGGCCCGCCGAGATTGGCATTATCGACCGTGTGACTGACGGTCTGAAACTCGTTGGCCGCGTTCCAGATCATATGCGGGGCAAACACTGCTGCTGCAATCGCGATCGCGGCAAGTCCCTTGCGGCTGAGGACGGCGCGCCTTGTGTCGCGATCGATCAGGCTGGTCAAGGCGATCCCGATGGCGAAATAGAGCATCGCATATTTGGACAGGAACCCGGCGCCCATGGCGAGCCCGAGTGCGGCGATGCCGATCCAGCCAAGATCGCCTTCCCGCAGGCGCCAGAACAGGTAAAGGGCGAGGCTCCAGAACGGGAATAACACGCCATCTGTCGAGATCACACCTGAGGACAGGACGATGCCGGGCATGAGCAGATAAGCGAGCACGGTGAACAGACCGGCCTGAGCCCCGAACATGCGCCGCGAGAGTAGGAACAGGATGAGCGCCGAGATCGCGTGGAAGAGCGGCGCAAACAACCGAATGGCCCACTCCGAATCGCCAAACAGGGCGGTCGAAAGGTGGATCATCCAGGCAATCATGGGCGGTTTGGAGTAATATCCCCATTCGAGGCTCTGCCCCCAGCGCCAATATTGCGCTTCATCGGCATAGAGCTCGAGCGGCGACACGACCACCAGCAGCAAGCGCATGGCCAGAAGCCCTGCAATCATTGCGATTGCAAGCTTCGTGTATGGATTGGAAAAACGGGAGTCTGTGACCATAGATTTCCCTTAAGCCGCCTGCGGGAAGACATAAACCCTTCGCCGCATGTGTGGCTTATTTGCAATGCCAACAATTAGAGTCAGCAATGTCACAGGAGTCTTACAAGGCTGTCACATTTCTGTAATGCGGCGCAAATAGTGGGACGCTCAGTAGTGCCCCGGGCATCCTGCTCGGCCTGCTTTGGTGACAAATCGAGGGGAAACTCATGTCCAACTGGAAACTCCTATCTGGTGTGGCCGCCGCCTCCATCATGACCGCAGCAATTGTTGCTCCGGCTGAGGCTCAGGTTACGACCTCTAGTATTCGCGGGAATGTGACGACGGAAGCGGGGGCTGCTGTTCCGAACGCTACTGTTTCCATCACGCACACGCCTTCTGGTACGGTCTCTATGGCCACAACAAATGCCAATGGCCTGTTCTCGGCACGTGGTCTGCGTGTTGGTGGTCCTTACACTGTGGCTGTTAGCGGCGGTGAATTCGCGGCGGTTGAGATTACAGACTTGTATCTGACGCTCGACAATACGCTGAACCTGCCCGTCACCGTGACCGGTGCGCGCACCATGGACACTGTTGTCGTCACCGGCACACGCGCTCTGGCTGGCTTCTCGAATGAAGGCCTCAGCACCAGCCTCGGTCTGGAAGCCCTGAACGAGCTGACTTCCATCGATCGCGATATCACCGATGCGGCTCAGCTTGATCCATTTGCCAGCGTCAATGTTCAGTCAGGCGGCGCCAAAGAGCTGACCATTGCTGGCGCCAATAACCGTTTCAACTCGCTGACGATTGACGGTGTGGCCCTGAATGACCGCTTCGGCCTGAACGCCAACGGTTATCCGACCCAACGTTCACCAATCTCCTATGATGCGATCGAATCTCTGTCGATCCAAACCGCGCCATTCGATGTCGAATTTAACGGCTTCACCGGTGGTACGATCAACGCCGTGACCAAGTCCGGTACCAACGAATTCCATGGTTCGCTCGGGTATTACAAAACTGACGACTCTCTGATCGGTGACAAAAACCAGGATGATGAGTTCAACTTCACGTTCGAAGAAGAAACCTTCGTCGCCACACTCGGCGGTCCGATCATCAAGGACAAGCTGTTCTTCTTCGTCGCTTATGACAAATATGAAGAAACAGCGCCGCTGACGAATGGCCCAGCCGGATCAGGCGCGCTGAACACGTTCGACGACATTCTTCAGTCTGACGTCGATCAAGTCGGCCAGATTGTTCAGAACGTCTGGGGCTTCGACATTGGTGGGTTCAACAAAGGACCTGCGGAAGACGAGAAAATTCTCGCCAATTTCGACTGGAACATCAATGACGACCATCGTGCGAAATTCACCTATATTCGCACCGAAGGTAACACCATTCGCGAGCAAAACGGCAATAACTTCCTGGCCTCTGACAACCGCCTTGGCGCGTCTTCGGCCTGGTATGACCGCTCGGAGAAGATCGAAAGCTTTATCGGTCACCTGTTCTCTGACTGGACACCAAACCTGTCGACCCAGTTCAAGATTGCGAGCACCACTCAGGCCACCGGTCAGGACTCTCTGAACGGCGCTGAATTCCCATCTTTCGCGGTCTTCCTGCGCACCGGCGCTGACGGTGATGACAACTATCTCGTCATCGGCCCAGACCGGTTCCGTCACGGCAACCAGCTCGATCAGGATTTCTTCCAGATCAAAGGTGTCGCCGAATACACCTATGGCGACCACCTGTTCAAAGTTGGTTTCGAGCGTGAAGAAGTTGATGTGAACAACCTGTTCGCTCAGAACTCTGAAGGGTCTTATGTGTTTGACAGTGTCACAGACCTGCAAAACGCAACTGCTTCAGGCCTGCTCTACAACAACGCTGTAACCAATGACGAGAACGACCTGCGGGCGATCTGGGGTTATGATTATAACTCGATCTACATTCAGGACACTTGGTCGGCGATGCCGAACCTGACCTTCGATGCCGGTATCCGTTATGATTTCTACGGTTCGGATGGCGAGATCCGTGAGAACCAGAACTTCATCAATCGTTACGGCTTCTCCAACACAGGCGACGTTGACGGTCTGGATGTCATCCTGCCGCGTCTGTCATTTAACTGGGAACCAACCGATGATCTGACCATTCGTGGTGGGATCGGTCGCTTCTCCGGCGGATCGCCAGGCGTCTGGATCTCAAACAGCTATTCCAATGATGGTGTGATTTCCGACAGCTCGAACGCCTTTGGTGTTGTCAACGTTCCAACCACCCCAGACGCAGCCACCGGTCAGTACATTCCGACCAGCGTACTCGACGCATTGGCCAACAATGCGCCTGACGGTTCAGTCAATGCTCTGGCTCCAGACTTCGAAATTCCGACGACCTGGAAACTGAGCCTCGGTGCAGCCTATAATGCTGATCTCCCAGTTCTGGGCGATGACTGGCTGCTGTCTGTCGACTTCCTGCACAACCAGCTGGACGGGTCTTCTTACTGGTACAACCAGACCTGTGAGGATCCGGTTGCCTTCTCACCAGACGGCCGCGGCATCTATGATTGTGGTCGCCCTGAAGCGATTGTGCTCGGCTCTTCGACAGCAGACGCGGATAGCACGCTGCTGGCCTTCTCTGCGTCCAAGGATTGGGAAACCAGCTGGGGCGATTTCGACTTCTTCACCAGCTATACCCATGCTGACGTAGAAGACATTGGCTACGGCACGTCTTCGACAGCGACATCGAACTATTCTGACTTTGCTGCGTATGACCGCCAGATGCCAACCGTCGGGACATCCCGATACCAGGTTGAGCACCTGTTCAAGCTGCGTGCAAACTGGGAGAAAGAATTCTTCGACGGTTATGCCACCAAGGCCTCGCTGTTCGCGACCCGTCGTTCGGGCCAGCCTTACAGCTACACGTTCAGCGAGAACAACGCGTGTGTGTTCGACCTGGATTCCAATCCGACCGATCAATATCTGACCGGTGACCGCTGTGCGCGGGAAAGCCGAAACGATGATGCGGGTCACCTGCTCTATGTCCCGTTTGGTCCTGGCGATCCATTGTTCGCGACGACTTCATTCGGCGGCGACGCAACGCAACAGGCAGCCTTCTTCGATTATATCAATAACTCGGAACTGGCTCAGTATGCGGGCGGTGTTACAGCACGCAACGGCGATAATTCTCGTTGGTCGACCATCGTTGATCTGCGCTTGCAGCAGGAGCTGCCAGGCGTGCTTGAAGATCACCGGACCTTTGTCTTCCTCGACATCGAGAATCTCGGCAACCTGCTCAACTCTGACTGGGGCCGCATCGAACGCACGCGTTACGAATATGAGCGTGACGTTGTTTCAGCGCGGATCACCAATAATGGTCAGTATGAGTACTTCAACCTGAACAGCGACAGCAGCATCAAGAACCTTGAGGTTCTGGCCCAGTCTGTCTGGCAGGTTCAGTTCGGTATCAAGTACGAGTTCTAAGCTTACCGAATCTCATCAATCGAGAAGGGCGGCGCAGATAGCGCCGCCCTTTTTCTTTGAGCTTTTCCTAAAGCTATGGCAAAGGCGCCGCGATGGAGCCGGATCAAACATATGTTCCGCCGGAATGGGCGCCGCAGTCAGCCGTCTGGGTCGGCTGGCCGCACTTGCGCGGGGAATGGGGCGCCGCATTTGCTGGCGCCCGGGCCGAGATTGCGGGTTTCGTCCGCGCTTTGGCCCCGGTGACGCCGGTGCGCATCGCTTGCGGCTCGCGCGAAGCCTATACCAGCGCCTGGCTGAGCCTGGATGATCTGATTGCGATCGGTCAGGTGCAGCTCCACACAGTGCTGGCAGGCGATATCTGGCTGCGCGATACCGGGCCGGTCCTGTCGCAGCGGGGCGGCAGACCAGAAGCGTTACGATTCCAGTTCAATGGTTGGGGCGGCAAATATGTGATGCCGGGCGATATCCACACCGCGCAGGCCATCGCATCGGTTCAACAGGTGCCAGTCCGCGCCTTTCCCTTTGTGCTTGAGGGCGGCGCTGTCGACCTTGATGGGGCCGGACGATTGCTGACGACACGCCAGTGCGTGGGCAACCCGAATCGCAATCCTGGATGGCGCGAAGGCGATGCCACACAGGCGCTGCAACAGGCCTTCAATGTCGAAGAAGTGATCTGGCTCGGCGATGGCCTGCTGAATGATCATACAGATGGGCATGTCGACAATATCGCTCGCTTCATTGGCCCTGGCCGTGTGGTCTGCCAATTGCCGTCCGGGCCAGATGATCCGAATGCGGCAACGCTCATCGCGATTGAGCGCAAGCTCAGAGCGGCCGGTCTGGATGTCTGCACGCTGCCATCCCCGGGACGGATCACAGACGCAGCCGGATCGCCGATCCCGGCCAGCCACATGAATTTTCTGATCAGCAATCAGACAGTGTTTTTGCCGACCTATGAAGCCGAGTTCGCACCGGCTGCCGCAGCCGCCCTGGAACAGGCGCTGCCAAACTTTAAGACAGTTGCGCTGCCGGCTCGCAACATCCTATCTGGCGGCGGAGCCTTTCATTGCATGACCCAGCAGGTTCCAAACTTTGAGGAGCTGAACAGATGAGCCGAATCCTGAGCGTTGCTGCGCTGCAGCTCTCCTTTGCCAAGGGCGATATCGCTGAGAATATCTCGCGCGTCAGCCGCTTCATTCGCGAGGCCGCTGCGGCGGGTGCAGATGTGGTGCTGCCCTCGGAACTGTTTTGCGATCACTATTTTTGCAAGACGCAGGAAGAGCATCATTTCTCGACCGCCTATGCCTGGCGCGATCATCCGGCGGTCACCCTGATGCAGGACCTGGCGGTTGAGCTTGGGGTGGTCATCCCGGTTTCCATCTTCGAGAAGGATGGTCCGGAATACTATAATTCGGTGGTCATGGTGGATGCGGACGGCACGGCGCTTGGCGTGTATCGCAAGAGCCATATTCCCGACGGACCGGGCTATCAGGAGAAATTCTACTTCCGCCCCGGCAATACCGGCTTCCAGGTCTGGGAGACGAGGAAAGGGAAGATCGGCGTCGGCATTTGCTGGGATCAATGGTTCCCGGAAGCGGCGCGGGCCATGGCCTTGATGGGCGCCGACATCCTGCTCTATCCGACCGCCATCGGGGCTGAGCCCCAGGACGCCTCGCTCGACACAGCGGCGCGCTGGCGGCGGGCGATGCAGGGTCATGCGGTCAGCAATGTCATTCCGGTCGCGGCGGCCAACCGCGTCGGCAATGAGGACGGTCAGCTCTTCTATGGCACCAGCTTTATCTGCGATCAGGTCGGCGACGTGGTGGCCGAGCTGGGTCGGACCGAGGAAGGCGTCATCAGCGCGCATTTCGACCTTGATGAGATTGATCGCGAACGTGCGGCCTGGGGCTTTTTCAGGGATCGCCGCCCGGATCTGTATGGCGCTCTGGTTTGACGAAAAAAACCGGTGCAAGGCTGCGCGGGATAGACTAGGGCGGTGACATGGAACAGTTTCTCCACACTCCCGTGACGTCCTTGCTGATCGCCGGCAATGTGATTGCCAGCCTGATTGCCTTGTCCAATCCGCCCTTCATGACCCGAAACCTGTTCCATGTTGGTCCTATTCTGGAGCGTCGGGAATGGCACCGCATGGTGACCAGCGGTTTTCTGCATGGCGGCATCTTGCATCTGTTTGTGAACATGTATGTGCTGTTCATGTTCGGTGGGTTCGTCGAGCGCATGGTCGGGCCGGTCTCATACATCATCATCTATTTTGCCGCCTTGCTTGGCGGCAATGTCTGGGCTTTGCTCGAAAACAGGACCAAACCGGCCTATCGCGCGCTTGGCGCCTCCGGGGCGACATCGGGGATTGTGATGAGTTTCATTCTGTTCCGGCCATTTGAGCCGTTGATGATTTTTCCCATCCCATTCTTCATGCCGGCTGTGATTCTGGGCATAGTTTTCGTGGTCGGCAGTGCGATCCTGGCGCAGCGCGACAATAAGACGATTGGACATGAGGCGCATCTGGGCGGCGCGCTGGCGGGCATTCTGGCGACCATTGCAGTGCAGCCAGCCGCGCTGTCCAATTTTTCTGGCGAAGTCGCAAGAGCCCTCGGAGGAGCTTGAGATTGAAGGCGGTTTCCGAAACCCTGCAGGCGCGCATAGAAGCTGGCGCGCTCAGCCGCGATCCGGCCCAGCTCGAGGCAGCCGGGAAGCTCGATGACCTGCTGGAACGATTGAAGCATGGCGGTAAGGGCGGCTGGTTCTCCAGGCCCAAGCCGGTACAGGGGCTATATCTGTGGGGCGGGGTCGGACGCGGCAAATCCATGCTGATGGATCTGTTTCATGCCCAGGCACCGGTCAAAGCCATGCGGGTCCACTTTCACGAATTCATGGGCCGGGTGCAGGATCGATTGAACACGGCGCGCAAGCGCAAGGACGTGTCCAATCCGATCTTCCCGGTGGCCAAGCAGTTTGCCGCGGAAGCGAAACTGATCTGTTTCGACGAATTCCAGGTCACGCAGATTGCCGATGCGATGATCCTGGCGGGCCTGTTCGAAGATCTGTTCAAGCGCGGGGTCACAGTGGTGGCCACCTCCAACCGTCATCCGGATGAGCTCTACAAAAATGGTCTCAATCGCCACCTCTTCTTGCCCTTCATCGAATTGTTGAAGCAGCAGACGGAAGTCTTCGAGCTCACTTCCGATCGCGATTATCGCCTTGAGCGTCTGACCGAGGCGCCGGTCTGGTATGCGGCGGCGGAAGCGAGCCCCAAGGCGCTCGATCAGGCGTTTGAGCGCCTGACCCTGGGCGCAGCCCCGCAAAGCTGCATGTTGACGATCAAGGGCCGCAAATTACCCGTCATGCGAGAAGCTGCAGGTGTGGCACGGTTCACATTTGACGAACTCTGCGCCCGGCCGCTCTGGGCTGAAGATTACCGCGCCATTGCAGCAACCTTTCACACGGTCCTGCTTGATCAGATCCCGACCCTCAGTCCGGCCAAACGCAATGAAGCGGCGCGCTTCGTGACCCTGATCGACACCCTCTATGAGGCAAAAGTTAAACTGGTTGCCAGCGCCGAGGCCGAACCGGAACAGCTCTATCCTGAAGGCGATGGCAGTTTCGAATTCCAGCGCACCGCGAGCCGACTGCATGAAATGAGGTCCATCGAGTATATGGCTGAAGCGCATATCATTCCGGTGGATCAGACCTGACCTGCCAGGTCCGTGACATCGGGGAGGGTGGAAACCTTCCAATCAATGCGTGCGGTCAGACCATGCGAACTCTGCTAGGGCTGACGCAGGCTTAATCGACTTGCAGCAATCTCTGCTTTCAGCGCAATCCTGTGTCAGGCCGTTTTTGCAACAATGAGACATCCTAGGAGATAGATTTATGGGCGACACCATTTCTTTCATGCTGAAATCCGCGACCGGTCAAATCCTGCCGGCCATGGCCAGTACACTGAAAAAAGGTCGCGCTTACGCGATCGACAAAGGGGTCGAGGAATCAGTCCTGCTTTCGGCCCGGCTTTACCCCGACATGCTGCCACTGCTCAATCAATACCAAATGGCGGCAGAAACCCCGGCCCGCGCTGCAGCGCGGATCGCGGGCCTCGACATGCCGTCTTACCCTGATACCGAATCCTCGATTGATGACCTGCTCGAGCGACTGGAAACCTGCAATCAGTTCGTTCAGGCCATCGATGACGCGGATCTCGATGCGAATGAGCGGACGGTCATGGAGATCCCGCTCGGCCAGATGACGGTGAATTGGGAGGGGCGGCAATATCTGTCGACCTTTGTCATCCCAAATCTGCATTTTCATGCCTCAATTGCGTTCGCACTGCTGCGACACCAGGGTGTGGAGATTGGCAAACGCGATTTCCTGATGGCATAGTCACCGCGTATCCAATTGAAGGCGCGCACCAGCTGTGCGGCGATGCGTGAGGACCAAAATGCTCCATTTCAAACCGGCCTTGGCCGCTGCCCTGGTCGCCGGCCTTGCCGCTTGTGCGACTGAAACCGGCTATCAACCTGAACATTTTGAAGCAGCGCCAGCGATCGCCATGTTACAAGCGCTCAGCGCGGACGACATGAAAGGCCGCAAGGTCGGGACCGCGGAGAATGCCAGAGCGCGGGCGATGATCATCGATCGTTTTCAAGCCCTCGGGGTTGAAGCCGGCGCCGCCGGATACGAGCTTCCCTTCACTTATGGGACGTTCGCAAACCCGAATACTGGCGCGAATGCCCAACCTGCAAAATCCGGCGTCAATCTGCTCGGCCACATTGAAGGCACGGCAGGCAGCGACCTGACCCTGATCATCACTGCGCATTATGATCATGTCGGCGAGATTGAAGGCGAGATCTATAATGGCGCCGACGACAATGCGTCCGGCGTGGTTGGTTTGCTGGCCGCGGCGGAGTATTTCGCCGCAAACCCGCCAAAACATGATGTCTCATTCCTGGCCTTTGACGCCGAAGAAGACCGCCTCGGCGGTTCCATCGCATTCGTTGCTGAACCGCCGGCGTCGCTCGATACGGTCGCCCTGAACCTGAACTTCGATATGCTTTCGCGCGGCGACAATGGAAAATTATGGGCGTCCGGCACGGCCCACTGGCCAGACATGAAACCAATTGTGGCAGACATTGCCGCTGAGACGCCGGTGCAGATCGAGATGGGGTTTGACAGTGGCAATGAGCGCGAAGACTGGACCTTGTTGTCAGATCATGCCGCCTTCTTCCGGGTCGGCATTCCGCATCTTTATTTCGGCGTCGAAGATCATCCCGACTATCACAAGCCAAGCGATGATTTCGACAAGATTGACCAGGATTGGTTTCTGCGCTCAGTCGACAGTGTGATCATGATCGCGATCGAAATGGATGATCGGCTGGACGAGCTCTATGCGATGCGGCAAGCGGCGAAAAGCTAGCGCGCAGCGGTTTACGGCACAGATTTCCTTGAATTATTCTGCAGCGGCGATGTGAGACTGATTTTCAGTCGCCTTGCAAATGCCTCGCACTATCACAATGAATTGTTTTTATTGCATTTTTTCTTGAAAAACTCCGACTCAGCGCTATTTTGTCGGCATAGGTAGTTTTACGGAGTTGTCCCCATGAAAGGCGACGCAAAAGTCATCGAATTTCTCAACCAGGCGCTCAAAAACGAGCTGACCGCGATCAATCAGTATTTCCTGCATTCGCGCATGCTGAAAGATTGGGGTGTCAGCAAGCTGGGAGAGTATGAGTACAAAGAATCCGTCGAAGAGATGAATCACGCCGATTGGCTGATTGAGCGCATTCTCTTCCTTGGCGGCCTGCCCAATCTTCAGGATCTCGGCAAATTGCGCATCGGTGAGAGCGTTCAGGAGATTCTCGAGTGCGACCTGAAGCTTGAACAGGACGCGATCCCGTTGCTGCGCGATGCGATGGAATATTGTGAAAAGCAGCGCGACTATGTCAGCCGCGACCTGTTCGGCAAGATCCTCCACAATGAGGAAGAACATGTCGATTATATCGAAACCCAGTTCGATCTGATCGAGCGGGTCGGCATCGAGAACTATATCACCCTGCAATCGGAGGCGAATGCCCACTAGCCATTCGGTGACGGCGCCCATACAGCGGCCGGATTGAAGGCGGACTAGATCCCGGCGCGCGCCAGCATCCGGTCAAATCCGGCCCAGTATTCGGCGCGCTTGTCCGGCTTCTCCATCAAGATCTCGTGCATCGCGCCGTCAATCGTGACGTGCTCGCATTGCGGCAGATGGCCAGCGACACGCGCATGCGAGCGATTGTCGACCAGTTTCTCATCTGCGGCGCTGGCAACAAAGACCGGGATGTCGATGGCGCGCAGAGTTTCCGGCGCATTCATGCGGCTGAAAATATCCAGCGACGCGCCCAGCCAGCCCCAGGTCACCGGCCCGAGCGACAGTTCAGGCGCTGCGTCGGTGAGCGCCTTGTTCATCTGCCAGTGCGGCTCGTCATGGGTGACGACATTGTCTTCGAACCGCTCGGGTGGACCGGGTTTCTGGGCGAAATCATCCGACCGGCCCATCACCCGCATGGCCCAGATGAAGTAACGCTGCACCCGGCCAAGCGGCAGGCCCCACATTGGCGCGCAAAAGGCCGCGGCCTCGACTTTGACGAGGCCTTGCCCGATCGCCGCCAGAGCGATGGCGCCGCCCATGGAATGGGCCAGTGAAACATAAGGCCGGGGCAATTCCTCGAACGCGTCCAGGCCGTTGCGGAGCGCCCCCATGAAGGTTTCGAACCGGTCGATATGGCCCTTTTGCGGGTCGTCGAGCAGGCGTTGCGACAGGCCTTGTCCAGGCCAGTCAATGATCAGGACTGCAAAGCCGCGCGCCTGCAGCTCGCGGGCGACTTCGAAATATTTCTCGATAAACTCGGTGCGGCCAGGACAGACAATACAGGTGCCGCGCGGGGCCTCTGCCGTCGAGGGGGCCAGGCAAGCCCGCAGCTTGCGCCCGCCAACCCCATCGAACCAGACGATCCGGGCACCTTCCGGACGTGGATTGCCCGGGACATCGACAATGCGGTCAGTCTTGTTTTGGTTCATCTATTCGGTCCCGACTTGAAAGAGAAAGCCTCATCCCGCGTTTAGGCCGGATGAGGCTTTCGATCAATTCAATCAGGCGTCAAGCTTAAGACAGCTTGCTCATGATGCTTTGCAGCTGCATCGCAACCGACATGTCGCCGAGGACTTTCAGCTTGCCCTGCATGAAGGCCATGGTCGGATCGAGCTGGCCGGCGGCCAGCTTGCCGAAGTCTTCCCAATCAACCTTGACGGTCGCATCAGCGTCAGCATCATCATTATTCGCAACGCCAGCAGCGCCATCAATGAACAGTCGGCCGACATCACCGAAGTCGAACTTTACTTTCTTGGAAAAACCACTGTCGCCACCAGCAACGGCTGCTGCGGCTCTGGTCGTGAGTTCTGCGAGATCCATGAGGAAGCCTCCCTGTAAAATGCTCCTGGCGTTGATAAAGCAGGCGAAACGGCCGGGGGCAAGGGTACCGCTTACGTAAACTGCACGAAGTTTCACATGTGGTCCGGTCTGATCACGTTTTTTGCCTTGACCCGCCGCTGCGGAAGGTTTCGAAACAGTCCCTATGTCGTGGGAAAAATCGATCGAAGAACTGCGCCGGCGGGAACGCCTGGCTGAGCAGATGGGAGGCGACGAGCCGGTCTCGCGCCAAAAGGGACGGGGCAAGTTGACGGTCCGCGAGCGGGTCGCCTTTCTCGCGGATCCTGGCAGCTTTCACGAGATTGGCAAGATTGCCGGGCTCGCGCGCTATGACGAGAATGAAGAGCTTGAGCATTTCATGGCCTCCAATTCGGTCATCGGCCGGGCGACGCTGAATGGCCGCCCGGCTTTCCTGCTCGGCGACGACTTTACCGTGCGCGGCGGCGCCGCTGATGCCTCCATTCGCGGCAAATTGCTGTTGGCGCTGAAACAGAGCCAGGACTATCGCATGCCGCTGGTCCAGCTGATTGATGGCACCGGTGGCGGCGGCTCGATCAAGATGTTCGAGAAGGATCCGCGCACCTATATTCCCGAAACCCCCGGTTGGGAATTCATCGTCTCTGGCATGGCCGAGGTGCCGTTCGTATCGCTTGGTCTCGGGCCGTGCGCCGGCATGGGGGCTGGGCGGCTCGCGGCCAGCCATTACTCGGTCCTGGTCAAGGAGCTCAGCCAGGTCTTCGTTGCTGGTCCGCCTGTGACCCGAGCGCTTGGCGAGGATGTCACCAAGGAAGAGCTTGGCGGCTGGGAAATCCAGGCCCGCAATGGCACCGTCGATGCCGTGGTCAACAGCGAAGCCGAAGCCTTCGAGGCGGCCCGCCAATTCCTCTCTTACCTGCCTTCCTCTGTGCACGAGCTGCCGCCGGTCACTGCCCCGACCGATGATCCGAAGCGCAAGGAGGAAGACCTGCTCTCAATCGTGCCGACTGATGGCAAGACGCCGTACAAGCCGCGCAAGATCATTGCCGCTGCCGTCGACCAGGGCAGTTTCTTCGAGATTGGCGAGCAATGGGGCCGCGGCATTGTCACCGGCTTTGCCCGCATTGATGGCCACCCGGTCGGCATCCTTGCCGGCGACCCCTTCTTTCTCGACGGGGCCTGGACCGCGGATGTCTGCGACAAGGTCACCCGCCATATGGACCTGTGCTCGACCTTTCACTTGCCGGTCGTGCACTTTGTCGACTGCCCAGGCTTTGCCTGCGGGGTGCGCCACGAGACGGCAGGCGTCACCCGCAAGGGTGTGCGCGCCATGGCTGCGGTCTATCAGGCCACGGTGCCGATTTGCGCGGTCGTCATCCGCAAGGCTTATGGCCTGGCCGGCAGCGCCATGTTCAATCCGAGCAAGTCGAAATGGCGCTATTGCTGGCCGAGCGGCGACTGGGGCTCGCTGCCCATGGCCGGCGGCATCGAGGCGGCTTATCGCAAGGAAATTCTCGAGGCCGAGGACAAGGAGGCCTACCTCAAGAGCCTGTACAAGCGCTTTGACGCCATTGCCTCGCCGTTCCGCACCGCGGAAGCCTTCTTCGCCGAAGAGATTATCGATCCGCGCGACACGCGGCCATTGCTGGTCGACTTTGTCCACCATGCCTGGCGCGTGCTGGAGACCGGACGGACGAGCTTCAGTCCGCGGCCTTGAGCGAGGCAGAAGACCCCATCCATCTCGATTTGACTGGACCGACAGCTCGAATTCGCGATAGATGCCCGTCGAGTACTGGGACGCTCTTAATCTGGCGAACCGTACGCTATGGCGACCTGTGTCCTTCATATCGGAACCGAGAAGACCGGAACCACCGCATTTCAGGATTGGCTTTACTCGAATAAGCGACGATTGTCGCGCCAGGGCGTTGCCCTGACTCATTCAGGGCATGCGCCCAATAATCGCAAACTGGTGACCTACTTCGCGGGCACAGTGGATGACTTTCTGGTCCAGCGCGGGGTCGCGCGCGCGGATGAACGTGAGCGCTTTTTCCAAGGATTCGAAGACGAAATGGCGCGCGAGATACAGCGCAAATTGCGCCGCCATCACACATTCCTGTTCACGTCTGAACATTTCCATTCGCGACTTAGATCGGTGGCGCAGATTGCGGCTCTGAAACGCTTTCTCGATCAGTTTTTCAGCGCGTATCGGATTGTCTGCTATTTTCGCGAACAGTCGCGGCTCCGAGCGAGCCAGTATTCGACCGCAATGAAAGGGTCGGTCGCAAAATCCCTGGACGATTTCCAGCCGAACAAGATCTTGGCCAAACACTATTTCAACTATCGCGACTTTTTCAGCAAATGGGAAACCGTGTTCGGCCGTGACAGTCTTTATCCGCGGCTGTTTGGAACCGCTTATTTTGTCGGCGATCAGCTTTGCTCGGACCTGTTTGCGACGGTTTTGCCAGAGGTCAGGATAAACCGTTTGAAACCGCAAATGAAAACCCTCAACACCTCATTGAGCGCGCCGCTGGCGACCTTGTACGGGACGATTAACAGCTATCGCCGCAAAATACTGGGCAGAACACCTGACCCGACCCCGGGTCTATTCAAGCAAGCGGTCGGGTCGCTCGACCGCCTGACCGAGGCGCCAGGGCCTGTCGATCCGAACGGTGAGGCAGTTTATCAATTGTTCGAACCCTCCAACCTTGATTTCTTTGAGCGCTATTTTGGTGTGCGGAAGAACTTGTTTCCACAGCCTGTTCTCACCAGTCGGGACGGATGCGTCCCGCCGGACCTCATTCAGGATATCGACACTTTGCTGCACCGATTATTGTCAAATCCAAATCTCATCGCGGTAACGACCGGCGAAGTCGAGATGCTGATCAAGCTGGCCACCGCCCTGCATGACCAAGGCGCGATTGATCAGACAGAGGCGATCACATTGTTGCAAATCGCCCATCGGGCCTGTCCGACCGACAAAGCGTTAGCCCATAAACTGGAACGCCTGCATCTTGCTTAGCCTGGGGCGTGCTGGAGACCCGGCGGACGCGCCTCAGTCCGCAGCCTTGAACGCCGCCCGCGCCTAATTGCGCGACGGGAAAATTCCGGTCAGGACAACGCAATGGCGCAGCACCAGATAGGGCGGCATATTGTTGCCGGTCGAGCTGTTTGCCGCGGCACTTGGCGCCGCCACCTCGGTCGAGGCCGGGGCGACCTTATTGGTTTCGGTGCCGCCGCGCTCGCCTTGCCGGCGCGGGCTGAGCCCGGCGCCTGTGCCTTCACCAACCATGGTCCGCCCGCGCAGATCCGGCAGCGCAAACGTGGTGCGGCCATCGCCGCCATAATACGTGCCATAGAGCGAGAACAGGGCCTGGTTCTGCGAGATCGGCAAGAGCTGGCCATTTGCCTGCGCGGTGCCGCGCGGGCAGAAATTGAAGCCGACAGTGATGATCTCGCCAATATATTCATCCGGTCCTGCTGCGGCTGTCGGCGCCGTCGCCGCGAGCGCGCTTCCGAGTGCCGCAGCGGCGCAAAGAGATTTATAGATCATGATGTGTCCTCCCTCATTGATGGCGCCAATGTAAGGGGAGATGGGCGCCGGGGTAAAGGCGGCGGTCCTTGGTCGCCCTGAGTTTCCGTCGCCATCCCTGTGATCCCGGGATGACAGGGGCGCCCAATCTCCGCCGGTGTCGGCGGAACAGTGGGCATGCAGAAACCGCTCACAGCGTCTCCGCTTGAGGGATAAGAGGCTAGGCGCGCTGGGTTCAAACGCGAAACGAACTGCCGCTCTCTCGAGACGGCTTTAATAGCGCTTGCACCCAAGCGCGCCTGCGGGTGGCATGTTTTCATATGTTAGGCCCTGATCACCTGGATCAGGCGCCGCCGGGGCCATTCTGCTCTTATTACCCTTTCGTAGCCTGGCCCGTGGAGACCAGGATTTATTGTGCGACCCGACGCGCTACCGAGCCTGGGGTACAGCTCCCACAGGCCAAGCCACGCGGCCACCGCTCCCCGCCCAATCCAGCCGTTCCGGACTAGCCTCTGATGCAGCGGAGATGGGGAGGAGTATAGGCGAGGTTTGAGGGGTGGGGATTGGGGGGAGGATTGAGGGGGATTGAAACAGCAATTCCAAGCCCGCTTTGCCCAGCCTGGTCTGGGCATGCTCGCCCCGACTTGATCGGGGCGTCCAGCTTGGGATGGTGCCGCTTTGAGCGTGAGCGCCAATACCGCTCCCGGTCATTGCGGCGAGGTCACGTGCTGGGCCCCACGGAGAAGCCCGTGGGGAGCGTTGGAGGAATGGGGTAGAACCCAACCGCCGCCTAAGCCATCGGGGCGACTGTTTCAGTCCGGGCCGCGCGATCAATCAGGCCATCCAGGCGCGCCATCTGTTTCGGTGCGACTTTCTCCAGAAACCGCGTCAGCGCGGCGAAGACGCGTTCATACGCCTCATCATACCTGATCGACCGCCGCTCGGTTTGCGCCCACATCGCGATGAAGTCTTCGATACATGCGAGATACTCTTCCAATTCCCGCAGCTGGTCGGGTTTGAGCGCGTTTTCTTGGATCAAGTTGAACTTGATGAAGGAGACGCGCTGCACATAAGGCGTCAACAACCAAGTCTCGCGGACATGATCCCGGCTCCATTGCGATGGATAAGCGTGCTTGTAGAGCTCGCGCTGCGCGATAATGAGTTCATCAATCAGGCGCAGCTTCAGCTGTCCGCGCGAGCGCCGCAGCGAACTCGCCCAACCGATGAAGAAAATGAATGTGGCCACGACAAACTCACGGCCAAAGTCGGCATTGAAATAGACCGGGCTGCCATCGCCGGAGAAGACTTCGTGAATATATTCAGTGATTGTCATCTACACCTCCCACCAGCGGGCGAAGTGTAGAGGATAGGGCGGGGGAGTGTCTATGGGGCGGCTAGTTCGCAATATTCCGCGCGAAATTAGAGAGCTGATTAAGTGCGCCGATTGAAACTGCCTACATCAGCCGATCTATACCAACATTGATCAACTCCACGAAGTCCTTTGAATCGGAGAAGTAATTCTGGAACGAACGCCTGATGTCCTCCACTCTTTCTGCACTCACCAGAACTACATCCGCTTTCTCACGAAACTCATCCTCCAGTCGCTCGTATTCGGTAAGCGCGAGCGAAATGTCTTTGAAGTCAATCACTTCGAGTTTCTTTCCTTCTTCAAAATGAAAAATCAAAATGTTCGCACGATTTTTGTTGAGTTGAGGATTTTGTTGGACCGCTTCCTCCAACCGGCGAACTACACCAAGCTGTTGGTCTAACTCCAGAAACTCTTCGAGCAACTCATTCGATTTGACATTGGGAAGGCAAGATCGACTATTCTCGTGAGCACGCGCAATAATTTCACTGGCAAGCACAAAAAATCTGGAAAGGTTCGCGTCTGCCTCACCAAACTTCGCTCGCTCGCCATTTAGTAAATCGATCGTTTCGACTGCGGTGGCCCATGCGTGTTGAGCCTTTGTTCTTAGTTGAACTTCAATCAGCAAATCATCCCACGACCGTGCGTCGACGCGTCCTGTTCTTGTTTTGAACACCTCGTGAATTCCCCGGTAACCAGACCGTTTTGGATTTTTCACATAATCAAAGTGGTCGTTGTTTCGGTTCACGTGAATGTGTTTCCCGGGGTGAGCTCTCATAGCATCACGATAGCGAAACATGTCCTCCAAAGAATCGAATACCACTCGACAACCGGCTATATCATGCATGGTTGAAAGTTGCATTCTTGGTTCGCGTTTGAGCTTGTCGATGATCGTAGGGCGACGTTTGAGTCTTTGTGCCACAGAGTAGTCCATTTTGGGGGCAACTCGCCGCAATCTGATCTGATGGGTGTTTAAAGTGCGAGCGTGTGCTCGGCGATGATTCTCGAACACATCCCAATCATCGGCGCTGGCGGTTCCGGCGCGGATGCGTTTCCCTGCACTTTTAATGCGGCTATTTGAATATATTGGTTCAACCCAACGAGATTTGGGTGCGTCGCGTGTCATTTTGTGAATACCAGTAGAGAATCAAACTGAATTGACTCCTTATATAAGGATTTTCGGGAATGACGCCAACGCGTTTGCATTCCTCAGCCTAACACCGCATCGCCGACAAACGGATTATCCTTCCGTTCTTGCCCGAACGTGCTCATTGGCCCATGCCCGGGGACAAACCGCATGCCATCTCCTAAAGGCCAGAGATTGTTGACGATCGAATCAATCAGCTGCTGGTGATTGCCTTTCGGGAAATCAGTGCGCCCGACTGAACCGCGGAACAGGACATCGCCGACAAAGGCGAGCTGGCCGGCCTGGTGATAGATCACGACATGGCCGGGCGTATGGCCAGGGCAATGGGTGACGCCGAAGGTCTGGTCGCCAAGGGTCAGCGTGTCGCCCTCTTCGAGATAGCGGGTCGGGACGACATTCTTGCCATCCGCCATGCCATATTTGGCGCCCTGGGCCTCGATCTCGTCGAGCAGCCACTGATCATCCCTGTGCGGACCGATGATCGGACAGCCGGTGCGCTCGGACACTTCGGTGGCGGCGCCGGCATGGTCGAGATGGCCATGGGTCAGCCAGACGGCGACAATCTTGACCCCGAACTGCTCAGCCGCAGCCATCAGGCGATCGGTCTCGCCGCCCGGATCGACAAACACGCCTTGCATGCTCTCGCGGTGCCAGATCAGCGATGTGTTCTGCTGCAGCGGCGTGACAGGGATGATGCGAATGTCGAGCTTGGGCTCGGGTTGGGTCTGTTCGGTCATGGCAGGTCAGATAAGGCTTATTTGAAGCGGGTAAAGGTGAGCCGCATAGTGGCGGCATTATTGATCAGCACGCCGAGCGCGAAATAATACAGGCCGGCGCGGCTTTCAAAGCCGATATAGATGCTGATCTGGCTGATCCCGATCAGCAAGGCAGCGAGGAACACGTCCAGCATCGACCACTTGCCGAGCAGATTGAGCAGGCGGGCGAGATTCGGGCTCGGCGCGGCGCCCTGGCGGAAGATGATGGCAGCGGTGATGGTCTTGGCCAGCGGGAAGATGCCGGAAAAGAAGATCACCACCAGGCCGAGAAACCACAGGCCGGCCTCGAACAGGGTCTGGACGATGCCATAAAGATTATATTCCTGGCCGCCAAAGCCGAAACTGTTCGGTTTCCAGATCGAGGGCAGGACCAGGCCGGTAATGATCAAGGCGGTCGAGGCATAAAGCGCCATTTCGCTGATCACATCCCAGATCGGGATCGGCTTGCGCGGCGGTTTTGTGGCAGGGGCCGGGACGTCACTCATGCGCGGCAGTGTTGCCGGGCGGGTGAGCTGGGGTCAACGCCTTTCCTGCGCCGCGCCGCTGGGGTAAGGCTCTGGTTAACGGGAGACGGAGGACGCTTGTATGCCAGGTGGACGCCTAAGCATCATTATTATCGGCCTGATCTTGCTGGCTGGTTATTACATGTCGAACCAGGAAGTGAATCCGTATTCGGGCAAGTCCGAATTCAATGCTGTCTCGATTGACCAGGCCAGCCAGCTTGGGGCCCAGTCCTATAGCCAGATGTTGCGCCAGGAAGGCCAGAACGTGATTTGCGGCTCTGGCGCGGCGAGCTGTGATCTGGCCGGGCGGCGGGTCTATAATACAGTCAATGAGATTGGCGAGCGTCTGCGCCTTGCTGCGATCGAGATGGAGGCCGATTATCTCGCCGCCGGTTACGCGTTCGAGCCGGTCGCAGCCAGTTTCGACTGGACCTTCAATGTCATCCAGTCAGAATAGCCAAATGCCTTCTGCCTGCCGGGCGGCTATGTTGCCATCTATACCGGCATTCTCGACATTACCGGCAATTATGATCAGCGGGTGACGCTGGAGGATATTGAAGATGTCGACAAGCTGGCAGTGGTCATGGGCCACGAGATCGGCCATGCCCTTGCCCATCACGGGGCCAAGCGGATGAGCAATACACGGCTGGCCCAGTTCGGCACGATGGCGGTCGGCCTCGGTCTTGGCGATATGGATCCGGGCCAGGCGCAAATGGTCCAGCAGGCGCTTGGCATGGCGGCGCAAGGCGGGCTGATGGCCTTCTCGCGCGAGCATGAGACCGAAGCCGACAAGATCGGGCTCGAATTGCTGGTGCGGGCCTGTTACGACCCGCGCGAGGCGCCGGAATTGTGGCAGCGCATGGGCCAGATTGGCGGCGGCCAGCGCCCGCCGGAATGGATGAGCACCCACCCGGCCTCGGAAACCCGTGCGAACAATTTCCGGCAATGGATGCCGGCCGCGATCGAGATGTATGAAAGCCGCTGCGGGGCGCTGGACTGAGGGCCGCTTCGCCCTGTCAGAACTGACAGGCCCGGGCGCACAATTGCTGACCTAATCTGAGCTGACCCACCCCTCAGGCCAGAGGGGCATCGATGGGGACATCGATGCTTGTTGTCCTGCGGTATAGTTAAAACCTCTAGGGGGTAGCGCTATTATCAATTGGATTAATGAGATGCGGCGCGGTACGCCAGACTCATAGGTCCGCATCCGCCGGGCCTGAACCCAGATTCACAACAGGAGATCTTATGGCTGATGACATGAAATGCCCCGTCGCTGGCGGCTTCTTGACTGGCGACCTCGCCAATAAAGGCTGGTGGCCTGACCAGCTCAATCTGAAAATGCTCAATCAGAACGCGCCGCAGGTCAGCCCGCTGGAAGACGATTTCGATTATGCCGAGGCTTTCGAGTCGCTTGATTATCAAGCGCTGAAAAAAGATCTCGCAGCCCTGATGACAGATAGCCAGGACTGGTGGCCGGCGGATTATGGCAATTATACCGGCCTGTTCGTGCGCATGGCCTGGCATAGCGCCGGGACTTATCGCACTTATGATGGCCGCGGTGGTGCCAATTCCGGCTCGCAGCGTTTCGCGCCACTGAACAGCTGGCCGGACAATGGCAATCTCGACAAGGCCCGCCGCCTGCTGTGGCCGATCAAGCAGAAATACGGCAACAAGATTTCCTGGGCTGACCTGATGATCCTTGCCGCCAATGTCGGCATGGAGACGTGCGGCCTGAAATCGTTTGGCTTCTCTGGCGGCCGTGCTGACTGGTTCGAGCCTGAGGAAGACATCTATTGGGGCCCGGAAACCGACTGGCTGGACGATCAGCGCTATTCCGGGGAACGCCAGCTCGCGACCCCGCTCGGCGCGGTTCAGATGGGGCTGATCTATGTCAATCCGGAAGGCCCGAATGGCAATCCGGATCCGCTGAAATCCGCTTTCGACATTCGCGATACCTTCGCCCGCATGGCAATGAATGATGAAGAGACCGTGGCGCTGGTCGCTGGCGGCCACACATTCGGCAAGGGCCATGGCGCCGGTCCTGAAGACAAAGTCGGGCGCGAACCGGAAGGTGCGCCAATGGAGCAAATGGGCTTCGGCTGGATCAACAGCCATGGCTCGGGCAAGGGTGACGACACCACCACGGCCGGCTTTGAAGGCGCCTGGACACCGACCCCGGACAAGTGGGACATGACCTATTTCGAAAACCTGCTCAAATATGAGTGGGAACAGGTCACCAGCCCGTCTGGCCATGTGCAATGGTCGCCAAAGCCAGGTCAGGGCGCCCCGGAAGCGCCGATGGCGCACGATCCGTCCAAGACCCAGCCGCTGATGATGACGACAGCGGACATGGCTCTGAAACTGTTCCCGGACTATGCCAAGATCTCGGCTGATTTCCTGGCCAATCCGGACAAGTTTGCTGATGCTTATGCCCGCGCCTGGTTCAAGCTGACCCACCGCGACATGGGGCCAAAATCGCGTTATGTTGGCCCCGAAGTCCCGGCCGAAGATCTGATCTGGCAGGACCCGGTTCCGGCTCAGACCGGGGCTGTGATTAACGCAGCTGACATTGCCGCCCTGAAAGACCAGATCCTCGGCTCTGGCCTGTCGGTCTCACAATTGGTGAGCACGGCCTGGGCCTCGGCCTCGACTTATCGTGATTCCGACAAGCGCGGCGGCGCCAATGGTGCCCGTATTCGTCTGGCACCGCAAAAGGATTGGGACGTCAATGTCTCGTCCGGCGTACCCGCCGTCATCGCCAAGCTGGAAGAGATCCAGGCGGCCTTCAATGCCAGCGGCACGCAAGTCTCGCTCGCGGACCTGATCGTGCTTGGCGGCTGCGCCGCGATCGAGCAGGCCTCTGGCGCGTCTGTGCCATTCACGCCGGGCCGCACCGACGCGAGCCAGGAGTGGACCGATGTCGAGTCCTTCGACGTGCTGGAGCCGAAATATGACGGCTTCCGCAATTACAAGAACACTGACGATCCGCGTTCGACCGAGGCATTGCTGGTCGACAAGGCGGCTCTGCTAACCCTGTCGGCACCGGAAATGACGGTTCTGGTCGGCGGTTTGCGTGTCCTCGGCGCGAATGCCGGTGGCGCGAGCCATGGCGTTCTGACCGACACGGTCGGTACGCTCAGCAATGACTATTTCGTCAACCTGCTCGATATGGGCACCGAATGGAGCGGCGATGCCAACCAAGAGGTGTTCGAAGGCAAGGATCGCGCAAGCGGCGCCGTGAAACATACCGGCACGCGCGCTGACCTGGTCTTCGGTTCGAACTCAATCCTGCGTTCGATTGCCGAAATCTATGCCCAGAGCGACTCGAAAGATCGCTTCACCCGTGACTTCATCAAGGCCTGGGACAAGGTGATGATGCTGGACCGGTTTGATCGGAAATAAGTTCTTGCAGACAGGCAAATAATGGAAAGGCGGCGCTATAAAGTGCCGCCTTTTCCTATGCCGCTGCTTGCCGCCAGCGCGATGAGTCGCGGGTTTGATTTTCCGAGTGTCTTGATATTCTGCTTAAAGCGCAAAAATAACGAATCTGTCCTTCATCTGTTCCGCCGAGCTGCGTATCCTGATCCTTTCAACACGCAGGAGTCGTCATGGGCTTAAAAGTCGGAGATATTGTCGCGTTGAAATCCGGAGGTCCGAAAATGACCGTCGCAGCGGTCAAGTCTGATCGCGCCTTTTGCGTCTGGTTCAATCACCGGGATGATTATCATGAAGAGAAAACCGGAGAATTCCTGGTCGCGACGCTGAGGTCGCTTCAACCCCGCGTCAGCAGTGTTGATACGAAGCCAGAGCAGATTCCGCCGATGAAGCGAAGCTAGCTCATACACGTATCTCGGTGTTCATCCGGATCAGCGGCCACGCCTGGCGCCAGCGGACCTATCCGTTTGGCTCGATCAGGTCCCATAAATTGCCAAACGGGTCTTCGAAGACAGCGACTGTCCCATAAGCCTCATGCCGCGGGGCTTCGCGAAACCTGACACCATTGGCAAGCATGGCCGCATGATCGCGCGCAAAATCATCTGTCTGCAGGAAGAAGCCGACGCGGCCGCCGGTCTGGTTGCCTATTGCGGCCTCCTGCGCCGGCCCGTCAGCCCGGGCCAGCAGGATAGCGGTTTCGGCCCCTTTCGGCGCAACCCGGACCCAGCGCTTGGTCGGGCCGCGCGGCGTGTCTTCCAGCAGCTCGAAACCGAGCCGCTTGACGTAAAAATCGATGCCGGCGTCATAGTCCGGGACGATGAGCGTGAAGATGGCGATGGATTGGGTCATGCGTGAATGGTCTCTTGGTCGTAATCGGTTGAGCGCAAAGCCCAATCGGCTGTGGTACTTGCGGGGCCTTAAGCCGCTTCAGTTTCCACTTCAGAGGGATCATAATTCAAGATTGGCCCGAGCCAGCGTTCGGCCTCGCGCAGGCGCATGCCTTTTCGCTTGGCATAATCCTCGACCTGGTCACGCTCGATGCGGCCGACAGCGAAATAGACGCTTTCAGGATGCGCCATGTAGAGGCCCGAGACTGAAGCGGCCGGCGTCATCGCACAGCTGGAGGTCAGGGCCATGCCGATGCGATCCGCTTCGAGCAGGCGGAACAGGGTCTGTTTCTCGGTATGGTCGGGCTGGCACGGATAGCCAGGCGCTGGGCGAATGCCGGAATAGGCCTCTTTTATCAAGGCAGCATTGTCGAGCGCTTCGCCAGCAGCATACCCCCAATGGCTCTGGCGCACCTGTTCGTGCATGTATTCGGCCATGGCTTCGGCGAACCGGTCGGCCAGGGCCTTGACCATGATGGCGGAATAATCATCAGCTTCGGCTTCGAACTTTTTCGCGATCTCTTCGGCCTCAGGGCCAGCCGTGACCGCGAAGGCGCCGACATGGTCGCCAGCTTCGGCGATGAAATCCGCCAGCGCGAAATTCGCGCGGTCATTATCCTTGACCATTTGCTGGCGCAGCGTGTGCAGCGTGTCGCCGGTTTCCAGCTTGATGTCATCACCGCTGCGCGCAGCGCCCCAGAAGCCGATCACGGCCTTTGGCTTGAACCAGTCCTGGCCCAGGATCTGCTGCATCATGGTTTCGGTATCGCGCCAGAGATCGCGCGCCGCCGCGCCGACAATCTCGTCCTCGAGGATTTGCGGGAAACGCCCGGCCAGATTCCAGCTGGAGAAATAGGGTGTCCAGTCAATGTAACGGGCGAGCACCGAGAGATCGAAATCCTCCAACACTTTTGTCCCGGTAAAGCTTGGCGCCTGCGGCGCCGGGGCGGCGAGTGTGTGGGCATGGCTGCGGGCGACAGCGATCGGATGGCGCGGCTTTGGCGGCCCGCCGGCCCGGCTGTCGCGCATGCGCTGATACTTGGCTTGCGCCGTCTCGACGAACAGGTCGCGCTCATCATCTGAGAGCAGCGAGGAGACCACCCCGACGGCGCGGCTGGCATCGGTCACGTGAATGGTCGGGCCATTGTCCCGGGCCGGATCGATCTTCACCGCCGTGTGCGCAGGCGAGGTTGTGGCGCCGCCAATCAGCAGCGGTTGCTTCATGTCTGTGCGCTGCATTTCGCGGGCGACATAGACCATCTCGTCCAGGCTTGGCGTGATCAGGCCGGACAGGCCGATAATGTCGACCTTCTCTTCCTTGGCCTTGGCCAGAATGTCTTCGCACGGCACCATCACGCCCATATCAACAATCTCATAACCGTTACAGGCGAGCACGACGCCGACAATATTCTTGCCGATATCGTGCACGTCGCCTTTGACGGTCGCCATCAGCACCTTGCCATTGGAAATGTCGACAGTGCCGAGCGCTTCCTTTTCGGCCTGCATGAACGGGTCGAGATAAGCCACAGCCGCTTTCATCACCCGGGCCGATTTGACCACTTGCGGCAGGAACATCTTGCCAGAGCCGAACAGGTCGCCGACCACGTTCATGCCGTCCATCAGCGGACCTTCGATGACGTGCAGCGGGCGCGCCGCCGCGGCGCGGGCTGCTTCGGTGTCCGCATCGATATATTCGGTGATGCCGTGGACCAGGGCATGTTCGAGCCGCTTCGCCACTGGCAGCTCGCGCCAGGACAGATCCTTTTCGGCAGTCTTGCCCTTTTGGCCACGAAACTGTTCGGCATAACCGACCAGGGCCTCAGTGGCGCTGTCACTGCGATTGAGGATGACATCCTCGACCAGCTCGCGCAGCTTCGGTTCGATCTCGTCATAGATGTCGAGCTGGCCGGCATTGACGATGCCCATGTCCATGCCGGCGGGGATGGCATGGTAGAGGAAGACCGAATGCATCGCCCGGCGCACAGGCTCATTGCCGCGGAAGCTGAATGAGACATTCGAAAGCCCGCCCGAAATGTGACAGCCGGGGCAGGTTTCGCGGATCACCTTGGTCGCCTCGATGAAGTCGACGGCATAATTATTATGCTCTTCGATGCCGGTTGCGACGGCGAAAATGTTCGGATCGAAAATGATGTCCTCGGCCGGGAAGCCGACCTCTTCGGTGAGGATCTGATAAGCCCGCTGACAGATTTCGATCTTGCGCGGCGCGGTGTCGGCCTGGCCGACCTCGTCAAACGCCATGACCACCACAGCGGCGCCATAAGACAGGCATGCGCGCGCCTGTTCGCGGAACTGGTCGAGGCCTTCCTTCATCGAGATCGAATTGACCACGGCCTTGCCCTGGACGCATTTGAGGCCGGCTTCGATCACTTCCCATTTGGAGCTGTCAATCATCACCGGTACGCGGGCAATGTCAGGCTCGGCCGCCAGCAGGTTGAGGAAAGTGGTCATCGCCTCGGCCCCGTCCAGCATGCCTTCATCCATGTTCACATCGATGATCTGGGCGCCATTCTCGACTTGCTGGCGCGCGACTTCGATCGCGGTCGCATAATCGCCATTGACGATCAACTTCCGGAACCTGGCCGAACCGGTCACGTTGGTGCGTTCGCCAATATTGACGAAATTCTGGGAGGCAGAAAGGGTCATTTCTTGTGTGTTCTCGCAGTCAGGCAGGGATCAGCTAAATGTCCCAAATCGTCTCGAAGCCGCCGATCAGCATGCGTTTGCCATCAAACGGCTCGGCCATGTCGCTGGTGAAGACCGGGTCGGCCATGCATTGTTCCATGCCCTTGTCGCGGGCTTGCTTGGATGGCCATTCGATCCAGGCAAAGACGATGGTCTCGTCCGGTTTCGCCTTCACGGCCATCGGGAAGGATGTGATCTCGCCATCCGGCACCTCGACGCCCCAATTGTCGACGACGCGCAGCGCCCCGTATTTCTTGAACACCGGGCCGGTGACGCGGGCATGCTCCAGATAGGCCGCTTTATTGGCGGTCGGCACGGCGGCGACAAATCCATCAATATAAGTCATCAGCTGGCCTCCCGGACGAGGCCTTTGAGACCATCAATGCTCTCGCCATTCTTTTCATAGCGGCTCTCGATCCACTCTTCTGTGGATTTATTCTCGACATAGCGGGTGAGCTGGTCACGCTCGCCTTTGAACTCGTAGAAAGGCACGCCCCAGCCACAGCTGTCCTGGATGCGCTTGAGCTTGACCTTGAAGATCCCGCGCGCCCGCTCGAAGCCAGGGAACAGGCCAAGCATCTCGTCCCACTCGGCATGATGCGGGTTGACGATCTCGCCAGTGCCGAACAGGCGCAGGATATTGGCCGGGCCTTCAAAGGCGCAGAACATGATGGTGATGCGGCCATTCTCCTGTACATGCGCCTGGGTCTCGATGCCGGAGCCGCCAAGGTCGAGCCAGGCCACCGTCGTGTCATCAATCACCTTGAACGCGTCATAGCCTTTCGGGCTGAGATTGACGTGGCCATCAGCCGACAGCGGCGCCGAAGCGACGAAGAACATTTTCTGCCTCTCGATGAATTTCACGATGCGATCATCGAGTTTCTCGTAAACTTTCATGGCGGTCTCCTTGCGGCTGCCTGCGGGGCCTCATGATGCCAGTTCGAACGGCTCGAGGCCAGCCAGGCGCATGGTCGTTTCGCTGGCTGCCGGGATCCGGGGTTTCACTCCTTCAACCGCTTTGGCGATGGCGGCAATATGCGCTGGCGTGGTGCCGCAGCAGCCGCCGAGAATATTGACGATACCGTCCTGCGCCCACTGACCAACCTCGCCTGCGGTTTCGCCGGGCTGTTCGTCATACTCGCCCATTTCGTTCGGCAGGCCGGCATTTGGATACGCCGCGACCAGGGTATCAGCGACTCTTGAGATGGCAGCGATGTGCGGGCGCATCAGGTCAGCACCGAGGGCACAATTGAAGCCGACCGCGAACGGCTTGGCATGGCGGACCGAGTTCCAGAACGCCTCGACCGTCTGGCCTGACAAGGTGCGGCCCGAGCGGTCCGTGATGGTGCCGGAAATCCAGATTGGCAGCGCCTCCAGCCCTTCGGCTTCAAGGTCCATGATAGCCTTGATCGCGGCCTTGCAGTTCAGCGTGTCGGTAATGGTTTCAATCATGTAGAGGTGGACACCGCCTCTGTTCAGTGCCTCGATCTGTTCGCGATAGGCTTGATAGACTTGATCAAACGTCACTTCGCGGGCGCCCGGGTCATTCACGTCCGAACTCATTGACAGCATCTTGTTCAGCGGCCCGATCGAGCCGGCAGCAAAGCGCGGTTTGTGCGGTTCCTTTTCGGTCCAGCGGTCGGCAGCTTCGCGCGCCAGCCTGGCGCCTTCGAGATTGATATCGATCACCGATTGCAAGTCCAGGGCATAATCATCCTGGGCAATCGTGGTGGCGCTGAATGTGTTTGATTCAGAGATATCAGCGCCGGCAGCAAAATAAGCATCATGCAATTCCGTCACCCGGTCCGGACGGGTCAGGCACAGAATGTCATTATTGCCCTTCATCGGCACTTCATATGTGTCGGGGGTGAAGCGGTCGCCGCGATAATCTGCTTCTTCCAGCCCCATGCGCTGGAACATTGCGCCCCAGGACCCGTCGAGCATCAAAATGCGCGTTTTCGCAGCGGCGTGCAGCAGGGCGATGCGGTCTTGTCTGTTGGTCATGCGGCTTGGGCTTTCGGTTTCAGGCCGAGCAGGCGGCAGGTGGAAAGGGCAAGACTTGCCCGGTTCAGCGTGTAGAAATGGAAATCATTGACGCCATGGTCTGACAGTTTGTGACAGAGCTCGGCGGCGACATTGGCGGTGATCAGCTCGCGCGTCTGCGGATCGTCTTCGGTGCCATCATAAAGCTCATGCAGCCATTGCGGCAGGTACGCCTGGCACAGGCCGGCAATGCGTTTCAGGCCCTTGAAGTTTGGCTGCAGCATAATGCCGGGCACAATCGGCATGGTGACGCCGCCGGCGCGGGCGCGCTCCAGGAAATCGAGATAGGTGTCCGGTTCGAAGAAGAATTGCGTGATCGCGCGATCTGCGCCGGCATCCTGCTTGGCTTTCAGGAAGGCAATGTCGTCGCCCCAGCCGCGGCTATCGGGATGACGCTCTGGATAACAGGCCACACTCATTTCAAATCGTGCGCCCGGGGCAATGTCATAATCGCGAATGCCGGCAATCAGTTCGACGCTGTCCTTGAAGCCGCCAGGATGTTGCTGAAACGTGGCGCCCATGCCTTCGGTCGGGTCGCCGCGCAGAACCACGAGGTGGCGCACGCCAGCGGTCCAAAAATCCTTGGCCACGCCCAGCACTTCTTCCTTGGTCGCGCTGACACAGGTCAGGTGCGCGGCCGGATTGAGCGGGGTATCCTGAGCGATCTTGGCAACCGTCTTCTGGGTCCGGTCGCGGGTTGAGCCGCCAGCTCCATAAGTCACCGAGACGAATGATGGTGCCATTGGAGACAGGCGGGCGACGGATTCCCACAGCTTGGCCTCCATCTTGTCCGTGCTGGGCGGAAAGAACTCGAACGAGACGTTCGGGGCGTCGGTCGACTGTTGTGCGGCGGCGGCAAGCGTATTCATGCGGCGGCTTCCTGTTGATTAGCGGGGCGCGTGGCATTCCAGATCAGCACGCTGAGGCCCTGATCGAGCGAGGCGGGTGGGTCAAAGGCGAGCGGCGCCTGCAGCGCCAGCCCGGCAGCATCGGCCCACTCGCTGACATCCTCATGACGGATGCCGAGGCGGCGATGGCCTTGCGTTTCGCGCAGGAATTCCAGATCGTGCGGGGCAAAATCGATCAGCAGCAAACGGCCCCCCGGGCGCAGGACCCGCGCCGCTTCAGCCAGCACCGTTTCGGGATTTTCCAGATAGTGCAGCACCTGATGCACGACGACCAGATCGGCGCTGTCGGCTTCGAACGGGGTGTCTGTGACATCGCCCTGGCGCACCCGTGCATTGCGCACGTCCGCGCGATTGAGATTGGCCCGGGCCACGGTCAACATATGGTGGGACAGATCCAGGCCTTCGGCTTCCTTGGCCAGCGGGGCGAGCAAGGTCAGCATCCGCCCTGTGCCGGTGCCGAGATCGACGACGCGATCGAACCGTTGACCGTCGACCTGGTCGAGCAGGGCTTGTTCAATATCGGCTTCAGGATAGTGCAGGGCCCGCAGCTTGTCCCAGGTCTCGGCAATCTCGGAAAAATAGAATTCTGCCGACTGCGCTCTGGTCTGACGAACGGTCTGGAGCGCGTCGCAATCGGTCCGGAATGGGTCCTGCGTCGTATCGATTTCGTCGAAAATGGCTTGCAAAAGCCGCCCGGCCCAGTCTTTCGTCCGGGCCCGGTAAAACACCCAGGCGCCTTCCGGCAGACGTTCGACCAGACCTGCATTGGTCAGCGTCTTCAGATGATGTGACAGGCGCGGCTGGCTCTGTTCGAGGATCTGGACCAGCTCGCCCACCGCCAGGTCACCGCGTCGCAGCAGCGCAAGAATGCGCAGCCGTGTCGGCTCGCCAGCCGCCTTCATGGCGTCTACAATAAGGGTCTGATCCGTGGCCATGAATCATATAAACGATCTTTTATATGATTTGCAAGCCCTGATTTTACCGGTTCATCTGTGACCCGGTTGCCACAATTTTGACGTCTGACTGAATATTCACGTGAGGTTTATTTGATTTCGGTCATACAGCACCTCATATCGCTTCGCGCGAAGAAGGACGAATAAATATGCGATTTGGCTTGGTCTTAGCCGGTTCGATGATTGCGCTCTCGGCGTGCGCAACTACAGGTGAGCAGCCGGACAGCACAGCGGTTTACGATCCGCTGAAAGGATGGAATCGCGGCGTGTACGCCTTTAATGAAGGGGTCGACAAGGCGATTCTGGAACCGACGGCAAAAGGCTATCGGGCGGTGACCAATGAGCCAGTGCGCGACGGCGTGTCGAATTTCCTGACCAATCTCAACCAGCCGGTCGTGTTTGCCAACACAGTGCTGCAAGGCAAGCCGATTGCGGCGGTCGATACGGCGGCGCGCTTTGTCTTGAACTCGACCGTCGGGGTGGCAGGCGTGTTCGATCTCGCCTCCATGATTGATATTCCCGAGCACAAGGAAGATTTTGGCCAGACGCTTGGCGTCTGGGGAGTCCCGAATGGCCCTTACCTGATGCTGCCTTTTGCTGGACCGTCCAATCTGCGCGACGCGACCGGGCTTGCCGTCAATGCCGCGCTAGATCCGATAAACTACGCTGAATTTGACGGCGCGACAGAGTTTCGCGTCGCCAGAGGCGTTGTCGGCGCAATCTCTGTCCGCGAGCGCCTGATCGAACAGGTCGAGGTATTGCGCGATCAGCCCGAGCCTTACATCGCGCTGCGCCGAAATTACACCCAACAAAGAGCCGCCGCGATACGCGATGGCCGTGAGCAAGAAGACCCGTTCAAAGATTTGCCCGATTTCGATGCTTATGATTTCGGCGATGAAGACGAGTTCGAGTCACAGGAATAAGATCATGACCTCCCCGAAATGGATTTTTTCAGCCGCCATGCTGGCCTTGTCCGCCATGCCGGCCTTGGCGGATACGCAGACCGAAGAATATGTGCGCACAAACGCGAATGAAGTGCTGGCCTCGCTCAACGCGCCGGGCCTGAACGGCGATGAGCGCCGGGCCAAGTTCCAGGGCTATATGGATGAATTCACCAATCTGGATGCTGTCGCCAAGTTTGTGATCGGCAAATATGCCAAACGCTTCAATGACGAGGAAATGGATGCCTATCTCGCGACCTTCCGGGCTTATGCGCTGGCCGTGTACGAATTCTACTTCCACGAATATCGCGGCCGCGATGTCAAAGTCACTGGCTCGACCGATCGCAATGCCCGCGACTCGATCGTCGATACCGAGATTGTCCGCGCCGATGGCCGCGAGCTGGAAGTGCGCTGGCGTGTGCTTAATCGCGGCGGCAAGTACCAGGTTGTCGATGTCGCGCTGAATGCTGAAGGCAATCTGATCTGGCTGGCGATCGAGCAACAGGCGCAATTCCTGTCCATCCTGGATCAGAATAATGGCTCGGTGGATGCCCTGATTGCCAAGATTGAGAGCATGACCGACGATCTGATCGAGCAGCGCCCAGTCGAGGACAGCTAAGTCACCTGAGCCCGGGACGGCAGCGCCCGGCCCGATCGAGATGTCTGCATTTCCGATTGCGGTCTGTCTCATCATGTATATCCACGATTGAGACGGGACGATAATCGGGGATGTGGTAGATGCCTATCGATGGCCGGATTGAAACTGATGCGGCGCCAGACCTGAACGGCATGGCGCGCTGATGGGGCCTTTCCAGACGCCGACGGCGCTTGGGCGCGATCCGCTGGTGGCCCTGTTCTGGGTCGTCATCGCACCGATCCTGTTTCTGCGCGCCTCGGGCTTCATTGCGGCTTTCTTCATCGCGCCCTTTGAGCCTGGATCCGCGGCGGAAATTTCTGCTTATCAGTTGTTGTGGCGGGTCAATTGCTTGGTCATGTTCGTCTGGTTCGTGTCCTTGTCCTATTGGTCAGATTGGGTCGGCGGCGGCGCATTTGCCGGACGTTTGCGGGTCGATGCGCGCTGGCTCGTGGTTGGCATTATGCTGGGGCCAGCCCTGTTGCTGGTGCCGAGCTTCATTGTCAGCGGCCTGATGCCGGACGGAGAATGGCGCTATCGCGAGGATTTCAACACCGAGATTTTCGCACCGCAAAACTGGACCCTTGCTTATCTGTTCATGGCGGTTGTCCTGGCCCCGGTGATTGAAGAGGTGACGTTTCGCGGCGTCGCGCTTGGGGCATTGATTTCGCGCGGCATCGGACCCGTGGCCGCGGTGATCCTGTCCAGCGCCGCATTTGCCGCCATTCACATGCAATATGCACCAGCGGCCATGCTGGTCGTGTTCATCAGCGGCGTCGGGTTCGCTGTCCTGCGCCTGCTCAGCGGAAGCATCAGCGTTCCAATTGCCGCGCATGCGGTCGCCAATGCCGATGTGCTGGTCCTGCAATGGCTCGCGAGCAGTCCCCCCACGTGAGGGGTTGCCCGATGCGCACCAAACCGCCATGTCGGGCGCCATGAGTGACGATTTAACCCGTGAACAGATGTATGATGTCCCGGCCGGCTACCAGCCCCTGCCCTGGCATCGCGGCTTCGGACGTCAGGTTGGGCCGCTGTTCGAGAAACGCGACGCGAACGGCCTGACCCGGGCCTTCCGGGTCGGGGAGCATCATACCAATGGCATGATGAATGCGCATGGCGGCATGGTCATGACCTTTGCCGACATGGCCTGGGGTGCGGCGGTCGAGAAAGACGAGGATACCTGGTGGGTGACCATTCGCCTGGTCTGCGATTTCCTGTCGGGCGCCAGCCATGGTTCCTGGGTCGAGGGCCGCGGCGAGGTCCTGTCCGTGATCGACAATATCTATACGGTCGAAGGCCGGATCTGGAGCGGTGACAAGACCCTGATGACCGGCACCGGTATCTTCAAGATCATTGAAAAGCGAGTGTAAGCAGTGCCTGACGATTTCCCGCAACTCAGTCCCGAGGACGCTAATCTGCTGGCCCGCTATCGCGGCGCGAAACCCGAGGCACCGGCCTGGTTCGATGCGGCAGTCAGCACGACCTATGACGAGCATTTCGTCGACATTGATGGTGTCCGCATTCGCTATCAGAGCTATGGCGATGCGTCCCGGCCGGGCTTGCTGCTCTGCCATGGCAATGGCGCCCATGCGCATTGGTATGATTTCATCTCTCCCGCCTTTGCCGAGGCCTATCATGTCGTCGTCATGTCCTTCTCCGGCATGGGTGATAGTGGCTGGAGAGATAGCTACAGCTTTGATCGCTTCAGCGACGAGCAGATCGCTGTCTGCGAAGATGCAGGTCTGTTCAAGCATGGACACAAGCCGATCATCGTTGCCCACTCGTTTGGCGGCTTCATCACGATGAACACGGCCTCGAAACACGCAGACAAGTTTGCAGGCGTGATGATCGTCGATAGCGGCATTCGCCCGCCGGAAGACGACTGGGATGGTCCGCCCGTCAGGTCCACGCGCAACCGGGTCTATCCGACTCTCGAAGCCGGATTGGCGCGATTCCGTCTCGCCCCGCCGCAGCCGTGCGAGAACCATTATATTGTCGATTATATTGCCCGGCACAGCCTGAAACAGGTTGAGAATGAAGCTGGACAGACGGGTTGGACCTGGAAATTCGATCCTGCCGTGTTTGTCAGATTCGAGTTCGACAAGATGTCGACCAATATGTTGCAGGATATTGGCTGCCGCGTTGCGATGATGCGGGGTGAGGCGTCTGTTCTGGTCTCGGATCGGATCTGGGACTATATGCGCGGCCTGCGCGAAAACATGGACATGGTGTCGATCCCGGAGGCCCAGCATCATGTCATGCTCGACCAGCCGCTCGCCTTCATTCAGGCGGTGAAAGATCAATTAAACGCCTGGGATTACTAAGTTTCGCGTTGCGTTTTGAGGGCCAGCGGTTAAACACCGCGCGCCATGATCGAAATCCTGCCTGAATCCCCTGATCTGCACGCTGCTGCGATTGAAGCCTTGTATGACCGGACCTTCGGCCCGGGCCACTTTGCCAAGACGGCTGAACGCCTGCGCGAAGGCAACCGGTCGCGCCCGGACCTGACCCGGATCGCGGTTTCAGGTGGTGAGGTCATTGGCGTCTGCCGGATCTGGCCGATTGTAGTTGGCGCAGAGCGCCAGCCGGCCGTTTTTGTCGGCCCGGTCGCGGTCGAGCCGGGATTCCAGGGTCAGCGCCTCGGTCTGACTGTGACAGGCGAAGCGCTGGAAGCGTCCATCAGAGCGGGCTGCGGCGCCGCGGTGATTATCGGCGCGCCGCAATATTTCGGTGAGCTTGGATTCACCGTCGTCGCCCCTGATCGCTTCTCATTCCCGGGGCCGCAGGATATGGCGCGCGTCATGGTGCGCGATCTCGCTGGTCAGGCCGATCGCCTGTCCGGACCGATCCGTGCCTTTTAGCGCCCTTCGCGGCGCCACGCGGCGAGCAGCGCCAGCAGGATCAGGCCAATCGCGAGCAGTCCCGGCAATAAAGGCAAGCTGGTCGAACTTCGGACCGCAAACGCCCCGCGCTCCCGCAGGCCAAGCCAGCTGCCGCCGCGCGCATCGGCGCGGCGTCCGACCAGGCGCACATCCGGGGCATCGCCTGGCCGCGCAACGGTATAGATCCCGCCTTGCGAGGTTTCGCTGAGCGGACGCAAGATATCGCCGGTGGCCTCCAGCGCTGCAAATTCACGTGGATTCGCCGGGCCGTTCAAGGCCACGGCTTCCAGCCCGCCGGACTGGGCCCGGTAGAGCCCGAGCTGATCAACCGGGACCTCGGCGCTGTAGCTGCCCGGCTGTTCCTCGCGCCAGGTCGGCTCAAGGAAGCTGCCATCCGGCGTTTCAATCACCAGCGGCGCCGCGCGATCGGCTAGCGTGCGCAGATTGGCCCGCACCGTGTCGCCTTGCGGGATCAGTTGCAATTGGCGCTCATCCAGCTCTGGCTCTTTCATCAGCCAGTGAACCGAGCGCCGGATCAAGTCGGCAAACGGGCCGCCGCCATCATAGCCGCGTGCCCAGAGCCAGATCTGGTCTGACAGAAGCTGCGCCACCCGGCCATCGCCGACCCGGTCGACGGCGAGCAGCGGCTCGCCCGTTGGTGCCCGCATCAGCACATCGCCGGTCTCGTCAAAGGCCTCGATGAAGCGCAACCACTTGCCCCAGCTGAGGCCGGCAAAATCTTCGGTAATCGTGTGGCGCAGGCCTTCATCTGAGAGTTCCGGGACAATGTCGCGGGTGATGATCTCGCCGGTCGGCAGCGCCGGCAAAATCCCGGCCAGCGGCGTGCGGGCGAGGCTGGCTGGCCCGGCAAAGCTTTCTCCGGCCACAACCAGCAACGCCCCACCTTCTTCGACATAGCGCGCGACATCAGCGAGATAGCCCATTGTGATCACGCCGCGGCGTTCATATTGATCGAAGATGATCAGATCGAACCCGTCCAGTTTTTCTTCGAACAATTCCTCGGTCGGAAAAGCGATCAGGGCCATCTCTTCCAGCGGGGTGATGTCTTGTTTGTAAGGTGGGCGCAGGATGGTGAAGTGAACCAGGTCAACCGATGGGTCTGATTTCAGCAGGTCGCGCCAGACCCGGCCTGAGGCGTTTGGCCGGCCAGTGACCAGCAACACCCGCAACCCGTCGCGCACACCGGAAATCGTGGCCGCGGTGCGATTATTGGCGAGGGTCAGTTCCTGCGGCCCTTCAGGCGTCTCGAACACGACAATATTGTCGCCCCGGCGTTCAACTTCGATGAACAGGCTGGTGGCTTCGCCGGCTTCGATATAAGCGCCCTGGGTGCGTCCGCCATTGATCGCATAGGTGACCGGAACCGTACCGCCTTCAGGATCATCGACGCGGATTATAAACTCGGCCTCGTCACCGACAATGTCGAAATTCGGCGCCTCAACCAAAGTGATTCTGCGGTCGCTGGCCTCAGGATCGCCGGTGATCAGGCCATGCACGGGGCCGAGCTCCCGAACGCGGGAGAGATTGTCCGGCATGTCGTGAATCTGCCCATCCGTGATCAGGATGGCGCCGGCAATCCGATCACGCGGGACATCCGCCATCAGGCCTTCCAGAGCGCTGATCATGCGCGTGCCATCGCCTTCGGTGCGAGTTTCGACGACGCGCAGATCGATTGCTGGATTGGCGGTCAGCTCGGCCTGTAGGGCATTGAAGACCTCGCTCGCGATCTCGGTGCGCGCGCCGAAGCTCATGCTGTCAGAGCGATCGACGATAATCGCCGCGACCGAGGGCAGGGGGTCGCGCTGTTCTTCGACAATCGCCGGATTGGACAGCGCCAACAGGCCGAGCGCGCCGGCCACGCAGCGGCTCAGCCAGGCGCGGCGAAAGGCGATGATATAGATGGCAAGACAGACGACAGACAGCCCGGCTACGCCCCAGAAGAACGGCCAGCTCACCAAGGGGTCAAAGGACAGGCGGGACACTTGCATCATGGGATGACCTCGCCATCGCGATCGGCATCGAAATCGCCGACCCCTTCATCTTCGCCAAGGCGTTCGAGCAAAGCCGGAATGTGGACCTGATCTTCCTTATAATTGCCGGTCAGGATGTAGATGATCAGATTGACCCCGAACCGGATCGACATTTCGCGCTCGGCATCGCCGCCATCAACCGAGTAGACGGGCCGCCCGCGATCATCCACCGCCCAGGCGGCCATATAATCAGCATCGCCGACAAACAGGCGGCTGACACCGTCGCCGCGGCGTTCGGACTTTTCCGCTGCGCCAGTCGCCTCGATCCAGAGATTGCGGTTCGAGTATCGCCCTGGAAAGGCCTGGAGCAGATAATAAGACCGGGTCAGGACATGATCTTGCGGCACCAGGGTCAGAGGCGGCGTGTCGAGCCCGGACAGGACAGCATCGAGACCGTCAAAACTGTTGCCTGACCCGATCGTGCCGCCGCGCCTTGTATCAATGAATAGAGCGCCGCCATTGCGCATATAGGCGTTGAGGCGGGCGACAGCCGTCTCGCTGAACGGCTCGGGCGCATCTGGCAAGGACAGGAACAGGACCGGGTATACGTCAAGCGCATCTGTCTCGAGATTGACCGCGTGCGGGGCGGCTGGTTCCACACTGGAGCGGCGATACAGAATCAGGCTCAGGCCCTGCAATCCGGCCTTGGTGGCGCGGTCGGTGCGATCATCCCCGGTTTCGATAAAGGCGAGGCGCATATCCAGCGCCGCTGCGGTTTCCTTGTCGCGCTCGTCTTCGGGATCAAACAGGCCGAGTTGGGCATGCGCATCGCCCGGCAGGGCCAGCGCCCCGCCAATCAAGGCCAGAGCGAGCGCAGCAGCGCTGCGGCGCAAGGCCGGCATCCGTCCAGCCAGCGCCAGCGCCACGATCAGGTCGAGACAAAGCAGTCCAATCGCCAGCGAAAGCAACATGCCGCCGAGCCGGAACGTGCGCGCATCGGCATCGCCGAGCAATGTTGCGGCGGCAGGCCAGCTGGTCACCGGGATGGCCCGATAATCTGAGGCGACATTCAGCGCCCGCGTCCCGGCCGGGCCTTGATACAGTCCTGGCGGATGGTCTTCGGACGGCACGACCGCACCGAAATCGCCTGCGCGCAGCGGCGTTGCTCCGGCGCTGGGCTGGGTCAGTTGCCCGGCGCCATTCAGGGTCAGGCTGGGCGAGTATAGTCCGTCTTCGTCACTGATCGCTTCGCCGCGCCCGGCAGCGATCGATCGGCGCAGCATGTCCACGAACACACCGGCATAAGGCAGGTCGGACCAGTCCGGTCCGGCAGTGACGTGGAACAGGACGAGCGTGCCCTCTCCGCGCCGGTCAGCCGTGACCAGCGGGCTGCCATCAGCAAGGCGGGCCCAGGTACGGCGGGCGAGTTCAGGACCCGGCCGGGCCAGCACCTGCTGACGCACGCGAATGTCCTCTGGTGGCACCAGGCCGGCGAATGGCGATGCTGCGGGAAAGGCGCCAAGAGGTTGTGGCTCTTCCCAGGTCAGCGTGCCGCCAATCGCGCGCGAGGACCGGCGCAGCGGAGCAGGAACGAGATCATCATTGCCAGCGCTCACTTGCGGGCCCGCCATACGCGGTCCGGCAAACCTGATGAGTGCGCCGCCGTCTTCTATCCACGCAGTGAGCGCCGCGCGGGTCGGGCCATCAATCTGGCCGATATCGGTGAGGATGATCGCATCCGGATTCTCGTCGATCAGATCGACCAGCTCGCCTTCGGAAATGGTCGCGAACGGTTCCAGGGCTTTGCGGACATAATGGATATCGGACAGCAGCGGCTGGGCGGTGCTGTCGCCGCTGACCAGGCCGACCCGGCGGGTGCGATCGGCGCTGTCCCACAGCCAGACGGTGCCTGGGGCGGCGGCGCCGGTGACCTGGAACCGGGCAATTCTTGAAAGGGCGGCTGGCGGCAGGGTGAAGGTTGCCGAGGCGGTATCCTGACCGGCCTCAAAGCTGAGCTCGGTGGTTGCAAGTGCTGCTCCGTCCAATGTCAGGGCCGACATGAAATGCGCCGAAGCCTCGGCGCTATCCGGCCGCACCGCGCTCAATTGTACGCCATTGGCATCAGCAGACAGGCGAGTGATCGCCAGCGGCCCGCGGGCGCGCGCTGCATAGATGCTGAGCGGGGCTTTCTGGATCAGCGCTTGCGCGAACGGGGCGGCGGTTTCGGGATCGAGCCCATCGGTCAGCCACAGGATGCGTCCTGGCTGCAATCGGCTGGCTTCAAGGCGGGCCAGCGCCGCGGCCCGATCAATGCCCCAGGCTTGGGGTTGCAAAGACCGGATGCGGGCTTCGAAGGCAGCCCGGTCAAGGCGTTCTCCAGGGTCGCCACCAATCGTCCGCGGCGCCGTCAGCAGCACATGCGCGGCGGTGTCGCGCGACTCGCCATCCAGGGCGGACAGGGCGGCAGACCGGATCTCGCTCCAGCGCGGGGCGCTGGTCCAGCCATCATCGATGATCACCAGCACCGGGCCGCTGGCCGTCTCGCCCGATTGCGCCCCAGGGGCATAGATTGGCATGGCCAGCCCAAGGATGGCGAGGGTGCCAGCCCCAAGGCGCAAAAGCAGCACCCACCACGGCGTGCGGGCCGGGGTTTCTTCCTTGGCCTCGACCTCATCGAGCAGGCGCAGGCTCGGCAATTGTGCCTGTTTCGGGGTCGGCGGCGTTGCCCGCAAAATGTACCAGATCACTGGCAGCGCGATCAGGCCCAGCAAAGTCAGCGGCGCCATGAACAGGAGGGGGCCTAGCGTCATGCTTTGCCTCCGAGCAGGTCCAGCGCTGCGAACAGGGCGGCGGCGCCGCGCAAGGCGGTTTGGTCGGTACGGTGGCGCACAATCGTCCAGCCGATACTAGCGGCCAGGGCCTGCAACTGCTGTTCATGCGCGGCGAGCTTGCCAAGATAGTCTTCGCGCACCGTTTCGGCGCGGCCGAACAGGCGGTCCTGGGCGGTGCCGGGGCGGCTGAACCGGGTCCGGCCAGTATATGGAAACGCGTGTTCGATCGGGTCGGTGACGGCCAGCAAGACGCCATGTCGACAGGTGCTGGCCAGCGCTCCGAGTCGCGCGCGCCAGGCATCAACGCCATCATAGAAGTCACTTGCAATCACAGCCAGCGCCTGGGCGCGCGGCGGCTCTAATTGCGCAGATTGGGCGGACAGCAAATCTTCCGCCAGCTTGTCTGGCGCTGACTTGCCGAGGCTCGGCGCGCGGTTGCCTGAGATCAGGCCAATGCGTTCGCCATCCTTGGCCAGCGTGATGCCGAGGGCGAGCATGATGGTGCGGGCGCGGTCAGCCTTGGTCTCGCGGCCCGGGTCGCCGGCCCAGTCAAAGCCGGCATGGGGGTCGGCCCAGAACAGCACTGTGCGGGCGGTTTCAAGCTCGGTCTCGCGCACGAAATACTCATCGCCGCGGGCGCTGCGGCGCCAGTCAATGCGGTCGGCCGCATCGGTCTGGGCATAACGGCGATATTGCCAGAACTGCTCGCCGGAGCCTGCCCGCTTGCGTCCGGCGGCGCCGGGATGCACCAGGTCAGCGGCCGCCGCCTGCAGCGACACGCCCGGCAATTGGCGGGCCAGCGCTTCGGCATCTGCACGGAGTGTTGCGAGGGAAATCACGCGGCCTTTTTCACCAATTCATCAATCAGCGTGTTGAGACCCGGTGCTTCCCCGTTCGGGTCATAACGCATGCCCATGCGATGAGCGAGGCATGGTTCGGCGAGGGCTTCGACATCCTCGATGCTTGGCGCCAGACGGCCGCGCAGAAGGGCGCGGGCGCGGCAGGCCAGCATCAGGGCCTGGCCTGCGCGCGGGCTCGGCCCCCAATCAACAAACCGGCGGACGCGGTCATCCTCGCTCTGTTCAGGGCGAGCGTCGCGGACCAGCGCCAGGATGGCATTGAGGACGCTTTCACCGACCGGCATCTTGCGGACCAGGGCTTGCAGCTCAATCAGGGTCTCGGCAGAGAGTGCGGTCTGGACGCTTTGCTCATCACTGCCTGTCGTCTCGATCAGGATCTTTCGTTCGGTGTCGAGATCAGGATAAGTGACATCGATCTTGAGCAGGAAGCGGTCAAGCTGGGCTTCCGGCAGCGGATAAGTGCCTTCCTGTTCGATCGGGTTCTGGGTGGCCAGCACATGGAAAGGCGGCGGCAGATCGTAGCGCACACCGGCGACGGTGACATGCTTTTCCTGCATCGCTTGCAGCAGCGCCGACTGAGTTCGCGGCGAGGCGCGGTTGATCTCGTCGGCCATTAGCAGCGAAGTGAAGATCGGACCTTTGATGAACCGGAAGGCGCGGCTGCCATCAGCCCCTTCATCCAGCACTTCCGAGCCGAGAATATCCCCTGGCATCAGGTCGGGTGTGAACTGGATGCGGGCATTGTCCATGCCGAGCGCTGTCCCAATTGCTTCGACCAGGCGGGTCTTGGCGAGACCAGGAGCGCCAATCAAAAGCGCATGGCCACCGGCCAGGATCGCCGACAGCGCGAGTTCAATCACGCGCTCTTGCCCGAACACGGCCTTGCCGATTTCGGATTTCACTTTTGCAAGGGTTTCACCGGCGGCTTCCGCCTGCGCCACGATGGCCGGATTGTCGTCTGCCATGAGCACTCCGTCTTCACTATTTACACTAGTCGCACTAGGTCTAGGCGAGAACATGGCAGAGCACCACATGAAATCGGATGGAAAATCAGTGATATCTCTGGACGATGTCCTGGCCGCAATTGCGCCGGACGGAGCAGACGGTCCGCTGCCGCCAGTTCACCTGTGGCAGCCGCAGCACTCGACCGATATCCAGATGCAAATCCGCGCCGATGGCAGCTGGTGGCATGAAGGCAGCCGGATCAAGCGCGCGCGGCTGGTGAAACTGTTCTCGCGTATCCTGCGCAAGGATCCGGACGGGCAGATTTACCTGGTCACGCCATATGAAAAAGTCGTGGTTGATGTCGAGGACGCGCCATTTGTAGCGGTGCGTGTCGACCGCGTCGGCGCGCCAGGGCGGGCGCAAGGGCTCGCTTTTACGACCAATCTTGGCGATGTCGCTCTGGCCGGGCCTGATTTGCCGATCCGGGTTGCAACCGACCCTGAAACACAGGAACCGAGCCCGTATGTGATGGTTCGCGATGGGCTTGAAGCGAAACTGTCGCGACCGGTCTTTTATGAACTTGCCGATATGGCCGAAGCCTATGAAGGCTCTGCTGGACAGCTTGGGGTCTGGTCACAGGGCCAGTTTTTCGAATTGGGGCCCGCCGCCTGATGAGTTTTACCACTTTGGACGATTTCCTGTTGCGGGCGAGTGATCGCCTTGACCCGGTCCGCGGGACACAGACGCTGCCGGAAGGCGGCGACCTCGATTTCGTCGATGATGACCACCTTGAATTGATTCGGCCCGCAGCCGTGCTGATTCCAGTCATCCCGCGCCCGGCCGGACCGACTGCCTTGCTGACCCAGCGCCCCGACACGATGGCCTCGCATCCGGGGCAGGTGGCGTTTCCGGGCGGCAAGATCGATCAGATCGATGCTGACGAAGTTGCCGCGGCTCTGCGCGAAGCCGAGGAAGAGGTCGGGATTGTCCCGGACACGGTCGACCTGGTGGCGCGGGCGGCGCCTTATATTACCGGCACTGCGTTCCGGATCACACCTGTGATTGGCGTGCTGCCGTCCGATTTCCAGGCGAAACCGGATCCGACCGAAGTCGCTGACGTGTTTGAAGCGCCGCTCGATTTCCTGTTCAACACGGCCAATCACCAGACCGGCACCGCCTTTTACAAGGGCCGCCACCGCGAGTTTACCGAAATGCCCTGGCAGGGCTTTCGAATCTGGGGTGTGACGGCCGGGATCATTCGTGATCTATATGCGAATCTGTATGAGACCTAAGGAGCTGTCGGTTTGGGCGCACGTATCTTATTCCAGTTGGTGCTTTTCACGCTGCCATTCCTCCTGTTCGGGGTGTACCGACTGGCGATTGCCGAAGCGGAGCAGGAAGGGCGCAAACCCTGGCCGATCCGACTGCTATTCGGCGTCGGCCTCGGCCTGGCTGTCGGCTCCTGGCTGATTTTCATCTTCCTTGATCGCGGCGGCCGGGAAGAATGCTATCGACCGACCCAGATTGTCGACGGGGTGGTCATTCCAGGCGAACGCTACCCGTGTGAGAAGGATCTCGGCAATCTCGGGCAGCCGACCACGGATGATCCGGGCGGGCGAGCGGACGGGGTCGGTGAACGTCGCAACTTTGACGGCACACCGATCGAGATTGACGAAGATACGGCTGAGACCCTTGAAGACCCTGAACGCTGATTGGCTGAGCGCTGCTGACACGCGGCAGGTGATCGCCGCCTTGCACGCGGCCCGTCCCGGCAGTGCCCGCTTTGTCGGCGGCTGCGTCCGCAACACGATCATGGGTCATACGGTCGATGATATCGATATTGCGACCCAATTGACGCCAGAGCAGACGCTTGCGGCGCTCGAGACATCTGGCATCCGGGCGATTCCCACCGGCCTTGAGCACGGCACCATCACCGCCATCATCAATAGCAAGCCATTCGAGATTACCAGCCTGCGCCGGGATGTGGAAACCGATGGACGCCGCGCCGTCGTCGCCTTCACCGAAGACTGGGCAGAAGATGCCCAGCGCCGGGATTTCAGGCTGAACGCACTTTATGCGGCCCCAGATGGCGAGATATTTGATCCGGTTGGCGGCGGCTATGAAGATGCGCTTGCTGGCCGCGTGGTTTTCATCGGTGATGGCGACCAGAGGCTGCGCGAGGATTATTTGCGCATCCTGCGATTTTTCCGCTTCAATGCCTGGTACGGCGCAGACATCGATGCTGAAGGGCTCGCTGCGTGTAAGCGTCAGGCCGCTGGCCTCACCAAGATTGCGCGCGAACGGGTGTGGAAGGAGCTGAAAAAGCTGTTCACCGCACCAGCGCCGCGGGCCGCCGTCGAAGCCATGGGCGCGAGCGGTGTGCTCGATCAGGTCTTGCCGGAACATCAGGGCGTCGCGGCCTTGCACGATCTGGAACTGACTGAGCAGCTGACCGGCGTGCAGCCGGATCCGATGCTGCGCTTAATGGCGCTGTTGCCGCGCACCGCGGTCGCCGTTCAGCAGACGCAGGCCACTTTGCGCCTCTCCAATCAGGAAGCCGAACGACTGACCATGTGGGCGGCAGACAATTTACCAGACCCCGTCGGGATGAAATCGCAACAGTTGCGTGCGACGCTGTACTGGCATGGCAAGCAGGCGGTGGTGGACCGCGCCATGCTGGCCGGCGCGGATGTGCGAGACCTGCTGGCGGCCGTGCGCGCCTGGCGCCGGCCTGATTTTCCGATCACCGGCGACGATGCGCTGGCGCTCGGCCTGCAGGGGCGCGAAATCGGCGAGGCGTTGAGCCGGGTCGCAAAAGTCTGGGTCGAGAGTGATTTCTATCTCGAACGCCCGGCCTTGCTGGACCTGCTAGTTCAAGAACAGGATTGAGCCGTTCAGATAGCCGGCAAAGCTGACCCAGATGAGATATGGCACCAGCAGCAGCGTCGCCGCGGTGGAGAATTTGGAGAATGCGCGCATGGTTGCCAGGATGAGCAGCCACAGCACCCCCAGGATCACCATGGCGAGCAACACTTCCTGAAAGCCGAAGAACATCCAGCTCCAGGCCAGGTTCAGCGCCAGCTGGAAGAAATAGAGACCGAGCGCGGCCGAGCAGGCGGCAAAGCTGCCGGCTTTGATGCGCACCAGGATGGCGGCCATGGCCATCAGCACAAATAGGATCGGCCAGACAATGGAGAACACATAGCCCGGCGGCGTCAGCTCAGGCTTGTCGAGGGCCAGGTACCAGATATTTACGGCTTGGCTGGAGACAACAGCACCCAGCCCAGCTGTCGCGGCCGTTACAGTCGCGATCACGAACGTGATCATCGCAGCAGGTTTGTGGTCCTCCATGACCCATGCCGTATCAGTTCACCAGAGATTCGTCACCGGCCCTACGGCCATTTCACCACAGGCGGCATGGATGAGAGAATGCTGGTGACATTGCCGCCTGTCTTCAGCCCGAACGTGGTGCCGCGATCATAAAGCAGGTTGAACTCAACATAGCGGCCGCGGCGAATGAGTTGCTCGTCGCGCTCTTGCGGCGTCCAGCCTTCATTCATCCGGCGCCGGGCGAGCTTGGGATAAATGGCGGCGAATTGCTTGCCGACGCTCTGCGTGAAGGCGAAGTCGCGGTCCCAGTCGCCGGTATTGTGCCGGTCATAGAAGATGCCGCCCGTGCCGCGCGGCTCCTCGCGGTGGGCGAGATAGAAATAATCGTCGCAGCGCTGCTTGAAGTCGGGATACCAGCTCTTGTCGAACGGATCACAGGCGGCCTGCATCGCCGCATGGAAGTCGATCGTGTCCGGGAAATCGTCCTGGCGCTGATAATCGAGCAGCGGGGTCAGGTCGCCGCCGCCGCCAAACCAGCTCTCGGAGGTTACCAGCATGCGCGTGTTCATGTGAACGGCCGGGACACGCGGATTGTGCAGGTGTGCGATCAGCGAAATGCCAGAGGCCCAGAAGCGGCCATCAGATTGGTCGGCGCCAGGGATCTGAGCCCGGAAGGCTTCGGAGAATTCGCCATAGACTTCAGAAAAGTGCACGCCGACTTTTTCAAAAAACTTGCCGCGCATGATCGCCATGCGGCCGCCGCCAAGGTCTTCGCTGCCGTCACCGCGCTGCCATTCGGTCTTCTCGAACCGGCCAGGGGCTCCAGTATAGAGCGGCCGGTCGGCTTCATCCTCGAGTTCCTCGAACCGGGCGATGATGTCGTCCTGCAGTGCTTTGAACCAGGTCGCAGCGCGTTGTTTCTGGGTCTCGAGATCGGTCATGACGGGTCCTGTAACTGAACGAGCGCCTGCGCTAAATACGCATTTGCAGCGACTGTATCGGTAAAAGTCCGTAACCGGGGTGGAAATTGTGTCGCACGTTCAGCGGTTGCTGCTGCTTGAAATCATCTGCGAGGCAGGCTAGGCGAGCGGGATCAAGCGGGGAGGATTGCGGCGCTGCGCCGCAATGATGCTTTTCCCCAATCTGTGTATTTAGGCTGCAAAGTCATGCCGAAGGAAGAGAAGACGTGAGCGCATCCAACGAGACGGCCCCGGATCATGTCGACGAAGAACGCCGGGATTTCATCCATATTGCTGCGATAGCCGCGACGGCTGGCGGGGCTGGCCTGGTGGCCTATCCGTTCATCGATCAGATGAATGCCGCTGGCGATACCAAGGCGGCCTCAAGCCTTGAAGTCGATATTTCGAAAATCCCTCTGGGCGGTGAAATCCGCGTGTTGATCGGCGGTAAGCCGTTCTTCCTGCGCCACCGTACGCCGGAAGAGATCGCTGCGGCGGTCAATACAGACGCATCTAAGATGCCGGATCCAGAAACCGATGAAGAGCGCCTGATGCCGCTGCCGGATGGCACCTTTAATCCGGCAATCCTGGTCACCTCTGGCGCCTGTACACACCTTGGCTGTGTGCCAGTTGGCCCGGCCCAGGGCAGCGTCGGCGACTATGGCGGCTGGTACTGCCCATGCCATGGCTCGCATTATGATACATCAGGCCGGATCCGGAAGGGCCCTGCCCCGAAGAACCTGCCGGTTCCAGATTACGAGTGGGTGACCCCCGCCGTGGTCAAGATTTCACTTTAAAGGAAGGACAAGAGACCGATGAGCGGACACGAGTCCACCTATAAGCCGGAAACAGGCTTCACCAAATGGCTGGATAGCCGCCTGCCGATCATCCGGCTGGCGCATGACAGCTTTGTCGATTTTCCCACCCCGAAAAATCTGAATTACTGGTACACATTTGGCGGCATTCTGTCCGTCTGTCTGGCCATTCAGATCATCACCGGGGTTGTGCTGGCAATGCACTACACCGCCGATATCAACCAGGCGTTCGGGTCGGTTGAGCGGATCATGCGCGATGTGCCGTATGGCTGGCTGATCCGCAACATTCACATGGTCGGTGCCTCGATGTTCTTCCTGGCCGTCTATGTGCACATGTTCCGCGGCCTCTATTATGGTTCCTATAAGGCGCCGCGCGAAGTGTTGTGGCTGCTGGGCTGTGTCATCTATCTGTTGATGATGGCGACGGCTTTCCTCGGCTATATGCTGCCTTGGGGCCAGATGTCGCTGCACGGCGCCAATGTGATCATCAACCTGTTCGGCGCGATCCCGCTGGTCGGTGAAAGCATTCAGAGCTGGCTGATGGGCGGACCATCGGTCGGCAACCAGACCCTGCAACGCTTCTTCTCGCTGCACTATTTGCTGCCCTTCATGATTGCTGGGGTTGTCATCCTGCACATCTGGGCGCTGCACGTACCCGGCAACAATAATCCAACCGGGGTTGAAGTTAAGGACACTGAGAAAGACACTGTGCCGTTCCACCCGTATTACACGGTGAAGGACGGTTTCGCGATCATCGTTTTCCTGATCATTTTCGCGATTTTCGTCTTCTACGCGCCGAATGTGCTGGGCCACGCTGACAATTATGTCGAGGCCAATCCGCTGGTCACCCCTGCGCACATTGTACCGGAATGGTACTTGCTACCCTTCTACGCCATCCTGCGCGCGATCACGTTCAATATCGGCCCGATGGATGCGAAACTGCTCGGCGTGATCGCCATGTTTGGGTCGATTGCTGTGCTGTTCCTGCTGCCATGGCTCGATACATCCAAGGTCAAGTCGATGCGCTATCGCCCGGTGGCGAAGCAGTTCTTCATGGTCTTTGTCGTGGTCTGCCTGCTGCTCGGTTGGTGCGGCGCGTCCAATCCGGATGATCCGATCATCTCCATGGGCAAAGACAAGCTGGTCGTGAACTATACTGATGCGGCCGGTCTGGAAGGCGCGCGCGTATTCGAAGAGTATGCGCCGGCCGCCCAGTTCCGCGACGAACAGCGAGACAGCGGCGGTGTGGCAGCGATGGCGATCGAAAAGGCCCCGGCCTTCACGTTCAAGGTCCTGTCCCAGATTCTGACCGCTTATTATTTCGCCTTCTTCCTGATCATCCTGCCAGTGCTCGGCTTGCGCGAGCGTCCAAAGGGTGAACCAGACTCCATTCACCAGTCCGTTCTCGGACATGATGCGCCGGCTGCGGCGCCAGCCGAATAAGGAATCACGGATATGAAACTTCTCCGTCCTCTCCTCGCAGGCCTTGGCGCTCTGGCTCTCGGCCTGTCTGCTCACGCTGCTGGCGGCGCGAAGCACGCGCATGCGCCTGAAGGCGGCTGGAAATTCGCCAAAGCCCCGGCTGGCAAGCTCGACAAGGACAGCGTCCAGCGCGGCTTCCAGGTCTATCAGGAAGTCTGTGCCTCCTGTCACAGCATGAAATTGCTGTCTTACCGGAATCTCGGTGAGAAAGGCGGCCCGTTCTATAGCTCGGACTATCCGAACGCGAATGATAATCCGCTGGTCAAGGCGATTGCGGCCGAGATCGAGATTCTCGATCCTGTGCCGGATGAAAATGGCGACCCGGTCTATCGTCCGGCCCGTCCATCTGATCCATTCCGCAGCCCGTATCCGAACGACCAGGCGGCAATGGCGGCGAATGGCGGCGCGATGCCACCGGACCTGTCCGTGATCACCAAAGCCCGCGGGCATGGCAATGACGGCGACGGCGCCTCTTATGTCTATTCGCTGCTGTCAGGCTATCCTGCCACTGACAAGATCAAGACCAAGGCCGGCGAAGATGGCCTCAACGTCAACTATCTTGAGTTCGACAAGGGTGAGACTGTCGGCACGCTGGTCCAGCCAACCGGGCTTTATTACAACCCGTACTTTGCTGGCGACACCACCCCGCAATGGGACGGCGATCCGCGCCACACCCCATATGGCGGCTTCCTCGCCATGGCGCCGCAGCTGCCGGATGGCCGCGTTGAGTATATTGACGGGACCGAAGCGACGACATCGCAAATGGCCAAGGACGTTGCTCAGTTCCTGCAATGGGCTGGTGATCCGAAACAGGGCCAGCGCAAGTCTCTGGCTCTGCCAACCATGATCTATCTGGTCCTGCTGGCGATCCTGCTGTGGTTCTCTTACAAGCGGATCTGGCGCGACGTGGCGCACTGATCAGGCAACACAGTCTAGTGAATTGACGACCCCGCTCTGGCTTGCTCCAAGAGCGGGGTTTTCGCATCAGGAGTAGCACATGTCGAAATGGGTGATTGGGGTCATCGGGGGCTCAGGTCTGTATGAGATTGATGGCTTGGAGAATGCCGAGCAAGTGCGGCTGGAAACGCCCTGGGGGGCGCCGTCAGATGTCCTGATCAAGGGCCAGGTCGGCGATGTCGACATGATCTTCCTGCCGCGACACGGCAAAGGCCATCGCCTGTCGCCGACCACTGTGCCCTACCGCGCCAATATTGATGCTCTGAAACGGCTCGGCTGCACCGATATCCTCTCCATCTCTGCCTGCGGCTCGCTGCAGGAGCAATATGCGCCGGGCGAGTTTGTCATGGTTGATCAGTTCATTGACCGCACTTTTGCGCGCGAGAAATCATTTTTCGGGCCAGGCATGGTGGCGCATGTCTCAATGGCGGACCCGATCTGCGCGCGCCTGTCAGAATTGGCTGGAGATGCGGCTGAAAGCGTGGGCGCCAAGGTGCATCGCGGCGGCACCTATCTGACTATGGAAGGTCCGCAATTCTCCTCGCGGGCGGAGAGCCATCTGTATCGCCAATGGGGCTGTGATGTCATCGGCATGACCAATATGCCCGAAGCCAAACTCGCGCGCGAAGCCGAGCTGCCTTATGCGACCATTGCCATGGTGACAGATTATGATTGCTGGCATGAGGAAGAGGCCGCGGTCGAAGTGTCTGATGTCCTGGAAGTCATGGCGGCGAACACAGCCAAGGCGAAGGCGGCCATTGCGGCGGTTGCACAGGCCCTGCAGGGCGTTGCACGCACGCCGACACCGCAAGGCATCGAGACCTGCCTCGATTTTGCGATGATCACCGCGCCTGAGGCGCGCGACCCGGCTGTGTTGGCCAATCTGGATGCGGTCGCAGGCCGTGTCCTGGGCGATTAGGACACACTGGCGATCAAAACGCAGACCAGTCGGAAAAGTCAGCTTGCGACTCACCCAGCCTTCGTCTTTAAGCCGTAGGCAGGGTTAAGGGCAAAGGCGGCACTTCTGATGAAACTCATTTCCTGCAACGCGAATCGACCGCTTTCTGAAGCCATCTCCGATCATCTCGATTGTCCCCTCACGGACGCCGAAGTGAAGAATTTCGCGGACAATGAAATCTTCGTCCGGATCAATGAGAATGTTCGCGGCGAAGACGTCTTCATCATTCAGTCGACCTCTAAACCGGCAAATGACAATCTGATGGAATTGCTGATCTGTATCGACGCGCTGCGCCGGGCATCAGCGGCGCGGATTACAGCCGTCATCCCGTATTTCGGCTATGCCCGCCAGGATCGCAAGACCGATGGCCGCACGCCGATCTCGGCCAAGTTGGTGGCCAATCTGATCTCTTCCGCCGGGGCTGACCGGGTCCTGACCATGGATCTGCATGCTGGCCAGATCCAGGGCTTCTTCGACATTCCAACCGACAATATGGTCGCCCTGCCGGTCATGGTCGATGATGTGCAGCGCCGTCTTGGCGGGGACAAGCTGATGGTTGTCTCGCCGGATGTTGGCGGCGTCGTCCGCGCTCGCGCCTTCGCCAAGCGGATTGGCGCTGATCTTGCCATTGTCGACAAGCGTCGCCCCGAAGCCGGCAAGTCGGAAGTGATGAATATTATCGGGGATGTCGATGGTCGCCAGTGTATCCTGGTTGACGATATCTGCGATTCCGGTGGCACGCTGTGCAATGCGGCGGCGGCGCTGAAAGAAAAAGGCGCCACGTCCGTCAGCGCTTATATCACCCATGGGGTGCTCTCCAACAATGCGGTCGGACGGGTCGAAAAGTCAGAGATGGACGAACTGGTCATCTGCAACACGATTCAGCCTGCCGAGGCGGATTTGAAATCCAAGAAACTGCGCGTGCTTTCGGTCGCGCCGCTACTGGGCGAGGCGATTCGGCGGATCGCCAATAATGAGAGTGTGTCGAAGCTGTTCGATTAGGCGCGTATGCCGATCAGAAAAAAGCCCGGGTCTTCGGCCCGGGCTTTTTCTATTCATGTGGGCTGGCTTCAGCCGGCGTCGCAGCAGCCTTCATACAGGACCAGGCCTTTGACCTTGAGCGGGTCCAGGTGCTCGCCATCCTTGTAGACTTCCAGGTGCAGATGCGGCCCAGTGGCCCCGCGGCCGGATTGCCCGACTTTGCCAAGCATGGTGCCAGCTTTCACTTTCTGGCCTTCCTCGACCAGCACTTTCGACATTTGCGCGAACCGCATTTTGCGTCCGTCTTCGAGCCAGAGATCAACCGTATAGCCGTAATCATCCTTCTTGCCGGCCCAGATCACTTTGGCGTCCGTCGGGCTGTGGATCGGTGTGTGCTGCTTGGCTTTCACATCGATGCCGCTATGCCACCAGCTTTGGTCACCGCTTTTGCTGTAAACCTTGCCGAATGGCTGACTCACCTTGGCATAGGCATCGACGAAGACGGCATGTGTGAAGACATTGCCGCTGACGACTGAGGTTGCTTGCGCAAGCGATAGCGGCGCCAACAACAATCCTGCCAGCAGGGCGAGCCCGGCCAGGCGTTGCCGAGGTTTGCGGGCATCGCGCTCCAGCAACTGTGTCAGCCGTTTCTTCAGCGTTTCATGGCGCGGCAGGATAAAGGCCGCGACCGGCAGGGCCTGCACCGGATGCGGGCGGGTCACGCGCGCCGTATTGGCGAGCGCGCGGGCATAAGCGAAATTGTCGCCGGTCAGGGCCGCGGTCTGTTCGTCACAAGCCGCTTCGCGCCAATAATCGAGTTGCCGGCGCATGACCCAGGCAAAGGGTGAGAACCAGAACACATCAGCGACCAGGCGTTCGAAGGGGCGCGTGATCAGGTCGCCGCGCGAAATGTGCGTACACTCATGCGCCAGGATAATGTCAGCATCGCGCTGATCAGAAATCGCGTCAGGCAGGTAGATGATGCGCTCTCGAATACCGGCGAGGAATGGCGAGCCATGCGGAATACTGGCCGTCGCTGGCGCCCGTTTCAGGCCAAGTTTGCGGGCCCAGGTGTCTGAGCGAACTTTCTGATGCGGCGTGGCGAGCTTCTTGATGTTCTGCAACCGCATCTGGCACAGGGCGTTCAGGCCAAACCGGGCAAGCCAGCCGCCAATCAGGGCCGCCAGCAGGATCATGCCGATAATCGGCGCTGCATTTGAATCTGCGGCTTGCAACGCGCCATTGGCCGACAGCGCTTCAGCTGCACCGCCAATATAAGGCAGGTCCGGGATTGGCGTCGCAATCGGGTCAGGGATCAGGGCATAGATGCCGACTATGATCCAGGGCAGGAAGGCCAGAATGGCGGCGCCCCGCCAGATCGTATGTGCGAACCGGGCTGGTACGGGCTCACGGCTCAGATAATGAGCGCCCCCCGCTAATAACCCCGTCCAGATCAGCGAAAACGCGATGAACCAGAGGGCTGACATAATCTACGCTCCGTTTTCTTTGGCTTCCGCCGCATTGATAATGGAATCGAGCTCGTCGAGCTCATCATTGGACAGATGAGGACTTTCGGCGAACATGGTGGCCGGAATAGGGCCGTCCATATCCAGCACCTTGCGCGCCAGATGGCGGACCAGGCTGCCCAGGGTTTCGACCCGATCGAGCAGAGGCTCAAACGTGACCGGATCGACCGCCCCATTGCGCTGGACCCAGCCCTTTGCTTCCATCCGCCCGAGCACTGTGCGCGTTGTTGACAGCTGCCAGTCCTGTGAGGGGCCGACCGCTTCATGCAATTGCCGCGCTGTTTTGGCGCCGCTATTCCAGAGATATTTCAGGATCACGAGCTCTGACGGGTTGGGATTGGCCATAGGTTGCCTCTCTTTCGCTACAGCTGTAAATCTACTGGTGTAAAGCCCAATAAGTCAAGTTGCCTGCGGCTTCTCGGTTGCAGCTTGCCTCTGTTTCCTGTAAGGGCAGCGCCTTGAAGAAAGGGCGGCGCGAGGCCGTGCCTGTCAGGCTGTCACCCAATCGGCTCAATGCGAAGCCCGGGCGGACTTCAGGGCGAAAGGAAAAAACATGTCAAAAGAAATCGTATTCAATGTCGATGTGCGCGAGCGCACCGGTAAAGGCGGCGCCCGCGAAGCCCGTCGGCTGGGCTTTGTCCCAGGGGTTCTGTATGGCGGCGGCGAAGACCCGGTTGCGATCAACCTCAAGAAGAATGAGGTCGTGAAAGCGATCAATACTGGCCAGTTCCTGTCATCGACGGCCACGCTGGTGCATGACGGCAAGAAGCAGCTGGTGATCCCGCAAGCGATCCAGATGCACCCGGTCAGCGACCAGCCGCAGCATGTCGACCTGTTCCGCGTCAAGAAAGATCAGATCATCACCGTGGAAGTCACCGTGAACTTCCTCAATGAAGAAGACTCTCCGGGTCTGAAGAAAGGCGGCGCACTGAACGTCGTGCGTCACGCGGTCGAGCTGAATGTTCGTGCTGACAGCATTCCGGATTCGCTCGATGCTGACCTCACCGGTCTCGACATTGGTGACAATGTCAAAATCTCCGACATCAATCTTCCAGGCGGCGCCGAGCCAACCATTACTGATCGTGACTTCACCATCGCGTCTGTGGTTGGTCGCGGTATCTCCGCCGATGCCGAAGCAGAAGGCGAGGATGAAGCCCCAGAAGCAGATGAAGTCGAAGCCACCAAGCAGGGCGGTGACGAAGACGGCGCTGCCGAAGGGTGATCAAATCGCTAATCAATTTGGTGGCGGGGTGGCTTCGCGGCCGCCCCGCCATTATTGATTCTGGCGATAAGGCCTCAGAGGACCCGGTCATGCATATTCTTGTCGGACAAGGCAATCCTGCGCCGAAATACCTGCGCAATCGGCACAATCTCGGATTCATGGTGATGGACGCGATTGCCGCCGATTACGGCTTTGGCCCCTGGCGCAGCAAGTTTCAAAGCCAGGTCAGCGAAGGCAAGATTGGCGGCGACAAGGTCCTGCTGATGAAGCCTGAGACATATTATAATGAAACCGGCCGCGCGGCGCAGGCGGCGCTGCAATTCTACAAATTGTCAGCTGAAGATGTGACCGTGTTTCACGATGAAATCGACCTTGCGCCCGGGCGCACCCGGGTCAAGCGCGGCGGCGGGCATTCGGGTAATAATGGCATTCGGTCAATGATTGCGCATGTCGGCGCCGAGGTCCGCCGGGTCCGGATGGGCGTCGGCCACCCTGGCGACAAGTCCCGCGTCATGCCTTACGTGCTGTCAGATTTTGCCAAGGCCGACGAAGCCTGGCGCGATGCCCTGATCTATGCCTGTTCGCGGGCCTTGCCGCTGCTGCTTTCGGACGGCGACGAACGTTATCAGACCGAAGTCATGCGCCTCGCGCCGGCGCCCAAACACGATCCGAAACAGGCCTGAAGCCGATAGTCGCCTTCTGTATCGTCGATAATCGGGCCTGGTTCGAGCGGCGGTCGGACATGCGGGGCGAGCAGATAGGACGGAATTTGCCCGGCTGGGCATTGCTCGACCAATTGCGTGCCATCGGCGCTGGTCGGAAGGGTCTCGGCCAGGCCTGATCGCAGCGCCGCACTGAGCAGCAACATGCCGACGATGACAGCGCCGACTGTCGCCAGCATGATCGTGCCGAGTTGATCCTCTTGCGGCCGGATCGCATGGCCAGACGGCGCTTCCAGGTCAGCGACAAAGCGCGGCGATGGCGCCGCTGTCACTGGCGGCGGTGCAGTTGCAACGGGCTTGGGCACAGCCGCCGCTTTCGGCTTGCCGACCAGAGCGAGCGGATCGTTGGGGTGGTTTTCCTTCCAGACCGCCTTGCCGTCCTTGTCACTGGCTTTCAGAGCGAGCCAGTCGCGCAGGTCGGTGCGACCGTCGCGGGCGCCAAGCTCTTCTGCCAGCTGATAATAGCCCTCCACCAACTTGCGCGGGCCGATGCCGGACAGGACATGGCGCGGGTCATCCCTGAACGGTTCGTCAGGCAGCGCATCATCAAGACTGGCCTGGATCAGAACGCCAGGCTTGGAGCGCGCATGATGGGCGATGGCATGCACCCAATCACTGTCGCGTTGATCCGTGTTGCAGGCCGCGGCCGACCACAGCACCAGGATCGATCCGGCATTGTCGGCATCGCGATAGTCTTTTGGTGTTGGCGTCGTGTGTTCGCGCTTCTTGTCGTAGCGCACCTTGAATTTCAGCGCCCGCAAGCGGCGAACGATCAATTCGGCTGTCTCGCGATCCGCCAAAGTACTGGCCAGAAACACGTCATATCGTGCCATCAACGCCTCCCTAGGCCTTCAGTGTCGCAGAGACCGTGCCAGATGACCAGTCGGTAATGTGCGCATCTGCCGTCCTGACAACACAAAAGGCCTGTTCATCGCGCGAAAATGCGCTAAGCCCCGGCCAGCAGATTTTCGGAGGCTGAAATGGGCTTCAAGTGTGGAATTGTCGGACTTCCAAATGTCGGGAAGTCGACCTTGTTCAACGCATTGACACAAACCGCAGCAGCGCAGGCGGCGAATTATCCGTTCTGCACGATCGAGCCGAATGTTGGCGAAGTCGCGGTGCCGGAAAGCCGTCTCGGCAAGCTGGCTGCGATTGCCGGGTCGAAAGAGATCATTCCGGCGCGGATGAATTTTGTCGATATTGCCGGCCTGGTTGAGGGCGCCTCGAAAGGCGAAGGCCTCGGCAACCAGTTTCTCGCCAATATTCGCGAAACCGACGCCATCATCTATGTCCTGCGCTGTTTCGAGGATGATGACATCACCCATGTCGCCGGCAAGATTGACCCGCTGGCTGATCAGGCCGTGGTCGAGACCGAGCTGATGCTGGCCGACCTGGAAAGCCTGGAAAAGCGCAAAGTGAACTGGGTCAAGAAAGCCAATTCCGGCGACAAGGACGCCAAGGCCCAGGTCGCCCTGATCGACCTCGCCTTGAATGAGTTGAATGAAGGCCGCCCGGCCCGCCGCGCTGTAATTGACCCGGAAGACCGCAAAGCCTGGAACATGTTGCAGCTGCTGACGGCGAAACCTGTGCTCTATGTCGCCAATGTCGATGAGGATAGCGCTGCGACCGGCAATGAGTATTCCCAGCGCGTGGTCGATTTTGCAGCGGAAGAGGGCTCGCAAGCGGTTGTCATCTCGGCACAGATCGAAGCCGAGATCTCACAGCTGGACGAAGACGAGCAGGCCGAATTCCTGGACACGCTGGGGCTTGAGCAGCCGGGTCTGACCCGCCTCATCCATGCTGGTTACGACCTGCTTGGCCTGCAAACCTATTTTACCGCGGGTCCGAAAGAATCGCGGGCCTGGACCATTCGCAAGGGCTGGACCGCGCCGCAGGCGGCCGGTGTCATTCATGGAGATTTTGAAAAAGGCTTCATCCGGGCTGAAACCATCGCCTTTGACGATTATGTCGCCCACAATGGCGAAACCGGCGCGAAAGAAGCCGGCAAGATGCGCGCCGAGGGCAAGGATTATGTCGTCCAGGACGGCGATGTCCTGTTATTCCGGTTCAACGTCTAAAAAAAACCCGGCCAGGATGTGGCCGGGTTTTTGGGTTTCGGGCAGGGCCGGATTTAGGCTGGCGCGAAGGCTTCCTTGACAAAGTTCAGCATCGTGTCGGCGTCTGAAACTTCGAACGGATCGCTTTCGCAATTGTCGCTATAGCCAGCCTCTGAGAACAGTTTCTTGATCTCGCCATTGTCAATCAGGGCCGAGTAGCGCCACGACCGCATGCCGAAGCCGAGATTGTCCTTGTGGACCAGCATGCCCATTTTGCGCGTGAATTCCCCTGATCCGTCGGGCAGCAGTTTGACCTTCTTCACACCTTGGTGCTGGCCCCACTGATACATCACAAAGGCATCGTTCACAGACAGGCAGTAAATCTCGTCAATGCCAAGCGATTTGAACTCATCATAGAGTTCTTCAAAGCGCGGCAGATGGGTTGAAGAACAGGTCGGCGTGAAGGCACCAGGAAGCGCGAACAGGACGACTTTCTTGCCTTTGAAAATGTCCGAGCTGGTGACGTCCTGCCAGCGAAATGGGTTAGGGCCGTCGACGGATTCATCGCGAACGCGGGTTTTGAAGGTGACTTCAGGTGCAAGCATGGGAGGAGTCCTCATTGGGTTGATTTGACCCGGCTTCTAAAAGACTTCGCCCTTGGGTCAATACGGGAAAGCCGCGTGTTTCAATTCACCGCATGTCTGCCCAGAAATGGTCACGTGACAATTCATTAGTTCATGTTATGTTCCAAGAGAATCGTGCAAGACGAGAACATTATGGAACCTCTCATTCAAATCGGCTCGATCGGGCTCGACCTCATTCATCTGATCGCAATCATCATCGCGCTTGGGCTGAGCGCCGCTTTGTATCGCCTGAATGAGCAGCACAGCCAGGCGCAGGCCCGGACAGAAGAGCTGCAAGCCGATCTCGCCCACACTGATCAGCAGCTGAAGACGCAGCAGATCAAGGCCGAGGAATCGCAGCTAGCACTGGCCCAGCTGCGCGGCCAGACAGACAAGCAGCGCGAGGAGTTCACGACACTGGCGCAGCAAGTGATGAAACAGGCGCAGGCCCAGTTCGTCGAGATGGCGGATGAGACGTTCAAGAAGCATCGCGAAGGCGCCAAGGGCGAGCTGTCCGAGCTGATGAAGCCGATTGGCAAGAATTTCGATGAGTTCAAGCAGCGCGTGGCCGACATTGAAAAAGTCCGCGCCGAAGACAAGTCGGCGATCCAGGAACAGGTCAAGGCGATTGGCGAAAGCCTGCATCGCAACACCGCCGAGACGGGCAAACTGGTCAACGCCCTGACCGCGCCGAAAGGCGGTGGGCGCTGGGGCGAGATGACACTTCGCAATGTCATGGAGCAAACTGGCCTGTCTGGCCATTGCGATTTCAACGAACAGGTGAATGACCAGACCGAAGAAGGCCGCCAGCGCCCGGATGCGGTGATCCATTTGCCGGGCGGCCGGCAGATTGTGGTCGACTCCAAGGTTTCCCTCGAAGCCTATATGGCTGCAGCATCAGCGGAAGATCCCACCCAGCGCAACATCCACTTGAAATCCCATGCCACCAATGTCCAGCGTCATGTCGATACGCTGGCCTCGAAACGCTACCAGGCCAATCTCGATGAGCGGGTGGATTTTGTCGCCATGTTCATTCCGGGCGAGAATTTCTTCGCGGCGGCGCTGGAACACGCGCCGGACTTGCTCGAGCGGGCCTATGCCAAGAATGTCATTGTCACCACGCCGTCGACTCTGATCGGTCTGGCCAAGACCGTCGCTTATGTCTGGCGTCAGGAAAAGATGACCGAAAATGCTCGCGAAGCTGCGCAGCTCGGCCAGTTGCTGTACGAGCGAATTGCCAAGATGGCAGAGCATATCGAAAAACTCGGCAAGGCGCTCAATAGCTCTGTCGGCCATTTCAATGCCATGAACAGCTCGCTCGACAAGCGGGTGATGCCGACCATGCGCAAGTTCCAGGAGCTTTCCATCGCGCCGCCGGACAAGCCGATCCCTGAACCGAAGCGGATTGAAACCACCGCTGATTCCGGCACCGGGGCGCAATTGGAGCTGATTCAGCAGGCCAAGCCCAAGACCAAAGCCAAGGCCTGATCCAGTGTGGATGCCGCCTGCTTTGAGGTGAAGGCCGGCATCCTCAGAATCGAACACATTGATATTGTCTCGCACCTGTCGCTATGTTTGGGATTGGCGAAACCAACAACCGCAAGCGGGGAGACGAGAGCGTGACAGGAACAAGAGATTATAATGGCCTGGAGCTTGATCAGCCAGGGCGCGGGCGGATCTATAATTCCGTCCTCGAGACGATTGCGAATACGCCGCTGGTCAGGATCCCGCGGATCAGTGCGGAAGAAAAGCTCGAGTCTGAGCTGCTCCTGAAACTCGAATTCTTCAATCCGCTGGCCAGCGTGAAAGACCGGATCGCGGTCGGCATGATCACCGCGCTGGAGCAGGCCGGAAAGATCGGACCAGGCACCACGCTGGTCGAGCCCACGTCTGGGAATACCGGCATCGGTCTGGCTTTTGTCGCTGCGGCCAGAGGCTATCGATTGATTCTGACCATGCCTGAATCGATGTCACTTGAACGCCGGAAAATGCTCTCAATCCTGGGCGCCGAACTGGTGCTGACACCGAAAGAAGAAGGGCTGAACGGAACCCTGGAAAAGGCGGATGAGCTGCTCGCAAGCATCGAAGGTGCGGTCATGCCGAGCCAGTTTTCCAATCCGGCAAATCCAGCCATCCACGAAGCCACCACAGCCGAAGAAATCTGGACCGATACCGAAGGCGGCGTCGATGCAGTGGTGTCCGGGGTCGGCACAGGCGGGACATTTTCCGGCTGCGCGCGCGTCCTCAAAGCCCGCAAGCCCGGTTTGAAGATGTTCGCGGTCGAGCCGGAAGACAGTCCGGTCCTGTCTGGCGGCGAGGGCGGCCCGCATATGATCCAGGGCATCGGTCCTGGCTTCGTCCCGGATAATATGTCGCCGGATCTGATGGACGAGGCGATCAAGGTCTCGAATGAAGCGGCATTTGAAGCAGCCCGGCGATTGGCGCGCACGGAAGGCATTCCGGTCGGGATTTCATCCGGCGCAGCGCTGACGGCAGGCCTGAATGTTGCCAAACGCCCTGAAATGTCTGGCAAGACCATCGTCGTGATCATCCCCTCCTTTGCCGAACGCTATCTATCGACCGCGCTGTTCGAAGGGGCGTGATAAGGACGCCTTTGCCGACAAGCGGCGGACATTCAGGATTTCTATCGCCGTTCAAATATTGACCTGGCGCCTTTGCGCTCATACTTGAAGGCCATGGCGATTAGAGAAATCCTCACCGTGCCGGATGCCCGGCTGAAGCAAGTGTCGAAGCCCGTCGAGGGCGGCGTCTCGGACGAGATCCGGGCGTTGATGGATGATATGCTTGAGACCATGTATGACGCGCCTGGGATCGGGCTCGCGGCGATCCAGATCGGTGAACCGCTGCGGGTCATCGTCATGGATCTGCAGGAGGATGACGAGAAAAACCCGCGTTTCTTCGTCAATCCCGAAATCCTGCCTCTGACCGAAGACACGGTGCCTTATGAAGAAGGCTGTCTGTCTGTGCCCGACGTGTTCGAGGAAGTCGAACGGCCCACCGAATGCCGCATTCGCTATCTCGATTATGATGGCAATGAAATTGAGGAAGTGGCGACCGGCCTGTTTGCGGTCTGTATCCAGCATGAAATGGATCACCTTGAAGGCACGCTGTTCATCGACCACCTGTCGCGCCTCAAGCGCCAGCGTGCGGTCGACAAGGTGAAGAAGGCCAAGCGCCTTAAGGAAAAGAGTGCAGCTTAAATTCGCTGCGCACTTTATCACAGCCCCATCTCACGTTAGAGCGCGCGCATGACTGAGCCGCTTCGCATCGCCTTCATGGGCAGTCCTGATTTTGCCGTGCCGGTCCTCGCCGCTTTGGTCGAGGCCGGGCATGACCTGGTCTGTGTCTATTCCCAGCCGCCGCGCCGCGCTGGACGCGGCAAGAAGCTGCGCCCGACCCCGGTGCATCAATGGGCCGAAGCAGGCGGGCTCGAGGTGCGCACGCCGCACTCGCTCAAGACGCCGCCTGAACAGGCCGCGTTTGCCGCGCTGGACCTCGATGCGGCCATCGTCGTTGCGTATGGCCTGATCCTGCCGCAAGCGGTGCTTGATGCGCCGCGGCTTGGCTGTTTGAACATGCATGCCTCTTTGCTGCCGCGCTGGCGCGGGGCGGCGCCGATCCATCGGGCGATCATGGCCGGCGACGAGATGACCGGCGTTCAAGCGATGATGATGGAGGCCGGGCTCGATACCGGGCCGGTGCTGGCGACTGAAGCAACCCGCATCTTCCCCTTCGACACCACAGGAAGCGTGCATGATCGTCTCGCCGGGCTTGCAGCCGACCTTGCTGTAAGCTCGCTCGCCGGACTTGCTGATGGCGGGCTGATCCCGAAGCCGCAGGCTGAAGACGGCGTCACCTATGCCCACAAGATTACAGCCGAAGACCAGCGCCTCGATTGGACCCGCCCGGCGGCCGAGATTGATTGTCAGATCCGCGGACTGTCGCCGTTTCCGAGCGCCTGGTTCCATTACACGCCTGCGGGCGAGACCGAACCGCTGCGCATGAAAGCCCTGATGAGCCGACTTGAAGACGGGGCCAGCGATGCGGCGCCAGGCGAATTGCTTGATAATGAGCTTCTGGTGCAATGCGGCGATGGCCGTGCGGTGCGCCTGCTCAAGGCGCAAAAGCCGGGCTCGAAAGTCATGGATGCCGCCGACCTTTTGCGCGGCCTGCCAGTCCCAGCCGGAGCCCGTTTCGAATGAGTCAGATCTGGATCCGCCCCGCCGCGGCCGAGGATGCCGACCTGATCACCGACTTGACCGATGCCGCCTTCGGCACACCGGAAGAGGCGCAGATCATCACCCAGCTGGCTCGGGATGGCGATAGCCTGGCCTCTCTGGTGGCGCATAATGACCGCGACATTCTCGGGCACATCCAGTTCTTCCGGATCTGGGTGGATGGCGAAGATGTGGCCTGCGGCCTGGGACCGGTCTCAGTACATCCGGATGTGCAAGGCCGCGGCATCGGCGCTGGGCTTATTCGCTTTGGCCTGACCTTGATGGAAGGAGCCGGGCGGTCGCATTGCTTCCTGCTCGGCCACAAAGCGTATTATCCCCGCTTCGGCTTTTCCGCCGAGCTCGCGGCCGATTTTGGCGGGCCATGGTCAGGGCCGCATTTCATGGCAATCCAGCTCAACCCGGGTGGGCCGAGCCGCGGAACCCTGACTTATCCGGCAGCGTTCGGAGCCTGATCATGCAGCGCTACAAGATCACGATCGAATATGATGGTCGCCCCTTTTTTGGCTGGCAGCGACAGGACGGGCAGCCGACAGTTCAGCAAGCGCTGGAAGAGGCCGCGGCCGGGCTTGATGGGGCGCCGGTTCTGGTCCAGGGCGCTGGCCGAACTGATCGCGGCGTCCATGCCACTGGGCAGGTAGCGCATTTCGATCTGCAAAAGCCGCGCCCGCTGCACAAGATTGCTGATGCGCTGAATTTCCATTTGCGCCCGCAGCCGGTGGCGATCCTTCAGGCCGAAGAAGTTGATGCGGACTGGAATGCCCGTTTCAAGGCGACGTTGCGCGCTTATCGTTATGTCATCATCAATCGCCGCGCTGACCTGACCGTCGACAAGGGCCTCGCCTGGCGGGTGCCGATGCGGCTTGATGCCAGCGCAATGGACCGGGCTGCCAAGGCCTTGATCGGCCAGCATGACTTTTCCACCTTCCGCGATGCGGAATGCCAGGCCAAACATCCGATCCGCACGCTCGATAAGATTGATGTCGCGCGCTATGGCGAGGGCCTTGAGATCACTGTCGAAGCCCTGAGCTTCCTGCACCGACAGGTTCGTTCGATTGTCGGTTCGCTGGTCGAAGTCGGCCGCGGCGTCCGCAGTGAAGACTGGATCGGCGACATTCTCGAGGCGCGCGACCGCACGGCTTGTGGCCCGGTGGCGCCAGCAGATGGATTGTTCCTGGAGCGGGTGGAATATGGCGCCGCCTAAGCGCCCCAGCCTGTAAACAAGGCCCCCACTGTTGCGACGGCTCGGCGCATTTCGCCGCGGTCCGGCGTTTCATCCTCAATGCCATAGCCGAAATCCTCATTCGGGCCAGTATATTGGAGGACCAATCCGTCGCCGCGCGAGAGTACATAGACATGTTCATGATACAGACCATAGCGGGCCTCGGGCTGCGGCGGCAGCCAGTTGATCTGGCCGCGTACCGGCACCAGTTCGTCTGCGCCCCACAGCTTTTTTGCGCCATAGCCAGTGCAATTCATGATCATGCGTTCGGGCAGCGCCAGCACCTCGGCGCGGTCGCTGAATGATCGGCGCACGATGCGCCCGCCCAGGTCCAGAAAGTCGCGCACCAGGCGGTCTGTATAAGCGGCGATGTTGAAGGCCATGTCGAGGCCGCGCCAGGCCGAGGCCACCGGGAACCGGTGCGCATCATCAGGCAGCTGCCGGCTGCGCGGATACATCCCGCCAAGGCGCGCGGACAGGTGCAGGAAATCGTTTTCTCGCGGCGCGCGCGGCGGTGGCGCGTGGCTCTGAAGCGAATAAAAGGGCATGAACTCCACCGGCGCGCCGACGGTGCCGATATATTGCTGGTGCGTGAGATAGGCCTTTCGCGCCCAGCCTTGCCAGCGGGCTTGAAAGCCTTCTGGAATGACGGATTTCAGGCCAATCCGGCTCGATGGGGACCAGACGCCCGTCGCCCGCGCCGAGCGCGTCTCGCGCGGCAACTCCTTGGCATAGATGGTGACCGCGGCGCCGGTCTCAGCCAGTCTCAAGGCGGTGGTGAGACCGATCACGCCGGCGCCAAGCACTCCAATGGGCTGGCCTTTAACGGGCGCTGCCAGCATCGCGGCTTGTTCAGCACAGCCCCAGGACAACGACCAGCCGGCGCCGCCATGGCCATAATTGTGCACCACGGTCTTGTCCCCGAATGGCTCCGCCTCAAGCCGCGGCCCAGCCGGGCGGAATGGCCGGGTACACACAGTGATCCGGATCAGTCGATCTGCCGAGACGCGCAGCGGCGCGCCAGGCAGAAGCGGCCGGGACGGGGCCGTGACCGGTACAGGCGTTTGCATGCAGGCGCTGGCCAGCAATCCGGCGGTCCCGGTGAACACGTGACGGCGATTGAGATCCATGGCGCCCATAAGCAGGCAGAAGCGTGGCCAGCGCAAGCGCGAAATTGAGACAGCCAGACTTTGCCAATTCCAGCCCGCTCGTTACATTTGTCTGATCCCAGTCCGCCAAAGATCGCAGGAGCCCGTCATGTCAGACCCTACAAAGATTGATCGCCGTCAGATGCTCGCCCTTGGCGCCGGCGCTGCTGCGCTTGCCAGTCAGGCCGCCTGCGCCCAAACCGTCACAGCGGCCGGCGAAGGACCGGACCTGACCGGCACGTCTATCCTGGTGACCGGGACCTCATCCGGCTTTGGCCGTCTCGGCGTCGAATATTATGCGCGCCAGGGCGCAAAAGTGTTTGCGACCATGCGCAATGTCCCGCGCGCGGAAGCCGATGAGCTGCGCGACCTTGCGGCTAGCGACGGGCTGGATCTCAGCGTGATCGAGATTGACGTCACTTCGGATGCCCAGGTGGACGCCGGGGTGGCCGAGGCGCTCGCCGCCAATCAGGGCAAGCTGGACGTTTTGATCAACAATGCCGGTATTTCCGTCGGCGGACCGGTCGAAGTCCAGGACATGCCGGCCATGGACCTCATCTTCGATACCAATGTATATGGCTGCCACCGCATGGCACGGGCGGTCTTGCCCAGCATGCGGGCGAATGGCGGCGGGCAGATTTTCAACGTCTCCTCGCAGCTCGGGCGCCTGATTGTACCGGGGATCGGCATGTATTCGGCGACCAAGTTCGCGCTTGAGGCGATGAGCGAGCAGATGGCCTATGAACTGGTGCCGCACGGCGTCGATGTGACCATCATTCAGCCAGGCGGCTATCCGACCAAGATCTGGTCCAATAGCAACAAGAATTCTGCTGCCCTGCGGGACCGCACCAGCGCCGACCTGCTGGCGGCCTATCCGGCGCTGACCGCGGGCATGGGTCAGCGCACCGGCGGCGGGACGACCGATCCGATGGATGTGCCCCGCGCGATTGCCGAAATCATTGCCATGCCGAAAGGCACCCGGCCCCTGCGCCGGGCAGTGCACCCGGTGGCGCGTCCGCAAGAGGCGCTGAATGATGCCGCGGCCGAGGCACAATTGGCAATGCTGGGCGAGTCTCAGCTCGGGCCGTGGGTGAAGGATGTTCTGGAGCGTTAAGCGAGGCGGCCGGCCGGCAGCACCGGGATTTAGGCAAGGTGCTGCCCGGGCTGAGGATTAAAGCAGGCCAACCGCCAATTCGATCCAGACCAAGACGGCGGCGACCATCATCGCGGTCCCGGTCAGCATCCACCAAGACAATCTACCGCGCTCACGTGCGATCAATACGCTGCCCAAGCCCAGGCTCAGGAGCAGGAATGCCGCAACGCCAAAATCAACCACTGTCCAATCAACTGCGCTGGTCAGCGGCATCGCGATCAGCGGGACGATCAAAAGGAGCAAAGGCAGCAAAGCCCAGGCGATGGCTGGGGAAGGCTTGGTTGTTTCGGTCTGCTGCGAGAGGCGCATGAGGTCATTCCCTGAAAGGGCTATTGGTAGCATTTTTTGCTGGCCGTGTCCGCTTCAAGACTCAAACGCGCCTTAGGTCTCGCCAAACAGGCCGCCTTGCAAGCCGTCCTGCGGCGCAGGCAGGCCGAGGCGCTTATAAGCGAGTGGGGCGGCCACCCGGCCGCGCGGGGTGCGGGCGACATAGCCTTTTTGCATCAGATAAGGTTCGATCACGTCCTCGACCGCGTCGCGGGCTTCGGACAAGGCGGCCGCCAGCGTGTCGGCGCCCACCGGGCCGCCAGCATAGGTTTTCACCAGGGCATCAAGATAACGGCGGTCAAGCGAGTCGAGGCCGTCATCGTCAATTTGCAGGCGCGCCAGGGCCTTGGCCGCGGCAGCGCGGTCAATCTGCGACCCGTCAGCCTCGGCAAAGTCGCGGACACGGCGCAGCAGACGCAAAGCAATCCGCGGCGTGCCGCGGGCGCGTTTGGCAATCTCGACAGCTCCATCTTGCGTGGTCGGCGCGCCGAGCTTGCGGGCCGCGGCCATGACGATGGTGGCGAGCGTCTCAGGCGTGTAGAATTCCAGCCGCAGCGGGATACCGAAGCGGTCGCGCAGCGGGGTCGCCAGCAGGCCCGCGCGCGTGGTCGCACCGACCAGCGTGAACGGGGCCAGGTCGAGCCGGACCGAGCGCGCCGCTGGCCCTTCGCCGATGACGATGTCGACCGCATAATCTTCCATCGCCGGATACAGGACTTCCTCGACCGCTGGCGGCAGGCGGTGGATCTCGTCAATGAACAAGACATCATTGGCTTCGAGATTGGTCAGGATGGCAACCAGGTCGCCGGCCTTGGCAATCACGGGTCCTGATGTCGCGCGAAAGCCGACGCCGAGTTCCTTGGCAAGGATTTGTGCCAGCGTGGTCTTGCCGAGCCCTGGCGGCCCGAACAATAGCGTATGGTCGAGCGCCTCGCTGCGGCGGCGGGCGGCTTCGACATAGATGCGCAAGTTGGACTTGATCTCGTCCTGGCCGACATAATCGTCAAAGCTTTGCGGGCGCAGGGCCCGATCAAGCGCCTCGCCAGCCTGCATTTCAGGGTCAGTCAGGGTGCCGTCTCTCATGCCGGGCTCAGCTCTTTCAAGGCCGCTTTGATCAGCGTGCCAGTGTCAGCATCGGGTGCCTCGCGGGCGCCGGCTGCGACGGCGCGCGCTGCTTCGGATTGGGAATAACCGAGATTGACCAGCGCCGAGACCGCTTCGCCGCGGGCACCGGTCTTGAGCTCGGATGCGGCGGTGACACTGCCGGCCGGGTCGGCCACGAACTTGCCGAACCGGCCCAGAGGCGGCGGCTTGCCGGACAGTTCACCGATGATGCGTTCGGCGAGTTTCTTGCCAACGCCCTTGGCCCGGGTGATCGTTGCCGCATCGCCGAGCGCCAGCGCGTCCATCAACTCGCTGGCGCTGATCGCGTCCATGATTGCCATGGCCGATTTTCCGGCGACGCCGGGGACATCTTGCAGGCGCACGAACCAGGCGCGCTCTTCGTCGCTTTCGAACGCGAACAGCGTGATCGAGCTTTCGGTGACGCGGGTCTCGATGAAAATCTCGGCGTCAGCGCCGACCGTGAGGCGCGAGAGCAGGCGGGATCCAGCCAGGGCGACATAGCCGACGCCATTGACGTCGACCATGATGGAGTCGGTTCCAAGAGCGGCGACTGTGCCGCGCAGGCGTCCTATGATCATGCAGCGGCCCCTTTGAGTTGTTTTGGTGGTAGATTGTGCGCCGTGCAGATGGCGCAGGCGAGCGCATCAGCGGCATCGGCCTTCATCTCACCGGCGCGTGGCAACAGACGCGCAATCATGAATTGGATCTGATCCTTGTCCGCCTTGCCGGTGCCGACAATTGCGCGCTTGATCGCGGTCGGGGCAAATTCGGAGACTTCCAGGCCATGAAAGGATAGCGAGGTCATCGCTGCGCCGCGGGCCTGGCCAAGCTTGAGGGCCGAACGCGGATTGGCGTTGACGATGGTTTCCTCACAGCCGCTATGGTGGGGGGCGTAGGTCTTTACGAGCTCGCCGACGGCGTAAAAAATCCCTGCCAGGCGATCTGCCATAGGCAGATCCGGATCGATATTGATGACCCCGTGCCCAACATGGCTCAGCCGGGAGCCGACCAGGTCAATCACGCCCCAACCGGTATGCCGCAGACCTGGATCGATGCCGAGAATTCGAATCGCTTCGCTCATACCGCTTGTATTAGCGCGTATGGTTAAGAACGTCTTGTTGTTTTCGTGTTTTGTTCACGTGTGTGCAGGATGGCTCATCTGAAAAGCCACAGGAAAACGAAGCTCCAGAACATGGCGCACAACAGAAAGCAGCAGATTAGAATCAGGCCGCGTTCTGACAGAGCAGGCGCTTCAGTCTCGTCATCATTGTCAATGAAGTCGCTGGGGAGCGGATAATAGACCTGTCCCTCAGACACTGGCACAGGCTCAGGCAGATTAGAATTTGTTGCCACGGCAAACGCCTCATTCCTGTCCCCTGGATTATATCCCCTTCAATATGTTGCCGATGGTGTGTTCGTGTGCCGCCGAGGGTCTGCCCTCGTCGCCGCGTGCGTCCCGTATTCCACCCCGGTCACCTGGCCTATAATACAGGACTGAGCGGGCGAATAATTATCCCAGTATCTCAGATTTATGATGAAAATGCCCGTTTGGGTCGAATCCGAGGCAATTATTCGCCATCGTCTTGAGGTCGCGAGACAGATGCCCCCCAATCCGCAGGGCGTTTTTCGAGAAAGGCTCGGATGGCCTCTTTATAGTCTGGCTGTTTCACCATCGCATCCAACAAGGTATTGGCCTCGCGCACTGAAGCGCCGATATCGCGATGGAAATCGAGATAGGTTTGCCGGCGGGATTGACGCAGCGCCTCTGGCGATACCCGGGCGATCAGGTCTGCTGCATAGGCGCGGGTTTCGGATAACAGATCCTCAGGCCCGACAAGGCGGTGTATCAGTCCGATCTGATGCGCTTCATCGGTCAGGAATTTCCGGCTCGACAGGATCAGCTCAAGCGCCCGCGCGCCGCCGATCAGACGCGGCAACAGCCAGGACAGACCATATTCCGCAGGCAAGTTGAGCGGGCCGTGCGCTGTGGTCAGCTTGGCGCCAGGCACAGCGAAGCGAATGTCAGCATAACAGGCCATGACCAGGCCGACCCCTGCCGCCGCGCCATTGATCGCAGCGATGACGGGCTTGGACAAGGCGAATTGATAAGCAAAATCTTCGGCGAACGGCGCAAACTCATCGCTGCCCGGGGTGATGATGTCGGCCGGGGTGCCGGCATCATAACTGCCTTTTTTCGAGTGTCCGTCGAGCGCCTGGGAATCCCCGCCGACGCAGAATCGTTCGCCGCTGCCGGTCAGGATAATCACCCGCACCGCCGGATCCTTGTCGGCCAGATCCAGCAAGTAGCGATACTCGGTGTGCATCCGACCCGTCCACGCATTGCCGCGATGCGGTCGGTTCAGCGTGATCGTCGCGATCTTGTCTTCAACCGCGTAGAGCGTCGTTTTCAAATCCATTCGGAATCCGTTTCAGCTGGCCTCAGGAAAAATTCAGTCCATCATAAGTGCCCTTGTCGCGCCAGGCTGCAATATGATGGAAAAAGGCTTTGGCTCCACCAGGATGGCCGAGCTGGTGCCGGTTCTTGTCGGTGAGACCAGCCCCCTCATTATTGTAATAACCGGGGGTACACTCAGTGCTTCCGATCAACATGCCTTGCCCCGACAGCACCAGGTTCACCCAGGCGTCCTGAGCGGCAATGTCCGGCTCGACGGTCTGGAACCCTTGGCGCTCGGCATGGCCGACTACGGCGGCAATCGTATCGGCATGGTCGACAATATTATGCGGCACGTTCGAGATCAGGTTCGCGGCCTGGCTCGGCTGCACGATGAAGGCGTTGGGGAAACCATGCACATGCAGCCCATGCAGGGTCTGCATGCCATCGGCCCAGGCCTCTGACAGTTTCTGACCATCCCTGCCGGTCAGGTCAAAGCCGGCACGTTCGGTATAATCTGAACCGACTTCGAAGCCCGACGCATAGATGATGCAATCGACTTCATAATGCTCACCATTAGCGACGAGGCCGGTTTCGGTGATGCTGGTGACGCCTTGGCCATCTGTATGGATCAGGCGAGTGCTCGGCTCATTGAAGGCCTGCAAATACTCGTCATGGAAACATGGGCGTTTGCACAGCTGGCGGTACCAGGCTTTCAGTTTTTCGGCTGTGTCCGGATCGCTGACCACGTCGTTGCAGCGCTGGCGGATTTCTTCCATCTTCTCGAAGTCGGCATCCTCAAACGCCTGCAACATGCCTTCCAGCGTCCACTTCTCTGCCGGCATCTGGCGGACTTTCTCGCGGATACGGCGCGACAGTTCGGTCCAGCCATCCTTGACATAGTCTTCTTCAGGAAAGCCCTGGGACTGGTTGTCGACGAAATTGTCGAACCAGCGCTTCTGCCAGCCAGGGGTCGCAATCGAGCCAAACCAGTCAGGATCAATGGGATGATTGGCACGCACATCGACTGAGGAAGGTGTGCGCTGGAACACCAGCAGCTCTTTCGCTGACTTGGCCAGATGCGGCACGCACTGCACGGCTGTGGCGCCGGTGCCGATAATCGCGACCCGCTTGTCCTGCAGCTTTTCCATCGGCGCTCCGTCCGGGCTGCCGCCTGTATAGGCATAATCCCAGCGACTGGTGTGGAAGGACTTGCCCTTGAACGACTCGATGCCATCAATGCCGGGTAGCTTGGCGACGTGCAGCGGACCCGTGCCCATGCCGACATATTTGGCTGTGAAAGCATCCCCGCGGGAAGTCTTGATCAACCAATGGCCGGCTTCGGCCTGCCATTCGAGCGCAGTCACTTCGGTATGGAACAAGGCGTCTTGATACAGGTCGAACTGTTTGCCGATATTGCCGCAATGGTCGCGAATTTCCGGCGCAAAGACATATTTCTGACTCGGCATATGCCCGGTTTCCTCGAGCAGCGGCAGATAGATCATTGCCGCAGTGTCGCATTGCGCGCCAGGATATCGGTTCCAATACCAGGTGCCGCCAAAATCGCCGCCCTTTTCAATGATCCGGACACTGTCAATGCCCGCTTGCTTGAGGCGCGCGCCGACCACCAGGCCGGCAAACCCGCCGCCGATAAAAGCGAAGGTGACATGATCAGTAACCGGGTCACGGTCGCTCCAGGCGGTATAAGGATCGGTCGCGAGATCTTCGAATTTGCCTTCGAGACGTTGATATTGCGCATTGCCGTCGGCGCGCAGACGCTTGTCGCGCTCCTCGGCATATTTCTGTTTCAAGGCATCTTTGTCGAGTGTGGCCGTGGTCATGAGAGTCTCCTGTCCCGCTCACTTTTTCAGTCCTTCCCGGGCGGAAGCCAAGCATTGCCGCGAAGACACCATACCGGGCTCGGCTTCTCGCCACATTTGCAAGCGATCGCTCACATCCGGGATCTGGGGCGACCAAGAAGAGGGAATTTCCAATGCGACTGAGAACACTCGCCGCTGCGACCGGCCTGGTGGCGCTCGCGGCCTGCTCAACTACGCTGCAGACCAGTTCCGGTGCCGATTATCTGGCCCGCTATGATGCCAGCCATGACTATGGCAATGGCGTGATCACGGATGTGGATGAAGATGTCCGGCGCATCGCTGCGATCGAACCGACGCTGGCTTTCCCAGCCCGAATTGGTCTGGCCCGGATCGAGAATGGGACCCTCACCGCTCTGCCCGCTGATGAAGCGCGGATCTGGCAGGACCTGGTCACGGAAATGGGCGATGCGTATGGCGCTTTCGTTCCGGTCAGTCCGCTGATCGCCTCAATGGTCGGCGAGCCAGCCAGCCCTGGCATGGACCGCGCGGCGGCTGTCATCGCCAACATTCGCCGCGGGGCGGCGCGCCAGCATCTTGATTATGTCCTGACTTATGAAGTCGGGTCCAGCCGTCAGGAGAAAGCCAATGCCCTGGCGCTCGCCGACCTGACCATTATTGGCATGTTTGTCCTGCCCAGCCGGACCATCGAAGTCGAGGCGACCGCAAGCGGCCTAATGCTGGATGTGCGCACCGGCTATCCTTATGCGACGCTGACCACTCATGCCGACAAGGCCGGGGTCAGCCGCGTCGTCTCTGAATGGTCGACCAGTCTGGATTATGCCGACACGGCTGAAGAGCGCGCGGTGGCCAAACTGGCGCAGGAATTTGGCGCCGCCATGTCCGAACTTGAGGCCCGCTCAGTGGCGCTCGCCAACGCAGGGTGACCTGAGGACAGCCTGTGCGGGCGCGGTTTTTTTCGGTACTGTCGCGCAGAACCGGACGGGAAACCAGAACAGAGGCTTGGCCCATATGCCCGTCCGCAAGGTCACGGGAGGTATGAGCGATGAGCGATGAGACCAAGACGATCGATGCCCCAACCAGCATTTTTCAGATCTCGGCCTTTGATCCGGACGCGCGCGAAAATCCACATCCACGCCTGAAAGCCCTGCGCGACGCCTGTCCTGTCATGCGGGACGAGGCGGTGAAGACGTGGCTGCTGACGCGATATGAGGATATCCGTGCCACGGTCAATGACCGCAGCTTCGTTCGCCAGCCGAACAAGGCGGAAGAAGGGTCGATGTCGCGCATGTTTGCCGACCCGGATGACCCGAACGGTCGGCGCTCCAGCATTCTGTTCCAGGATGATCCGGATCATTCGCGCAATCGTCTGCCGCTGGTCAAAGCCTTTTATGCCCGGATCAAGAAGATGGAGCCGGAGATTGAGGCCATGATCGATCAGGTGATCGATGATGCACCAGCCGCAGGCCGATTTGATCTGATGGAGCACATTGCTGTGCCGATTCCGATCCTTATCATCGCCCATATTCTGGGCGTCGATGAAAGCCGCTTGCCGGAATTTCGCGACTGGTCGGAAGGTGTCATTCTCAGCCTCAATCCGATGCGCAGCGAGGAAGAGACCGCCTATATGCAGGCCAGCGGCGAGAAACTGGATGCCTATTTCGCAGAATTGATGGCAGCCCGTCGCAAGGCGCCCAAGGATGACCTGATCAGTGACATGGTGCAGGCCCAGGCCGATGGCGGCGATTTCGAGGATGACGAGCTTCGGGTGAACCTGCAGGCTCTGCTGGTGGGCGGCAATCTCACAACCACGGATCTGATCGGCAATGGTGTCTGGTTGTTTCTGACCCATCCCGAGCAGCTTGCGGCCTTGAAGGCCGATCCTGCTCTCGGGGCTGCGGCGGTCGAAGAAGTGCTGCGTTACGAAGCCCCGGTGCAAGCCACCTCTCGCATCGTTTCGGAAGATCGCGAGGTTGCCGGCTGCCCGATGAAGAAAAGCCAGCCGGTTTTCATGTCGCTTGCAGCCGCCAATCGCGACCCGGACAAGTTTGAAGCGCCAGAGGCGTTCGACATCACCGCCAAGCGCTCTTCACATGTCTCATTTGGTGGCGGCGCGCATATTTGCATCGGCGCCCCACTGGCGCGGATTGAAGCCCGGCGCGTGTATCAGAAACTGTTCCAGCGCTATCCGAACATGACGCTGCCCGAGCAGGCGGTCGTGTGGCGAAGCCTGCCTTTCTTCAGAGGGATCGAGAAACTGGAGGTCGAGGTCTAGGTCAGCAAGGCTGCCTCCAGACGCTCAATCGCAGCGGCCAGTTCCGGGCGCGTCATCGAAAACACAATCTTGTCGACCCAGACGCCGTCCGCGGTGCGCTCGAAATTGCGAAAACGCGCTTCACGCACCGGGTTCAGACTTTGCAGATTGTGCATGATGAACGCGTTTTTCGGATTGATCTGCCATTCCATCCGTTTGGCGCGCCAATCATAAGCGCGCTTGAACATGCCGTGCTGGGCGGCCTGATACAATTGGGCGCTATCGCGCTCTGGTGGGTGCCAGGAGATGTGATTGCGCAGACGTCGGTGGATGCGGTTGATTTCATTGAAGCCGCACACGCCGGCAAAGGACTCGTCGGTTTTGCAGAACAAGACATAATAAGCCGCCTCGCCCCGGGCCTGCGATTGCAGGATGGCCATCAGATATTTTCTGAGATTTGTCCCGCCGCTCAAGGCCGGCATGTATTTCCACACCGATTTTTCAATTCCAGGCGCGCGCAACAGCTCGCGATGAGATTCTCTGAACGGCTCATACCGCAACAGTTCGGTTTCGTATCCAGGCGCAGACAGGTCCATGACGGGCTCACTCGAGGCCTCTGCATTTCATCACGCGCATGCGGCGATCTCAAGGGGCACCGCGAAACTTAAGATTGTTTTTTTAAGTCGCGGGCGCCCTAGAGCCGCATCAGGCTGGCCAGGTTGTTTTTCTGCATATCAGACGACCCGCCGACAATTGGCATGCCCAGCAAGTCCCGGACATGGCGCTCCATGTCATAGGCATCTGAGAGCGCATAAGCCCCCATCACCTGCTGGCAGGTGGTGGCAATCTCGACCGCGGTATCGGCGACAAACAGCTTCGCCATCGAGGTCTCAATGCTGCAGGGCTGGCCAGTGCTGGCGAGATGGGCGCCATGATAGAGCATGTGACGTGCGGCTTGCAATTTGGTGCGCGCTGTCACCAATTTATGCCGGATCGCCTGGTGCTGGGCGATCGGCTTGCCAAACTGTTCGCGCTCCTGGGCGTATTGCCAGGCCTCTTCAACCGCGGCGCGGGCGATGCCATAGGCGACCGCCGTAATCTCGATCTTCTCGACATCCAGCGCCCGACCGGCCAGCAGTTTCCAACCCTTGTTCCAGTTCTCCTCGCCGCCAACAATGGCCGATTTCGGCAAGCGGACATTGTCGAAATAGACATCCATGGATTTGGTGTAGCGCAGATTGGAATGCTCGATCGCCTGCATCGACACGCCTTCAGCATTGGTCGGGATGAGCAGGAAGGTGAGGTTCTTATAACGCGCTTCCGGAGGGCCGGACCGGGTCAGGCAATAAATGTAATCCGACCAATCGGCGCCAGTACACCAGCGTTTGGCGCCATTGATCACAATCTCATCGCCTTGCATCTCACTGCGTGTCTCGACGCTGGCCAGATCGCCGCCAACATTGGGCTCAGACAGCCCATAGCAGAGGAACATCTCTCCGCGCGCCAGCTTCGGCAGAAATTCTTGCTTTTGCGCCTCAGAGCCGTTCTCTGACAGGTTCATGCCGCCATAGAAGGCCGCATGAATGAACGGGCCTGCCAGAAACGCGCCGGCCTGGCACAATTCATCAATCACGGCTGTGGCGGCGACAATGTCCTGGCCCATGCCGCCATATTCTTCGGGAATGGTGAGGCCGATCAGGCCCATTTCGGCAATGCCTTTGAAAACATCGCGCGGCCAGGTCGAGGTGCGGTCCCATTCGCGGCGCTTGTCGCGCGGGGCATGTGTTCCAACATAGCGCTGCAACTGCCGGCGGATTTCGGAAACGTGGTCGGGTTCCTGAGCAAAATATGTCATGTGCAGACCCTTAGAGTGGATGCACAAGACGTGGAAGCACTCTCCTTGCGATAGACCCGGACGGAATCTCACCCGCGCGCCTGGCGCCGAGTTTCTCATAGAATGATGCGGCCTCTGGATCGGCGTCGATGATCAGCTCCCGCGCGCCCAGTTTTCGCGCCGCGTCCAGCGCCCAGAGGTATAGGTGTTTACCATAGCCAAGCCCCATGCGACTGGGCTCGACGAAGAGTTTGTCGAGCACACAGCCTGCCTGTTCGAGCCCAATCTGAGCGATGCCAGCAATCGCGTCAGCGTCTTCCAGCACGATGACCTTATCCGCCTCAAGGTCGAGCGGGGTCAGCGTCAACTCCTGCACGCAGGCGGCCATGAACGCATCATCATAGCCCCAATGCGCCTTGGCGCGCAGGCAGAGCGCCGAGAGCGTATCCAGTTCGTCTTGCCGGGCGGGGCGCAGATGCAAGGTCATCGTTTCGATTTGGGATTTCGGGGCGCGGGCACCATCAGAGCTATGAATCCCAGTATCGACCGATCTGCACCATGGCGCAAGATTACGCGCCAATCGCCTCAATCTCATACGGAACGGTCTGATAGACCTGATTGATCCAGTTTCCGAATAAAAGATGGGCATGGCTGCGCCAGCGGTTTTGCGGCGGCGCGGCGACATCATCACCGGGGAAGTAGCCATGAGGCGGCTTGATGAGCTTTCCTGCCGCCACGTCGCGGTCATACTCTTCTTTCAGCGAGGTGGAATCATACTCGATGTGATTGAAGCAGTAGAGGCTTCGGGCGCTCTGATCAGCAAGCAGGCAGGGGCCGGTAAAATCACTGTCCATCAGGATGTTCAGACCGTCTGCCTTGGCGATGTCGCTGGCGCGCACTTCGGTCCAGCGGCTGACCGGGATCTGGAAATCATCGCTGAACCCGGACAGATAAGGCGAGGTCGGATCCAGGTTGCGGTGCCGATAGACGCCAAAGGCTTTCTCACCCAGCGGATGCTTCGGCACGCCATGGAAATGATACGCAGCTGCCATTGCACCCCAGCAAATGAAGAAGCTGGAATGCACATGCGTGCGCGTCCATTCGAAGATCTCCGTGAGCTCGTTCCAATAGGTCACGTCCTCGAACGGCAGCGTCTCGATCGGCGCACCGGTGATGATGAAGCCATCAAACTTGCGGTGCTTCACCGCGTCCCAGTTCTGGTAGAAGCTGATCAGGTGGTCCTGGCTGGTATTCTTGGGCGTGTGTCCGCCGACCATGACCAGGGTCATGTCGATCTGCAACGGACTGGCCCCGATCAGGCGCGCGATCTGCGTTTCCGTGCGGATCTTGTTCGGCATCAGATTGAGCAGGCCAATATGCAGCGGGCGAATGTCCTGCCGGATGGCATCGGAGTCGGACATCACGGCAACGCCCTCGCGAATGAGCGTTTCGCGTGCAGGCAGCGCATCTGGAATCTTGATCGGCATCGGCCGTTCTCCGCATTGCTTGTGTCGCTGTCGGGAAGGCGGCGCAGGGAAATCCGTTGATTTCCAATCCGCACGGCCTTTTAGCGACTTGTTTATCGTGGCTGCAAGCCGACCGGCCAAATCACCACGTTGAGTGAGGCAGATAGGGGAGAACAGGCGCCGCGTCAAACGCTGGATCTGCCGGGCGCAGCCTGAGCGTCGAGCGCGTTTGCTTTTGGACCACTTGTCCCGACGGCATTGGTGACAAGCTGGCGGTTCGCTTTCAAGTTGGCGCCCGAAACGACAATGACGCCCCCCGCACGGGCGCAGGAGGAGGCGAAATGGGGATTCCCATTCACGGCAAATGCGAGACAAGATTCGAAGCGGTCAAGGCCGCGTTTGAAACCAATTTCAAAGAGTTCAACGATATTGGCGCATCCGTCGCGATCACCCTGGATGGGGAGTTTGTGGTCGATCTCTGGGGCGGGCATCTCGATAGCGCCAGAACCGATCCGTGGCAGGAAGACACGCTGGTCAATGTCTGGTCCAGCACCAAGACCATGGCGGCAATGTCGCTGCTCCTGCTGGCCGACAAAGGCGAGGTCGATCTCTACGCGCCGGCTGCTAAATACTGGCCTGAATTTGCCCAGAACGGCAAAGACGCCGTCGAAGTGCGCACCTTCCTGAGCCACTCAGCCGGGCTATCAGGCATGGATGAAGCGGTGGCGCCGGATGCGGTCTATGACTGGGACTGGATGACCCGTGCTCTGGCCCGGCAGGCGCCATGGTGGGAGCCTGGCACCCAGTCGGGCTATCATGCCCTGACCCAGGGCTATCTGATCGGCGAAATCGTGCGCCGCGTGACTGGTCAGACGCTGGGCAATTTCTATCGCCAGGAGATTGCCGAACCGCTTGGCGCAGATTTCCATATCGGCACAACCGACGCCATCGATCAGCGCGTCGCCGATCTGTTCACGCCGCAAACGCCGATCGAGGTCGAACAGAACGACTCCATCGCATCGCGTACATTTCGCAATCCGGCCGTGGCGGCCGAGGCGGCCAATACTAGGGCCTGGCGCGCGGCGGAAATCCCGGCGGCCAACGGCCAAGGCAATGCCCGCGCAATTGTCCGCGCGCAAACGCCCATGGCCTGCGATGGCAGCGCTTTTGGCAAGACCATCCTGTCTCGCGACGGCACACGCCGCGTGTTTGACCAGCAAACGGCGGGGATAGACCTGGCCCTGAACATTCCGGTTGTGTTCGGGATGGGCTATGGCATCTCGGCTGATCCGATGCCGCTCGGCCCGAACAAACACATCGCCTATTGGGGCGGATATGGCGGCTCGATCGTTCTCATCGATCAGGATGCGCGGCTTTGCTTTTCCTATGTCATGAACCGCATGGAAGCCGGCCTGGTTGGCGATGTGCGCGGATTCAATCTGCTGCAGGCGACTTATCAGGCGCTGCTATAATCAATTCCCGGTCAGGTGCGGTTTGCGCTTTTCGCGGAAGGCCTCGACGGCTTCCTTGCGGTCATCCATGTAATTGGAAACGCTTTCCCACCCGACCGAGGCATCCATCATTTGCGCGGCAAGGGCGCGAAGCGGGATATTGGTCACGGTCTTGGTCCAGCGCACGGCCCATTTCGGATTGGCCTGCAGCTTGGCGACCAGTTCGCCGACTTTCGCGTCCAGCTGATCGCCTGGGACGGCATAATTGATCAGGCCGAGATCCTGGGCTTCCGGCGCGGTCAGCAAGTCGCCGGTCATCAGCAACTCCTTGGCCTTGGCAAAGCCGACCAGCTGCGGCCAGATCACCGCGCCGCCATCACCGGCCACCAGGCCGACTTTGACATGCGGATCGCCGATCACGGCTTTGTCGTCAGAGATGATCATGTCGCAGAGCAAGGCAATGGTTGCCCCAAGCCCGGCCGCGGCGCCGTTGAGGCGACAGATCATCGGCTTTTCCATATCCAGGATCGAGGTGACAATGCGCTTGGCTTCCCAGGCAATGTCGCGAAATTTGGCCGGGTCGGAGATCTGCTCCTCGAACCAGTCGAAATCGCCGCCAGCACAGAAGGCCCGGCCTTTGCCGGTCAGGATGATAATGTCTGATTCGCTATCGCGTTGCAGATCGGTGAACACGCGGCCGAACTCCTCGTGCATCGCCGCGTCGACGCCATTGACCGGATGCTCCGAGGTGATCGCAGCGGTCAGAACGCGCCCCTCGCGCGCGAAGGTGAAACGGGTATAGGTTTCCTTGGTGATGTCGAAAGCGGTGGTCATGGCTCTTCTCCCACTTTGGTTACGCGGCGGCCGAAATTCTCACCCCGGAACAGGCCGCAAAAAGCTTCTGGCATTTGCTCAATCCCTTCGAAACGCTCTTCCTTGAGTTTGAGCTCGCCTTTGCCGATCAAGGTCGCCATCTCGTTCAGCGCGACTGGAAACTCGCGGGCAAAATCGAACACGACAAGGCCTTGCATCAGCACACGGTGGGTAATGAAAGGCTTGGTATTGACGATGCCGGGGGTGTCTTGCGGGGCCAGATTATAGTCTGCCACCTGGCCGGAAATGCAGATCCGGCCATTCAGCCGCATCTTGGGCAGCACCCGATTGACCATGGCATTGCCAACATTATCGAACAATACATCGACGCCGTCCGGCATCGCTTCGCTGATCGCCGCATCCAGATCTGCAACAGTTTTGTAATTGATCGCCGCATCAAACCCGGCCTCGTCGACCAGCCAGGCGCATTTTTCGTCGCTGCCAGCAATGCCGACGACGTGTTCTGCGCCGCCTGCCTTGGCGAGTTGTCCCGCCGTGGCACCGACCGGACCCGCCGCGGAGGTGACCAGCACGCGGTCACCGGCCTGGAACCTGGCGACGGATTTCAGCCCGAACCAGGCGGTGAGACCGGGCACGCCGAGCACCCCGATCCAGAGCGAGAGCGGCAACGGAACGGCATCCGGAATGGCGCCGATAAAGCCCTTGCCGGTCTGGATCGTATGGGTGCGCCAACCGCCGGCACAGAAGACTTTGGTGCCGACCGGGTAATCGCTATTCTCCGACGCGTCGACAATCCCGACACTGAACCCATCTATCGCTTTGCCGAGCGGCAAGGCAGCGGCATAGCTGTCGCCGCCTGAAAGCCGCGACCGGGTGCCCGGATCGACAGAATTCCAGATGTGGCGAACCCGGAATTGCCCCGCGCTCGGAACCGGTATCGGTTTCTCGACAAGTTCGAAATTTTCCGGACGCGGGGGTCCCTCACAATACTCTTTCAACACAATCTGTTTCATAGTGTCCGTCAATTGGGTCTCCGGTGTCTGATTGTTGGTCTTTGGATCACTTTCAAATGCCCATGGCCAGATGCGACGTTGCGGCATCCTTTTTGCTTCAGCGATACTAACGTCAACAACCAGTTGTTCTCAGTAGGATCACTTTCTATGTGGGGCAGAACTCATTTAACGCAGAATTGGGCCAATCCATTGACCTCCCAGACCCATCTTGACCGGCTTGAAGCTGAGTCCATTCACATCATGCGCGAAGTCGCAGCGGAGGCCGAAAACCCGGTCATGCTGTATTCTGTCGGCAAGGACAGCGCAGTGATGCTGCACCTGGCGATGAAGGCATTTTATCCGAGCGTGCCACCCTTCCCGCTGATGCATGTCGATACGACCTGGAAATTCCGGGAAATGATCGCATTTCGCGATCGCAAGGCAGCCGAGATTGGCATGGACCTGATCGTTCACACCAATCAGGAAGGCATCGAGGCCGGGATTGGTCCGTTTACGCACGGGTCAGCGGTGCATACCGACATCATGAAAACGCAAGCGCTGAAACAGGCGCTCGACAAGTACAAGTTCGACGTTGCTTTTGGCGGTGCCCGCCGGGACGAGGAAAAGTCTCGCGCCAAGGAGCGTGTGTTCTCGTTCCGCACAGCAGAGCATCGCTGGGATCCGAAGAACCAGCGCCCTGAGCTGTGGAACCTGTACAATGCCCGCATCCACAAGGGCGAGAGCATTCGCTGTTTCCCGATCTCGAACTGGACCGAGCTCGATATCTGGCAATATATCCGCCGCGAGCAGATCGAGATTGTGCCGCTTTATTACGCGGCCAAGCGCCCGGTTATCGAATGGGAGGGCAGCCAGATCATGCTTGATGATGAGCGCGTCCCGCCGGAACTGGCGAAAACCGCAGTGGAGAAATATGTCCGTTTCCGCACGCTTGGCTGTTATCCGCTGACCGGCGCAGTCGAGAGCACGGCCGACACGCTGGAAGACATCATTCAGGAAATGCTGCTGACCACCTCATCCGAGCGCCAGGGTCGCACGATTGACCGCGACCAGGCCGCGTCCATGGAAAAGAAAAAACAAGAGGGATACTTCTAAATGTCCCATATCGACTCTCTCATCGCAGAAGACATCACCGCCTATCTCGAGGCGCACGAGAACAAGTCTCTGCTGCGTTTCATCACCTGCGGCAGCGTGGATGATGGCAAATCGACTCTGATCGGGCGCCTGCTTTATGATTCCAAGATGATCTTCGAGGATCAGCTGGATGCGCTGGAGCGCGATTCCAAGAAACAAGGCACCCAGGGCGAGAATATCGATTTCGCATTGCTGGTTGATGGCCTTGCCGCCGAGCGAGAGCAGGGCATCACGATTGATGTTGCTTATCGCTTCTTCTCGACCGACAAGCGCAAATTCATTGTCGCCGACACGCCCGGACATGAGCAATATACCCGCAATATGGCGACCGGCGCCTCGACCGCTGATCTTGCCATCCTGCTGATTGATGCCCGCAAGGGCGTGCTGACACAGACCCGTCGCCACAGTTTCATTGCCTCGTCTCTCGGCATCCGCAAACTGGTCCTGGCGATCAACAAGATGGACCTGGTCGATTATGACGAGGCGGTGTTCCAGAAGATCGAACGCGACTTCCTCGAATTCGCTGAAGAGCTGTCGGCCGGGATCGAAATCCAGGCCATCCCAATGTCGGCGCTGGAAGGCGCGAACATTACCGGCGCCTCGGACCAGACCCCATGGTATGATGGCCCAAGCCTGATGGAATATCTCGAAACCGTGCCGGTTGATGATGCCCGCCTGTCGGCGCCGTTCCGGATGCCGGTCCAATGGGTGAACCGTCCCAATCTGGATTTTCGCGGCTTTTCTGGCCAGGTCGCTTCTGGCTCGATCAAGCCCGGCGACCGGGTCAAGACACTGCCAAGTGCGAAAGAGACGACCATCGAACGCATCGTCGTGCATGGCGGTGACCTGGACGAAGCCGTGGCAGGACAGTCAGTGACGCTGACTTTTGCTGATGAAGTCGACACCTCTCGCGGCGATGTCATCTGTTTGGCCTCGGACCCGGCGGAAGTGGCCGACCAGTTCCAGGCCCGCGTGCTCTGGATGGCGGACAAGGACATGCTGCCCGGACGTCGTTATCTGCTCAAGATTGGCGCCAAGACCGTGACAGCGACGGTGCTCGATCTGAAATTCGGCATTGATGTCAACACGATCCAGGACAAGCCAGCCAAGACGCTTGGCCTGAACGATTTCGGCGTCATCACGCTGGGCCTCGACCAGCCGATTGCGTTTGACCCCTATGATATGAACCGTGAAACCGGTGGCTTCATTCTGATCGACCGGCTGACCAATAATACGGTCGGCCTTGGCCTGATCGATTTTGCCTTGCGCCGCGCTGGCAATATTCACTGGCAGGCCCTCGACGTCGATCGTGAGGCACTGGCCAAGCAGAAAGAGCAAAAGCCGGCCGTGTTGTGGTTCACCGGCTTGTCCGGGTCGGGCAAATCGACGATTGCCAATGCCTTGCAACAGAAACTGTTTGCCATGGGCAAGCACACATTCGTGCTTGATGGCGATAATGTCCGTCATGGCCTGAACCGCGATCTCGGCTTCACCGATGTTGACCGGGTGGAGAATATCCGCCGCGTCTCGAATGTCGCCAAGCTGATGAGCGATGCTGGCCTGATCACCCTGGTCAGCTTCATTTCGCCGTTCCGCTCTGAGCGACGCATGGCGCGCAACATGATGACTGAAGGCGAGTTTGTCGAAGTCTTTGTCGACACGCCGCTGGAAGTGGCTGAAGAACGGGATGTGAAAGGTCTGTACAAGCGCGCCCGCGCCGGTGAGATCAAGAACTTTACCGGCCTGGACAGCCCGTATGAAGCGCCTGAGCAGCCAGAGATCCGGATCAATACGGTCGAGATGAGCGCTGACGAGGCCGCCGACCAGATCCTGGCCTGGATGCGCACGCACGACTGGTTTGATGTCTAGGGAAAGCTAGCCCGCGAGGGCTTCTTTCTTCTCTTCGATTTCCATCCAGTCCATTTCGGCCTGTTCCAGCTCCGCCCGAGCGGTTTGCAGTCGTGTATTGATGCGATTGAACTCATCCGGATCGGCATTGAACAGATTTGGATCGGCGAGCTTGGTCTCAAGCTCGCCGATTTCAGTTTCGAGTTTCGGCATCAAGGCTTCAACCTCTTGCAGGCGATGCTGATCCTTGAAGCTGAGCTTGGTCTGTTTCTTGGGTTCGGCGGATTTGGGTTTTGATTTCTTCGCCTTCGGCTCGGCTTTTTTTGCGCGTCCGGGTTTGCCCTTGATCTGGGATTGCGCGTCGGTCCAGCCGCCGGCGGTCTCGACCCATTTGCCGTCGCCCAGCGGCACCAGGCAGGAGGTCACCGTCGCGTCCAGGAAAGCGCGGTCATGGCTGACCAGGATCAGCGTGCCTTCAAAATTCAAAAGCATGTCCTCGAGCAGATCCAGCGTCTGCATGTCGAGATCATTGGTCGGTTCATCCAGCACCAGCACGTCAGTCGACTGCGCCAACGCGATGGCCAGGGTCAGCCGGTTGCGCTCGCCGCCGGACAGCGCGGCGACAGGCTGGCGCAACTGGTCCGGCACAAACAGGAAGTCCTTGGCATAAGCGGCGACATGGCGCTGACGGCCTTGTACCATGATACTGTCACCGCCTTGCGGGGCGAGTGCTTCCCAGAGCGTATCCTTGGGGCGCAGCGTCTCGCGGGTCTGATCGAGATAGGTGATGCGCAGCGCTGGATTGACCTTCACATTGCCGCGATCGCGCTCGATCTCGCCAAGCATCAGCTTGAGCAGCGTCGTCTTGCCGACCCCGTTCGGCCCGATCAGGCCGATCCGGTCACCGCGCAGGATCTTGAAATCCAGCCCTTCGACAATGTTCAAGTCGCCATAGGCTTTGCTGAGGCCGAAAGTCTCGATCACCTTGCGCGACTGATGCCCGGCCTCGTCGGCGCTGATCCCGGCGCGTGCTTTCTGGTCGGCAATCGCGGCTTTGCGTCGGGCCGCTTCAGCCCGCATTGCCTTGAGCTTGTGCAAGCGGCCCATATTCCGCGCCCGGCGCCCGGTGACGCCGCGCTGCAACCAGTGCTCTTCGGCCTTGAGCTGCGTCTTGATCTTTTCCAGCTGGCGGATTTCGGCCGCTTCGATCTCTTCGGCCCAACGGTCAAAGTCACCATAGCCGTTCGGGCTTTTCAGGACGACGCCATCGCGCAGCCAGAGCGTATTGGTGGTCACATTCTCCATGAAGCGCCGATCATGGCTGACCAGCAGCACACCGCCATTATATCCGATCAGCCGGCTTTCCAGCATTTCGATCATCGGCACATCGAGGTGGTTGGTCGGCTCATCCAGGAGCAGGATATCCGGGGCCAGCGCGAAAGCCTTGGCCAGCGCCGCGCGGCGGATCTGGCCGCCAGACAGAATGCGCGGCGCGGCGGTCGGGTCGACGCCGAAATGGCCAAGCTCGGCCTCGGCCTGCCAAGGCTCGGCGCCGCTGGATGTGGCATAATCCAGGACCGTGTCGAAGCGCGACAGGTCTGGCTCTTGCTCGACAGTGGTGATCACTGTGCCGGGATGGATCCAGAGTTCGCCATCATCCGGCTCATGGCGTCCGGTGATCAGGCGCATGAGCGTCGATTTGCCAGCGCCATTGCGGCCGACCAGGGCAGCGCGCTCGCCTTTGGCCAGGGTGAAGGACACGCCTTCGAACAGAGGCTTGCCGCCAAAGGCAAGCCGGACATCAGTCATGGTCAGGATGGGCATCGACATGCGCGTGACTTACTTGCGCTGGCGGAACGTCTCAAGGGTGGCGAATGCAATTGTCGCGAGGAAGTCGGTTTTGGTCATGCCTTCAGCTTGTATCCGGTGCGCAGCATCCACCAGACGCCGGTCGAGGCGGCAAAGGCGACAGCGCCGCTGACGATCACGCCGGTCATGATGTTGGAATTGGCGGCGTCGAGGAAGCCATAGCGGAAGCCATCAATCAGGAAGAAAATCGGATCAAAAAAGGCCAGCGACTTGAAGGGCTCGACCAGGACATTGATGTCGTAAAAGGTGCCGGACAGGAAGGTTAGCGGCACGATGACAAAGTTCGAGACCGCCGCCAGATGGTCGAACTTGTCAGCCCAGATGCCGCCCATGGCGCCAATCGCGGCAAGGAATAAAGTCGCCATCAGGCCGAACCACAGGACCGGCCAGACATGTATCACGGAAAGATCGGCAAGACCGCTGAAATGAATCCCGATGGCAGCGATGACGCCAACCATGATGCCGCGCGTGGCGGCGCCGAAAATGAACCCGATGGTCAGCTCCAGCGGTGACAGAGGCGGCATCAGAAAGTCGACCTGGCTGCCTTGCACCTTGGCAATGGTCAGCGAGCTGGATGAGTTCTGAAATGCGTTTTGCAGCATCGACATGACAATCAGGCCCGGGGCCAGGAAGCTGTTATAATCGAGCCCGGCAAAATCGCCGCTGAGCTCGCCGCGATTGCCGAAGGCGAGTTTGAACACGGTCATGAATAGCAGCGTCGACACGACAGGCGCCAGCAGGGTCTGCATCCAGACCTTCAAAAACCGGCCAACTTCGCGCTTATAAAGCGTCCAGAGTCCGAGCCAGTTGACGGCTCCATAGGTGCGCGGTTTAGGAGACGAGGTCAGAGAATGGGAGGTATCAGCCATAACCGATCATTTAAGCGCTGACTCGGTCTTTGGCGATAGGTTAAAAACTATCCACAGCTGCTACTATATATTGATTGCCTGTGGACAGAGCCCCTCAGTATCTTGTGTTTCATTTTGCTCCTGATACGATATATAGCGTTAGAGCGGGGCTGGAGGCATCGCTCAAATCAATATCTAGGGGCTGCCACAGAGCGGGGTAATACGCATGGCTTGGACGGAAGATCGGGTAGAAGTTCTCAAAAAACTATGGGCGGAAGGCCATTCGGCCAGCCAGATTGCGAAGGAGTTAGGCGGGGTCACCCGCAATGCCGTGATCGGCAAGGTGCATCGCCTGGGCCTGTCCGGGCGCGCGACCCCGTCTCGCCCGGTCAAGCGCCCGCCGCGCCTGGCGCGTCCGAAGCCGCGGATCCAGCCAGATGGCAGCATCGTCACGCCGAAGCCGCAGCGGGTTGTGACTGAGCCGGATCTGAAGCCGAACGAGAAAGTCGCAATGCTTGCTGCGCTGCCGCCGCAGCCGCTGGCTGATGGCGAAGCGGCGACCATTCTCACCTTGCGCGACAGCATGTGCAAATGGCCCATTGGTGACCCGGCAGATCCGAAATTCGCCTTTTGCGGCCGCAAGTCGACCTGCGGCCCATACTGCGCCGAGCATGCCAAAGTTGCCTTCCAGCCAGCCAAGAAGCGCGAGAAGAAGAAGGCAGACTATGATTATGTGCGGAAAATTGCCGGCTAGCCCACGCCGCATTTCTGTACGCTGAGATGCAAGCGGTCCGGACATTCCGGGCCGCTTTTTCTTTGGTCTCGGCGCGGAAACCCAGAGCACTTGGCCAGAACGCTTGGCCAGAACGCTTGGCCAGAGCGTTTAACTTGCGAACCAGGCTTGAGCGCTTGGTCTGTGAGCATGGCCAGAGCGCCTGGCTCGCGAACATGGTCTCCGAGCCGAGCTTGAGCACTTGGCTCGCGAACAGGGCCTCAGAGCTGCGCTTGCGAACCAGGCCCGCGCCCGCGCCTGCTGCCGGTTCCTCAGTCTGGCCGGGTCTTGACAACGCACTAATAAAAATATCAGGTATGTGGATATCAAACTTAGACAGGCGGCGACGTGAGCGCATTGACCCCATCTTCGACCTCCGGGCGAACCCGGATTTGCCGGGCGGCGCTCGAGGCGTTTGCGCAATATGGATATGATGGCGCCGGCGTCAGCCTGATTGCCGAACGCGCAGGCGTGTCGCAGCCGAGCGTGCATTATCACTTCAAATCCAAACGCATGCTGTGGGAGGCGGCGATGCTGCAGCTGGCTGAAATGCTGGCCGGTGATCGCCGCGCACAATCCACCTTTGCAGACTTCCTGTCACCGCTCGACAAGTTGCGCGCCACTTGCGCTTTGCTGATTGAAAACGCCGCCACCCGTCCTGTGCTCGGCCAGGTGATCCTGTCAGAAGGCCAGACCGGCGGCGAGCGCCTGGACTGGCTGCTCAGAAATGTTCTGTCCGACATTTATTATGAATTCCTGGAACTGGTCGAAACCTGTGTCCAGGAGAAGCTGATCAAGCCGTACAAGCCGACCCAGATCCTGATGTTGCTGACCGGCGCTGCGGTGACGCAATTCAATGTCGCGCCGCTGGTCCGTTCGGTCTTCGGCGAAGAGCCAAAATCGCCTGACAATGTCGAGGCCTTCAAGCAGATGTATCTCGATGTCATGTTTTCCGGCCTGTTAAATGCGGAGACTGCACCATGCCCAGATTGAAGCAAGCCGGCCCCGGCCAGGGCAGCGAGATGGCGGATGCCATCTTCAAGCTGCTATTTGAGGATCGCGATCCGATCCAGCAGCCAGGCACCGCGACCGGCACGCCTGGAAACTGGTGGACAGTGTTCAATATTGTCCCGGACGCGTTTGATCACACCACGACGGGCTTTCAATTTTATCGCTCGCCCCAGCGCAAGATCGATCCGAAACTGCGCGAACTCGGCCAGACCCGGGCCGGATACACGGTCGGCTCGCAATTCGTGTTCTCGCAGCATTGCAAGGCGAGCCGTGATGTCGGCCTGACCGAAGCCCAGATCCAGGCCATTCCGCATTGGCCGACGGCGGATTGCTTTAGTCAGATCGAACGCGCGGTGCTGGCTTATACTGACGCCCTGGTGCTGGAACGCGGGCGGGTTTCTGACGGAGTCTTCGAGGCCTTGAAGGCGGAGCTGTCAGATGAGGAAATCCTCGAGCTCACTTATGTCACGTGCACCTATATGATGCACGCCGTGATGAGCCGGGCGCTGAGGCTTGAATATGATGATGTCGATGATCGCGTCGTCGAAATCGCTGCGCCGGACAGCGGCAGCCAGGATGTCATGTCCATGGTCGATACGGAGGAATAGGAACAATGAGTTATCATCACCTCGCCCTGGCGGCGAAAGATATGGCCGCGATGCATGAATTCTACGAAACCATCATGCAGTTCGAACTGGTCAAGGTCGAGATCGCGCCTGTCATGGGCGGGGGCTGGGGCAAGCATTTCTTCTACCGCATTGGCGGCGATGACAGCGTCTTTATCGCCTTCTGGGAGCTGCATGACACGCCTAATCAAGACCAGCACGAATTTGACCTGAACAAGGCCGCACACTTGCCGCCAGGCACCAACCATCTGTCTTTCACTGCTGATTCAGTGGACGAGTTGATGGCCTGGCGAGACCGCTGGACTGCGGCGGGTCTCGACGCGCTCGAGATCGACCATAATTGGTGCCACTCGGTCTATACCACGGATCCGAATGGCAACATGGTCGAGTTCTGTTTGACGACGGGCAGCTTTACCGCCGACGACCGTGACCGCGCCTTGGCGGCGCTGACTGAAACCGAATTCAATCCAAGCCCGCCGCCAGCCAAGATTCAGCCCTGGCCTGCGGCCTCGGCAAACTGATGCTTGACTGGCTGGCGCCTTATTATGCCTATATCAAGCTGGTGCATTTGCTGGCCGTGATGATCTGGCTGTTCAGCACGGCAGTTGGCTATCAGAATTATGTCGTGCCGGCATTCAAGGCCTGGGCGGCCAATCCTTCAGACGCGCAAGCGACTGCGATGCGCAACCTCGCTATCGAGCGCTTTGATCGCGGCGTGCTGCTTGAGCATTATGCCTTTCCGGTGATCATGCTGACCGGGCCGGTTTTGTGGCTGATCGCGCCTTATGGCGCGGAAAGTGACTGGTTTGTCCTGAAGATGCTGATCGTGTTCGGGATCTTTCTGCCGATCGAAATCGTCGATTATCACCTGGCCCATTTTGGCGGCAATAAGCGCCGGCTGCGTCTGGCCGGGAAGATGGATGAGTATGAGCGCCAGATCCTGCTGCATTGGCGCTTTCTGGTCAGCGTCACCTGGCCGATCATGTGTTTCGGGCTGACCGCGGTATGTCTTGCCGTGCTGAAACCGCAATTCACCTGAGAGGCACGTATGCTGAACCGAATATTCTCAACCCCTCAGCGGCATTGGCGCTATGCGCTGACGGTCTCGCTCGGGCTTGCTGCTTATCTCAGCCTCGGTTTCATCGCAGTGAAATGGCTGTTTCTGGGCGAGGTGGTGTGGCCGTCGATTGCAATGCTCGCCCTGTTGCTCGCGGCGGCAGCGGGCTTTGCCTGCCTGCATGTCGCATCCATGCAGCAACTTGATGCCGGGCCGAAGCGGTCTGGCCCGCAGGCCTGATCTGCGGCGCATGAAAAAGCCGCTGCTTCCGTCATAATCGGCGAAAGCAGCGGCCAGGAATACCCGCCCTGACAGGAGGGCAAGAGGCGGGTTTTCAAGGGGGGCTTTACAGCGAGCGGCTGACCGTCAGCACGACCCGCGAGTCACTCACGGCGCCAATCGTGTCAGCATCATTGTCCCAGAAGCGCAGGTCGAAATCGACATATTCGGTGCTCAGCGTCGCGCCGATCGAATAATTGGTAAACTCTTCGACAAACCCGTCGCCGCCATCGAGATAAGAGCCGACCGAGGCGTCAAAGCCAAGCACGTCATTGGCCGCAAATCCGGCCGTGAAGTCGACATAGGTGGTCTCATTGTCCGGGTCGAGATAGACATAGCCGCCCACATCGACCGGGCCGAGCGAGCCGCCAAGGCCGCCATAGATTTCGAGGAAGTCGAGATCATCCGTGTCTGGATAGACATAGCCGATCACGCCGACATCCCAGGACAGGCCGCTTTCGGTCTCACCTGCGAAACCGCCATACAGGTCGAGCTCCATATTGGCGCCGCCAAAGTCAACAATCGAGGCCCAGGTGCCGGCATAGAACAAGCCATTGGCATAGTCGAAGCCGCCTTGAATGGCCGGATTCTCATTATTCTGAGAGACGCCGCGCCAGACATAATCCGTGGTCAGGGCCACATTGCCTGAAAACTCACCTTCGGCGAGTGCTGCTGGCGCTGTGAACGCGCCGGCCATCATGGCCAGAGCGAGGCCCCTTGAAATCATTTTTCCCATCATTCCGTTCCTTCCAGAAATTGCGATTGGTGAGCCCAGAGAGCTCACTGCACGGAATTTGGCCACTTAAGACAAAGAAGGAGGGTGGGATTTTTGTTGCAGCGCACGAAATTTGAGCAGATTGCCCAAATTGCGCCCGTTCTGGCGTCGGAATGAACCTTTGGTGTGGGTTTTACCGCGCGGCGAGCGGGGCGTAGCCGAGATGCATACCGGCATCGACGAGCAAAGTCTCACCTGTCACGTGCCGCGAGGCATCGGTCAGGAAGAAGACGGCAGACGCGGCGATGTCATCCGGCCCGCTGGCAACATTTAGCGGCACGGACTTGGCGACGCCTTGTTCCAGCTTGGCATAGCTGTCTGCGTCCATTTCATCCTTGAACCAGCGCGTACCGATAAAGCCAGGACACACGGCATTGACGCGAATGGCTGGGGCAAGGGCGCGGGCCAGCGACAGCGTCATCGTGTTGAGCGCGCCTTTCGTCGCCGCATAAGCCACCGAAGAGCCAATCCCGGTGACCCCGGCAATCGAAGAGACATTCAGCACCGCGCTCGCCCGGCCAGTGGTTGCATGGGCCTTGACCAGCAAGTCCTTGCAGGCCTGCATGATCAGGAACGGGCCTGCGACATTGACCGCATAAGTGTCGAGAAAGTCCTGCCGGGTCAGCGCGTTCAAGTCGCTATGGTCGCGTGCATGGCGCGTGATGCCGGCATTATTGGCGAGTATGTCGAGATGCCCCCAGCGGCCTGCCGCTTCAGCAAGCTTGGCGCAGCCTTCATCGGTGGAGACATCAGCGGCAACCAGCTGGGTCTGGGCGCCATGTTGGTTACAGAGGGCGACGGTTTCCTCAGCCGCCTCAAGCGAGCGCGTGCAATTGACGATAATGTCAGCGCCGCGCTCGGCCAGCATGACGGCAATCGAGCGGCCAAGGCCTGTCGCCGAACCGGTCACCAGCGCCTTGCGGCCTTCTAAATCTCTCATCAATGTCTCTCCCAGCTTAGTCGGCTGAGAGCAGCAGCACCGCGAAATAGCGATTCTCGTCCAGCCAGACTTTATTCAGTTTCCAGCCTGTTTGTTCAAACAGGGGCCGGAGGCTGTCAATTGTGAATTTGCGCGAGTTTTCCGTATGGATGGTTTCCCCGGCCTGGAATGAAACCCTCTGTCCAGCAATCTGCACGATTTGTCGGCGCAGGCTCTCAAGATGCATCTCAATCCGCGAGGCGGCGTCATTCCAGATGGCGCGATGCGCGAAGCCGGAAAGATCGAAGTCCGCGCCGAGTTCGCGATTGATGCGGGTGAGCAGATTGAGGTTGAACTGCGCGGTCACGCCTGCCGCGTCATCATAAGCCGGGACCAGGATGGCGGCATCCTTGCGCAGATCGACCCCGATCACGAACCGGGTCTGGTCGCCGAGCAAGGCGCGGGCCGAGGTCATGAACGCAGCAATCTCATCGTCGCTGAGATTGCCAATGGTCGAGCCGGGAAAGAATCCGACCGGTCGGCCCTGGCTGTCGTGTGGCAATCCGAACCGGATCATGAAATCGCCGACCACCGGGTGCACCGGCAATCCCGGATAATCTGCCCGCAAGACCTGCGCTGTGTGCAGCAGGAACTCTTCCGAGACATCGATGGGGACATAGCCGGCAGGGCGGATCAGTGCATCGAGCAGGATCCGGGTCTTGGTCGAGGCGCCGGCGCCATATTCGACCAGCAGAACCTGTTCGCCGAGCGCATCCGCGATGTCTCCGGCATGGGTCTGCAGGATCGCGGTTTCAGTGCGGGTGGGATAATATTCCGGGAGCTGGGTGATTTGCTCGAACAGGTCTGATCCGGTGGCATCGTAGAAATATTGGCAAGGCAGGCTTTTCTGGACCTTTGACAGGCCGTCCAGAACATCGCGCAAGAATTGCGTCCGCGTATCCTGCGCGGCCAGGTCAAAGACATCATCCATCAGTCAGCATCCCTGGCCAGGCGCAATCCGCTGAATTGCCAGCGTTTGTCCGGGTGAAAGAAATTGCGATAAGTGGCGCGGATATGCGCATCAGGCGTGGCACAGGAGCCGCCGCGCAGCACCATCTGCCCGCTCATGAACTTGCCATTATACTCGCCAACCGCGCCATCCGCGACGGTGAAGCCGGGATATGGCGTGAACGGGCTTGCCGTCCATTCCCAGACATCACCAAAATAATAGCGCGCCGCCGCTTCGGTCTGGATCTGGGGTTGATAATAGCCGGCCCCGGCAAATGTGCCGTGCGGCGCTGTCGCTCTGGCTGCGACTTCCCATTCCTGTTCCGTCGGCAGCTGCGCCCCGGCCCAGGTCGCATAGGCATCGGCCTCATAATAGCTGATATGGGTCACGGGCGCTTCGAGATTGAGGCGCTGCGCACCGGACAGGGTCATTGTGTGCCAGGCATCGCCTGACCGGTACCAGTAAAGCGGCGCCTGCCAGTCTTCGGCTTGCGCGGTCGCATAACCGTCCGAGAGCCAGAGTGTCGGGTCGCCATAGCCGCCATCATTGATGAAGGCGAGCCATTCGCGATTGGTGACAGCCCGATTGGCGAGTTCAAACGGGCGCAGAATGGCGTCATGCTTGGGCGTCTCGCAATCAAACGCAAAGCTTGCTGCGCTATGGCCGATTTCGACCTGGCCGCCGGCAAAACGGTCCCAGGCCAGCGGGGCGGCTTCCAGATTGGCTGTCTTGAGATTGACATCCGGCTTCAGGGCCGGGCGCAGCGGGTTCTGTGCGAACAGGTGCAGAATGTCGGTCAGCAGCAATTCCTGATGTTGCTGCTCATGTGCAAGGCCAAGCTCGAGCAAGCCGCAGGCATCTGGATGGTCAGCAATCAGCTCTGTCATGCGGGCATCGACATGGCCGCGATAGGCCAGAACCTGCTGCAGCGAGGGACGGGTCAGCAGCCCGCGCATCGGCCGCGCATGGCGCGCCCCAACCGCATCGTAATAAGAGTTGAACAGATAACTGAACCGGTCATCGAACCGCACCGCATCGCCATAGACCGGCGCCAGCATGAATTCCTCGAAGAACCAGCTTGTATGAGCCAGATGCCATTTGGCCGGGCTCGCATCCGCCATTGACTGCGCGGTGGCGTCAGCATCGCTGAGCGGGGCGGCAAGCGCTTCGGTCTGTCGCCGGACGCTTTGCAAGCGTGCGGTCAGGTCCTGTGCAGAGCGGGGCTCGATTTTCGGGTATGCCATGCGGCTCTTGTCTCGCCCGCGACCGGTGACGTCAACTGACGCTCCTGACAAGTTTGGTCAGCAGTCAGGCGCCGAGGCGATACGCTGCCTGGGCCACATATTGGCTCTGTCGCTTGTGTCCGGTGAAGCTCTCATAAAGCTGGAATGTGTCGACGAGAAAGCGGTCAGTATTGAGAATCTGGAAGTCTTCGCTCCACGCCATCGCCGCCTCCAGCGGCGTCTGATTGCAATAAGCGAGCGTGATATGCGGCCGGAACGGGTCCTGTCCCAGCTTGAGATCAAATTTTCGTGCAATCTTGCGACACCTCGCTGCCAGCTCGGTCAGGGCCTGGTTTTCCGCCACCCTGGCATACAGGGCGCGCGGCTCACGCCGACCGAACCAGCCGACACCTTCGATCTGCAGCTCTAGCGCCGGGGCGTGGATGGCATCCAGCGCATCGGCAATCGCATTTGCGGTCTCGCTATCGACGCTGCCATAAAAGCAGAGCGTGATGTGAAAATGCTCGCGCCGGCGCCAGCGCGCGCCGTGAACCTCGACCGCGAGCGGGGTCAGGCGGTCAGCAATCTTGTCCGGAACGGGCAGGGCGGCAAATAATCGGTGCATGGCAAAGCGCAGGGGCGGCGTTCAAGAAGATCAAACAAAGAAGCCCGACCTGTGGCCGGGCTCCTCAAACTGTATAGGATGAAATCAATTATCCTGCGAGTGCGTCCAGCTTACCAAAGTGCTCAGCGAGCAGGTAATAGAAGGTGACACGTGACTTGTTGCCGCCTTCCGGGGCAAGCTTTTCACAGACCGCGCCAATGGCGCTGTCGAGCTGGTCATTGGTCTGAGCAAGCGAGAGCTTGCCGCGGCACCACTTCTCGCGCACGCGCTGAAGTTCTGTATCGTCTGAGCAAGAAACCAGTGAGCTATCGCGATTGCGCAGCGCGATTCCGAGATGTCCCACAATTTTCTCTGCCGCAGCCTGATTATAGCCGTTAGCGTATTTCTTGATGTTGTCTTCGTACTTTGAGGCGTCAGCCATCTTTGTTCCCCTTTACTGTGCTGCGATCTGTTGTGATCGGTCCAGCCGCGCCAAATCTGCCCGCACGGTTCTTTAAAGTCAAACCAATTCAAGCACTGCTATGGTTAAGGGCAGGGCGAAGGCTGTTCGGCGTGGCGGGCATTGACCGCGGTTTCCAGTTCCTCGGTCCAGTCGAGGTCGAACGCATCGATACAGATCTTCAGCTGCTCCATACTGGTTGCACCGATAATGGTCGAGCCCATGAAGGCGCGTGTGTCGCAGAACTTGATCGCGATCTGGCTCGGATCGAGACCGGTTTCGTCAGCCAGCTGCAAATAGGACTCGATGGCGCGCAGGCCTTGCGGGCTCTCATAGCGCTGCAGGCGATTGAACAGCGCCTTGCGTGAGCCTTTCGGCAAGGCGCCATGACGATACTTGCCGGTGAGATAACCCTGCCCGAGCGGGGAATAAGCCAGCAGGCTGACCTGTTCGCGGACACAGACCTCCTCCAGGCCATCCTCGAACTGGCGATTGACGAGATTATAAGCGTTCTGGATCGAGGCCATGCGCGGCAGGCCGCGCGCGTCTGACTCGGCCAGGAACCGCATGACGCCGAACGGGGTCTCGTTGGACAGGCCGATATGGCGGATGCGTCCGGCTTTCACATGCGCGTCGAGATGCGCAAGAATGTCTTCAAACGGCTCGTACGGATAGCCGTAGGCGCGGGCATCCATCTTGTTGCCGAACAGGCCCACCGGACGGTCTGGCCAGTGCAGCTGGTACAGGTCGATATAATCGGTTTGCAGGCGTTTCAGGCTCTTGAACACGGCTTCATCGACCTGTGCCTTGGTGTGGCGGGTCCATTCGACATCATCGTCACGGGTCCAGATCTGTTTGGAGAGTCCGGCAATCTTGGTCGCCAGGATGACATCCTGGCGCCGTCCGGTCTGGTTGAACCAGGTGCCGATGATCCGCTCTGTCGAGCCTTGCGTTTCGGCTGAGGGCGGCACTGAATACATTTCCGCCGTGTCCCAGAAATTGATCCCGCGCTCGATCGCATAATCCATCTGGGCATGGCCTTCGGCTTCGGTATTCTGCTGGCCCCAGGTCATCGTGCCGAGACAACAGGACGTCACCATCAAATCCGTGCGCCCGAGTTGTCGTTTCTCAATTGCCATAGGTGTTTCCTCATCTCTTGATCGGCGGAAACTTAGTGCTGATTCTGCTGCTGACCAGTCCGGTTTTTCTTGAAAAGCGATAAAAACGACCACATAATACAAGCAATCCGTGCGCTCGTGCGCGGGCCTTTGAAAAGAGGAAGCCATGAACGACTTTAATACGTCCATCTCCCGTGGTCGGACGATGGATGCCAGCGTGGATCAGGGCCTGCGCAGTTTTATGCTCGGCGTCTATTCCAAGCTGACCATCGGCATCGCGATTGCTGGACTGCTCGCCTTTGTCGCAGGTACGGTGCCTGTGGTCACCAATCTCGTCTTCGGAACACCGCTTTATTATGTGGTGATGTTTGCCCCGCCCGTGCTGATCATCGGCTCGATGTTCTTCATGAAGAATCCAAGCCCGACCGGCTCGGCCATTCTGTATTGGGCGATCGTCGCCACAGTCGGCCTCGGGCTCGGCGTCTATTTTGCCCTGGCGCAAGCCAATATGAGCATCACGACAGCCGGCGGCATTTCGCAATCCTTCACCTATATGACGATTGCCAAGGCTTTCTTCATCACCGCCTCGGCCTTCGCGGCCTTGTCCCTGTGGGGCTATACGACCAAGCGTGATCTCAGCGCCATTGGCAGTTTTGCCATCATGGCGATCTGGGCCCTGTTTGCTGTCGCGATCATTTACATGATCCTGCCAGCAATTGGTCTGATTGAGCATTCTGGCCCGATGGAGTGGATCATCTCTGGCGGCTTCGCGCTGCTCTCTGCGGTGCTCGTCGCCTGGCAGACGCAAGAGCTGAAGGAAGGCTATTACGCTTTTGCCGGCGACCAGCGCGGCATGGCCGTGATGACCAATTGGGGCGCACTCAATTTCTTCATCATGTTCGTCAACATGTTCCGCTTTGTCCTGATGCTGCTCGCCTCGCGCGAATAGCGGATCAAGCATCCAATTCGAGAGCCCCGGCCAGGCGCCGGGGCTTTTTTATTGACGTCGCGGTGGACTCTCCTATTCTGGAACATCTGGCGAACATCACGGGAGGCGGTTATGGATCATGTGCCGGCAGACGCGACGCTGAGCCCGGTCGCGCAGCAGATTGCGCGCGGTGTTCTGCGCCTGATGACTGACCATGGCTATGTCGGCGTGACCGAGATGACCCTGGCCAATGGGCGCCGTGCTGATGTCGCTGCCATCGGGCCAGGCGGCGAGATCTCGATTGTCGAGATTAAATCCTCTGTCGCCGATTTTCGCAGCGATCAGAAATGGCCGGAATACCGGCCTTTCTGCGACCGGTTCTATTTCGCGGTCAGGCAGGATTTTCCGCAGCATCTGATCCCGGAAGATACCGGCCTGATCATTGCCGATGCATTTGGCGGGGCGATCCTGCGCGAGTCGGAATGCGAGAAATTGGTGGCGGCGCGGCGCAAGGCGGTGACGCTGCGTTTCGCCCGGCTTGCCGCCACCCGCCTCTGCCAACCTGTGATTGCATAAGATGCCCTCTGGACTCTTTGCCCCCTCAGCCCTAGCTGCGCTCTCATGAGCCATGCTTATCCTCTCGGCAAGACGGCCCGCGACGCCCTGAAAGGCGCGCAGGAGGCTGCGCGCACACGGTATGAAGCCGAAGACCTGGCGGGCGATGTCGCCATCGCCTCGCTTGAGACCGAGTGGCTGACCCCGTCGGAACAGGACCTGCCAAAAATCCTCGAACAGGCTGAGGCCAATCCGGGGCATGGATTTGTGCAGCATTATGAGGATGGCGCAGGCAAAACCGTGCTGGCGGTGACCTATTGGAAGCTGGCCAAGGCCAAGAAACCACCCGCGAAGCCAAAAGCTGAACCCAAGCCGTCAGACGAAGATCATACTGACGATCTCTATTTCAAGTCCGGGCGCACCAAGAAGAGCCGGCGCAAACGCCATGTCGATCCGAATCAGATGGACTTGTTTGGCGAGAAGCAAGCCGACTAGGCTGGCTTGAAGGTCAGCGCCGCGCCATTATTGCAATAACGCAGCCCGGTCGGGGCCGGGCCGTCTTTGAAGACATGGCCATGATGCCCGCCGCAGCGGGCACAATGATACTCAGTTCGGGTCATCCATAACTTGTTGTCTGGCTTGAACCCGAGCGTGCCGGGAATGTAGTCGTAAAAGCTCGGCCAACCGGTGCCGCTATTATACTTGGTGCTGGCGTCAAATATGGCCAGGTCGCAACCGGCACAGTGAAACACGCCGGCGCGTTTCTCGTCATTCAGCGGCGAGGTGAAAGCGCGTTCCGTGGCGTCCTCGCGCAACACCCGGAAGGCGAGCGGGTCGAGCCGCGCTTGCCATTCAGCTTCGGTCAGCTGGCGCCATTCGCTGTCAGCAAAGTCGGCGCTGGGTGTGCCGGCAAAGGCCGGGCTGGTCTTCCCGGCGCCAGAGCAGGCCGCCACAATCGCTGCGGGCGCGGCGGCAAGGAAAGTGCGGCGACGGAGGGCGGAAAGCGTATTTTTCATCATCAGTATCAAATAGCGTGCGCGGCTGCGGCGTCCATTCACAGATGTTTCAACTTCGCGTTAGCGCCCGGGGCTGCAATTGGCGCCGAATTGTCGCTCGCCATGGCCTGCAATTGCGATTAGGGAGCCGGGGTTCCTTTTGTCAAAAGCCTGAATTGAGAGACGCCATGACTGAGCCGATGAATGACAATCTGACCGAAGCCGCGCGCGACAAGCTGCGCCTCACGGTTGAGCGGATCGAGCGTCTCGAGGAAGAGAAAAAGGAAGTCGCTGAGCAGATCAAGGAAGTCTATGGCGAAGCCAAGGCGCTTGGTTATGACACCAAGGCGCTGCGCACAGTGATCAAGCTGCGCAAACAGGACCGCGATGAGCGGGCCGAGCAAGAAGCGATCCTGGAAGTCTATATGGATGCGCTGGGCGAGCTGTAAGCCCGCACGCTTGCGGGGGCGGGCCGGTTCGCCCTAGACTTTGCCTTATGCCCCGTGATGTCGACGAGCGAAAGAAACGCAAAGCCCTGCGCAAATTGCGCAAGGCCGCGATGCTCGCCGAACAGGGTCTGGGGCCGCCGCTATCCGACTGGGAAAAGCAGTTCTTGGAAGAGGTCGAGGAACGGATCGAGAAATTCGGCTCGGCCTTCCATGATCTCGACAAAGGCGGCTCGGACGAGGCCCTGTCGGCGCTGCAACATGTGAAGCTGCGCGAGATCGACAAGAAGGCGCGCGGCAAGGGCAAGTCCGGGTTCGGCTCGAAAGGCGGTTTCAAGCGCAAGTCAGCGCCGCGGGTGCGGCAAGTGGACGAGGATCTGGAGACAGCGCCGGAAATCGCTCCCGAACCAAGCAAACCTGAACTGGTGCGCGCCCGCGAGCTTGGCGCTGACTCAAAACAGCCCATCTCGGAGCAGGCAAAGCCGAAGCGGCCACCGCGACTGCGCGTGATTGAAGGCGGCGCCGACAAGACCTGATCCGTTTCACTGGCGAGCGCGTATAAAAAGCAAGTCATTCAGGAACCGGCTCATGCAGACAGTCATCATCACCGGCGCCTCGACCGGCATTGGCCGGGCGACGGCTGAACATCTGGCCGCAAAGGGCTGGCAGGTCTTTGCTGGTGTGCGCAAGCCGGCCGACGCGGCGGCGCTGACCGAGCGCGATGCGCGGATCAAGCCGATCCTGCTTGATGTCACCCGGCCAGAGCAAGTTGCCGCGGGCGTGGAGACCGTGCGCGCGGCGCTCGCCGGGCAGACGCTTGCTGGGCTCGTCAATAATGCTGGAATCGCCAATATGGGGCCGCTAGCGCTGCAGCCTCTGGATCAGTTCGAAGCGCATTTCGCGGTCAATGTGTTCGGCTTGTTGCGGACCAGCCAGGCTTTTGCGCCTTTGCTCGGCATGGATGAGGCCCTGGCCGGGACGCCTGGCCGCATCGTCAATATCACGAGCGTTGGCGGCCGCCTGTCAGCGCCCTTTCTCGGCGCTTATACCGCGACCAAGCATGCGGTTGAGAGCCTGACCGACAGCTTGCGGCGGGAGCTGGTACTGTTCGGGATTGATGCGATCGCGGTCGGGCCAGGGGCGGTGAGAACGCCGATCTGGGACAAGGCCGAAGACGCCAACAGTGCCAATCCATACGCGACCTCCGCCTGGGCCAAGCCGATTGAAAAGTTCAGCCAGACCATGCTTGAAGGCGGCCGAACCGGGCTTGAGCCGGCGATCATTGCGAAAACCATCGAGACCGCACTGACCGCCAAGAAACCAAAGGCGCGCTATGCGCCGGTGCCGAACAAGCTGACCAATTTCACCCTTCCGTCCCTGCTGCCCAAGCGCATGGTTGACCGGGTGTTCTGGGCCCGTTTCGGCATGGCCCGCAAACCGGCCTAGGCCTTGTGATAAGGCAGGCCGGCGAGCAGGCTGACCGATCGATAGAGCTGTTCTGAAATCATCGCCTTGACCAGGCGGTGCGGCCAGGTTTGCGGGCCGAGCGCCAGCGTGTCGGGACATGCGTCTCTGACGGCCTGGCTATAACCTTCAGCGCCGCCAATCAGGACGCATAGCTGCGGCGTCCCGGCATCGCGCCATTTGGCAATCTGCTGAGCCAGCTTCACCGACGTCCAGGCCGGTCCATGCTCGTCGAGACGCAGCACTTTGGCACCAGCCGGCACGGCGCCAAGGATCAGCTTGCCTTCTGCCTCGCGGCCGCCGCCGCTGGCAAGATCGACCAATTTCAGCGCGCGCAGGCCAATGCCAGGCCCGGATTTGTTGAACCGGGCGACATAATCATCCACCAGCTCTTTCTCAGGGCCCGTCTTCAGTTTGCCGACGCTGATCAGAGTGATGCGCATAAGACCGGATTAAAGGTCAGATGGACGGTGGCCGCTCTCGCCGGCCCAGATCTTTTCCAGATTATAGAAGCTGCGCACTTCCGGGCGGAACAGATGTACAATCACATCGCCGAGATCGATCAGCACCCAGTCGGCATTCGGCAAGCCTTCCAGCTTCGGCGACTGGCCGGTCTTTTCCTTCACCTTCTGGGCCAGATGCGTGGCAATCGACGTCACATGACGGGCCGAGCGACCCGAAGCGATGATCATGATGTCTGCGAGGGAGGATTTATCCGTTAGATCAATGACAGTGAGGTCTTCGGCTTTGTCATCTTCCAGCGAGGCGATGATCGTGTCTGAGAAAGCGCGAATATCTTCGATGCTCGTCGCGCGGGCCGAATTTGTCTCAGTTTTTGCAGCAGGCAGGGTGCAGCTCCATAAGGTTGTTTCTAAGCCGAACTTAACATGCGTTGCGCCCGCGGCCTAGGGATTATCGGCAACAGTTTCTGTATTGTTTTTCGGCCGCGATCAGGCGTCTCGGCTAGTCCTTCACATCGACGAACTGTCCGGCGGCGCGGTCCTTGCGCACCTGGCCGGCCGGGAACACGCGCCCGTTCATCGCAATATATATTCCAGGGGGCTGTAATTGCGCCGCGGCGATGGCGAAGCCGACATTGAAGATCGCGTCGGTGGAACGCAGCCGCGCCGGCTGCATGGCCCCGGTCAGGATGATGGTCTTGCCGTCAATGCCGCGCAGGCGCTCGGCTGTCTCGGCCATCGTGTCGGTGCCATGCGTGATCAGGATATGCGTCGCCTCGCTGTTTGAAACCGCCGCATGGATGGCCGCTCGATCGGCGTCGGTCAGCTCGAGACTGTCCTTGCGCATCAGCGAGGTCAGGTCATAGTCGAGGCTGACATTGGCCTCGCGCAGAATGGCGTCGAGCGGCGACTCGCCGACCTGAAATTCCGACAAGGCGTCGAAATAGATCTTATCAATCGTGCCGCCTGTGGTGAAAACGTGCAATCTGGTCATCAATGAGCATTCCGTAGCGCTGTCGATGAGACCGGGTTTAGCGGGGCTGGCAGATAGATCCAGGCCGGTGTTTCATGTCCGGGCAGAATGCGGGCAGCGCGATCTGGCAGGCGGCGGTGTCTGAACGCCTTGGCGAACGGGCTGACCCGGGCCGCGCGCTCAAATCCCGGCCGCGCCACAACCGCAACCGGCACTGTATGGGCGAGCGCTTTCCAGTCCTTCCAGTTGTGAAAGCTGATCAGGCTGTCGCCGCCCATGATCCAGGTCAGCTGGGCGTGCGGGCAATGTTTGCGTAACAGTCTGACCAGATCGATCGTGTAGCGCAGATGCAGGCGCTGTTCGATATCGCTGACCTCGAATGCCCGGTTATTGCCGGTCAGGATCCGGACCGCGCCAAGGCGGGCCTGATAATCGCTCGGCGCTTCCTTCAGCGGATTGCCAGGGGTCGGGAACCACCAGACCTGATCCAGATTGAGCCGCCGCATCGCTGTTTCGGCGACATGCAGGTGGCCGCCATGCGGCGGATCGAAACTGCCCCCAAACAGACCGATGCGCGCGCGTGTGCTGGTTGGCGGCAAATGCGCGGCAGGGCGAAGGTGAGCCATGGCGTATCGCTTGTCTCAGGGCCGCGTCTGACCGGTGCCGCGGACCAGATATTTGAAAATGGTCAACTGCTCGGCGCCAACCGGGCCGCGGGCATGGATGCGGCCGGTGGCAATGCCAATCTCGGCGCCCATGCCGAACTGGCCGCCATCAGCAAACTGGGTCGAGGCATTGTGCATGACGATGCCGGAATCGACCTCGGCCAGGAAGGTCTCGGCGGTGGCCGCATCTTCGGTGATGATGCACTCGGTATGGCTGGTGCCATACTCCTCGATATGCGCCATTGCGCCGTGGACCCCGTCGACCACCCGAACGGAAATGATCGTGTCGAGATATTCGCTGCGCCAGTCCTCTTCGGTCGCCGGCTCGATCTCGGACACCAGCGCGCGCGCCGCCGCGTCGCCCTTGATCGTGCAGCCAGCATCGCTGAGCGCGGCAGCAATCGCCGGCAGCAGCTCTGCTGCGACCGCCTGATCGATCAGCAGCGTCTCGGTGGCGCCGCAAATCCCGGTCCGGCGCATCTTGGCATTGACGACAATGTCGATGGCTTTCTGAGGATCAGCGCCTTTGTCGACATATGTGTGGCACAGCCCTTCCAGATGACCGATGACAGGCACCCGCGCTTCGGCCTGGACCCGCTCGACCAGGCCTTTGCCGCCGCGTGGCACGATGACATCCATATTGCCGCCAAGGCCAGCCAGCATGTGGCCGACTGCGGCCCGATCCTTGGTCTGGACCAGTTGCACCGCATCTTCTGGCAGGCCGGTCTTGGCCAGCCCAGCGCGCAGCGCCTGCGCGATCGCGATCGAGGATTGCAGGCTTTCGCTGCCGGCCCGCAGGATGGCTGCGTTTCCGGACCGGACACATAGCGCGGCTGCGTCAGCGGTTACATTGGGCCGGGCCTCATAAATAATTCCGATCACACCCAGCGGCGTGCGCACGCGGGCAATGTCGAGCCCGGAAGGGACGCTCCAGCGGGCGATCTCGGTGCCGACCGGATCAGGCAGCTCAGCCACGGCCCGCAAGGCATTGGCGATGTCCGCGACGCGGCCTGGGTCGAGCGCGAGGCGATCCAGCATGGCGCTGGACAGGCCTTTTTCCTTGCCGCCTGACAGGTCGTCGGCATTAGCGGCCAGGATCGTGTCGGTTGCGGCGTCGACAGCCTCGGCCATGGCAAGGATGGCGGCGGTGCGCGCCTGCGGGCCGGCTTTGGCCAGCGCCGCAGAGGCGGCGCGCGCCTGTGTCCCCATGCCTAGCAGGGTATCGTGCAGGTCTGCGGTCGGTGTGTGCAATGTGTCGGCCATGGCGTGCTTCTGCCGGATTTAGCCGGTTCGAGCAATGAGAGATTCTAAATTATCCGCGCCAGAATCGCCGGGTCATCAGAACGAACACAGCGGTAAATTCGAGCCGCCCCAGCAACATTGCGACAGCGCAAATCCACTTGCCGCGATCGGTGAGCCCCTGGAAGGTCCCGGCCGGGCCGATTTCAGGGCCGAGCCCCGGGCCGACATTCGAGACGCTGGTCGCCGCGCCGGAAATGGCGGTCAGCGGCGCCTCGCCGGTGAGGCTGAGCAGGATGGCAGCGGCGACGAAGGTGGCCAGATACAGGAAGACAAAGACCATCACCGATTGCAGCGTGTCATTATCGATGACCTTGCCGCCATAGCGAATGCGGACCACGCGGTTGGGGCTGACCATTTGCTGGGCATGGGCGAGCACCGCGCGGAAGGTGATTTCCAGGCGGAACATCTTGATGCCGCAGGCCGCCGAGCCGGCACAGCCGCCAAGGAAAATGGTGATCAGGAAGATCATCACGATCGGCTCGCCCCAGCCATCATAAGGCGTCGTCGCATAGCCGGTTCCGGTCATCACCGAGACGACATTGAACAGGGTTTCGATATAACCATTGATCGGACTGATGATGACATAATCCTGATCTGCGATGACGCGCAGGAAAAAGACCAGCGTGGTGATCGCTGCGATCAAGGCGATGAACAGGCGCGGCTGGGGGTCGGAGAAAAGCGGTTTGACACGGCCATGGATCATGGCCAGCGCCAGCAGGCTGAAAGGCAGGCCGGCTATGATCATGAAGACGATGGCGGTCGGCACGGCGGCGGTTTCGTAAAACGCACCGAATGAGGCATCATAGGTCGAGTATCCGCCCGCCGCCACAGTGGTCATGGCGTGCGCGACGGCGTCGAAAGCAGACATGCCTGTCAGCATGTAAGCCAGCGCGCAGCTGACCGAGATGAACAGGTAGATCATCCCGATCTGGGCCGAAATCTCGCCGATGCGCGGCATGAACTTGCCGGATGTGTCAGAGCTTTCCAGCTGGAATAGCTGCATACCGCCAACCCGCAGCATCGGCAGGATGGCAATCGCCGTGACGATAATCCCGATGCCGCCAAACCATTGCAGGATGGCGCGCCAGAGCAGGATGCCGCGCGGCTGGTAATCAAGCCCGGTCATCACGGTCGAACCTGTCGTCGTCAGGCCGGAAATGCTTTCGAACATGGCGTCAGTAAAGCTCATCCCGATGCCCATGAACGGGATCGCCGCCATGGCCGGCAGCACCACCCAGACCAGGACCGTGAGCAGAAAGGCTTCGCGCGATCCGGTGCGCTCGGTGCGTCCGCCCGAGAGCACGACCAGACCGCCGCCAAACAGCAACAGCATGGTCGCGCTGGCGGCAAAGACCGGCCATTCCGGCCGGTTGTCGGCGACATCGAGCAACCAGCACGGGATCATGGCGGCGCCGAGAAGGGCGGTCATGATGCCGAGGGCGAAGATGACGACGCGTAGCTGCATGGGTTCGGGGACTTAATGGGGAAATGCTGAGAAGGCGTGTACTTTTCGCAACGCCGGATCCTCTCTTGCATACAATATCGGGACCAGTGTGGAAAAAAATCAGGGATTATGTGAAATTTTCTGGCAATTATTTGCTCGGGTTAACCAGCTGTAAACAAAAGCTTTTGTATTGGTTAACAGCGATCCACAGAGAAACGTTCCGATTTATTTTTGGTTTGTTCTGGATTGGTTTTCGTGCCGGCTCTGTGTGGACACGAAAGAATCAGGCAATGGCCCATTTGAATCCAAGCGGTCCCATGTTATCCCAATCCTGAACAGGCTGGAACCAAGCATTTCCGGTCGGGGCTAGTGATGGGAGTTGCACGTGTTTGTCTCCACGTTTGAGACATCGCTGGATACCAAAGGACGGGTTTCAGTTCCAGCGCCGTTTCGGCACGCGCTGGAGGGGGGAACGCGGATTTTCCTGTATCCGGCCCTTGATGGCTCGCCCTGTCTTGAGGGCGGCGGCGACGCCTTGATGCTGGAAAACCAGAAGACCCTGCTGCGGATGAGCCCGAACGCCATGGCGCGCAAGGTGTTTCTCAATCGGACTGTCTCGAAGGCGGTTGAGCTGAAGCTTGACGATACGGGCCGGATCAAGATTCCGCCACGGCATCTGGCCATGGCCGGGATCGAGAAAGCGCTGGCCTTTGTCGGCGCGGTGGACCGCTTCTATGTCTGGGAGCCGGCGCGATATGCCGCCTTTGATGCCGAAATGGAATCCCAGCTCGAGCATGTACAAGCCGACTTTGAAGGCTCCTTCAATGCCCAATTGGCGACCGGCGGCATTCGCGGCGTGGTCGGGGAGGGGGAGTGATGGGGCATGTCCCGGTCCTGCTCGATGAAGTGCTCGAGGCATTGCAGCCGCGCGACGGCGAGACTTATGTCGACGGCACGTTTGGGGGCGGCGGCTATGCCTTGCGTGTCTTGGCCGCGGCCGATTGCCAGCTTTACGGCATTGATCGCGATGGCGATGCGATCACCCGCGCGGAGGCCCTGGCCGTGCAGTACCCTCGCCTGACGCCGCTGCTCGGCCGGTTTGGCGAAATGGATGCGCTGCTGGCAACTGTCGGCGTCACCGCGGTTGAGGGGGTGATGCTCGATATCGGCGTCTCCTCGTTCCAGATCGATCAGGGCGATCGCGGATTTTCTTTCATGCGCGATGGTCCGCTGGACATGCGCATGGGGCAGACTGGTCCGAGCGCCGCGGATGTCGTCAATCATATGAGCGCCGCCGATCTCGTCACAATCTTCCGTCAGCTCGGCGAGGAGCGTCAGGCCAAGCGGATCGCTGGCGCAATCGTCGCGCGGCGAGACATCGAGCCGTTCAGGACCACGCTTGATCTGGCGCAATGTATCGAGGCCGCTCTTGGCGGGCGGCGCGGTAAGAAAACCCATCCAGCAACGCTGACCTTTCAGGCCATCCGCATGTATGTGAATGACGAGCTTGGCGAACTCGCCCGCGGGCTGGCCGCAGCTGAACGTCTGCTCGCGCCGGGCGGGCGGCTGGTTGTGGTGACCTTCCATTCGCTGGAGGACCGGTTGGTCAAGCAATTCCTGCGCGAGCGGTCCGGCGCGACGGGCGGCGGGTCGCGCTATATGCCGGAAGTTGAAAAAGGGCCGGACCCCTCGTTCGAGCTGCAGCGCCGCAAGGCGACAGAGCCTGGCGAAGCGGAAATCAAACGCAATCCGCGGGCCCGCTCGTCGCGCCTGCGGGTGGCGGTGCGCACCGAAGCCCCGGCCTGGACCGCGCCGGTCGAAACCGGAAAAGCGGTGCCGCCGCTGCAAGCGCTGGAGGCGGTGCTATGAGCAAGCGCGCTTTCCTGTTCGGGCTGGCCGTCGTCGCCATCCTCATTTTTAGCCTCTACCGGGCGAAATATGGCGCTCAGGAAACCGTGTCCGAAATCCGCGTGGTTGAAGCCCAGATCGAAGCGGCTGAGGCCGAGCAAGCCGAATTGCTGGCCGAGTTCGCGCATCGCTCGCGGCAGGAATGGATCGAGGAGTTTGCCCGCCGCGAGCTTGGCATGGTGCCGGCCCGCGCCGAGCAATTCGTGCGCACGGTCGACCTTGACGGCCGGGTCGGTCCGCCAATGGAGCTGCCGGATGCCGATGTTCCGGTCAGCCGGGAGGCGCCGCAATGAGCCTCGAGCATGGATCTGAATTGACCATGCGCGGCGGCGGCATGCGCACCAGGCTGGTCTCAATCAGCCTGTTGCTGGTGTTTGGCGTGATTGCGGTGAAAGGCCTGACGGTCGCCTTGACCGGGCCGCAGGCGGCGACGACGAGGGCAACCAATTTCGTCGAAGCACCGCGCCGCGCCGACATTGTCGATCGCAATGGCGACCTGTTGGCGACCTCGGTGACGGTCTATTCGGTGTTTGCAGATCCCCGGGCGATTGGCGATGCGCAGCTGATCGCGAATGAGCTGGCGACCGTATTGCCGGGCCTGGATGTCGAGCGGATCACAGCGCGCCTGTCGAATAATGAGCGCGCCTTCGAATGGATCGAGCGCGGGATCACGCCGCGCCAGCGCCAGGCCGTATTTGCGCTTGGCCTGGAAGGGATCGGGTTTCGCGAAGAGACCCGGCGGGCTTATCCGCGCGGCACGCTGGCCGGCCATGTGCTTGGATATGCTGGCGCGGACGGGCAGGGGCTTGGCGGCATCGAATATGCCATGGATGACCGTCTGACCCGCGATCAGGCGCCGCTGGCGCTGTCGATTGACGCCAATGTCCAGTTTAGCCTCGAGGCGGAACTCTCTGCCGCGGTCGGCCAGTATGATGCTGAAGCCGGCGCCGGGATCGTCATGGCGGCGCGCTCCGGCGAAGTGCTCGGCATGGCCAGCTGGCCGCCGCTCGACCCGCACAAGGCCACGGATCTGGAGGCTGAAGACCCGGCCCTGCTCGACCGTGCCAGCGGCGCTGTTTACGAACTCGGCTCGATCTTCAAGCCATTGACCGTTGCTGGCGCGCTTGATGCTGGCGCCATTCGGCCGAGCGACAAGTTCGATGTCCGCGAGCCGATCACCATTCGCGGGCGCCAGATCAATGATGATCATCCGATTGTCGGTCGCCCGACCGCTTTCGAGATCATTGCTGACAGCTCGAATATCGGCACCGTGAAGATTGCCTGGCAGCTCGGCGCCCGCCGTCAGCAGGAATTCTTCTCCTCGCTCGGCCTGTTTTCGCGCTCGACGATTGAGCTGACCGGCAGCGCCCGGCCGATCCTGCCGGACTCGTTTGATGATCTGTACACCGCCACAGCCAGCTATGGCCATGGCATCGCCGTCTCGCCGGTGGCATTTGCCAGCGCCTTCGCTTCGCTCGCCAATGCCGGGGAAACGGTCTCGCCGACTTTGCTGCTGCAACCGGAACGCAAGCGCAGTCCCAAGCGCGTGATGGCAGCGCCGACGGCCAATCTGGTGGTCCGCATGTTGCGCCAGGCCGTGCTTGATGGCACGGGCGAGCGCGCTGAAGTCGGCGGCTACCGCGTCGCGGGCAAGACCGGAACGGCCGAGAAACCCATTCCTGGTGGCTATTCCGAGGATGAGAATATTTGCAGCTTCGCCGCGATTTTCCCCGCCGATAGCCCTGAATATGTCGTATTGATCGTGCTGGACTCGCCCAAGGCCGGAAAGGACCGTGGGCGAACCGCAGCCTGGAACGCTGCGCCAACGGCAGGGCGTGTCATCGAGCGCATTGCGCCCATTCTCGGCGTCGAGCCAAGATTTGATGAACCCGCCCGCTCATCACCGCGGGTCCGCTCCGTCTCAGACAGGAGAGGTACGACGCTATGATTTTGAGAGATCTGTTTCCCAGCATGACCGGCGTGGACGGCGAGATCGCTGTGACCGGGCTGACGGCGGATAGCCGCCGGGTCGCGCCGGGCTATGTCTTTGCCGCGATGCAGGGCGTGGTCACGGATGGCCGCAAATATATTGCATCCGCGATCGAAGCCGGCGCGGTCGCGGTGCTCGGCGAAGACCTGCCGCCGATGGATGGCGCGATCGCGGTCGAGGTGGACAATGCCCGTCTCGCCCTCGCTGAGGCGTCGGCGCGCTTCTATGCCCGCCAGCCAGAGACGATTGTCGCGGTCACCGGCACCAATGGCAAAAGCTCGACGGTCGATTTTCTGCGCCAGATCTGGGACAGCGCCGGCCTTGGCGCAGCCAGCATGGGGACGCTCGGCGCGATTGGTCCGAACGGACATATTGATCTTGGCCATACGACCCCCGACCCGGTCGCGATCCATGCCACTTTGCAGAGCCTGGCTGAAGACGGCGTCTCGCATGTGGCGATGGAGGCTTCCTCGCATGGCCTGGCGCAATATCGCCTGGATGCGGTCAACCTGGCCGGGGTCGCCTTTACCAATCTGACCCAGGACCATCTCGATTATCACCAGACCATGGACGAGTATCGCGCCGCCAAGCTGCGCCTGTTCTCAGAACTCGCCCGGCAAGGCTGCCCGGCCGTGGTCAATGCTGATAGCGACCAGCGCCTGTTCTTTGAACAGGCGGCGCAAACCGCCGGGCTTGAGGTTGTCTCCGTTGGCTGGCGCGGCGCAGATCTGAAGATTGAAGAGCTGATGCCGAAAGCCACCGGGCAACGCCTATTCCTCGACTGGCGCGGCGAGAAAGCGGCGATCGATCTGCCCCTGATTGGCGAGTTTCAGGCCTTGAATGCACTGACCGCGGCAGGCCTGGCGCTGGCCGGCGGGGTCGCGTTGCAAGCCGTTGCCACCGGCATGGCCGATCTGAAACCGGTCAAAGGGCGCCTTGAATATGTCGGAGAGACAGATCAAGGCGCCGGTATTTTTGTCGATTATGCCCACACCCCAGCCGGGCTTGATGTGCTCATTCGCGCCGCCCGGCCGCATACAGCCGGGCGCCTGATCGTTGTCTTTGGCTGCGGCGGCGACCGTGATCGCGGCAAGCGTCCGCTCATGGGGGAGGTCGCTGCCAAACATGCCGACCTGGTCATCGTCACCGACGATAATCCGCGCAGCGAGGACCCGGCCCTGATCCGGTCCGACGTGCTGGCTGGGGTGCCAGACGGCCTCGAGATCGGCGATCGCGGCGCGGCGATCCAGCACGCGATCAAGGATTTGCGCAAAGGCGACACGCTGCTGATTGCTGGCAAAGGACATGAGACCGGACAGATCATTGGCGACCGAGTTGTGCCGTTCAGCGATCAGGAGACAGCGCGTGCGGCGCTGACGGAGGCGGCCAATGCCTAACCCGGCGCTCTCTACGCTTTTCCCTGTATCGCAATTCCTGATCGGATGGGATTCATCCACAGAATTTCGTCCGCGCCAGGACTCGCCCTGGGCGGCGCTCGCACAGGCAGCGCGAAAGCATGTGCCCGGGATCGGAGAAGTTGCTTTATTGACAATGGCTTCTCGTGAAACCGAGACCAGCGGCGATGGCGCGCCGTCGCATGCATGGATGACAGAACGAAACGAGTCCGTTTCAGCGCGCATCATTCCGATCCGGAATCCTAACGGAAAAGATAAGCCGAAAACCGGCCCCGGACTCTTGTTAAAGGACCCGAATACCTCCGAAATAAACCCGTCCGCAGACAGCTTGTGCCAGCAGAGCGCCAGCGCAGACGGACAGGTGATGGACCGCGGCGCAGAACGTGCTGCAGGGGGTTATGATGCTATATGAATGGCTGGCCACAGATGAAGGGCCGCTGCGACTTTTCAACTACCTGACCTTCCGGACAGGGCTGGCGCTGGTGACCGCATTTTTGTTCACCGTGATCACTGGCGGCTGGCTGATCAATCTGTTGCGCGCGCGGCAAGGCAAGGGCCAGCCGATCCGCGACCTTTCGCTGGAAGCGCAAATGGCCAAGCAAGGGACGCCGACCATGGGCGGCTTCCTGATCTGGGTTGGCTTGCTGCTCGGCACATTGCTGTTCGCCGATTTGGGCAACCCGTATATCTGGGTCGTGCTGGCAGTGTCGCTGTCTTATGCGTTTCTCGGCTTTCTCGATGATTATGCCAAAGTCACCAAGCAAAGCACGGATGGCGTTTCGGCCCGGCTCAGGCTGGGCACCGAATTCCTGGTTGCAGCGCTCGCTGGCGCCTTCATCATGGGCCTGCACGGGGCGCACACCCCGCTCGGTCATGCTGATTGGGGGGCGCTTAATCCGCTGGCCGAATGGGTGGCGCAATTTGCCCCGGAAACCTCGGTTGAGCGCAACGAAGCCTCATTCTCGGGCGGCGTCGCGATTCCATTCGTGAATGATTATTTCCTGCCGCTCGGCGGCTTCTTCATTGTCTTTGCCTGTATCGTCATTGTCGGCTTCGCTAATGCGGTGAACTTCACCGATGGCCTGGATGGCCTGGCCATTGTGCCTTTGATGTTCACCGGCGCCGCTTTCGCCCTGATCGCCTATCTGACCGGTAACTTCGTCTTCGCCGGCTATCTCGGTATCCAGTTCACGCCCGGGGCCGGTGAAATGGCGGTCCTGATGGGCGCGATGATGGGCGCCGGGATGGGGTTCCTGTGGTACAATGCCTATCCGGCCAAAGTGTTCATGGGCGACACCGGATCGCTGGGCCTTGGCGGCCTGATCGGCGTCGTTGCCGTGGCGATCAAGCACGAGTTTGCACTGGCCGTGATTGGCGGCCTGTTTGTCCTCGAAGTGCTGTCCGTGGTCCTGCAGGTGAGCTGGTTCAAGCTGACCCGGAAGCTCACCGGCGAAGGCAAGCGCATTTTCCTGATGGCGCCGCTGCATCACCATTTCCAGAAGAAGAACTGGCCCGAGACCCGGGTTGTGGTCCGGTTCTGGATTCTGTCGCTTTTGTTCGCCCTTGCGGGCCTGGCCACTCTGAAGCTGAGGTAACGCGAGACAGATGATCCCGATCACCGAATATGCAGGGCGCGATGTCGCCGTCTATGGCCTGGGCCGCACCGGATTGTCCGCTGCGAAAGCCCTCGCGGCCGGCGGCGCGCGCGTGCATGCCTGGGATGATGGGGAAACCGCGCGAGCCAAGGCCGAGGCCGAAGGCGTCAATGTCAGCGACATCAATAAGCGGGACTGGCAGAAATTTGCCGCGCTGGTTCTGTCACCCGGCATCCCGTACCGCTTTCCGCAGCCGCATCGCCTGGTGCGGATGGCAGAGATGATGAATGTGCCGGTTGTCGGCGACATGGAATTGTTCGCGCGCGCGGTGCAGGCGCTGCCGGAAAAGGGGCGCCCGAAAATCGTCGGCATCACCGGCACCAATGGCAAGTCGACGACGACAGCATTGATTGGGCATATCCTGAAAGAGGCAGGGCGCGATGTCCGGGTTGGCGGCAATATCGGCAAAGGCGTGCTCGACATGGCGGCGCTCAATGCCAATGCGATTTATGTGCTGGAGCTGTCATCCTATCAGCTCGACCTGGTCGAAAGCCTGCGCTGCGATGTTGCTGTATTCCTGAACATTTCGCCGGACCATCTTGACCGGCATGGCGGCATGGACGGCTATGTCGCGGCCAAGAAACGCATCTTTGCCAATCAGCGCCTGCGCGACGCAGCGATTGTCGGAATTGATGATCCACACAGCCAGGCCATCGCCATGGGACGCCAGCGCCCGGGCGGCGGACGCGTGATCCAGATCAGCTCTGAATTCGGGCTGGCACGCGGGGTCAGCGCGGTTGATGGTCATCTCTATGACAGCACTGGCGGGCAAGCCATCCGGGTTGGCGACCTGGCTGAAGCCGAAGCGCTGCCCGGCCGCCACAATCACCAGAACGCAGCCGCGGCCTATGCTGCCTGTCATGCGCTTGGCGTGGCGCCGGGCCGGATCATGGCGGCCATCCGCTCTTTCCCAGGACTTGCCCATCGCATGGAGTTCATCGCCGAGATTGACGGCGTCCGCTTCGTCAATGACAGCAAGGCGACTAATGCGCAGGCCGCCGAGCAAGCGCTGAAGACCTGGCCGAAACTGCACTGGATTGCCGGCGGCGTGCCAAAGGCGGAAGGGATTGAACCGCTTGCGCCCTGGTTTGACCGGCTCGCTGGCGCCTATCTGATCGGCGAAAGTGAATCCGCCTTTGCCAAGACGCTCAAGAACAAGGCCGAGACGGTGAAATGCGGCACGCTTGAAGCGGCCACACAAGCCGCATTCGATGCCGCCAAGGCCTCGGGCGAGGCGCATCCCATTGTGCTGCTGTCGCCGGCCTGTGCCAGCTTTGATCAGTTCAAGGATTTCGAAGCCCGCGGCGATGCCTTCCGCGAGATTGTGCAACGCCTGGCGGCGCAAGTGACGCCGCAAAAAGAGGCGGTATAGGGGGCGGGCATGGTCGAGGTCGCCCTTCGTCCGCGTTCCGCCACGGGCCGTTTTCTCGAATGGCATCGCGGGCTCGACTGGACCATCCTGATGTCGGCCAGCCTGCTCTTGTGTGCAGGCTTGTTGATGTCGCTGGCAGCCGGGCCGCCGGCGGCCGAGCGGCTCGGCTATAGTGACAGCTTCTTTTTCGTCAAACGCCAGGCCATGTTTGTCGGAGCCGCGGTGATCGTGATGGTCGGGGTCAGTCTGCTCGAACGGGTCTGGGCGCGGCGACTGGCGGCGCTGGTCTTTGTCGGATCGCTGGCCTTGCTCGCATTCATCCTGGTCTCTGGTTATGAGGCCAAAGGGGCGCAGCGCTGGATCCGGATGGGCGGCTTCAGCCTGCAGCCATCGGAATTCGTCAAGCCGGCGCTGATTGTCCTGACCGGCTGGCTGCTGGCGCAGCGGGCCATGTATCCGAAAGGGCCCTGGGCAGCGATCACGCTGGTCTTTTTCTGCGTCACGCTCGGCTTGCTGCTATTGCAGCCGGATGTCGGCCAATCGGCGCTGCTGACCGCAGCCTTCATGGCGACCTTCTTTGTCTCCGGACTGCCATGGCGCTGGGCCGCGGTGTTTGCGGGCGGCGGTGCGGCCCTGTCCGGCCTGCTCTATATGACGCTGCCGCATGTGCGGTTCCGCATCAATTCCTTCTTCTTCCCGACCGAATATGACACTTATCAGATCGACAAGGCGTCCGAGGCGATTGGACGAGGCGGCCTGTTCGGCGTCGGCCCGGGCGAAGGCAAGATCAAGACCGCGCTGCCGGACGCGCATACTGATTTCATCTATGCCGTGCTGGGCGAAGAGTTCGGCTATATCGCTGCCATCGGCCTGATCTTCATTTTCGGTTTCATTGTCTGGAAGGGCCTGCGCGCGGCGGCCCGACTGCACGACCCGTATCCACGCGCCGCAGCGACCGGATTGTTTACGCTTTTTGGTCTTCAGGCCGCCATAAATATCGCTGTTAATGTCAGCCTGATCCCGCCTAAGGGGATGACGCTCCCTTTCGTCTCTTATGGCGGGTCGTCGATGATGGGCACGGCGCTGACCCTGGGTCTGGCGCTGGCCCTGATCCGGCGCGGACATACAAGCGTGAAGGGCTGAGATGAGCGATAAACCCCTTGTTGTGATCGGCGCGGGTGGTACTGGCGGACACATGTTCCCGGCCGCCGCCTTTGCCGAGGAAATGGCCGCGCGCGGCTGGCAGGTCGGCCTGATCAGCGATCATCGCGGCCTGCATTATGCCGAGACCTTTCCGGCCGACTGGAAACTGGAAGTGCAGGCGGCAAGCCCGAATCTGCGCAAACCGTGGACGCTGCCCGGCACGGCCCTGAAGCTGCGCGCCGGGGTCAATGTCGCGGTGCGCAAGTTCAAGCGGGACAAGAGGCCTGCCCTCATTGCCGGCTTTGGCGGCTATCCGGCCTATCCGGCGCTGTCGGCAGGGCGACGCTTGGGCATTCCGCTGCTCATTCATGAACAGAATGCCGTGCTTGGCCGCGTCAATCGCGCCTTTGCCGGCCAGGCGGCGATTGTCGCCTCTGGCTTTGACCGGCTCGACCGGTTGCCGCGCCGGGCGCATCACCAGCCGATCGGCAATCCGGTTCGAGCCCCGATTGCGGCCATGCGGGAGGTCCCGTTTCCAAGCCCGGACGGGACGCTGACTGTGTTCATCACAGGCGGCTCGCAAGGCGCGCGTATTCTTGGCGAAGCGATCCCGCTGGCCATTGCCAATCACATTCCGGCGCCTTTGCGGGTGCGCCTGCATGTGGTGCAGCAAGTGCGCGAAGAACAGATCGACCAGGTCCGCGCCATTTATGACAAGGTGCAGGTCAAGGCGACGCTGCAACCGTTCTTTTCCGACATGCCGGATCGGCTGGCCGCAGCGCATCTGATCATTGCTCGCTCTGGCGCCGGGACAGTCAGCGAGATTGCCGCGGTCGGGCGCCCGTCCATCCTGATCCCGCTCAAGATTGCCATGGACAATCACCAGGAAGCCAATGCCGAAGGCCTGGTGGAAGCGGGCGGGGCAGACTTGTTGCTGGAGGATAATCTTTTTCCCAACCTGCTGGGCGAGCTGATTGCCTTGCGCCTTGGTGATGGCAATGACCTGGCTGTGCGCGCCGCCGCTGCCAAGAGCCTCGGCAATGTCCGCGCGGCGGCGGACCTGGCCGACCTGGCAGAAGGGATCGCAGCCAGATGATCCGCATCTCGGCCTGCCTTGCGATCGCGTTCGGGATCTTCCTGTTTGTCGGCGAGATCGCGCGCAATTGGGGCGACTGGCAGTGGTGGCCGTTCTGGGTCGTCGACTTTATCGCCGCTGCGTTGCTGATCTTTGGTGGCCAGCGGGCGCTGAAGACCGCAACATTGCGATGGCTGACGGGCGGCTGGGGCTTTGCTGCGGCAATGTTCTGGATGTCGTTTTTCAGTCATTTGGACAATTTGGGCGCGCCAGGGCTCGCGCCGAATGGCCCGATTGATGACTCGCGTCTGACATCGATTATTGGCGTCATGCTGGCCGTTGCTCTGATCGGGTTATTGATGGCCTTGCTCGGCAAACGGCGTGCTGCGCCGGATCAGACCTGAGCCTCACCTCGGCAACCGCGCGATTGGCGCGGTGCTTGCCAAATACGCTGTCTCAATCGCTGTGAAGCAGCATGTGTGCAGGTTTCTGCAATCGTTCAGCACGGTTCAGCACGGTTCAGCAAGGGTCGGTCAAACCCCTATCGGCTGATAAACTGTCTCTCCGGCTCCTTCTTTTTGACACTTAATCCTGCACACTGAGGCGGATGAAACGCGGCTCAATCCGGCGGCACAGCGCGGCGCTTGCCTCAGATATGCGGAACAGGCTAATCGCAATCAACACAAGTATTTAGGGACATGACGACCAGATGAAACCCTCTCCAACGCCCTTTCCCCTCGGCCCAGCGCATCTTGTCGGCATTGGCGGCATCGGCATGTCCGGCATTGCCGAGATCATGATCAACCTTGGCTATCAGGTGCAAGGCTCGGACATGAAAGACAGCGCCAATGTCGAGCGCCTGCGGGAGAAGGGCGCGGTCGTCCATATCGGGCACGTGGCGGACAATGTCGCAGGCACCAGCGCGGTGATCATTTCCAGCGCCATCAAGGACGATAATGTCGAGGTTCAGGCCGCCCGTGCCGCCGGGATCCCTGTCGTGCGCCGCGCCGATATGCTGGCCGAGATCATTCGCCTGAAATGGACTGTCGCGGTCGCTGGGACGCATGGCAAGACAACGACCACGACCATGGTCGCAGCCTTGCTGGATGGCGCCGGGATCGACCCGACCGTGATCAATGGCGGCATCATCAATGCCTATGGCTCTAACGCCAAGGCTGGCGATGGTGACTGGATCGTGCTGGAGGCGGATGAGTCCGATGGCACGTTCATGAAAATCCGCCCGACCATTGCCATCGTCACCAATATGGATCCGGAGCATATGGAGCATTATGGCGGCATGGACGCGCTGCGGGCGGCGTTTGATACCTATGTCGGCAATATCCCATTCTACGGCTTTGGCGTCCTGTGTACCGACCATCCTGAAGTCGCCGCCATGGTCGCCCGCGTCTCTGACCGCCGGATCATCACCTATGGCTATAATCGCCAGGCCGATGTTCGCGCAGTCAATCTCAATCCGACCACGGATGGCGTCACCTTCGATGTCATGATCCGATCAAAACTGAACGCCGATGAGCGGGTGATCGAACAGGTCTTCCTGCCCATGGCCGGCGAGCACAATGTCTCGAACGCTCTGGCAGCGATCGCGGTGGCGGTGGAGCTTGGCGCCAGCAATGATCAGCTGCGCGACAGTCTGAAAGCCTTTGGCGGCGTCAAGCGCCGGTTTACGACGGTTGGTGAATGGAACGGGGTGAAGATCATTGATGATTATGCCCACCACCCGGTCGAGATTGAAGCCTGCCTGAAAGCGGCGCGCGCGATCCAGGGGCAGGGGCGGGTCATCGCCATTTCGCAGCCGCACCGCTATTCGCGCCTGCAGGACCTGTTCGAGGAATTTGCCCAAAGCTATCGCGAGGCCGATATTGCGGTCATCACGCCAGTCTTTGCGGCGGGCGAGACGCCGATTGACGGCGTCGATCATGTCCACCTGGTCGAAAGCATGCTCGGTCATGGGCATAAACAGGCGCAGGTATTAGGCGATCTGGAAGGTTTACCGCAACTTGTCCGCGAACTGGCTGAGCCCGGCGACATGGTCGTATGTATGGGCGCGGGCAGCATTTCAGCCCATGCGAATGCGTTGATTGAGGCGCTGCAAGCTTAATCCAAATGCTCTGAAACCTCAATTGAGAGGCGCATGTATACTTTCCGGACCAGGGAGTATTTGGTCTATTTCATTCAGAACAAAAGTTAACAATAGTATAGACAGATATAAATCTTCATGTCATCAAATATTCAACCAATAGTGGTGGAGATTTGCTATGAACAGAATGATTGAAACTCTGATTTTTGGTCGCGGGTCCGGCAAAATTGCTTTGCGAAGCATCGCTGCTGGCTTGGTCGCGCTGTCGCTTGCGCATCCCGCGATGGCGACCAATTACGCCCGTCAATTCGACATTGCGAATTGTGGTGCGTACGAATTCAGTATGTTCAGGATCGAGCGACGGGGCGAAGGTACGAATGGCAACTGGGATACGGTCGATATTATTTACAAGGGCGTCACTTCAGATCGCGCCATATGTATGGATATCTCCGACATCAAGGATAAACATGGCGAGTTGGTGTTTGGCGACGGCGACGAAGCTCGCGTCACTGTGAGCATCGCTTTGGGCGAGACCGTAAATTGTGACAGCACCAATTTTCCATTGGCCGACACAGATGAACCCTCATCGACAGAGAATGAAAAACATCGCCGCCGCCTGATCATGCGCGGGGATACGTTTTCGAACAATGGCTGCAGGACAATTGAATATCGAGAAGTTTTGCCCCACTCGCAATGTCGCAACAATGGCTCGACTCGCGTGATCAAGTGCAAGGGATGACAGAAACGCACGGGCCGGGCGATTGTTAACCTAAAGTGGCCTTTTGCGCTGCAGTGGGCGAGGTCGATTAGCGGTCGAGTACGGTAAATCTGCCGAGTTCAAATTGTCTGTTCGTGCTCAGCTCCTGTAAAAGCCTTTCGCACACAATCTCCCGCGAGTGGTTTGAAGGACAAAGGCGTGCTTGCAAGATCTTTTGTAGCTCTGTCTATCGCGATTGCGACGGCAGCGATGCCGGGCATTGCGGACATGCCGGAAGCTGCCGAGCCTGTGCTTCGGCTTCGCTTGACTGATCCGATTTCGGTCGCAGCGTCCGGACCAATTTTGCGTCCCCGCCTGAGCGACAATGTCACTGACAAACCGGCGCCCGTGCCGATGCCTGACGTGACGCTCAACACGGCCGGACGGGTTGGCAAGTTTGCGCAGATATCGACCCCCCACCCGAACCTGGTTGTGACCGTCGGCGCGACGCGTGATACCTCCGAGATCGGACGCCAGATCGATCGCGCAATTCTAGAGATGACCCGGGGCGATTTGCTGTTTAACCGCCAATCTGACAGCGCACCTTTCCTTGGCTTAGGTGTTCGCTCCGGGTCTCAACAAGGCGGCTGGTCGGCTGATGCTGCGATCGGTGTCGGTGTGTTCAATCCGCCTGATCATAGCCGCCTCTACGGCCCCGCGGCAAATGCGCTGGCCGCGCCGTATCAGACCGAAGCGAGCGCCCATTTCATGCTGCAATACACGTTCTGACCGGCGGCCTCGGAAATGGCTGCCTGTGAACTCACCTCTTTGCTCTGATGCCAAGTGGGGTTAGGGCAGCGTATGGCTTTTGATCTTGAGTCGCTGCCGCAGATGCGGGGCAAATTGCTGAAGGATGCGCCGCTCGCGCCATATACCTGGTTTCGCGTTGGCGGCGCCGCTGACGCACTGTTCCTGCCTGCCGATGATGCCGATCTTGCGCGCTTTCTCAAAGCCTTGCCGGAAACGGTGCCGGTCACGGTGCTTGGCGTCGGGTCGAACACGATTGTCCGCGATGGCGGCGTTGAGGGTGTCGTCATACGCCTGATGGGGCGCTATTGGGGCGCGGTGAAGCATCATGGCACAATGGTCAGTGCCCGCGCAGGCGCGCTCGATCTCAGCGTCGCCAAGGCGGCCGCCAACGCTGGCATTAGCGGTCTGTCTTTCCTGTCCGGCATTCCTGGCTCGATTGGCGGCGCGGTGCGCACCAATGCGGGATGCTATGGGCATGAGCTGAGCGATGTCGTCACCGCGGTGGATGGCATTAGCCGCGCCGGCGAGCCGGTCACACTGCAGCGCAAGGATATTGGCTTTTCTTACCGCCATACCGATTTTGCCAGCAATATTGTGGTCACGCAGCTGCACCTGGCTGGCAGTGGCGCAGGCGCCCCTGATGTGCTGGCAGAGGAAATCGCGCAGCACCAGAAACGCCGCGCTGAAACCCAGCCGATCAAGGACAAGACGGGCGGATCGACGTTCGCCAATCCTGATCCGCCGGGCACACCGGATGCGCGCTCAAGCTGGAAACTGATCGATGCCGCCGGTTGCCGCGGCCTGCGGGTGGGCGGTGCCATGGTCAGCGAGAAGCATTGCAACTTCCTGATCAATACAGGTGCGGCAACGGCGGCGGATATCGAAGCGCTGGGCGAGCTGGTGCGAGCGCGGGTGTTCGATCATTCAGGCGTCGACCTGCGTTGGGAAATCCGCCGTATCGGGCGATTGCAATCGGCTTAGAAGCTGCCTTTCAGGCGCAGCGTGAGGATGTTCCCGAAATTGCGGTTGCGGTCTTCGACCCGATCGACCGCGCCCGTGCGATCCGGCGCGTAGACCACGCGGGTCAACTTTTCGTCAGCATCAAGCAAATTGCCGAGAAAGACGGATCCGGTCATCCCGAAAATGTCTTTGTGCTCAACAAAGCCCCAGGCAAAGCCCTGAGGTTGGACAAAGCTGATCCGAGCATCGCGCCGGAATGTCGGTGAAGCGAGAAACTTCTCGTAATTGATGCCCCAGGCCCAATTTGTGTTCGGAATATCGTGACGGAAATTCAGTTCGTAATAGTGAATTGTATTGTCATTGAAATCACGTGTGACCCCGGTCAACGGGTCGTCCAGGAATGTGTCCTGCAGGAAGGTATTGTATTCGAGCTGGGCGCCGCTCCAGCCGAGATTGTCGAACTTCAAAGTCCCTTCGATTTCGAGTGCAATGCGAGACGCACTTTCAATATTTCCCGGCCCTTCGCCTAATCCGATCGGCACCTGATCAACCAGATCTTCAATCTCGTCGAAAATCACCTCAGCGGTGAGCGCGCCCCACGAACCGTAATCCCGCTCGGCTTCGAGTGCCAGGCGCCAGCGTTGATCTGGAACGATATCGACATTGCCTGTCTGGTCATCGCCCTGATCGACATCAACACTATCGACGAAGTCGAAAAAATTGAGTTGGCCGACCTGGCGCTCCAGTGACAGATTGATTTTCAAATTGTCCCGGGCATCCCAGGCCAGGGATGCGCTGCCTTTTGGCCGCGTGAATGAACGCGTCTGACCATTTACACCGTCTGAAGAGATTTCCGATTGCTCGGCGCCGAGCGAAACTTGCAGTCTGAGTTTCGGATTGAGCTGGCGCGAATGGGTGATGAAAGCCTCGGCGCGCTTTTCTTCGACCCGTGTACCAGAATCGATAACCACCATGTTAGTGGGCGTGTCCAGCGTCGATCCGGAGAATAATCGCGCTTCATTCTCGAGCGAGTTAAACGCCCCTTCCAGAGAGACTTGCCAATCCGATTTGTTTGCGCCGGTCCAGCTATATTCACCGCGCAGAATGCTCTCGCTCTCGTCGGTTTCGCGCTCGAAGATATCATTGCTGGTATTTGCGCCTGTGACATCGCCGTACACGAATTGCATGGCGATCGGGCTGTGCTCATTGCGCTGCAAGCCGATCAGTTTGAGGCGGCCCGGACCCAATCCGAATTCATAGTCGCCGCTGATCTCACTGTTCCATTCATCTTCCTGGAACGTGAATTCAGTTTGCGCGACCGGCATCCCATCTGGTGAAAAGACCGCACTGGTGACCAGTTCATCTGGCTCCCAGATATTATATTCTGCGTTGAAGTTCGCGATGTGTCCGTTCTGGGGCGTCCATTTCAGGCTGCCATTGAGACCGGTTCCTTCGCCAATGAAACGTGCTTCTTCCTGCCGGTATTCGATCAGGTTGCTGGCGCCATCAAAAACGTTCTCGCGGCCGCTGGCCGTTCCGCGTGCAGGGCGGGCGTTAAGGCCGAGCGACCAGGCCACTGCACCGTTCTGACCATTGACGGTAATATCCCCCCAGCGAAAGGCCGGAGGCAGGTTTTCGCGATATCGCTGGCGATATGTCCACGTACCTGTAATACCATTCGATTTAGCCGTGACGTTGGCGACTTGACCGCTGAGTCCAGGAATGTCGAGATCGGCGCCTTCGACGATTTCGATTTTCTCGACATTGTCAGCAGGAATCCGGGCCAGCGCTTCGCGGGCACTGGTCGACTTGGATGAAATCCGCTGACCATTGATCAACACGTTTTCCTGCGCCTGGCCGAAGCCGCGTTGTTCGGTATCGCTTTCTGAAATCGAGAAGCCGGGGATCTGCGAGACCATGTCCAGCGCCGTTCGCGGGGCGAATTGCTGGAAGTCACCAATCGTGAATGTGCGGGAATCCTCGCCGGGCTCATTTGCGGTTTGTGCGGGGGCAGAGAGGGGAAGACTGGCCGCCAGCCCGGCGAGGAAATAGAGTTTCATTTGGCATCAATCCCGTTACATTTGTCACGTGTGTTACAATTGTAACGAATTAGGGGCAACCCCTTATTGAAGTTTTTTTGCAAATTGTAATCTCTGGGATTTTTGACCGTGCAATCACGCATGCGCCGGGCTCAGAAGCGGCCCTGATTCTAGCAGCTTGATCGCATTCAATCAGACAAATTGGGCAGACTTGTGACGGGTGTAACAAAGTTGCGACGCTGTTGCCGCGAAAAACCCGCTGGCGGCGCGCGCGCCTTAAGAGAGTTTTACGACTTTGGTGCAAAATTGTTCGCTGGTGGATCGCGCCACGTGGTGTCAGCCGGTCTGCCTGATGGTGTCAAACAGGCTGCCTCAGTGCAGTGAGCAAAGCGCATCAGGCGTTGGGATGTCAAACGTGTCGTTGTCCAGCAAGTGCAGTTGGCGATGATGAAGGATGCGGCATGCCGCGAGCAAAAGGCAAAAAGAAAGCGCCTGAACCGGAGATCTATCTGGAACGCACCCAGATTTCTTCGGTGATTTTTGGCTTGATCATGGTGGTTGCCATGATCGTCGCCGGCGCAGCTATGCTTGGCGGGTCGCTCTCGCAAATGGGGCAGCGTTGGGGCAGTGCCATGGATGGCGTTTCCCGCTCGGTTGGCCTTTCTGTCGAGACGGTCGAAGTGATCGGCCTCGAACACGTGCCGGCGGTTGCGCGTCAGGTCAAAGCGTCGGCGATGGTCGAGCCGGGCGAGAACATGTTCCGCGCCGATCCGCACCTGATCCAGCGCCGGGTCGAGGACACACGCCTGGTCGCCAATGTCCGCGTCTATCGCCTCTGGCCGGACACGGTGATGATCTATGCCGACGCGGCAGAGCCGATGGCGCTCTGGAATGACGGCCAGGCCTGGGCCGTGGTCGACAATATGGGTCGGCTGATGCCGAAAGTGCGGCCGCAGGACCACCTGGATCTGGTCAAGACGGTTGGCGAGGGCGGTCCGGAAGCTGCCCCGGCCCTGGAGACGGCGTTTGCCGCCATGCCGGACCTGCGCGCGGAAGTGGATCATGCCCGCCGCGTGGCTGGTCGCCGCTGGGACCTGGTGCTGAGATCCGGCGCCTTGGTGAAACTGCCGAATGATGAGAGCATCGCGCCGAGCGTCTTGAGCTTTGCGCGCATGGACGAAGCTGGGGAATTAACGCGCCGTCCGCTCGAACAAATTGATCTGCGTGTCACCGGTCGGGTGTTCTTGACACCCGCACAAGCACAGATGGGAGGGGCCGCATAATGGCGACCAGCACGCAAAGACTGAAACCCAGGCATGTCGGCAAGGCAGGCACCGTTGTCGCAGCGCTGGATATTGGCTGTTCAAAGATTGCCTGCTTGATCGGACGCGTCGACCCTGGCAGTCGCGCCGGATTCGCCTTTATGGGCGGCGGTCGCCAACAGAGCCGCGGATTCAATGGCGGCTCGATCAGCGATATCGAAGCGCTCGAACGTTCGATCCGTCTGGCGGTCGAAGACGCAGAGCGCGAAGCCGGCGAGCGGATCGACCGGGTCATCCTCGGCATTACCGGTCCGAAAGTGGACAGCCAGCTGGCAGAAGCTGAAATCGAGCTCGGCCAACGCGAGATTACCAGCCGCGATGTCCAGAAAGTCTGGGCCCAGGCCCTTGGCAAGATCATCCCCAAGGAGCGCGAATTGCTCGGCGCTTATCCGGTCATGTACGGGGTCGACGATCAGGACGATATTCGCGATCCGGTCGGCATGATTGGTGATCGCATCCGGGTTCTGCTAAATGTCGTCACCGCGCCGAAATCCCTGGTCAAGAATCTGAAAGAGTGCGTGCAGCGTGCACATCTCGGTGTCGAACGGATCGTTCCATCGGCGCTTGCGAGCGGCTCTGGCACATTGATCGATGATGAGATCGAGAATGGTGCGATCTGCATCGACTTTGGCGGCGGCGTGACCTCGGTCTCGGTGTTCATGAATGGGGCCCCTGCCTGGCTCGACCTGGTCAAAGTCGGCGGCGCCCGGGTCACAGGCGACATTGCCCAAGGCCTCGGGACAACCTTCGCCGCCGCCGAGCGCCTGAAAACGCTGCACGGTACAGCCGATTTGGAAGGTCCCAGCATGGCCGAACGGATCGAGGCGCCACGCCTTGGCGATGATGGTCGCCTGAAAGCCGGGCGCATGACTCGCGGCGAGCTGACTTCCATCATCGCGCCGCGGATCGAGGAATTGTTCGAAATGGTGCAAGCACACCTGACTGCCAGTCCGTTGCGCCCGATCCTGCCGAGACGAACCGTACTCACCGGCGGCGCCAGCCAGTTGGCCGGCGTGCGTGAACTCGCCGCACAAGTGTTGAAGCAGCCGGTTCGGCTCGGACGCCCGATTGATGCTGATATTTTAGGTGACAATTACGGCAATCCGGCCTTTTCCACAGCAGCAGGTCTGATAAGCTACGAATTGAAGGGGTTTGCCGATGCTTCACGGGCAGGGGGAGCAGCGGCGCTTACCGGAGGTCCCGCCGGGCGTGGAGTGATTTCGAAGGCCTTAAACTGGATCCGCGAAAATTTTTGAGCGAGATGACAGTCATTTAAGGAACTTTTAGGCGAAGCCCGTCATTCTATTCCCGTACAAGGCGTTTGGTGCGCAGAATCAGAGAGATCGGGAATAGGCCATGACGAAAGAACTCAAACCACGAATTGTCGTAATTGGCGTTGGTGGTGCCGGTGGAAACGCTGTCGACAATATGATCGAGGCGAATCTGCAAGGCGTTGAGTTCTACGTTGCCAATACGGACGCGCAGGCCATGCGCCGGTCGAAAACCGAAAACCGTATCCAGCTCGGGCCAGAGACGACATCCGGTCTCGGCGCCGGCGCTCGCCCGGAAGTGGGTGAGGCCTCTGCCGAAGAATCCATGCCTGACATCATGGCCGCGCTGGAAGATGCGCACATGGTCTTTGTTGCCGCGGGCATGGGCGGCGGAACTGGAACAGGCGCCGCGCCGGTGATCGCCAAGGCGGCGCATGATAAAGGCATTCTCACCATTGGCGTGGTGACCAAGCCGTTCGGGTTTGAAGGCGCGCACCGGATGAGCACTGCTGAAACCGGTCTGATCCGCATGAACGAGGCGGTTGATACGCTGATCGTGGTTCCCAACCAGAACCTGTTCCGCATCGCCAATGAGCGCACGACCTTTGCCGAAGCCTTCCGAATGGCGGATGATGTGCTCTATTCGGGCGTGCGCGGGATTACCGATCTGATGATCATGCCTGGCTTGATCAATCTCGACTTTGCCGATGTGCGTACGATCATGAAGGGCATGGGCACCGCCATGATGGGAATGGGCGAAGGCGAAGGTGAAGGCCGCGCGCTTGAGGCGGCGCGGTGCGCGATCGACAATCCGTTGCTCGATGATGTCTCGATGAGAGGCGCCAAGGGGGTGCTGATCAACATTACTGGCGGCTATGACATGACATTGTTCGAGCTCGACGAGGCGGCGAACGAAATCCGCCGCGAGGTCGACGCCGATGCCAATATCATTCTCGGTTCGACATTTGATGCTGAACTGGAAGGCCGCATCCGTGTGTCCGTTGTCGCCGCTGGTGTCGCGGTTGAAGACGCGATCGTGGCAGCGCCGATCCGCCCGCAAGTACCAGTGGTTGAGGAAGACCCGGCGCCAGTCGTGGTGACGCCACAAGCGGTCCAGGAACCAGAAGTTGATCCTCGCCCCGATTTCCGCGGGCGCGAATTGCCGGCCGCGCATGTTGAAGGCCAGGTCGGCAGCGACACGGTGAGCGCTGACGCCGCCTTCGCAAAGCCTGTTGCTGACAGCCCGGCCGGCTTCTCCAACCTGTTCGGATGGCGCCGCGAGGACACCGTTGGTGATAATGATGACGAGGAAGATCGTGAATCCATCGTTTCGACGCCGGAGGATCATCCCAAGCCCGCGCCGTTCGATGATGCGGATCTGGAGATTCCGGCCTTCCTGCGCCGCTCAGCCAACAATTAAGGCTTACAAATCGTTCACGATAAGCCGTCCGGCCCCGGGCGGCTTTCTGTTTTCTGGTGGTCTGCAACATTGAGCAACAAAGCTTGTGTTGAGGTCTAAGGCTTCGTCGTCATTTATGCTGTGTCTGCAGGGAGAGTAGGCTTGGGACGAGTAGAGTATCAGACGACACTGAAAACACCTGTGATATGCGCAGGCATAGGCGTTCATTCGGGCGCGCGCGCGCGTATGGTGATAAAACCGGCGCCGGTGAATACCGGCATTCGGTTCCGGCGCGTCGACATGGAAGTCGACACCGACATTCTGGCCCGCGGTGATCATGTCACCGAAGTTCAGCTCGGCACGACCTTGAGCAATGAAGACGGCGCCAGCATCGCAACGGTCGAGCATTTCCTCGCCGCCTGCGCCGGGATGGGGCTCGACAATCTCCTGGTTGAGATTGATGGACCTGAGACGCCGATTATGGATGGCTCATCCGCGGTCTTTTGCGAACTGTTCCACAATGCCGGCCTTCAAACCCAGTCGGCCTTGCGTCGCCGAATTCGAATTCTCGACACGGTCGAAGTGCGCGATGGGATCAAATGGGCCCGTCTGTCACCGAGTTCCGACAATGTGCTGACGCTGAAAGCGAAGATCGAATTTGAGACCAAGGCCATCGGTACGCAGCAAATGTCGATGCGCCTGATGCCTGGCCTGTTTGCCCGTGACATCGCCTTTGCCCGTACCTTCGGGTTCGCCCATGATGTCGAGACCCTGAAAGCCATGGGTCTGGCCCGCGGCGGCTCGCTCGACAATGCGGTCGTGATCGATGGCGACGAGGTGATCAACCCTGAAGGCTTGCGCAGCGATGATGAGTTCATTCGCCACAAGCTGCTGGACGCAGTCGGCGATCTGATGCTGGCTGGCGCTCCGATTGCAGGCCGCTATGAAGCCCGCCAGCCCGGTCACGCGATGAACAACAAGCTTGTTCGTGCCTTGCTGGATCAGCCTGAGGCGTGGTGCTGGGAAACCGATGCTGAGGGTTTGGAAACCAGCCCGGCCATGGAAGCTGCGTCGGTTTAAGCCGCGCGTTTACAGCCAGTCCGGCGCGGCGGTCCGGGTTGGATCGGCGTTCTGGTCCATTTCCGGTTGCGGATAGCGTTCTAGCAGTTTTTCGATAATCGCATCAGCGACCCGGCCTGCGTCGCGCAGCGGCGCATAGTCCCAGCGGTCCAGCTGTCCTTCAAACCATTTTGCGCAGCCGCGCTCGATCAGGCTCTGATGCAGCCGATCAAATTTCGCCGCCTGGCCGGACAGCCGCGCGATATGGACCGGCAGTCCGTGCCAGGCGGCGTCAGACAGCATGTTGGCGCTGTCCTCTGTGACCACCGCGACATCTGAATAGAGGAGCCAGGCCAGATACGGGTTAGGGCCATCCTGTTCATTCGCCCAGAACCGCGCGCCGCTGCGGTCGGCAAAGGCGCGCATATCGCTGACGACCTGCACCGGCGTGCGCCGCGAACAGGAAATGCGCAGGCGCCAGCCCTGTCCGGCCAGTGTCTGCATCTGCGAGATCAGTGTCTCTGACGCCTCGCGGGTAAACTTGTGCGTCTTTGAATCGCCGCCGAGGATGATCACCGCACTCTTGCCGCGTTCGTCTGCGAGGTCGGCAAAGGCCTGACCGGCTTCCTCGATCCGGTCTTCTGAAAAATGCGTCGGCGAGCCAGTCGTGCGGATGACATTCGCGCCTGTCAGCTGATCATGTTGCGGTACAATCACCAGATCGAACTTTGCCGGATCGGTTTTCGGATCGAGAATCTGGATCGTCAGGGTCCGTCCGCCGCTCCAGTCGCGCACAGCCGCTGTATAAGGCGCGCTGCGCCGACCTGCAGCAACCCAGATGGTCGGCCATGGACTGGTGAGCAGCGCGCGCTGCGGCGCTGGCAAGGCATTGCGCGGCGCCGGCCAATTCGCCCCCGGCAACCAGGTCCAAGGCGCACGCGGGGTCAGGGTGATTGGTTCGGAGCGGTGACCCTGACCTGAAATATGCCCGATCTGCAGCCATCGGCGGGTCTCTGACAGCGCGGCGATGACGGCGCGCACTTGCGCCGCATTTCCGGCGCGACCGTCGCTGACCGCCCAAATCGAGGGACCAAGGGATGATTCAGGCGATTCCATGAGTTGTGACCTGCCAGAATTCGCCTGTGAGGTGAAGAAAGAGAGTTAGACGTATTTCACTTCGGCGATTTCATACACCCGTGCGCCGCCTGGAGCCGCAACTTCGGCCTCGTCACCTTCGCCTTTGCCGATCAGGGCGCGGGCAATGGGAGACGTGTTCGAGACTTTGCCTTGCGCAATGTCGGCTTCGTCTTCGCCGACAATCTGATAGGTCGACTCATCTTCGGTATCGACGTCGATAATCGTGACCGTGGCGCCGAACACGATCTTGTCGCCTTTAACCTTGCTCAGATCGATCACGTCTGCGCGGGACAGCTTGTCTTCCAGTTCGACAATACGGCCCTCGATAAAGGACTGTTTTTCCTTCGCCGCGTGATATTCCGCGTTTTCTGACAAATCGCCATGCTCACGGGCTTCAGAGATCGCCTGAATCACGGCCGGGCGCTCGACTGATTTGAGATTTTTCAGTTCTGCGTCGAGGGCCTCATAGCCCCCGGCGGTCATGGGTGTGCGTTGCATGAATGTGTACCGTTCTTGGGTCTGAAAGACAGCGTCCAATCAAAAGACAGGCGCGTCAAGTAGTGCAAAAAGTCCGAAATCGCAAGTTATGTTGTCTGTAGCGAGCGAACGGTCAGCGGTTTTTCGCGCATGACGCGAATTGCTTTCACGGCCGCACGGCAAGCCGACAGGTCCGTGAAGTATGGAATATTCTGAATCAAGGACGTACGACGGATCGATTTTGAGTCCTTGCGGGACTGCGCCCCCTCTGTGGTGTTGAAGACCAGGTCGATGGTGCCATTGAGGATCGCGTCTTCGATATTCGGATTGCCTTCCAGAACTTTCTTCACAATTTCCGTCTCCAGCCCGTGCTCGCGCAGAAGGCTGGCAGTGCCGCTCGTGGCGACGAGGCAGAACCCCATCTCGACCAGCTCTCGCGCAGGTTCGACAATATCCGGCTTGTCCCCATCACGGACCGAAATGAAGGCCCGCCCGCCTGATGGCAGGGTAACGCCGGCCCCGATTTGCGACTTCAGAAAGGCGGTGCCGAAATCATCATCCCAACCCATGACTTCGCCGGTTGAGCGCATTTCCGGTCCGAGGATCGGGTCGACATTGGCGAAGCGGGCAAATGGGAAGACCGCTTCCTTGACGGCGACGCGACTGGCCGCAGCGTGACGCAGGTCGAAATCGGTCAGGGCTTTTCCGCCCATGATCTTGGCCGCGATGCTGGCGATCGGCGTGCCGACGGCCTTGGCCACGAATGGCACTGTCCGGCTGGCGCGCGGATTGGCTTCGAGGACATAGATTTCCTCCCCTTTCACCGCGTATTGGATATTGATCAGGCCTGACACGTTGAGCGCCTTGGCCAGGGCAATGGTCTGTTCGCTGAGACGGCCGATAATGCTGGGCGAGAGCGAATAAGGCGGCAAGGCACAGGCGCTGTCGCCGGAATGCACGCCGGCTTCTTCAATGTGTTCCATGATGCCGGCAACGTGGACATTCTCACCATCACAAAGGGCATCGACATCGACCTCAATCGCATCAGAGAGATAGCGGTCCAGGAATAGCGACCCATCGCCTGCAACCGACAGTGCATAGCCGGCATATTCGCGAACATCTGCATCGGTATGGCAGATCCGCATGGCCGTGCCAGAGAGGACGAAAGACGGGCGCAACATGACCGGATAGCCAATCTCGCGGGCTTTCTCGAGCGTTTCTTCGAGTGAGCGCGCGGTCGCAGACGGCGGCTGCTGAATGCCGAGATTGGAGAGCAGGGCGGACCATTCCTTGCGGTCCTCAGCAAGATCAATGCTGTCCGGACTGGTGCCGAGGATTGGAATGCCGGCCTGGTTGAGCGGCTGCGCCAGCTTGAGCGGGGTTTGACCACCAAACTGGACGATCACGCCGGCCAGCTCGCCAGCGCATTGTTCCTTGTGAATAATCTCGGAGACATGTTCTTCGGTCAGCGGCTCGAAATACAGGCGGTCGGAGGTGTCATAATCGGTCGAGACGGTTTCCGGATTGCAATTGACCATGACGCTTTCAAGGCCGATATCGGCCATGGCAAAGGCGGCGTGGCAACAGCAATAATCAAACTCGATCCCTTGTCCGATCCGGTTCGGACCACCGCCCAGGATGATCGCTTTCTTGCGCTCTGATGGCAGCGCTTCGCAATCAGCGGTCTCAGCACCGAAGGCCGGATGCTCATAGGTCGAATAGAGATAAGGCGTTTTCGCAGCGAATTCGGCTGCGCAGGTGTCAATCCGCTTATAGACCGGGCGCACAGACAGGGCGTGGCGGGCGGCGCGGACATCATGTTCGGATTGACCGGTCAGTTCGCCGAGGCGGGCATCGGAAAAGCCCATGGCTTTCAGATCGGTGAACTCGCGCATCGTGGCCGGAAGCCCGTCGCGGCGAACCTTCTCCTCGACCGATACAATCTGCGCGATCTGGCGCAGGAACCAGAGGTCGATGCTGGTCGCTGCATGTACCTTCTCGACCGAGAGCCCGATTCTGAAGGCCTGGGCGACAATTCTCAAACGCTCGGGCGTCTGCTTGCTGAGCGCTTCACGCAGCGCGCCTTCATCGCTGAATTCGATTTCGTTCAACCCGTTCAGGCCGGTTTCAAGCGAACATAAGGCCTTTTGAAAACTCTCCTGGAAATTGCGGCCAATGGCCATCGCCTCGCCGACCGATTTCATGGCCGTAGTCAGCAGCGGCTCTGCGCCTTCGAATTTCTCGAAAGCGAAGCGCGGTATCTTGGTGACGACATAATCAATCGTCGGTTCGAATGAGGCTGGCGTGACGCCGGTAATGTCATTGTCGAGCTCGTCCAGCGTGTATCCGATGGCCAGCTTGGCGGCGATTTTGGCGATCGGAAAGCCTGTCGCCTTCGACGCCAGCGCCGATGAGCGCGAGACGCGCGGGTTCATCTCGATCACCACAAGGCGCCCATCTTGCGGGTTGACGGCAAATTGCACGTTTGATCCGCCCGTCTCGACACCAATCTCGCGCAGCACCGCGAGCGAGGCATTGCGCATCACCTGATATTCGCGGTCGGTGAGGGTCAGCGCCGGGGCAACGGTAATTGAGTCGCCGGTATGGACGCCCATCGGATCGACATTCTCGATGGCGCAGATGATGATGGCATTGTCGGCCTTGTCGCGCACGACTTCCATCTCATACTCTTTCCAGCCGAGCAGGCTTTCATCGACCAGGATCTGCGCCACCGGTGATGCGGCGATGCCGGCGCGGCAGATCTCTTCATATTCGGCTTTGTTGTAAGCCACCCCGCCGCCCGTGCCGCCGAGTGTGAAGGCAGGACGAATAATCGCTGGCAGGCCCACATGATCGAGCACGCTCATCGCGTTTTTGAGGCCGGTAATGCGATCATAGGAGCCGTCTTCATTCTTTGGTGATGAGACAATCTCGGCTTTCGGATTTTCGAGACCAATCCGGTCCATGGCTTCGCGGAAAAGCTTGCGATCCTCGGCCATCTCGATGGCGTCGGCACGGGCACCGATCAGTTCCACCCCGTGCTCAGAAAGAACCCCCGCCTGTTCAAGGGCGAGGGCGCAATTCAAAGCGGTCTGACCCCCCATGGTCGGGAGCAGGGCGTCCGGTTTCTCGATCTCGATAATCTTCTCGACGAAATCCGGTGTGATCGGCTCGATATAAGTGGCGTCGGCGAGCCCAGGATCGGTCATGATCGTGGCCGGATTGGAATTGACCAGGATGACCCGATAGCCTTCGCCTTTCAGTGCCTTGATCGCTTGCACGCCGGAATAGTCGAACTCGCAGGCCTGGCCGATAATGATAGGACCGGCACCGATAACAAGAATGGACTGAATATCGGTGCGTTTAGGCATCTGGTCTTCCTTTTAATTTTTGCGTCGCAGGCAAACGGCTGCCCTATAGCGGGGAGTCGCCCTGCGGGGCAAGCAGAAAAGGCGGGATTTTTCGGGAAAAGGCCGGTCAGACGGGATGTTAGAGCGCATTGACGTCGGGTCCATGAGACCTGCTCGCACGAGATGCAGCCGATTGAATGCCGGCGCAGCCGAACGATGCGGTGAGCCCCTTGTCCTGGACCGCTCGAAGGCTACGATTGTAACGAGTTGGCATAGATGGAGATCGACCATGCGACAGCCCGGATGGATGAGCGCTGCGATACTGACCTTGGCCGGGTGTGCCACGCCTCTTGCTGGACCAGTCACAGAAAGCGCGCCGGCAACGCTCGAACTCACGGCCACTGCGGCGGATGGCGTCACTGTGTTTGGCACGGCGAGCTTTGCGGCCTTGCCCGAAGCCGCCCCGCTGATTGTATTATTCCATCAAGGTGGCTCGAATGCGCGGGCGGAGTATGAACCGCTGATCCCATGGCTGAACGGGCATGGGTTTCGCACCATAGCCTGGGATTTGCGGGTGGGCGGCAGCATTTATGGCGGGATCAATCGCACCGCAGAGGCCCGTCTGCCGATCAAGTCCACCTCCTATTGCCAAGGATTTCCTGACATGCACGCAGCGCTCGACGCGTCACTGGAACACAGTGTTTCCGGGCGGGCGATTATCTGGGGCAGCTCCTATTCTGGCGCCCTGGTCTTCCATCTCGCGGCGGAGGTGCCGGAGAAGCTGAGCGGGGTCGTCGCGGCCTCGCCGGCAAATGGTCCACCCATGGTCGATTGCCTGCCGCAGGCGCGTCTTGATGAATTGAGGACGCGGGCCTTTGTGCTGAGCCCGACCGTCGAGATGAAGGAAGCGGCCGATTATGAAGACAAAGCCCGGTTCGAAGCTGCGGGTGTGAAATTCATGATTGTCGAAAACGGCATTCACGGCTCGTCCATGCTGGTCGATGCGCGGACCGAGGCGGATATGTCAGCGGCGCGGGCGGCCGTGATTGCCTGGCTGAACGAAGCTCCGTCCTAGACGAACAATTCGAGCGGATCACGGCCAGCTTCGCTTTCCAGAAAGCCGAGCGTTTCGAAGGTCTGTTTCATCGTGCCTGATAGCGGCGCCTGCAAGGTCAGAGGTTTGCCTGACTTGCGCGGGATTTGCAGCGCGCGGGCATGCAGATGCAGGCCTTTGCCGACGCCATGTGGCACTTCGCGGCGGGTTTCATACTTGTCATCGCCGAGAATGCTGGTGCCAAGCTCATGCATATGGAAGCGCAGCTGGTGCATCCGTCCGGTGGCGGGTTTCAGCGCCACCCAGGCGGCGCGGCGAGCCGCGGTCGAGACCGTCACATAGTCGGTGATCGCATGTTTGGAGACCTTGTCGCCATGGGCGCCGAGAATCATCCGTTCGCGCCCGTCTTCATCCCGGCCCTTGCGCATCCAGGAGCGCAGCTGACCGGCAGGCGGGTGTGGAACGCCGACCGTGACGGCCCAATAGACCTTGTCCATGTCGCGTGAATGAAACAGGTCGCCCAGCCTTGAGGCGGCGGCCGGATGTTTGGCGATGATCAGCAGGCCGGACGTGGCCTTGTCGAGCCGATGCACCAAACGCGGGCGATGCTCGCCGTCTGACAGGGCATCCAGCATGCCGTCAATATGCCGCCCGCCTTGCTTGGTCCCGCCTTGAACGGCGATCCCGGCCGGCTTGTTGAGGACAAACATCTCATCATCCTCATGCAGGATGAGGGGTTTCAAAAAAGCCAGTGCCTTGGCGTTTGGTTTCTTTGCTCCGCTCCATGGCGCATCCGCGTCCTTGGAGACCTTGGACGTGAATGGCGGCAACCGCACCGACATCCCGGCTTCCAGCCTGGTATTGGCCTTGGCGCGGGCGCCATCGACGCGGATCTGGCCGGTGCGCAGCAGTTTTTCCAACTCGCCCTGCGTCATCGGCATGCGCCGCTTGACCCAGCGATCCAGGCGGACGCCGCCTTCCTTGTCGCTGACGGTTTCGGTGATGACCTGCCGGCTCATGCGAGCAGCCTTTTCAAGGCCAGGAGGCCGGCAGCGAAAGCAGCAATGGCGCCCGTCATGTTGAGGCTCGCAAAGAGAATTGCCTTGATCATGTCACCGGCGATGAACATGTCGACTGTATCTCGGGAGAAGGCCGAAAAGGTCGTGAAGGCGCCCATCATGCCAACCCCGACCAGCAGCCAGAGAGTGTTTTCGATCGCGACATCGCGGCTGGCAAACCAGCCCAGCAAGGCGCCCAGGATAAAGCTGCCAATCACGTTGACGCACAATGTCGCCCAGGCGCCAGACACGCCGCCATGCGCGGTGAAGGCAAGGCCAACACCATAACGCATCGACGCGCCAATTGCGCCGCCCAGAGCCACCAAGAGAAATCCGTTCATCCGGCCTCATAGGCCACGATCCCGTCGAGCACCAGTCACAGCGAACCGTTGACGCTGTTCAATTCCGCCTTCATCTTCGACCCGGGAGGATTTCAGACATGTTCATTGGCCATTATGGCGCCGCGCTCGCTGCGCGTGCGGTAAAGCCTGCCATTCCGCTCTGGCAGCTATTTGTTGCCGTACAACTGGTCGACTTTGCCTGGGCTGGCCTGGTCCTGGTCGGGATCGAGAAATTCGACGTCGCCCCGGGCTTCATGGAGGCGTCCATCTTAGACCTGCACCATATGCCTTATACCCATTCCCTGGTCGCAGCAGTCATCTGGGCGGTCGCCGCCGGGGCGCTGTATGCCGCGTTGCGGCGCGGCGCGAGAGCGGTGACGGCAGGGGTGATTATCGGGCTCGCCGTGTTTTCGCACTGGGTCACTGATCTGATCGCGCATGGACCGGATCTGGCGCTCTGGTTTGGCGGCCCGAAAGTCGGGCTTGGATTGTGGAACAGCCTGCTCTGGACGCAAGTTGTGGAGATTGGTCTGCTGCTGATCGGCGGCGCGCTCTATCTTGCGCACACCAAGCCGAAGGGGCCGGTCGGGCGGTTCGCTCCGTTCGCACTGCTGGGTTTCATGCTGGCGCTGCAGATCTATAATCACTTGCCCATCGACCACCCGCCAGCCATCCCGCAATTCGCGATCATGGCCTTGGTCGCCTTCACACTGCTGGCGCTGCTGGCCTGGGCGGCGGATCGAACCCGGGAACCGGCTTAGCGCCGCGGCCGTTTCAGGCGGTTCAGCGCTTCGTCCAGAGCAGACAGGTAACGCGAGCGATCGGCTTTCGAGAATGGCGCCGCGCCGCCGACCTGATCGCCGCCGGCACGCAAATCGGCCATGATGGCCCGCGTGGCAATGGCGCCGCCAATCGAGTTTTCAGTAAACGGCTTGCCATTTGGTCCGAGCACGATGGCGCCCTGTTTCAGCGCCCGGTCGGCGAGCAAAATGTCGGCCGTGACGACAATGCTGGCGGGGTGGGCGAGCGTGACCAAATGGTCGTCGGCGGCGTCGAATCCGTCACTCACGGTCACATGTTTGATCAGCCGGTGCGGCGGCACCCGCAAGAAACTGTTGCTGACCAGTATGACCGGCACCTGGTGGCGCAGCGCGACCTTGTAGGTCTCGTCCTTGACCGGGCAAGCATCCGCGTCGATCAGGATTTCGATCTGGTCTGCCACTATTTGTGCAGGCACCAGCGCATGATCGCCTTTTGTGCATGCAGGCGGTTTTCCGCTTCATCCCAGACCAGGGAGTGCGGGGCATCAATGATCTCTGCATCAACCTCTTCGCCGCGATGCGCCGGCAGGCAGTGCAGAAACTTGGCACCGCCCTGGGCCAGCGCCATCAGGTCCTCAGTCACAGCATACGGGTCGAGTTCGGCCAGGCGCGTCTCGCCATCCTTGTCGCCCATGGAGACGAACGTATCAGTGATCACGACATCGGCGCCAGCGACCGCTTCTTCAGCTGTGTCATAAAGATCGATCCGCCCCTGCAGCTCGCGGGCAATGGCGACATCATCCTCGTCAGGCGCATAGCGGTCCGGGGTGCCAATCGCCAGAGAGAATCCGAATTTCGGCGCCGCGTGGAGGAAGCTTGAACAGACATTATTGCCATCGCCGACCCAGGCCAGGCGGGCCCCTTTAAGATCGAGCCCGCTTTCTTCCAGGGTCATCAGGTCGGCCAGGATCTGGCATGGATGCGAGCGATCGCTGAGGCCGTTAATCACCGGCACCGAGGCGGCTTCGGCAAACACTTCAAGATCACTGTGACTGTTCACCCGCAGCATCACCATATCGACATAGCGGCTCAGCACCCGGGCGGTGTCCTCGACGGTTTCGCCGCGCCCGAGCTGCATGTCAGCAGCAGTGGCGATGACCGAGTCGCCGCCGAGCTGGCGCATGGCGCCTTCAAAGCTGAACCGGGTCCGGGTCGAGTTCTTTTCGAACACCATGGCCATGGTGTGGTCTTTCAGCGGTGCATCCGCATCGACGCGCCCCTTGGGCCAGCCTTGGCGGGCGCGTTTCATCGCGTGGGCCTGATCGAGAATGGCGCGCAGCTCACTCGCTTCGAGCTGCCACAGGTCGATGAAATGCCGATAGGTCATGCACCCCTCCGGGTCAAAAGGAAGCGGCGCTCATACCCCATTTCCGTGGCGAAAGCTACTCCAACAAGGATTGTGCGCGATCGGCAATGATGGCGACAGGACTGTGCGGCTGCGGCGCTGAAATTGAACTAGCGCCCCGCGCACAAACTGAGTAGAGGCAGAGTTATTCTTTCGACACGCTTTGAAGAGGCCATGACATGGATCGGGTATTGATTATCGGGGCCGGCGCAGCTGGCTCAGTGGTCGCGCAAAAGTGCGCCATGGATCGCGAGACGTTCAAGCATATTACGCTTGCATCCCGCCGATTGGAATCTTGCCGAAATGTTGCTGAAACGTGCTCAAGCATGATCGAAATCGCGCAAGTCGATGCAGATAATGTCGAAGCGACGATCGCGCTGATCGAAAAGGTGAAGCCGGACCTGGTGATCAATATGGCGCTGCCTTACCAGGACCTGCCAATCATGGATGCCTGCCTGGCCACCGGCACGCATTACATGGACACCGCGAATTATGAGCCGCGCGATGTCGCCAAGTTCGAGTATCACTGGCAATGGGCCTATCAGGACCGGTTCAAGCAAGCCGGCCTCACCGCCATTCTCGGCTGCGGGTTCGATCCGGGCTGCACCAATATCTATTGCGCCTATGCCCAGCAGGAGGGCCTGCTCGACGAGATTGAGTATATCGACATTGTCGATTGCAATGCTGGCGATCATGGCAAGACGTTTGCGACCAATTTCAATCCGGAGATCAATCTGCGCGAGGTCACCCAGGACGGGCGTTACTGGAAAGACGGGACCTGGATCGAGATCCCGGCCCTGTCGATCCGCACCATGATCGATTATCCCGAAGTTGGCCCGAAAATGTCCTACCTGATCTATCACGAGGAAGAGGAAAGCCTGGTCAAGCATATCAAGGGCCTGAAACAGATCCGCTTCTGGATGACTTTTGGTGATGAATACATCAAGCATCTCGACGTGTTCAAATCGATCGGCCTGATCGGTCTCGAACCGATCAAGCACAAAGGCATGGACGTGATCCCGATGGAGTTTCTGAAAGACCTGCTGCCGGTGCCGAGCACGCTGGCAGAGGGATATACCGGCAAGACCAGTATCGGCGTCATCCTGCGCGGCACCAAGGATGGCCAGCCGGTGACCAAGATGATCTATAATGTCAGCGACCATGCCGAGACCAATCAGGAAGTCTCGGCCCAGGCCGTCAGTTACACCACCGGCGTACCGCCAGTCTCAGGCGCAGCGATGTTCTTCAAGGGCGAATGGTCGGGCGCCGGCGTGTTCAATGTCGAACAATTCCCGGCCAAGCCGTTCCTGGAAGATGTCGCCCGACGCGGCCTGCCCTGGCACGTCATCGATGTGCCAGCCGGCCAGCAGGCCGATCTGTTCGCGGTCGAGACCTAGCAGCACCCGCCGGCAGATGCCGGTTTCGGCTGATGCGGAACCTCGGCGCGCAGATCCTGCCCATAAGTCGGCACTTGCTGCAGGGTGTGGAACATTTCCCAGACCACGCCTTGCGGGTCGCGGGCCCAGTGCTTGTTGGAACTGGCATAGCAGCATTGCGCCCCAGGCTCGGCCAGCGTTGACTGTTTTGCCGCCAGCAGCGCCGCATTGACCGCCTCCAGCGCTTCATCGCTGTCGACCTGAATGCCGACATGGTCGACGCCGCGGGCGGCGCCGTCGCGCTGGCTGATCGCGAAATTGAGGCGCGGATCGTCCAGCATCCATTTGAAATAATCCGGCTTCTCCACTGTTGGCGGCTGGCCGAACAGGGCGGTGTAAAAGCGCTTGCTGGCACCAAGGTCCTCGGCGCTGATATGGATATGTAGACGTTTCATGAGGGCTCCGATTCGAGTAAGGGGGAGGGGGAGAAGACCCCGCGGCAGCAATCTTCCATGAGGAAATTATTCAGCGCCTGCAGCGCGGCATAATCTGCCCGCGAGATGAGCGAACGACCTTGCCGCTGCTGCACCACCAGACCGGCCTCGGCCATTGCTTTCAGGTGATGGCCAAACGTGGTGGCAGGCAGGTTCAGATGCGCGCGCAAGTGCGACACGCTCAATCCCTCGGCGCCGGCCTGGACCAGTAAACGCAGGATCGCGACCCGGCTCTTGTGTCCGAGCGCCGCGAAGGCGAGAGCTGCTTTGTCATCCGTCATGATATCTATATATCTAGATATATAGATATTTCAAGAGGTGGGTTTTCCAGAAGATGAGAGCTTGAGGTGACGCAGTTCGCATCCGGCGTCAGAGCGGACATATGAAAGTCACAACTTACGGTACATGTTTCCTGAACTTGAGGATGGAATATGCGTGGGATCAATCTGAGTACCGTATTTATAGCGGCGATTGCGCTTGCCTCGTGTGTTGATGGCCTCAGAATTTACTCGGAATATGAGAACATGGATGAGGTGAGCACTGAAGGAGCTTTTGGCCGCGGATGGATCCCCAATTGGTTGCCCGATAACGCAATCGACATCCACGAGCACCATGACTTAGATACGAACATGAGAGCGATCAGTTTTTCCGTCGATCAGACGACAATGTGGCCATGGCCGATTGATTGTGTTCCAGTCGAAACTGCCACACGACCACGCATCCGAACTAAGCTGTTTCCGAGAGCGCCGCATCGACTAGATGAAACCCGAGATTGCGCTGGGTTGTTTGCGGTTCGAGACCCGAAAGGTGTCATACATACGTGGTCGAACCCGGGGTATTGAAATCAGCAAGTCTGCTTTCGGCGTCAAAGCGGACGTTATCGCGCCACTCGCAAAACGTAATCTTCAGGCGAGGTTTCGGCACCATATCTATCAACGAACAACCTCGTTATGCGCCGACGCCATTGCAGCTCGTACTCTGGATTCATGCCTTCGGCACGCAGAACAGCATCTGCAAACTCGGTTGCTGTGAGGACACGATCAGTTCGCACTAAGTCTTCCGGGACCAACGAATTGCAAAAGCCCCACTGAGAACAAAGGTCGCCAATAAGTAGACCTAGGTCATCTTTTAGTTCCGGTCTTCGCTTTTCGGTGAACGCCATATCGTCGAACTAGCACTCATCGACGAAAAAATCGATGTCTGCTTCCGGCGTCAAAGCGGACTTTGGCGTTTGTTCTGATTGAATTAGGCGATAACGTCCATTTTTTGGAGTGGTGAGGTCTCGTAGATGCATCGAGTAGGTCCGTGTTGCATTGTGGCTAGTCTTGCCCTTGGAGGTTGTTCTCCTGAACCCACTTTGAATTGTTTTGAGTTATTAGACCGAGAGCATGCCAAGAGTGTTGGCCATTGTGTCGCTCAAGGACAATTGAGGCTATCGTTCGAGGATTACTTTTTCGAGCGCTCGCCCCGCGATTCCGAGGATTTCCTCATAATAGACGCTTCATCAATGAGCGGAGAATACCTGTCAGCTAAAGTTGGGGGATGGTACACGTTTGAGGGCAAATACAGGCGCTTGGAAGGCAACATTTATAGACTTGAAGTTCAATCTGAAGGCGATTTGATCCACCTCAATTCTGACAAGGAAAGTGGCGTCCGCTAGCGGCGTTAAAGCTGTCACTGCGAGACTTTACCTCGTAAGTCTTCCGCCGCAAATAGCGCCTCTTGTTTCTGGAACTCGTCTAAAGATGGATGCTCGGCAAGCGTTTCGAACAACGAAACTGCCGATTTCGGATAGGAGACGAAAAATTGAGAAAGCTCCACCAGCCCAAAACATACTCGCGCCTCAATTTCGAATCTGCATCGCGCTATGACCGGCTCAATTTTTGGATGCACTCGGTCTCCCAACTTCGCTAATCCCATCATGGCCTGAACGTTGGAGAACTCTTGAGGGTCATACAAAAACTGCAGCCAGAGAAAGTCTAACGCCTCGTCTGTTTGCGTCCGTCCAATTGGAACCTCCAGCCATGGCACACCTGCGTTATGAGCTGCAATGAGCACATTTGCATGCTGAGGTTCTATCTCCGAAAATTGGTGGATGATGTAGCCAACTCGCTTTCGCACTTGGCAGTTGGAATCAGATAGTAACGGAATGAGCGCCGTAACAGCTTCATCTTTAAACTCGACGAGCGTATCCGTCGCGTTTCCAAATTTATCTGCAGACACCCCCGAGCCGCAATCGGATGCGCCACCTGGATCGGGCAAGACTTCTCGAGATTTCACAATCTCAATGCAGGCCTCGACAGTGCCGCAATCGGGTCCTTTGTCGACTTCGATCGGTTCGGAAGAGACTGAGGTCAATTCTTTTCCACATCCTGTCAAGCAAACCAATGCCAGGAAAACAACAACAGTGAGAAAGGACTGACTTGGCATGCTGCTGTTCAAGCAGTCTGCATAAACTGAATCAATGCTAATGTCCGCTTTTGACCCAAAGCAGACATCAGAATGAAGCAGATTTCGGCATTGCCCCAACCTGGAAACTGATCGTGGATCCGATCACGCTCTGAGCGCATGGCACGGCTCCCGGGTGTGGCCATTCAGTTTGCATGGGGCCTCGTTCGGCACTTGCTTGTTCTCGTAGATCAAGGCTGTGCAAGCGTGCGCCGGTGCTGTTCTCAGAGGTGGGCGCCGATATGGTCTACCGGCACATTTGCCCTGTTCCGGGAACGCCTGAGCACCAGCAGGGGGAACCGACAGGGCCGGGATTCACCGTGATCGGGCAGTATTTGTTGCCGTATGCATCGCAACAATACAATCGGCGCGATTGTTGCCGATCCGGGCGATCGTCCCGGGATCCCGAACGCCCTCCAGGCCAGCCGCCAGAAACGCTGCCCGGGGATGCGTTTTGCGGACCGTCCGGATGCGTCGCGCTGACCTCGACCTCCCAATATAAGGGCGTTCGCGGGCGCGCCTGGAAATACCCGTATTTGATCATCACACGATACCCGGAAAGACGCCGCCCATTGCGGTCGCGTACGCCGTGGACAGAGCGATTGAGGATCATGATGATGCCTTCGCCGCGAGTTTCATTGCTATAGCTCACCGGCGCTTCGGTCAGGACCTCACCTTCGAAACAGTCGGAAAACGCAGCGATACTGCGTTGGAAAGTCTGCCCGGCGCGCGCGAATTCGGCATCGCTGATTCGAGTTCGGCTGTTCGGATCCGTGGTATAGGCGCAGGCCAGAGATTCGACATAGCGGCGCCCATTCAGCTCCATGTCCAGCGGATCGGGTCCGCATTCCCAGCGATCAATCGTGTCCAGGACAAAGTCTTCCGGGTCGCTGACAATGGTATGGTAGATTTCATCGACCCCGTCGGAAAAGACATCGACGAGATATCGCGCGCCCGAACAGTCGAAATCTTGGGCATGTGAGGCGGTGGAAAAAATGCTCGCGAGCAAACTCGCGATTAGGATCCTGATCATTCGAACAACTCCGCAATCATGTTTTCGAATTCAGCACTTTGGGCGGCGGCTGTGTTTCGAAACGCGCCGAAAAGATGGTTCTCGAATGTGTCGGCCCGGCGGTATAATTTCCCCATGTCCAACTGGTAATCGAGATAGCTGGCATAGCTGCCCATGCCATAAGCGCTGTTTCGCTCGGTAACCGTTCCATGATGGTTTACATTGGCGAATTGATAATCGGCCAATCCTGAGATCAGCCGCAGCAATCTCAGTCGATTACTGGCCCCATACATCTCCTGAAGGATAAAACCGGCCGATGTATCTGCCATCAATTCGATCGTGCGAAGATTGGACACGGATCGATTGCAGACCTGTTGCCTCAGGGCCGGGTTGGCTTCAAACTGCAGAAAATGCCCATATTCATGGGCGAGCACATAGACCACAGCTTGCTCGCCATATTGCTTCAGCTGATGGTAAAAATCCACATCGATGATCAGACTGTATCTGACCGGGCCGCGGCAGGTGACGGTTGCGCGAAACGTTTTGAGATTGTTGTTCAAACGCAGCGTATATGAGACGTGCTGGCCAGCCGCGCGCGCAATGCGATCCATGTGGGCGTGAATTTCTGCATCTATCAAACCATCCGAAACCGCCTGTTCCGAAGCGCGCGGTTCGGGCGAAACGCTCGCCTCCAGCCCTGCGATTGGTTGTGCTGAGCTGGTCAGCGGGGCGGCGAGAAATAACAATAAAACCAACAGGCAATTTACCAGATTGGATGAACTCGTAGCGCGGGGTCTGGAACAAACCGGCATATCTAATCACTCACCCGTGAAATGGTCTCGGCAATCCAGCTGTGCAATGCGCCAACGCGTTGATAAACCCCGAAGCGGCCCGGTTCTGCACAGCCATAGCCCCAGCTCACCACGCCCACTTGCAGCCAACCTTCAGGCCCACCGCGAACGACCAATGGTCCGCCGCTATCTCCCTGACAGGAATCAAATCCGCCGGCTTTGTAACCGGCACAAATATGGTCGTCGGATATATCCTCGCTTGGATAGGCTGCGCTGCAATCTGCGGGTGACTGAATGGCGACGTTTGCCTTTTGAAGCTTTGAACTCGCAAATCCGTTCTCGACCCGCGCGCCCCAGCCTGTGACCGTGGCGCAGACACCAGGTCGAACATAGAGTCGATCAATCTCAGGCGTTGCCAGCACGGACAGATCTCTAGGCTCAACGGCGTAAGGCGCCCCGAGCTCGAGAATTGCAAAGTCTTTCGGCTGGCCTGCTGCTTGAATGTCATATTGCGGGTGAACAAAGCCGCGCACGACGGTTCGGCGCTTCCCGTCCGAGCCGCCTTCTGTGGATGCCCGAAATACGTCCAGAGAAACGCCGGGTTTGAGTTGACCGTCGGGCAACAGATGGCGATCTACACAATGCGCGGCGGTCAGCACCCATCGCGCGCCAATCAATGATCCACCGCACATTCCAGTGAACGTTCCGCGTACCGACACTTGCCAAGGAAAATCGTTCGGATTGGCGATCGACCCGCCCGCAATTCGCGAGCGCCTTTCCCCGGTTCGGGGTTCTTCACAAGAGAATGACTGAGCCGCCGCAGCGCCGACGCACCAGGCTTGAAGAACGATCAGAAAACTGAGCGGTGCGTAAAGCCAGCTGCGCGTCGGTCGCTTCACGCCTCCTACTCCCGAACCCGATATTGCAGCCAATTTTGCGTCAGGGCCTCAAGCTCTCCGCCGGACTCATTAGGTTCAGCGGTGATTCCGGCTGAAAACCCGTAATCAGGGATGTCGAATGCATCGGCTGGCAGCTGCAAGCTGAGCTGTTGCGTGGCCAGCAAGAAGAAATGACCGGACCCCAGACCATGATCGCCATCGATTGTGATTTGATAGCCCGACCCGGGGGCCCCAATGCAGCGTTCAGTTCTGGCCCGGACAAAGGCGCCATTTTCGCCATCGGGATGGGTGATACTATTTGGGTACAATCGCGACCTTTGACCATTTGGCGCCGCATCCCAGATGGAAACGAAACTGTCTGTCTCAACCTGCAGGCATAATGCCAAGCGAGCGCCTGGTCGAAAAGACGTCGCGGGACGGTCGGAGAGCTGCCCGTTTATGACCGGATAAGCGGTTATTTGCTGTTGCGCGATTGCCGGAGCCACGCCCACTGCCGCCATGCCCAGTGCCGCCACGCCCAGTGCCGTGAGTGTCCCCAAACAATTGGCCACCAGAGTCTCCCCAATATGGTTTAACCGCACCACGTTTCGCGTCCCGCTCCGCAATGGTTAATACAACAAGTTCACGCCGCTCTCAAGATGTCGCCGCGTCTGTGGCGGCAAGGATGAGCGCCTTTGCGGGATTTGGGGCAGGCAGCCGAGTGTGGTATTTTGGTCGCCAAGATCTCAAGAAGAGGCAGGGGATAATGGCAAAAAAATCAATGAAAACAATCGTCCTGGTGAGCGTGTTGTTTGTGTCTCCCGTTGCTCTATCGGCGACGGCTCAAGGGGGGTGCGCCGACATTGAGGCGCTGGCTTCGCAGGCATATGATCAGTTTCGGTCAATGCGCGCGGGCGTCAAAGAGCGCGAACGGGGCGAGACGATTTATCATTCAAGAACAACGCTGCCAGGCGCTGATTTTTGCGAAATCACGATAGATCGAGGATATGAAGCCGAATATAAGTGTGCGTGGCGCTATGCTGGTATGGACGCGTATTATTCAACGGTTGCTTATGTCGAAAGCTGCGTCGGTCATGATCCAAACCTCAGGAAATCCGAACGAGATGGATCAACCGGCGGCGTTTCCACCTCCTTTCGTCAAATCAATTATAATCGGCAAGCGCCTGAGTTTCGCGTGAGTATGACCCGCAGGGGATCGGTATACTTTCGCGTTATGATTGATCTGGATTGAACCCTTGGAGCCGACAATTTGCACGGCGCTGCATAGCCGGCGCCCGCCTGACGCCCCATTCGACACCGGCGACCAAGGCGCCTAATGTGCCGGCCATGTTCGACACTATCCTCTATGAGATCGAGAACGGCCGGGCACGGATCACGCTGAACCGGCCAGACAAGCTCAATGCCATGAGCCTGAAAATGCAGGCGGAAATATCCGAAGCCCTGTGGGATGCCGATGCGCGCACGGATGTCCATTGCGCCATCATCAAGGGCGCCGGCCGGGCCTTTACTGCCGGCTATGATCTCGCTGGCGGCGACAGTGTGCCGGTCTCGCGCCTGCAGGCCGACAATCCCGACGCGCCATATCGCGGCGCGCGCAGTGTCGATGATGATATCTGGCAGCTCGAACGGGCCCAGCGCTATCGCATGGCCGCGTTTGACATGCACAAGCCGGTCATCGCCCAGGTACATGGCCATTGCAAAGCCGGCGGCACCGACCTGGCACTGTTGTGCGATCTCGTCATTGTCGCTGATGATGCCGAGATCGGGTTTCCGGCCGGGCGCGATCTCGGGGCTTTGCCGAACCAGTTCTGGCTGCACAATCTTGGCCCGCAATGGACCAAGCGGCTGCTGCTCACTGGCGACAGCATTTCCGGCACGCAAGCGGCTGAAATCGGCTTTGCGCTGAAATCGGTGCCCGCCGACCTGCTCGAAGCAGAAGTCGAGGGCCTAGCCGACCGCTTTGCGCTGATCGATCCGGACATCCTCGCCGCCAATAAGCGGGCGGTGAATATGGGGCTGGAGCTGATGGGTGCGCGGACCCTGCAGCGCTATGCGATCGAGAATGATGCGCGCGGGCACCAGGCGGCCAGCGCCCGGGCCTTCGTCAAGCGGGCCAGCGAGGCCGGCCTGAAACAGGCCTTGCAAGAGCGTGATGCGCCGTTCGGGGATGGCCGGGTCCGCGTGCGCGGGCCAGAGCGCCGCGATGAGAATGGCCGCTTGATCGACGACGCATAAAGGCGCACATGCGCGCGATGGAACGCGATCTGATCCCGACCCCTTGCTTTGTGCTCGACCTGGCCCGGCTGCGCCGCAACCTGGAGATCGCGCAGCGCGTCCGGGAACAGGCCGGGTGCACGATCCTGCTGGCGACCAAGGCTTTTGCCTTGCCGGCGGTGTTTCCCTTGATGCGGGACTATCTCGACGGCACAACCGCCAGCGGCGAGCAGGAGGTGCGGCTTGGCGCCGAGGCTTTCGGCAAGCAGGTGCATGTCTATTCCCCGGCCTATGCGCCTGGCGAAGTTGCGCGCCTCAGCGCGATTTCTGGCCACATCTATTTCAATTCTGCGGCTCAGCTGAAGCAATATGGCCCGGTCGCCAGAGCCGCCGGCGCCGAGATCGGCCTGCGGGTCAATCCGGGCTATTCAAATGCCACCCTGGGCGGTGCGCTGTATGATCCTTGCGCCCCGATGTCCCGATTCGGCGAGGTGGCAGGCAAATTGGATGAGGTCGACTGGTCCGGGGTCGATATTTTCCATGTCCATGCCTTGTGCGAGAGCCGGGCGGATGGCTCGACCGGTCTGATCGCGCAGGTCGCCGAGCAATTCGCCCCGTATCTCGAACAGGTCAGCGCAGTGAATTTTGGCGGCGGGCATTTTCTCGGCAAGGCGGATTACGATGCCGATGCCCTGATTGTGGCGATCCGGGCCTTTCGCGACCGCTTCCAGGTCGAGGTGATCCTCGAGCCGGGCAGCGGCCTGGTCGTCGATACCGGCGAGCTGCATGCCAGCGTCATTGACCTGCACTGGAATGAGGGCGACATCGCCCTGCTTGATGCCAGCGCTTCGACCCATATGCCGGATGTGCTGGAAGTGCCGTATCGGCCCGACGTGATCGATGCCGGGGCGGCCGGCGAGCTTGCGCATACGTATCGCCTGGCTGGGCGGACCTGCATGACCGGCGACATTATCGGCGATTATTCCTTTGCCGCGCCGCTGGCACCTGGCGACCGCGTCATCTTCCGCGACCAGATGCACTATTCCTTCGTCAAGGCGAATACATTCAATGGCAATCCGCTCGCCAATCTGGCGCTGCGCCGCGAGGATGGCAGCGTGGATCTGCTCAGCGATTTTGGCTATGACGCCTTCCGCTCACGTCTGGGCCGCTAGGCGCGGGCGCCTCAGTCCGGATTGTGCTGGGGTTCCCACAGCTCGATCGGATTGCCTTCCGGGTCATAGACCCGCGCGAACAGGCCGTTGGGATAAGGATTGTCCGGGTCTTCAACCACGTCATTGCCATTGGCGCGCAGCTGCGCCACCATCTTTTCCAGGCTGACCACGCGCAGGTTCAGCATGAACATCTTGGATTTGTCCTCGCCGAAATAGGCTGTGTCTGCGCCGAACGGGGCAAACACGGTCGGGCCTTCATTCTGATGCCAGGGCTGGGTCTCGTAATCGCTCGGCACCCGATCAATACCGAGATTTTCCTCATACCAGGCCGCCAGCGCTTCAGGGTCCTTGGCCCGAAAGAACAATCCGCCAAACCCGGTGACACGCTGTTTCTCTGCCATCTGACACCTCCCCATCTCAGCCGTGCTGGCACTATGATCGAAAAACCCGTTGACGCAAAGCGCCGGCGTATTATGCCAGATGCGATCAAGAGGGGCTTTCGAAATCCAATGAACTAACGGCACCGGTCATCCGGATCAGATCTATCTGCTGCGCGTGCCCTGCACGTCGTTCATCTTCTGCTATTTCGAAAGGGGGCCAACATGCCTCGACTACAAGACAAGACCGCGCTGATCACTGGCGCTGCCCGCGGCATTGGCGCCGCCATTGCTGAAGCTTTTGCCGCTGAAGGCGCCCGCGTCATCGTGACTGATATTCTCGACCAGGAAGGCGCTGCCAAAGCGGCCGAGATCGGCGCCGATTATGCACATCTGGATGTCTCGCAACCTGACGATTGGGACGCGGTCATGGCGGCGCATCCGAAGCTCGATATCCTGGTCAATAATGCCGGGATTACCGGGTTCGAGGCCGGCGACCTGATCCAGGATCCTGAACAGGTCCCGCTGGCCGCCTGGCACCGCGTCCATGCGGTCAATCTGGACGGCACGCTGCTTGGCTGTCAGGCCGCGATCAAGGCGATGAAGGCAGCCGGTCGTGGCAGCATCATCAATATCTCGTCGCGTTCTGGCCTGGTCGGTATTCCGGGCGCCGCGGCGTATGCCAGTTCAAAGGCAGCAATCCTCAATCACACCCGCTCGGTGGCGCTGCATTGTGCGCAGCAGGGCTGGGCGATCCGTTGCAATGCCATCGCGCCGGCGGCGATCCTGACCCCGATCTGGGAACCGATGATTGGTGATGGCCCCGATCGGGAAGAGAAAATGGCCGCCCTGGTCGCTGATACGCCGCTGAAACGGTTCGGCTTGCCCGAAGAAGTGGCCGCCGTGGCGGTGATGCTGGCCAGCGATGAGGCGGCCTATATGACCGGCGAGACCTTGACCCTGGATGGCGGCCTGCTGGCCGGCTCCGCGGCCAGTCCCGGCTAGCGCCCGTGCAGCTTGGCCTTGCCGAAGCGGGCCCGGACTTGTATGTCACCGGCTTCAATTTGGTTCGCCGCGTTAGCTCAGCTGGTAGAGCATCGCATTCGTAATGCGGAGGTCGGGTGTTCAAGTCACCTACGCGGCACCATTTTCAAGCTTTGGTCAGGTCGTCCGCAGCGTGATCTTCTGATCATTGTGCAGCGCCGGGATACGGGCGCGGGCGGCGGCGACTTGTGCCAGGTCGAGATCGGCAACAATCACGCCCGGCGCGTTGCCGCCTGCCTCGGCCAGGACGTCGCCCCAGGGCGAGACGATCAGTGAATGACCATAAGTCTCGCGGCCATCCTGATGCTGTCCGCCTTGTGCCGGGGCGAGGAGGAAGCAGCCGGTCTCGATCGCCCGGGCGCGGATCAGGACATGCCAGTGCGCCGCGCCTGTCACTTGCGTGAACGCCGCCGGGACCGTGATCAGCTCGGCTCCGGCCTGGGCAAGGGCGCGGTAAAGATACGCGAAGCGCACATCATAACAGATGGTCATGCCGATGCGGGCAAGCGGGGTTGCGGCCAGGACGGCATCTTGCCCGGCGCGATAAGCGTGGGATTCGCGATAGGACTGGCCATCGCCGACCTCGACATCGAACATGTGGATCTTGTCATAACGCGCCGCGATCTGCCCGTCCGGCGTGATCAGATAAGAGCGATTGGCGAACCGGTCATCATCGGGCAGGGCGATTGCAAGCGAGCCGATCAGCAGCGTGACGTGCATGTCCCGGGCGAGATCTGATAGCGCGCGCAGGCAGGCCTCATCCGCTTCGGCTGAGATCTTCGCGCGCGCCTGGCCCGGCCGAATATCAAGCAGATTGGTCATTTCTGGCGTCGCAATAAACTCTGCGCCCTGATCGGCCGCTGCGCGGATCAGCTCTGTTGCAGCTGCGATATTCGGCCCGATCTCGGGGGTTGAGCGCATCTGGATGCACGCGGCGCGAAGAATCGTCATGCCGCCCAGTCTAGCACTCGCTGATCCCACCGCCAGTCCGGAGGCAGGCTACCAGGTTTCGCGATATGGGCGCAGATCCATTTCATGCGTCCAGGCCGAGCGGTGCTGGCTGTGCACATGCCAGTATGCCTCTGCGATGGCGTCCGGCGACAGACCGCCATCTTCGCCGAGGTCGTCGAGATAATCGCCAAACCGGCTGCGCACCATCTCGCCATCAATCACACCATCAATGATGAAATGCGCGACATGCACGCCTTTCGGGCCATAGTCGCGGGCCAGCGACTGGGCCAGCATGCGCAGCCCGGCTTTCATCATCGCGAAATGGGCAAAATTGGGCCGCCCGCGCATCGAGCCTGACGCCCCGGTAAAGAACAGGCTGCCCTGGCCCTGGGCGGCAAGCATGGGAATGGCGCGCTTGGCGGTCAGGAAGGCGCCAAAACAGCCGACCCGCCAGAACTGCTCGACCGTTTCCGGCTGCAGCTGCTCGAACGGAATGATGGCATTATTGCCGGCATTGTAGAGCACCGCGGCGACCGGGCCGCGCGCCTTGGCATGATCGAACAGGGCATCCAGATCGGCCTCTGAGGTGACATCCACTGCCAGGCTTTCAGCCGATCCGCCTGCAGCAGAGATCTCGCCGGCCAGGGCTTCGACCTTGGACGCCGTGCGCCCGGTCATGATCAGATGATGGCCGGCAGCAGCGAATTTGCGCCCGAGCGCCCCGCCGACGCCATGCGAGGCGCCAGCGCCCAATACGATCACAGTTTCAGACATTTTTTATTACCTTTCTCAGGGGTGTCAGTGCGGCTCAGCTCGGCGCCGCGGAGGAGCGAAAATACAACACAAGCGCGATCATGCTTGCAGCAATCTCGAACCAGAGCAGCGGCATGATTGTCGCCGGCGGCGCCCCAACTGCGAGGATGCTGGCAATCCGGCCAATGGCGGCGCCGGTCATGAAGATGGCGACAAAGGCCAGCGCGTCGCGGCGCCGCGCTTCGACCAGGATGCCGAGCAGAAAGATCAGCGCCGAGGCCAGGAACAGGCCGCCATAAGTGGCGCGCAGCATATTATCCATGCCGGCACTGTCGGCGGCGAGATCATAGCGCGCCAGCAACAGGTTGGGATCATACAGGTAGACGATCCCGATACTGCCAATCGACAGCGCGATGAAACCAAGGAAGAGGCGTGAGATCATGGCCCTAATCCGCTGCCGTCGGCCGGTTGTGGCGGGCCAGCCATGCGGCTTCCTCGCCAGGTTCGGGCATAACCTCGCCGCCTTCAAATGCCCAGCTGGCCGGGACGTCAGTGGTAATCATGCCGATTGTGCCGAGTTCGAGGCCGGCATGAGCGGCGATGGAGGCGCGCATCTCGGCAATGATTTGCGCCTTTTGCGCATCCGTCCGGTTGGCGCGAATGCTGCCAAACAGGACAGCAGACTTGCCGGCAAGCGGCGGCGCCACGTCATCTTCGACAAAGAAGGCATGTACGAATTGTGGCGGGGCGCCGGTGACGTCACAATGAATACGGGTGATGTCCGCGGCGATTTTCGGCTTGGCCGCATCGGAAATCGCGCCTTTGGCGGCGTTGCATAGATAGAGGGGCATGATCGGCTCCGATCAGGTTTGAGGGTCGGAAATGACGCCGACGACTTCATCAAGCGAGCGCCGGGTTTCGCGCACCCAGAGCTCGCACATTTGTTTCAGCAGCTCGGCGCGCTCAGGCTGCGGTACCGGACGGTTGGCAGCCATCGAGATGATTGACGAAGTGCTCGGCTTGGCCGCGGTAAAACCGCTGCCGGCTGGAATGGCGCGCCAGTTGATCGCGGCCGGCGCGCCGAAAGCGCGCTCTGCGAATGCACTCAGATTGGCGCGCAATGTCGCTTCGGTTTCGGCTGAGATCTGACCCGCCTGTACAATACAGGTGCAGGAAATCATCACGCATCCTCCTTGGCTTGATGTTCATGATTGGTGAATGCGTCATTGGCCCAGCACATGCCGACTTCATCCAGCCTGAGGCGCTCGCCGGTTTCCCGGCGCGGCCAGATGCGGGGCAGCGGTTCGCCGGATTCTCGCACAGTTATCACTGTCGACGGGCCTTTTTCGTGTGCGACCCATTTGTCGCCCCACTGGCCCAGCGCAATGATTACCGGGGCGAGGTCGCGGCCGCGTTCTGTCAGCTTATATTCCGTATGCGCATAACCGTCCGCGGCCGGCACTCTTTGCAGGATACCGCCCGCGACCAGGTCGTTCAGACGGCTGGTCAGCGTGTTTCTGGCAATGCCGAGATTTGTCTGGAAATGCTTGAACCGACGCGCCCCCATCATCGCGTCCCGGATGATGAGCAGCGACCACCAGGAGCCGACATGGTCGAGCGTCCGCGCGATCGAACACTGCATATCTGAGAAGGACTTGGTCTTCATGAGGCGAGATCTTCTGGTTGCATTATGAGACCATATAGCTCAGATGGTTTTTTAATGCAACTGGTTTTAATATGAAACTGAGCAAGTGGATACCAATCCGGGGCCGGACAGATCATGCTGCTCAGGGTTCATGGCAGGCGACTTCCGAAGTCCGGATGGATCGCGGCTGATCGGATTGTCGTTACACCACCTGCGTTGATTGCGTGGTGGAATGGACGGGTCACAGCTTTCGCTTGTCAGCCCACACGGCTTATCAAGACCTGCGGCAGGCCCATGCAATGTCAATAAAACGCTCTGGTGGCCGAGTGGTAATGCCAAGCCACATGATTGGTGCGGCCATATTAGGGACGCGCGCTTCTGTTGATTGGGCTGAGAAAATGGTGGTCGATACTAGGTTCGAACTAGTGACCCCTGCAATGTCAATGCAGTGCTCTACCACTGAGCTAATCGACCATCTGTTTCAGAAGGACGGGTCATCCACTTTTGGCGGCGTCTAGTCAAGCCTGAACTGCAATCAGGTGCAGGACAGATGCATCAAGCCGCCATGACCCGTTCGACTTCATCCACCAGCTCACGCAGGTGAAAGGGCTTGGACAGGACTTTTGCGCCGGCCGGGGTCGGCGCACCGCCAGACAAGGCGACAGCGGCAAAGCCGGTAATGAACACGATCTTCATCGCCGGATCGAGCTCGGCGCCGCGGCGGGCGAGTTCGATGCCGTCAATGCCGGGCATGACGATATCAGTCAGCAGCAGGTCAAAGACTTCGCGCTCGAGCGCTTCCAGCGCGCCTTCGCCGTCTTCATAGTCCTGGACATCATGTCCAGCACGGCGAAGGGAGGCGCTTAAGAAGGTGCGCATGGCGTCATCATCTTCTGCCAGCAAAATTTTGCTCATGAAAACCCGTCCTCAATGGATATTGATGCCATATAGGCCCGAAATCCGTAAACCCTCGGTGAACAGGACGACAATTGCAGCGCTGAATTAAGCCTTGACCTGAGACCCAGAACGCCGACCTTAATCCTTATGCGAGCAAGCCTTGATCTTCCGGGCGGTGCCGGCAGCGCCTCTGTGCCAGCGTTCGAAATTGAACGTGGGCGCCCCGTTGCTGCGCCAGTCATCTTCGCGTCGCCTCATAGCGGCACGCATTATCCGGAAGCCATGCTGGGCAATCTCAACGTGCCGCTGTCGGATTTGCGGCGCACCGAAGATGCATTTGTCGATGATCTTTATGCGCCGGTGACCGGTCATGGCGGCATTCTGGTCCGGGCCACACATGCACGCACCTATGTCGACCTCAACCGTGATGCGAGAGAGCTGGATGCTGGCATGTTCGCTGATGGCGTGCCGCGCACAGCCGGCCTGCCTTCGGCCCGGGTGAAAGCCGGGCTTGGCTGCTTGCCGCGGGTCGGGGCGAGTGGCCGCGAAATATACCAAACGCCGCTCACCCGCGTCGAAGGCGCGCGCCGGCTGGCGCAGGTGCATGATGCCTATCACGACGCGCTGCAGACCGAGATCGAGGCGCTGAAAGCGGATTGGTCCGACATTTTCATCATTGATTGCCATTCCATGCCATCGCGCCAGCCAGGGCGCAGCAATATGCCCGACATCGTTCTTGGCGACCGGTTCGGCTCCAGCTGTTCGGCCAGGCTGACCTCGCTGGTCGAACGGCAGTTTCGCCGCCAAGGCTTTACCGTCGCGCGCAATGCGCCTTATGCTGGCGGCTACACGACCCGCAAATATGGCCGGCCGCGGCGCGGTGTGCACGTGCTGCAGATCGAAATCAATCGCTCCTTGTACATGAACGAACTGTCGATCGAGCGCACGCGTGGTTTTGACAGTCTGCAAAACCAGCTCTCGACCCTGAGTGCCGAAATCCTCACCTTGGCCCGACTGGAAAATGGCTAAAAAAAAGCCGCGCAGATGATGCGCGGCTGTATTAGGTAAGGGAGGAAACGCCCGTAGGCGCTAGCACCACAGTGCTGACGCTTAAAATATTGTGCAGCGCACAAAATACAACTGAATTTTTGTCGCACCGCCGCATAACTCCGTTGCAAGAGCGGGACACAGGGCCGGATTGCCCTGTTTTACAGGCGATCCGGCCGCATCGAGGTGAGTGGGTTCGGTTTCGGCATGCGATTTGCTCATGTCCCGGTGCATAATCAAATCGGGACTCCGAGTGGGCGTTCTGAACATGTCCGGAGGAAAGTAATGACGGATAAGACGGATCTTCATGTTGGCAAGCGCCTGCGGCGACGTAGACGGCTGCTGGGCATGACGCAGCAAGATCTGGCCGGCATGGTGGGAGTCCGCTTTCAGCAGATCCAGAAATATGAGTGCGGCGCCAATCGCGTCACCTCTTCACGGCTCTACGATCTATCCCGCGCGCTGAACGTTTCGGTTCAGTATTTCTTCGACGGCCTCGAGAGTGAAGACATGCAGGGCATGGCGGCTAATGATGCCGAGCGCATGGATGCCGACATTCTCAGCCAGAAAGAGACGCTGGAACTGGTGCGCGCCTATTATCGCCTTGGTGAGCGCCCGCGTCGGCGCCTGCTGGAATTGGCCAAGGCGCTGGAAACCGAGGCCTCTGAGTCCGGCGCTGCTTGACCACAAACCGCTTCAGCCGCTAAGCGCGGCAGATGAGCAGTTCACCTCAATTTGATGCCATCGGCGTCGCGCAAGCGATGGCCGATGCTGCGCGTTCTGCGATCCTGCCGCATTATCGCGCCTTGACCGTAATCGAGAACAAGCAAGACGATGGCGCCTTCGATCCTGTGACCGAAGCAGACCAGGCTGGGGAACGGGCGATGCGAGCCGTGCTGGAAGAGCTGCGCCCGGATGATGCGATTTTCGGCGAGGAGTATGGCCGCAAGCCAGGCACGAGTGGCTGGACCTGGGTCCTTGATCCGATTGACGGCACCCGCGCCTTTGTCGCCGGATTGCCGACCTGGACCACCCTGATCGGTCTGGTCGATGAAGCCGGCGATGCGATTGTCGGAGTGATTGACCAAGCCAATCTTGATGAGCGCTATATCGGTGCGCCGGAAGGCAGCTGTCTGGTCACCTCAGCTGCTGAGACCGAAATTTCAGTGTCGCCATGCGCAGACCTGCGCGAGGCGGTGATCTCGACCACCGATCCGTTCATCATGACGCCGCCAGAGCAGGGGGCATGGACGCATCTGCGCCACACGGCGAAGATCATCCGTTATGGGCTCGATGCCTATGCCTATGCGCGGCTTGCGGCCGGGACGATTGATCTTGTCGCCGAGTCCGGTCTGGCGCCGTATGACGCGGCCGCCCTGATCCCGGTGGTGCGCGGCGCCGGCGGGCTGGCTTGCGACTGGCGCGGCAATCCCGCCAAGCCAGGCGGGCAGCTGGTCTGTGCTGCAAGTCAGGGCATCCTTGATCAGGCTTTGATCTCCCTGCGTCGGTCTGCGGAATAGCGCCGCCAGCGCTAGCCAGACCGCGGCAAACTGGGCTAAACGGTGAGGCATGGCGAACGAAGTCGAACTCGTGGAAAAAAGAGCGCTGGTGCGCCGTGCACCTGGCAAATGGCGCCTGAGTTCGATCATTGACGGGGTCGCCCTGCGGGTGAAACTGAGCGCCGCTGCTCTCAGCCATGAAGGCGATGACAAGGCCGCGCGCAAAGAGGCGCTGGATATCCTGCATGGCGCCTTGTTTCGCGGACGGTTGATCGCGCAAGAGCGGTTGCAGCAAGGCGCTGATGGCCTCGACACAGCGCGGCTGCTGGCGGCGGTTCAGGACGAAGTGCTGCACGCGCTATATGATTTCACCACAACCCACATATTTCGTGCCCGCAACCCGACCGAGGGAGAGCGTCTCGCCGTGTTTGCAACCGGCGGATATGGCCGCTCCGTGCTGGCGCCATCATCAGATATCGATCTGCTTTTCATCCGGCCGTACAAGGCCAGCGCGCATGCCGAAAGCGTCATCGAGTACATGCTCTATGCGCTCTGGGATATGGGCTTGAAAGTCGGACATGCATTCCGAACGCCGCAGGAATGTGTGCGCCTGTCCAAGGAAGATGTCACCATCAAGACCAGCCTGCTGGATGCGCGCTTCCTGTTCGGGGACCGCGCCCTGGCCGAGGAAACCCGTGACCTGTTCAACGCCCAGGCGGTCGAGGGTCAGGATGCGCAATTTATCGCCGACAAGCTGGAAGAGCGCGACAATCGTCATGCGCGCCAAGGCAATGCGCGGTATCTGGTCGAGCCGAATGTGAAGGAAAGCAAGGGCGGCCTGCGCGATCTTCAGACCCTGTACTGGATCGTCAAACATATGCATCCGGACGGCACTGAAACCCTCGAAGACGTGATGAAGTCGAACGTGTTTACCGAGCACGAATATCATGTCTTCCTGCGCGCCGCGCGGTTCCTGTGGACGGTGCGTTGCCACTTGCACTACATCACCGGACGGCCAGAAGAACGGTTGAGCTTTGATCTTCAGCCCGAAATTGCCGCGCGCATGAATTATCAGGATCGCGGCGAGCAGCTCGGTGTTGAGCGGTTCATGAAGCGCTATTTCCTCGCCGCCAAGGACGTTGGCGGACTGACCCGGATCCTCGCTGCGAAACTGGAGGCGCAGCAAAAGGCCAAGCCGGAAGGCTGGCGCCGGTTCCTGCCAGGCGGCGGACAAACCAAGAATCTTGATCATCCGAACTTCAACCTATCGGGAAACCGGGTCGATTTCACCGACAAGGATACGGCTTTGAAGGCGCCGAAATCTTTCCTCAAGCTGTTCCAGATCGCGGACCAGATGGGGGTTGATGTCCACCCGGATGCGCTGACCCTGGCCACCCGCAACAATAAGCTCATTCATGCCCGCAATCGCACCGATCCGGACATGATCGAGACCTTTCTCGACATCTTGCTCGAGAGCCAGAACCTTGGACTGACGCTGAATCGTCTGAACGAGGCTGGCGTGCTTGGCCGGTTCCTGCCGGAATTTGGCGGCATTGTCGCGCAAACCCAGTTCAACATGTATCACCATTATACGGTCGACGAGCATACGATCCGCGCCCTGGACCACATTGCCAAGATGGATGCTGGCGAAGACGGCTTCTCGCTGGCCAAGCAGCTCTATGCAAAGATCGAGAACCGGCGCGCCCTGTATCTCGCCATGCTGCTGCACGATACCGGCAAAGGGCTCGGCGATCAGCAGATCGAAGGCATGAAGACCGCCCGCACCGCCTGCAAGCGGCTGGGGCTCGATGCGGCCGAAACCGAACTGGTGGCATGGCTGGTCGGCAACCACCTGGAAATGAGCGAGACGGCTCAGAAGCGGGATATTTCCGATCCGCGCACGATCGTGACCTTCGCCGAAAAAGTGATGGATCTGGAGCACTTGCGCTTGCTCTACATTCTCACAGTCGCAGATATCCGCGCGGTGGGTCCGAATGTCTGGAATGCCTGGAAAGGCCAATTGCTGGGCGACTTGTATTACAATACCGAGGCGGCCTTGCGTGGCGGCCGGACGGATGAATCCAGCGTCACGGCAGAATTGCAGGCCCGCGCCGAGGCCAATCAGGCGGCGGTCCGCGACCGCGTCGGCGAGATCCCGCAAGTCATGCTCGAAATGGATGCTGCTTACTGGACCGGGTTCGAGCCGGAGATTCTGGGCTTGCACGCAGAGCGCCTCAGCGGCGAGGAAGAGGTGATTGTCACTGCCAATTTCCGCGGCGATGAACGCACCATCCTGTTCGTTTCAGCCCCGGACCGGGTTGGCTTGTTTGCGCGCCTGACCCAGGCAATCGGCGCGCTGGGCGCCCATACTGTCTCTGCGCAGGTCTATACCGGCCCGTCAGGGCGCATCATTGACGTGTTCATCCTTGAGGATGGTGACGGCGAACCGTTCGCCAAAGGCGATCGCGGCCGCCTCGACCGGCTGCAGAAAATGGTCCTGTCGGCAATCGATCCGAACCAGCAGCTGCCAGATGTCAGCCTGCGTCAGAATCCGCGCAAGGCAGCGTTCATCGTGCAACCTCGTGTGACCATTTCCGAGGATGCCTCCCAGGCGCATACCGTGATCGATGTTTCCGGCCGTGACCGGCCTGGCCTGCTCAGCGATGTCAGCGCCGTTCTGGCCGAGGCCGGAATCTCGATTGTGTCCGCGCATGTTGGCTCTTATGGCGAACGGGTGTTCGATGCATTCTATGTCAAATTGCCGGAAGGGTTCGACGAAGACATGAAATCGTCATTGCGTGACCAACTCCTCGCCGCGCTCGGGCGCGAAGAACCGGAAGGTCCAAGCACGCCGGCACGCAAACTCAAGCGCGCCAGCGCTGCAGACAGTTTCTAGACCAGAACGCCCTGCCTGAAAGATCTGAATGAGCCTGCTGCGAAACACCCTCACTCAATCCTCGCTGACCATGAGCAGCCGGATATTGGGGTTCATCCGGGACATTCTGATCGCTGCCAAGGTCGGGGCTGGCCCGATCGGCGACGCTTTTGTCACCGCGTTGATGTTCCCGAACCTGTTCCGGCGCATCTTTGCAGAAGGCGCCTTCGCACAGGCTTTTGTACCGGCCTATGCCCGCACGCTCGAAGCTGAGGGGCCAGAGGCTGCTGCAGATGTCGCGCGCCAGACCATGCGCGGTCTGTTCGCGGCGACCGCGGCCCTGGTCATCGTCGCCCAACTGGCCATGCCGTGGATCATGAAAATCATCCATGGCGGCTATGAAGAGACCAGCGACAGTTTCCAACTCGCGATTCTGCTGACGCAGATCACCATGCCGTATCTCGCCTGCATGGCGCTGGCTGCCTTGCTGTCAGGGGTGTTGAACTCGTCCGGGCGGTTCATTCTGTCGGCCGGGGCGCCGACTCTGTTGAACATCTTCCTGATCACGGCCGCGCTGCTGGGCGACGATAATCGCCATACGGCCCTGTTTGCCTCGATTGCAGTCTCGGCGGCAGGGGTCGCGCAGGCGGCCTTATTGTGGTGGGGCGTCAGCCGTCAGAAGGTTTCACTGTCGCTTGGATGGCCAAAGCTCACCCCGGCCGTGAAGAAAGTCATCGCGCTTGCCATTCCAGGCACCATCGCTGCGAGCGGTGTGCAGATCAACATCCTAGTCAGCCAGGCCCTGGCGAGTTTCGAACATGGTGCGAAATCCTGGTTATTCTATGCCGACCGCTTGTATCAGCTGCCGCTTGGCATTGTCGGGGTGGCCGTCGGAGTGGCCATCCTGCCGCGCCTGGCCCGGGCGGCGCGCAGCGACGACACCAAGGGTGCCTATGGCCTGATGGATGATGGCATCGGCCTCGCCATGGCTCTCACTGTGCCGGCAGCGATCGCCTTGATGGTGGCACCGGCCTATCTGATCGAAGGGCTGTATGCACGCGGCGCCTTTACTCTGGAAGATGCCAGCCAGTCCGGTCTGGCGCTGATCCATTATGGGTGGGGGGTTCCGGCTTTTGTCCTGATCAAAGTGCTCGCCCCGGGCTTCTTTGCACGCGAGGACACGCGGACGCCAATGCGATTTGCCTTGATCGCGGTGGCCATCAATACCGTGCTCGGCGCCGGATTGTTCTTCTGGTTCAAGTCGATGCAATGGGACGGGTTTCCGGGCCTGGCCATCGCCACCAGCGCTGCGGCCTGGCTGAATGCAGCCATGCTGTTCGTCGGTTTGCAGGCCCGCGGCTGGTATCATCCGGGGCGACGATTGCTGATGCGGATTTTCTCAGTGACGCTTGCCAGCCTGGCCATGGGCGGCGCGCTTGTCTTCCTGATGCAGCGCCCTGAGCTGCTGCAGGATCACATCAAGTATGGCAAATTTGTCGAAGTCCTCGCCTTCATCACTGTCGGCGCTCTGGTCTATGCCGTGGCGGCCATTCTGTTCGGCGCGGTCCGACTGAGTGATATCAAGGGCCGGCGCCGCCGCGGCGCAGCGTGATTTTCCTCTAGCCAGACAGGCAAAATCCGCTAAACCCCGCTGCCATGACTGAGCAAGCGACCTATACCGGCCCGGACCGTATCTTTTCCGGCATCCAACCGACGGGAAATCTCCATCTGGGGAATTATCTCGGCGCCCTGAAGAAGTTTACCGATCTTCAGAATGACGGCTGGGAAGGCATCTATTGCGTCGTCGATCTGCACGCCATCACCATGCCGGTGGAACCGGCGGCGCTGAAAGACCAGACGCGCCAGATTGCGGCTGCGATGATGGCCGCCGGCCTCGACCCGGACACATCGACCATTTTCGTGCAATCCTCGGTGCTGGCGCATACGGAGCTGACCTGGATCTTCAATTGCGTCGCCCGCATGGGGTGGCTGGAAAAAATGACCCAGTTCAAGGACAAGTCAGGCAAGGATTCCGAGCGTGCCAGCGTTGGCCTGTTCGATTATCCGGTGCTTCAGGCGGCTGACATCCTGGCCTATAAGGCCACCCATGTGCCGGTCGGTGAGGATCAGAAGCAACATCTGGAACTGTCGCGGAACATCGCCGCCCGCTTCAATCAGCAATATGATGCGCCAGGCTTTTTCCCGTTGCCGGAAGGCCTGATCGAAGGCCCGGGCGCGCGGATCATGAGCCTCAAGGATGGGACCAAGAAAATGTCCAAGTCCGATCCGGCCGAGAATTCTCGGATCAACCTGATCGATGATGCTGATACAATTGCGCGCAAGATCAAGAAGTCCAAGACTGACACGCTGGGCGATATGCCGGAAACCGTGGCAGGGCTCGAGGGGCGCCCGGAAGTCGCCAACCTGGTTGGCATCTACGCCGCTCTGGCCGGGCTGAGCGACGAACAGGTGCTGGCTGAATATGGCGGCAAGGGGTTCGGCACATTCAAACCGGCGCTGGCTGACCTGGCGGTCGATCACCTGTCGCCGATCACGCAGAAAATGCGCCGGCTTCTCGACGATCCGGCCGAGATCGATACCGCGCTTGCCAAAGGCGCGCAGAAAGCCAATGCGGTGGCTGAACCGATCATTGAAGAGGTGCGGCGGGTTGTGGGCTTCTGGCAGGTCTAGGCTTGCGCTAAACAGGCGCAAACCAGACGAGGATTTCCTGCCATGACCCGACTTTTTGCTTCTGTTGCTATGCTGGCGCTTGCAGCCGCGTGCACGCCGTCTGAGGCGCCAACGCCGCCGGCCAGCGAAACCGGTCCTGTGCTGTCTTATACCGGCGCCTTCGTGATGGAGCCGATTGCTGGGCGTGACATGACCATGGGCGGGCTCAATCTCAGTGTCGAAGGCGGCGATGTCACGCTGACCGGCGCCAGCTCTGCCAGCATTGGCACGATTGAGATGCACACAATGGCAATGACTGATGGCAAGATGCAGATGCGGAAAGTGGAGTCCTTCACCATTGCCGACGGTGGTTCGCTGGAGCTGAAGCGCGGCGGCAATCACTTGATGATGTTTGACCTCGGCGAGGATGTGGTCTCAGGTGAAACCATCGACATCACGCTGACGCTCGATGCGGACGGGGAACCGATGACGCTCGTGGTCGCAGCTGATGTCCGGGCTGTAGGAGACGAATAATGGCAGATCTGACCCAGGACCAACAGGACAAGCTTGATGCAGCCGCGTTCCGCCGATTGCTGTCGCATCTCGACAATCGCAAGGACGTCCAGAACATCGACTTGATGATCCTGGCTGACTTTTGCCGCAACTGTCTCGGCAACTGGTACCGTGAGGCGGCTGAGGCAGATGGCATTGAAATGTCCCAGGACCAGGCGCGCGAACGGGTCTATGGCATGCCATATGTCGCGTGGAAGGAAAAATACCAGACCGAGGCGACGCCAGAGCAGATGGCGGCCTTTAAGGCGCGTCGCCCGGACAAAGCCTGAGCCAATTCACGACAATGAAAAAGAGCATGGCGGGGCAGCCAGCCATGCTCTTTGTGTCATCAGGTGATGGAACGCGACTAGTCTTCTGACTCGTCCGTCGCTTCCATGATTTTTTCGACGATGACGTCGACTTCGACATTATCGCCTTCGTCCATGCCCGCTTCGCTCAGGGCTTCTTCCAGCAGGGCGGACAGTTCAGCTTCAGACAATTCCTCGCCGCCTTCGATCCGCTTTACCACGACACGCTTTTCCGTCTTGGTGCTGACTTCGCCATGAATCTCGCCGTCTTCACCGTCGCTGAATTCAAGGATCTTGACGGTTTTCCTGGTCACGGTCTCGCCGTCTGCTGCATCATCCGAGCTGGTCTTCTTGATAATGATGCGATTGCCAGCGGCTTCGAGCTCTTCCTTGCTGACACCGCCTGATCCATCTGTATCGAGCTTGGCAATGATGTCGGCATCCTGCCCAGGCAAGATTTCGCCTTCGGTGATCACGCCATCCTTATTCTTGTCGAGTGCATCAAAGGCGGTCGAATCGGCGGCTGAAGGCAAGGCCGTGATGGAAAAGACGCCAAGGGCGGCGCCAGCTGCGGTGGCCATGGTTTTAATTCTATGTCGTGCGAGGGTCATTGTGATCTCCTGAACCGGATTGGGTTGTTCGGCCAGTCGAGCCTCTTCGATATAGGTGGAGATGAAACGGCGCAGGGCGCTGGAAGCGGTTTCGCCGCGCAGGCGCGTGGCTTGCATGAATTCGCGCTTCTGCTCAAACGGCAGGCGGATATCAAGGCTTTCGCTTTTCTTCTCTTTACGGCGTTTCATGGCTCACCTGATCAGATTGGCTGGACCAGTGGCCCGCACTTTTCGAGATATTCCCCATAATAAAAGGATGATTGCGCCAAGACACCACCAAAAAAGTGTCCGGACAGTTTTTTCACTGTTAGATCAGACCCATAATTGGCGCCGCGATCAGCAGTCCGAGGCCCAGAATCAGGCGGTAGATGACGAAAGGCAGAAAACTCATGCGCTTTAGCAGGGTCATCAGGACATGAATTGAGGCCATGCCCGAGACGAACGCGATCAGCGCGACGATCAAGCCATCCTGCAAGGTCACCACACTGCCAGCGGTATCTGCATCAAGCAGGCCATAGGCGCCGTACAATCCCGCTGCGGCCAGGATTGGCGCCCCGATCAGCATCGAGAACCGCGCCGCTTCGGTCCGGTCATAGCCGAGCGCGCGGGCGGCTGTCATGGTGATTCCAGAGCGGCTGGTGCCGGGAATGAGGGCGGCGATCGCCTGGGTCGCGCCGATTAGGGCAGCATGGCCGAGCGTCATGTCCGCCTCGGTCCGGTCCCGGCCACCAGCGACATCGGCCCACCATAGCAGAAGGCCGAACCCGATCGTTGCGCCAGCAACGGTCCAGACGCTGCGCAGGCCATTCTGCATGGTCTCGGGCAGCAGGACTTGATAAGATACTGCTGCAATCACGGCGATCGGTGTGGCGACGATAATGCAAAGCGCAAGCTTGGCCCCGCGCGACAGCGGCGCTGAACGCAGCCCAGCGCCCATCAGCTCGAACCCGCCAAGCGTGGCGGCTACCACATCCTTGCGGAAATAGATCAGCATGGCGACCAATGTTCCGAGATTGGACACGGCATTGATCAGTAGCTCGTCGCGACCTTCAAGCGTGAAATAATTGGCTGCCAGCAGCACATGGCCGGAAGACGAGATTGGCAGCCACTCTGTCAGGCCCTGAACGATGGCGATGATGAAGAGTTGCAACAGGGACATAATGGGTCTCGAGTGATCGCGGTTTTAATCGCTCTCGCACAATTCGGGCCGAGATGCATCAGGTTTCAATACATATTATAATGATATTCGTATGCAGTTATCTGCATCCACTTTGTCAAAATCGTCGTGCGCATACAGTTAAAAAATATCAATATGATATTGATTGGATAAATTGACCCTTGCGAGGCCTAATTGGCTCCCCCATAAGCAAGTCTCTTTCCCCTGGAGGCGATAATGGCAGAAAAAATGCTGCAATTCATCAAAGTCGAACGCGCCATGCCGAAGAAGCGCTCGGCCAAGACGCGCAAAGGGGACTTTAAGGAGATTTACGGCAATTACGCGGTCAAGCATGCGAAATCGCAAGCCGCGCGCTGTTCGCAATGCGGCGTGCCCTTCTGCCAACAGGGCTGCCCCCTGTCGAACAATATTCCCGACTGGCTGAAACTGGCCGCTGAAGATCGTCTGGACGAAGCCTATGCGGTGTCCAGCGCCACCAATAACATGCCAGAGATTTGCGGCCGGATCTGCCCGCAGGATCGCCTGTGCGAAGGCATTTGCACGATCGAGCAGTCGGGTCATGGCACTGTGACCATCGGCTCGATCGAGCGCTACATCACTGACACCGCCTGGGACAAAGGCTGGATCACGCCGATCAAGCCACCGCGCGAACGGGCGCAATCAGCGGGCATTATCGGCGCCGGCCCTGGCGGTCTGGCGGCGGCCGAGCAGCTACGCCGCAAAGGCTATCAGGTCACCGTCTATGATCGTTATGATCGCGGCGGTGGTCTGCTGGTCTATGGCATTCCCGGTTTCAAGCTCGAAAAGGACATTGTCGCGCGCCGGATCAAGTATCTCGAAGACAGCGGCATCATGTTCAGGTTCAATTGCGATGTCGGCAATGACATCAGCTTGACCGAAATTCGCGACACGCATGATACGGTCCTGATCGCAACTGGCGTTTACAAGGCGCGCGATCTGAAAGTCCCGGGCGTCGGCGCTGATGGCGTTTATCCGGCGCTCGACTATCTCACCGTGTCGAACCGCGCTGGTTTCGGAGACACGGTCGAGGCCTTTACAGACGGCTCGCTGAATGCGTCTGAAAAGCGGGTCATTGTGATTGGCGGCGGCGACACGGCCATGGACTGCGTCCGGACCGCGGTGCGCCAAGGCGCAAAATCCGTCACCTGCCTTTATCGCCGCGATCGCGCCAATATGCCAGGCTCACAGCGCGAAGTGGCGAATGCCGAGGAAGAAGGCGTCAAGTTTGAGTGGCTGTCCGGCCCGGAAGCGGTGCTGCATACCAAGACCAACAAGGTGAAAGGCGTCAAAGTTCGCCGCATGCGCCTCGGCGCGCCGGACGCTTCAGGGCGCCAATCGCCTGAAAAGACCGATGAGACGGTCGACATGAAAGCCGACATGGTGATCAAGGCGCTTGGCTTTGATCCTGAGGACCTGCCGGTCCTGTTCGACGAGCCGGCCTTGCGGGTCAATCGCTGGGGCGCCATCCAGGTCGACTTCAAAAGTATGGAAACCAGCCTGCCAGGCGTCTATGCCGCAGGCGATATTGTGCGCGGCGCTTCGCTCGTTGTCTGGGCCATCGTTGATGGCCGCGCGGCCGCCGAACATATGCACCAGGCGATGCGCGCAGTCGCGAAACAGCAAAAAGCAGCGGCGGAGTAGATCATGGCGATTGCAGGAAAATGCCTTTGCGGTTCTGTCCGCTTCGAAGTGGCAGAGGTTCACGAGATCGATGCCTGTCACTGCAATATGTGCCAAAGCTGGAATGGCGGGCCATTCATTGGCGCTGACATTCGCGGGCAAGTGACATTCCAGTCGGATGAGACGTTGACCTGGTATGCCAGCTCCGACTGGGCCAAGCGCGGCTTTTGCGGCAAATGCGGCAGCTCGCTATTCTACCGGCTCACCGAACAAGACGATTTCTGGTCGATCAGCGCTGGCGCGCTCGACCTGCCTACAGGGCTCAGCATCGGCAAGGAAATCTTCGTCGATGAAAAGCCGGACTATTACAATTTTTCAGGAGACCAGCCGCGCTATACCGGGCCGGAATTCCTGGCGATGATCCAAGGACAGAGCGATGCGTAAATTTGTCGATTCCTACCTCGCCAATCGTGACCGTCTGATCGACGCTCACGCCTATAATCCTGAAGACGAACACAGCGCCTGTGGTGTCGGCCTGGTCGCCGCGCTGGATGGCCAGCCGCGGCGCGAGATTGTCGAAATGGGCATCAAGGCGCTGAAAAATGTCTGGCACCGCGGCGCTGTCGACGCCGATGGCAAGACCGGCGATGGCGCTGGCATCCGGGTTGAAGTCCCGCAGGAATTCTTCCGCTATCAGGTCAGCCGTTGCGGGCACAATCCGACCGATGATCCGATCTGTGTCGGGCAGATCTTCCTGCCGCGCACCGACCTTGGTCAGCAGGAAGCCGCCCGTGCCATTGTCGAGACCGAGATCCTGCATTTCGGCTTCTATATCTATGGCTGGCGCCAGCCGCCCGTCGATGTCTCGATCATTGGCCAGAAAGCTCAGGACACACGTCCGGAGATTGAACAGATCATGTTCCGCGATGATCAGGGCCGCGATCCGGAAGCCCTAGAGCGGGCCCTGTATATTTGTCGTCGCCGCATCGAGCGACGGGCGCGCGAAGCTGGGATTCCGAGCTTCTATATCTGCTCGCTCAGCCATAAGTCGCTGATCTATAAAGGCATGTTCCTGGCCGAGGATATCGACAATTTCTATCTCGACTTGCGCGATGAGCGGTTCGAGTCCGCGGTGGCCATCTATCATCAGCGCTATTCGACCAACACGTTTCCGCAATGGTCGCTGGCCCAGCCCTTCCGCGTGCTCGCTCATAATGGCGAGATCAATACGCTACGCGGCAATCTGAACTGGATGAAAAGCCATGAGATCAAAATGGTCTCCGGCACGTTCGGGGACTATGTCGACGATATCAAACCGGTTGCCCCGCAAGGCAGTTCGGATTCAGGCGCGCTGGATGCGGTGTTTGAAATTCTCTGCAAAGCCGGGCGAACGGCGCCGATGACCAAGGCGCTTCTGATCCCCGAAGCGTGGTCGAAGCGCGCCTCGATCATGCCGGAAAAGCATGCGGCGCTATATGCTTATTGCAATTCAGTGATGGAGCCCTGGGACGGGCCAGCGGCGGTCTGCGCCTATGATGGCCGCTGGGCTGTGGCGGGTCTTGACCGCAATGGCCTGCGACCGCTGCGTTATGCGCTGACCGGCGATGGTATTCTGGCCGTGGGCTCAGAGACCGGCATGTGCCCGCTCTCCGGCCATGATGTCGTGCGCCGCGGCCATGTTCAGGCTGGCGGCATGATTGCGGCGGACCTGGAAACCGGCAAATTCTACGAGCACAAGGAAATCGTCGACGAGCTTGCGGACGAACACCCGTATGAGAAATGGCTTGAAAATGTCCGCGATCTCGACCCTGAGATCGGTCCGGGACCCGAGCCCCGCCTGTTTGAAACCGAGCAATTGCTGCGCCGCCAGAAAGTCTCCGGTTTCACGCTGGAAACGCTCGAGCTGATCCTCGCGCCGATGGCCGAGAACGGCAAGGAAGCCATCGGGTCCATGGGCGATGACAGCCCGGTTGCTGTGCTGTCCGAACAGTTCCGCCCGCTCAGCCATTTCTTCCGCCAGAATTTCAGCCAGGTGACCAATCCGCCGGTCGATCCATTGCGCGAAGACCGGGTGATGAGCTTGAAAACGCGGTTCAAGAATCTCGGCAATGTCCTGGCCACTGACAAGACCCAGCAGGATGTGTTCGTGCTGGAAAGCCCGGTCCTCTCGACCGGCATGTATGCGCGCCTGAATGACATGCTTGGCGATAGTGTCCAGGTGATTGATTGTACCTTCGAACTCGATGCCGCCAATGGCGACGGACGGGCGCTGAAACAGGCCTTGGCGCGGATCCGCCAGGACGCCGAGGATGCGGTCCGTGCTGGCCGCGAGCACATTGTGCTCACGGATGAAAACCAGGGTGACACACATGTCGCCATTCCGATGATCCTCGCCACCGGCGCGGTCCACTCGCATCTGGTCGCTCAAGGTCTGCGGACCTTCTGCTCGCTGACCGTGCGGTCTGCCGAATGCATCGACACGCACTATTTTGCAGTGCTGATCGGCGTCGGGGCGACTTGTGTGAATGCCTATCTCGCCCAGGACGCGATTGCTGAGCGTCATGCGCGCGGGCTGCTCGGCGATATCTCGATTGGCGAGGCGGTCCTGAACTTCAAGCAAGCGATCGAGGCAGGTCTGCTCAAGATCATGTCGAAGATGGGTATTTCGGTGATTTCGTCTTATCGCGGCGGCTATAATTTTGAGGCGCTTGGCCTGTCCCGCGCCTTGGTTGCAGACTATTTTCCAGGCCTGTCCAGCCGCATTTCCGGCCTTGGCCTTGCCGGTCTGGAAGAGAATGCGGTGACCCGTCACGAAGACGCGTTCGATGAAGATGTCGTGGCCCTGCCGGTTGGCGGCTTCTATCGCCTGCGTGCCCGGTCCGAGCCGCACGCACTGGATGGCAACCTGATCCACATGCTGCAAGCCGCCTGTGATCGCGGCGAGTATGATCTGTTCGAGAAATACGCCGCTGCTGTGAATAATCGCGAACAGCCAATCCAGCTGCGCGACCTGCTCGACTTCAAACCCGCTGGTCCGGTCGAACCACTGGAGCGGGTCCAGTCCGTGAATGAAATCCGCAAGCGCTTTGTTACCCCCGGCATGTCGCTCGGGGCGCTCAGTCCTGAAGCGCACGGCACGCTGAATGTCGCCATGAATCGCATCGGTGCCAAGTCCGTGTCCGGCGAAGGCGGCGAAGTACGCGAGCGCTATCGGCCGCTGCCAAATGGCGACAATATGAATTCTGCCGTCAAACAGGTCGCCTCGGGCCGATTTGGCGTGACGGCAGAATATCTCAACAATTGCCGCGAGGTAGAGATCAAAGTCGCCCAAGGCGCCAAGCCAGGGGAAGGCGGACAGCTGCCTGGCTTCAAGGTCACTGAATTCATTGCCAAGAACCGGCATGCGACCCCAGGCGTGACCCTGATCAGCCCGCCGCCGCATCATGATATCTACTCGATCGAGGATCTGGCGCAGCTGATCTATGACCTGAAGCAGATCAATCCCGATTGCCGCGTCTGCGTGAAGCTTGTCGCCCAGTCCGGCGTCGGCACGGTTGCTGCTGGTGTGGCCAAGGCCAAGGCCGATATCATCCTGATTGCAGGCGGGGTCGGGGGCACTGGTGCTTCGCCGCAGACCAGTATCAAATATGCCGGCCTGCCCTGGGAAATGGGACTGGCAGAAGCGCATCAGGTGCTCAGCCTTAACAATCTTCGCGACAAGGTCACGCTGCGCACTGATGGCGGTCTGCGCACCGGCCGGGACATTGTCATCGCCGCCATGCTCGGAGCGGAGGAATATGGCATCGGTACAGCGTCCCTGGTCGCCATGGGCTGTATCATGGTGCGCCAGTGTCACTCCAATACCTGCCCGGTCGGCGTCTGCACGCAGGATGAATCCCTGCGGGCAAAGTTCACCGGAACCGCTGACAAGGTCATCAATCTGATGAGCTTCATCGCCGAGGATGTGCGCCGCATCCTGGCCTCGCTTGGCCTCAATTCGCTGGATGAGGCAATCGGCCGGACCGATCTTCTGGCTCAGGTTTCGCGCGGCGCGCCGCACCTTGATGATCTCGACCTCAACCCCTTGCTGGTCCAGGTCGATACGGCCACAGCGATCGAGTATCAGCCCGAGCGCCGTGAACAGGTGCCAGATACGCTGGATGCGCAAATCCTGCGTGATGGTGAGCCATTCTTTGCCCGTGGCGAGAAGATGCAGCTGACCTATGAAGTGCAAAACGTTCAGCGCTCCATCGGTGCCCGGGCGAGCTCTGCGATTGTTCGCAAGTTTGGCGAGCGGGCCTTACCGGAAGGCCGCCTGCATGTGCGCCTGACCGGCAGTGCTGGCCAATCGCTTGGGGCCTTCTCGACCCAGGGCTTGCTGCTCGACGTGATCGGCGATGCCAATGATTATGTCGGCAAGGGGCTTTCCGGGGCGACCATTCAGCTGCGTCCGCCAGCCAGTGCATCTTATGCCGGCGGCGATAATACGATTATCGGCAATACCTGCCTGTATGGCGCGACCAGCGGCAATCTTTACGCCGCCGGACAGGCCGGTGTGCGCTTTGCGGTCCGCAATTCCGGTGCAGAAGCTGTGGTTGAAGGCTGCGGCGCCAATGGCTGCGAGTACATGACTGGCGGCCGGGTCGCCATTCTCGGGTCGATTGGCGACAATTTCGGCGCCGGGATGACGGGCGGCATCGCTTATATCTGGGATCCGGACAAGCAGTTTGAGCAAGTCGCTAATCCTGACGCCATTGACTGGTATGCGCTCGCCGACATGGACCAGAAACACATGGATGTGTTCAAGACGATGATCGAGATTCACCATGAACGGACAGGCTCGCAACGCGCTGGTGATCTGCTCAAGAACTGGGCGCACACACTCAGTGAAACGCTGATGATTGTGCCAAAAGAGATCGCTGAGCGTGTCTTTGGTGAAACAGAGCAGAAAAAGGCCAGTTAGGCACGCAGTTTCAGGCCTTGCACTTCGGCGCGGACCTCCCCACCTTGGCGGGCGAATGAGTGAGAAAACAGGTACCCGTCTAGATGAGCAAACGCGATTACTATGACGTGCTCGGCGTTGACCGAAATGCAGATGAGAAGGCGCTGAAAAGCGCCTATCGCAAACTTGCGATGAAATATCACCCGGACCAGAACCCGGATGATGCTGAAGCCGAGGCCATGTTCAAGGAAGTCGGCGAGGCTTATGCCGTGCTGTCGGATCCGGAAAAGAAAGCCGCTTATGACCGCTTCGGGCATGCCGCCTTCGAAAACGGTATGGGCGGCGGCGGTGGCAATCCGTTTGGCGGCGGTGACCCGAACGATATCTTCCAGGACATTTTCAGCCAGGTCTTTGGCGGCAACCCGTTTGGCGGCGGCCGTCGGCGCGGCGGACCGCAGCGCGGCGCCGATTTGCGCTATGATATGGACATCTCTCTGGAAGAGGCCTTTCACGGCAAGGAAACCCAGATCAATGTGCCGTCCGCGGTCGATTGCGGCACCTGTGACGGCTCCGGGGCAGAGCCAGGCACCAGCCCGGAAACCTGCCCGACCTGTCAGGGCGCTGGCCGCGTCCGGGCGCAGCAGGGCTTCTTCACCATGGAGCGCACCTGTGGCCGTTGCGGCGGCAAGGGTCAGGTGATCGCAAAGCCATGCAAGACCTGCCGCGGCGCAGGCCAGGTTCAGGAAGACCGCCAGCTATCGGTGAAAATCCCGGCCGGGGTCGAATCCGGCATGCGCATCCGCCTGTCTGGCGAAGGCGAACCCGGGACGCAAGGCGGCCCGAAGGGCGATCTCTATATCTTCGTCAATGTTGATGAGCACGATATTTTCGAACGCGATGGTCCGAACCTGTATTGCCGCACACCGGTCTCCATAGTCTGCGCGGCGCTGGGCGGCGAAGTTGAAATTCCGACCATTGATGGTGGCCGTGCCCGCGTCACAGTGCCGGAAGGCGCCCAAACCGGTCGCAAACTGCGCCTGCGCGGCAAAGGCATGCCAAGCCTGCGCGGCAATCACCAGACCGGTGATCTATATATCGAAATGTTCGTTGAAACCCCGCGCAATCTCTCAGCTCGCCAGAAAGAGATCCTGCGCGAATTTTGCGATTGCTCCGGCAAGGACTGCAATCCGGAATCAGAAGGCTTTATGGGCCGCGTCAAGAAATTCTGGGACGATATTAGCGGCGAAGACGAAGCGACGAAGCACTAAGACGTTATCCGCGCCACATGCGCGCCAATTGCCAGCGCTGAGGTCAGCCCCGGGCTCTCTATCCCGAACAGGTTGATCAGGCGCCCGCTTGCTGCAGCCTGAATCATGAAATCTGCCGGCGCTTGCCCGGGCCCGACAAGCTTCGGGCGCAGGCCAGCATAGTCCGGGGACAGCTGGTCGAGGCGGAGGCCCGGCCAGAACGCTTTTGCAGCGCGATGAAACTGCGCCGCGAGCGTCTCTGGCACGGCATAATCAAACGGCTCATCAGCGCCCTCTGGCAACCAGGCCACATCCGGTCCGAGGCGCGCCCGCCCGGTAAGGTCCAGGGTGAGATGCGTGCCAAGGCCAGCTTGATTTGGCAGCGGATAGATCAGGCGGCGAAACGGCGTCTTGCCTGAAACCGAGAAATAATGACCCTTGGCGAACCGCGCCGCGGGCAAACCGGCCACATGTGGGCCTTCAATCGCCGCGGCAACCCGGATCGCCTGCAGGCCGGCCGCGTTGATGACTGTGGCCGCGTCCACGTCAAAAGCATCCTCGCCGCGAATGGAGAGTTGCACACCGGCCCCGCCCAAGCGACCAGACACGACCTCGCTGTGATATGCCACTGTGCCGCCTGCGGCTTCGATATCTCCAAGCAGCGAGAAATAGAAGCCATGGCTGTCGAGGATGCCGGTCTCGGCCGAAAGCAGCGCGGCGCTGATCGTCTCTGGCAAGTCTGGCTCCAGCGCCCGGGCTTCAGCGCCGGTGAGCCGGCGTAGGCCCTCGACCCCATTCGCGTCCGCCTGAGACGCGAGCGTGCTGAGGCGCGCCTCTTCCACCGCGCCGCTGGCGACAATCAGCTTGCCGCATTTGCGATGGTCGATCTTGCGCGCATCGAGATAGGCATAGAGCAGGCGCCGTCCCTCAATGCAGAACCGCGCTTTGTTCGAACCCGTCGGATAGTACAGCCCGGCATGGATGACTTCTGAATTACGGGCAGAGGTTTGCTCGGCAATGGCGCCGCTGCGCTCGATCAGCACCACCTCGCGACCTTGCAGCGCCAGCGCCCGCGCGCAAGCGAGGCCGATCACGCCGGCGCCGATGACGACTGCATCGAGTTTCATCGCTGGTCAGGCCGCCACGACGAAAGTTGAGATCACTTTCTTGAGGCCCGCCTTCTCGAACGCGACAGTGAGTTTGGTGCCATTGGCATCCATGACTTTGCCATATCCGAACTTTTCGTGGAATACGCGCTGGTTCAGCTTGAAACCGGAATGGCCGGTTTCCGAGGCGACCAGGGTCGCCTTGCCGTCAATCACGGGGCCTGAATCATACCTCCCGGCATTCTCTTTCAGACGTTTCCAGCCCGGAGAATTGTAAGCACTGCGTTCGCCGAGATCCTCGACTGTGCCGGTAAAGCCATCCTCACCGCCCGGAAGAGAGGAATAGCCGGTCTCAGCTTCGGCCTCGACATGTTCGTGTGGCAGCTCGTCGACGAAGCGGCTCGGCAAGACCGATTGCCAGCGCCCGAATATCTGGCGATTGGCGACAAAGGAGATGCGGCAGACCTCTCGCGCCCGGGTGATGCCGACATAAGCGAGACGGCGTTCTTCCTCGAGGCCTTTCATGCCGCTTTCATCAAGGCTCCGGCGTGACGGGAAGACTTCCTCTTCCCAGCCCGGCAGGAAGACCAGCGGCCATTCCAGGCCCTTGGCCCCGTGCAGGGTGAGGATCTGGACCTCGTCGCCATCTGAATTGCCGCCTGCATCCATGACCAGTTCGACATGTTCCAGGAAGCCGGTCAGATTGTCGAATTCGCCCATCGCATTGATCAGCTCCTTCAGATTGTCGAGCCGGGTCTGTGCTTGCGGGCTGCGATCCTTTTGCAGCATGTCAGTATAGCCGGACTCGTCCAGGATGACCTGTACCAGTTCAGTATGGCTCATGCCATTATTGTGGCGATCGCGCCAAAGATTGATCTGGTCGATGAACGTATTGAGACCGCGCTTGCCAGGGCCTTTGATCTCATCGGTCTGCAAGACCATCGGTGTCAGCGTGAACAGGCTGCGGCCATCATCGCGGGCATAACGCTGCAGCTTCTGCACCGTGGTATTGCCGACGCCGCGCTTTGGCTGATTAACCACGCGTTCGAAGGCAAGGTCATCATCAGTCGAGCGGATCAGCCGCAAATAGGCCATGGCATCACGGATCTCGGCGCGTTCGAAGAAGCGCGGGCCGCCAATCACGCGATACGGGATGCCGAGAATGATCAGGCGCTCTTCAAACAAGCGCATTTGCCACGACGCGCGCACAAGAATGGCGCAGTCCTCATAGCGGTGCTTGCCGCCGCGCGCGGCCCAGGCTTCGATTTCGTCGCAAATCATCCGGGCTTCGGCTTCGCCATCCCACAGGCCGCGTACCTGGACCTTCTCGGCGTCCGGATCGCCGGCCCAGTCGCCGCCGACAAACAGGGTTTTGCCGAGTCGGCCCTTATTGTGGGAGATGACCGCAGAGGCCGCCGCCAGGATCGGTTCGGTTGACCGGTAATTGCGTTCCAGGCGGATGACTTTGGCGCCAGGGAAATCCTTCTCAAAGCGCAGGATATTGTCCACTTCCGCCCCGCGCCAGCCATAGATGGACTGGTCATCGTCACCGACGCAGCAAATGTTGGCATTGCCTTGCGCGAGCAGGCGCAGCCAGAGATATTGGGCGACATTGGTATCCTGATACTCATCGACCAGAATGTATTTGAATTTGCGATGGAAGTCGGCCAGCAGGTCCGGATTGTTCTGGAACACGGTAATATTGTGGATCAGCAGGTCACCGAAATCACAGGCATTCAGGACTTTCAGACGGTTCTGATAGGTCTCATAGCATTTGATACCTTTGCCATCCGCGAACTGATAGGCCTCGTCCGCAGGCACTTTGTCTGGCAGCAAGGCCCGGTTCTTCCAGCCATCGATCAGGCCGGCAAGATAGCGCGGCGTCCAGCGTTTCGGATCGATATTCTCGGCCTCGATGATCTGTTTGCAGAGGCGAACCTGGTCATCGGTATCGATGATGGTGAAGCTGGATTTCAAGCCGACAAGCTCTGCATGCCGGCGCAGGATCTGCGCCGAAATCGAATGGAACGTGCCGAGCCAGCGCAGGCCTTCGCCGGCCTCTCCCGTCAGCTTCAGCGCGCGCTCGCGCATTTCGCGGGCGGCCTTGTTGGTGAAGGTAACGGTCAGCGTCTGGCTCGGATAAGCAAGGCCAGAGGCGATGATATGCGCCAGCCGCGTCGTCAGCACCCGGGTCTTGCCAGTCCCGGCGCCGGCCAGAACCAGCAGCGGCCCTTCGGTCGTCAACACCGCTTCGGTCTGTTCCGGGTTCAGTCCGTCCAGGTAATCAGCATCGGTCTGGGCAACCGGCGCTTTCGCGGCGGCCATCTGGCTGATCGAAGGGCGATTCGTTTGGGACATAACGAGAATATAGAGGCATCAGTCTGCAATGGGCAGGGGGAAACTGAGCCGGCCCAGATTCTCTAGTTGAGGGGTTTCAACCGGGTTCCGTCGGCAGGTTCGAAAAAGGCATCATTGGTGACGATGAAAGTATCATCAGGCATCTGCCAGGCATTGTCATAGCCGAAGGGCAGATCGATCTGACCGGAACTTGTATTCGCGCCATAGGTTTCGACCTCGCGGATCATTTCGCTTGTTTCGCGTTGTCCGGTGTCTGACATCGCGTTTCGCTTGCGCCAGGAGGCCATCGAGCTGTCGGATATATCCGAATAGGTATTGGACATGATCTTCGATCGATCCTTGGCGCCCTCGGCGGCAATGCCGCTCATCTTGAGATTGTACGCGGCGATCTTCGCCTCCCATTCAGGTCCTGGGCGATAATTGCTGGCAAACAGGTGAAACTCTCCGAGCCGCGCATCGAACTCGGCTTCCGGGGCGGAAAAGATGGTCAGCATCAAGGCGGCGCCATAGGCTTGCTGCATCGGCGCGCCGAAGCTGTGCCCGCTCACCGAATGGGTGTGCAGGGTCATCATTGTCATCACGGCCTGCATGTTCTCGCCGTTTTCCGTGTAAGCCACGTGGGCGCTGATAAAGTCCGTCCATGACCTCGTATGAGGATCGCCGGGCACCTCGTAATTCAGCGGGGCCAAGGCGGCCACGACGGTCTGATCGCGATGGACTTCCAGGACACTACCATCGGTATGCTGTTGCACGAAGGCCCGGACGAATTGCTCGGCATTTTCGAAATAACCGGGGATGCAGTCCTGCGGAATCGGCAGGCCGATTGAATTGCTCCGCCAGGCCTGTGTGGGCAGTATGCTGATCGCAGACTTTCCGTCTGGCGATGTCGCGTTCCAGTTCATCTGAAAGCCGCGCTGACATTCACCTTGAAGGTTCCAGACAATCCCGCCCTGGCTGGTCCAGTCGGCCGGGATGACAGAGCTTGCCGCGACCAGCGGTTTTTCGAACCCAGATGGATCCATGATTTGCACCGCCTTGAGGCGTGTCTCCTGAGCTGACATGGCGGCGGCGGACCAGGCTGCGAGGAGGGCAAAGGCGATGGTTTGGAGGAGGTGTCTCATGGCGGGCTTGAATCCTTGTTCCTATCCCAAGAGGCGTATGTTTGCGCTGGATTGGGTCAGGCGCCGGGCAGATACTTCATCTTGCCGCGATGACATTGCTGACAAAGCGGCTACATCTGACGCATGACTGATCGCCCGGACCCGCAACAAGACCCGGAACGCAACCGCCTGTCGGCGCGCATAGGGCGGACCGTGAAAGTCGGCACCAATCTCTCTGGCGCCGGGCTGACCTTCGCCGCCAATGCCATGTTTGGCGGTGAGAAAGGCGATGAACGGATTGCCAAGGCGCTGGCCGCGGCGCTCGGCAAATCCAAGGGGCCGCTGATGAAAGTGGCGCAGATGGTCTCGACCATCCCGGACTTTCTGCCAGCCGAATATGCAGAAGAGCTGAGCCAGCTGCAGGCGCAGGCTCCGGCCATGGGCTGGCCGTTCGTGCGGCGGCGCATGCGGGCCGAGCTCGGCCCCGACTGGCAAAGCCGGTTTGCTGCGTTTGGCAAGGAAGCCGCCCATGCGGCGAGTCTCGGCCAGGTGCACCGCGCCACCCTGCCGGATGGCCGCGAGGTCGCCTGCAAACTGCAATATCCGGACATGACTTCGGCGGTGGAAAGTGATCTCGGCCAGCTCAAGCTCTTGCTTGGCACATTCAAGCGCCTCGATGGCTCGATTGATCCGAGCGAAATGGTCGACGAGATTACAGACCGGCTGCGCGAGGAACTCGATTATGCGCGCGAGGCCAAACATATCGCGCTTTACCAGCACCTGCTGCGCGATGCGGATTTTGTCACGGTGCCGGAACTCGTGCCGGAGCTCAGCACGGACCGCTTATTGACGATGAGCTGGGTGTCCGGTGACCGCCTCAGCGACTATGAAACGGCGGCGCAGGAGGTGCGCAACAATATTGCCCAGAACCTGTTCTGGACCTGGTGGCGACCGTTTACCGGCGCGGCAGTGATCCACGGCGATCCGCACCTCGGCAATTATCAGGTGACACAGGACGGCGCGGCGCTGAACCTGCTTGATTTCGGCTGTATCCGCATCTTCCCGCCGGGCTTCGTGGCCGGCGTGGTTGACCTGTATCGCGGCTTGCTCGCGGATGATTTTGATGCGGTCTATGCCGCGTTCGAGAAATGGGGGTTCCAGGGGCTGACCACCGAGCTCGTCGAAGTGTTGAGCATCTGGGCGAAATTTATCTATGGACCGTTGCTCGATGATCGGGTGCGCAGCGTCGCGGATGGGATCAAGCCAGGTGAATATGGTCGCAAGGAAGCCTTTGCCGTCCGCAAGCTGTTAAAAGAGAAAGGGCCGGTGACGATCCCGCGCGAATTTGTATTCATGGACCGCGCTGCGATTGGTCTCGGCGCGGCCTATTTGCGGCTTGGCGCGGAGCTGAATTATCACCGCCTGTTTGAACAAAGCCTGGAGGGGTTCAGCGAAGCCGCGCTGGGGGCCGCGCAAGCCGAGGCGTTGCAGGCGGCGGGGCTGTAATTCGCCCCGATTATCCCGGGCTTGATCCAGGACCATATGCAGCAGGCCTGGGACAATCAGGCTGGGGGCTTGCTGACAGCGATCCAGCCCTTTCCAAATGCAACCAAATGTGCGACATGCCCGCTTTGTTGCGAGCTAAGCGCTTCTCTAGCCTGTCTGGACGACATCCCGGACGCGGCTGAACCGGCGCCGCCCTCCCTCAAAACTCTGGCCAGAACGGCCAAATCTGTAACCCGCCGCAAGGCGATAAATGAAAGTATGCCGATGTCGATCACTGCAGAGCGTAAAGCTGAACTGATCAAGAAATTTGCCCGCACCAAAGGTGATACGGGCAGCCCTGAAGTCCAGGTCGCGATCCTGACTGAACGGATCAACAATCTGACCGAGCACTTCAAGGACAATAAGAAAGATAATCACTCGCGCCGCGGACTTTTGGCGATGGTCGCCACCCGACGCAAACTTCTCGACTATGTGAAGAGAAAAAATGAAGAGCGTTACCAGACGCTCATCGGGGAGCTCGGCATCCGCCGCTAGGCTCTCAAAAACAGCCCGCCCGGCATTTGGCTGAGGCGGGCTTTTCGTATGTATGAAAGAAAGCAAAACGTATGTTTGATAAGCACTCAGTCTCGCTGGAATGGGCCGGCCGGACGCTGAAAATCGAAACGGGCCAAGTCGCCCGCCAAGCCGACGGCGCTGTAATGGTGTCTTATGGCGACACGACGGTCCTGGCGACCGCGGTCTATGCCAAAGAAGCCAAACCTGGACAGGACTTCTTCCCACTGACCGTCAACTATATGGAAAAATACTACGCTTCAGGCCGTATTCCAGGCGGCTTCTTCAAGCGTGAAGGACGCCCGACAGAAAAAGAGACGCTGACATCTCGCCTGATCGACCGTCCGATCCGTCCACTTTTCGTCGACGGGTTCAAGCACGAGGTTCAGGTCGTCCTGACTGCGATCTCTTATGACCTGGAAAACGATCCGGACATTCTCGGCATGATCGGCGCCTCTGCGGCCCTGGTTCTGTCTGGCGCCCCGTTCATGGGCCCAATCGGCGCTGCCCGTGTCGGTTACAAGGATGGCGGTTATGTCATCAACCCAACCGTCGAAGAGCTGGAAGAGTCCGAGCTCGATCTGGTGGTTGCGGGCACTGCAGACGCCGTGATGATGGTAGAATCTGAAGCCAAAGAGCTGTCTGAAGATGTCATGCTCGGCGCAGTCATGGCCGGTCACGACGCCATGCAGCCGGTCATCGATGCGATCATCAAGCTGGCGGAAGCTGCAGCAAAAGAGCCGTTCGAGTTCGAAGCAGAAGATCTGTCAGACGAGCTCTCGGCGATCCAGAAACTGGTCGGCAAGGATCTCTCCAAAGCCTATCAGATCACTGAAAAGCTGGAGCGTCAGGCGGCGGTTGGCGAAGCCCGCGAAAAAGCCGCAGCTGAGCTGGTTGCGACGGAAGAGAATGAAGACGGCATGGACGCCAATGTGTTCAAGTCGGCCTTCAAAAAGGCAGAAGCGAAAGTCGTTCGCGGCGACATCATCAAGACCGGCAAACGGATCGATGGTCGCGCGCTGGATCAGGTTCGCCCGATCCTGGCCGAAGCTGGCTTCCTGCCGCGCACACATGGCTCGGCCCTGTTCACTCGCGGTGAAACCCAGGCGATCTGTGTGGCCACCCTCGGCACCAGCGATGATGAGCAATTCATCGATGGTCTCGACGGCACCCGCAAAGAGAAATTCCTGCTGCATTATAATTTCCCGCCATACTCTGTCGGTGAAGCTGGCCGGATGGGCGGCACCAGCCGCCGCGAAACCGGTCACGGCAAGCTCGCCTGGCGGGCGCTGCGTGCGGTTCTGCCAGAGCATGAGGACTTTCCTTACACCATCCGCATGGTCTCTGAGATCACTGAATCCAATGGTTCGTCCTCGATGGCGACCGTGTGTGGCTGTTCCCTGGCGATGATGGATGCTGGGGTGCCGCTGAAGCGCCCGGTCTCAGGCATTGCGATGGGGCTGATCAAGGATGAGGATGGCATTGCGGTCCTGTCTGACATTCTCGGCGACGAGGATCACCTCGGCGACATGGATTTCAAGGTGGCTGGCACTGAAAAGGGCCTGACCAGCTTGCAGATGGACATCAAGATTGCCGGCATCACCAAAGAGATCATGGAAACCGCGCTGGAGCAGGCCAAAGGCGGTCGCGCTCATATTCTCGGCGAAATGGCCAAGGGGCTCGACACGGTGCGTGATCAGCTTGCTGACAATGCGCCGCAAATGGAAATCATCAAGGTTCCAGAAGACAAGATCCGCGAAGTCATCGGCTCTGGCGGTAAAGTCATCCGCGGCATCGTTGATGAGTCCGGCGCCAAGGTGAACATCGATGATGATGGCACGGTTCAGGTGTCAGCCACCGATCGCGAAAGCATCGACAAGGCCCTGCAAATGATCAAGGAGATCGTTGCCGAGCCGGAAGTTGGCGAAATCTATGAAGGCAAAGTGGTCTCGATCAAGGATTTCGGTGCCTTCGTGAATTTCTTCGGCCCGAAGGATGGCCTGGTGCACGTGTCGCAAATGGCGAACGAGCGCGTTGGTCACCCGAAAGACGTCGTCTCCGAAGGCCAGCAAGTCTATGTCAAACTCATGGGCTTTGACGATCGCGGTAAGGTTCGCCTGTCGATGAAAAACATCGATCAGGAAACCGGAAAAGAGGTTGAGAAAGAAGCCAGCTAGGCCAGTTTCTCTCTTCAATACAGACCATTACCGGAAAGCCGCTCCCGATGGGGGCGGCTTTCTTTATTGATAAATGTCCGGTTCAGGATAAAAGTTAATCCGATTCCGGACAAATAATCGTTGACACAGAACTGTCACATACCGTAAATGACAGTAATGTTACAAAAATATGACACACTAAAATCCTCCCTGCTGCTGGCTGTCGCGGCCGCTGGAGGAGCAGCACTATCAGGCCCGGCCACCGCGGGAGAAGCGATCTGTAGTCTCGACAACGGGTATTCTGCGAACCTCGCCACCTATGTTGCTGAGGCGTCGACCTGCGTTGATCAGGCGACAAATCTTGATGCCGCGTTCGCCGATGGCCTCGTGGACGAGATCAATGCCGAGCGCGCCGCGAACGGTCTTGTGCCGCTCAATCGCCGCGCCTCGCTCGACATGGCCGCCGCCGCGCATGCGCTCGACATGTCAGCGCGAATCTATGCCGCGCACGCTGATCTCGAAGGACGCGACCATCTGCACCGGATCCGGGCTTTTGACCGGACCATGCTGGTCGGGGCTTCAGGTTCGAACGTCGCGGTGGCGCGTTCTGCCGACGGTACGCTCGAAGTGCATAACAGTATCAAGCGTGACCAGCTCAATCAGGACAATATGCTCCGGCCAACCTTCACCGATATTGGCGTCGCCGTGGTCGAAGAGGCCGGCCAATATTATGTCGTCCAGGTCTTCGCCGCCGCTGAAGGCGATCTTGAACGTGCCATTCCGGTCAGTGCGACCGGTGCCCAGTCGCTGCGCGCCAGCCTGTCCGATCGCGATCGTCAGGTCGTGGCCTGGGGGCTCTCGGATGCCAATTCCGGCGAAATGCTGGCCCGTTCCAGCATGCCGCGTGTGAGCTTCACCACGATCCGCGGCGCTGACACCGCTTATCTCGATGTCCTGGTGGCCGCGCGCGACAATACTTATGTGCTCAAAGGTCCACTGGTCAGCGGTCGCTGATCAGGTTTGTCCGAGACCAAACAAGCAGGGCCGAGCACATTGCTCGGCCCTTTTTTTGGGATCTGATTTCCGCATCAGGGCGCGTGCCTTGTCTAGCTGCCCCACTCCATGCCCATTGTCTTCTTCATCCAGTCAGCGAAGGTGGCAGGTTTCTGCAGGGCTTGCGGGTCGAGCGTGCCGTAAGACACGATCGGACCATCCTTGGATTCCAGGCGAATGCCGCTGATCCGCTGATCGGCATGGCCCCAATTGCCTTGCTCGGTGCGCGGGTCGAGCAGCAGCATGACCTGGGTGCCGCCCTGGCCATTCGCGTCGGCGCCAAAGATCAGACCATAGACCTTTTCGCGTCCCATAAAACCGGATGAGTGGGCTTGGCGCTTGCCATTGAGAAGGACCTCGTCCCAGAGCAGATTGCGTCGCCATTGCAGCACATGCATGCTGTCGCCATTGACGACCTTGATGTCGACCTGATGTAGGCCCAGACGAACGATTTCTGCGTGCATGGGAGGACTCCTTCTTATTGATAATCAATAATCTTGATCCGGGCGCAAGTCAAGAAAAAGCCCGGACGCCAAGGTCCGGGCTGTGCTCGTCGGGAAATGATCCGGCGCTATTCTTCCATCGCCGTGATGGTCGCGGTGCCAGCCCCGCCGGTCGACAGGGTGTACCCGGCGCTTTCGCCAACCGCCTCGGCGACGCCGTCAAAGGTTGCGCAAACCTCGCCTTGCTCCGGAACCTCGGCGCAGAGGGTCTTGGCCTCTTCGTCCCAGGTATAGGACGTGGTAATTTCGCCGCTGGTGGCGGTGCCTTCGCCATCAAAGGTCCATTCGGCTGTGGTGCCATCATTGTCTGCGAACGAAATGGTGATCGACGCCGCAAAAGCCGGCGCCGCGATGAATCCAGCCGCGATAGCTGCTGCAAAAAACTTCTTCATTTGGCCATCCTCCCAAAAAATTAACGTCGCCGGAGTTTCCGACGACGCTGTTATGGTTAATGGCGAGTTGCCGTGCTGCCAAGGGCAGCATGATGTTTATTGTCCGGCGAAGCGCAGGAAGCGGTTGCGCAGGTCCTGATCGGTCTTGAATACGCCGGTAAACTGGGTCGTGACTGTGGCGACATTCTTGTGGTGAATTCCGCGCGTCGTCATGCATTGGTGCTTGGCGTCAATCAACACGGCGACACCGGCCGGCTGCAGCGCATCAGTGATGCAGTCAGCGACTTGAGCGGTCATGGTTTCCTGGGTTTGCAGGCGCTTACCGAAAATCTCGACCACGCGGGCAATCTTGGAAATCCCGACTACCCGTTGAGTCGGCATGTAAGCGACATGCGCCTTGCCCAGGATCGGCACCATGTGGTGTTCACAATGACTTTCCACATCAATGTCTTTCAGCATGACGATATCGTCATAGCCCTGCACGTCCTCGAATGTGCGCGACAATTCCTTCACTGGGTCCATTTCGTAACCAGCAAAAAACTCTTGATAGGCTTTGACCACGCGCTTGGGCGTGTCGATCAGGCCTTCCCGGCGTGGATCGTCGCCTGCCCATGCGAGCAGGGTACGGACCGCGTCCATGGCTTCTTCCATGCTTGGACGCACGATTTCGGCGTCGCCGGTGATTTGATTTTCAGGGGTGATGGCATCCATGGCCATATGCAGTTTCCTTAGTCTGAGGGACGGAGGTCGAGCCGTACCCGGAGCGAACCATTCACGGACCCTGCCAGATAAGGACTTAACGCCCGCCCGGAGTTTATACCCTCAGGGCGATAGACGGTACATAATGGCGAATTCCACATGTTACCAGCCTCTCTTTACGGTAGGCGCAGGCAAACGGATCTCACAATTGAGTGAATTAATTCCTTATCTCAGTATCTCAGATCACCCGTGGGAACCCTTTTCCAGACCGTAACCAGCGCCTAAACTGACACTATGGATCTTTCATCTAATCCCGCCCTTGAGCCGTTTCGCGCCGAGGTGCGCGCTTTCTTCGAGACGGAGTATCCGCAGGATATTCGCGCCAAGGTCGCCACTGGCGCCAGTCTGACGACCGAGCAAGTCCGCACATCCGAAATGGCGCTGGGCGCCAAAGGCTGGCTCGCCAGCGCCTGGCCGCAAGAGCATGGCGGCCCTGGCTGGAGCCTTGAACAGCAATATATTTTTGATGAGGAGCTGGAGCGCGCCGGGGTGCCGACGGTGACCCCGATGGGGGTGATCTATGTCGGGCCGATCATCTATACATTCGGGTCTGAGGCGCAGAAGCAGAAATGGCTGCCAGGCACGCGCGACGGTTCGCTCGGCTGGGCCCAGGGCTATAGCGAGCCAGATAGCGGCTCGGACCTCGCTTCGCTGCAATTCTCGGCCAAGCGCGATGGCGACGACTACATCCTCAACGGCACCAAGATCTGGACCAGTGCGGCGCAGCATGCCGATTGGATCTTCCTGCTGGCGCGGACGTCCAAGGAAGCCAAGAAACAGCTCGGCATCAGCTTTATTTGCTGCGAGATGGATCGACCGGGTGTGACGCTGGCGCCGATCATCACCATTGATGGCAAGCATGTCCTGAACATGGTGAGTTTCGAAAATGTCCGGGTGCCGGTCGATTATCGCATCGGCGAAGCTGGCAAAGGCTGGACCTATAGCCAGTATTTGCTGGGCTTCGAGCGCACCTCTTATGCCCGGATCGGGGGCAAGCGCAAACAACTCCGGCATATCCGTGCACTTGCAACCGCCGAGCCGACCGGCGGCAATGCCAAGCTGATCGATGACGAGGCCTTTGCCCGCAAACTGACTGAGGCCGACATGGCTGTGGACGGGCTGGAAATGACAGTGCTGCGCGTGCTCTCAGCCGTGAAGGATGGCGGCAGCCCGGGCAAGGAAGCGTCAATCATCAAAGTGCTGGCGACGGAAACCGCGCAGCAGATCACCACGCTCTATCTCGATGTCGCGGCCGCGCACGGCCTGCGCAAGTTTGACGACAGCGTCAGCCCGGACTGGTCCGGCCATGCCGCTTATGCCGCGCCGGGCGTGTCGACCTTTTTCGGTGCCCGCGCCCAGAGCATTTATGGCGGCACCAATGAAATCCAGAAGAACATCATCGCCAAGCGCGTTCTCGGGCTGTGAGGCGGCAGTATTGGTCCCCACCGCCGACATCCGCGCCTATCAGCCAGACGATGAAGCTGGCGTGATCGCGCTTTGGGACGAGGTCTTCCCTGGCGAGGCGGCATGGAACCGGCCTGCAGATGTGATTGCCCGCAAGCGCATGGTTCAGCCGGAGTTGTTTTATGTGGCGGTGCATCAGGGGCGGGTCATTGGCACCATTGTCGCGGGCTTTGACGGTGTCCGCGGCTGGATCCACAAACTCGCAGTTCATCCTGATGCCCGGCGTCAGGGATTGGCCTCGCAACTGATGCAGCAGGCCGAACACGGCTTGAAAGCAATCGGCTGCCCGAAAATCAATCTGCAGGTCCGGGCCTCAAACGCGGCGGTGATCGCGTTTTATCGCGCCCTGGGCTATGCCGTCGAAGCGCGGGCCAGCCTGGGCAAGCCCTTGTCGTAAGCCCGGCAAAGGCGCGACAGGGACTAGTCGCCATCCATGCGCAGCGCCGCGACAAAGGCTTCCTGCGGGATCTCGACTTTGCCGAACTGGCGCATACGCTGTTTGCCGGCTTTCTGCTTGTCGAGCAATTTGCGCTTGCGCGTCGCGTCGCCGCCATAGCATTTCGCTGTCACATCCTTGCGCAGGGCCGAGATGGTCTCGCGCGCAATGATGCGTCCACCAATCGCCGCCTGGATCGGGATCTTGAACATCTGGCGCGGGATCAGGTCTTTCAACCGTTCGCACATCTGCCGGCCGCGGCTTTCGGCCCGGTCGCGGTGAACCAGCATGGCCAGCGCATCGACCGGCTCGTCATTGACCAGAATATTCATCTTCACCAGGTTCTCGGCCCGGTGACCGACAATTTCATAATCGAAGCTGGCATAGCCGCGCGAGATCGATTTCAGGCGATCATAAAAATCGAACACGACCTCATTGAGCGGCAGCTCATACTGGACCATGGCGCGGCCGCCGACATAGGACAGTTCGGTCTGGATGCCGCGGCGGTCCTGGCAAAGTTTGAGGATCGACCCGAGATACTCGTCGGGGGTGTAAATCGTCGCCTTGATCCAGGGCTCGCGCACTTCCGCAATCTTGACCACGTCCGGCATGTCGGCCGGATTATGCAGTTCGATTTCGGTGCCATCGGTCATGGTCATTTCATAGACCACGCTCGGCGCGGTCGCGATCAGGTCGAGGTCGAACTCGCGGCTCAGGCGCTCCTGTATGATTTCCAGATGCAGCAGGCCGAGGAAGCCGCAGCGAAAGCCCATGCCAAGCGCGGCGGAGGTTTCCATCTCCCAGGTGAAGGAGGCATCATTCAGGCGCAGCTTGCCCATGGCGGCGCGCAAGTCGTCAAAATCGCCAGCATCCATCGGGAACAGACCACAAAACACGACCGGCTGGACGTCCTTATAGCCGGGCAAGGCGTCGTCGGTGCCGTGCTTGTCGGTGGTGATGGTGTCACCAATGGCGCAGTCGGCAACTTCCTTGATCGAAGCGATCAGGAATCCAACCTCGCCAGGGCCAAGTTCATCGACATCGGTCGGATTCGGCTTGAAGACTCCGACTTTGTCGACTTCATACGTCGCGCCGGTCTTCATCATCTTGATCTTCATTTTCTTTTTCAGCACGCCGTCATGCATGCGCACGATGACGACGACGCCGAGATAAGGATCATAATAAGCATCGACCAGCGCGGCCTTGAGCGGCGCATCGACCTCGCCATGATCCGGGGCAGGCAGGCGGGTGACGATGGCTTCCAGCACATCCTCGATGCCAAGCCCGGTCTTGGCCGAGATCTCAACTGCGTCAGAGGCATCGAGACCAATCACGTCCTCGATCTGCTCTTTCACCGCTGGCACATCGGCGGCCGGCAAGTCGATCTTGTTCAGCACCGGTACGATTTCGTGATCCTGTTCGATCGCCTGATAGACATTGGCCAGCGTCTGGGCTTCGACGCCCTGGCTCGCATCGACCACCAGCAGTGAGCCTTCACACGCGGCGAGGCAGCGACTGACTTCATAGGAAAAATCCACGTGCCCGGGCGTGTCCATCAGGTTCAGCGCATAGGTTTCGCCATCCTGAGCCTTGTAATCGAGCCGCACGGTTTGCGCCTTGATCGTAATCCCGCGTTCTTTCTCGATCTCCATCGAGTCGAGCACCTGGTCCGACATTTCCCGTTCGGTCAGGGTGCCGGTCTGTTGGATCAGGCGATCCGCCAGCGTCGACTTGCCATGGTCGATATGCGCGACAATGGAGAAATTTCGGATTCTATCACGTGGTGTCATAAGCGGGCATATAGCGACGGATTGCAGGCGCGCCTAGCGGGTTTGTGCGCGAGCGGCATTGTTGGGCGGATCGGCGTGCAAGATCGCCGCGCCCTTCGACTTCGCTCAGGAGAGCGGGGCACAGCTGCATGTGCCTCTAAGTGCGCGCCGCGCTGCAGCGCTGCGGATGACGCCGGCGAGGCACCGCGCTAAACCCGCTAATATGTTCAGGCTCTTCAAACGCGACGAGACCGGCAAGATTGCCGCCTATCACGAGGTCTGGGTCGAGCTGAAGCCGCGGCGGATTGTCGAGCATTGGGGCATGGTCGGCACGCGCGGTGACACCGACACGCACCGGATCAAGCTGCTGCGGTCGCTGGAACGGCAAGTTGATGACTTGCTCGACCCTGCCCGGGCGCTGGGATTTGCCGAGATTGAACCCGGCGCGTATCAGACCCTGATTGTCGAATATCGCCGCTCAGACCTCTGGCAGGGGGATGATGTCTTAAAAATCCGTGAGGCAGAGGAGGCCCTGACCGAGGTGCTGGGCTGGACCGGCCTTGGATTTTGCGACGGCGAAACCGTAACGGATACGGCGATTGAGCTCATCTGCCGGGTGCTCGACCCAGCGCTTGCCCGCGCGCGCATCGCCGAACAAATGGCAGGCACGGAGTTTGCGGACTATTCCCGCATCTATCAGGAATAGCTATAGGTTGCGCATGGCTGATACCAACACCCTTATCGAGACCAAATCCAAAGCGCAGACCGGGCTGACGCCGGAAGGCTGGCTGACCGATAGCTGGTATCTCGCCTGTGTTTCAGCCGAGCTGAAGCCGGGCGCTCAGGTGCGCCGCATCGTGCTTGGACAGCCGCTCGTGCTCGCCCGCACAGATCAGGGCGAAGTCTTCGCTCTGCGCGATATCTGCCCGCATCGTCTGGTGCCGCTCAGCGCTGGGCGACAGGTCGAGACTGACGGCGAGGCGACGCTGGAATGTCCGTATCACGGTTGGCGCTTTGGCAGCGACGGCGTGTGCAAGCATATGCCGAGCCTGACCGGCGCCGAGCCTTATGATCCAGGCAAGGTCAAGGTGCGTCGCTATCCGGTGCACGAGGCGCATGGGGCGATTTATGTCTTCATCGCTGATGATCCGCGCTTTAGCGGCGCGCCGGACGTGCCGGTGCCGCAATTCGGCCCGCTGCCGGAAAAGCCGAAATTCGTCATTGAGGACGTGTTCAATGCGCATATGGACGATGCCGTGGTCGGCCTGATGGACCCGGCGCACGTGCCTTTTGTGCATAATCAATGGTGGTGGCGCCCGCCCTCTGTCGGCCTGAAGCTGAAGGAAAAGCCGTTCATTCCGGCTGATCGCGGCTGGGCCATAGACCGGCACAAGCCGAGCTCGAATTCGAAACTGTATAAATGGGTGTTTGGCGACGAGGTGGAGACCGAAATCCATTTCCAGCTGCCAGGCTTTCGGTGGGAGATCATCTCGAATGAGAAGGCCCGGCTATTGACCCTGACCTGCCTGACGCCGGAAGCGCCGAAGCGCACCCGGATCACCCAGCTGACCTGGTGGACCGGCGCGCCGCTGCTGCATCTGGCCATCCCGATTGCCAAACCGATGGCGCGCAAATTCTTGCGCCAGGACGGCGACATGGTCGATCTGCAAAACCTCGGAATGCAGCATCAGAAGGCGATGATGTGGATCGATGATATCGATGTACAGGCCAAATGGTATCAGATGCTGAAGAAGGAATGGGCGGCCTCGCGCAAAGAAGGACGCGAGTTCAAGAACAAGGTCCAGCCGACTGTTCTGCGCTGGCGCAGTTGAAGCCCTGCTTTCATCAAACGCTTGATCCGTCTATTCTGCGCCAATGATGGCGCAGATTGATCATTTCATATGGGGTGTCTCAGATCTCGAGGCCGGGTGCGCCGAGATCGAGCGCCGGTTCGGCGTCACTCCGCAGCCGGGCGGATCGCATCCTGGCCTCGGCACCTGCAATGCCCTGCTCAGCCTTGGGTCCGAAACCTATCTGGAGATCATGGCGCCGGACAATCCCGGGCCGGGCAGTGTCGGGCAGCGCCTTGCGCAGCTTGATGCACCGGGGCTCATAAGCTGGGTCTTGCGCAGCACAGACCTCGCCCAAATCACGCAAACCGTTGCACAGCGTTGCGCAGAACTTGCGCCGCTCGGGCCGGTCAAATCAGAGCGCCTGACGCCGCTAGGGGACCGTCTGGCCTGGCAGCTTCTGTTTCTGACCGGGCATGCGCATGGCGGGCTGGTGCCGTTTTATATTGACTGGCAGGACTGCCCGCATCCGTCGGCAAGCGCGCCGACAGGCGGTCAGGCGAACGCGCTGGTGGTCGCGTCACCGCAGGCCGGGCGCCTCGGTCAGCTGTTTTCTGAGCTTGGGATCGACATCGCTGTGACGTCAGCGGCGCAGGCGGCGCTATCGGTGCAGGTCGAGACCCCAGCTGGCAATGTCATGCTGCGTAGCACCCCACAAAGCCTCACTGTTCTGGAGATGTAGGCGCTAGCGCGTCGGCACCGGCGCGTCGCCGCTATAATCGTAAAAGCCGCGGCCGGCCTTGCGGCCAAGCCAGCCAGCTTCGACATATTTCACCAGCAGCGGGCAGGGCCGATACTTGGTGTCGGCGAGGCCATCATGCAGGACCTGCATGATCGACAGGCAGGTATCGAGACCGATAAAGTCTGCCAGCGTCAGCGGCCCCATCGGATGATTGGCACCGAGGCGCATGGCGGTGTCGATGCTTTCCACCGTGCCAACCCCCTCATACAAGGCATAGACGGCCTCATTGATCATTGGCACCAGGATGCGGTTGACGATGAAGGCCGGATAGTCTTCGGCATTGGTCGTGGTCTTGCCCAGGCGCTCGGCAAAGCCGGTTGCCATGTCATAGGTTTCCTGATCGGTGGCGAGGCCGCGAATGATTTCCATCAGCTGCATCAATGGCACTGGGTTCATGAAATGCAGGCCAATAAACTTTTCTGGCCGATCCGTGGTCGAGGCCAGACGCGTGACGGAAATGGAAGACGTGTTGGTGGCGAGATAAGCGTGCTTAGGCACGACATTGCACAGTGCGGCGAAAATCTTCTCTTTGACTTCGCGATTCTCCGTGGCGGCTTCAATCGCGAGATCGACGCCTGCGAACGGCACCAGTTCGACGCTGGTCTTGATCCGGCCTTGTGCCGCTTTCATAGCATCCAGGCTGATCACTTCGCGCGACACCTGGCGCGTCATGTTCTTCTCGATCGTGGTCAGGCCGTGCTCGAGCGCATCCTGGGAGACATCGTTAAGGATCACGTCATATCCAGCCAGGGCACACACATGCGCAATGCCATTGCCCATCTGACCTGCGCCCACGACGCCAATCGTCTTGATATCCGCCAAAACCTGCTCTCCCGTCAGCAATCTATTGATTTAGACGAAATACGTTGCTTGTGCACTGCCGCAACGCAACCACTGATTATTTGTTGCAGGTGCGAAAGCTCAGCTGTGTCGCTTCCCGGCCACAGCTGTCACAGAATCAGGTGTCAGTCGCAGGCTCTGATGTGGCGGCTGCAGCTTGTATGGTTTCAAGCAGAGACTTGCGCAGAGATTTGTCATCAATTTTCTGAAACGCGGTCACCAGCTCCATCGCTTCGCTATCGATCACAGGCAGGCTGGGCGGATGGTCGGCTTCGTGCAAGCTCACTGTCGACGGATTTTCGAGCAATTCGTCGACGCCCTCATAAAAATAGGTAATCGTGACCCCGAGCGCATGGGCGAGTTCGAACAGGCGTCCGGCCGAGATGCGATTCACGCCTTTTTCGTATTTCTGCACTTGCTGGAAGGTTAGTCCCAGTTTCTGTCCGAGTTGCTCCTGTGTCAGTTTCAATTCTCGGCGGCGCCAGCGCAGACGCTGCCCAACAATACGATCAACTCCGCTAGGTGTTTTATTTTCCGACATCGCCACTCTTCTTTTGTATACTTTTGTTTTGTTCCTAACGTCGCCAACTCACAAAGGCTAGTCCACCAAAGAGCACAAGAGTCAACCAGTAAAACGTCTCGCCAAAGCGCTGATAGGGCGTGTTTTCTAGCCTTGCGGGTAATCCGGTTCGCACAACCGCGGAACGCCACCCAGACGGGTCATTAGCGGCCGGATTGCCGCGTGCAACCTCGCGGCCGAAGCCATCGACCATGGCGGTCATGCCGCGGGTGGCGACGCGGGCCATGGGCAGGCCGCTCTCGATCGCGCGGTAGCGGTTCTGCGCATAATGCTGGGCCGGGCCAAGGCCGGCGCCGAACCAGGCATCATTGGAGATGACGACGATCCATTCGGCCGCTTCGCGCTGCGGTGAGGCCTTGCGGACGATTTCCGGGAACAGACCTTCATAACAGATCAAGGGAATGAAAGGCGGCGCCACTACTTGTGGCAGCAGCACGGTCGCTTCGGCGCCCGGGGTAAACCCATTCTCTGCCATACGCTGCATCGAGGAGGGTAGAATGCCGGAAACACTCTCGCCGAACGGAATGATCTTGGTCGCGGGCAATTCCCCGAATGGCACCAGGCGGTGCTTGTCATACAGGGCTGAAAGGGTGGCCGTATTGGCGCCTGCGGTGAACATGACGAGGCTATTATAAGCGGCAGGTTCGCCATCATTGGTCGTGAACCTTGCCGATCCGGCAATCAGGGCCCGGCGTCCGAGAAAGGCCGAAACCAGATCGAGAGCATCGGTGTCGCCCATCAAGCCATAAGGCAGCGCCCCTTCCGGCCAGATCACGATGTCGCCGGCCTCACTCGGCACGTCGCGCAGCAACTCGATATAGCGCGCGACCACCGGCTCGCCGCGATTCTTGAACTTCTCGGCCTGTGGCACTCCGGCATCCATAAGTACGACGGACCGCTCGGTCATGACCGTGTCATCCGCAAGGCGCTGCGATCCCCAGGCCCAGGAAAACCCAGTCAGCGCGACTGCCATGACCACGGGCAAGGCCCGGCCCAGCACGCTTTGATCATCGCGTGTGTCGACCAGGGCAGCTGGCGCAGCAGCGACAAACAAGGTCATCAGGGTCAGCCAGTAAATCCCACCCAGCGACGCCACTTGCGACAGGGCACCGCCTGGCGCCCATGTGGTGCCTGGCAGGTTCCAGGGAAAGCCGCCAAACAGCGTGCCGCGAATGAGCTCGGCGCCACCGAGAAACAGGGCGAAGATGAACACGCGAGACGGCGAGGCCGACCAGAATGCCCCGCCCAACGCGCAGGCCGCGCCCCAGATCAGTGCCATGCCGCCTGGCAATGCAATTAGCGGCATCCACAAGAAAACGGCATGCTTTTCCGGTTCAACCAGGAAAGGCAGCGCGGTCCAGTACATGCCGACCAGGAAATAGCCAAACGCAAACGCCCAGCCGCGCCAGAACATGGCCCGTCCCCAGCGTTTCTGGGACCGCGCTCCGTCCAGCATCCAGATCAGGCCGACAAAGGCGAGGATGAGGGCAGGGGTCAGATGAAACGGCGCAAACCCCAGCGCGCAAAAGGCGCCAAGGAGAATCGCGAACAGTGTCGCACTCATGCCGCGGACGCGGGCAATCGCCTCGTGAAGGGCGGTGAACACGCGTAGTCCATGACTGCGCGTGTGGCCTTGTTCGATCATGCTTTCAGCTCCGAAGCGGGTTGGCGAACGACGAGGCGGTGAATGCGCCTGGCGTCGGAATCGAGGATTTCAATGTCGACGCCCTTAGGGTGCGGCAGGACTTCCCCGCGCAGCGGCACGCGCCCGGCCAGGGCGAAGGCCACCCCGCCCAATGTGTCGACATCGTGATCTTCAAGTTCGAGTTCCAGGCCCGTTTCTTCGGCGAAATCCTCGGTTTCCATGCGGGCATCCACTTCCCAGGCGAGGCGCCCGCGGCGCACCAGCATGGCGACGTCTTCATCATGTTCGTCTTCAATCTCGCCGACGATTTCCTCAACCAGGTCTTCGAGGCTGACCAGGCCGTCCGTGCCGCCATATTCATCGACGACCAGGGCCAGGTGCGTCCGCGACGCCTGCATTTTGACCAGCAGGTCGGGCAAGGGCATCGAGGGCGGGACGAACAGGATGTCCCGGCGCAGGCGCTCCAGCGGCATGTCGCCCGGTTCCTTGTCGGCGCCATTGGCGCGGGCAATTTCGGTCACCACGTCGCGAATGTGGACGACGCCGACCGGGTCATCAAGCGTCTCGCGATAGACAGGCAGGCGCGAATGGGCCTCATTGGCGTAGAGCTGGATCAGGTCTTCGAGCGAGGTCGACAGCTCGACCCCGATAATCTCCGCCCTGGGAATCATCACATCCACCACGCGTGCGCGTTCGAACTCGACGATGCGCAAGCGCATCTCTTTCTGCGATGGCCCTATCGGGTCTTCAGAGACCGGCCGATCGGCAGTCTCTTCGCTTTTCTTAAACAGGCCAAACAAGCCTTTTCGTCCTTCCGACATGTTACTCTTTGATCCTGACACGTGAGTCGCGCCTTACTTATATGGATCAGGCCAGCCCAGGGATGCAAGCGCGGCGATCTCCAGTGACTCCATCTCGGCCGCCTCTGTGTCATCTTTGTGGTCATGACCGAAAAGATGCATCAGCCCGTGAATGAGCAGGTGAGACAGATGCTGATCGAGCCCAATGCCACGCGCTGCCGCATCTTTCTGGGTGACGCCGAGGCTGACAGCAACATCGCCCAGGAAGGGCGTATCGAGTGGGCTTGCCGGGAATGACAAGACGTCGGTCGGCTTGTCCTTGCCGCGCCAATCGCGATTGAGGGCCTGGATCTCATCATCGCCGGTCAAGAGCAGGCTGACCTCGCCTTCGGCCTGCTTTTGGGCTGCGCCTGCATTGAGGGCGGTTTGGCAAATCTCTGTCAGGCGCGCGAGCGCGTCTTCCCAGTCCGGATCAGCGATGCGCAGGTCGAGTTCAATCATCGCGCTGTTGCTCGGCATCCTTGTCATAGGCCTGGATGATCCGGCTGACCAAGGCGTGACGGCGGACATCATTGGCCGAGAACGTGACGCGGCCAACACCTTCGACCCCTCGCAGGATGCGCAGCGCATGGGCGAGGCCAGAAGGCTGGCTGCGCGGCAGGTCAACTTGCCCCGGGTCGCCGGTGACGACCATGCGGCTGTCACGGCCGAGGCGTGTCAGCACCATCTTCATCTGCGCGACAGTGGCGTTCTGGGCTTCATCCATGATGACGAAGGCGCTCTTCAGTGTGCGGCCGCGCATGAAGGCGAGCGGCGCCACTTCAATCACCCGCTTCTCGCGCAGGCGGAAGGCCTGGTCAGCGCCCAGCGTCTCGTCCAGTGCATCCCAGATTGGGCGCAAATAGGGCTCGACCTTTTCTTCCAGATCGCCTGGCAGGAAGCCGAGATTCTCCCCGGCTTCGACCGCGGGCCGGGTGATGATCAGTTTCGACACCGACTTGTTCTTCAGCGCCGCCGCCCCGGCCGCGACGGCCAGGAAGGTTTTGCCGGTGCCGGCCGGGCCGACGCCGAGAATGAGATCATGCTTGGTGCCGGTGAGCAGGTCGAGATATTTGGCTTGTGTATTGGTCTGCGGTTTGATCGGCACTTTCAGGCCGGTCAGCGTCGTATAGCTCTGATCCGGCGTGCGCGCCTGCTCCAGGGCGCCTTCCAGGGCCGGCAGGCCAGCCTCGGGGTTCTTGGCCAGAATGGCTTCGAACGCCGTCAATGCCAGCTGCGCCGTGGCGACGGCATCGTCGGACCCGGCCAGCCGAATTCCGCCGCCCTGGCTTTCGGCTTTCAGGTCGCCGGCGGCGAGCTCGGTTTCGAGCAGCAGGAGATTCTTGTGATTGGGGCCGCAAATCACTGGCAAGAGCGCCGCGTCCCTCGGTTCCCAGATCTGGCTCAAGCGGCCACCTCTTTGGTTTTGGCCGGCAATTGGCCGGCCAGAGAGTTGAGGCTGGCGCCAATGATTTCGACGTCAATGATCTGACCAGCAAGATCGGCAGCGGCGTCAAAGTGAACCGCTTGCAGCCAGGGCGAGCGGCCATGCATCTGGCCGTCATTGCGGCCGGTGCCCGTCACCAGGACTGGCACGGTCTGGCCGACTTTCGAGGCATTGAAGGCGGTTTGCTGTTCGCGCAGCAAGGCTTGCAGGGCCTGCAGGCGTTCATGCTTCACATCTTCGGGAACCTGGCCGAACATCTCTGCCGCGGGCGTGCCCGGGCGTTCGGAATATTTGAACGAATAGGCGATCGCATAGCCAACCTCGCGCACGAGATCCATCGTGTCCTCGAAATCCTTGTCGCTCTCGCCGGGAAATCCGACAATGAAATCTGAGGCCAGCGCCATGTCCGGCCGCGCCTCTTTCATCCGGCGCATGATGTCGAGATAATGTTCGCGTGTGTGGCCGCGATTCATCGCCTTGAGGATATTGTTCGAGCCTGATTGCACAGGCAGGTGCAGAAAGGGCATCAGTTCCGGCGTATCGGCATGGGCTGCGATCAGGTCATCATCCATGTCGCGCGGATGGCTGGTCGTGTAGCGAATGCGGTCAAACCCGCCAATCTTTGCGAGGTGACGGATCAGTTGGGCGAGGGTCCATTCCTCGCCGCCTTCAATGGCCGGGGCCGCGCCATGATAAGCATTGACGTTCTGGCCCAGCAGCTGCACCTCGCGCACGCCCTGGCTGGCCAGGTTGCGGGCCTCCAGAGTGATATCATCGACCGGGCGCGACAGCTCGGCGCCGCGTGTATAAGGCACGACGCAAAAGGTGCAGAACTTGTCGCAGCCTTCCTGCACCGACAAGAAGGCAGTCGGGCCGTCAGCGGTGCGCGCCTTGGGCAAGGCGTCGAATTTTTCCAGCGTCTCGAATTCGGTTTCCAGCCGCTCGCCGGTCGAGCGATGCACGCGGGCAATCATTTCCGGCAGTTTGTGATAGGCCTGCGGGCCGAGCACCAGGTCGACGGCGGGCTGGCGGCGCATGATTTCAGCCCCCTCTGCCTGTGCCACACAGCCAGCAACAGCAATCGTCATCTTGCCGCCCTGGGCCTGTTTCAGCTTCTTCATCTGGCCGAGTTCGGAATAGACTTTCTCAGTCGCCTTCTCGCGAATGTGGCAGGTGTTCAGGACCACCAGATCAGCGCCGTCCGGACTGTCCACGGGTGCATAGCCTATGGGCGCGAGCACATCTTTCATGCGCTCGCTATCATAGACGTTCATCTGGCACCCATAGGTCTTGATGAACACGGATTTGGTGTTGGTTTCTGGGCCGGTTTTACTCATCCGGCGGCTTATGGCTGAAAAACACTCAAAAAGCCATATCCGGCTTCAGTTATTCGACGCCTCAGAAAATCAGATAAACGGCTTTGACGGCCAGCACCAAAACCACCGATGCGACCGCGGTCAGCACGGCAATGTGCGTGCCCTGACGCAGCTTGTCATGGTCCAGGATTGGCCCGTTAAATTTATCCAGCCGGGAGTCGGCGTCTTCGTGCACGAGAAGTGTGTTCATATCTATCTCCTTTCGCGCTTATGCTACTGTTGAGCACATATAGTATCAGCGTTCTCGAATTAAACAACGGTTTCGGACAAATAATATGTATCTACACGGATTAAAATTGAGCCATGATCGGACAATAACCCTGCGCGCACTGCAATAAATAAAGGCCAATCAGCGATTTTGCTGGACCTCTGTATTGATTCAGATAATCACAAAAAAATGACCCGCGTTCTGCTCTTCAACAAGCCGTTTAATGTGCTGTCACAGTTTACAGACCGCGCCGCCGAGGGGAGCGGGCGCGAGACCCTGTCAGACTATATCCAGGTGCCGAATGTGTATCCTGCCGGGCGCCTCGACCGCGACAGTGAAGGCCTGATGGTGCTGACCGATAATGGCCGGCTTCAGGCGCGCATCTCCAATCCCAAGCACAAGACACCGAAGACCTATTGGGCGCAGGTGGAAGGGCTGCCGGATGCGGCTGCTCTGCAGGTGCTGGCGGCGGGTGTAAACCTGAAAGACGGCCGCACAGCGCCGGCCACAGCCCGTCTGATCGAGCCGCCGAGCGCGCTCTGGCCGCGCACGCCGCCCATCCGGGTGCGCAAATCGATCCCGGATTGCTGGCTCGAGCTGACCATCACAGAAGGGCGCAATCGCCAGGTGCGCCGGATGACGGCGGCGGTCGGCCATCCAACCTTGCGGCTGATCCGCTATGCTGTCGGCAACTGGACGCTGGACGGGCTTGAGACCGGGACCTGGCGCGACGCCTAGCCCCGGGCCAGCCGCGCCTTGGTCATCCCGGCATGTGGCTTGGCGGTGGCTGGATCGTCCGGCCAGTCATGTTTCGGATAGCGCCCGCGCATATCCTTCGCCATGTCGCGATAGCCCCCCGACCAGAACCCGGGCAGATCCTGCGTGGTCGCGACCGGTTTGCCGCCAGGCGACAGGATTTGCAGCGTCACCGGCAAGCGGCCATCGGCCACGCACGGGTGCTGGGCGGCGCCGTACAGCTCTTGTGCTTTGCACTCGATCAGGGGCGCGCGGTCGCTGAGCCAGTCAATCGGCGCGTCGCGCCCAGATGGCAGCTTGAGCCGGCGCGGCGCCTTGCGGTCGAGCTCTTGCGGCAGCGGCCAGTCGAGCCGCGCTTTCAGCGCATCCGCAAGCATTGCCGGCTTGGGCATGGTAAATGAACCCTGACCGAGGACCGGGCCGAGCCAATCGAAAACTTGCGCTTGAAGCTCGGTCAGAGACCAGAGCGGCCACGGGTCGCCAAACGCCGCATTCAGCGCCTGCAATCTCGCCAGAACCGCCTTGACCGGGCGGTCGAGACCGGTCGGCGCAAAGCCATCGGTCTGCAAATGCGTGAGGAAGGCGGTCCGGGCTGCGTCCGGCGATGGCTTGGGCAGCGGCTGTTCGGACAGGATAATCGCGCCCAGCGCCGATACGCGCCGCGCCTTGAATGTGCCTTTGGCCGGATCGAAGTCCGCCTCGTCGCGGATCTCGAGCTGGCCATGCCGGGTGGCGGTCGCCTCATCAATCACTGCTGCGAGCGTGATCCGCGCCGCTTTCGCGCTGCCGGCCATGTCGGCAACGACGAGCCAGTCTGACTTGGCCAGCGGCGAGGTCTCGTCAACCTGTCCGCCGCGGCCATTGGCAAGCAGGTATTGGCTGCTGCCGGGGCTGCGTCGCCGCGCAATCATGTCCGGCCAGCCTTTGGCGAGCAAGCTGGCCGCATCGCCGGCCGGCGCATTTGCGCCGCCCCAGCGCGCCGCCTGCGCCCGCAGTTTCTTGGCCCGCGCGCTGCCTTCAGCCTCGAACCGCGCCAGGCGGTCGGCGAGGTCAGCGCTGTTGCCGCCGATGCCGCGTTCGCTGACCAGCGCCGCAATCTGGGCGGCGCGGGCTTTCTCGCCATCGGTCTCGGCGCCGATGATCAAGGCGGCCAGGCGCGGCGCCAGTGGCAAGCGCGACATTGCCCGCCCTTTCGGCGTCAGCGTCCCGGTCTCGGTGATTGCGCCGAGCCCCAGCAGGTCGCGCTGCGCGGCGGCGAGGCGGCCCTTTGGCGGCAGCGTCAGCCAGTTCAGACGCTGCGGCTCGGTCTCGCCCCAATCGGCGAGGGTGAGCACCAGGCCTGACAGATCCGCATTCTGGATTTCCGGTTCCGGCGCCGGGGTCAGTCCGCGCGTCTCCGCTTCGTCCCAGAGCCGATAGCAGATGCCAGGCCCCAGGCGTCCGGCCCGGCCGCGGCGCTGATCGACGTTGGCCCTGGCCGCGCGCATGGTCTGCAATTCGGTCGACAGACCGCCAGGGACATAACGTGGCACCCGGGCATAGCCGCTATCGACGACGACCGAGACGCCATCAATGGTCAGCGCGCTTTCAGCAATGTCTGTTGCCAGCACGACTTTACGGCGCCCTGTGCCGCAGGGCTGGATCGCTTCATCCTGCTGTTTCGGGCTGAGTGCGCCGAAAAGCGGGGCGATGAGGATATCCGCTGGCAAGGATAACCGCTCGGCCGTGCGCCGGATTTCGCCGGCGCCAGGCAGGAAGGCGAGCACTGAGCCATCAGTTTCGCGGATCGCGCGTTCAATCGCCCGCGCCATCTGGTCTTCCAGCCGCTCGCGCGTGCGGCCGAGATAACGGGTCTCGACCGGGTATTGCCGGCCTTCACTGACAATCACAGGGGCGTCCAGCTGGCGCGCCATGGTATCGGTATCCAGCGTTGCCGACATGGCCAGCAAATGCAGATCCTCGCGCAGCGCGCCTTGGCTTTCCTGGGCCAGAGCGAGGCCGATATCAGCGCTGAGGCTGCGTTCGTGGATTTCGTCGAAGATCACGGCGCTGACACCGTTGAGCTCCGGATCATTGAGCAGGCGGCGGGTGAACAGGCCATCAGTGATGACCTCGACCACGGTGTCCCTGGAGACCTGACGGTCGACCCGGGTGGCGAGACCGATGCGCTGGCCGAGGCGCTCGCCCAGGGTCTGGGCCATGCGTTGCGCTGCCATGCGCGCCGCAATGCGGCGCGGCTCGAGCATCACGATCTTGCCAGGATAGGCTGCAAACCCTTCGATCAGCCCGGCCAGAGCCAGCGGGACGCGCGTGGTTTTGCCTGCCCCAGGCGGCGCCCCGAGGATCAGGCGGCGTCTGGCGCGCAGCGTATCTGCAATTTCTGGCAGCAGGGTTTCTATCGGCAAGGCATCCATGCTGACACTCTTGTCGTCAGTCTTGAGGTTTCGCAATTGCGCGTTTTCAACTAAAGGCAGGCGGTCCCGCTTTTTGTGGAGTAGAGCCTTTGACCCAGACGCCTGAATTTTCGATCTGCGTGCCAATGCACAATGAAGCGGGCAATGCGGAACAATTGATTGCCGAGATCGCCGCGGCGCTGGAGGGGCGCGCTTATGAAATGGTGATTACAGACGATGCCTCTACTGATGACACGCGGGCGGTTCTGGCTGGCCTCAAGGACACCTATCCGCAGCTTCGCATCATCTCCCACCGCAAGAATGCCGGGCAATCCCGGGCGCTGCGCACTGCGATTCAGCATGCCCGGGCGCCGATTGTCGGGACGCTAGATGGCGATGGTCAGAACGACCCGGCCGACCTGCCAGCCTTGTATCGCAGCCTCACTCGCGCCGATGCGCCTGAAGGCCTTGCCATGGTCATGGGGCGCCGCGCCAGCCGCAAGGATTCGGCCTGGAAGAAGTTCGGGTCCCGCTTTGCCAATGCCATTCGCAAGCGCTTGCTGCGGGATGAGTGCGACGATAGTGGCTGCGGCATCAAGGTGATGAAGCGCGATGTCTTCCTGGCGCTTCCTTATTTCGATCACATGCACCGCTATATGCCAGCTCTGATGAATGCCGAGGGGCTGAAAGTGGAATTTCTCAATGTCAATCACCGCGAGCGCGGGGCTGGGCAGTCAAAGTATAATAATTTCGGTCGCCTGGCCGATGCACTGTCTGATCTGCGCGGCGTGATGTGGCTGATTCGCCGCCGCCGCAATCCGGGCGGCGCGGACGAGATTTAGGGCGCGATGCGCTCGAGAATGAACGCCGCCCGGTTCTTGGCGGACGTCTTTGGGACGTCAATCAAGCTGTACCCGGATTGAAGATAGCCATTACGGATCAACCCGCCAAACGCTTCAGCGCCTGCAAAGTCGAGGAGGCGTTCATCATCGGTTGCATAAATCTCTTGCCAGGCCGGCAGGAAGAACACGGTCGGGTTATACCTGTGGGTTTCTATGGCTGTGCGGACCGTCTCGCTCGCCAGGCCGTAATGCGCGCAGAACGCTAACAGATCCGGCAATCCGCGATCGAATAAAGTCAGGCCGTGAGCGCGTTGAGAATCGTCCAGCGCGACCTCCAGCATGCGTAGAACGAAGAGGACCTGATCCTGTTCACCAGTGGCGCGGCCTCCGGTCCGACGCTCATGCGCCAGGACCCGGCGGGCATATTCAGGCACGGTCGAGATCTCGCCTGCAACCTGGTCGAGCAACGTGGTTTTGCCTGCACCGGGAGGGCCAGCAAGCACGTAGAATTGGTTTGATGACATTGCGATGTCTCACTTCCTCACTTTGCATTAAGGTTCAATGGGGTTAACTGGGACGGCGAGGAGACGGGCATGTCAGTGATCTTTCCGGCCGCTGCAGCCGCGCGTCTCGATGATAGACAGCAAAGGGCCAAACGCTCGAATGGCGACGGTCCGCCTAGAAAGGGTACTCCAATGCGGCTCATGTTAAGCGCGTTTCCGCTGTTCATTATTCCAGTCGGCATTTATTGCCTGATTGCGTTTACGACGACAGGCGATCCGGTGCCTCTGACCCATGGCGGGGTCGAGCTGACCGCGAATGCGTCGCCTCTGATGGGCATTCTTGGCCAGAAATTCTTTTCCATCGGCATGATTGGCGGCGAGGTTGAATGGGTCCTGACCAAAGGCGATGCGCTATTGGTGCTTTCGATCGCCGTGCTGTTCATGGAAATCCTGAAATCAACCAGTACTGGCACGGCGACGATCATGAATCATGCCTTGTCGATGATCGTGTTCATTGTCTGCCTGATGTTGTTCCTGCTCAATTCGAACTTTGCCACATCGGTCTTCTTCATCCTCACTGTCATGGCCTTGCTGGATGTGCTGGCCGGCGTCGTGGTGACGATTGTATCGGCCCGCCGCGACTTCGGCGTCGGCGAAGGCTTTGTGGGTTAGATTTCGCTCACAGCGTCTGCAATCTGCAAAAATCTGACAACGGGCGCTTCACAGCGCCCGTTTCTGTTCTAGGGTGCCCCGCAGTCAGAACAATAGCATTGCCGGGGAGGCATTATGGAAAACGTGGTTACGCTGATCGAAACAATCAGCGGATTCATTTGGGGCGGAACCTGGGGTGATACCAGGATTCTCCCAGTTGGTCCGCTTGCCATCGTGCTTCTGGGGACCGGCATTTTTATGATGATCAGGTTAGGCGGGCGGCCGCTGCGCCGCTTCCTGCCCGCCCTGAAAGAAGTGTGGGACGGCCGCAAGGCGCAAGGCGATGATGGCGCGATTACGCCCTGGCAAGCGCTCTCAACAGCGCTGTCCGGACAAGTCGGGACCGGGAACCTTGCTGGTGTGGCCACAGCGATCACCCTGGGCGGACCAGGTGCCATCTTCTGGATGTGGATTGTCGCGCTGTTCGGGATGGCGCTGGCCTTTTCCGAAAGCTCTCTGGCCCTGAAATACCGCGAGACCGATGAATATGGGCGCATCAATGGCGGCCCGATGTATTATATCAAGAACGGTCTCGGCAAGCATTGGGGCTGGCTCGCGGTGATTTTCTGTCTGGGAACTCTGTTCTCTGCAACTGCAACAGGCTCGATGATTCAGGCCAATTCGATCACCGAAGCTGCGCTTGAAGTTGGCAGCGCCTCATTCGGTCTGTCGATTCCAAACTGGCTGATTGGCATCATCCTGTCCGGTCTGGTTTTTGCGGTGATTATCGGCGGCATCAAATCGATCGGATCAGTCGCAGGCAAAGTCGTTCCAGTGATGGCAGCCCTGTATGTCGCCATCGCGTTCCTGGTGCTGGTGATCAATGCCCCGAAAGTTCCGGGCGCGTTTATGGAAATTATTTACTCTGCTTTTGGTTGGAAAGAAGTGTTCGGCGGCGCCGCTGGTTATGGCGTGCTGTCGGCAGTCCGGGCCGGGATTGCGCGAGGACTGTTCTCGAATGAGGCCGGTCAAGGCTCGGCCCCGATCGCACACGCGGCGGCACAGACGAAAAACCCTGTCATGCAAGGCGAAATCGCAATGATCGGTGTGTTCATCGATACGATCGTGATCTGTACGATGACCGCTTTGGTCATTCTCACCGTGACCGGCGATTTTGAGAAAAGCCCGACACTGATGGCAGCGAAATATTGTGATGACCGGGGCATCGAACTGCCGATCGATCCAAGTCAGGACGGCGCGCGATACAGCGTTGGAGACCTGGTGCCATCGGCGTATGAAGACGGCCGCGCTGAGGTGATCGCGGCGAACGGTCAGACCGCCCAGGGCTACCTCGCGAGCTGCCGCGATGCCGGGGTGACATTTGACGGACTGTTTGAGTGGTCTGATCAGGCGCGGACAGAGTTGCGCGCGGCCAAGAAGTCGTTCTCTGGCGAAGGCGCGTTCGACGTGCTCACGGTTGAGACCGCTGCGGCTGAAGAAGAGGCCTTCTATCAAACCGCGCTTGCCGGAGCGGTCGACGCGGACATCAAGATCAAGGTCGATCATGCCTGGGAAACCGATGCGAACTCGGCTGCGATTACCACCCGGGCCTATGGCGCTGCGCTGCCTGGCGGGCAGTGGATTGTGCCGATTGCCTTGTTCTTCTTCGCCTTCACCACCATTATCGGCTGGTCCTATTATGGCGAGCAAGCGCTGACCTATCTGATTGGTGAGTGGGCGACCCATCCGTTCCGTTATGCCTGGGTTCTGGTGGTCTTTACCGGTACGATCATCACCAATACCGATGCGCTTTGGTTGCTCGGCGATATCGCCAATGCGTCCATGGCCTTCCCGAACCTGATTGCGATTCTGGCGCTCTCTGGGGTCGTGATCGCGATGCACAAAACCAATGGAGAAGACGAAGACGCCCATGTGGTTGTCGACAAGTCGCAACCCAAAGAGCCCGCCGAATAGGCGCCGCTTCCTCCGATCCAAGCGGGCGCCCCTGACCGGGCGCCCGTTTTTTGTTTGACGTTAAGGACTGGCCGCTAGGGTCGGCATCATGTCCGATCTTGCTCGTATCGAAGCCTTTCTGGAGATGATGTCCGCTGAGCGCGGCGCTTCTGCAAACACGCTTGATGCTTATGGCCGCGACCTGCTGGATGCGTCCGGTTATCTCGGCGGGCACTTGTGCAGCGCCGATGCGGGCGAGCTGTCCAGCTGGTTGCAAAGTCTTGCCAAGGACGGCCTTGCCGCCTCGACCCAGGCCCGGAAACTGTCCTCGCTGAAGCGGTTCTTCCGGTTCCTGTTCGAAGAGCGCGACCGCGGCGATGACCCAACCTCGAAGCTGGATGCGCCCAAGGTCAAACGCGATGTGCCGGACGTGCTGTCGCGGGAGCAGGTCGACGCGCTGCTGCAGGCCTGCGCCGAGGATGCGCGGATGACCTGCTTGCTGGAACTGCTTTACGGCGCCGGGCTGCGGGTCAGTGAACTGGTCAGTCTGCGGCTTGGCAATCTGCCGCGCCGCCGCCTCGGTCTGTGGGAAACGCGCGAGATGATCATTCGCGGCAAAGGCGGAAAGGAGCGGCTATGCCCGCTCGGAGCGCCGGCTTTGCTGGCCTTGCGCAATTGGCTCGAGGCGCGCGATGGCGACAAGGCTGGCACAGGCAGCGGCGACTTCCTGTTCCCGTCGCGTGGCAAGTCAGGCCATCTGACGCGTCGGCGTCTGGCGCAGATGCTGGCGGCGCTGGCCCACAAAGCCGGGCTCAATCCGGCGCGGGTGCACCCGCATGCGCTGCGCCATGCCTATGCCACGCATCTGCTGCAGGGCGGGGCCGACCTGCGCAGCGTGCAGACCCTGCTTGGCCATGCCGATATCGCGACGACGCAAATCTATACGCATGTGCTCACCGATGAGCTGGCCGAATTGCTCGAAACCTCGCACCCGCTGGCGCATTAACTGCGACCATACCGCCATTGCCTCGCTGCGCCGGTCGGTTAGGTTGCACCGCAGCATGGAGGATCCCGAATGAGCCAGAAAGCGCCGCGCCAGTTTTTCCAACCACTTGCTGCCGGCGCGCCAGAGCCGATGCGCGAGCTGCCGGTCCGGGTCGAACGGATGATCCAGTTCGTGCCGCCGCATCTCGACAAGGTCCGCGCCAAGGTGCCGGGCATGGCCGATACGTGCGATGTGGTGCTGGGCAATCTCGAAGATGCGATCCCGGCAGATGCCAAGGACGCTGCGCGTGCCGGCGTGATCGAGATGGCTGGCATGCTCGACTGGCAGGCCAAGGGCACCGGTCTGTGGAGCCGGGTGAATTGCCTGAACTCGCCCTGGTTCCTGGACGATGTCACTGATCTGGTGACCCAGGCCGGGCAGCAGATTGATGTCTTGATGATCCCGAAAGTCGAAGGGCCATGGGACATTCACTATGTCGATCAGCTGGTGGCCCAGTTGGAGGCCAAGGCCGGGCTCAGCCGCCCGATCCTGCTACATGCCATTCTCGAAACCGCGGAAGGGGTCGCCCGGGTCGAAGACATCGCGCTCGCGTCGCCGCGCATGCAGGGGATTTCTCTGGGCCCGGCGGATCTTGCTGCTTCGCGCAAGATGAAGACCACCCGTGTCGGCGGCGGCCATCCATTCTACCGGGTGATTGAGGATCCGAACGAGGATGGCAGTCCGCGCGCCAGCGCCCAACAGGATCCGTGGCATTACACGCTCGGCAAGATGGTCGACGCCTGCGGCATGGCCGGGATCAAGCCGTTTTACGGCCCATTCGGCGATATTGCTGATCTTGAAGCCTGCGAGCAGCAATTCCGCAATGCCTTCCTGATGGGCTGTGTCGGCACCTGGACGCTGCATCCGAGCCAGATCGAGGTGGCCAAGACCGTGTTCAGCCCGGATCCGGACGAGGTCGCCTTTGCCCGCCGGGTCCTGGCCGCGATCCCGGATGGCGCCGGCGTGGCCATGCTGGACGGCAAGATGCAGGACGATGCAACCTGGAAACAGGCCAAGGTGATTGTCGATCTGGCGGATCAGATTGCTGCCAAAGACGGTTAATATTGCCATATTGATGACGATTTGAGCTGATCAGGTCGCGTTAATGTCCTGATCACTCTGGCCGTGGCATAATTTGAGCATGCGAATCGTGAAGCCGTCATCGCTTGGCCGTTTGGCCGCCTGCGTCGCCATCATTGGCTTTGCTGGTGTGCCCGCTGTCGGCGAAGGCGATGTTTCGCGCGCTGAGCTGGACGCCCTGGAAGCCGAACGCGAAGCCGCGCTGCGCCAACTCGCGGCCCTCGAACAGGCCGGCAGTGTCGTGGCGGATGATCTCGAAACGCTGGAACGCGACCTGATTTCCGCTGCCATGGAGAGCCAGCGCCGCGAAGAACAGGCAACCTCGGCAGAGCTGAAGCTGGTCTCGCTCCGAACGCGCCTCGGCTCAGCCCGAACGGAACTTGTCGACGGGGAATCGGCGCTCGAAGATTTGATGGCGTCGCTCGCCTTTTCAGGACGGCATCGCCCACCGGCGCTGCTGACCCAGCCGCAAGATGCCAATCAGGCCATTCGCGCGGCCATCCTGATGGGCGAGGTGGCGCCACAAGTGCGGGCGCGAACAAGCGCGCTCGGTGACGAGATTACCAGCTTGCGCCGCCTCGAGCGGCAGGTGCTGCGGGAGCAGAAGTCACTGGCCGCAGCAGAAGCGGCCCTGTCGCTGAAACGCGAAGAAATCACTCAACTCACCGCCGCCAAGAGATCAGCCTTCGAAGATGTCACTTCAGATGCGGCAATACTTCGCCAACGGGCTGAATCACTTGGAGAAAAAGCCAATTCTGTGCGCGAGCTCATCGCTGCCCTGGAGGCCATCGCGCCGAGCGCGCCGCGGCTGAAACCGCGCCTGACCTTTGCCGAGACGCCGCGCGCCGCGCCAAGCCGGCGCGCCAGCCTGCCGCGTCCGACCGTGTCGCAGCCGCTCGGCGTGTTGGCGACACCGGCCGCTGGCCGCATGGTCCGGGCCTGGGGCGACAAGATGCCAGGCGGCAGCAAGTCTGAAGGCATTGCTTATCTGACCCGCAGCGGGGCACAGGTGGCCGCCCCTGTCGATGGTGTGGTCGAGTTTTCCGGGCCATTTCGCAGCTACGGACAGTTACTGATCCTCTCGACAAGCGATGGTTACCATGTACTGTTGTCAGGAATGTCATCGAGCTATGTCGCTGTAGGCCAATCGGTGAAACGAGGCGAGCCGGTGGCAAAGATGGCCGACCGGGTAAATGCTGAACCGGAGCTGTATCTGGAGGTCCGCAAGTCGGGCAAGCCGATGAACCCGGCCAAATGGATGAAACGCGGCTGATGCCGCATGTAGGAGAAATGCCGATGAGAGCCATGCTGACCGGAGCTGCGTTAGGGGTCGTATTAGGGGCCACTGCCGTCGGCGTGTCCGCTGTCGCCTGGCCGGATTCGGAGTATGCCTCACCGCGCTATGAAGCCGCGTTCGAGCAGCTCTCCTTGTTCACTGAAGTGATGGCGCGCGCCAAGGCGGACTATGTCGAAGAGATTGACGAGGTCGCTGCGCTGGAAGCCGCGATTGACGGTATGCTCGGTTCGCTCGACCCGCATTCCGGCTATATGTCGCCGGACGAATTCGAAGCCTTGCAGGTGACGACGTCTGGCGAATATGGCGGTCTCGGCATCGAAGTGACGATGGAAGACGGCTTCGTCAAAGTGGTGACACCGATGGACGATACGCCGGCCAGCCGCGCCGGGCTCGAGCCGGGCGATTTGCTCACGCACATTAACTCGCGTGCGATTGTCGGTCTCAGCCTGGATGACGCGGTCGCTGACATGCGCGGTGAGCCAGGTACCGAGCTCACCGTCACCGTATATCGCGAGGGCCAGGACCCGTTCGACGTCACCCTGACCCGGGAAGTGATCGAGCCGAAATATGTCGAATACACCAATAAGGGTGACGACATCGCCTATATCCGGATCGCGACCTTCAACAACAAGAAAACCACGACCAAACTGGTCGAGGCCTTCGAAGAAATCCGTGATGATATTGGCCGCAATCCGAAAGGCATCATTCTCGATTTGCGCAATAATGGCGGCGGACTTCTGGATGAAGCAGTCTCGGTCAGCGATCAATTCCTGTCCGGCGGCGAGGTCGTCTCGACGATCGGGCGCCGACCTGGCGACGTCATGCGCTCCAATGCAGAGCGCGGTGAAGTTTTCAAGGGCATCCCCATTGTTGTCCTGATCAATAATGGGTCGGCCTCGGCTTCAGAGATTGTCGCAGGTGCCTTGCAGGACCGTGACCGCGCCACCGTGCTCGGCATGACCAGTTTCGGCAAAGGCTCGGTCCAGACCGTGATGCCGCTCGGCGCAGAGCGCGGGGCGATCCGTCTGACCACAGCGCGTTATTACACCCCGGCCGGCCGCTCGATCCAGGCCACCGGCATTGTCCCGGACATTGAAGTTGCCAATCGCCGGGTCAGCGAAGCGGATTTGGCCAAGATTCGCCGCTATTCCGAGGCCGATTTGCCAAATGCCCTCGACAATGAAGATGGCACCGCCCGCAACCTGCCTCACATCCCGGATGATATGCCGCCTGAGGATTATGAGGGCGACGATTACCAGCTTGAGAAAGCCATTGAATTTCTTAAAGCAGGCGGCGTTCTGGCCAGTACCGATACGCGCGCGGGTTGATCACGCTTGATCCCCTTATTCAGTTACAGGTAGCGACTAACTGAATTGTCATGCAATTTGGCTCGCGAAAGGATGCAAATCACCTGAAAAGGTTAATTCGGGTTTGCCTCTTCTTAACCATTCGAACGGCAAACTGAGCGCTCGAGTTTAAAGTGTTCTCAGGAGCCTCAATGTCATCTCGCATCGCGCGCGATCCATCGCCATTCCGTAGCGGCCTGGTGCATTCGGCACTTGGAGCATTCACGCTGACCGTCCTGCTCGGGTCTGGCGCCACGGCCATGCATGTCATGGGCGATGCCGATGCAGCTGGGCCGACCGTACGTGTCGCCCTGTTTGACGAAACCCCGTCTGATGCCCCGCAGCTCAATCCGCGCCTGCCAGGCTATGAAGAGGCGATTGGCTTCGCACAGGCAGATACAGCAACGGCTGATCCGGGCGCTTCGGGCGGTGAGCCAGACCTTGGCGTCGAATATAATGGCGCCGTGCGGATGTCGGCCTCTGCGACGACGGTTCGCGAACAGCCCAGAGGCATTCGCATCAATGGCAAGACCGTGCTGCCGGGACAGACTTACAGCCAGATCACTGAACTGGGTGCGGCCGGTGCAGCGCCCGCTCCGGCTGACGTCAACTCGAAAATGGTGCAAGTCAGCGCCGACATTGCCGCTGATTCCCCACTCGCCCGGAATGCCCGCGCTTTTTCCAATCCTGATGGCAAGCCGACCGTCTCGCTGATTGTCAGCGGCCTGGGGACCAACGCGACGCGCACCCGCGCTGCGATTGATGAATTGCCGCCTGAAGTGACGCTGTCCTTTGCGCCAACGTCTGACAATCTGACCACCTGGGTCCGCCGCGCGCGCCGGGCCGGCCATGAAGTGCTGATCGAATTGCCGATGGAGCCATATGATTATGGTCGCCAGCGTCCGCATGCGCAGGTCATGCAGGTCAGCGTCTCGGCGGATACCAACCGGCAGCGCCTCGGCAAACTGCTCGCGCGCACGCCAGGTTATGTTGGCGTGATGAATTATCAAGGCGCCAAGTTTGCGACAGAACAGGCCGCTGTTGACCCTGTGGTTGCCGAACTTCGTGCCAAGGGCCTCGCTTTTTTCGAGGATGGCAGCCTGATCCGGTCGGAATTTGAAGCAAGTGCCCGCGGCGCCGGTCTTGCGTTTGGCAAGGCGACGTCGTGGATTGATGCCCGTCCGTCTGCCGATGAGATTTCCCAGCAATTGCTGGTGCTGGAGATCACCGCCCGCGAACGCGGCGCTGCGCTCGGAACCAGCATGCCATTCCCGGTCTCGATTGACCTTGTGAAAGAGTGGATCCCAACCCTCGAGGAGAAAGGCATCGCTCTGGCTCCGGCGTCCTATTATGCCAAACGGTCGCTGCGTTCTGGGCCGGGTGCTGGTCAGACCCAGTCAGCTCGTCTAGACCCGCAGGGGTGAGTTCGAAGAAACGCGATCCAGCGCATTATCGCGCCAATGTTGGCCTCGCTTTGTTTTCCAAGGCGGGACATGTCTTCGTTGGTCGCCGCGTCAATGGTCGCGGGGCCTTCCAATGGCAGATGCCGCAAGGCGGGGTCGATGACGGCGAGGAACCGGTCGAGGCGGCGCTGCGCGAAATGGATGAAGAGATCGGCGTCGCGGCGAAGCTGGTCGACATTCTCGAAGAAACCGAGGACTGGCTGTATTACGATTTCCCGCCGGATCTGTTGCGGCGCATGGGCGGCCCGTATCTCGGGCAAAGACAGAAATGGTATGCGCTGCGCTTCAAGGGCTCTGACAGTGATGTTCGGCTCGACAAGCACAAGCCGGAATTCGATGCCTGGCGGTGGGCCAAGCTGACTGAGATTCCTGGCCTGATCGTGCCATTCAAGCGCCCGGTCTATGAGGAAGTGGCGACCCGTTTCCAGCGCTGGAGCGAGCCGGTCGACGCCGCTTGAGGCCAGCTCTTTCCAAGCGCCTGCATCTCTGCCTATTGTGGCTTCAGATATAAAACGGGAGGGCCGCTCTGATGAGCAAGACGCTGCTAATGATTCACGGCGTTGGGTGCGGCGGTGAAGTCTGGGATCGGATGAAGCGCGATTTCGCCATGGCCGGCTGGACCTGCGAGGCGCCGACGCTGTATCCGGAACTGCGCACCAAGGACAATCCGCCACCAGCGCTGGCTGACCTGACCCTGTCAGACTATTTCGATGCCGCGACCAAGACCGCGAATGAATTGGCTGAACGCGACGGGGAAAAGCCCGTCGTCATTGGACATTCCATGGGCGGCATGATTGCCCAGAAGCTGGCCGAGCGCGGCGTCGTGCGCGGTGCCATCTTTCTGACCCCGGCATCGCCAAAAGGCTGCAGCGTCACCGATTTGCGGGCCCTGCGCACCTTTTGGAGCATCGTCAAAGTCGGGCGCAAGAATATCCCTGGCGGGATGTTCAAAGTGGGGCCGAAAGGGTTCAGTTATGGCGTCCTGAACGCAGTCGACAAGGATCGACACGAACAGATCTACGCAGACGCACTGTTTGATAGCGGGCGGGTGTATCAGGATTTGTTGGAAGCGCCGGCGATTGACGAGTCCCTGATCGCTATTCCGACCCTGACGATTGGCGCCAAGAAGGACCGCGCGACAGTGATCAAGGCCGTGCGCAAGGCGGCGGCGAAATACGCCAAGGCGCACACACCGGGTGACTATTTCGAGTATGCCAATCACGCTCACTGGATCGTTGATGAGCCAGGCACCGAGCAGGTCAGCGCTGATATCCTTGAATGGATGGACCAGACCCTGGCCTAGTCGAGCGCGCCAATATAAGGCAGGCCGCGATACAGGCCGGCATCGTCCATGCCATAGCCGACCAGGTAGCGCGGCGGCGCGTCAAAGGCATGGAAATCGACATTCTCCTCGCCTTCCGGGGCCCAGGGCTTGCGCGCCAGCGCGCAAGTGATGACCTCGCGCGCGCCCTTGGCCAGCAAGTGTTTGCGGGCAAAGGCGAGCGTACGCCCGGTATCGAACACATCATCAATGATCAGCACACCGCGACCGCGCACCTGACGGGCAATATCCGCGCGCACAACCACGCGGCCGGAGCTTTCGCGGGCGTCGCGATAGCTTTCCAGCCACAGCGCATCGAGGATCGGGTGAATATCCAGCCGGGCGAGCGCCTTCATCAAGTCGCTGGTAAACGGCGTCGCGCCAATCAGGATGTTGATCGCCGACCAGTCGCCGGTGAGACGCGGCGCCAGGCGGGCCGCAAGATCGTCAATCCGGGCCATCAGGTCTGACTCGGACAGGACGGTGTCGATTTTGGGAAGGCTCATGGGGTCTGGGATCCGGTCGCTGCGAGGGCGGTATCGGCTGGAACGAACCCGAGTTCAAGTTCAAATGATTCAAATGGTGGATTCTCGACCCGAGCGGTGAAAATCGCGGTCGCGTCTTCCGGGATCGAGGAAGGCGAAATCGGTGCAAAGGCTTCGGCGACCTCTGCGCCCTGATCATCCAGCAGGATGACCCGGACATTCGGTGCGGTCACGGTCCGCCCGGCCGTATTGCGGACCGCGCCGCGGATTTCCAGAATCGGTGTGGTGCCGTCAAAGAAACGCTCGGCTTCGGCTTCCATGAATTCGAGGCCGAACCGGTTTACCGGCATGCCGATCATGGCATAGGTGCTTGCTGATTCTGGCCAGCGTTTTACCACCTCGCCGCGCAATAGCAGCAGGCCGGCCAGGACCACCAGGGCCGTCGCGGCGGTTGCCGTCCAGGCGCTGAAAGCTGCATTGCGGCTCTTGCGGCGACGGCGCTCGCGCACCTTCAGTCGATAGGTTTCATGGGCGCCGATCGAGGCCTCACCCTGTTTGGCACCTTCCGGCCCGACAAACCAGGAATGCCCGCAAGTGGCACATTTCACCGTGCGCCCGCTATCGCCGATTGTATCATCATCGGCGAAATATTGAGTCTCGCATTCTGGGCACGTGAGGATCATGGCTTGGACATTCGCTCAATTTTTAGGAATAGTCGATATGCCCGGCTTCCTATTGCTGAAGGATTTACATGTCGCGTATTCGGCCAGATTTGAGTGATGAGCCTGCTGTGCGCCTGGACGGGGTCAGCCTGACCTATGAGCGCACCGGTGAAGTGCTGAGCGAGATTGACCTGGTGCTGAAGCAAGGCAGCTTCACGTTTCTGACCGGGCCATCTGGCGCCGGCAAATCCTCGCTGCTGAAACTGATGTATCTGGCGCATGCACCGAGCCGCGGCGGCATTCGCCTGTTCGGACGCCAGACCTATGATTTGAAGCGCAAGCAATTGGCCGCCCTGCGCCGTCGCATCGGTGTGGTGTTCCAGGAATTTCGCCTGCTCGACCATTTGACGGCGTTTGAAAATGTTGCGCTGCCGCTGCGTGTGTCCGGGCAGAAATCGGACAACTATCAAAACGAGGTGATCGATTTGCTGCGCTGGGTTGGGCTGGGTGAGCGTGTCGACGCGCCGACGCCGTCTCTGTCAGGCGGCGAACAGCAGCGTGTGGCGATTGCGCGGGCGCTGATCAACAAGCCAGACCTGCTCATCGCCGACGAACCGACCGGCAATGTCGATCCGGAAATGGGTCAGAAAATCCTGCGCCTGTTTGCAGAATTGAACAAACGCGTGGGCACCACCATCCTGATTGCGACGCACGATCTGGAGCTCATCCGCGAGTTTGAGGCGCCGGTCTTGCGGCTCAGCGATGGCCTGCTGGTGCGCGACGCTGCCTATGGAGGCGCCGGATGAGCAAACGCGAAACCCCGCTCCTGCCGGTAAGTGATGCCCGCGAAGCGGCGCTGTTCTTCGTCGTTGGCGCGCTCTGTTTTCTCGCCGCGCTGGCCGCCCTGACGACTCGCGGCACCTACAAAGCCGCTGAAGCCTGGGGGGCGCAGATCGAAGGCGATATCACGGTCGTCATGCGCGAGATTGATCGGCGGACAGCCGAACAGGCGGCGGACCGGGTCAGCGCACTGGCCAGCGTGTTCGAGGCGCGGGTGCTCAGCCGCGAGGAAGTCGAAGCCCTGCTGGAGCCAAGCCTCGGGCCAGGCGGCATGCCGGATGGCCTGCCTGTGCCGATGTTGATGGTGGTGCAGGCAGATACCAGTGTCGGTGATCCGACAGCCTCGATCGAAGACGTGCTCGACGATCTCAGTATCGATGGCGATGTTGCCGGCAATGCCGGATATGCAGAGAATGTCCGCGGCGCCTTAGGGGTGCTGCGCATGGTGGCGCTGTCAATTGTTGCGCTTTTATCGGCGACGGCTGTGGCGGTGATTGCATTTGCGACGCATGCGGCTCTGCTGGCGCGCAAGGATATTGTCGATGTGCTGCATCTGTCGGGCGCGGAAGACCGATACATTGCCGGTTTGTTTGAACGGCGTTTCTGGATCCTGGCGCTGCAGGCCGGGCTCGGCGGGTCAGTGGCGGCGCTGATGGTGACGGCGCTGATTGTGTTTACCGGCAGTGGCTCTGGCGGCGTCGAAGCACAGCTGCTGCCGCGCCTCAGTCTCGATTTCTGGGACATTGTTATCCTGCTGGTAACGCCGCTCATGGCAGGGCTCGCAGCGCGCTTTGCGGCCCGGCTGACGGTGCTCGCCTCCCTGAAGGATACGTTGTGAACACAATCCGATCGGTAATCTTTGTGATCTGGATGTATGGCTGGATGGCGATTCTCGGCATCCTGGCCTTGCCGACTCTGTTTTTGCCACGTGCAGCGCTGCTCGGAATCGTTCGCCTGTTTGCACGACTGGTCTTGTTTGGCCTGCGCTGGATTTGCGGTGTGCGCGTCGAATTTCGCGGCCGAGAGCATGTTCCGGGTGGACCGGTGCTGATTGCCGGGAAACATCAGGCCATGCTGGATGTCTTTCTGCCATTCCTGATATTCCGCGACCCGGTCCTGGTGATGAAACGCGAATTGCTCTGGTATCCAGTGATTGGATGGTATTCGCTGAAACTCCGCTTGTTGGCGATTGACCGCGATGGCGGCGCCAAGACGATGAAAAAGATGCTCGCCGCCGCCGAGGCGCGCGTCAATGGCGAGTCGCGGCAAATGCTGATCTATCCGGAAGGGACGCGGTCAGAACCGGGCGCGCCGCCGAGTTACAAACCCGCCGGCATCCGCGCTTTTTACAAGAGCCTGAAACTGCCGCTGGTGCCGCTTGCCACAAATGCTGGCTTGTGCTGGCCGGCCAAAGGCCTGACCCGGCGTCCTGGACAGGTTGTGTATGAAGTGCTCCCGGCCATGCCCAGCGATCTCAATCCCAAAGCGATGCTGGGCGAGCTCGAAACAGTGCTCGAGGCCGCCTGTGACCGGCTTATCGATGAAGGCCTCGCTGTCCAGGGGCGCACCCGCGCGGATCTCTGATGACGGCGCCGGGCGCCTCCCAGTTGACCACCGCTTGCGAAGCGCTGGCGGCGCGCGACACGGCGCTGGCGCGGGCCTATGACACCGTTGGGCTGCCCAATTGGCGTCAGACCGAGGCGAGCTATCAGACCCTGGCGCGGATTGTCGTCTATCAATTGATCTCGACCAAGGCCGCTGACGCGATCTGGACGCGCATCCGGGGCCGTTACACTCAGATGACGGCGGCAGCGGTGTTGCAGGACGATCAGGCGGCGCTGCGGGCTTGTGGCCTGTCGCGGCCAAAACTGGCGCATCTCAATTCAATCGCTGTGGCGGTGGAGACGCGGCAGCTCGACCTGGACGCGCTGGCGGCGCTGCCTATCGATGCGGCGCGGAAACAGCTACTGGCCGTCAAAGGCATCGGCCCCTGGAGCGCCGACACGTTCCTGATGACTGCGCTTGGCCAGCTCGACGCCTTTCCAGCTGGCGATGTCGGCTTGATTGAAGCCCATAAACGCCTTGCTGATCTCAGCCAAAGACTGTCCGCCAAAGCCTTCTCCGCGCAGGCTGAGTCCTGGCGTCCTTACCGCGGTGTCGCCGCTCATTTGCTCTATGACTGGTATAATTTGACGAGAAATACCTAGCTTTCTCAAGAGGTTGCGGAGGCAGTCGCGGAATATCTGGACAGAGCGACGGATTGTCATACTCTCGACACAGCGAATCATTAATGATGCGCTCGAACCAAAAGGAGAGCTCGCTTTCAAGACCAAAGGACGACATAGCAGAACCTTCATGCACGCGGAGACGTGTCATGGCTGAGGTCCTTTCCACCCCTCCAATCGGTCGGCCAGCTCTGGTCTTAAATGCGGACTATCGCCCGCTTTCCTATTATCCGCTCTCGCTCTGGCCTTGGCAGGACGTGGTCAAGGCGGTGTTTCTCGATCGCGTCGATATCATTGCCGAATATGACCAATGTGTTCGCTCACCGAGCTTCGAGATGCGCTTGCCATCGGTCATTGCCTTGCGCGAATTCGTGCGCCAGGACCGCGTGCCGGCCTTTACCCGCTTCAATGTCTTCCTGCGAGATGGCTTCCAATGTGTCTATTGTGGCTCGCCGGACGACCTGACTTTCGACCATGTGGTGCCACGCTCGAAGGGCGGACGCACGACCTGGGACAATATTGTTGCGGCCTGTTCGCCGTGCAATTTGCGCAAAGGCGGGCGGATGCCGAACGAGTGCAACATGCACCCGCAGCGCCGGCCTGAACGGCCGAGCAATTACTTCCTGCAGGAGATGGGCCGCAAATTCCCGCCACACCATCTGCATGAGACCTGGATGGACTATCTGTATTGGGATGTTGAGCTGAACAGCTAGGCGCCCGCCCTCATATCGCTTGTTAATCTGCTGCATCTTTGCCAAGCTGGTCCTGGGAGAGAGGGACAATCGGAGATGTGGCAGTTTCTGCGGTCCATATCTGACACGCTTGGCGTGGGATTTCTGATCATGCAATTGATCAAGCTGATCGGCATGGTGTTAACGCTGGTCGGGCCGTTGAAAGTCGTCTCCAGTTTCTTTGCCGGCCTGTTCCCGCTGATTGCCAGCTTCTTTAAGATTTCGTTCGGCTGGACGATTAACGGGCTGGATGTCATGGCCGTGGCGATTGCCCTGTCCGGCACATTGATCGTGTGGTCATCAGTGGCTCGGGAAGAGGCGATGGGGACGCGCTATATCTTTCGCTTCTTCATGATCCCTTATGCTTTCCTCGTCGTCATCCTGGCCATTGTGGTGCAGGTCACGACCCCGATTGTCGAGATCAACACGTTCAATGCCAGCTGTGAGAAACAGGTCGCAGAGGCCTCCTTCTATGGCAGCTCGTGTGCAGAAATGACCAAGCAATTGGACTTCTGGGATGAGATGTTCGGCGGCACACCCGTGCCGGAAGGCCCCGCCGCCGTGCCGGTTGAGAGTGAGTCCGAAGATTTCACCGGCGTCAGCTTCATCCTCGCCCTGGTCTATCTGGTGCTGGTTCTGCCGCTGATTTCGATTTTCGTGTTCTTCTTCAAGCGCCTGTCCGTGAACAAGCTGCTCAAGCGTGTCGTTATCGCCGCCGGCTCGGCGGTCGGGCTGGCACTGGCCTCGGCAGCCTATGCGTCGGCGTTTGGCGGTTAGGCCTCGCCGCGGCTGCGCAACCAGAGCAGCAGCAACGGGATCCAGATCAGCGACAGGGTGATCGTGCCTTTCACGGCCTGATAGGCGATCCACCACCAGAAGAAGCGTTTCTTATTGGCGTTGAGCCATTCAATGCCCGTCCGCGCGCGTCCGATCAGGCCGGGTCTCGGCTTGGTATTCGGGGCCTGTTCAGTCGACATTCGGGGCGTTTTTCCCCGCCTGGCGCAGGCGTTTCTCGATCTGCGGATGAAGGTCGGCATTTGACGCGATGATGGACCCGGTGGTCAGCGGGTCACCGCCATTGATCTCGGTCATGACACCGCCCGCTTCACGCACCAGGACCATGCCGGCAGCAATGTCCCAGGGTTGCAAGTGACTTTCCCAAAAGCCATCAAACCGCCCGGCCGCGACCCAAGCGAGATCGAGCGCGGCAGAGCCATAGCGACGAATGCCTGCGGTCGACCGGGTCATCATTTGGATCTCGGCGGCGAAGCGGTTGTGATACTCTTCCGACTTGCCGACCCATGGGGTGCCTGTGGCGATCACCGACTGATCCAGTTGCTTGCGCCCACTGACTTTCAGCTTGCGCTGGCCAAGCCAGGCGCCGCGACCGGTTTCGCCCCAGAAAATCTCGTTCTTGGCGACATCATAGACGACGCCTGCAAACAATTGCCCTTCACGTTTCAGCCCGATCGAGACCGCATAATGCGGCTGGCCGTGCAGGAAATTCAGAGTCCCGTCGAGCGGATCGACGATGAATTGGTTGGTCTTGTCTGTGCCTTCGACAATGCCGCGCTCTTCCATGATGAAGCCATAGCCCGGGCGCGCCTTGGTCAAATATTCATAGATCGTCTCTTCCGCGCGGTGGTCAGCGTTTGAGACGAAGTCGGCCGGGCCCTTCTTTTCGACTTGCAGAAACTCGACTTCGCCAAAGTCGCGGGCGAGCGAGCGGCCAGCCTTGCGGGCCGCTTCGATGATGACATTTCCAAGCGCAGACGGTTTTGACATGAGGGGCTCAGATCCTAGTCGGCGCGGCGCAGATAGGTGCGGTCTTCAGTCTGCACAACAATACGTTCTCCGACGCCAATGAAAGGCGGCACGGTGACGCGAATGCCATTCTCGCAGGTCGCCGGCTTGAAGCTATTGGCCGCGGTCTGGCCTTTGACCACCGGCTCGGTCTCTTCCACCGTCAGGGTGACTTGCTGCGGCAGGGCAACGCCGATGGGCTTGTCGCCATAGAATTCGATCTCGACGGTCATGCCATCCTGGAGGAAATCGCCATCTTCGCCGACAAAGTCTTTCTGCAGCTCGATCTGTTCAAACGATTCCTGATCCATGAAGGCATAGGCCTCGCCGGCATCATAGAGGAACTGGAAGTCCTTCTGTTCCAGACGCACGCGCTCGACCGTCTCGTTGGCGCGGAAGCGTTCATTCGCCTTTGACCCATTGAACAGGTTGCGCATTTCAACCTGATTGAACGCCCCGCCCTTGCCGGGCTTAACATGGTTGCATTTCATGGCGCGCCAGACGCTGCCATTATACTCGATCACCATGTTCGGTTTGATTTCGTTGCCGTTGATCTTGGCCATGTGAGACGTCCTCATCAGTACAGCGCGCGGCGTAGCGGTGACGGGCGCTTTGGTCAAGTTTTGTGGACAGGGCGCCGTGCTTGCGGTTGAATGGCCGCCTCACTCAGCAAGGAGGAGAAAATATGGGCATTCTGTCTGGTTTTCTGAGCTTTGAAAAATCCATGGGCGCGACACTGACGCGCTTACTCTATTATCTCGGCATCCTGGGTATTCTCTGGCATGCAGCGCGCCGGTTCTGGTTCTGGCTGACCTATCTCGATAATGATTGGGACACCGCCTTGTGGGGCATGATCAAGACGCCGATCGGTGCGATTATCGCGATCATGATCCTGCGGGTCGTGGCCGAGTATCTGGTCGCGCATTTCAGAATGGACAAGTCACTGCATGATCAGGTGACCGGACGCGCCGCGCCGTCTCAGACCGACTAGGTCAGGGCGCCGCCATCGACTCGTCGATCAGGCGGTTGAACATTGCCACCGCAGCGGCAGGGCCATCATGATAGTCCCAGACCCCGCTGGAGACCGCGAGGAAGTCGGCGCCCGCTGCCAATAGCGGCGCCGCATTCGTCACGGTTACCCCGCCAATCGCCACGCAGGGCAGGGTCAGGAACATCTGGCACCAGGTCAGGATTTCCGGATCAGCCGGCGTCGTATCCGCCTTGGTTGAGGTCGGATAAAAGGCGCCGAAGGCGACATAGTCGGCGCCGGCTTCACCGGCAATCATCGCCTGGTGCTTGGAGTCCTTGCAGGTGGCGCCAATGATCATGTCCGGGCCGATCAGGTCTCGAGCCTCGGCAATGTCCATGTCATTCATCCCCAGATGCACGCCATCGACCTGTAGCGCCCGGGCCAGTTGCGGGCTGTCATTGATGAACAGGGCAATGTGCTCGGCGGTGCAGATCCGCTTCACGGCCTGGGCCACTTCGCGGGTAGCGGCGAGATCGATCTCTTCGCCCTGCTTCAGCCGAATCTGCAGGCTGGCGACATCGCCGCCCTGAACGGCCGCACGAAACTGGTCGACGAAGGCCGGGACATCGTCGATTTGCGGCGGCGTGATCAGATATAGCCGAGGGCGTTCGCGGGTCGGGTCGCTCATGATGGTCAGGGTTTGCGCCGATCAGAGGTGAGTCGTCAAGATTGGCGCGGCTTGAAGACGCGCACGGTGCTGGCAGGAAACCGCTCAAGCGCGCCGCCCACCCGGGTCGGGCGCGGCAATAAAGCGCCGCCACAATTGGGGCAGGTGCCGTTGAGGGTCTGATCATTGCAATCGGTGCAGAACGTACACTCGAACGAACAGATCAGCGCGCCGGATTGATCCGCGGGCAGATCGCGATCACAGCGTTCGCAGCCGGGTCTCATCTCTAAAGCCATGAGCGCCTGTCTGCCAGTTTCCGGCTGCCGGGGCCAGACATTAAAAAAGGCGGCCCGCAGGACCGCCTCTTTCTGGTTCCGGATTGCGCCAGGTTCAGCCGGCGCAGGAAGCATCATAAATGCTGTCAATCGTGCTCGCGAGCAGGGTGTCGAAATCGGCATCGCTCTGCTGCGCTGACAGGCCTTCGGTCAGGGCCCGCGAGAAACTCGCAATCATGCCGGTATTCTGGCACAGGCGGCGATTGGCCTCTTCGCGGCTATAGCCGCCGGACAAGGCGACGACACGCATTACCCGCGGATGATCGACCAGCGACTTGTACTGGTTTGCATTCTCCGGCAGCGACAATTTGAGCATGATTTGCTGGTCGGCTGAAACGGTGTCGAGCTGCTTGGCGATCTCGGCCAGCAGGATGTCTTCGGCAGCGGCCTTGTCAGCGATGGTGATGTTCACCTCAGGCTCAATGATCGGCACCAGGCCATGGCCAAGGATTTGCAGGCCGACCTCGAATTGCTGTGCAACATTGGCGGCGATGCCGTCCTGATTGGCGGCATGGATAACCGACCGCATCTTGGTACCAAAAATACCTTTCTTGGCAGCCCGCTCCAACAGCGCGTCGAGTTCTGGCATCGGGTTCATCAGCTGCACGCCATTGGCCTCTTCGGCCAGGCCCTTGTCGACTTTCAGGAACGGAACGACGCCGCGTTGTTCCCACAAGTATTGGGCTGTCGGAACACCATCGATCTCGCCATCCATGGTTCGTTCGAACAGGATCGCGCCCATCACCTTGTCGCCGGTAAAGGCCGGAGATTTGACGATGCGGGCCCGCATGTCATGGATCAATCCGAACATTTCCTCGTCGCTCGACCAGGCATCGCTCTCAATGCCATAGAGTTTCAGCGCCTTTGGGGTCGACCCGCCTGATTGGTCCAGTGCTGCGACAAAACCGGCTTTCTGTGCGGCCTGCTCGGTCATTTGTTGAATAGCCATCTCGTGATCCCTCTAAGATAGAAAAGGGGCTGAATGCGTCATCCAGCCAGCCCCAAACATATTGGTTGAATTTGCAACTGACACCGCTGTCTTTTTGCAGGCTTCTGCATCCGCGGTCGTGCTAAGCCAGCGGAGAAAGAAAACAGGTGCCATTTAACTGCCTTTGAGCGCCTCGACGCCGGGAAGGGGTTTGCCCTCCATCCATTCAAGAAATGCGCCACCAGCGGTGGAAATATGCGTGAAGTCCTGTGCCACATTGGCATGGTTTAGCGCAGCCACGGTGTCGCCGCCACCAGCAACCGCGATCAGCGCGCCAGATTTACACCGCGTGCCGGCGGCCTGGGCGGCCTGTACGGTGGCCTGGTCAAACGGCGCCATCTCGAACGCGCCGAGCGGGCCATTCCAGACCAGAGTTTTAGCGCCCTCAAGCGCCCCGGCCAGATGGGCTACGGTTTGTGGCCCGGCATCCAGGATCATCTCGTCTTCGCCAACCTCATCCAGGCCGCAAGTGCGGTGTGGGGCATGGGCCGCAAAGTCCTTGGCGACAACGACATCAACCGGCAACAGGATCTCGCAGCCTGCCGCCTTGGCATTGGCTTCGATCTGCTTCGCCGTATCGGTCAGGTCATGCTCGCACAGCGACTTGCCGACGCTGTAGCCACGGGCAGCGAGGAATGTATTGGCCATGCCGCCGCCGATCGCCAGCGCGTCGACTTTCGAGACCAGATTCTTGAGCAGGTCGATCTTGGAGCTCACCTTGGCGCCGCCAACCACGGCCAGGACCGGCCGGTTCGGGGTGCCGAGTGCCGCGTCGAGCGCATCAAGCTCGGCTTGCATCAGCAGACCAGCACAATTCGGCAGCAGACGGGCGACGCCTTCAGTCGAAGCGTGCGCGCGGTGCGCAGCCGAGAATGCATCATTGCAATAGATATCGCCGAGCGTGGCCAGGAAACCTGCCATTTTCGGGTCATTCTCTGTCTCCATGGACGAGAAGCGGGTATTCTCGATCAGGATCACGGCATCATTTGCGGCCGCGTCGATGGCGCCGCGGTCCGGACGTTCAATGAAAGTGACTGCCTTGCCGAGCGCCGCTTCCAGCGCCGGAACGGTCACTCGCAACGACATGTCCGGATTAGGCTGGCCCTTGGGGCGTCCGAAATGTGCGAGCAGGACCGGCTTGCCGCCCTGCTCGAGGATTTTCAGGATGGTCGGCGCGACTTTGTCGATCCGGGTGGTATCGGTGACCCGGCCATTCTCGACCGGGACATTGATATCGACACGCGTCAGGACCGCCTTGCCGGCCAGGTCCATGTCGTCGAGGGTCTTGAAGCTTCCCATCAGGTCAGCGGCGCTTACAGGAATTTCGCCATGTGAAGCGCCGTATCGCTCATCCGGGTGGCAAAGCCCCACTCATTATCATACCAGCTGAGCACGCGAACCAGTGTGCCTTCGGTGACATTGGTGCCGTCCGCGGCGAAGGTCGAGCTGTGTGCATCATGGTTGAAGTCGGCCGAGACCAGCGGCTGGTCAGAATAACCGAGTACACCTTTCATCGGGCCGTCTGCCGCGGCCTTGATGGCAGCGTTGATTTCCTCAACCGTGGTTTCGCGGCCAGCATCAAAGACCAGGTCGATCATCGATACATTTGGCGTTGGCACGCGCACGGCCGAGCCGTTCAGCTTGCCGTCCAGCTCTGGCAGGACCAGGCCCACAGCTTTTGCAGCCCCGGTCGAAGTCGGAATCATCGAGCTTGCCGCGGCGCGGGCCCGGTACAGGTCCTTGTGCATGCGGTCGAGAGTTGGCTGGTCGCCTGTATAAGCGTGGACCGTGGTCATGTAGCCACGCTCGATGCCAACCGTATCGTTCAGGACCTTGGCCACTGGCGACAGGCAGTTGGTGGTGCAGGACGCGTTGGAAACGACGAGGTCGTCAGCGGTCAGGGTGTCGTGGTTGACGCCATAGACGATGGTTTTGTCAGCGCCGCCGGCTGGGGCAGAGACGAGTACGCGCTTGGCGCCCGCTTCGAGGTGCGCTGCGGCCTTTTCCTTGGAAGCAAAGATGCCGGTACATTCAAACGCGATGTCGATGCCCATCTCGGCATGCGGCAGCTCGGCCGGGTTGCGGATCGCGGTACACTTGAACGCGCGATTGCCGACGCGGATCATGTCGCCATCGACGGAGACCTCTTGGTTCAGCTTGCCGTGCACAGTGTCATACTGGAGCAGGTGAGCATTGGTCTCGACCGGACCCAGATCATTGATCGCGACGACTTCAATATCCGTGCGGTCATGTTCGATGATGGAGCGAAGGACCAAACGGCCAATACGGCCAAAGCCATTGATTGCGACGCGAAGAGCCATGAAAAACCTCTTTTGCCTGAGTGCTGATTTCGTGGCGTCTTTAGACGCAAGTTCGAGGCCAGTCCAGCGCGGCGCAGGCGCGCAGCACAGCTGATTACGCTGTCAGTTGAGGCAGACTAACGCTTGCAGGAGAAATCTTGCGCTTTCAGTTCTCGCTCAAGGCGAATCCCTTGCCCGAGAATAGCCGTATCACCGCATAAAGCAGCAATCCGATCGGCCCGAACAAAAATGCGCCGAGCAGGCAAGGGACTGTAACAATATGTGAGATCTCCTGGCGCTGTGCGTCGCGGGCGATCCAGGCGCCGACAAACAGGTCGAAGACGAGGAAATGCGTCCAGCCGACCAGCACGCCGTTCGGATGATCGAACAGGGCCTGGACACCGGTGAAGGAGAAGCCTGCATCAGGGTGGGCCTGCCCGAAGGCCAGGCTCGCGATCAGCAGTGTCGCATAGATCGATCCCATCAGCACCGGCCATAGCATCGAATGCACCAGCGCCTTGGTGATCGGTGAACGCGGCAGCACCAGCAAGAGCGCCCAGGCCGGGACCACCAGGGCATTGATCAGGCTGTATCCAAGCTCCCAGCTCATCGCTTGTCCGCCTTGTCGTCGGGTTTCATCCAGTCGGTAAACTGTTCCCAGTCGACCCAGGTCTTCTTTTTTCGGCGCAATTTCTGCCAGAAACGTCGACGTTCCGGAGTCGGCAAGGGCTGCAAATTGTGCAGAAAGGCGAGCGCGACAGATTTCCAGCTATAGCCTTCGGCATAAGTGCGGCAGGTGGTGCGATCGAGATCGAGACAGGCCTTGGCGCCGGCAGCGAGGTCGCCGCCAACCGGCGTGATCGTGCCGGCATTCGAGCCGGGAATGACATCCTTCGGCCCGGTCGCTTCATAAGCGGCAACCGGCGTTCCAGACGCCATGGCCTCCAGCACGACAAGCCCGAACGTATCGGTCAGGCTCGGGAAGACGAACACGTCGGCGCTGGCATAATAGGCGGCCAGATCCTCGCCGAAGCGAGCGCCGAGAAAGTGCACATCAGGATATTTCTTCTTCAGGCTTTCCAGCGCCGGGCCGTCGCCGACCACGACTTTCGAGCCCGGCAGGTCCAGTTCGACAAAGGCTTCGATATTCTTTTCCACCGCGACGCGGCCAACATTCAGAAAGATCGGGCGGGGCAAGCCTTCAAACGGATCATTGTCGGCGCCGGCTTCAACCCGCCGGTCCGGGCGGAACAGTTCAGTATCGACGCCGCGCGTCCAGGCCACCAGATTGATGAAGTTCTTGGCCTTCAGCTCCTCAACCATGCTCGGGGTCGGCACCATGACCTTGCCGGAATATTTGTGGAACCAGCGCACGAAACTATAGCCGGCGCTGGTCGGGATCGGCATCCGGGCTGAGACATATTCCGGAAACCGGGTGTGATAGGCGGTCGAAAAGGGATGCTTGATCTTCAGGCACATCTTGCGCCCGGCCATGCCCAGCGTGCCTTCGGTGACAATGTGGACCGCATCCGGCTCGAACGCTTCGAACCGTTCCTTGATCCGGCGCTCGGCGAACAGAGCCAGCTTGATTTCCGGATAGGTCGGCAGCGGCATTGTATTGAAGCCATCTCCCGGGTGCACGATTTCAAACTCATGCCCTTCTGCGGTCAATTCCGAGATCACGCGCTGCATCGTGCGCACGACGCCATTGACCTGTGGTTCCCAGGCGTCTGTCACGATCATGATGCGCATGCACGGCTCCTCATCGCCCGTCAAAATCGCGCCCCCTTCGCCGCTCGCCTGAACTGTCCCCCAAGACAACAGGGGAGACTTGTAAGGTTGACCGGGGGGAGCGTAAAGCGTGCGTGTGCTGGAATCTGTGTCACGCGCGGTCAGTCGCTGGTGCAAGGGGCGAAGCTGAACCTGCCCGGGCTGCTGCCATCCATTCGCGAGATTCTCGCGCGCAGACCCTCACCCTCGCGCCAATATTCGATCTTCTGCGGGAAGTCATGATCCGGATTGGCGAAGATGATACGGGTCTCGGACAGCTCGGTTGCGACGAACGGGAAGGGGCCGTCGCCTTTCGGATAAGCATTGAAGACCGGCAGCGGCGCCGGGTCGATGCGCATCTGTTCGAAAAACATGACATGATCATTCTTGGTCACAACCGAATAGCCGAAATAATAGCCGTCTTGTGATGAGGACCAGACCTCGCGCGTCACCCCATCATCGCTTTGCCAGCACCCGGTCAGCCAATCCAGGCGATTCGGATCGGCCTCTTCAGCAGCGATGGGGGGCAGCGGACAGGCGCTGATGGCGAAAACACAAATCAAGGATCGGATCATGGCGGGTCTCATGCAAAGGCAGAGGCCATTATGCTGCCTTCGCAGGCATGTTCGCAACTGTCAGTATCCCGAATCTCAAGCAGGCAAGCCAAGCCGACCTACTAGATCTTGTGTCTTGGGCGCCCCGCCTCAGGCAAATTTCTAGGGCTCGTTGATTCGTTTCGAAACCGTACTTCGGGACGCTCTATTCGGGACTTTTTTCAAGCCGTCTGGGGACAAAAAAATTTTCAAAAACATGAGCCCGCTCAAACCCCTAATTCTGACGGGCAAGACCGCCACGAATTAACCAGCTATTAACCATTTATCCACCGCCAAAGTGACGTTTTTAAGACCGGGCCGGTTGACCTCTCATTAACCTTGTAGGCACTATATGTTGTGTGAGGGCTGATTTGAAACACCGTATATGGCGGTTTTCAGGGAAAACCCTATATTTAATGGGCCTTATGCAAGGGGTATGAGAGACATGGCAGGCACTGGCAACGTTACGCTCGCAAAAGAGGTACAGAATTCGGACGCGCAAACCGGCGCGCCAGACTTGCGAGTCGTGCCCAGTGTTCAGGTCGATCGTGCGCGCGATGAGCTGCTGACGGAATTCGGCAAAGTGACCTTGGAAGACCGCTATTTGCTGCCGGGTGAATCCTATCAGGATATGTTTGCCCGCGTCTCTGAAGCGTTTGCTGATGATGCTGATCATGCCCAGCGTCTGTATGATTATATGTCGAACCTCTGGTTCATGCCGGCAACGCCAGTGCTGTCAAATGGCGGCGCGGATCGCGGCCTGCCGATTTCCTGCTTCCTCAACCAGGTGGGCGATAGCCTGGATGATATTGTCGGCACCTGGACCGAGAATGTCTGGCTGGCCTCGAATGGCGGCGGCATTGGCACTTATTGGGGCAATGTCCGCTCGATTGGCGAGAAAGTCGGCAAAAGCGGCCAGACCAGCGGTATCATTCCTTTCATCCGCGTGATGGACAGCCTGACCCTGGCGATCAGCCAGGGCTCGCTGCGCCGCGGGTCGGCGGCCTGTTATCTCGATGTCCACCACCCGGAAATCGAGGAGTTTCTGGAGGTGCGCAAGCCATCCGGTGACTTCAACCGCAAGTCGCTGAACCTGCACCATGGCATCAATATCACTGACGCGTTCATGGAAGCGGTGAAGAATGATGCTGAGTTCGAATTGCTGTCGCCAAAATCCGGCGAGCCGCTGCGCAAGGTCAATGCCCGCAAGATCTGGCAGAAAATCCTTGAGTTGCGCATCCAGACCGGCGAACCGTATCTGCTGTTCACCGATACGGTGAACAATGCGATGCCGGCGCATCAGCGCCAGCTCGGCCTGAAAGTCACTCAGTCCAATCTCTGCTCCGAGATCACGCTGCCAACCGGCGTCGATCATCATGGCGAAGACCGCACCGCGGTGTGCTGCCTGTCGTCTCTGAATGCGGAAAAGTTCATGGAGTGGAGCAAGCACGAGACCTTCCTGGAAGATGTCTATCGCTTCCTCGACAATGTTTTGCAGGACTTTATCGAGCGGGCGCCGCCAGAAATGGCCCGCGCCGTCTATTCGGCCAAGCGTGAGCGCTCGGTTGGCCTTGGCCTGATGGGCTTCCATTCTTTCCTGCAATCGCTGAACCTGCCTATGGAAAGCGCGATGGCGAAAGTCTGGAACGAGAAAATGTTCAAGCACATTCGCCAAGGCGCGGATGCTGCGTCTGTGAAGCTGGCGAAGGAGCGCGGCGCCTGTGAAGACGCTGCCGAAGCCGGCATGATGGCGCGCTTCAGCCACAAGATGGCAGTGGCGCCAACGGCGTCGATCTCGATTATTTGCGGCGGCACCAGCGCTGGCATCGAGCCGATCCCGGCTAATGTCTACACGCATAAGACCCTGTCCGGCTCGTTCACGGTCAAGAACAAGTATCTTGAGCAGGTGCTGGAGCAGAAAGGCGAGAACACCGATGCGGTCTGGACCTCGATCCTCGAGCATGAAGGTTCGGTCCAGCATCTCGACTGCCTTGACGAGCATGAGAAGTCGACCTTCAAGACGGCGTTTGAAATCGACCAGCGCTGGATCATCGAACATGCTGCAGATCGCACGCCTTATATCTGCCAGGCGCAGTCGCTGAACGTGTTCCTGCCAGCTGACATCAACAAGTGGGACCTGCACATGCTGCACTGGACCGCTTGGGAGAAAGGCGTGAAGTCGCTTTATTATTGCCGCTCCAAGTCGGTCCAGCGCGCCAGTTTTGCCGGCTCTGAGGACAAAGAGGCGAGCCTGGCGGGCATGGAAGTGCCAAACACCGATTATGACGAGTGCCTGGCCTGTCAGTAGGCCAGCGGCGTCAGACAATAGCGAAAACCCCTGCCAGAAATGGCGGGGGTTTTACGTTTAGGGCGGTATCAGGCATTTAGCGTGCCGTCGGGATCTAAGTCGAAGTGAGGCGGGTTTCGCGTCTCGCAAACCGGCCTCGCCCATGGCTGCCCGCCGGCATGGTCTCGTCAGCAAATCCAGATATTCCCTTATCTGATCGATTTTTTCGTCCTGTGGCAAAAAAACACTTGCCCCTGAGTGTTTCAAAACTGGACAAAATTTTGCGGAAATTTCGTGGATTCAAGCCAAAAGCGCCTCAAAATGACCTGAATGATCGGCAAATATGAAAAAAAATCGGAGCCTGGTTAACTTTGTTTCATGGGATTCCTTACCGCTAATCGATAGTAATAGTGGGCAAAGTCACAATTCTGTGGGATCGAAAAGATTAATTGATTTGAGAAGGAGCAAACAACCGGCGTGGAATCGTTCATGCTAAGGTAAGGATCAGAGGTCAGGCTCGGGGGAGTAGTGTGGAGCTGACCTATGAGAGGCTTGGGAAAGATGATTGTTGCAGGCGCATCATTAGTTGCCGCTATGGCATGTCAGACTTGCGTTCACGCGCAGGAAAATAATGGCATCGTGATCGACAATGCGACGATTGTCGCCGCCAGTCGCTCACTTGGCGAGCAATCTCGCACGCGCGTCAATCTTGTTTATTCCGGGTCCTTTTCGCAGACTGAAACCACCCGTCATTTCGGGTTCCGGGTGCCGCATGATGCTGATCTCGGCTTTGGCATGGATACCGGCAAACTGCTCAATTCCCGGCGGCTTTATTCCAGTACGATCATGACCGATCTCGCGGCCAACCGGGTCGAGGCGAGCTTTTCGCCAGTCCCGCGTGAGCAGAAACAGATCACTGCTGAACTCGCCCTGTCCGCACCGGCTTCTCAGACCGGTCTCGGCTTTGATGTCGGCATCGCCCCGCGCGTTGCCATCACCCGTGACGGGCCATTCGCCTCCCGCCGGTTCGGGGGTGAAGTCCGGATTGGTCAGAATTTCGACAAGCGCGGCAAGGAAGGGCCTGCTTCAGGCTGGTATCTGTTCGCGGGCGCTGATGGCGAAGCCCTGGTCTGGGAACCTGATCAGGTTGGCGGCGTGACGTCCGGCGATGTTGCCCTGCGCGACAAGGTTACGGTCGGCGATATTCAGGCCGGGGTCTCGATCCAGCGCGGACTTGGCCAGATTTCCTTCAGCTATATTCGCCGCGAGGTGGAGTATCATGAGCGTAATATGGGCGCGAGCGAAAACGAGGACTTTGCGGGCGTGAGCTTTACGATTAAACGCTGACATATGGTTGGATTCAGATTGACAAGAGCCGCCTGTCTGGCGGCTTTTTTTATGCTCCCGGGTCTGGGCCTGGCGGCGCACGGACAAGATGCGCCAGAGGCAGCCGAGCCGGCGCCGCCGCGCAGCGTCGGGGTCTGGTCGCTGACCTCCGAGAACGACTTGTTCGGCGGCACAGACCGCAATTATTCAAATGGCTTGCGGATCGAGCGTGTACGCCCGGCCAATCAGATCACGCCTGGGCTGAAATGGGTCGCTGACCGAATTCCGATCCTTGACCTGGAGCGCACCGAATTGCGCCAGGGGTTTGCGCTGTCGCACACGATTTTCACGCCGGAAGACATTGAAGCGGTCACGCCTGATCCGAATGACCGGCCGTATGCCGGCTGGCTTTACGCCTCTGGCACGGTGGTCGGCACGACGCGGCTCGGGCCCAATCAGATGGTGCAGGACGTGTTGCAGCTCAATCTCGGCGTGGTCGGGCCGTCCGCAGGTGGTAAATTCGTGCAGGAAAACTGGCATGACCTGATCCATGCGGTTGAACCGCGCGGCTGGGACTCGCAATTGAAGGATGAGCTTGGCATCGAGATCACGGCCCAGCGCCTGCGCCAATATGCTGGGCCCGGCCTGCCTTTCGGGCTCGAGACAGATTATGCGCTACATGGCGGTGTCACGCTCGGCAATGTCCGCACCTATGCCGCCGCGGGTGGGATGGCACGGATTGGCTGGGACCTGTCCTCGGATTTCGGTCCGCCGCGCATCCGCCCGGCGCTCGCTGGTGCTGGGGTGTTCAAGCCAGGCCAGCCCTTTGGCGGTTATGTGTTTGCTGGTGTCGAAGGCCGCGCCATTGCCCGCGACATGTTCCTGGATGGCAATCTCTGGCGTGACAGCGCCCGGATCGAAGACCGGCGCGATTATGGCGGTGACTTGCAGCTTGGCGTCGCCTTGCATCAGGGCGATGTCCAGGTCGCGTTCACCTATGTGCATCGGACTGAGGAATTTGTCGCACAATCCGGGCCGCAGCGATTTGGCGCAGTGTCGATCTCGATTGCGCGGTGAGGCGGGCGATCTGCTCTAGCCGCAATCTTTCCATCATGCGCGAACTCTTGTTCAGTTCGAGAAATGCAACGACTTATTACCTTGCGCCGTCGCAAACGACGTCTTCAGCGAGATAAAGATTTTACCGGGGACCGGTTGTCTTCCTTTCGCGAAGTTTTCCTGCGCCATGGGCTGCCTGGGCTCGCGCTTGCGCTCTGCTTTTTGACGGTGCCAGACTTTCAGAGTGTGTTCGCCGATAGCCTGCAACGTGCTTCGACCCACCTTGCTCAATATGGCATGGCCTTTTTTGTCATCCTGTTGGCACTGAGTGCCTATACGTGGCGCATTGATCGCCGCTGGAGTGTCTCTCAGCTCGGCTGGATCCTGTATCTTGGACTGCTATCCGTCTGGGAAGAATGGGTCTTCCGGCTTGCTGTTCCGCACATGTTGGCCGACTTTGGAGCTTCAACATGGGGCGCGGCGGTCCTCAGTGCGCTCGCATTTGGCGGGATGCATTATTTTACGCTCCGATGGAAATGGCACTGGTGCCTCGGCGCAGGCCTGGGCGGTCTCTATTTCAGTCATCAGATGGAACTGCACGGCGATTTGCTATGGGTCGCCGCCATTCATTGGCTGGCAACGTCGATAAATACACCACGACCACCGGCGCCATCTATGCCAGTCGAGGCATAAGCAGAGTCCGGTTTTGGTTTTGTCATTCCCTCTGATTCGAAGTTAACACCCGATTTCCTGTGGGCAGCCTGTGGAGAAATGACGCTGGGGCGCAGGATATATCTTGCGTGCGCCGACGACTACAGACACTATATGTGGTGTTGAAGAGCTTTGCAGAGGTAACGCTATGGCCGACGGTAATATGAAACTTCCCGGACTGATGACACCATCGAAATCCTACAAGCCTTTCCGCTATGCGTGGGCTTATGATTTCTGGAAATTGCAACAGCAGGTGCACTGGTTGCCGGAAGAGGTGCCACTGGGCGAGGATTGCAAGGACTGGGTCAACAAGCTGAATGACAAGGAGCGTAATCTGCTGACCCAGATTTTCCGCTTCTTCACCCAATCGGATGTCGAGGTCGGCGCCAATTACATGGAACACTATATGCCGCTGTTTAAGCCGGTTGAGGTGCGCATGATGCTGGCCGCCTTCTCGAATATGGAGACGGTGCACATCGCCGCCTATGCCTTGTTGCTTGAGACCATCGGCATGCCGGATTCCGAATTCTCTGCTTTCATGGAATATGAGGAAATGGCCGCCAAGCATGATTATCTTGGCCAGTTCGGCACCGATACGGAAGAAGACATCCTGACCTCCATGGCCGTCTTTGGCGGCTTTACCGAAGGCCTGCAGCTGTTTGCGTCATTTGCGATGCTGATGAACTTCCCGCGCTTCAACAAGATGAAGGGCATGGGCCAGATCGTGTCCTGGTCGGTGCGCGATGAGTCGCTGCACTGCGAAGGCATGATGAAAATGTTCCACACGTTTGCAGCTGAGACAGGGGCGCTGACCACGCCGGTCAAGAACCGCATTCGCGAATGCTGCGAGACCGTGGTTCAGCTGGAAGACAAGTTTATCGAACTGGCTTTTGAAGCGGGCGATGTCGAAGGCATGACCCCGAGCGATATCAAGCAATATATTCGCTATATCGCCGACTGGCGCATGGGGCAGCTCAAGCTCGATCCGATCTTTGGTGTCACCGAGCATCCGATCCCATGGTTGACGGAGATCCTGAACGGCGTCGAGCACGCCAATTTCTTTGAAGCCCGCGCCACTGAATATTCCAAAGGCGCGACCCAGGGCGACTGGCACGGTGATGCTGGGGTCTGGTCTATGTTCGACAAGCGCAAGCCGCAAACCGAGCTCGCCAGCTAAGGCGGCGGACCGACAGAAAAAAACAGGCGCTCGAACCGAGCGCCTGTTTTTTTGTTTTGTTGTCTGAGGCCTAGACTTTCACGCCGCCTTTTTCCGCATCGGCCAGGAAGGCGGCGAGGCCCTTATCTGTCAGCGGGTGATTGGCGAGGCCTTTGAGCACGTTTGGCGGCACCGTCGCCACATCAGCGCCGGCCAGCGCCGAGAGTTTCACGTGATTGGCGCTGCGGATCGACGCAGCGAGGATTTCGGTCTCGAACATGTAATTGTCATAGATCAGGCGAATGTCTTCGATCAGCTCCATGCCATCAATGTTGACATCATCCAGCCGGCCAATGAAGGGCGAGATATAAGCCGCGCCGGCCTTGGCCGCGAGCAGCGCCTGATTGGCCGAGAAACAGAGCGTCACATTCACAGCGGTGCCCAAATTGGACAGTTCGCGGCAGGCCCGCAAGCCATCCATGGTAAGCGGCAGCTTGACTGCAACATTCGGGGCAATTGCCTGCAGCTTCTTGCCTTCGGCGACCATGGCTTGCCATTCGGTGGCGACGACTTCGGCGCTGACATGTCCGTCTGTCAGGTCGCAAATCTCGGCGATGACTTCCTTGAAGTCCCGGCCTGATTTGGTGATCAGGGACGGGTTGGTGGTGACGCCGTCGATCAGCCCGGTCGCCGCCAGCTCCTTGATCTCTGCTGTATCAGCGGTGTCGACAAAGAATTTCATGGCTGAGGCTCCAGTGATTGATGGGGTGAATTATGGCCGCCCGATAGAGGTGTATTCAAATCCGCGTTTGGCCATGTCTTCCGGGCTGTAAATATTGCGCAGGTCGACGACAATGTCACTTTTGAGCGAGGCCTTGATCCGTTCCAGATCAAGCGCCCGGAACTGATCCCACTCGGTGAGAATGATCATCGCATCGGCGCCATCGACCGCTTCATAGGCATTCTCGGCATAATCGAGGCCGTCCATCAGCTTCGCTGCCTCTTCCATTGCTTCAGGGTCAAAGGCCTTGATCGATGCGCCTGCTTCGATCAGCGCCGGGACGATGTCGAGACTTGGCGCGTCGCGCATGTCGTCAGTATTCTGTTTGAAGGCGAGGCCGAGTACGCCAATGGTCTTGCCGGACACATCGCCGCCCATGGCTTTAATGACTTTACCGGCCATGGCTTTCTTGCGCGAGGCATTCACCTCGACCACGGTATCGACGATCCGGACGGGCGTGTCATGATCATTGGCCGTCTTGGTCAGCGCCAGCGTGTCTTTCGGGAAGCAGGAGCCGCCATAACCAGGGCCGGCATTCAGGAACTTGCTGCCAATCCGGCCATCAAGACCAATCCCGCGAGAGACTTCCTGGACATTGGCGCCGACCGCTTCGCACAGGTCAGCGATCTCGTTGATGAAGGTAATCTTCACCGCCAGGAACGCATTCGCGGCGTATTTGATCAGCTCCGATGTCCGCCGTGCGGTGAACAGGATCGGTGTCTCGTTCAGGAAGAGTGGGCGGTAGAGCTCGCGCATCAGCTCGCGGGCGCGCTCGCTATCGGTACCGACGACGACGCGGTCCGGAATCTTGAAATCCTTGATCGCTGCGCCTTCGCGCAGGAATTCCGGATTGGAGACGACGGCAAAATCAGCATCCGGGCGTTTCTTGCGAATGATCTCTTCGACCTCGTCGCCGGTGCCGACCGGGACGGTCGACTTGGTCACCACCATGGTGAAACCGTCCATCAGCTCGGCAATCTCTTCAGCCGCGGCATAGACATAAGACAGGTCGGCATGACCGTCGCCGCGCCGGGACGGCGTGCCGACTGCGATGAACACGGCGTCGGCATCCGCGATCGCTTCCTTGGCATCGGTGGTGAAGAACAGGCGCTCTTCACGAACATTTTTCTCGACCAGTGCGTCGAGGCCGGGTTCATAGATCGGCATGATGTTCTTGTGCAGGCGATCAATCTTGCTGGTGTCTTTATCAACGCAGGTCACGACGTGGCCGAAATCCGCAAAACAGGCTCCGCTGACCAGGCCGACATAACCTGTACCAATCATTGCAACACGCATGAAACTACCTCTTGATTACTCGCGTCCCTGAGATGAGCGGGACAGGTGCAAGTTTTGTTCCTCCGGGTCAAGCCTGACCGGCACAAATGGCTAGAGTTGAAACACTTTCTTGGGCTGGAACCGCCCGGCGCGGACTTCGCCGAGCGCGACCGCCTTGGCTTCATTCTGAGCAAGCGCCAGCCGATCGGAACCGAATCGCTCCGCTTCTGCGCGCCAGTGCTCGACCTGGTGCGGCAGCAGCACGATCTCGCGCCCTTGCTTCAGCGCTGCCGCATCGCTGGCATCAATCTCGATCAGGGGCACGTCATCGAGCACGGTTTCAAGCGGCAGCAATTGTTCCAGCAGCGCGTCCTTGTCGTCGGCAAGCGCCTCCAGTGCCGCGAGGGAGACCGAATTGCTCGCATCCAGCGCGCCCACGCGCGTCCGGCGCAGCTGACTGACATGGCCTTCAGCACCGAGCGCGGCAGCGAGGTCGCGGGCCAGGGCGCGAATGTAGAAGCCTTTGCCCGAGACCACCCGGAACGTCGCGTGATCCGCATCCTGCAGGGCCACAAGCTCGGCTTCATACACGCTCACTTGCCGAGACGGGATCTCGAATGACTCACCATCGCGGGCCAGGTCATACGCGCGCTCGCCATCGACCTTGATGGCAGAGTATTTTGGCGGGACTTGCTGAATGTCGCCGATAAAGCCTGGCAAAGCAGCCTCGATTTCCGCCCGCGTTGGACGCACGTCCGAGGTGGCAATCACTTCGCCTTCCTTGTCCTGACTGGCGGTCGAGCTGCCCCATTCGACGGTGAAGACATATTCCTTGTCGCAGTCCATCGCCCATTGCGCTGTCTTGGTGGCCTCCCCGAAGGCGACAGGCAAAATGCCGTCAGCCAGCGGATCCAGCGTTCCGCCATGCCCGGCTTTCTGGGCATTATATAGCCGCTTCAGGATGCCCACGACCTTGGTCGAGGAAAGATTGACAGGTTTGTCGACAGCGAGCCAGCCATGGACCGGATCGCCTTTGCGTTTTCTTTGTCTGCCCATAAGGCTACCCCATACGTGGCCGCTGCGGGTCGGACGCAGTCGGAACGAGATTTGAATTCAGACGCGCGGTGCGCGACGGATCAGGATTTGAAGGCGCTGAAGACGTCGTCAACCGACGGTTCGCTGGTGTCGCTTTCCGGCGCGGGTGCTGGCGTCTCGAACGGATCGGCAGGCGCGTCAGCCTGTTCCACCGCTTCAGCTGGGGCAAGGCCTGGACCGTCCTCCTGGGCGGCTTTCTCGGCGTCCATCTTGCGACGGCGGCTCGAGGCCTTGGCGATCACCTCATCCAGCTCGATCTGCGAGCACAGACCCAGCGTCACGGGGTCGACCGGCTTGATGTTTTGGCTGTTCCAATGGGTCTTGTCGCGCACATTGGTGATGGTCGCCTTGGTCGTGCCAATCAGCTTGGAGATTTGCGGATCGGTGACTTCCGGGTGGTTGCGGATGAACCAGGCGATCGCGTCAGGCTTGTCGCCGCGGCGAGCGACAGGTGTATAACGAGCGCCCTTGCGCTTGGGTTGCGGGATGTGAGCAATCTTCGATGGCGCCGTTTTCAACCGGTAGTCCGGATCGTCTTCGCCTTTCTGGATTTCCTCACGGGTCAGCTCGCCGCCAGAGATGGGATCAACGCCGCGCATATTCTCGGCCACATCGCCATCGGCAATGCCTTTGACTTCCAGGTGGTGCAGGCCGCACAGGTCAGCAATCTGATCGAAGGTCAGTGTCGTATTGTCGATCAGCCAGACCGCGGTGGCCTTGGGCATCAGAATATCGGCCATGGGGTGCTCCTTTGGACCAAGGGCCAGAAATGCAGCCGCCCGAGACTGGGGTCCCGGGCGGTCAGGCTTCTGGCATGAAATTACCTAACTCGGTGACTATAGCTTGAGCCGGCAAATATTGAAAGCCTAGCTCTGCTGTCGCGACAGCAGGATTTTCCCGATATGACCGCCTTTCGCCATATGGGCCTGGGCCTGCTCGGCCTGATCGAAAGGATAGACCGTGTCGATCACTGGCTTGATCTCGCCAGACAGTACCGCAGGCCAGAAATCCGCCAGGATGGCATCACGAATGCGCTGCTTGTCATCATTGGGTCGCGCCCGAAGCGTCGTGCCGGTCAGCACCAGGCGCTTCAGCATTAGCGGCATCAGGTTGAGCTGAACTTGCGGTCCCTGCATATACGCGATGTTGACAATGCGCCCGCCAGTTTTCGCGGCCGAGATATTCTTCTGGACATATGCCCCGCCAACCATGTCGAGAATGACATCAGCGCCGCCTTCGGCCCTGACGATTTCCTCAAAATCCTGCTCGCGATAATTGATGGCGATGTCGGCGCCGAGTTTTTCGGCATAGGCGCATTTGTCCGCCGTCCCGGCCGTGATCATGATTTTCGCTGCGCCAGCTTGTTTCGCCATCTGAATCGCCATCGTGCCGATGCCGCTGGTGCCACCATGAATGAGCAGGCTCTCGCCGGTCTTGAATTGGCAGCGGTCAAAGATATTGGCCCAGACCGTCATCATGACTTCCGGCAGAGCACCGGCCTGTTCGAAGCTCATCGTGTCTGGCAGTCGGAACAAAGAGCCCTGATCGATGACGGCAAACTCGGCATAGCCGCCGCCTGCCATCAGGCCGCAGACGCGGTCGCCAATGGCCCAGCCTGTCACGTCTGTTCCGAGCTCGACAATCGTACCTGAACATTCCAGACCCATGATTTCAGACGCGCCGGGTGGTGGCGGATACATGCCCCGGCGCTGGACGAGGTCAGCCCGGTTGAGACCGGCCGTGACAATTTCAACCAGCACGTCATTTGGGCCGCATTTCGGTTTCTCGACATCTGCCAGCCTGAGCGGGGCATCGTCTTCTACGACCACAGCCCACATTGTTTCCGCCATTTGACTCTCCTGAAAATTCTGCTCTCCTCCCCACATAGAACCAGTGCAGCCAAATCGAAAAGGGCAGAGCATGTTTGAAGACGACCCAATCCCGGAAAAGAAGCTCGATCTTGAACGCCTGTCGGTTGAAGAGCTGCACGAGCGGATTGAGGAATTGAAGGCCGACATCGCGGCCTGCGAGGAACAGCTGCGCAAAAAGCAATCACATAAATCTGCAGCTGATGCCTTATTTGGCGGCGGCGATTAATGTCTTCTAAGGAAGCTCAGAGGTAAAATCGCGCGAACTCTGTCTATTCTGGAAGCAGCCCTATTCATGGTCGAACAGTCCAAAACCCCGCCAACTCACGTAACCGACCTGTCCTTCACGGAAGGCAAGGTATTCGAAAAAGTGTTTGTGGACGGCATGGCGCTGGTTGAAGAGACGGCATCCTATCTGGACGGGCCGGGCCGCAAACTGTCCGCTAGCCTGCCGCGGGAGGCGAGCCTGACCTATGCCGCGTGGAGCATGGAACTGACCACGCGCCTGATGCAGGCGGCGAGCTGGCTGGTCATGCAAAAGGCCGTCCGCGACGGCGATATGCGGTCTGAAGATGCGATGCAGTCCAAGTATCGCATCAATCGAGAAGACCCGGCGCTGGATGCGAGCGCCCAGCGCGGCCGCGGCTTGCCCGACATTTTTCTGGATCTGGTCGAACGCTCGGAAAATCTGTTTGAGCGGATCTGCCGTTTGGATGCGGCGATCTATGGCGGCGGGGTTATGGAGAGCCCAAGCCCGGTTGGCGAACAGCTGGCGCAATTGCAAAAGGCGGCTGAAACAGGCGCTTTCGATCCGTTGCGCGTGTGGGGCAAGGTCCGCTAACGCCGCAACGAGACTCGCATCTCGCTGAGTTTCGTCTCTTTGCCATCTTCATCGACAAAGCCGGGTCGCACGCGTTGGCGGCTGCTTGCATGGGTAAAGCTGATCGGCGGAGTCGCGCCTGCACTGAGCCAGTCATCGCCCCATTGCGTCAGGGCCATCAGCACCGGGCGCAGCGCTTCGCCTGCCTCAGTCAGCACATATTCCGGGCGGGCCCGCTTGCCCGCTTCCTTATAGGACTGTTTTGCCATCACCTCGGCTTTGACCAGGTTTGACAGGCGTCCGGACAGCACGGTCCGCGGGATGCCGAGTTCCTTTTGATAGTCATCAAACCGGCGGACACCGAACAGCGATGATCGCAGGATGAGCAGCGTCCAGCGATCGCCAATGGTCTCGATAGCCTTGGCCAGGTGACATATCTCTAACGGGACGGGGGATCTCGGCGCGCGCGGGGTCATGCGGGATTTGTGGCTGAGTTCGCCGACCAAATCCAGCCCCAAAATTCAACCTGCGACCATGGTTACATTGCGCCCGGCCTCTGGCTCGGCTAGGGGAGGCGCCAGACACATCTAATTCAGGATAGGAGGCCTTGATGGCTCGCAAAAAAATCGCCCTGATCGGTTCGGGCATGATCGGTGGAACACTGGCGCACGTGGCGGCGCGCGAAGAGCTGGGCGATGTCGTCCTGTTCGACATTGCCGAAGGCCTGCCTCAGGGCAAAGCGCTGGACCTGGCAGAGTCGACGCCGGTCTATAACAGCTCGGTAGCGCTGAAAGGCGCCAATGATTATGCCGACATTGCCGGCGCCGATGTCTGCATCGTTACCGCAGGCGTACCGCGCAAGCCCGGCATGAGCCGTGATGATCTGCTTGGCATCAACCTGAAAGTCATGAAAGCTGTTGGCGAAGGCATCAAGGCGCACGCCCCGAACGCGTTCGTGATCTGTATCACCAACCCGCTCGACGCCATGGTCTGGGCGCTGCAGCAATTCTCGGGTCTGCCCACCAACAAGGTTGTCGGCATGGCTGGCGTACTCGATTCCAGCCGTTTTGCTTACTTCCTGTCGGAAGCGACGGGCGTGTCGGTTGCCGACATCCATGCCTGGACGCTGGCCGGTCACGGCGATTCCATGGTGCCCATGGTGCGCCACTCCACAGTGGGCGGCCTGCCTCTGACCGAACTGGTCAAGCAAGGCTGGATGAGCCAGGAGAAACTGGATGCGATTGTCGACCGCACCCGCAAGGGCGGCGGCGAGATTGTGGCCCTGTTGAAAACCGGCTCGGCCTATTATGCGCCAGCAGAATCGGCCGTTGCGATGGCTAAGTCCTACCTGAAGGACCAGAAGCGCGTTCTGCCATCTGCCGCCTGGTGTGATGGCCAGTATGGCCTCAACGGCCTGTATGTCGGTGTCCCGACCCTGATTGGCGCAGATGGCGCCGAAAAAGTCATCGAATTCGACTTCAATGATGCCGAACGCGAGATGTTCATGACGTCGGTCGACGCTGTCAAAGGCCTGGTCGAGGACTGCAAGAAGCTCGAGCCAGCGCTCGCCTAACTTGACCTGCATCCCGATTAAAGAAACCCTCCATTCAGTGAATGGAGGGTTTTTTGATGCCAGCACCAGTGCTTGAAACCGAGCGGCTTATCCTCAGGCCACCTGAAAAAGTGGATTTCGAGCCCTGGGTTCAGTTTCATGCCGATGAAGAGGTGATGCGGTTTCTGGGCGGTGTTCAGGGGCCGGAACTGACCTGGCGCTCGGTCTGCACGATGTCAGGAGCGTGGGTGATCGAGGGATTCTCGATGTTTTCGATCATCGAAAAGAAATCCGGCAACTGGATCGGTCGCCTTGGCCCCTGGCGCCCGAACGGCTGGCCCGGAACCGAAATCGGTTGGGGGCTGGCTCGGTCTGCATGGGGTAAAGGCTACGCCACTGAAGGGGCCAGCGCCGCCATGGATTATGCGGTCGAGGCGCTCGGCTGGACAGAAATCATTCATACCATCCTGCCTGGCAACAGAGCGTCCATACGGGTCGCTGAACGCCTGGGCAGCCGCTTTCTGCGGCAGACCCCGACGCCGCCGCCATTTGAGGGCATGCTTTGGGACGTTTACGGGCAAACCGCCGATCAGTGGCGCGCGAGACATCAAACCTGAGTCACAGAGCTGTGAGGTCTCTGTTCAGTCGCTTTCCAGGCGTCTAAGTCCCGCCCGTGCAGTTCTGACATGGGAGAGACTTGATGATCCGTACATTGCTCACCGCTTCCGCGCTGATTCTGGCTGGCGCGGCTGCCATGGCCGGCGAGGTCGAAGACGGCACCACAAGCATGGTCTGCGTCGAGGCTGGCACCATGGCGCCTGATTTCGCCGCGCTGACCGCGGCAGGCCATGCGGTCGATTTTGCCGGGATCTCCGGTGAAAAAGGTGCCGTGATCGTGTTCAGCCGCTCACTCGACTGGTGCCCGTATTGCAAGGCGCAAGCTCTGGAGCTGGAGACGGTAACGACCGAGCTTGCTGATGCCGGCTGGAGCCTGAATGTCATCACTTATGACAGCCCGGAAACCCTGTCTGACTTTGCCGCCGCGCACGCGCTGTCTTACACGCTGCTCTCGGACCCGGGTTCAGCCATGATTGACGCGTTCGGCCTGCGCAATACCGAGGTGACTGCCGGTAGCCGCTTTGACGGCATCCCACACCCGACCATCCTCTATATCAAGGCCGATGGCGAGGTTGCCGGCGTGCAGAAAGAAGACGGCTATCAAAACCGTCCGCCGACTGCGGGCATTCCGCAATTCGTGGCGCTGATCGGCCAGGACGCCCCGGCCGCACCTTAATATGCAGATTTGGCATAACAGTATGCCACAAGCTGCCCCTGTTTGCGTGCGCGCCACGTCGCCATCTCGTCTGCGTTGCAAGACTGGAGGCATTCATGGCCCGCACGCTTTTTCATCTCAACGCTTCGGCCCGCGCCGAAGGATCAGTCACGCGCGATCTCAGCCAGCGCCTGGTTGACCGCCTGTCCGACGCTGAAACCGACATTCTCGCTCGCGATATTGGCACCGCCCCGCTGCCCTTGCTCAGCGAAGCCTGGGTCGGGGCCAATTTTACCCCGGATGAGGCCCGCACCCCGGCGCAGCGCGAGACGCTGGCTTTATCCGATGCCCTGATCGCAGAGCTCGAAGCTGCCGATACGCTCGTCCTCGGCATCCCGATTTACAATTTCGGTGTCCCGGCCGCTTTCAAGGCCTGGATCGACCTGGTTGCGCGGGCGCGCAAGACGTTCAAATATACCGAGACAGGACCAGTTGGCTTGCTGGCGGGTAAGACCGCTTATGTCATTGTCGCTTCAGGCGGGACTGCAGCCGGGTCGGAGATTGATTTCGCGACGCCATATCTGCGCCATGTGCTGGGCTTTCTCGGCATTGATGACGTGACGATTATTGCTGCCGACCAGCTGATGGCGACCGGGGCAGAAAAAATCGCCGCGACGGCGACCGAGATCGACGCCATCGCTGCCTGATCGGCGCTATCATTAACGCTGGACCCGATTACAAATACAACTAATCTCTCCTGTCTGTGATGGGAGAGATTTACCATGTTTAAGCCCGTAGGATTTACGGCTCTGGCCGCCGCTATGTTGGCCTCCGGTGCCTTGGCTCAGGACGCTGCCGAGCTTGATGCCGAGATCGAAGCGACGACGCAATTGCTGATCGAGCGAGCAGGCACGGATGAGCGCGGGCTGAACTTTGTCGAGGATCTGACCACCGAAGTCGGGCAGCGCCTGGCCGGCTCGGACGCCGAAGCCCGGGCCCGGTCCTGGTCCGTCGCCGAGCTGACCGAGCTTGGCTTTGACAATGTCCGCATTGAGCCGTTCGAGATTCCGTTCTGGGCCCGCAAGTCGGAATCGGTCGCTGTCATCGCGCCGGCGCCGCAAGACATGGTGGCGACGGCACTTGGCGGGTCCGCCGCCACGCCGGCAGATGGCGTCACCGGAGAGATTGTCCGGTTTGAAAGCCTGGCCGAATTGCAGGCCGCAGCGATTTCCCAGGTCGATGGCAAGATTGTCTTCATTGACGAAGCGACGATCGCGACCATGGATGGCTCAGGCTATGGCATGGGCGTGCGCAAACGCAGCGGCTGTGCCCAGGCGGCCTCGGACAAAGGCGCACTGGCCTGTCTCATTCGCTCCGTCGGGACGCAGCCGCATCGCATGCCGCATACCGGCATCATGGCGCGTGACGGCGCTGAAGGGGCAGGGCCCGCCGCGGCGATATCAGGCCCGGACGCCGACCAGCTGACGCGCTTGCTGGCGCGCGGTCCGGTGACTGTCTCGGTCAATATCCAGACCGAGATCAAGACCAATGCGCCATCCGGAAATGTCATCGCCGAAGTGACCGGAACCGATCTCAGCGCGGAAATCATCCTGCTCGGCTGCCACCTCGATAGCTGGGATCTTGGCACGGGTGCGCTTGATGATGGCGCCGGATGCGGGATTGTCGTCGGCGCGGCGAAGTTGATTGCCGACCTGCCGGAGCCGCCGCGGCGCACGATCCGTGTCGTGCTTTATGGCGCCGAGGAGGTTGGCCTGTTCGGCGCGACGGCCTATGCCCTCGCGCATGGCGACGAACTGGACAAGCACGTGCTGGCGGCTGAAAGCGATTTTGGCGCTGGGCCGATCTGGCGGTTCCAGACCCGGTTCGGCGCCGCCGCCCTGCCTTATGCCCGGGCGATCCAGAATGTGCTGATGCCGCTTGGCGTGACGCCTGGAGACAATCGGTCAAGGGGCGGCCCCGACATTGGCATCCTGGCGCGCGGCGGTGTGCCGGTGGTCACGCCGGGTCAGAATGGCGTGGACTATTTCGATTACCACCACACACCGGATGACACATTCGACAAGATCGATGCGGACGAGTTTCGTCAGAATGTCGCTGTCTATGCCGCCTTTGCCTATATTGCGGCAGAGACCGGCTGGGACTTTCGCAAACAGCCGGAGCCGGACATTATGGGCACCGAATGACGCCGGAAGCGCAGCTCTGCGAAACCGTCAACACGACCAGGTCACGCTTCGGCCTATGTGTGACAGAGTCTTCATTTGATCCCTGGGTCGTCATTGGGGGTGTGCTGATGGCCCAGCAGGCCGCGGTGCTGGCTCTGCGTGCGGCGGGCGATACCATCCCGGCGCAGGCAGGCGGTACAGAATTGCTGCTCCGCGCCGCTTCGAAAAACCGGCTACCAGCCCCGTTCACCTTGCCCTTCAGCGCCAAGGCGCGGCAGGACTTTGACCGCCTGGTCGAGGCGCGCAATGGCTTCATGCATCCGCGTGGTCAGACCTGGTGCGTCAGTGCCGACACCTTGGCGCGCGGCATGCCGGTGGCGACCGGGGTGGTTCGCCACCTCATCCTGACCCAGCCGATCCTGAATGATCTCGTCTCGCCGGCCCAACAAGCAGACCTTCGCGACAGCCTGCCAGCGATCGAGACATTCGCAAACTTCCTCGACGAAGCGCACGATTAGACAAAGAAAAACCCCGGCCAGAACAGGCCGGGGCAATCTCAGTCTGGCATCTGCCAGGACCAGCCTATTCAGACTTCTCTGCTTCAGCGGCGGCCTCTTCAGCCGGCGCTTCTTCGCCAGCATCTGCCTCAGCCGGGGCCTCTTCAGCCGCCGCTTTTGCAGCTTCGGCTTCAGCTTTTGCAGCTTCTTTGGCCGCCTCTTTCTCTGCCTTGGCAGCGGCCTTGGCTTCTTTTTCAGCTTCCTTGCGTGCGGCTTCCTTTTCCGCCTTCTCTTCCAGGCGTTCCTTGGCTTTTGCGCCTGGCTCGCCCTTTTGCGGGTTGTTGCCAGCTTTCCAAGTGTAGACCGGGGCTTTCTCGCCTTCGAGCGTGATATGGCTCAGGAAACGAGCGACGCGATCCGTAGGCTTGGCGCCTTTCTTGATCCAGTCGGCCGCTTTCTCAGCATCGATCTGAACCCGGTTTTCGCTGTCCTTGGGCAGGCGCGGGTCATAAGTGCCAATCTTCTCGATGAAGCGACCGTCGCGTGGCATGCGGCTGTCAGCGACAACAACGCTGTAGAATGGGCGTTTTTTTGACCCGCCTCGCGCGAGTCTGATTTTGAGGGCCATGATGTACTCCTAAGTGTTCGGCGTCTCGGGGTTCGGGGCAGAACCCCTCAGTTTTTCGTGGTGGCGGATGACTTCCGCGACGATGAAATTCAGAAATTTCTCAGCAAAGACCGGGTCCAGCCCGCTATCTTCGGCGAGCTTTTGCAAGCGCTCGATCTGACGGGCCTCGCGGGCCTTGTCAGAGGGCGGCATGTCATTCTCGGCTTTCAGCTTGCCAACGGCCTGGGTGACCTTGAAGCGCTCTGCCAGCGTATGCAGCAGGATGGCATCGAGATTATCGATACTGGCGCGATATCTGGCGAGCTGGTCGAGGGGGGCGGTCATTTCTTGCCTCCCGTCAGCCCGGGAATGTTCGGCATTCCGCCGGCGCCTGGCATGCCGCCTGGCATCGCGGCGCCGCCGCCCATCTTGGCCAGGTCAGCCGGTGATACGCCTGCCTGACCCATCATGTTCATCATGCCGCGCATGCCGCCTTTGGACATTTTCTTCATCATGCCGGCCATCTGCTTGTGCATTTTCAGGACGCGGTTGACGTCCTGCACGGTGACGCCGGCACCCGCGGCGATGCGCTTGCGGCGGGAGGCATTCAAAAGCGCCGGCTTGGCGCGCTCTTTCTTGGTCATGGACGAGATGATCGCTGCCTGACGCGCGATGACCTTGTCATCCATGCCAGACGCGTCGAGCGCCTGTTTGGCTTTCTTGGCGCCGGGCAACAGGCCCATGATGCCGCCAAGACCACCCATTTTCTGCATTTGCTGGAGCTGCTGCGCGAGATCGTCGAGGTCGAACTGACCCTTGGCCATTTTCTTGGCCATTTTCTCGGCTTTTTCAGCGTCCATCTGGTCGCCGGCTTTTTCCACCAGAGAGACAATGTCGCCCTGACCGAGAATGCGGCCAGCAAGGCGTTTGGCATCAAACGCGTCAAGGCCGTCCAGTTTTTCGCCGGTCCCGAGGAACTTGATCGGCAGCCCAGTCACCGCGCGCATGGAGAGCGCCGCGCCGCCGCGGCCATCACCGTCCATTCGGGTCAGGATCAGGCCTGTCAGCGGCAATCGTTCGTGGAAGCGTTTGGCGGTTTCAACCGCATCCTGACCGGTCAGCGAGTCGGCGACCAGCAAGGTTTCGTTCGGATTGGCGATTTTGGCGATTTCACTCGCCTCAGCCATCATCTGTTCGTCAATCGAGGTGCGGCCAGCCGTGTCGAGAAAGACGACATCATAGCCGCCAAGCTTGGCCGCCTGAAGCGCCCGGCGGGCAATCTCGGCCGGGCTCTGATCCTTGATGATGGGCAGCGCCGAGACATTCTCGTTGCACTGGTCGGCCAGGATTGCGAGTTGTTCCATCGCCGCCGGACGACGCGTATCGAGTGAGGCGAGGAGGACTTTCTTCTTGTCGCGTTCGGCGAGGCGCTTGGCGAGCTTGCCGGTTGTTGTGGTCTTACCAGAGCCCTGCAGACCGGCCATCATCACAATGGCGGGTGGATTGTCGACGCGCAGACCGGTTTCAGCCGCTTCGCCGCCGAGTAGCTCGACCAGACCATCATGAACGATCTTGACGACTTGCTGGCCTGGCTTGACCGAGCGGATGACATCTTCGCCAACGGCTTTGTCTTTGATCGAGGCGATGAAGTCCTTGACCACCGGCAGGGCGACGTCGGCCTCCAGCAGAGCAACCCGGATCTCGCGCAGCGCAGCCGTCACGTCTTTCTCGGTCAGCGCCCCGCGCCCGAGTAGTCCGTCAAATACCCCGCCAAGGCGGTCTGTTAGCGCGTCAAACATCGCGTCACTCCTTTTGCCGATCTCTGTTCAAGATAGGCGCTCAAACCATCAACACAAAGCAGTCGCGCCCCACTGAGCGAGCCTTCGCCGAGTGGGGGACATCGCCGGGCTCCTGCATATCGCTTGTCCCGGTCAACGCGCACGTACTGTCAGTGCGGTGATTGTTGCGCGCGTAAAGCACGTGTGCGGGCAAGAATCAAGTCTGTGAGGCGGCCATGGCTTCGTCGAGTCGATGCACAGCTGCCTTGGCCTCATCCCGGAGCATCGACAGGACAGCAATGTCGACCCATTCGCCGTCGGTGAACTTCTCATATTCGCGAAGCACACCTTCCTTGACCGCGCCGATGGATTCGATCGCCCGGACGGCCCGTATATTGCGCTCCTCGACATACCATTCAAGGCGCTTGGCCCCCCAATCGAGGGCGCGTTGGATCAACAATTTGTGGATCGCGGCATACAGGCCGCGACCGCGCAAATGCGGCTCCAGCCAGGTATAGCCGAGGCGAATGCGACGGTGCATCTTATTCGGGTCAAGGAAGGCAGTGACCCCGACAAAACGATTGCGATCATTGGGGTCGAGCAGGGCAAAGCCGAGCTGCTCACCGGCTTTGCCGCATTTCACGAAATGATCGAAATAGGCGTCGAATCCGGCGCCGTGCTGAATCGCCGGCATGGACAGCCACATATATTCCACGGCACCACTCTTGCGCAGGTCTTCGCGAAACCGCTCGGTCAGCGGTTCTAGCCGGATCAGATCATTTTCGAGGCCTGGAGCTGTAAGGTCCATAATATCCTAGGGTGACAGAGATTAACGCCCGCGCAAGTCAAAACTGGCGCACAGGCTCAGAATTCTTGGGTCTTGCTTGAGCCCGCATGCGGACGGTCCTGCCGGATAACCTTTTGGGGGGAGGAAAGGGGCCCGGCAGGACCACGCACAAGCGGTGGCAAGAGGGATTTGGGATCGGATGCCACCGTGCGTTTTGGACAAGCCGCTCTTCTTCATCGGCTCATGCTGATCAGATGGGAAATTTATCGCGCCGTTCAAGGCGCAAGTGGGATCACCTGATCAACTGGTTGTGATCGAGATCGGGGCCTGATCATCACAAAAATAATTGATATTTACGCGTCAGTGCATAGAGTTTGACTATGCATTTACCGACCCTTCGCCAGCTTGAATTCCTGTGCGCGATCGCCGACCAGGGATCCTTCTCTCGCGCTGCCGAGACTTGCCATGTCACGCAGCCAACCTTGTCAGCTGCGATCAAGGAAGTCGAAGGATTGCTTGGCGTGCAATTGATTGAACGCGAATCGCGCGGCGCGTCGCTGACACAGGCCGGCGAGGCGGCGGTCGAGCGCGCGCGCACCATCCTGTCAGACACCGCCGACCTGGTCTCTGCTGCGCGCGAGGCCGGGGCGCCGCTATCAGGATCCTTCCGGCTTGGCGCGATTCCGACAATTGCGCCTTTCCTGTTGCCGCGAACGCTGAAAGCCCTGCGCAAGGCGCATCCGGATCTGAAACTGTACTTGCGCGAAGACCAGACCGAGCGCCTGATTGATGCACTCAGGGCCCGCAAGCTGGATGCCGCGCTGATTGCGCTGCCATGGGATGCGCCGGGGATTGTCACCATGGAACTCGGGGATGACGAATTCATGCTGGTGGCGCCAACCGATCATGATCTGATGCAATCGAGCGAGCTCAAGTCTTCCGACCTCGCTGATGAGGACGTGCTGCTCCTCGAGGACGGGCATTGCCTGCGCGATCATGCGCTGTCGGTCTGTCGTTTGCCAAGCAAGCGTGGCGGCGCCGATGTCACGGCAACCAGCCTGCCGACGCTCGTACATATGGTCGCGGGTGGGCTCGGGGTTTCGCTATTGCCCAAGCTCGCCATTGATGCCGGGGTCACGTCTGGCGCCGATGTCGAGCTTCGACCGTTCGAGACGCCGCTGATCGGGCGACGGATCGGAATCGCCTGGCGCCAGGGCTCTTCGCGTGAGACTGAAGCGCAGATGATTGGCGAGATTGTCCGCGGCGCGCTCTAGGTTGCGAGCGGCTTTTCGCGATCATCGACATGGGCTGAGAGATTATCCGCGGCGCGGAACACCTCTTCGTCCAACTCGTTCTCCCAATTCGCCACAGCGGTTGCCACGGCGGCATCGCCGGTGACATTGGTCAGGGTTCGCATCATGTCGAGCAAGCGGTCAAAAGGCAGGATGAAGCCGATGATCAGGAAGGCCTGTTCTTCCGGGATGCCAACCTGGGCAAGCGCCAGGCCAGACAGGAACAGGCCAGCACTCGGGATGCCAGCGGCGCCGATCGAGACCAGCGTCGCCATCACGGCGATCAGGACATATTGGGACAGGCTGACATCAATGCCCATGGCCTGCGCCCCGAACAGGGCGACCATGCCGATATAGATCGCGGTGCCGTCCATGTTGATGGTTGCGCCGAGCGGCAGGACGGACCCGGCAACCGCCTTGTCGACGCCGAGATTCTCTTCCGCGCAGGTAATCGTGACCGGCAATGTGGCGGACGAACTCGCGGTTGAATAGGCCACTGCCTGGGCGTCTGTGATGCCACGCAGAAAGGGGATGAAGGGCAGGCGCAGAACGCCTTTCATGATGATCCCGCCATAGGTGATGAGAATGTGAATGACGCAGGCAAGATACAGCGCAATCGCCAATGTTCCGAGGCTCTGCAAGACGCCGAGCCCTTGCCTCGCCATTACGGTCGCCATCAAGGCAAAGACGCCGATCGGCGCCGTTTCCATGACGATGATGGTGACTTTCATCATCGCGTCTGAAGCGCCATCGAACCATTTGGCGACGGGCTCAGCGACTTTGCCTGCCATCAGGATACCGACGCCGAACATGATGGCGAAAAAGATGATTTGCAGGATATTCCCGGTGGCCAGCGCTTCAACCGGATTGGTTGGAACGATGCTGAGCAGGCGCTCGACAATGCCGCCAGCTTCAGATGCGCGCTCTGACACCGATTGCATGCGGCTTGTATCAGCGCCGGCAAAGGTTTCCGGTGACAGGCTGGCGCCCGGGCGGAAGATGGTCGCCATGATCAGGCCCAGCGTCACGGCAATCGCCGTGGTGCCGAAATAGGTGGCGAGCGTGCGCACGCCGAGACTGCCGAGCCGTTTCGGGTCGCCCATGGCGATGATGCCGGAAACAAGCGTGAAGAATATTAGCGGCACGATCAGCATTCTGATCAGACGCAGAAACAGGTCTCCGGCCCATTCGATCCGGTTTTCAGCAAATGCCCCAGCCGCTTCTGCGCCCATGCCATATCTGAGCCCAAGGCCCAAAGCGAGGCCAAGAACCAGCGCGGCAATGACGCGTTTCCACAAATCTATCTTGAACCACCAGCTCATGCCCGTTCCCGTCCTTGCTGTTTTTGATAGTGCTAGAGCGCATTGCGATGCTGTTCAACGGGCAATGCAAAAGCTATGAGGCAAGCATGGATTTGCTTGATCGACTTTCGCGCGGCTGGAAAGCCTGGCTCATCTTGTTCGCGATTACCTTTACGGCCGCGGCGCCCGGCGTGTTCAACCTGCCGGCACTTGACCGTGATGAGAGCCGTTTTGCGCAAGCTTCCAAGCAATATATCGAGACCGGCGACTATCTGATCATTCGCTATCAGGACGAGTATCGCAACAAGAAGCCCGCTGGCATTCACTGGCTGCAATCCGGCGCCACACATGTCCTCGGCGATGAAGACCGGCTCGAGGTCTGGACCTATCGCGTGCCAAGCTGGATCGGGGCAGCGCTCGCCACTCTGGCGACATTCTGGTGCGGCATGGTCCTGATCGGGCGAAGGGCGGCATTTGTCGGCGCCGCCTTGTTCGGGGCGACCCTGCTGCTGACCAGCGAGGCGCATATTTCCAAGACCGATGGCGTGCTCGTCTTCCTGACAACATGGGGCATCGGCGCGCTGGCCCGCCTGTATATGGGCAAGGCCAGAAAACCGAAACAGATGGCGCTCTTATTCTGGTTCATCATCGGCTGCGGTCTGTTGATCAAGGGGCCGGTGACGCCAATGGTGGCAGCCTATGCCGGGTTCGGGGCCTGGGTCTGGGCAAAGTCTGGCGAGGGCCGAGGCGGCGATTGGTGGCGGCCTCTGATCTGGTGGCCCGGGCCGGCCCTCGCCGCTGCCATGTTCCTGCCCTGGCTGATCGCCATCCAGCTTGCCACCGACGGCACCTTCCTGCAGGGCGCGGTTGGCAAGGACCTGAAAGACAAGTTTGCCGGGGCCTCAGAAGGCCATGCCGGCTGGCCGCTTTATCATCTCAGCCATATCCCAGTCTGGTTTTTCCCGGCTGTGCTGCTGCTGATCCCGGGCGCCACCCTGGCCTGGAAACATTTGCGCGGCAGCAGTGATGCAGCACGCAAGCGCGGCACCGATGCGTTGCTCGTGGTTCTGGCGCTTGGCGCTGTGACAGCGCTCGCGACCTGGATCCTGCCGAGCGAGCTTGGCAATGGCGCGCCGTCGGCGTATCCGGCGCTGATCGTGTTCGGGTTCTGGGGCCTGTCTCTACGGCCTGCCTGGCGAGAGCGCTGGGCACTGACCAATGCCGCGCCGGTCTCTGACGAGACCCAGGCCATCCGTTTCCTCGTCGCTTGGGCGCTGCTCACCACACTCTTCTTCGAATTGATGCCCACCCGGCTCAGCCATTACATCCTGCCTGCCTATCCGGCCTATGGCCTGCTTTGCGGGTGGGCCGGAATGAAGCTGATCGAGGGAGCGAAGGTGCCGGTTTCGAAATGGACGAGCTTTGCCGTCTATGCGTTTGGCGGCGCGCTGCTCATCTTTGCCAGCTCCCCGCTCGCTGCCAAGCTGATCAAGACCGAAGCGGCCGGCGACTTCAAGACCGTGGACGCGCAAACAGCACTTGATCAATGGGCGAGTGCGCTCAGCTTCCCGATGGGGCTGTGGTGGCTGGGCGGGGCGGTCTTTGTCGCCTCTGTCGCCGCATTCCTGAGCCGCCGGATTGGCCTGACAGCCCTGTTCGGCATTCTCGCCAGCCTGTTCCTTGGCTGGCATGTTCGGACCTATTTCATTCCGGCCCAGCTATGGGTTCAACCGACCGAGAGTGCGCGCGCCGCATTGCAAGACATTTGCGGCGTGCCGAGCGAGACCTGCGACAAGGGGTGGGAAAGCCCGGGCCGGGTGCTTGCGGTCGGCTATTCAGAGCCATCTTATGTCTTGACCCTCGGGACACAGAATCTGCACCCGCCTGAGACGCCGCTGACGCTGCCATCCGACCCGGCCGCCTATCCGGTCGTCTATCTGATCAACCTGGAAGGTACTGGCAGCTCGCAGGCGCAATGCGAGGCCCTGGGGCCAGATTGTATTCCGCCAGCGACCGAGATTCGCGACAATCTCCTGGAACAAGCCAATTATACGTCCATGTGCGTGACGGAATCAAAGCCGGTCTATGCCTTGAACTATTCCAATGGCGACCCGGTGCACTTCGTGGCCTATCGCTTCGACGCGGATTGCTAGGCGCGGCGCAAGACGTATCCAACCCGCGGGAAGTGCACATGCAGGTTTTCGGCACGCTCATCCTGGCGGGCGATGATCACCCGCTCGGCATTAGCGATGACGAGGTCACCTTCAACCCAGTCCTTGGCATAATCATCCGGCGCGATGGCGACCCGGTCGCCTGGCTGGAAGTCGCGCAGATCGCCTGCGGTTGAGGCGGCTTTCAGGCGCGGCGCGGCATCATGGGCGATCTGGACGGCGTCGGCGCCGCTCAACACCTCCGGAGCCTGGCCCTTGAACTCTTTCAGGCGGGCATACCAGTCCTTGGTCAGCGGTGCGGTGTCAAAGCACTGATTGAGGAAGTCAGGCACATTCTGCTCGACGAACCACGGGTTCATGAAGGCGTGGACATCGACCATGCCAGGCTTGGTGCCGACCAGCCAATCGCCGGTGCCCGCCAGACGACCGCCAGCGAGACGTTCTTCAATCCAGAGCAGCTGACCGCGCCATTGATCGCGCATGATCGGTGCGGCGGCTTTCATGCCTTCGACATCGAACGGTCGGCCGGACATCTTGGTGCGATCTTCAATGAATGCTTTCGGCATCTGGTCGCCGACAGCGCCGAAAATCACCGCGACGCTGGTCTGAAACCACTTGCCATCGGTCCAGGCGCCGACCATGCGCGCAAGGCCTTCATGGCCTGGCAGGTTGAGCGCCGGGAGCTGGAACCGTTTTTCCAGTTCCAGCAGCATGATCGAGGTGTCGCAAAAAATGTCTGCGCCGATCTGCAGAACCGGCGTGCGGCGATAGCCGCCGGTCAGCGGGGTCAGATCCGGCTTCGGCATGATGGATGGAATGTCCACCGCGGCCCAGCCGAGATTTTTCATCCGCAATGCCAGCCGGATCTTTTCCGAGAAGGGTGAGCGCTCGAACTGATGAAGAATAATGCTCTGCGCGTTCGCCATCGCGATGCCTCCCCAGACGGATCCTGATCCATCTTTGCGGGATTTTCTCAGGAAGGGAAGAGAGGATCAGAGCTTTGCCAGCGCTTGCTCCAAATCAGCAATAATATCAGCAGCATCCTCGATCCCGACCGACAGGCGCACCGTGTCTGGCGCGGCGCCCGCAGCCGTTTTCTGGTCATCCGAAAGCTGACTATGTGTGGTCGAGCTTGGATGGATGATCAGCGAGCGCGTGTCGCCTATATTGGCGAGGTGACTGAACAGCTGCACGCTCTCGACCAGCTTCACGCCGGCTTCGTGACCGCCTTTGAGCCCGAAGGTGAACACCGCGCCTGCGCCCTTCGGGCAATATGTCTGGGCCAGGGCATAATGCTCATCGCCAGGCAGGCCTGCATATCGCACCCAGCCGACTTTATCGTGTCCCTGCAGATAGGATGCGACGGCCACGGCGTTGGCGCAGTGCTTGTCCATTCGCAGCGGCAGGGTCTCGCACCCGGTCATGATCATGAAGGCATTGAATGGCGACAGCGCTGGTCCGAGGTCGCGAAGGCTGAAGGCCCGCGCGGCGATCGCGAATGCGATGTCGACCTCGGCGCCATCCGGGCCAAGCGGCAAGGCGCCGAAGCCGTCGGCAAAGGTCAGGCCATTATAGAAACTCTGAGGTGTCGCCATGGTCGGGTATTTGTCGGCATGCGCCTTCCAGTTGAAGCGCCCGCCATCGACAATCATGCCGCCAATCGAATTGCCATGCCCGCCAATGAACTTGGTCAGCGAGTGCACGACAATATGCGCGCCGTGCTCGAGCGGGCGGCAGAGATATGGCGAGGCCATTGTATTGTCGACCATGTAGACTATGCCATGTTTCTCGGCGATGGCAGCAATCGCGGCAATGTCGGTGACGAGGCCTCCCGGATTGGCGAGGCTTTCAGTGAAGATGACGCGCGTCTTATCATCGATGGCGGCCTCGACCGCAGCAGGATTGTTGATGTCGACAAACTCGACTTGCCAATTGAACTTCTTGAACGCGTGGCCCAGCTGATTGATCGAACCGCCATAAAGCTGCTTGGCAGCGACGATTTTGGCGCCGGGTTCCATCAGCACATGAAAGGCGATCATCTGTGCCGCGTGACCCGAGGCGACAGCCAGCCCCATAGTGCCGCCTTCAAGATCCGCGATACGGGCTTCCAGCGCGCCGGTCGTCGGATTGCCGATGCGGGTATAGATGTCGCCAAACTCCTGCAACGCAAACAATTTCGAGGCATGTTCCGCGTCCTTGAACACAAAGCTTGAAGTCTGGTGGATTGGCTGGGCGCGGGAGCCAGTCACAGGGTCGGGAGCCGCGCCCGCATGCAATGCACGGGTCGAAAAGCCTTGAGTCATAACAAACCTCCAAAAAGTCGCGTCTTCTGCTGGACTTATGACTAGACCTTGGGCTGGATTTGCCTAGCTTGAATCGTAAGGAGAGCGCTTAGCGCCGCTAAACAGTTGAGATTGAGACCATTGGGAGGTGGAACAACATGCTGGACACAAAACTGATGCCGCATCTTGCCGATATTCCGCGCGTGCAGGCGGAGCAACGCGGCAGCGAGATTGCGTTCTGGTACAAGGGTGAGGAAACCACATTCGATCAGCTCCAGAGCCGTTCGAACCAGGTCGCGAATGGCTTGGCGGCCTTGGGTGTCACCGCCGACCAGCGCGTCGGATATCTCGCAAAGAACACAGCCGTCTATTATGAGATGCTGTACGGCGCGGCCAAGATCCGGGCGGTCATGAACGGCGTCAACACGCGGCTGGCGGCGCCAGAGGTGCAATTCATTCTCTCTGATGCCCAGATATCGGTTCTTTTTGTCGGTCCGGAATGGTTCGACATGATCGACCAGATCAAGGATGAGTGTCCGCACTTGCAGCATGTGATCACGGTCGAGGGCGAACGCGATGGCTGGCCGGAATACACCGCCTGGCGCGACAGTCAGGATGCGTCGGCGCCGGCCGCGACGACCGAAGACAATGATGATGTCATCCAGCTTTATACATCTGGCACGACCGGCCTGCCTAAGGGTGTGATGCTGACCAATGCCAATTACAAGTCCTTCCTGGATCAGGCTGGCCAGCTGGCATGGGCGAGTTACGATACCGGCGAAACCGTGATGAATGCGATGCCGCTTTTCCACGTCGCTGGCGTCAATGCCGGGATGGTGGCGACAGCGCAGGGGTGCAAGACGGTCGTCCTGCCTGAAATCAATCCGACCGAAATCCTCGACCTGATCGAGACCCAGAAGATCAATCACGCATTCTGGGTGCCCGCCGTGATCTTGATGTTGTCGCAAATGCCGGATTTTCGCGAGCGCGATTATGCCAGCCTGAAACAGGTCTTCTATGGCGCCTCGCCGATTACAGAGGATCTGCTGGTCACTGCGGTCGAGGTCATGGGCGCGCGGTTCACACAGCTTTACGGCCTGACCGAAACCGTGGGCGGTGGCACTTTTCTGCCGCCTGAGGCGCATGATCCGAGCTGGGGCAAGTTGCGATCGTGCGGGGTGCCGTATCCGGAAACCATCATTCGCTGTGTTGATGCCGAGGGCGAGTCTGTGCCGACAGGTGAGGTCGGCGAGATCGTCATCCAGTCCGGCTTTGTCATGAAAGGCTACTGGAACCGCCCTGAAGCGACTGAAGACGCGATCCGCAATGGCTTCTTCCATACCGGCGATGCTGGCTATTTCGATGAAGAAGGCTTTCTGTTCATCCATGACCGGGTCAAGGACATGATCGTGTCTGGCGGCGAGAACGTCTATCCGGCCGAAGTCGAGAACGGGATTTTCGGGCATCCTGATGTGGCTGATGTCGCGGTTATCGGGATTCCGGACGAAAAATGGGGCGAAGCCGTGAAAGCGATCGTGGTCGCCAAGCAAGGCACCAACCCGACCCCGGACAGCATCATTGCCTGGGCGCGTGAGCGCATTGCCGGGTACAAGTGCCCGAAATCTGTCGATTTCATTGCCGAGCTGCCGCGCAACCCGTCCGGCAAGATTCTGCGCAAGGATTTGCGTGAGCCCTATTGGCAAGGTCAGGAGCGCCGGGTCGGCGGATAATCCAAATGATGGATGAGGCACATGGCGTCCATGACTATGTCTATGACGCGCGCAATGCGGACATTTCAGTCTCGATCAATGGCGAGCTGAAACACCGCGATGAAGCCACGGTCTCTGTGTTTGAGAGCGGGTACCTGCTCGGCGATGGGGTCTGGGAAGGGATGCGGGTGCATGCAGGCGGCGTCGCCTTTTTGCCAGAGCATTTCAAGCGCCTTTATGCCGGCGCCAAGACGATCGACATGGAGATCGGTCTGACCCCGGACCAACTCGCGCAGCAACTGTTCGACTGTCTGAAAGCGCAGGCGATGACGGACGGGGTACATATTCGCCTGATGGTGACGCGAGGGGTGAAGAAGACGCCGTATCAAGGCCCGCGTTTCACCATCACGCCGCCGACTGTGGTGATCATTCCCGAATATAAGGCGCCGGTGCCGGAAATCCGGGCCAAAGGCGTGTCGCTGTTTACCGCACATGTCCGCCGCACCGGTCCGGCCGAACAGGATCAGAAGCTCAACTCGCACTCCAAGCTGAATTGTATTCTCGCTTGTATCCAGGCCGACAAAGCCGGCGCCGATGAAGCCCTGATGCTCGACCCGGACGGTTTCGTGGCGACCTGCAACTCGACCCATTTCTTCATCGTGAAAGATGGTGAGGTGTGGACCAGTCCGCCGGAATACTGTCTCGGCGGGATCACGCGTGGCAACATTATCCGGGTCTGCCGCGAGCATGATATTCCGGTGTTCGAAAAGCGCTTCTCCCTGTTTGATGTCTATTCAGCAGACGAGGCGTTCATCACCGGAACGTTCGCCGGAACAACACCGGTGCGGGAAGTTGATGGCCGCGTCCTGCCGCAGCTGGATGGTCCGATGACACAGCGCCTGTCCGAACTCTACAAGCAGCTTGTCGATGACAATCTGACACCGATCACATGACCGCTCAGCCACTTCGCATCGCCATGTGGTCCGGGCCGCGCAACATGTCGACGACAATGATGCGCAGTTTCGGCGCCCGGGCTGATACGGTCTGCGTGGATGAGCCATTCTATGCCGCCTACCTGCACCTGACCGGCTTGCGCCATCCTTTGACCGACGAGATCTTCGCCGCCCAGAGCCGCGATCCGGCACAAGTGGCGTCTGACCTGCAATCCTGCCCGGATCCGGATGCGAAGGTGTTCTATCAGAAACACATGACCCACCACATGGTCGATGGCGTGCCGCGCGACTGGATGGCAGCGTGCCGCAATGTCTTCCTGATCCGTCACCCGGCCCGCGTGATTCCGTCTTATGCCCGCAAAATGCAGCAGGTTAGCCTAGAGGCGATCGGGTTTCCGCAACAACTCAGCATGTTTCAGCAAGCTTCAGCAATAGAAGCGCAAACGCCTCTGGTCGTCGACAGCACTGATATTCTTCGTGATCCACCAGCGATGATGGCGGCGCTCTGCGCTGCGCTCGGCCTTGACTGGAATGAAGACATGTTGTCCTGGCCGCCAGGCGCGCGCCCTGAAGACGGGGTCTGGGCCCCGCACTGGTACGACGCCGTCTGGCGCTCAACCGGTTTCGGCCCGCCGCCCGGCGAGCGTCAGGACGTGGCGGCGGAGTTGCGCGGGATCTATGATGACGCGCTGGAGATCTACGAAACGCTGGCGGCGCACCGGCTGAGGCCAGCGTGACAAGGCTCAGGCGGCGATGGTCGGCCTCAAGCGCACAGGACCGAAAGCGCCGTCTCGGGTCTTTGTATCCCGTCGACCTAGAGACTAGGTGGGTGCCGGATAGATAGGACCACGGTCCAGTCCAGCGCCAGCTCCCTGACGGAACTTAAGGTCGGCGGATAGCTGACCGTCCTCAAACGCTCCAGCCGCTGTGCTGAGCCCATATAGGCATGATTTGGGGGCGCGGTAAGGGGGCAGATGACCAGGGAAATGAGCCGGGCTCAGGCCGCGTCGAGTTTCTCGCCCAGCTCCCGCAAATAGGCCCAGGTGAAGAGTCCGCTGGAATGGCCATCGCTGAAGAAAATCCGCACTGCATAACGGCCAACCGGGTCGGCCTTGTCGACGCCAAGATCATCGCTGATCACCGGCGGCGGGGGTTTCGGGCCGCTGCCATGACCCTGGACTTCTGCTGACGGGCTTTCCAGTCGCAGGGTCTTGTAAGGCAGGGAGAAGGTCGCGCCATCATCAAAGGCGATCGAGAGGGCTTTCTTGGCTTCTGAGAATCTAAGCTCGGTCGGCCAGGTGCGCGTGCTCATTTTGAGAGCTCCAGGTCACGGGCTTCGCTTTCCAGCAGAATTGGCAGGCCGTCCCGGATCGGAAAGGCGAGTTTGGCTTTCTTGGAAATCAGCTCACAGGCCTGGCGGTCAAAGACGAGCGGGCCGCCAGTGACCGGGCAGATGAGCAGCTCCAGAAGCCGCGGGCTGACGCCGCAGGGCGCCGTGGAATTGTCTTGCGTGTTTTCAGTCATTGCAGGGTCGAGCTGTCATCGCCTGGCATGTCCATGTCAAGCAGTGCGATCAGGGTTTGTGCGCGTTCCGCGACTCCAGGTGCTTCGAGCAGGGCCTGTTTTTCCAATGTGCCAAACGGACACCCGGCGCACAGGGCATTGATCAAAGTTTCCATTGGCGCGTGTTCGACCGCTTCCCAATCCACCTCGAGCGAATTGATCTGGGTGTAACGCTTCAGCGCGCGCACCAGGTCCGGGCGGTCAGGCAGACTGACTTCGGAGGGCGCCGTCAGGTCATGCTCAAACGACTGCCAATCCGCGTGTATCTGCCGATATGGCGTCTCCACGGGCAATTCGGTTGCAACTGTGAACCGGCAAATCCCGGTCAGCGAGATCAGATATCGGCCATCATCGGTTTCCGAATATGACGTGATCCGGCCAGCGCAGCCAGCGGAAGCAAGCTCCGGGGCGCTTCGATCGTCGCCCTGCGATTGGATCATGCCAATGATGCGGTCGCCGTGCATGGCGTCGTCAATCATGTTGAGATAACGCGGTTCAAAAATATTCAGTGGCAAGGACCAGCGCGGGAACAGCAAAACCCCGGCCAGCGGGAACACAGGAATAATGTCCGGCAGGTCGGAGAGTTTTCGATACGATTCGATGGTCACGGCTTGGTCTCGTTTTCAGTCCTTTTAACACATATTGGACTGAAACGGGGATCAGGCGAGGTGTGAATCCGTAAGATCACGAAAACATGAGTGAGCCGAGACGGCGGCGACCGTCCACGGTCACCGGATCTTTCGGACCAGCGGCTTCGAAGATTTCCAGCAGTTTGGCTTTGGCTTTGCCTTCGCCCCATTCCAGATTGGTCTCCAGGATAGTCAGCAGGTGATCAGACGCCGCGCCATTCTTACCCTGGGCGATGAGCTTTTCGGCAAGTTCGAACCGGGCCTCGTGATTGTCCGGATTGGCCGCGACGGTTTCCTTGGCATTGGCCAGATCTTCGTCGAGCGGTGTATCCGCCATCAAATCGAGGGCCGTGCGTACGGATTTGATTGCGGCATCATGGGCTTTGTCTTCTGGCGCCATGTCGAGGATCTGACGGGCGCGATCATGGTCGCCATTGGCGAGGTAGCAGCGGGCAAGTCCTGCTATCGCAGCCGCATTCGTCGGATCAGCTTCCATCACCGCGCCATAGAGTTGCGCTGCTGCGCCAATGTCGCCGCCCTGGGCGGCTGCTTCTGCCTGTTCGATGGCTTGCTTGAGCTGCTTGGCGCCATCCGTGCCGCCAAGCACATCCTGGATGAATTGGCGCACCTGGCTTTCCGGCAGCGCGCCTTGGAAGCCATTGACCGGCCGTCCTTTGTCGAAGGCGAACACGGACGGGATCGAGCGCACGCCCATCTGACCAGCGACGCCGGGATGTTCTTCAGTATTGATTTTGACCAGTTTGACTTTGCCGTCCTGTTCATTGACGACTTTTTCCAAAGTCGGCGTCAGCGTCTTGCACGGGCCGCACCACGGCGCCCAGAAGTCGACCAGAACCGGCTGCGTGTTCGACGCCTCGACGACGTCGGTCATGAAGTTCTGATCTGTTGAGTCTTTAATGTGTGTGCTGTCAGCCGTATCAGTCATGTCTTGCGTCCAATTTTTCAACAGATGCCTATTTGGGCGTTCTGGCATGGCTGCGCAAGCAGCGCTGTTGAATTGCAGCTTGTAATTGCGCGGGTTTTAGCTGTCGCCAGCGCCGGACCAGACTTCAGCGACGCGTTTGTCCCGGCCGCAGCCAACCCGGTAGAGCTTATAGCGCGCCGGGTTTTTCTGGTAATAGTTCTGGTGATAGACCTCGGCGTCATAGAAGGTTGTTTCCTCCAGGACGCGGGTGACAATTGGCGCTGGCAGAATGCCGGCGCGCTCAATCGTCTGGAACTGCGCTTCAACCTCGGCGCGTTCCTCGGCATTGTCGACAAAGACCGCTGAGCGATAGGAGTTGCCGCGGTCGCAGAACTGCCCGCCATCATCGGTCGGATCGATGTGACGAATGAAATAATCCACCAGTTCGCCATACTCGACCTTGGATGAATCATAGATCACCTTCACCGCTTCGAGATGGCCTTGCTTGGTGTGGGTCTTGTAGGTCGGGTTCGTGGTCGTACCGCCGGTATAGCCGGACACGGTTTCCAGCACGCCATCCAGCTTGTCAAAATCGCTTTCCACGCACCAGAAGCAGCCGCCTGCAAAAATCGCAGTTTCGAGATTCTGGTTCTCGGCAATCGTGGCCGGGCCGTTTTCGGCAAAGGCTGACATCACGAATGTTGTTGCCGCGGCCAAGCCGCCAGCCATCAGGCTGATCGAAAGGGGATGTGTGAGCTTCATCATCGTCTCGAAGATTTGGTGTCCGGGTTTGCAGCGCATATGACGAGTCGCGCTGAAAATTGCGAGGCGAAATCTCAGAATTCACAGGTTTTTGTTCGGATGTGACCGGAAAACGTCACTTATCCTGCCAAACGCTCCAATTCAGCGGCAGAGATGTCCGAATTGTCATAGATGTTGGCGACATCATCAAGATCATCGAGGACATCCAGCAGACGCATCAGCTTGTCGGCATCATCCCCTTCAATCGGCACAGTGTTTTGCGGTTTCCAGATCAGTTTGGTCGACTTGGCTTCGACCTCGCCAAACTTGCCTTCCAGAGCGGACGCGACCTCAGACAGATCTTCGCGCTCTGTATAGATGAAATGCCCGTCTTCATCGGTGACGATATCGCTGGCGCCGGCCTCGAGCGCCGCTTCCATGATCGTGTCCTCGTCGCCAGCTTCCAACGGGAAGTGGATTTCGCCGACATTCTCGAATCCGAAAGAGACCGAGCCGGTTTCGCCGAGATTGCCGCCATTCTTGGAAAAGGCGGTGCGGATCTCGCTGGCTGCGCGGTTCTTGTTGTCGGTTGAGGCTTCGACAATCACCCCGACGCCGCCGGGGCCGAAGCCTTCATAGCGGATATCAACATAGTCTTCGCCGCCGCCGCCTTGGCCCTTGTCGACCGCCCGCTTGATATTGTCCTTCGGCATCGATTGGCCGCGCGCATTGGCGATCGCGAGACGCAAGCGCGGATTGCCGTCCGGATCAGGGCCGCCCATTTTCGAGGCAATCGTGATCTCTTTCGACAGCCGTGAGAACAGAGCCGCACGCTTTTTGTCCTGAGCACCTTTGCGGTGCTGAATATTTGCCCATTTACTATGGCCAGCCATGGGGGCTCCTGCGGTAAATCATCAATTGCGGCTGCTTAACTCAGCTCGCGGCAGAGATCAAAGGGCGCGATGCGATCAATCGAACACCCGGGCGACGCCGCCATGTTTGAGAAGCTCCTGTTTTTCCGCGATCGGTCGAACCAGTCTGATGAGCGCCCATGCGCTGAAGCTGCCGAATAATGAAGAGGCGGCGTCAAACGAAAAGCTGGCAACGCCCATGCCGGAACCGTCCAGGCCCGAGATGCGAACCGAGATGTTTGCAGCAAAATTGGTGACGAGCCAGCATGTCCACCAGATCGCAATTCGGGATTCGCCGGGCGTCGCCTCGCTGACCGCGTGAAACGTTCCATTATAGATTTGGCTCATGCCCTTTGCGGGCTGCCACAGGTTGGCAATCGGGATGAAATACCAACCAACGGCCCAACCGGGCGACATTTCCGGGAACTTGCTGCCAACAGTGTACAGGTTTTTCATCGCCCGGAACGTGAATCGCGCGATCAGAACGACGCAGAACCAGAACAGAGCCATCTGAATCAATCCGGCTGCGATGATGAAGTAATCAACAATTTCCAATTGGGCTTGCGAAAATGGAACAATGGTCGATGGCAGATACAGCCAGACCAGGAACAAGGAGGTCAGGACCAGGGCGAACTCTGAGACCATGTATGCGAACAGACCGAACACAGCCCAGCGCCCCAGGCCCTTCAGTGACCGGGGGCCATCAGTAAAGGCATGCTTGCTCACGCCAGACGTCGCTGCCTCCGTCGCTGCCGAAAACTCGGGCGCGACCGGTTCCTTTTCTACAGATTCCATCTTGTCCCCCATTCTATTTGAACCAGGGAATAGAGATCATTGTACTATTGGCAAGCTCAAGTTCAAATGCTCGGCACCATTTTCGACAACTGCCCGCCAACTCTTATCGGCTCGCAGCGTGTGGCCAGGCCGGTCGCGTCATCGGTCTCGACGAACAGGCCGCACATCGTGCCTTCCCCGAGTGCCGGTTCATAGCGCTGTCCGGGCAGCTGCGTCGCAAACCGGCGCAGGGAATTGTCCTTTTGCATGCCGATGACGCTGTCATAATCGCCGCACATGCCGGCATCGCTCTGATAAGCGGTGCCGTCGGCGAGGATCATGTGATCCGCCGTCGGCACATGGGTGTGGCTGCCGACCACCATGCTGGCGCGGCCGTCACAATGGTGGCCCATGGCCATTTTCTCGGAGGTCGCCTCGCAATGCATGTCGACAATCACGGCATCGGCCACCGTGCCAAGCGGCATCGCGTCGAGCGCCGCGTCGACGGCACCGAACGGGTTTTCCAGCAATTGCTTCATGAACACGATGCCCTGGGCCTGGATCACGCCGACCCGGCGGCCATCGGGCAAGACGAAGAGGTGCGCGCCTTGCCCGGGTGCATTTGAGGCAACCGGATAATTGATTGGGCGTAACAGGCGGGGCTCGCGTTCAATATAAGTGAGCGCCTCGCGCTGGTCCCAGGCATGATCGCCAAGCGTCAGGCAATCCGCCCCGGCATCGAAGAATTCATTGGCGATCTTTTCGGTCAGGCCAAAGCCGCCGGCGGCATTTTCGGCATTGACGACGACAAAGTCGAGCGCAAGTTCGGCACGCACTTGCGGCAAGTGATCGATCACGGCCTGTCGGCCTGGTTTGCCGACCACATCTCCGAAAAAAGCGAGTTTCATGGCGTTCTTATGCGCGTTTGAAGTGTAAAAGAAAAGCGCGCGATGCTGAGCACCGCGCGCCTTGCGATTGGAAAAGACGCTGGACGCGACTATTTTTGCGTCGCTGTAAAGCCGAGCGTATCCTTGGTGTAGGCAGTCGGATCAGGGTTTTCCATGATCGAGGCCACTGAAAGCGGAGTTTCCGGATCCAGTTTGATGGTGAGCGTACCGCCATCGCTGATAAACTTGGACAAAGCCGCCGTCGCTTCAGAGACCAGCTCCATGTCGACGCCAGAGCCCTGTGCCATCATCGGGGCCATAGCGAGGCCCATACCGATCTGGGATTTCAGCTCGGCGGGATCTGCGCCTTGCGATGTCGCCGCGGCGTTGAACGCGCGATCGAGCAGCGAGTCGTCTGCAATCGAGAATTCAAACCCGTGAATGGTCAGCTTGCCCATGGCATTGGTCATCGCCATCGGGTCTGGCTCTGCGCCAGCTGCCAGGTCTTCGAAATCGAACGCGGAGGCAGCTTCCTTGGCATAGGAGCTGTAGCCTTCAATCTTGCCGCCCATGCTGAACTTCGCGCCGTCGACCAGCTCGATATAATTCGCACCCGCATCAAACTCGACAATGTCCTTGTCCGGGTCATAGGTGGCGACGCTTGCGCCTTTCAGCTCGAGCTCTTCGTATCCGACCACGGACAGGCCTTGCAGAAGCGCTTCGCCGACTTCGCCGCCAGCGCCATCGGCTTTAAGCGTCATCGAGTAGGGTTGGGTGACAAATTTCACCGGTTGGCCAGCTGCATTTCGCTCAACTCCGGAGACGATGCTCGGGATCGCAAATGTGGCGCCGGCAACGTCGATAGAGAGATTGTCGAGCGTGAAGCTGTCATAGCCTGGCTCCATCGGATCGTCATAAGCAACGTCCATGATCGCCGCCATCAGGGCTTCCTCATCACCGACATTCTCCTGAATCGCCTTGACGAACTTGGCGTCAATATTGGTGGCCGACATGCCGCCCAGCGAAATGTCGAAATCCATGCCTTCAGAATTGTCGGTGCCGTTCAGCGACAGTCCGCTGATCACCGCTTTAGCGGCTTTCAGGTCGACCATGTCGCGGATCTCGATCTTGTCGATGCCGAATGTGCCGTCAGCATCCACATCGGCGAAATCGCCGCTCAGGCCATTGATCGACCAGCTGTCGAAGACGATGTTCTCGGCGGACGGGAACGGGGCTTCCTGGCCATTGAGGCCAGCAGCGAGCCAGGCAGCGAGCTCTGGTGATGGGTTGATCAGCTCAATCGAGCCGAGCTTCACCTCAACATCTTCGCCTTCCTCGGAAATCGTGATGTCGTTCAGGCTCATTTTGCCGAAATTGGCTTTGCCATCCTCCATATCGAGGCCTTCAAAGACCAAAGACCCGACTTTGAGGGCGTCTTCGCCGGTAATTGTCAGATCCGTGAACGTGGCAGATGCACCGTCTGTCGTGCTGCCCGCGAAAGACAGGACGCCGCCGCTTTGCGTCAGCGACATGGCGTCGAGCGCTGCCGCAGCTTCTGAAGCGTCGCCAGCGCGAACCGTCAGTTCTTTCAGCTGCGGCTCTTCAATATTCACTTCGGTAGGCTTGTCACCCTGGCCACAAGCCGTCACCAGAGCCAGCGCAGCTGCACCAAACATTAATTTCTTCATAGTCGATTCCCCAATTAGGCGGTTTCCATTAGACATATCGCACACTTCTGTCGAGGCGTATTTAATGATTATCGATAAAGGCGACAAGATGGCGTTGGTTACCAAAAGTGGCCAGACCGTTCACGTTCGCCTTGAGGTGAACCCGAAGGCGCGCCGTTTGATTTTGCGACTTGATGAACGCAATCGCGAAGCCGTGGCGGTCGCTCCGAGCAAGCGAAAGATCGGCGAAGCTGCTGAGTTTGCACGTGATCGGCTCGACTGGATTGCCGAACATTTACAGGCGCTTCCAGACCATGTCCTGCTGCAGAATGGCGCTCTGTTCAAACTTCGTGGACAAGATTGCCAGATCTCGCTGGAGGGGCAGGGGCGGCTAGCGAAGCTGATTGCGGGCGAGCCACAAATCCTGTCTGTGCCCGGGCTTTGCGAAACAACAGGACGCCGGGTCGAGCGATTCCTGAGAAAAACGGCGAAGGACGATCTAACCGATGCTGTGATTCGCTATTGCGACACGCTTGGCGTCGAAGCACGGCGCGTGACCGTCAAGGATACACGCTCCCGCTGGGGCTCATGCACGTCAGATGGGCGATTGGCATTCTCCTGGCGCCTGATCATGGCGCCGCCAGAGGTTCTGGAATATGTCGCCGCGCATGAATGCGCACATTTGCTGGAAATGAATCACAGCCCGGCCTTTTGGGCGCATGTCGCGACCTGTCGACCGAGCTGGAAACGGGAACGGGCCTGGCTGCGCAAGCACGGCCGAGACTTGCATGCGGTGCGCGCGACCTAGGCTGGCTGTGGCTCCAGATCCGGTTGGCGCCGTTCATCTTTCATCGCTGGGGCAAAACTGATCAGCATGGTGCCTTCGCCGCCGCGGGCTTCTCGATTGGGGCCGAGTAGAACCAGCGTGCCGTCCGGGCGGAGCTCGGCGACAATATCCGCATTCGGGCGATCCATACGGAACTGTTCCAGCGAGTATCTATCGGTCAGTGTTGTGCGGGCAAATTCCCAACCGCGATATTGATCGCGAATCAAGCTGTCATAAGTGCGTCCGCGGCGGATCAGCGTACGGCCGCGCGCGTTTGAGCTCACCACCCGCTCATCGTTTTCTTCATCGTCACTGATCGAGAGTTGATAGACCATGTGCCGCCCGACTTCCGGGGCAAAATGGCTGCAGACAAGTGCGTTGTAGGAATCATTCGTCGACAAGGCGATGACGGTCGAGAACCGGGCATGATCGAGCTTGATCTCGGCATCTTCTGAGAGCACCTCGCCCATAAAGATCTCCAGGCCTGCATCTCGCGAGGATTTCAGGCGTCGATAATTGCTATCGGCGACGATGACATCGATGCCGCTCTTTTCCAGCGCTGTTGCAAATTGAACGCTCCAGGCATTTGCGCCGACCATCAGCACGCCTGGCTTCTCTTTCCGGGCAAGGCCGAGGCCGCGTGAGAGCGGGCCGATGGTGAAGCCGTGCAGGACAACCGTGGTGAACACCATGGCGAAGGCGAGCGGCGTGATCTGATCCGCGCCTTCAAAGAAGAATCGGCCTTCGCGCGACAGGTCGACCAGCAGCGATCCGAACAGGCCCGACACTGCGACCGCCACGATCCCGCGCGGCGCGATCCAACCGAGCAGGATGGCTTCCTTGCGATTGAGCGTTCCGTAAGTCGAAAGCCAGACTGATAGCGGCCGGACGATGAACAACATGCAGAACAGGAAGGCGAGCGTGTTCCAGTTGATCGCCTGGCTGATGATAGCTGGTGTCAGGTCGGCGGTCAGCATCACGAACACGCCGGAGACCAGCAGGACAGCAATATCTTCCTTGAACTTTTGCAGTTCAGTGAGGCCTGCCAGTTTCGAATTGGCGAGGGTCATGCCGTAAGCCGTGACGGCGACCAGACCGATTTCCTTTTCGATCAGTTCTGCCAGCGCGTAACACAGGACAATTGACGCCAGGATGAGCGGCGCCTTGAGATATTCCGGAGTCCAGCCTTCGCGGAATGCTTTCGACATGCCCCATCCGAAGGCCACGCCCAGCAGAGTGCCCAGCGCCGCGGCTGCAATGATCCAGATCCCGGCCCCGATAATGCTTTCGCCCTGAGAAGCGACGCGAATGATCTCGAATGAGGCCACTGCGAACAGCGCCCCGATCGGGTCATTGACGATGCCTTCCCATTTCAGGAACTGGGCCGGTCGTCCGCCTAGCTTGGATTGCCGCATTAGCGGCATGATCACGGTTGGTCCGGTGACAACCATCACCCCCGCAAACACAACTGCGCTGGCCCAGTCCAGGCCGGCGGCGTAATAGGCGGCGATCGTGCCCATGATCCAGGCCAGCGGTCCACCGATGAAGATCATCCTGCGTACAGCGGCGCCAGCCTCACGCAGGTTTTCGAATTTCAGAACCAAGCCGCCTTCAAACAGGATCACGGCAACCGCGAGTGAGACAATCGGTCTGAACACGTCGCCAAACGTGGCTTGCGGGCTGAGCAGCGGGGTACCGAAAATCAACGACCAAAGTGGCCCGACGGCGAGTCCGGCCAGAGACATCAGCACAATCGCCGGCGCCTGCAGGCGCCAGGCAAGCCATTGTGCGCCTAATCCGAGGGCGCCGATCAAGGCGCAGGCGAAAATTACGTCGCTGCCCGCGCCGCCGGCCAGAAGAAGACCTGTATCCATTTACCCGCCTCGCCCTGGCCCGTTCAGGCCATAGCCTCGTCTTGGTTGCGCGAAATATCGAACCCGATCTCGCGCGTTCCATAATCGCCCGCTTCATAACGCTCGATCTGGGTTTTAAACCAGTCGAGTACATGTTCGTAAATGTGGTTGTAGAAAGGCTCGGGATCATTGTCCTTTAAAGGGATTGAGAGGCGATACTCTTCACCGCCGACAATGCGGGCGATGAAATCATCGCCGATTTTCTGGCATTCTATGACCACCCGCATCCAGTCGGTGCCGATCGACACGCGAATGGCGAGGCCAAACACGATGGTGCCAAGCGGACGGAACCCCTTCGGCGGTACGGAGAAGGCCTGATCGCCATAATCTTTTGGCTCAAACGCGCCGACCGGCGGAACCAGACGGACACAGACGCCGTCAATCGATCCGATATAGGCGCACAGGCCTTCCCGCAATTCCTCTGCAAGGGAACGTACGCGGGTATAGTTTTCCGCAGCCAGGTCCTGATAATGAGCGACTGTCGAGATCAAATCTTCGAAACGAGACAAGTCCAAACTCCCCTTTGAACTCAGCTAAGAGTAGGGTGCGATCGGTGTGATTACTAGTGTTTAGATTGTTTTGCCTGCACTTATTTCTGCAGGCGCTGATTCACCAGATTGAGCCAATAGAGTTGCATACCGCAATAAGCGAGCACAATTCCGAAATTGGTCGAGACCAATGTCGTCGAGGCTTCGTTCCGCAAGGGTGACAGGATCAGTTCAACGAAAATCGCAAAGCCGAGCGTGATCATCGCGGCTGGCCCGCGGCGGCGAATGCCAATCGCGAACGTGGTCCAGACCGTCAGGGCCGCGAAGGACAGCACACGGAAAAAATGATCCTGAAACGCAAATGCCGCGTCGATACCTGGCTCATAGGTCATTGTTTTCAGGGCCACGAGGACGGCGATCATGCCGGATAGGCCCATGGCCAATTGACCCGGCAAGCCTTTTGCCCAGTACTTTCGTGTGAACGTCATCTCGTTCGGTTTAACCAGTTCGCTCATGCGTCGCTCCCGAGGGATTACCTTTGGATGCATGCAGTATCGCCAAGGCTTTTTGCGATCCATTTAACCCGATTTGGTAAATTTCGGCGCGGCGCGGTAGCAATCCTTAGTGTTTAGGCGGCTTTTCGCACAGTGCTGAGGCGGATGATGCTGAGCTGTTCATCGATTAAAGCCATGTCGGGGCGAACATGTACGGGCAGGGCCGCACGAGCGATTTCGATGGCGGTGCGCGGCGCTGTATCCTGCGTGTAAGCTGTGTTGATCCGGGCGATCGTATCAAGATAGATCGCCTCTTCTTCGACGATCTGACCGAAGCGGTTGGCGATCGGGCCAACCAGTCCATAGGCCAGGAAAACGCCAAGAAACGTGCCAAGCAAAGCTGCCGCAATCATCTCGCCAAGCACCGCGGTCGATTGATCTATCATTGCCATTGTCTTGATAATGCCGAGCACGGCAGCAACGATCCCGAGTGCTGGCAACGCGTCTGCCAGCGTTTGCAGCGCCGCAACACCGCGTTGGCGCGCTTCGACCAGTTCGCCGACCCGGTCCTGCAGATACGTCGCGGTCTGACGGCGCATAGCCGGATCGAGAGCAATCAGGCGGAAACTGTCGCAGATCAGGCCTGTCGCATTCGGATCAGCCAGCAGACGTGGTTCAGACGCGAATAATTCGGACTCTTCTGGAGCTTCAATGTCCTGTTCGATCGCGATAATCCCCCCGCGCCTGGCCCGGCGTAGCAGTTCATGCATCATGGTCAGCAGGCCTGCATAATCCTGTTTCGACCACTTAGCGCCGCGCAACGCCTGAACAAAACCGCGCATCGCGGCCACGGCGACAGAGGTGGAGTTGCCAATCAGCAGCGTTCCAAAGGCGGCGCCGCCAATCAAAGCCAGCTCGAATGGCAAGGCGGACATGACCGCCGGGCCGCCACTGACCAGCAGGGCGCCAGAGACGATGACGAGAACAATCCCAAATCCGAGCAACTGGACCATTGTGACAGATGACCTTTCGCAATCTTGGCCAGCATGGCGCGATTTCCTTTCAATCCGGTTTCGCGGCGCTTCAGCCGAGATATCCGCGAGGAGAGGGGGCACATGGTCTTGATTTTGTCGCCGATGAGATCAAACAGAGCGCATGAGCGAGTCACCGAGCACAATAGAACAAACGCCTCAGCCGAATCGGCGCGGGGCGTTTTTCATTCTGTTCTTTTCGCTGATGGCGATCGGGGCCGGCAATACCATGCTGATCGCCGCCGTGATTCCGCCGCTGACGCGGACCCTGGCATTGCCTGATTGGATGGCCGGGGCAATCTTCTCCTTGTCTGCGCTGTGCTGGTCCATCTCTTCGCCATTCTGGGGCAAGCGCTCGAATCGATATGGCCGGCGGCGCATCGCCTCGTTCGGCCTGGCCGGGTATTCCGTGTCCATGTTGCTGTTGCTTCTGTCCTCCTGGGCGGCAGTGTCGGAGTTGATCACAGCGCCGTTTGCGATTTTTGCCTGTCTGGCCCTTTCGCGGTCTGTCTTCGGCCTGATTGGCTCTGGCTCCAGTCCAGCGGCGCAAGCCTATGTCGCTGACCGCACCGAACCCGCCGAGCGCCAGAGCGAGATCGCCTTCGTCACCTCGGGCTTCAGTTTCGGAACCATTGTCGGGCCTGCCTTTGCCGCCGTGCTGGTGGCGAATTTCGGTATCTTGAGCCCAATGCTGATTACCTGCGTCCTTGCCGGGTTGATGTCGATCATGCTGTGGAACTTCCTGCCGGAGAACCGAGAACCGGTTCAGGATGCGACTCTGGTCGATGCGATTCCGGGCGCGATCGGGCTTTGGCGATCGCGCAATGTGCTGCCATTCCTTGCCTTTGCTGTTACATTATCCCTCGTCACCGGAATCCTGACCCAGGTCTTCGTGTTCGCGGTGATCGACAAGCTCGAGATCCCTCCCGACCAGCCGGAACGTGCGGCGGTCTATACCGGCCCAGCCTTCATGGTTGGGGCAATGGCAGTGATGACGGCGCAGCTGGTACTGATTCCGCTGCTGAAGCTGAAGAACAAGACCCTGATGATCACCGGCTGTTTCCCGTTGCTGATCGGAGCCTTGATCCTGATCCCGGCGCAGGATTTCGCGACATTGATCCTGGCGCAATTCTTCTTGGGCATTGGCCAGGGCCTGACGCGGCCTGGCTTTTCCAGCGGTGCCTCGCTCGCCGTGTCGCCGCAGCTTCAGGGTAATGTCGCAGGACTGGTGATCTCAGCCAATGGCATGGGCTACATCATCACACCGCTTTTCGGCCTGTTCTTGTACGAGTTTGTTGACCCGTCATTGCCGTTCTGGATTTGTGTTGGTCTATTGATCGCGATGGCTTTGTTTGCCTGGCGCGCCATCGAACCCGGGGTTGGAGAGGCGGACGAGCTTGCCTAGTCCGCTTCCATGACCTGCTGCAGGGCGACCGTGGTCGGATAACCATCAGCTGGAATGATCGTGTTCGCCTTCTGGAATTCGCGCAGCGCGCCCTTGGTGCCGCGCCCGGCAATCCCGTCGACGGGTCCGGCATTGAAGCCAAGACGATTGAGATTGTCCTGCAGAACCATGATGTCGCGGCGCGAGAGCAGTTCCAGCTCGGTCGGCCAGATCGCGACCGGGCCATGCTTTCCGGCAACGCCATCTGTGAGAAGCCCAACCGAGAACGCATAGCTGTCTGAGCGATTATAGGTCTTGAACACGTCAAAGTTCTTGAACAGCAGGTATTTTGGGCCGGTCGCGCCTGTCGGCAGCCAGAGTTCAGCATAGGTCGTGTCCGGGGCCCCGAACGGTCCGCCGGTCATTGCTGAGAGGCCATAACTGATCCAGGTCGACAGGCGCCGGTCTTCGCCATCAGCGAGCGACCAGTCAAAATCGCTTGGCGCTAGCACTTCGACGCCCCAGGGCATGTCCTTTTGATAGCCAGAAGCCCGCAAATAGTTCGCGGCAGACGCGAGCGCGTCCGGGGCGCTGTTCCACAAGTCCTTGCGGCCATCGCCGTCAAAATCCACGGCATAGGTCAGGAACGTCGACGGCATGAATTGCGTCTGCCCCATCGCGCCAGCCCAGCCTGAGGTGAGCTGATCGCGCGCGACGTCGCCTTTCTCCTGCATTTTCATCAGAGCCAGTAGCTCGCTCTCGGCAAAGGCCTGACGACGCCCTTCCACAGCCATGTTTGCGAGCGTGTTGGCGGCGTCGAAATCGCCAATATAAGAACCGAGATTGGTCTCCATCGCCCAGATCGCTGTGATGGCCTCACGGTCGACACCGTAAGCCGCTTCAATCCGGTCAAAGGTGACGGCAAGGTCGGACATCCGCGCTGATCCGCGTGTCTTGCGGTCGGTCGTGACAGCAGAGCGGACATAGTCCCAGATCGGTTTGGCGAATTCAGCCTGGCTGGCGACATCGGTCTTGGCGATACCGACATCTTCGGCGAGATAAAGATCAAGCGGGCGAATCGCGGCCAACGTGGCGTGCACCACGTCGGCATCGCGGCCGGCCGCAAGCGCCCGTGCGGCGAAATCCTCTCGCCAGGCATCCATGCCTTGATGTCCCGAAGCGTTGAAGGGCGCGAGTCCCCGAGCGCTGCCGTCAACCGGCCCGGCGGGGCTGATATCAGGCGGCTGGGATTGCGGCGAGGCAGCGCATGCCGTCATCAGGGCGGCCGCAGCGACGACGCCATAGACTGGCCGTTTCCAGATATGATCGCTCATTACACGCACCCCTTTGCGCATTTGCCTGTAAGCCGTGATTGACTCAAGCAGACCGCCTGTGTATGTCCCGCGCTTTCGTAAAAACTGTTCTAACGTTTGGGCCAAAGCCATGAAAGTGAAATCCTCGATCAAAGCACTCAAGTCGCGCCATCGTGACTGCAAGGTCGTTCGCCGTCGTGGCCGGACCTATGTCATTAACAAGACGGACCCACGCTTTAAAGCAAAGCAGGGCTGAGCCTTAAATGAACAGCTGAGCTGCTTCTGAGCGCTCATTTCATCTCATACAGTCCAGGTCAGGCGCTTGTCTTCCGGCAAGCGCTAAAGCTATATCGCGACTTTTTTTAGGCTGCCTAGCGCAGCGCCGCTGCAATATTACCGCCGTCCACGGTGGTCACATCGCCGGTTGTGCGGGGTGACAGGGCGTGGTGCAGGAAGGCCTGGGCAACATCTTCGGCGCGCACTTCCTGTCCGAGCAGGTTTCCAGCCAGGTAATCCTCAGTCGAGAGCCCCCGCGCTTGTGAGCGTTCTGCGATCATGTCGTCTGTCAGCAAACCGCTCTTGATCCGGTCTGCATTGACGGCATTGGAGCGAATGCCGTCTTTGCCATATTCGAGCGCATATTGGCGTGACAGGAACAATGTGGCCGCCTTGGGCAGCCCATAAGCGCCGAAATTCGCGCCCGGATTGATTGCTTGTTTCGAGGCGTTGAACAGCAGCGCGCCGCCAGTCTTTTGGCGTCGCATGATCTGGACCGCGGCTTGGGCTAGGTTTTGATGAGCGAAGAAGTTGAGCTCGAAGCTCTTGCGCAGCACTGCATCGTTCAGCGTCGCGATCTCGCCTTGCCAGGCGGCGCCGGCATTCGAGACCAGAATGTCCAGACCGCCAAATGTCTCGCAGATCTGAGCAAACGTCGCGTCGATGGCCATTGCGTCAGTGACATCGCAGGCCAAGGCAAGGGCATGGTCGCCAATCTCGTCGGCGACCGCTTTTGCTGCGTCGCCGTCAATGTCGAGGATTGCGACTTCGGCGCCATTCTCTGCAAACAGCTTGGCCGTGGCCGCGCCGATGGCTCCGCCGCCGCCTGTGATGACGGCGACCTGTCCCGTCAGAGGCGCTGGCACGGTCTTGCCGAGCTTGGCCTGTTCGAGCGACCAGTATTCCATGTCAAACAGGTCTTCCTCGGGCAGCGCTTCAAAGGTGCCAACGCGCTCGGCCAGAGTGACCGTATCGATGGTGATTTCTGCCAGATCTGCGGCAATGTTCGCCGCCTTTTTCGAGGTGCCGATGCCGAACAGGCCGACGCCTGGCACCAGAGCCACGCGCGGAGACGGATCGAGCATACGTTTCTCGCCCTGCCAACGCTGATTATTGCGATGGAAATAAGCCTCATACGCGTCCCGGTAGGATTGGGCGATCGCTGCGATGTCTGATGCGAATGCTGACAGGTCGCCGCTGGTCGGACGGGGCGTGATCAAGGGCTGCCTCTTGGTGCGAATGACATGGTCTGGCGTGACCACGCCGCGCGCGCCATAACTGCTCAGCTCGTCGCCATCGACAAAGGTGCGGATCGCCGCAGACGTGCGGAAGGTCATCACCACATGATGATGGCGTCCTGCGCCGAGGTCGGTCGAACAAGCGCCGCGAATGATCGGGGCGATTTCAGCGGCCTGTGCTGGCGCCGCCGCAGCGCGCGTCACTGGCGTGAATGGCGCGGTTTGCTGGATATAGTCTTCGGCCATCGACACGAAATCGATCATGCGATCATAAGAGTCTTTAGCCGTTTCGCCGAACGTGAACAGGCCGTGCTTGTGCAGCAACACGCCTTCAACGTCCGGCTTCTGCTCATACAGGTTTGCGGTTGCTTGAGACAGATCAAACCCGGGGGCGACATAATCAAGATAGGCGAGGCGGTCGCCAAAAATCTTCCGGCAGATGGTTTCGCCTTCGGCCTGGTCAGACACAGCCAGGATGGCGGTTGCGTGCGAGTGATCGACGAATTTGTGCGGCAGGAAGGCATGCAGCAGCGTTTCAACCGAAGGATTCGGCGAAGCCGGGTCAAGCAGATTGGATCGCTGGAACGAGACCATGTCTTCATCCGTGAGGGTCTCAAATTCGCGCAGGCCGAGAATCGGTTCGAGCAAGACAGCCGGCAGCCCTGCTGGTTCAATCGTGTCGAGATTCCAGCCGCTGCCTTTGACGCACAAGACTTCGCGCTCCTGTCCCAGGAAATCGCGCATGCGCGTCTTCACCGATGTATTGCCGCCGCCATGAATGACCAATTCGGGCTCGACCCCGATCAGGCGGCTGGTATAGACGCGCAACGCCAGGTCTTCATTCACGCCTTGCGCCGCATAATGCGCGATCACGTCCTTCGCGTCCTGATCTGACCAACGATTTCTCATCACCCAACACTCTTTCTTAAGCCGACCTGGTGGTTCACCTGCAGAGAATGGGCCAGCGGCAATTGGTTATCGCAGTGTTTCCACCATCGGCTTTCGAATTGACACGCTGGGCTGTTCAACGTCAATCACTGAACCAATAGGCAAAAGTCTCTCTGCGGCATGGCGCTTGCTCGGTCCTGTCGGAAAGCGACGCATGGGGAGCCGAAATGAAAGTCGATGGACGCCCGTACAGAACGATCTGGCTGAGTTCAGATGGTTGGTCAGTGGATATTATCGATCAGACCGTGCTGCCGCATGAATGGCGCATCGAGACCCTGAAAACCGCCACAGATGCGACCCGCGCCATCGCCGAAATGCAAGTGCGCGGCGCGCCGCTGATCGGCGCGACCGGGGCCTATGGTATTGCGCTAGCGGCCAATCAGGACCCGAGCGACGGCGCGCTGGCACAGGCGGCCAAGATGTTGATGGCGGCCCGGCCAACAGCGGTAAACCTGCAATGGGCGGTCGAGCGCGTGGTGGCGCCGCTTTATGATTTGCCGGAGCATGAACGCGCAGCGGCCGCTTATGCCCATGCCGCGAAGATCTGCGACGATGATGTCGAGGTTTGCTCAAGCATTGGCGAACATGGCGTGGCCATTATCCAGGCGGCGCAAGCGGCGAAAACGACGCCGGGGCCGGTGAATATTCTCACCCATTGTAATGCTGGCTGGCTGGCCACCGTCGATTGGGGCACGGCAATCGCGCCAATCTACAAGGCCCATAATGCCGGGATCGACGTCCATGTCTGGGTCGACGAGACGCGGCCGCGCAATCAGGGCGCCCACCTTACGGCCTGGGAGCTTGCCCAACACGGCGTGCCGCACACGCTGATCGTCGACAATGCCGGTGGTCACTTGATGCAGCATGGCATGGTCGACCTGTGTTTTGTCGGCACCGACCGCACAACCCACACCGGCGATGTCTGCAACAAGATCGGCACCTATCTCAAAGCCCTTGCGGCGCATGACAATGACATACCCTTCTATGTCTGCGCGCCATCCTCCTCGATCGACTGGAAGATGAAAGATGGTTTGAAGGAGATCCCGATTGAAGAACGTGGCGGAGACGAGGTCTCGATGCTGCACGGGCGCACCAAGGCGGGCGAAGTCACCGCCGTCAGCATCAAGCCAGCACAAACGCCGGTTCGAAATGATGCCTTCGATGTCACGCCGCGAAAGTACATTACCGGCCTGGTCACAGAGCGCGGCGTCTGCGCAGCAAATGAACAGGCGCTCGGTGCCTTGTTTCCGGACCTGGTGGTGAGCTGATGGACGCTGAGGGGCACTTGCGCTAGACTCGCCCCAGCGGCGCAACTGGCGAGATCAAGGTGGAGCACCACCGGGGAGCGTCGTGTGTTTTCAATAGCGCCGTTCGCCTGGGCCATTCACTCTTGAAGGAGATGGCCATGCCTGAACTCTCGCCTGTATCTGTCGCGTTTCTTGTCTTTCCGAATGTCACCCAACTGGACCTGACCGGTCCAGCGCAAGTCCTGTCGCGGCTTGGCAATGTGACGCTGAACCTGGTCTGGAAGGACAAGCAGCCCGTGCCCACTGATGCCGGGTTTCCCCTATTGCCGACGGCGACGTTCGATGAAATCGACTCAGCGGACATCCTGTGTGTACCCGGCGGATTCGGCACGATGGAAATGATGCAGGACACTGCGGTGCACGATTGGCTGCGCAAGATTGCCGCTGATGCGGATTGGGTGACCAGCGTCTGCACCGGGTCACTCGTGCTCGGCGCGGCTGGCTTGCTGAAAGGCTATCGCTCCGCCTGTCACTGGGCCTCGGTCGACCAGCTTTCCTTTTTTGGCGCGACACCTGTGCGCGAACGCATTATCGAAGACCGCAACCGGTTTTCCGGCGGCGGCGTCACCTCCGGCATCGATTTCGCGCTGGCCCTGGCCGCGCGCATTCGCGGCGAGGATTTTGCTCGTTTCATTCAACTCAGCATCGAATATGACCCGCACCCGCCGTTTGATGCCGGCAGTCCGGACAAAGTGCCTGCGCATATTCTCGAGCGTTATTACAAAATGGTCGAACGCGCCGCGCCGGACCGCGAGGCCAAGGTCAAAGCCATCGCAGAATCGCTCGGATTTTAGCCCCATTTTGCTGTCAGGAGGGAGGATACAGGAATCATCTTGGCACCCTCCCTTCAACAGCCCATACTCTAAGCCATGTTCAAAGCGCTCGCCTTTTCAGGTCTTCTTCTCGTCAGCAGCCCGGATTTCGGGCCGTCTGAAGAGATGTTCGATGAGCTCAAAACCGCGCCCACTGAAGAAGAAGCCAATGATATCGCGCTTGATATCTGGGCCTCCTGGATGGAGAGCGGCTCGGCGGCGGCGGACCTGGTCATGGAGCGAGCGGTCCAGGCCCAGGCCTTTGGCGATCTCGATCATGCTCGGGCGCTGTATGATCGCGTGATCGCCATCCAGCCGGATTATGCCGAAGCCTGGAACCGGCGTGCGACGGTATTCCTGGCCCAGGAAAACTATTCACAAGCCTTGCGCGATGTGAATGAGGCACTGCGGCTCGAGCCCCGCCATTTCGGCGCCTGGGGCGGGCTTGGTGCCGTCCTTGAACGCCTCGGCTCCAAGGACGAGGCGGTCAGCGCTTATGAAAAGGCACTCGAAATCTATCCGCTCTTCCCGTCCGCCAAACGCGGCATAAATCGTATCCGGCGTGAACGAGAAGGCCGGCCTGTTTGAAGATGCTGACAATTTCATTGGGGATCCTGATCTTGGCCGGGCTGGGGGCGTGCGTGAACAGCGCGCTGTATGCTGTCCGGATCAACAAGCAGCATCCGGCGTCCGGCGCCTTGATCGAAGTCAACGGCGCCGATGTTCACGTCTTGCAACAGGGCGAGGCCGGGCCAGTCGTTGTCATGCTGCACGGGGCATCAGCCAATGCCCGCGAATTTGACTGGTCGCTGGCGCCGCGCCTCGCTGATACGCACCGTGTATTGATGGTCGACCGGCCAGGGCACGGCCATTCAGAACGGCTCGACGCGGCTGATACACTCGCGGTGCAGGCGGCCCAGGTGGCCGGCGCGCTCAGGGCGCTGGCGCCGGGAGAGAAAGCCGTGCTGGTCGGCCACAGCTTTGGTGGCGCAGTGTCGCTGCGCGTGGCGCTGGATCATCCGGAACTGGTTGACGGGCTGGTCTTGCTGGCGCCGGTCTCGCATGACTGGGGCGGCGGCGGGCAGGCCTGGTACAATAAATATGCCTCACATCCGCTGATGGGACCGGCTTTTACCCAATTGGTGCCAATTGTCGGGCCGAGCCAGGTGCGCGGCGGCATCACGAATGTATTCTCGCCCAAACCGGCCCCGGACGGTTATTTCGAGAAATCCGGCATCGGCTTGCTGTTCCGCCCGTCAAACTTTGCCGCTAATGCGAAGGATGTGAACGGCCTGCGGGCCGAGCTCGCGGCGCAGCAGAGCCGCTATGACGAGATCAAGGTGCCGACCGTCGTCTTCTCTGGCGCGCTCGACACGGTGATCAGCCCACAATTGCATGTCGGCCGTTTGAAGCATCAGGTGGAGGGGCTGGAACTGGTCAAGCTCGCAAATGGCGGGCACATGCCGCACCATGCCTTCGGCGCTGATGTAGCAGGGACAATTCGGCGGCTCACAGCCGTCAATGCTGAACCCGCGCGTTAAGCCCGCGCCAAGCCGAGGCGGTCGTCTGAATCATCCAGATCAGCCGGCAGCGTGTCCAGATACCAGCTGACGGTCTGTTTCAAGGCATCCTCAAAGCTGAGCTCCGGGGTCCAGCCAATGGCATGTTCGGCGCTGCTTGGATCGATGGCATAGCGACGGTCATGGCCCTTTCGGTCGGTGACGAACTCGATTTGCTCAGAATAGGCGCTCGCTTTTGGACGCAGCTCGTCCAGTAGCGCGCAAATCGTCTTGACCAGATCCAGGTTGCTGCGCTCGGCGCGGGCCCCGAACAGGAGAGTCGCGCCGGCCTCTGCCTGACAGGCCTCAATCAGTCCGCGCGCATGGTCTTCGACAAACAGCCAGTCACGGATGTTCTGTCCGTCGCCATAGATCGGGATGGGCGCCCCCAGAATGGCTTTGCGGATGACGGTCGGGATCAGTTTCTCGCCATTCTGCCAGGGGCCGAAATTATTCGTGCAATTGGTGATCACCGTCGGCAGGCCGTATGTCCGTTGCCAGGCCCGCACCAGGTGATCGCTGGCCGCCTTGCTGGCCGAATAGGGCGAGGATGGCTTGTAGGATGTGCGCGCGTTAAACGGTGGATCGTCCGGGCCGAGATCGCCAAACACTTCATCCGTCGAGACGTGCACGAAGCGAAAGCGGCCTGGGCGGTTTGCGGCCTGCCAATGCGCGAGTGCGGCTTCGAGCAGGCTGAATGTGCCGTCGACATTGGTTGTCATGAAGGCACTCGGCCCATCAATCGAACGGTCGACATGGGTTTCGGCAGCGAGGTGGATGACCGCATCGGGCCGGGCCGCTTTAAACAAGGCGGCGACAGCCTGGCGGTCGGTGATGCAGGCGTGCACGTTCTGCACGTCGCAGGCCGCTATGGCGTCCGGATTGGCAGCGTAGGTCTTGTTATCGAGGTTGAACACTTCATGCCCGGCCGCGCACAGCTGGCGGATGACAGCCGAGCCGATAAAGCCATAGCCTCCGGTGACGATATAGCGCATCGAAACTCCTGTCTGTCTCGTCCCCACCCGTCTCGGCCCCGAGCCTCAGTCAGGCTTGAATACATGCGATAGCGCGATCGCGCCAGCGGTCGCGACATTAACACTGTCAAAGCCCGTACTCATTGGGATTCGTACAGGTTGGCAGGCGGCGATCAGCTCGTCCGCAAGCCCCGGCCCTTCGGCGCCGAGCAAGAGAGCGAGCTTGTCCGGCGGCTGCAGCTGACCGAGCGGGACGGCATCCGGGCGCGGGGTCATGGCCCAGATGGTAAAGCCGGCGGCTTTCAAGGCGGCGACATGCTGCGTGCCCGTGCCGCCATGATGATAAGGCAACCACAGGCTGGCGCCGGAGGAGACGCGGATGGATTTGCGGTAGAGCGGGTCGCAGCTTCCGGCATCGAGAACGACGCCATCGGCGCCAAATGCAGCGGCATTGCGAAACGCGGCGCCGACATTGTCATGATTGGAAATCTGGTTGAGCACAAGCAGCCGGTTACTGGCGAGCAGAGAGGCCAATGGAGCACGGTCGCCTTTCCGGGCGCAGGCCAGGACACCTCTGTGAATAGGAAACCCCACGACCTCATCCATCAGGCTTTGCGGTGCTGTATAGACCGGAATGCCTGTGGGCAGATCAGCCATGATCTGATGCAGCGGCTGCAGCCGGGTTTCGCACAGAAACAGGCTTTCGACCTCAAACCGCGACCGTGTCAGCAGGGTCTGTAGCGCCACCTTGCCCTCGACAATGAACCGCCCATCCGCCCCGCCGGTGAGGTCGCGCTCGCGTATGCCGATATAGGGGGCGACGCGTGGATCGGCGAATGAAGAAATATGAGTTGCTCTTACAGGCATAAAGAAACAAGGTGCTGCATTATGGGAGAGGGACAGAATGACAAATAAAAAATCAGAAAGTCCTTTCGGGGACGCCAACTATGTACAGCAACCCCAAACCAACAAGAATCCCGCACTTAAGTACATTTTGATAGGTGTCGGACTGCTGGTGCTATTGGGAATGGGATCCTGTGTTTGGGGGTTTGGATCATTGTTCGCAATGGCGAGCGAACGTCAATCGGCTACGGATGAGTTCGTGGATGCGATCCTCGAGAAAGGCTTACCCGCCATGGAGTCAGAACTGTGGTCTAAAGATGCGGGGATCAGCGCCGAGGGCTATTTCGAGGTTGAGCAAATGGTTGCGCACTTCGCACCTGGAGAACGGGCGAGCGAGTCCACGTGTAATGCCAATGTGTCTGCACGAACCAACGGACCGAGCGGAACTTTTGTGATGTGTGTCACCCAAACCACGTATGCCGCGACCACGGGCCGTATCGAGCTGACCTGGAAAAAAGAATCGGAAGACTGGAAAGTCTACCAATTCTATACGCATTACGACGATGCGAGTAGCTACGATGAAGCCAAGGCTCGGGCAAAATCAGAGGCCGAAATGGCGGTAGAAACTTCCGACGACTAAGCCCCCATCGGCAAGCCTTGCTCCTTGGCCATTTTCTGCATCGCCTTTTGCAGTTTCTCGAACGCTCGCACTTCGATCTGGCGGATGCGTTCGCGGCTGACATTATAGACCTCGGACAGCTCTTCCAGCGTCTTTGGCTCGTCGGTCAGGCGGCGCTCCTGCAGGATGTGCTGTTCGCGCTCGGACAAGTCTGCCATGGCCGTCTGGAGCAATTCCATCCGGGCATCGAATTCCTGAGTGCGGGCAAATTCTTCGGCCTGGTTCGGTTCATCATCTTCGAGCCAGTCCTGCCACTCCATATCGCCTTCCGCGCCCATCGGGGCGTTGAGCGAGGCGTCAGAACCGCTCATCCGACCATTCATCGAGATCACGTCTTTTTCCGAGACGTTCAGCTTGTCGGCAATCTGCTTGACCTGATCCGGCTTCAGCTGCGCATTGTCGAGGGCATCAATCTCGCCTTTCATCCGGCGCAGATTGAAGAACAGTTTCTTTTGCGCCGCCGTCGTGCCGAGCTTAACCAGGCTCCATGAGCGCAGGATATATTCCTGGATACTGGCCCGGATCCACCACATGGCATAGGTGGCAAGACGGAACCCCTTGTCCGGGTCAAATTTCTTCACCGACTGCATCAGGCCGACATTGCCTTCTGAAATGACTTCAGCCATCGGCAGACCATAGCCGCGATATCCCATCGCGATCTTGGCTACGAGGCGAAGGTGAGAGGTCACCATTTTCTCGGCGGCTTCTGAGTCTTCATGCTCCTGCCAGCGTTTGGCGAGCATGAACTCCTCGTCCTTTGCCAGCATCGGGAATTTTCTGATTTCTGAGAGGTAGCGGCTAAGACCCTGTTCAGGGCTCAGCGTGAGCGCACGGCTCGCAGTTGTGTTGGCCATCATGGTCCTCCTTATCCCCTTCACAGACCTTCAGCGTCGAAGCACCTGTTCCGGTTCTATCGTTGGTGAGGGTCATAGCCCCGATCATCGGCAGCGTCTTTCCCTCAATCGCGAATAGTCCCTATCGCGAATTTGCATAGATGGGGATGACAATCGTGTTATGGAAGGTGTGAACGGCACCAAAAGTGTCGGGACAATGAACCCGTCAAAATGAGCAAATATGCCTAGTCGTCGCTCGGCACGTAATCGAGCGGCGGTGTGACCACTTCGGTTCGCGGGGCTTTCGGCTCGGCCGGGCTCGATCCTGGTGCAGGCAGGGCGATCGGGCGGCTGGCATCGAGCTCCCGTTCGGAGGATTCATAGCGCGGATGCACCAGGTTTCCGGCGTCCCCAAACGCATAGACCAGTCGCGACCAGTCGCGCTGGGCATATTGAAAGGCACCGCCGCGGGGGTCGATGTCAGACCATTCCGGCTCGCGCGCTGCAGTCACAGCCATCCGGCCCCAGCGTTCAGCCTCGGTCAGGTCGCCATAGCCGCGCAGGGCCTTTTCCAGTAGCAGACAGAGTCGCGCTGTCGGTTTTTCTTCAACCAGAAGAGCCAGCGTTTTGACGGCATTCAGCCAGTCGCGATCCTGCATGGCGAGTTCGGCCGTCAGGATGCGGCTTTCGCGATGGTCCGGATTGGCCGCAGCCAGCGCTTTCAGGCGGCCAGCGATGATGGCCGGCGTGGCGCTGGTGTCGAGGCGGCGGGTGAGCTGCGCCAGTGCCGGATGCGGCCGCGCTTTCCAGCCCAGTTCCAGTACGCCCTGGGCGGCCTTGATCTTGTTATCGATCATCAATTGCCGGGCGCCATGCCAGGCGGCGGGCGGGAAGGATGGCGCCGAGCGGATCGCCTCGGCCAACAGGCGCTGCGATTCCTTGCGCTCATTGTGCTGCAGCGCGGCGGCGCGGGCGGTGTACAAAACCGCGCGGCGGCGGCGCAGGCTCTCGCCGGTAATCTGGCTGCGCTTCTCGCCGACAGCCAAAGTGCTGAGCGCTTCATTCCAATTGCCAGCAGCGACCTGGCTGTCGAACAATGTGTTAAATGGCCAGTCGGCCCCGGATTTCAGTTCCAGGGCTTCGCGGGTGCGCGATTCCGCAGACAGGGCATCGCCGCGGGCGCTGGCCGCCGAGGCGGCGCCGCGCAGTCCCGCCAATTGTCCACCCGGCAGACGAGCAAGCTGGCCCCAGGCGCGCTCAGCACTCGACCAGTCATCGGCGATTTCGGCGGCGCGCGCTTCCAGCAAAAGCTTCAGTCGATCATCATCGGCATGCTGCGCCGCTTTCTTGGACAATTTCTTGGCCATGGCGGCATCACCCGCTTCTGCAGCGAGCAAGCCATCCGCGAGTGCCTTGTTCGCCGCCTTGACCTTGGAAGCCTTGCGCGAGCGGCTGAACCGGCTTGGCAGCGTGACAAGGCCGGTTAGCAGCGACCAGACCAGCGCCATCGCGGCGCCAACGAGCAGGATGGCCAGGATCGCCCAGACCAGTTCAAACTCGTAGACAGCGCCACCGCCGAGATCGAGCGTTAGGCCACCGGGTAGGCGCGACGCCCACATCACAAAGATGCCCGCAACGACAATCAGCAAGATGATCAAGAACAGGATGATCATGGGCGCTCTTCCGCAATCATGGTGAGGCGCAAGGCCTCAAGGGTCTCTTCCAACAGGTGTCGGTCCTCGGCATTTTGCAGCCAATCTGTGAAGACAGGCTGAAGATCAGCGTCAATCGCGCGAATATGTTCAATCGTTTCAGCCAGTTCACCGGCTTCCAGAGCGGCAGAAGCCAGGCTCAGATGATCTCGCGCTGTGACCGCATCCTTGCGGCGGACCTGAATGCCGTCGCCGAACAAGCCGCGCATCCAGCCCGATCCGCCCGGCGAGGTTGCGGCTTCGCGGTCGAGCGCGTCATCCTTCAAGGCAGGAAATGCGGCGATCAGATCCGATCGAGTCGGCACTGCTTTGGACGCCACTGAAGACAAGCTGCGGACAGCGCCATTGCCTGGCATTGCAGTGTCGAGGCGCTGATAGGCTGACAGGAAAGGACGACCGCGGCGTGCAGCTGCTTCAATTGCCGACAGGGCAAGCGCCGCGTCAGTACGATTATTGATCGCAGTGGTCGCCGTCAGTGTTTCCGATCCGGCTTTCTCTTCAAGCGTATCGAGACGGGTCTTGAGCAGGTCCAGGGCCAGATTGTAGCCATCAAGCTCGGAGACGAGCGCGTCTTCGACCGAACTGATCCGCGCGTCGAGGGCGGCGAGGTCAGCAGGGGCAGATACACCGTCGTCACGGGCGCCCTCTTCCGCCAGCGTGGCGATACGGGCGCGTTGCAGCGCTGCGATATCGTTTTGAATGGCCTCAATTTCTTCGCGCAGCGCCCGCATGTCCGTGACGGTGCGGGTGCGGTCGGCGCGCAGGCTGTCGGCTCGACCCTTCAATGCGGCAATCTCGGCGGCCTGACTCACAGAGAGTTCCGTGCTGCTGGTCTGCGCGGTGGTGACATCAGCGAGTTCGGTTTGGAGGGCCGCGACTTTGCCGGCGCCTGGCTGGAACCCGGGAACAAACCCCGCGCTTGCCGCGGCGAGGACCAGCCCAGCGACTGAAATCACGCCCAGGCCGATGAAGGCAGGCCAGCCGGGTCCCGGATTCGAGCCTTTGCCTGAGTCAGGTTTCGGTGCTGCCGGTTCGAACTCCGCGTCAATCGGCAGATCATCCCCTGGTTCAGGCGGCGGGGATGATGTGGTCATGAGCAGGTCTCCGATCTCTGTGTCTGGCCCAGTCTATATGGTGTCGCTTCAGGCCGAAAGTGTGGCAAGGGCGGTGCCGAGCGCCTGAAACAGACCCTCCTCGTTCGGCCTCGGCGCCGTATGTACGGCTCTGAGATCTAACACATTTAAGGGCTTCGCGGCGGCGTCTGAAATGACGGCTGCCGTGAGATGTTTGGGCCGTATTCCCGCGCACAGGTCGGCGAAGCGTTGCGCCCCCTTTGCTGAATGGATCAGTACCAGGCAGGGCGCGTTGCCGGTCAGGGTCTCTCGCGCCGCCTCGGACAGCGTGGCGGCTGGGCGCATGTCATAAAGCGGGGCAAACACGGTTTCGAACCCGTGATCCGCCAAAAGCTCTTTCAAGTCGCCCTTTGCAGCGGCATTGGCAACATGCAGCAGGGGCTTGGCCGCCGGTGCAGTATTGCTGGCGATGAATGCGGCAAGGTCGGCTGCATTTCCAGCTGACTCGTGCACGAGGGCGAATCCAGCCTGGCGCGCTGCAGCTGCGGTGGCTGGGCCGACACACCAGGCAGGCAGCATCCGGCCTGGCTGCCGCGCCGAATAGGCGCGCACGCCATTAGCGCTGGTGAAAACGAGGCCGGATAGCGTTTCCGCATCAGGTAGACCAGCCTCAGGCCGGTCTTGCTGCGCCAAGACCGGTGACACGATCGCGCAAAGGCCCATCTGTTGCACCCGCTGGGCTGTCTCATCCGCGCCCGGCTGGGCACGGGTGACGATGACGGGAATGGCAGGGCGGGCCATGTGGGAGGTCAGTCCGCAAAGACGGGTAAGTCGCCGCCAGCCTGATCACGAATATCCACTGCAATGGCGCGGCCGAGATTGGCCAGATCCTCGAGGCTGGCCGACAATAGCGCCTCACCATAGGCGCTCCATTTGGTCTGCCCGTCCGGCGTCAGCACCTCGCCTCGCAAGTACCAGGTGCCGTCAATGTTCTGAAGCTGCGCCGCCATGGCTGTGCGGCACGAGCCATCGAGTTCGGCCAGGAAGGCGCGCTCAGCCGTGGCCATAGCGCGAGTTGCGACGTGATCAATCTGGCCCAGGGCGGCGACGAGGTCTTGCGCAAGACCATCGGTGCGAGCGGCGACAGCGATGATTCCCTGGCCGGCGGCCGGGAGCATGTCCTTCATGGCGACGGGATGGGCAAGTTGTTCAAGTTGTAGCCGTTTCAGGCCGGCCATGGCCAGAAAGGTGGCATCTGCCTCACCGCGCTCGAGCTTTTCGATCCGGGTTTCGACCCGGCCCCGGAAGGGGACGACTTTCAAATCCGGGCGCAGCGACAGGGCTTGGGATTCGCGGCGCAGGCTGGCTGTCCCCAGCACGGCCCCCTCTGGCAGGTCTTGCAAGCGCGTGATCCCGCTCGCTGTGAGCAATCCATCGCGTGGATCAACGCGTTCCGGGTAGGCGACCAGAGCCTGCCCGTCCGGCAGCACGCTGGGCACATCCTTCAAGCTGTGGACGCCAATGTCGACCTCGCCGGCATCGACGGCGCGATCAATTTCTCGCGTAAACAGGCCCTTGCCGCCGGAATTGATCAGGCGCTCTGAGGTCAGCTGGTCGCCCTTGGTGGTAAAGGTCACGATCTCGCCCTGCAGCGCATTATTGCTGACGCGATTAAGCTCGGCCGCGATCAATTCGGCCTGATACAGCGCCAGCGGGGACCCGCGTGTGCCGATTCTAACGGTGCGTGCGCTTGACATACCGGCTCCGATTCTGCGTTGATTTCAGCTAAGGTTGATCGGTTCCCAGCGCAAGCCGAAGTGGGCAGGAGAGACATTATGCGCAGATTGCTACTTGCAATGAGCTTGTTGCTGGCCGGGTGTGCCCAGGTTGGCATCTACGCGCCAACGAAAGTGGGTCCGCCCGTGCAGGACTCGCCGATCGCGCGCTGCATGAATCTCGGCAGTGCGCTGGAAGCGCCGTATGAAGGCCAATGGGGCTATTCGGTTCGCCGCAAGGATTTGGCGATTCTGAAAGCCGCCGGGTTTGACACTATCCGCTTGCCGGTGCGCTGGACCGTCTATGCGCCGCAAACAGCACCTTACACGATAGAGCCGTATATTCTTTCGCGTGTGGACGAGATCGTGCGCTGGGCGGACGAGCTGGGGCTCAACATCATTGTCAATGTCCATCACTATAGCGGCCTGAACCAGAATCCGGACAAGCATGAGCCCCGCCTGGAAGCAATCTGGGATCAGCTGTCCACGCATTTTGCAGGGGCGCCGAGCTCGCTGATTTTTGAAACCATCAACGAGCCGAACGGCAAAATGTCTGTGGCTCGAACTGACGACATTAACGTGCGTCTGCTCGAGCGCATTCGACTTGATCATCCGGAGCGATGGGTGATTCTGGGCACTGCAAATTGGGGCACATTGGACGGGTTGAAAGACTCCGATCCGAATTATGCCAAGAATATCATGCTCACTTATCATGAATATGAGCCGTTTGATTTTACCCATCAGGGCGCCCCCTGGTCCAATCGAAAGAAAACAGGATTGGATTGGGGGTCGCGCGCTGACAGGAGCGCGATGATGCGCCGTCTGGATGCGGCGCGTGAGATTCAGTCTGCGTCTGGCATGCCAGTCTTTGTCGGAGAGTTTGGGGTATTTCAGCAAGTGCCGATCAAGGAACGCGCGCGCTGGACCAAGACTCTGAGAAAAGGCATTGAGGCGCGCGACATGTCCTGGTGCTACTGGGATTTTGCCGGCGAATTGAAGGCCTATGATGTCGAGGCCGAAGCCTGGATTCCGGATCTCAGGGACGCGCTGCTGGACTAAGCTGGTTTCAACACCGACATGAACAGCCTATATCCGCGCCATGACTGAACCTGTCACCCTTCTTGGGATCGAAACCAGTTGCGACGAGACCGCTGCTGCCGTGCTGAGACGCACCGCGGAGGGCGGTGTCGAAATCCTGGCAGAGTCCGTGCACAGTCAGATTGACGAGCATGCGCCTTATGGCGGCGTCGTACCAGAGATTGCCGCACGCGCGCATGCCGATATTGCCGACGCCGTGGTCGCCAGGACATTGCAAGAGAGCGGCCTCAGCCTGGCTGAGCTTGATGGCATTGCTGCGACGTCTGGACCTGGCCTGATCGGCGGGGTCATGGTCGGCATGATGACCGGCAAGGCGCTCGCCCTGGCGGCGGGCAAGCCATTTATTCCGATCAACCACCTGGAAGGCCACGCTTTATCGCCGCGGTTGGCGGAGGCCTGTCCATTCCCTTATCTGCTTTTGCTGGTCAGCGGCGGGCATTGCCAGTTTCTGGAAGTCACCGGGCTTGGCGCCTATCGACGCCTTGGCACGACCATTGATGATGCGGCGGGTGAAGCCTTCGACAAGCTCGCCAAGACGCTCGGCATTGGCTTCCCAGGCGGGCCTGCGGTCGAGCGCCTGGCGCAGCACGGCGACGCGCATCGGTTCGATTTGCCGCGCCCCTTGATGAACCGGCCAGGCCTTGATCTCAGTTTTGCGGGTCTGAAGACCGCCGCAGCGCGCGTGGTCGAGCACGAAGACCTGGATGAACAGGGCCGTGCGGATCTCTGTGCCGCGTTCCAGCGTGCTGTCACCGATTGCCTGTCCGGCAAGACAGAACGCGCGCTGGCCGACTTCAAGACACGGCACGCAGGTGCAACGCGACTGGTCGTGGCCGGCGGCGTGGCGGCCAATCAGACCATCCGTTCAGCGCTTGACCGTGTGGCGATTGATGCTGGCGCGCGCCTGATTGCGCCGCCGCTGCGCCATTGTACCGACAATGCAGCGATGATCGCACTGGCCGGGGCAGAGCGATTGGCCGCCGGCAAGGTTGATGCATCAGGCCTGGCTTTTGCCGCACGGCCGCGCTGGCCACTGGATGAAGCCTCGGCGCAAGCAGATCCTGCCTATGGTGGGGGAAAGAAAGGCGCGAAAGCCTAGAATTTGAAAGCGGAGCGAAGACGGATGCCGGCTTCGATGTCCTGATCTTCCCACTGCGCGGTGTCATCCAGCTCTTCAGCACCGATGGTCAGTTCACCGCCAACCGAAATTCGCGGTGTGATCCGGAACTCGGCTTCCGCCATCATCTCTTCCCGAGGCAGAGGCGACCCTTCGCCGCGCGACGTCAGGTCGAGACTGAGGCTCCAACGGTCGCCTTTGATCCAGGCAAGGTTGAAGGTCTGCGATGGGCTGGATTGCCAAGCTGGTGAGTCCAGGTTGGCCCCGTTGAGGCTGAATTTCTGGAACCAGTCCGGTTCAGCCTGATCGGTTTCGGAAATCGTCGGCGCAGGCATTTCAGGCACGTCTTGCTGGGCCATCGCCGGAAGGGCGCAGCCACCAAATAACAAAAGAGATGCCGCAAGAATGCGCATGTCAGATACTCCTGCCCAATAGATAGCAGTCACACCAGTTAATAGAACCTTAATTTCCAGTTAGTTGGAGAATTTTCTGTGACAGTGTGATTTCGACAACAATGCCCTGTGACCGCCGAAACTCGAGCGGCGATTCGACTTCATCCTGTAGATAGGCGATTGCCAGGCGGGTTTCGGGTGAGAATTGCCGGGCAGCACCGATCCGCCAGCCGTGTGACTCAAGGCGAGCAACATCATCCGTGGATTCCCCATATTCTGCTGAAAATTCAGTGCTGTATATCTCTCTGTGCAGGCCTGCGCTCCAGGCCGAATAGTCGCCGCTTGAAAGCCCATTATCGGATGAGAGCCAAGACGTGCCAAAGGTCCAGTCATCCTTCTCGACCCGGGTTCCTGCCGACCAGGATTCAACCGTGCCGTATTGCGGCGTCAAGGCTGCTGATGACACGTCGGCACTGGACCAGGCGAGGCCCACATCCACCCGCCAACCCGAATCACGAAATCGCCGACTCGCGTTCAAGGCGAGTTCCACGGCATTTTCCGCGTCCGGCGCGAATCCGGCCGCGGCTGCGGCGGGGCGGCGATCGAGGCCGTCTGCATCGGCTTTCGGGGTGAAGCTCGCGCCTGCGCGAAGACCGATCAGGCGCGGACTGGCGTAAGAGATTTTGGCACTTGGCCCGGTCAGATTGTGACGGGTCTGAACCGTGGATAGGCCGGTTGGGTCGAGCAGGATACTATCGAGGCGCGCATGCGAGAGCACTGATTTCGCGCCTTCATGGAACCGGCTGGCGACACCGCTATCCTTTCCGATCCGGACCTCACCATAACCGCCATCAATTTGCAGATAGGCTGTTTCCAGTCGCGCCCGCAAATCGCTGGTTTCGATCGGCGATGCAGCGGACACTCCAGAGAAGGCCCCCGTCGCGGCCAGGGGCGAATCGCCAAACCCGCCAATGCCGCCTGGGCGGTCCGGATGATCTCGCTGCAGCCGCAACGCCCCGCGCGCCCGCAGGCGCAAGCCACTCTGCAGGACTTTCTCCGCTTGCCCGGTGAGCGATATCTCGCCGAGAATGGTTTCAGTGTCTTGATCTGAGTCGCTATCGGCGACGGGCGTCACGAGCGTAATGGACTCGAAATCCAATTCCGTCTCGAGCGGCGCATCGCCTTGCGCGAAAACCGGCAGCGCCAATAACGGACAAAGGGCCAAAACGCAGATATGTCTCATATTGTGTGACTTCCTTTGGCGATGGCGAACCCGATAGCATATCGGCACTGGCAGGCTCAGTTTCAGATGCTATAGAGACTGTTATTCAACAAGATCTTGCCAACGGGAAATGACAATATGAAGGCAGTATCAACCCTGATCACAGCAGCATTTGGCGCAGTGGCGCTTTCCGGCTGTGTCTTCGGTGGCGGCAATAATAATGTCGAGCGCCGCGTGGTTGAGGAAATTACCGGCGGGGCAAATCCTTATCTATGGCGGGCCAGTCTCGACACGCTGAATTCCCTGCCGCTGGTGACAGCTGATCCGTATGGCGGCACGATCATTTATGACTGGCACGCTTTCGAGACTGCGCCGGGCGAGCGGATCAAGGCGACGGTCTACATTCTCGACTCCCGCCTACGCGCTGATGGCGTCAAGGTCTCGGTCTTCCGGCAGGTTGATCAAGATGGCACATGGGTCGATGCAGACGCCGACCCTGAGACCGGCATTCAGCTTGAGAACGCGATCCTGTCCCGGGCGCGCAATCTCAAAGCTTCTGAACTCGACTAGATATTAAAATTCATGGGGGAGGCCATGGCCTCAAGATACAATCCGCAAGATGCGGAACCCAAATGGCGTGACGCCTGGGCCAAGGCTGAGCTGTTCAAAGCCAAATCTCCAGCTGAGGCTGGCGACATGCCGAAAGCCTATGTGCTGGAAATGTTTCCGTATCCATCCGGGCGTCTGCATATGGGGCACGTGCGAAACTATGCCATGGGCGATGTCGTGGCACGGTATAAGAAAGCCAAAGGCTATAATGTCCTGCACCCGATGGGCTGGGACGCATTCGGGATGCCGGCAGAGAATGCCGCGATGGAAAAAAACGTCCATCCGGGCGACTGGACCTATCAGAATATCGCCGCGATGAAGGCCCAGTTCGAAAAGCTTGGCCTGTCACTCGACTGGTCGCGCGAGTTCGCCACCTGCGATCCGGATTATTATGGCGAGCAACAGCGTCTGTTCCTGAAATTCATGGACAAGGGCCTGGTCTATCAAAAGAAAGCTAAGGTGAACTGGGATCCGGTCGACAATACTGTGCTTGCCAATGAGCAAGTGATTGACGGCAAGGGCTGGCGCTCTGGCGCGCCAGTGGAGCAGCGCGAGCTGGTACAGTGGTTCTTCCGCATTACCGACTATGCCGAAGACCTGCTCGAACAGGTTCAGAAGCTCGAGCGCTGGCCGGAAAAAGTCCGGACCATGCAGGCCAACTGGATTGGCCGCTCCGAAGGCTTGCAGATGCGGTTCGAGTGGGCCGGCAATGCGCCGATTGGTCACGAAACCGGCATTGAGATTTTCACCACCCGCCCTGACACGCTGTTCGGGGCCAGCTTCGTGGCTTTGTCACCGGACCACCCATTAACCATCGCCATGGCTGAAGCAAATGGCGATCTGGCCGATTTCCGGGCTGCGTGCGCGAAGGTCGGGACGTCAGAAGCCGACATCGAAAAAGCCCCGAAAATGGGCTTTGATACCGGCCTCACCGTCAAGCATCCCTTCCTCGAAGGGCAAACGCTTCCGGTCTATGTCGCGAACTTCGTGCTGATGGGCTATGGCACCGGCGCCATCTTTGCGTGTCCGGGCCATGATCAACGCGATTTTGACTTCGCGCGTAAATACGACCTTCCGATCCTGCCTGTGGTGAAGCCGTCCGACAAGGACGCGGCCGCTGGCGCATGGGTCAGTTCCGGCCAGGGCACCGATATGGAAGCGGCCTATACCGGGCCTGGCACGATCATGAATTCCGGTTTTCTCAATGACAAACCGGTTGATGAAGCGATCTCAATGGCCATCGCTCGCATTGAAAAGGCCGGCCTCGGCCAAGGCACAGTGAATTACCGCCTGCGTGATTGGGGCGTCTCACGGCAGCGCTATTGGGGCTGCCCGATTCCGGTCATTCATTGCGGCGATTGCGGCATCGTACCTGTGCCGGTTGAAGACTTGCCGGTGAAACTCCCTGATGATGTCAGCTTCGACAAGCCGGGCAATCCGCTCGTGCATCATCCGACCTGGAAGGATGTTGCCTGCCCGAATTGCGGAAAGGCGGCTCAGCGCGAGACCGATACGCTCGACACGTTCAATGATTCCAGCTGGTATTTTGCCCGTTTCGCGAGCGTCGATGACCCGGTTGAGCGGGCTTACTGGTTGCCGGTGGATCAATATGTTGGCGGCGTCGAACATGCTGTTCTGCACTTGCTCTATGCCCGCTTTTTCATGCGGGCGATGCGTGATGTTGGCGAAGTCGACTTGCCCAGCGGCGAGCCATTTGACGGCCTGTTCACGCAAGGCATGGTGACTCACGAGACCTATAAATCCGAAGACGGCCGCTGGCTTCAGCCGTCTGAAATCGAGCCAAAGGGCGAAGGCTGGGTCGAGCTCGGCACGGACAGACCAGTGACGGTTGGTCCGATCGAGAAAATGTCCAAGTCGAAAAAGAACACGGTCGATCCGGACAATATTATCGCCGGATTCGGCGCCGATACAGCCCGCTGGTTTGTCCTCTCTGACAGTCCGCCCGAGCGCGATGTCGAGTGGACTCAATCAGGCGCGGAAGGCGCCGGGCGGTTCGTGCAGCGCGTCTGGGGCGTGTTCAAGACACTGAGCGCGGCCGCGCCAGATGCGCAGCCACATGAAGCGGCGCTCGATTTGCGGCGGGCCTCGCACAAGGCTGTTCATGCGATTGACAAGGCGATTGAGGAATTCCGGTTCAACTCTGCCATTGCTACGGTCCATGAATGGGTGAGTACGCTGAAAAAGGCAGAGCAGGGCGGCGATGAACTGCTGCATGCGCGGGTCGAAGCCGCCGCCATGCTGGCACGTTGCCTGGTTCCGTTCATGCCGCATCTGGCGGAAGAATGCTGGGCGATGATTGGCGGTGAAGGACTTTGTTCTGCAGCGGCCTGGCCGGAAATTGAGGCCGCGCTCCTGGTCGAGGATAGCGTGACCATGCCGATCCAGGTCAATGGCAAGCGCCGGGCCGAAATCTCGGTCGCCAAGACCGCCAGCAAGGATGCGGTCGAGGCCGCTGCGCTGGCGCTGCCGGCCGTGCAGAATTTCATCGCGGACAAAGACATCAAGAAAGTGATTGTGGTTCCCGGCCGGATCGTGAATATCGTGGTGTGATGAAACAGTTTGCAATCGCCCTTCTGGTCATGACGCTTTCAGCTTGCGGGTTCACGCCGCTCTATGCGTCCGATGCGACCGCCGGAAACATTCAGATCGGCACCATAGACGGCCGTGCTGGACATGCCTTGCGCAAAGCGCTGTTACAGGAGCTTGCGCCAGGATTGCCGGGCGTGGAGACGTCAGGGCGGCTGGAAATCGAACTCGAAGAGTCGATCGGTCGTCTGGCCCTGCAACCGGACGAAGCGGCGACGCGAACCGATATCATCGTGCGGGCGGATTATGTTTTCGCTTACGGTGATACAGCGATCTCTGGGCGTTCGTCTGCGGAGACGAGCTTCCTGGTGCCGGATGCGCCTTTCTCTGACATTGCCGCCCAGATCGATGCCACCGACCGCGCCATGCTGCTCTTGGCCCGCCGGATCGCGGATGACCTTCGCATCAAGACTGCGAGCGCCGAATGAAGCTGCAAGGCAATAGCGCTGAACGCTTTGCCAAGAGGCCCGACCCGGCCTGCCAGTTCGCTCTGATCTTCGGAGAAGATGAAGGTGTGGTCGCCGATACCGCCAATGCGCTGATCAAGGCCTGGACCAAGGATGACCCGGCCACCGTCCTGACCTTGGATGAAGATGAGATAAAGCGCGAGCCCGCCAAATTGTTCGACTCGCTGGAGGCGGTCTCCTTGCTGGGCGAGGGCACGATTATCCGCATCCGCACCAAAGGCGAGAAATTGTTCGCCTTGATGAAGGAGGTTCTGGCCCTGCCGGCAGAGCGGATCGCAGCGAAACTGGTGCTGCAGAATGGCAGTCTCAATACGCGTTCAAAACTGCGCACCGCGTTTGAAGCGGCGCCGAACGCGGCGGCATTGCATCTGTTTGCCGACAGCGATGCCGACATGTCAGAGCTGGTGAAGAGGTTTCTCAAGCACCGGGGCGTCGAGATTGACAGCGCGGCGCTGTCAGATTTTGTCGGCGGCCTGCCGGGCCATCGCAGCCTGGCCAATGCCGAGATGGAGAAGCTTGCTGTGTTTGCGCATGATCTCGGCCGCGCGGTCTCTGCCGCTGATGTACGGGCGCTTTGCGAAACCAATGCGGATGAGAATGCCCGGCGCGCCGTCTTGCTGGCGCTGAGCGGCGAACCAGAGGCGGCACAGGCAGAAATGGACCGGGTGCTTGATGCTGGCCTGTCGCCGATCAGCCTGGTCCGCATGTTCGAAATGGAAGCGAGCCGGATGCTCGAGGCCCAGGCCCTGCAGGGTGAAGGCGGGGCTGCCAATGTCGGCATGAAGCTGAAGCCACCTGTGTGGAAGTCTGATTGGCCGGCATTCCAGGCGCGCCTGCGCAAGTGGCCAACGCCGCGCCTGACGCGCCTGGTCGAACGCCTGCATGATCTGGAACTTATGGCGAAGTCGCCGGGCGGCGCAGGGCTGGGAGAGCCAGCCACGCGGGAACTGTTCATCACCCTCTACAAGGCAGCCTCGAACGCGGCCTGAGGTGATCACAAATCGATGACTGGAAGTTTTATCCAAGCTTTGCCATGGAGAAGGTAGAGGCTCTTGATGACGGCATTGAACAGATTTTTACTCCTGGTCGCAGCGCTGGGGCAATTTGCGGCGCCCTTGCTGCCTTGGGCAGGATACGGTGAGAGCATTGGCGCCCGCGCGGTTGAGGGTGGCATTCCGCCTGAGCTGCCAACCGGCATCTTCTTTTCGATCTGGAGCGTGATTTTCATCGGCTATCTGGCCATGGCACTGGTGCACTTGCGGGCGCCGGATCACGTCACCCGGCAAGTTTCCGGACCGCTCGCCCTGGCCGGGCTGGGCAATGTGATCTGGATGCTGTCAGCGCAGAGCATTGGTTCGGTCTGGCTTGATTTTCTATTGCTGCTGCCGATCGGTTTTTTCGCTTGGGAGGCCGCCTATCGCCTCGACCGGACTGAAGCCTATGATGGCACCGCGCGGAGGGTCCTGTACGGTGTGACCACAGGGCTGCTGGCCGGCTGGCTGACGGTTGCCGTGTCGATCAGCGTGCCGGATGTCGGGCGCTGGCTGCTTGGACGTGTCCCCAGTGACGCGGTCTGGCACTCGCTATGGATGACGTTGATTCCGGCAACGGGTCTGGCCACGGTGTTTGCTAATTATGTCAGCCGAAATGGCTGGTATTTTGTCGCCCTGGGGTGGGGATTGCTTGGCATTGTCATCAACAATTGGGTCCGCCTTGGCACGCATGCGCTTGCCATCGCGGCTGCAATTGTCGGGGTCTGTATCCTGTTTCGGCGAATTCGCTTTGGCGCCAGCGGTAGTCACCCGGCCAAGCCCTGAGTCTGGCGGTTCAGCGTCTCGATCAACAGCTCATCAATGACGCCATTCGCCTCCAGGCCATTGTCAGCCTGATAGGCTTGGACCGCAGCGCGAGTCCCGGTTCCGGCAATGCCATCTGGCGCGCCGGCCTCATAGCCGAGCCCATTCAGAACGCTTTGCAAGGTTGCGACCTGCGTGCGTGTCGAGAGATCCCAGTCCTGTAGTTCGAATGTGCCATTGGCAGCCTTGTCCGCTGGTGTCACGGTCCAGCTTGAGGCCCGGCGCTGAGCCTGCTGCGCCTGTTCCAGCGGCAAGGCTTCGCGCAGCGTCGCCACATTGCCCGGGGCGCTGGCATCGCCATTGGCAGAGGCGACTTCGTACCAGTACAGGGCTTCGCTCTGGCTTGGCGAAATGCCGAGGCCGTTTTCATACAGCACAGCGAGATTGTACTGGCTGTCGACGACGCCGTAATCCGCAGCTTTGCGGAACCATTCTGCTGCAGCCGCGTAAGACTGTGCGCCGCCTTCGCCGTCGGCATAGAACACGGCGAGGTCATGCATGGCTTTGGTGTTGCCGCCATTTGCGGCTTTTTCCGTCCAGCTGCGTGCTTCGAAGAAATCGCGCGGTACGCCGATGCCGCGTTCGTGCAGCTTGGCGAGGCGGTATTGCGCAGCAGGCAGGCCCTGTCGAGCCGCGCGGCGAACAAAGTCAGCGCCAGCCGCAAGGTCCTGGGCGCCCAGTCGGGCCTCACCCCATTTGAACTGGGCCACCGGGTCGCCTTGAATTGCGGCGCGCTCAAGTGACAGCGCTTGCGGAATCTCGGGTAAGTTCAGCGCGATCTCGGCTGCCGTCGGCGCCTCAAGGTCTGTTTCTGGCATGCCAGCGACACTGCCTTCTTCCTCGAACAGCGTTTCGTCGAGGGGGGCAGCGGTTTCAGCAAACTCGATGCCGCTGAGCGAGGGTTCCTGGACCTGCTCGGCGGCGGCGCGATCCGCAACAGCGCTGGAGGCGGCAAAGCTCGGATTGTCGCCGCCAGCAAGATCGGCTTTCCCGCGCAGGGCAACCCAGCCGCCGGCACCGGCGGCTGCGATGGCCAGTACGGAGGCAGCGGCGATGACCGGGACTTTGCGCCCTCCGCCAGCGGATTTGGGGTCGGCAGACGCGGCAGAGCGCCGTCCGAGCAGTGACTTTGAATCTGCGGCAGGGGCGGTAGATGCAGCGATTGCGGCTTTGCGGGCCCGGCTCAGATAATCTGTGGCCTCGTCATCCGGTTCGAGCAGCGGGTCTTCCGCTTCCGCTTCGGTTTCGGCTTCTGCGTCAGTGTCTGCGCCCAGCTCAAGGTTGTGAGCCAGCGCGTCGACCTCATCTTCAGGCGCCGTGCCTGTGTCAAAATCAGTTTCAATTTCCGTTTCAATATCGGTTTCGATATCAGTTTCAGGCGCAAGTGCGGTACCAGCCTCGTCCTCATCCATTTCGGAGAAGATGTCGGAATCGCGGGTTTCCTGCTGCGCCTCATCCCAGCTGCCAAGTTCGGCCAGCGGATCATGCTCGGGTTCAGACGTTTCGCTCAGGCTTGGCGTTTCGTCGGCCGTAAACGGGTCGAAGGATTCGACCGCGTGGCTTTGCGACAGGTAATCATCGTCAGTCGGCGAGTCGTCCCATTCGTCTTCAACGGCAGGCGCAGCGAGGTGTTCCTCGGCCTCTTGGGCTTCGGCGCCGACAATATTAGGCTCATCATCAAAGTCCGGAAGGCCGGCGATGAAGTCATAATCCTCAGGCTCTTCTTCTGCCGCCATGGCAGGGGGCGCAGGCTCGATTTCGTCTTCAACTTCCGATTCGAATTCAGCCAGGTCTGGGATGATTTCAGACTCCGTCTCGGCTTCGACCTCAAGCGGTTCAATGTCGGTTGGAACGTCCGGCATGTCGGGCAAGATTTCGTCATCTGATTCAGCCAGCGGCGGCGCGGTGAAGTCTTCCAGCGCCTCAAGACGCGAGGCCAGGGAAACGATTGCTTTCTGAACAGGCGAAACCGCGGTAGCGGTCTGCATCTGCATTTCTGCCAGGCGATCGGAAACATTGTTCAGCGCATCAGACAGTTTGGTCGACTGGCGCTCTTCCAGAGCATCGACTTTCTGTTCCAGCTCGCGTTGGCCTTGATCCTGGCGGGCCTGGACGTGCTTGATGGCGCTTGCCACTTGCTCGCCGACTTGTTCAATCGCGGCCGCGCTGCGGCTTTCGCTCTCGACAATGCGCTGATCCAGAGAGCTGGACAGGCGCGCAATCTGATCGCCGAAGCCATTGATGGCCTCCGACGGATTGTCTGCTTCGAGGGTAGAGACGCGCGCTTCGAGCTGGCCAACCAGTTCAGGATTGGCGCGCGCAGCAGCGCGTTCGATTTCGGCGGCCAGGTGCTGGCGCGTCTGGTCGACACTGGTGCGCAGATCCGTCGCAAGTTCGTCGAATCGCTGTTCCAGCTCCTGGCGCAAGGAATCGGCTTTTTCCGGGCTTGCCAGTTCGGCAACCGTGTCGATGCGTTCATCGAGGTTGGCGAAGGTCTGTTCCAACGCCTTCAGGGCTGTGTCCGTGGTCGTCTCGGCGCGGCTCAGCCGCTCCTGGATCCGTGCCAGCGTACTTTCCATCGAGGTGATGGCGCCAGAAACGTCGCCTTCCACCGATTGCACGCGGCTATCGACCTCGTCGACCTTGGTCAGTTTCGATGCGACCGTTGATTCGATCGCAGAGACGCGTTCGGACAGATGACGTGAGGTGCCTTCAGCGCGCAGTTCGGCCTGTTCGACAGCCTTTTCAACCCGTTGAGCAGCGCCGGCCAGAGTCGATTCAACCTGGACTTCGATCCCTTCGACACGCTCGCTCAGCTCATTGAAGCCTGCTTCCATGCGGCCTTTCATGGCCAAGGTTTCGTCCTGGGTCAGGTGACCTTCTTCGTAAACATGCGAGGCCAGCTTGCCGAGCGCGTCTTCCAGCGCCTTCATCGCCTCAAGGCTTCGCTTGCCGCTCTTGTCGGACTCAAGTGCGCCGACTTTGGCATGCAGTGTTTCATGCGTCTCGCGCAACTCGTCGATCATGCCTTCGACTTCGGCGGCCATGGCGGCAGTTGAGTTTTCTGTGCCTTCCAGCCGGGCCAGCATGCCAAGAACAGACTGATCGATACCAGTAATGGCGAGGGTCGAACGCGCTTCAACCGCTTCGATGCGCTGCGCCAGGGAATCAAGTGGGCTGCCATGATGAGCGGATCGGTGTTCGTCATGGAAGGGTGATCTGTAGAGGTCGCGCGGCCCTGCCTCGCTATGACCTTCCAGCAGGAGGTTATTGATATAATCGCCCAGCGTGACGCCTTTCAGGCGCGCTTTTTCCTTTGCGACGGCGCGGGCGCGGTCATCCACTCCCTTAACGCTCCAGGACCCGTATTGGCTCATGCCCGGTACTCCAGCACTTGCCCGACTGATTCGTCAGACGGACAGATTTACCCATTTTCAACCTTGAGATGACGTGAGCGCTCTTAATTCCGAGTTAAAAAGGTAAACGTTTGTGCGCAATTTCGTAAGATTTGTTCATACCCTTTACGTCAACGCGACCCGGGTGACGTTGACGTTCGCGTAAAGACGATGCATACTCAGTTTATGCCTGATACCGTTTCTTCTCTTTCTATCGCTGACTCCCGAACCTTTTCTATTTCGGAACTGGCTCGCGAGTTTGGAATCACCCCACGCGCCCTGCGCTTCTATGAGGACAAGGACATGCTGCACCCGGCACGGGATGGCATGACACGTGTCTATTCGCATCGCGATCGCGGCCGCGTGAAGATCATTGTCCGTCTGAAACGCCTTGGCCTGCCGCTGGCCGACATTCGTGAAATCCTTGATCTCTACGGCCTTGAGGATGGGCAACGGGCGCAGATGCGCATGTCGCTGGTCAAGTTCCAGAACCAGATCAAGGAACTGGAAAGCCAGCGCGAAGACATTGAAATGGCGCTGCAAGAACTGCATCGCGGCATTGAATGGCTGGAAGAGCAGCTGGACAAGATCGGTCCTGGCGCTGCCGAGGCCGAGAATCTCAAAGCCTATGATGAAGTTGCCCGTCGCCAGCTGGACGACGCGTGACAAATTACAGTTTGACCCGCAAGAGTTGAATGACCTTTCCAAACCGTGACGCTACTCCAAGCGTCGCGGTTTATATTTTTCCTGAGGGGAGCCCGAGATGCCACGTTACGACGCGCCTGTTCGCGACATGAAATTTATCCTCCACGACGTTTTGTCGCTGCAGAACTATTCCAATCTGCCGGGGTTTGAGGAAGCGACACCGGATCTGATCGATGCGATCCTGGAAGAGTCTAGCAAGTTCGCCAAGGAAGTGCTCTTCCCGCTGAATAAAGTCGGTGACGAGCAAGGCTGTATCCGCAATGCTGATGCCAGCGTGAAAACGCCGGACGGGTTCCCGGACGCTTATCGACAAATGGTCGAGAATGGCTGGCCATTGCTTGGCAAGTCACCAGAAATGGGCGGCCAGGGCCTGCCGCACGTGGTCAATATGGCGACCAGCGAGATGACCTCGTCTGCAAACATGGCGTTTGCGATGTATCCCGGACTGACCTCGGGCGCCTTCGAGGCCTTGATGGCTGGCGGTTCTGACGAGCAGAAAGCGAAATACGGGCCGAAAATGGCGTCTGGCGAGTGGGCCGGCACCATGAACCTGACTGAGCCGCAATGCGGAACAGATCTTGGCTTGATCAAGACCAAGGCGGTGCCGCAGCCGGACGGGTCCTACAAGATAACGGGCCAGAAGATCTGGATTTCAGGCGGCGAGCAGGATCTCACCGAAAATATCATCCACCTGGTGCTTGCGCGCATCGAGGGCGGCCCGGACGGCATCAAGGGCATCTCGCTCTTCGTGGTCCCGAAATTCATCGTCAATGAGGATGGCTCGCTCGGCGACCGTAACGCAGCCTCTTGTGGTGGTCTTGAAGAAAAAATGGGCATCCATGGCAACGCAACCTGCGTGATGAATTATGATGGCGCCACCGGCTGGCTGGTCGGCGAAGAGCATAAAGGCATGCGCACCATGTTCGTGATGATGAACGAGGCGCGCCTGGGCGTCGGCATGCAGGGGCTCAGCCAGGCAGAAGTCGCCTATCAGAACGCGGTCGATTTCGCCAATGACCGCCTCCAGGGCCGATCGCTGAAAGGCGTGCAGGCGCCAGACAAACCGGCTGACCCTGTGATCGTGCATCCGGACGTGCGCCGGATGTTGATGGATCAGAAGGCCTTTATCGAAGGCGCGCGTGCCTTCACCTACTGGACCGCTTTGCACGGCGATCTCCACCACAAATCGCCGGACGAGAAGGTCCGAGAGAAGGCTGGGGATTACATGGCTCTGCTGACCCCGGTCATCAAAGCCTTCCTGACCGATCGCGGGTTCAAGATGGCGAACGAGGCGCTGCAGATCCATGGCGGATCCGGCTTCACGCAGGAATGGGGGCTTGAGCAGTACGTCCGCGATTGCCGGATTACGCTGATCTATGAAGGCACCAATGGCATCCAGGCGCTCGACCTGGTCGGCCGCAAGCTCGCAGCCAATGGCGGCCGGGCCGTGTTCAGCTTCTTTGCCGAGGTTGATGACTTTATCGGCACCCATGAAGGCAATGCCGAGCTGGCACCGTTCCTGGAAGGCCTGGCGTCGGCCAAGGCGCAGCTGCAGGAAGGCACGACCTGGCTGATGCAGAACGGCATGACCGATTTCAACAATGCCGGGGCCGCCTCGACCGATTACCTGCAATTGTTCGGCCTCACGGCGCTGGCTTACATGTGGGCGCAGATGGCCAAGGTTGCGCTTGAGAAGCGCGGCGATGACCCGTTCTATGACGACAAGATCCTGACCGGGAAATATTATATTGCCCGGGTTCTGCCAGAGACCACGTCGCACCTCGCCAAGCTGAAAACCGGCGCTGAACTGATGATGGCGCTGCCAGCGGATCGGTTTTAAGCGATCAGAAATGTGATCAATCAGCCAATCCGTGCGGATTGGCTGATTTTCCATCGACTTCCCGTAACGTCACCGCTGGTCAAACTGGTCTCTTGACCCTAAATTGACGTGAACGTAAACGTCACTACCGGTTCACGGAGTTTCCGCATGTCTGATGTCCTCAATGTTCCTCTGGCTGACTGGCGTCAGGATGAGGAAATCAAGATCTTCAACGATGCCGTGGCGCAATTCTTTGAAAAGGAGTTGAAGCCGCAGGTCGAAGGCTGGCGCGAAGCTGGCATGGTCCCGCGCGAGGTCTGGAAACAGGCGGGTGAACAAGGCTTGCTGCTGGTCTCCGCCCCCGAAGAATATGGCGGCGCCGGCGGTGATTTTCGACACGATGCGGTGATCATTGAACAGCTGGAAAAGCAAGGCATTGCCGGTTTCGGCATCGGTCTGCACAATGCCATCGTCGCGCCGTACATTATCGATTACGGCTCAGAAGAACAAAAGCAGCGTCTCCTCCCAAAGCTTGCCACAGGCGAGCTTGTCTGCGCCATTGCGATGACCGAGCCGGGCACAGGCTCGGATCTGCAGAACATCAAGACGACAGCCAAGAAGGATGGCAATGGCTATGTCATCAATGGCTCCAAGACCTTCATCACCAATGGTCAGACGGCCAATCTGATCCTGGTCTGCGCCAAGACCGATCCCGACAAGGGCGCCAAGGGCATCTCGATCCTGATGGTCGAGACCGATGAGGTCGAAGGCTTCGAACGCGGCCGCAATCTGAAGAAGATAGGCCAGCCTGCTGCAGATACATCCGAACTGTTCTTCAATGATGTGAAAGTGCCGGCCACCGCGCTGCTCGGGCCGGAAGAAGGCCAGGGTTTCATCCAGCTGATGCAAAAGCTCCCGCAAGAGCGCCACATTATCGGCATTCAGGGCATTGGCATGATCGAGCGGGCGCTGAAGGAAACCGTCGAATATGTCAAACAGCGCAAGGCCTTTGGCGGCACGATTTTCGATTTCCAGAACACCCAGTTCAAGCTGGCGGAATGCAAGACCGAAGCAACCGTCGCCAAGGTCTTTACCGACCATTGCACCGAGCTGTTGCTGAAAGGCGAACTCGATGCGGCCACCGCTTCGATGTCGAAATACTGGATCTCGGATCTGCAATGCAAGATCATTGATGAATGCCTGCAGCTGCATGGCGGCTGGGGCTATATGGACGAGTATCCGATCGGCCAGATGTACCAGGATGCTCGCGTCCAGCGCATTTATGGCGGCGCCAATGAAGTGATGAAGATGCTGATCGCGAGGACCTTGTAAGCTTGCCTGATCGCCACCTCCTCAGCGAAGTCTTCCCGAAGCCGGCCGAAAGCTCCAAGTCGCTGGGCTTCAAGCTCATCTCCCTCGACATGGACAAGCTGGAAACGCGTGTCAGCTTTGATGGCAAACCGGAATTCACCAATCCGGCCGGGTATATCCAGGGCGGATATCTGTCGGCCATGCTGGACGATACAATCGGCATGCTGGCGACGATGAAGACCGGCACACGCGCCTTTCCGTCGACCATCGATCTGCACACAACCTTTTTACGGCCAGTGAGGGTCGGCGCGATTGAAGTCGCAGCCCGGCTTCGCAATATTGGTCGACAAGTGATTTTTGCCGAAGCCGACCTGTTTGACTCGCGAGGCAAGGAAGCGGCGCGGGCGCGCGCCTCCCTCGCCATCAATCCGATGAAGGCACCGGCAAAATAACCCGTTCAAGAGTTTAAACAGGAGACCCCTCCCATGACTGAAGCCTATATTTACGACGCTGTGCGCACCCCGCGCGGCAAAGGCAAGAAATCCGGCAGCTTGCATGAAATCACGGCGCTTGAGCTGTCGACGCAAACCCTGGAAGCGATCCGCGACCGCAACGATCTCGACACCAAATATGTCGACGATGTAGTGCTTGGCTGCGTCTCTCCGGTGGGCGAGCAAGGTGGCGACATTGCCCGGATCGCAGTGCTCAACGCTGATTATGCAGAAACCACGGCGGGGGTTCAGGTCGATCGCTTCTGCGCCTCTGGCCTGGAAGCCTGCAACATGGCTGCGGCGAAAGTCATGACCGGCGAAGCCGATATGGCAATTGGCGGCGGCATTGAGAGCATGAGCCGGGTGCCGATGGGCGCTGCTGGCGGGGCCTGGTCATCTGATCCTCAGATCGCGCTGAAATCCTATTTCTCTCCGCAAGGCGTCGGCGCCGACACGATTGCCACCAAGTGGGGTTTTTCGCGCGATGATGTCGATGCTTATGCCGTCGAATCCCAGAAACGCGCGGCCCAGGCCTGGAAAGAAAACCGCTTCTCCAAGTCGATCGTCGCGGTCAAAGACCAGATGGGCGGCATCCAGCTCGACCATGACGAGCACATGCGCCCGGACGCAGACATGCAGAGCCTTGCTGCGCTGAACCCAAGTTTTGCCGGCATGGGCGCGATGGGATTTGATGACGTCATCAAGCAGCGCTACCCGGAACTGGAAGCGATCAATCACGTCCATCATGCCGGCAACTCGTCGGGCATTGTCGACGGCGCGTCTGCGGTCCTGTTCGGATCCAAGGAAATGGGCGAAAAGCTCGGCCTCAAGCCGCGCGCCCGGGTCAAGCAAATGGCCTCGATTGGCTCTGAGCCCGGCATCATGCTGACAGGACCGACCGATGTGACGCTGAAAGCGCTGAAGAAAGCCGGCATGGATGTCAGCGACATCGATCTCTACGAGCTGAACGAAGCCTTTGCCTCTGTGCCGATGCTGATGATGCACCTGCTGAACATCCCGCATGACAAGATGAATGTGAATGGCGGCGCCATCGCCATGGGGCACCCGCTTGGGGCGACCGGCGGCATGCTGCTCGGCACCATGGTCGATGAGCTTGAGCGGGCCGACAAGGAGACCGCCCTGGTCACGCTTTGTGTCGGTGCCGGCATGGGCACAGCGACCATTATCGAGCGAGTATAATCTGATCTGTCCTCCCGGACAGCGCATCGCGTTTGTCCGGGACCCTATCCAAACGCAGTGCCCTTCGTGGCACGAGACCCCGGTTCAAGTCCGGGGCAATCGGAAAAAAGTAAAATGAACCTCGAAACATTCTCTTTCGACATTGATGGTGACGGCATTGCGCATGCCGTGTTCGATGTGCCTGGGCGCAGCATGAACACGCTGACGGCCAAGGCGATTGCCGACATTATCGCCATCACCAATGAAGTTGCCTCTAATGACAAGATTACCGGCCTGGTGCTGTCATCCGGCAAGGCTACAGGCTTCTGCGCTGGCGCCGATCTCGGCGAAATGAATGAAAGCGCAGGCGGCGGCAAGTCCGAAGCCAAACTGTCAGAAGCCGAGCTGAAAGCGATGCAGTTCGAGCGCGGATTTGCGCTCAACAAGACGCTGCGCGAGCTGGAGACTTGCGGCAAGCCTGTCGCTGTCGCCCTGGATGGCCTTGCCCTTGGCGGCGGTCTGGAGGTTGCGCTGGCGGGTCATTACCGGGTCGCCGCGAATGACAATCCAAAGATCCAGTTCGGTCTGCCAGAAGCCAAGATTGGCCTCCTGCCAGGCGCTGGTGGTACTCAGCGCCTGCCGCGTCTGATCGGCGTTCAGGAAGCCCTGCCTCTGATCCTGCAAGGTCAGAGCTTTAACGCTGAGAAAGCCCATAAAATGGGCGTCGTGAACGAACTCGCACCGAAAGCAGACACGGTTGCCAAGTGTAAGGCATGGATCAAAGCCAATCCGGATGCGAAAGCGCCTTGGGACGAAAAAGGCTTCAAGATGCCGGGCGGTGTTGTCCATCGCAGCCCGGGCGCCGGCCAGGTCGCGACGATGTCGAATGCGATGTTGCATGCCAAGACCTATGGCAATTACCCGGCCCAGAAGAACATCCTGTCTTGTGTCTATGAAGGCACGCAGGTGCCAATCGATGCAGGCCTGCGGATCGAGACACGCTATTTCATCAACACCCAGCAGCGTCCGGAAGCGAAAGCGATGATCCGCTCCTTGTTCCTGTCCATGCAGGAATTGTCGAAAGGCGGAAACCGCCCAGCCGGGTATGAGAAGACCGAGTTCAAGAAGATCGCCGTGATCGGGGCTGGCCTGATGGGCGCCGGCATTGCCTATGTCCAGGCCAAGGCCGGCATTCCGACCGTGCTGGTCGACATCTCGAAAGAGAATGCCGAGAAGGGCAAGGATTATTCTCGCCGCCTGGTCGAGAAAGCCGTTTCACGCGGCAAGACAACCCAGGCGAAAGGCGATGCGCTGCTCGACCTGATCACTACGACGGACTCCTATGACGATGTCAAAGGCGCTGACCTCGTGGTCGAGGCAGTGTTCGAGAATCCTGAGCTGAAAGCCAAGATCACCAAGATGGCGGAAGATGTGCTGAGCGCTGATGCGGTGTTTGGTTCGAACACATCGACCCTGCCAATCACCGGCCTGGCTGAAGCCTCGCAGCGGCCTGAGAACTTTATCGGTATCCACTTCTTCTCGCCGGTCGAGCGGATGGGACTGGTCGAGATCATCACCGGCGAAAAGACCAGCGAGGCAACCCTCGCCAAGACGGTCGATTACGTGCTGGCGATCCGCAAGACGCCGATTGTCGTCAATGATAGTCGCGGCTTCTACACCTCGCGCTGCTTCGGCACCTATACCCAGGAAGGCATGGCGATGCTGGCAGAAGGCATCAAGCCTGCCATTATCGAAAATGTCGGCCGTCAGAGCGGGATGCCAATGGGGCCGCTGGAAGTGTCGGATTCGGTCGGGCTGGACACCGCCTTGAAAGTCGGCCGCCAAATGGCGCAGGCAGCAGGCGTTGATTACAATGCCAATGAGCTCGGCCAGATGATGGCCTGGCTGGTCGAAGACCAGGGCCGGGTCGGACGCAAGGCCGGCAAGGGGTTTTACGATTATAACGAAAAGGGCAAGCCGTCTCGCCTGTGGCCGGACCTGAACAGCCGCATCGATGTCACCGTAGATGAGTGCCCGCCAGAGCTGAAACGCCACCTCACCAACCGCTTCCTGGTGCGCCAGGCGGTGGAAGTGGCGCGCTGTTTCGAAGAAGGCGTCATCACCGATGCCCGCGATGCTGACATTGGCTCCATCCTGGCCTGGGGCTTTGCGCCTTATACCGGCGGCTGTGCCTCTTACATGGACCTGATCTGGGGCATTCCGGAATTCGTCGCCGAAGCCGACGCGCTGGCCGAGAAATATGGCGACCGATTCCAGGTCCCGCAGCTCCTGCGTGACATGGCGGCAAAGGGCGAGACCTTCTATTCGCGCTTCCCGCCAGGCGGTGTGAAAGAAAAAGCCGCAGCGTAAATTAATATACATTCAATGCAGTAGGGCCAGGAAGACTTCCTGGCCCTATTTTTATTTCTTCTGTTGACGACTCAATCAGAGATGGCAAACAAGTATTACAACCAGTTCATGGTTGGGGATCTTTAAGAGGGATAATAGAATGAAAAAGATCATGATGGGTGCCACTGTTCTGGCTGCGCTGATGATGAATACAGCCTGTGCAACAATTACACGCGGAACCACTGAAGCATTTGAAGTGCAAACGACTCCATCTGGGGCAAAAGTCACCACAACACTCGGATTGTCGTGCGAACCGACACCTTGCGTCATTCCGAAAGTAAGCCGTGAAGCAGAGTTCGCGGTGACGATTGAAAAAGAGGGGTACAAGACCGGCACCTATAATATCACTCACGAAATGTCGGGTGGTGGCGGCGCCGGGATGGCTGGAAACGTCATCCTGGGCGGCGGTATCGGTGCCTTGATCGACGCCAATAATGGCGCCACGCAACAACTTGTACCAAATCCTTTGGTGGTCGAGTTGGAGCCGATCGAAGATGAAGGGGACGATCAATCGGCCAAGGACATTGCCGATGATGCGCTCGAAAGCGAGGTCGATGCCACGAGCTAGATTAGGTTCGAGCGAGCTAAAAGAAAGGCCGGAGCAGTTTGCTCCGGCCTTTTTTGGCTCAGGCGCCGTCTTCAACAATTGGCGTGAGAAGAATCTCGACGCGTCTGTTGGCTGCGCGGCCTGCCTGAGTTGCGTTATCGGCAATGGGCTGCGTCTCTCCCATGCCGATTGCATTCAGTCGGACCGACTGAACGCCGCTATTGGCCAAATAGGTCTGCACGGATGAGGCACGACGTTCCGACAAGTCCTGGTTATAGGCATCGTCGCCGTCGGAGCTCGCGTGACCGACCACATCGACCGCGGTCTTCGGATATTCCTGCAAGGTCGCGCTGACCTCATTCAGCGGGCCGTAAAAGTCGCCCTTGATGGTTGAGCTGTTGACGTCAAAAGTCAGGCCAGACGGCATGGACAGCGCGATCTGGTCGCCGACCCGCTCGACGCCGATGCCGGTGCCGGCGGTCTGCTGGCGCAGTTTTTCTTCCTGCTTGTCCATATAGACGCCGACCGCGGCGCCCGCGAGGCCGCCAACAACTGCGCCGATGGCCGCATTACGCTTGTCGTCGCCGCCCGCCATCATGCCGACGCCAGCGCCAATGATGGCCCCGCCCGCAGTCGTCCCGAGCGTGCGGTTAGACACGTTCTGACAGCCTGCGATCAAGGTCGCGGCCGCAAGAATGGCAAATGTGGTTTTCATGAATAGATCTCCCAGCTTCGCTCAGAACACGCCATTGCGAAACAAATTTTCCAAGTGAATAATTGGAAACGTTGTGGATCGCCTGATCCGTCGCGGGCAAGCACGTATTTCCCCTTATTTCGCCCGTTTCGGCGTGTTCTTACCTGATTGAAGACAGGAAAAGGAGCGAAACCATGGCTGTATTGTGCGTTCTGGGCGGTGACGTCGATCGCTGCGCCCCTCATTTGGAAACTTCTATTACGCTCGCAAAACAGCTCGGTACGCGGCTGGACGGCTTGCTGGCCATGCCTGACCCTGCCAATACGGCCATGTATTTTGTCTCAGCCGAGGCGGTCATGGCCGGCGCCTCAGGCGTCAGCGCTGTATCCGACGCGCAGAGCTCGCTGCGCAAGGATTTTGATGCCGCCTTCAAGTCAGCAGCGTCGGCGGCTGGCAGCTGGTTGAACGCCGATATCACGCATCAGACCGGGCATGTTCAGTCATTGGTGGCGAATTATGCGATTCTGAGCGACGCGACTGTGTTCCCGCGCGAAGCGGCTTTGTCCGGGCATGCCCTGAACCCGGTCTATGAGTATGTGCTGATGGAAGAGCGACTGCCCGCCGTGCTCGCTTCATCGACCGGGAGTTTGTCAGGGCCAGCTGTGATTGCCTGGGATGGCTCTCCGCGCGCGATGCGCGCTGTGCGGGCCCATCTGCCGCTGATCCGCTCGCTTGGCGAGGCCGTCGTGGCGCATAATCCCGACAAGGATCGCGAGCTTGGCGGCGCGCCTGAAATCACCCGGCCCGAAGCGCTGTCAGACTGGCTGCATGATGAACGCATCAATGCCAAGGTTGAGACATTTTCCGGCAAGGTCTCTGATGGCCTGCTGAAAATTGCCAAGGATCACAAGGCCGGCCTGATCGTCATGGGCGCCTATGGGCATAGCCGTATTGGCCAGATGCTGTTCGGCGGCACCAGCCGGGCGCTGATGCAGGCTGAGGACGGTCCGGCGCTGGCGCTGGCGCATTAAGACCGGCCCCCTGGGACCGGTCTCCTGAAACTGCCCCCCTGAACCTGGACCTTTTCGAACGGAGAGAGAAGCATGCCTTTGAGACGAATTGTTCTGCGCCTGGCCCGCAATCCGGGCCACCCTGATGGAGATGATCAGCAGGGCTATGTCCTCGTCGCGCCGCTGGATGCAGCGGGAAAAATCGACCTGGAACTGTGGCGGGCCTTGCGCACCAAATGCACCGTCGACCGCTTCCATCCCGACCCGGATGAGAAGGCAGACGGCCTGCTGACCCATCGCGGCAATCAGTGGCGGTTCCATTATGACGAAGAACAGGAAGGCCCGGATGAAGGCGGCTTTCGGCTTGGCGATCACGTGTTCCGGCCTGGGGAGTATGTGACCATTGCCTCGCACGGCGAAGATCCGCTGACTTATGTTGTCACCGAGGTCGACCGCGTCCACGCCAGCTGATCGCGCCCTGGCTGAACACAGGGCAACGAAAGCAGGCTAAAATGCCCTGATTCAGCCCTGTTTTTGTTGCCGAACACGGCTTATGTCAGACACTCAAACAGGAGTGTCCCGATGTTATCTGCTACGGTTTCTGCCTTTGCTCTGGTCCTGGCCATTGGCCCGCATCTGCATGTCAACTTGCAGGCAGTGATGGCGGACGCGCAGCCGAGCCCGGAGACGGTGAGTGACGCGCCGGCGCTTGATCAGCCCTTGCCGAGCCGTGCTGAAACATCGCAAAACCTTGCTGAAACTGCGCAAACCGAGCGCTCTGCGCCGCAATTGACGGGCGTCGATCAGAACCAGGCTGAAACCGGTCAAAACGAGACGGCGGAAGATCCCGAATCTGACTCTGCCGCAATGGTCCTGGCGGCGCAGCCAGAGACGACTGATCCCGCGCCGGATGCTGAAACGCCGGTACCGATCCGCTCCAATCAGGTGGCCGAGGCCGACTGGCCGGCCATCCTGGATCAGGTCAGCGCCGCCCTGACGGCGGTTCGCACTGCCCGGGGCAATTTCGTCCAGACCAATGCCGATGGCAGCATCACCACCGGCACCTTCGCCCTGAGTCGGCCTGGGCGTATGCGGTTTGATTATGATGATCCGACGCCGATCCTGATCGTTTCGAATGGGACCACAGTGGCGATGGAGGACAGCGAGCTGGACACTGTTGACCGGGTCCCGATCGGCTCGACACCGCTCGGACTCATCCTGTCCACCGATTTGCGCTTCGACGCCGATGTCGAGGTCCTCAGCGTGCTTCAGAATGCGGATCGTGTCGGCGTGCGCGTCAGTGATGCCAGCGGCGAGCTGGATGGCACGCTGACCCTGGTGCTGGACGCGGCCAGCTATGAGCTGTTGGGCTGGCTGGCGACGGACGGCAATTTGCAGACCACAATTGTCGATTTGACCGATGTCGAAAAGAATGTGCGGCTCGATCCGCGCCTGTTCCGGCTCGATGATGCCGCTGATGAGGAAGATGAACGCTAGCGTTGGCCTCTGGTTGAAGACGCGAAAAGGCCAGAGCGGGGTGACCCGTCTGGCCTTCTCTCAGGTCCGCGTAACGTCCCCACGACTCACGAACTCAAATCTGTGCGCGCTGGCAAGATTGCGCATCTGTTGATCAGGCGCTGAACTGGTTATACATACCAGTGGTATGTTAGAGGTCAATTGTCGGCAGCAGGGAAATGGCCCGAAGATCGAGAGCTGATGCTGAAAAGACACGTGAGCAGCTGCTGGTCGCGGCGACCCGGCTATTCGGTCAGCGCGGTTATGCTGATACCTCGATTTCCGATATCTGCGCCGAGCTGAATATCACCAAAGGCGCCTTGTTTCATCATTTCAAGAGCAAGGACGCTTTGTTTCGCGAGGTCTGGACGCGGGTGCAGATGGACATGGACCATGACGCCCGCGACGCCGCCATTGCCGCGCGCAGCAAGAGCGATCCTTATGCCGCCTTCATGGCTGGGGCCCGGACCTATCTGAAATATGTCACGCGCCAGGAGTTCCAGCAAATCGTCCTGATCGATGGGCCGTATGTGCTGGGGCTGAAAGGCTGGTATGAAAGCGACCATGAGCTCGGCATCCAGAATGTCACGGCCGGCGTGCGCTACCTGTCCAAACAGGGCCTGGTCGCGCCGGAACATATCGAACCGATGGCGATCATGTTGCAAAGCGCGCTGAACGGCGCCGGGTTCGCATTGCTGCGCGACCAGAGCGGCGCCGCTTCGGACGGCTTTTACCGGGCCTTCGAGACGCTGGTGAAAAGCCTGCGCTAGGCGTCGATCAGATCAGCAAAGCGCTGGAACAGATAGAAACTGTCCTGCGGGCCGGGGCTGGCTTCAGGGTGGTGCTGGACCGAGATGATCGGCTTGCCCGCCACTTTCAGACCTGAATTGGTGCCATCAAATAAAGAGCGATGGCTCTCTTCCACACCCGCTGGCAGACTGGCCACATCCACGGTAAAGCCATGATTCATAGAGACAATTTCAACCTTGCCCGTCGCAAGATCCTTGACCGGATGATTCGCGCCATGATGGCCTTGCTGCATCTTCATGGTCTTCGCCCCCAGCGTCAGGGCCAGCAATTGGTGTCCGAGACAGATCCCCAGAATCGGCAGGTCGCTGGCCACCAGGGCTTTCAGCATCGCCCCGGCGCGTTCAAACGTCGCCGCCGGGTCGCCCGGCCCGTTCGACAGCACGACGCCATCTGGCTGCAGCGCTGCGATCGTCTCGAACGAGCTATCGCCATTGACCACGGTGGCGCGTAAGCCGACTTCTGCGAGGTTGCGCAATATATTCTTCTTCACTCCGAAATCGACGACCACCACATGTTTGCTGCCGCGGCTGTCGCCAGCAAAGCCGGAACCGAGATCCCACAACCGTTCAGAATGATCAAATCGCGCATCAGCATCGACATTTGCCGCCAGATCAGCGGTCTCGAGACCCGCCCAGGCCTGCGCCGCCTGGATCAGGGCTTGGGTGTCGATATCGCCATCCGGGGCGTACTGAATGGCGCATTTCTGCATTCCGTTCTCGCGGATCAGGCGCGTCAGCGCTCTGGTATCGACGCCCGACAGGCCGACAATGCCCTTTTTGACCAGCCAGGCGTCAAAATGATCGTCCGCGCGCCAGTTGGATGGCGGCGTGATGGCCTCGCGAAAGACAGTGCCGACAGCGGCTTTGGCGGCGTTTTTGCTCGATTCTTCGTGATCTTCGGGATTGGCTCCGACATTGCCGATGTGCGGAAACGTGAAAAGCACCACTTGCTGGGCATATGACGGATCTGTCAGAATCTCCTGATAGCCAGTCATTGCGGTGTTGAAACACAGCTCTCCGACCGCCATTCCGACGGCGCCAGAGCCGATTCCCAGGAAAACTGTCCCATCCGCCAGAGCTAAGGCGCCACTGGCCTGGCTGGCAAAGTTGGATTGATTTTTGTCCATCTTACGCTTATCTCCGCCACTTCGCTGGACTCTTGAGGTCCACTTTGCCTTAATGTTTTTTGGGCAAACGGGTGGCTGATAGAGTGTTGCGGGCCGAGCCGTCAAGCGGATTCGGCGCATAAAAATGAGGCTTTTGAGGCGTCAATTATGGGTCAGATGGATCAAACCATCCAAATCACACTTCGCCGTCGCATCGATGCGGCCCTTTCACAGGCCGAATCCGAGCAGCCATGCGGCGTCGAGGCGCAAACGCTGCGCCTGATCAAGTGTGCCATGGATGATCGTGATGTGATCGCACGCAAACGCGGCGAATGCTCCGGCTGTGACAATGAGGTGATCGAGGATTTGCTCGAAACCATGGCTGAGCAACGCGAAAAATCGATCAAGCAATATGACGATGCTGGCCGCATCGCTGATGCCGAGCGCGAGCGCGAGGAACTGGAAGTGATCCTGAGCTTCCTGCCAGAGCCGCTATCCGGCGATGCGCTGCAATCGGCCGCCGCCGCCGTGGTCACAGAATTGCAGGCGCGCAAGCTGAAAGATGTCGGGCGCTGCATGACCGCTTTGCGCAAGCGATTTCCTGGCCGGATTGAATGCGGCCCCGCCAGCAAGGCTGTTCGCGCGGCGATAGGCTAGACGAATCCGCAAATTTGAGGGCATCTCTTGCGCTGCAGACGCAGGAGACTTGTCATGAAGTCGATTCTTATCGCCATTATTGCGCTTGTAATTGGCGCCGTTGCTGGGGTGTTCCTGTATACCCAGCTTGTGCCCTTGCCGAATGATGCCATCGCCCGGGGAAAGGCGTTTGAAGGCGATAATGACTATTTCTTCCAGAATGCCAGCGAGCTCTATCCGACGCGGACCGTGGCCGGGCCGGAAGCCTCAGAGCCATTGCCTGCGATTGTCGGCGCGCTGGAGGGCTTCACTTATGAATATGAAGGCGCCGCCCGCACGCTGGCTGACCTTTATACGGACATGGAAACCTCTGGCCTGATCATTCTGCATGATGGCCAGGTTGTACATGAAAGCTATGGCCGCGGCGCAGATGCCGGGACCCGGTTCACGACCTGGTCGCTGGTCAAGTCGATTACCTCGACTCTGGTCGGTGTGGCGGTCGCGGATGGCAAGATCGCGAGTGTTGATGATCCCTTGTCGAAATACCTGCCAGAGGTGGCCGGCACGGCCTATGATGGGGTGACCATCAAGCAGGCGCTGCAAATGTCGTCCGGAGTGCGCTATGACCCGCAGCTCTGGGACGGCAAGATGGATGACACGATTGCCTTGATGACCAAGAGCGTCGTCACCGGCCAGACGCCAGCTTATGATCTCGCCATCCGGTTCAAGCGCGAAAACGCGCCCGGCACCAAGTTCAATTACAACACCGCCGAAAGCCAGGTCCTGGTCGAACTGGTGCGGCGCGCCACGGGCATGAATGCAGCCGACTATCTCGAGCAAAAGCTCTGGCGGCCGCTCGGCATGGAGCATGATGCGGGCTGGATCATCGATCGGGCCGGGGCAGGCGGGGCCGAGATTGGCGGCGCCATGTTCAATGCGGCGCTGCGCGACTGGGCCCGCTTCGGTCTGTTCATCGAGCAAGGCGGGGTCTGGAATGGCGAACAGCTGCTGCCAGTCGACTGGGTCGACCGCGCTACCGTTTCTGATGAAGCCCATTTGCAACCGGGCGAGGTTCATCCGAACCCCAATCGCGGCTATGCCTGGCATTGGTGGACTTATGCGGACGGGACGTTCACCGCCTCAGGCGCGAATGGACAGACCCTGTATGTTGATCGCGACAATGACATTGTCGTTGCCCGCTCCAGCGCCTGGCCAGAAGGCTATGTGCGCGAACATGATGATCAGAGCTATGCCATGTACAAGGCGCTGGCCGACTGGTTCGCGCGTGAGGAGACCGGGTCTGCGGAGCCTGAGCTGAGCGCTGTTGAGGCGCCTTAAGCCGCGATCACGAACCGATTGCGGCCTTCATCCTTGGCGTCATAAAGCGCGTCATCGGCGCGGGTCATGACCGAGCGGACGGTGTCGCGCGGGTGGGCAATGCCGACACCGACACTGGCCGAGACCTGGATCCGGTGCGCGAGATAAGCACATGGCTTGGAGGCGACGCGGTGGCGGATCGCTTCGGCATAATAATAGATTTGCGCAATATCGATATAAGGCAGCAGGACGCCAAACTCCTCACCGCCGAGCCGCGCGACCATGGCTTCAGGCGGCAGCGCCTCGACGATTTGCTGCGCGGCATGGATCAGGACTTCATCGCCGGCTTCATGTCCATACGCATCATTGACCTTCTTGAAGTGATCGAGATCGATGATGAAGATGGACAGGCCGTGAAATTCCAGGTCGGCGGCGTCCAATTTGTGCCGGGCTTCCTGCATGAAGGCGCGGCGATTGGCGAGGCCGGTCATCTCGTCAGTATGTGCGAGCTGGAACACGCGCAACATGCGGCGATGATTGATGATGCTCTGATAGCCGACAATCGAGGTGCAAAGCGGGACAATGATCAGCGGCAGGATGGCCGCCGTGCGCAAGGCCTTATGGTGGATATGCGGTTCATACTGACGGGTCGAGTACCAGGTTGCAGCGACCGCAATGGCCGTTGCAATCACCAGCATGATTGCGGCGACCATGATCAGGTTCGCCGCAAACTCGCGTTCGCTGGGTACGGATCGAATTTCGTTTTTCTGTTTCACGTCGACTTCCACCAGCCTCGAGTTTAGCCGCCGCTTGCTAGAATAGGGTTTCCGCGGTTGGTGAAATTTCACCGAACAGGACGTTTTTTGTGGTCTTTTTGTGCGACACAACCCTCTCGGGCGCAGGACAATCACGGCATCCGATTAAAATCGCGATGCGAAATCTTAACGCGATCGCTTCGCGGCGCGCCCGAGGCAGGCTATAGGAACCAGATGAGCGCCCCGATCCGTATCCCTGAAGGCTTTGTTGACGAGCTGAAAGCGCGCCTTCGTCCGTCTGAAGTGATCGGCCGCAAGGTCAAGCTGAAGAAACAGGGCAAGGAATGGGTCGGCCTGTCGCCTTTTACCAATGAGAAGACGCCGAGCTTTTACGTCAATGACCAGAAGAAGATCTTCAAATGCTTCTCCTCTGGCATTGGCGGGGATGTGATTTCCTTTGTCATGGAGACCGAGCGCCTGTCCTTCATGGAGGCGGTGGAAAAACTCGCCGACGAAGTCGGCATGCAGCTGCCCAAGGCGAGCCCGGAAAGCCAGGAACAATATGATCGCCGCCTGCGCCTGATCGCGGCCTGCGAGGCGGCTGCGGCGTTCTATGAGCAACGCTTGCGCGCCAGCGAAGGGACTGAGGCACGGACTTATCTCGAAGGCCGCGGCCTGAAGCCGAAAACCTGGGGCAAGTACCGCCTTGGCTATAGCCCGGATGACTGGCGCAAGACGTTTGAGCATCTGAAAGCAGAGGGGTTTTCGAAAAGCGAGATCATCGAAGCTGGCCTGGCGGTCGAGAAGGATGGCGGCGGCGAGCCTTATGATCGTTTCCGCGGCCGGCTGATGTTCCCGATCGAGGATGCCCGCGGGCAGGTCATCGCGTTTGGCGGCCGCGCCCTGCAACCCGATGCGAAGCCGAAATACCTCAATTCCTCTGACACCCCGCTATTTCACAAGTCGCGCGTGCTGTATCGCTACAAGGCGGCGCGCGAAGCCTTTGGCAGCACCGATGAAGGCGGTCTGATTGTGTGTGAAGGCTATATGGATGTCATCGCCCTGTGCGAGGCCGGCTTTGGCCACGCCGTGGCGCCGCTTGGCACAGCGCTGACCGAAGACCAGCTCGGCTTGCTCTGGCGCGCCGGGCCTGAACCGGTGCTGTGTTTTGATGGCGACCGCGCGGGTCTCGGCGCGGCTTATCGCTCGATCGAGCGAGCGCTGCCGGGGCTGCAGCCCGGACGCAGCGTGTTTTTCTGCCTGCTGTCGGACGGCATGGACCCGGATGATCTCATTCGCGAGCGCGGGCCAGGCGCCATGGGCCAGCTGCTCGAACAGGCCTTGCCGCTGGTCGAAGTGCTGTGGCGGCGCGAGCGCGATGCCGAAGCGGTCGATACGCCGGAACGCCAGGCCGGGCTCGAACAGCGCCTGATGCAGGCCGCCAGCACGATCCAGCACGGCGCTGTGAAGGCTGCCTATGAGCGCGAGCTGAAAGCCCGGATGCGGGATTTCCTGTGGCAGCAACGCGCCGCCGGGCGCGGCCCAGGCCGGTCGCTGCCGCGCGGCGGCAAGCGGCTGGATTCTTCCCTGCGCGGCGGCGCGCCGGCCAAAACCAGAGGGCTCGGCCTGATTGTTCGGGCGGTCGACCATGCCCATCTGGCCGAGATCGGTTTCGAGGCTCTGGCTGTTGCAGATTTGCCAGATCCGGACGTTTCCGCCATTCGCGACGCCCTGATCAGCCAAAATACTGCAGATTCAGGTGTTGACCGCAAGGGACTGAGCGACCATTTAGAAAGCCTTGGAAAATCGCGCGCTGCAGAACTGCTAACAAATTATCCCGACACCCCAGAGATTGCCCGAGGCGGGCCAGAGGAACGGGAATGGCTAATCGCCCTGGAACAGTATGCACGCCCGGAAGGTACGGAAGGGTCCGGCCGCAATTCTGGTGAGGCTTTTGCCACACCGGAGGATGCGCGTTACCGGCACCGTCTTGTATCAGAGAGAAGGGCTCGCACAGCGCGTCTCAATGAGGCAGCGGAAAAAGCAGATCAGGATTGATCCGGCTTTAATGGGATAGAAATTGTATGCTGCGATGCGGCTCGCAGCGGACAGGAGCAATACATGGCGAAAGCCAAAGCGGAAGTACTCGAAGAAGGCGAAGACCGTCCGGTCCTCGACCTCAGCGACACCAAAGTCAAAAAATTCCTCAAGGACGCCAAAGCCAAGGGCTATGTCACGCTTGAGCAGCTGAACAAGGTTCTGCCGGAAGACGAGCTATCATCGGATCGCATCGAAGACACGATGGCGATGCTGTCCGAACAGGGCATCACCGTGGTCGATAATGAAGAGGAAGGCGAGGCGGCGGCCAAGTCGACCGCCGTGGCGACCACGACCACGACCGGCGCCGTGACCAAGAAGGGCAATGCCCGCGGCTCTGACCGCACCGATGACCCGGTGCGCATGTATCTGCGCGAAATGGGCGCGGTCGAACTGCTCTCGCGCGAAGGCGAGATTGCCATTGCCAAGCGCATCGAGGCGGGCCGCGATGCGATGATCCGCGGCCTGTGCGAGTCGCCGCTGACTTTTGAAGCGATGATGGTCTGGCGCGACGAACTGGTGAATGAGCGCATCCTGCTGCGCGACCTGATCGATCTTGAAGCCACCTATGGGGCCGAAAACCCGGCCCCGGAAGAGGAAGAGCTCGACGAGGAAGAAGCCGAAGCTCGCGAAAACGAGACGGTCGAAGAGCGCCATGCCCGCGAAGAGCGCGAGGATGAGGAAGAAGGCGCGGCCATGTCGATGTCCGGCATGGAAGCCGAGCTGCGCGACGGCGTGCTGGAAAAGCTGGACGAAATGGCCTCTGGCTTTGCCAAGTTCCGCAAGCTGCAGGAAAAGCTGGTCGGCCGCCGGATGGAAGGCAAGGGCCTGACCCCGAAAGACCAGGAAAACTATGACAGCATTTCCGCGAATATCGTGGATTCGCTGAAGACCATGCATATCAATAATGCGCGGATCGAGGCGCTGGTTGAGCAGCTTTATGCGATCAACAAGAAGCTGATGGGCCTGGAAGGCCAGCTGATGCGCCTGGCCGATGCGCACGGGGTGCCGCGGTCGGAATTCCTGAAGAATTATTTTGGCCGCGAGCTCGATCCGAAATGGGTCGAGGACGTTGCCGGCCTGTCGAAGAAATGGGAACGCTTTGCTGAGCGCGAAGCCGAAAAGATCGATGCCATTCGCGGCGAGATCCAGATGGTCGCGCAAGAGATCGGCATTCCGATCGATGATTATCGCAAGATCGTCCAGCGGGTTCAGAAAGGCGAACGCGAAGCCCGGATCGCCAAGAAGGAAATGGTCGAGGCCAATCTGCGCCTGGTGATCTCGATTGCCAAGAAATACACCAATCGCGGCCTGCAATTCCTGGATCTGATCCAGGAAGGCAATATTGGCCTGATGAAGGCGGTGGATAAATTCGAATATCGCCGCGGCTACAAATTCTCGACTTATGCGACCTGGTGGATCCGCCAGGCCATCACCCGTTCGATTGCCGACCAGGCCCGGACCATCCGGATTCCGGTGCACATGATTGAGACGATCAACAAGATTGTCCGCTCACAGCGCCAGATGCTGCACGAGATTGGCCGCGAGCCGACGCCGGAAGAACTGGCTGAAAAGCTCGGCCTGCCGCTGGAAAAGATCCGCAAGGTGCTGAAGATTGCCAAAGAGCCGATCTCGCTCGAGACCCCGATTGGCGATGATGAGGATTCAAACCTTGGCGACTTCATCGAAGACAAGGCGGCCTTGCTGCCCGTCGATGCAGCGATCCAGTCCAATCTGCGCGAGACCACGACGCGGGTGCTCGCCTCCCTGACCCCGCGCGAGGAACGGGTGCTGCGCATGCGCTTCGGCATCGGCATGAATACCGATCACACGCTGGAAGAGGTTGGCCAGCAATTCTCGGTCACCCGCGAACGCATTCGCCAGATCGAGGCCAAGGCCTTGCGCAAGCTGAAACATCCAAGTCGCAGCCGCAAATTGCGCAGCTTCCTGGATACCTAGATCGCGATCAAAAAGCGGCTTTCGGGCCGCTTTTTTTCATCTCTGAGGTACAGCCATCATACCGGCGAGATTCGAACGCTCGAAGGCCGGGTCGCGGCGCATCTCGGCGGCTGGCGCGTCCATGCCCATCGGGCGGCGCTAGGCCGGCGCGTCCGGCGTCTCCCGAACCAGGGCAATGATCAGATAAGCCAGCGGCCAGTTGAGGATCATCAGGAAGCCGGCAAATGGCCCGATCGGCGAGAGCCAGGCGCTGAGCGCGACCATGAGGCCGATCACCACCTCGCCGCGAAAGCGCCAGACCGAGCGGCGGGTCAGCACGATTTCCCTGGCCGACAAGCCGATCGTCGCGGCCTTGCGCACCGCATGTGCATACATCAGGCTCATCAAGGCATAGATGACCGCATAACCGGCCCCGAAAAAGGCCATGGAGCGGGCGGAATTGACGAAATCGAGCTCTTTGCCGAGCAGCAGCGTATAATCGCCCGAGGCGGCCCCATACATGTACCAGAACAGGCCATCGAAAATGAAGCGCAGCGGATAAGCCGTGAACAGGACCATTAGCAGCAATACCGAATTGATCAGCACAATCGTATTGTCGGCCAGGCCATAGCGCCGGAAGAAGACGAAATGGGCATTCCAGATCAGCACCAGGATGGCAAAACCTGCTGTCACCGGAATGATCGAGATCAGGAAATGCACCAGCTCTGAATAGGTCTGCGGCGGCGCCCCGGTCAGCAGCAGCATGCCGAGCGCCAGAGCGAACACGATGTCGGACAGGTTCTCAATCCGCGTCACATTCTGCCCGCGCCATTCAAAGTCCGGGTCGTGATCCAAATGTCTGGCGATTTCGCTGCGCATCAATGCACCCCCTTGTCCCGTTCGCACAGACTAGTTGGAATCGGAAAAAGAGAAAGCCTGAATGCATTTGCGGGCGCGTCTGGCCGGGTTCAAGGCGGGCTGTTATCGACTTCGCTCCGAATGAGGGCCTTAAGCGGCACGACGCGCGCAACCGGTCTGAGATCCATTTGGCCCGCGCCGAAGTCAGTTGACGTTCCGCACAAAGAAAACCCCGGCCATAACAGCCGGGGTTTGATGCATGGTTTTGCCTTGGCGGCCTAGAGCGCGTCGGTCAGCTCTGGCACCGCATTGAACAGGTCCGCGACCAGGCCATAATCAGCGACCTGGAAGATCGGGGCTTCCTCGTCCTTGTTGATGGCAACGATGATCTTGGAATCCTTCATCCCGGCCAGGTGCTGGATCGCGCCGGAAATACCGACTGCGATATAGAGCTCTGGCGCCACGATCTTGCCGGTCTGGCCGACCTGGTAATCGTTTGGCGCATAGCCGGCATCGACCGCGGCGCGCGAGGCACCGACAGCGGCGCCGAGCTTGTCTGCCAGCGGGTTCATCAGGCGTTCGAACTCTTCCGCAGAGCCGAGCGCGCGGCCGCCAGAGACGATGCGCTTGGCCGCGGTCAGTTCCGGACGATCGCTTTCGACAATCTCTTCCGAGACAAAGGCCGACTTGAACGGACCGGCCGGCGCGTCAACCGCCTCGACCGCAGCAGAGCCGCCAGATCCGGCAGCATCAAAGGCCGTGCCACGGACCGTGACGACTTTCTTGGCGTCTGCAGACTTGACCGTCATGATGGCGTTACCGGCATAGATTGGACGTACGAACGTGTCCTGGTCCTCGATGCCGATAATGTCAGACAGCTGCATCACATCGAGCTTGGCGGCGATGCGCGGGGTGACATTCTTGCCCATTGTGGTGGCCGGCGCGAACAGGCCGTCATATCCGTCCATCAGCGGCACGATCAGGGCTTCCATCGCCTCGGCCAGCTGCTTTTCATACGCGTCGCCATCGGCGTGCAGGACCTTGCGGACGCCGTCAATGCCAGCCGCTGCGGCAGCAACATCGCCGGCGCCTTTGCCAGCGACCAGGATGTCGACATCCCCGCCAAAGGTCTTGGCCGCGGTGACGGTCTTTGCGGTGGCGTCGCTGAGGGACGCATTATCGTGATCAGCAATTACAAGAACAGCCATTATACAGCTCCCGCAGATTTGAGTTTTTCGACCAGAGTGGCGACGTCTTCGACTTTTTCACCTGCTTCGCGCACTGGCGGCTCAGTGACCTTGACCACGGTCAGGCGCGGCGCGATGTCGACGCCATAATCGCCAGGCTCTTTCATATCGATCGGCTTTTTCTTCGCCTTCATGATATTTGGCAGCGAGGCATAACGCGGCTCGTTCAGGCGCAGGTCAGTGGTGACAATGGCCGGGCCGTCCAGAGCGACGGTTTGCAGGCCGCCATCAACCTCGCGGGTGACGCTGACCTTGCCGCCTTCGGCTTTGACCTCAGACGCGAATGTGCCTTGCGGCCAGCCCAGCAGCGCGCCCAGCATCTGGCCGGTCTGGTTGCTGTCATCATCAATGGCCTGCTTGCCGAGAATGACCAGGTCAGGGCTTTCTTCCTCGACCACCTTGGCCAGCAATTTGGCGACGCCGAGCGGCTCGACATCCGCGTCGGTCTTGATCAGGATGCCGCGATCCGCGCCCATGGCGAGGGCGGTCCGGATGGTTTCCTGGGCCTGCTGAGGCCCGACAGAAACTGCGACGACTTCAGTCGCGGTCCCGGCTTCTTTCATGCGGACGGCTTCTTCGACAGAAATCTCGTCGAATGGGTTCATGGACATTTTGACATTGGCCAGATCGACACCGGTCTGGTCCGATTTTACGCGGACCTTTACGTTATAGTCGATGACCCGTTTGACAGGCACGAGGACCTTCATCGGCGACTCCCAGAGTTGGCTTGGTTTTTCGTTGCCCCGCAGGTAGCAGGACGCGCAAGAAACACAAGGCTTACCTTGACGTGAAGGTCAATATAGCGCGGGCTTTTTGTAATTGCTTTCTAAAATGCCGCAGGCGACGCGAGGTCAGGGCTGGAAACGCACAGGGCCTGGAAGCGATCGCCCATCTCGGCCGGGTCGACCAGACGCTTGACCCCGGCATACAGCGCACTGGCCTGATCAGGGTGCTGCTTGGCCAGCTGATTAAGCCGGTGCTCGGCGCCAAGGGTGAGCAACAAGCGGCTTTGCGAGATCGGGCCATGAACCGCGAGCCCTGAAGCGTCGGCCAGGCGTTGCAGGCGGCCAAAATCGACATCGCAAGTCAGGTCGCTCGTCCCCGGAGCCTGTAGCGGATCGATCTGGGTGCCGTCCTGATAGGCGCGCAGCGTGTCGCCCGGCGCGGCATTGGCGGGCCCGTAATCGATCAGCAGGGCGCGGCCCGGGGTCTCGGCCAGCACGCCGTCCAGGGTCTCGACCAGCGTCTTCAGGCCTGGCTGCCATTCGACGCTGATTTGCGTCTCTGGCAGGTCGGGCGTGAACGGTGCGGCCTGCTCGCTCAGTCCGAATGCCAGCGCGCCGGCCGGGTCCAGCCCGATGACGCGCTCATGCCAGGCCGCGCCGACGCGGACATATTGCTGCACAGGCAGGCAATCGAGCCATTCATTGGCAAGGATCAGGACTGGCTGGCTGGTCGGGACTTGCGACAGCTGGTCAAGAAAGGTCGGCGCCTGCGCCGCGAAGGCGTCCGACAAGCGCCTGCGCAAGACCGGGCTTGGTTCGATGAAATGCAGGTCGGCCGCCTCGGCAAAGCCGGGCACTGCGGCTGCGGCGCGCAAGGCGTCGGTCATCAAGGTGCCGCGTCCGGGTCCGATCTCGACCAGGCTGACCCTGGCCGGTGATCCCAGCTGTTGCCATTCATGCGCCGCCCACAGGCCGAGCAGTTCGCCGAACACCTGGCTGATTTCCGGGGCGGTGATGAAATCCCGGCCGAGCCCAGGGCGGGTGGCATAATAGCCATGCTGGCGATCATGCAGGCAGAGTTCCATATAGGCCGCGATCGAGAGCGGACCGCTCGCCTGGATCATCGCGATGAGGCGATCTTTGAGGGTGCTCACGCCTTCGATATCGCGCCGTTCGCCTTAAGCGCGTTCCAGACCAGAAAGGCGCCGCCTAGCCACATTGGCAGCGACAGGATCTGGCCCATGGTGATCCAGTCCGGCAGGCCTTGTACAAAGGCATCCGGTTCGCGAAACTGCTCAGACACGGTGCGGCCAAAGGCATAGAAGAGCAGGAACAGGCCCGCGATCAGGCCCGGGCGCTGCAGCGCCTTGAAGCGCCAGACCAGGATGGACAGGACAATGGCCGGGATCAGGCCTTCCAGCACCGCTTCATAGACCTGGCTCGGATAGCGGGCGACTTCATCGCCGCGATAGACCCATTCACCGGTCTGCCAATTATACGCGCTCGGGGTTGAGCCCTCCACATGGCCTTGCGGAAAGATCATGCCCCAGCTGCTGCCTTCAGGCACCGGGCGGCCATATAGCTCGGCATTGATGAAATTCGCCATCCGGCCGAGGAACAGGCCAATCGGGGTGACGACGCCGGCAATGTCGCCGATCGAGAGCAGCGCCACGCCGCGCTGGCGGGCAACCAGCCAGATCGCGATGGCGACCCCGAGCAGGCCGCCATGGAAGCTCATTCCGCCTTCCCAGATCCGCAGCAGGCTGAGCGGGTCTTTCATCGTCTGATCCCATTGATATGGCAGTTGATAGAACAGGATATAGCCAATCCGCCCGCCAAGGATGACGCCGAGGGTGACATAGAAGAGCAGGTCATCAATATCATCGCGCGTGGCCGGGCTGGTGCCGCCCCACAGGGCCTGGCGCTTGACCAGGGCCAGCGCATAGCGCCAGCCAATGATCAGGCCGCCAATATAAGCCAGCGCATACCAGCGGATCGGAAACTTGCCCCAGCCCAGAAATCCCAGATCAATCTGGAACAGGGCCGGCGACATTTCCGGGAAGCTCATCGCCGCCTGCTGGGCGGTCAGTTGCGCGGTAAGAGCGAGATCAACCATGCGGCGGTCTTTCCTGTCGGCTTTTGCGTTTCCATCTGCTAGGCACAAATCAACACAGGTTCAAGCCGCACATAGGAGTCCGCGACATGTCTGCCAAAAGCCCGATGCTGGATGATCTCGCCGGATTGATGACCGGCGCCATGGGCGCGGCCCGCGCCGCTGGCGAGGAAATGAAGACTGCCAGCCAATCCCGCGTCCGTGCCATGATCGCTGACATGGACCTGGCCAGCCGCGAGGAAGTCGAGGCCCTGAAAGCGATTGCCGTGCAAGCGCTGGAGCGCGTCGAAGCCCTCGAAAAGCGGCTTGAGGCGCTTGAGAAATAAGGCAGTCCACTGCTTTTTAACCAAGACTCTTGCGCGCGGAGTCGGGCATGATTAGCCTGACCCCGAGGCAAGAAGGCCTGACTGATTCGGAAGGGGGAGCCCATGAGCCTATCCTTAGACCGTTCCCAGACCATTGAGAGCGACGCGCTTGAGCTTGTTGAAAGCTGCCTGACCGAGGCTGGCTGGGATTTTCAGCGCGATGAAGAAGATGACACGATCCAGTGCATCACCGCCTCCAAATGGGGCGATATGGGCGGCATGTTTGCGCATCGCCAAGAGCCGCCAGCGCTGCATTTCTCGATCACGCTCGACGTCAAGCCGACTGAGTCTCGCCGCGCCGCAATTGCCGAACTGGTGATGATGGCGAATGAGCGCCTGTGGCTCGGCCATTTCGATTATTGGGCTGATGAAGGCGTGATCATCTTCCGCCATGCCTTGCCGATGCTGGACCGGGTCGAGCCGGAAGTCGGCGAGATCCGCGCCGTCCTCGCCGCTGGCCTGGATGCGGTCAACATGTTCGTCCCGGCCTTCAATTTCGTCATCTGGGCCGGCAAGACCCCGCGCGAAGCCCTCGAAGCCGCCTTGTTCGAAACCGCTGGCGAAGCCTGAGGCTCGGCCGCGCCGGCTGCTGCCGGGCTGCGACCAAGTTTGCCCGGCCCTTGCAACCTGGCCGCCGGTCATGTTCTGCTGCTGCCGTTGACAACAGACCTATCGCAGGATCCCGCGAAACCATGACACAGACCAAGACATTGATCGGCGCAGGCCGGATGGGCTCGGCCCTGGCTGGCGGATGGCTGCAGGCCGGGCAGGCTGGCGCCATCGATATTGTCGATCCGCATGTCTCTGCCGCTGTCCAGGCCTGGGCTGATGCCGGAAAGGTGCGCCTCAATCCGCCGGTCGCGGCCGCGGACATTCTGGTCGTCGCGGTCAAACCGCAAGTGTTTGGCGAGCTGGCCGCCAGCATTGCAGCGCGGGTCGGGCCTCAGACCCTGGTCCTGTCGGTCATGGCCGGGGTGTCCCTGGCGACGCTGGCCGCCAAGCTCGGCACCGATCAGGTGGCGCGGGCGATGCCGAACACGCCAGGGCTGGTCGGCAAGGGCGTGACCATTCTCTGCCCCCAGCCAGGGACACCGGACGCGACCCTGACCATCCTGAACGACTTGCTGAGCCCGCTCGGCGCGGTCGAAGGCCCGATCAGCGAAGACATGTTGCCAGCCGCCACAGCTGTCTCGGGATGTGGCCCGGCTTATGGCTTCCTGCTGGCTGAGGTCATGGCCGCTGCGGGCGCCGCGCACGGCCTTGACCCGGACCTTGCCATGCGCCTGGCGCGCAAGACGGTGGAAGGCGCCGGAGCCTTGATGGAAGCCTCGAGCGAAGACGCCGCCACGCTGCGCCGCAATGTCACCTCGCCGAACGGGGTGACGCAGGCCGCCCTGGAAGTCTTGATGTCAGAGGCGGCGATGCCATCTGTATTCAGGGACGCGATTGGCGCCGCGATTGCCCGCGACATCGAACTGTCCCGGGAGACAGAATGAAGACCAGCAAGATTATCGACAAAGGCGTGCGCGCGGCCCTGAAACTGGCCGAGACCGAAAAATGGGCGCGCTTGTCACTGGCTGCAATCGCCGCCGAGGCGGGGCTCGGGCTGAAAGACTTTCACGGCGTCGCTGACAAGGCAGATCTCAGCGAGGCGGTCGAACCCTTGTTTGATGCGGCGATGAGCGAAGGCTCGGTCGATCCGGACGAAACCGCGCGGACGCGTCTGTTTGATGTCATCATGATGCGGTTCGAAGCGATGGAGGAGGTCCGCGATGGGGCGATGTCCTATCTGCGCTGGCGCGATCGCTCCCTGGATGGCCTGGCGCTTCGCCTGACGGCGCGCGCCGCGACTGCAAAATGGGCTTTGGCATGTGCGGGCCTGGATGGGGCAAGCAAGCTGCCGCGCGGTGTTCAGATCACAGCCCTGGCCTGGGCGATCGCGCAGGCGGAGCGGGCCTGGCGCGAAGAGACCAGCCCGGATCTCAGCCGCACCATGGCGGCACTGGATGCGGAACTGATCAAGATTGAAGAGCGCCTCGAATGGATCAGCGCCCGCCGGCGCAAACGCCGCGCTGGGCCTGAAGCATAGACCGGCGAACGCCCCAAACTTTAGAAGAATGGCGGTACCCGAAAATTGGGGACCAGACGCCTTTACGGTGAATTAACCATAGCTGCGATAAGCTGCGATGAGCAGCGATTAGTTGATATGTGTTTCGAATTCTCAGTTGAGGTAGATGTGAATGAGTGAGTTTCAGGCGATCGTGGGATTAATGACCTCAGTCTTGGCGTTCTTTGCGGCGTTCTTCGCTGTACTCCATGCATTGATCGAACGGTCTGCGAAAAAGTAGACCTTTCATCAAAGGTGATCGATGAGTTGATTAGCCGTTTGCATGCTTTGTTGGCGAAATCTTTCGCTCCAAAGTTCGAGGTCTTGAGGGCCGGCGAACATCCAAATCAAAAACGAAGTTTGATTTTGAGCATCAAATCGGTGCCGAATTCCGTCATCGGTCAACAAGTTGGCGATTGCGGGTCTGGGTACAGGGATCGTAAAACTTCCCTCGGTGTTCGAGCGAAACTTGGTCTGGCTGACCGCTTTTGCCAAACTGTCATCAGCGGCAATTTCCAGCATATCCAGTTCAAACATATTCAGGGGATAGAGGCGAACACGCCCATTCGCGGAGTTATCAAACACCCATCGCTTAGGTACCCCTCCCTTAAACCACTCCACGCGTTTCTGGACCGCACTCGGGAATCTTAGCAATCGTTCGTGGGTCAGCAGCACTTCTAATAAAAGCCAGTCTCCTCCCATTGCCTCGGTGATGTAAGTTTCATTGCTCATATGAAAATAAATTATTGCGCAAGGAAAAAAATATTACACTTGTGCAGCCTTTGCCAAAAAAGACCTATAAAAATAGGGCGATATAATCCTTTTAAAGGCACATTAGTATTTTGTTAACTAGTTCACAGGGATAAATGTGATGTGTATCGCAGTAAATAGGAGCTAATCGATGGCGGTAGCAGCACAACGAGTCCCCATGACCGTTAGATTGAAACCGGAAGACAAAATCCTATTGGTCGAGAAAGCCGAGGAATGCGGCTTGGACGCGGGGGTTGCGATGAGGAGCGTCTTGGAGCTCATGGTCAAGAGAATGAGATCGGGAGCAGATTTCGTCGACGCGCTACATGAACTCAAGAACACATGGCGAGACGCTGCATAACTAATAAGGCAGTCGCAAGCGCACGCGAAGGCCGCCCAGGGGGCTGTCTTCGAGCCGGATGTCGCCGCCATGCCCGCGGGCGAAATCGCGGGCCAGGGTCAGGCCAAGTCCGGTGCCGGCGACATTCTGCGAGCGCCCATCATCCAGGCGATGGAATGGGCGGAAGGCATCTTCGCGCTTGTCTTCGGCAATGCCCGGGCCGTCATCATCGATCAGGATCTCGGCCATGCGCGGGCCCTTGATCAGGCGCACCTGGCAGCGATTGCCATACCCGACCCCGTTCGACATCAGATTTGACAGGGTGCGGGTCAGCGCCATCGGCCGGGCGGTGACGCTGATCTCGGGCGCATCTTCGACATGCGCACCATCAATCCGTTCCGCCACTGTGCGGACGATATGGTCGAGCCGCAGATCCTCGGCGCGCTCGCCTTCTTCGCCACTGGCAAAGGCGAGATATTCATCGAGCATTTTCGACATGTCATCCAGATCAGCGCGGGCGCCGGTAATCTCTTCGGATTGTTCCATCATTGCCAGCTGCAGCTTCAGCCGGGTCAGCGGTGTGCGCAGGTCATGGCTGACCCCGGCCAGCATCGCGGTGCGCTGTTCGGTAAAGGCGGTCAGGCGTGCCCGCATATCGGTGACAGCGCGGGCGGCATCGCGAATCTCGGTGGCGCCGCTGGGGCGGAAGCCGGGCAGGTCGCGGCCGCGTCCAAACGCCTTTGCCGCTTCGGTCAGGCGCAGGATCGAGCGCACCTGATTGCGCAGGAAGGCAAAAGCGAGCGCCAGCATGAACAAGGCGCCGAGCAAGACCCAGACAATGGTAAAATGCGTATTTGCGGCCAGTGCGCGCTTGCGATCGACGACAATCCGAACCGTGTCGGCGCCGACCTGATGGCGAAAATCCAGCACCCGGCCGGCCTCGATCACGCGCACCTGCATGTCATGCGCCGAGACACTCGCCAATTGGCCGCGCAAGACATCATCATAGCCGAATCGCTCCCGCGTGCCGTCGGGCCAGACCATGCCCGCCGCATAGGCGCAATCGAATCGCAGGCCGAGCTGGTTTTCGATATCGGCCTCAACGCTTGGCGTCAGGTTCGGGCTGCCGCAAATGTCGACAATCAGGCCGACTTCGCGGGCGATCGATTGCGACAGCTTCTCGTTCACATCGCGAATGTGCTCCTGATAATAATACAGGGCAAAGATGGCGAAGATGGCGATCACCGGCACCGCGACCAGAGTCGCGAGGCGCCCATACAGGCTCTTGGGCGTATATTCGCGCAGGCGAAATCTGCTCATGTCCTCAACTTCCGATTGCCACGTGCCGGATCCTATCGACTCTCTTAGCAGACCAAAGAGGCTTGGGTAGAGGCTGGGTCAGGTGAGGCCAATGCGGGCGCGGATTCTATCCGCCAGTCTTTTCCAGGGCGCGTTGAAAGGCCGGCCGGGCCTTGTTGCGTTGAAGATAGGCGGTGAGCTTCGGATACGGCGCCAGCTCATCCAGGCGCTGGGCCATTTCAGCAATATAAGTCAGGCCAATATCAGGGGCCGAGAAATGCGCGCCCATGACATAATCCCGATCCGCCAGGCGCGCTTCGACATAACCGAGCTGCAGCGCCACTTCACCGCTTGCAAACATGTCGAGCAGCGGCGGCTTGTCGTCGAGGCGGCTGAGCAGCAGCTTGATCAGCATCGGCGCGAAGGCCGAGGCTTCGCTATACATCAGCCATTGCATCCACTCGGCCCGGGCTTGTGGCTGGCTGGGCGGGCCGAACTGGTTCGCCGGATCGAACTTGTCGAGCAGGTAGAGCGCAATTGCGCCTGATTCTGCCAGCACCAACCCCTCATCCTCGATCACGGGCGACTTGCCGAGCGGATGCGCGTTTTTCAGTTCTGGTGGCGCCCGCCCCATCTCGTTGCGATCATAGATTTCGAGCGCATATTCAGCCCCGAGTTCTTCCAGCAGCCAGACCGTGAAGATCGAGCGCCCGACGCGCAAATGGTGAAGTTTCAGCATGGTCAGAGGGTCCTTTATCAGTCCGGCATCAACCGGTAACCGACACCGCGCACAGTCTGGATGTGAATGGGATTGCGCGGGTCAGGTTCGATTTTCTTGCGCAGGCGGGTGACCTGGACATCAATGCTGCGCTCGGTGCCGTTCGAGGCCTGCGCGGCCAGATCCTCTCGCGAGATCGGCTCTCCAGGCTGGCGCGCGAGCAGGCTCAGCAATTGCAGCTCGCTATCGGTCAGCCGGATATGCCCGTCCGGCCCATGCAGCAGGCCTTTGGCCGGTTCGAACACCAGACCGGACATTTCAATCTCTTCCGGCGGCGGCGGCACATGGCTGCGCTTGAGGATGGCAGCGGCGCGCAGCGCCAGCTCTTCCGGCTCGAAGGGTTTCGGCAGATAATCGTCGGCGCCGAGGCGCAGGCCCTCGATGCGGTCACTCGCCTGTCCGCGGGCGGTGAGCAGCATGACCGGGGTGTCATTGCCGTCCTCGCGCAAGGCCTTGAGCAGGCTGAGCCCGTCTTCGCCCGGCATCATGATGTCGACCACGGCGAGATCGAAACTGAAGGTCTGAAACAGCTTGCGTGCGGCGGCCGCATCTGCGGCTGTGGTGACGCTATGGCCCTGGCGCGACAGATACTGTTTCAGCAAGGACCGGATGCGATCATCATCATCGACGATCAGGAGGTGGGTTTCAGCGCTCATATCAGCGCCTCTAACACAGCCCGGACGCCACTGACAGCACCGGATCCGGCGGCGCGATAGGCGCGGCGCAGACGGTCGCGCATGGCCAGTGTCGCCGGATCGGTGACGCGCTTGCCCTGATGGCTCAGGAACAGGCAGCGCGTGCGCCGGTCGCCATGCTCGCTCTGGCGGCGCTCGATCAGGCCGCGCTGGTCGAGATCGCCAAGGATTCGGGCCAGGGTCGGGGTCGTGGTGTGCAATTGCTGGCGCAATGCGGTCACGCTCTGGCCCGGCTGGAAGCGAATGGTGATCAGGACGCGGGCCGCCAATTGCGGCAAGTCAAAATCACGGGAGATTTCACTTGCAGCCTTCATCAAGGCGCGTTCTCCGGCTAGAAGCAGCGCGATACCGTAATCCAACTCCTCATCCCGCAGGAACAGTCTCGGATCGAAGCCAGGGGCATTTGCCCGTATTTGGTTGACATTCACCATGGTGATCTGAGAATGCCCGTGAATTGAGTAAAAGTGCAAGACAGGAAACAGCCAATGGCAGACCAAGCCTATGATGATCGTGACGGCTATATCTGGATGGACGGTGCGTTTGTCCCGTGGCGGGACACGAAGGTGCATGTGCTCACCCATGCCATGCATTATGCTTCCTGCGTGTTCGAAGGCGAGCGCGCTTATGGCGGCGTCATCTATGCCTCACGCCGGCATTCCGAACGGCTTGCCAATTCGGCCAGGATCATGGGCTTTGAGCTGCCCGTCTCGGTCGATGAGCTGGAGGCGATCAAGCAAGAAGCGCTGGCCAAGTCCGGCCTCGAGAATGCTTATGTCCGGGCCTTTGCCTGGCGCGGCAGCGAGATGATGGGCGTCTCGGCCCAGAACAATACCATCCACCTGGCCGTCGCGGTCTGGGCCTGGGGTGATTATTTTGCTGACAAGATGAAAGGCATCCGGATGACGCATGCGATCTATCGCCGTCCGGACCCGCTGACCGCGCCATGCCATGCCAAGGCGGCAGGCCTGTACATGATCTGCACCCTGTCCAAGCATGCGGCCGAGAATGATGGCTATGCTGATGCCCTGATGCTGGATTATCGCGGCCAGGTGGCCGAGGCCACCGGCGCCAATATCTTCTTCCTGCGTGATGGCGCGATCCATACCCCGACGCCGGACTGTTTCCTCAACGGGATCACCCGCCAGACCGCGATCAAGCTGGCCAAGGCGCGCCAGATCGAAGTCATCGAACGGGTGATCATGCCGGATGAGCTCGGCACGTTTGACGAGTGTTTCATCACCGGATCTGCGGCTGAAATCACCCCGGTCGCCGAGATTGGCGAGTTCCGTTACACCCCGGGCCAGACCTCTGAGGCCCTGGTCAATGATTATGCCGATCTCGTCTATCGCCGGATTGCCATGCCTGCCTAATTAATGCCGCATAGTTCGACAAATAGAGGCGCCCATGTTCGGACAAGCGATCCTTGTATCTCTGGCCATGAGCTTGACCAGCGTCTCTGATACGCCAGAGCTGCACACGCGCGGCTGGCTCGAACATGCGCGCGTGATGCCCAATGGTCTGTTGATGCGGGCCAAGCTGGACAGCGGTGCCAAGACCACCTCGATCCATGCCGAGATCCTGCCGCCGGAATTTGCCGTCAATACCTCACCGGACGAGGCCATGGCCGACCTCATCGGCGATGCCGAACTGGATGATGAGGATATGGGCAGCGGCGAAACCCCGGACGATCCGCCAGCGGCTGAAATCGCGCCGATCTTCGACACTTCGATGGAAGACCCGATGCCGGAAATGATCACCTTCAAACTGACCAGCCGTCGCGGCCGCGAAGTGATCTTTACCGAGCCAGTGGTGCGCTGGGTCTCGATCCGGCGTCGCGGCGGCGGCACGATTGTCCGCCCGGTGGTGAATATGGATCTCTGCATTGGCGGCATCCGGGTCAATGGCGAGGTCAATCTCGCTGACCGGTCCGGTTTTAATTATCCGCTCCTGGTCGGCCGCAACATGCTCAGCGAAGCCGGCATTGCCATCGATTCGCGCAAGATCTTTGCCGCCCGCAAAGCCTGCCCGCCAATCCGGCTGAAGACGGACCCGCCGACCTCATCCAGGTAAGGTCTTTTTGACGAAGAGAGAAAATGGCGCTTCGGGGAGGATTCGAACCCCCGACCCCTTGGTTCGTAGCCAAGTACTCTATCCAACTGAGCTACCGAAGCGCGGAAGAGGTCACATACTCTTCGCACTCTGGGAAAGCAACACCTGAATTCAGCAAATTACTGTGCGTGGTGAACGCCGCGGGCAATTGCGCGCGAAAGCGTGCTGGCTGCGAGTTCGCCGATCCGGGTCAGCGCCAGGGGGGCTGGCTCAGGCAGCGCCTGGCGGGCAGTCGAGAGGACAAAGACGACATCGCCGTCAAATGGCGCAAAGACCGGGCGAATGGCGCGCGAAAAGCCGGACAATGCCATCTGGGCCACGCGCTGGGCCTGGCCCGGGGTCAGCGCCACATCCGTGGCGATACAGGCAATCGTGGTGTTCTCGCGCGGCTGCGGGTTTTGTTTCGCCGCGCCCCAATCCTCGGCATCAGCGGTATAGCCTGCTGGTGGGCGGGCGCCGCCAAACTCGCCGTCTTGTTCAAACGGCCAGGCCCAGAAGGCCCGGGTGCCGGGCATATAGACCGAGCCGAAACTGTTGACTGCAGCGAGAGCGCCAACGCGCAGGCCGTCATCGGTGATGATCGAGGCTGAGCCGAGCCCGCCGCGCACCTGTCCGGCCCGGGCGCCATAGCCGGCCCCGGCGCGGCCGATTTCGAACGCCTCGCCAGCAGCTTCGAAAGCAGCGCGTCCGAGGCCGTGATAAGGCGGCGTATCGGCCCAGTCCTTGTCGCCGCCATTGGCAAGGTCATAGAGGATGGCGGCTGGAACAATGGGGGTTTTCGGGACACCCGGGCGATCCACCATGGCAAAGCCCTCGCCGCGCGCGCCGAGACTGGCAGCGACACTGTCGGCCGCGGCCAGGCCATAAGCGCTGCCGCCAGACAGGACGATGGCATTGACCGTCTCGACCAGCTTGTCCGGCGCCAGCAGATCGGTCTCGCGCGTGCCTGGGCCACCGCCGGCCACGGCAATGGCCGCGACACTCGGCGTATCGCAGACAATCACCGTGGCGCCGGTCAGCGCGGTTGCATCATGCGCGTTGCCAACCCGGAGACCGGCAATATCGGTGAGCAGATTTTTTTGACCCGGGTGAGACATAGGTGGCCTTTCCTGTCTTGGATTACCGCTCTACGGTGCTGTCAAGAATTCGCCAAGTCGGAGCGCAATCGAATGTCAGTCAAATCTCTTTTTCTTATCGGCGCGTCGGCGCTGTTCCTGGTCGCTTGTCAGCCCGCCACGAATGGGGCCGAGCCGGAAGTGGCCGAAACGCCGCCTGCCGCAGACCAGGATATCTGGACCAAAGGCGCCATGGTGTCGGCCGCTGACCCGCGCGCGGTCGAAGCCGGATTAGAGGTGCTGCGCCAGGGCGGCCATGCTGTCGATGCCGCGATCGCGGTGCACACGGTGCTGGGCCTGGTCGAGCCGCAATCATCCGGCATTGGCGGCGGCGCGTTCATGCTCGTCTATGAGCGCGATAGCGACGAGATCACGGTCTATGATGGCCGCGAAACCGCGCCTCTGGCAATTGACGAGAACCTGTTTGTCGAAGACGGCGAGGTGCTCGGCTTTCTCGAGGCCTGGCAGTCAGGCAAGTCGGCTGGTGTGCCGGGCGCCATCGCGCTCTACAAGAGCGCGCATGATGCGCATGGCAAGCAGGCCTGGGCGAGCAATTTCGACGCCGCGATTACCCTGGCCGAAGACGGCTTTGTGATCAGCCCGCGGCTGGCCGGTGTGATTGGCGATGCCCGGATCCGGCAATTCACCCGGCTTGATGATCACCCGGTGAGCGCGGCATATTTCTTCCCGGACGGACAGCCGCTGGCTGAAGGCGATGTGCGGGACAATCCGGATTATGCTGAAACCTTGCGCCGGGTCGCGGCAGACGGGATCGAGAGCTTCTATACCGGCGCCAATGCTGAAGCGATTGTCGCCACCCTGGCCGAAGCCCCGCGGCCATCCACCATGACGGTCGAGGATATTGCCGGGTACGCGGTCAAGGTACGGCCGCCATTATGCGGCAACTGGCGCGATTACCGGATCTGTTCAGCCCCACCGCCAAGTTCTGGCGGGGTGACCCAGAACTCGATCCCGGGCCTGTATGACCGGCTCTTGCCGCAAGACAGCGCCGACCCGTTCGCGCCGATCCGCAGCTTCGTCGATGCCCAGCGCCTGGCTTATGCTGACCGCGATCATTATGTCGCCGATGCTGATTTCGTCCAGGTTCCGGCGATGGACCTGATCAATCCGGATTATCTCGATGTGCGCGCGACCGAAGTGTTCGCGCCAGACGCTGTGCCGACGCCAGGTGATCCAGGCGTGGCCCTGGGCGGCAATCCGATGATTGGCCTATGGGGCCAGGACCCGACCGAAGACGCCCCCGGCACGACGCATTTCTCGATTGTCGACGGGCAAGGAAATGTCGTCTCGATGACCGCCACGATTGAGGCTGCGTTCGGCAATTCGCGCATGGTCAATGGCTATCTGCTGAATAATGAACTGACCGACTTTGCCCGCCAGCCGCGCAAGTCCAACCTGCCTGTGGCGAATGCGCCCGGACCCGGCAAACGCCCGCGCAGCTCGATGTCGCCGACCATCATCTTTGATCAGGATGGCGATCTGAAAATGATCACTGGCTCGCCAGGTGGCAACTCGATCGTCGCTTATGTCTCGAAGACGGTGCTGGCTGTGCTTGATTGGGGCGACACGGCCCAGCAAGCCGCAGCGCGGCCGAACATCATCGCGCGCGGCGAAAGCGTCGGGGTCGAGGTTGATGTTGAAGGCGGTCAGGCGATTGCCGATCAGCTCAAGGCGCTTGGCTATACCGTACAGGAACGCCGCGGCGAGAATAGCGGCCTGCACCTGATCGTGGTCACTGAAGACGGGCTTGATGGCGGCGCTGATCCGCGCCGGGAAGGCGTTGCCCGCGCGCTGGAAGAGTAGGCCACACTCTGCCAGCGCCATGTGCGGTTAGGCGCTGAGACGAGGGCGGGCGGTTTAATCGTCCGGCTTGCGAAACCCGTCGCGCGTCTCCTGGCTCCATAAAGGCTCCTGTCCTCTGCGAATGCGTTCGGCATTGAAAGCGCCGGGCGCCATTGGGTCAGCGAACAGGGCCTCGTCGGGCCAGTGCAGGCGACCGCGAACGTCCTGCTCATAGACCTGATCGATCATTGTTTTGGAGCGATAAGACCGACCCCCGTCTGCATTGCGCGCGACTGTTGCGCGGTCGGCCTTCGTCGCCCAGGCGGTGAAGGCATCGGTGTCGGGGCAAGGCTCAGGTCTGCGACGGGTCGATTTCTGGCAATCCAGCTGGCGTAACAGGCTGGCGATCTGGTCCGGGGATACCGGCGCTGCATCGGGGGGCGCCCTGGCGGGCTCGGCCTCAGGCGCGGCCGCCGGTTCGTTCTGGGTCAGGACGGACGGGCGCTCGCGCGTGATGGGTGCTGGCGAGGGCGCGATTGAACGCGTGTCCACTGGCGCTTCGGGGCGAGGGCCAGGCAGTGGTGCCGGATCCGGCGCAGGCGCAGGAGTCGGCTGCAGCGGCTGCAGCTCAGCCAGTTCAAGCGAAATGACGGTCGGCGCGCGAGTTGGGATGATGATCTTTGCCGTCAGCATCCAGGCCAGAATGGCAAGATGCAGCGCCGTGACCGCCGCCAGTCTCGTCGCGGCGGGTACGCGTACATTCTTGCCATCCCAAACCATCCGGCCAGCTTAGGCCGATACCCCCGCGAGACGCGCTTAATCTTCAGTAATGATGCGTATTTATGCAGCCCAAACAGGACCTTGATCAGAACCTATCAGGGCTGCAACAAGATCTAGAACGGATCCGACAATTTCTCATCCGTATAGATGCTCTCACCGGTCAAGGTCAGCAGGAAGGCTTCGAGCTGGGTTTTTTCCGCCTCAGAGAGATTGAGCTGTTGCGGATTTCCATTCTGGATCAGACGGTTGTCGAGCGTGTCGAGAAATGCGGTGAGCGGCGGCTCGGTGGTCGGCGTCTGGATGTCATCATAATGGTCGATCACATCGCGCAGCGTGGCCAGAGAGCCATCATGCATGAACGGGCCATTTGACCGCCCGCCGGGGCCAACCATATCGCGCAGGCTGGGCGAGCGCTCATTGGTCAGATCAAATTCGGTGACTGAACCGGCGACCCGGAAGACGCCGTTCTGATCCGAGTTCGGGGCAATATCAAACTCTGGTGCGCGGTGGCAACGATGACAGCCGGCACCGCCATTGTTCGGGGTCTGCATGAACAGCGCCTTGCCCGCATTCTCGTCGCTGGTGAAATTGGGGAAGGGGGCATTATTATTATTCACTTGCGCGCGCCCGGCATCATAACGCGAGTCAAAGGACTGGATCGACTTGGTGAACTGCGCCAGGGCGAGCTGGATGCGGGTTTCGGTGATTTCGGGATCGAGGAAGACAAAGCGGAACAGCTCCTGATAATATTCCGTCGCCTCCATTTGCTCGATCAGGTCATCGAGATCCGGGCGGCCATTCTGACCGCTAAATCCCATTTCATTATGGTCCTGGATCGGCTGGCTTTCCTGCGCTTCATGGCTTTCGGCGCGTTCGTCCCAGAAAAAGTCTTCCTCGTCAGCAAACATCGTATTGATCAGGCGCATGGAATGGCGTCCGGTCAATCCGCCTTCGACGCCGGTGCTGACGATGCCGGCATCACTGAAGCCGAGCGACTGAACGTGACAGCTGGCGCAGGCGACAGTGCCTGTGGTCGACAAGGATGTGTCATAGAACAGGACCCGGCCAAGCGTCGCCCCGGCATCGGTAATCGGATTGCCGCCATCATTCAGCTTGGTGATATAATTCGGGACAGTCTGGGCAGCGTAATTGTCGAGGTTTTCGAGATCGATCGCGCCGCCAAAGACGGTGGAAATCGCGCTTTGGTCGATCGAGATACTGATCGTGAAACTGTCACTGATACTGGCGCCGGATGGATCGGTCGCCGTGCAGGTGACGGTGACCTCGCCATCTGAAGTCGGCACCCCGGAAATCACGTTGCCGGACAGGCTGAGCCCTTTCGCATCGGTGCCGAAATCCACCGCGATGGTCAGGGCATCATTATCCGCATCGGAAAACGTGCCGGACAAATCGATTGAAAAATCATAGCCGACATTGGCGACCTGATCAGCCACCGCACTGGACACTACCGGCGCGACATTGCTCGCGAGCGTTGTCACCAGGGGTGACTCATCGCCGCCGCTGCATGCGGCCAGGATGAGTGTCGTCGCCATCAGGCGCAATGTTCGGTTCATAAAGGCTCCTCCCTCGGCCCAGCCTGATGCTGCGCACGCGGGTGAAACGATTGGAGAGGGGCGCTCCGTCGCTGTTTTTTATGAATTTTTTGTCAGAACGCGGCCCCAGAAAGCTTTGCGATGCTGGGACAAGATCTAGAATGGATCTGACAGTTTCTCATCGATATAAATGCTTTCACCGGTCAGGGTCAGCAGGAAGGCTTCGAGCTGGTTTTTCTCGGTTTCTGATACATTCGGAAAGCCGCCTCAGAAAGGCGGCTCTGGTGCAAATCGCCGATGCGATAGGCAGCCCCTCAGATCATCCCTTCTCCTTCCCCTGTCTCGGAGACAGTTGAAAATGAGACGGGTTTTGGCTTTTCGCGCAAAATAGAGACGCTCGGATAATATCCGCGTCGGTTTGGCTTAGATTTCCTGATTATAGGCGCCGATTTCCGGATATTTGGCGAGTCGCGGTTTCACCTCTTCGCGGAACAGGGCGATCATGTCGTCTTGCGAGCGCATGCTTTCGACCACGACCGCAAATTCCGGCTTGTTGGAACTGGCGCGGGCCAGCACCCAGGAGCCGTCTTCGAGCGTCACGCGGGCGCCGTTGACCGTATTCACGTCGACCACTTTGCGACCGAGAATCTCGGTGCCGAGCAGGCCTTTATACTCTTCGACAATGCGCTCGATGACCTCATATTTGACCTCGTCAGCGCAATGCGGCGACATGGTCAGAGAGGTGAAGGCGACGCCGAGTTCATTTTTCAGGTCTGCCATCGTCTTGTCAGGGTTGCGATCGAGCATTTCCAGGATCGCCTTGGCCGCGATCAGGCCGTCATCATAGCCGAGGCCGATCGGCGGGCGGAAGAAGAAATGCCCGGATTTCTCAAACCCGGCCAGCGCATCCAGATCAGTCGTGCGGCGCTTGATATAGGAATGCCCGGTCTTGTAATAATCGACGCTCGAGCCATTTGCTTCGAGCACCGGATCGGTCTTGTACAGGCCAGTCGATTTCACATCGACGACGAATTTTGCACCTGGATATTCCTTTGACAGATCGCGCGCCAGCATCAGGCCGATCTTGTCAGCGAAGATCTCCTCGCCCGTATTGTCGATCACCCCGCAGCGGTCACCGTCGCCATCAAAGCCGAGGGCGATATCGGCGCCATGTTCTTTCACCGCCGCCGCCATGGCATGCAGCATGGCGCTGTCTTCGGGGTTGGGATTGTATTTCGGGAAAGTCATGTCGAGATTGCAATCCATCTCGATCACATCAACGCCCATCTGGCGCAGCGCATCGGGGGCGAAGGCGCCGGCAGTGCCATTGCCGCAGGCAGCGATGACCTTTAGCGGGCGCTTGATCGAGACCCCTTCGGCGACGCTATCAATATATTTCTCACGCATGCCATCAACGCGGAAATGACCGCCATCAGCGCGCGGCTGGAAGTCGCCATTGAGCACGATTTCTTTCAGTCGCCCCATCTCGTCCGGGCCGAAGGTCAGCGGCCGGTTGGCGCCCATCTTGACGCCGGTCCAGCCATTCTCGTTATGCGACGCGGTCACCATTGCGCAACAGGCGCAATCGAGCTCGAACTGGCTCCAATAGACCATCGGTGAGAGCGCCAGGCCAATGTCCAGAACCTCGCAGCCCCCCTGGACCATGCCGAGGATCAGGGCATTCTTGATCGGCTGGCTGATCGAGCGATAATCATGACCGGTGACGACTTTCGGTTCGACGCCAAGTTCATGGAACAGGGTCGCCATGCCGAGGCCCAGCGCCTGCACGCCGGTCAGGTTCAGTTCCGGCGCTTTTTCATGGCCGATACCATTGAACCACCAGCGCGCATCATACTCGCGAAAGCCGGTCGGTTTGACCAGCGGCAGGATTTCAAATTCGAGTGTATTTGGTGCGATTTCAGCCAGCGGTTTTGGCAGCATTGTTACGTCCTAGATCAGAATTTCCCCAACAGGGGCGTTGTGCAGACTGTGACGCAATAAGCAAGCCAAATGATTAGATATTGCTGCAAGCAGACCATCGATTGTAGATGCCGATCATGACCGGCAGTCGTGCGCCGCCTTAGCGCTCGAACCGCAAATAGGCCCAGGCGCTGAGGGCGCTGACAATGACTGACAGGGACACAGCCAGCGTCGCATTGCCTGACCAGCCCCAGAGATCGTAGACCGTCGTCCCGGCCCAGCTCGCCAGGCCGCCGCCGAGAAACATGAAGACAATATAGACCGTCATCAGCCGGGTGCGGATTTGCGGCGTCTCCTTGAGGATGGTCATCCGGCCGGTGACATCCATCACTGGTCCAAAGATGTTGGCGATCAGGATCGGGATGATCAGCAGCCACAAATTGTGCCCGAAAACCAGGAAGAGCGAGATCCCGAGCAGGCGAAACCCGGACGCCATCAGGCGGGTCTTGCGCGGACCCATGCGATCGGCCAGCGCCCCGAGCCGCGGCGTGGTCACGATATTGATGATGGCAAGCAGCGCGAGATAGCCGACCACATCCACGCCATAACCCATTTCCGGGCTGGTCAGGTGCAAGCCGAGCCCCATCCAGATCGAGATGAAGATGCCAAAACTGAGCGCCTGGATGGTGCCAGAGAGCAGCACTTCTGGATGCCGGATGGTGAGCGGCAAAAGCGATCCGATCAGCGCCAGATAAGAGGTGCGCGGCGCTGTCGTCGCCGACGGTTCGCGCCGATCCATGGTCAGCGGCAACAAGATGGCAACGATCAGCATCAGGGTCGAGGCGATGTAATAGACCATGCGCCAGCCAAAATGCTCGGCCACCACACCGGCGCCCGCGCGGGCGATCAGGATGCCGGCAATAATGCCGGTGGTCAGCATGGCGGTGACCCGGCCCAGTTCTTGTGCCTCGACCCGTTTGGAAACATAGGTCGGCAACAGGTACGGCACGATGGTGGCAAAGCCGAGCAGGGTCGAGCCGGTGACAAACAGGGCGAAATCGCGCGACAACGCCATCAGCGTGATGGACAGGAACTGGCCCCAGACAAAGATTGTCGACAGCGTCCGGTTGGAAAACCGATCGCCCAGCGGCAGCAACAGGAAAATGCCCAGCGCCAGCGCGATCTGATTGAAGGCCGGGACAATCCCGATCATTGCCGCACTGACCTCGAAATCCTCAGCCACGCGGGCAATGATCGGGTGAACATAATAGGCGTTTGCCGTGACCACGGCGGCGGCAAGGGTCAGCATCCAGACCTGGCTGCGTCCGAGCCGCCGGGCCGGCGGTGCAGGGGTGGATTGAGCTGGAACGTCCGGTTTCACGGCGCCAGTCTAGGGCGGTGGTCTGGCCGCTGGAAAGACTGACGCGACGCCAATCTGCGACCAAATAGCCGGCTCGGCCAAAGCCGGCATTGTTGCGCGTGGGCTAGTCGGCGGGTGCCGCTGACAATTGCGCCTCAATCCAGGCCTCGACCCGGCGTTCAAGCGCATCCAGCGGCATCGCCCCGGCGCCGAGGACGACATCGTGATAAGCGCGGATATCAAACCGCTCGCCCAGCGCCGCCTTGGCCTCGGCCCGCAAGTCGAGGATTTTCAGCTCACCGACCTTGTAGGCCGTGGCTTGACCAGGCCAGCCAATATAACGTGTGACTTCGGTCTGGATGTTGAGCGGGGCGAGGGCTGTGTTTTCATTGAAACAGGCCTCGGCCTGGTCGCGGCTCCAGCCATAATGATGCAGGCCGGTATCAGCGACCAGGCGGCAGGCGCGCCACATCTCGTAAGACAACTGCCCGAACCGCTCATAAGGGGTGCGATAGAAACCGGCTTCGCCGGCCAGCTTTTCAGCATACAGGCCCCAGCCTTCGCCAAATGCGGTGGCGTAATAGGATTTACGAAATTCCGGCACATCCTCAAGCTCCTGGGCGAGGGCGATCTGCAAATGGTGTCCAGGCACCGCTTCATGCGCCGACAAGGCGGGCAGCTCATAAAGCGGGCGCTGGTCCAGCGCATAGGTGTTGACGAGATAAGTTCCGGCAATGCCCTTTTCAGCGTCGCCGCCGGAATAGCGCCCGGTCGTATAGCCTGGCGCAATCGCCGCCGGCACCGCTTCAACGCCATAAGGCAGGCGCGGCAGCGTGGCGAAATAGCGCGGCAACAGGGCGTCGAGGCGCTTGCTCATTTCAGCGGCTTTTTCGAGCAATTCTTCAGGTGTCTGGGCATAGAATTGCGGGTCCGTGCGCAAGAAGGCGATGAAGTCTTCAAAACTGCCTTCAAATGCGACCTCGGCGATGATCTCGTCCATTTCGGCGCGGATGCGCGCGACTTCGGACTGGCCGAGTTGATGAATTTCTTCCGGGGTATAGCCCGCGCCTGCAGTATGGAAGCCGACGGCAACGGCATAGGCTGTCTGCCCGCCTTCAAGCGTCACCAGCCCTGGTGCGGCGCGGGCGGCAGGGGCATATTCCGTTTCCATGAAAGTCAGCAATTTGGCATAGGCCGCCACAGCGCGCTGGACCGCGGTCTTGCCCTGATTGCGAAGCGTCAGGATGTCGAGCTGGCTGAGCTCGGACGCGTCCAGAGATTCAAATGGCAGGTAGAGCGTACTGTCCGTCGGGTCGTCGACAATCTGGGCCCGGATCTGTGCAATCGAAGTGGCCAGCGGATCGCCATGCTGGGTCCAGCCGGTCTCAATGCCGCGGCGCATATTCTCGATCTGGTCGTCAAAGAAGCCGGGCAGGGCATCGACCCGGTCAATCCAGGCCTCGGCGCTGGCGCGCGTGGTCAGGCGCGTGCGCATCGCCGTATAAGCAGGCGCTGCGAAAAAGCCCCAGTCGCCGGTAAACGGGATGCGCGCTGTGTCATAGGTATGGGCATCAATGCTGGCCTGCAGGAGATGCCGCAGGATCGCCGCTTCCGGGCCGGTCTCGTCGGTCTCCAGGGCCTGCAAGGCGGTCAGCATCGCTGCAGCTTGAAGCGCCCGCTGTTCAACAAAGCCGGGCGTGACATCTGGCCAGGTCCGGGCATCGACGCCTTGCGCCCGCGCGGCTTCTTCCGGATCTCCGTCGCGATTGAAGGCTTCGTATTGATCGATCAACGCGTCCATGGTCTGGCCGACCGCCATGGGGGCGGCCAGAAGAAGAGCGAAACCGGCTGCTGCAGCCCGGAGAGAAGCGAAGGACATGAATCCACCCTGTTTGTGTTTTTTTGATACGCTAGGGCGATGTCCGCCGCCTGAAAAGACACTTGTCGCTGCTCTCCGGTTCACGCAGCGGTACCCGCAATGTGACTGTTTCAGCGCGCTGCGACGCGTTGACAGGCTTTTCGACGCGCTTAAGAGAGGCCGCATCGAAAGTGCATTTGCATTGGAGTGACTATATGGCTGGACAGGGACGGGCTGATTCACGCCCCCTATCGCCGCATCTGCAGGTCTGGAAATGGCACTGGACCATGGCAGGCTCAATTTTCCATCGGGTAACTGGCATCGGCCTGTATGGCGGCGCGTTTCTCATCGGCGCCTGGCTGATCGCCCTGGCGACGGGGCCAGAGGCCTATGCCATGGTTGAAAGCATCGCTTTCAGCCTGCCTGGGCAGATCCTGCTCTTCTTGTGGTCAATGGCCGTGCTCTACCATTTCGCGAATGGTCTGCGCCACCTGATCTGGGATGGCCCGATGGTCGGGTTCAATCCTGGCCTTGCCAGTCTCTGGTCCATGTTCAATTTCGCTTTTGCGATTATCGGCGCCGCGGTCATCTGGTCGCTGGCCTCGTTCTATTAGGAGGCGGCGATGACAACGAGTGCTAAAAACGTTCGAGGCCTGGGCTCTGCCGGCACCGGCACCCTGCATCACATTCGCCAGCGCGTCAGCGCTCTGGCCCTGCTCTTCCTGGTGCCCTGGTTCATGTATTCCATCATTCACGCCTGCAAGGCCGGCTATGAGGGGGCGCTGACCTGGGTCGCGCAACCGGTGAATGCGATTTTGCTGATTCTGACCCTGAGTGCGGCGCTGTATCACATGCGCCTTGGTATTCAGGTCGCCATTGAAGACTACATCACCAAGAGCGGCACCCGCCAGGCCTTGCTGATCCTGAACACGTTCGCTGTGTTCGCGCTGGCAACGGCGACGATCCTGTCGGTGCTGAAAATCTGGTTCACGGCCGGCGCCTGAGCGCTGCGGCCTTAAGAGGATAAGAGATGAGCGACTATAAATTCATCGACCATACTTATGACGTCGTCGTCGTCGGCGCCGGTGGGTCGGGTCTGCGCGCCGCCCTTGGCGCGGCGCAAGCCGGTCTCAAGACCGCCTGTATCACCAAAGTCTTTCCGACTCGCTCGCACACGGTTGCGGCGCAAGGCGGCATTGCTGCCTCGCTCGGCAATATGGGCCCGGACAGCTGGCAATGGCACATGTATGACACGGTCAAAGGCTCTGACTGGCTCGGCGACCAGGACGCGATTGAATATCTCGCCCGTGAAGCCCCTGCGGCGGTGTATGAGCTCGAACATTGGGGCATGCCGTTCAGCCGCAATGAAGATGGCAAGATCTATCAGCGCCCGTTTGGCGGCCACACCACCGAGATGGGCGCTGGCCCGCCGGTTCAGCGCACTTGCGCGGCTGCCGACCGCACCGGTCACGCCATGCTGCACACGCTGTATGGCCAGTGCGTGAAGAACGATACCGAGTTTTTCATCGAGTATTTCGCGCTGGATCTGATCATGGATGAGGACGGCGCTTGTCGCGGTGTCACCGCCTGGAAACTGGATGATGGCACGCTGCACCGGTTCCGCGCCCAGAAGGTCATTCTCGCCACCGGCGGCTATGGCCGGGCGTTTTTCAGCTGTACTTCGGCGCACACGTGCACCGGCGATGGCAATGCCATGGTGCTGCGCGCTGGCCTGCCGCTGCAGGACATGGAGTTCATCCAGTTCCACCCGACCGGCATTTACGGCGCTGGCTGCCTGATCACCGAAGGCGCCCGCGGCGAAGGCGGTTATCTGACCAATTCCGAAGGCGAACGCTTCATGGAGCGTTATGCGCCAAGCGTGAAGGATCTCGCCCCGCGGGACATGGTGTCTCGCTCGATGACGATCGAGATCCGCGAAGGCCGCGGCGTTGGCGAGGGCAAGGATCATATCTTCCTGCACCTGGAACACTTGCCTGCTGATACGCTGGCCGCGCGTCTGCCAGGGATTTCGGAGACTGCGAAAGTCTTCTCAGGCGTCGATGTGACCCGCGAGCCGATCCCGGTGCTGCCGACGGTGCACTATAATATGGGCGGTATCCCGACCAATTATCATGGCGAAGTGCTGACCAAGAAGGATGGCGATCCGGATGCGGTTGTGCCGGGCCTGATGGCGGTCGGCGAAGCGGCGTGTGTCTCGGTCCACGGCGCCAACCGGCTTGGCTCCAACTCGCTGATCGACCTGGTCGTCTTCGGCCGCGCCGCCGGCCTGCGCTGCGGGGCGACGCTCGAAGCTGGCGCCAGCCAGCCAGCCATCAAGGACGCCCAGACGGACGCCCATGTGGCGCGCTTTGACCGGATCCGGAACGCGGATGGCGATCATTCTGTCGCGGATCTGCGCCTCGAAATGCAGAAGGCGATGCAGGAAAACTGCGCTGTGTTCCGCACCGGCGAAGTGCTCGAGGAAGGCGTCGAGAAAATCGAAGCGGTGCAGAAGAAAGCCCCAGGCATGCGGGTCGAGGATCGCGGCCTGATCTGGAACACGGATCTGATGGAAGCGCTGGAGTTTGACAATCTGATCGGCCAGGCGGCGGTGACTGTGAACTCGGCCGCCAATCGCAAGGAAAGCCGCGGCGCCCATGCGCGCGAGGATTTCGACAAGCGCGATGACGAGAACTGGATGAAGCACACGCTGGCCTGGGCTGACGCGGCCGGCAAGGTGAGCATAGATTACCGTCCGGTGCACAATTACACGATGTCAAACGAGATCGATTATATCAAACCCAAAGAACGGGTTTACTAGGAGCTCGCATGGTACAGCTGACACTTCCCAAAGGCTCCGCGCCGAAGAAAGGCAAGACCTGGCCCAAGCCGGAGCGCGCCAAGAACGTCAAGAAGTTCAAGATCTATCGCTATAGCCCCGAACAGGGCGGCAATCCGCGCTGGGACACGTATTTCGTCGACATGGACAAATGCGGCCCGATGATTCTCGATGTGCTGATCTATATCAAGAACCATGTCGACTCGACCCTGGCCTTCCGGCGCTCGTGCCGGGAAGGGGTGTGTGGCTCTTGCGCAATGAATATTGGCGGCCACAATACGATCGCCTGTACCCAAGGCTGGGAAGAGATTGCCGGACCGCATATCACCATCGCGCCGCTGCCATCCCAGCCCGTGGTCAAGGACCTGATCCCGGACCTGACCAATTTCTACGCCCAGCACGCCTATGTGCAGCCTTATCTCAAGACCGATACGCCAGAGCCTGAAAAGGAATGGAACCAGACCGAGGAAGAGCGCGAGCATCTGGATGGCCTGTATGAGTGCATTCTCTGCGCCTCCTGCTCGACCTCGTGCCCGAGCTATTGGTGGAATGGCGACAAGTATCTCGGTCCGGCGGCGCTGCTGCAGGCCTATCGCTGGCTGATCGATAGCCGCGACGAGGCGACCGGTGAACGCCTGGATGACCTGGAAGACCCGTTCAAGCTGTATCGTTGCCATACGATCATGAACTGCGCCCAGGTCTGCCCGAAGGGCCTCAATCCGGCCAAGGCCATTGCCAAGATCAAACACATGATGGTGGAGCGCGTCGTATAAGACGGCGCCGGCCTGACAAAACAATGCGGGCGGTGACGTGAGTCACCGCCCGCAGGCGTTTCAGGGCGTCGCTTGCCGGAGCGAGGACGGCTGTCTAAGGCCGCGCCATTTCGATACTGATCGGCGCGTGATCCGAGGGTTTCCAGCCGCCGCGCCAGGCCAGGTGGACCTGGTAACTATTCATATCCGTCAGCGCTGTGGCGGCATCACTGGTCCAGATGTGGTCCAGGCGTCGCCCCTTGTTTGACGCAGCCCAGTCGCGGGCGCGATAGCTCCACCAGGAATACAGGCGCTGATCGTCATCATGCACATGGCGGGCAATATCGGTGAAGCCGCCTTTCTTGCGGGCCTTTTCCAGATTCTCGGTCTCGACCGGCGTGTGCGAGACGATTTTCAACAGCTGCTTGTGCGACCAGACATCATTCGGGTGCGGGGCAATGTTGAGGTCGCCGACCAGCACGCGCGGCGTCCCATCCCTGGCCGATTTGCCATAATGACGCCCGAGCCGTTTGACGAAATCGAGCTTGTGGGCAAATTTCGGATTCGCGTCCGGGTTCGGGACATCGCCGCCAGCTGGCAGGTAGATATTATGCAGCTCCACCCCTTCGACGCTGACCGCATTCACCCGCGCATGGCCTTCGCGGCAGAGCGGCGGGGTCTCGAGGATCTCGATCGGGGCCTTGCTGGCAATCGCCACACCATGATGGCCGCCGCGCTGGCCGTGGACGGCAAGATGCGACAGGCCCATCTGCTTGAACGCCTTTTCCGGGAATTCAGCCGTCTGACATTTGATTTCCTGAAAACAGATAATGTCGGGCTGTTCGGCTTCGACGAAGGCTTCGATATTCGGCAGGCGCAGGCGTACCGAATTGATGTTCCAGCTCACGAGTTTCAGGGGCTTTTTTGTCATAGTGTCCCGATTAGGCAGGGGTAAGGCAGACGTCAACGCGCCCGGCAGCTCTCAGGCTCCCGGGCGCTGATTTGCTGTGGAAAGGGCGGAATTACGGCTCCAGCGGCGTGAATCGCAGCTGCGCGGCCTGCAGGGTCACGGTGCCGATATCATCTGTCTCGGCTTCGATCCGGACCGGGACATGCGCCCCGTTCGGCAACGGCGCGAGCCACATGCGCAGCGGCCCGTCAATGCCGGTCAGCGTGTCCTTATTGGCTTCGCCTGGCTTGTAGCCAGCCACCTTGTCCATGGTGATATGGCACTCATAGGCTTCGCCGCGCCAGGCTTCTGAGCGCACCTCTGTCATCCCGTGATTGGTGAGATGCAGGTGGGTGAGCTGGCGGCCATCAAAGATCTTCAGCGGGCCGCCGCACGGGTCTTCGCCCTCGGCGCGCGGTTCAAGCGCAAACGAGATCAGCGCGGAAATCGGGTCCTTGGCCTCCAGCACCTGCGGCGCGGTCGCGGCTGGGTCGCCGAGATTGCCGAAGGCAGGATTGGCCACCATCTCGAAATCATCGCCGAGATATTTCAGATCCACCCGCCGGTTTTTCTTCCCGTCCTTGTTCTGGGAAATATAGGCATAGGTGTTGAGGCCGTCCGGCGTGGTGTAGCCAGAGGCCGCAAGTTCCATGTCATAATTGACCAGGATATCGGCCAGCCCGGTGGTTTTGACCTGGCTCTTGATCGAATATGTGTCCTTGTTCATCTGCACCTGGAAATTGGCCTTGCCGGTGATCGGAATGATCAGCACCCAGGCACTGGCCTTGATCGTATAGTCCATCTGCATCGGCTGGCCGGCTTCGATCTGGGCCAGAATATGCGGCTCGACCAGCGCTGTATCGGCGCCGGACACGCTGGCAACGGTCAAACTTGCAAGGGCAGCAGAAGCGAGCAGTTTTTTGATCATGGCGGGAGCCTCGTCTGAAGGTGAATTGCAAGTGATATATATGTCTGTGTCAAAAGCTAGGCTGAACAGGGCTGTCACTGTTTTGCCTCGATTAAATCTGTTTTAAGCACCGATTCCAGAGCCTGGCATTTCGACTCATCTGAGTGCTTGACGTGCCCGGTCTGGCGGCGTAATAGCCGCGCTTCGGTTTCAATCTAGACAATGAGCGAGCGACCCATGTCCCGCGTATGTGAACTTACTGGCACAGGCCCGATGGTCGGACACAATGTCAGCCACTCGAATATCAAGACCAAGCGCCGGTTTATGCCAAACCTGGTGAATGTCACCCTGCACTCTGAAGCGCTGGACCAGCGTTTTTCCATGCGCGTTGCCGCCAAGGCCCTGCGCACGGTCGACAAGCTGGGCGGCCTGGATGCTTACCTGGCCAAGGCCAAGGATGATGTCCTTTCAGCCAAGGCGCTGAAAATCAAAAAGAACATTGCCAAAAAGGCCGAAGAAGCCGCTTAAGGCGCTTGCTTGATTGGTTTTAAAAACGCGCTCCGGCTTCGGGGCGCGTTTTTTGTTGATTTGCGCTCGACGTAAAGCGGACTAAAGCTGGACGCAGAGCGATTTGGGAGAACGCAGATGCGGATACTGGTGGGAGCCATCCTGGGATTGGTGCTGGTCGGCTGTCAGGCGGCGCAGGACGAGGCGGAAAGTCCGGTCAATGGCGACAGCGCCGAGACCCAGAGCGACCTGACCATCTTTACCGGCGGCACGATCTATACCGGGAACGGCGCAGAAACGGTCGAGGCCGTGACCATAGACAGCGCTGGCCGCGTCATCGCCATCAGCCCGCCGGCGGCGATGGACTGGGACGAAAGCGAAGTCACTCTGGTCGACCTGCAAGGCGCGGTCATGTTTCCCGGCTTTGTCGATGGCCATGCCCACTTGCTTGGCATCGGCCAGCGCGAGCTGACGCTGAATCTCGAAGGCACCGCCTCGATTGGCGAGCTGGTGACGCGCGTTGAGGCCGAGCTGCAAGATGTGCCGTCTGGACAAGTCCTGGCCGGGCGCGGCTGGATCGAAACCGGCTGGCCGGAAGGGCGCATGCCGACCGCCGCCGACCTTGATGCGGTCAGCCCGGACAATCCGGTCATTCTCGGCCGCGCTGATGGCCACGCGCTGGTTGCCAATAGCGCTGCCCTGGCGGCGGCCGGGATCAATGATGACACGCCGGATGTCGATGGCGGCAAGATCGAGCGCGACGCAGCCGGCAAAGCCACTGGCATCCTGATCGATAATGCCATGGCAGAGGTCTATGCCTTGGTGGCGTCGCCAAGTGCGGACGACATCAATCGGGCTTTCGTGGTCGGCAGCAAAGCCTATGCGTCGCGCGGCTGGACCGGGGTGCATAATATGAGCGTTGCCCCGGCGCATGCGATCATTCTGGAGCGCCTCGACCTGGACGGTCGTCTGCCTTTGCGCCTGCACAATGCTTATGATGAACCCGGCTTCGATATCGCCGCGGCGCGCAGCCACGAAACCGACACGATCACCAATCGCGCCGTGAAAGTGTACATGGATGGCGCCCTTGGCTCGCGCGGCGCCTTGCTGATCGAGCCCTATGCCGATCGCCCGGACACGCGCGGCCTGTCCCTGATGGAGCCGGAAGCCCTGCAAGCGCTGATGACACGCGCTGAAGACCATGATGTGCAGCTTGCCATGCATGCGATTGGCGATCTCGCCAATCGGCGCATTCTCGACGTTTTCCAGCACTTGCAGAGCATGGGTGAGACCTTGTCGCCTGAAGCTGGCGCGCGCGACTATGCCGACAATCGCTGGCGCATCGAGCATACGCAGATCCTGCACCCGGATGATATCGCCCGGGTCGGCGCCCTTGGCCTGATCGCCTCGATGCAACCAAGCCATGCGATTGGCGATCTCAAATTCGCCCCGGACCGGCTTGGTCCGGTCCGCCTCTATGGCGCTTATGCCTGGCAGAGCCTGCTCGAGACCGACGCCGTGATTGTCGGCGGCTCGGATGCGCCGGTCGAGATCGGGACGCCGCAGATCGAGTTCTATGCCGCCGTGGCGCGCAAGGACTTGCAAGGCTTCAGCACCGATGACTGGCATCCCGAAGAGGCGCTGTCGCGTGCACAGGCGCTCGCCCTGTTTACCTCAGCGCCGGCCTATGCCGCCTTCATGGAGGATGATCTCGGTACCATCGCGGTTGGCAAGCTGGCTGACTTCACGGTCTTTGATCGCGATCTGATGACCATCCCGGCGGCTGAAATCCTGGCGGCCGAGACGGTGATGACCGTGGTCCATGGCGAGATTGTCTATCGCCAGGACTAAGGGTTAGCGGCCCTTGAAGGCGGGCGGGCGCTTTTCGACGAAACTGTCGACGCCTTCCTTGAAGTCAAAGCTGGCAAAGCTTTGCTGCATTTCATGATTGGCGACATCCAGCGACCGGGCAAAGCTTTGCACATAGCTCTCGCGGATCTGGCGTTTCATGATTGCCAGCGAGCGCGGTGAGACCTGGGTTGCCAGGTGTTTGGCGGTGTCGATGACATGCGCCATCAATGCGTCTGCGGGCAGCGCCCGATTGACCAGCCCGACACGCTCAGCCTCGTCGCCTTTGAACACCCGCGCGGTGAATAGCAGGTCCAAGGCGTGCGCCTCGCCGACAAGCCGCGGCAGCAGCCAGGCAATGCCATGCTCGGCGATCAGGCCGCGCTGGGCAAAGGCCGTGGTGAACTTGGCCGCCTGATTGGCAAAGCGCAGATCCGCATACAGCGTGAAGATCAGGCCAATCCCGGCGCAGGGCCCATTGATGGCGGCAATAATCGGCTTCGGACAGCGATAAAGATAACCGAAGCGGCCGGGATAAAGCGCTTCCAGATCTTCTGTATCGGTTGCCGCTTGGCGGGCCGGCGCGCTTGCCTCGGTGGATGTGCCTGCCGCGCCGGCTTCATCGCCGATCTGCTGCAGACCGCCCATATCTGCGCCTGCACAAAACCCCCGCCCCGCGCCGGTTATGATGATACAGCGCACTGCCTCATCGCGGCCTGCCTGGGTGATGACTTGCTTGCATTCTGCTTCCATCGTGCTGGTCCAGGCATTGAGCCGGTCGGGACGGTTCAGCGTCAGAGTCAGGATGCCATCCTCAAGCTCGGTCAGAATATCCTGATAGTCCGCCATTGCGTATTCCTCCTGCCATTGCGCCGCGTCTTCGCGGGCTGACCGGATAAAAGCAGAACTTAGCAGCGGCGTAACCGGGTGCCGCCGCGAAAGTCTGGTCTAGGCATAGACTTTGGCGGCGTTGAAATGATCCAGCATGTGCTGCGTGATCTCGGGCAGGAAGCGCGGCGGCACGTCGTGGCCCATGCCGTCCAGCTCAACCAGGCGGGCGCCGCGGACCAGTTTGGCAATGTCGCGCCCGCCTTCAATCGGCACCAGCGGATCGGCAGTGCCATGCAGGACCAGGGTCGGCGCCTTGATGCTGCGTGTATGCTTGCGGAAATCCCCGGCGGCGACGATGGCCGACATTTGCCGCAGCAAGCCGGCCGGGTGGTAAGAGCGGTCATAAGAGCGGATGATCCGTTCGCGCATGCCATTGGTATTCTGATCTTCACCAGGCGTTCCGATGACTCCGAACGTGGCCACGGACTGGTCAATGATGGCGTCGCGCGTGGTCGGCTGCGGGCCGCGGCGGATCATCGCTTTCATGATCTCGCCAGACGGCCGCGGCAGTTTCGGATTGCCGGTCGTGGTCATGATTGCGGTCAGGCTGTTGAGCCGATCCGGGGCCAGCGCTGCGACATGCTGGGCGATCATGCCGCCCATGGAGATGCCGACCAGATGCGCGCGTTCCAGATCCAGCGCGTCCATCAATCCGAGCGTGTCCTTGGCCATGTCGGCCAGCGCATATGGCGTCTTCAGGCGAATCCCGAGGCGGCGCAGCAGGATCTGGCGCATCAGGCCGGGCGAGGTCTCGCCGGTGTGAAAATGCGACAGGCCGATATCGCGATTGTCGAACAGGATGACGCGATAGCCGCCGGCGACGAGATCCTCGACCAGCTCGTCCGACCACATCGTCAACTGCCCGCCCAGGCCCATGATCAGCAAGGCGGCCGGGTCGCTTTGATGGCCGAACTCTTCATACGCGATCTGGATATCATTAGCGGTCACGTGGGGCATCAGGCAGCTCTTTCCGGTTTTTTCGTCGCCAAAAGACTTAAGGCCGGTGTGATCACAATGCCAGTCTCGCACCGACAATCGCACCGCTTCCCCCAATGTCACACTTGGCGCGCGCGCCGGTTGTGATAGGTGAGCCATGAACAGACTTGATGAAAGACCATTCGCATGACCGTGATGAGCGATAGCGACGCCCTGCAGGGCCTGGAACCGACGGAAGAAATCAATGTTCGCGAGGTGTTTGGCCTCGACACCGATCTGATCGTTCACGGCTTCAAGGAGCGCACAGAATACGTCCCTGCGATTGACGAGGCCTATCGCTTTGATCCGCAGACCACGATCGCGCTACTGGCCGGGTTCGAGCACAATCGCCGGGTCATGGTCCAAGGCTATCACGGCACCGGTAAATCGACCCATATCGAACAGATTGCAGCGCGCCTGAACTGGCCGATGATCCGGGTCAATCTGGACAGCCACGTGTCGCGGATCGACATGGTCGGCAAGGATGCGATTGTCCTGAAAGATGGTGCCCAGGTCACCGAGTTTCGGGAAGGCATCCTGCCCTGGGCACTGCAGCGTCCGGTAGCGATCACGTTCGATGAATATGATGCTGGCCGTCCGGATGTGATGTTCGTGATCCAGCGGGTGCTGGAAGCAAGCGGCAAGCTGACCCTGCTCGACCAGAACCGCGTGATTGAGCCGAATCCGTATTTCCGCCTGTTTGCGACCACCAATACGGTCGGCCTTGGCGACACGACTGGCCTGTATCACGGCACGCAGCAGCTCAATCAGGGCCAGATGGACCGCTGGAGCATTGTCACCACGCTGAATTATCTGGAACATGATGCCGAAGTTGAAATCGTCGCCACCAAGGCCGGCGATGTCGATGAGGAAACCTTGAGCCGCATGGTGACGCTGGCGGATCTGACCCGGAATGCGTTCATGAATGGCGATCTGTCGACCGTGATGAGCCCGAGAACGGTGATCACATGGGCCGAGAATTATGCGATTTTCGGCGATCTCGGCCATGCCTTCCGGATGACTTTCCTGAATAAGTGCGATGAGCTGGAACGGCCGCTGGTGGCGGAAATGTATCAGCGCTGCTTTGCTGAGGAGCTGCCGGAAAGCGCACTCATGGTGAAAGTGGCGTAAGCCGGCGCGGCGCGCCTGTTTTCATCAATTTTTATCGGGTTTGCTCTAATCCGGCCAGCGAAAGCAGGTCGGTGCATGTCCAGTCTTGAACGCTATTTCCAGCCGAATATGGCCTTCGCCATCCTCCTGGCGCTGGCCGTCTTCCAGTATGCGACTCTGGTTATCTACATGTTTGGCGGTTCGCCGGACTATGTGCTGGGCGGCGATTTCGTCGCCTTCTGGGCCGCCGCGCGGGAGACGCTGAACGGCGACATGGCGGCGCTATATGCGCCGGAAGGCCTCGCCGCCGCGATCGAGACCCACCGGCCAGAGACCCATGTTGACGGCCTGACCTGGCAATATCCCCCATATGCCAGCCTGATCTTCGCGCCGGTTGGCCTGCTGCCTTTCGAGATGGCCTATGCAGTCTGGTCCTGGCTCGGGATCGCTCTGTTTGCCCTGGCGCTCAGGCAGATTGGCGTGCGCGGACAGGCCTTGATCGCGCTGATGGCGACGATTCCGGTGCTGATCGCGCTGAATACGGGCCAGAATGCCCTGTTCACGACCAGTCTGATGCTCTTGGCGGTGTTCCATGCCAAATCGCGGCCTGTGCTGGCTGGCGCGGCAGCGGCGCTGCTGACGCTGAAGCCGCAGCTGGGGCTGTTGCTACCGGTTCTGTTCCTGGCTGGCGGGCATTGGCGCGCCTTCGCCGCCGCCGCCTTGGGCAGCTTGCTGATCTGGGGCGGCTCGGTCTTGGTGCTCGGCACCGCCACCTGGACGGCTTTTTTCGAGTTTCTCGGCCACGTCTCCGGCTCAGTCACGGACGGGGCGATGCCGCTTTACAAGATGGTCAATGTCTATGCTGCGGCCCGGCTCGCCTGGGTGCCGGACACGCTGGCCCTGACGCTGGCCGGGCTCAGCTATATTGTCGCCGCCGCGGCCCTGGCCTGGACCTGCCGCAAGACCGATGCGCCGAACTGGCGCTATGCGGTGCTGGCCAGTGCCACCCTGCTGACGGCGCCTTATTCGATGTATTACGAGCTTGTCCTGCTGGTGCCGGCGCTGTGGTTCGTCGCCCGCCAGGCCCATAAGGCCGGATGGCTGGCCTTCGAACGCGAAAGCCTGGCCGCGCTTGTCCTGTTGACCTTGTTCCTGCCTGGCCCGGCGACCCAGCGCGGCGGCTCGCTTTGCTTCCTGGTCAGCGCGCTCGCTTGTCTGGTCATCTATCGCCGCCTGCGCGCCGAGTTCGGGCCGTCGCGACCGGTGTTTGGCACTGGCGCCGCAGCGTCGACCCTGGTAACGGATTAGGCGGCTGTCATCGCAAGCGCAGCGTGACCTCACGGCAGGCGTCCAAATGCCCCTTCGCAAATCCGTTCGCGCGCGCTAAGTCAGCCGCATGAGTAAAACCGACGAGGCCCCTTACGAGCTGTTCAAGCAGGCATTGGCGACCACCGCCAAGGCGATGAGCCAGACGCGTGACGTGGAGGTGAGTTTCTCCGGCGATGGCCCGCGGGCAGAGGCTGAACGCCTGGTTCTGGTGCCGCCGCCGCGCGATCTTGCCCCAGAGATGGCGGCCCGGGCGCGCGGCGAGGCGGATGCCACAGCGCTGCGCATGGCCCATCATGACCCGATCGCGCATGCCAAATCGCGTCCGGATGGCGAAGTCGGTCGCCAGGTCTATGAAGCGGCTGAGCGGGCCCGGATCGAAAGCATCGGCGCCCGCGCCATGGATGGCACGGCCAACAATCTCGATGCCGCGCTTGCCTCGCGCTGTGAGAAAGCTGGCTATACGCGCCTGCAAGACCGCCAGGACGTGCCGCTGGCGCCAGCGGTGGAATTCTTGCTGCGCGAACGCCTGACCGGGCGTCCGCTGCCTCAGGAGGCTGAAGGCATTGCCGCGCTGTGGCGTGAGGAAGTCAATGCGCGCGGCGCTGACACGCTGGAGAAACTGGTCGAGCAGCTGCATGATCAGGAACAATTCGCCAAGACCATCCAGGACCTGATCCGCGATCTCACCAAAGGCGATGAGATCGGTGAGGATCAAGGCGAACAGGACCAGGAATCGGAAGACGAGTCGGACCAGAACAATCAGGAAAACTCGTCCGAAGACGGCGAATCCGGGGAAGAGACCCAGGGCGCCACGATGGAAGAGATGGAAGCTGGCGACAGCGAAGACATGGACGGCGAGGAGACCAATGTCTCGGTCGATGCCGATGTCGATATGGACGCCGAGGACAATCCTGAAGATTCCGATGAAGGCACCAAGCCGCTGCGCCCGAATTTCCGCGATGGCGACGATCAGGACCGGTTCCAGTACCAGGCCTTCACCACTGCCAATGATGAAGTCGCCCAGGCCCCTGACCTGTGCGACCCGGAAGAGCTGGCGCGGCTGCGTGCTTATCTCGATCACCAGCTCGAAAGTCTGCAAGGGGCGGTCTCCAAACTCGCCAACAAGCTGCAACGCCGCCTGATGGCCCAGCAAAACCGCTCCTGGTCGTTTGATCTGGAAGAAGGCGTGCTGGATACCGCGCGCCTGACCCGCGTGATCACTGACCCAACCGCGCCGCTCAGCTTCAAGCAGGAAGATGACAGCAATTTCCGCGACACTGTGGTGACGCTGCTGCTGGATAATTCCGGCTCGATGCGCGGCCGCCCGATCATGGTCGCGGCCCTGTGCGCTGATATTCTCGCTCGCACGCTGGAACGGTGCGGGGTCAAGGTCGAGATTCTCGGCTTTACCACCAAGGCGTGGAAAGGCGGGCTCAGCCGCGAGGACTGGGTCAAGGCGGGCAAGCCGGCTGGCCCGGGCCGCCTGAATGATCTGCGCCACATCGTCTACAAGTCGGCCGATGCGCCGTGGCGCCGGGCGCGCAAGAATCTCGGCTTGATGATGCGCGAAGGCCTGCTGAAAGAGAATATTGATGGCGAGGCGCTGCTATGGGCGCATGATCGCCTGCTGGCCCGGCCGGAACAGCGCAAGATCATGATGGTGATCTCGGACGGTGCGCCGGTCGATGATTCGACCCTGTCTGTGAATGTCGGCAATTATCTTGAACGTCACTTGCGCCAGGTGATTGAAGAGCTCGAGACCCGCAGCCCGGTCGAATTGATTGCCATCGGCATCGGCCATGATGTCACCCGCTATTACAAGCGCGCAGTGACGATTGTCGACGCTGAACAGCTGGGCGGGGCGATGACCGAACAGCTGGCCAGCCTGTTCGACGAGAATGGCGAGGCGCCGAAACCTGAAGCCATGGCCGTGCCGCCGCTGACCCGCGAGACCGTCAAACCCGGTGGCGCAACCACCGGCGCGGGGGCGGGTGCGCCGCGTTATGGCGGGCCGAAAACTGGCTCTGGCCGCGATGTTCGCCGCAGACGAATGTAGGTATCTTCATGATCATGCCGTATTCAGGCGCTTGATCGAGCGTTGAAAGGGGGGCTCACATGCGCCTAATTGCGAGTCTGGTTCTGGTCGCCCTGTCGGCCTGTGCGGCGGCAGAGGTCCAGCCCCCGCGGGCGATTGATGCCGCGCCTGTACCCGGCGTCTGGTCGTTGGCAGAGCATGTCGAGGATCTGCGCGCTGCCTCTTGTCCGGACGGCGCCGCCGATTTGCCGGCCGAGGCGATCGAGCTTCGCGTGATCGAGGCTGAACGCGGCGATGAAGAGGCCCGCGCGCGGCAGCTGACCGGCCTGACCCTGGCCGGGGCCTGGCAGCTGGAATCGAAACAGCCCGATTTTGGCGGCCTGTCCGGCCTTGCCGTATTGCCGTCCGGGTCGCTGCTGGCGATCAGCGATGCCGGGGCGTTCATTTCGATCAGCATTGATGCTGAGACCGGCGCGCCTGATGGCGGCGGGACAATCTCCTTTATGCGCGATCTGAGCGGCAATCCTTTCGCCAATAAGCGCGATGGCGATTCTGAGGGCCTGAGCGTGCGTGATGGCCTTGCCTTTGTCAGCTTCGAGCAGGATCACCGCATCGCTGCCTTCGACCTGGGCCGCTGCGGCGCGGCCGCACGAGCAGCGCCAGTGGCCGCGTTGAGCCCGGTCGTCAATGGCAAATTGTTGCAGGACAATCGCGGACCAGAAGCATTGACGCTTGCCGGCGAGGCGCTTGAGCTCGGATTTGAGCGGCGTGATGGCGGCGGTTCGCCGGTCGGGAGGCTGAACACGGACGCCACCCTGTCAGACATCACCGTGACCGAGCAACCGCTCTTTTTCCTGATCACCGGCATGGACACGCGCGGCGATCTCAGCGCGCGCATCTTCCGCGCTTATGATCCGGTCCGCGGCGCCCGGGTGAGGTTGCAAGTGGACCAGGCCGGCACGCGCATTGGCGACGGCTTGTTCAGTCCGCCGCTGCCGGTCGACAATTTCGAAGGCGTGGCCATCGGCCAGGCACCGTCTGGTTCCGCCCGGATCTGGCTGGTCTCGGACGATAATTTCAGCGGCAATCAGCGCACATTGTTGCTGGCGCTGGATCTTGATCCCTAGTGCTGCGATAGAGCGGCATGGGGCATGATCCGGTCTTTTGGGGTGTGGCGGTGGTGTCCGTCCTGATTACCGGCGTATCGAAAGGCGGGTTTGGCGGCTTGGCGCTGCTGGCCGTGCCGCTGATGGCGCTGGTCATCTCGCCCATCCAGGCCGCCGGGATCATGTTGCCGATCCTCATCGTCATGGATTGGGTCGGCGTCTGGACGTATCGCAAGCATTGGGACCGGCGGCTACTGATCCTGCTCTTGCCAGGGGCGCTGCTCGGCATTGTCGCAGGCGGCTTGCTGGCCGGCTATGTCGATGACCGCGTGGTGCGCATCATTGTCGGCTGCATTGCTGTGCTGTTTCCGGTCTATGGCATTTTCAAGCCGCGCGGCGGCGATGCCTTTATCCAGAACAATCGGCCGCTCGGCTTCCTGTCCGGGTCGGTGGCGGGCTTTACCAGCTTTGTCGCCCATGCTGGCGGGCCGCCCTTCCAGGCCTATGCCATCCCGCAAAACCTCGACAAGCAGATCTATGCCGGCACGGCGGTGATGTTCTTCTTCGTCGTCAATTTCGTCAAAGTGCTGCCTTATGCCCTACTGGGCCAGTTCGATCAGACCAATCTGACCACCTCGCTGATCCTCATTCCGATCGCGCCTATTGGCGTCCTGTTCGGGGCCTGGCTGGTCAAGCGGATCGACCAGCAGCTTTTCTACAGCATCCTGTACGGGTTGATCTTTGCGGTCGGGCTGAAATTGCTCTGGGACGGGTTTGCCTAATCTTCGCTGATCAGGTCGATCAGTGTCACCGCTTCATAGCTCGCCCAGTCGGCGTCGCCTTCGACTTTGGCCACTTTGGCGCCGGCCCGGTCATAGATGATCGTGGTCGGAAAGCCGCCACCGGCGCCGCTATCATAGACCACGTTCCAGCCATCCGGCCCATCGGCCAGGGTGTAAAAGTCGAGCACGCCGCCGGACAGCTCGCGCAGTCTCTGCTGGGCATAATCGCGGTCTTCTGGTTCATCCACGCTGATCGCGATGACTTTGAAGGCGTCACCGCCACGCGAGGTCTGCAACGCCCCGAGGGATGGCATCTCACGCTCGCACGGGCCGCACCAGGTGGCCCAGAAATTGACCAGGATCGCCTGGCCCTGAAAGTCCTGATACGTCACGCGATTGCCGTCAGCATCGATGAATGGCGCAGGCGGGGCGAGGGCGCCTTTGTCGCTGACATCCAGCTTTGAAAGCGCGCCAACCGCGAGATTTGCCACAGGGTCGCGGTTACTTCCCTTTGAACTGGCGCTAAAGAGCCAGTAGAGCAGCGCCAAGGCAATTCCGGCAAACATGGTCGGGATGGCTATGCGTAGAAAACGATCCATGGGCGAGTGCCTATAAAATTAAACAGAACGAGACAGCGATATGGCGAGTGACAGCAAAAAAGGCCAGCAAATGTGGGGTGGACGCTTCGCCGCACAGCCGAGCGATATCATGCAATCGATCAATGCTTCCATCGATATCGATCGCCGCATGGTGCGCGAAGACATTGCCGGATCGCGCGCGCATGCCGACATGCTGGCCGAGCAGGGCATCATCTCCGAGGAAGACAATGTCGCGATCCAGGACGGGCTCGACCAGGTCGTGGCCGAGGTCCAGGATGGCAGCTTCCCTTACCGCGCCGAGCTGGAAGACATTCACATGAATGTCGAAGCGCGCCTGAAAGAGCTGATTGGCGAACCCGCCGGGCGCCTGCACACGGCGCGCTCGCGCAATGACCAGGTGGTGACAGATTTCCGGCTGTGGACGCGCGGGGCGCTGACCGAAGCGCGGCGCGGCCTGAAGACCCTGCAACGCGCCCTGGTCAAACAGGCGGGCGCGCATACCGATGCGGTGATGCCGGGCTTTACCCATTTGCAGACCGCGCAGCCGGTGACGCTTGGCCATCACCTCTTGGCCTATGTCGAGATGATCGAGCGCGACCGCGCCCGGATGGATGATTGCGCCCGCCGCCTGAATGAAAGCCCGCTGGGGTCGGCTGCCCTGGCCGGGACCGGGTTTACGATTGACCGCGATGCCACCGCAGAAGCGCTTGGTTTCTATCGCCCGATGGCCAATTCGCTGGATGCCGTCTCGGCCCGCGATTTCGCGCTTGAGGCGCTTTCGGCGCTGTCTATCGCCGCCACCCATCTGTCGCGCCTGGCTGAAGAAATCGTGCTGTGGACGAGCGCCCAGTTCGCCTTCGCCAAATTGTCAGACGCCTGGTCAACCGGATCGTCCATCATGCCGCAAAAGCGCAATCCGGATGCGGCCGAGCTGGTCCGCGCCAAGGCGAGCCTGATTAGCGGCCAGTTCGCTGCCTTGCAGGGCGCTGTGAAGGCGCTGCCGCTGGCTTATGCGAAAGACCTGCAGGACGACAAGCAGCTGACTTTCTCGGCATTTGACACATTTGGCCTGTGCACGGCGTCTATGGCCGGGATGATGGAGACCATCAGTTTCAATCGCGAGCAAATGCGCGCCGCGGCCGCAAAAGGTTTCTCCACGGCCACAGATCTCGCTGATTGGCTGGTGCGGGAGCTGAAGATGCCATTCCGCGACGCCCACCATGTCACTGGCGCCCTGGTCGCCAAGGCCGAAGCGCAAGGCTGCGACCTGCCTGAGCTCAGCCTCGACGATATGCAGGCGGTCGAACCGCGACTAACAAATGACGTATTTTCCGTGCTGACTGTTGAAGCCTCAGCGATGAGCAGGCAAAGCTATGGCGGTACCTCGCCGGTTCGGGTCGCCGAACAGGTCGAGCAATGGACCCAACGCCTCGGATAGGAAAGCTGCACAATGAAACATATGATCAAAACCGCGCTGGCCGTCTCGGCGCTTGCCAGTCTCGCCAGCTGCGGATTGCGCGGCGACCTGAAGCGCCCGCCGCCAATCCTGACTGAGCCGCCAACCGAAGAGACCTCCAAACCGGTTGATTCAGCGGTCCTGTTTGCAGGCCACGAAATCAATGAGGGCACCACCTATTACAACACGCTCGGCGGCGAGATCCCGAAGCCAGCGCCGACAATTGATGTCGAGGAAGAGAGCATGGGGGAGGTCAGCCCCGGCTGATAGGCGCGCTTGCATCACTTTAACTATGAAGATGGCCGTCTTCATTGCGAAGGCGTCGATCTGAACCAGATCGCAGACGAGGTGGGAACACCGGTCTATGTCTATTCGACCGCCACTTTGCGCCGGCATGCACAGGTGATTGCAGCCGCCTTTGACGGCATGCAATGCCTGATCGCTTATTCGGTCAAGGCGAATGGCAATCTGGCTGTGCTCAAGACCCTGGCCAGCGAAGGCTGCGGCGCCGATGTGGTCAGTGGCGGCGAGCTGAGACGCGCACTGGCGGCTGGCATTCCAGCTCAGCGGATCGTGTTTTCCGGGGTCGGCAAGACGCGAGAGGAAATGGCGCTTGGCCTGGATACCGGCATTCACCAGTTCAATGTCGAAAGCGGGGCTGAACTGATCGAATTGTCGGAAGTGGCGATGAGCCGGGGCAAGGTTGCGCCCGTGGCGCTGCGCGTGAACCCGGATGTCGCCGCTGGCGGACACCCGAATATCTCGACCGGAAAGTCAGGCGACAAGTTCGGTGTGCCATGGGCAGATGCGCCAGAGCTGTATCATCAGATGAAAGCGCTGCCAGGCGTCGAAGCCGTCGGCGTTGATGTCCATATCGGTTCGCAAATCGGTGATCTTGAGCCGATGCGTGCGGCGTTTGAGAAGACGGTCGGCCTGGTCAAGTTCCTGCGCGAGGCCGGACATGATCTGAAGCGCATTGATCTTGGCGGCGGTCTCGGCATTCCCTATCAGGACAGCGATTCCCCGGCGCCGCCGTCGGATTATGCCCAGATGATCCGCAGCGTCACTGAAGGCCTCGGCCTGCAGGTGATCCTCGAGCCTGGCCGTGTGATTGCCGGAAATGCCGGGGTGATGGTCAGCGAAGTGCTGTATCACAAACCGGCGCCGGACCGGACCTTCCTGATCATTGATGCCGGCATGAATGACCTGATGCGCCCGGCGCTGTATCAGGCCCATCACGACATCCTGCCATTGGCCGAACCCGGCGAGGACACGCCGCTTGCAACCTATGACATTGTCGGCCCGATTTGCGAATCGACGGACAAGTTTGCTGCCAAGCGGCAAATGCCGGAAGTCGCCGCCGGAAGCCGTATCGCCTTTATGTCATCCGGCGCCTATGGCGCTGTGCTCTCAAGTCAGTACAATGCCAGACCGCTGGTGGCGGAAGTTCTGGTCGATGGCGATCAATTTGCATTGGTTCGACGGCGCCCGAGCTTTGATGAAATGATACAACTGGAGCAGATGCCCGATTGGCTGACCTGAATCGCATTCCTGGCACAAAAAGCCTGATCAACCGGACCTTCCGGCGGCTTCGGGACATTGCGCTGTGGAAAGCCTGGTGGCCGTTCATCGCGCTGCTGAGCGTGTTTGTCGGCGCCGCCCTGCTCGGCGTGTTTGAGGCCGCGCCAGCCCGGCTTGCGGCGCTGGCGACGCTGATTTTCCTGGTTGGCGCTGTGGTTGCGCTGCTGCGCGGCATTCGCCGCTATCAAAGACCAGAGCGTCGCGCCGCGATCGAGGCGCTGGACCAGCAATCGGAATTGCGCCCACTGGCCTCGCTGATGGACCGTCCGGCGCGTCCGGAAACCAGCGGTGTAGAGCTCTGGCGCGCGCATGAGCAGCGCCTGACCGATGAAGCCCGTCGGCTTGCCGTGCCCGGATTTGCTGCGGTCTGGCAGCAGCTCGATCCGCTGCGCTTGCGTTTTCTCCTGCCCATCCTTGTTGCGACTCTGTTGGCGCTCAGCTGGGGCCAGACCTATGCGCGCCTCTCCAGTGCGCTGGATCCCGATTATGGCAGTCTGTTCGGGGCCGACTCAATCCGCATTGAAGCCTGGATCACGCCGCCGGAGCATACTGGCCGCGCCCCGATCTTCCTGAAGGAAGACCAGAACCAGATCCGGGTGCCGCAAGGCTCGGTTATGACCCTGCGCGTTCAGGCGCCGTCGACCCCGAAGCTGCGCGTGTGGTCGCGCAATCGCCGCAAGACCACCAAATTCGCGGCCACCCCTGACAATGCTTTCGAGGCCACGGCGACGCTCAGCGCTGACAGCACGATCTCTGTGCGCTGGTGGGGCGAGCGCAAGGCCTGGACGGTGCAGACCTCGCCAGATGCGCCGCCAACCGCGCAATTTGTCGATCTGCCGGTCCTCGGCGCGCGTGATCGCACCGAGTTCAGCTGGATCACGGGCGATGATTATGGCGTCACCAAGCTGGAACTGGCGATCAAGCCGGAAGGCAGCGACCGCGAACCGGATCTGGTCCCGGTCGAGCTCGGCGCCATTGCTCCGCGTGAGGCCGAGGATGAGTCCAAGCTCGACCTGACCCGCAATCGCTGGGCCGGCGCCCGGGTTGAAATCCGCCTCAAAGCCACCGATGGCGCCGGGCAGGTCGGCTATAGCGAGCCGCATTATTTCAAGCTGCCTGAGAAATTGCTGCTGCAGCCTCTGGCCCAGGCCATTCAGGATGTCCGGGTGACAGTGCTGCGCGAGGATGAGCCATATGCCGAGGCCGATCATGCGCCGGACTCGATGGCGGCCGGCGCTTATTACCTGTCAGCGACACAGCGGCTCTCATCCGCCCCGCACGGGGTCAGGCGCGGCGCAGTGATGCTGGAAGCGGTGACTTATGAAGCGCCGCGCTATTTTACCGATATCCTGGTCTATTCAGGCCTCACCACGGCGCGATATGCGCTTGAGGCCTCAACCACAACGGATGAAGCCAAGGCGACCGAGCCGCTGCTCTGGTCGCTGGCGCTGCGGGCGGAATATGGCTCGGCGGCGGATGCTTATGCAGCGCTGATGGCGGCCAAGAAGGCGCTGGAAGATGCCTTGCGCGACGGCGCCAGCGAGGAAGAGATTGCGCGCCTGGTCGAGGCGTTCAAGGATGCCGCCCAGCGCTATATCGCCGCCAAGATGGCAGAAGCCCTGGCCAATGGCCTGGAAGCCCCGCCAAGCAGTGAAGACAGCGCCGAGGGCCCAAGTGGCCCAGGGGTTGGCGGACAAGGCTTCTCGGACATGCTCGATGCTTTGGAAGACCTGACCGAGACCGGCGCCACTGACCAGGCCCGGCAATTGCTGGCGGATATCACCAACATGCTGGAGAACCTGCAATTCCAGCAAGGCCAGGGCAGCGGCAGCGATGGCTTCCCGGGCATGCCCGGCGAACAGGCTGAAAACGAGAGCGATGAAGACCTGCCCGAAGACGAGCGGGAAATGACCGAAACCATGCGCGAGCTGTCCGATCTGCTGCGCGAACAGCGCGAACTGAATGACGAGACCCTGGCCGAGCAGCGCGGCGAGCGCGGCGAGCAAGCTGACCAGGGCGACCCGTCATTCGGTGACAACCAGCACGGCCAGGGCGGGGATGTCCAGACCGGCGAAGGCGATGTCCCGGACTGGATGGACGGCGAAGACGGCCAGTCCCTGGCCCAGCGCCAGGCGGAACTGGCCGACCGGATTGAAGAGCTGGCCGAAAACCAGGCTGGCAGCGGTGAAGACGGCGAAGGCGAGGGCGCTGGCGGGCGGCTTGACGAGGACACACTGGAAGCGATTGAACGGTCACAGCGCCGGGCCGGAAATGCCCTGGAAAATGGCAATGAAGACCGCGCCATTCGCAATCAGGATCAGGCCACGCGGCAATTGCGCGATCTGGCAGAAGGCCTGGCGGAAGCTCTGGATGAAGCCCGCGCCGACCGTCTGGGCGATCAGAATGCCCAGGCCGCCGGCGCCGCCGACCCATTTGGAAATTCAGTCAGCGGCGCGGTCGATGACAGCAATAGTGTCGATATTCCCGACCAAGCCGAACGCCAGCGCGCCAAGGATATTCTCGATGAATTGCGCCGCCGCTATGATGAAGCGATTGACGAGGACGAGCGCGAATATCTGCGCCGGCTACTCGACCGGTTCTGACGGCGCAGTGTCCGGCTTTCTGAATTTCAGCGTCATCCGGTCGGATTCCCCGATGGCGGCATAAATTGCCGGATCGAAGCCGTCCGGGGTGTTGCCGTCGCGATCAGATGTGCGGCTGACCGGCGGCAGCGTCCAGACACCGAACGGGTGGTCGGCACTATCATTCGGATTGGCATTGACGTCGCTGGCGCCGACAAATTCAAACCCGGCCGCCGCCGCCAGCGCTTTGACGAAATCCTCATGCACATAGCCACTGGCCGCGCGCGGGTTCTGTTCGGCGCTGGAGGGCAGGCGGTGTTCGACGACACCAAGCACCCCGCCAGGCTTCAGCGCGGCATAGGCATCGGTGAAGAATTTCGCTGTGTAATCACCCGCCATCCAGTTATGGACATTGCGGAAGGTCAGCACCGTGTCGACACTGTCAGCCGCTGCCAGTGGTCCGGATTCGGCGGAAAAGGCGCTATAAGCCAGCGTCCCGAACAGAGCGGTATCGGCGTCATAGACGGCCTTGTAATCGGCGATGCGCTGCTCGATCCGCGTCAAGCGCTCGCCGGTAAAGATATTGGTGTCCCAGACAGCCGCGATCAGCGTGCCATCACCTGAGGCGAGATATGGCGCCAGGACATTGCTGTACCAGCCGCCGCCAGGCCAGATCTCGAGCACCGTTTCGCCTGGCTCGACTTCAAAGAATGCAAGCGTTTCAGCCGGATTGCGCCAGGCATCGCGGGCTTTCTCTTCATCGCTGCGCCAGTCGCCAGCGACCGCCTCTGCCAGCGTCAGCGGCCCGGCAGGCACGTCTTCGACAAGTGGCGGGGTTTCGGCTTCCAGAGGCTCGCTCGGCGCTTCATTGGCGCCAGAACAGGCTGCGACAGTCATCGCAGCAGCGGCGAACAGATATTGGCTCTTCATCATATGACTCCTCAAAAAGGGCTTGAATCCCGTCTGTAGCGTTTCCACATAGCTTTTGTCGCGGCGCTGCCAAGCAGGCCATGACCGAATATTCTGCCAGCGCCGATGGTCGGGCTGGACCGACAGGACGTTCGAACCTCAATTCTCGCGGCTTTTCAAGATCGCTGCGAAACACAGTTGCTCGTGAAAGGACTGTTTCAAATGAGTACGATTGATCTGACCCCCCTTTATCGCACCATGGTTGGCTTTGACCGCATGGCCAACATGATTGACAGCGCCGCCCGCCTGGATGGTGCCCAAGGCTATCCACCTTACAATATTGAACGCGTCGCGGATGATGAATTTGCCATCGAGATCGCGGTGGCCGGATTCGGAGAAGACGACCTCGAGATCGAGACCAAGGACGGATTGCTGACCATTGCCGGTCGCAAGACCCCGCCTGAAGAGGGCGAAGTTGAACGCGAATTCCTGCATCGCGGCATCGCCGAACGCGGCTTCCTGCGGCGCTTCCAGCTGGCTGATCATGTCATCGTCACCGGCGCCGAACTGCGCAATGGCCTGCTTCGGGTTGAACTTGTCCGCGAGTTGCCGGAAGCCAAGAAACCCCGCAAGATCGAGATTGGCGCGCCGAAGAAAGGCGCCAAGCCGAAATTGATCGAAGGCAAGGCTGACGCCGCTTAGACGCGGGATCGCTGGCACAAAACAATTGCCCCGGGCCAGCTGGCCCGGGGCTTTTTTATGGGCGAGTTTTACCTAGTCGTACCAATAGCCTGACAGCAGCTTGCGTCTTTCATTGCGCGAGTCGGTTTCAACAAAGTCGGCAATGCCTTGCGCCTCTTTCAGGCTCAGGCGTTGCGGGGTGCCTTCAAATGCCATCACCATGCTCATATCGAGGTCGGCGCTTTGCTTGACGCAATATTTGGTGAGATAGACCGTGCGCGGATTCTTCGACATCAGGATTTCGATCAGTTTCTCGCCTTCGGCCTCCAGCTGTTCGGGTTCAACCAGTCGGTTGACGAGATCATATCGTTCCGCCTTCTCGGCGCTGAACAAGGTGCCCAGCAGGTTCCATTCAAGCGCCTTGCGGCGCCCGGCGAATTTACCGATTTTGCCAGTCCCGCCCCAGCCCGGGGTGATATCCCAGTTGATTTCCGGCATGCCCCAGCGCGAGCGGTTGGTCGCGATCACGAAATCCGAGGCCAGGGTCAGCTCCAGACCGCCGCCAGTGCAGACCCCATCGACGAGGGCGATGGTGACCGGCTTGAGATTTTCAAGGAGCCGCGCGGTCTGCTGATAGCGACGCACCTGCCATTCCGTGTCGGATTGCTGCCACTGATTGAATTCCTTGATATCGTCGCCGGTGCAGAACGTGTTGCCGGCGCCGGTTAGTACCATGATCTGGCATTCGCGGTCATCATCCACGGCCTTGATCGCATCCTGCAAGTCCTGCGACAGCTCGCGATCGAGGGCATTGTGAATGTCCGGGCGGTTCAAGGTGATCCGTGTGATCGGTCCGTTTTTCTCGAAAATCAGCTTGCCTGACGGGGTGGGTCCATTGTCCATTTCGGGGCTCCTATTTTGATAATGATAATATTGTTATCATTTTAGAATGATGTTATCAAGACCCGAATCTGAAACTCATGGAGGACGGCGTGTCAGACCCCTCAATCAGTCATCGACCGAAGCAAGCGCGTGCGCTGAAGACCGAGCAGGCTCTGCTTGATGCGCTGGAGACCCTGTTGGCGCGAAAACCGTTTGCGGATCTGACCGTCTCGGAGCTGGCGCGCGAGGCCGGGCTGACGACTGGCGCGATCTATCGCAGGTTCAAGGACAAGGATGATGTCCTGCGGGCTGCGTTCCAACGCTTCTATAATAGCAGCAAGGTGCGCACCCTGACCATTGAGGCCGACTTTCCGCCAGCCATGAGCGATCGCCAGGTGCTGGAAAAATACCTCACCGACCTGATGCATTTCACGCTCGACCACATCCATCTGATGCGCGCTGCGAACCATTTGAATGATGCGCCCTCATTTGAGCTGATGACCCGGGCCCGGGCGATCTCGGCTGAATGGCTGGCCGGGCGTCTGACCGGGTCTAAGCATGCACCGGATGAGCTCAATCACAGATGCCAGTTCATCCTCCGCGCTGCGACCGCGACGTTCAGGGATACCTTCTTTGCCGGGGCCGGGGCGGTGACCGAGACTTCCGAATATGAGATCACCCATCGTGAAGACCTGGCCCAGCTGTCGCACAACCTGACCGAGCTGGCCTGCGCTTATCTGGCAATTGATTGATCCGGGCGGGGCTTCATCCCGCCTCTCTCCCCCGCGCTCCTGACGCAAGTCAGGACCCATCGCGGTTGAGGGCCCCAGTCAGCCAGCCGCCATGGGTACCAACTTGCGTTGGCAAGGCGGGGGCGTTTTCCTCCCCTCAATCCCCACCCCTCAAACCTCGCCTATACTCCTCCCCATCTCCGCTGCATCAGAGGCTAGTCCGGAACGGCTGGATTGGGCGGGGAGCAGGGGCCTGGGAAACCCGGCCCCGATCCTTCGCCCCCCGATCGAGCCGGCGGCAGACTTCGCTCAGGATGAGGGCCTTGAGGGATGACAGGGGCGCGCACACCGCGACCGCCAGCACTGCCCGTGATAAAATTGACGCCGCCGTCACGTTTACTTCCGCGACGGAAGTTTGGGCATGCAAACAAGAAAAACCAGAGGGGATGTCAGGGAGGAAGAGCGTGGATCAGCAGCTTCAAGTCAGCATTCTGAAGGAATTGCTCCGTCAGATCGATCGCGGCGCCAATGCCGATGCAGGGGTGCAATACAGGGTGCCCACCTCGATCTATGCCGACCCGGACCTGGCTGCACAGGAATGGGACCAATTCTTTCAAAATCACCCTCAGATGATTGGTCTGTCTGGCGACCTGCCCGAACCGAACAGCTTCCTCACCCTGAATGATTTTGGCGTGCCGATCATCGCCACGCGGGATAAATCCGGCAGGTTCAGAGCCTTCCTGAATATCTGCCGGCACCGCGCCACCCGGGTCGAGACCGAACCACGCGGACAGCGCAAACTGTTTGTCTGTCCCTTCCATGCCTGGTCTTATTCGACCTCCGGCGACCTGGTCGCAATTGCTGATCAGGACGATTTTGGCGATGTCGACAAATCCTGCCGCGGCCTGATCGAGCTGCCAGCAGTCGAGGCCGCGGGGCTGTTATTTGTCCACCCCAAGCCAGAGGCTGAGCTTGATCTCGAAGCGCTGCTCAGCCCGCCTTTGCTGGCGGAATTATCCTCGATCGGGCTCGACCAATATGTCTATGGGGCGAATAAGACGATCGACATGAAGCTCAATTGGAAGCTCGCCAATGACACGTTCGGCGAAACCTATCACTTCCAGAAACTGCACAAGAACACGCTTGGCCAGCTGTTCATTGGCAATAATACGCATCTGGAGGAATTCGGCCGGCATCACCGCTTCACCACGGCGAGCCGGGCGATTGAGCAGATGCGCCAGCGGCCTGAAGCGGAGTGGCAAATCCAGTTTGCCACCTTTGTCGGGTATCATTTCTTCCCCAATATCCAGATGTTCTGGACGGGCGACACGATTTCGCTGGTGCGGATCTATCCGGACCCTGACACGCCGGGCCGATCGATTTCGCAAGTCTCGATCTATTTCACCCCGCAGGCTTATGAAAACGCTGTGGCCATGGATGAGGCGGCCCGCGAGCAAGCGGTCAAGGATACGTACAAGTTCCAGCAAGGCGCCGAGCGCTCACCCTCTATCGAGGCCTCGCTGGAAGTGTTTACCAGCACCATCGAGTATGAGGATTATGTCATGGGCGAGTACCAGCAACAGGCGGCGGAAAGCAATCTTGCCGGCGAAGCCCTGTTTGGCCGCAATGAGCCGGTCTTGCACCATTTCCACCGCTCGTATCGCGAAGCACTGGGGTTGCCGCATTTCGAAACGGTGTGAGGCAATTGTGATCTCGCTGCGGGACGATCTTGCAGATGTGTCAGAGCTGCCCGGCAATCCGCAATAGGTGGTCTTCCAGCTTGCGGCTCTGAGTCTGCAGGTTGAACTGGTCCAGCGCCAGGGCCCGGCCAGCCTCGCCCATGGCCGCGGTGGCAGCCGGATCGGCGAGCATCTTGGCAAGATTATCCGCCAGCGCCGTCGCATCGCCTTCCTCGCAGAGATAGCCGGTTTGGCCATCGCGGACGCATTCGACGATGCCGGAATGGCGGGTTGCAGCAAGGGCGCAGCCGGACAGCATTGCCTCGATACAGACCAGCGGCAGGCCTTCTGCATCCCCCGACGGGGCGCGTTTGGAGGGGACGCAGGCAATCTTTGCTGCGGCCCAGTGTTGCGGCATCTCGTCGGCCGGGACCCAGCCGGCCAGCTCGACCTGCAGGCCTGAGGCGGCGAGCTTGTCATGCAGGCTCTGCTCGAACCCGTCGCGCCCGCCTTCCGGCTTGTTGCCGCACAGGCGCACGGTCCAGCCGTCCAGCTGCGCGCCAAGACGGGTGAGCGCATCAATCAGCGTGTCGATGCCTTTCTTTGGCGACCAGCGCCCGGCAAAGACCAGCAGGTTCTGCTTCTCGCCAGGTTGGAACTTGGCCGGGTCTGCCGTGTTGTGATGGACCACCATTTTCGCCTCAGGCGCGCCCTTGGCCAGCAGTTCGCGGCGGATGAAGTCAGAGCAAGGCAGGATCAGGTCGGCCTTGTCCCAGAGTTTTTGCCGGCGGCGATTATAGACCCGGAACATGGAATCCTTGGTGTTCGAGGTCTTGGTCGCATCGCCGCCATAATAGGTCACGGCCAGCGGTAGGCCGAGCCTTTGCGCCAGCGGCAGGGCATAAGTGCCGGACTTGCCGAAACTGGCATGAATGGCGATCGGATTGAGCTCGCGCAGGGTCTGTTCGAGCTTGGCTGAAATCATCCCGAACTGCTTGAACCCGGCGACCCCGCCCGCCCCGTGCAGATCGGAGAGATCGATGGCCTCAGCGCCGTCGGGCACCGGGCCATTGATGGTGTGGCCGATATAGATCGGACGCAGCCGACTGAAAGCCGAATAGCCGCGCGGAATGAAGCTCTCTGACGGCGTGAACATCTTGTCGCAATAAGCGAGGATATTTTGAGGCTGGGACATCTGCGCGGCATACCCAGATCAGGCCCTCTGGGCAAGCAAGACTGTGTAGTCGCGCCGCTTAGCGCGGGGCCATACGGATGGCGCCGTCAAGGCGAATGTTCTGGCCGTTGAAATAGCCATTGCGGGCCAGCTCCAGCGCCAGTGAGCCAAACTCGTCCGGTTTGCCGAGCCGTTTCGGGAACGGCACTGACGCAGCCAGGCTGTCGAGTACTGGCTGCGGCGCCCCCAGCATCAGCGGCGTGGCGAAGATGCCAGGCATGATCGAATTGACGCGGATGCCGATATTCATCAGATCGCGCGCCATCGGCAGGACCAGGCCGTTGACGCCAGCCTTGGCCGAGCCATAGACGATCTGGCCGATCTGCGCGTCTTGCGCCGCGACCGAAGCGGTCAGCGTGATCACCCCGCGTTCGCCATCCTCCAGCGGCTCGAGGCCGGCCATGCCGAGCGCAGCATGCGAGGCAATCCGATAAGATGCGACCAGGACGCCTTTGACGCCCCATTCATAATCCTCAGTCGACAGCCGTTTATAACCGCCGGACTGTTTATCGAAGGCCAGCGTCTTGCCGCCTTTCGAGGCCATCGCGCAATGCACGCAGACCCGTTCCTGGCCATGTGCGGCGCGGGCCTGTTCAAAGCCGGCGACGACCGAAGCCTCATCGAGAATGTCGACATGACAGAACTGGCCGCCAATGGCCTTCGCGACCTGGTTTCCGGCCTCATCATTGATGTCGAAGATCGCCACAGGGGCGCCGGCGGCGGCAAAGGCTTCGGCGGTGGCTCTGCCCAGGCCGCTGGCGCCGCCTGTGACGATGACGGGTGTGTCTTTGGAAATTTGCATAAGGCCTCCCTGCGCCCATCGGCGTCTGCTTGCTTTTTTTCAGATCAAGCGCCAGCCACGCGCAGGCGTCAAGCCGGACGCCGGGGAGGGTTAGTCCTGGGCCTCGCGCTGGAACCAGGCCCAGGCCGTGGTCAGGATGGTACTCAGGTCGGAAAGTTTCGGCTCCCAGCCAAGCACAGCCTTGGCCTTGTCGGCACTGGCGACCAGGATTGGCGGGTCGCCGGGGCGGCGCTCAGCGATGATGCGAGGCACCTGTTTTCCGGCCACGTTTGAAACCGCATCGGCCAGGTCCATAACGCTGGCGCCCTGGCCGGTGCCGAGATTGAAGATCTCGCTGGCGCCGCCACCGGCCAGATAATCAAGCGCGCGGCCATGCGCGTCGGCGAGATCGGTCACGTGCACATAGTCGCGCACGCAGGTGCCATCCGGCGTGTCATAATCACCGCCGAAAATGTTGAAGGTGAAGGTGCCGTCCATAGCGCCGCGAATGGCCAGCGGGATGACATGTGGCTCTGGATCATGGCGCTCGCCGGTCTGCCCCTCGGGGTCGCAGCCAGCGGCATTGAAATAGCGCAGAATGACCGAGCGAAGCGCATGCGCCGCGCCATAATCGCGGATCATCTGTTCGCAGATCTTCTTGGTCTCGCCATATGGGTTGATCGGGTTTTGCGCCGTGTCCTCGGTGATCAGGTCATTGCTGATACCGTACGTCGCACAGGACGAGGAGAACACCATTTGCTGGACCCCGGCAGCGACCATGGCATCGAGCAGGTTCATCGTGCCGACAACATTGTTGCGATAATACATGGCCGGCTCTGCCATCGATTCAGCGACATAGGCGAAGGCGGCGAAATGCGCGACAGCGTCGGGCCGGATACGGGTCAGGGTCTCGGTCAGATGATCGCGGTCGAGAATGTCGCCCTCGATCAGCTCGCCCCATTTGACCAGGTCGCGATGGCCGCGAGAGAGATTGTCATAAGTGATGACGGTCCAGCCCGCCTCGGCAAAGGCCTTGGCGCAATGGCTGCCAACATAACCGGCGCCGCCCGTGACGAATACGGTTTTCGACATGGCTTATCGCTCCCTGCACCAGACTGGGTGCTTGCCTAGCGAGCCTGGTTTTAGCGGTCAAATCCCGGCTGCAGCCGCGATCTAGAGCACCAATTGCGTTTGTGTGACCAGGCACACTTTCTTGCCGTTCGGGTCGGTGACCTCGGTCTGCCAGACCGACAGGCGGCGGCCAATTCGAACGGGCGTTGAAATACCGGTGACAAGTGTGCCAGCGGGCGGGCCGCTGAGAAACGCGGTATTGCTCTCAATCGTGGTCGTTCCCTTGGCCCCGTCAGGGATGGCGAGCCAGGCGCCAGTGGCGCCGAGCACGTCGCAAAAACTCATCATCGCGCCGCCATGCATGGTGCCGCCGGCCGTGCACAATTCTTCGCGTACCAGGAGTTCGCCGACCACCTTGTCCGCGGTGGCTTCGAGCAGTTTGATCCCCAGCAATTTGGAATAAGGCTGGGCTTCAGCGATTTGAGCGAGCGGGTCCATAATGTGTCTCCTTCGGCGGTGACGCTAATTGCCGATTCTCGGCCTGAAAAGCCGGGACTGCTGACAATCTGTGTCAGGTATCACGGAACTGTGAGGACATTTCTTGTATTGTTTGTCGATAAACACGCGACAGGCGAATTATTCTGCGTTAAGACATTTCGCATGACGCATGAAGGGAGGCGTTGGTGATGAATTCTATGCTTAAATCAAAATACTCTTTGGCGGGGGCCAGCGCAGCGCTGGCTCTGGTTCTGGGCGGCTGTACGGCGCTTGATAATTATACCGGCACGGATGAGACGGCGGTCACGGAAGAGCCCGAAGTGGTCGTGGTCGAGGTCACCACTGAAGTGGTTGAGGAAAAAGTCGAAGAATCGGCCCAGGCCGTGGTTGAAGACGTGGCTGAGATCACCTCTGCAGCCAAACTGGCGGCCATTCTCGAAGCCCAGCCCGATGATGTCAGAGCGCGCTATGGCGCCCGCAACCCGGCTGAGACCCTCGCTTTCTTTGGCATTGAGCCAGGCATGAAAGTTGCCGAAGCCTTGCCGGGCGGTGGTTGGTATTCCAAAATCCTGCTGCCTTATCTCGGCGAAGAGGGGGCGCTTGTCGGGGCCCATTACCCAGATGAGCTCTGGCCGCTATTCGGCTTTGGCGAGGAATGGGCTGCGACCCGCATCGAAGGCACGGCCAACTGGCCGAACCAGGCCGCGGAATGGGGCATTGAAGGCAGCGCCAAGATCAAGTCTTACCAGCTGACCAAAATGCCGGAAGCAGCCTCGGACAAGCTCGATGCAGTCCTGTTCATCCGCGCCCTGCATAATCTCAACCGGTTCAGCACCGATGAGACCAATTATATGGGCGACACGCTGGCCGAAACCTATCGCGTGCTCAAGCCAGGCGGTATTGTCGGTGTGGTTCAGCACCGCGCCCCGGATGAGAATAGCGATGAATGGGCCGACGGGTCGAATGGCTATTTGAAGGAAGCCGCCTTGATTGCAGCTTTCGAGGGCGCGGGTTTCGAACTGGTCGATTCAAGCGATCTGAATGCCAATCCGGCGGATGTGCCGAGCGAAGAAGAATTTGTCTGGCGTTTGCCACCGGTTCTGGTTGGCACCGAAGAAGGCACGCCTGAGCGGGCTGCCTATGAAGCGGTGGGCGAGTCCAATCGCATGACGCTGAAATTCCGTAAGCCAGCCTAGGACCGGCTTGCGAAATGGGTGGCGCGGTTTCCCCTTGCCGCGTCACCGCTTAATCGGTCTTGGCAGTGCGGCGCGCATGTCTTAGATGACGCGCTTGAATCGAAAGAGACTTGTTATGACCGCTTACCGCTTATTCGGGGCCGAAACTTCTCCATACTCAGTCAAGGTGCGTTCCTTCCTGCGCTATAAGGGCGTCGATTTTGAGTGGATCGGCCGCAGCAAAGCGACAGAGGAAGAGTTTGCCGCCCTGGCGCGCGTGCCGACCGTGCCGCTGCTCGTGTCGCCAAACCGTCCGGCCAATCAGGACTCCACCAGCATTCTTGCCACGGTCGAAGCCGACCACGCCGAGCCATCGGCCGTGCCGGATGATCCAGCTTGCGCCGCCCTGGCGCTGCTGCTGGAAGATTATGCCGATGAATGGCTGAACAAGCTGATGTTCTTCAATCGCTGGGGTCAGAAGCCGGATCGCGAGCTCGCGGGTGAGCGGACTATGGAACAATTGCTCGATGGCGACCTGCCGCGAGCAAAAAAGAAGACCCGCGACCAGATCGTCAAACGCATGCGCGATCGTCTGCCACTGGTCGGCGTCGAAAAGAAAAACGAGAAAACCCTGAAGCCGAGCTTCGAGCGTTTCTTCACCCTGCTCAATGCGCATCTGGAAAAGTCGCTTTTCCTGTTTGGCGGGCGCCCGTCTGCGGCTGACTTCGCCCTGGCGGGCCAGGTCGCGCAATTGCTGATGGACCCGACGCCCGGCGACTGGCTGCGGGCGCAAGCACCGTTCGTGACGGCCTGGAGTGAATTCATGGACGCGCCTAAGGCAGGCGGGCCGTTCGCACCGCTGAGCGAGCTCGAAGAGACCTTGCTGCCGCTGTTCCGTGACGAAGTCGCTGTCACCTATCTGCCCTGGGCGAAAGCCAATATGGACGCGGCTGAAGCGAAGGCCGAACGGGCGTCGCTGAAAGTTGACGGCAAAGTGTATGAACAGGTGACGCAGCATTATGCCGCCCGGGCATTCAAATCCGTGCTGGCGGCGGTCCAAGGCGCGAAATCGGCTGACGGGCTCGAAGCCTTCCTCGAGCGCGCCAACGCATCCGAGATTTTCGCCTAAGCGTCTTTTGGCGGCTTTGAGTCGTCGGCCCAGACCTCGTAATTGGCGACCACGATCCGGTTCTTGCCGAGATCGACGAGCGGGACATCCTCGAGCGTGAATGGCACCAGAACCGGCTTGCCGGACGGTTTCGGCTGGATTTCGAGCAAGTCACTGGCGCCGTGATTGAGCACGGCTTTGACCCGGCCAATCGGGGCTTCGCCGCCGGCGAACACGTCCAGGCCGACCAGGTCGTCAATGTAATATTCGTCCGCTTCCGGTTCCGGCAGGGCGCTGCGCGGGACATAGAGTTTGGTGCTTTTCAGCTGGTCCCAGTCTTCCTTCTGGCGCGGCGTATCGGGGGTGACGATGTAATGATCCTTGGCCGGGCGTGCCCGCACAGGATCGATCAGCACCTCGCCCGTCGCGGACAGGAATGGGGCATAATCAAATACGGCGTCCGGCTCGGCGGTGAAGCTTTTGACGCGGACATCTCCGCGCACGCCATGGGCGCCAAGTATGACGCCAATCACGACCAGATCTGTGGCTGCAATGCTCATTCAGGCTCTGCTAAACCTTGTCTTTATAGATTGAAAGCTTCCATTTTTCGGCCGCCCGCACTAGGAGTGCGCGCTGACACTGAGATGAAGACCCAAGATGAGCACCAAATTACCGATCTCGATAGAAGATGTCCGTGACGCCGCCAAAGTCCTGGCAGGCCAGATCGAGCGCACGCCAATGCGCCTGTCCAAGACATTGTCGGAAATTACCGGCGCCGAGGTCTGGGTGAAGTTCGAGAATCTGCAATTCACCGGGGCGTTCAAGGAACGCGGCGCGCTGAACAAGCTGGCGCGGCTGTCAGATGAGCAGAAGAAGGCTGGTGTGATTGCCGCCTCGGCCGGCAATCATGCGCAAGGGGTGGCTTATCATGGCCGCCGGCTCGGCATTCCGGTAACCATTGTGATGCCGGTGACAACGCCGTTCAACAAAGTCGAGCACACCCGCGCATTCGGCGCCCGCGTGCTGCTCGAAGGCCATACATTTGATGAAGCCAATGCCCACGCGCAAGCGGTGCGCCAGCGCGAAGGCCTGACCTGGATTCATCCGTTTGATGACCCTGAGATCATGGCTGGCCAAGGCACCGCGGCGCTGGAAATGCTGGAAGACCAGCCAGAGCTCGACACGCTGATCGTCCCGATTGGCGGCGGCGGCCTGATCTCTGGCATGGCGACCGCGGCCAAGGCGCATAATCGCTTTCTGCGGGTGGTTGGGGTTGAAGCCTCGATGTATGCCGGCATGCGCGCGCGTCTGGAGGGGCGTGAGCCGACCACGGGCGGCGCCAGTATTGCTGAAGGCATTGCAGTGAAGGATGTCGGCGACCTGACCGAACGGGTCGTTCGTGAACTGGTTGATGATGTCGTGCTGGTCGAGGAAGAACATATCGAGCGGGCGATCACGCTATTTGTCGATATCGAGAAAACCGTGTCCGAAGGCGCTGGCGCCGCTGGACTGGCGGCCATGCTGGCGCATCCGTCGAAATTTGCCGGGCGCCGGGTCGGGGTGATCCTGTGCGGTGGCAATATCGATACGCGCTTGCTGGCCTCTGTGCTGACGCGCTCGCTGGTGCGCGACAATCGTCTGGTCAATATTCGCATTGTCGGCGATGACCGGCCGGGCCTTCTGGCCCTGGTATCAAAGGTGATCGGGGATGCCGGCGCCAATATCATGGAAGTCGCGCACAATCGCATTGCCCTTGATGTGCCGGCCAAAGGGGCGGAGTTTGATATCCTGATGGAGACCCGCGACGCCCAGCACACACAGGAAGTCATCGATGCGCTGGGGCAGGCTGGCTACCCGCCGCGAACCAATACGATTTCGTCTGCAATTAGGTAAATTTTTTTGCCGCTATGGTTAACTTATTAAACCTTGGTTAGAGAATCCGCGCTCAAACTGACAGCTCTGTATGACTTAACGATCAGGGCTGAAAATGCGAATTCTACTGGCGGCGTTTGGGGCTGTACTCACCGTCTCGGGGGCGACAGCACAAGGTGTGCAACAAACCAAGGGCGATTTTGTCGACAAGTTTCGCCAGCTGGATGAGGTCTTGCCAACCCCGAACACCTATCGCAATGCGGCAGGCGAGCCGGGCCATGAATACTGGCAGCAGGAAGCGGATTATGCGATTGAGGTGAGCCTGGATGAGTCGGCGCGCCGGATCTCTGCTTCGCAGACTGTGACCTATACCAATAATTCGCCAGATACGCTGCGTTATCTCTGGCTGCAGCTGGACCAGAACCGGTTTCGGGAAGACTCGATTGCAGAGATGACCCGCACCTTCACGGCCAAGGAACCCGGCTCGGTCAACCAGCGGATGGCGCTGAAGCCGCAAATTCAGCTGAGCTCGCTGCGCCGTATGCAATCGCAGGCCGACAATGACTATGGCTATGACATTACCCGCGTCGCTGATGCGGGCGGGCGGGCTTTGCCCAACACGATTGTCGGCACCTTGATGCGCATTGACCTGTCGCAGCCTCTTCGCCCCGGGCAATCAACCACGTTCCAGATCGACTGGGCCTATAATCTGGTCGAACAGGATGCGATGGGCGGGCGCGCCGGATACGAGCATTTCCCGGACGATCCGCGCGATGGCGGCAATGACATCTTCCTGGTCGCGCAATGGTTCCCGCGCATGGTCGCCTATTCCGATTATGAAGGCTGGCACAATAAGGAATTCCTTGGCAGCGGTGAGTTCACGCTGGAATTCGGCGATTATGAGGTCGAGATCACGGTGCCGGATGACCATATCGTCTCCTCGACTGGCGTCCTGCAGAACTCGCGGCAAGTGCTGACCTCGACACAGCGCCGGCGTCTCAATCAGGCTCGAAATGCCGACCGGCCGGTCTTTGTCGTGACCCCGGAAGAGGCCGAGGCCAATGAACAATCAAACCCGACCGGCACCAAGACCTGGCGCTTCGAGGCTGAGAATGTCCGTGACTTTGCCTGGGCCAGCTCGCGCAAGTTTGCCTGGGACGCGCAAGGCTTCAATCAGCCCGGCGCCGCGTTCGAGAATGTCATGGCCATGTCCTTCTATCCAAAGGAAGGCGGCGAGCTGTGGCAGAAATATTCGACCGCTGCGGTCATTCACACCATGGATGTGTATAACCGGTTTGCGTTTGATTATCCCTATCCCACCTCGCAATCGGTGAACGGGCCGGTCGGCGGGATGGAATATCCGATGATCACGTTCAATGGCCCGCGCACGACGCTGCAAGATGATGGCAGCCGCACCTATACGATGGCCGAGAAACGCTTCCTGATCGGTGTGGTCATCCATGAGATCGGGCACATCTATTTCCCGATGGTGGTGAATTCCGATGAGCGCCAATGGACCTGGATGGATGAAGGCCTGAACAGTTTCCTCGACAGTGTCGCTGGGTATGAATGGGACCCCAACATCCCGTGGACACGGTCGCTGCCGCGTGACCTGGTCTTCTACATGGTCTCGGACGAGCAAGTGCCGATCATGACCCAGTCTGACAGTGTGCTCCAGCTCGGCCCGAACGCCTATGGCAAGCCGTCCGCAGCGCTGCATATCCTGCGCGAGACCATTCTCGGTCGCGAAAAATTCGATTTTGCCTTCCGCGAATATTCGCGCCGGTGGAAGTTCAAACGGCCGACGCCGAGCGACTTCTTCCGGACCATGGAAGAAGCCTCCGGGGTCGATCTCGACTGGTTCTGGCACGGCTGGTTCTACACCACCGATCATGTCGATATCTCGCTCGACCGGGTCTTCCACATGGAAATGGACAGCGAGAATCCGGACATTGATCTGGCGCGCCACCGCAATGATGTGCTGAGCGAGCCGGACAAGGTCGGTGTCCTCGCCAATCAAGCCGAAGGCCTGCAGACCTGGGTCGAGCGGCATCCGGACATTCGCGATTTCTATGATGACAATGACATCTACACTGTCACCAACAAGGAACGGAACGATTATATGGAATTGCTCGAAGGCTTCGATCCGATCGAGCGGGACGTGTTCCACCGGGCCGTGGCGGAAGACGCAGAATATTATGCTCTGGAATTCTCTAATGTTGGCGGTCTGGTCATGCCGATCATCCTTGGTCTCGAATTCGTCGATGGCTCGACCGAGCGGATGTATATCCCGGCTGAGATCTGGCGCCGCAATCCGCACAAGGTCTCGAAGCTGCTAGTGTTCGAGAAGGGCCGCGTGCTGAAGCAGATCATTGTTGACCCGAACTGGGAAACAGCTGACGCTGATCTTGAAAACAATTATTATCCACGCCGCCTGACGCCTTCGCGTGTCGAGGCCTTCAAGTTCAAGAACCCATTTACCTTCGATCGCCGAGACATCATGCAGGACATCAAGACCGAATTGCTCACCGACGAAGTCACCGAGGATTCAGAGAACAAGGCAGCGGCGCGCGAATAGATGCGGCGCGCCTTGCTTCGCCTCCTAGCCATCAGTGCGGCCGGCCTGAGCCTGATGCTCAGCCCGGCGCATGCGCATGAGCAGGCGGTCGGGCTGACGGAAATCACCGTCAAGACCGGCGCCGGCGCCTCCTGTCTGGAGGGGCCTTGCCGGGTGGAAGTGGCCCATCGCCTCAGCATTCATGATGCCGAAAGCACGCTGATGTCGGTGCTGGGGGCGCGCGCTGACCTGGTCGGGGATCAAGCGGCGCAGGCAAAGTTTGCCACTTATGTCGCTAGCCGGTTTGCGATCGCTAATGCCGCCTCTGGCGAGACCGTGGCCTTGACCCTGCTCGGCGGCGAAGTCGAACGCGGTTATTACTGGGTCTATCAGGAAGGCCTGATCCCGCCCGGCGTCGCTGATATTGCCATCACCCAGACCGTGCTGATGGACGCGATTCCGCGCCAGACCAATCGGGTCAATGTGAAGGTTCAATCCTCCGTTGATACGTTGATCTTCACCAGCGCATCAGGGGCTCAGAATTACCAGCTTCCCTAGGTGACAGTCAGGCGCTTCCGGCCTACATACGCCCCGAATTTGTTTCAGGAGGTGCAAGTCTTGCGCAAACTGTTTGCGGCCCTTGGCGGCCTGATACTCGCAGCATGTGGTGGAGAAACCATGGACCCGAATGATCCTCTAGCAACCTATATCCCCTGGGACCCTGAAGCCGAGGGCGTGCAGACGACGGAAACCGGCCTGCAATATGTCGTCGTCCGCGAAGGCGCGGCAGGCGGCGTCACACCTGGCCCGAAAGACGAAGTAACGGTCATGTATGATGGTCGTCTCACGGATGGCACCGTGTTTGACAGCTCGTATGAGCGCGGCGCGCCTATTTCGTTTGAAGTCAATGGCGTGATCCCCGGCTGGACTGAAGGCTTGCAGCTGATGTCCACAGGAGATGAGTATATTTTCTATATCCCGACCGAGCTTGGATATGGCGATTTCCCGCGCCCCGGCGGTGTCATCAAGCCTGGCGATGATCTGATTTTCCGGGTCGAGCTGCAGGATGTGAGCAAGGCACCGGAACCGATTCCATCCAATCTCGAGGCCTGGGAACAATATACGCCCTGGCCCGCGCAAGCTGAGGAAATCCAGACCACTGAGAGCGGCCTGCAATATGTGGTGCTGCGCGAAGGTGACGAGGATGGCATTTCACCCGGGCCACGGGACGAGGTTTCGGTTCTGTATGAAGGCCGCCTTGTCGACGGCACTGTTTTTGACAGCGCTTATGAGCGCGGCACCACCAGTTCATTCCCGGTCAACCGGGTGATCCCCGGCTGGACCGAAGGCTTGCAACTGATGTCGGTGGGCGATCAGTTCATGTTCTACATTCCGGCAGAGATTGCTTATGGCGATCAGCCGCGCCCTGGCGGCCTGATCAAGCCAGGCGATGATCTGGTGTTCCAGGTCGAGCTGAAAGACGTTGTCAAAGCGCCGGAACCGCGCCCGACGGATACTGATGCCTGGGCGAAATACACGCCCTGGAATTCTGACCTTCCCGAGGTGCAGAAGACCGGCAGCGGGCTCGAATATGTGGTCCTGGCCAGCGGCGACGAAAGCGGCGCCAGCCCGCAAGGCGGCGAGTTTGTTGCGGTGTTCTATGAAGGCCGCCTTGATGCAGGTGGCGACGTGTTCGACAGCGCCTTCCAGCGCGGCGAAGCTGCCATGTTCCCGGCCAATCGGGTCATCCCGGGCTGGGTTGAAGCCTTGCAGCTGATGAAGCCGGGCGACCGCTGGCTGGTCCATGTGCCGGCCAACCTGGCTTATGGCCCGCGCGGCAATGGCCCGATCCCGCCAAATGCGGCGCTGAATTTTGAAGTTGAACTGATGGACGTCCTGCCCGTGCGCTAGGCGTCAGAAGCCAGCCCCCGGTTTGGACAGGTATTCGGCCTCCTCAGGCGTGTTTTCGCGCTTGAGGATGGCATTGCGGTGCGGGAAGCGCCCGAACTGTTCAATCACGTCCCTGTGGCTGTGCGCATACTTGACCGAGCTTGCACAGATCGGGCGGAAGGCTGGCCGCGCCTGAGCGTTTAGGCGCTCGAACAGGCGCACGCTTTCGGCCTGATCGGCCAGGGCCTCGGAATGCTCAAAAGGCAGGTAGAAGAAGGATCGTTCAATCTCGGTCAGGGCCTGATCCTGGCCCAGGCCGACCCCGTCCCTGGCGAGGCGCAGGGCGATGGCATCGCTGGCAAACGCCGCCGCCGTGCTGCGAAACATGTTACGGCTGAACTGATCGAGCACGATGATCGCGGCCAGGCGCGACCGGGCGCCTGTGCGCGCCCAGCGCTGTGCTAAGCCTGCCTGTAGGGCCGCATGCAGTTGGGCAAAATGCTGGGTGATAGACGTGTCCGTCGCGGCAGACTTGGTGAACCATAATTTGTGCTGGCGATTGGCGAACAGATGGTCCTCGCTGGCGGCGCTGATCCAGTAGTCCAGCACCGCGCCTGGCGTCGGCAAAGTCGTCGCCTGATCAGGCATCCGGGCGCGCCGCAACCATCAAATAGTTGACCTTGGTGTCGTCTGACAAACGCCACTGATCGGTGATCGGGTTGAAACTGACGCCTTGCGCGGGCTGGACGGTCAGCCCGGCCGCCGACATTGGCGCTTCGATCTCTTCCGGACGGAGGAATTTCTCGAACTCATGCGTGCCGCGGGGCAGCCAGCCGAGGACATACTCGGCCCCGACAATGGCCAGGGCGAAGGCTTTTGCAGTCCGGTTCAGGGTCGCCACGATCATCACCCCGCCTGGCTTTACCAGGCTGGCGCAATCCTTCAGGAACCGGGCCGGATCCGCGACATGTTCGACTACTTCAAGATTAAGCACGACATCGAACGGCGCTTCGCCTTGCTCGATCAGGGCTTCGACAGTGCCGGCGCGAAAATCAATCTCGAGCCCGCCTTGTTGGGCATGTGCCATCGCGGTCTTGATATTCGCTTCGCTCGCATCCACGGCTGTCACCGCAGCGCCGAGCCGCGTCATCGGCTCGCTGACCAGGCCGCCGCCGCAGCCAATGTCGAGCACGCGCAGGCCTTCGAATGGGCGCCGCGCTGATGGGCTGAGCCGGAAATGCGCCTCGAGCGTGTCGCGAATGAAGCCGAGGCGGACCGGGTTGAACCTGTGCAAGGGCCGGAACTTGCCTTTCGGGTCCCACCATTCCGCTGCCATGGCGGTGAATTTGGCGACCTCGTCCGGGTCCAGGCTCGGCCGAAACGTTGTATCTGAAACGGTTGCAGCAGTCTCTGTCATGAGTATAGCAATCCTGATTGCGGTTTCGCGCTCATCCCTTTAAGGAAGCGCCTGTCCAATTGAGCTTAAATGGTAGATTTTGACGAGGCGGCAATGGCGCGCACTGTATTGAAATTTGGCGGCACCTCGGTGGCGGATCTGGAACGGATCTCGCACGTCGCTGATATCGTTGCGCACCGGGCCTCCAAAGGCGAGAAACTGGCCGTCATCGTCTCGGCCATGGCGGGTGAGACGAATAAACTGGTCGGCCTGGCCAAAGGCGCCGCGGGCGAGGATGTCAACGGCGACAAGTTCGATGATGAATATGATGTCGTTGTCGCTTCCGGCGAACAGGTCACGTCTGGCCTGCTTGCTTTGTCGCTGCGCAAGCGCGGGCTCGATGCGCGCAGCTGGCTTGGCTGGCAGATGCGGATGAAAACCCGCGAAGGCCATGGTGCTGCGCGAATTGACGGCTTTGACGAAGATAGCGGGCTCGGCGCCGCGATTGATGGCGGCCAGGTGGCTGTGATCGCCGGCTTCCAGGGCGTCACCGAGGAAGGCCGGGTCTCGACGCTTGGTCGCGGCGGCTCGGATACGACAGCGGTGGCTGTGGCCGCCGCGCTTGGGTCTGTGCCGTGCGATATCTATACCGATGTCGACGGCGTCTACACCACCGATCCGCGCATTGTGCCGCAAGCGCGGCGGCTGCAGCGGGTCTCGTATGAAGAGATGCTGGAAATGGCCTCGCTTGGCGCGAAAGTGCTGCAAACCCGCTCGGTCGAGCTGGCAATGAACCATCAGGTGCCCTTGCGGGTGCTGTCTAGTTTTTCTGGGCCGGAGGATGACAATCCCGGGACCTGGATCTGTAATGAGGATGAGATCGTGGAAAAACAGGTCGTAAACGGGGTCACTTATTCACGCGACGAGGCGAAGGTCACGCTTTACGGCATGGAAGACAAGCCGGGCACATCGGCCAATCTGTTTGCCCTGCTGGCGCGGGAAGGCGTCAATGTCGACATGATCGTCCAGGCCAATGCCCGCGGCGAAGACCGGGCCAATATGGTGTTTACCTGCACCAGCGGCGACAGCGAGAAGGCGCAGCGTGTGCTGGACGCCAATCGCGAGACGGTTTCATTCGACAAAATGGATGTCGCCCGCGATGTCGCCAAAGTCTCGGTCGTCGGAGTCGGCATGAAGTCGCATACCGGGGTCGCCGAGACCATGTTTGAAGCCCTGGCGGCCAAGAATATCAATATTGATGTCATCTCGACCTCTGAAATCAAGATTTCGGTCCTCATCGATGCGGATTATACTGAACTTGCGGTTCGCGCGCTTCACACGGCGTTTGACCTTGACGCGGCCTAGCTGAAGGCCCCATCTGGGCTCTTGCATGCCTGATAGCTTTTCCATCCCCCGGTTATTGATGAACCGCTTGCGGTCTGTCATGGCCGCAGAGGCCGATACAGAAGCGCGGCTGATGAAAGTCGTGCGCCTGATCGCTGGCACGATGGTGGCGGACGTGTGCTCGGTCTATCGCCGCACAGATGATGAGCGGTTGGAGCTGATCGCCACTGAAGGGCTGCGCCAAGACGCGATCCACCGCACCTTTCTGGCGATTGATGAAGGCCTGGTCGGGCAGATTGCGCAAACTGCGCAGCCGTTGTCCATTCAGGACGCTCCGCGGCATCCGAATTTCTCCTATCGCCCCGAAACCGGCGAAGATCCTTATCACGCCTTTCTCGGCGTGCCGATCCTGAAAGGCGGGCGCGTGATCGGGGTTCTCACCGTTCAGAACCGCACCGAGCGGACCTATCAGGACGATGAGATTGACAGCTTGCAGACCATCGCCATGGTGCTGGCCGAAATTGTACCGAGCGATGAAGTCGGCCCGGAACAAACCGACGCGGCCCGGGACGGGCGGCCAGTCAATTTGCAAGGCCGCAGCCTGTGCGGCGGGCTCGGCATGGGTCGCGTGCGCCTGCACGATCCGGTTATTCCAGCGGCGCGTTTTTTCGCCGAAGACCCTGAAATCGAGGAGGATCGCCTCGAATCAGCGCTGGAAGAGCTGCACCTGTCGATTGATCGTCTCCTGGCCGCCGAGATTGGCGGCCTCTGGGGCGAACCGCGCGAGGTCATCGAAGCCTACAAATTGCTGGCCTCCGACCCGACCTGGGCAGAGAAGCTGCGTGAAGGCGTGCGCGGCGGGCTGTCTGCAGAGGCCTCGATTGACCGCCTGCGGCGTGAACACCGGGCGCGCTTTGAAAAGGTCAAGGACCCGTATCTGCGCGAACGCCTGCATGATCTGGAAGACCTCGACAACCGCCTGTTGCGCATGCTGGCCGGCACAGATGACCCGCAAGCCAATGGCAAGCCGAATAAAGATGCACCGGAAGTCCTGATCGCGCGCCGCCTCGGGCCAGCTGAACTCCTGGATTACGGGCAATCAGGCTATGCCGCGATCATTCTTGAAGAGGTCGCAACTTCCAGCCACGCGGCGATTGTCGCGCGCGGGCTCGGTGTGCCAACCGTGGGCGGTATTGATGGCCTGCTCACGCATGTCTCGCGCGGCGATCAGATCATTGTCGATGGCGAGGATGGCCGTGTCCATTTGCGCCCGGATGACCAGCTGCTGGAAGCCTATGGCCATCGCCAGGCCACGCTGAGCGAGCGTCAGGCCATGTACGCAGCGCTGCGCGATGAACCGTCTGAATCCAAGGATGGCGTACCGGTGCGATTGATGTTGAATGCTGGCCTGGGGCTGGACACCCAGCACCTGAACAAGACCGGTGCGGATGGCATCGGCCTGTTCCGGACCGAGTTTCAATTTCTGATGTCGGAAAAGCTGCCAAGCGTGAACGATCAGATCGAGCTATATCGCCAGATCCTGGATGCGGCCGACGGCCGCCCCGTGCATTTTCGTACGCTGGATCTTGGCGGCGACAAATTGTTGCCCAACCTCAATGATGCGCGCGAAGAGAACCCGGCTCTGGGCTGGCGGTCGATCCGGTTCGCTCTCGATCGCCCCGGCCTGTTTCGCCGCCAGTTGCGGGCGCTGTTGCGGGCGGCGGAGTCTCGGCCGCTTTCGGTTATGTTCCCGATGGTCACCAGCGCGCATGAGTTTCGCGAAGCAAAAGAGTTGCTGCTGGACGAGGCCGGCTGGGGCCAGACCCGCGGCCATCAAGGCCCGAGCGAGATCAAGATTGGCGCCATGCTGGAAACCCCGGCTTTTGCTTATGCGCTGGAAGATATTGCCAATGAAGTCGACTTCGTCTCGATTGGCACTAATGACATGCTGCAATTCTTCCACGCGGCGGATCGCATGACGCCGCTGGTCTCGGAACGGTATCCGTTTGTCAGTCGGCCGGTGATGCGCTTCCTGAAACAGGTGCAAGAGACCTGCGCGCGGCTGGATATTCCAGTGGCGATTTGCGGGGAAGGGGCCGGACGGCCGCTGGAAGCCCTGTGTCTGATCGGTCTCGGGTATCGGTCTCTATCCATGCCAGGCGGCGGCATTGGCCCGGTTAAGCGGATGCTGCGCTCGCTGGATCTGTCCAAATTCGGCCCGGCATTTGCAGGGCTGTTGCAAGACAGGGACCCAGCATTGCGTAACGGAGTGTTAGAGCTTGCTGAATTACAAGGTATCATACTGAACGATGTCTGAGAGTCAGAGCGATAAATTGAACGCCGCGCCGCAAACTGCTTCTGCCGACGCGAATGAGGCTGAAATCGTGAAAACGATGGGCGAGCGGCTGCGCGAAGCGCGCGAGGCAAAATCGCTCCAGTTGCGCGATGTCGCGCGTGAGACCCGTCAGTCCCAAGACACGCTCGCGGCCCTGGAAGAAATGGAAACCGCGCATATTCCAGACAGTATCCTGCGCCTGCAGGCCCGCAATTATGCCCGCTTTCTCGGCCTGCCTGAAGAAGAAGTTGCCAGCGCCTATGCCGCCAGTCGCGGCGCTACCAATGCCTCGGCCATGCCGGTCGAGGTTGAAGCCAAGACCGTTCCGACCCGGATGATCCTGGCCGCGGCAGCCGCGGTGTTTGCGATTGGTGTTATCGGCACCGGCCTCAGCCTGTTATTGCAACCTGCGACACAGCCTTCAACCGACCAGCTTGCCATTTCGGCGCGGCTTGCGCCGAGCACGGTCCAGGAAATCGATTTTGCCGCCTTACGGGTCGATGCGGGACAGGAATTCTCGCTGCGGGCCACGGAAAGCGCCTGGATCGAAGTGCGCGGCTCGGACGGCACTGTGTTCCGCTCGCGCAATATGAGCGCCGGCGAAACCTATTTCCCGCGCACCGGCGCCGGCTGGACGATTACGGTCCGCGATGCAGGCGCGTTTGAGTGGCGCCTGGGCGATGACGTCTATGCCGCGGTCGGCGAAGACGAACAGGCGCTGTATTCCCTCAGCGTCGACAATGTCCTGGAAGCCGCCGTCGCGGCCCAATCTGCGGCCCTGGCTGAAGCGGCAGGCCCTGATCAACGCCGTTAAAAAAAGCCGGCCATCAAGGCCGGCTTCCTGCAAAACTGTTTTGACGAAGCGTCATCAGTCGGCGCTGTTCAGCTCTTTCTGCAGCAGCAGCTGCTCGCCAACATTTGCGTAATGGGTGTCTTCATCGCCGGCTGCCAAAGTCGGCCGGCAGGACGGGGCGCAGTCATAAGTGTAGTTTGCCCCGGCGCGCTTGACGCTGACCCAGGTGGCCGTATTGGCGGTGACCACGACGTCCGAGGAGTGCAGCGTATTGCCGTCCTTGTCGAAGATCATCAGATTGGTCGTTCCGAAAGATTTACCGGTCACGAACAGTAATTTGTCATCATGCACGGCGACATCCGCAACATTCGGATTGCCGATAATCACGCTGTCCGCGTTTGATTTGAGCTTCACGGCTTTCGCTTTACCAGCCTCAACAGTGATTTGTCCGGCCTGGGCGGCAAAAGCAATGAGCGCTGCGGCGAGGCCTGAAGCGGCAATCTTGGTCATGGAAATCATGGGAATTCTCCAACAGTTGCCGCTATCATTGCCGCAAGAAGGTTATTTGAATCCTAACATGGCGCCGCCACCCCGGCCCGAGACTTTAGAGTCTATAGGGGGCGGGCGGCACGAGATTTTTTCCGGAACACCGCGAAATTCTGGTTTTGATTTACCAGATGTTCAGACCATCGCTGTAACAGTGGCAGCGTTCGAGAAAGCTTGAGCGGTACTAGGGACGATAACCTTTGCATGGTGGGAGTCTCTATATGCAAAAATTCTTTTCAAATGAATCAGGTGCCACGGCGATCGAGTACGCGCTCATCGCAGCTTTAATTGCTGTTGCGATTATCGGCGCCCTGACCACGCTTGGCGACAATACGTCGAGCACGTTCCAGAAAGTCTCGGCTCAGATGGCCTAGGCCTGATTCGACAGACTTGAAACCTCATGGAGCCGCCAGGTTTGCCTGGCGGCTCTCATGACCAAACCTCGCGGCGATGGTCGCGGATCGATCACTCCAACTGTGTCTCAAGCGATTACCAAGGGACGAGGATCGCCAATTGAATTGACCGGCGCTATTGGCGCCCCAGCCGACCCTGTCGGTATCTGAACATCGTCTGCCGCGCCTCGCTTCGCGGGTTAACAGACGCTTGCTGAATGTTCAGAAACTTTCTGTTTTGATTCACTGGATTTTCAGCGTGTTGGCGTACAACCACACTCGTTCCGGGGACAAACCCAAGAAAAACCGGGACTTCTATAACCTGCATAGTGGGAGTTTCCAATGCGTAAGTTTTTTAAGAACGAATCAGGTGCAACCGCCATCGAGTATGGTCTCATTGCTGCTCTGATCGCTGTTGCGATCATCGGTGCTGTTACCGCTCTTGGTGAGAACACCTCTTCTACCTTCGACCGCGTCGCCCAGCAAATGGCGTAAGACGGTACCGAAAGGTAAGCCAAGTTTTTGGCAGGAAGCCGCCGGGTTCGCCCGGCGGCTTCTCTCGTTCTGGGCGTCAAGTGATCCTTAAATCCTTTCCATTATAGTCTAGGCCAAAGACAATTTCAGAAGGACCGAAGGCATGATCCTCGCTCTGTTTGGCGCCAGCTTCTTTGCGCTCTGCCTGTTTGCCGCGCTCATCGATATCGAAACCCTGACCATTCCGAACTGGCTGAATGGCTGGCTCGCTTTCCTGTTTGTGCCAACCATGATCCTGGCGGCGCCAGGCTGGGACGTCGCTGGCTGGCATCTGTTGATCGGCGCGATTGCCTTTGCGGCCTCGGTTGGATTGTTCTTTCTCGGCTTCTATGGCGGCGGCGATGCGAAATTCATCCCGGCCGTGATGCTGTGGCTCGGACCGGCTGGCGCAGTTCCATTTCTGGTTGCAACCGCGATGGCGGGCGGCATCCTGACCATCCTGATCGTGATCTTGCGCGGGGTTGTGCCGCGCGGCGTGACGCCTGGATTCGGGGTCGCGACCTTCGAAGATCGGAAGGGAATTCCGTATGGAGTCGCGATTGCGGCCGGCGCATTATACGCCGCTCCGACGTCGCCACTTCTTACTGATTTCTTAAGCCAAATCGCCCGATTCAGTTAACCATGCTTTAGCATCGACATGAAATATTGCGGAGGATTGGCCTCTGCAAATCGAGAGGCCGGGTAGGGAAAAGGGCTCTCTCATGTCTCCGATGCGACTCATTATTCTTGCAGTTGCGCTCGTTGCCGCTGGCCTCGCGGCGTTCCTCGTTCGCAATATTGCCAGCCAGCAACCCACAGTTGTAACAGGACCGACAGAGACGGTTGAGCGAATTGTCGAAGTCGAGGTTTCTCAGCAGAAAGTTCTGGTCGCCAAAGGGGACCTTCGCGTCGGCACCTTGCTGACCCCAGACGATTTTCGCTGGGCCAACTGGCCGGAAGAGACCATCAATCCAGCATATTTCAGCCAGGAATTTGCGCCGGATGCGATGGAGCAGCTGACGGGCAGCGTTGTCCGCACGGCCATGTTCATTGATGAACCGATCATGCCGCAAAAGATCGTGCAGAAGGGCGAAACCGGTTTCATGGCCGCTTTGCTCGCGCCCGGCAAACGTGCTGTCACAGTCGAGATCTCTCCGGAATCAGCTTCGGCTGGTTTCATTCTGCCGGATGATCGCGTCGACATCATTCTGACCGAGCAGGTCGAACAGGTAGGCGGTGATGAGGATGCCCCGGCTGTCATGGTCACCACCACCATTCTCGAGAATGGCCGCGTGCTGGCGATTGACCAGACCTTTGGCGATGTTGACGGCATTCCGACCCTGACCGGGTCAACTGCGACCATGGAGCTGACCCAGGCCCAGGCCGAGTTGCTGGCCCGCGCCGCCCGCGTCGGTGCCTTGTCGCTGACCCTGCGCAGTGTTGCCGATGCTGGATTTAATGAAGGAGAGGCCCTGGCCGATGTCGATTCCCTGGATCGCGTGCGGACCGGCTCAAGCAAAGTGATGATTTATCGCAGCAATAAAGTTGAGGCGGGGGGAAGCTGATGAAGCGGATATCGCCAATTGTAAAAGGCGCGACCCTGACCCTGGCCCTCGGCCTGGCACCCATGGGTGCGCTGGCACAGGCTCAGTTTGCCGAAAACCCGATCGGCGTCAGCTCGCTCGACCCCGGTGAGACCGGGGTTACGCGCGTTGTAAAGCTGGGGACGAACAAGTCGATCGTGATCGACCTGGACCGACCGGCTTCGGACGTCATCATCACCAACCCGCTGATCGCTGATGCGACGGTCCAGACCGCGCGCCGGATCATCTTTCGCGGGGTTCAGGTCGGCCAGACCAATGCCTTCGTCTTTGGTCCGGACGGTCGCCCGCTGATCAATCTCGAAATCACCGTGGATCAAGACACCGCCATCATCGAACAGATGATTGAGCGCTATGTCCCTGACGCCCGGGTCAGTGTTGAAAGCGCAAATGGCAACCTGATCGTGGCCGGCACCGTGGACAGCCTGGTGCAGTCGGATCAGGTCATGCGCCTGGTCGCCACCTATTCGGAAACCGGCGAAGTCGCGGAAGTGGTCAACATGATGTCCGTGCGGGCCAAGGACCAGGTCATGCTGGAAGTGCGCATCGTCGAGATGCAGCGCACTGTGGTCAAGCAGCTGGGCATCAACCTGACCGGCATGACCAGTTTTGGCGACCTGGCCAGTCAGACGATGGGGGCCCTCCTCGATAGCAGCGGCCGCCCGCTCTTCTTTGACCCGCTCCTGGGTCTGAACAATAATGGCCAGGGCGAAGCCTTGACGGGTCTGCAGCCGACGACGCCATTTTCCAACCGGTTCGAGATTTCCAGCTCGAACAACTTCAACATTGCTGGCAGCTCGCTTGGCGGGCTGTCATCGGAAGTCGGATATACCAATTATGTTGGCGGCAGCGCGCAGTCATCCCTCGGCGCCCGGTTCGATGCGCTCGAGCGGGTGGGCATTGTTCGCACGCTGGCCGAACCAAACATCATGGCGGTCTCAGGCGAGAGCGCCAAATTCCTGGCTGGCGGTGAATTCCCTGTACCGGTGTCGCAGGATGAGGAAGGCCGTATCGGGATTGAGTTCAAACCATTTGGTGTCGGCCTGGCTTTCACGCCCGTCGTCCTGTCCGAAGGCCGGATCTCGTTGAAAGTTTCGACTGAGATTTCCGAGCTTTCAAACCAAGGCGCCTTCCAAGGCCAATCAGTGGCCGGAGTGACAGCGGATGGCGACGTTGTGACCGCGCAGACGCTGACCATTCCATCGCTGACCGTGCGCCGGGCCGAGAGCGTTGTGGAACTGCCATCCGGCGGCTCGACCATGCTGGCTGGCCTGATCCAGTCGCGCTCGCGTCAGACCATCGACCAGCTGCCAGGGATCAAGAAACTGCCTGTGATCGGATCGCTGTTCCAGTCGCGCGATTTCATCAATGAAGAAACCGAGATGGTGGTGATCATCACGCCTTACCTGGTCGACCCCGCCAAGAAAGATGAGCTGAAAACGCCGGCCGATGGTTTCGTCAATGCCTCGGATCCGCAGACCATCTTCTTTGGCAAGCTGAACGCTCAATATGCCGAAGCCGGCGAAGGCCTGTCCAAGGACAATTATTCCGCCCCTGTCGGATTCATCGAGGAATAAGTGAGGTTATGATGAACAAGAAACATCTCCTGATCGGTGCCGCACTTACCGGAGCCTTGCTGATTGCGGGTTGTCAGTCGAATGGCTCGGCTGGCCACGCACCGGCTGAATATTTCCAGGGCACAACGCTCGACCGCAACGCGATCGGGGTCAAACAGCACACTGAATATCTCGAAGTTCAAATGGACAGTCGCGACACGCAGCTGCGCGTGCCGGAGCTGATCAAGGTGCGCGCTTTTCTCGACACCTATACAGATGTCGGACATGGGCCGCTGGTCATTTCGATGCCGCGCGAAGCGGATAATCCGCAGCTTGCTGTCGGAGCTGTCGCGGAAGTCCGCCAACTCGCCTGGGAAGCGGGCGTCGATTATGAAAACCTGCTTGGCGCCGCGTATGATGCCGACGGCCGGTCGAGCACGCCGATCGTGATGGCGTTCAAGACCTATAAGGCGGTCGCTCCGAAATGCCCGTCTCTGGCCCAGCTTGATGTGACCGATGCGGTATCCAATAGCGACCTGCCTTCGCTTGGCTGTGCAGTCCGGACCAATATGGCGGCGATGATTGCCGAGCCATCTGACCTGCTCGGCAATCGCGACCTGGATGAAGTCGATCTGAATCGCCGCAGCATTCAGCTTGAGCGTTGGCGCCAAGGCGCAACCACAGCAGCAGTCCGCACCGAGGCCGAATCAGCCGTCGTGTCGAACGCAGTGAACTAGGCTTGTGAGAAGTCACAGGGAGTGAAGTAGATGTCGAACGATAACGCACTTTTCGAAGACGATTTCGAGATGGAATTCGAAGATGATTTCGATACTGCTTTGGCGACGGTGCTGGAGGAAGGCAACGAGGCCGAGGAAGTCGATCTCGACGCGCCGATGAAAGAGCTGGAAGAGTTTGAGCCAGACGAAGCCGTCCTCGAACCAGCCCCGATCGTCTATTCCGATCATGAAGAAGGCGGTTATCGTGCGATCCCGGCCATCTCGGCCATCGCCTTTTGCGAAACCAGCCGTACGAGCCAGCTGATGGAAGCTGTCGCCAATGACCGCCGGATGGCGCAGGCCAATGTCGCGACCATGGAGGGCGGGCTTGAAGCTGCGATTGCGTATCTGTCCGAAAACACCACGCCTAATCTCCTGATCCTGGAATCATCTGCCGCCAACGCAACCATGATTGCGCAGATTGATGAGCTCGCCTCGCATTGCGATGAAGGCGTGCAGGTCATGGTCATTGGCGCCACCAATGATATCGGCCTTTATCGCCAGCTGATGGCGCGCGGGGTCAGCGAATATCTGGTGCCGCCTGTGGCCCCGGTCCAGATTGTGCGGTCGATCAGTCAGCTGTTTGCAGACCCGGATGCGCCATTTGTCGGCAAGTCGATTTCGGTGATTGGCGCCAAAGGTGGCGTCGGGGCCTCGAGCATCTCTCACAATCTCGCCTGGGCGCTGTCGGAAAGCACGCATGTGAATACGGCGCTGATCGATCTCGACCTGTCCTTCGGCACCACCGCGCTCGATTTCAATCATGAGAACCAGCAGACCGTGGCCGACGCGCTGCTCGCGCCAGAGCGGGTCGATGATGCCGTGGTGTCCAAGTTGCTGTCGAAAGTGACAGACCGTCTGTCGTTGTTCACAGCGCCAGCGACCGTGTCGCAAATCATGGACATTCCAGCGCATTCCTATGCGACCATTGTCGATTCGGTGCGCCGGGTCATGCCTTATGTCGTGCTCGACCTGCCGCATGCCTGGAATGAATGGACATATCAAACCCTGCTCGGGTCCGATGAAGTCATCCTGATCTGTCAGCCGGATCTGGCCTCGCTGCGCAATGGCAAGAACATGATTGATGAGCTCAAGGCCCAGCGCCCGAATGACGCGCCGCCAAAACTGGTCCTGAACATGATGGGCGTGCCGAAACGTCCGGAAATTCCGATCAAGGATTTTGCCGCTGCCATCGATGTCGAACCGTCCATCGTGCTTCCCTTCGACCCGCAATTGTTCGGCACTGCGTCCAATAATGGGCAGATGATTTCCGAAACCAATGCGCAGGCAGATGCCTCGGTTGCGATCGACCAGCTGGCCAGTGAATTGACTGGCCGCGAGGTGGTGATGCAGCGGAAATCGCTGTTGAGCAAACTGCTCGGGAACTAAGAACGAGAAGAGGGCTTCACCCATGGCATTTGGCAAACGCACAGGCGCAGCGAACCCGGCAAGTCCTGCCGCGCGCCCAACCATGCCTGTTGCGCCAAAAGCTCAGGCGCCAGAACCAGCCCCTGCCAAGCCGGCGCCGCCGCCGATGCCGACGGACTCCAAGGACAAGCCGAAGCCGGCTGCTCTGAAGCCGCCAGCGACCGCGAATCACGAAGAGACCATCACCAAGGTCAATGATCGCTCCGAAGAGTATTACGCCACCAAGACGACCATCTTCAACGCGCTGATCGACACCATTGATCTGGGGCAGCTGGCCCAGCTGGACCAGGAAAGCGCCCGCGAAGAAATCCGCGATATTGTCGTCGAGATTATCGCGATCAAGAATGTCGTAATGTCGATCTCCGAGCAGGAGCACCTGCTCGACGATATCTGTAATGACGTTCTCGGCTACGGCCCGCTGGAGCCGCTTTTGGCCCGCGATGACATTGCCGATATCATGGTGAATGGCGCGGACACTTGCTATATCGAAGTCGACGGCAAGATTGAACGCACCAATATCCGTTTCCGCGACAATGCGCAGCTGATGAATATCTGTCAGCGCATCGTTAGCCAGGTCGGCCGCCGGGTCGATGATGCCAGCCCGATCTGTGATGCGCGTCTGCTGGATGGCTCGCGTGTCAACGTGATTGCGCCGCCACTGTCGATTGACGGGCCGGCGCTGACCATTCGTAAGTTTAAGAAGGACAAGCTGAAGCTTCAGGATCTGGTCAACTTCAAGTCGATTTCAGAAGCCGGCGCCGAGATCCTGCGAATTATCGGCCATTCGCGCTGCAACGTCCTGATCTCGGGCGGTACCGGATCAGGTAAGACGACGTTGCTCAATTGTCTGACCGGCTTCATCGAGCCGAGCGAGCGGGTCATCACTTGCGAAGACTCTGCCGAATTGCAGCTTCAGCAGCCGCATGTTGTGCGTCTGGAAACCCGGCCACCGAACATTGAAGGCTCAGGCGCGGTGACGATGCGCGATCTGGTCAAGAACTGTCTGCGGATGCGTCCTGAACGCATCATTGTCGGCGAGGTGCGTGGTTCGGAGGCGTTTGACCTGTTGCAGGCCATGAATACCGGCCATGATGGGTCGATGGGGACGCTGCACGCCAACAGCCCGCGCGAAGCCCTGTCCCGAGTGGAATCGATGATCACCATGGGCGGATTCAGCCTGCCGGCGAAGACCATTCGCGAAATGATTGTCGGCTCTGTGGATGTCGTGGTGCAGGCCTCGCGCCTACGCGATGGCTCACGGCGCATCATGTGCGTGACCGAAGTGATGGGTCTGGAAGGCGATACGATCGTGCTGCAGGACATCCTCAAATACGAAATTGAAGGGGAAGACGGAGACGGCAGGATTGTCGGTCGCCACCGCGGCACTGGCATTGGTCGCCCGAAATTCTGGGACCGCGCCCAATATTACAATCTCGAGCGAGATCTCGCCTCGGCTCTGGATGATTTGGAGTAAGGCATGGATCTCAGTGGTGACATTCTGATCTATGCGATTGGCGGTCTGGCTTTCTTCTGTATTGCCGGTCTCGGCATCGCGTTCACAGGCAATGCGGACAATGAGAAAGCCTCTAAGCGCGCGCGTCAGCTGGCGGCGGGAGAGAGCGTGTCGGGGCCACGCACCCGCAATGATCCGAACGCCGCCCGGAAAAAGCAGACGCAGCAAATGCTCAAGAAGCTGCGCGAACAGGACGAGCAGCGCCGCAAGTCGCTGATGCCGAATGACATCCAGTCAAAGATTGATCAGGCCGGCCTGGAACTGCCAGCGCGCATATTCTGGATCATTTCGGGTGTGCTTGGCTGTATGGCTGCCTTTGGCGCCTGGTATTCTGGTGCAGACGGCCCACCAATGATCCTCGGATACGAATTCAAGTCACGCCCGCTGACCATAGCTGCGGCGGGCTTTGTCGGCGGTGTCGGCCTGCCGCGCTTCATCCTCGGATTCCTGACCAAGAGCCGCAACAAGAAATTGATGAACCAGTTTGCTGACGGCATCGATATTATCGTCCGCGGGGTGAAATCCGGTCTGCCTCTGAATGAATGTCTGCGCATCATTGCGCGCGAGAGCCCGGCGCCGCTTGGTCCGGAATTCCAGCTGCTGTGTGATAATCTGCAAATGGGCATGACCACCGAACGGGCGCTGCAGCAATTCTACAAACGGGTGCCGCTGCCGGAAGTGAACTTCTTCGTCATCGTGCTGTCCATTCAGGCCAAGGCTGGTGGCAATCTGTCCGAAGCGCTGGGCAACCTGTCTGCCGTCATCCGGTCGCGCAAGATGATGCGCGAGAAGATCAAGGCGCTGTCAGCCGAAGCCAAGGCCTCTGCCGGTATTATTGGCTGTCTGCCCTTCGCGGTCGGCTTCATGGTCTACCTGACCACGCCCAGCTATATCATGGAACTGTTCACCAGTTCCGGCGGTCACACCGTCCTGTTCGTCGGCTTCTGCCTGTATGCGATCGGCATCACAGTGATGCGCAAAATGATCAATTTCGATTTCTAGGAGGCCGCGTTGGAACAGTTCGTAGCATCCTTGAGTGATCCAGCCACCCTGCTGTCCCTGGTGGTCGCGATTGCCATGTTCATGACCATTGTCGGCGTGATGTTGCCGGCTCTGAAGGGCGACAAGCTCGAAACGCGTCTGAAACAGGTCTCCTCGCAGCGCGAAAAGCTGCGCCGGGCCAACCGCGCCCAGCTTGAACAAAAAGGCATCAAGCGCGAAGCCAAGGGCACGATCAGTGAGATCACCAAGAAGCTTGATCTCCAGACCATGCTGGAAGACCCGAACATTGCCAGCAAGCTCGAACAGGCCGGTCTGCGTGGGCCGCGTCCACTGACGATTTTCTATTTCTGCCGCTTCCTGCTGCCTTTTGTCGGCGCGGTCGGGGCGTTTATCTACATTTTCTTCGTCAATGACCACAATCTGTCGCCGGCATTGAAGTATGGCTCGATCATCTTTGGCGCGGCGATCGGTTTCTATGCGCCGAACCTGTATGTCGGCAACATCGCGCAGAAACGCCAGCAATCGATCATGCAGGCCTTTCCTGATGCGCTCGACATGATGTTGATCTGCGTTGAATCCGGTATGTCGATCGAGATGGCCTTCGCCAAGGTCGGCGCAGAGATCGGTACGGCCTCGAGCGAGCTTGCCGAGGAATTGCAGCTGACCACGGCTGAGCTTTCCTATTTGCAGGAACGCCGCTTGGCGTATGAGAACCTGGCCCGACGCACGGGCCATGAAGGCGTTAAAGCCGTGACCATGGCCCTGGTCCAGGCTGAGCGTTACGGGACGCCGCTCGGTGATGCCCTGCGCGTGATGTCCAAGGAAAACCGCGAAATGCGGATGCAGGCGGCGGAAAAGAAAGCAGCCGCACTGCCAGCCCAGCTGACCGTGCCGATGATCCTGTTCTTCTTGCCGGTTCTGTTCCTGGTGGTGCTCGGACCTGCGGTGATCAAGGTCATGCGCATGCAGGCCGAGAACGGCTAAGCCAACCTCGCCCGGACAACTCTGTTCAACTGGTTTTTGCGCCAAGCCGGACGGTCTAACCGTCCTGAGCGCCGCGAAGTTTTGGTCGCAGCGCGGGCGGGCGCGGCGTGTCCGGAGCGCCAGCAATGTCCTGTTCGCTCGGTTCGGCCATGGCTTCCGACTGCACGCTTGCCTCGCCCAGGTCCGGCATCGACTCGGACCGGCGCGGCGTGCTCTGCACCTCCGAAATCACCTCATCCAGGTTTTGCAGGCTGTCATAATTGCGCGTTGGCATGACCATCTGGCGCAGCACATTCTGATTGGCTTCGACACTGCGGGCAGGTGCGGTCGGGTCGACAGCGGCCATTTCATCAAACCGACCCTGCAGTCCGAGCACGAGGGCAAGGTTCTGGCGCACGCGGACATCCGCGCCAGGCAAGTCCACTGCCTTGCGCAAGGCCGCCTCTGCCTGGTGCAGTTGGCCCGTCAAGGCAAGCGACAAGCCATAATTCGACAGAGTCGACACCCGGTTCGGATCGCGTTGCAGGGCAATTTCATACGCTTCCTGCGCCTGGGCATGGCTTTCCAGCCGGTCAAAGGCAAGTCCCAGCGCGGCCAGCGGCGCCGCTTCGGTCTGCGGCGCAAAGTCGGCGCTGCGGACAAAAGCCTGCGCCGCTTCAGTCGGCTTGTTGGCAGACAGGTAAGACCGGCCAAGCTCGAGATAGAGCTCATGACTGCGCGGATGGATGGGCAAGGCCGTGGTGGCGATTTCGACGACGCGGTCATGGCTGCCAATCCGGCGCAGCGCCCGCATGAAGGCGACCGTGGTCGAAAGGTCAGCTGCATTCTTCTGATACTCATTCGCCCAGAAATTCGCCCGCGTGATCGGATCAGAGCGTTCGGCCTGGGCAATTTCTTCCGCGGTGGCCGGGACCAGCGCTTGCTCAATCGCGTCCTGATAGGCCTGTTCCTCGGCCGATAGCGGCTCGGCAGCATCTGTTGTGGCACATGCGGTCATGGCCATCAGGGCAAGACCGGGCAGGGCGCGATTAACAGTTTTGGCTCTGGACATTTTGCAGGCTCCGAGGCTGTAAGTGGAGCGACCATGCCAGCGACCTGGTCAAGATCAGGTTAACAAAACTGGCTCTGAAATTAACTTGTACGGAAAATCAGATGCCCCAGCACTCAGCCTTGATCGAAACCGCCAAAGCGCCTGCAAAACTCTACCTGTTTTGCGCCAGTGACTGGGACGAAGACGGGGCCGGATCAGACATTCCTGGCCCGCTGGCGGCGTTGGCAAAAGCCAATGCGTTCAAGGCCAGCGCCGGCCAGCTGGTGGTGCGGGCGGATGAAGACGGCGCGATTGTTGACGTGCTCGGCGGGCTCGGCGCTGGAACCGACGGCCTCGCGGTCGCGGCCTTGTCCGCGAAACTGCCAGAAGCGGATTATGACATTGCCCGCGATGGCGGCTATCGGATGGCGCATATCGCAGCCGGCTGGATTGATGGTGCTTATCGTTTTGATCGCTATCTCAGCGACAAGGCCAGCCCGCCGCGGCTTGTGGTTGGCGGCGGTGCAGATGGCGAAGCGATGATCCGCGAAGCGATTGCGGTGGATCGCCTGCGTGATCTGGTCAACACGCCCGCCGAGGATATGGGCCCGCCGGAAATCCAGGGCACGATCAGCGATCTGGCTGAGCGTCATGGCGCTACTTTGCAAACAATTATCGGCGCGGCGCTGCTGGAGCAGAATTATCCGATGGTCCATGCAGTGGGCCGAGCTGGCCCGCAGGCGCCGCGGATCATGGAACTGAGCTGGGGCGATGAAAAACACCCGCAACTCGCTTTGGTCGGCAAAGGCGTCGCGTTCGATACAGGCGGCCTCAACCTCAAGACCGGCAATTATATGCGCCTGATGAAAAAGGATATGGGCGGCGCGGCGCATGCAATAGCGCTGGCTGAACTGGTCATGGGGGCCAACCTGCCAGTGCACCTGAAACTGTACATCCCGGCGGTCGAGAATGCGATTGCTGGCGAAGCGTTCCGCCCCGGCGATGTCCTCTCCAGCCGCAAGGGCCTCAGCGTCGAGATCGACAATACTGATGCCGAAGGCCGTCTCATTCTTGGCGACGCGCTGACCCGGGCCAGCGAAGAGGACCCGGATCTGCTGATCGACTTTGCCACCCTGACCGGGGCCGCCCGGGTCGCGCTGGGGCCGGATCTGGCGCCGTATTACACCGATGATGAAGACCTGGCGGCTGAGATCGCGACAGGGTCTGCCGCGAGCAGCGATCCGGCCTGGCGGATGCCGCTCTGGTCGCCTTACAAGGCGATGCTGAAAAGCCCGATTGCCGACCTGGTCAATTCCGCCTCTGGCGGCATGGCGGGCTCGATCACGGCGGCGATCTTCCTGCAACAATTCGTCGAGGCGAAATCCTGGGTGCATCTTGATGTCTGGGCCTGGCGCGAAGGCAAATATGGCCGCCCGGCCGGCGGCGCCGCCTGCGGTCTGCGCGCGATGTGGGAAACGGTGCGGGCGCGTTATGCCTAGCGTTCGTCGCTAAGCACATAACGCGGCCCGACCCCGAGGCGGCGGGCCTGGTCATCCGGATTGTACAGACTGCACGCCTTCAGGGACAGACAGCCGCAGCCGATACAGCCATCCAGCTTGTCGCGCATCCGCTGCATCATCGCGATACGCTCGTCCAGTGTCTTGCGGAACTTGCGCGAGATCTTGCTCCAGTCTGCCTTGGTCGGCGTGCGTCCATCCGGCAGACTGGCCATCACCTGCTTGATCTGGTCGATAGTCAGGCCAAGCTGCTGCGCGATCAGGATGAAGGATAGGCGGCGAATGTCCGCGCCTTCATAGCGGCGTTGATTGCCAGCATTGCGATCCGGCGTGATCAGACCCTTTTTTTCATAAAAGCGGATGGCCGAGACTGAGAGCCCGGTTCGCGTTGCCAGATCACCGATTGAAAAGCCTCTTTTGACCGCCATGAACTTTCTCCAGAAAAAGCTTGACCTAAACTTAGGTTCAGGAATTACACGAGTGTCTCCAAACAATCAAATCACGGAGACAAACATGTCAAAAGCCATTCTTGAACACATCAACATGACGGTCAGCGACCCGGACAAGACAGCCGGCATGCTGGGCGACCTGTTCGGCTGGAAAGTCCGCTGGAGCGGCGATTCGATTCATGGCGGGCGCACGGTCCATGTTGGCAATGAGGCCGACTATGTGGCGCTGTACAGTGTCGGGTCGCCGCGCGCACTGACCGAGAATGAGACTTATCGCCTGGCCGGGGCGGTCAATCATCTCGGCATCCTGGTTGACGATCTGGCAGCGGCCGAGAAACGCATTCTCGATTATGGAATCAAGACCCACAGCCACCAGACCTATGAGCCTGGCAGCCGGTTTTACTTCCATGATCATGACGGCATCGAATATGAGGTGGTCAGCTATGCTTGAGGGATTGTTACAGTCCTATCTGGACGCCTTCGGGCGGGCCTGGATGCCGCGCTGCGAATTGGCACAGCCTGTGCACGATCCTTCGCCGAGAGGTTCACGGTTAACAAGACCCGTGGATGCAGGCATAGGATCGGAACATGCACGGCGATCAATTTCCCAAAGCAGACCTGCGCCGAGTAAAGGCTGGACGCCAGCCTTGCTCTGAGGCGCGCTCAGCGGTGTGTCTGCTGGTCACGTCGCCTGGACGCGAGGGGCAGGCCCATGGCTGAACGGTATCCAGATTTCATCATTGGCGGTGCCCCCAAATGTGGCACCACCTCCTTGCATTTCATTCTCGACCAGCATCCGCGGATCGGCCTGCCTGAGGATGAGATCCATTATTTCGACGCTGATGATCCGATCACGCATCCGGACTTCTTCTTTCACCAGAAAGGCGAGCTGGTCCATTATGATAACCGGCCGCAGAATGAAGCCTTCCGCGCCGCTTATGCGGCGCGCTTTGCGCCGTTCGCGGATCTGCCGCTGATCGGCGAAGACTCGACCACATATCTGTTTTCCAGTTCGGCCCCGCACCGGATCAAGGCTATGTTGCCGGACGCGCGCCTGATCTTCATGCTGCGTGATCCGGTCAAGCGCGCCTATTCGCAATATTGGCACCTGGTCAAAAGCGGCCGCGTCACTTGCCGGTTCGAGCGCGCGATCCATGAGCAACGCTCGCTGATTCTCGGATCGACCTATCTGCCGCATCTGAAGACCTATATCGATCTGTTTGGCGCGGACCGCATCAAGACCGTGCTGTTCGAGGATTTCATCGCCGACAATCAGGCCACTCTGGACAGCGTGACCGATTTCCTCGGCACGGACCGCATGTCCGTCAATGCCGCCGCGTCCTGGTTCAACAAGACCAAATATCCGACCAATCTGTCCGGTCAGCTGGCGCTCAACCAGATCGGACAGCATGTGGTCAAATGGCGCTATGGCCATCACCTGACAACCCAATGGGATCTGGCCACCAAGATCCGCGAGAAACTCCATTATCAATGGTTCCACCGGATCAACCCGATCTTCTTGAAGGCGGACAGACCGCAGCCGATGAAAGACAGTACGCGGGCCTATCTCGCTGAGCACCTCTCCCGCCGTAATCACGGCTTGTCAGATCTGTTGCAGCGCGATCTGCCCGAGCTCTGGACCGGTTTTACCGGCTGATCGCGCCGCCCCCGTCTGGCATCCTGTCCGCCCCACGGCTTCGTGACTCGCCAAGCGCGGCGAGCGCGTTAAGTTCGACGCCAGACAAATGAGGGTGAGACAAGACATGCTGAAGCAATCAATCCTGTCCGGTGTCCTGGCGCTGGGCCTTTGCGCTTGTGTGAATGTTCAGGTTCAGGCGGCAGACGCGCCATCGGTGAAGCCGGACTTGCCGGCCCAGGCCACAGCGCCCGAGATTGCGCCAGAGCCGATCCTTGGCCCTGGCGATCGCCAGCCGTCTGGCCGGACGCTGGGCACACGCTCGGCTGTGGTCGCGCCCAATGCCGCTGCAGCGACGGCGCATCCGCTGGCCACACAGACCGCACTGGATGTGATGAAACGCGGCGGCACGGCGATGGATGCGGCGATTGCGGCCAATGCCATGCTCGGCCTGGTCGAGCCGACCGGCAATGGCATAGGCGGCGACCTGTACGCGATTGTCTGGGATCCGATGAGCCGGCAGCTCTATGGCTATAATGGCTCTGGCCGCGCGCCCATGGGCGCGACACTGGCAGACATGCAGGCCAAAGCCGATGCCTTTATGGACGGCGCCGAAATCCCGCCTTTCGGCGCTGCGCCAGTGACTGTGCCCGGCACCGTCGAGGCCTGGGGCGCGCTGCATGAGCGGTTCGGGCGTTTGCCGTTCGATACGCTGATGCAGCCGACCATCCGCTATGCCCGCGAAGGCGCACCGATCCCGGAAGTCATCGCTTATTACTGGCAATTTGGCCCGCGCCGGTTCGGCCCGGCTTATGAAAGCGGCATGCTCGAAGAGTATGATAATGCTCGCAAGACCTATTTTTCGCCGGCGCCGGTGGAGGGCGCGTTATTCCGCAATCCGGACCTTGCCGACACGCTGGAACGCATCGCTACGGCTGGGCCTGACGATTTCTATACCGGCGAGATCGCCCAGATCATGAGCGCCTATTTCGAGCGCATTGACGGCTATCTCCGGTATGAAGACTTCGCCGCGCATGAGGGCGAATGGGTTCAGCCAATCTGTGTCGAATATCGCGAACTGGTGCAGCTGTGCGAGCTTGGCCCCAACACGCAGGGCGTGGCGGCGCTGCAAATGCTGCAAATGCTGGAACGGTTTGACCTGCGTGAGATGGGCTATGGCTCGGCTGACAGCCTGATGGCGCAGATTGAAGCCAAACGCCTGGCTTTTGCTGATCGCGCCGCGGGCTATGCCGATCCGGCCTTTAGCGGCATCGACCCGAACGTGTTCGTCCGCCCGGGTTATAATGCGGCACGCGGTGAAAGCATCGATCTCAATCAGGCGATGGCACCGCCGGCGCCGGGATATGCTGCGGCCGACGCCAGGCTCAATGACGGCGATACGACTTATCTCACCGTCACTGACAAGGACGGCATGATGGTGTCGTTGATCCAGTCCAATTATCGCGGCATGGGCTCGGGCCTGGTCGCTGATGGGCTGGGCTTCATGTTCCAGGATCGCGGCCAGTTGTTCAGCCTCGACCCGGAGCATCCAAACGTGTTCGAACCCGGCAAGCGCCCGTTCCACACCATCATCCCGGCCTTTGCCTTCAAGAAAGACATGCCCGGCTGCCAGGTTCGCGCCGTGGCGCCGGAAGTCGCTTGCCCGTATGAGCCCTGGCTCAGCTTCGGCCTGATGGGCGGCGGCATGCAGCCGCAAGGCCATGTCCAGATCATTCTCAATCTGGTCGATTTCGACATGGGCCTGCAGGAAGCCGGCGACGCGGCGCGCTGGGAACATCGCGGCGGCTGCGAGCCGACGGATGATCTCAGCGGCGATACCTGCGCAGGCGATATGGGCGTGGTGCATCTGGAAAGCGGCATTCCGGTCGAGGCGCGTCTCGAACTCGAAGCCCGCGGCCATATGGTGACATGCTGCCGCGCCAATGGCGGCGGCTATCAGGCGATCATGCGCGATTTTGACAGCGGCGCCTGGATCGCCGCGACCGAGATGCGCAAGGATGGCAATGCCGATGGTTATTAGGCGCTGTGCGGTCGCCAGCGCGCTGGCTATCGCCATCACCCGCGTGTTCAAGGTCCAGGGAAGTGAAAGCGGCCAGTCCGCGTACAGTCTTTGGTCTCGTTTAAGTTACTATACGTGGCTTTGAAAAGCTGCGCGGACTGGCAAAGCCGCTTCCTACGGGGGTGACCGTAACACAAACTTGACCTTACGGCAATTTGGGCGGCGGGCACTGTGCTTGACTGGCCTCTCGGCGGCTGCGCAGCGCAGAGCCGGGAGGTCAGAATAATGCGCGCTAGACCTGACGCACCGCTGACGCCATATCTCGCGTCATGGATACTTTCGCGCAGCTGCTCGAGCGCCTGCTTCTGACCCCGTCGCGCAATGCCAAGCTAGCGCTGATGGCGGATTATTTCCGTACCCAGCCGGATCCGGAGCGCGGCTGGGCGCTGGCAGCGTTGACCGATGAAATCAAGCTGCCGGGCGTCAAAGCCGGGCTGGTCCGGCGCCTGGCCGAGCGCAAAGTCGATCCGGAACTGTTTCGCCTGTCTTATGATTATGTCGGCGACCTGGCCGACACAGTCAGCCTGATCTGGCCGAGCGAACATGGCGCCAATCGTGTGCCGGATCTGAGCGCAGTCGTCGAGCAACTCTCCGGTGCCAGCAAGACCGAAGGCGAGCGGCTCATAGAAGGCTGGCTCAATGGGCTCGATTCGCGTGGGCGTTGGGCCTTGCTCAAACTGGTGACAGGCGGGCTTCGCATTGGCGTGTCGGCGCGCCTTGCCAAGCTCGCGGCGGCGCAATTTGGCGCCGTCGAAGTCAGCGCGGTTGAGGAGATCTGGCACGGGCTTGAGCCGCCATATCTCAGTCTGTTTGCCTGGCTCGAGGGGCAGGCTGACAAGCCGCAACCTGACGTCGCCGCGCCGTTTCGTCCGGTCATGCTGGCGCATCCGCTGGTCGCCAAAAAGGATCGCGACACGCCGGCGGCCATCGATCCGGATCTGATCACGGGTGAGCAGTACGCCGCAGAATGGAAATATGATGGCATCCGGGTCCAGGCCGTGGCCGAGGGCGAGACACGCCGGATCTATACCCGCACCGGCGATGATATCAGCCACAGTTTTCCTGACCTGCTCGCCGCCATGCAGTTTGACGCGGCGCTGGATGGCGAGCTGCTAGTGCGGACGCCGCATGGCGGCACGGCGCCGTTCAATCAGCTGCAGCAGCGCCTCAATCGCAAGACCGTGAGTCAGAAACAGATGCAGGCCCGGCCAGCCTTCATTCGTGTCTATGACTTGCTGGTCGAGGGCGATGAGGATTTGCGCGGCCAGAGTTTCAGAACGCGCCGCGCCCGGCTCGAAGCATTTGTGTCCGGCCTGGACACGGATCGCATCGACCTGTCACCGCTGGTCGAGGTGACAACCCTGGCGGCCCTGGACCAGGCCCGCAATGCCCCGCCGGCGCCGGAAATCGAAGGCCTGATGCTGAAGCGCTGGGACAGCCATTATCAGGCTGGCCGCCCGAAAGGGCCGTGGTTCAAGTGGAAACGCGATCCGTTCCTGATCGATGCCGTCCTGCTTTATGCCCAGCGCGGGCATGGCAAGCGGTCGAGTTTCTATTCCGATTTCACCTTCGGGGTCTGGCGCGAGATTGACGGCGAGGATCAGCTGACGCCTGTCGGCAAGGCCTATTTCGGATTTACCGATGAAGAGCTGAAACAGCTCGACAAGTTTGTCCGCGACAACACACTGGAGCGGTTCGGGCCAGTGCGGTCGGTGACAGCGACCAAAGACCATGGCCTGGTGCTTGAAATTGCGTTTGAAGGCCTGCAGCGCAGCCCGCGTCACAAGTCCGGGCTGGCCATGAGGTTTCCGCGCATTCACCGCATTCGCTGGGACAAACCCGCCGCTGAAGCCGACCGGCTCGCGACCCTCGAAGCCCTGTTGCCAGAGAATGCGTGATGGACATGTCATCAAGGCCTGTTAGGGCGGAGGCATGAATTTTCGCGATTTTGTCCTCCTTGCCGCAGTCTGTTTTGTCTGGGGGCTCAATCTTGTTGTGACGCGCTGGGTGGTGGCGGATGCTGGCGTGCCGCCAATCTTTTTTGCCGGGATGCGTTTTGCTGGCATCGTCCTGGTCCTGTTCTGGGCCCTGAGGCCGATCCCGAAACATCTAGGCACGCTGTTCCTGATCGCGATGGGTATGGGCGCCGTGCATTTCGCCTTGCTCTTCCTCGGGCTCGCCAATGCCGAAGCGAGCGCGGTGTCGGTGGTCGGCCAGCTTGGTGTGCCATTCTCGACCTTGATGAGCATGGCCTTTCTCGGCGAGCAGGTGGGCTGGCGCCGCGGGCTGGGCATCATGCTGGCCTTTGCCGGGGCGATCTTGATTGCGGTTGACCCGCAAACCTTCCAGCTGACTTTCGGTCTGCTTTATGTCGTCGCTGCGGCGCTGGTCGCGTCGGCTGCCGGCATCTTGATGAAGCGCATGCCAGCGATCAGCGCCCTGCAAATGCAGGCCTGGATCGGCCTGTTCAGCTTTGCGCCGCTCTTTGCCGTGTCGGGACTGCTGGAAAGCGACAGGGACGGCTGGGGCGCGTTTATCGAAGGCGGCTGGCTGGTCTGGGCGGCGACCGCCTTTGCGGTGCTCGGCGTCAGCGTGTTCGGCCATGGCGGGTTCTACACCCTGATCAAGAAATATGACATCTCGCTGCTATCGCCGTTGACCTTGATGACGCCGATCTGGGGGGTGGTCCTGAGCGTGATCATGCTTGGCGAAGTGCTGAGCTTTCAGCTCGTTGTTGGCGCAGCGATTTCGCTCGGCGGTGTATTTGTTATTCTCGTCCGGCCAAACCGGGTTATGCCGGAAGCCGCCCTTGGCGATAAGGTGAGAGGCATCAAGCAATGAAGATCGAGGCATTGCCCAGCCCTAATTTCAATGACCGAAAGTATCCGGTGGATATGCTGGTGCTGCATTATACCGGCATGCAGACCGGCCAAGCGGCTCTGGACCGGATGCGCGACGCGGCAGCGAGTGTCTCGGCCCATTACATGCTGTGGGAAGATGGCCGTGCGGTGCAACTGGTTGGCGAGGACAAACGCGCCTGGCATGCCGGGGTCTCGAGCTGGCAAGGCGATGAGGATCTGAATTCACGCGCGATTGGCATCGAGATTGTCAATGGCGGGCATGATTGGCCGCTCGCGGGCGGCAACTTGCCGCCTTATCCGAGCGCCCAGATCGAAGCCCTGATCGCGCTCTGCAGCGGCATCCTGGCGCGTTGGGAGATCCCGGCAAGCCGGATTGTCGGCCATTCCGATATTGCCCCCATGCGCAAGGCTGACCCTGGCGAGCACTTCCCATGGGACCAGCTGGCGCGCGCCGGCATCGGACTGTGGCCGGTTTCGAAATCAGAGCCCCCGGCCGCGCCGCCGGAGGCAAACACGGCTGGTCTCGGGCCTGAAGACACAGGCCGTTTTGTGGGACAGTTGCAAAGCCTGCTTTCGGAGATCGGGTATGCCGCCCCCCGGTCAGAGCAGTTTGACGCGCAGACAGAGGCCTGCGTGCGCGCCTTTCAGCGGCGCTACGTGCAGGACCGGGTGTCCGGCGCGGCCGACCCGATCACGCTTCAGCGGATCAGCGAGATCGCCGAATCCTATCGCGCCTCTTCTGCCTGACTTGAAATCCGCACAATCGCGCGATAAAGCCCGCCTCTCCCTCGTATTGCCGCGGCTGCTGACCCGGCAATCATTACGAGGACAAGACCATGACACATCGAGGCCGCGCCTGGCGCCGGCATCAACGGGCAAGACATGGGTCGCGGACATCCGCCCGCGCGCCCCGGGCGTGCTGGCAGGAAAAGCCATGGCGCCTGCTTTACTTTCGTTCGGCCAAGCTCAAACGTGCGCATCAACTCGGCCGGTTCTGGCCGTATCGTGAATGGGAGGCCGTCTTGCGTGACGCCGAACCAATCCGGATCCTGTTTGTCTGCTCCAAGAATCAATGGCGCAGCCCGACCGCGGAGCAGGTATTCCGACCCGAGCCAGGGCTGCAGGTGCGCTCGGCCGGGACAGCGCGCAGTGCCCGCCATACGATCAGCGTCGCTGATATTCGCTGGGCCGATATCATCCTGGTCATGGAAGACAAGCACCGGGCCCGCCTGCGCGCACAGTTTCGCGATGAGGTGCGCTACAAGGCGGTGCACTCGCTCGATATCCCGGACCTGTATCGCTATATGGACCCTGACCTGATCGCGCTGTTGCAGGACAAGGTGCCGCCGCTGATTGCCGGCGCTTAATCAGGGGCGACGTCAAGCATCAGCGCAGTGGTATAGCTGCGAATGTCGGTCTCGGCCCCGTCCGGCGCCGGCGCTTGCAGCCGGACCATGATCAGATGCGCGCCTGGATCAGTGAAGCTGAGCTGGAACATGCCGTCTGAATCCGTCCGGAAGCTGACGCCGCCCTCGCGGTGCAGGCGCTGGGTCTCATTGGTGAGCAGCAGGGCGGCGTCCGCGACCGGAGCCCCATCCATCATCACGCGGCCAATGAATGGCCCGCCAATGCTGACGGTGCTGGGATGCAGCGCCGGTTCGATCACCAGTCGCCCGACCTGAGCCCGAATGGCACCCCAATCCTGCGTGCCAATTGTCACATACGCATCTGTGACTGTGGCGGTCTGGGAGGAAAGGATTGGGGTGCCTGCCGGAACATCTATCGGTTCGGCATCAGGGCTGTTGATCAGATGATAGGTGCCGTCCAGCTGGACATATTCGCCTTTGCGGCCGAGCCGCTCGCCAGTGGTGATCCGGTGCGTGCCGGTCTGGGTCAGCTTGTGTTCGAGCACGGTCCGGTCCGAGAAGGTCTCGACCCGATCCGGCGCCGCCGCTTCGCCAGTTGGTGCAATTACCGCAAACGTGTCGGTGCGCACCGCATAGCGCGGCTCGCAGCAATAATCGCTGAAGGCCATCTCGACAGTGAGTGTCTGACCCGTCGCAGGGGCATAGGTCGATGGCTTGACATAAGCGGTGTCGGCAGCGGCGGTTCCGAGGCTCAGAACCACCGCCAGGAGCGGCAGAGCAAAGCGGGGCATCAATAAGCCGTGCTGGCCAGCTTCGTGGTTGGGCGCAGGCGGTCCGTCAGTGCGCCTATGTCAGGGGTGACATATTGGTCGATCACAGCCCGCGCCTCGACCAGCGCAGGTGCGAGCTGTTTATCGCCATCCTTGACCGCGTCGGCGAGCTCCAGCAGCGGCATGTAGAGGTCTTCGGTCTCGCCCTTGATGGTAATGGCGAAGCGCTCATTCTCGGTTGCAATGCGGGTCCATTCAGCCCGCACACCGGCCCAGAACTCGGCCGTGCCGGCCCAATAGGCTTCGGCTGCAGAGACCGGATAAGCATCAAAGGCCTGATAGGTATTGACGCCGACTTCGCGGACCAGGACTTGCGGGGCGGCGTCCAGCATCAGCTTGGAATTGTCCTGCTCATGCACCCAGCCCCAAGGCGTGATGACATGCCGGTTGACCGCGTTGACGGCGTGATAGTCATCGCGTGTGGTCATGTCGCGGCGGGGCAGGGGGCGCCATTCATGGCTTGGCGTCCATTCGGCGAGGCCGTCCTGATACGTCCATGTCGCCACCGCGCCATAACGCGGGGCATCATCGACCTGGTAGACGGTCTGCGACCAGGTGCCGGCGCGCTCAGAGGCTGCAACCTCGCGCCATTCCCAGGCATTGCCGCCAATGAAAGTGAGTACACGGGCCGGTTCATACTGCCAGTCCTGACGCCAATGCTTGACCACGAAAGGCGAGTCATCCGGCCCGACCACAAGCAGGTGCTGAAGGCTGATAAAGTCGCCGCGGTCTTCGATCACGCGGACTGATTCATGGCCGCCGGACAGTTTCGGGTCTTTCAGTGCATAGCCCTCGACGAAAGAGACCGTCTCAGTGAAATCGAAGGTCACTTTATAGTCGCCAGTCATGGCCAGGATGGATTGGCGATCCTGTTCGAATGCGGCTGGGGTCGCTTCGCTCTGCGCGCTGAAGGCAGCGCCGGAAACAGGCGTTGTACAGGCCGAAGCCATGGCCAGGACGGTCAGGCTTGCAGCGGCGGTGAGCCAGGTTTTCTTGATCAGCATTTGTCTTCCCTGTGTCGAGATCTGAGTGGTTGGAATGGCTTTCTGATAATGAAAGTAAGAATCATTTGCAATAAGGATTTTTCCCTGCCATAGGGCTTTTTGCGAACCATTCTCAAACCAAAGAGCTAAAGTCAGAGGGAAAAATATGACTGTCCAAACAAATGCCGGGCGCTGGAATCGAAGTTTGAAAGCCGGCTTGCTGGTCTCCACACTTATTGCTGCGTCGCCGGCCGTCGCTGCAGAAGACGCCGCTGATGATGAGCTGCGGGAGGATACGATCACGGTCTATGGCACCTCGAATCCGCTGCCGGTCTTCGATTATCCGGGACAAGTCACCGTGGTCGATCGCGAGGCGTTGGAGACGCTGGCGCCGTCAACCATGTCTGATGCCTTGCGCGATGTGCCAGGCCTCGACTTTGCCGGCGGCCCGCGCCGCACTGGCGAGCTGCCCAGCATTCGCGGTCTGTCGGGCCAGAATGTCCTGATCCTGCTGGATGGCGCCCGGCAGAGTTTCACTTCGGCGCATGATGGCCGTTTCTTTGTCGATCCAGAGCTGATCGGGACCGCGGAAATCGTCCGCGGGCCAGCCTCGGCACTGTATGGCTCCGGCGCGGTGGGCGGTGTGCTGGCATTTGAAAGCGTTGATGCTGCTGACCTGCTGCGCGAGGGCGAGACCTGGGGCGCCCGTGCCCGGCTTGGCTATCAGAGCGTCAATGACGAAAGCCTCGCTTCACTAACCGCGTTTACGCGCCGCGGCGGCTTTGATGGCGTTGCCAGTTTCGGCCTCCGCCAATCGGGCGATATCGAGCTCGCCTCTGGCGCCGACCTGCCCTCTGATGATGACATTCAGACTGCCTTGCTGAAAGGTAGCTATGCGCTGAGTGAGGCGCTCTCGATTGAAGGCTCCTGGCAGCGTTTCACCAATACCGCGATCGAACCGAATAATGGCCAGGGCACAGCTGGCACCGGCGACGGTGTGCTCGATCGCAATGTCGAGAAGGACATTACCACCGATACATTCCGCCTCGGGCTGAATTTCAATCCGGCCGGCAGTGACTGGATCGATGTGGCGCTGACCGCCTATCAGACCTCCAGCGATGTCGACGAGTTCGATGCCACCGTGCCGCGCACGACGGTGCGCGATATCGAGACGACAGGGTTTTCCGTCCGCAATGCCTCACGCTTTAGCTTTGGTCCGGCCGAGACCACGCTGACGGTCGGCGGCGACTGGTACAAGGATGAACAGACTGGCAGCGATGATCAGAGCGCAGACGGCACGCGCGGCGGCGTCCCGAATGGCGAGAGCGAGTTTGTCGGCGTCTTCGCGCAGCTGGAATCGGTGATCGAAACAGCGGCTGGCCAATTCGTTGTCATTCCTGGCATCCGCTATGATGAATTTGAAAGCGTGTCCTCGATTGCGCCCGGCGAAGACAATTCCGACACAGCTGTCTCGCCGCGCCTGGCGGCAAGCTTTGCGCCAGAGGGCGCTCAGTGGCTGCGCCTGTTCGGGTCTTATGCCGAAGGCTTCCGCGCGCCTTCGATCAATGAGCTTTACCTCGATGGCGTCCACTTCTCGATCCCGCATCCGGTCCTGTTCAACCCGGCCATGGGTTCGTTCGTGCTGTCGCCGAACACGTTCATCCCGAATCCGGACCTGGTGCCGGAAGACACCGAGACTATCGAGTTTGGCGCCGGGATCGATTTCAAACAGGTCTTCGTCTCGAGCGACCGGTTGCAGGCCAAGGTCTCTTATTTCGAGACCGAAGCCGATGATCTGATCAATCTCTCAGTCAATGTTGCCCCGGCTGCGACCTGTTTCGCGCCGCCTTTCTTCGAGCCGTGCAATTGGGGCACATCAGAGTCCGCCAATGTCGACCAGGCCGAACTGGAAGGCTGGGAAGGCGAGCTGCATTATGACTCCGATCGGTTCTTCGCACGGGCCAGCTTTTCCAGCATTGACGGCACTGACCTCTCTGATGGCTCTGATCTTGGCGCGCTGACGCCAGATCGAACTGCGGTCAATCTGGGTCTGAAATGGCCTGAATGGAATGCGCTGGTCGGCGCCCGCGTCCAGCATGCGGCGGCGTTTGAGCAGCGCGTCGCAGACGGCGCTGGCGGCTTCACCCTGCAGGATCAGCGCGGCAGCTATACCGTGCTCGACCTGTATGCGACCTGGCGGCCGGACGCGATTGATGGCCTGCGGCTTGATCTCGGCATCGATAATGTCTTTGACGAGCAATATGAGCGCACTTTTGCGGGCGCGATCGAGCCTGGTACCAATCTCAAGCTCGCCGCTGCCTGGCAGTTTGGCGGCTGAGCACCGGGCCGGAGCTCGCCCGCGGGCTCCGGCCTCATGCCGTGGCGCTGTCTCTTGCCTGACAGCGATCAAACCAGGCGCTCAGCGTCTTGAGATCGCGGTTCAGCGGTTGGCCGACCTGTTCGCCAAAGGCGAGGAAGGCGGAGAGCAGAATGTCGGCCAGCGAAAACTGGTCGCCGGCCAGGAAGGCGCGATCGCCGAGCTGGCCATCCAGCCATTCCAGCTTGTCCTGGGCGCAGGCTTTCAGCCCGGGTGCAGCCTCTGGCACACAGCGCATCCGATCCTGGAACATGGGCAGGCCTTCTGAGAACCGGAAGCCATTGGCCAGAGGCTCGCAGACATTCAGATCCGCCCAGCGCGTCCAGCTGCGAATCTGAGCCCGCGCTTCTGGCGTGTCGCCCATCATTGGTGTGCCTGGATGGGTCTCATCGAGATATTCGCAGATCACGGTTATCTCGGTCAGCACTGTGCCATCCTCAAGCTCCAGCGCGGGCAATTGTCCGGCCGGATTGAGCTTGAGAAAGTCGCCCTGTCGATTGGCGCCGGCCATGATGTCGACCTGTTCAAGCGGCACCGAGATGCCGCGCTCGGCCATGAAGGTGCGGACAACTTGCGGGTTTGGGCCGACGGAATTGTACAGTTTCATGTTCTGCCTCCTGGCTCAGAAATTGACGCGATTGGAAATGGTGCCATCGACGATCAGGTTGGCGCCGGTGGTGTAAGAGGATCGCGGACTGGCCAGGAAGACCGCTGCATCGGCAATCTCCTGCGGTGTCGCGCAGCGTCCGGTCGGATTGCGCTTCAAGGCCTGTTCGAAGAAATCCGGCATGTTCTGCTCGACCTGATGCCAGATCCCGCCTTCGAAATAGACCATGCCGGGTGACACGACATTGGTGCGAATGCCGCGCTTGGCATGTTGACGAGCCAGGCCCTTGGCCATGTGGATGAGCGACGCCTTGATCGGGCCATAGGAGCTGACCTGGTCGGCGACAGCAGCGGAAATCGAAGCGATCATGATGAAGGCAGCATCACCGCTTGTGTCGGCGGCCTGGCCTAGAAACGGCTCAGCCGCCTCGAACGCATTGACCGCGCCGAGCACGTCGAGATTGAAGTTCTGTTTCCACGACGCTTCATCATTGCCCTGAGCCATGGCGCCGGCATTAGAGACCAGGATATCAATGCCGCCCAGTTCCTCGCCGGCGGCGGTGATCCAGGCTTTCAGGGCGGCGCCGTCAGTGACGTCGACCGGGCCGCCAGTGGCGTTGACGCCCTTGGCTTTGAGGTCGGCAACCGCCGCCGCAATCTGACCGGCATTACGGGCGCAGATGGCAATATCGGCGCCTTCATCTGCCAGCGTGTCGGCGATTGCGCGCCCGATGCCACGCGTGCCGCCAAGGATGACGCATTTCTTTCCGCTGAGTTTGAGGTCCATGTCGATGCTCCCGGATCCGTGTTTGGTCTGCAGGGGAGCATAGCGCAGGCAGGCCAACAATATAGTCGTCGCGGCAAGGGACTGGCGCAGCCTGCCTGGATCGACTATATCCGCCACTCCAGACGGCTGGGCAGTCGCTGGCAAGCTTGCTTGCTGGAGGAAAGTCCGGGCTCCATGGAGACATGGCGGTGGATAACGTCCACCCGGCGCAAGCCGAGGGAAAGTGCCACAGAAAGCAAACCGCCCCGTACGCAGGTTCGGGGTAAGGGTGAAAGGGTGAGGTAAGAGCTCACCGGGGCTTCGGCGACGCGGCCCGCATGGTAAACCCCGCCCGGAGCAAGACCGAATAGGGGGCGTATATGGGCCGTCTTCAGCCCGCGCCCCGGGTGTGTCGCATCAGGCGCCTGGCAACAGGCGTCGCAGAGGAATGACTGCTGAACCCGCAAGGGGGAACAGAACCCGGCTTACAGGCCGTCTGGACATACACTTTTGACACCCGACATGCCATAATATAATATTTGCCGGTCGGCGGAGGCCATCATGTTGCGAAAATTGCTTATCCTTGTCGCGGTCTTGTTCGTGATCGCCCTGGTCGTTTCGCTGGTGGTGACGCGTGATGGATCCCGCGTCACCCCGCAAGGCGAAGGCGAGCTGACGATTGGTACGCAAACCTTCGAAGCCTATCCGCTGCCGGATTATGCCGCCGCCTTTGTGACGGAGGACTATAAGAGCTATTTGATCGAAGTTGAGCCTGGCATCAAAATCCACGTGCTCGAGGTCGGCACCGGCTATCCGGTATATATGCAGCATGGCAATCCGACCTCCGGCTTCCTGTATCGCAAAGTCGTCGCCGCCTTGCCGACAGATCGGGTGCGGGTGATCATGCCGACCCTGCCTGGTCTCGGTTTTTCGACCAAGATTGCCGCCAGCGAGCATACGCTGGACAATCATATGCGCTGGATGAATGCGGCGCTGGTCGCGCTTGAGCTGGATGCTGTGATCTATGTCGGACAAGACTGGGGCGGTCCGGTCGGCATGGGCGCTCTGGCGCTTTCACCTGAACTGCTGGATGGCGTGGTGGCGATGAATACCGCGTTCAATGCGCCGACCGAAAAAGCCGCTCTGTCGCGGCTGCATGCGACGGTCAAGACCCCCGTGATCGGCGAGTTGCTGACCGAAGTGTTTCGGTCGATCTACGACTCCCTGCCCAGCGTCCAGAACGATCCAGCTTCCTTGCCGCCGGAAGTGATTGAGCTGTATGCCAGACCCTTGCGCGAGAGCGGCAATGCCAAAGCGCCGCTGGCATTGATGCGCATGGTCAGCGATGGCCCTGACCATCCAAGCAGCGAACAAATGCGCCAGATCGAAGCCTATGTGCAAACACTTGACGTGCCAGCCGAGATTGTCTGGGGCATGAATGATCCGATCCTTGGCCCGCAGCTGACACGCATGCAAGCCAATTTCCCGAATGCGCGGGTCACTGAAACGCCGGCCGGGCATTTCCTGCAGGAAGAGGTCGCAGGCGAGATTGCCGCCGCCGTGATGCGCCTGGTCGATCAGGTCGCGCCCTTGCCGGACACGCCCGCGAGCGAAGATGCGGACCCGGCAACCGGCAGCGAGACGGACTAGGTCGCACAGCCGGCCTGGCCGGCGGGTCTTATTCGGTAAGGGTCCAGATCAGCTGCTCAGTTGAAACCTCACAGGACACAGTCAGGAAGGCGCGGCCACAATCGATCGCGCCGCGCCAGAGCTCGATCCAGCAGGCGAGCACCGCCTCGCGCGCCGCACCCTCCAGGCCGCGAACGATGCGCAGGCCGGTTTGCGTAACGCGCAGGCGCGCCCCGTCCTGGTTGATGGTGCAGTCATCTCCCATCCCGGCCATGAGGCGCTGCAGAAACTCTGCCGCCTCTCGGGCGCCGCCCTCTTTTGCGCCAACTGCGCCGGCCATAGCTGGGAAGTTTTGCAGCCCGGTCAAGCGGGCGGCCCGGCGACCAAGTTCGCGCGTTCGCTCATCCCCGATCACTTCGCTCAGGGCCTGAATGCCATTGCGCACATATTCCATCGCATAATTGCGATTGGCCTTGGCCAGGCGCTCTTGGCTCCACTGTGCGGCAGGCGGGGCCGGTTGGGCGGCCGGATCAAACGCCGGAGGGCGCTCATCCGGGGCGAAGACCAGGCGCTCCTCCGGGCTCAGATCATGCGCATATTGCTTGAAATAGCCGCACAGGCCGAACTGCCCGGTGACATCTTCCGACACGCAGACAAAGCCGAGGCGCGGATTGCCGAGACTGACCCCGTTCTGGGCATACCAGCCGTGCAGGAACCCGCGGCTGGCTTCGACCGGGATGCCGCAAATCGCTGGCCCGGCATACATCCAGCGCGGATAGCGAAACCGCACCCAGGCCTTGGTATCGCTGTCGGCCATGAACTCGACCCCGACGCCGCCCATGCTGTTGGACAGGACATGATACTGGGCGCAGGCGACCGCATCAGGCAGGTGGCTAAGGCCGAGCTTGTCAAAGCTCGACAGGAATTTTTCCTCATGCTGGCGCCGGAACAGCCGGAACATCCAGTCATAGACGGTTTGCCGCGACTCCTCGACCGCGACCATGAGCTGCAGCCCGAGAAAGTATTGATGATGCAGGTCGGCCTGTGCGGCAATGGCTGGTGATGTCATGGTCTTGCTCCTGCTGCAGCCCTTGCGGCTACGCCTTTCCTGCTCGGGTTTCGTCCTATTTAAGACCAAGCGGGCGTCCCGCTCTGGCCCTGGACTATCACCGCAGCCGCCTGCGTGTCAGCTGCTGCCTTCGCGACATCGACCGTATCAGCTGTCCTGGACCGACCTGAGCGATCTAGAACAGACTGGCGAACCTTCCGGATTCGCCGCTTGCAAATGATCAGTGCTGGCCATAATGATTTAGTCTGGGATAATGTATAGTATATTGGAAACAAGGCCTTACCATGTCTGGGCGAGAGAACGGCGCTTCGCAGGTGCGAATATTGCGGTCCTTTTTTGAAGGCCTGACGCGGCCAAACCTGACCTCTGCCCTGGTCATGCTGAGCGTCGTCCTGATCAGTTTCCTGGCTTATATTGCGATTGTGAATGACAAGCTGCTGGCCAGCGATGCCTATCGCTTTGTCATGGACAAGGATCTCGATACCCAGACCTATGCCAGCCATCAATTGCTCGCGGCTGAACCAGATGATGATCCGGCGGTCCTGATTTTCGGCAGTTCGGTCATGGTGCGATGCGTCAAAGACCGGACCACGGTGGCGGATCTGGTCGCCGCCCAAACCGGGCAGCCCATCCGCGTCTACAATCTGTCCACCGATGCGCAGACCAGCTGGGAATTTGAGGCGATGATTGATCGCTTTCCAGATGGCGGCAATGGCGTTGTCATTCTTGGCGCGTCCTATGGGTTCTGGACCTATTCGCGCGAGCATCTGGAAGAGCTGATCGAAGCGCCGAAGCTTGGCTTTCCGACCCCGGCCATCGATGCCGCGGCGCGCGAGTTGGGGATCAAGGTGCCGTTTCGCACCGGCATCTATGGGCTCGATGCCTCGAAATATTTCCTCGCCCGCCGCAACACGGTTTTGAAGAATTTGCTGCGCGGCGGGCATAGCTATGCCGACCCGCTGGATGCTTATTGGATGGACCTCGTCAACAAGCCCGAATTCTGGGCTGAGGAAATCGCCCAGCTGCCTGATTATGCAGCCGCGGTCGAGGCCAATCTGGAGATGAATCTGGACGCGGTCGCCCGCGCCATCGCCAACCTGCGGACCAAGGGCGATTATCAAGTCATCTTGTTCGAAGCCCCGATCAATCCTGGCTGGTTTGAGCTGGACGACGGGGCCGCCTTCTTTGCCGGCCTCAATCAAGCGCTCCAGGCCTTTGCCGCGGCACAGGAGATCGAGTTCCGATCAGCGCGCGACCTGGTCGCGTTGAGCGCCGATGATTTTGTTGATTATGAAGGACACATTTCGAATGATGCGGCGCGCATGGCGTGCACGCAGACGGTTTCGGAACTTGTCACGGAGGCCCTTGCCCGATGAATAAAACTGATCCTGAAAAGGTGCAGTGGGCTTACCGGCTCGGCCTCCTTGCTCAAGGCCTGATCCTTGGCGGATTGCTGGCCCTGGCCTTGATGAACCTATTGGCCGAAGCCGGTGATGTTCGGCTGTTCCGGTACCAGAATTTCTAGCCGCAGAGGGGGGGCAGTTTCATGATTCAGTCGCCAGTCTTCTGGCTCGTCCTGCTTGGCTCCGCCTTGGTGTTCTGGCAATTGCCGCAGCGCTTTCGGTTCGGCTTCCTGGCGCTGGTCTCTTATGCCTATCTGGTGTCGCTGGCGCCGGTGACGGTGACGATTCTGATCGCCTGGGTGTTGATCTTCTTCTATATCGCCCCGCACAGCGCCGCCAAGCATGGCCGATCCGGACTGGTCTTGCCTGGACTGATCGGGCTCGCGCTCAGCTATTTGATCTATGAGAAATATCTCCCCGGGCTGCTCAGCACGTTCAGCGACAGTGTCCAGGCGCACAAGATCCTGGTGCCGCTGGGGATCAGCTATTTCACCTTCAAGCTGATTCATTATGCCGTCGAGGTGTCGCGCGGCAATATCACCGACCGGTCGCTGTCGAAATTCTCGGCCTATATCTTCCTGTTCCCGATCTTCACAGCCGGGCCGATCGAGCGGTTTGATCACTTTTTGAGCAATCTTCAGACCCGTTGGCAGCGCGATACAATGATCGAAGGGGTGATGAAGATCGCCTATGGCATGATCAAGATCTTCGTGCTGGCCAAGTTCGTTCAGGCCGATCTCTATGGCATCGCCAATCCGACCCAGGGCGAAAATCTGAGCTCGATGTCGAGCCTGCAGGTCTGGGGCTTTGTCATCCTGTCTTACTTGTATGCTTATCTCGATTTCAGCGCCTATACCGACATCGCGATTGGCGCCAGCCGCCTGTATGGCATCAAGATCATGGAGAATTTCCGGTTCCCGATCATTGCGCGCAATATTTCCGATTTCTGGAATCGCTGGCACATGACCCTGGCGCGCTGGTGCCAGAGCTATGTCTACATGCCGGTCATCGCATATACCCGAAATCCATATGCCGCGGTCTATTGCACCTTTCTGGCCATGGGCTTGTGGCATGGCGCAACCATGCCCTGGATCATGTGGGGCTTGTATCACGCGAGCGGTGTGGCGGTGTTTACGACGCTCAATCGCTATCGCCGCCAGCTCGGTCCGGATCACTTGATCTATCGCGTCTCGCGCCCGATCGGGATCCCGCTGACCTTTTTGTTTGTCAGTGGCAGCTATTCGTTTTCGACCAGCGAGTCCGGCTGGGTATCGATCCGCATTCTGCTCAAGCTGGTCGGGCTGAACGTCGACTTCTAGGAGGTTCAAATGGCATCAGCAGCGACCGCGGTCTGGCTCGGGGCAGGTTTCTGGGCATCGGCCGACACGTTCCCGGACCGCCCAGCCGTGGAGATTGGCGACACCCAGCTGAGCTATCGCACCCTTAAGCAGCGCGCGGTTGCGGTGGCGGACTTGCTGCAGCGCCGACGCCCGCGCGTGCCTACACCGCTGACCGCTGTCTTTGCGGCGCGCTCGCAATCGGCCTTTATCGGCATTCTCGGGGCGCTGTTCCGCGGCCATGGCTATGTGCCGCTCAATCCGAAATTTCCGGCTGACCGGACCCGCCACATGCTGGCAGCGTCGCAATGCGGCGCCATCATTGTCGACCACAATGGCGAACCGCTGCTGGCCGAGGTGCTGGCCGGGCAAGACGGCCTGCTGCTGATTTTCCCGGAGCATCAGGACAAGGCCGAACTGCAAGCGCGCTATCCAGACCATGAGGTCTATATCGGCGCTGACCTGACCGCGCCGGAGCAGTTTGAGCCAGCGCTGCCACAGCCTGGCGACATTGCCTATTTGCTGTTCACCTCAGGCAGCACTGGACAGCCTAAAGGTGTGATGGTGTCTCACGCCAATATTGATCATTTCCTGACCGTGATGATGGCCCGCTATCAATTGGATGAGACGGACCGGTTTTCGCACATGTTCGATCTGGTCTTCGATCTGTCGCTATTCGACCTGTTCATGGCCTGGAAGGCTGGCGGCTGTGTCTGCTGTCCGAATGCTGATGAATTGCTGCTGCCGGCCGGATATATCGCCCGTGCGGAGGTGACCGTGTGGTTTTCTGTGCCCTCTGTGGCGGTGCTGTCGCTACGCTTGCGCCAGCTGGAGGAAGGTCGCTTCCCAGGCCTGAAATGGAGCTTGTTCTGCGGTGAAGCGCTGCCCGCAGATGCGGCCGCCGCCTGGGCGATTGCAGCCAGTTCGAGCACCCTGGAAAACCTTTATGGCCCCACCGAATTGACCCTGGCCTGCGCGCTGTATCGCTGGCAGGGCGAGGCCTCGCTGGCCGAGTGCCGCAACCAGACTGTCCCGATTGGCACTGCTTATCCCGGCATGCAGGTCCTGATCGCGCAGGACGGGTTTGAGCCTGCTGCCCCAGGCGACAGCGGCGAATTGCTGATGGCCGGGCCGCAAGTCGCGCTCGGCTACTGGAATGATCCGGACAAGACGGCCGCCGCGTTCCAGCCCCACCCGGACAGCGGCGAGATCTATTACCGCACAGGCGATCTGGTGCGCTGGTCTGAAGATGGCGCCCGTCTGGAATATATCGGGCGGGTCGATAATCAGGTCAAAATTCACGGCATGCGCGTCGAGCTTGGCGAGATTGAAGCCATCATCAAGGCCCTGACGGATGCGCCGCGCGTGGTCGCGGTGGGCTATCCGGTCGATGCCAATGGAATCAGCGGCGTCACCTGTTTTGTCGAAGGCCCAGAGCTTGACGCGGCCCCGATCTTGCAGAGCGCAAAAAACCGGCTGCCAGCTTATATGGTGCCCAAAAAGCTAATCTGCGTCGCGGATTTTCCGCTCAACGCAAACGGGAAGGTAGACAGAAAGGCCTTGCTCGCGACATTGAAGCCATCTTCATGACCCCGCGATCCAGCGACCTTTATTAATTCGAGTGCTGCATGCAAATCACGTCCGACATCTTAATCGACTTTTTTTCCAATGAGCTGTTCATCGATACCAGCGATGTGGCGGCTGACACGCTGCTCTTCAGTTCCGGGCTGATAGACTCCTTCAACATGATCAATCTGATCATGTTCATCGAGGAAACCTGCCAGACCAAGGTCAAGCCGCCTGAAATTACGCTGGACAATCTCGACTCGATCGATCGTATTCTCTCCTTCCTGGAGACCCGCGCGGCTTGAGCGCGATCAGATAATAGGAGCCGAACGTGGCCGCAGAGCAGGGTAAACGCCAAGGGATCATCATTCTCGGATGTCCGCGCTCTGGCACCACTTTATTGCGGCGCATCCTTGGCGCCCACCCCGCCATTGCCGCGCCTGGAGAGACTTATGCGCTGTCCGCCGGCGCCCGCTTTTTGTCCAGCGACCCGTCAATTGACGGAATGCAGGTCGGGATCATCAATGGCCTCGGTTTTCTCGGCGTTGAAGAAGCGGAATTAACGGCCCGATTGCGCGCTTTCATTTTTGGGTTTCTGAATGAATATGCGGCCCGCGAAGGCAAATCCCGATGGGTTGAGAAAACCGCCATCGATGCCTTCCACATTGACGAAATCGAACGCTTTTGCGGCGATGACGCGCAATTCGTCTGCGTCACCCGGCACGGTCTGGATGTGGTTTGCAGCATGGATGAGTGGTGCCAGAAATCCGGTGCCTATCCGCGCGAATTGCATGCTTATATTCGCCAATATTCACAGCCCCTGGTCGCCTTTGCCCATGCCTGGGTCGACGCGGTCAGTGCGCTCCACGCTTTTGCCGAGCGTCACAAGCAAAATGCCTTCGCCTTGCGCTATGAGGATTTGATCAAAGCCCCAGAGGCCATGGTCGACGCCTTGATGGCGTTTCTCGGCGAGGATCATCCTGACGGCCTGCTGGAGGCGGCTTTATCGGATACCGAGGCGCGCGGGTTCAGTGACTGGAAGACGTTTTCACGCAGCCAGATCGAAACCAGCAGTGTCAATCGCTGGCGCCGTCTGCCGCGGGCGACGCTGCAAGAGCTGGCCGCCATCGTCAATCCGACGCTCGAGCGCTGCGGCTATGATCCGGTTGCGATCACGCTGGAGGATTCTGATGCCAGCGCCAGACGCCGATACGAGACCGGCCTGAAACTGCAAAGCCTGAAAAAATAAGGCATGCGGTCCAGCATTGAAGCGGTTCAAGACTGATCACCGGGGCATCCTGATTTCGGCAGAATACGCGACCTTGTTCAGGACGCCGCTGAGCGCACGATGTTCACGCGCTCGACTTTGGCATCATAGACAATGTCGCGAACGCGGATGAGCGTTCCGGTCTGCGCTGCCGCCGCGGCTTGAATGATCACGGCGGCATCAGGGCGTTCCGCCCGCTGTCGCTCGATGTCCGATCGCACGGATGAGATGTCGGTCAACGCATTGCCGATGCGGATATGATCATTGGCATCGACAAAGATGATGATCGCCGGCGTTATCGGTTTTGGACAGCTATCGCAGTTCGGTGGCGGCGGCTCCATTCCAATTGCCTCCTCCTGCAGGAAGGTCGAGGTGACGATGAAGAAAATCAGCAAGATGAAAACGACGTCGAGCATGGGTGTGAGATCGACGGTCGCAGCGTTGTCTTGTGTGAGGGCTCTGCCACGCATTCTGGGTCCTCCTGAACCTAGTATGTCATAATATGACAATATGTAAATATATTACACGCCTTGCTGGCATTCACGGGGTCAAAGTGGGCGTCGGATGCAGCCGCGCTTAAGCCAAACCCGGTTTTGTGTCATACTCCCGCTCAGGGAGGACGAATCCATGACAATCAAGACAATCTGCAAGGCGGGCGCCGCGCTTGCCGCGCTCAGTCTCGCATCCTGCGTGCTGGCTGAACCGGTCGAAACCACCAGCCCTGAAGCAGAGGCGCCGCCATTCATCGATCCGGTGATCCTGGCGGAGAGCATGTGCAGCAGCCGCGCTTCCCAAGCCTCAGAGGCGGCGCTGAAAGCCGCCGCGAGCCTTAATCCAGGCTTCGATTATGGCGCGCCTTTTGCGCTGCCGGACGCGGTGGTCGCGCATTTTCATTATCCGATCACAACTGAAAGCGCAGCGGCTCAGCTCTGGTTCGATACCGGGCTCGCGCATATGGCCAATTTCAATCATGATGAAGCCATCGCGGCCTTCCGTCAGGCTCAGAGCGCGGATCCTGAATGCGCCATGTGTTATTGGGGCGAGGGGCTGTCCTTTGGCAGCAATATCAACATTCCCTACATTCCCGAGCGCGGCGCTGCCGGTCTGCTAGCCACGCGTGAGGCAGTGACCCGGCTGGACGGGCTGACGCCGCAAGAGGTCAAGCTGATCAAGGCGCTCGACAGCCGCTATAGCGTCGAGGGGGAGGCCGCCGTGGCCGAAAATGCCGGCGCGTTTGCTGACGCCATGGATGCCGTCGCGACCGCCTTTCCAGACGACAAGTTCATCCTGTCACTGGCGGCTGAAGCGAACATGGACACCCAGCCCTGGGATTATTGGCAACCCGGCGCGCGCGAACCGAAAGGGCGCACAGCGCGGACGCTGGAGCTGATCGAGGCGGCGCTGGCCCTGGATCCGGACTTTGCCCCGGCCATCCATCTTTATATCCACATTACCGAATCGTCCGTCGACCCATTCCGGGCCGAAGCCTATGCCGATCGCTTGTGGCAGCAGGAACTGGGGGTCGGCCACCTGGTACATATGCCGTCGCACATCTATTTGCGGCTGGGAAAATGGAAGAAGTCGCATGCGTCCAACATTGCCGCGATTGCCGCTGATGAAGCCTATATCGCAGCGACCGAGAATGCCGCGGTCTATGGCAGCGTCTATTATCCGCACAATGTCCATTTCGTTGTCGCCAGCTCGCAATTTGCCGGTGATGCCGACACGGCGCTGGAAATGGCTGGCAAGCTGAAAGCCCTGGCCGTGCTCGACCCGGCCGCACCTGCGCCGCTGGCCGAGCATATTGCCGCCTCGACCCTTTTCACCGATTTGCTATTTGCCGATGACGCAGCCGTCCTGGCGGCGCCGGAACCGGCCACCGCGCACCTTTATATGCGCACCGCCTGGCATTATGCCCGCGGCACGGTGTTTGCCCGGCAAGGCGATCTGGAAGCCGCCAAGACCGAGCTTGGCCATCTCTCCAGCCTGACCAGTGAAGCCGGCTTCGGCGATTATGATACGCTTTATTTCGCGCCGCTTTCCGGTGTGCACACGGTTGCGCATCTGACCCTGGAAGGCCGCTTGCTGGCCGCGAAAGGCAACCTTACAGGGGCGATTGACAGGCTTGAGGGCGCTGCCGCGGCAGAGGCTCAATTGCCGTATTTCGAGCCGACCTGGTGGTATTACCCGACCCGCCAGACGCTTGGCATGCTTTTGCTGCAGGACGGACAATATGACCGGGCCGAGCGGGAATTCTTCAAGACGCTGATCAAGGCGCCGAACAATGCTTATGCCTTGTATGGTCTGGCCGAGACGTTCAGCGCCAAAGGCGATGCCCGGTCTGAAGCCTATGCTCGCAGCCTGTTCGAAGAGGCCTGGATGGGCGGCGAGGATCGCCGTCCGGTGCTGAGCGATCTCTAGACCAGGCGCTAGCTGTCACAATTCTGCGTCTCGCCCATGACGCCGATCAGCTTGACGCGGCCGGATTGGTTGTCGACGTCAAAATAGATGTCGCCATAATCATAAATGGTGGTGTCTGTTTTCGAGACGACACAATCGGGCACCCCGAACGTGGCGCGGGTGGTGATCTGCTCAGACCCTTTGGCGATGCCTTGCGCAGTGCGGAAGCGGGCATCCTGGACGATGATCCAGTAGACCTCATCATGCGCGCCGACGGTCAGGCCATCAAAGACATAAGTGGTGGCGGCCGAGCCGCGCATCGGAATGGTCTGGCGCGGCACCCCTTTCAAGGCCAGCAATTGGTCAAGCGGCATGCCGATTTCGACATCGCCGACACGCTCGCCAGGGACGATCTGATTGTCATTCAGGGTGAGGGGGGTACTGGCGCAGGCCGTCATCACGCTCAGACCCAGGGCGAGGGGCACGGCTTTAACTGGGGTCATTCGACTAAGATCTCTTACAAACGCCCCCGCAGCGCCTCAGCGCCTATTCACGAGAAATCCGTCTGTTTGTCGAGCCTTAGGCGCGTGAACTCTCTGTCAGGTTTGGCGCCGAGCCAGGAAATCAGGCAGGAACTGGCGGGGTGACATCGCCCCAGACGATGAAATGCGGATTATCATAACCGCGATGTTTCTTGCCATAAAGCAGCGGCGCGCCATCGGTCTCAGTGACGCGAGCGCCAGCGGCCTCTGCGACGGCCTGGCCAGCGGCTGTGTCCCATTCCATGGTCCGGCCATGGCGGGGATAAAGATCCGCTTCGCCGGCAGCGATCAGGCAGAATTTCAGCGATGACCCGGCGGAGATGATATCTCCGACCTTTTGGGTCTCGAGGAAGGCATTGGTTTCGTCCGAGCGGTGCGATTTTGACGCGATTGCGGTCACCCCGGCCTCAGGTGCGCGCCGGATGCGCAGCGGGCTGCGCGCCTCGGCAGGTGGCAGTGCGCCGCCTGGCTCGACTGTGGCTTGCCAGGCAGAAAAGCGGCTCTCAGCCACGAATAGACGGTTCAGCGCCGGCGCATAGACGACGCCCATGACCGGTACGCCATGTTCGATAATGCCGATATTGACGGTGAACTCGCCGCGCTTGTTGATGAATTCCTTGGTGCCATCGAGTGGATCGACCAGGGCGAAGCGGTCGCCATGTTCGGGAATATTGCCGGCAGCGACGGATTCCTCGGCGATCACAGGCAGGCTCGGATCCGCCTCGGCCAGGGCCGCCAGGATCAAGGCTTCGGCCTTCTCGTCCGCCTCGGTGACAGGCGAGCTGTCATCCTTGCGATCAACATTAAAATCGGTCGCGTAAACCTGCATGATAAGGGCGCCGGCATCGAGGGCGATGCGGGCCAGCGTGTCGCCGGTCAATGTCATGATACCTGTCTTTCCTGGAGCGGGGCATAAATCGGATCAGCAGCGAGGATACGCTGGATCGTGTTGAGTGTGTCAAATGCATCCTGGCTGGTGCTGGGCGCGGCCAGGGCGGGGTCAGCGATGCGGGCGAGAAACTGTTCCAGCGCTGCCTGGACGCCATTGCTGTGCTCGAACACATCGACGGTTTCGTGCTGGGTCTGCGCCCCATCGGTACGCGCATAGACCAGCACTTCCTGGCCGAAACTGTGTTCCTGATTGTTGAGGCCCTCAAGCCATAGATAGCCGCGCTCAAAGCCCAGCTCGAGCCGGAAGGTCGGGCGCCATTGCGTCGCCGAGGCATGCAAGTTGGCGAGCACGCCGGCATGCGTGCGCAAAGTGGCCAGGACATTGGTTTCGCTGCCAGGTTCGGCCTGGCGGTCAAGGTCGGCAAATCCGGTCACATCCTGGAACGGGCCAGCAAAGAGTTGCATGAGATCAACCATTTGCGCGGCGGGGCCGAACAGGACGCTGTCCTCTGCCTCAAGGCCCGAGACACCGCAGACGGCGCGCAGGCTGAGCAATTGTCCATATTCGCCGGATTCGGCCTTGGACCGGGCTGCGGCGACCGCATCATGCAGCCGCGCCGACAAGCCGAATTGCAGCAGGCAAGGGGCATTTTGCTGTTCGGCGCGGCGGATTTCGATCATGTCCTCGATCGTGTTCGGCACGCCATAAGGGGTATAGACAGGCCAGCCGGTTTCCAGCGCAAACCCGATCCAGGCGGGAAGATTGGGACGTCGGCCAGCAATGATCGCGGCATCAATGGCATTCAGGTCCACGGCCCGCTGCAAGGCCTCACGTCCTTCATCAAGCGAGTCGGTTTCCAGCGCATAGACGGCAATGCGCCCATGATCGGACAGCGCGTTCAGGGCGTGGCGGTGATCGAGGTCGAGCTGGTTGGCGCCGATCACTGCAATGCGGATTTCTGACATACTCAACCGGCTCCCAGGGTGCTCGCCAGCGATAGCCCGATGCCGCGTCTCTCACAAGTCGCGGAATGTCTCTCTGGCAGAGTTTTTGAGCGTCTGTGGCGTTTAGGGCGCGAGTGTGTGGAGCAGGGCATTGGCCTGCAGGGTGCTGAACCCTTCTGGCAGCGGGGCGCGCATGATCATCACCCGCGACCATAGCTGACCGGTGAGGAAATCGACCGCTTCATCGAGGTCAAAATCGCGGCGCACGACATTTTTCGCAGCAATCTCAGCCAGGACCAGGCGCAGCGGCGCGCGAATATTGTCCTTCATCCAATGGCGCCAGGTTTCGCCCGCATCCTTGTCGTCACTGGCGGCAATCATCGCCGCGCGCAGGACGGCATGGCCAGAGCCTTGCCGGGTGGTGTCTTCGAGCGGCTGGATCAGGGCAGCGATGCGTTCAGCCGGGTCGCGGCCGAGTCTGGAGCGATCCGGAATCAGATCAATCGCGGCTTCCATGCACATGTTTCCGATCGCCGGCCACCAGCGATAAATCGTCTGTTTCGAGGCTTTGGCGCGGCGCGAGACCTTGTCGACGCTGAATTTGCGCCAGCCCGCCTCGGCCATTTCTTCGCGCGTCGCCTGGAGAATGGCAGCGCGCGATTCCTCGCTGCTGCGCTGGGTTTTCTTACGCTTGAGTTTCTTCTCGGTCATGTCCTCGATGTCACCCTAATACTTGCAAATTCCGTTAACACGGAACGATCCGTTTGTCTTTTCTCTCTTGCAGGCTGCGTCCAGCGTCTTATTTGCAGGCTCAACAATCGACAAGGAGGCCTTTGTGCACACGATTCAAGACCTCAAGCATGGCTATCGCAAGTTTCGTACCGGGACGTATCGCCAGCAGGCAGAGCAGTATCGCGAATTAGGCCGCGGACAGGATCCGGACGTGATGGTGATTTCCTGCGCCGATAGCCGCGTCGATCCGGCCGAGATCTTTGCTGCCGCGCCGGGGCAGCTTTTCGTCATTCGCAATGTCGCCAATCTGGTCCATGCGCGCGACGCAGATGAGACCGCCCATTCAGTGGCCTCAGCGGTCGAGTTCGCGGTTACGGCGCTCAAGGTCAAGCATATCATCGTGCTCGGCCATGCGGCCTGCGGCGGCGTGAAGGCGTGCCTGTCAGCTGGCAATGGCGCCCCGGTCGGCGAGTATATCGCGCCCTGGGTCGAGGCGCTCGATGCGACGCGCGACCGCGTCCTTGAAACCGCGCCAGCCGATCCGCAGACCGCGCTGGAACAGGCCGGTATCGCCACCTCGCTGGACAATCTGATGTCTTATGCATTCGTCCGCGATGCGGTCGCGGCCGGCGCGCTCGACTTGCATGGCGCCTGGTTCGATATTGGCCCAGGCGAGCTGCATTGGCGGGATGATGAGAGCGGCGTGTTTGCGCCGTTCGACGCTTAAGCGTCTGCGGCGCCGCGCTTGACCGATTGCGCGATCAGTTCGCGCGCCTTTTCGACGCCCGACCAGCCTTCCACCTGGCTCCACTTGCCTTTTTCAAGGTCCTTATAGTGGGTGAAGAAGTGAGTGATCTTCTGGACCAGAATGTCCGGCAGGTCATGATAAGTCGCGATCTTGTCGTAATACGCGGTCAGATTCGGATGCGGAACGGCGAGAATCTTCTCGTCCGGGCCCTTGTCATCAGTCATCATCAACACCCCGACCGGGCGGGCGCGAACGACGCTGCCTGGGACCAGCGGACGATTGCCGACAACCATCACGTCAATCGGGTCACCATCAAGGCTGAGCGTGTGCGGGACAAAGCCGTAATTACAAGGATAGCGCATCTCGGTGTAGAGATAGCGGTCCACGAACATCGCCCCTGAAGCCTTGTCGATCTCATATTTGATCGGGTCACCGCCAAGCGGCACTTCGATAATCACATTGATGTCATCCGGGGGATTCTGGCCAGAGATGATTTTTGAAACGTCCATGGGAGGCAACCTTGTCTGTTGGTCATTTTTGCAGCCCCGTGCAGGATCGCGGCCAAACCGTCAAGCTGGCATTTCGTCTAATACAAGGCGATGTGCAGTGTCGCGTGCCGCAGCATGGCGGCGGCCTGCGCGGAGCCGGTTTGCCGCCTAATCTTCCAGGGAATAATTGAAGCTCACTGAGATGCGCGGCTCTTCGGTCTGGCTGGTCATCACTTCGTGGCGCAGCCAGCTTTCCCACATCAGGATGTCGCCGGATTGTGGGGCCACATAATGGAAGCGCTGGGCGCTTGGCGGAGCCGTGGCCTGGAGCTGCGGCGCTGCCATCAGCATGGGCAGGCGCGGGTCTTCGAATTTGATCCGCCCAGCGCCGTCCGGCATGGCCACATAGCAGGTGCCGGAAATCAGGCTATTCGGATGAATATGGCCGCTATGATGCCCGCCCTCGCCGAGAATATTGACCCAAAGGCTGTCACAGTTCAGGCGGGCGCGGCCGAGATCCCAATTCTGGTGCCGGGCAAAGGCTGCGGCATGCTGATCGAGCAAGGCGACCAGGTCTGAAAAGGCTGGGGCGCGCTGCTGCAGGTCGTCGAGCGAGGCATAAGAGGTGTAACCGGGATACCCTTCGCGCTCGCACCAGTCATGGCCAGCCGTGTCGCCGTCCTCGATCATCCAGCACGCGGCCTCGAGCTCTGTCAGCAGGTCGGGCGGCGCGAGTTTGGTCTGCTGAATCAGCGTCGGGAACAGGGAAGTGATAGTCATGCTTCCTCATACATAGGCGACCAGACCTGGCAACCAGCGATCTGACTGGCCCGCTTCGGGACAAGCCGGATTGACGCTGGCGAAAAATTTACTTTGCGCCCCCTGATTCTGTCTGTATTGAATGATATACAGATCATTCAGACATAACAATCAAACCCAAGAGGTGTGCGATGGCCGAGACGAAACTTGTCGTGAACGGAGAGGGGCGCTCTGTTGACGTCGATCCCAGCACGCCGCTGCTCTGGGTCCTGAGAGAACAGCTGAAGCTGAACGGGACCAAGTTTGGCTGCGGGATTGCCCAATGCGGCGCCTGCACGGTGCATGTGGATGGGGCGCCGGTGCGGTCCTGTTCGACCCCGGTCGGGGCGGCTGCTGGTGCACAGATCACCACGATTGAAGGCGTCGCCAGCGAAGACGGCACTCGCCACGCCGTGCAAGCGGCCTGGATCGAACATCAGGTGCCGCAATGCGGCTATTGCCAGTCCGGACAGATCATGTCCGCGGTCGCCCTGCTGCGCGACAATCCGGACCCGAGCGATGCCGACATCGATGCTGCGATGAGCGGCAATATCTGTCGCTGCGGCGCCTATGGCCGCATTCGCGCCGCGATCAAATCCGCCGCGCGCGCTTAAACGGAGGGGAGAGCCATGGGAAAATGGACACGTAGAGGCTTTATCACTGCCGGCGTCGTTTCAGGCGGCGTGCTGATGGTGGGGGTCGGCCTGCGCGAAGGCCACCGCGCCCCGAAGCTCGCCGGTCTGGTCACCGAAGAGGGCGAGACGCTGGTCAATGTCTGGGTCAAGCTGGCCCCTGACAATACCATCACGGCGATCGTCCCGCATAGTGAGATGGGTCAAGGCGTCTTCACCGCGATGACGCAAATGCTGGCCGATGAGATGGATGCCGACTGGGACAAGGTCGCGTATGAACAGGCGCCAGCGCATGAAGGCTATGCCAATTATCCGCTCGGGCGCGAATATTTGATGGGCGATGCCAAAGTGCCCGGCTTTGTCCAGGATTCGCTGAATGGCGGCTTCCTGCGCATTGCCCAGTCGATGGGGCTGCAAATCACGGGCGGCAGCACCGCTGTGCGGTTTACCGGCATGGGCGGCATGCGGATCGCCGGCGCCGCAGCGCGCGAAATGATCGTCAAGGCCGCGGCCAAGACCTGGGGCGTCCCGGCCAAAGAGCTGCGCACCGAGAAGAGCCATGTCTATCATGATGCCTCAGGCCGGTCCGAGCCTTATGCGAGTTTTGCTGCCCTGGCAGGCAAATATGCCCCGCCGACCCAGCCGAAGCTGAAAACGCCAGACGAATTCAAGCTGATGGGCCAGCCGCTCAAGCGGTTCGACATTCCGGCCAAGACTGATGGCAGCGCGCAATTCGGCATTGATGTCGATCTGCCCGGGATCAAATATGCCGCGGTCATCGGCCCGCCGGTCCTTGGCGCCGAAGTGGCCAGCGTCGATGACACGTATGCCGCCGACATGCCGGGCGTGATCAAAGTGCTGAACAAAGGCCACTTCGTTGCAGTGGTCGCAGACGGCTATTGGCAGGCCGAGACTGCGGTCCGCCAACTTGATGTAAGCTGGACCAAGACCGGCGCAGAACGGCTCGATCAATCCGATATCTTTGCCTTGTTCGGCGCAGCGCTCGACGCCGCGGATGGCAAAGCCAGCAAGGATGTCGCCCGCGGCAATGCCCGCCAGGCCGCAGCCAGTGCGGCGCGGGTCTATGAGGCCGAATATCGCGTACCGTTTCTGGCCCATGCGGCAATGGAGCCGATCAATGCCACGGCCTGGGTGCGCGAGGGCAAGATCGACCTCTGGTCCGGCTTGCAGAACCCGCTTGCCGTTCGCGACGAGATTGCCGGCGCCTTCGACATCAAGAAGCATGATGTCACCATTCACAATGTCATGCTGGGCGGCGGCTTCGGGCGGCGCTCAGAGCCGGATTATCCGCTGATGGCGGTGGCGATCGCGGCCGAATTCGATCACCCGGTCAAGATGATCTGGTCGCGCGAACAGGACACCCAGCAGGACTGGTATCGCCCGGCTTCGATCAGTCGGTTCAAGGCCGGACTGGATGCGGATGGCATGCCGGTCTCCTGGGAAAACATGTTCGTGCAGAAGAATGAACCAGTCGAGGCTTCGCATATCCCGTACAAGATCGAGCATCAGCTGATCCAGTATAAAGAGGTTGAGCATCATATGCGGTTCGGGCCCTGGCGCTCGGTTGATCATACCCAGCACGGCTTCTTCATCGAGAGCTTTATCGACGAGCTGGCTGATCAGGCTGGCATGGATGGCTATGCCTATCGCCGCAAACTGGTCGCGCATGCGCCGCGCTATCTCGCGGTGCTGGATGCGGCCGCAGAGGCTGCCGACTGGGGCCGCGAAGTGCCGGATGGCCGCGGGCTCGGCATTGCCCTGGTCGATTCGTTCGGCACTGTGGTCGCGCAAGTGGTCGAGGTCGATGTCACCGGGCCGGAACCGAAAGTGGTGCAGGTCTGGTGCGCGGCTGATCCCGGCTATGTCATGAACCCGGATGGCTTCACCGCCCAGATCGAAAGCGGCATCATCTATGGCCTGACGGCGGCTCTGTATGGCGACATCTCGATTGAGGGCGGCGCTGTGGTGCAGTCGAATTTCCACGATTATCCGATGCTGCGCATGCGCGATGCACCGGCGATCACGGTCAAGCTGATCAATAGCGGCGCCAAGGTTGGCGGCGGCGGCGAACCGGGGACGCCGCCAATTGCGCCGGCCCTGGCCAATGCTGTCTTCGCTGCAACCGGCATACGCGTACGCTCACAGCCGATTGCCGGCTTCAAGCAAGGGCTGAGCTAAGCCTGTTGCGCATCATCCCGTCTGCAGACGGGATGATGCCGATCCCCGTCTGGCCGGATTAGTCTGTAAGCGCAGCATTGATGGCGCGGAAGAATTCGATGGTCTCTATTTCGCGATAACTGCTCGGATCGGTCGAGGTGCCATAATCGCTATTGGCTGACAGCTTGACGATGACCGTGCCGCGGGTCGGGTTCACAAACACGAATTGATTATAGACGCCAATGGCGGAATATTCGCCTTCATCGCCGTCCGGCACCCACCATTGATAGCCATATCCGAGCTCGAAGTCGGAAGCCGGATTGTCCTTGCCGGGCATCAGGTGCGGCGCGTCCGGGGTCACGGATGCGGCGACCCATTCAGCCGGCACGATCTGTTTGCCGTTCAGGCGTCCGCCGCGACGATACAATTCGCCAATCTTGGCATAATCGCGTGCGGTCGCATTCATCCCGCCAAAGGCCATTTCCATGCCGTCGCTGTCGAGCAGCCAATAGGCTTGCGATTCCGCCCCCAAAGGCTGCCACAGCTTGTCGCTCATATAGTCGGCAATCGTCTCGCCCGTGGTGTTGACCAGCAACATGCCGAGCACCTGTGTGTCGGTTGAATTATAGAGATTATAGGTCCCGGCCGGGCGCTGATTTTCCAGGGTCGCGGCAAAGGCGTTCAAAGAGCCGCCAAGGGCGAAGATGCGACCGAACCGGTTGATGTCGGATTCCGGGTCGGAGTAATCCTCATTCCAGCGCGCGCCGGACGACATTTGCAGCACGTCCTTGATCGAAACCCCGTCATAGGCCGAGCCAGCAAGCGCAGGCACATATTTCGTGACCGGGTCCTGAATGCTGTCAATCTTGCCTTCATCGACCGCGATTCCGACCAGCGCAGAGACGAAACTCTTGGCCACGGACATGGACATCCAGGTCACGTCCTCGCCGCCGGTCAGCCAGTATTCCTCGAACACGATCGCGCCCTGGTCGATGACCAGCAGGGCGGCGGTGTCAGTGTCGACGAGGAAGCTCGCCGCGTCGACGCGCTGGCCTTCAAACTGGAAGCTTTCAGGCAGGGCGAGCGGGGCGCCTTCAGCAAACTTGAATGGGGCCTGCGAGGCCGGCATCTCGGCATTCGGGAACAGCGTGTGCAGGCGGTTGAAATTCTCATATTGCTCGGCGCCCGAAAACAGGCTGGCGACTGTCGCGGCCCGGTCAATGCGGGTCTTGTTCAGAAATACGACCAGCGCGACGGCAAGCACCAGCACGGCCAATCCGCCAAAAATATATTTCTTCATCGTCTTGTCCTTCAGGGGGGTGGGTTTGTGTTCGGCAATGTGGTGAGGATAGCGCGCGCCTGTGCGCGAATGGCGCTGCGGCTGGGACCGCGCAATCCAATGTCGCGAAAGGCGGCGTCGCCATAAGACAGCGATACGAGCGCAAAGGCGGCATCGCGGCGGTCCTGATCGCCGGTTCCCAGGCCGGCGGCGCTGAGGGCCTGGACGATGAGATCACAGACGCGCTGATACAATGCTGCCAGACGCGCCCGGATCGCCGCATCGCGGTCAGCCAGATACCAGAGCTCGCCAATCAGGGCATTCGAGGTCTCATTGGCGAAGACGCCGTCGAACAGAAGATCAAGGCATTTGTCCAGCGACAGCGCTGCGTCGCCATCCTGGACCTGTTGCAGCTGGGCTTCGCCGCGACTGATCATGCCGTCGAACAGTTTGGTGATCATGTCGTCGCGATTGCCGACAAAATGCCGGACCAATGGGCGCGGCAGGCCGGCTTCCTCGGCGACATCCTTGAGCGAGGTCCGGGCCAGTCCCTGGCGCAGGACGCAGGCTTCCAGCGCTTTCATAATCTGCGGTTCGCGATCAAGCTTCGGGCGCGGCATATTTGGGGGGCTTTCAAGTTGCAGGCGGCATAAATTGTCAAGGCGACAATAAACCAGGCTTGAAAACTGTCAACCTGACAATTTATAGCCTGTGATTGGATCCGGCCGCGGGCTGTCGGTGGTGATCACTGCCGGGCCGCGCGACTGAGCCGGAGACGATGTCTGCAATCGGCATTGATGCGGACAGCACTTGCGTGTTGCGGGATGTTGGTGGAAACCATGCAACATGAGCAGGCGCGCGTCGGACATGATGACCACGCAATGCTGAATTTTGGGGGCGAACAGGATGCTTGAATTACTGACCGGCGAATATTTGCCGGTGACCATGGTCCTGGCCGGATTCATCATCGGACTCTACGCCATCTATTTCCAAGGCAGCATGTTCTGGTCGCTGCCTTTCTTTCAATTGGTTGCGCCGGCCGGCACTTCAGTTGGCACCATGGTCGGGGCGATCAAGGTCGGGTCGGTTTCACGCGGCCTGTTCTCCAGCGCCGCGACCTGGAAATCGCTCAATCTGCGCGCCCTGCCGAAATACATATTCCTGTTCATTGGCAGTGGGATAGGCGCATTCGGGATTTCATCGGTCAAATCTGATTATACGATTCTGGTCGTCTTGCTGGCGATTCTGATCACCGTTTTGACCCAGCAAATTGTACGGGTGATCCACAAGCACACCGCGGCAAAACAGGTCGCAGCGCTGTTTGTCGGTCTGTATGGCGGCTTTTTCGGTGCTGGCATTTCCTTGCTGATCGTCCCGGTCATGCGCGTCATCGAGCCGGACAAATATGGCACTGATGACAAGATATTTCTGGCCAAGATGCAGGCTCTGTTTATCGAGTTCCTGATTGCCATCGTGGCGATCTCCGGGCACATCGCTGCGGCGACGATTACAGTCGGGAATTGGGGCTTGTGGCTGTGGTGGGGGCTGGGCAGCGGCGCGGCCGGCATTGTCGGCGGCCTGCTGCTGGAGATCAACAAGCATGCCGACAAGACCTATCAGCGCCTGGTTCTGTATTCCTCATTCGCGATCGCCATTCTGGTCGCATTGCTGGTCCGGTTTAACGTCTTCGGTTGAGCCAGGCGGTGCCTGAGCGATCAGATACCATCCAGGCTGCCAGCCTTGCGCGTCAATCGCGGGTCAGCGCGCCGGGTCAGGCCTCGCCTCAGAGAGGTAATCAAATCCGATGAAAATTCGACAACCCGTTTAATCAACCAACGATTTTATTCGGGTATATTCCCTTGTGGGTAGAGAGGGTTCCCGGATGAGCATGAATGCAGATGGCGCTGACGACAAAGTCCAGGTCGACGTGGTCGACCGGGTGCGCAAATTCAATTCAGCCCTGGATCGCTTGATGCGATTGCACACCAGCGATGTCTTGAGCCTCGATGAGTTCATCAAATACGTAACGGTCGAAGCCAGCAATCAACTCAAGGTCAGCAGAGTCAGCGTTTGGGCCTTGTCTGATGATCACCAGCAGATCACTTGTGCAGACTTGTTCAACGCCAATGCGGCTGAACATTGTACAGGTGCACAATTGCATGCGGGCGATTTCCCGTCCTATTTCGAGGCGATGCTGAATGATCGCGTGATTGATGCCAGCGATGCCGCGACCGATCCGCGTACATTAGAGTTCAAAGAGACCTATCTCGAACCGAACCAAATCGTGTCCATGCTTGATGCCCAAATCCGTTCAGCCGCAGGGCCAAGAGGGGTGGTGTGCGCAGAATCCGTCGGACAATACAGAGAGTGGACCCCGGACGAGATCGCATTCCTGGTCTCGATTGCCGAACTTGTCGGCTTTGCAAAGGACCGTCGTGATCGCAATATCGTGCACGAAACCCTCGAAAACACCAATGCCCGCTTGCAAAGGAAAAATGCCGAACTGCGCCAGGCAAAGGAAGAAATCGAGGCCGTTGCGCTTGAAGATGCCCTGACCGGGCTGCCGAACCGGCGCCATATGGAAAAAGTTGCACAGGCGCTGATTGATGACGCGCAAACATCTCAGTCTTGCCTTGCTGTGCTTCATATCGATCTTGATCACTTCAAGGAAATCAATGACAGGCTTGGCCATGCGGCAGGCGATGCGGTGCTCAGACACCTCGCAGCCGGCCTCAAACACCTCGTCATCGAAGATGGATTCGCGGCGCGAATTGGCGGCGACGAATTCGTCGTCATGATGCGTGAGCGCGGGGAAGGCGGCGGCTGGCAACACATTGTCGACCAGATTTTCGAGCACCTGCATGAGCCCCTCTTCATCGACAAGCGCGAATGCAAAATCGATGTCAGTATTGGTGTCGCCCTGATCACGGATGAACAGATGTCTGCCTCTCAAATGCTGAGCAATGCCGACATCGCCTTGTACCGCGCCAAGAAGCTGGGACGAAACCGGGTTGAATTATATTCCAGCAAGATGCGTCAGGAAGCCGGAGATCAGCGACGCCTGCATGAGGAGATTCTGAAGTCTCTCGATGCTGGACATTTTGTCCCTCACTTCCAGCCACAGTTCGACGCATCCTCCTTGAAGCTGGTCGGGGTCGAGGCATTAGCGCGCTGGCAACACCCGAGCCGCGGCTTGTTGCTGCCTTCATCCTTCATTGCTGCTGCCGAAGACCTCGGATGCATTGATGCCATCGATCAGCAAATTCTTGAACGCGCCGTGAAAGTCATCCGGGCCTGGGAACAAGCCGGCCTGTTTGTGCCGCGCCTTGCCGTGAATGTTTCTGGGCGCAGGCTTTCCAGCCCGGGGCTGGTGGAATGCGTCAAGCGATTGAGCCGGACCCGATGTGGATTGTCATTCGAACTGGTCGAAACGATCTTTCTGGATCAAACCTCGAAGCAAGTCCGGAAGAACCTGCGAGACTTGCGACGCCTTGGCGTTCAGGTCGAAATCGATGATTTCGGCACCGGACACACCTCGATTGCAGGTCTGATGAATATTCGTCCGAAACGCCTCAAGATTGACCGACAGCTTGTCGGCAATGTGGAAAAAAATCCAACCATTGCAAGATTGATCAGAGCGATTGTCGATATCGCACAGACGCTCGAAGTCGAAGTGGTTGCGGAAGGCATCGAGACCCCTGAGCAAATCACCAAACTATCCAGTATCGGGTGTCAGATTCTCCAGGGCTTCTGCCTCGGTCGACCGATGTCGCCTGAGCAGTTTCAGGATTGCTTCTCGGACAGCTTGCTCGCGCCTTCAAACTTGGCCGCCTGAGCCGCCATCAGCCAGCCGCCATAGGTGCCAGTTTGCGCTCGCAAGGCGGGGCATTCTTGGTCTCCAGTCCTGCCTCCAATCCCCACCCTCTCCTCCAACGCTCCCCACGGGCTTCTCCGTGGGGTCCAGCACGTGACCTCGCCGCGCAGGCCGAGAGCGGCATTGGCACTCCCGATCAAAGCGGCACCATACCATGCTGGGCTGCCCAGACCGGGCTGGGCAGAGCGCTTGAAGGCGGGTGCAGCTGCGTCCTCTCCCTGCCCCTTGATCCCGCCTCAATCCCCACCTCAATCCGACCCAGGCCGCGCCTTGATAGGCTGCAGCGCATGACCCCGGATGCCGAAACCTGCCTGAACAAGACCTGGCCACTGATCCTGCGCCTGGTGCTCGAAATTGCCGGCCTGGTCGCGCATGCCGCGCCGCTGGCCCCGCCGGCGCATTTCAAGGCCTTGCGGCTGGTGCGCCTGGCTGAAGGCCTGATGCGGCGCTGGCTGGTGCTGAGCGCCTGTGCCCAGCCGCTGCGGGATCCCAGCCCAGGGCGCGCGTGCGGTGTGTTCAAGGGCCTGCCGCCTAGCCCGCCACAAGGACGAGATCTGCCGCGCTTTCGCCTCGCCGATCCGGCCCTGAAAGCCGCCACGCCAGGCGCCGCGAGCCTCCCATTCCGGATCATCGCGTTCCAGCCAGACCCGCTGGTGCCGGCCTTCTGCCTGCCATCTGCGGCGCCCGACCCGGCTGGCCCATCGCCTGCGGCGCAGCGGCTATGGGCGCGGGCGCAGGCTTTGCTCAGCGTCGTGCGCGCCCCGGACAAGCAGATTGCCAGGATGCGCCGTTGCCTGGCCCGCGGCCTGACCGGCCTCGGGCGATTTCCCTTGCGCTTGCAGCGGCCCTGGGGCGAGAGCGCGCGCGAGCGACGGCAAAGGCCGGACGCTTATGCGGCGCTGCGCGACTTGCGGGCGTTTACGCGCGACGCCTTGATCGCGCAGGTCGGGCCGGGATAGCGCCGGTCCAGACGCTTGCTATCAGGTTTTCGCTGCTGCAACCGGTCGGTCATGAGGCGGACGCGATTTGGCGGATGCGTTCTGGCTGCATGGCGGCGTCGGCGCCTGCCCGGGCGATTTGCAAAGTGGCGGGATCTGCAAGGCTTGGATGCCCCGTGCCAAAAGGCGGGGCAGGATTGTATTCGAGCACCAGTTCGATCACCTTGGCCATGTCCTCACCAGCCAGCTTTCCAGCCAGGGTCAAGCCGATATCGACGCCCGCTGTCACGCCGCCCCCGGTACATCGATTGCGGTCAATCACGACGCGCTCGTGAACCGGCGTCGCGCCAAACGCCGCCAGCGTATCGATCACGGCCCAGTGGCTTGCCGCCTTATAACCCTTGAGCAAGCCGGCCTTGCCCAGCAGCAAAGAGCCGGTGCAGACAGCCACGACCCAAGCGGCGGTTTCACATTGCTTGGCGAGAAAATCGATTGTTGCGGCGTCTTCAAGGACGTCGATCGTCGGGGCGCCGCCGCCAGGGACGAGGATGACATCTGGCGAGCTGGCTGCAGTGTCGAACGTGGCGTCAGCCATCAGTGCTGCGCCGCTATCAGTCGGATTGGCACCCGGCGCGCGCGCGACAATTTCAGTTGTGCTGCCCGGGATCTGCGACAGGGGCTGCAAGGCACCAATCAGGTCGAGTGTCGTGAAACCGGGATAAATGAGGGACTGGATCAACATAGCGGGCTCCTGGGGCTTGCAATTTCGTACCGTTTCGAACATTTTTATTCAGACGTCAAGAATAAACTGCGAAACGGTACATAATGAGCGAGATGAAACGCAAGCGCGGACGCCCGGCAACGATAGACACGCTGGCCGCGATGCAGGCCCTGGTCGAGCTGTTCCGGTCGAAAGGCTATGCCGCCGTGTCCTTGGATGATCTGTCTGCCGCCACGGGTCTCAGCCGTCCGAGCCTGTACCGAGCCTTTGGCAACAAGCTCTCCATGTATATTGGCGCGTTGGATGCGTTTGGCGAACAGGTGGCGGAGATGGCCGTGCCTGTCCTGCTGGCAGAGGGCGATCTTGAACCCGCGCTGTCGGGATTCTTCGACGCGATGCTGTCCATCTATTATCGCGACAGCGACATCATGCCGGGCTGCCTGGTTTTTGGAACCGCCCCGTCCAGTGCCGAGGAGGTGCAAATCCGGGCGCGTCTGGAATCCGGTATCGAACAATTGGATCAGATGATGCGCAGCCGGATCCTGCGGGCAACACCAGCGGCGGAGGCGGATCAGGTGCAGACCGCGGTAGAGTGCGCTGCCAACACGCTGATCGCGTTTTCGGCGCGCGCAAAGTCAGGGGCCTCGAAAGCGGCGCTGAGTGCCATGGGCCAGCGCAGCGCGAAGGCCATATGCGCGCTTCTAGGAGTCGATTAGCGGCGCGGCGTCAGAGCGCCCCAAATCACATTTGCATGGTCCAGCCTTCGACCCCCATGGCCGCCTGACGGACAGCTTCGGACAAGGTCGGGTGGGCATGGCAGGTGCGGGCAATGTCTTCTGAAGAGGCGCCGAACTCCATCGCGATGGCGATTTCGTGGATCATCTCGCCGACCCCGACGCCGATCATGTGGGCGCCAAGCACTTTGTCAGTGCCGTCTTCAGCGAGGATTTTGACAAAGCCTGTGGTCTGGTGATTGGTGCGGGCGCGGGAATTGGCCATGAACGGGAATTTGCCCTTCTTATATTTGATCCCGGCCGCTTTCAGCTGTTCTTCGGTCTTCCCGATCGTGGCGATTTCCGGATTGGTATAGACTACGCCGGGCACCAGATCATAATCGACATGCCCGGCCTTGCCGGCGATCAGCTCGGCCACAGCGGCGCCATCATCTTCGGCCTTGTGCGCCAGCATCGGACCGTCAATGCAGTCGCCAATGGCCCAGACGCCCGGGGCGACTTTGAAATGCTCGGTGGTCTCGATCACGCCGCGCTTGTCGGTCTTGCCGCCGACCGCTTCCAGGCCAAGGCCTTCTGTATATGGCCGGCGGCCAACAGCGACGATGACAATGTCGGCATCAAGCGTCTCGCTGTCCCCGCCTTTGGCCGGTTCCAGGCTCAGCTTGAGCTTGGTTTTCAGCTTGTCGACGCCGGTGACTTTGGTGCCGAGCTTGAAGGTCAGGCCCTGTTTCTTGAAGATGCGCTGGGCTTCCTTGGCAATCTCATTGTCCGTGCCCGGCAAGATGCGATCGAGATATTCGATCACCGTCACCTCAGCTCCGAGGCGCGACCAGACGCAGCCCATTTCCAGGCCGATGACGCCAGCGCCAATCAGCACCAGTTTCTTGGGAATGGCTTTCAGGCTGAGTGCCCCGGTATTGGTGACGACCCGTTCTTCATCAATCTCGATGCCGGGCAGGGTGGATGGCTCAGACCCGGTGGCGATGACGATATGCTTGGCGCTCAGCATCTGGGTCTTGCCGTCAGGTCCGGTGACCTCGACTTGTCCCGGGCCCTTGATCTCGCCTTTGCCGTGATAATGATCGACTTTGTTCTTCTTGAGCAGGAAGGCGACGCCTTTGGTCAGGCCATCCACGGCATCGGCTTTCTGGGCCATCATCTGGTCCAGGTCGACATCCAGCTTGCCGGTCTTGATGCCCATGCTGGCAAAATCATTCTTCGCCGCAGCATAATATTCCGATGCGTGCAGCAGCGCCTTGGATGGAATGCAGCCGACATTCAGGCAAGTGCCGCCGAGCGTGTCGCGCATTTCGATACAGGCTGCTTTCAGCCCTAATTGTCCGGCCCGGATTGCACAATTGTAGCCGCCGGGGCCACCGCCGATAATCACGACGTCATAGGTCTCTGCCATGGGAATTCTTTGCCTGTTTCAGCTCGCCAGTTGATGTGGCGGCAACCTAGTGTCGTCGGCGGCAAATGCAATCGTAGAAACGTCTTAGGCGCGACGTAATGTCAGTATCAGAACCGAAAGCGCAATCGCCCCCATGCCGAACAGGACTTCATCCATCCACAGACCTGAATCTGCCCCTGACGCGGCCATCAATCCGCCCAGCACCGCGAACAGCACAGAGCCAAGCGTCGCCAGCGTCGCGCCGCGGCGGACACTGAGCAGGACCAACAGGCCGCCAAGCGCCATTGCAAGGCTGCTGACAATACGAATGGCGCTGGTCGGCGGATCGAACAAGGCGCTGCCAAGATCGCTGCCCCGTTCCATGATCAGCATCACTGGACGAATGCCGTCCCAGATCAGCCACAGCCCTAAGCCGAGCATCACGACTCCCGCCACGCGTCTTAACATTTGAGATCTCCTCCCAGAGAATTGTCTTTGTGGCGGATTTGACAGGGATTTGCAAACAAAGGGAAAAATCGCGCAGGCCTTTTGCAGGCGGCTTTGTGGCGGTTTAAGGGCGACGTTGCCGCGCCATCATGCGCCGCCCTTCGGCGGCGAAGTGGGCCCGCTGACGCGCGATCGCGGCAGGCACCGGGCGCCGATACTTGCGTTTCTGCGGTGTCTCAGGCTCCGGTGCCGGGGTCTGGACATAGACGACTTGCGGTTCGCCGGCGGGGTGCGCCATGACCGGTTCGGGCTGGCGCTTCGGTTTGCGGCAAAGCTCCCACACAGCGATGCCGAGCAGGACCGCCCCGGCTGCGGCGCCGGCGACTGCGCCTTCACCAGCGCTCGGGTCCTGCCACCAGCCGGGCTCGAAATCGACCAGGAACACGCACGGAAATCCAGCGACCACACCCATCCCATACCAGACCCGCGCGGCGCGTTTCTTGTTGCCGAGCGACAACGCCGCGGCATACAGGCACAAAGCGGCGAGGAAATAAGGCGCGCCATAGACAATGCCGAGCTGGCGCCAGTCAATCCCGGCGACCCCGGCCATTGCGGCTTCATCTTCCAGCAACAGGTTGGCGACCATCATCAGGCTCGGCCAGCGAATCGCCGCCATCGCTCCGAAAGCGAAGGCAATTGCGTATAATGCAATCAAAAGAGCGATCAGTCGTCGTGACATATTATATTAATAGACCCGTAAAATTGATATGCGATGAACATGATCGAAGGGATTTGAGCTATGTTCCGATCTGCACCTCCACAAGTGCCTATGGCGCTGATGTTTGGCGGCGTGATTCCATTCGCCTCCGCCGCCGGCGCAATGTTTGTCTGGCGCGATGATTATACGCTGGTGATCACAGCCGGCTCATGGCTGCTGGTCTATGCCGCCGTGATCCTGAGTTTTCTTGGCGGCGTACGCTGGGGCGCGGAAGTGGCCAAGCGCGAGCGCCCGCGCTTGGCCGAGCTCGGCCCGGCCACGTTTGGGCCGCTGATCGGCTGGGGCCTGGTCATGGCCGCCTTCCAATACGCTTTCCCGGCCTGGGTCTATGCAGCAATGGCGGCCGCTTTCATCCTGCATTTCCTGTATGATAGCATCTCGCCAGAGCTGCCGATCTGGTATCGGCGCATGCGGCTATGGCCGACCATTGGCGCGGTCCTGTCCCTGGCCGGCGCCTGGTGTCTTATTCAGCAGGGCTTAGCGTCTTTGGGCGCGGCAGGTTGATCCCGGCGGCGCGGAAGCTGAGCGCTGACAGGCCGAGCGAAATCAGCGCATTCCATCCTGCCATGGACAGGCCATAAGCGCCTTTCCAGGGATCATCCATGCACGAGGGCGCGCCCTGGCGCTGGTTCAGATTGGACAGATCAATCGCATTCATATCAACGACGGTTGCCGTGCAGCCACTCGGCGCCGGCCAGAACCGGTATTCGACCCCGGCATGATAAGCAGCAACAATCGCGCCGGTCAGGAAGATCAGGCCGAGCATGATATTCACCGCCAGAATGAAACGCGGGTTCTGGCGCACTTGCCACAGCACCAGCGCCGTCACTGACATTGCCACCACGGCCCAATAGATCTCGCGTTGACGCAGGCAGAGCGGGCAGGGCAGCAACAGCGCAAAGGTCTCGAACGCGTGCGCCGCGCCAAGCATGAACACCGCTGCCGCCAGGGCCAGGGCTGGCCAGCGCCAGGTTTTCAGCAAAGCATCAATCCGGTCCAACATGAGCTATAGAGTCGTACCGCCGCGGCCTTGAGTCCATGCGGCAACCACGCACGGGGCATTACGCTTCTGTCATATGTCTGTCTAACCGAGGATCATGGTCTTCAGCGAGGTAATGATCCAGGTCGATCCGGTGACCAGGATGCCGATCCAGACCGTGCCGAGAATGGCACCGAGAATGACCAGGATGCCATCGCGCGCCATCAAGCCGAAGGCAACAATCGCCACAGCGATGGCCGGCGTCGAATTGGTCAGCGGCAGCGGCACCAGAATCGAGGCGCAAAAGGCGGTCAGGAACAAGGCCACGACCCGTTCCATGGCTTTGCCAGTCAGGAAGGTCAGGCGCGGATGCGAGATCACTTCCAGCCAGCCAAACCATTTGCGCCCAAACCGCGAGGTCCGCGTCAGCCCGGCCTTGTTGATCATTCGCTGGCCAAACTTTTCCGGCAGCCAGGGTTCTTCGCGTCCGGCCAGCATTTGCAGCGTCAGCGCCATCATTGGCAGCGACACCACTTGCGGCACGCCATACAGGAACGGAATGGCGCAAGGCAGGGCGAGGATGAACAGCATCGCGCCAAAGGCCCGCTCTTCCAGCCGATCGAGAATATCGTGCAGCGAGAAGCCGGCTTCAGGGGCGTCGTCAGCCATCGCTTCAAGCGATTGCAGAAAGGTGCGCGGCGGCGGTGCGGTTTCAGTCATGACAGGCTGACTAGCGAGGTTTGTGCCAACCGCAAAGTGGAGATTGACGATCGCAATTCTCTGCGGCACTTAGGCGGCCTGATCGCACAAGCCGGTGTGGCGGAATTGGTAGACGCGCGGGATTCAAAATCCCGTTTTCCTTGGAAAGTGTCGGTTCGAGCCCGACCACCGGTACCACTCAATCCCAATCTGAGGCGCGCACGCAAAGCGCCGGCGCTTGGTTGCCGAGTCACTTGGTGACCCGGTTCGCCAGGCTGAGCAGCGCTGCTGGTTAAAAAGAGTATTTACTCGTTTTGCAGAGGCGAGTATATGCTCGCTTATGCCAGGTTCTGATCCAATCATCGATTGCCCGCCGCCCAGCGCCGAGCCCCGATCGACGCCGCTGCGGACGCGCCCAACCCAGGCGCGCTCGCGCAAGACCTTTGAGACGATCCTGGCAGCCGCGGCTGAACTGCTCACGGAGGCGGGCTGGGAAGGCTTCAACACCAATCTGCTGGCTGAGCGGGCCGGGTGCCGGGTGGCGACCTTGTATCGCTACTTCCCGGACAAGCTCGCGGTTGTTTCAACTCTGGCCGAACAGGTGGTGGCTGATTGGGATCGTGAGTTTGAACAGATCGCGCAGCAATTTGCTGGCACGGCTGATCTGCGTCAGGTCTGGCCGATCTTCTCGCAGCGATTCGTGTCGATCCTGACGCGCAATCCATCCGCGCTGGCTGTGCGCAAGGCGATGCAGGCCGTGCCGGAACTCAGAGCCATTGATCAAGATGACAATCGGCGGCTCGCACAGGCCTTTGCGCCGGCTTTTCGCAGCCATCTGCCAGGCCTGTCTGAGGCCCGGGCGCTGTCGGCGGCGCGGCTGCTGATCGAAACCGAAGTGGCTGTGGTTGATCTCGCCATGACAGCGCCTGAGCCAGAAGCCAGCCTGCTCCTGGCCGACCTTGAGACAATGCACCTGGCGTTTTTCGACCGGCTCTATGCCACACATAAAAACCAGATGGGAGGATCGCGTCATGCATGAGGCAATCATTATCGGCGCCGGATTTGCCGGCCTGTCCGCGGCGCGACGCCTGCAGCAGCTCGGCTGTTCAGACATCCGGGTGATCGAAGCCCGTGACCGGGTCGGCGGGCGGACAAAGCACGGCACCGTGGCCGGCCTGGATATTGATCTTGGCGGCATGTGGCTTGGCCCGACCCAGACCCGGCTGGCTGCCTTGGCCGAGCAATATCAGGTGCGTACCTATCCCACTCATCTCGACGGCAAAGCCATCATTCGGATGATGGGAAAGGAATATCACGGCGAGCGCGAGGACATTGATGGTGTGTTCGGCTGGCGCGATGGGATCAGCTATCTCACGGTCGGGCGCAAGCTCAGAAAACTGGTCGCCGGGATTGATTGCGAGGCGCCCTGGGATCACCCGCAAGCGCAGGAGCTCGATGCCCAGACGGTCGAACAATGGTTGGCCGGCCATGTCAAAAGCGAACGCATCAAACAGCTCTTTCGCCTGCTTTGTTTTTCCTTGTTCTGTGCAGAAGCTGCGCAGATCTCGATGCTGTTCTTTCTGCACTATATTCAGTCCGGCGGCGGACTTGATGTGATGATCTCAGCTGATCAAGGCGGGGCCCAGAATTTCCTCTTCCATGGCGGCGTGCATCAGATTGCCGGTAAAATGGCAGAAGAGCTTGGCGAGCGTCTGCATCTTGAAGAACCGGCAGTGAAGATCGAATGGCGCGAGCATGACGCCATCGTGCAGACCAGCAAGGCTCAATATCAAGCCAAACGCGTGATCGTCTGTGTGCCGCCAACCCTGGTGTCGAAGCTCGACTTTTCGCCGCCGCTGCCGCAGCCCAAAGCGGCCCTTCATGCCAAGCTCGCCATGGGGTCGGCGATTAAATACTGGGTCGTGTATGACCGCCCGTTCTGGCGAGACCAGGGCTTTAATGGCTCCGTCATTCGCGATGATGTGCCCTGCTCGCCGTGTTTCGATGTAACGCCGCCTGGTCAGGAAAAGGGCGTGATTGCCGGCTTTTTCGATGGTGATCATGCGCTCAATCATGGCGATGTCAGTACAGATGCGCGCCAGGCAATTGTCCTGCAAATGCTGACCGAGCATTTCGGCGAAGCGGCAGCCACGCCGCTGGAATATGCCGATGCGGACTGGACCGCAGAGACCTGGTCTGGCGGCTGTTATGGCGCTTATGCCGGGCCCGGTATTTACGCCCGGTATGGCGCCTGGCTGCGCCGGCCGATTGGATCATTGTTATGGGCAGGAACCGAAACCTCGCCCTATTGGACCGGCTATATTGACGGCGCGATCCAATCTGGCGAACGCGCGGCAGAGGAAGTGATGCACGCCGCGCACGCGCCAACTTTGGCAGCTGAGTAAGTGCCAGGCGGCGCCGGGTATCGCGGCCGCGGCACCTGTCAAACGTCAATCCTGCCCAGCGCCTGTACCTCTACGTGAGGGCTTCCGCCTCGGCTGCGACGCCGTATGACCATAAGAAAAGATAATTGGGGCAGGATATGCACTATAAGGAACTTGCGGCCGCACACGATCAGCTGACCGGGCCGGGCGGGGCTTTCGAGATCATCGAGACCGAAATTCTCGGCAACCGGATCCGGGACTACAAGAACCGCCCGAACAGCATTCGCGAAATCTGGCTGTCCACCGCGCAATTCGCTGACCGCGATTACATTGTCTATGAAGGCGAACGGATCAGTTATGGCGAGGCGCACCGGCAAGTCGCCAGCGCCGCCGGCTGGTTGTTCGAACAAGGCGTGCGGCCCGGCGACCGCGTCGCCATCGCGATGCGCAATTATCCTGAATGGATGCTGCTCTATTGGGCCTGCACGTCAGTGGGGGTCGCTGTTGTCGGCGTCAATGCCTGGTGGACTGAACCTGAAATGGCCTATGGCATCAATGATGCGCGGCCGAAATTCATATTTGCTGACGCTGAGCGCCTGGCCCGCATCGTCGGCAATCCAGAGCTCGATTACAGCCCCGGACTGATTGCCGTGCGGGCTGATCAAGTGCCAGCCGGCGCTACTGACTGGGCCGATATTATCCGCGTCGACCGCGACCTGCCCGCAGTCGAGGTCGACCCTGACAGTGATGCTTGCATCTTCTACACGTCTGGCACGACCGGCTTTCCCAAGGGCGCGCAGCTGACCCATCGCGGCTGTGTCGCCAATCTGCTGAACATGCAATATGCCGCCGCCTCTGCCATGCTTGCGGTCCAGGCCGCGACAGGGGAGGCGCCGCCGGCAATCCTGCCGGTGCCAGTGACCTTGATCACCACCCCGCTCTTCCACGTGACAGCGAATAATTGTGCGGCCTATCGCGCCACCGCAGTCGGCGGCACTCTGGTGCTGATGTATCGCTGGGATGCCGGAGAAGCGCTGCGGCTGATTGAGCAGGAGCGGATCACTTCGGCTGGCGGCGTGCCGGTCATGGGGCGCGAGCTGATCAATCACCCCGACTTTGACACCACCGATACGTCCAGTCTGATGGCGATTTCCTGTGGCGGCGCGCAAGTGCCACCAGACCAGGTTCAGAACATCGAGGACCGGGTCGCAACCGCCCGTCCCGGCACCGGCTATGGGATGACGGAAGTCTGCGGAATCATCACCTCGGTCGGGGGAGATTTCTTTGTCGACAAGCCGGACTCGGCGGGTCCTGCAATGCCGAACTTTGAAGTCAAATGCGTCAATGATGAGGGCGATGCCGTGCCGGTGGGCGAGCTGGGCGAATTGTGGGTGCGCGGCTCGTCAGTGATCAAGGGCTATATCAACCGGCCAGAAGCGACCGCGGAGTCGATCACTGATGGCTGGTTGCATACAGGCGATATTGCCCGCCTTGATGAGCATGGCTTCATCTATATTGTTGATCGCAAGAAAGACATGGTGCTGCGCGGCGGCGAGAATATTTATTGCGTCGAGGTCGAAGCCGCGATCTATCACCACCCATCTGTGGCTGAGTGCTGCGTGTTTGGTGTGCCGGATGAGCGTCTCGGCGAGGAAGTCGGTGTGGCCGTGCATCTGAAACCCGGCGCCTCGATCACGCCGGAAGAATTGCAAGCACATTGCGCGGAGCGATTGGCCAAGTTCAAGATTCCGACCCATGTCTGGGTCTGCGAGGATCCTTTCCCGCGCAATGCCAGCGGCAAATTCCTCAAGCGCGACGTGCGCGAACAGCTGATTTCGGCCTGAGCCCCGCGCGGCGAAGCGTGGTTTGGGCGCAACGCCCCACTTGCCATTCTCGTCAGCGCCTTAAATAAGCGGGCAAAGGATGATTGAATGCCCGACACGATGAGTTCGACCCAATCCATGCCTGGCGCCATCGGCCCGCTGCCAGCTGATCACCCTGCGGTGCATCAGGGCAAGGTCGGCGTGTTGCTGGTCAATCTCGGCACTCCGGATGGAACCGATTATTGGTCGATGCGGCGCTATTTGTCGGAATTCCTGTCTGACCCCCGGGTGATCGAAGTGCCGCAACCGCTCTGGCAGCTGATCCTGCAAGGTCCGATCCTGACCTTCCGACCGGGCAAGTCGGGGCGGGCTTATAAAAAGATCTGGACCGATGAAGGGTCGCCGCTTCTGGTCTATACCCGGCGCCAGGCCGAAAAGCTCAGCGCCCGGATTGGCAGCGACAAATTGATGGTCGATTTCGCCATGAATTACGGCAATCCGAGCATCGCCGCGAAAATCGAGGGACTGAAAGACCAGGGTTGCGACCGGATATGTGTGGTGCCGCTATATCCGCAATATTCAGCGACGACGACGGCCAGCGTCTGTGACCGCACTTTCAAGGCGCTGTCCAAGATGCGCTGGCAACCGGCGGTGCGCACAGCCGCCGCCTTTTGCGACCAGCCGGCCTATATCGAGGCGCTCTCAAACAGCATAAAGCAGCACATTGCAGCGCTGGATTTCACCCCGGACAAGGTGCTGATGTCCTATCATGGCATCCCCAAAGCCTATCTCGACAAAGGCGATCCGTATCACTGTCAGTGCCACAAGACGACGCGTCTGGTCAGCCTGCACCTGGGCTGGGAGGAAGGCTTTGCGATGACCACGTTTCAAAGCCGTTTCGGGCCGACGCAGTGGTTGCAGCCTTATACTGACAAGACGCTGGAATCCCTGCCAGAGCAGGGGAGCAAAAAGGTGGTTGTGGTGTCGCCGGCATTCATCTCCGACTGTCTGGAAACCCTCGAAGAACTGGCTATGGAAGGTCGTGACACGTTCCTGAAAGCGGGCGGGGAGGCCTATTCCGTGGCGCCGTGTCTGAACGATAGCGACGGCGCCATTGATGTCATCGAAGACGTGGTCCGCCGCGAAACGGCGGGCTGGGCATCATAAGCGTGGACGGCTGGATCAAGACTGGCAAGGTTCGCGGCCGGATCCGCGAAGACGGCGCCCTGGAAGTGCGCTGCTTCGGTCTCACAACGCAGGCAAAGTATTACAAGCAGCTGTTTCGCGAATTCTTCCGCAAGGATTTCACGCCGCTGCGCCCGGGCTATGGCGATTATGACGTGCATATCGTGATGGAATATACCGGCGATGCGCCCTGGATGGATCTCGACAATCTTGCCAAGGCGCTGCTCGACAGCCTGACCGGGAATGCCTTCGAGGATGATCATCAGGTCGCGCGCCTGCTGGTCGAACGCCGGGTCGGTGAGCGCGAAGGGATCTATTTGCGGGTGAAAGCCCTGAGCTGAGCGCTAGGAGCTCGCCTTGCAGCTGGCGGCATGTCCATACTGGCAGGCGACGCGGCGGGCGCGGGCAGCCCCTGCCATGTCGACGTCACCGCCAATGCCGTATTCAAGATTGTCGGCATGCCAGGCGCAGCCTGTTGCATGCCCAATCGCGCAGGCCCGCTTGGTAAATGTTCGCACACGCGCAGCCCGGTTGGCGCCTGCCTCAAGGTTGATCAGGACGAAATTCGCGGCCGCAACGCAGATGTCGGCATTGTCTGACGCGCTGGCCGGACACGATACTTCATTCACCTCCAGGGCGCGGTCCAGATCGACACCGCCGCCAACCCCGCGGACATAGAATTCAGCCAGCCCTTGGCATGAGTCGAGACGCCCGAGATCGCAGGCGCGATAGAGGGTATCGCGCGCGCGGACCGGGTCGGCGACGCTGGCTCGGCCAGTGAAAAAATAATCAGAGGCGGCCGCACATGCATCCGCATCGCCGCTATTGCAGGCGCGGTCATAGAACCTGATCGCGGCCGAATGCGCGTCGGCGGTGTTTGTGACCCCGAAATAGGTCGCCAGCTTGGCGCAGCCGCGAGTGTAATCCAGACGGCACAGCTGGTCGGTAAAGGCCAGAAATGCGATCGGGTCGGCGCGCAAGGCGAGACGATCATAATGATTGAAAATATACTCGCAGAGCAGGACAGGGTCGGCTTGCTCCGCCTCGTGGAAACAGACCTGGCTGATATAGTCAACGCCGCCGTCAAAATCACCCTTCTTCATCGCCGTCGCCGCATGGCGGACCAAGCGCTGAACATCTGATTCAGGCCGGGGCGCTGCTGTCAGTGTCAGCGCTGGGGCTGCGATATTGTCCGTCTCGGCCTGGACCAGGTCTGTTGCCGCAACAGGGGCTGTGTCTTCGCCCGCGGCCAGTGCCTCGCTTGCAGCAGGGAGGGGGTGTTCCGACAGGTCTTCTTCGGGCGTAGACACCTGCGTCGAGGCAAGATCGTCCGGGCGGTCTTCAGGTTCGGATTCGGATTCGAGATTGGGGTCAGGCTCTGCTTCCGGCGCCGGCGGATCGGCTAACGCATCGCCAGCGTCAGAAACCGGCTCAGTGGCCGCCAATGGGTCGATCTCGGGTGACGCCACCTCGCATTCGAGTTGTGTGTTCGCCCAATAGACCAGCCGGTCGCTGGGCTGCGGCGCGATCGTGCGCGGGCCAGCCCCGGACCGTTCGCGCGGCTCAGCATCGCAGCGCTCGGAATCGATACAATCTGACAACAGATCCAGGGCCGATTGTTCGTTCAGGATGGCCTCGCGACCTTGGCCATGCCAGCGCAGGATCGACATCGCAGTATAGCGGTCTTCGAGGCTTTGCTGTTGTTCTTCCGGAACCAGACCGTCTAGCGCCACTAGCGCGTCGCGCGCGGTCTGGGCATAGCGATCGAGCGATTCTGGAGGCGGGCATTCGGCCTGCGCGAAAGCAGGTATCGCCGCAACGCCCGCAGCGAGCATCAGCCCGCGCCACGTGTTCAGCATCATTTTCCCCGCTAACATTGTTACGACATTGATCCGCATGCGAAATGTATCATACACGTTTTGTGCCAACAAGTTCAGGCGCTCTGCTGCCCCCATAGACGCATCGCATCAATGATCGGGCGCATGTTCAGCCCTTTGTCCGTCAGGTGGTATTCTGACCGCGGCGGATGGGTGTCGTAGATCTTACGATTTATCACGTCATGGTCTTCGAGCATTTTCAGCCGGTTCGACAATGTGTTCGGGGCAATCCCCGCGAGGGCGGCCTCGAAATCAGAGAAACGCCGCGGGCCATGATCGACCAGTTCGCGGATGATCTCGCTGGTCCACCGCGAGCCAATGATGAAAGCCGTGCGCGAGACCGGGCAGAGGGGCAGATTCTTCTTGCTCATACCGCAGCTTAGACAATTCACTTGACGAAATCCAGCAACTACGAAAAATGTAGTTACTTGAAAACAGGAGGCGGCATTGAGTTTCGAATTGGAAATGGTGGTGGGATCGGTCCTGATCCTGTTCGGCCTGTTAATGTATCAAGGCGCGCTGGTACCGCTCAATCAAGGCTTTGGGTGGGGCCTTGGCAGCCGTGATGGTGAGCCGAATTATACCGCCATGCAAGGCCGCGCGCGCCGAACCGTTGCCAATCACGTCGAGGGCATGCTGCTCTTCATTCCGCTTGTCATGATTGTTGAAATGGCAGCGCTTTCATCACAACTGACTGAGATCGGCGCCGCCATCTATCTCGCTGGTCGCCTGGCCTATGCGCCGCTTTATTTGCTCGGTGTATCCTATTTGCGGTCCCTGTTCTGGGGGATTGCGCTGCTCGGGACGGTGCTGCTCGGATATGAGGTCGTGATCGCCTTGATTGGCGCCTAATCCAGCCGTTTGAACAGCATCGGAATCGCGGTCGCGGTGGCTTTGGCGACCAGCTTGCCGTCAGCGTCAAAACACTCAGCTTCCATGAATGCCGCCGAGCGACCGAGGCGCAGGATACGGGCATCGACATATGCCGGGCCAGGCATCAGGCGGCGCAGATAGGAGGTTTTCATCTCCAGCGTCGGTGCCGTCATGGTCACATTGGAGGCAATGATCACGCAGGTGCTCATCGCCTCGTCCATCATCGCCGCGATAAAGCCGCCCTGGACGGCGCCGGTTGGATTGGCGAAGCTCGGTGAGACGTCGAAATTCATCCGGATGCGCTGGGCATCCTGATCGACCTCCGCCAGTCGCATACCGAGCGTGTCAGAGCAGGGCGGGCGTTTCTTGCTGTTTTGAAACCGCGCCAGCATCTCGGCATCCGAGACTCGCGGTTTTTCTTCATCGGCAGATTTGCTCATGCTTATTTACGGCGGAACGCGTCGAGATTGACGACAGTTTCGTCGCTGCCAGCCTCAGGCGCATCAGTGCTTTCAGCCTCTGCCTTTTCGGCGTCCAGCGCCGGCGCCACGACCGCAGTATCTTCGCCGGAGGCCGGCTTCTCGAAGCTGACGCCAAAATTCACCGCTGGATCGACGAACCGGGTGAGGGCGACATATGGGATTGAAAGATGCTGCGGCACGCGATTGAATTTCAGGACAATCTCAAAATGCCCGTCATGGACTTCCAGGTCCCAATATTGGTGCTGAACGACAATCGTCATCTCTTCCGGGAATTGTTCAACCAGATGGTCCGGAATCTTTACCCCCGGCGCCTTGGTCCGGAAGGTGATGTAAAAATGATGGTCTCCGGGCGGCGCCGAGCCTTTCTCGGCCTGGCGCAAGGCTTCACGAACAACCCCCCGCATTGCGGCCTGAGTCAGAGCCTCATAGCCAATATAGTCCGTCATCAAGCTCTCCTACACTGGCGCACTGGATAGCGCCTCGATTCCTTTCTCGCAATGCCGTTCATTCGTCAGGCGAGCACAAAACTGCGACTTCCCCACCCGGGTGTCCCAATTTGGACTGATGCCCGGCCTGTAATGAAAGCTGCAGAACCGGCTACTCTACGAAACAAAAGTGGAGGCTTCTGTTGCCAGGCGCCTCCGGGCCCCGCCTAAGGCGCTGATGCCCTAGGAGTTAAAGCGGTTTTCCACGCACTGCGTTACGCAGCGAGCAGTTCACCTTCAGCAAAGTTGTCATTTGCAACTATTGTTGATTGAGCTTCTAACGCAGCTCAAGCGGGTGAAAGCATCGCTTTTACACGTCCGTCGATCCTATTTCGCCCCCAAATGATCCCTGCTGAAGGAAGAGATCGTTTTGGTGGAGGCGCCGGGTACCGCCCCCGGGTCCGAACCGCTTATTACACGCGCATTTATCACCATAGTTCACAAGGAACCCGGCTAATATAAACCCGGATTGATTAAGATAAAAGGGCTTAGTCCAGCGGTTCGACAATAACTTCGATGACGCCTTCAGTGGCTTCGAGCGCGGCCAGTTCGGCTGCTAGCGCAGTGGAATGGATTTCGCGCGTGGTGCGCACCACAGCGCCGGTTGCATCCAGGCTCAGGATGGTGAGCCGCAACATCCGCTCAGTGCCGTCCAGAACACCGTCGCCGGCGCGGACGGTGAGCTTACCCACCTGGTAGACGCCTTTGCCGGTATAATAGACCGTCTTTCCGGCCAGCTTGGCCCCATTGAAGATGAGGCCGGCCGTCGAGGTCACGACACAGCCGGATACCAGGAAGGCAAGGACAGGTGCGGCGATCATTCGCTTGCGCATGGTCACTCCAGTTCAATTCCCGAGTCTGGACGCGAGCCTAACGCTCGAAGGTTCCGCAAAAAGTGAAGATTGCAGCAATCGACATTTGTGACATGCGCCCTTGCCGCCGCTTTCAAAACCTGCTTTTTGCCGAATATCGATAAAAGAGGCATTGGGAGGCCTTTACTTATGCGAACCACATTTACCGCACTTGCAACCATACTCGCCCTGACCGCTTGTGGTCAGACCTCCAACACATCTGCGCCGCTGGAGGCGGAAACGCCGCCTGTCGAAGCGGTTGCCGAACCGACCGCGGAGGAGATTGCCGCGGAGACCGAGCGTCTCAATACCTGGTTCGAAGAGAAGTTCGAGGCCGAAGTGCTCGAAAGTCCAATCCGGTTGACCTTTCTCGGCCGCGACGAACGCCAGGAAGAGATTGATGACTTTTCAGAAGCTGCCCTCGATGCTCAGCTGGAGCGGTCGCGGGCAAACCTGGCTGAGCTGAAGGCCAATTTCGATTACAACAAGCTGACCGCGGATGCGAAGATCTCTTACGATATCTGGGTCTATCAGGCCGAACGCGCCGAAGCCGCGGATGAGTTTCGTTACAACACTTACGTGTTCGAGCAGATGCAGGCGATTCACTCCTTCTTCCCGCAATTGCTGATTGCCTTCCACAAGGTCGTCGATGGCGAGGACATGGACAATTATCTTGCCCGCGTCTCTGGCAGCGCCCGGGCCATTGATCAGCTGATTGCAGCTTCAAAACGGGTGGCCGAAGATGGCGTGCGCCCGCCTTATTTTGCGTTTGATGCGGTGATAGATGAGTCCCGCAAGATCATCACCGGTGCGCCATTCGATGAGAGTGGCGAGGACAGCCCCGTCTGGGCCGACGCGCAAGCCAAGATCGCCAATCTTCTGGAACAGGGCGAGATCGATCAGGCCAAGGCTGACCAGTTGAGCAATGACATTCGCACCGCCCTGGTTGAAGAGTGGCAGCCGGCCTATGAGCGCCTGATCGCCTGGCAGGAAGAAGACCGGGTCAATGCCACGCCAGCGGCCCAGGGCGTCAGCGCGCTGCCAAATGGCATGGCTTATTATAATGAGCGCCTCGCCAATCAGACGACAACGGATCTGACCGCAGACGAGATTCATGAGATTGGCCTGGCTGAGGTCGCCCGCATTCGCGGCGAGATGGAGACGATCAAGGAAGAGTTCGGGTTCGAGGGCACGCTGCCGGAATTCTTCGCCTATCTGCGCGATACCAAGGATGATGAGCGTCTCTATTATCCAAACACGGATGAAGGGCGCCAGGGCTATATTGATGATGCCACGGCGGCGATTGACGGCATCAAGGCTGTGCTGCCGGATTATTTCGGCATTCTGCCCAAGGCTGACATGGTGGTGAAGCGGGTTGAGCCGTTCCGCGAACAAGCCGGCGCCGCGCAGCATTATTTCCCATCCACGCCAGATGGCTCACGACCAGGCGTCTATTATGCGCACCTGCTCGATATGGAGCAGATGCCGAAGCGCGAGCTGGAAGTGATCGCCTATCATGAAGGCCTGCCGGGTCACCACATGCAGATCGCGATCCAGCAAGAGCTGGAAGGGGTTCCAACCTTCCGCACGCAAGCCGGCTTTACGGCTTATAGCGAAGGCTGGGGGCTCTATTCGGAATGGCTCTCCAAAGAGATGCCGGGCACGTTTGAAGACCCGCTGTCTGATTTCGGCCGTCTCGGCTCTGAGATGTGGCGCGCTGTGCGCCTGGTGGTCGATACCGGCCTGCATGCCAAAGGCTGGAGCGAACAGGAAGCGATTGATTACTTCCTCGCCAATACCGCTGCCCCTGAAGGCCAGGCGCGATCAGAAGTGCGTCGCTATATTGTCCTGCCGGGACAAGCGACCAGCTACAAGATCGGGATGCTGAAAATCCAGGAGCTGCGCCGCAAAGCCGAAGCCGAACTTGGCGACGATTTCGACATCCGTGCCTTCCACGACACCGTCCTCGGCGGCGGCGCCATGCCGCTGGCCATCCTGGAGCGCCGGATCGACGAATGGATTGCAAGCGTCAAGGCGGGCTAATCCAATTGAAGGTCGGGAGCTGTCTCAGCTCCCGACATTCTCCAGCTTGCTGATCGAGTCCTGGACATGCTCGACGAACAGGCGCGCCTTGCCGCGCAATTTGCCGCCGGTCCAGACCACAGATAGCGGCAGGTCTGCCCCGCGCCAGTCCGGCATGATACGGACCAGCGCGCCAGACTTCACATGCGGGCAGACCAGCCAGTCCGGCCCGATAAAGATGCCGAGGCCATCGACCGCGCCTTGCAGCAAAGTATCTCCGGAAGAACCGCGGAACCGACCATCCATCATGATGCGGTGTTCCTCGCCGGTCTCAACATGTTTGAGCGTCCATTGCTGGCCTTGTAGAGACTGCCGGAAGACCAGGCCTTGATGATCCTTCAGCGTCTCAGGGCAGACTGGCGAGCCGAATTTCTCAATATAGGATGGCGCCGCCCAGATGCCGCGATAGGCCAGCAGAAGGCGTTTTGCCATCAGCGCACTATCAGTCAGCTCGCCGAGGCGGAATGCGAGGTCAACGCCTTCGGTGACGAGGTCGGTATAGGTGTCGTCCGTCATCAGATCCATGCGGATATGCGGATACTTGTCGAGAAAGGCCGCGATGGTCGGCGTGATCACCAATTGAGCCAGGGAGTGCGGCGCGCTGACCCGCAGCATGCCCACGGGTTCCTGATCCAGCCCGCGCGCTTCGGCTTCGGCATCGTCAAATTCTGAGAGAATATCCTGGGCGCGGCCATAGAAACGTTGCCCGGCCTCGGTCAGGGACAGGGCCCGTGTGGTGCGATGAAACAGTTCCGCGCCGAGTTGCTGTTCAAGATCCTGAATTCGGCGTGACACGGTCGGCTGGCCGATCGAGAGGTCGGCAGCGGCGCGCGAAAAACTGCCTGCATCCGCGACCCGCAGAAACAGTCTCATTGCATCAATACGATCCATGCCCGGAAGCTCCTATGCAAAAAATGCATGGGCTATATGGAGCCTCTCCCGGTTCTGAAAAAGGGGGGGATGCGCCATTTAGCGATCATTGACGGCGCCTGATGCCTGGCGACCCTCTCGATCCAAGGAGCTATAAATGGCCAGTTTTACCCTTCACGATTCTAGCACCGCCCCGGATGGCGCCCATGACTTTATTGCCGGCGTCGAGAAGAAAATGGGCTTCGTTCCGAGTCTTTATGCCGTGTTCGCGGAAAATCCAGCTGTCCTGACTGCCTATACGCAGCTGGCGGAGCAGTTGAGCAAGACTGGCCTGTCACCGCTGGAACAGCAAATCGTCACGATCACGGCCAGCGTCGAGAATGAATGCCATTTCTGTGTTGCAGCTCACACCACGATCTCGGAAGGCGCGGGCCTCGACCTCGGCGTCATCGAGGCCGTGCGCCAGGACCGTCCGATTGATGACCCGAAACTGGAAGCGCTGCGCGTCTTCACGAAAAAGCTGGTCATCGATCGCGGCTTTGTGTCCGATACCGATGTCGATGCGTTTCTGGCGGCAGGCCATGACCGCGCCGCGGTTCTGTCTGTGGTGCTCGGCGTCGCTTTGAAAGTCATCTCCAATTACACCAATCATGTTGCTGAAACGCCGCTCAATGAGGCCTTTCAGAAGCATGCCTGGAGTCCGAAAACCAAGCATGAAACGGTTCCGGCTTAACCCTCTCTAAGCCTGCACTGAAAGGGCTGCAGAGCGATCTGCAGTCCTTTTTTTGCGCGCCGCACACGCCCTCACAAATCGCTCACACCGACGTGACCAGGGCTCACACAGACGTGGTTCGCAAGTGAAGCGCGACCTCGATAAGTGTAAGGGCATGCAAGGAGGGATCCATGACATCTCTGACAGACACCCTGACACCAGAGCCCGCCGCTACGGGGCTGGTCTCTCGAATCAAGATTTACGCGCCACATATTGTCGCCGGGATCGCATCGCTGGTCTTTCTCGACAGCCTTCGCTTCAAGTTCACCAATGCGCCGGAAACCCAGACCATATTCGGCAAGCTGAATGACTGGGCTGCCAGCTTTGGCGCTGATGGCCTGTTTGCTCAGACCGGCCTGTTCAGCCAGTACACGATCGGGACCGCCGAACTGTTTGCCTCAGCCCTGCTGCTGATCGGCATTCACCCGGCCTTCCGCCGTCTGCAGGCGATCGGCGCCTTGATCGCCTTTGCGGTGATGAGCGGCGCGGTCAATTTCCACTTGTGGACCCCGCTCGGCATTGACCCGAACAATGATGGCGGCGGCCTGTTCTTCATGGCGGTGGTGGTCTGGCTGACTTCGCTCGGCTTGGTCATCGTCCGTCGCAAGGAGCTCGCGGCCATTCTTAGCGGCCTCAGATCCACCCTGATCCCGGTGCGTTCATGAACGCGTCGCTAACCTCCCAGAAACTTCCTCATTCAGAAGGACGACATCTATGAAACTTCGTACCCTTATCGCCGCTGCCATGGTCGCGGCTGGCCCGGTTGCCATCGCGGCCCCGGCTGCCTTTGCCGACAAGGACCCGATCTATACGGCCAAGCGCTCCAACCTGGCGCTGCAGGGCTATGACACCGTTGCCTATTTCACGATTGGCGAGCCGACTAAAGGCAGCGCCGAATATTCGACCACGTTTAATGGCGCAGAATTTCGTTTTGCCAGCGAGGAAAACCTCAATCTGTTCCTTGCCAACCCTGAGCAATATGCGCCGCAATATGGCGGTTATTGCGCCTGGGCCGTGGCTCAAGGCAAGACCGCCAAAGGCGATGCGCGCCGCTGGGCCATTGTCGATGACAAGCTCTACCTGAACTATAATAAAGGCATCCAGCGGAAGTGGAACAAGGACCGGTCCGGCTTCATCACCAGTGCCGACACCAATTGGCCGACCGTGCTGCAAGACTAGGGCTTCTCCCCTCTGTAAAGTCCTCCCGTCTTGCAACTCGGGCGGTTGATAAGCCCCGCATGGTTCCCCTCCCATGCGGGGTTTTGCTGTGCGGGGAATACAAGTGATCGGGTGGAAAGACGCAGCGTCAAACCTGCAGCAAGCTGCGTCCGGCCTCAATCGCGACAAAGCCGGCCACACCCAGAATCATCACCGCGAAACCTGTTCTCGCGAGGCGCAGTCGTCCTGCGAGCCATTTGGAGAGGCCTATTCCCAGGGCGCCGCCGACCGCGCCGCCGGCGAGAAGCAGGATAATCAAATAGCCATCAACCAATCCGGAAATGGCATAATTGGCCGAGGTGGCTGCGCCGAAAATGGTCACTGACACCAGAGAGGACGCGGTCGCATTTGCCATCGTCATGCCAACAGCCAGCATCAAACCTGGGACGATCAGGAAGCCGCCGCCAATCCCAAAGAACCCGGCCGCCAACCCGACCACCAGGCCGATCGGCGCGAGCTGCAGCACCATGCGCGGCGTCAAGGTCACGTCCGGATCGCCGGCAGTTTTTGGTTTTCTGAACATGGACAGAGCGATCAAGGCCATCGCGGCGGCGAACCCGAGCAACAAGACATCACCTTGGGTGAGTTTGGCGAGGCTTGAGCCGAGGATTGAACCGACCAGACCAGACATTGCAAAGACAATCGCGCACGGCCATTTGACCCGGCCGCCGCGCCAATGCCCAATCAGGCTGAACAAGGCGATGGCGGCAACACCCGCCGCCGATGTGCCGATTGCGACATGCGGATCGTCGACCCCGACCAGATAAAGCAGCAGCGGCGCGGCCAACACAGATCCGCCTCCGCCAAACGTGCCGAGAAATAGTCCGACAATGGCGCCGCTGAGCAGAGTCAGGATGATGATATGCGAGGTCAGCTCAATCATGATGGTTCTAGGCTGAGGCTCAGCGGTTCCAGGGCATAGCCCGCAACATGTTCGCCATACCGCACCAACCGCTCAGACCCGCAAATACCAGTCCAGCACCGACCAAGGCAGAAAGGCCGAACCAGGCTGGGGCAATGAACCAGCCGAGCAGGACGCCCAGCAAGACCAGACTACCTGCTGTAATCTGAACCTGGCGATTGAGTTCCAGAGGTGCCGATGCATCCTTGGCGGTCGGCATGCCGATCGCGCGCCAGGCATCCAGTCCGCCATCCATCATGAACGCTTCGCCTTCGACATGCTCAGCCAGCACGGCGCAGTTTGAGTCCGTGCGCATGCCTGACTTGCAGTGGAATATGGCTTGCTGTCCGACCTCAAGCTTGAGATCGGTGCCATCAAGGCCGGATACAGGCAAGGACACAGCGCCTGGAATATGCTCGCGGGCATATTCATCGGGCTCGCGAATGTCGACCAGGATCGCGTCGCCGGATTTCAAGCGATTGGCCGTGGCTTCAGGTGAAATTTTGGTCAGTGTGGTCATTGCAACATCTCCGGACAATAGAATTTCATGAGGGTTTCGATCACTTGTCGTGCCGCCGGATCAGCCAGTCTGTAATAGATCGTCTGGGATTCGCGGCGGGTATCGACCAGGCCTCGTGCCCGCAACACCGCCAAGTGTTGAGACAAGGCCGATTGCGACAGCCCGCTATCGGCCTGCAACTCGCCAGCTGAGGCTTCAGACGCGCCTAATCGGCACAACACCATGAGACGGTGCTGGTTCGACATCGCCTTCAGCAGGCTCGCCGCGACTCCCGCTTTGGCTTCGAAAACGCTGGGATTGGGCAGGACAGTCGTGTTCTTCATGCGTCCTATATATTAGGTATTGCTAAATTAGCAAGTGCTAATATATAGAAATCACAAAGGAGACGTAAAATGATCCAGGTTGATGCCTATTTTGATGATGCCACCAAGACCGTGACCTTCCTGGTCGAAGACACCGAAACAAACCAGGCGGTGCTCATCGATCCGGTTCTCGACTATGAGCCGCATCGTGCCGCTTTGACGACGGAATCGGTCGACCACATTCTCGGTGACGTGCGGGCGCGCGGCCTGAATCTGGTTTGGGTGCTCGACACACATGCCCATGCAGATCACTTGTCCGCGGCTGACTATGTCCGCGCCGAAACGCAGGCAAAAGTCGGGATCGGCGCCAAAATTACTGAGGTTCAAAAACTGTTCGGCCCGGTCTTTAATGCCAAGGATGTTTGCAAGAACGGGACGGTGTTCGATGCCTTGTTCGAGGACGGAGATGAACTCCCGTTTGGGTCGACCAGTATCAAGGTTCTGCATACGCCTGGGCACACGCCAGCATGTGTGACTTATGTGATCGAAGATGCTGCCTTTGTCGGCGACACTTTGTTCATGCCTGACTATGGCACCGCCCGCGCAGACTTCCCTGGCGGAGACGCGCGGACATTGTACCGGTCAATCCAGAAAATTCTGAGCCTGCCGCCGGAAACCCGAATTTTTGTCGGGCATGATTATCTGCCTGAGTCGCGCAGCGAATTTGCTTGGGAGAGCACCGTGGCGGAACAATTGGCGAGCAATGTTCATTTGCACGGATCAGACGAAAACACGTTCGTGGCGATGCGTGAAGCACGGGATGCGACTTTGCAGGCGCCGCGGCTGATTCTGCCATCTCTGCAGGTCAATATTCGCGGCGGGGCGTTGCCTCCATCGGACTCAGACGGGCAGACCTATCTGAAAATCCCGGTAAACAAGATTTAACCCGATCCGGCGGCGTCCGCGTGTCCGCGCGATACGTCTGTGCGGTCAGGCGCGGCGGCCGGTCTGACCCTGTTTACGGTTAACGCCCTGCATGAATTCATGACCAAGACTTCACACTCATGAAAGTCGAAAGCTGCTTCAACGCTCCCGCGCCCTGAATTGGGCGCGCAAGAGGGAGCAGAAGATGAACAAGATTGCAGTTGCTGCGGTATTGGCGGGCGCGGTGGTTCAACCGGTCGCCATGGCTCAATCCGATCTCTATGTCTCAAGCGGATATTCCGCATTTGATGCAGAGGGGGCGACCCTGAACACGCTGACCATGCGCGGCGGCCTGGCGTTTCACGAGATTCTGGGGGCTGAATTCGAAGCCTCGTTCGGTCTTGGCGCAGAAGGCGTTGACGATACACCGGGCGCGCAGGTCGAGCTGGAAAACCAGTTCGGAGCCTATCTGGTCGGGCGCTATCCAGTGGCTTCGGAGTTTCACGTGCTGGCCCGGATTGGTTATACAACCGGAGAGTATCAGGGGTCCAATAATGGCGTCACCAGCGATGTTGAGGTCGACGGCGTCGCGTTCGGCGTCGGTGGCGAATACATGTTCACCGACGCCTGGGGGATGCGCGCAGATTATACCCGCGTCGAAGCCGAAGATGACAGCTTTGATGGCGGCATTGACGTGTTCGCGATTACCGGCGTGTTCAAGTTTGGCGATATGCGCTGAACAGTCGGTACAGCGACCTGCAAGACCCTGAGCCGGTCAGGTTCGGGGGTTTTATTCGTCGCGCTCGGCCCAGGTTTTCAGAATGTGGTGCGCCACCGCCATTGGCGGCGGGGCGTAAATGTCAGGATGCGTGCCAGCGAGGACCTGACGCGCCTCTTCGCGGGTGATCCAGCGGGCGGCTTCCAGCTCATCCTGCTCGACAGAGGTTTCGGTCGTGTCGGCTTCGATGATAATCCCCACCATCAGCGAGGACGGAAACGGCCAGGGCTGGCAGAACAGGTATTCGGCATTGGCTGGGTCAGCCTTGATGCCGGCTTCTTCCTCAAGTTCCCGGGCGGCGGCCTGTTCGACAGTTTCGCCGGGTTCGACAAAGCCTGCCAGCGCCGACCAGAATCCGGCAGGCCAGCTGGCCTGGCGCCCGAGCAGGCATTTGTCATCTTTGACCGCCAGCATGATCGCGACCGGGTCTGTGCGCGGAAAATGCTCGCTGCCGCAAGACGGGCAGACCCGCTTCCAGCCCGCTTCTGCCAGCGCACTCTCGGCGCCGCATTTGGAGCAGAACCGGTGGCTGCGATGCCATTCCAGGATACTGCGCGCGGTCGAGGCGAGATTGGCCTGCATCAGATTGAGGCTGCTCGCAGCCGCGCGCATATCGGTAAACTCGCCTGTGCCTTCGATCAGAGAGCCTTCAAGCTTGAAGGCAGGGCTCATATTCACCGCGAAAATGGGTGCGCCAGCCTTGTCGAGCCCAAGGAAGACGCGTTCGTCCTGTGGGGTCAGGCGGGCAATTTCAGGGCCCAGCCAGACCAGGCCCTGACCGCTGAATTCAACCAGGGGCAGGCCTTTCTGCATCAGGAAGACCAGCACATCCTCGCGCTGCATTGCCGCGTCGAGCCAGGCCGGGTCGGTGCGATGGTGCGCCGCACGATTGATCGGATGGCTGGCGAGCGGAATATCATTGGATGTCGTCATGAAACCCGCTTTAACAGCTTCACCCCCCTTGTCACGAGGTGACCTAAGGGCGATATAGCACCTCGGAGGCTGGCGGTGGACGAGCTCCTCGCCAACCGGGTCAGGTCGGGAACGAAGCAGCCCTAACGAGTTTTTCGGTTCGGGTCATTGTCCAGTCTCCACTTTCACGCAATGTCAGCGTCGATCCGAAACCCCTGGCGGAGCCGCTGGTTCGTTCGGCATGGATGCCGGAAAGTGAGCAAAAGCTGTGGTCATCTGCGCGACTTAGGGCGCTGATCGCTTGCCGCCACCCCCGAGTCCCTGCCATAAGCATTAGCCATGAGCGAGACCCCTGAAACCCCGGATGATGATGAGCGCGATGACGCGACGTTTTCCATGTTTGGCGACGCTGAAATGGGCGTGCCGAAGGATGACGGCTATCAGGTGCTGGCGCGCAAATATCGTCCGCGTCTGTTCTCTGACCTGATCGGACAGGAAGCCATGGTGCGAACGCTGAAGAATGCGTTCGAAACTGGCCGGGTGGCGCATGCGTTCATGCTGACGGGTGTGCGCGGGGTCGGCAAGACCACCACCGCTCGACTGCTGGCTCGCGCGCTCAATTATACGCGCGACGGTCATGACGCACCCAGCATGGAGCTCGATCCGCCCGGCGATTTCTGCGCCGCGATCATGGCGGGCAATCACCCAGATGTGCTGGAACTTGATGCTGCCTCGCGTACCGGTGTCGCGGATATGCGCGAGCTGCTCGACGGGGTGCGCTACTCGCCGGTCTCGGCACGCCACAAAGTCTACATCATTGACGAAGTGCACATGCTTTCGACCGCCTCGTTCAATGCGCTGCTAAAGACGCTGGAAGAACCGCCAGCGCATGTGAAGTTCATCTTCGCGACAACCGAAATCCGCAAAGTGCCGATCACGGTCTTGTCGCGCTGCCAGCGCTTTGATCTCAAACGGCTGGAGAGTGAGGCGCTGTCTCAGCATCTGGCCAAGATTGCCGAGCGCGAGAAAGCAAATGTCTCGGAAGAAGGCTTGGCGCTCATCGCCCGCGCCGCTGAAGGGTCTGTTCGCGATGGCTTGTCGATTCTCGATCAAGCCATTGTCCAGGCGCTCGACGGAGACGAAGTAACCGGGGCGCGTGTGCGCGACATGCTCGGCCTTGGCGACCGCCTGCGCCTGCTGGATGCGTTCGAGTATGCGATTCAGGGCGAGGCGCAAAAGGCGGTCGATGAAGTCGCAGATCAGGTCCGGGCCGGGGCAGACCCGCTGGTCATCCTCAAGGACATGCTGGAAATCGCCGCCGATATCGCCACCGTACAGGCGGCCGGCAATAACTATCAGCTACCAGGGCCTGCTGACTGGACCCGGCGGACGCACGAGATTGCGGCCTCGCTGACCGCGGCGCAAGCTCAGCGAAATTGGCAAATCCTGCTGTCCGGCTATCGCGATACGCAGACCGCGCCGGAGGCCGACACGGCCCTGCGCATGGTGGTCTTGCGGCTGGTCTCGGCGGCGCGCCTGCCAAGCCCGGAAGAGGCGGCGCGCCTCCTCAATGGGGGAGGGGCCTCGGGCGGCCCGGGAAAGTCTGATCCAGCCGCGCCGTCGCCATCGGGCGGCGCTCAAGCGGTGGTGCAACTGGTGCAGCCGAGCGAACAGGCCCTGGCGAATTTCCGCGATGTCCTCGACCGGCTCGATTCAAGGAAAGAAGCACGGCTCTGGGGTGAGGCGCGTAAATATATTCGCGCCGAGAATTTCAGGCCGGGCCGCCTCGTTTGCGCGGTCGATCCGGGCGCGCCGCAGGATTTGCTGCGGCGGCTGACCGACTTCCTCGAATACGAAACCGACATGGACTGGGATGTGGCTCTGTCGGACTCTGCGGTCGAAACGCTGCGTGAAACCGAAACCCGCGAACGCGGCGAGTTGCTGGCCGATGCGGCCCGGCATCCGGATGTGGCCGCCGCACTTGAGGCGCTTCCCGGCGCCGAGGTCGTGGATGTGGAACGCAGCGCGCCTCTTGATCCGGGCACGCTCACAGACAATGTCGTGCCTCTCAAACGCAGTTCGAAAGGCTAGAACGGAATAGCGATGACTGACCTCACCAAGATCATGCAGCAAGCGCAGGAAATGCAGGCCAAGATGCAGGATGCGCAGGCCAAGATTGAAGAGACCGAAGCTGAAGGCATTGCGGGTGCAGGACTGGTTGCTGTGACCCTGAAAGGCAAAGGCGAGCTGGTCTCGATCAAGATCGATCCATCATTGATGTCGGATGAGGCGGAAATTGTCGAAGATCTGGTCAAGGCCGCGCATCGCGAGGCCCGCAAGAATCTCGATCAAGCCATGGAGGCGGCGATGAAGGAAGCCACTGCGGGCATTGGCGGCCTGATGCCCGGCTTCAAGATGCCGTTCTAGTCATCGCCATCCTGGGCGACGTTTTCATCCGCCATCTGATACTCGGTCTCTCGCTCAGACGCGATGAGCGCGCGGACGGTTTCAGTCTCATACCCTAACTCCTCCAGAGCGCGGGCCGACATTTGCAGGCCAGCCTCGATGGCGTCCGGAATCACATAAGTCGCGCCAGCCGTGTACAGCGAGCGGGCATGATCGGCGTCGCGGGCCCGGGCGAGGATGGGAATATCAGGGCGTCCGCGCCGGGCGGTGCGGACCATGCTTTCGGCGCGGGAGGCGTCATCCAGTGTAACCACGATCAAGCCTGCATGCGCCAGGCCGGCGCGCTGCAACACTTCCTCGCGGCCACCATCGCCAAAATAGACACGCCAGCCATCGCGGCGATGTTTGGCCACGGTGTTGGGATTGGTCTCCAACCCGACAATCTCGGCTTGTTCGCGATCCAGAATATGTGCGACGGCGCGGCCGACGCGGCCAAATCCGGCGACAATGACATGGCCTTCTGCATCGCTGAAATCGTCCGGCAAGGGCGGGCTGTCGCTTTTCGGCGTGACCAGAGCGGCGAGCCAGATTCCGCCGCGCCAGCTGATTGTGACGATCAACATGGACAGAGCAACAATCGCAGTGAGAACAGTCGCTGTTTCGGCCAAAAGCGTTCCAGCTGCCAGACCTGCGCCGAGAATGACGAAGGCGAACTCGCCGGCCGGAGCGAGCAAGGAAGCCGATTCGACAGCCACAGGCCACGGTCCAGAAAATATCCGCACCGCGATGACGGCGATCAGGGCTTTCACCGCCAGCAAAGCGAACAGTCCGCCAAACACGATCGGCCAGTTTTCGGCGACAACGCTGAGATCGATCGCCAGGCCGACGGTGAGAAAGAACAGACCGAGCAACAGCCCCTTAAACGGTTCGAGGTCAATCTCGGTCTGGTGTTTGAACTCGGTCTCTCCCAGCAACAATCCGGCGAGGAAGGCACCGAGCGCCAGGGACAGGCCGGCATTGGCGGTAATCACGGAGGCACCGACGACGGTGAGCAAAGTGATCGCCATCAGAAAGTCGCGCCCGCCCGCATGCGCGGCCAGTCGGAACAAATGGCGCAGAAGGAAACGCCCAATCACGAAAATGACCAGCAAAGCGACCAGGCCATTGAGCAGCGCCTGGCCGAGCACGGCTGCGAGGCCAGCATCACTCTGGCTGGCGGTAAAGCCGACAAAGATCAGGATTGGCGCAACCAGAATGTCCTGAAACAACAACACGCCGAGCGAGGTGCGACCGACCGGGCCTGCCGCCAGTTTCTTTTCGGTCAGCACTTGCATGACGATCGCGGTGGACGACAGGGCCAGCGCCAGGCCGATGATCGCGGCGGCAGCGGCGGGCTGTCCGAGCAGGTAGGCCGCATAACCGATCACCACGGCGCTGAGCAGGGCCTGCACGGTTCCGGCGCCAAACACGGTTCGCTTCAATGCCCATAATTTCTCGAATGACAGCTCCAGGCCGAGCAGGAAAAGCAGAAACAGGACGCCGAGTTCAGCGAAAGGCGCTGCAGCGGCCGGATCCGAAATGGTCAGATATTCGAGCACGGGTAATCGCTCGCTGAACGCGCTGAAACCGCTCGGCCCAAGCGCAATTCCAGCGAGAATGAAGGCGACCACGGCCGGGAGTTTCAAGGCGCGCAGCACGGGCACCACCAATCCGGCCGCCAGCAGGAACACGAGTGCGTCCTTGATCAGTATTTCCTGGCCTTCATGTCCCACGGCCATGGCACGTCTTCCTGCTGGTTACAGTTTCCTTGTAACCTGATCCGCGGTCAGAGAAAGACGATATCTTGCGCCGCAGGCAAGATTTATGCGTTGACAATCAGACGACTGAGCGCCGCGTCCAATTGTTTGGCGGCGGCCGGGGTCAGAGCGCCGTCAAGCAGGGTCAGGTGCTGTCTGACAGCGCTCATCACCGCGCCAGACCCGATATCACTATCGGCGCCGCTCTCGCGCAGGAATTCCAGATGATAGCGCAGGATGATGACCATGTTCGTGGCCAGCACAGGCAGCTGTTCGCGGGGCAGCGCCAGGTGCCCTGCCTTGATCATGGCGTGCAGGTAGGTCCGGAATTGCGCCAGCGTGTCCCGATAGATCCCGGGCAGGCGCTGCAGCAGCCGATCGGTATGCTCGCCATAATCCGCCTGATCGCGATACAGGAACCGGTACCTGCGAATTTCCGCGACCAAGGCGGCGATCATGTCCGCATACGCTTCAAGGATATTGGACTCATCGCTCGGCAACAAGGCCAGGCGATGTTCGACCTCTTCGAGGAAGGCGTCCGATAGCGCTTCAAGCAGCGCGCGCTTGTTCTTGAAATGATACCAGAGATTGCCTTCGGCGATGCCGCACTGGGCGGCAAGGTCGGCGGTTGTGACATTCCCGAAGCGGCGCGTATTGAAAAGCTCGCGCGCCATTTTCAGGATGCGGTCGCGGGTCTTCATCCGGCCTTCGGGCGGACAATGACCGGCACATTGGTATAGCCCATCACGAAATTCGACAGGACGCGCTCCGGCTCGCCGACCAGCTCAATCTTGTCGAACCGCTTGAGGATTTCTTCCCAGAGGATGCGCAGCTGCATCTCGCCAACCCGGTTGCCCATACAGCGATGCACGCCAAACCCGAAGGACAGGTGGCGCCGGGCATTCGGCCGATCGATCCAGAATCGATCCGGGTCTTCGATCACGGATTCGTCCCGGTTGCCGGAAATGTACCACATGATCACCTTGTCGCCTTTCTTGATCTGCTTGCCGCCGAGCTCGATATCTTGCAGCGCATTGCGGCGCATATGACCGAGCGGGGTTTGAAACCGGATAATCTCTGACACCATGTTCGGAATGATCGACGGGTCGGCTTTCAGCTTGGCAAATTCCTCAGGATTGCGGTTGAGTTCGACCACGCCGGCGCTGATCGAGTTTCGCGTCGTGTCATTGCCGCCGACAATCAGCAAGACCAGATTGCCCAGAAATTCCTGCGGATCATTGACCATGTCCGCGGTTTCCGGATTGTGGGCCAGCAGTGAGATAAAGTCGAACTTCTTCGGCTGCGCTGCCCGCTCATGCCAGAGCCGGGCGAAATAGGCATAGCATTCCTCCAGCGTTTTCATCCGCTGTTCCATGTCGACCTCGATGCCGACTGTTTCCGATGTGGTCGCAACGTCAGACCAATAAGGCAGGAGATGGCGATCCTCGAACGGGAAATCGAACAAGGTTGCAAGCATTTGAGTGGTCAATTCCTTCGACACATGTTCGACCCAGTTGATCTCTTCATTGACCGGCAGACCGTCGAGGATGTTGCACACGCGCTGTCGGATCAGGGCTTCAATGTCCGAAAGCTGAGACGGCGCCACGGCCGGGCTCACGGTCTTGCGCTGGGTCACGTGCTTGGCGCCATCCATGGCGATGAACATCGGCGTTTGGCTGCCATCGGGCGCGTCGCCGATGACGATATTGTCCTGCGAGGAAAACACTTTGTGATTAGAGTCGACGGCGATGATGTCATTGTACTTGGTGATCGACCAGTATGGCCCGAACGGGCTGTCGGGACAGTAGTGCACGGGGTCTTCATTACGCAGGCGGCGGAAATACTCGCCTTGCGCATTGGCTTCAAATATCTCCGCCTTGGAGACGTCCAGCGTTTCTAGCGGCAAGCTGTAAGGATCCGGCACGCCGGACTCGTCGATTTTGTGCACAGTGTCAGCCAAGGTTTCCTCCGATCTTTTGTTTTCTAGGGTGATAACCCTAAAATGGATTCGTGCCAAGGAATTCCCATGCTTCTGCCTGCTTCGCCCTTGCACCGCGGCCCGAGTCCCTCACATTAGCAGCCATGAGCAAGTCATCTGCAGGTCCTGAAATTCAACGCATGATCGATCTGATTGCGCGCCTGCCCGGGCTCGGCCCGCGTTCTGCCCGCCGGGCGGCTTTATTCCTGCTCAAGCGCCAGGACGGCCTGCTGCGCCCAATGGCAGAGGCGCTGGCGGATGCTGCCGACAAGATCGAGCAATGCAAGACCTGCGGAAATTATGACACGCTGCAACCTTGCGCGGTGTGTCAGGCGACTGGCCGCGATGATGGCTTGATCTGTGTGGTCGAGGACGTGCCGGACCTCTGGGCGCTGGAGCGGGCCGGTGCGTTTCGAGGGCGTTATCATGTGCTGGGCGGGGTGATGAGCGCGCTGGATGGAGTCGGTCCGGAAGACCTCACCATCGGGCTTTTGATTGATCGCATCAAAGCAGGCGGTGTGCGTGAAGTGATCCTCGCCCTCAATGCCACGGTCGATGGCCAGACCACGGCGCACTATATCGCGGAACAGCTGGAAGGGCTTGGCGCAGAGGTCACACGCCTGGCCCATGGCGTGCCTGTCGGCGGTGAGCTCGATCACCTGGATGATGGCACGCTGGCCACTGCGCTGCGCTCGCGGCGCGGCGTCTGATCCTTATTCGACCTTCTCGATGCGATAGACGACGCCATCGAGCATATTGGTCGCAACATAGATGGCATCAGGGGTCGAGATCACGTCTCTGAACCCAGTCTGCAGGTCGCCGAGCAAGTCCTCGGTTTCGCCAACACTGCCATCTGCACGGATGTCGACCCGAACCAGCTTCTGGCCCCGCGGACCATCCATGGCGCCAATCAGGAGATCGCCTGACCAGTCGTCAAATCCGGCCGTTTCCACCACCGCCATGCCCGAGGGAGCGATCGAAGGTACCCATTTCACATCCGGCTGTTGCAGGCCTGGGGCTTCGGTCGCATCGGTGATGATGGTGCCGTCATAATTGATCCCATAGGTGATGGTCGGCCAGCCATAATTATTTCCTGGTTCGATACGGTTGAGCTCATCGCCGCCTTTCGGGCCATGCTCATGGGCGAACAGGGTATCGCTCGCGGCATGATAGACGAGGCCTTGCACATTGCGGTGGCCATACGACCAGACCGCTGCATTGCCTCCGCCGCTGGCAAACGGATTGTCGCCTGGAACTGAGCCATCTGGCATGATGCGGGCGATCTTGCCATGCAATAGGCTGGGATCCTGCGCGTCCGCCATGTAGCGATATCCGTCGCCCAGCGAGATGATCAGCGAACCGTCAGGCAGGAAAGCCATGCGCGACCCATAATGATAGGTCGTTTCCCGCGGTTCACCGAGGAAGATTTCAGTGACATTGCTCAGCCCGCTGGCATCTTGTGCCAGCGTTGCTGACACTACGGCGGTGGTATTGGTGTCGCCCATATCCTTGGAATAGCTCAGATATAGCGTGCGATTGGCCTCAAAACCAGGATCCAGAGTGATGCCGAGCAAGCCGCCCTGACCTTCGACCAGGATGTCATCGGGCAGCCCGGTGAGCGGCGCGTCCACCAATGTGTCATCAGACACAAGGCGCAAGCGGCCTTCACGTTCCGTGATCAGCAAATCGCCATTTGGCAATGCTGCCATGCCCCAAGGAAATTCCAGCGCCGCAGCGATCGGAACCAGCCGCAAACCGTCGCTGGAGGTCAGGGAGCCATCTTCCGCAGCTTCTGGCGCGGCGGCTTGTCCCCCGCAAGCGGTCAACAGGGCGATAGAGAAGGCGGAAACGCTGGTTCGGATCATCATGAATCTCCTGAATAGGCTCTGCGCTCAACATAAGTGGTTTGACTACAAAAGAAAGAAGGACGACCTATACGAGATCGTCCTTCCCCTCTCTCCCCCGCGCGTCGCGGGGCCCCTTGAGGTGTCGATGTCCTGACACAGGTCCTGACGAGTCCACCTAAAGCTGTTTTCGCCGGAGTCGCACATTTTGAATTAATATCGGCTTCTGCCGGATCCGGGTGCCTGTTTATTCAGCATCCGCATCAATAGCGCTTCCTGACGAGCCACCCGTCTTGTCGGGGCGGTCTTCCACGCCCATGACACAGACAGAGGTGGGGTCTTGTCAACCGATTAGCTCAGGCGCAAGCCGATTGTGTCGTCCGTGTGTGACATTTATTGCACAAGCCTGATAAGATGCGGATAGGCCGAAACACATTCTGCCAATTGAGAGTGAACCTGATCAATGACCAACACTTCCGCGCTCGTTTTGTTTTCTGGCGGACAGGATTCAACCATCTGTCTCGCGCATGCCCTGGCACGTTATGACCGTGTCGAGACCGTTGGTTTTGACTATGGCCAGCGTCACGCCGTCGAGCTCGACTGTCGGCCCCAGATCATCGCCGCGTTGAAATCGGAATTTCCGCATTGGGCGGGCAAGCTCGGGCAGGATCATGTCTGCGATGTATCCGTGCTGAGTGATATCAGCGATACGGCGATGACGTCAGATACAGAGATTGAGATTGCCGAGAACGGCCTGCCAAACACATTCGTGCCGGGTCGAAACCTGCTCTTCCTGACGCTCGCGGGCGCCATTGCCTGGCGCCGCGGGATCACAACGCTTGTCGGCGGCATGTGCGAAACGGATTATTCCGGATACCCCGATTGCCGGCGCGAGACCATGGACGCTCAGGAGCTGACCCTCGCGCGCGGTATGGATCGGCCTTACAGTATCGAGACCCCATTGATGTGGCTCGACAAGGCCGAGACCTGGGACCTTGCCGAGACCCTTGGCGGACAAACCCTGGTCGATCTGGTGATTGAAGAGACCCATACCTGCTATCTGGGCGATCGCACGCAGCGTCACGATTGGGGCTATGGTTGCGGGACCTGTCCCGCCTGCGAGCTACGCGCGAACGGCTATGAGAAATGGCGAGCGCAGGTGGCAGCATGAAGATCTACTCGGTCAAGGAAGCCTATGTCACCTTGCAGGGCGAAGGCGCGCAGACAGGCCGGGCGGCGGTATTCCTGCGATTCGCCGGCTGCAATCTCTGGTCGGGACTCGAGCGCGATCGGGCCGAAGCGGTGTGCAATTTTTGCGATACGGACTTTATCGGCACCGATGGCGAGAATGGTGGCAAGTTCGCAGGGCCGCAAGCACTGGCTGGCCATGTTCTCGCTGTATGGCAGGAAAGCGCCCCGAGCGGCGGCCAGCCTTATGTCATTTGCACAGGCGGTGAACCGCTATTGCAGCTCGACCGCGACGCAATTGCGGCGTTAAAAGCGGCCGGGTTTGAGATCGGGGTCGAGACCAATGGCACGATCGAAGCCCCAGACGGCCTGGACTGGATTTGCGTCAGCCCCAAGGCCAATGCGCCGTTGAAGCAGCGCCATGGCAACGAATTAAAGCTGGTCTATCCCCAGGATCAAGCTGAGGCCCAGCCGGACAAGTTTGAAAGCTTGCAGTTTCAACACTTTTTTCTGCAACCCAAAGATGATAGGGCGCAGGCCGAGAACACCGCGGCTGCGGCCGCATATTGTATGAAGCACCCGAAATGGCGACTGAGCTTACAGACCCACAAACTGATCGGACTGCCTTGAAGGTAGAAGGACAGGTATTTGAAATCACCAAGGCGGTGAATTTCGAGGCGGCTCATTATATGGGCGGCAAACCCGAAGGGCATCCATATCGCAATATGCATGGCCACTCCTTCCGTCTCGAGGCGACTGTTGCTGGCACAGTCCAGCCGGGCGCAGAGTGGGTGCAGGATTTTTCAGATCTCGCTGACATCCTGACCGAGACCGCGAACAAGCTCGATCATTGTCTGCTGAATGAAATTGATGGGTTGAGCGTCCCGACGCTGGAACGGATCGCTTTGTGGGCGGCCAATGACCTCAAACCGAGATTGCCAGGTCTGAAACGGGTCGCCCTGGCCCGGCCCAGCCTGGATGAGCGTTGCGTGCTGGTGCTTTAGATCATGCGAAAAAGCCCCGGCCTGTCGCCGAGGCTTTTCCCGTCCCCATCATGCACCCCTTCTAGCCCCAGGCGCCCGTTTCGCTCAAGACCGTGTTTTTAAGCGGCTTTGCTCTGCAGCTTTGAAAATCCAGGCCACATCCAGTTCGCGAAGGCTTTCAGGCAAGGCATTCACGCGCTGCTCAACCCTTGCCGCAAGCTGCAACTCGCGTGCGGGCTCAGTGCGTTCAACTGGAAATCGTATGACTCGGGTTCGTCTGCTCATGAGCAGGATCGAGCAATTGCCGTGCCAGACTCGCCTTTCACGGGAGTTTTTTTGGAGATTGTGGTTAATGAGGGCGCTGCGTCATGGCGGCTGCACTCAATTCAGCTTGTCCTCGTCGCGCGGTTTTGACGGGGTGAAGGCCGGGTGCAGCGGTTCGGCTGGAACCCCTTCATCTTTCAGCGCCTCGCGTTCCTCGGCGGTTGTTTCGCCCCAGATCGGTTTGTGCTCGGTTTCACCATAATGCATGGCGCGCGCTTCGGCGGCGAAGCCTTCGCCGACATAATCAAAATTCTCTGACACATGCTGGCGCGCCTTGGCGGCGAGCTTGCCAAAGACTTTTTGCGGATCCGGTGGCCCGGACTTCTTGGTGCCGGAAATGGCCGGCGCCATGATTGCCTTGCTGACCTTCGTGCCGTGGCATGCAAGGCATTCGATCAGGCCGCGCTCAGCCTGTTTGTCAAAAGCGTCAGAGGAGGCAAACCAGGCCTCGAACTCGGCTTCGCAATCAGAACAGATGAGCGCGTATTTAATCATCAGGCTGCCAATAATGCATCGAGCTTGCCCGCCCGTTCAAGCGCCATCATATCATCACAGCCGCCAATGTGCAGGTCGCCGACAAAGATTTGTGGGAAGGTTCGGGCGCCGCCGGACTTCTGAATCATTTCGGCTTTCTTTTTGGAATTCATGCCTGCATCAATGTGATTGAGAGCCACACCCTTTTGCTTCAGCAGGCTCAGCGCGCGTGAGCAATAGGGACATAATGCGCGCGTATAGATAGTCACATTGGCCATAGTCGAGGCGATCCTTTGTTTCGGTTCGCCTCTTATATGGTGACGTCAGCGTCTCTGACAACGCGGGCTAGCACCAGCACATTGACGCGGGCTGCCCCGGCGCGCCTGAGCGCTTTGGTACAGGCGGCGAGGGTGGCGCCCGTGGTCAGGACATCATCGACCAATGTGACGGTGCTGCCCTTGATCCGCGCCTGGCGCGACGTGCGCACTTCGAAGGCGCCCGCCACGTTGCGTCGCCTTTGCCGGGCGGTCAGGCCGCCCTGGCTCGGTGTATTGCGTTTGCGCGACAGCGCATCGACGAGCGCCAGGGTACCGGTCTGGCGTGATACACCTTGCGTCAGCCAGGCCGATTGGTTGAACCCGCGTGAGGCCAGCCTCTGATAATGCAGCGGCACCGGGACCAGCCAGTCTGTTTCTGGAAGAATGTCGCGACCGGCGAGCGCCATCCAGTTGGCCATCGTGTTCAGCCCGTCCCGCCGTCCGGCATGCTTTAGTTCGAGGATGGCCTGGCGCGAGGTTTCATCATAGGCGATGGCTGCGCGGGCCTGATCCCATAGCGGGGCCTTGGCGGCGCAGGCGCCACAGAGCGTATCTTCGCCCATGTCAATTTCCAATGGCGCAGCGCACGTTCGGCATCCGGCTCCGTTCAGGAAGTTCACGCGCCCGAATTCTTCGGCGGTCAGCGACGCATCGCCGCCATGTCTTTCTCCGGAAATGATTGAGCGCTGAGGCCACACGAAATTTGCTAGCGAACGAAGTCCAGCTCTTGCAGATCGTGTTGTCCAGTGCATATCGGAGCTCATGACGCCCGTACCACCTCCAATCATGTTTGATCGAGCCCGAGTTTCCCGCAATCGGGACCGCGCTTCCTCTGGTTTCAGAGAGTATGCCTTCCTGAAGGGCAGGGAGTCGAATCAATTATTGGAAAGAATGGCTGACACATCGCGTGAATTCGCCCGCGCGCTAGACATTGGAGCCCATGATGGACAGGCTTGCGAAGCGCTTCGAGGGAGTGGAAAAGTCAAACAAATCATTGCCTTGGAGTCGGCGCCGAGGATGTGCGAGACGCTTCGAGAGAATGGATTTGAGACTGTCACATCTGACAGTGAGAAATTGCCCTTCGCGCCTGCGAGTTTTGATCTGGTGACCAGTGTGCTGTCGCTGCACTGGGTCAATGATCTGCCGGGCATATTGCATCAGGTGAGAGAGGTGCTGATGCCAGACGGCCTGTTTCTGGCCTGCCTGTTCGGCGGCGGAACCTTGGCAGAATTGCGCGCAGCTCTGATTGAAGCCGAGAATGAGATTACAGGCGGTATCAGCCCGCGCCTGTCCCCGCTGCCAGGTTTACAGGATATGGCCGGCCTGCTGCAGCGCGCGGGGTTTGCCTTACCAGTTGCCGATGTGGAGCGGGTGAGGGTGCGATACAGCCACCCGATGCAGCTGCTGCAGGATCTCAAGGGGATGGGCGAACAGGCGGCTTTTGCCAAACGTGACGGCCAGGACCGACGCCCGCTGTCGCGGCGCATTCTGGCCCGGATGAGCGAGATCTATATGGACCGGTTTAGCGATCCGGACGGAAAGGTGCGCGCGACATTCGAAATCGTCTGGCTATCAGGCTGGGCCCCACATGCGAGCCAGCCCAAACCGCTCAAGCCAGGGAGCGGACAGCATAGCCTGGCTGAGGCGGTTCGGCGCGCCCGCGATCAGGCGTCGGATTAGCGCCCCTTCCAGACTGGCCGCAAATCAGCGTATGACAAGCTGAGTGATTGGGAGTGGGTGAATGGCGTTCAAATCAAGCGCGGTCGGAATCTGGGTGATCGCCACCGGCGTGATCATTGCGCTATTCCACCTCGGACGAGATATTCTGGCGCCATTTGCCCTGGCGGTGTTTCTGTTTCTGATCATCGAGGGGTTCGCCCAGGTGATTGATGATCGCTCTGAGTTGCTCAAGCGTGGATGGTCGCGGGCATTGGCGATCCTGGTCGTGATTGGCGGCTTTGTCGGCTTCCTGGCGATGATGGCGCGTGGTGTGGCCGAGTTTGGCAGCCAGGGCGATGCCTATCTTAATCGTATCAACGGATTGATCGAAGACGCTTACGCTGTGCTGCATCTTGGCGAGGCGCCAACCTTGACGCAGCTCGTTTTCAACGAAACCGGGCAGGCCTTCGTCGGTACCATTGCCAGCGCCACCAGCGGCCTGACAGGCGATCTGGTGCTGATCCTGATCTATGTTGCGTTTCTGTTTCTGGCCCAGTCGGCCTGGCCTGGAAAACTCGATCGATTGTTTCCGAACGAGGAGCAGCGTCAACAAGTCAAGGAAGTCGGCGACGCAGCTCGGCGCGGGATTGAAACCTATTTGTGGACGCAAACCGTGATCAGTGCACTGATCACAGTGCTGACCTATGCCACGCTGGTCGCGCTTGGCGTCGACAATGCGCTGTTCTTGGCGACGCTGATCTTTGTTCTGAATTATATTCCAACCATCGGCTCGATTGTGGCGGCTCTGGTGCCGCCGCTTTTCGCACTGGTTCAGCCGGAAGTCGCAGCTTGGATTCCGGGCGATGCGCCGAATGACAGCTACATATTTGCGGCCCTGGTTTTTCTGGGAGTCAGCTTCTGGCAGTTCTCGATCGGAAATTTCGTACAGCCACGCATCATGGGCGACACACTCAACCTATCCGCGTTAGTGGTGCTATTGTCGCTGGCCATCTGGGGGGCGATCTGGGGAATTCCAGGCATGTTCCTGTCGGCGCCGCTTACTGTGTTGATGATGATTCTATTTGCACAATCTGATTCGACCCGGTGGATCGCGATTCTACTGTCCGCAAACGGCGATCCCTTGTCACACGAAAGCGCCACAAAGGCAGAAAATGAGGAGCAACAAGCCCTTGAAACTCAATGAATGTTACAGGATACGCTGATTTTTCACTTGGCTTTGTGTCGACTTCGTTATATATACAACGGCGTTGGGACAAAATCAGTCGCATTATTGAAATCTGGCCTCCGCGTGCGTCCCCCCACCCAGCCTGCGGATGAGGCCAGTAGGGCCCACCGGACAAGTCCCCGTTCGGTGGGTCCGCTTCATCTCAGGCCTGAAAACCTATTATGAGACGGTTTGCATAAATTTTCGCATTGCATCTGCAGCGAGTGCAAACTGCGCGAAACTCGGCTTCGATCCGGTATAAGTCTTGAGATCTGTCAGCAGCGTTGAACGCGCAGCGCTGTGCTGGTTCAACCAGGCGTCAGGGGCACCAGACTCCAGAGCCAGGTGCGATGTGTCGGCCTGCAAATGCTCGAGCTCCCGGATCAGGCCGCGTGTGGCCAGCCGGTCCCAATGCGGCATTTCTGCGATCGCGGATGTCGCCGCAGCGCGAAGCCGGTCCAGAGACAAAGCATCTCCCACTCGTAGATAGGTTGAGGTTGCCGCCTTCGCGTCCTGGCCGCTCTTGGCTGCAAGCTGTGTGATCAGTGCCGCATCCGCGAGCCATCTCGTGGCCGCGACGGCCTCGGCGAGCTCGGTTGGCACCCCTTCGCGGGCAAGTTGATTGATCCGGCGCTTGAACACTGCTTTCTCGTAGGCTGGCAGCGTTGCTGCTGAAAGCTCCGACAGCGCGTCGCGAGCGGCGGAGAATTGGTCGATCTGTGCTGTGATCGAAGCCTCTGTGCTCGCCGTCAGGATGCTGTGCGTGAGGCGCCGCAGCGACGCGGCGAGGCCCGCCTGGAGCGCGCTCTGTCTTTGTGTCGGCACCTGATTGTCCAGACCATCGATCTGGGCTTTCAGATCGGAAATACCGAGCAAGGCGCGCGCGACTTCGAAGGCCGCAACGATTTCCGCGTTGGCGGCGCCGGACTGTTCACGCAACCTGAGCAGGAAGACCGGTCCGGCGATATCGACGATCCGGTTGGCGAGGACCGTGCAGATGATTTCCCGCTGCAGGCGATGGGCGCCCATCACGTCCTGATATTGCTGCAATCCTTGCGGGAAATAGCCGCGTAGCGTGGTCTGGAAATAAGCATCATCGGGCACGTTCGATTCAACCAGGTCATCAAACAGAATGATTTTGGTCCAGGCCATCAAGACTGCGATTTCCGGTCGGGTGAGGGCGCGGCCACTGGCTTCGAACTGGGTCATTTCCGCCGTGCTTGGGAGGCCTTCAACTTCGCGGTCGAGGACGCCGCGATCTTCCAGGCGCACCATTAATCGTTCAAACGCGACATGATCGCGCGTCGCTCGTTCTTCAGCCAGGCTGAGCGCGCCTGTCTGGGCGTAATTGTGGGCCAGGACATGCTTGGCGACATCGTCGGTCATCGACGCAAGTAGTGTATTACGCTCGCCTGTTGGCAGGGCGCCTCTGCGCATCGCTTCGGTACACAGGATCTTGATATTGACCTCGTGATCAGAGCTGTCGACCCCGGCGGAGTTGTCAATCGCGTCTGTATTCAGGCGCACGCCATTCAGCGCCGCTTCGATCCGGCCCGCCTGGGTCAGACCAAGATTGGCCCCCTCACCGATGACTTTGGCTTTCAGCTCCCTGCCATTGATCCGCGTTGCATCATTGGCGCGATCGCCCGCATCGGCATGAGATTCATGTGCGGCCTTGATATAAGTGCCAATTCCGCCGAACCAGAGCAGCTCACATGCGCAGCTCAGCAAGGCATGGATCAGTTCATCCGGTGTCACGGCGTCGGCTGAAAGGCCGGTCAGTGCTTTGATTTGCGGTGTCAGCGTGATCGATTTTGCGCTGCGGTCGAAAATGCCGCCGCCTTCGCTGATCAGGCTGTCATCATAATCTGTCCAGCTGGAGCGCGGCAGATCGAACATGCGCTTGCGCTCTTCCCACAAGCGTTCCGGGTCCTGCGGGTCCGGATCGATGAAGATGTGCATATGATTGAACGCTGCCTGCAATCGAATCTGCTTGGACAGCAGCATGCCATTGCCGAAGACGTCGCCGCTCATGTCGCCGCAGCCAACCACGGTGAAGGGCTCGGTCTGGATGTCCTTGCCGATCTCACGGAAGTGGCGCTTCACCGCTTCCCAGGCGCCGCGAGCCGTGATGCCCATCTTCTTGTGGTCATAGCCAGCCGATCCGCCCGAAGCGAAGGCATCACCAAGCCAGAAGCCATGCGACACGCTGATCTCGTTGGCAATGTCAGAGAAGGTGGCCGTGCCCTTGTCTGCTGCAACCACCAGGTAAGGATCGTCGCCATCATGGATGACGGTGCGGGCGGGCGGCTGAACCGTGCCATCGATGAGATTGTCAGTCAGACCCAGCAGGCTGGTAATGAAGGTCTTATAGGCCTCGATGCCGGCATCGCGAACGGCTTCGCGGCTGCCGCCCAGTGGCAATTGCTTGGGGAAGAATCCGCCTTTGGATCCGACCGGTACGATTACCGCATTCTTGACTTGCTGTGCTTTCACCAGGCCGAGGACTTCGGTGCGGAAATCGTCGCGCCGATCTGACCATCTGAGACCGCCGCGGGCGACAGGTCCGAACCGGCAATGAACCCCTTCCACCATTGGCGAATCGACAAAAATCTCGCGATGAGGCTTCGGAGCGGGCAGGTCTTCCAGATCGCGGCTGGCAATCTTGAAACTGATATAGGGCAGGGCCTGCCCGTCGGCGCCAAATTGATAGAAATTGGTGCGCTGAACCGCCATGATGAGGTCTGCCAAGCGCCGGATGACCCGGTCATGGTCGAGCGATGCGACCGCTTTCAGCGCATCTTCGATTTGATCACCAAGCGTCACCATGGTGGCATCGCGGCTCTCGGTGAAGTCCGGATCGAAACGCGCTTCGAACAGGGCGACCAGATATTTGGTCAGGACCGGATTGCCATTTAGCGCCGCGATCTGCGTCTGCCGGGCCGGATCGAGCCCGGTCTGATGACGATAGGCGCATAAGGCACGGCACAGCGCGGACTGGCGCCAGGTCAGGCCGGCATTGAAGACGAGGGCATTGAAGCCGTCATTCTCGGCCCGGTGGCTCCAGACAGCAACGAACGCGTCTTCGAAAGCGGCGCCAATCTCGCTCAAGTCAATGTCCTGGCCATCGACCCGGCGCATCGAGAGGGAGTGGACCCAATACTCTTCCGGCGCATCCGGCGCGGGTTTGGCAGACGGCGAAACCGGATATCCGGTCTCGAACGCCACGAACAGCCCCATTCGCTCGAACACTGGCACGCAGTCTGACAGCGCGATGGCGCCATTGCGGGAATAGATCTTGGCGCGGATTTTCGCGCTCTGATCCTTGTCCAGTCTGAACGCGCGCAGGGCAATCGGGTGGTCTCGACCGAGCTGCGCCAGCATGGCCACGTCGGCCATCGCCTCTTCCGGATCGAAGGCTTCACGATAGGCCGCGTTGAATGCGCCATTGAACAAGGTCGCGAGCGAGCGGGCATCTGAATCGAGGTCACTCGTCATGACAGCGTCGTGGAATCGATCGCTCCAGCTGCGCGATAGTTCCGCAATTTGGCCTTCGAGGTCTTCGAGATTTGGCCGCGGACCAGATGCTGGCAGCGCGGTTTCGAACAGAACGCGGACCATGGTGGCGCCGTCAAAGCTTGGTTGGAAGCTCGACATCCGCCCGCCCCAGGCTGTTTCGATCGCCTCGGCAATCTGGCGCCGCAGCGCGGTATCATAGGCTTCCCTGGGTACGAATACGACCGTCGAAACGAACCGGTTGAAGCGATCCGGGCGCGAAAAGACCCGCACGCGAGGTCGCGCCACCAGGTCAAGCACACCCTGCATGATCGGCGCCAGGTCTTCCGACTTGGTCTGGATCAGCTCGTCGCGCGGCCAGCCTTCGACAATATTGGACAGGGTCTTCTCATTATGGCTGCCAGGCAACACATCGAGAATGTCCAGGACGCGCTCCATGCGCCGGCGCAGCAGCGGAATATTGCGAACCGATTCATTATAGGCTTCGGCTGTGTACAAGCCGAGGAACCGAGTCTCGCCGATCACCTCGCCCTTGTCACCAAAATGCTTGACCCCGACATAGTCGCAGGCGACGCGTCGATGGACCCGGCTCTGCAAGGTCGCTTTGGCCATGATCAGGGATTCCGGTTCGGCCAGGAAGGCGCCGATTTCTTCAGTCAGAAGAAGCGGTTCCGCGCCGCGATTGAGAACGTTGCGGGCATCATCCCGCAGCAGGCCGAGATTGGAGCCTTCAACCGTGTCGGGTTCTTCGGGCAGGACATTGCCATCCGGACCGGTCTGAAACGTATAGCTGCGCACACCGAGGAATACGAAGCGCTCATTGCCGAGCCATTTGAGGAATTCGACCGCTTCTTTCTTGTAGCGTTCCGAGACGTGAGGATCGTTGTCGAGGCGGTCGATCTCAGCGGCCATTCGGCCGCGCATATCCTGATAATCGGCGGTTGCCGCATGAACATCGGCCAATGTCGCTTCGGCTTCGGCCAGGAGGACGCTGATCTCGCCCTCGCTTAGATCCGGCAGGTGAATCTGGATGAGCGAAAAGCGGCCATTCTCGGTTTCGACAATCGGGTGGAAGAGCGTCAGGACTTCGAAGCCAAGATCACTGCAAGCGCCGAGCAGCGAATCGACCAGGAATGGGCGATCTGGTCCAACCGCTTCGAGAAGATGATGCCCGAGAAGATCATTATGCACTCCTTCAGCCGGGCGGATGCGTACAGAGACGGAGTCGGTGGTCTCGAACCATTCCCAGAGTGACTTGCCTAGAGTCTCGATATTTCCCTTTGGGATAGAATGCCGCGAATCGGCCGGAATCTCGGCAAGCATTTGCGCAATGCAGGATTGCAAAGGGTTGGATTTTTCGGATTTGTTGGGTGTATGAGAATGATCAGCCATAGCAAATTGCCCTTAAAAGCAAATTCTTCCTTAAGGGAAATCTCGCGCTGTCTCAATCGATGCGGCGGTGATTTTTTTGCAATGACTGTTGACTGCGATGTCAGTCGCTGGGCCGCCTATTGCGCCTGAAGCGCGGCGGCCAGTTCATTCCCTTTCGCAGTCCGGAATGCCGCGCACAAATGCGCTGATTCCGACGCTTGCGCCAAGCGGCGTTCATAGCCCGAAATGAAGTTCGCATTGGCCGTCAGGAAGGCGATTGCCGCATCAATTTCTTCGGCACTGCAGAAATAGGAGACCAGCTGCGCCGTCTGTGGCTTGCGGATGTCCGGCGTCTTCGCCATCACCTCGCCGAAATCGGTCTGGAATTTTTCCCATGTCGCCGCGCGTGCGGCGTCATTTTGCAGGGCCGACAGGTAGACCCCCCAGGTGACCTGGCCCTCGAACGCTTCGCTGCGAACCAGATCCATCAGCGCGATCACATCCGCTTCGCCGCCATGACCGGCCAATGTGTAATAAATCTGCCGGCGCTCACGCTGGGTCGGAGCCTGCTCGGCATAATCGAGCGCAGCCTGGAAAAAGGCACGATCATCCATCCCGGCGGCGATTTCGATGGCGGTTCCGACCAGGTCCGTGGTCAATGCGGTCGGGTCGGGCGCGTTGATAACGCCGACATAGGCCGCCGCAGACGCCGCCAATCGCGCGCGGTCTTCGGGCAGGACACCAAGCTTTAACAGACGGTCATTGAGGCCTGTCTTGAGCAATTGTTCGCCTTCGCTGAGGGTTTCAGCCGGGGCTGCCGACAGGCGGTCCCAGCGGGCACCATAGGCGCTCATCACGAAATCCCGGAATGCCTGCTTGGACACCTCGTCGGGCAGAGCGTCCAGATAGGTCTGGAGATTAGGCAGCGGGTCGAGCGCCGCGCTCCAGGCGCCGTTTGCATTCACTGCAAGCGCCGCCAATAGCGTGTCCGCAGGCAGCGTTCCGGCGGCGAACGCAGCGGTGACGCTGTCAGCGAAGCTCAATTGTTCGGATGCGGACAGGTTGTCGTAATTTGCCATCAAGGCCTGCCAGGCAGACGGGTTCAGGTTGAACCGCCAATAGCCGGCCCCGTCGGCGTTCGGCATCACCCAGTCCGGGCAGCCGCCATCCAGCGGAATTTCAAGCGAGGCGCCGACAAACATTTCGCGGATGATCCGCTCGCCATTCGCGCCGTCCATCCGGATCGCCAACGGGATGGCCCAGCTGTGCGCCGCTGGGTCGATCTGTGATCCGAGCGGCGCATACCGGCTTTGCGAGATTGTGATCAGTCCGGCGTCTGGCGCTGGGCAGGTGAAGTTCACGTCCAGATTAGGTATGCCCGGCTGCAGGATGAACGAGTTGAAACTGTCCACCACGTCTGGTGTCTTGCTGCCATCAGCGATCGAGGTCATGAAGTCATCGACATCGGCGACCGCGTCTTCAAAACGACGCATGTGCAGGCGAATGCCGTCCCGGAATGCGTCTTCGCCGAGATAGTTTTCAAACATCGACAAGACGCCGCCGCCTTTGCGATAGGTGATCACGTCAAACGCATCGAGAATATCAGCATTGCGATCGATCGGATTGCGGATCTGTCGGGCCGAGGCCAGGCTGTCATTGTCCATCGCTCCGATGGCCGCCCGCTGTGCTGCCATGTCGAACCCGGTATTCGGGTAGACCGCGTTCATGGTCTTGTAACTGATCCAGGTCGCGAAGGCTTCATTGAGCCAAATATCGTTCCACCAACGCGGTGTAACCAGATTGCCAAACCATTGATGTCCGAGCTCGTGCGCATGAGTGGTCATGGCCCGGCGCCGGGTTGCCAGACTGGTGCGCTCATTCATCAACAGTCGGCTTTCGCGATAGATGATGGCCCCGGCATTCTCCATCGCGCCATAAGCAAAGTCAGGCGCCGCAATCAGGTCGAGTTTTCCATATGGATACGGATAATCGAAATAGGCTTCCTGCCAGGTCACCATCTCATCGGTGATGGCCATGGCTTGTTCGAGCTGGTCGCCCTTCCCGGCTGGTGAGAAGCCCCGGAACGGTACCGCACGCGGGCGGATTTCATTTGGTGGAAGAACACCGCCATCGCGCAAATCATACGGACCGACCGCGAGCGCGACCAGATAGGACTGGATCTCTCTTGTGGTGGCAAACTGGAACTGAATGGTGCCATCATCGAGCGTGGTCTGTGCTTTCAACGCGCCATTGGTGATCACCTGATTGCCGGGTGGGGTAGAGACAGTCAGTGTCCAGGTGGTCTTGAAGCGGGGTTCGTCAAAGTTCGGCACCAGGCGTCTGGCATCGATCGGCTCCATTTGCGTGGCGAGATAAGGCCGTCCGTTCTGTTCAGCCTTGTACAGCCCGGCCAGACCAAAATTGTAGGGCGCTGCATAATCCAGGACGAGCGTGGAATTGCCTTTCGGCACTGGCGTTGCGAAGTCGAGTCGAGACACGCCGCCATCAGCGGTCGAGCGCGTGAATGAGGCCTCCAGCACGCTGCCATCTGCAAGGACGGCCTGGGCTGAGGAGACATCATGTTCAAGGCTGTGCAACCAGATCCGGGCATGCGGTTCGGACAGCGTGACGTCGATCTCGACCCGCCCGGAAAACGCGTCTTCAGCAGGATCGGTGTACAGGTCCAGTCGATAGGCCGTCGGAACCACACCATCCGGCAACTGTCCGGCGGGCGGGACATCCTGCAACACTGGCGGGACCTGATCGAATGTGACGTCCTGCTCTGCCGGAGTGCAGGCGGTCAGAACCACAGCGCTCGAAATTCCAGCGAGCAGGCATGTTCGAAAGGTTTTCGTCAGCATTTTGCGGTCCTATGCAAGCCATGAGGCACGGCTTGAAGCATAGGATTAGGAGCGGCGCAAAGGTTTCTCTGCGTTCATCTTTTCGTCGACGCCAAATAGCAGTAGGGCAGGTTTCATGAAACGGCTGTGGCACTGGCCTATCGACCCGTTGGGACGCACGGTTCGCTTGATGATGAGCGAGAAAGGGTGGGCATTTGAGTCCATCGAAATTCGCCCCTGGGTCTCTGATCTGGAACTCGCTGCACTGGCGCCAGGGGCGTCTGCGCCGGCGCTTCTGGATACAGATGCCGAGGTCAAAACCTCCGCTGTGGGGTCATTGGCGATTTGCGAATATATAGAAGAAGCGCTGCCAAGCCCGCGTCTGCTGCCATTCACGCCTATGGAAAAAGCCGAAGCGCGGCGACTGTGGCAATGGGCGGAAGAGAGCTTTGCCGGCATCAACAATACGCTTCTTGCTGAACGCGTGACACAATGGGTCAAACGCGATCGTTCACCTGATAGCCTGGCGCTGCGCCAAGGCGCGCACGCGTTGAAGAACCGGATGACCTTCCTCAACGCACTGGCTGGTGAGCGGGCTTATATTGCTGGGCGGAATTTCTCGATTGCTGACCTCAGCGTCGCGGCACACTTGTCATCCTATGATTATTTCGGCGATGTGCCCTGGGACCTGACGCCAGACCTCAAAGCCTGGTACGCGCGAATGAAATCCCGCCCTAGCTTTCGCGGCTTGCTTGAAGACCGGGTTGGCAATGCCAAACCTGTAAAGCACTATACTGATCTGGACTTTTGATACGTTCTGTATTGGAAGCAGAAGGGAAAGGCTGGGGGGCAGAGAATTGCGGCTAATTTGGATTATGTTCCTGTCTGTATTGATGACGAGCGGTTTTCTAACCCATGCTCAATCGGCAACAGATATAGATCGATACTATCAGAAGATGGACAATTGGGATCGAATGACCGCGTTCATCTTTTCTGACATTGCCCGCATCACCCAACCCTTGGCGCCGCTGGAGTCCGATTTTCTAAGCTATTTGGATGGAGTGGCGACAGTCGAGCAGGTCGAAACGCGTTTGGAGCGAGCTCGCGAAACGGTCGAATCGGAGGCGCGGTTTGCCCGTGAGAGCATCGAAATGCTGTCCGATCCGCCGGTGCCGCCGGCTGGGGTGGAGCGTACCATATTCTTCACGGTGGAGAAATTGAATCGGCTCGTTGACGATGCAGAGTCCACCGCCTACGAGAGCCTGCGATTTTATAAAACGGCCTTGAGCGGCGAAGCCGTGGACATGGTCGCTTTCGCTGAGAACCGTATCCGGCGGAGCCTGGCGATGCTTCTGATCGACCGCCTGGACGCTGAATCCAGCCTGAGTCAAATCGGCGATCAAGCGATTCCAGGTGTTGCGGTGGTGAAGCTGAAAATCGCGACGCTCTATGTGTTTTCAGGGCTTTTTGAAATGCAGATTGCGCTGATGAGCGAAGAAGGAGTGCATGCCTATCTCGACGCCCATGAGTCGGTGCTGGCAGCTATCTCCATGTTTCCGAACCTTATCGAAGAGGGAAAACGATTACAGGCGCTGACGCTCGCCGAAGTTCAGGACTATTGTGCCAATCCGGTCGGGACAGATGTGTTCGCGTGCGCAGACACAGTCGCGACGCTCCAGGAACTCGATCTGCTGTGGCAATCAAAGTCTGAACTGCACGCGTGTCTGAACGCCAATCTACCCGTGCGTTTGCCGGTGAACGGAGCCGATCGCGTGAACGTGGACCTGCTATTGTATGTTCTGGACGATTCCGAAGCCAGATACAGCCAGCTCATGGAAGATCGGCCGGCGGCGCGCCGGTCATCCGACAAGTATGGATACGCGAACACGGAACCGCTCTTCGACGAAGAAGAACCCGTGGATGTGTGCCGGGCGATGACGTCCACAGAGGCGAAGCAGGCGCGTGCCGGCGCGCGCGACCAACCGGCATTCTGGAACGGTCAATCAGAGTTGACTCCGACATAAGTCCGCCATTTTGTGCATAGATTGAGCCCGCATTCGAAGCGAAGCGATCCGGGGTCGAACCTGGTTGGATTGGGTCATTATTTGCGATGAGCCTTATGTCGGAATTTTTGCGCGAAACAGCCCGCTCGGTTGGCTTCGATGCCTGTCAGGTCTGCCGGGCCGATGAGACCTGGCCAGCAAGTGCGCGTCTGGCGGCATTCGTCGAGGCCGGGCATCACGGGTCGATGGCCTGGATGGCGACCACGCTGGAGCGCCGAAAGGCCCCGACCGCGATGTGGGCCGAGGCAAAGTCGGCTGTGGTTGTGGGATTGAATTATGGACCAGCGCACGATCCGATGCAGACCTTGCAACGCACGGGTGAGGGAAACATTTCGGTCTATGCGCGCGGCAAGGATTATCACGATGTTCTGAAGAAGCGGCTGAAACAGCTCGCGCGGGCCTTTGTTGCAGAGACTGGCTCCGAGGTGAAAGTCTTTGTCGACACCGCGCCGCTGATGGAAAAGCCACTGGCGCACAAGGCTGGGCTTGGCTGGCAGGGCAAGCATACCAATCTGGTCTCCCGGCAGCATGGCTCCTGGCTGTTCCTGGGGGTGATGCTGACCGATGCAGAACTGACGCCGGATGCGCCCGAGATCGATCATTGCGGGTCCTGCCAGGCTTGTCTCGATATTTGTCCAACCGCAGCATTTCCGGGGCCGTATCAGCTCGATGCAAGGCGTTGCATTTCCTATCTCACCATCGAGCACAAGGGGCCGATTGCGGAAGAGTTTCGCACCGCCATGGGCAATCGCATCTATGGCTGCGATGACTGTCTGGCGGTTTGTCCATGGAACAAGTTTGCCGCCACCGCGCAAGAAGCTGCATTCTGGGCCCGGGCTGAACTGAAAGGACCAGGACTGGACGAGCTGTCGGCGCTGGATGATGTCAAGTTCCGGGAAGTGTTCTCTGGCTCCCCAATCAAGCGCATCGGGCGTGATCGTTTTATCCGCAATGTCCTGATTGCGATTGGCAATTCCGGCGATCCGAGTCTGATCGATGACAGTGTCCTGCCGCATCTCAGCGATCCGGATGCGGTGGTTCGGGGTGCGGCCATCTGGGCGCTGTCACGCCTTGATTTGGCCCGCTTTGAAGCTGAAAAGGCCGCGCGTTTCGCCCAGGAAACGGACGCCGAGGTGAAGGCCGAATGGACAAATCCGAAGCAGGCAGAGACATGATGATCTGGCTCTGGCGAACAGTCAAATTTCTCGGCGGCCTGGTCGTCGCCGTGCATCTTTATGCCCTGATCCTGTTCTTCGCACCGGTCCCGGGCACACTGAACATGGCCGGGCGCGTCGTCCAGGGTACGCAGGTTTATTATAGCTGGACAGCGCTGGAAGAGATGTCGCCACATCTCGTTCAGGCCGTGATTGCTGCCGAGGATACACGCTTCTGCGAACATTCGGGTGTAGACCTTGAAGCCATACAGACCGCGCTGGACGAACGCGGACAGAGCGGTCGCATGCGCGGCGCATCCACGCTCACCCAGCAGACCGCAAAAAATGTCTTCTTGTGGAATGGCGGCGGCTATCTGCGCAAAGGGGGCGAGGCCTGGATGGCCGTGTTCATTGACGGCTTCTGGGGCAAGCGTCGCGTGATTGAAACCTATCTCAATGTCGCGGAATGGGGCGATGGCCTGTATGGCGCTGAAGCAGCGGCCTATGGCCGATTTGGCAAATCGGCGCGCGATCTGACCCGGTTCGAGGCGGCGCGACTGGCAGCGGTCCTGCCGAGCCCGAACAAGTGGCGGGCAAATCCGGCCGGGCCGTATGTGCGCCAACGTACGCGAACCATTCTGGCGCGCATGGACATTGTCGCGCGCGATGGGCTCGATGATTGTGTCTGGGACTAGTTCAGCTCGGACAGCCGGATCGCCTCGCGGATTTCGCCGCGCAAGACCAGAATCTCGATATTTTCCGGCTCGATCGCAAGCGCTTCTTCCATATCCGCGCGGGCGGCAGGCAGGTTTTCTGTGGCGAGGTGGGCGCGTGCGCGCAGCGCTAGGGCTTCAGCATCGTCTGGTCGCAGCTGCAGCGCGGCATTCAGGTCATCCACGCCTTCGATCCAGCGCTCGACGGCGAGATAAGCCGCCGCGCGGTCCTTGTAGATGTCCGGATCATCATGCTCGAGCTTGAGGGCTTCTGATAGCGCGACAATCGCAGCGTCCGGATAGTTTCCTGAGAGCCAGGCATTGCCTGCCTGAGCCAGATAGAGAATGCGGTCATCAAGCTCGATTGGATCCGGCGCTGTCGCCAACGCTTCCAACCGCGAGGCACCTTCTTCCAGCCGATTGAGTGCCAATAGTGAAATCGCGTTGCAGTATCGCGCTTTCGGGCGGTTGCCATTGCCGAGCCAGGCAAGGGAATCCTCAAACGCTTCCTCCGGCGCTGTTTCAGCTTTTTCGATACAGGCTTGCAAACGCTGCATTTCTGCGCGTGCAATGTCTTCCGACGCCGATTGAGAAATCGGCAAAAGCCCTGCAAGCAAGACAGTTAAAAGCATGGACAATCCCTTCAACGCGCCAATATCTATTGCAGTAAGGACACTGAGATACGAGTGCAAATGACAGATCCGTCACAACCTTTGTTTTTGTTTGGCCCTGGCTATTGCGCCCAGGCTCTGGCCGCGCTCTGGCCTGGCAAGGTGACAGGGACCTTTCGCTCAGACGAAAGCCGCGAGAAACTGGCGGATATGGCAATCCGGCCCGTGTCCATCACAGATGAAGCGGCTTTGCAGGACGCGGTCTCGGGCGCCCATGTGGTCATCAGCGTTCCCCCAATGGCACAAGGCTGTCCGGCCCATGCCCGGATCGGCGCTTATGCGCAGATGGCGGCCAGCTTGACCTATTTGTCGACGACGGGTGTCTATGGCGATCTTGGCGGCGGATGGGCGATGGAATGGTCGCCGGTCAATCCCGTTTCAGAGCGTGCCAGACGCCGTGTGATCGCAGAATCTGCCTGGCGCGGAAGCGCCGAGACTGTGAGCCTGGTTCGACTGCCTGGCATTTATGGGCCCGGCCGGTCGGCACTGGATCGTTTGCGCAGCGGGCGCTCGCGCCGGATCATCAAAGCCGGACACGTCTTCTCGCGGGCCCATGTCGATGACATTGCCACGGGCCTGCATGCCATGATCGCGCAAGGTGCAAACGGCGTTTTCAATCTTTGCGATGACCTCGCCGCGCCGCCCCAGGACGTGATCGCTTATGCCGCTGACCTTCTGAACGTGGCGCCGCCACCTGAAACTCGATTTGCGGCTGCCGAGCTGTCAGATATGGCCCGGAGCTTTTATGCCGAATGCAAACGCGTCTCGAATGCGCGGCTCAAGGCCGCCACCGGATGGCGCCCCAAATACCCAACTTATCGTGACGGCCTGACGGCCATCGTGGCTGCGGGCGGCTAATCGCCTGCTCAACCCATGAAGCCGAGATTCGACGAATTGAAATTGGCGAGGTTTGGCAGCGTCGCACTCAGCTCAGTCGAATTGAGCCCGAACCAGGACCCCATGGTCGCAGCATATTGCTCAACCGAGGTGGTCGGGATCGCCCGACCGCTTGACTTGGTGTACTCGTTGCCATTGGCATCCATGGTCGGCATATCCCCATAGATCCGCTTGCCGCGCACAGCGCCGCCCGCGACGATATGGTGGCCGCCCCAGCCATGATCCGTGCCATCGCCATTATCGATCAAGGTGCGACCGAAATCGGACGCTGTGAAGACGACCACATTATTCCATTCGCCAATCTCGACCATGGCGTCGCGGAACGCCGAGATGGCCGCGGCCAGCTGTGTGTGCAATCCGGGCAGGCTATTGGCTTGGGTTCTATGCGTATCGAAACTGCCGAAAGAGACATAGAACATCTGACGCGAAACGTTGAGGAATTGCTGGATCTTGATGGTTTCGGCCACCGACCGCATTTGACGCGAGACCTTGTCGGTGGGGAATACAGTGTTGAACGGCGTCGCGTTTTGCTGGGCGACGTTGAATTGTTCAGTATTGTCGACAGCGCGGGCTGCGGCGGCCGCGACATCCTGCTCGAACAGGTTTCGGCTTTGCCGGTCACCTTCTGACAGGAAGGTTCGTAATTCTGCGCGTGATGCATCGTCTGCGCCGCTGCGGCCGAGAATGCGGTCCATCGTATAGATGTTGGGTTGTGCGACGCCGCCAGACTCGACCTTGAATTGTGAGACATTCTCGCCGGCCAGGAAGACATCATTGGTCGAGGTTGAAATGGCCGAGAAGATGCTGTTCTCGCTCGGTGCCGAGGCGATGACACGATCCATGAACAGACCGCCCCAGCCACGTCTCGCGCCTTCAACGCCGAATGACATCCAGGTCGATTGCTGGTCATTGTGCGAGAACAGGCGTTTCGGCAGGATGGCTGTGGAATTGTCGATCTCGGCACGAGTGGTCGGCTGAATCAACGGGCCGACATTGCCGACAATGGCGAGCTCGCCTGACTCAAACATTGAGTGTAGCGGTGCCAATTCGTTCGGCATGGCAAATTGTCGGCCGCCAAAACTGGCTGCATTGTCCGGGTTCAAGGCCAGCAGGTTGGCGCGATTGCGGGACGATGAGCCAGACGTGTATTGGTGCTTGCTCATCAGGCCTGACCGGGTGTTGACCAGCTGATCATAGGAAGCCTGGTCATACGGGAGAATCGTGTCGTTCCCGTCCATGCCTCCCTTGAGAAAGATACAGACCATGGCTTTGTAACCACCGGTATCGGCGGCCCAGGCATTGTTCAGGCCGAGTTTGGTGAGACCGCCAAAGCTGCTGGCAAACCCGGCAGTGCCGAGACCCGCCAGAAGGTGGCGTCGAGATATGTAGGCCATTGTGTAAATTCCTTCTGAGCTTACCACGTAACCGCATAAGAGGGTGAGTTGAGGACCAGCGTGACCGCTGTCTGGACGATGCGCATTTCGTCCTCTGCCAGCTGTTCGGGCGTGCCCGAGGACCGGTGCTCCATATTGCTGACAATGTTGACGATGTCGGACTTCTCAGCATCGGACATGCGTCCACCGGTGAGCAAGTCGTCGAGATGGTTGACGAGCGCTTGCGCATCGGTCGCCATGGTCAGCTCCTGGCTGTAGTCCGGGGTGAAGGTCGCGATATTGGAGTCTTGTGTTCGCGTCCGATCAAAGGCGAAGTCGGTCATGAAGTTCAGCGCGCCGACGGAACTGCTTTCATTGACGATCTGGAATTCAGGAACTGCAATGTTCTGAGCCCCAGACTGTGTCCCAGGCGCGACATAACCGGGCCGGTAGAAATTAAACACTGATGGCGACCGGAAAGCTTGCTGACCAAGTGAATCGTCGGTGGCGCTGGTGTCTCCGAGCGAGTGTTCGTTGCTGGCATTGATGCCCGAAACATTGAACGCTCTCACCCAATGGGTGAACCTCAGAATCGGTTCGCGCACCTTGCCAAATGCCATGGACTGGCTGCCGGATGGCTCGCTGAACAGGGTCGGCTCGAGCAAGACTGCGGCCAGAGTAGCCTGTAGATCACCGCGCTGTCCGCTACCAAATTGTTGTCCGCCAATGGCTCTGAATCGTCCGGTCTCGAATGCTGTCGCGACTCGCTCGACATATTCCGGCGGCGGGCTGGAATGCGTGAAACGCTGGATCAACTGGCGCGAGACGAAGGGCGCGACATTTGGGTGGGCGAAAATGGTATCAATGGCTCTGCTAATGCTCTCATCCCCCAGCGTTCCGGCCGGTATCGTTGTTCCAAGGAATGATTTTTCCGAGTCCGAATGCCAGGGCGCATGGACCTGCAGCGGCATGTAATTTGAGTCCGGGCCGCGGGTGCCATTCCCCCCAGGGCCAAACCGTAATCCAGTGAAAACTTTTGCAAGGCCGACAATGTCGTCATTATTGTAGGACTCGATTTGTTGTCCTTGCGCATCCAATTTTGGGGTGCCGTCCAGATTCAGCTCAACCACGCCAATTGAGAATAATTGCAGGATCTCCCGGGCATAATTCTCGTCCGGCATTCGCCCGGTCCGGGGATCACGCTTGCGATTGTTGAGATAGGTCAGATAGTCAGCCATGGCCGGCGAGTAGGTAATCTCAAGCAATATGTCGCGGTAGTTTCCGAACGCGTTGCGGATCAGAATATCCTGATAATATCCCCGCAATTCCTGATTCTTGTTCGCTTCATCCGAATAGACGACGATTTGCGAAAGCGCGAATGCCATGCGCTGGCGAAGCTGATCATTGGCCGTCAGGATGTGGTCCCAATACAATCCGTCGATGACCTGGCCGCCATTGCCAGCATTTCTCGGACCGGTCTGAGCCAAGACGGCTGGCAAGGTCAGCGTCGCCGGTTTTGCAAATTCACCGGCGACCCAATCAGCAGCGTCGCGACCGGTCCAAGCCGCAATTTCGGACTTCGACCCGCCAAATGTCGCCCGGGCCAGGAACCGGCTTGTATCGGTTTCTGCATTCAGCACCGTGCTGTTTGCCGGCGCTGGCAAGATGCCGAAGCCGGGGCCGCCTCCGGATCCACCACCAGAACCACCGCCGCCGCCAGAGCCGCCGCCGGAACCGCCTCCAGAGCCACCGCCGCTGCCGCCGCCGGAGCCACCTGAGCCACCACTGGGAATGGTTGTCGGCGGAGTCGATCCACCACCACCGCCACCGCAGGCGGCTAGCAAAACACACGCTGCTAAAACGGCAACAACTCGACTGTTCGGCAATATACGCATACTGTCGTCCCTCATAAAGGTCGCCAGCCCCCTATGACTCTTTTTGAGTACTGCAAACACCTAAGTATTAGTAAGTCGCCGCAGCGTTAACCATTGCTCGCGCCCAAGCGATTGAAAAACAAGGGTTTTTCTCTTTTAAGTTGAATGATTTTTAATCTTTTCGCACTGCAAAAACTCCTGATCTCGCGGCGTTTCGAGCGCGTGACTTAAGCCAGTTCCGATCGCGGAAACGCCCATAAGCACGGGAATGTGGATCGAAAACAGCTATTATCGAGGCGGTTCTTGCGCCCGAATTGGCGGCTGCAAGCGGTGGCCGGGCATGTCTCCTGCCAGACGATTTGCGTGGCAGCGTGCAGGCAATCAATCTGGTGGCGGACTAGCTGCTCGCGCCGCCCATGAAGCCGAGATCAGTGGTGTTGAAATTGGCGAGATTAGGAAGCGTGGATCTCAGCTCAGTGCTGTCCAATCCGAACCATGATCCCATCGTGGCCGCATATTGTTCGACCGAAGTGGTCGGGATCAGCCGTCCGCGCGATTGGGTGTAAGCAGAGCTCCCTACATTCGCCAGCGGAACGTCTCCATAGAGTCGTCTGCCCTGGACAGCTCCGCCAGCGACGAAATGATGCCCGCCCCAGCCATGGTCCGTGCCATTGCCATTATCGATGACGGTGCGTCCAAAGTCAGAGGCGGTGAACACGAGGACATTATTCCACTCGCCGATCTCGATCATCGCATCTCGGAAAGACGAAATGGCGGCGGCCAGCTGGGCGTGCAGCTGCCCCAATTGTCCTGCTTGTCCGCTATGGGTGTCATATCCGCCCGTCGATACATAGAACATTTGGCGAGAGACATTCAGGAATTGGCGAATCTTGATGGTATCGGCCACAGATTGCATCTGTTGCGAAACGCGGTCGCCCGCAAAGGTGGCTGTGAACGGGGTGGCATTTTCCTGTGCTGCTGCAAACTGTTCGGTGTTTTCCACCGCTTTGGCCGTTGACACGGCCATGTCCCGTTCGAGGACATTGCGACTCTGGAAGTCGCGCCTGGCCAGGAAAGTGCGGATTTTATCGCGCGCGGCGTCGTCGCCGGATCCGCTGCCCAGCAGGTAGCGATTGGCATAGAGGTCGGGTTCCGCGATCCCGCTGGTGCCGACCTTGAACTGAGAAACGTCCCGGCCCGCCAGGAAGACATCATTCGAGCTGGTCGAGATGGCGGAGAAGACCCGGTTCTGGTTCGGCGCAGAGGCGACGACTTCGTCCATGAACCGGCCGCCCCAGCCTTGCCTCGCGCCCTCGACACCAAACGACATCCATGTGGATTGCTGGTCATTGTGCGAGAAAAGCCGCTTCGGCAGGATGGCGGTGTTCGCGTCGATCTGGGCCCGTGTCGTCGGCTCGATCAATGGGCCGACATTGCCGACCACGGCCAAGTCGCCGGCTTCGAACATGGTATGCAATGGCGCCAGTTCAGGCGGCATGGCAAACTGCCGTCCGCCGAAGCTGGCGGCATTGTCGAGATTCATCTGTAGCAGATTTGCACGATTGCGGCTCGAAGCGGGCGAGTTGAAATTATACGCGCCAAACAGGCCGCTGCGCACGCTTTGTAGCTGATTGTAGGAGGCCTGATCGTAAGGCAGGATCGTATCGGCCCCGTCCATGCCGCCTTTCAGGAAGATACAGACCATCGCCTTATAGCCGCCGGTATCGGCGGCCCAGGCATTCTGCAGCCCGAGATCGGTCATCGCGCCAAGGCTGCTGGCGAATCCGGCGGTGCCCAGGCCTGCCAGGACGTGGCGTCGTGATAAGTATGCCATTTTCTCTCTCCTCCTGACCTACCAGGTGACCGCATAAGACGGTGAGTTGATGACCAGCGTGACCGCGGTCTGCACCGCGTCTTCCTGATCTGCGGCCGTGTTTTCCGGCGAGTTGGTGCGGATTTCCACGGTGCCGACAATGTCGGCGATATCGGCTTTCTCGACATCGCTCATGCGCCCGCCTGTGAGCAGATCGTCGAGGTGATCAACCAGCGCCTGCGGATCATCGAGCAAGGCGAGCTCCTCGCTGTAATCGGGGGTGTAAGTATCGATGTCGCGATTGACCTGAGAGGACCGATCAAAGGTGAAGTCGGTCATGAAATTCAGGTATCCGACCGAGCTGCTTTCATTGACGATCTGAAACTCGGGCACCGTGATGTTTTGTGCGCCTGCATTGGTGCCGGGCGCGATATAGCCCGGGCGATAGAAATTAAAGACAGATGGCGCCCGGAAGGCCTGTTGCCCGAGCGCGTTCTCGGAGCTGCGTGTGTCTGACAGGCTGCGCTCATTGTTGGCATCGATGCCAGAAATATCGAACGCGCGCGCCCAGTGGGTGAATCGCAAGATCGGTTCGCGGACCTTGCCCGAGGTGATGACGGCGCCTGCGGCAGGTTCCTCAAACAGGCTGGGCTCAAGCAGGATTGCTGCCAATGTCGCTTGCAAATCGCCGCGCTGGCCAGTGCCGAACTGGCGCCCATTATCTGCTGTGAAACGACCGGACTCGAATGCTGTCGCGACGGCCTCGACATAAGCAGGAGACGGGTCTGATTGCGTGAACCGCTGGATCAGCTGGCGCGAGACGAAGGGGGCGACATTGGGGTGATTGAAGATCGTGTCGAGGGCGGTTTGAATGGTCTCATTGCCTGGCGTGCCGGCCGGAATGGTTGTGCCAAGGAACACTTTCTCGAGGTCCGAATGCTGGTCCGGATACATTTCCATGGCACGGATGCCGCCATCTTGTGGGGCTTTCCAGAAATCGCCGCCGGCCCATGACAGCCCGGTAAATACCCGGGCGAGACCCTCTATGTCTGCATTGGAATAAGTCTCGATCTGTTGGCCTTGCGCATCAAGCCTGGGCGAACCATCCATGTTCAGTTCAATCAGACCGATAGAGAAGAGCTGCAGGATTTCGCGCGCATAATTCTCGTCTGGCATGCGCCCTTTGTCGGGATCGCCTTTGCGATTGGCGAGGTAGGTCAGCCATTGCCCCATTGCCGGGGAATAGGTGACATCTTCCAGCAGCTGGCGGTAATTTCCAAATGCATTGCGGATCATGATGTCCTGATAAAACGCCCGCGTGGGTTGGTCAGAGTCGGCTGCATCGGAGTAGACCAGGATTTGCGACAGGGCGAAGGCCATACGCTGGCGCAGCTGATCGTCAGAGCTGACAATGTGATCCCAATAGAGCGTGTTGATTCGGCGAAACGGCAACCGACCTTCACTGTCGCGCGGCTGCGCCAGCACATCCGGAAGGGTCAGAGATTCGCGCTTGGCAAACTCCGCCGCCAGCCAATCGGCTGCATCGCCGCCTGACAAGGCTGCGATCTCAGACTTAGAACCGCCAAAGGTCGCGCGGGCCAGGAAACGCGAGGCTTCGATCGGCGTGTCGATTTCCGATGTCGGGGCGGCTAAGGGAGTCCCGCTGTCGCCGCCGCCGCCACCTCCGGTCGGCGGCGTTGGTGGCACAGAGGCCCCACCGCCGCCACCGCCGCCACACGCGGCCAAGGCGAGTCCTGCAGCGACCATGGAGATAAATCGAATGTATGGCTCGGTACGCATGGCTTGTCCCTCTCCTACGCAGTACAGCCCCTTTGATCCGATTTTTTCGCTGCAAACAGCTAAGTCTTCGTAAGGTGTGCCAGTGGCATTTTAACCTTTGCCGCAAAGCCCTGTTAAACAAGGCATTTTAAATGCAACATCAATAAAATTTAATATTATCAAGTGATTGTGCGGTGGGTTGCCATCCAGGCCCGGGTCAGGTTCAGGGCTGAATGATCAGTTTTCCGACAACCTTGCGATCAAGTAATTGTCGAAATCCGTCGACTGTCTGCTCCAAGGGCAGTGTCTCATGCACATAAGGGCGTGTCTTGCCTTGCTGCGCCCAGTCCCAGATGCGGGCGATATTCTCCCGCCCGCGATCAGGAAACTGGCGTCCATATTCACCCGCGCGCACGCCAACCACGGAGAAGCCTTTGATCAGTGGCATATTCGATGGCACGCTGGCAATCCGCCCGGAGGTGAAGCCAATCACCAACAAGCGACCGTCAAAGGCGATACACCGCACGCTTTCATCGAACACATCGCCGCCAACCGGGTCATAGATGACGTCAGCGCCGCGTCCGTCTGTCAGGTGCTTCACCGTCTCGCGAAAGCCGCCGCGTGCATTGATCACATGGTCAGCGCCATAAGCCTTGACCTTAGCCAGCTTCTGATCTGATCCGCCGGTTGCGATCACGGTTGCGCCAAGCAGCTTGCCGACATCTATCGCGGCCATACCAACCCCACCACTGGCGCCATGTACCAGCAGGGTTTCGCCAGCTTGCAACTGACCGCGTCTGACCAGGGCGACATAAGCGGTCAGGTAAGCAGCCGGATAGGCGGCCGCCTGCTCGAAGGAAAAATTGTCCGGTTTCTTGCGCAGGCTTTCAGCGCTGACCACGGCATAATCTGCGAACCCGCCAAAGCGCGCGCCACCGCAAACCGCGTCGCCAATCTCGAAGCTGTCGACGCCTGATCCCAGTTCGGCGACGATGCCGGCCACGTCCATGCCTGGCGTGAAAGGCGGATCCAGCTTGAGTTGATACTTGCCCTGGCAGAGCAGGATATCGGGGAAATTGATACTGGTCGCGCGGACCTGAATCAGCACCTCGCCAGCGCCTGGCTTTGGACGCTCGACTTCGCGAATGCTGACGCCCGACAGGTCGTCGGTGATCTCATGGCAGACAAAGGCACGCATCAGAGTTTGGCGTAGGCGTCACGGACCATGCCGGCGATTTCAAGGCACGCCTCGCGCGCAGCTGGAACGACTGCGGTGAAGGCGGTAAAGCCATGGGCCAGGCTGTCATAGCATTTGAAGCTCACATCTACGCCGGCCGCTTCCAGTTTCTCGGCATAAGCGGCGCCATCATCGACCAGCGGGTCAAATCCGGCCGTCGCGATCACGGCGGGTGGCAAGCCCTCCAGGCGAGTTTCCTGGGCGGGCGAGAGCAGGACATTGGCGCGATCGAACTCGTCCGGCAGATATTGCTTCATGAACCATTGCATTGTGTCGGCGGACAGCGGGTAGGTGTCGCCATAAGTGCTTGCCGAGGCAAACTCCGTGACCAGGTCGGTGGCCGGATAGAGCAGCAATTGCAAGTCCGGCCCGGGCATGCCGCGCCGCGTCGATTCCTGGGCAATGATGGCGCTGAAATTGCCGCCCATACTATCGCCGCCAATCGCCGCTCGCCCAGCCGGGGCGCCATATTTCTCGGCGTTCGACAAAGTCCATTCATAGGCTGAGATGCAGTCTTCCAGACCGATCGGAAACTTGTGCTGCGGCGCCAGGCGATAATCGACCGAGACCACCGGGCATTTGGCGATCTTGGCGATCATCGAGCAGAAGGCGTGGCAGGCCTCGACATCCAGGATGACGCCGCCGCCCATATGCCAATAGGCCATCATCGGCGCGGCCGGATCCTGGTCTTCCGGTTGATACAGGCGCGCCGGGATCTGGTGGCCATCCTTACCAGCAATGCTGATATCCTCGAACCGCACGCCGGGCTCGGGCTTGGCCGCAAACATGGCGAGCCCTTCAATCGCGCCGGCCTGCGCGACTTCCGGTTCGAGCGATGACATCGGCGGCTGTTTCGCAGCGCCATGGGCGATGAACTGGAAATTCGGATCGAGCGTGCGGCCACCAAGCTTCACAGGGGCCCCGCCGGCCATCTTGATTTTCCAACTGGCTGGCAGCTTCAAAAGCAGCTTCGCAATCGTCGCCTGCAGACTCATCTACCGGCCCTCCCAATCTGTCTCATCTCGGGAGCTAATCTGACCTAGCGCTCGGATTTGGCAAGCGTTTCAATCCCGGCCAACATCAGTTTTGTGGCGAATTCGGCCGCTCCCGCCGCGTCAACCGGGCGACGTTTGAGCATATGATCACCCATTTCCCGCGCAATTCCGATTGCGGCAGCGGTGAGATATTCGCCATCCAGGTGCCCGAGGCCGACTTTGTCGAGCACGCGTTCGAGGTCGGCCCGAATCTCTCCTGACAGGGTCTGCATTTCCGGCGTGTCGACCCGAACGCCGATCAGCGCCATGTGCGGCATGCCATCCTTGATCTTCTGATTGTTCTCCTCAGCGAGGAAATCGAAATAAGCACCATAAGCCGCGAGGAGGTAGGTGTTGAGGTCACTCGCCGCCTCATGCGCCTGGCGCAGCAAGGGCCGGATACGCAAGACGCTGTCATTCGCGATCGCCTCGAAAACTTCTTCCTTGGACTTGAAATAATTGTAAAAAGTGCCGCTCGCCAGATCGGTCTCGCGAATGATGTCGCGAATATTGGCGGCTTCATAGCCGATGCGCGCGAAAACGGTCCGGGCGGCGTCGAGAATGGCCTTGCGGTTGGCCTCCTTGGCCCGGGCGCGTTTGCCCATGCGTGCTGTTGGTTCAGCTGTGATCGTCATGTGATTCCATATCCCTCTCGCCAGCACTGTGCTCAGATTGATGACGGAACGTCAACTTTTTTGTTGCAGTGCACCGTCGATACGCACGCGCCGGCGCACGGTCAGGAACACGCCCCAGGCCGCGCGCAGCAGGATCAGAGCCAACATGCCCCACATTGGCTCGCCCAGCGCAACCATGGCGAAGGCGCCGGCAAAAATCGCGATGTGCAGGACAATCACGCGGCCATAGGGCTTCATCATCTCTGCATCGACGGCGGTTTCCCGATACTCACCGCGGAGGATGAAATCCTGAATGAACAGGAAGATCTGCACCAGAATGATGGCCAGCAGGAAAGCCGGCATGCTGGCGCCAGAAGCCAGCGCCTGGTCGATCAGGCCCCAGGGCGTCGGAAACCCGGTATCGGCCTGGGACTCCAGGTTCGCAAAGGCGCTGACAAAGACACCATGGACGAAACAGAACATCCCATAATGGAAGATAAAGAATGGCCCGATGAACAGCATGCCGAGCAAGCCGATCAAGTGTTCCTTGATGCTGGTCGCAACCATTTTGGCAAGCGTGACGGCGCCAATAATCACGTTTTCGAGCCAGTACAGAAAAACCAGCGGTGCAGCGCCCCAGCCGAGCGTCAATACAGCCCAGATCGGAAACAGATCGACCGCCAGGATCAGCCAGGCCACAGGATCGCGATAGGTGCGTGCGAGGGTGTTCGGGTCAAGAAAGCTGAGCAAAGATCCGCCCCTCAAGATCAGTCGGCGCTATCCAAGCCACTCCATCTCGGAAAGTCCAGCGGGTTATTGGCTTGCAGGCCCCAGGACTTTTTCGGCGTGTTGTAATTGCCGGTCAGGATCTCGTAATGCACATGGATGGCCGTGGCATTGCCGGTTTGGCCCATCATGCCCAGCGGCTGGCCGAAGCCGATCTGCTGCCCGGGCGCCAGGGCGTCATCGAAATAGGCGAGGTGGGCGTAACGGGTATAGACGCCATTGCCGTGTCCGATCAGGACCTGATAGCCAAATCCGGAGACCTGGCTCACTTCCAGAACCCGGCCCGGCCCGGCTGAATAAATCGGAACCGCTGGCCGGGCCTGTAAATCAATGCCTTTGTGCATTGACCCAAAGCGCGGGCCGAAGCCTGACGTCATGCAGGCACCATTGACCGGAGAGGCGGCCAGGATCACACCCTTGGCCACCACCAAGGCATGATAATTCAGTATTCGTCCGCTGGAATCCGTCATTGGCCGGTTCGAAAAAGAGGGCGTGCAGGCATACAGGGAATAGTCCGGCTTGAACGGGCCTTGCTGTGCGCGCGGAGACGGCGGCGGCTGCTCAGGTGTTGTCACCGGGCCTTGCGGATATTGCGGCGGTGGCGGCGTCGCAGAGCATGCGGCCAGGCTCGCAGCTGCCAGCCCCGCAACGATGGTACGCATGGTCCTGCTCCTGATCCGTTATGCAGACACTCGGGCGCGCTTTCGTCCCTTCTCAATCTCTTGCATGAGGTCTCTTACATAAGTGTTGAAATCAACCTGCATTGTGTGCCGAACGGCTTGATAGAAGTGACCCATATGGGTCTTTTCGTCGGCAGCAGTGATGCGCGCCATCTCGTCAGTGTTCGGCAAGGCATATTCGCCTGCAATCATCGCTGCGGCAAGTTTAGATTGCTGCTCGGCAAAGTTTACCAGGGTTGGCAGCGGCTGGGCGAGGGCGAGGAAGACCAGATTCTCATAGCCCGGCTTGACCATCCGCTTGAACAGCGGGAACCGGTTCTCTTTCGGCGTCAGCTCCGGATCCTCGAAAAAGGGGAAAGACACCTTGTAGCCCGTAGCCCAGACGATTGCATCAATCTCCTCGCGGCTGCCATCGGTGAAGATGACCGCATTGGGTTCAAACCGCTCGATTGCGCCTTTGGCGCTAATGTCGCCGCAACCGACCCGGGTGAGGAATTCGCCGGACACTGACGGGTGCGCGTCAAGCGGCTCATGATCCGGCTTAGGCAGGCCATAATCTTCCGGATTGCCAATCTCTTTCTTGATTTTGGAGCGGGCGAGCGCCCGGCCCAGGCGCATCGGCATCCAGCTCGGCAGGATGGCCTTGTCCGCTGGCTGGCCGCCGAGATATTTCGGCAGCACCCAGACCCCGCGGCGCATCGAGATGATCAGCGTCTCGGCAATCGGGCGCTGAGACAGTTCGGACGATATATCCATGGCCGAATTGCCAGCGCCGACGACCAGGACCCTCTTGCCGCGAAAATCATAAGGATCGAACGGGTCCTCATAATTGTGACTGTGGATCTGATAGCCGGCAAATGTGTCCTGGCCCGGATAATCATCCGGGGTGCGCGGGTCCCAGTGATGACCATTGCCAACGAACAGCCATTGATAGGTCCGGGTCTCGCCGCTCGACAGGGTCACATCCCAGTCGCCATCCGCGCGGCGTACCGCCTTGTCGACGCGCGTATTGAAGGTGATCGTCTGGCGCAGGCCGAAATGGTCGACATAGTCGTGAAAGTATTGCAGCAGCTGGCTGTGATGGGGGAAATCCGGCCAGTCCTCCGGCACCGGATAATCTTCAAAAGCGAGGCGCCATTTCGAGGTGTCGATATGCAGGCTCTGATAACAGGACGACATGCCGTTCGGGTTCTTGTAATACCAGTTGCCGCCAATATCGTCCGAGGTTTCGAAGCAATCATAGGCAATGCCATAATCCTTCAGACGCTTGGCCATGGTGAAGCCGCTGCATCCCGCCCCGATGATGCAGGCTTTGCCCACTTTTGCGGCATCAAAAGCCATACCTGATCCTCCCGTGAGGTTACCGGTTTATCGTTCTGTAGAGATGGTATATCCGCTTACGCGAACGTCAATTTGCGACGGCGCGTCAACCTGTGAGGACTTGATGGACGAGAGCATTGCCAGCCTGGATAAGCGGATCGAACTGATGCGCGAGCATATGGACGGCATGACCCAGGTCGTCCCGTGGGCGCGCGAGACCGGGTTCAAGGTGACGCGGGTCGAACGCGGGCAGGTCTGGGGCGTGCAACCCTTTGCCGAACATCTGGTCGGCGACATTGATGGGCAGGTCATCCATGGCGGGGCCATCACGACATTGCTGGATAATCTCAGCGGCATGGCTTGTGCGGCCTCGCTGGAAGAATTTCGCTTCGTGGCGACGCTGGACTTGCGGATCGATTACATGCGTCCTGCCGATAGCGGCCGCGACATTATCGGGGAAGCTGAATGCTATCACGTCACCAAGTCCGTCGCCTTCACCCGGGCCTGGGCCTATCATGACAGCCGCGACAAGGTGATCGCTACGGCGCAAGGCGCATTTGCCATCAACAAGCCGCGTCCGAAAGCCAGCCTGGGAGTACCGGAATGAGCGAGACTCTGACACGCGGGCAGCAACTGGAAGCCTTTCTTGAGCGCGTGCCGATCGTGCAAACCCTGGGCATGCGCTGTGATATCAAGGGCGATGACATGACCGCCGTGTTGCCGTTCCAGAAAAAACTGATTGGCAATTTCACCATCAAAGCCCTGCATGGCGGGGCCATCGGGACATTCCTGGAAATGACCGCCATGGCGCAGCTTTTCCTGGTCTCGGACGTCGAACGCCCAGCCCGCACGATCAACATCACAGTCGATTATCTGCGCCAGGGCCGGGCTGAGGATCTGTATGGCCGGGCGCGCGTGGTCAAGCTGGGGCGGCGCATGGCCTCGGTCACCGCCGAAGCCTGGCAAAGCGAGCGCGACAAGCCAGTGGCGGCGCTGCACGGACATTTCCTGCTGACACGCTCTGGCGAGCTGGAAAGCTAGCGCCATATCTGGCGTCATGCTGCCAATCATCCATCATCCTGACTATGACGCATCGTCTGTCGGCGATCAGCATCGCTTCCCGATGCGCAAATACTCGCTGGTGGCGGATCTGGTGCGGGCCAAAGGCTATGCGCTTGAGGTTCCGGCCCATGCCGCGCAAGCCGCGCTGGAGCGGGCGCATGACCCGGTATATGTGCAAGCCGTGCTGACCAGCTCGCTGGACGCGAAAACAGCGCGGCGGGTGGGCTTTGAGATGACCCCGGCGATTGCGGCGCGGACACGGGCCTCGGTTGGTGGCACCGAGCTGGCTGCGCGCCGTGCGCTGGAGGCAGGCGCCGCGGTCAATCTGGCAGGCGGCAGTCATCATGCCGATTATCAAGGCGGGGCGGGCTTTTGCGTCTTCAATGATGTCGCCGTCGCAGCGCTCAGCCTGCTTGCGGCGGCGGTTGTCGACACCATCGCGGTCATCGATCTTGATGTCCATCATGGCGACGGGACTGCGCTGATCTTTGCGGATGAGCCGCGGGTGTTTACCGCCTCTCTGCATTGCGGTGAGAACTGGCCGCGCACCAAGCCGCCATCGGACCTGGATGTCGCGCTTGCACGCGGGGTCGAGGATGCAGCCTATCTGGCCGCGGCGCAGAGACTGGTGGCCGAGACGCTGGCAGTGGCGCAGCCGGATCTGGTCTTCTACAATGCCGGCGTCGATCCGCATGCCGAGGATCGCCTGGGTCTGCTAAACCTCAGTGATGACGGGCTTCTGGCGCGAGACCGGCTGGTCGCGCAGGCCTGCGCAGCGCAGCGTATTCCGGTCGTCGGCGTGCTTGGCGGCGGCTATAGCAAAGAGGCCAGCGCTGTCGCCCGCCGCCACACATTCCTGGTCGATGCGCTGCAAGAAATCGTCTGATTGCTATTTCTGGTCGCTTGTTTTGCGGCGCGATTCCTCAGATAATTTCGCCGGAATTGCCCCTTTGCTGAACCGTGCTGAACCGTGCTGAAACATTGCAGACCCTTGCTGAACCTTGCTGAACTTTGATGAAACCCTGCTCAACCAGGCTCGAGGCCTGTTGCAGCGCATTTATGGCTATGCAGACTTTCGAGGTTTGCAGCCGGATGTGATCGCCGACATCATGGCCGGCCGTGATGCGCTGGCGGTGTTGCCGACCGGTGGCGGCAAGTCGCTCTGTTATCAGATCCCGTCCATGCTGCGCGACGGGGTCGGGTTGATCGTCTCGCCGCTGATTGCGCTGATGGCGGATCAGGTTGATGCCTTGAAGGCGCTCGGCGTGCGAGCGGAGCGACTCGACTCCTCGATGCAACATGAGGACCGCCTGGCAGCATTGCAAGCCGCCCGCGCCGGCAACATGGACATGCTCTATGTCTCGCCAGAAGGGCTGTCGGGCGGCCTGCTCCATGCACTGAGCCAGCTCAAGGTCTCGCTCATCGCTGTCGATGAAGCCCATTGTGTCAGCCAGTGGGGACATGATTTCAGGCCAGACTATCGGGCGCTGGGACGGCTCAAGGCGGCATTTCCAGGCGTGCCGCGCCTGGCGGTGACGGCAACCGCGGATGCCCGCACCCGCGCGGATATCTTGCAGCAGCTCGATCTCACCGATCCGGCCGTGCATGTTGCCAGCTTTGACCGCCCCAATCTCACGCTTGGCGCCGAACCCAAGGCCGGCAACAAGACCGATCGACTGGTCCGCCTCATTCGCGGCCATAAGGGGCAAAGCGGCATCGTCTATGCTGCCACGCGCAAGGGCACAGAACAGCTGGCCGAAGCGCTCGAGAAACAGGGCATTGCCGCGCTCGCTTATCATGCCGGGCTGGAAGCCGATGACCGGGCCGCGCGCCAGCGCCGCTTCCTGCTCGAAGACGGCCTGGTCATGTGCGCCACCGTGGCCTTCGGGATGGGCGTCGACAAGCCGGATGTGCGCTTTGTCATCCATGCCGACCCGCCCAAGACCATCGAGGCCTATTGGCAGGAAGTCGGCCGCGCCGGACGCGATGGCGAGCCGGCTGAAGGCTATGCCCTGTTCGGTCCGGCCGACTTGCGCCGCAGCCTGATGTGGAGCCATGAAAGCGACGCCGAAGCGGCGGTGAAGCGGGTTCAGATCAACAAGACCCGCCAACTGTTCGCGCTGTTGAACGGCGAGGCCTGCCGGCGTCAGGCTGTGCGCCAATATTTCGGCGAGCGCGATGCCGAGCCATGCGGCGTCTGCGATAATTGTCAGGCTGAGGCGGGCGACCATTATGATGCCACCCGCTGGGCCCAGATGGCGGTGTCAGCGGTGCTGCGCTGCGGCCAGAAGATTGGCCGCGGGCGGCTCATCATCCATTTGCTGGGTCAGGCCAAGGATGGGTTCGACGAGGATCTGTCGCAGCAATCGACCTATGGTATCGGGGCCGAGATGCCGAAATCCGGTTGGAATGCGGTCTTTGACGAGCTGCTCTTTAGCGGGCTTCTGGCCGAAGGCGGCGAGGTGACACGGCCCTTCATCTTCGTCCCGGACCATGATGTCGCCAAGGCCTTGTTCAAAGGCGATCGCGAGGTCGCGCTGCGCAGCGATCCGACTGTCCGCCGCACGCGCAGCCGCGGCAGCCAGGCGGCAAGTGCGGCCTTTGCCGATCTCTCCAGCCGCGACCGGGAACTGTTCGATCTGCTGCGCAACTGGCGGGTTGAGCTGGCCAAGGCCAAGGGCGTGCCACCTTATGTGATCTTTCACGACAAGACCCTGGCCACAATCGCCACCGAGCGCCCGGTCGATATGGTCGAGCTGCTGCAAATCTCCGGCGTCGGCGAGAAGAAAGCCGGTCGCTATGGCGAGGATATTGCCCGCATTGTCCGCGACGCGGCCTGATCGCCAACCTGGTCTCAGCCCCATATATAAAGAGGGACCGGATCACCCCAGTCCCTCCTTGGTGTATCCATCGCGGGTTTAATGCCCGTAGGCGGATTCCCCATGGCTTGCCGTATCGAGCCCGGTTTCCTCATCATCAGCCGAGACGCGCAGCGGCGTTACCAGCTTGACCAGAAACAGGATGATGGCACTGGCCACAGCGGACCAGGCGCAGACACTGACAATACCAGTCAGCTGGACCGTGAACTGCCCGCCAATGCTGGCGTCGCCAAGGCCAGGGGCCATCGGGCCGAGGCCGGCCAGGAACGGGATCAGCAAGGTGCCCAGAATGCCGCCAACGCCATGCACGGCAAAGACGTCGAGACTGTCATCAATCTTCAGCTTGGTGCGGATCAGGGTCACGGCATAATAACAGGCAAGCGCTGCCAGCGTGCCGATTATGATCGCTGCCAGTGGCCCGACCGAGCCTGCGGCGGGCGTTATCGTGGCCAGGCCGGCAATCGTCCCGGTGGCGGTGCCGACCAGGGTCGGCTTGCCATATTTCACCCATTCGACCGCCATCCAGACCAGCGAGGCGGTGGCAGCTGACAGGTGCGTCACCAGCATGGCCTGACCGGCGCCGGCATTCGCGCCGACGGCAGAGCCGGCATTGAAGCCGAACCAGCCGACCCACAGCATCGAGGCGCCAAGCATCACGAAAGCCGGATTGTGCGGCGGCTTCATCTCCTGCGGGAAGCCGGTGCGCTTGCCCATCATCATGACGAAGACCAGCGAGCTGATGCCGGCCGTGGCATGGACGACCAGGCCGCCGGCAAAGTCAGCCACACCCTGGTCCGCCAGCCAGCCGCCGCCCCAGACCCAGTGACAGACAGGAGCATAGACCAGCACCAGCCAGAGCACGGAGAAGAGCAGGACAGCACCGAAATTCACGCGCTCGACATAAGCGCCGACAATCAGCGCCGGGGTGATGATCGCGAACGTCATCTGGAACATGACAAAGACCGATTCCGGGATCGTGCCGGACATCGCCTCGGGGGTCAGCCCGGCAAGGAAGGCATTTGACAGCCCGCCCCAGAGCGCACCAGCGCCGTCGGCTGCGCCATTGCCATCGCCGAAGGCAATCGAATAGCCGACAGCGACCCAGACGAGGGACATCAGGCAGGCCAGAACCAGACATTGCATCAGGACCGACAACACATTCTTGCCCTGGACCAGGCCGCCATAGAACAGGGCGAGGCCTGGCAGGGTCATGAACAGGACCAGCGCGGTTGAGGTCAGCATCCAGGCCGTGTCGCCTGTATCGGCGAAGGCCGGGGCTGCGAAAATTGACAGGATTGCCAGAATGGAAAACGAGCGAGCGGCGGCCGCTCCTCGGCATTTTAGGTGGTTCATTTGTTCGCCCTCCCGAAGCGATGAGGCAGGCAGTGAAGATTCCGGTGCCGAGAACAAGTCTCAGCCCCGGGCCTTGCAGGCAGTTTCTGGGCGAATGTTCGAATCTTGAGCGCGAATGCCCAGAGATTGGGCGGTTGGGTTTGCAAGCTTTTCGGCTGACAGGACCCGCGCTTCGGTCTAAGCGGCGGCGATGACCGACCTTGTCCTGTCCCGTTCGCGCGTCATGCGCCTGGCTGTGCCGGTGATGCTGGCGCAAGCGGCGATTGCTGCGACCGGCGTCGTCGATACGGCGGTGATGGGGCTGTATGGCGACAAGTCGGACCTGGCGGCGGTGGCGATTGCGAGCGTCGCGTTCAGTTTCATCTATTGGGGGTTTGGGTTCCTGCGCATGTCGACCACCGGGCTGGTCGCTCAGGCCCTCGGGCGCGAGGATCAGGCCGCAGCGCGGGCGACCTTGCAGCGCGGCTTGTTGCTCGGCGCTGCCTTTGGGCTGGCAATCTTTGCGCTGTCGCCGCTTTTGCGCCTCGGCGTCTTCGCCCCGTTCGGAGCAGAGCCGGATGTGGTCGCGCTGGCCGATGGCTATTTCGCTGCCCGGGTCTGGGGCGCGCCGGCGCTGCTGACCCAATACGCGATTACGGGCTGGCTGCTCGGCACCGGGCGAACCGGCGCGCTGCTGGCCATGCAGATTGTCATGAATGGCGTCAATATTGTCCTTGATGTCTGGTTCGTTGCCGGGCTTGGCTGGGGCCCGGCCGGGATCGGGGCTGGCACAGCGATCGCCGAATGGGTGTCGCTGGTCTTCGGTCTGGGGCTGATCTGGCGCAGCCTGGCGCGCCAGCCAGGCCTGCTCGATCGCGCTGCTCTGATGGCCTTGTTCAATGCCAATCGCGACATTCTCATTCGCACCCTGGCCTTGCTGTTCGCATTTGCCTGGTTTGTCCGCTCAGGCGCGCAAATGGGCACGGCGCAGCTGGCCGGGAATGAAGTCCTGTTGCAATTCATCACTGTCGCCGCCTTTGTCCTGGATGGGTTTGCCTTTGTCGCCGAAAAAGAGGTCGGCGAGGCGTATGGCGCCCGCAGCGTGGCGCGCCTGCGCCGGGCCATGCGCCTGACCAGCGAGCTCGCTTTTGCATTCGCCATTGTGATCGCCATCGCCTATCTGATTGGCGGGGCGGCGATCATTGAGCGCTTCGTCAATGACCGCGAAGCGCGCGCAGCGGCGCTGGCCTTCCTGCCTTATTGCGCCGCAGTCCCGCTCATTGGCGTCGCGGCTTTCCAGCTCGATGGGTTTTTCCTTGGCGCCACGCAGGGGCGGGCGATGCGCAATGCCGCGATTGTGGTCACAGCCGCTTATGTCGCGCTGGATCTGACCTTGCGACCGGTCTGGGGCAATACAGGCGTGTGGCTGGCTTTTCTCGGCATGTATGTGTTTCGCACCGCCGCGCTCGGTTACTATCTGCCGAGCCTTATCCGCGCGACGGCAAGTCCGCGCCCGCAGCCTCAGCCACTGAGCTGAAGCCATCGCTGCGCAACAGCGCGGCGAGCTCGGCATTGATCTTCGCGACCAGGCCGGGGCCATGATAGACCAAAGCTGAATAAAGCTGCACAGCATGCGCCCCGGCCTTGATCTTGGCATAAGCGTCGGCGCCTGAGCTGATGCCGCCGCAGCCAATCAGGTCAAACTCGCCAAACAGGTCGCTGGCCATGTCCTTGAGCACCCGGGTGGATTTCTCGAATAGCGGCGCGCCGGACAGGCCGCCGGTCTCGCTGGCCTTGGCGCTGTTCAGGCTGGCCGGGCGATCCAGCGTCGTGTTGGAGATGATCAGGCCGCAGAGCCAGCCGCCAGACGCGCGCACCGTGGCAATGATGTCGGCCTTCTCGGCATCATCGAGGTCGGGCGCGATTTTCAGGAAGGCCGGCTTGTGCAGACCGGTCTCTGCGGCGGCCGCAGCATGGGCCCGCCCGCAGCGCTCGAGCAGGGCTTGCAGCGCTGCCTTGCCTTGCAGGCCGCGCAGGCCGGGCGTGTTGGGGCTGGAAATATTGATCGTCAGATAAGCGCAATATGGATAAGTGGCGGTGATCCCGGCTTCGTAATCGGCGATGAAATCATCGCTGCTCTTGTTGGCCCCGACATTGGCGCCGACAGGACACAGCCGGTCTGCTCGCCCGCGGCGCAGGCGCCGGACAAAATAGCCGAGGCCGTGATTGTTAAAGCCCATGCGATTGATGATGCCGGCATCCTCGCTGAGCCGGAACAGGCGCGGCTTGGGATTGCCGGGCTGGGGCTGCGGGGTCACCGTGCCGCATTCGAGAAAGCCGAAGCCGAACCGGGCCATCGGGCGAAACACGTCGGCATTCTTGTCAAAGCCCGCAGCGAGGCCGACCGGATTGGCCAGCTTGAGGCCTGACTTGGGCAGCTCGACCGCAAGGTCCCAGCGATCCGGCGCGATATTGGGCAGACCAATGCCGAGTTTCAGGCCGCTGACCGTGGCTGTATGGGCCGCTTCCGGCGACAGCTTTTTCACCAAAGGCAGGGCGAGGTCCGGCAGGCTCATGTGTCGATATCGGCGGGCAAAGCCGGGATGCCGTCCTCATCCAGGCCCAAGGTCCAGACCCGTTTGGCGCCGCGCAGATACAAGGTCGAATAGAGATGCGGGAACAGCTCGCCGCCGCGGCTTTCCTCCCAGCGCACTGGCTGGCCCATCTCCTCGATGATATATTCCAGCAGGCGGACCTGGTCTTGCCCGGGATAATGCAGGCGCAAGGTCTCGCCGACCTGATCGCGGGTCGAGAGATGGACATAGCCATCGCCATCATCCAGCGCTGTCTGGGTATGGCCGAGTTGCTCAGCCAGCGCCCAGTCGGCCGGGCTGAGGATTTTATAGACGCGGGTTCTGTGCAGCATGACCATGTCCGCGTCTTGACCCGTTTTTGCGCCGGAACGCAAGGCTCTTGGTCTGGCAAATTGATGCCACCATCATCCTGGGCTAGGATTTGAGCGCGCGTTCACCACCACTCCGGGGGCAGCGACTATGCGGCATGGGGACATCTGGCGCGGCATCGACTTGCTGGCGCAAAAGCACGGACTATCCGCCTCGGGGCTGGCTAAGCGCGCTGGCCTTGACCCGACCGCGTTCAACCCATCCAAGCGCCGGCACAAGGATGGCCGGCCGCGTTGGCTGTCGACCGAGAGCCTGGCCCGCGTGCTCGACGCCGTGGGCGAGGATTTGAGTGCCTTTGCGGCGCTGATGACCGGGCGAGCGGCGGCGGCCCTGCCGCTGGTGACGCAGGAGGTGCTGGCCGCTGCTGATGACCTGGCACGCTTGGGCGAGGCCAGCGCGGCGGAGGCACCGCGGGTGAACCTGCTGAGCGACGCCGCCGCGGCGACGTGCTTTGTGGTTGAGATGACCAGCGCCGCCTTTGCCCCGATCTATGCCCGCGGCGACCGGCTGGTGCTGGCCTCTGGCGCCCCGCTAAAGGCCGGCGACCGGGTCCTTGCCAAGCGGCATGGCGAGGCGCTGCTGCTCGGCGCGGTCCACCTGCAGGCCACCGGCGAGGTCGAGCTCCGCGGCCTCCTGCACGATGGCGGTGTCACGTCTGTTGATGCCCGTAAAACGGACTGGATCGCGCGCATCTTGTGGGCCAGTCCATGAGGGACGCGGCGCTGGGCTCAGGCGCGTTCGCCCCGCAAACCCTCAAATTGAGACACCAGTACAATGTATTCGCTGCGCAAATGCGGCAGATCTGAGCGCAAGGAACGCTTGCGAGGCGGCGTCGGCCAGAATTGTCGAGGGTGTTATGGATCTGTTGAGGGGTGTTTGTCGCGCGGGGTGGCGTCTGGGCTTGAGCGCAGTGGCGCTACTGATCGCGGCGATGACCATGGCCGCGCCAGCATCGGCGCAGACCAATTGTAGTGGGGCGCCGCTCAGCGCCGTCTCGGTCGTTGTGATGAATGATCCACCCATTGGCGGCATCGCCAATGGCACTTGCGGAATTTTCGAGAGTGGGTCGGCGACGATTCCTTTTCCACCTCCGACACTCATTTTAATGGAGGTACGCGGGCCGCTTGATTCCATGCCAAACCAGGTGATTTTTTTTGGGATCGAAAACTCTGGTGCGACTGTATCTGTTATCCCGCCCACGGACTTGATGATTGACGGTGTCACGTCCGGCGCGCTCAGTACTGCCGGCACAAAGTGGATTTCCGATCAACTCAGCGCGGGCGAGCATACCGCAGTCGGTACGGTGACGTTACACAATACGACTTACACCGTGCGGATGGAGTTCGAGCTTGACGACGCCGAAGTGACCGTAAATTCGGCGACGTTTTCCGGCGGCGCCCATGGTACCGATTCCACGGCGCCGACGGTGACGGTGGCTTCGCTTGTGACGCTTGACCCGACGCCTGAATTGACCGGCACGGTAGATGATCCTGACGCGACCATATCTGTGACCGTCAATGGCCAAACCCAGGGCGCCACCAATCGCGGCGACGGCTCATGGATCCTGCCAAACGACACGCTGTCAACCATACCGGACGGGACGTATGATGTGGTCGTGACCGCGACCGATGTGTACAACAATTCCGGCACCGACAATACCAGCGATGAACTGACCATCGACGCGACGCCGCCAAGCCTGCAGTCAATGTCGGCCTCAGTCCCAGACGCCAATGGCCGGGTGCCGGTTGAAATTGCCTTTAACGAGCCGGTCACCGGCTTTGATGCTGCGGCCGACCTGTCAGTGACCGATGCCAGCGTCTCGGCGCCGAGCGAGATCAGCCCGAATAATGGCACCACCTATCAGGTCCTGGTCACGCCTGACGCAGGTTTCACTGGAACGATCACCCTCACAGTCGTCGCGGGGGCGGCGTCTGATGCAGCTGGGAATCTGAGCACAGTGTCGCCAGCGCTGCAGATCGCGGTCGCTCAGACCGCGCCGCGTGTGTCGTCGATGACGGCCTTGGCCCCAGACGCCAATGGCCGAGTGCCGGTTGAGATTGTGTTCAGCGAACCGGTTACCGGTTTTGATGCTGCGGCCGACCTGTCAGTGACCGATGCCAGCGTCTCGGCGCCGAGCGAGATCAGCCCCAATGACGGCACCACCTATCAGGTCCTGGTCACGCCTGATGCCGACTTTGAAGGGGATATCAACCTGACGGTCGTCGCTGGAGCAGCGTCTGATGCAGCAGGCAATTTGAACACGGTCTCGCAGACGCTCGAAATCGCGGTTGATACGCTGGCGCCAAGCATCGCAGTATCCGCAGATCAGTCCGAACTTGCATATGGCGATACCGCTGCCATCACCTTCACCCTGTCAGAGGCCGCGACTGATTTTGCCGTCAGCGATGTCTCAGTCACAGGCGGGACGCTGACCGACTTTTCCGGCAGCGGCACAAGCTATCGCGCCACTTTCACGCCGCAGATCGGCGTCGTCACCGAGGGTGCGGCCGCGACTGTCTCGGTCAGCGCCGGGCAATTCTCGGATGCGGCGGGGAATCTGAACACGGTCTCAAATGTGCTCGAACTCGATTTCAGTGAGGCGGTCATCGACCGCACCGCGAACATCATCACCAATTTCATGTCGCGCCGGGCCGATCAGATCACTGCGGCCGAACCAGACCTGACCCACCGGCTCAATCGCAATGCCGGGCCGGCCCAAACAGCGGGGCAGCTCACCGGGACTGGTGATTTCAGGACGCAAAACCATGTCGGCTTCTCGACCAGTCTGGCGCAGATTGCCGGCTGGCAGAGACGCGCTCTGCCGAACCGGGCATCCAATGATGAAACGCCCGTATTCGGGGCCCGGCCGATCGCGCAGAGCCAGGGCGATGTGCCGATTGATGCCTGGGTCCAGGCCACCTATGCGCAAATCGATACAGAGACCGCCTCGAGCACGCTTGGGCTGATTTTCCTCGGCGCCGATATTGTGATCGAACCTGGGCTCGTGGTCGGGGTCATGGCACAGGTCGATATCTTCGAGGAAGATGATGATATCGAAAGCTATTCCGGCGACGGGCTTGGCTGGATGACCGGGCCGTACACGGTCGCGGACCTTGGCGGCGGGCTGGTGTTGGATGCACGTCTGGCCTGGGGCCAGTCGCGCAATGATGTCAGCCCGTTCGGCACCTATAGCGACAGTTTCGATGCCGAACGCTTCCTTGTCGCCTCAAAAATCACCGGCAGCATGGATTTCGACACAGTGAACCTGTCGCCCGCGTTCGGCGTGATTTATTTCGAAGAACGCTCAAACGGGTATTTCGACGGCAATGGTCTGTTTATCCCAGGTCAGGCCGTCAGTCTCGGACGCTTCACGTTCAACCCGAATGTCCGCCATCGGCTCGCTGCCGAGAACGGGGCGCGCCTGGACTTGAACTGGACCGTGAAAGGGATCTGGGACTTTGATCAGGCCGAGTTGATCGATCTGGACACGGGCATTGGCGCGCATCGCGAGACCCCGCTGCGGGCCAGAACCGAAGCCGGCCTGGCTTATGCCTGGGCGAGCGGAATATCGCTCCGCGCTGACGGCTTTTATGATGGCATCGGCGCCGACAATTACGACGCTTATGGCGCCACGCTCACCCTCTCACTGCCATTTGACTAGACCCCCTGCGCGACCGCCGATTCAGGCCACCTGGTTGAATTGGTGGTCGGTGCTGCCGTGCCAAGGGCAGAGGCAAGCCTGCCTTCCATGAAAGCGGATTTGATAGATACTTGAAAATGCAAATTTCTTTTGATCAATGGGCTTGCGCCTTGGGGCGATCTTGTGGAAGGACTGCGCGTCATGGATTGGGATAAGCTGAAATCTTTTCATGCCGCAGCAGAAGCTGGCAGCCTGACCGCAGCGGGCGAGCGCCTGGGGATTTCCCAATCGGCCGTGTCCCGCCAGATCGCAGCGCTGGAAGAGCAATTGGGCGTGTCCCTGTTCCAGCGCCATGCCCGCGGCCTGGTGCTGACTGATGCTGGACATACGCTGCATCGCTCGACTGTCGACATGGCGACCGCCGCGCAAGGCGCCAGCGCAGCGCTCAAGGATCAGCAGGATGTCGCCCAGGGCGAGCTGATCGTCACTGCACCAGTGGCCTTCGGGTCGACCTGGCTGGTGCCGCGGCTTGGCGAGTTTGTCAGCCAGCATCCGGAAATGCGCATCGACCTGCGCCTGGATGATGGCGAGCATTATGACTTGCTGAAACTGGAAGCCGAATGCGCCATCCGCTTATGGGCCGCCGACAAGGCTGATCTGATCCAGCGCAAGCTGGCCACAGTGGCGACCAATCTCTACGCCTCGCCGGACTATATCAAACTGCATGGCATGCCGCGCACGCCGCAGGATTTGGACAATCATCGGATCATCGCTTATGGCGACGCTGACAGCCCGATTACTGCCATGAGCTTTGCCGAACGGGTAGGCCGGGATGATGCCGGCCCGCGCAAGGCAGCGCTGACCGTGAACAATGTCTCGGCCATGTTGCGCGCTGTCGAAGCTGGGCTCGGGATTGCCGACCTGCCGGATTATATGGTCAGCGCCGTGCCGCAATTGGTGCCGGTGCTGGAAGATTTTACCGGGCCGAGCTTTGATCTCTATTTCATCTATCCGAGCGACCTGAAGCGGTCGAAGCGGATCGGCGCCTTTCGCGACTTCCTGACCGCCCAGGTCGAGGCCTTCCGCACCTCACCTTTGCGTTAGGGAATATTGTCTGCGCACAGCTTATGCAAAAATGCATGCAACTATTGCGGACATGCATGTTGAAATTGCAACTAAAGAGCCCATATAGCCCCCGTGTTGAGGTTCCGGACACGACCCGATCATTCCTCCGATTGGGTGTTTCCTCCCCCAGACGGAACCAAACTCGAAGGCCTGGCCGCGTATCGCGCCGGGCCTTTTTCTTATTTGCTGATCCGAACCAGGGTGGTGAGCAGGGAATTGAAGGCAATCCCGATCTCAGCTGAGGAGATATTGTAGAAGTCGGCCTCAGAGCTGGCGCACTGTTTCAGATAGGCGATGGCGGTCGGATCATTGATGTCGACAGCGATCGTATAGAGCTGGATCCCGTACTCGGTTTTCATCTGTGTGCAGGCATCCAGCATCAGATTGTCCAGCGCGGACTTGTCGAGGCGCTGAATGTCGGGATGGCGCCAGCAGCCGACACTGTCATCATGATCTTCCGGATGGCCGACATCATAAGACTGCTGCGTGCGGCTGGTGCAGCCATAATAGCCTTCGAAATTGCGCGGCGCGACATTCACACCATCGGTCAGCAGGACCGCAATCTTGATCACTTCCGGATCCTCCCAGGCCGACGGCTCGGCATCGGTTGGATAAGAGAAGAAGCTGGTCCAGTTGCTGCGCGGCGACAAGGTGCGCAGACCCCACATCAGGCCAATATCGGCATGCGTGCCGCCAGGCGCCGGGTACATCTGATTCAGCTTGTTGACCACCTGGGCGCGATTGGCTGACGCGGCCAGCATAGGCGACGGGCAGTTCATGTTCGGGCCATTGATGGCCTTCTGGCGATCCCATGGGAAAATGTTCGAGCTGCCTTGATCGGTCGGGCGATAATCGCAGATCTTGCCGCCATTATTCAGATATTCGAACTCGTTCGGGTCCGAGAGGCAGGGCTCGATAAAGCCATTCGCATCGGTCCAGCCATTGTTGTGATAGTAATCATACTGGGCCTGCGCCGAATAATCCGGGCGGATGCCGGCGCGCACGGGTTTGGGCTGGTAATTATTGGCAGCGCCGCCGGACCACCAGGGGTCGGCGCGCAGCTGCGTCGGGTCGATGACGCGGCAATTATACGAACAGTTAGAGCGATTGTAGCGATATGGCTCAAGCTTGGGAGGGACGATGGCGAGCGGCCAGTCATGGGCCGGGAAGGCATCGGTGAGCGGCGTCTTCACAGTCCCGGTCAGGCTCACCTCGCGCTCTCCCGCGGCGGCTCTGACACAGCCGCGCCAGGTGGTCGGGGTGAACAGGGCATCGGCATCGCTTTGCCGGGTCAAGGGCTGGCCGGTGAACGGGTTCTGGGTGTAAGGCCAGGGATGCACAGCCGGATCTGCCGGCACCGCGCGCGAGCCATAGGCTGGCGGCAGCGTCCCGCTGACCGGGGTCGAATCCGGCAGCGCAATGGGTTCCGACAGGATATTGACTGTCGTCGCCCAGGGCACGACCGAGATCTTGATCTCTTCATGGCCATAGCGGTCGAACAGCGTGTCGGTGAAATTCACCGCCGCTGCGCGCATCAGGCTCATCCGGTTGGACCGGAACATGGAGGTCGAATTGTCGAGAATGAGTGCGATTTCGAGCCGCTTATTGCCGCCAATCGCGGCCTGCGCCGTGGCGCCGAGCCTGGTCGTGTTGCGATTGAGCACGCCGCCGAAGAAATTCTTCATCACACTGCTGGCGCTCGCGTCGACCGTGCCGGCTGTTTCATCAAACGCGAACGACACTGTGGCCTGAGTGTCGCCGAGACCGAATTCGAGATTGTTGCGCTGGAAGATGCGTTGGCCGGCCTGGCGCGCGGCGTCTTCGCGTTCGGTCTGGCTCAGGGACGGATCGGCATAATATTCCTTGGCCGCCATCAGCACGGCAGCATCGAGCGAGTTTTGCAGCTGCGCCTTATTGTTGAAAGCGCGCTGCCCATCGATGGAAACCCCAATCACGGCGGTGACCGGAACCAGGAAGAGGGCGAACATCATCAATGTGTTGCCGCCCGTGTGTCGAAGAAAGGATTTGATCGCCCGCATGCCGCGAATCTAGGCTTGCGGGGTCAAGGGCCTGCTAAATCATCAGGCGCAATTTCATCAATCGCCTGAACCGGTCATCGACCATAGTTTCAGAACGGTACACCATCATCCGGGTCGCCTGTGCCGCCAGGCGCCAGAGCCGCAAAATCGAACACGCGCGGATCATGCAAATGGCTTGGCCGCACGGTCGCGAGCGCATGCGCCATGACCTGGCGAACGCCGGGTTTCCGGCGCTCCCAATCGTCCAGCATCTGCTTCATCGCGACGCGCTGCAAGCCATCCTGCGAGCCGCACAGATTGCAGGGAATGATCGGAAATTGCATGGCCTTGGAAAACTTCTCCAGATCATCCTCGGCGCAGGTGATGAGCGGCCGCAGTACCATCACGTCGCCTTCATCATTGAGCAGTTTGGCCGGCATTGCAGCCAGCCGTCCGCCATGCACCAGATTCATCATGAAGGTTTCCAGCGCATCATCGCGATGATGCCCGAGCACGATGGCGTCGCAGCCTTCCTCGCGCGCGATGCGATACAGGATCCCCCGCCGCAGCCGCGAGCACAGCGCGCAAAAGGTCTGGCTGTCAGGGATCTTGTCAGTGACGATGGCGTAAGTGTCTTCGGTCTCGATGCGATAAGCGATGCCGGTCTTGTCGAGCCAGTCCGGCAGCACGTGTTTGGGAAATCCCGGCTGGCCCTGATCGAGATTGCAGGCCAGCAGGTCGACCGGCAGGGCGCCTTGCCATTGCAGGTCGAGCAGGACGCTGAGCAAGCCATAACTGTCCTTGCCGCCAGACAGGCAGACCAGCCATCTGGGCCGCTTTTCGGCGGCGCGATCGACCAGGCCATATTGATCGATCACCTGGAGCGCATTGCGCGCCAGGCGTTTGCGCAGCTTCTTGAAGCTGACAGACTTGGGAATGTCCGCGAAGATTGGCGGCACTGTGGAAAAGGACGCGGTATCTGGCATGCGCCTGCCTATGCCACGGGCGCGCGCCCGGCGCTAGATCAGGATGCGTGTCGGGAACCGCGCGGCTAGGCGGCTTTGCGGCCGCGCCCGAAAAACCCGCGCGATTTCTTGCCCGCCTTGCCACCCAGCTGCTTGACCGCGGCCGAAGATTTGCGGTCATTGAGACCGTAATATTCGCGCGCGCTCATCCAGCCGCGCTTCAGCGAGGCGTGATTCGGCGCATCCTCAGAGCTGCGGGGTTTCAGCATATTGTTCAGCTTCGGGCGATATTTGCGGATCAGGTCCTCTTCGATCTTCTGGCGCTTATTCTCTGACCGGATGCACAGAAAGTGACGTTCCGAGGCGCCTTTCTTGCGCGCTTCGTCCCAGCGCTCATGCCCGTCCAGGCGGCCCTGCAGGTTCGAGGCCTTGCCGATATAGACAGGTTTGAGGAAAAAGAAGGCCGTGCGGCGGACCATGACATAGATGCCGCCCGCATCCGGCAAAGCCTCGATGGTTTTGGTAATCTTGAAGCGATAGCGCCGGCTGCTTTCGCCGCGCCAGACATGCCAGCCATAAGGGATCATGCAGGGTCTCCAACCAGTAAAGGTTAATGAAAACGCCTAATTGGTTAAGGTTTCGCTAACCATTGCCTTGCGCACCGGCGCAAAACTGGTGCGGTGAATGGCGCACGGGCCAAGCCTGCCCAGTGCGGCGGCATGGGCGGCGGTGCCATAGCCCTTGTGACCGCCAAAGCCATAGCCGGGATAGGTCTCGCAATAGGCCTGCATCAGCCGGTCGCGCGCGGTCTTGGCGAGGATTGAGGCCGCCGAGATGGCTGGCTCTTTCAGATCGCCCTTGATGATCGCTTCGGCCGGGGCGGGCAGGCCCTGGGGCAAGGCATTGCCATCGATCAGGATGCGGGTGGGGACGATGCCGAGCCCGGCAATCGCGCGCTGCATCGCCAGAAACGTCGCCTCGCGAATGTTGAGCTGGTCGATCTCGTCGGCCTCAGCATGCGCGACGCACCAGTGAGCTGCGTTCGACTTGATCTCAGGTTCCAGCGCGAAGCGTTTCTTTTCGCTGATTTTTTTTGAATCCGTCAGCCCGGAAATCGGGCGCGCCGGGTCGAGGATGACGGCGGCCGCGGTCACCGGCCCGGCCCATGGGCCGCGTCCGGCCTCGTCTACGCCGCAGATCAGGTCTATGTGTGTCATCAGATGCAACAACAATGATTCTAGAGGGCTGGGCCATGAGCGAACCATATGTGATTGAGATGAGCGAAACCGGCAGTGTCGAGGTGCTGGTCAAAACCCCGCGCGCGCCGCGCCCGCCAGGCCCGGGCCAGGCGCTGGTGCGTCAGACCGCATCCGGCCTGAATTTCATCGACACCTATCACCGCACCGGGCTCTACCCGGTCAAGCTGCCTTTCGTGCCCGGCTCGGAAGGCGCAGGTGTGGTCGAGGCGGTTGGTGAAGGTGTGGATCATCTCGCCGTCGGCGACCGGGTCGCCTATCTCGGGTCGGGCACATATGCGACGCATTATACTGGCGCGGCCGCGACCATGGTGAAACTGCCTGACGGGGTGAGCGAGGACGATGCCGCCGCGGTGCTGCTCAAGGGGCTGACCGCCTGGATGCTGCTATTTGAAGTGCGCCGCGCCGCGCCGGGTGAGACAGCTCTGGTCTGGGCGCCGGTCGGCGGCGTCGGCTCGCTGCTGGTGCCTTGGGCGACGTCGCTTGGCGTGCGCGTCATTGCCGTCACCTCCAGCGATGCCAAGGCCAGCCGCGCCCGCGAGCTGGGCGCGCAGGATGTGGTCCTGTCCTCTGGCGAGGTCGGCGCTGAAGTGCGCGCGCTGACCGGCGGCGTCGGGGTGGATGTTGCTTATGACAGTGTCGGCAAGACCTCGGCTCAGGCTTCGCTCGACAGTCTCAAGCCGCGCGGCTGGTGGGTGAGCTATGGCAACGCCTCCGGCCCGGCGGATCCGGTCGCGCCAGGGGTGCTCGGGGCCAAGGGCTCGCTGGTGCTGACGCGGCCCGGCCTGTTTCATTTCATCTCTGATCCAGACAGTTTGCGCCGCGGCGCCGCAGCCCTGTTCGGCGCCATGCGCGCCGGGACCATCAAGGCCCATATCGGCCAGAGCTTCCCGCTCAGCGAGGTGGCCAGCGCCCATCAAGCGATCGAAAGCGGCCGCACGATGGGCGCGACGCTGCTCAAGCCCTGACGGACAGCGCGTGCTTCACTTTCTGTTGATGCCTCTTGCAGTGCGAAAAATTGAGTGTAAATGAGTTTACATTGGGTCCCCGCGCGCGTCCCCCCACCCAAGCCTGCGGACGACCCGAAAGAGCCTGCTGAATTTTTTTCAGTGGGCTCTTTTTATGGCTGCGGGGCGAATTCCAGCTCCAGCAACAGCGCCGGATCAATATAGAAATCGCCGCTGCGATCCTCGCTGCCGGGATTGCGCCATTTCACCGCCCAGTGCAGATGCGGGCCAGTGGTGCGGCCCGTATTGCCGCTGGCCCCCAGCCGCGCCCCGGCGGTCACCATATCGCCGGCCGAAACGTCGACTTCCGACATGTGCATGAACACAGAGACCAGCCCGTCGCCATGATCGAGAAAGACGGTGCCGCCTTCATAATAAAGATCCGGATCGCCGAGCGTGACCGTGCCGGCGGCCGGCGCGACAATCTCGGTGCCGACCGGAATGGCAATGTCATAGCCGCGATGGATGGAGGTGCGCTCGCAAGGTTCGCCATCCGCGCCGACGCCGATATATTTGCGGGCTGGACCGAATGGCGACGAGGCCGGGCCGGCGGATGGGCGCAGAAAGCCGCTGGTCGCGCCCGGGCCGTCATTGAAGCGGCCAAACGCGGCCTGCTTCTTGACCCAGCTGCGCGAGGCATGGGCTTTCTGTTCTTCGGTGCGGGCATCGACCTTGTCGCAATCCAGGCCGGTAATCGTGCGAAACGGGTCGTCGCGGGCTTGCAGCTGAAGCTGCGTGCCCGCCGGTTCAAACTCTTTCGATAGGACCGTCAGCTCTAACGTTTCGGTGCGCTTCAGACCAATCGCGGCAATGCCATTCGCATTGACCGGGACCAGGCGTTCATTGGCGCCGTCCGGCCCGGATACTTTCAAGCGGCTGCCAGCTGGCGCTTCACAGATCAGCAGCCCGCCCTGAACCATTTGTCCGCTGCAACTGACCACCACCTCATCAGCCTGGGCTGGAGCCGGCAGGCCAAACCAGATCAGGCCGAGAAACAGCCAGTCCCGCAGCAACATCTAGGCCTTGCCGTCCATGCGCGTCGCCGCGGCGGCGGCGTCGATATAGGCTTCCTGATGATCGACGCTCCAATAGCGCAGGGCCGCAATCGGAATCTTGCGCCCGGTGACGGCGCAAATCACGTAATCCCCAGGACTCAGCAGTTCCAGATCAGCGTCTAGATAGCGAATCTTGGCCTCGCCAGGCTGTCGGTCTGTTTTCTTAAGCATGGCCGCATAATGCCTGATGCGGCAGCGAAAGGGAAGCCGAGATTTCAGACAGAAGTTTTCGCTTTGTTCTCGTGAACAAATGTGGTACATAAGTCACAGCTGGCGGGCTCGGGGCCATTCTTCGCCGAGTATGTTATAGACGAAAAGGAACGACTCATGTCCAAACCCAACCTGCAACTCGTGGATAAGGATTCCGGCGTGGATAAGCAGAAAGCTCTCGAAACGGCACTCGCCAACATTGACCGTGCATTTGGTAAAGGCTCGGTGATGCGCCTTGGCGAACAAAAAGCGATGGACATTGAGTCGATTCCAACCGGGTCTCTCGGCCTGGATATCGCGCTCGGCATTGGCGGCCTGCCAAAAGGCCGTGTGATTGAAATTTATGGCCCGGAAAGTTCCGGCAAGACGACTTTGTCGCTGCACATCGTCGCCGAAGCACAGAAGAATGGCGGCGTCTGCGCCTTTGTTGACGCCGAACATGCGCTTGATCCGGTCTATGCCGGCAAGCTCGGTGTCGACCTCGATGACCTTCTGGTCTCGCAGCCGGATACAGGCGAGCAGGCCCTGGAGATTGCCGATACGCTGGTGCGGTCCGGCGCGATTGATGTCCTGGTCATCGATTCGGTCGCGGCGCTGACCCCGCGGGCCGAGATTGAAGGCGAGATGGGCGACAGTCTGCCTGGCCTGCAGGCGCGTCTGATGAGCCAGGCGCTGCGCAAGCTGACCGGCTCGATTTCCAAGTCGAATTGCATGGTCATCTTCATCAACCAGATCCGGATGAAGATCGGTGTCATGTTTGGCAGCCCGGAAACCACGACTGGCGGCAATGCGCTGAAATTCTATTCCTCGGTCCGCCTCGATATCCGCCGCATTGGCGCGTTGAAGGACAAGGATGAGGTGATCGGCAACCAGACCCGCGTGAAAGTGGTCAAGAACAAGGTCGCCCCGCCTTTCCGCCAGGTCGAGTTTGACATCATCTATGGCGAGGGCATTTCGAAGACCGGCGAGATCATCGATCTCGGCGTCAAATGCGAAGTGATCGAGAAATCCGGCTCGTGGTATTCCTATGGTCCGGAACGGATCGGGCAGGGGCGTGAGAAGACGCGGCAATTCCTCAAGGACAATCCGGATATCTGTGATGAGATCGAACTTGAGATTCGCAAACGCTCTGGCCTGCTCTCGGATGTCTTGCTGACCGAAGGTGGCGGCCCGGCGCAAGAGGCTGAAGCCGGTTAAGTCTGGCGCCGCAACCGGCGCCAAATTCAAAGCATGTGCAACGCGCCCGCGGAAACGCTTGGCGCGTTGCTTTTATGAGCATATATCCTGCGCTTGAAAGCGCTGATCATAGGCGCACCGGCAAGAGGGAATTCAATGACGAGTGTCAACGATCTGCGCGAAGCATTTCTGTCCTATTTCGAAAGCAAGGGACACACCCGCAAGCCATCAGCGCCGCTGGTGCCGGAGAATGACCCGACCTTGCTGTTCGTCAATGCCGGCATGGTGCCGTTCAAGAATATCTTTACCGGCGCCGAAACCCCGCCGCAGCTGCGCGTGGCGACCTCGCAGAAATGCGTCCGGGCCGGCGGCAAGCATAATGATCTCGACAATGTCGGCTATACCGCCCGCCATCACACCTTTTTCGAAATGCTCGGCAATTTCTCGTTCGGGGATTATTTCAAGGATGACGCCATCGCCTTTGGCTGGGAGCTGGTCACCAAAGAGCTCGGCCTGCCTGCCGACAAGCTGCTGGTGACGGTCTATTCCGAAGATGATGAAGCCGCCGCGATCTGGAAGAAAGTTGCCGGGCTGCCGGATGACCGGATCATTCGCATCCCGACATCGGATAATTTCTGGTCGATGGGCGATACTGGCCCGTGCGGCCCGTGTTCGGAAATCTTCTTTGATCATGGCCCCGAGGTCTGGGGCGGCCCGCCTGGAACCGCAGAAGAGGATGGCGATCGGTTCATCGAGATCTGGAACCTGGTCTTCATGCAATACAACCAGCTCGCCGGCGGCGCTCGCGAGAACCTGCCAAAGCCATCGATCGATACCGGCATGGGCCTGGAGCGTATCGCTGCGGTCTTGCAAGGCGTGCACAATAATTATGAAATCGACCTGTTCCAAAGCCTGATCGCGGCAGAGGAAGAGGTGTATGCACAGGCCGCGGACGCTGATCATGTTGGCTCGTTCCGGGTCATTGCCGACCATTTGCGCACCTCCGCTTTCCTGGTCGCTGACGGGGTGACGCCGTCGAATGAAGGGCGCGGCTATGTCCTGCGCCGGATCATGCGACGGGCCATGCGCCACGCGCATATTCTCGGCGCACGCGAGCCCGGCATGCACAAGCTGGTACCCGCCCTGATCACCGAAATGGGCGCGGCCTATCCGGAGCTCGGGCGGGCCCAGGCCGCGATTGAAAGCGCCCTGGAACAGGAAGAAAGCCGGTTCCAGCGCACGCTTGGCCGCGGGCTGGCCCTGCTCGACGAGGCCAGCGGCGGCTTCAAGCCGGGCGACACGCTGCCTGGCGAGACCGCGTTCAAGCTGTATGACACTTATGGCTTCCCGCTCGACCTGACCCAGGACATTCTGCGCGGCCGCGGCATGGGCGTCGATGAAGCCGGTTTCGATGCCGCCATGGCGAAGCAGAAACAAGGCTCGAAGGCGGCGGGCTTCAGCTCTGGTGATGCGGCCTCTGGCGAGGTCTGGTTCCGGGTTCGAGACGCGGTCGGTGCCACCGAATTCCGCGGCTACACAGAGCTCAGCGCCGAGGCGAAAATCACCGCCATGGTCGCGGATGGGGCGCCGATACAAGCCTTGAAGGCCGGCGATCAGGCGGAACTGGTGCTCGACCAAACGCCATTCTATGCCGAAAGCGGCGGTCAGGCCGGCGATCATGGCGTGATCGAAACCGAGACAGCCCGCTTCATCGTCCGCGATGTGCAAAAGCGCGCTGGTGATCTGCATGTCCATATTGGCGAGCTGGTCGATGGCGCGCTGCAGACCGGCGAAACGGTTGCGGCGCAGGTCAATGGCGATCGCCGCACGCGGATCATGGCCAATCACTCGGCGACGCATCTGATGCATGCGGCGCTGCGCGACGTGCTCGGCGCGCATGTCACGCAAAAAGGCTCGCTGGTGGAAGAAGCGCGCATGCGCTTCGACTTCTCGCACGGCGCGCCGGTGACGCCGGCTGAAATCGAAGCGATCGAGAACCAGGTCAATGCCATCATCCGGCAGAACCAGCCGGTCGGGGTCTCTGTGACCTCGCCGGAGCAGGCGATTGAAGCTGGCGCGCTTGCCCTGTTCGGCGAGAAATATGGCGATGAGGTTCGGGTCCTCTCGATGGGCGCGGATCTCAAACAGTCCGGCAAGGCCTATTCGGTCGAACTTTGCGGCGGCACCCATGTCGAGCGCACCGGCGATATCGGCACATTTGTGATCCTGTCTGAAAGCGGCGTTTCGGCCGGCGTGCGGCGGATCGAAGTCGCGACCGGTGCTGAGGCGCTGAGCTTCCTGCGCAGCCGGGCCCAGGTCGCGGTCGATCTGTCCGATCAGCTCAAAGTGCCGCTCAAGGACGTGGCCAAGAAAGTCGCCAGCCTGACCGAAGAGCGCAAGACGCTGGAGCGCCAGCTGGCGGATACCAAGCGCGCCCTGACCATGGCCGGAGAGGGCGGCGCGCCGTCCGGCCCGGAAGAGATCAATGGCGTCAAGCTGATCGCCCGCGTCGCCGACGGCGTCGGCGGCAAGGATTTGCGGGCGCTGATCGATGAAGCCAAGGCTCAGATGAAGTCCGGCATTGCCGTCTTTATCGGCGTCAATGCGGGCAAGGCCGCGGTCGCTGTCGGGGTTACTGAAGACCTGGTCGGTACGCATTCAGCCGTGGATCTGGTGCGCGTGGCCGCGGCTGAAGTCGGTGGCAAAGGCGGCGGCGGCCGCCCGGACATGGCCCAGGCTGGCGGGCCGGACGGCGCGAAAGCCGACGCGGCGCTGGATGCGGTCCGCGCGGCGCTGAAGGGCTGAGCGAAGAGACCGGCACCGGCCCTCGCGGCAGGGCTTGTAAGCGGCGATTTGAGTTGATCTGTTCTGTCAACGAGTCACTCAAACAGGATTGCTGCGCATGACCTTATACTCTCAGCCGCTGGCGATGAAACATGGCCCGGATTGGTCGAACCGTTTCATGCTGGCGCCCTTGACCAATCAGCAGAGCCATGCCGACGGGACGATCAGCGCGGATGAATATCACTGGCTGACAAAACGCGCCGAAGGCGGGTTTGGATTGACCATGACATGTGCCAGCCATGTGCGCGCGCGCGGGATCGGCTTTCCTGGCCAGCTCGGGATCTGGGATGACATGCATCTGGATGGATTGAAGCGCCTGGCAGAGGGGTTGAACCAGCAAGGCACACATTCTGTGGTCCAGCTGCACCATGCCGGCATGCGAACGCCGCATGACCTGATCGACGGGCCGCCAGAATGTCCGTCGGACAATCAGGAATTCGGCGCCAAGGCCTTGTCCGCAGATGATGTCGAAAGGCTCAAGGATGATTTCGTCGCAGCTGCCAAACGGGCGCAGAAGGCAGGGTTCAATGGCGTCGAATTGCACGGCGCGCATGGGTACATCCTGTGCCAGTTTCTGAGCCCGGAAATCAATCAGCGCCAAGACCAGTATGGCGGGTCGCTGGAGAACAGGGCTCGAATCCTGTTCGATCTGGTTGAGCGGGTCCGGTCTGAGTGTCATGCCGATTTCAGTCTCGGGGTTCGGCTTTCGCCAGAACGGTTTGGTTTGAAACTGAGCGAGATTGTCACGCTCGCCCAGCGATTGATGACCGAAGACAAGATCGATTATCTGGATATGTCGCTCTGGGATGTGTTCAAGGAACCGGTCGAAGACGAATTCAAGGGCAAGCCGCTGCTGGATTATTTCACCGAACTCGATCGCGGTTCGGTCAAGCTTGGGGCAGCTGGAAAGATTCGAAGCGGGGCGGACGTCGCCAAGGCGCTGGAGCAGGGGCTCGATTTTGTCGCCATTGGCCGCAGTGCGATCCTGCACCATGATTTCCCCGAACAGGTGCTGTCTGATGGGCGCTTTCAGCCGGCCCGCCTGCCGGTCAGCGCCGCGCATCTCAAGTCCGAGGGGCTGGGTGATGCATTCATCGAATATATGAGCGGCTGGAAAGGCTTCGTCTCTGAACAGGCTTAAAGCCGCTTTGGGGGCTGCGCGTTGCGGCGCGGCACATAAAAAGGGCGGCTCGCGGGAGCCGCCCTTTTCTGTTTGGTCCTGGCCGCAGCGATTGGCGCGGCCGTCTTGCCAAAGGCGATTAGGCTAGAAGCCCATGCCGCCCATGTCTGGCATGCCGCCAGCTGGCATTGCAGGGGCGTCCGGCTTCGGCGCTTCAGCGATACCGGCTTCGGTGGTGATCAGCAGACCGGCAACCGAGGCCGCATTCTGCAAGGCAGAGCGAACCACTTTGGCAGGGTCGATGACGCCCATTTCGATCAGGTTGCCATATTCTTCGGTCTGGGCGTTGAAGCCATAGCCTTTGCCTTTGCCCTGACGGATCGTGTTGACCACAACAGAGCCTTCGACGCCGGCATTCTCGGCAATCTGGCGAACCGGCGCTTGCAGCGCGCGGCTGACAATGTCGATGCCAGCTTGCTCGTCATCATTTTCGCCTTTGACGTCGATATTGTCAGCGGCAGACAGAAGCGCGGTGCCGCCGCCTGCAACGATGCCTTCTTCGACCGCAGCGCGGGTTGCGTTCAGGGCGTCGTCGACGCGGTCCTTGCGCTCTTTCACTTCGATTTCGGTGGCGCCGCCAACCTTGATCACAGCCACACCGCCAGCCAGCTTGGCCAGGCGCTCTTGCAGCTTTTCGCGATCATAATCAGACGAGGTGTCTTCGATTTGCTTGCGGATCTGGCCGACACGCGCCTCGATGTCTTTCTTGGTGCCTGCGCCGTCAACAACGGTGGTGTCATCCTTGGAGATGTTCACGCGCTTGGCGGTGCCGAGCATGTCGAGGGTGACGTTTTCCAGCTTGATGCCGAGGTCTTCAGAGATGACCTGGCCACCGGTCAGGATGGCGATATCCTGCAGCATGGCTTTGCGACGATCGCCAAAGCCTGGGGCTTTGACGGCAGCGATTTTCAGACCACCGCGCAGCTTGTTGACGACCAGGGTCGCCAGCGCTTCGCCATCAACATCTTCTGCAATGATCAGCAGTGGACGCTGAGACTGAACAACAGATTCAAGGATTGGCAGCATTGGCTGCAGCGAAGACAGCTTGCTTTCGTGCAGCAGGATCATTGGCTCTTCGAGCTCAGCTGTCATCTTGTCCGCATTGGTGACGAAGTATGGCGACAGGTAGCCCCGGTCGAACTGCATGCCTTCGACAACGTCGAGTTCGGTTTCCAGTGACTTGGCTTCTTCGACGGTGATGACGCCTTCATTGCCGACTTTTTCCATCGCTTTTGCGATCATGTCGCCAATCTCGGTGTCGCCATTGGCAGAGATCGAACCGACCATGGCGATCTCGGAATTGTCTTTCACCTTGCGCGAGTGATGCGCCAGATCTTTGACAACTTCTGCCGCGGCTTTGTCGATGCCGCGCTTCAGGTCCATCGGGTTCATGCCGGCAGAGACGCGCTTCATGCCTTCGCGAACGATGGCCTGGGCGAGAACGGTCGCCGTGGTGGTGCCGTCACCAGCAACATCATTGGCCTTAGAGGCAACTTCGCGCAGCATTTGTGCGCCCATATTCTCGAACTTGTCTTCAAGCTCGATCTCTTTTGCCACAGTGACACCGTCTTTGGTGGTGCGCGGGGCGCCGAAAGACTTCTCGATGACAACGTTGCGGCCTTTCGGGCCGAGGGTGACTTTTACCGCATCAGCAAGTGTGTCGACACCAGCCAGCATGCGCTCGCGCGCAGTCGCGCCGAATTTTACGTGTTTGGCAGCCATGGTTGGGCACCTTTCAATTTACGTGTTGAATCCAAAAAAGGCGTGAGAGGGCTTAAGCCTCGATCACGCCCATGACGTCGCTTTCCTTCATGATCAGCAGGTCTTCACCGTCGATCTTGACTTCAGTGCCGCCCCATTTGCCGAACAGGATCTTGTCGCCAGGCTTGAGGTCGAGCGGGATACGCTCATTGTCGTCGCCAATGGCACCCTTGCCGACAGCCAGGACTTCGCCTTCCTGAGGCTTTTCAGTGGCTGAGTCTGGAATGATAATGCCACCTGCGGTCTTGGTGGCTTCTTCAACGCGGCGGACCAGAACGCGGTCGCCAAGTGGACGGAACTTCATGGGAAACCCTCTTGTTCGTCAGTTACATTTGTCTGTTTCGCCAGCGCGGGGTGAGCTTTAGCACTCACACCCAACGAGTGCTAACGATGGCGAGCAAGTAGGTTGTCAAAGGCGCAGCGTCAACAATTTCGCGATGAAATTTCTGAAAAAAATCGAACTGGCACAGCGTGCGCAGCGCCCGCATTGGCAGTACTTGTTAAGGCTCGCCCCTAAGCCATTGAATTTGTTTGCCAATTAATGGCTCATGCCAAGTCGGCATGGTTTAGACCTGAAGCAAGCGCGGGGCAATAGGGTGATGCAAGCAGACGGAGATCTTGCCGCTCAAATCGGCGGAAAAGACGTGCTGGCGCCAGAGATCCTGCATGATCGTCCGGACTGTCGCGGCTGGCGAATTTCGCCTGAACTAGCGCCCGAGTTCCTGCTTCAGGAAAGCGTTTTCCTGGCGCAAGGTCTGCAATTCCTCGACCATTGGCGCCAGGCTCGCGGCGAGTTCATCCTCCGTGAAGCGCGGGGTGATGAATTGCGGACAATTCCAGTCAAACGCATCAATCTCGATCGTGAACAGGCGCTCGACCTGGCCTTGGCCTGCATGATCCAGCTGTTGTGCCAGGTCCGGATTGTCGGCCGCCTCCGCGACGCTGGCCCGGCCCAGCAATTTCAGGCGCGCGCGGTTTGGATAATCCATCAGGAACAGCGACACACGCCGCTCGGTCTGCAGGTTTCCAACCGACACATATTGCCGATTGCCGCGATAATCCGCGAAGCCGAGCTGCGTCGGCGACAGCACTTTCAGGAATCCGCGCGGCCCGCCGCGATGCTGGATATATGGCCAGCCAGCTTCGGACACTGTCGCCATATAGAAACTGTCACGCATTGAAATGAACGCGGCCTCGCGTTCGGAAAAGCCGTCCGGCGCCGGCCGCGCTGTCATGGCCGCATAGGTGTCGCGCGAGCCGCGGGCTTGCTGCTCGGCTTTGACCGGCGCGGTGAAGGCGATGTCGCCAAAGTGTTTCATGTCGGGCTCCTGTCTGCAGCCTAGATAGCGGCCGCTCGCGCAAACGGAAGCGGCGAGACAGAAATAGGACTTATTCCGGCCCGCCCTTTACCCCTCTGCGTCGATCGCGGCCTGGACGGCCTTGTAGAACTCCTCGCGCTTGGCGTGGGCGCGGTCGACATCCCCCATGGCGCTGGACCAGCTGCTATTGGTGGCGATGACCAGATTGCGGGCCGGGTCGATAAAGATGCCCTGGCCGAAAATGCCGTCAGCGGCATAAGCGCCATCATCATAAGTCCACCACTGGAAGCCATAGCCCTGTCCGGGCAGGCCATTCTCGATCTGCTTGCTGGTCGCCTGCTCGATCCAGCCTGCGGGCACGATTGCCTGGCCATTGATCGCGGCGCCGTCGAGCATGAATTGCCCAAACCGGGCAAAATCGCGGGTCGTCGCTTGAATGCAGCAGCCGCTAATCTCGGTTCCGTCCTCATTCAGCAGCCAGCTCGCATCCTGCTGCATGCCATACGGCCCCCAGATCTTTTCTGACAGATATTCCGCCAGCGGCTTGCCAGTTGCTTCCCGGACCAGAATGCCGATCAGGTTGGTCTCTCCGGTTGAATAGTTCCAGACCTCGCCAGCCGGATGCGCCCGCGGCAGGCCTTTCATATACGAGACCAGATTAGACCCGCCATCATCAGAGACATGCGTGTTGAACAGGGCGACGTCAGAGGCCGGATCTTCATAATCCTCGATCCAGCGCACGCCGGACGACATGGTCATGAGCTGGGCGACGGTGACATCGTCATAGGCCGAGCCGGTCAGATCCGGGATGTATTTGGAGACCGGGTCCTCAAGGCTTTCAATATAGCCATCGATGATCGCTGCGCCGACCAGGGTGGAGGTCAGCGACTTGGCCACTGAAAAGCTCGTCCAGCGGCCAGTCGCGTCAAAGCCCAGGCCATACGTCTCGAGCCGGATCTGGCCCTTGTGAAGGATGACGATGGCGGCATGACGATTGTCCTGCACATAGGCGTCCAGATCCAGATCGAGCGACAAAGGCGGGCCTTCAGGCAGATCCTTGAGCGTGTCAGTGGCCGGGATGTCGCGCGCCTCGACCAGGAAGCTGACCCGGTCCATCATGCGAAACCCGGCATCGCGTTGGCTCTGGCTCCAGAACAGGACATCCGCATTTGTCGGTGCAGCAAGGATGAGACGGCGCCAATCCGACCCGATCATCCACCAGACCGCGGCCAGGATCGCCACCAGGATGCCAACTCCAATGCCTAAGCGTTTCATATGCTTCCTCCTGTCGGCGCGGGATCTGCGCGTGATGCTGATTTGGGACTGCTAGCCGAACTGTGGCGGCTGACAAGCGCCACCTCGCGTCAGCTGAGCCGCCGAGGCGATCAGGTTTTCGGCTTGAACGCTTCGTTCTTGAGGTTCCAGATCGGCGTTCTGAGCGCCATCCAGAGGATCAGAACCGTCATGCCCGCAGCCGGGACGATCGCGATCTTGTACGGGCCAAAGGCATCCACCAGCCAGCCCATGATCGCGGCGCCGAACGGCGCCCCGGCCATGAAGCCGAGTTGGTAGATGGACAGCACCCGCGCCAGCTGATCCTTCGGTGCTGCGTCCTGGACGATCGAGCGACTCATCGCGATCGAAACTCCGGCCGACAGCCCCCAGGTGAACACGATGAGCAGGAAAGCCTCATGCGGGATTTTCGTCATCATCGGCAGAATGGCGAGCGACCCGATCAGCTGCGCGACCAGCAAGAGCCGGCCCTGGCGCTTGATATTCTTGAACAGGGACAGGGCGACCGATGACACGAATGCACCAAGCCAGAAGGTCACGAACATGTCGCGAATACCGTCGCCTGACAGGCCATAGACGTCACGGTTGATGATTGGCAACACGACGAGGAAGGCGCCGATGACGAAAATCCCGACGCCGAACATCAGCACTGTCATCGCCCACAGTTTCGGTTCGGCGGCGACGACCTTGAAGCCTTCGCCAATATCGCCAAACGCTGCGCCAAGGCCAGAGCGGCCGGTTCGCACCTTGCGGCCCTTGGCGAGCAGGAAGGCGAGGACAGCGCCCATCGCCACCACTGCGCCTTGCAGCGCCATCAGGAACCAGCTGTCAATCGGGCCGACCCCGAAGCCGCCAAGCCAATCCGGCATTTTGGTCATCTTGTCGGCATAGCCGCCGAGGATGAGCCCGGTAATCTGGGCGGCGAACTGGGCCAGTGTCGCGAAAGCGACCCCTTGTTGCAATGTGACCCCTGAGCCGACGCGCCCGCGGCGTTCGACGACTTCATTGAGGATCGAATCCCGGGCCGGCATCATGAACGCGCCAACTGTGCCAAGCGCCAGGCCATAGGCGATCATGTAAGGATAAGTCAGATTGTCTGTTGCCAGCGCGAAGGCCAGGCCGAAGGCAGGCAGCGCCGCGCACAGGTGCAGGATCATCAGCAGCGGCTTGCCGGATGCCCGCTCGGCCACAACGCCGCCCAGCAGCAGGAATATCACCGATGGCCCGGACAAAGCGAGATTGGCAAAGCCGAGCTCCGTCCCGCCAAGCCCCAATTTATTGGTGATCAGATAAGGAAACAGCACCATTTGAAGGCCAAAGGCGACAAACCAGGTGGCTTGCACGGACAGATAGGCTGGCAGCTCGACTTTGACGCCGCGCCGGGCCTTGCGCGCCATCATCGATTGCGCCGTCTCGAGCAGGGTTGCCCCGGCACTCATGGCCGAGCCCATGCCGCTCAGCGGCGACCGGGCCTCTTCGAGGATGTCCGGGTCTTCCAGATTTTCAGCCGGCTCCGGCGCTTCGTTCATATCTCGTCTGCCCTTGCTCCCAGCCCCGCAACCTGTCGCGGGATTTGCGATCGTGCAACAGGAAATATCCGCAGTCTGAATGACGGCGTCTTGGAGCTGCCACATCGCCATGCTAGTCGTCTGATCTCAAGGCATAGGGAGACACAATCATGCGGGCCATGCGTCATCTGGGGAGTTGGGGGCTGGCTCTGTTTCTAATTTTCATGTTCCTACAGGCAACCATCCATCCATTGCCAAATCCGCCGGAAGGATCGGTCAAGCTTTTCGATCCGCCGGGACAGAATATCGTGTTTGCGACGATTGCGTCGAATACAGGATATGCTCTGTTCGAACCGACCGGGCGGGTCGTGGTGGCATTGGCCGAATTGCTGGCCGCGTTTCTGTTGCTGATACCGAAAACCCGGCGCAGCGGCGCGGGGCTGTCCTTCCTGATCCTGGCGGGCGCTGTGGCATTTCATCTGATGCCGGATATGCTCGGCCGGGAAGTGCCTGTGTCGCTGGCCTCTGGCGCTGAGACCGATGGCGGGCAATTGTTCGCGCTGGCCATTGCCATGCTGGCAGCCAGCATGCTTTTATTCGTCATGCATCCGCGGCGCCGCTGACTCAATTCTCATTAGAAAATTAACAGTTTTCGGCCATTTTCACTGAGTTAACACGCAGTGAGAGCTCATGAGCGACCCAATTGCATTTGAAACCCACGCGGCTGAAGGGGGTCAGGCGCGGCGCACGCTGCTGCGCCGGCTGATCGATTTCATCGCCATGCCTGCGTCTCAGGTGGCGCCGCCGGATCGCTCCATGGGCGGCGATATCCTGCTCGATATGCTGTTTCACGCGACTGATTCAGATCGCCGCTTGTGTTCGGTTCGCATTGCGTCACTGCGCGATGCGCCGCGGCGGCTGCTGCGCTATCTGGCGCAGTGCAATATCGATATTGCGCGACCACTTTTGGAAGAGAGTGAGTCCTTTGACAGTTCTGACCTGCTCGAAATCATAGATCAGGTCACCCCGGAGCACCGACTGCTGATTGCCAAGCGCAAACGCGTGCCGTCGGTTGTCTCAGACCAGCTCGCCCGGCGCGGCGAGCTCAGCACCGTAAAGGCCCTGATCCAGAACCAGGGGGCAGAACTTTCCGAAACCGCGATCGACGTGCTTGTCGAACGGTCGCGCAAGGAAGGCGAGCTGAGCAGCCTGCTGATCACCCGTCTCGAACTGAAACCGGCGCAGGCCATGGCCATGTTCTGGTGGTCAGACCGCGATACAAGGCGCACCATTCTGCAGCGCCATGCCGCCGACCGCTCCGAAATGGTCAATATGTGTGCCGACGTCTTCGCCATTGCCGCGAATGAAGGCTGGTCCGATCCGGTTGCCCGCAAGACGCTGCAACTGATCGAGCGCCGTCAGCGCAATCGCCAGGCGATTGAGCGGAGCGAGTTTGACAGTCTGGAAGCAGCGATCGAGTCCGCCGCGACGACCGGCATGAGCCCGGAGCTGGTGGAAGAGATCGGCTATCTCGCCGGGATCAAGCCGGTGACCAGCGCGAAAATCCTCAGCGACAAGGGCGGCGAAGGCATTGCCGTTCTATGCAAGGCGACGGGTCTCAAGAAGCCGTCACTCACCAATCTCTGGATCGCCCTGAAGCGGCCGATGCAGACCGAGGATGGGGCGCCGCATACCTCATACGAACTGTTGCTGGAAACCTATGACTTGCTCAGCGTCGCCAAGGCGCAAACAACGCTGCGCTATTGGAATTGGTCACTGTCCTCGTCCTACTCGCCTGGCCAGCAGCAGCCGGCAAACCTGGAAGACGATGCCGCGAATGATGAATCCGCATTCTCGGCGGCTCGGCGCACGGCCAGCCTGGTTTTCGGCAACTAGCTGAAGTTTTCGCACCCTGACCCACGGTTTAGACTGGTCAAATCCCGATTCCAGTTCTAATTCCCGGAACCAGCAACAAGTTCGAAACCGGAGCGACTGGGCGCGTGGGCTATTTTTTGGGATTGATCGCTGTTCTGATCGCGCTCTGGCTCGGACTGTCATGGGATTATTCCCTGAAGCCGATCATCGCCTCGCTGGGCATTGTCTCGATCGTGCTGTCAGCTGTGCTTGCCTACCGGTTTGATATTCTTGACCGCGAAGGCTCTCCATATGGCCGTTTGTTTCAGTTGATGGCCTATTGGATCTGGCTGATGGTTGAGATTTTCAAGGCCAATTGGGTGGTGATCAAAGCCTGCCTGCGCTCCACGCTCGACATCAATCCCGCTCTGGTCAAGGTCAAGACGGCCTGCGAGAGCGACCTGGCGCGGACCGTGTTCGCCAACTCGATCACGCTGACGCCTGGCACTGTCAGTGTCGAGATTGAGGGCGACAAGATTCTCGTCCATGCCCTGTATGAAGAGGCGGCCGGACCAGGTGCATTCGATGAAATGGATCGCCGCTCGCGCAATGCCTCTGACGGGAGACCCAAATCATGATTGGTGCAGCCGCGCTCGCGCTCATCATCGCAATTGCGTTGATGCTGGTTCGCGCTCTCAGCGGTCCGACTCTGTATGACCGGGTGTTGGCCGTGAACTCGCTCGGCACCAAGATCATCTTGCTGCTAGGGGTGATTGGCTTTCTGACAGGCCGGCCGGACTTCCTTGATATTTCTATCCTTTATGCGCTGATCAATTTCGTCGCGACGATCGCGATCCTGAAATTCTTCCGCTATCGCTCGTTCCAGGTGTCACTGACCCGTCGCGGTCGGGGAGGCTCGCAATGACCGAACTGATCGAATTCTGGAACGCCTTTCGGCCAGCGCTGGGGTCTGCCTTGCTGCTGGTCGGTGCTGTGCTCGCTGTCATCGGCACAGTCGGTGTGTTGCGGTTCCCGGATTTCTACACGCGGCTGCATGCGGCCAGTGTGACCGACACAGCCGCTGCGACCCTCGCCATTGTCGGCATGGCGCTGCTGGCGCCGAGCCTGGCTGTGGTCGTCAAGCTCGCGGTTGTCTGGCTGTTCCTGTTCCTGACCGGACCAACTTCGTCGCACGCGCTGGCCAATGCCGCGCACACGGCCGGACTGCAGCCGATGATTGGCCGCTTGAGCGAAGATGATGGAGGCGACCAGTGACCGGATTTGAAGGCGCGACGCTCGCCATCGATTTCCTCAATATCACCCTTTTGACGATCCTGTTCGTGGTCGCGATCGCGATCGCGCGCCTGCGCAGCCTGTTTGCGATCGTCATGTTGTCGGGGATTTATTCCCTGGTCTCAGCGACCTGGTTCGTGGCGCTGGATGCGGTCGATGTGGCGTTTACCGAAGCCGCGGTTGGCGCTGGTATCTCGACCGCCCTGTTTCTCGGCGCGATGGTGCTGACATCGCGCACCGCCAAGGCCGAAAAGGGCGCCACCCGGCTGGTGCCGCTGCTGGTCGTGATCGCGACCGGGGCGATGCTGATCTATGCGACGATTGACCTGCCAGGCTTTGGAGACCCGAACTCGCCGGCCAATACCGGGGTCGGCGTCTCATTCCTGGAACGCACCTATCCCGAGATTGCGATCCCCAACGTGGTCACTGCGGTCCTGGCCAGCTATCGAGGCTTCGATACGCTCGGTGAGGTCGGTGTGGTGTTTGCTGCCGGCCTTGCTGTGACCTTGCTGCTCGGATTTGGCGAACGCTCGCTGGGCGCGACGGTGCGGCGCGAAGACCGCGAAGCCCCAGCCAAAAAAGATGAGGCGGAGTCATGAAGGGCGACCATCACGTAATCCTCCGCGTTGTCGCCAAGGTGTTGATCCCGATCATCGCCTTGTATGGCTTCTATGTGCAGTTTCACGGCGAATACAGCCCGGGCGGCGGCTTCCAGGCCGGCGTCATCCTGGCCGTGTCGGTGATCCTGTATTCACTGATTTTCGGCATCGCGCCGGCGATGCGCGCGATCACGCCGGGATTTGCCCGATTCATCGCCGGACTGGGTTTCATCATCTATCTCGGTGTCGGGGTCTGGGCGCTCGCCATGGGCGGCAATTTCCTTGATTATGATGCCTTGTTCCGGGAACCGCCAGGCGGGCATGACGGCCAGCATGTGGGGATTATCGTGATCGAGATCGGGGTCCTGTTCGCAGTGGCCGGATCGATGGTGTCGATTTTCTATGCCTTTGCTGGCCGGGTCAGCGAAATTCGCGACGAGGACTGGTAGACATGCTGGAATTCATTCTCGAGCGCGGCAATTACTGGGCCATCATCGGGCTGATGATGATCGGCCTGTATATCTCCTTTGCGGCCACCAACCTGATCAAGCGCCTGGTCGGGCTCGGCTTGTTCCAGACGTCGATCATCCTGTTCTACATTTCCCTGTCGCGGATCGATGGCGGCACCGCACCGATCCTGTTCGGCAAGGATTATGGCAAGGGCAAGAGCCATGACAAAGCCGGCGATCATGGCGGCGAAGACGCAGCCCATGGTGCCTATGACGGAGCAGACAGCGCCGCGGATGTCGCCCATGGCTATGGCGATGCGGCGCTGGACAATGTCTATTCCAACCCATTGCCGCATGTCCTGATGCTGACAGCGATCGTGGTCGGGGTTGCGACTCTGGCCGTGGGCCTGGCCATTATCGTTCGCATCCGTGAGGCCTATGGCACAGTAGAAACAGACGAAATCCGCGAGATGGACCTGGAAGTGGCCATCGCAGAGGCCGCGTCCGAGGCTGAAGAAAGCAGAGCAGGGGCGGCATGATAAACCTGATTTCATCCTTCGTGCCGGCAGATATTGCCGCACATGCGCCAGCGCTGCTCGTCGTGGCGCCGATGTTGGTGGCGCCGATTGCGGCTTTCATGCCGAATGGTCGTCTGGCCTGGGTCCTGTCGATTCTGGCGACGGGTGTGTCACTGATCATGGCAGCGGTGCTGGTCGCGCAAGTGCGTTCGATCGAAGGCGGTGCGGTCCTGTCCTACGCGATGGGCGGCTGGGCCCCGGATGCCGGGATCGAGTTTCGCATTGATGCACTGAACTCCATGGTCCTGCTACTGGTCAGCGTCATCGGCTTTCTGGCAGCGATCTTCAGCTGGCCAAGCGTGGTGGCAGAAGTGCGCGATGCCAAGCGGGCGATGTTCTATGCTGCCTATCTGGTCTGTTTTACAGGCTTGTGCGGGGTGGCGTCGACGGGCGATGCGTTCAACCTGTTCGTGTTTCTCGAGATCAGCTCGATCGCGACTTATGTCCTGGTCGCGCTTGGCGCGAACCGCGATCGCCGGGCTTTGCCTGCAGCGGCGAATTACCTGCTCATGGGGACGATTGGCGCCTCATTCTTCGTCGTTGGCGTCGGCTTCCTATATGCCGCCACCGGCACGCTGAACATGGCCGAACTGGCCGTGCGCCTGCAGGCCATGCCAGGCAATAAGGCCGTGCTTGCAGGCTATGCTTTCATCTTTGTCGGGCTCGGCATCAAGGCTGCGATGTTCCCGCTGCATCAATGGCTGCCGAATGCTTATGCCTACAGCCCGAGTTTCGTCACCATGTTCCTGGCGGCGACGGCGACCAAGGTGGCGATCTATGCGCTGGTGCGGTTCCTGTTCACCGTATTTGGGCTCGAGTTTGCATTCGAAGGTTCGACCCTGATCTGGATCCTGATGCCGATGGGCATCGCAGCGATGATTGCCTGTTCCTTCCAGGCCGTGTTCCAGACCGATGTGCGCCGGACGCTGGCTTATTCCTCGGTTGCCCAGGTCGGCTATATGCTGCTCGGAATCTCGATCGGCACGACAGCAGGCGTGTCGGCCGGCATGTTCCACCTGGTCAATCACGCCCTGATCAAGGGCGCCTTGTTCATGGCGCTTGCCGGGATGGTCTTGTCCTATCAAGGCACCAGTCTGAACGATCTGAAAGGCCTTGGCCGGTCGGCCCCCTGGACCATGACCGCGTTTGCGATTGGCGCGGTGTCGCTGATTGGTGTGCCGCTGACAGCGGGCTTCCAGTCCAAGTTTGCGCTGGTCAACGCCTTGTTCGAGAATGGTTGGTGGTGGGCGGTTGCTGTCGTCATGTTCTCCAGCCTGCTTGCGGTCGTGTATATGGGGCGGATCCTCGAGGCGGTATTCTTCCGCGCGCCGAGCAATCCAAACAAGCGCCGTAAGGAAGCGCCCCTGCTGATCCTGGTGCCATTATGGATTCTGGCGCTGGCAAATCTGTGGGTCGGTATTCAGGGCGGCTTTGTGGCTGGCCTGGCTGAAGATGCGGCGATGTCCTTGTTCATCGGAGATGTGTCATGAGCGGTGAAATGGCCATCGCGGCGGCCCTGGTGCTGCCACTTCTGATCTGTGCCGGGATCTGGCTGGCCGGACGCGTGCCGGATCTGCGCGAGGGCGTGACGCTCTTAGGGGCCGCGGCCCTGTTCGTAGTGGCGATCATCATTGCCGGGCATGTCGCCGCGGGCACGCCGGCTGAGCTCAGTCTTGGCGAAGCGGTTCCGGGACTGGAATTCGCGTTCAAGGCTGAACCCCTCGGCGCGCTGTTCGCTCTGGTCGCCAGCGGCCTCTGGATCGTCAACAGTTTCTATTCCATCGGCTATATGCGCGGCAATCGCGAGCGCAATCAGACCCGATTCTATATGTGCTTTGCCATCGCGCTGCTCGGCGCCATGGGCGTCGCGCTGTCGGCCAATCTGTTCACCCTGTTTGTGTTCTACGAAATCCTGACCCTGTCGACTTATCCATTGGTTGCCCACAAAGGCGACGCCAATGCGCAGCGCGGGGCGCGGATCTATCTGATGACACTGCTCGGCACCTCGATCGGCTTCCTGCTGGTTGCGGTGATCTGGACCGGGGCATTGGCGGGTAGCCTTGATTTCGTTCCAGGCGGCCTGCTGCAACAGGCAGAGGGCCTGACCCCGGTGGTTGCGAGCGCCCTGCTGCTGCTGTTCGCATTCGGCGTTGGCAAGGCCGCGCTGATGCCGTTCCACTTCTGGCTGCCCAATGCGATGGTCGCGCCAACGCCGGTCTCGGCGCTGCTGCACGCGGTGGCAGTCGTCAAGGCGGGTGTTTTCACCATCATGAAAGTCGCCATCTATGTCTTTGGCGAAGAAATCCTGCACGCAACCGCGTCGCGAGAATTCATTCTCGCCGTTGCCTGTTTCACGATTATTGTCGCCTCACTGGTGGCGATGACCAAGGACAATCTGAAAGCACGCTTGGCCTATTCCACCGTCGCCCAGCTTGCCTATGTGACATGCGGCGCCATGCTGGCCGACCCGGCAGGATTTATGGGCGGCTCGCTTCAAATCGCCGCCCACGCCGCCGGCAAGATCACCTTGTTCATGTGCGCTGGCGCGATCTATGTCGCGACTGGGCTGACCAATATTTCCGACATGCGCGGCCTGGGCAAACGCATGCCGCTGGTCTTCATCGCATTCTTCATCGCCTCGCTGTCAATCATCGGGATTCCACCGCTCGCCGGCGGCTGGCCCAAATATGAGCTGATGCAAGGGGCTGCGGATGCGAACCTGCACTATGTCTCGATTGTCCTGATTGTCTCGTCATTGCTCAACATCGCCTATTTGCTGCCAATCCCGATCCTGGCCTTGATGCCGTCGCCCGGGTCGCCAGAACCGGCGCCTTATAAACGCCCAGGCGGCGCCCCGATGCTGACCGTGGCTGCGCCGTGTTTCACCGCAGCGCTCTGCTTCATCATGTTCTTCACAGTGGGGCCGATTTCAGACTTCCTGGAACCGGCAACCGGGGAACGCATTCCATCGGCCTACATGACCGGAGGCACGCCATGACCCTTCCGCCAGAACGCGATTCCAGCGGCCGTTTCGTCAAACCGGAACAGGAAGTCCCGAAACCATCTGACGAACACACCCATCCGATGGCAAAGCTGCTCTTCGGCTGGGTCGAGTCGCCGCGCACGCCGCTCTTGCTGCTGCTGATCGTGGCGCTGATCTCAGCCGGATTGATCGTTGCTGACCTGTTCGTGCACCGCCACGAATACAAATACACAGCCTTTGCAGAATCGACGGGCTTCTATGCCTTCTGGGGCTTTGCAGCCTTTGCCACCGCCGTCCTGTCCGGCTGGCCACTTGGCAAATTGCTGCGCCGGGATGAGGATTATTACGGCGAGGCCGATACCAAGCCGCAAGATGTGGAGTCGGACTCATGAGCGGCCTCCTCGGACAGATCAATCCAGGCCTGCTGCTGGTCGCGATCGGCTTCATTGGCTGCCTGATCCCGGTCCAGCGCGTGCGTCAGGCGCTTATGGTTGCAACGCCAGTGGTGGCAATCGTCCTGCTGGCCATGGCTGATCGCGGGACCGATCTTGCAACCGCCTCCGTCCTCGGACTCGATCTGGTGCTATACCGGGTTGACAGCCTGTCTTTCATTTTCGGTCTGGCCTTTTTGATCGCCGCCTTCCTGAACGCGATCTATGCGCTGCATACTGACGACCGATTGCAGGACGGCATGGCGCTGGCCTATGCCGGCGCCGCAGTGTCAGCGACCTTCGCTGGCGATCTGATGACCCTGTTCGTGTTCTGGGAAATCACCGCGGTCAGCTCGGTCTTCCTGATCTTGCGGGCAGGGACGAAGGCGGCCTATCAGGCGGCGATGCGCTATCTTGGGGTCCAGATCCTGTCTGGCGTGCTGCTGCTCAATGGCCTGACTTATGTCTACAGATCGACCGGCAGCCTGTCGCTCGATGCCTTTACCAGTTTTGACCAACCCGGCGCGAAATTCATCTTCATTGCCTTTGCGATCAAGGCCGCCTTCCCATTCCTGCACAATTGGTTGCAGGACGCTTATCCGAAAGCCACGGTGATTGGCGCTGTCGTGCTCTCGGCTTTCACCACCAAGCTGGCTGTGTATGCATTTGCGCGCCTGTTCCCGGGCTTCGAAATCCTGATCTGGATCGGCGCCGTGATGACTGTCTTCCCGGTCTTCTTCGCGGTGATCGAGAACGACTTGCGCAAAGTGCTGTCTTATTCGCTCAACAATCAGCTCGGCTTCATGATCTGCGCGATTGGTATCGGGACGCCGCTGGCGCTGAACGGTGCCGCGGCCCACGCCTTTGCCCATATCATCTATAAGGGCCTGCTATTCATGAGCATGGGCGCGGTGCTGTATCGTGTCGGTACAGCCAAAGCGAGCGAGCTTGGCGGGCTTTACAAGTCGATGCCGTGGACCACCATTTTCTGCATTATCGGAGCGGTCTCGATCTCGGCCTTCCCGCTTTTCTCAGGCTTCGTCGCCAAAGCGATGACGATGAGCGCAGTGGCGACCGAAGGCTATGTCATCGTCTGGTTGATGCTGCTCTTCGCCTCAGCCGGTGTGCTCGAGCATTCGGGGATCAAGATCCCGTATTTCACCTTCTTCAGCCATGATAGCGGCATTCGGGTCAAGGAAGCGCCGTTCAACATGTTGCTGGCCATGGGTATGGCCGCCTTTATCTGTATCGCGATCGGCCTGCCGGCGATTGGCGGATTCGGCTATGGCTGGCTGTATGGCATGTTGCCCTGTACGGTGACGGCGCCGGCGGATGTGTGCATGCTCTCGGGCGCAGAGATCAAGCCGTACAAGCCGTATACGCTGGATCATATCCTGACCCAGATGCAGCTCCTGATGCTGGCGGTTCTGGCCTTCATGTTGCTCAAGCGCTTTGGCCTTTATCCGCCAGAGAAGCCTGGCACGATCCTCGACACGGACTGGGTGCTTCGCAAGCCGGGTTACGGCCTGTTCAAGTGGGCCGGTACGGTTTGGGGCAAGGCCGGTCCGGCCATGACGGCCTTTGCCGGGCGAATCGGATCGCGGACATTTGACCAGATTGAAGCCACATTCAGCCCGCGCGGCGCGCTGGCGCGGGGCGGGCTGACCAATTCCATGGCGATGTGGTCGGCTGTCCTGCTCGGCGTGGTCATGTTGATCGTGCTGCTGACGAGTTAAACCGGCGGCGCGGCGACTGTAGTAAATATTGAAGATTCACGCCGGTTTTCTGCGATTGCTCAAGTGAAACGCGTAGCACTCAGAACACGAGTTCAAAGAGTCTCGGTAAATCCTCTGTAATTTTTTATTTACTCCCATCCTGAGGCGGCCATATATCCGGGCTTGTACTAAGGGGAACTAGTATGAGTGAAGAGATCGAAAATGAGACCGCCTCTTCTGGCGCAATTCTGGAATTCGCGTCAGATATTGTTTCGGCTTATGTCAGTAATAATGCAATTCAGAGCAATGAGCTGCCAGAGCTGATCCGGGACGTTCACGCGACGCTTGCAACATTGGGCAATGGCCATGATCCGGCGCCGGCTAAAAAGCCAGCCGTATCGATCAAGAACTCCATCACTGACGAATTCCTGATCTGTCTGGAAGATGGCAAGAAGTTCAAATCCCTGAAGCGACACTTGCGTTCAAAATACGGTCTGAGCCCGGAAGAGTATCGCGAGAAGTGGGGCCTGCCATATGATTATCCCATGGTTGCGCCAAGCTATGCCCGCAAGCGGTCAGAACTGGCGAAAGAAATGGGCCTGGGTAAAGTCGACAAATAGTTTCGGGCGCAAAACAATTGATGCTCGTTTCGAAAAAGAAATGAAATAAATCAGTAATACAAGTTAACGAATTACTGATTTTCCACTTGCGCGGCGATTCGAACTGATTCACTAATGGTGAATCGAATCACCGCGGGGGTGGCTATGATGTCATTGTCAACAGATTTCGCCGGCTTCACGTCGTCGCAGACCGAGCTTTTGAAGCATTGGGTTTCCCGTCGCCAGGGCTTGTGTCTGCCGCGTCGTGAAGACTTGGACCCGGGCGCGATCCGCGCGCACCTGGCGGCGATCTCGATCGTCGAAGTCGAGCCTCAGGGAAGGGTCCGATTCCGCCTGGCCGGATCCGCGCTGCGCGATATTCTCGGCCGCGAAATGCGCGGGCGCTGGATTGACGAACTCGATCCACCGATCAGCGATATGTGGTCGCTCGGACTGTCCAGCGCGCTGGACCAATTGCGCCCGGTCGGCGGACTGATCGAGCGCGATACAGATTGCCATGCCTGGCTGCGACTGCCGCTTCATTCGGCCGCCAGTCGGGCGCTCGTCCTGTGCCATGACACGCTCGTCCCCAGAGATCGCATGCGCCAGGAGCGCGGCAGCGAGTCCCACAGTGAATTACGCTCCCGCCATACACTAGCGGCTTGATTCTATTTCGTTCATTGCTCAAGAGATAGGAAAGTAATCCTACACCATTTGGGCCATGATACAGTTCCTTTCCCGGTGGCGGGAAGGAGATTGTAGAGTGGGAGCTCAGCAAAGGATCGATCGCAACAATGCCTATCTGGCGGCCAGCCTGGTCGGGTATGCACTGGAGCTGAAGGCAGAAAATATCCTCATGCCCGACCGTGGACCGCGGGATATGGTCCAGGCTCGCCAAGTGGCGATGTACCTGTCTCATGTCGGATTGGAGATGAGCCTGTCACGCGTTGCGAATGCGTTCGATCGTGATCGTTCAACGGTCGCTCATGCCTGCCACAAGATCGAGGAAATGCGCGATGAAGCCGAATTTGATGCCTGGCTTGAGACGCTTGAGAGGGGCATCACCACCGTCGCACTGCTGAGCGAGACCAGCCCATGAATGCGCACTTGATGCGTGTCTTGCAACGGGGCGGAATGGCCTCACAGATTGGTCAAGATCGGTGGGGCGTATGGCGCGGCAGAGACCGCCGCGCGCGCCGGGTTGGGGTCATGACGAGCACCGAAATCGACCTCCTGCGCCTCCGCGGCATGCTGCAATCCTGGGGCGATGACACGCCGCCTATACTTGTTTGCCGGGCATCTGTTCTTGCCGCGCCGTCTGCCACGCCGAGCGCGAAACGCCTGATACAGGCTCAATCGTCCCGGCGCGCGCCTCTGATCGAGCTGATGGTCACGCATTGCCGGGACCGCGCCTTGCGCAACCTGATCTGCGAAACCGGCCAGCGTTATCGCGCTGACCTGGCCTGCGCCGCGCACGCGGGCGCTGCAGGCGGAATGAATTGGGATGGATTGGCGCTTGGCGGCCGGATTGATGGCGGAAAAGGGCCGCAAGCCTTCAGTGTCTCATATCTGGCGGTCCGCGCGCAGTCTTGTCTCAGAATTGTCCAGGCTGAACTCGGCGACGAAACGGTCTACCTGCTCGATCGATTGATCCTGGGCGAAGAGACGCGCGCCGGCCTGGCGCGCCGGCTCGGGATTCGACCGTCTTTGGTCGAAGGCCGCGCTATCGCTGCCATGCGCGCATTGCACGAGGTCTATGCGTTGAAAGTGAAAGCAGGGGCCTAAGCCGCAGCGGCGGTTTGCTTGATCCGCGCCAGCATCGACGCCAGCCCATTCGAACGCTGCGCGCTCAAGGCGCCGGTGACGCCAATCTTGTCGAGAAAGGCGTTCGCATCAAACGCGGTGATTTCAGATCGTTCTGCACCAGAGAACAGGCGTACCAGTAGCGCTATCAGGCCTGACACAATCATCGCATCGCTTTCCGCCCGGATGTCCAGGCGCGTATCGCTGCGCGGCGTGATCACCATCCAGACCTGCGAGGCGCAGCCTCTGACCTTGGTCTCTTCGGTGCGTTCGCCAGGGGCCAGCGCCGGATTGGATTTGCCGAGGTCGATAATATGCGCATAGCGGTCTTCCCAGTCGTCCAGGAAGGCAAACTCGTCTTCAATGTCGGCGGCGCGTTCTGTAATCGTCATCAGGCGCATTTGGGTGATAAACAGGCAAAAGAAAACCCCTGGAACTGAGGCCAGGGGCTTTGCATGAGTGGAGATGGTTTCCTAATTGGTGACTTTACCAATGCATTTGCCGACATCTGACAGCGCATGCTCGCCGATGCAGAAGGGCACTTCATAATGCTTGTGGGCCGCAGCCACACATTGCTGAAGATTGAGGTTGGCCATGTTCAGGCAGCCTTGCGTTTCACGCTCGCTCATGGCCTGGCGCATTGAACCGGCCTTGATCGGATCAGCGCTGAGGATGCGATAAGCAGCCAGAGTGGTGATGCGGTCTGCAATCGGCTCCTTGCCGCGCGCGATGCGGTTGGACTGGCCGAGGCTTGAGACCACAGCGGGCACTCGAATGGTGTTGGCGGCGCCACTGACGCTTTCCCAGACCGATGGGGCGCCAGATTGACCGGCTTGCTGGAACACGGTGTTGATTTCAGGCGAGTGCATGGCTTGAACCATGGCATTGCGCGCCGGGATACCGGTTTGCGTCGATGCAAACAGGGTCGAGGCCTTGGCGCCAGAATTTCCAACCCGGCCTTTGGCCCAGCCCGCAGCTTGCAGGCTGTAGGCTTGTTCTTTCACGAATGCGGCTGCGCCGATGAGGCGGTCGCTGTCGGCGTTGACGGCGGTCAGGGCCTGGTTCACCGCGGCATTGCCACCGCTCAGTGTGCGCGCGTAACGAATGTCGTTCTGCATGCCGGTCATCAGCATGTCGCGGCCATAATAACCCTCAATGTCGAGCACAGCGGCGCGGAATTCAGGGTTTTGCGCCGCGACCAGGGCTGAATAGGCCATCCAGCCTTGCGTCAGCTGTTCCGGATTGTGTCCGCCAAGATTGTTCAGCGAGGTTTCAATATCGCGGGCCGACGTGAAGCCATTGGTCTTCACGTCTGTGACATCGCCCTGATAGGTCGCATAAAGCGCCGCTGCCCGCGCCAGCGGATCAGACTCAGCTGTCGTCGCAGAGACCTGCTGGGGAGCCGGCGTGACCATTTGCGCTGTTGCCTGAAGGGTCAGGCCGGCAATGGCTGCAATGGCAGTCATTATCGTTCGTTTGGTCATGAATAGCTCCTCACTCTACGACCGAGACACTGGCCTATCTTTTGCGTCCCGCAAAGGCTAGCATCTGCTGAAATTCGGATTCTGCCGCATAATTAATGAATCCACGATAAGGAAAATGCCTAACAGACCTGACCAATCCGTTAAGATCAGCCGCAGAGATCGCGGGAACCCGGTTAACAGTTACCGGCTTCTCGGCGGGATTCTGCTGGCCGGACTCGGTGCGCTGGCTGTAACACTCACGGGTGGGCAATCAGGTGTGCTGTTCGGGGCGGGGCTGTTTACCATACTTATCGGTTTGCAAATTTTCTCGCTGTTCAATGGCGCCCGCAAGACGCCTGCAGCGTCTGTCGTTTTGTCTCAATCTGACCCGCAGGACGCCAAACTGGCTGCCCCGAATCGAGACCAGATCCTGATCATGAATGTGTCCGAGCTCGGACGTATCCGCTCGATCTGGGGACAGCAGGATTATCTTGCAGGCCTGCGCATCGGCGTGGTGATAGACAAATTGCTGCCGCCCGGCAGTACCGAGATCATTGCGCAGGTCGATGGCCAAAGTGCGCAGCTCAGTGTCTTGCGATTCAAAACGGCGTCCGGCGAACTGGTCATCCTGGCGCCGATGCAAAGCGGCCAGGCAAGCCCCGCGGACGCGGTGCTCGAGCGCACTCATTTTTTCGCTGGCTTGGGGCATGACCTGAAAAGCCCGCTCAATGCGGTGATCGGGTTTGCTGATGTGATGGACGCCGAAATCCGCGGCCCGATGCCGGATGCATACAAGGATTATCCCGGCCTCATCCGGGAGAGCGGCGAAACGCTGCTGCGCCTGGTCGAGGACATGCTGGGCTATGCCCGCTCGGAGACCGGCGCTTATGAACTGGACCTTGCGCCAATGGATATTGCCGCCAGTGGCGAAAGCGTGATGCGACAATCCCAGGCTGTGGCCGACAAGGCAGGGATTGGCTTGCGCATGATCTGCGACCATGAAGTGCTGGCGCTTGCTGATGCAGGCGCGGTGCGGCGGATCTGGGACAATCTGGTCTCCAATGCGATCAAATACTCGGCCGCGGGCGACACAGTCACGCTGGTGTCGGACGTGAAGAATGACCAGGCCATTATACAAGTGCGCGACACAGGGGCCGGCATGGATGCCGATGACCTGGCGCGGATCGCAGCCCCGTTTTCACAAGGCCGCAATTCAAAGGGGCGGGCTGGCACCGGGCTTGGCCTTGCGCTTGTGCATCGCCTTGCCGAAATGCAGGGCGGCAAGGTGAAGATAGAAACCGCACTTGGCGCAGGCACCACGGTCACGGTCACGATCCCGGCCCTGAGCGAAAGCCAGAAGCGCGCCGCGGAGTGATGGTTGGGATGCGTTTGAATGTTTGATGAGCGATTGCCGACCCGGGTCTGGGTCGAAGCCTTGATGCGCCGCGCCCAGGTTGCCGGCGCTTCAGCCTTTGTTCTGCAACGCGGCGAAGACTCGCGCGGCGATGTCCTGATCAAGGTCGCCAATCTCGGCGGCGAAGCACATGCATTTGTGCCGCGCACGTCAATGGAGGGCACGCGGGTCTTTGTTGACTTGGTGGCACAAGGCGTCGGGCCGGAAGAATCCGATGTCGACGCCTATATTACCCGCGCGCGGGAGCGCGACCGAGATCTCTGGATTGTCGAAATCGAGGACCGCGACGGGCGCCATTTCCTGACCGAGCCGATCGAATAAGCGTTTCAATCACGCGTTGTAACGGTTCGTTAACTGCAAATGATCGACATGGGCCTGGAGTGAGGGACGAACCATGTTGTTTTTGCTGAATGACACGGTCATTGAGATCGAAGCGCCGGAGGCGAGAGTGCTTGCCCGTTGGCGCGAAATGGGCTGCGGCGACCCGCGCAAATTGCGGGCGTCTGATGCTGTCGAGTTCGTCAAGCAGGCGCTGCATCCCTGGATCGGCCAAACCTCTGCGGCCGATGGTGAGTTGCTGAAAAACCTTGGCGCTCTGATCATTTCCAAGACCGGCGCCAACAGCCTGATCCTGATGCCGACGCCGGGCGGATTGTTCGAAGCGCGCCTGAAACATGTGCCGCAACTGGTGCTTGAAACGTTTCAGGCCGGGGCCGCCAATGATGGCGGAGAACGCCAGCGCGCCTGAACGCCATGGATCGCAGAAGCATCGATTGAAGCGCTTCGCGTTTTCGGTTAACCGCACGGCCTGATCAATATCGAGATTTCACATGTCCCTGACAGAAGAAGCAGGCCGCCGCCGCACCTTTGCGATCATCTCTCACCCGGATGCGGGCAAGACCACGCTGACCGAAAACCTGCTTCTGGCGGGCGGCGCGATCCGCGCCGCGGGCGAAGTCGCTGCGCGCGGCGAACGCCGGCGAACCACGTCTGACTGGATGAAGATTGAACGCGATCGCGGCATCTCGGTCAGCGCCTCGGTGATGACATTCGAGCATCGCGGCAATGTCTACAATCTGCTCGACACGCCGGGCCACGAGGATTTCTCCGAAGATACGTATCGAACACTCACCGCCGCAGATTGCGCGATCATGGTACTTGATGCGGCGAAGGGGATTGAGCCGCAAACGCTGAAACTGTTCGAAGTCTGCCGCTTGCGCGATATTCCGATCGTCACCTTCATCAACAAGTTGGACCGCGAGGCCCTCGACCCGCTTGAGCTGCTTGATCAGATTCAGGATCAGTTGCAGCTGGATTGCGCGCCGCTCTATTGGCCGGCCGCGTCCGGACAGCGCTTTGGCGGCATGTCTGACCTGCGCACGGGCGAGTTTCTGCATTATTCCAAAAAGACTGCTGATCAAGGCCTCACGCCGGGCGAGTCGCCGCGCGTGGCGCTCGACACCGTCCGCGACCAGGTTGACCCGAGTGCGCTGGAAGAGCTGGAAGAGGGCGCTGAGATGGCGGTGGAAATGCTGCCCAAGATCGACAAACAGGCCTTCCTCGAGGGGCATATGACGCCTGTCGTGTTCGGCACGGCGCTGCGCCATTTCGGGGTCGGCGAGTTGCTCGCTGTGCTTGAGGAGTTTGCCCCGGCGCCGCGCCCGCAAGCCTGTCACCGCAAGGATGCCGAGCACCTGCTGAAACGAGACGATAAGGGCGTCGCCGGTTTTGTGTTCAAGATCCAGGCGAACATGGATCCGAACCACCGCGACCGCGTGGCCTTCCTGCGCCTGTGCTCAGGCGAGTTCAAACGCGGTATGCGGCTGAAGACAGCCGAAGGCAAACAGATCAATATTCACAACCCGCTAATGTTCCTGGCCCAGGACCGCGAGATTGCCGAGACCGCTTATGCCGGTGACGTGATCGGCGTGCCGAACCATGGACAATTGCGGGTGGGCGACAGCCTGTCGGAAGGCGGCGATATCAAGTTTGCTGGAATCCCGAACTTCGCCCCGGAAATCCTGCGCCGGGCTCGTACCACAGACCCGATGAAGGCCAAGCATTTGCGCAAGGCGCTGGAAGGCCTGGCCGAGGAAGGTGTGACGCAATTGTTCAAACCAGCGATTGGCTCGGACATGATTGTTGGCGCGGTTGGCGCCCTGCAGATTGATGTGATGGCCGAGCGCATGGTCAATGAATACGGCCTCGACGTGGTATTCGAGGACGCGCCTTACAATGTCGCGCGCTGGATCCATTGTGATGATGACGCAGTGCTGGCCGCTTTCCTCGACAAGAACAAGTCGGCCTCCGGCACTGATCTTGATGATGCCCCGGTCTATCTCGCCAAGAATGCCTGGGATGTCGGTTATGCCCAGGAAAAGAACCCCGACATTCGCTTCTCGGCGACGAAAGAGCGGGCGGTTTAGGCGCGCGCGCGGCAATCCGGCTGCAAGATGAATGATCCCGCCTCAAAAGCGACGGGTTTTTAAGCCAGATTTTTGTGATACGCTCTTCACGTGATCGGGGAGATTATCACGTCATGTTCCGCTTCTTTTTTCTTTTGCTGATCCTCATCGGCCTCGCTGCCCTGGCTTTTGGCGGCTACCAGTATTTTCAGATTCAAGACGAACCCGAACGCGCGGCAACGGCGCCGGCGGGTAGCAACGGGTTTGACACCTCGTCCAAAACTGAGCCGGTTGTGAGCCGCAGCCCGGGGGCGCGCAGCATGTCGGTGGAGTCTGCGGCCAGTGATGATGAATTCTTTGGTGTCGCTTCAGTCGGCGGCGACATGATGAGCGCCCTGCGCACCGTGCCGATCGCACATGAGACGCCTTCTAAGGCGCAGTTCGGACGGGAGTTCACGGTCACGCTGGCGGTCGATGCGACCGGCGACGACACTGCAACCGACGCGCTGTCCGGACGCGGCAATGTGGTCGAGGGCGAAGCCCAGATTTCCTCATCCATGACCGCGCTCGTATCTGGCGAGACATTCGAAGTCAGAGCCATCACACCAGAGACCCAGCTGATCTCACCCGTGACCGAGAATGTCTGGCGCTGGAAGGTAACGCCGACAGCGGTCGGCAGCCAGGAACTTGTGATCGAACTGTTTGCCAATCTCGACGGCCAGGCCCTGCCATTGCGCACGTTCCATGACGAAGTGCAGGTCGATGTCTCGCGCATCGGTCAGGCGATCGCGATTGCAAAATCGGTCAGCCCGATCACGGTTGTCGCTGGCGGCATCGGCTCGCTGCTGGCCGGACTGTTCGGATTTGTCGGATTCATCCGCCGCCGCTAATCACTTGGCTGTGACAGGTGTGACCTAGGCAAACCCGGTTTTGTCTGAAACATAGTTACTTGCAAACAAACTCTTTTCGCCAGGAGACCCTCCATGCGCTTGAACCGCCTTTTTGCTGGAACTGCGATTGCCGTCGCGCTTGCCTTGTCTGCTTGTGGAGGCGGCGGCAGCGGCGACGATACGCTGACGCTGCGGCGCGGTATTTCTGCCAAAGTCGATACGCTTGATCCGCACCGATCTTCGGCGGCCTGGGAGAATATCATCATCGGCGACATGTTCCTGGGGCTGACCCAGCACACGGCGGACGGTCAGGTCATTCCGGCGATGGCAGAAAGCTGGACGACCTCTGACGATGGCCTGATCTGGACCTTCACGCTCCGCGACACGACCTGGTCAGACGGTACGCCGCTGACGGCTGAGGATTTTGTCTACGCCCTGCGCCGCATTCAGGACCCGGCGATTGCCTCGCAATATTCATCGCTGCTCTACATCATCAAGAATGCCCAGGCGCTCAACGAAGCGCGGATCGCGCCGGAAGAACTCGGCGTGCGCGCAATTGATGACCGCACACTCGAAATCACGCTGGAAGAGCCTGCACCCTACTTGCTGGGCCTGCTGACCCATTACACAACCTATCCGGTGCCCCGGCACATTGTCGAACAATATGGCGAGGCCTGGGTTCAGCCAGACAACATCGTTGTCAACGGACCGTACAAGCTGGTCTACTGGGTGACCGGCGACCAGCTCGTGGTCGAGAAGAACCCGGCCTTCTATGAAGCCGATACGCTGTGCTTCGAGCGTGTCAGCTATTTCGAGCTGGAAGACCTCGCCGCGGTGGAACGCCGGATTGAAGCCGGGGAGCTTGATATCAACAATGCCTTTGATGGCGGGCGCAAGGCCGAGCTGGATCGTCGCCTGCCGGGTTGGGCGCGCACCACGCCAGGCTTGCTGACCACCTATTGGAGCTTCAATTCCAGCGAAGCGCCATTTGACGATATTCGCGTCCGCAAGGCGCTGTCTATGGCGCTGGATCGGGAATACCTGGTCGAGAACGTGCTGACGCCGGGTTTCGTGCCGGCTTATAGTTTCGTTCCGCCTGGCATCAATAATTACGAGACGGAGCGTCCGGAAGTCTCGTGGAAATCGCTCAGCCGTCCGGAGCGTCTGGCTGAGGCCCGCCGCCTGCTGGAAGATGCCGGTTATGGGCCGGGCAATCCGCTGCGGCTGGAATTCAAGCACCGTTCCACCGATGACAATCCGAAAGCGGCGCCTGTGGCGCAGGCCAATTGGAACGAGATTGCGCCTTGGGTCGATGCCCAGATCCTGCGCCAGGACACCAAAGTGCTTTATGCGGATCTGCGTCAGAGCAATTTCGAGGTCTCTGACGGCGCCTGGCTGGCCGACTATAATGACCCGCTAAACTTCCTGTATCTGCTCGACAGCGATACCGGTCAGCAGAATTACGGCAATTATTCCAACCCGGAATATGACCGCCTGCTCGAAGCAGCGAGCCAGGAGCGCGACTTGCAGGCCCGCGCAGCTTTGTTTGCGCAAGCCGAGAAAATCATGCTCGAAGATCATCCGATCACGCCGATGTGGTTCCAGGTGACCAAGAACCTGGTTGACCCGAAGCTTGATGGCTGGGCCGAAAACGCCGAAGATAATCACCGCTCACGCTGGCTGTGCCCGGCCCCACAAGCGGCAGAGGAAGGCGCTGAAGCAACCGATTAAGGACAGACTCGGGGGAGGATTATGTCCGTAGAACTCGAAATCGCGGGGGCCGCGTCTGCAGGCGGGCTCACGACCCGGCAATCGGCTGACCTCAGCGGCGAGCCCTGCCGCAATTGCGGCGGCCCGGTCGAGGAAAAATACTGTCCGAAGTGCGGCCAGCTGGCGGCGAGCTTCCATCGGCCAATCTGGTCGCTAATGGGCGAAACCATTGCAGATACGTTCACGCTCGATGGACGATTGGCCAAGACACTCCCGGTCCTGCTGTTTCGCCCGGGACGGCTGACCAAGAATTATACTGAAGGCAAACGCGCGCGCTACGTGCCGCCGTTCCGGATGTTCCTGCTTGCCAGTCTGTTATTCTATCTGATGCTGTTCACTGTCGTCACGCCGGGCCAGTGGCTGAACAGCATCGATGATGAAACCCGCGCGGACATTGAAACCAGTCTCACTGAAGCGCCTGAGATTCCCGAACTGGATGCGGAGACCGAGGCGCGACTGGAGCGTGCGAATATCAGTGTCGATGCGCCAGAAGAGTTCAGAGGCGATATTGAAAACCAGATTGTGGCAGTCCTTAATCGCCCGGATCAGTTTGCCGCGGAAATTGAGAAATGGCTGCCGCGTCTGAGCATTCTGATGGTGCCGCTGACCATCATTGCCCTGGTCTTGCTCCATGTCTGGCGGCGGCGCCTATATGTCTATGATCATGCTGTCCACGCCTTGCATTTGCATTCCTGGATCTATCTGACTGGCGCGTTCATAATGTTTGCCGGACCGGTATTGCCGGGGATCGTTTTCTGGCTCTACGGGATCAGCTTCCTGGTCTATCTCTGGCGCAGCCTGATGATCGCCGGGTCTTCGGGCTGGTTCATGTCGGGCCTGCGGACATTTCTGATCCTGTTCTTCTGGACCAATGTCACAGCGACGATCGTGTTCGCGACCATCATTGTCAGCGGCATGTCCGTGCATGCCTGAGCCAGCCCGCCAAGACTGATCGAAAGCCAGCTCTGATGCGCAATCGCCCCATCCCCGATATTGCTGCGGATCAACAGGCCTTCATGCGCAGCCTGGTCATCTATGAGGATGAATATCTGCTGGCATTCAACAAGCCGTCCGGGCTTGCCGTGCAGACCCGCGGCAATCGCGGGACGTCTCTGGATCATTTGCTGTGGACGTTCGCGCGCTCGAACGGCAAGCGACCACAGCTGATTCACCGCATCGATGCAGGCACGTCCGGGCTGATCCTGGCCGGCAAAACCAAGCCAGCCATTGCCGCCTTGTCGACAGAATTTGCCGAGCGCCGGGTGAAAAAGCGCTATCTGGCGCTGGTATCAGGTGACCTGCCTGGCAAGGATCAGGGCGTCTGCGAGATCGCCCTGATCAAGACCGGCCGTTCCGTCGCGCCAGGCGTGGTTGCAGCCGGGGCAGACCCTGCGCGCACCGCCTGGACTGTGCTGTCGCGCTCGGGCGGTCATGCCCTGGTCGAGGCGCGCCCTGAAACCGGTCGCATGCATCAGATCCGCGCGCATCTGGCGGCGATGGGCTGTCCTATCCTCGGCGACAAGATTTACGGGCCTCGCGCGCCGCAGGCCGAGCGCCTGATGTTGCATGCAACGGGGCTTGAGCTTGGCTTGCCGGACAAAAAGAAACTGGCGCTCGAGGCGCCAGTTCCGGAAGATTTCGAATTGAAGCGCCAGGCGCTCGGGCTCTAGCTTGCGCCCGGGATCGGGATTTGCGCCGGCGCGCCCGGTCCAAGATCCAGGCCAAGGAAGATCCAGATCATCATCAGGATGACCCCGGAAATCAGCAACCAGATCGAGTAGGGGATCATCATCGCGGTAAGGCTGCCGAGGCCGAAATCCTTTTTCCAGCGCTGGGCGAAGACCAGGATGAGCGGGAAATAGACCATTAGCGGCGTGATGATATTGGTTGCGCCATCGCCGACACGGTAGGCGGCGGTTGCGCCGTCCGGGCTGATCCCGAGCAGCATCAGCATCGGCACCAGGACCGGCGCCATCAAGGCCCATTTTGCGCTGGCCGAACCGACGAACAGATTGAGCAGCGCCGAGAACAGCACGATCATGCCCAGCACGATTGGCAGCGGCAGGCCACTCGACTGGATCGCATCGGCGCCATGCACCGCTGTGATCAGGCCAAGGTTAGACCATCCGAACATGGCAACGAAGTGGGCTGCGGCAAAGGCGAGGACCAGATAATAGCCCATATCCTTCATCGCTTCCGACATCATGTTCACAAGGTCCTTGTGATTGTTGATGGTGTTGGCTGCGGCGCCATAGGCCCAGCCTGCGGCCAGGAACAGAACCAGGAATCCGCCAACCAGGGAGCGGAAGAACGGGCCATAATTAGAGATCGGGCTACAGGTGCCTGCTGCAGCAGCCTCGCCTGCACACGCATTCTCATCAATCAGCGGCGTGCCGGGGCCAAACGTCATCAGGGCCCAGAGCGCGCAGACGCCGAGCACAGCAATGCCCGCCCAGGCGAGACCTTTCTTCTGCTCGCCCGTCAGCGGCTTGTTTTCATCGCCATAGCTGGCCGCATCAGTCCCTTCATCCGGCACCCATTTGCCCAGGCGTGGCTCGATAATGCGATCGGTCACGTACCAGATAATCGGCATATAGATGAAGAGGAGGGCCATGATGAAATAGGTGTTGCCAGCAATATTCATGGTCCAGCCGGCATCAATCGAGCTTGCATCATAAGCCGTCTCGGTGATGCCATAGAGCAGGGCATCCAGCTGGCCGGGGGCGATATTGGCAGAGAACCCGCCAGATACGCCTGCGAATGCGGCCGCGATGCCAGCCAGCGGGTGACGACCAGCAGACGCGAAGATGATCGCAGCGAGCGGGATCATCACCACATAGCCGGCATCCGCGGCGTGGTTGGACAACATCGCGATCAAGGCGACCAGCGGCGTCAGCAGCAGTTTCGGCGCGTTACGAACGGCGCCGCGAATGGCGCTTGCAAACAGGCCAGAACGCTCAGCGACGCCAGCGCCCAGCATCACCACCAGGACATATCCGAGCGGATGGAAGTGGGTGAAGGTCTTGGGCATGTCGACCCATAGGCGCTGAATGTTTTCAGCGGATAACAGACTGACCGCTTCCTCGACCACCGGGGTGCCATCCGGGTTCAATTGGGTCGGGTGTTCAGCCGACACATTGACCAGCTCTGCAACGATGGAAATCCCGATCAACAGAATGATCAAATAGAAGAAGATAAAGACCGGGTCGGGGAGTTTATTGCCCGTTTTTTCAACCCAGCCGAGAAAACCTTTTGTCTCTGCCTGTGCGGCGGCCTCTGCCATGCCCTTCTCTCCCAGTTATTTAGACAATAAATTCGATCTAGACTGCGGTCAGGGCGCTGGCAATCGAAACAGTGCAAGACCTGACATGCAAGAGAGATCAAGCGCACTCTTCACAATTCAGATGAATGCCGTAAGCCTGATCCCGCACAGGAGAAAGGGGTCTGTGGCTATGACAGCGCTTTACGTGGTTCTCGGGATCCTGGTCGTGCTTCTCGCCGGCGTGATCATTCTGTTCAATCAGCTCGTCGGCAAACGCAATATGGTCAATAATGGCTGGGCCGATATTGATGTGCAGCTGAAGCGCCGCGGCGATCTTATTCCACAATTGGTGACCACGGTTCAGGCCTATGCCAGCCATGAACGGCAATTGTTCGAAGATGTGATCATGAAACGCAATGCAGCGTTGCAGGCCGGTGATCATCCCGGGACGCGCGGCTCAAAGGAAAGCGAACTGGCGGCGCCGGTCGGAAAGCTCATGGCGCTGGCCGAAGCCTATCCGGACCTGAAAGCGAATGAGAATTTCCTGGAGCTTCAATCAGAGCTTGCCGAAACCGAGAACAGAATCGAGATGGCGCGGCGTTTCTATAATGGCGCCGTGCGCGAGATGAATGTCGCGGTCGAGAGCTTTCCCGGAAATCTGGTCGCAGGCTTGTTCGGCTTTGCCCGGCGCCATTTCTTTGAAATTCAGATGAGCGACCGTGCGCTGCCCGAGATTGATCTGGGGGGAGCGCCTTGATGCTGCGCCTGGCCCGCGCGCTGGCCCTGCTCGGACTCGCCCTCTGGTGCAGCGCGCAAACGCTGGCCGAGGAAGAGATCGTCAATTTCACCACGCTGATCGAGGTCGAGAAAGATGGCGATATTATCGTCACAGAGACAATCGATGTGAACGTCGAGGGGCGCGATATCAGGCGCGGCATCTTTCGCGACTTGCCGGCCTACTATCTCGACGCGGACGGGACCGGACGGCTGCCTTATCGCTACAAAATTGTCAGCATCCGAAAAGACGGCCAACGCGAGCCCTACGCGCGAGAGACTGACGGCAATGCTGTGCGATTGCAGATTGGCGATCCGGACGTCTTTCTCGAGCACCGCATCCACCAGTACGAATTGCGCTACCGGGTGAAGAACATGGTTCGTTACAGCGAGCAGTTCGATGAAATCTTCTGGAACGCGACAGGCAGTTATTGGCTGTTTCCCATCCAAAAGGCCCGGGCTGAAATACGCTTTCCGGATGGGGCGGGCGCGATCGAAGTGAATGCCTATACCGGTCGCCAGGGCAGTCCAGGGCGCGACTACACTTACCGGCGAGACGGCGCCTCTCATGTCTTCGACACGACCCGTCGACTCGACATTCGTGAGGGGCTGACCGTGTCTGTCACGATCGAGAAGGGTTTGATCGATCCGCCGTCGCTGGCCGACAAAGGTTGGCTCTGGTGGGCTCGCAATGGCGCACTCACGGCGCTCATTGCCTCCTTTTTTGGGCTTTTGATCTTTTACCTTCGCAGCTTTGACCGGGTGGGACGAGACCCGCCGAAAGGGCCGGTCTTTCCGCAATATGAGCCGCCCGAAGGGTATTCTCCAGCAGCTGCTCACCATATCTATTATCGCGGGTTTCGCGGCCATGATGGTCTGATCGCAAGCCTGATGTTTCTGGCCTCCAGGGGATTCATGCGCATCGATGTGGACAAGGCGGACAAGAAGAAGACAACCTTGTCGAGGCAGAGTGCGGGATCCGGCGCTGCGCTGACAGCGGACCTGTCAAATCTGTACAGCCGACTGTTCGCGGATGGCGCCAACGTCGAACTTGGCAAGACATATGATGCTGATTTCACCAAGGCCTATACGAAGTTTCGCAAGTCATTATCGGGCAAATATGGGGCGCCATATTTCAAATGGAATCTCGGCTATGTGATCGCGGGCGCAGCGCTGAGCCTTGGCGCGATCGTGTTTGCGGTGGCCCAGGCGTCCGGCTGGTCCGGCTGGCATACACTGTTCGTCGTCGCCTTGGCCGGCTTGAATGGGCTGTTCATGTATTTGATGCCCGCGACAACCGAGAAGGGAGAGGATATTCGCAGCCACTTGCAAGGCTTCCGGCTGTATATGGAGAAAGCCGAAAAGCTGCAGCTCAATGCGGTCAAGATTGGCGAAGAGGCGCCGCCACCGATGACCATGGAACGTTATGAAACATTCCTGCCTTATGCCGTTGCGCTGGGGGTGGAGAAGCCCTGGACCAAGCATTTTGAGCGGCTGATCCCGGATGTCGCCAAGGATTATGATCCGGCCTGGACGAATATGAGTGCGCGCACATTCGGTTCGATTGGCGGCATGACTGACAATATGGTGTCGGGTATGAGCACAGGAGTCTCGACCGCATTGCCGCAGAGTTCAGGCTCTTCGGGGAGCGGCGGTGGAGGATTTTCCGGCGGCGGCGGTGGTGGTGGCGGCGGCGGTGGCTGGTAACGTCCAGCCCTGACGGTATCAATTCTGTTGATATACGTTCAGGTCTAGTTGTAAACCAGATGAAACAATCCTGGTAGTATACTATATATTTGAAACGATTTGCCGCGCCAAATATATAAATCTGCAATCGATCCAGTATTTCCAAGCATTTATTAGACAATCGGCAATACATGTTTGTAACCATGGCGAATGACAAACTCTGCGAATGATTCTGTTTCAAATCTAGATTTACTGACGCAAGCAACTGATATTGTCGCTGCTTATGTCAGCAATAATGCTATCAGCCCGTCAGACCTGCCTGGACTGTTGAAAGTGGTGCACGCCAAGCTCGGTGAATTGGCCGATGCCAGCACCGAGGCGCCGCGGCCTGATCCTGCTGTGCCGATCAAGAAGTCGGTCACCGATCACCACATCATTTGTCTGGAAGACGGCGCCAAGCTGAAAATGCTGAAACGCTACCTGCGGACGCATTATGATATGTCGCCGGACGAATACCGTGCGCGCTGGGGACTTTCAGCAGACTATCCTATGGTTGCCCCCGAATATGCGCGTCGTCGTTCGGATTTCGCCAAGAAAATCGGACTCGGTAAAAAAGGGCGCTAAGCGCTTCTGCGAGAAATAGCGACCCGGCACTGGCTTGTGATCCGGCGTGCGCAGGCGCGCCGGCACCCCTGGTCAGGTCCAGAAAAACCTCGACTCATTCAAGCTCTGGTGCCTCGAAGTTCGTTGCTTCGAGGTGACTTTGCCGCACGCCGCTCGCAGCTGGAACCCGGTTCAATCATTTAGACCGGCTCGCCTGCTTGCGCATGTCTCGCCCGGCTATTCTTGCCGCGCGCCTGTGTCAGACAGCGGCAGGCAAGGGTTTAGAGCGATCCTTCGAAGCTTGTTTGTCTGGCTCAAAATGCAGTTTTGCTCTGGATTAAACCTGCTCTCTGCGCAAAACTTCAGTCAATTACATAATATTGGGGGAAGGACGTGTTATCGGAGCGGTTCAACTGGGATAGACTAAGAGTATTTCGCCTCGTCGCGGAAGCTCACAGTATGACCGCTGCTGCCCGAACACTGGGCGAATCCACACCGACCGTCAGTCGCCGCATCAACGATCTTGAACGTGAACTGGGAACCAAATTGTTCCAGCGATCCAAGCGTGGGGTCGAGCTAACTGCGGCTGGGAAACGCTTGCTGGATCTGGTGCAGAAGATGCAAGGCCTGGTGGAAACGGTTGGCGACCAGGTTGCCGAGAACAACACGACAATCGCAGGTGCGGTCAAAATTATCGCCGGAGATGGTCTCGGCCCGTATTGGATCGCCCGGCATATGCCGAAGTTTCACCGTTCGGTCCCGAATGTGCAGGTCGATCTGGAAATCGGCCTCGCGGTGGAGGAGGTGGTGCACCGTCAGGCTGACATGGCGATCGTCTTCGAAAAGCCGACGCATCCTGAAATCATCGCGCAGCGGCTCGGGACCCTGCACTATATGTGCTTTGCCTCGCAGGATTACATCGATCAGAAAGGCCACCCGCAATCGATCTTCGAGTTCCAGAATCACAAATTGCTCATGCATACCGCTTATGTGCATCAGGTTGAGCGCTGGTCGAAGAACATCGCGCAACTCAAGGATTTCATCGATTATTCGGTGATCACGAATTCTGGCACGGCCTTGATCACCTTGGCCGCGAATTCCGGCGGCATTGCGATTCTGCCGAGCTATATCGCAGAAGTCGAGCCGGATCTCGTTCCCCTGCATCTGCCGGCCCTGGCCCCGATTCAGTTCTGGCTGACTTATACTGAGCGCGTGCGCCGAAACCCTGCTGGTATGGCCGCAATCGAGTGGCTTCTGTCAATTTTCAATGAGCAGGAACACAAATGGTTCCAGCCGGACTTCCAGCATCCAGACAAGGTCGAGGCGTCCCGCAAGAGTCTCGATACAGAAGATGTTTTTGAGTTGGCCTCCAGCATTCAGCTCTGAGCCGTTAATGGTTCTGGTGCGCGCGCATGGGGCCGGTGGTGATCTCAGTTGATCGTGTCACAGATCATCTGAATGAGGGCTTCTGGCGTCGCCGGTTTTTCGAGCACTTGGGCAAACCCGACAGAACGGGCGCGGGCGAGTAGGGAGTCTGAATAATACCCCGTGATCATGATCGCTGGCGTCGTGTCATTGCCTGCTCGCAAGCGACGCATGACTTCCAGGCCGTCGAGGCGCGGCATCTTGTAATCGATGAGCAGACAGTCGCCGCCATGACGCCCTTGCAAGGTCAGAAACTCGGTGCCGCTTCGATAGGCATCAATCACAAAACCACGGGCTCGCAGCAGCATCGTCATCGACCGGCGCACATTCTCATCGTCTTCGATCAGAACCAGTCTGGACGAACGTGGGCGCGGATCGCGGGTCGGGAAGTCGGATGGCTCCAGCATGGCTTACGCGTACCTCAGCGCGCCGCTTGCGTCTCTAGGTAGTGTTCCTCAGATTATTCGGTGCCAAGGCCAGCAACGAAAGCCAGACGCAGGGCCGAGGACAGACTGTCAGCCTCGAGCTTTTCCATCATGTGCGCGCGGTGAATTTCGACCGTTCGCGGCGAGATGGAGAGGGCCTGTGCGATGCCTTTATTGGTCAGCCCGGCGACCAGGCATTCCAGAACCTCTTTCTCGCGCGGTGTCAGGGCGGTCAGTTTGGCCTGGGCATCCTTGCTTCTGCGATCATCGGCGGTCTGGGCGTCGAGCTGTTCAAATGCGGTTTCGATGGCTGTGACGAGCGTCTGTTTGTCATACGGTTTTTCGAGAAACTCGATAGCGCCGCCTTTCATCGCCTCGACCGCAACCGGGACGTCGCCATGGCCGGTCAGGACAATGACCGGCATGGTGATGCCGCGCTGGTTGAGTGCGCCCTGAACCGCCAGGCCATCCATGCCGGGCATGCGAACGTCGAGCAGGATGCAGCCATCCTGATCGCTGCTCACCTGATCAAGAAACGACATGCCGTCTGGAAAGGTCTTCACCAGAAACCCGGCATGACGCAACATGAAGCTCGCAGAGTGTCGGATGGCTTCGTCATCATCGACGAGAAATACTGTGCGATTGTTCATTTCATGCCTCTTCTTCTGCCAGGCGAAGGGTGAATTTGAAAGCCGCGCCGCCTTGCGGCGACGGTTCATATTCGATGTCGGTGCCGTGCGCATCAAGAATAGTCTGACAAATCGATAGGCCAAGTCCCATTCCGCCGGCTTTCGAGCTGTTAAAGGCATCGAAGGGAGAGGTATCAGCTTGCCCTTGATAGCCAGGACCATTGTCCTCGACGGTGATCACCGCCAGACCGTCGTCCAGCTCAGCGCGGATCCAGACTTGCGGATTGGCGGTTTCCGACAGGGCTTCGATGGCATTCTTGACCAGATTCACGATCACCTGACGCAATTGGAGGCGATCTGCCAGAAGCGCCGGGAAATCCTCAGGCACGCGTGAGATCACCCGCGCCAGCTGCCCCTCAATACCGACCTTGGCGAGTGAGATCGCATCATCGACCACGTCCTGCAGCAGCACGGATCTCAGATCCAGTTCGCCGCGAGAAACATAGTCGCGCAACCGCCGCACGATCTGTCCGGCGCGAATCGATTGCGTCGCCGCCGCGTCCAGGGCTTCCTGGATGAAAGCCATGGTTTCAGGATCTGCCTGATTCAGCAGATCGCGGGCCGCTTCAAGATAATTGGCAACTGCGGTAAGGGGCTGGTTCAGTTCATGCGCCATGGCCGAAGCCATCGTTCCCACTGCGCTGAGGCGAGAAAAATTGGCAAGTTCGACTTGCATTTCATTCAAGCGCAGGGCGTTGGCCTGTTGCTCGGACATGTCGCGGATATAGCCGGTGAACAGGCGGTGTCCGTGAATACTGGCTTCGCCGATTTTCAGTTCGACCGGAATCTTGTCGCCATTCGCGAGCCTGGCTTCGACAATGCGACCGATGCCGATAATCTGTTTCTCACCTGTCGAAAGGTAATTGTGGATATATTGATTGTGATGCGCTTCATCCGCGCCGGCCATCAGGACTGAGACATTCTGACCGGCAATGTCTTCCGCCTGATATCCGAACAGGCGCTCGGCCGCGGCGCTGAAGGCCAGGATCTGACCGGTTTCATCGATCACGATCATTGCGTCCGGGACTGAAGCGAGAATGGACTGCATCAGCAGTTCCAGAGACTCCTTGTCTCCATAACTTCCGGACGAATCCTTGAGAATCGGGGATCGGGGCTCTGACATCAGCCAACCTTTGTAGCGGGCGTCAGGCACGGATCAATCCAATTAGGAAGCGACAGAGCGCCGCTTGGCAAATTGCTCGTAAGCTGCGAGCCCGATGACGATCAGGCCAGCTGCCAGCATGTAGCAGCCCCAACAATGCGCGCGCTCGAGCCAGTTGGCATTGCCGAGTGCGATATTGATCGTTTCGCCATTGCAGGTGGGCAGCGATAGAAGCGGAATCGTGCCCATGTGAAGCCAGGTTTTGATGCCGCCAATGACGATCATCGCTGCGCCGAGAAGGGCTTGCCAATAGCTGGTCATAATGCGTGTCCGCTCTGTTTCGTGTGGCTTCGTATTTACCCAGTGCGGCGCGCACGCACATAGGGGATTTCCCTTATTCAGGCAGACAGCGGCGAAAGTTATGGATCGCCCGAGCTGAAACCGCCCCTTTTTTCGGGGACTGACGGAGGTGTATCTCGGCGATGACTGAAACTATTGGGGCCACACGGCGCGGGAATAATACCAGCATATTAGGGGTCGGAGCGCTTACCAGCGTCTTCCTGTTCCTGGCATTGCTGATGGCAACCTATTCCAAGGATGCCGGGATGGAATATCAGGCACTGACCTTCCTGTTATTAGGCGGGGTCTTTGTCGTCGGAACGGCCCTCTGGGCCGGCGGTCTGGTTGATCGCGATCCGTTCGATGAAAGCGAATATGAGAACACACTCGTCAAGTTCGGCGTGGCGGCCTCGATGTTCTGGGGGATTGCCGGTCTTCTGGTCGGGGTGGTGATCGCACTGCAGCTCACCTGGCCGAACATCTTCTATTTGCCTGAGCTTGGCTGGACCAATTTCGGTCGCCTGCGCCCGCTGCACACCAGTGCGGTGATCTTCGCATTTGGCGGCAATGTGCTGCTTGCGACCAGTTTTTACGTCGTCCAGCGCACCTGTCGGACCCGTCTGGCGGGCGGGATGTGGCCCTGGTTCGTATTCTGGGGCTATCAGATCTTCATCGTGCTGGCCGCTACCGGCTATCTCATGGGAATTACCCAGTCGAAGGAATATGCAGAGCCGGAATGGTATGTTGACCTGTGGCTGACCCTGGTCTGGGTCGTCTACCTGCTCGTCTTCCTCGGCACACTGTGGAAGCGCAAAGAACCGCACATTTATGTCGCCAACTGGTTCTACCTGTCCTTCATCGTCACCATCGCGATGCTGCACATTGTCAATAACCTGTCGATTCCAGTCAGCCTCACCGGCTCCAAATCGGTGCAGGTCTTTGCCGGGGTCCAGGATGCGATGACGCAGTGGTGGTATGGCCACAATGCGGTCGGCTTCTTCCTGACCACGGGCTTCCTGGCGATCATGTACTATTTCATTCCGAAGCGCGTGGATCGGCCGGTCTTTTCTTACCGCCTGTCAATCGTGCACTTCTGGTCGCTGATCTTCATCTATATCTGGGCCGGGCCACACCACCTGCATTATACGGCGCTGCCACAATGGGCGCAGACGCTGGGCATGACCTTCTCGGTGATGCTGTGGATGCCAAGCTGGGGCGGCATGATCAATGGTGTCATGACCCTGTCAGGCGCCTGGGACAAGCTGCGCACCGACCCTGTGGTGCGGATGATGGTCGTCTCGCTCGCATTCTATGGCATGTCGACCTTTGAAGGTCCGCTGATGTCGGTCCGCGCGGTCAACTCGCTTAGCCATTATACCGAATGGGGCATTGGCCACGTGCATTCCGGTGCGCTCGGCTGGGTCGGCTATATCAGCTTCGGCGCGCTCTATTGCCTGGTGCCATGGCTGTACAAGAAGAAGGGCCTGTTCTCCAAGTCACTGGTCGAATGGCACTTCTGGATCTCCACCATCGGTATCATTTTCTACATGGTTTCAATGTGGTTCGCCGGAATCATGGAAGGCCTGATGTGGCGTGCCTATAACGAGTATGGCTTCCTCGAATACAGCTTCGTGGAAACCGTCGAGGCCAAGCATATCAGCTACATGATCCGTGCTCTTGGTGGTCTGCTTTACTTCAGCGGCGCCGCGATCATGGTCTACAACCTGGTCCGTACAGTGCTCGGACACGGTGAAGCCGAAGACCTCGAAACCACTAACGATCCTTACGCAAAACCAGAGCCACGCGCAGCTGCGTTGGCGCCTGCTGAATAGGAGGCCCGGAGTATCATGGGACTGACGAACAATCACGGCGTTCTGGAACGCCACTCTTTGCTCCTCACCATCGGCATTCTGGTCGTGGTCTCGATTGGCGGGATCATCCAAATGGCTCCGCTGATGTACATGGACAATACGATCGAGAAAGTGGATGGCATGCGGCCATACACGCCGCTCGAACTGAAAGGCCGGGACATCTATATTCGCGAAGGCTGCTATGTCTGTCACAGCCAGATGGTCCGCCCGCTGCGCGACGAAGTCGAACGCTACGGCCATTACTCGCTCGCGGCTGAGTCCATGTATGACCACCCCTTCCAGTGGGGCTCGAAGCGGACCGGGCCGGACCTGGCCCGGGTCGGCGGCAAGTATTCGGCAGAGTGGCAGGTCGACCACCTGATCGATCCACGCGCCCTGGTGCCGGAAAGCATCATGCCGCCTTACGCCTTCCTGATGGACAAGAAGCTCAAATATGATGGCATCGAGGACCGCCTGCGGACCGAGCGTCTGGTCGGGGTCCCGTATTCCGACGAGATGATCGAGAATGCCAAAGGCCACATCCTGGCCCAGGCTGACCCGAACGATAAAGGCTTTGATTATTATGACAGCCTGATGGCGCTCTACGAAGCTGAGGCTGGCCGCGAAGGTACAGTCGAAGCCCGGGACTGGGACGGCAATCCGGATGAGATCACCGAAATGGACGCTCTCGTCGCTTACCTTCAGATGACCGGCACACTGGTCGATTTCTCGACTTATGAAGCCGACGATCTCAGCAATAGACGATAGGGGCTACAGACGATGTATGAACTACTCGCAAGCTTCGCGCAGACAGGAGGGCTGGTCTATTTCGTCCTCATGTTCGCTGGCGCCCTGGCTTATGCCTTGTGGCCGCGAAATCAGCAAAAATTCGATGCCGCCGCGCGGCTGCCTTTAGACGACGATGGAGGTCCATCCAATGGCTGATCAAATCAAAGACATTGACGATCACAGCGGCATTGAAACCACCGGTCACAGCTGGGACGGGATCAAGGAGCTGAACAATCCTCTGCCGCGTTGGTGGCTGTATATCTGGTACGGCACCATCATCTGGGCGGTGGTCTACATGATCTTCATGCCCGCCATTCCGGCACTTCCAGGTATGGGCACCAACACCACCGGCTTGCGCAATCACTCTGATCGTGACCTGGTTGCAGAAGCGGTCGCCGATCTCAAGGCGGCGCGGGTTGAGCAATCCGCAACGCTGCTGGAAGCCTCACTGGAAGAGATCGAAACCGATCGCGGGCTGCAGCAATTTGCGCTTGCCATGGGCGAAAGCCTGTTCGGCGACAATTGTGCCACCTGTCACGGCGCTGGCGGTCGCGGTGCGGTCGGTTACCCGACCCTTGCCGACGATGTCTGGCTCTGGGACGGCACGCTGGACGGGATCGAGTACACGCTGCGTCATGGCATTCGTCATGAAGCCGATCTCGATACACGCTTCTCTCTGATGCCAGCCTTTGGTCGCGACAACTTGATGACGACGGACGAGATTGGCGACCTCACAGACTATGTCCTGCGCGTCTCGGGCCAGGAACATGACAGCGAAGCTGCTGACCGCGTGGCGGATCTGTATCAGCAACAATGTGCTTCATGTCACGGGGCGAACGGTCAGGGAGACCGGACCCAGGGCGCGCCGAACTTGACGGACCAGGAATGGCTGTTTGGCGGGTCGCGTGACGCCATCTACAATACGATCTACAATGCCCGGAATTCGCATATGCCGGCCTGGCAGGATCGTCTGGACGATGCCTCGATCAAGGCGCTGGCCGTATATGTCCACACGCTGGGCGGGGGTGAATAAGGCCAACTGTCATGGGACAGACAACGCTTAATATCCATCCGAGTGCGGGCTCGGGCGGGCCAACCCCGCCGCCGCACAAGGACCTGTATGCCAAGCGCGAGCAGATCTACCCCAAGCTCGCGCATGGTAAGTTCCGGCTGGTCAAATGGGTCGTGATGGCCGTGACACTCGGCGTCTATTACCTGCTGCCCTGGATCCGTTGGGATCGCGGCGAAGGCATTCCCAACCAGGCCGTGCTTGCCGATTTTGAAAGCGAGAAGTTCTACTTCTTTTTCATCGAAATCTGGCCACAGGATATCCACTTCCTGGCGGGACTCCTGATCCTGGCCGCGCTGGGCCTGTTCTTGGTTACCTCCCTGCTGGGGCGGGTCTGGTGCGGCTATACCTGTCCGCAGACCGTCTGGACCGATCTGTATATCTGGGTGGAACGCGCCTTCGAAGGCGACCGCGCTGCCCGCATGCGGCTCGACAAGGGCAAATGGACGCTCAACAAGGCCTGGCGCAAGCTCGGCAAGCATACAGTCTGGCTGATCATCGCGTTCTGGACCGGGGGCGCGTTCATTCTGTATTGGCACGATGCGCCAACCGTGGCGCAGGGCTGGTTCCGCGGCGAAGCGCCATTATCGGCTTATTGGTTTGCTGGCGTGCTGACGGTTACGACCTATTTTCTAGCTGGTTGGATGCGCGAACAGGTCTGTACCTATATGTGCCCGTGGCCACGGATTCAGGCGGCCTTGACCGACGAACACGCCTTGAACGTGACCTATCGTTTTGATCGCGGCGAGCCGCGCGGACCGAAGCGCAAGTCTGAGAGCTGGGATGAACGCGGCGACTGCATTGATTGTGACCAGTGCGTCCAGGTCTGCCCGGTTGGCATCGATATTCGCGACGGGTCGCAGCTGGAGTGCATTCATTGCGCGCTCTGTGCTGATGCATGCGATCAGATGATGCGCAAAATCGGTCGCCCGACCGGTCTGATCGCTTATGATACTGACGTCGCCGTGGCGGCGCGCGCGGCGCACCAGACGCCGCCTAAGTATCGCATCCTGCGGACGCGAACGGTGCTCTACACCTTCCTGATCACGGCCATCAGCGTGCTGATGGTCTGGGGCCTGGCGACCAAGGCGACGATTGAAGCCAATGTCCTGAAAGACCGCTCGCCACCCTTTGTGCAACTGTCTGATGGTGACATTCAAAACGGCTACACGCTGAAACTGGTGAACAAATTGGCGCAGCCGCGCCAGATGGAAATCAGCATTACCGGGATAGACGGCCTCGCTTACAATGTGATCGGGTTCGATCATGAAGGCGCCGAGCCGCTGGAATTGCCGGTCGAGCCGCACGGTGTCGATCGCTACCGGATCCTGGTCAGCGCCCCTGCCGGCACGCCGCAGCGCCAGATCACCATCTCCGTGCGTGATATCGACACTGGCGAAACCGACACTAATCGTGCATCCTTCAGAGGACCGAACCGATGATTGAGGCTCAAGCAACATCCGCTCCCGCCGCTTCCGGCAGAGAACTCAAAGGCTGGCATGTCCTGTTGATTATGCTCGGCTTTTTTGGCGTCATGTTTGCGGTCAACGGGGTCTTTCTCTATCACGCGATCACCAGCTTCCCGGGCGAAGATGTGAAGAAGTCCTATGTCCAGGGGCTCAACTATAATGACACCCTGTCCGCGCGCGCGGCTCAAGCCGAACTCGGCTGGACCGCTGAGGCCGGTTTTCAGGACGGTGAGCTCGTTTTCCGCCTGCGCGACGCGGACGGCGCACCTCTGTCGAATTATGCCGTGATCGGGGAAATCCGCCGCACCGCCACCCGCGGTGCAGACCAGGCGATCATTTATAGTGCCCGGGCGAATGGCGAATATTTCGCTGATGCGGGTGCGCTGGCGCCCGGCCAATGGTCACTGCGGATCAATGTCATGGACCCGGCGGCTGAGACCGTTCTGTTCAATGTCAGCAAAACGATCATCGTGTCATGACAGATGCAGCGCTGTCCGGTTCGCTCGGCTGCCCGTCCGGGCTGGAACCGCCGACGCGCTCAGCCGGAAGCGATTATAGCGCCTTCGTGCAAAGCAAAGGGGCACAGAAGAGCCTGACCCTTTCTGTTCGCGGCGCCAAATGCGGTGGCTGCCTGTCCAAGATCGAAACTGCGGTCGGCGCTGTACCTGGCGTCGAATATGTCCGCATGAATCTGTCGAACGGCAAATTGAAAGTCGGCTGGCAGGGGCCCACCTCGGCCAACTCGATCGTCGACCGCGTGACCGCGCTCGGCTATGGCGTTTCGGCCTATTCCGAGGACGGCTCAGAAAAAGCCGCCAAGCGCGAGGAACGCGCACTGCTGATTTCCATGGGCGTGGCGGCGTTTGCTCTGGCCAATATCATGCTGCTCTCGGTTTCGGTCTGGGGCGGGCATGGCGAGATGGGCAGCGATACACGCACGGCGTTGCACGCCATTTCCGGGCTGATCGCGTTCCCGGTTCTGGTCTTCAGCGGACGGCATTTCTTCCAGTCGGCCTGGTCCGTGCTCAAGCATGGCCGCGCCAATATGGATGTGCCGATCTCGCTGGCTCTGGTTCTGGCCTTCAGCGTCAGTGTCTGGGAAACCCTGGCCGATGGCGATCATGCCTATTTCGATGCCAGCGTGATGCTGCTCTTCTTCCTGCTCATCGGACGCTTTCTTGACGCCCGGTTGCGGCGACAGGCGCATGCGGCGGCGCACGATCTTGCGGCGTTGCAGAACCGGTCTGTAAATCGGCTGGGCCAGGACCAAAGCGTCGAAAGCGTGCGCGCCGAAGATGTCCGGCGCGGCGATACGATCTTGCTGGCGGCGGGTGAGCGCGCGGTGATCGATATCAAGATTGCTTCCGGCACCAGCACCGTGGATGAAAGCCTGGTCACAGGCGAGAGCCTGCCGCGCCTCATCCAGACGGGCGAGACGCTTTATGCGGGGACAGTCAATCTCGATCACCCGATCACCGGCGAAGCGCTCGGCAGCACGTCCGATTCCCTGCTTGCCGATATCGCGCAAATGCTGGAGGCCGGTGAACAGAAACGCGCGCGTTACCGCCAGATCGCTGACAAGGCGGTCTCGCTCTATGTGCCTTTTGTGCACACCACAGCCGCGGTCACGCTGATTGCCTGGCTGCTGCTCGGCGCCGGTGTCAGAGACGCGATCATGGTGGCGGTTGCGACTTTGATCATCACCTGTCCCTGCGCTTTGGCGCTGGCTGCGCCGGTGGCGCAGGTGGTGGCGTCCGGACGCCTGTTCCGCAAGGGCGTTTATCTCAGATCCGGCGATGCGCTCGAGCGCTTTGCCGAGATCGACCACCTGGTTTTCGACAAGACAGGGACGCTGACGCTTGGCACGCCGAGCCTGATCTCGGTGCATCGCGACGCGGAATTGTCGCGCGCCGCCCACCTTGCCCGCGCCAGTCGCCATCCTTTGTCGCGCGCCATTGTGGCCGTGGCTGGCGCGGGTCCAATTGCTAGCCAGGTGAAGGAAATGCCTGGCCTCGGCGTCGAGGGCGAGATCGACGGCAAGTCTTATCGCCTCGGCTCGGCTGAATGGGTCGGGGTTGAAGCTGGATCCGATGCCGGCGGGCCAGCGCTCTGGTTTGCAGGTGAAGACCAGGCGGCGGTTCAATTCCACTTTCAGGACCAGTTGCAAGCAGATGCAGGCAAGGTGTTCGCCGACCTGCGCGAGCAGGGGTTTGAAATGGAAATCCTGTCCGGCGACTCGCCTGAAGCCGTGCACAAAGTGGCCGATCAGGTTGGTATTGCGACCTGGCACGCCAAAGTGTCGCCGCAGGACAAGGTTGATCGCCTGACTGCGCTTTCGGCGGCTGAAAAGAAAGTGCTGATGGTCGGGGACGGTCTCAATGATGCTGGCGCTCTGGCCATGGCGCATGCCTCGCTGGCGCCAGGCGGCGCCATGGATGTGTCTCAGTCGGCGTCTGACGCGGTCTATGCAGGTGGCCTGTCTGCGATTGTTACGGTGTTGAAGGTCGCCAAGCGCACCAAACGCGTGATGCTGCAGAATTTCGGCTTGGCTGCCGCGTATAACATGATTGCTGTCCCAATTGCCGTGACCGGCCATGTCACCCCGCTTATTGCTGCGATCGCCATGTCGGCCTCGTCATTGATTGTGACCGTGAATGCATTGCGGATGAATTGGGGGCGTGCCTGAATGGAGATCATCGTCTATCTGATCCCGGTTGCGCTTGGCCTCGGCGCGCTTGGTCTTGCGGCTTTTCTGTGGTCGGTGAATTCCGATCAGTATGAAGACCTGGACGGCGCCGCGCATCGCATCCTCGAGGATGAAGACAGGCCGCTTTAGGCGTCAGCTTCATTTTTTGGCGTAAGGTAAGACTTTACCTCGTCAGTCAAATCCGCATTGTGATGGCTCGAACTGATCCCGCGCGATGGAGCCTTTTGCATGACCGATCATCCCGTTTATCCCGTCCCGTCCGAGTTTGCGTCCAAGGCCAATCTGAGCGCACAGAGCTATCGCGAGATGTATGCTGCCTCGATGGCCGACCCGGAGGCGTTTTGGGGTCAGCATGGCCGGCGGCTGGACTGGTCGAAGCCTTATACCAAGGTCAAGGATGTCAGCTGGGACAAGGACAACCTGCATGTGCGCTGGTTTTCCGATGGCGAGCTCAATGTGGCTTATAATTGCATTGATCGCCATCTGGCCAGCCGCGGCGACAAGGTGGCGCTGATCTGGGAAGGCGATGACCCGGCTGATGATGCCACGGTGACGTATAAGCAGCTCTATGGCGCCGTCTGCCGGTTTGCCAATGTGCTCAAGGACATGGGGGTGAAGAAAGGCGACCGGGTGACAATCTATATGCCGATGATCCTGGAAGCGGCTTATGCGATGCTGGCCTGCGCCCGGATCGGGGCGGTCCACTCGATCGTGTTTGGCGGGTTCAGCCCTGAAGCCCTGGCTGGGCGGATCAGTGATTGCGACAGCCAGTTCATGATCACTGCCGATGAAGGCGTGCGCGGCGGCCGCATCGTGCCGCTCAAAGACAATGCCGACAAGGCCTGCGCGCTGGCCGGCGGCATGGTCGAGAAGATGCTGGTCGTGCGCCGCACCGGCAATCCGGTCGACATGACCGCCGGCCGGGACATCTGGCTGCATGAGGCGGCTGACGGGATCTCTGCGACCTGCCCACCAGAGCCGATGAAGGCCGAAGACCCGCTGTTCATTCTCTATACCTCAGGCTCGACCGGCAAGCCGAAAGGCGTGTTGCACACGACAGGCGGCTATCTGGTCTGGACCTCGATGACGCATGAATATGTCTTCGATCTGAAAGAAGACGATGTCTATTGGTGCACCGCGGATGTCGGCTGGGTCACCGGGCATTCCTATATTGTCTATGGCCCGCTGGCCAATGGCGCCACCAGCATGATGTTTGAAGGGGTGCCGACCTATCCTGATGCGTCGCGCTTCTGGCAGGCCTGTGACAAGCATGGCGTCACCGTCTTCTATACCGCGCCGACCGCGATCCGGGCGCTGATGCGCGAAGGCGACGGGCCGGTCAAAGCCACCTCCCGGTCAAGCCTGCGCCTGCTCGGCTCAGTCGGCGAGCCGATCAATCCGGAAGCCTGGGAATGGTATTACAAGACCGTCGGCGACAGTCGCTGCCCGATTGTCGATACCTATTGGCAGACCGAGACGGGCGGGGTGATGGTGGTGCCGCTGCCAGGCGCCACCGCGCAGAAGCCAGGCGCGGCCAGCCATCCTTTCTTTGGCATCGCGCCAAAACTGGTCGATGCGGACGGCGCCGAGCTGACCGGGGCAACCGAAGGCAACCTGATCATCACTGAAAGCTGGCCTGGCCAGATGCGCACCGTCTATGGCGATCATCAGCGCTTTATCGACACCTATTTCTCGACCTATCCCGGCGCGTATTTCACCGGCGATGGCTGCAAGCGCGACGAAGACGGGTTCTACTGGATCACTGGCCGGGTCGATGATGTCATCAATGTCTCTGGCCACCGCATGGGCACAGCAGAGGTCGAAAGCTCGCTGGTCGCGCATGATGCAGTCGCCGAGGCGGCAGTGGTCGGCTATCCGCATGAGATCAAGGGCCAGGGCATTTATGCCTATGTCACCCCGGTCGCCGGCGTCGAGGGCAATGAGGCGCTGCGACAGGCCCTGGTCCAGCAAGTGCGCTCCGAGATCGGCCCGATTGCCAGCCCGGACCTGATCCAGTTCGCCCCTGGCCTGCCCAAGACCCGCTCCGGCAAGATCATGCGCCGCATCCTGCGCAAGATCGCCGAGAACAGTTTCGACAATTTGGGCGACACCTCGACCCTGGCCGAACCAGACGTCGTCCAGGACCTGATCGATAACAGGCAGAATAAGTAGGGCCATGGCTGAAACCGTACAGGTCGAGATCCGCGGCGCCGCGCAGGTGATCACGATCAATCGCGCCGATGCCCGCAATGCGGTCGATCCGGATACGGCTGCATTGCTGAAAGCCGCGTTCCTGGCGGGCGAGGACAATCCGGATGTGGCGGTCCACATTCTGACCGGCGCTGAAGGACATTTCTGCGCCGGGGCAGACTTGAAAGCGGTCTCTGAAGGCCAGCGGTTTGAACGCACCGGGCCGATGGGGCCGAGCTGGCTGTCTCTGACCAAACCGTCCATCGCTGCGGTGGAAGGACATGCCGTGGCCGGCGGTCTGGAACTGGCGACTATGTGCGACTTGCGGATTGCCGGCGAGAGCGCCGTGTTCGGTGTCTATTGCCGGCGATGGGGTGTGCCTCTGATTGATGGCGGGACGGTTCGCCTGCCGCGATTGATCGGACAGTCACGGGCGATGGACATGATCCTGACTGGCCGCCCGGTCGGGGCTGAAGAGGCCCTGTCCTTCGGGCTCGCCAATCGCGTCGTGCCAGACGGAAACGCGCTCAGCGCCGCCCTGGATCTGGCAGAACTGCTTGTTGGTTTTCCGCAGACCTGTATGCGCCTGGATCGGGCCAGCGCCATTGCACAATGGGGACTTCCCATCGATCAAGCGCTGCAGCGTGAGGCTGAACTCGGCCGCGAGTCTCTGCGCGCCGGCGCCGCGGACGGGGCCGGGCGCTTTGCCAGTGGCAAAGGTCGCGGCGGAGACTTTGGCGATATCTAGCTCAGATCCGCGCACGATCAGTATGCGGCTCAGTCAGTCAACGCGTTCTTGTAGACCGTGCCGCCTTTCATCACGAAGTCGACATGTTCCAGAACCGAAATATCGTCGAATGGGTTTTCGGGGATGGCTATCATGTCGGCATACTTGCCGACTGTGATGGTGCCAATCTCGTCCGACATGCCAAACAGGTCAGCATTGCCAATGGTTGCGGCCTGGATCGCTTGCAGCGGCGTCATCCCCCATTCGACCATCTTGGCGAACTGGCGCGCATTGGTGCCATGTGGATAGACCCCGGCATCCGTACCGAAGGCGATCTTGGCCCCTGCTTCCACCGCGGCCTTGAAGCGTTCCCGCTGGAACCGGCCAACCTGGCGCTCTTTGGCGAGCGACTCCTCGAGAATGCCGGCCGCTTCGCCTTCTGAAAGAATAAAGTCAGAGACATAGACATCCATGGACAGATAAGTGCCCTGGGCCACCGCCTGGGCGATGCTGGCATCGGTGATCATGCTGGCATGCTCGACCGAGTCGACCCCGGCATTGAGCGCAGATTGGATGCCGCGCGGGCCATGCGCATGCACCGCGACTTTCAAATCAAGCGCCTTGGCTTCATCCGTGATTGCTCTCATTTCTTCCAGCGTGAATTGCTGGGCATTGATAGTGGTGTTGGGGGACAATACCCCGCCTGTGGCGCAGAATTTGATTACATCGGCGCCGTATTTCTTGTTCTCTCGGACTTTCTGGCGCGCTGCCCACGGGCCATCTGCGGCGCGACCTTTCTCCTGGTCTTCGAAGGGCAGGGAGGTGGCATCGCCGCAATGGCCACCGGTGATCGAAATGGCTTGCCCGGCCCCGACAATACGCGGGCCAATAATCTCACCTTCATCAATCGCCTTGCGCAGGTCGATGTCGGCATAACCCGGGGCGCCAAGATTGCGCACGGTCGTGAAGCCGGCTTCCAGTGTGATCTTGGAATTGGCAACGCCGCTGATCGCCGCGCGCGGGGTGGAAATGGTCAGACGGCGCAGGCCGTGCTTGTCTGCGCGGCTGGTCAGGTGCACATGGCTGTCGGTCAGACCCGGCAGCAGGAAGGCACCGTGGAGGTCAATTCGTTCGGCCTCATCCCCAGCCCCGAGGCGGGCGCCGATGGCGGCAATCTTCCCATCCTCGATCAACAGGTTCTGACCGCGCGTGATTTTGCCTGTCTCGACATCGACGATGGAGGCATTTTGCAACAGGGTCTGACCTGTGTCTGCAAAGGCAGGCGCTTGTTGGCTGCAAGCCAGGGCGGCGATGGCGCCAAGGGTGCGTTTCATGAAATTCTCCGTCCGCTGGTCAGATGGCGCGCCGCGTAACCGCCAAGCGCGCAGACCATTCTCGTGTGCTTTGCCATCAACTCTACAGAGCCTGACGCGAGAAAATCAAGTTGAGACCCGCTGAACCGGGCGGCTCATCTGGGGTCTGAGATCGGCATTCCTGCACCAGGGCCGGGGCGTTGATCAATTCGGCGTGAAACGACCATAGATCGCCCCATACGTCCCCTGGACGGAGGAGTCAGTTGAATTGACGGTTGGAAAGTCGCCTGAGGTCGAGCTTCCAGCGATACCGACCACGCCATTCGAGCCGACCGCAATGTCTGTCGTCTTTTCATCGCCGCTGCCGCCGACATAGGTAAAATAGGTGAGCGCAGAGAGATCGCTGGAGAAGCGGGCGACAAATCCGTCATCGCCGCCGGCATTGAAGGTTTGCGGCGCCCCGGAGGTGGCGGCAATGCTGGTCGAGTTGGTCACGCCGGTCAGCAGCAGCGAGCCGTCAGGTGCGGATGCCACGCCCTCGAAATGATCGAAGCGATTGCCGCCCAGATACGATGAGGCAACCAGCTGATCGCCATTGGCGCTGAGAATGGATACGAACCCGTCAGAATCTGAACTTGAGTTGCTGCCGGCGGTGGTCTGAAACGCGCCTTGCGTGACCGGGAAATCCTTGGACAGGGTTTCGCCTGCGACCACGGGGCGGCCTTGAGAATCCAGAGCCAGACCATGCGTCTCCATGGCGTCCAGGCCACTGCCGCCCAGATAGGTCATCCAGCTCATGGTCCGCTGCGGCGTAAATCGTGTGACCACCATATCCAGACTGCCGCCAGGATTAGGCTGGAACACGCCGGGTGTCGTCGGAACGTCATTCGCGTTTTCGAAGAAAGTCACATAGGTGCCGCCATCAGGCGCCACGCGGATCGCCGGTATGGGTTCGACCAATCCAAACCCGCCATTGCTGGTGGTGCCGCCAAGATAAGTCGCGAATTCCACCGATTGGCCATTGGCGGCGAGGACTGCAAATCCGGCATCTGCACTGCCCAATCTGTTGGTTCGGTGCGCGCCTGCTGTAATGTGTGGATGGTTGCCGAATGCAACAAAACCGACATGCGGACGCCCTTGCGCATCGACATCAATGTCACGAATGAAGCCGCGGCTCGGGCCACCAAAATAGGTTGACCAGAGCACTGTCGTACCGTCGAGCGAGAGCTTGGTGACAAAGCCGTCTTGCGGGCCGTAGCGCCCGTTTACGAAATTGTCGCCACGAAAGGCGGTTTGGACCGCGCCGCTGGTGGTTGGGAATCCGGCGCCAGCACGCCCGGCGATATAGATGCCGGTCGAATCGACGGCGATGCCATAAGCGCGATCATAGTTCGGGCCGCCAATAATCGTCGCCCATTCGAGCTGACCATTGGTCCCGATCTTGGCGACGAACGCGTCCAGCGGGCCTTCTGAGCCCAGCGAACTGCCGCCGGTCGCAACCGTGGTGTCGCCGACATTGGCTGGAAAGTCGGCCGAGGAGGTCCCGCCCGTCAGATACACGGCGCCAGCTGAATCGACCGCGACTCCGCGCGAGATTTCCTGGCCGGGACCGGAATTGCCGTCGAGCAATCCGAGAGCTTGCAAGGAATACCCTGTCCCTGATGGCGGCGGAGGCGGGGGCGGCGGTGGTGGCGGCGGGGGCGGGGAGCCACCGGTCGGCGGTGAGGGCGCGGTACTGCCACCGCCGCCGCCTGAACATGCTGTCAGGCTGGCTGCCAGAACCATGGCGGTCGAGATCACGAGAAAATGCTTCTTCATTTTCGTTCCCCAATCAGTAAGGCCGCCCAATTCGCTCTATTCTAAGCCGCATTGGGCAATGGCGATGAGCTAAATCACCGTGGCCTCAGCAAGTCGATACACCTTTTCAGTAACTAAAGTTCATCTAGTGGACTCCGGATAGCAAGCGCGATTTCGTCCAGGCGCTTGATTGTGAACGAGTTAAATTGAGCGTTTCGTGCAGAATAAGGCGAAACGCGCCGAATTGCATCTGCAATTGACGCGCGCGGATCAGCCCTGCGGTCGCGCGCGTAAGATCAGGTTTGTCGTCAATGCAGGCGCCGGAGTGTTGACCCCGGAGGCGCGGACCTTACGGGGCGAGGCTAGGATTGAGGCTTGGCCTTGCGGCGATAGGCCAGCCGGAGCAGCATCAGGGCGACGAACAGGCCGCCATAGACCACTGTGTCACTGACCGGGAACTTGAGCGCCCAGAACCAGTGAAACAAGCCGAGAAAAGTGCCCAAATAGGCCCATTGCTGCAGGCGTTTCCAGTTCGGTCCCATGGCCTTCACACTCCACGAATTGGAAGTCACGGCCAGCGCGGTATAGATCACCAGATTGATCCAGGCGATCGTCACCACGGGGTCCCAGAAACTGGTCAGGATGCGCATGGTCTGGGCCTTGTAGAACCACCAGGCCGTGTGCGCCGCCACATAGCCAAAGGCTGCGAGTCCGAGATAGCGCCGCTGCCGGATCACCCAGAGCCGCCAACGCGCGCGCGGAAAGGCCTTGGCGATCGGGGTGATGGCCAGGCTGGCAATCCCGGATAGGCCGGCGAGCACCCCTGTCCAGTAGAAGAAAAAGCCGGGATAATCGCTGATGTAGCGGTGATAGAAGAGCAGCCAGGGCAAAGGCAGCGCCAGCAGCGCCCAGATCACATATTTATGAGACATCCATCGCAGCATTGAGCGCCTCCCATCGCAGCGCACCGAATGTAAACTCGCGCGCCTTGTCAACTTGTCATCGAGACCTGCGCTACAATTACGCGGCCAGCCTGGCGGCAGGCGGCAACCCCGGGCTTTGCAGATGGGGTGGATACGCATTCGGTCGAATTCGACAAGCATCGAGCGCGGCAAATTTTGAGCTTGAGTCAGCATAGCTAGTAAACACACGTATGCGTCGTGCGCCAATTCAGTGTATATTGCTGAATCATGGGGGCGCGTAACGAAGATAACAGGAAAGGCTTGAAAGCGGTTGCGCCTTCAAAAGGACGGGCAAGCGCGAAAAAGCGAAAGCTTGAAGAGCTTGCCAAACAGCCGATCCCAAAAAACCTGTCAAAACTCGTCGACAAGAAAGAATCATAACGCGCATGGGTTGCGCAGCTTCGATGGCTGCTAGCCGTGTTCACAGCGTTGGGACGCGGCGTTGGTGAACCTCAAGCACGTACTGAACAAGAGGTTCAGTGAGGCGAGGCAACGATCTCTTTTCCATATCTTGAAGTCAGTGCTGTGTTGTTGCGCTCAGGTTTGTGTTTCGACGCTGAGAGACGTGATCCGATAGTTTTAGGTAAAGTGCCATATTCGGTACCACGCAAAATTAACGATACTATCGTAGGTTGTGAGGTGAGTCAGAACGGGAAGTACGTATGAATTGGCGTTTCGCTGTACTTACAGCCAAGCTCTTGCTGATTGCGGTGTGTTTTCATTCCGCGCATGGCCAGGGGGCACTGAAAGATGAAGCGCTTACCTTTTCCTCAAGCGTTGAGGAGTACGCCTTTTCCGTAACTGAAGATGACTGGCTCGAGCACGAAGCGTCATTCGATCTGTTACCTGTCACAATTCGATTGCAACGATATCAAGACCTGGCGTTCAAATATCTGGTCGAGATGAAGTCGGATGAATATGACCGGCTGCGGGCAAAATATCTGCAGGATCTAGAAAAGTTCGGCAACGATGATCACAAGGTCACCCAGGACATACTGGATGCTTTTTCTCTGCGGGCAAAATCCGGAGACTATGACGCAGCGATTGATCAGTTAAACGAGTTGCTTCGCTCAGAGAACCTTTCTGAGTCGCAACGAGAACGGGCGACTGCAGCGCTTGCTTATGCACTCACTGATGCGGGTAAGCCCGAGGCCGCAGCGGAGGTGCTCGAAGACATCCGATCAGATGAGGGGTCAAAAAGCGCCTCACCTCGGGCGGAAATCGAACGCGAAGATGCATCCGCGTACGTGCATTTACATGCCGGTGATTTTCCTGCGGCGCTGTATGCGCTTCGGATGAGTGCCCGTCGGCAGCTGGAAGCCGAGATGCCGTTTGATTCCGCTTATATGCTTTCGAGCACAGCGTGGCTTCTTCGCGAGAGCGGCGAAGCTCAAGCGGCGCGCGAGGTTTCGCAGAGTTTTGGTGCGGCTAAGGAACGCGCTGAACAACGCAGCCAGCAAGGCTCTGGCGGGGGCGGATCTCGATCCATGGCTGATGCGACGCCGAGTTCCGGGGCTGCTGGCGCGCCGCCGCCGCTTCGTCAGCGATCCGATCCAAATGAAACCGAAGCAGACGACGCTCAAGACAGCGAACCTGTGACAACGCATGAAGACATACCTTGGGGGGTGTTCGCCTGGTCTGCTTCAGGCATTGCCGGGCTGATTGGACTGGTCGTTGTGTATCGGCGTGTCGTGCCAGACAAAAAGGTCACAACGCGGAATTACAAGTTTCCGCGGGAGCCCGAGATTGAACCGGAAGCAGTTGAGGACGAACCGCCGGCACCAGAGCCCGTCCCAGATCCTGTCGAGGAAGCGCGAATTCCTGAAGTGCCGATCAAGCTGAGATCGGTTGAAGACGTCACCGAGGGCCTGCTCAACGATTTGCGCGTGCTGATTGTGGATGACAATGACATCAATATCGAGGTCTTGGTCGGGTTTTTGGAAGCCTATGGCCTGAAAAACTATTATACTGCAAAGAATGGCGAAGAGGCATGGTCCATTGCGCTGCGAGCGCCCACAGATCTGATTTTCATGGATGTCCAAATGCCGGTCATGAACGGCATCGAAGCAACCAAGCGCATTCGGGAGCATAAGAAAGGAAAATCAATTCCGATCGTCGGGGTTACGGCGTTCTCGAGAGTCGTGAACGAAGAAATGTGCTTCGCTGCCGGCATGAACGATTTTCTCACCAAGCCGGTGGAAATGGACAAGCTATATACGTCTCTGAAGAAGGCGCTTCACTCAAGCGAGGCAGACCGCGCTTCGTCTTGACGCGCAATCATTTGTTGGGCTCCCGATGTTCGACACACATATAAATTGTGTGAGGTACAGCTGCGATCTTTGATGAAGTAGGTCTGATTCAAAGTGAGGATGTAGTGCATGGATCTCCATTCGGTTACGCGCTCATTGGGAGACCACATAAACGATGCGGTGTTGATCACCGAGGCTGAACCCGCGACGGGGATTGGGCGCAGAATCCTTTGGTGCAACAAAGGGTTCACCTTGATGACGGGCTATTTTCCGAAAGAGGTCATCGGCAAAACGCCCCGCATCCTCCAGGGTAAGGAGACCGATTCGTCGGCTTTGCTGGATATTCGCAATGCGCTGGTCGACTGGAAGCCCATCCGCAAGCGTTTGCTGAACTACAGGAAAACCGGTGAGGAGTTCTTCATCGAGCTGGATATCAAGCCGATTTCTGACGAGTCGGGCTGGTACCACTTCTGGATTGCGATCCAGAGAGAAGTTGATGGCCTGTAGGGCCCGGTCCGACTTGTTTTCTAAAACCGACACAGAGTCCAATCATCAGGTCTGGCCTGCCTGATCAAGCAGCCTGCAACCGATCAGGTCGTATGCAGGTGGCGAGCCAGTAGTCGGTTCGCAGTCTCCCCTGCATTTGCATGGATCGGTCGGCGCCAAAGCCGCCATGCGCTTCGTGCCAATAAAAGCGCGTTTGTGCGATCACACGCACCGGTTGTGCATTCGTCTCGCCTGGGCTGAGGCAGGCCGCTCGCCCGCGCAACTCCGCAATGCTCCGGCTTCAGGCTTGGCGCTCTTGCCCATGGCGCAACTCCATTTCAGAGCTGAGCCTGGCTCAAACCACGGACCGATTTTCCAAGTCAGGCCGGGCGCGATCAGGCGATCCTTAACCGCCAATGTGCCCGCTTTGAGAATTGTTAACCAATAACCCCAATTCTACTTAAGGTAGAGTGCTATATATCTGAAGATTGCCGGCGGGCAATCGTCGAAGCGGGACGGTGACCAGAATGGACCTCGAAAAAATTGTCAGTCGCATTGGCGACTTCTTGCAAGATGCTGTGATCGTTGCAGAAGCAAAGCCCGTCGATCAACCAGGTCCGGTCGTCGTTTGGGCGAATAAAGCATTTACGGACATTACTGGCTACGAAGCCGAAGAGATTATCGGGAAAACACCTCGCATCCTGCAAGGGGAGGGGACAGATCCGGACGTGCGGGCCAGGATTCGCGAGGGTTTAAGGACCGGGCGCATAATCAACGAACAGGTCCTGAATTACAAAAAAAACGGCGAAGAGTTTTGGTCTGAATTGCTGATTCAACCGGTCGCGGATGATGCGGGTCAGATTCACCACTGGGTCGCGGTGCAGCGCGATGTTACGCGATGGAAACTAAAGGAAATCGAGCTCACGAAGCGATTGGATTTCGTGCAGAAACAAACTCGGGCTTTAAAGCGCCAAGGCCAAGCGATTTGGCAACAAGGACTGGTCGCTAAGCATACGACTGATATTGTCGTTGTCACCGACGCAAAAGGTAAGATCACTTGGGTGAACAAAGCTTTCGAAGCAACCACCGGGTATTCAGCTGCAGAGGTTCTGGGGCGCTCGCCGGGGAGCTTTCTTCGAGGGAAGCATTCTGATCAGCGGACGGCTGCAGCGATCCGGGAATGTATCGCGCATCAGCGCTCAGGTAGGTTTGAAATTATCAACTATACAAAGTCGGGAAAACCTTACTGGGTTGAAATGAAGATTTCTCCGGTTTTCGACAAAACGGGTGCGCTTACGCATTTTATTGCCACGGAACAAGACATTACAAAACGCAAGACCGTATCCAATCATCTCAAGAAAAGCCAAGAACGCTTTAACTTGGCGGTCAAAGGCTCCGCTGACGGGATTTGGGATTGGGACCTGCGGTCGCAAGAGGTCTATTGTTCACCGCGTTTCAAAGAGCTTCTGGGCTATCGCGAAGACGAATTTGCAGACGAAATCAGTTCGATCGAAAGCTCTGTGCACCCGGACGATCGTGACTTTTTCGCGGCGACGATGAAAGAACATCTTGAACACCGCGAACCCTATTCAATGAAGCTTCGGCTTCGGAACAAGGATGGCTCATACCGATGGTATCGCGCGCGCGGGCAAGCCATCTGGGGCGGGGACGGCAAACCGGTTCGCATGGCTGGCAGTTTATCTGACGTTACAGAGCTCGTCGACGCTCAAATCAAAGCGGACCAAGCGAACAAGTTGAAGACCGAGTTCCTGGCCAATATGAGCCATGAAATCCGGACACCGCTAAACGGTATCCTTGGCATGGCGCAATTGCTCGGTCGAACAGAGCTTGATCCGAAGCAGACAAAGTACGCGAACACGATTTCATCGAGTGGCAAGGCCCTCTTGTCGGTCATCAATGACGTACTCGATCTTTCAAAAATCGAATCTGGATTGATGGAGTTGGAGGAGGAGGTGTATGAACCTGCTCAACTCGTCGATGAAGTGATCCAAACCGTTGAAGGCGTCGCCGTCCAAAAAGAGCTTTCGATTGAGTCGGAAATCAAAGGACTGGCGGGCGTCTCGACCATCGGGGACAGCAAACGGTTGAAGCAGGTTCTGCTGAACCTCGCCGGCAATGCGGTAAAGTTCACAGATTCCGGGCGCGTGCGCATCTCTGTCGAGCGCATCGGATTAGGTAAAGTGGTTTATGCCATCGAAGATACGGGGCCGGGAATTCCTGAAAAGGATCTGGAAAAGCTCTTTGATCGGTTCACTCAAGCCGACACATCTTCGACCCGAAAACATGGTGGCACCGGATTGGGGCTGGCAATTTCAAAGGACATTGTTGATTTGATGGATGGCGAAATCCAGGTCAGCAGTGTCGTGGGTCGAGGCTCGTGTTTCTCTGTCATCTTGCCGTTTGAAGAGAAAAGTGAGGGGGCCCAGCCAGATGCGTCTGCTCTGTCTGAAACAGATTATGCCGGTCAGGATTATGGGAATGAGATAAGAATCCTGTGCGCAGAGGACAATCCTGTCGTTCAGGAGATGATCGAAGCGACGATCGATCTCATCGATGGGACCAAATTGACCATCGTTGAAAACGGCGCCGAGGCGCTTGAAGCGCTAGAGCGACAGACATTCGATTTGGTGCTGATGGACATCAATATGCCGGTCATGACCGGCGATGAGGCGATCGTCAAAATTCGAAACTCGAACAGGAATTATCAGTCAATTCCGATCATCGTCCTGACTGCGAATGCCATGGCTGGGCAAAAACAGAAATATCTCGAGATTGGGGCTTCAGATTATCTTTCCAAGCCGATCAACATCAACGCACTGATGGCCCTGATCAAAGACATTGCTTTTAGTCAGATGGAAATCCTCGAAGCCCATGTGGCTTAGTTTGCGAGGGATGGCGCGCATGAATGCGTGAATTCGGAGTAGAAACGGATGCAACCCTAAGTAGTTTTTAACTGTGCGGTGCCATTGTTCTGAGAGTGCAAGACTATCGTCAGGTTGTCCGATATGATCCGATTATTCAACTGCATTACCGTCCAACACGACCTTCTGATATTGGGTCTAGCTGCATTCGTTTGCGTCGCGATGTCGATCGTGTGCAGCTTCATGCTCTCACGCATGAATGCGACATCTGGATTGCTCAAAAGGATCTGGATTGCCGGAACCGCATTTATTCTGAGCGCCGGGATTTGGACGACCCATTTCATCGCCATGCTCGCCTATGAGCCGGGTGTTGGCTTTGTCTTTGATGTGTTCTGGACCGTCACATCTTTAGGGATCAGCATTCTTTTCAATTTGACCGCGATCGCATTGATTGCCGCAAATCGCCCGTGGCTTCGACCCCTGGGCGCTGCGACGCTTGGTTTGGGTATCGCCGCCATGCACTATTCAGGCATGAACGGGATCATTCCGGATGGGATCAAAGAGTGGGATCTATTGCATGTCATCTCGTCTGTGGTTTGTGGCGTCGGCTTTGCGATCTTGTATATCGAGCTGCACCGCAGAGCGCAGACCCTGCGCATGAAGGCAGTCACTGGCCTGGTGCTGGTGCTGGCGATTTGTGGCGCGCATTTTGTTGGCATGAGCGCGCTTTCATTGATTCCTCACCTCAACCAGTCGGCGCCGCTTTTGGGCATAAAGCCAAGTACGCTGGCCTTTGAAATCGCCGCTGTTGCGGTCTTGATCATACAGGCTGCATTCGGGTTCGCATTTTTGGATGGTCGCTTGAGCAAAGTTCGGGCAGAAAATGCGGACAAATTGCGTGAGAGCGAAGAGCGATACCATTTGGCTTTGAAAGGCTCATCTGATGGGGTCTGGGACTGGGATCTGAAAACTGGAGACCTTTATTGCTCTGAAGGGTTCGACCAATATTTCGGAAAAAACGCCTTCCCGACCGTCAGTCATTTTTTTGCTGCCATTCATTCTGAAGACAAAGAATGGGTGAATGCCTCTTACAGAGCCCACTTCAAAGATCGCGGCAAATACGATCAGGAATATCGAATTCGTTGTGCCGACGGAGACTATCGCTGGTTCCGCATCAAGGGGAATGCCGTCTGGGATATGAATGACCGCGCGGTGCGCATGGTCGGCAGTTTTACCGATATCCAGGTGGTCAAACTCGCGCGAGAAAAAACCGAAGAGGCGCGCCGCGCCAGCGAAGAAGCCAGCCGCATGAAAAGCGAGTTTCTGGCCAATATGAGTCATGAGATCCGGACCCCGTTAAACGGCATATTGGGCATGGCGCAATTGATGGAGAGAACTGAATTGAGCGCCAAACAGGAGCGTTTCAATCAGACCATCATTTCATCTGGAACATCACTGCTCTCAATCCTCAATGATGTGCTTGATATTTCAAAAATTGAAGCCGGCTTGGTCGAGTTGCACGAAGACTGGTTCGACCTGCAAACGCTGTTAGAGGAGGCCATCGATGCTGTCCGCGGCATTGTCGAGACGAAAGGCCTTTATTGCCGCTTTGATAACCGGCTGGAGCCGGGCATTGAATTATATGGCGATGTCAATCGCATCCGCCAGATCTTGATCAATCTGGCCGGTAATGCTGCGAAATTTACCGATGAAGGCGGGGTCACCCTCACCGTCGCGAGAACCAAGCATAAGCAAATCGGATTCGTGATCCGGGATACTGGCCCAGGCATCGCCGACGATCAGATTGATCTGATCTTTAGCCGATTTCGACAAGCGGATGGCTCGCCGACACGCAAACATGGCGGCACTGGATTGGGATTGGCCATCTCGAAGGATTTTGTCGAAATGATGCGCGGCAAAATCGGGGTGACCAGCAAAATCGATGTCGGTTCAAAATTCTGGTTCATGCTTCCGCTGGAAAGCCGGAAACGCGGCGACGACGTGATTGCGGCTTGAGCGATCAATCGTCAGATATTTGAGGCAACCGGGCCGAACCGGCCGGATGATCCGAATGCAGGTTGATGCCGCTGGCCAGATCTCGGCCAGTCCGGCCTTGGAGCTTCTGATCAGGGCTTGAAATCAATGGAGCGGGCGATGAGATTCGAACTCACGACCCCAACCTTGGCAAAGTTAGGGATTACAATTTCTGGCGCTATCAGGAGGTGCCGGAGAAAACATTAAGAGCCTGAATATATGTGAAAAAATTGGATTTGAGTAATCTGTGGCTATCTTGAGTTGTCAGTTGAGAGATTGCTATTTGATTGCTAGGGATAATTTTCGCAATCAACAGGCATGCCATGACTACCAGAATAACCAAGCGCTTAGTTGATGCTGAGGAGCCTGCGGAAAAGGATAAATTCGTCTGGGATACTGAGCTAAAAGGGTTTGGCCTCAAAACCACTCCGAAAGGCCGAAAGGTTTATGTCGTTCAATTCAGGGTATCTAGTCAGACGACGCGACGGTATACAATCGGTCAGCACGGATCACCCTGGACGCCAACGACCGCACGACAAGAGGCCATGCGTGTACTCGGGCAGGTGGCGGCTGGTTCGGACCCAAGCGAAGAAAAAAGGCTCGCCAAGCAGGACATCACGCTGAATGAACTTTGCGACCTCTACCTCGAAAATGGAACGAGCGGGAAAAAAGCATCCACGATTGCTATGGATCGGTCACGCATCAACGCGCACGTCAGGCCGTTACTCGGTAAGAAGCGCTTGAAGCAAGTCAGAAAGGCCGACATCTCGCACTTTGTTCGCGTAGTTGCCGCGGGCGAAACTTCAAAAGACAAGAAAACAGGACTTCGCGGTCGATCGATTGTGAAGGGCGGTAAAGGGGTGGCTAACCGCTCGCTCGGAATGCTCGGGGCGATTTTTGAGTTCGCAATAGACGAAGGTTATGTCTCTCAGAATCCAACCCGCGGCGTGAAAAAGTTCAAAGAAGGTCGCGCAGCACGTTTCCTTTCTAACGTTGAGATGGTTCGCCTTGGCGATGCACTGAGGGCTGCAGAAAGTGAGGGCGTGAACTCGTACGCCCTCGCAGCAATTAGGCTGCTTCTTTTGACCGGCTGCCGCAGAAATGAGATTCTTGAATTAAAGTGGGAACAGGTTGATTTTGAAACTGGGTTTTTGCGATTAGGCGAGTCTAAGACGGGAGCGAAGGTCATACCCATCGGTGCACCGGTGCTTTCGCTGTTATCCGAGCTGCCTAGGGCGGCTGGAAACCCCCATGTCATTCCCGGCGATAAAGTGGCCAGTCATTTGGTGGGTATTCAGAAAGTCTGGACCAAGGTTCGACGTGCAGCTGATCTTGATGACGTGCGTCTGCACGACTTGCGTCATAGTTTTGCGTCGGTAAGTGCTCGTTCAGGCGCAAGTCTACTGATAATCGGCAAAGTGCTTGGCCATTCGACGACCGCTGCTACCGCCAGGTACGCTCACCTCAATGACGACCCGGTACGTCACGCTGCTGAAAATGTTTCACGCCAGATCGAAGAGAGCCTCTCAATACGTACGCTTAAAACAGGTGAATAGCGTGGTTCGAGACAAGTTATCCCATCTGAACGAAATCACTTTTCTGGAAGCGGTGATGTGGGTGACTGATGGGCATCATCCCAACGACCGAGCGTACGAAGCTTGGCAAATGGAAGTCTATGAAAGTCAGGAACGCTTTTGTGATGCGTTTCGGGATAAGCAAGATCGATTGGGTCTGGCTTCATTGACTATTAGCCCGTTGTCGGAGGGAATTGAGCAGGTCTTATCTAAGCAAGAACTGCTGTCTGATGAGGAACTGGATATTTTGGAGAAATCCAAGAGCGCAACGGAAGACGACCTTCAAAAGACCCGTCTATTTAATCTTGCGATGAGCGAACTCTTCAAGCACGCGAGCGAGGGGCGAGTTAAGATTAGAGCCAAACCGCATCCTTGGTCTACTTTGCCCGAACCGCTCGACCCCGCATATTTCCGAAACCCGGTGACATTCCACGCTGACGAAGAGCAGTTCGTATTCGACGCATCAGCGCCTATGGATGAATATGCTTTGTTCAGAAACATGGACGAGCTGACCCAATTCGACCCGCTGGTTGATGTAAAGTCATTGAGGTCCGCATTCCCAGAGCAAATCTCAAAAAAAGGACCCATGCTCGAGGCAGCAAGAAAGTGGGCCTTGACCCAAGACCAAACGCCCGGCGAACGCTGGCTAAAAACAGAATTGCTAGACTATCTGGCGGGGCTGCACGATTGCGGAAGCCCACATGCTCAAAGCCAAGTCGCGAAACAGATTTCGCAAGAAAACCCCGGCAGGTTCCGGCGCGGGCGGCCGCCAAAAAATAAATGACTCGCACAATAAATGGGTAATACTCAATTCTGCGAACAAAGACCGGCATGCTCCTGATACGGCTGGAATCAACCCGCCGCTTTAGGAGAAGCTATGACAGAAACGTTTTTTTCCCCGCGCCAGCTTGCTGATAAGCTGGATATATCTGAACCCACGCTTGCGCGTATGCGCTGCCATGGGTCCGGGCCCCGATACAAAAAGCTGGGACGCAGCGTCAAATATCGCTGGAGCGATGTGGAGCAATGGCTCGCAGAGTGCGAGCGACAATCCACGTCTGAGGCAGCGTTATGAGTGTTGCTCAAACTAAGCGGCCACGGACAGGAGTTGCCGCTCCTTGCCGTGGCCTTTCGAAAACATTCCCGCATTCAGGAGACTTCTCGATGAAGAGAAATGTAACGCGCATTGGTCGCGCGCGCAAATCCCAATCGTTGCCGCTGTTCGAATGGGCTGACACGCAACGACGGCTCGTAGGCCGCCCGACTGCGGCAGAACGTATGTTTCGCAGTAAGGGGTATTCACCGTCACATGCGAAACTGCTCGCCGGTAACGCGGGTTATCCCGTGGAGGGCGACTAATGGGAATCTATCGCCTGAAACATGAGGATGGTCATTGCTCTGTATTGACGATCAATGGCCGTGATGAATGGGCTCTGCAGCAGCTTACGAAAGCTGGAGTTAAAGGCTGCACACCAATCGACAATCCGGCGCCGCGCTGGAGCGGGTATGTCCACAACCTGCGTGGCCAGGGCATCGACATCGAGACATGCCATCAGCCTCACGGCGGTCCGTTTCCCGGGTACCACGCTCGATATGTCTTGCATTCTACCATCGAGACGATGGAGGTGCCCGATGCCGAAACGGCGTAAGCGCATGGTGAATGCAAAAGGCCGAAATCAGGGAGGTGGTCAGTATCTGACTATCTCCTACAAAATGGCCCGGACACAGGCGTTTCGCTCACTGACAGGAACGACACTGAAAGTCTGGATAGAGCTCAGGACACGCTTTAACGGCCATAATAATGGCCTGGTCAGTCTGAGCCTCCGAGAGTCGGCGGCCTTGCTGGGTATGTCTCAGACGACCGCTCAGCGTGCAATGATCGAACTTGAAGAAAAGGGATTTATCAAGCGACGGACGAGGGGGAGCTGGTATGGCCGCAAGGCTGCCGAGTTTATCCTCACAGATCGCTCATATGATGGTCATGAGCCGACCCGCGATTGGCAGCGCTGGCGGCCAAAAAAAGACCCTCGGTACCGAAGCGGACCGCGAACAGGCGTAGCGGTTCATCAGAGTACCGAGACCCTGAATTACCGGTTCATGCGAGTACCCGTCAGCGCAATTTCCAGGTGATCGACCGTGCCGCCTGAGTAGCGCCTATAACTACCATGTGGGGGCGCTAAAGCTCCCACGCTTTATCTGAAAGGAGATAGCGATGAGTGAGACGGAGATGGTAATGGATGGTGAACTCCCCACCACGACCCATCCGGCAGATACCGCCAAAGCGCAGTCTATTCTAGACCGCCGGAGAGCTCGACCCACGCCACCTCGGATGGAGGTGAGCAGTGATGCCATCGCCATGTGCGGGGAAGAGGGCGCTTTGGCTCAGCTGAGAGCCATGGCCAATACGGGGCTCCATAACGCCAATGCACTCAGCATGGTCCTGCACCAGCTCGCCTATCTGAACCCCGATGCAATTGATCGCGAGAACAGCAGTCACATGAACGCGGCGCTAGCGATGCTTGATGAGCTTGAACCTGAAGGGGGAATGCAAACGATGCTCGCCGTCCAGATGGTTGCCGCGCATGTTGCAGCCATGTCCTGCTTCTCGAAGGCAGCTATCAGGGGCCAAACCTTTGAAGGCCGTGAACTTAATCTCAAATTCGCAACAAAGCTGAGTGGGCTGTATGCGCGTCAGTCAGAGGCGTTGGCGAAGCTCAAAAGGAAAGGGCAGCAAACAGTCAATGTCCGCCATGTCCACGTTCATGAGGGCGGACAGGCAGTGGTTGGCAACGTTGCTTCGGGCCAATCAGTCTAAGTCGTATTCTTTTAGCCAACGATCTCTTATCTGCGGGTCTTTGATCGCTTTGATGTCATTCTCCAGTCGACGGCGATTTCTTTGTGCTTCGATAATAAAGTCCTTGGTCTGATCCTCGGCCCAATCGTTTATGTAACGGGATAGATCGCGACCGATGTAAAAGGTTTCCTTCTCCCAGATGACAACGTCGGCACCACTGAGCAACAAGCCATCCTCAACGATTGTGCCGCCGGGTTTGTGGTTTCTAAATGGCGAAACAAACTGCATATGAGTAACTTGGAAACGCATATACGCAGAACAATTGCCATAGAGGGCCTCCGCGGGCCACCAACTGATATTGACGTGTATTCCTGCAGCTTTTCTCTGCCAACCTGCGCGAGTGAACTGGCTACGAATCTCGTGTTCCGGCGAGGCGACAAAGCAATTGGTATTTTCCTCGTCTACCACCGGCCAGCCTATGGCAGAAATATTCGAGAACGTGGGACTGCCCAGACTATGTATCTCTAACCAAGTCAAATCCGGAGAGGTCCAGAGCCAGTGATTCTCAGCTACTGCGCTTACGGGTAGCAAACAAGAAATTGCTCCGACAGATATGGCTCTCATGCTTCTCATGGCTTCCCAACAAGATTGCTTCCCGATTTTCTTACCCGTACATTGGGTGCTTGAACAGCTTAAGCCACTAAGACTAGTTTGGCTCACGTTTGAGGGGGACAGACACCTGCGTTGTCGGACAAGGCCACGGCGACCTATTAATCGTGAGTGATGGTATTCTTTTGATTCTGTGACTTGAACACAGCGAATAGAACCGCGGGGAGAATGAACGTATAGAGCGCCCCGAAGACAAACATTATCGATTGCCAAACGCGCAATTGATTATCTGGTTCAAAGTTGCTGAAGTTTATCTGATAACTGCCGAAGAAATTGAAAAACACACCATTTAAAAACGTATCGTACAATGCAGCGTTGGCAATCTGGCCCTGTCCGTCGTCCCACCAGCCGAACTGAGCGGAGCAGTACCAGAGGACACCTAAATGAGTGAACGCGACAGCCCTGATGTAGTTAAACACGGTATATAAATCGAACGTCGATCTGCTGCCTTTGATGCGCCAAAAAAAATAAGCCGAGAGAGGGGCGCCTATAGCAACTACCCAAACTGAACTTTCTTTTATTTCTGGTGGTGCCGCCAAGGGTTGGGAACGAACATAGTAGATTACCGCAACCAACATCAGAATTGGAATCGTCCAAGAGACGATGCTCCAGATTAATCTAAGTGCTCGCATAAACATACCATTCCGCGAAACTCAAATTGCTACATGAGTCTGCTCGATTCAAAAGGGGCGGCGCAGAAAACAGGATGGTGAAACTCAAGCAATCGCTCAAAACAAACTCCCAGAATCAAGCCTCGCTGAAGTGCACGCAGAATTTCCCTGCCGACACTCAGTGCTATTCTTGTCGCCCGAAGCCTACAATCATTGTTTTCCAATCGGCATATTCTTCTTTCGGCATTGAATAGGGCTGACACGTTCTAACCGCTCGCTCAGCTCGCTCCAGAGCGGTATGCATCGCAGTACTTGCGTCGGGCGCCTCCCGGGGTGAGATCCGGGCAATATGGTTGACGTTGCCGTTTTGGCTGAGCTCCACTCTAAGGCTAACAGCTAAACTCTTCGTTCTCGGCAGGTCGTCAACACCAGGCCAACAAGCGGCAACCTGTGGTGCAAAGTTGCTGCGATGACGGCGCGCTCGTGATTCTCTGGCCACTCGTTCAATAGACAACCGATTTAGATTCGTTGTCTCCACGGTCTCACGCTTTCTGCTAGCGTCGTCAGTGTATTCATCGAAACTCCCCCTGGCCTCATCGAGGAAGCTTTGAACAGAACCGTCCGGCGATACGCTAGAGAACTGGCTTTCTAGATTGCAGTGTTTGAATGCGCTCAACATCGAAGCAGATGAGTGAGAATTGTTATAGAACACTACGAGGGGCTCGTCAGAGATGCCCAATACGATGGTGTCTCGGGCGACTCGGAGAGCCTCTATGGTCTCTGCGGTACCAGTAGTCAGTTCGATGTCGCCGTCAGAGTTAACGCGCCCGCGCACCCGGATGAGCGGATTTTTGTCACCGCGAACTTGTAGCTCAATGTTGGAGCCCGCTGAGATTACTCTACCGGACAATTTGCTGAGCAATTCAATCTTTTCCTCTCGCGGACCACCTACACCGTGTTTTATAGAAACGGATGACTCATCGCATGAGACTCGAACATAGCGATTGTAAGTCGTGTTGAGGGTGGCACTAGCTGATTTTGCATCGGTCAGAAGGTTGGTCTTTGTATAAATTTTCCAAGGAGAGTCATCGGCGATCGAGAACCACTCCTCTTGCGCGGATGCTTCCTTGGGGCTCATTGCAGACGAGATTGCGATGCTAGTCAGAACTAATAAGGCGAGCTTAAGCGATAAAAGTTTCATGCCAAAATCCCGCTTAAGGGCCTCACCAATTGTCCCATTCTGAATTTTTGTGGGGCCCGAGGCAAAAAATCAAGGAACAACCCCATGCAATCATCAAAACGAATCTGCGGAGCGAAGGCGCGCTCAGGTGAACCTTGTCAGTCTAGACCAATGCCTAACGGTCGATGCCGGATGCATGGGGGTAAAAGCCCTGGTGCGCCGATCGGCAATCAGAACGCATTCAAGCATGGGAAGTACTCAAGCTGGGCCAAAGCAATGCGCATTTTGAGCAAACTCTAATATTCGCTACACCGCAGCCTTCGATTCTTCCTGATGTGACTTGCCAGTATTATTGCTCAGTGCTTGTCTGTGCTCATCCGGGGGGGTGAACATGAAATCCATTTTTTTTGCAGTAGTGTTGAACATAATTGCGCCCGTTATATTCTTGGTGGCGATAACTTTTGGTCTCAGCGAATATCATTCCATTGCGCAGTCTTCTGGATATGAGAACATTTTTGAAGCTTGCCGACTCGCGTCCGGATTGCCGCAAGACGAGTGCGGAGAGCTTCACTTTCTGGAATTGGCGCGGATAGCTGCTATCGTTGCTTTGGGTTTTGGGGTCGCGGTTCCTCTTCTTATGTATTTGGTCCCTGCGATACTTGGAAGGTCTAGGATTACACTGGCGCTGTTTTTTCCGCTCGCGTTGCCATTTGCATTGCTAGCTACGCTTCTGATTTCATTGAGCAGTATCGCTTTTCTAGGATTGTCTGGGCATGTCATTTTAACGTGGGTGTTCGAGATAATATGGCCCTATTTTTATATCATTCTTGGTCTCGGCGCATTGTTTCTAGTTTGGGTGACACTGGCTGGATTTGGTGCTGTGTTTTCAGCTACGCCAAACCTCGCCTTTGGTTCTGTGCTACCAAAATCGGTTGTGCCTGATTTGAACGAACTGATCGTCGAGACGGCGAAGGAACTCAAAGTTAAGCCACCAAAGAACGTCATTCTTGGGTTGGCACCGAATTTTTACATAACAAATGCTGAGACCCATGTGATGCCGGCGAAAAAGCGGCTTCGTGGGCGAACGGTGTTTTTGTCAGCGACGTTATGCCGTTTCCTGAATCGAGAAGAGTTGAAATCGATTATCGCGCACGAGCTGATGCATTATAAGGGAGGTGATTTAACTTTCACGCGTGTTTTCTTTCCGATCTACAAAACGATTCAGAGTGTCGTCGCGCAACTTGATGCTTCAGAGAACGCGGCAGGCATTTTCCTTCAGTTCAATTTGGCTCCGCTGCATCTGGCTTTCAGTAATGCAGAGAGAAGAATATCGAGAAAAAGAGAACTGGCTGCGGACACGGGAGCCGTTTCAGTAACTTCGCCGAAGGCCCTCGCGCATGCCTTAAGTAAGGTCGTCGTGTTCAGTGGTGCTTGGCAGCATGCCTTGCGCGACAATGCAGACGCACTAGCGATACGCGAAATTTCTACGAACCCAGCAGAAGCCGTATATGGGTATGCAGTATATGAGTTCTCAAAAAATTTCGTGGACGACCAATTCGATCATTTTTCAGAGCTAAGGATGTCGCATCCCACCGATACCCATCCAACGATGTCTGAGCGATTGGACAATATTGGATTTGAGTTGTCTGACATCGAACGCTCTTACTTTAGCCATTACGGCGAACACGATGGGGCATTGGAGCTCAGCGAAGAAAACCTCAATTCGGACCTGCTAGGTGCATTTATCCAAGAGACCTTGTCAAACTATCCTTGGGTAACGGTACCCGAAGAAGAGGATGAAGAAACCGCAAACCTTCGTACTGTCTATCGACTGATTTATCAGGTGATGACGCACTTCATTCGGGCGGACGGGAAAACGCTTCCCGAAGAAGTCAAATCTGCCGAGGCAGTCGGACGCGAGAATTTCGCCAACTTCAATCCTCTAGTTTTTCGAGAGCATGTGCACGGCATGGAAGAACTGGTTCCCATGCAAAAGTTAGCAGAGCTGGCGGGAGTTTTCTTGACTGATACTGGACTTGAATCGCTTGAGACCGCGGCCCGCGACATTATCGAATCCGATGGAGACATTGATCCAACCGAACAGAGGATGCTCGACGACTTTTTGAGTGCGGTTCGCGGTGGTACAACACAAACGGAAGATTTTCGCTATAAATTCATGAGCCAAGGAGAAATCGTCACTATCGAAGTGTACAGCGATGACAACGAGCAGAGCGAACAATATCGAGCGATTATCCGAGATGAAACCGGTGAAGAGGTCATCGAGATTCGAAAGCGTTCGATTGGTTCCGAAAGAACCGATTGGGAGCCAATGAGTGCAGATAGTTCACTGATGATGATGACGATTCCGAATGGCGGAAATCCATACATCACGTTTAAAGGTCGAATCTGGCAGGCCGTCGCGTGGGATGATTGGAATGACCCGTCTGTTGGCAACTAGGCGTTCGTAGTCTTCTAGAGCAGGTTGCCGGGCTCCCTTCACATTCTAATGGTCAACGGGGCACGCGCGAATCTTGGTCTGATTGAGCCCGCGCAATCCCAGTATTCTCGGCAAGAAGCGAGATGCGCGGAGCCAATTAAATTCGGCTTAGTAGTCATAATAGAGATTCGCGTACTCTTTTACGGCATTCCAATTGCGGGCAATTGCGTTGAGCTCAACCAAGTTTGTGGTGTTCGACGGTGCTGAGTCTATTTCGTTGAGTGCTCGTTCTACGTCTCTATCTATTAGTCCCTCGTCGTAGAGCAGCTTAGAGTAGGTCGCTTTGCCCGGCCATTTTCTGTGAAACTTTGCGCGCTGGCGTTTATTCAAGCTTCCTTGCGAGAAAATAAACCTGGAAATATCGCTGGCGTCTTGTTTCGCGAGTGCGATGATGCTCTTCGCGTCCGATAAGTCCTCTGCACTATATTCAACTTTGTAACCTGCACTTCGCAATAGTTGTTGCTGCACGGTCGTAAAATGCAAGCGCGTGCTTTTGGAGAGGGAGGAGATTTCCATACTCAACTCTTGAAGCTGTTCTTGCGTGTCGCGAATCCTTTCTGAGAAGAGCAGTGGTGCTACTACTGCGGCGAATGTAGCTCCGTATAGGAAAAGGAGGTTTCCGATGATGGATGCTTGTCCTTCGCTTAAACTGTTCCAGTGCTTGACGAGGTCACCCGAGACAAATCCGTATATCACCGCGATGATGCTGACCAATCCGATGCCTATTATGATTGCTGAGAGAGCTATCAACAGCCGGGGTGGTTTAGACTTACGCTCCCGAACAGTGAATTGTTCTCCATCACCTGTGCGGATCATTTTTTCGTTGATTTCTTGTGGGTGTTCCATTTTGAAAACCTCGTCCTCTCCCCTGACGAGATAGATATTTCGAATGTTTGTCACAAACAACCATTCGGAACTTCTCAAGCGCTGTGGTTCGATTGCTATTTGATTGCTAGCGATGAGGGAGCGCGTGCGCCAATTGATCTGTGTCCATCAAACGTCTGTTTTTATTTATATTTTTGGAGCGGGCGATGAGATTCGAACTCACGACCCCAACCTTGGCAAGGTTGTGCTCTACCCCTGAGCTACGCCCGCGTCCGGTGGGTAAGTCGGCCGCTGTCTCGCGACCGAAGCCGCCATAAACCGCAAAACCGGGGCACGTGCAAGAGGAAAAAGCGGGCCGATGCCGGGTTTTTGCATCAACCATGTTGCAAGCGATGAAACAGGATTTCCATGCGCTCGCAGATCAGGTCCAGGACCCGTTCGAAGCCGTCATCACCGCCATAATAAGGATCAGGGACATCAGCATTTGCGAGGAACAGGCTGAGCTCAGCCGTCGCCTCTGGCGGGCGGATCTGTTCGAGATCGGCCAAATTGCTCTCATCCATGGCGAAGATGTGATCAAAGCGCAGGAAATCGTCCGGCTCAGCCTGGCGGGCGCGTAGGCCAGACAGGTCAATGCCGCGCGCCGCCGCGGTGCTGATCATCCGATTGTCCGGCGGGTGGCCGACATGCCAGGCGCCAGTGCCGGCACTGTCGATGCGCCAGTCCAGGCCTTGCTGTGCGACCATGGCGCGGGCGATGCCATCGGCCGCCGGAGAGCGGCAGATATTGCCAAGGCAGACGAAGAGCAGGCGGGTCACCGGCAGGTCTGGGCTCAGGCCGGAACCGCTTCCGGGTGCAAAACCCCGCGTTTGATCAGCTCTTCGCCGATCTGCACGGTGTTGAGCGCTGCGCCTTTGCGCAGATTGTCCGAGACGTTCCAGAAGATCAGGCCATTCTCGACAGTTGGGTCTTTGCGGACGCGGCTGACATAGCTGGCCCATTCGCCGACACAATCGACCGGGGTGATGAATTGGTCATCCTCGATATTGTCGACCAGCTGGACCCCGTCCGCATTGCGGAACAGCTCGCGCGCATCTTCCACGCTGAGCGGGTCTTCCAGCTCGACATTGACGGCTTCGGAATGGCCGACAAAGACCGGCACGCGGACGCAGGTGGCGACGAGTTCGATCGCATCGTCGATGATTTTCTTGGTCTCCATCCGCATCTTCCACTCTTCCTTGAACGAGCCATCTTCCATCGGCACGTCGATTTGCGGAATCACATTGAACGCGATCTGCTTGGAGAACACGTCCGGGGTCGGCGCATCATTGACAAACATGCCCTTGGTCTGGGTCCATAGCTCGTCCATGCCGGCCTTGCCGGCGCCGGAGGCGGATTGATAGGTCGAGACAACCACGCGCTTGATGCCGGCTGCCTGGTGCAAGGGCTTGAGGGCGACGACCAGCTGAGCGGTGGAACAGTTCGGATTCGCGATGATGTTTTTCTTGCCATAATCCAGCACCGCCTCGCCATTCACTTCCGGCACCACCAGCGGTACATCCGGATCCATGCGCCAGGCGCTGGAATTGTCGACCACGATCGCCCCGGCCGCAGCGATTTTAGGCGACCATTGCTTGGAAATGGCGCCGCCTGCGGACATCAGGACCAGATCGACCTGGCTGAAATCAAACGCCTCTAGGTCCTCGCACAGGATGGTCTTGTCACCATAAGAGCATTTGCGGCCAATCGAGCGGCGCGAGGCGACGGCGTGGACCTTGTCTGCCGGGAAATTGCGCTCATCCATAATGTTGAACAATTCCCGTCCAACATTACCGGTTGCTCCTACAATTGCCACGCGCAAGGTCATTGCTCGTCTCCTTCAAAACTGCAGTCCGCCCTATGTCACGGCTTTTGTTGCAGTGCAACTTAACAGACCTGTTGAAAAGAATCAGATAGATAACACCTTAGTGGCAAGGAGATGACGGCCATGCATGAAGACATCATCAATCGTTACATCCAGAGTTATAATGATCGTGACATTGAAGGCATGCTCGATTGCGTCACCGAAGATGTGATCTTCGAGAATATCTCCAATGCCAGCCAATCCATGCGCCTGGAAGGGCGCGAGCAGATGGGCGAAGTGGCGCGTCTGTCCGGCAATGCCTTTTCCTATCGGCGCCAGCGCCTGATCAATCTGATCATCGGCGAAGGCAAGGCCTCAGCCGAGATCGAGTTTGAAGGCAAGGCCGCGGTCGACCTGCCGAACGGGGTACGGGCCGGTGAAACCGTGAAGATTCGCGGGGCCAGTTTTTTCGAATTTCGCGGCCGGCTGCTCAGCCGTATCGCCGATTATTCCTAGGCCGCGCTGACGCTCAGAATTGAAGCGGTGCGAGGTCCGGTGCGCGCCAGTGTTTGCGGGCCTCGGGCGAGAACAGAAGCGCCCGGCTCCAATGCGCGAAAAGCCAGTTCGAGCGTCCAAGCTCGCTGGCCAGCAAATCAGCCAGCACCACGTGCAAGGGGCACGCTTCCGGGGCATTGGCGAGGTAGGCTTCGGCCGCCCGGATCGAGGCGATGGTGATCGTCTCATGATAGCCTTCGGTGTCAGAATTGGCGACGCCAGTGGCTTCATTATAAGCGCGGATCAGGGGCGGCATGTCGGTATAGGCAGCGGCCCCGCGCGCCTTCAACAGATGCAGCGCCGCGGCAAAATGCGCCGCGTGGGTCCAGTCGGCTTTCGGCAAGCTGCGGTCGGCGAAGCGATGGGTCAGCTCGGCAATCGCGAGATCAGATGAAAATGACATATGTGTCGTCCTTTTGAAATTCAGGCAGCGGACATTTCAAAAGAAAACCCCGCCGCGTATGGCGAGGTTGGGCGAAGGGATCAGGGCAACGTCAAACGGTCAGATCTGATCTCTGTAGGATGCGCAAAACCAAGCCACACATTCAGAGCGGCTTTGTTGCTGTCGAAGGAAAATCATCGTGCGCATGGCCTGTCCATAATCGGATCACGGCCGGAAGGCAATGCGGCGACGATGAGATTTTGCGACTCGACGAGAATGCTTCAGGCGCGACGTCTGCTCGCGATCAAACCATTGTTGCTAAGCCGAAAGATCTGTCGCCGTTTGAATAAGACTTCAGCATAGACCGGAGCGAGATGTCGACAGTGATCGTCAATACCCAGGCTTTGCTCACCTGTCGGTTAGGCGCGACCCTGGCAATAGGGGGGCGCAGATCTGGACTTTGGCCATGCATACCTGGAATTGAGCCACGCAGATCAGGGCGTCTGCCCCGCACAGGCGGGTTGAGTTCGTGCGCGGAAAAAATTTGGACAGCGCAAAAAAATTGCGCCTTGGCCGACTGCGTAAACGGCCAAGGCGCATCTTTTGATCACGTGAGTACTAGGGGACGTTAGCTACCGCGACCAAAAGAAAGTTAAGAGCTATTCACTATGCACCCCGAACCGTTCAGACCCGCGGTGCAGGATTTGTTTATGCGAACAAATCTGTTGGGTCATTATCCCTGCGTCTCAATGTTTGTATAAAATGCTATTTACCGGGGAATATTGGTCTTTTTCGAGTAAAAAAGATGCGAATTCTGTTAAGTTTGAGACATCATGAGAATTTAAGAGAGCGAGAATTGAGATACCGCTTGGTTTATGCACGCACTTGCTCAAGATCAGGACGTCCTCAGTCCGGAACAGCGCCGGCCCGCAGAGCCGTTTTCGACATGGCGGTTGCGGTCGGTATCGATGCAGGAATGGGCGGCTCTGTGGGCGCCTGTTCAAGTTCCGGCGCTGTTGCATGCGCGGCGACCGGATCAGAGCAATCTCTGGTGCAGCCGTGTGCTTGGAGACCTGGTCGGGGCCCGCTTCGCCTCTGGTTGCGAGATGTTTCGCCATGACGGCACAGCGCTGGCGCGTTCCGGCGACCTGATCGCCGTCCAGCGCCTGCATGATGGCCTCGTCGCGATGGAATATCCGGAGCGCAACTACATGCACCAGCCGGGCCAGATTGCCATCTCTGACCTGCGGCAGCCCTTCCGCGGCAGCTTTCATCACGCCGTGATGGAGCAGATCCTGCTGCCGCGCGCCGCGCTCGGGCTGGCCGAGTTCGAGCCGTTCTCACCCATCCTGGTTGCCGAGGCGTCAGATCTCGGATTTCAGCTGGGGCGGGCGTTTGAACCTTTCTTCGCCCCCGAAGCAGTGGGTGGCAGCGCTGATCCGGCGCTGTTCATCGCCTTGGTCAGAGCCCGCATCCGCGAGACCCGGCAGCCGATTTCTGACCGGGAAACATGGTGGTTCGGGCGCCGCCAGCTGATCCGCAAATACATTGATACGCATCTGGATGATCCTAATCTGGGGCCGCTGCAGATCTGCGAATTGTTCAACATGTCGCGCGCCACGCTGTACCGGATGTTCGAAGAAGATGGCGGCGTCCGGCGCCGCATTCAGGACCGTCGCCTGCAGTCAGCCATGTGGGACCTGGCCACGGAAGGGGTCAAGCGCGGGCGCCTCAGTCAGGTCGCCGAACGCTGGGGGTTTTCCTCTGACGCCAATTTCAACCGCGCCGTGAAGCAGACTTTCGGGATGCCGCCAGGGACGCTGTTCCTGACCAGCGTTCATGCCGATGTCGCAGCCCCGGCGCCGGCGGTCAGCGAAAGCCGGTTTACCGGTTGGGGCGACCTCGACTCTGAGGGGGACAGCGCCGCGCTGGCGGAGTCGCGACAGACGCGCGAGCAGACAGGTGAGCTTGATTAGAAACCTATATTATTCAGGGTGATGGTGGGGCTTTGTCGCCGCAATCCGGCTCAGGTCAAGCGTTTGCCGAAAGATTGCACAAACGTGCTGAAAGCCTGCAAACTCTTGCAGGAATGCCGCTCGAGATCTGCACTTTGCTGCATTTTCGAGGCGGGTCTCAGCGCCGGCGCGATTTGCCCGGCGATTGGCCCGGCGATTGGTCTGAGACGTGATGAGAAACTTGTCTCAGGCGGCCAGTGCGCCAAGCCTGGCCGGCGGGGCCTAGAATGAGATCTCGGTTCCGGCAAGCTCTGGGATTTGCAGAAGGATGACCAGGTCACGCAATTCCTGGCGCGCCGCCACATGGCTCATGGTGAAGGACACGTTCGAGCCGCTCTCGGTCAGGTCCAGCAGGGTCAGGCCGGCCGGAAACAGTTCGCGATAAATCACCCGCTCGGACAGGCCAGGCGCGAGCCGGAAGCCGATCCGTTTCGACAGATTGGACAAGGCTTCGCCGACTTTCTGCTTGTTGCGCGCCTCGAGTGGCGAAACCCGGTTGCGCATGACAATCCAGTCAATCGGCTGGCGCGATGTGCGGGCCTTGTTCTTGCGGCATTGCCAGACCATTTCGGAATAGAAACTCGGACGCAGCACTTCCAGCGTCTGCGGATTGACATCGCCCAGCAGGTCGAAATCGACAAAGGAATCATTCAGCGGCGTGACCAGCGTATCGGCGGCCATATGGGCAATACGCGAGAGATAAGTGTCGCCGCCAGGGGCATCGACAATCACCACTTCGCACACCTCTTTGAGGCGATCGAGCGAGGTCTGGAAACGTTCGGTTTCTTCCTTCTCGGCCAGATCGAGATCGCGCTCGGCGCTGGCATCGACGCGGATGATCTCGGGCATTGGCAGCTGTGCGCCGGTCGATTGCATCCACCGCATCCGGTTTTCGAGATATCGGGTCAGGGTGCGCTGACGGACATCGAGATCGATGACGCCAACCTTCAGCCCCATCCGCATCAGGGCAATCGCCAGGTGCACCGAAACGGTGGATTTGCCCGCGCCGCCTTTTTCATTGCCTACAACAACAACCCGGCACTGCTTCTGTGCCGGGATTGAAAGTGTGAGTGTGTCGGCGGAATCGCCTATATGTCCATGTCCGTCGGGCATCGCCGGGGCGCCTCTTCTCTAGGTCATCAGGCTGCGTGCTGTTGCGCAGGCACCTCGTCCTGAAAACTTGGCGTATCGCCGAACAGGAACACACCTTCGCCGCCGCTGACTTCTTCCTGGGCGGGAATGAATGGCGCTTCGGCTTCGCCGTCGAACAGCATGTCATCATGATGCACGATGGCGCAGGGAGTCCGGGTCGTGGCCTCGACTGGGAAGGGCGTCTCGCCATGGATCAGGGCGAGCGTTTCGCGCAGGTCCGACAAGCTGTTGGCGAGCCCGTTCATATCGCTGGAAAGCTCTGCTCGGGGCGCCTCATAAGCGGTCCCGGCCTCAAACAACCAGGCTTCGTCATCCGGCAAATCATCAGGCGTCGCCGGATCAGTTGCGAGGGCCGGCTTGACCTGGCGAGTGTGAAGCGCGGCACAGGCAGCCCTGAGCAGCGACTTGAAGCGGGGAAGGATGGGCTTTCTCATGGGTTAAAATTTCGCCCCAAACGGTTAATGGCGCGTTAACCCCACGAATTTGTAAGAAACGAAATGCCGGTTGATTGCGCGCCGCCTTCAACTCAGGCGTGTTTGCCGCTGAAACCAGCCGGACCCCCGCGCGAATATGGCCCGTCACTGTCCTGATTCGACAGTTGCCGACCCTGTGCGGCAGATGCAGGACATCTCCACGAGGTAGAGATTGTGCCGCATAGCGTGACCGTCGCCAGATTTGTGACGTCCGGATTTGATCCTGAGCTCAACATGTTTCGCCGCAAGTTTATCGGTGCGGATGGCTGGGGGTATGATATCGTCCGCTCCATCGAAATCGATCGGCAGAACCGGGTGATCGAATCGGCGGTCGCCAACGATCTGTTGACCTGGCTCCAGGACAATCCGGATCTGCGCAGCACAATCGTTCCCTTCACGCCGCGCCTGCCGCCGAACGAGACGATCAGGTGGCGACCGCAAATTCGCGTCGCCCGGGCGACACGCTCATATTGGCGCCCCGAACGCCAGCACATCTATACGCGACTGAAAACCGAGGCGGGCGATACCATGCATATCTACATTCCGGCCGGATTGATCCCGCAACTCTTGCTCGCCTTCGCCACCAATGAAGTGGAAATCCGCTCAGACGTCGAAACCCCTGACCCGGATGAGGCGTGATCCGATTGGCGGCCGGTTAAGGGTGAAAATGCCGCCGCAATAAACCATGGATCGGTGCTGGCTTCTGCTCTAAAGCAATCCGCGATGACTGAGACACCGTTGAGATTACGCACCCTGGCAGAGCTGCGTCAGGTGCTTGGCGCGCACCGCCGCGCTGGCCGCCGGATTGGATTTGTGCCGACCATGGGCGCCTTGCATGACGGCCATATCTCGCTGGTCGAGCGGGCGCGCCAGGACTGTGATGTGACCGTGGTCAGCATCTTCGTCAACCCGACCCAATTTGCCCCGGGTGAAGATCTCGACACCTATCCGCGCACCGAAGAGGCCGATATCGCGCGCCTGACAGAGGTCGGCACTGATATCGTTTATCTGCCCACGGTCGAGGAAATGTATCCAAGCGGCTCGGTCACCAATGTCCGGGTCGAGGACCTGTCCGACCTGCTGGATGGTGTGCATCGACCGCATTTCTTCTATGGCGTCGCCACTGTGGTTGCGCGCCTGTTCGTGCATGTGCAGCCGGACGTGTCAGTGTTTGGCGAAAAGGATTATCAGCAATTGCAGATCATCCGCCGCATGGTCCGTGATCTCGGCTTTGCGATCGATGTGATTGGCGGGGCCACCGTGCGCGACGCAGACGGGCTGGCCCAATCCTCGCGCAACACCTATTTGCAGGCAGACGAGCGGGCGCGCGCGAACACGATGAGCGGCGCGCTCCACCGCGCGGCCTGCCGCCTGGCCTCAGGCGGGCCGGTCGGCGAGGTGCTGGCCGAAGCGCGGGCGCGGATCGCTGCGGCCGGATTTGACCGGCTCGATTATGTCAGCGCGGTGGATCCGATGACCCTCCAGGATCTGCCAGACGGGCCGGTGGCGCCGGGCTTTGAAGGCCGGGTGCTGGCCGCTGCCTGGTTGGGCAAGACCCGCCTGATCGACAATATGGGCTTCAAGCGAAGCTGATCACAAATCCCGCGCACCGCGACGGAAGGGGTTGCTGTCATTATCCAAGCGTCTCATTTTTTGAGTGAATCTTGGAGGACTGCCCGTGATCAATCGCCCTGTTCGATCCTTATGCGTTGCTGGCCTGACGCTGGCTGCGCTGGCTGCTTGTGCCACCCCAAGCGGCGTCATTGCGCCGGTCGATGCCGCCGCGCCGCTGGTCGAAACCGCGCCTGCGCCAGTCGCCGCGCCGCAGCCATTTGATCTCAGCGCTGATCGGGTCACGGCCCTGGAAACCCGGATGGGCGATTATATTCGCCATGGGCAGCTTTATGGCATTCACACGCGCCTGGCCCAGCGCGGCGAGATTGTCAGTGATTATTATGCTGGCCTGCGCGGCCTCGAGCCTGATGCGCCGATCGCGCCGGATACGATTTACCGCATCTATTCCATGTCCAAGCCGATTACCGGCGTTGCGATGATGATGCTGTGGGAGGACGGCAAGTTCGAGCTGGATGATCCGATCACCAAATATGTGCCTGAATTCGCCGACCTGAAAGTGCTGGATGGGGTCAGCGAAGACGGCACGCCGATCCTGGTCGATATGCAGCGCCCGCCGACCATGCGCGAGCTGATGAGCCACACATCCGGGTTTGCTTATGGGCTCAGCGGGTCTGATCCGGTCAACACCGCTTATCGCGACCTGAATGTGCTGGACGCCCCTGATCTGCAGACCTTTATCGACCGGACCGCCACCATCCCGTTGCTGCATCAGCCGGGTGAGGCCTGGGTCTACAGTATCGGCATGGATATTCAGGGCTATATGATCGAGCAGCTGTCCGGGCAATCCTTTGGCGAGTATTTGCAGACCCGCCTGTTCGCCCCGCTCGGCATGGTCGATACCGGCTTTTATGTGCCGGCGGAAGAGTATCATCGTTTCAGCGAGGTGTATGGGTTTGATCCCGAGACCGGCGCGCTGGCACCGGTGCCGTTCCCATCCGTGCAATTCAGACGCGAGACAGTCGGATTTGAAAGCGGCGGCGGCGGCCTGGTCTCGACCATGAATGATTATAGCCGGTTTGCGCAAATGCTGGTCAATCGCGGCGAGCTGGATGGCGTGCGCCTTCTGAAGCCGGAAACGATTGATCTGATCACCGCTAATGCCATGCCGGACGGCGCGGTCATGACTTATGACGGCGTGCAGCTGCCCGGCCTTGGCATGGGGCTGACCTTCGGCACGGTGGAAGATCGCGCCCTGGCTGAGACGTCGACGCCGCAAGGCAGCTATTTCTGGGGCGGGGCGGCCAGCACCTGGTTCTGGATTGACCCGGTCAACGAGCTCTACTTTATCGGCATGGTGCAGATCTTCGATCACAATCGCCCTGGCGGAGCGATCGATTTTCGCGGCGATGCCACGCGCGCGGTTTACGGGCCGCTCAGCGGCGAGTAGCGGGCTCAGTCGCTGCCCGGATCTTCAGGCCAGGCCTCGACTGTGCCTTTCAGCTTCAGTGTCAGCGGATTGCCCTTGCGATCCACCGCCTTGCCGGCGGCGACTTTGATCCAGCCTTCGGAGATGCAATATTCCTCGACATTGGTCTTCACCTCGCCATTGAAGCGAATGCCAACGCCGCGCAACAGCAATTGCTCGTCATAATAAGGGCTGTTCGGGTTTACGCTCAGGCGGTCAGGCATTTGATCAGTCATGCGCTGCTTTAATCCGATCTCTGATCTGCAATCAAGCGCCAGACTGATCCGTCAGGCGTGCCAGTTTCACCACCAGCTCCACCTGCCGGCCGGATTCGGTTTTCTGCAACAGGTTCTTGATGTGAGAGCGGACCGTCTCGAGAGAGATCGCCCGGTGCGCCGCAATCTGCCGGGGCGTCTGGCCGGTAAAGATCGCATTGGCAATCTCGCTTTCCGTCTGGGTCAGGCCGTGAACCTCCTGGATCAGGCCGAGATCGAGCCGGGCCGGCTGGTCGAGGCGCTCGCAGACAAGCAAGGCATGTCCGGCTTCCGGGCCGGAAATGGTAAAGGCCGGTTTCGGGAATACGCGGCAAACCCAGCGGGCGCCAGAGGTGAGGGCCGAGAGCACAAAAGCGCCGCCAATAATGCCCATATGCGACCCGAGCGCGGCGCTTAAGGCCTGGCGCTGGCGTTCGGTCGGCAGGAGCAGTTTCTTGTGCTTGTCGACCGGCGCCTGCATGGCGCGCAGCAATTGCTCGAAGGCGGCATTCTGGTCCAGCACATAGCCTTTATAATCGAGGATCGCGACCGCCTTGTCCGGGCCGAACAGGTTGAGCGTGGAGCGGACATTCTGGGTTTCGATCATCGCTGCCATGTGCAGCACCGGGGCGCAGACCGCCGAAGCCAGTTCATGCCGGCGCGCTTCGTCATCATTGAACGCCTCATCAGCAATGCGGCGATGCAGGGCGATGCCGGCAATGGTCGTGTCGGTCTGGATCACCGGCACGCCGGAGAAATGCCCGAGGCCGGCCGGCAGGATCAATTCCTGATAGGTCTGGTCCTTGTCTATGGCGTCATAAGAGATGAAATCCTTGTCCCGCGTGGCGCGGCCCTTGCGCATGAACGGGGTCGCCAGCACGCGCGGATTGATGTCCTGATACAGCGCCTCGGTCGGGCCGAGATCGACATCGAGCTGGGACGAGAAGGTCGAGCGCAGCAAGGTGCGATTGCGGTGGGCAAACATCAGCTGGCTATAGGTGGCGTCACACAGGTCGGCAAAGGTCTGCAAGGCGTCTGACAGCGCCGACTCATCGAACACAGCTTCCAGGAGCTGCTTTTGCAAATGCTGAAACTCTGAATCCTGTCGCACGTGTCCCTCGCGCCGTCTCTTGATTTCGGGGTCAAAAGAAACCCAGTTGCAGACAAATAAAGATTATAATCAGAGAAAGTCGAGTGCACTCCCCAATCTGGGGGAGGAGGCGGATCCGGATTCCTGCTTACTGACCCTTGCGGCGGGATTTTCGCAGGCCCTGACCGCACACTCTCCTCCCGGGGGCTGGGTGGAGGACGGATCCGGTTATCTCTACGCTCGGATCGCAGACTCGACAGGGCTTTGGAGGCGACGGGACGGCGCTTTCAAAGCCCGCCCCTAGCGCTCGTCAATGGCCGCCTGCAATTTTGGCGGCGCAGCCTGACGCCAGGACATTTTCAAGGCCGATAGCGCCGTGGCCGGGTCGACCGCTGCCAGGGCGATCGTGGTTGCGCCCTGGTCGCCCCATTTGTTTGGCACCTTGGAGAAGATGGCAGGTTCGGCGTCGATCAGCAGCGTTTGTTCTGCCACGGTCAGAAACACATTCGCTGTGGCCTCAGCCGCCAACAGGGTGGCGATGATCTTGCCGCGCGGCGCGTCGACGCGAAAGCTGGCGCGCTCGAAATGCGGTGTCTCGATCGTATGCGGCAGCGACAGGGCGAGGGCCCGAAACTCATCCACAGTCATGGCTCAATCCTCTGCTTGGGTGCCGACAACATACAGGAAAGATCCGCCCTTGATCAGGGGGATGACGCGTTCGGCCACGCCGCGCTCGAGCGCCGGGCAGCCCCAGCTGCGGCCCAGAACGGCGCGGCCGGCATGCACATAATCGGCCCCGTGAATGACGATCAGGCGCTGTTCGGCCAGGCTGTTTTGCGGGCTGAGGCCTTGCAGTTTCAGCGACAGGCCATGCGCGCCATAATAGGTGGCGCCAGTGACAAAGGCGCCGAGCGAGCTCATCTTCGAACCTTGAACATTCGAGAACCGGTCGGCCATGCCATCATGATCCGGGTCCGAGCCGCGCCCATGCGAGACCAGGAAGGCCTGCGCCGTCATGTCGGCTGTGTCGATCAGGAAATAGCGCGGCACATTAGACGGGGCGCGGTAATCGATGACGCTGAGATAGCGGTCATTACCAATCGCGCTGGCCGCATCGGCCTTGGCGCTGAGCGCTTCGCCAAGCAAGCCGTCACCGAGCAGCTCGGCCGCGGGTGTCGCTGCGGCGGCCCCGCCAAGCGCGCAGAAGGCGAGTGCCGCCAGGATCCCTCTAAACGCAGAAAGCATGGCATCCATGATGACATGCTTTCCGGCAAAATTATGGTGCTGGCAGCCTAGAACACGCGCGGGCGTTCGGTCTTGTCGATATGCAGACCGCACTCGGACTTGTCCTGACCAGCCCAGCGCCCTGAGCGGATATCGGTCGGATCTTCCGCCGGCTGGGTGCATGGCCAGCAGCCAATCGACGGATAGCCCTGGGCGACCAGCGGGTGACGCGGCAGCTCGCGGCGCTTGAAATAGTCCTGGACATCATCCTGGGTCCAGCCCGCCATCGGGTTCACCTTGAACCGGCCACTGGCATATTCGAACACTGGCAGCGCCATACGGGCGCCGCCATGGAAGCGCTTGCGACCCGTGATCCAGGCCTCGAAGCCGTGCAATGCCGGCTCCAACGGGCGCACCTTGCGCAAGGCGCAGCAGGCGTCCGGATCGGTTTTCCACAATGTGTTATTCGGGTCTTCAACCTGGCGCTCATCCTCGGCCGGCGGGATCTCGCGGACATTGGTCAGGCCGAGGCGCTCAATCAGCTCGTCCTTGTAATCGAGCGTCTGCGGGAAATGCATGCCGGTCTCGAGAAAGACGATGGGCAGGTCCGGGTCGACATCAGCGATCAAAGCCAGCATCACTGCACTCTCGGCGCCGAAGCTTGAGACATAAGTCAGTTCGTCGCGCCATTCGCGCAGGATCGAGGCGCGCAGAATGGTTTGCGCAGACGCCTCGCGAAGTTCGCCGTTCAAGCGCGCCAGGCGCTGTTCGACGTCTTCGTCGATCCGCAATTTGATGTCTGAATATGGCATGCGCCCTAGACCTTAGAGTGGCGCCTCGAAAAGACCGATTGCTGGCCATCCGCGGCGGGTTGATAGACCGCTGAATATTCATCCAGCGCGTTCAACACATTAGCTAGGTCGGCCCGGGTGGTCTGATAAGCGTCAAACCCTGAACGGTTCATATAGAGAATCTGATCTCTCAGCACGTGCCCCACCGCGCGCAGTTCGCCGCGATAGCCGAGCCGCCGCCGCAGCAGCTGGGCCTGGCTATAGCCGCGGCCATCGACATATTTCGGAAAATCTATTTCAATCAAGGCAATACGGTCGAGAAATGGCGCCAGATCATGCGGGTCATCAGCCGGTGTCAGGCGCACGCCAAGCTGCTGATTGCGGGCCAGGAGCGCGTCAGAGTTTTCGATTAGCTTAGCTAAAGGGACGCTTATACATCCTGAAGCCGGCAGCTCAGCCCCGGCCTCGAGATATGTCCAGCTATTCTCGATTTCGGCCCCGTCTTTAATCAGCGGCATGATAGATCGCCTCCTGGAATGGCTCAACGCCGACGCGTTCAACCGCATCAATGAATGTCTCCTCGGCACTGGTGCGCAGGCTGCGATAGGTGTCGACAATCGTCTTCACCGCACCCGGCACTTGTTCATGCCGCAGCGCCTTGCCGATAATCTGACCGACAGCGGCTTTCTCGTCGGCCCGGCCGCCGAGCGAGATCTGGTAATATTCCTCACCTTTGCGGTCGACACCGAGAATGCCGATATGGCCGACATGGTGATGGCCGCAAGCATTGATACAGCCGGAAATATTGATGTGCAGCCTGCCAATATCCTGCTCATAGGCCGGGTCGGCAAAGACTTTCTGGATCTCCTGCCCGACCGGGATCGAGCGGGCATTGGCGAGGTTGCAATAATCCAGGCCCGGGCAGACAATCATGTCGGTGATCAGGCTTTCATTGGCGGTTGCAAGCCCGGCCGCAGCGAGCTCGCGATAGACCTCATACAAGTCATCCAGCGCAATGTGCGGCAGCACCACATTCTGCGCATGAGTGACGCGGATATCGTCAAAGCCATAGCGCTCGGCCAGGTGCGCCATGACCATCATCTGGGCATCGGTGGCGTCGCCGGCAAGGCCGCCAATCGGCTTCAGGCTGGTGGTGACAGAGGTATAGCCGGCCACTTTGTGCGGGTGCAGATTGACCTTGGCCCAATTGGCAAAGGCCGGATCAGCGATCTTGGCGCGCTCGAACGCGTCGCTGGTCGCTGATTTGTCAGCAAAGGCCGGCGGCGCGAAATAAGCATGGATGCGATCAATCTCGGCCTCGGGCAGGGCGATCTTTTCGCTGTTTTTCTGGGCTGCATATTCGGCTTCGACCAGGCGGGTAAATTCCTCCGGCCCGGTCTCGGTGACCAGGATCTTGATCCGCGCCTTATACTTGTTATCGCGGCGACCGAAGCGGTTATAGACCCGCATGATCGCTTCGAGATAATCGAGGATCTCGGTTTCCGGCACGAATTCATTGACCAGGGCGGCGATGATCGGGGTCCGGCCCTGACCGCCGCCAACATGCACTTCAAATCCGACCACGCCATCGCGTTCGCGCATGTGCAGGCCGATATCGTGAACACGGATCGCGGCGCGGTCATGTTCGGCCGCGGTGACGGCGATCTTGAACTTGCGCGGCAGGAAGGCAAATTCCGGATGGAAGGTGCTCCACTGGCGAATGATCTCGCACCAGGGACGCGGGTCCATGATCTCGTCTTTGGTGGCCCCGGCAAAATGATCAGAGGTGACATTGCGGATGCAATTGCCAGAGGTCTGGATGGCATGCATCTCGACCTCGGCCAGTTCTTCCAGCACGTCCGGAATGTCCTTCAGCGCCACCCAATTATACTGGATGTTCTGGCGCGTCGTCATATGGCCATAGCCGCGATCATAATCGCGCGCGATCTTGGCCAGTTTGCGCATCCTTGCTGCGTTCAGCTGGCCATAAGGAATGGCGACGCGCAGCATATAGGCGTGCAATTGCAGATAGACGCCATTCTGCAGACGCAGCGGCTTGAACTCGTCTTCCAGGATCTCGCCGGACAGACGGCGTTCGACCTGGCCGCGAAACTGGTCGACGCGCTGTTTGACGATCTGCGCATCAAATTCATCATAGCGATACATTCTATTGTCTCCACAGAGGCAGGAAGCGCGGCTCATCGAGAGCAGAGTCGCAGGCGGATGTGTCTTCCGGACGCCCGCCTCGTCCTTCGGGTGCGCTCAGGTTGAGGCTGAATAGGCCGGGGTCGGGGATCATAAAGTCACCCCTTCCTTGGGCATGGCATGGCCGATCGAGAGGGCGCCTTCGACGCGGCTGACCCAGCGCTCGACATTCGGAAACTCGGCGACATCAAAGCCGCCTTCATGGGCGAGGCGGGTATAAGCCACCAGCGCAATATCGGCGCAGGTCAGGGTCTCGCCGACCAGCCAATCGGTCCAGGTCAGCTGCATGTTCATGACGCCCAGCGCGCGGCGGCCTTTGACCAGTAATTGCGGATCAATCTCTTCATCCGCCAGTTTCAGATAATGTTTCTTGAACCGGCGCACAGCGATCGAGGTCTCGTGCGAATATTGTTCCCAGAACAGCCAGCTATTCATCTGCGCGCGGGCAAAGCTGCTATCCGGGATCAGGTCAGAGCCTTCCGCCAGATACAGCATGATCGCATTCGATTGCGGCAACACCCGGCCATCCGGCCAGCGTGCAATCGGCACCTGGCCGACCGGATTGAGGGCCAGGAATTCCTCAGACTGGGTGCCGCCATTGAGGATATCCACCTCGACCCAGTCATGCTCGATATCGAGATAATCCGCGGTCCAGCGCGGTTTCTGGCAATTGCCGGAAATGCTGTCGCCATACAGGGTCAGTTTGGTGATTTCGCGCTTGGGCATCAGATGATCACTCCATAAGGCACCGTCGGGCCATTGGCGCGGATGCTTTCTCTCAGCGTCTCACGCCCGGCAACTTTGCCGGTCTCGGTCACTTGCATGAAATAAGGGTCGGTAATCTCGCCTTCCTGTTTCAGCGCCCCGGCCAGCGCGGCGTCGGCCGCCGCGCCTGTGAAGACGCCAATCTCGCTGGCATCCTGGGTCCAGGTCAGATCCGCGCGCAGCCAGACGACATTGCCAGAGGCAGTCTCCCAGGCGGTGACGGTTTTCGGCGTTTCCGGTTTCAGTTTCGGGCGCACAGATGTCATGCAGCAGTCTCCGATGAAAGTTGAGCCAGGGCTTCGGCAGGGATGGCGCTGACCTCGCCTATGACCAGCAAAGCCGGGCCTTTAATGCCCGCCCGTGTGATCAATTGGGGCAGTTCGGCCAGGGTGCCATAGACGCGAATTTCATTCGCCCGAGTGCCGTTCTCGATCACCGCCACAGGGGTCGCGCTGGCGCGTCCGGCATGGATGAGTTTTTCTGAAATGGTCGGCGCGGTGCCAACGCCCATGAACACGACCACGGTCTGGGCCGGTTTGGCCAGACTCACCCAATCCAGATCCGGCACCTCGCCGGACTTGGCATGGCCGGTGACGAAAGTCAGCGTCTGGGCGTGATCGCGGTGGGTCAGTGGCAGCCCGGCCGAGGCGGCGCAGCCAAGCGCCGAGGAAATGCCCGGCACGACCGAGGCTTCGATCCCGGCGTCGCGCAGGGCTTCGACTTCTTCGCCGCCGCGGCCAAAGACAAATGGGTCACCGCCTTTCAGGCGCACCACATTTTGGCCGCGGCGCGCCGCCTCGATCATCAGCGCATGGATTTCAGGCTGCGGCACCGAATGATCGCCTTTGGCCTTGCCCACTGATATGCGGGTCGCATCGCGGCGAATGAGGTCGAGAATGTCGTCGCTGACGAGGCGGTCATGAAAGACAATGTCGGCATTCTGGATCAGGCGGAAGGCTTTCAGCGTCAGCAATTCCGGGTCGCCAGGTCCGGCCCCGACAATATGCACCGGGCCGATGGCATGCGGCGTGGCGGTGATGTCGTGCAATAGCGTTTCCATTGCGGCGCGGGCCTCATCAAAGCGGCCCTGCAGGGCCAGATCAGCGGGCGCTCCGTTCAGCGCGGCTTCCCAGAACTGACGGCGCTGGGCGGCATCGCTGAGGGTTTCGAACACACGCGGGCGATATGCGCGGGCAATTTCCGAGAGTGGCCCGATATTCTGTGGCAGCAAGGTTTCGAGCTGGGTGCGGACGCGTTTGGCCAGGACCGGCGCGGCGCCGCCAGAGCCGACCGCGGCGACTAGCTCGCCGCGTTCGAGAATGCTCGGCACCGTGAAATCGCAGGCTTCGGGCTGGTCAACGACATTGATCGGGATGCCATATTCGCGCGCCCAGAGGATCGATTGCTCGGTATTCTCATCGGTGCGGCAGGCAATGATCGCAAACTTCGAGCGATCAAGCGCCTGGCCAGCCATGTCGCGCGGGGCAATCGTGATGCGTCCGGCAAACTCCTCGGCAAAGCCTGGCGCGATCTCGGTGTCGATAATGACGGTGATGCTGAGCGTCGTCTTGGCCAGCAAGCGGACCTTGCGCCGCGCCGCCTCACCGCCGCCAAAAACAGTGGCGTGCGCATTGTCTGTATAGAAAAAGGCGGGGAAGAGCCGCATGGTTTGATTTGTCCGTGTGATCGATCTGTGGCGCAGAAATGTGTTGACGAGGCGGTTTCAGCAACCGAAAGAGCCTTATTCTATTGTTTAGAGAAACTACAATCAAAATCTGGTTATAGACGTCAATTATGTCAGATACCAATGATCGCCTTCCGCCGCTGAACGCTTTGCGAGCGTTTGAAGCCGCTGCGCGCCGCCTGTCCTTCACCAAGGCAGCGGATGAATTAAACGTCACGCCTGGCGCGATTTCACAACATATCCGCCAGCTCGAGGATTATGCCGGCACCCCGCTATTCAAGCGCACTGGCCGCAGTGTCCTGCTCACCGATGCAGCCCAGGCGGCGCTGCCTCTGGTGCGCGAAGCCTTTGACCTGATTGCTGAAGCCGGCCGGATCATGCAGGCCCCGGCGCGCAAGGGCCGGGTCATGGTCAGCTCGGCGCCGAGTTTCGCAGCCAAATGGTTGGCCCCACGTCTCGACCGGTTCCACAGCGCCAATCCGGGCATCGAGGCCTGGGTCAGCGCCGATAGCGGGATTACTGATTTCACCACGGCTGATGCGGATTTCGCCATCCGCTATGGCGGCGGCGAGTATGATGGCCTGAAATCAGAGAAACTGCTGGATGAAACCGTACTGCCAATCTGTTCGCCGAAATTGCTGGACGGCCCGGACGCGATCCGCAAGCCGGCGGATCTGGCCAAACATACGCTCATTCATGATGTCAGCGCCGAGGTCGACCCGTCTTGTCCCGACTGGACTAGCTGGTTGCAGGCGCGCGGTGCTGGCGCCGATGTCGATGGCACACGCGGGCCGCGCTTCAATCAGTCGGCGCTGGCGATTGAAGCAGCCGCGACCGGGCGCGGCATTGTCCTTGCCAAGCGCGCGATCGCTTCGGCCGACATCGCCGCCGGGCGCCTGATCGCACCCTTTGCCGATGGCTCGATCAGCGTCGATTACGGCTATTGGCTGGTCTGGCCGAAAGGCCGCCACCTGTCCGAAGACGTGCGCGCCTTCATCAAATGGGTGAAAGCCGAAGCCGCCGCGAGCGAGGTTGCCGGGGTCTAGCCGACCGGCTCAGGCGCAGAACGAGATCTTGCCTGCCAGGTTTCCGGATCCGTCCCAGATACAGCCATTATCGCCCAGGGTCAGCACCCGCTTCTGGCCGGCATTGCGGTCGCCAGCGCCAGCCAGATGCACCTTGTCGCCTTTGACCTTATAGGTCCAAGGCCGGGCCCCGGACTCAGAGGTGGTGACCACAGTGCCGTCCGCAGAAAATGCCCAGCTCTGATCCGTCAGCGCCATGTCCATGCGGTTCGCGCCCGGGCCGAATTGTGGATAATAGACGCCTTCCAGCGTGGCCCCACCGCCGCCACCGCCGCCGCATCCTGCCAGCAATCCAGCCGCGCCCAGAGCTGCCAGCGCAGCCGTCAGTTTGGTGTGTGATTTCATAGTTTCCCCCCTCGTCACGCGGCGACCGTAACAGATTAGACCTGGTGTTACCAGTGCAGCGCCAGCCGCGCTCGCGATGCCGGTCATCCGGGCATGAAAAAGCCCGCGATCGGCACCGCGGGCTCTTGCAAATCCTGTCAGCAGGGGGGGGACTACTCTTCGTCTTCCTTCAGCAGTTCCTCTTTCGACACAGTCTCTTCCTTGACCTTGGCCGTGTCGAGAATGTGGTCGACCACCTTGTCTTCATAGATCGGCGCGCGCAGCTGGGCCATCGCGTTTGGATCCTTCTGGAAGAATTCGATGACCTGGCGCTCCTGGCCCGGGAAGTTGCGGGCTTCGCGGATCAGCGCCTGCTGAACTTCCTGTTCGTCGATCTGGATCTCGGCGACCCGGCCAATCTCGGCCAGGACCAGACCGAGACGCACGCGGCGCTCGGCGATCTTGCCATATTCGGCCTTGAGATCGTCTTCTGACTTGTCCTTGTCCTCGTCCGGGGTGCGGCCGGCATCCATTTCCGCCTGAACCTGTTGCCAGATCTGATTGAATTCCTGTTCGACCATTTTTGGCGGCAGGTCGAAATCATGCTTCTCGTCCAGCGTGTCGAGCAGGCCGCGCTTGGCCTTGGCGCGCGAGGCGCCGTCAAACTCGCCCTTGATCTGTTCGGTGACCAGCTCTTTCAGCTTGTCGAGGCTTTCCAGCCCGAGACCGGTGGCGAACTCTTCGTCGAGCTCTGGCGTCTTCGGCGCGCGAACTTCGTGCACCTTGACCTCGAACACGGCTGCCTTGCCGGCCAGATGTTCGGCCTGATACTGTTCCGGGAAGGTCACCTCGACATCTTTCTCGTCGCCGGCCTTGACCCCGATCAGCTGGTCTTCAAAGCCCGGGATGAACGAGTTGGAGCCGAGCACCAGCGTGTGCTCTTCCGCCGCGCCGCCTTCAAATGGTTCGCCATCCAGCTTGCCGAGGAAGTCGATCACGACCGCATCGTCCTTGCGGGCTTTTGCGGTCTTGGCGCGCTTGTCATATTTCGGATTGGCTTCAGCAATCTGATTGAGACGGGCTTCGATCTCGTCATCATTGATCTCGGCCACCGGCTTGGTCAGGGTCAGTTTCTTGATGTCGACCGGTTCGAAGTCCGGCATCACGTCGACCGACATTTCATAAGCCAGGTCCTCTTCGCCTTCGAGGACCTTTTCCATGTCGCTTTCCATCTTCATTTCCGGCTGACCGGCAGGGCGCACATCGGCGTCCTCGATGGCTTTCTGGCTGGTCTCCTGAACCAGGGCCTGGACGACTTCGCCCATAATGTCCTTGCCGAACATTTTCTTGACGTGAGAGGCCGGCACCTTGCCCGGGCGGAAGCCCTTGAGGTTCATTTGCGGGCGGATTTCCTCGATACGCTCATCGAAGCGTTTCTGCAGGTCCGCTTTGGCCACGCTCACCTTATACGTGCGGCTCAAACCTTCGATGGTCTCGACGCTTTCCATACTGGTCATTCCTTATTGCGGGTCGGGCTGGCGTTTTGCGCTTGAAACCCGCGCCATTCATTGGCGTTTAGTCGACTGAAACGGCGCTCTATAGGGCAGCCGACGGCTCCTGTCCACGCCGGGTGCATGACCTTTTGCAGAGAAAAGCGCGGGCAGGGGTTGAGGCAGGGTAAAAGCCCGGCTAAATGCCCGGTTCTACGGATGCGGATGTGACGGAATTGGTAGACGTGCCAGATTTAGGTTCTGGTGTCGCAAGGCGTGGAGGTTCGAGTCCTCTCATCCGCACCATTCGTAGCCGGTTTGCGCAGCAAAATTTTTGCTCCAGCGGAGCGAAAATAGGCGGAGAATGCCCCGGCAGGGGCCGTGCCGGTTTGCGCAGCAAAATTTTTGCTCCAGCGGAGCGAAAATAGGCGGAGAATGCCCCGGCAGGGGCCGTGCCGGTTTGCGCAGCAAAATTTTTGCTCCAGCGGAGCGAAAATAGGCGGAGAATGCCCCGGCAGGGGCGCTTACGCCGAGCCTGATCGACAGATATTCACTCCCCCTGATGAGTTCCGTCCGGGAATCATCTAAACCAGCCTCTATGTCGAAACTCTATTTCACCTATAGCGCCATGAATGCCGGTAAATCGGCGATCCTGCTGCAGGCCGCTTATAATTATCGTGAGCGCGGCATGGAGGTCATGCTGTGGACCTCAGGCCATTATGGCGCGGATCCGGAGGCGCGCCTGGGCGAGATTGAATCGCGCATCGGCCTGAATGCGCAGGCACATCTCTATCGCGGCGACACTGACCTGTTCGCCGCCATTTCCGGCCAGCACAAGCAGACCCCGCTCAGCGCCATCTTCTTTGACGAGGCGCAATTCCTGACCAAGGATCAGGTCTGGCAGCTTGCGCATGTCGGCGATCAGCTGAAACTGCCGGTGCTGTGCTATGGCCTGCGCACCGATTTCCAGGGCGAGCTGTTTGAAGGCTCATCCGCTTTGCTGGCGATTGCCGACGATCTGCGCGAGGCGCGCACCATCTGTCATTGCGGCAAGAAGGCGACCATGACGGCGCGCATGGATGAGGCCGGCAATGCCCTCACCGAAGGCGCCCAGGTCAGCGTCGGCAAGGCGGTCTATGTCTCGCTCTGTCGCCGTCATTGGGAACAGGCTTTAGGGCGATAACACCCCAAACCATACCCATTCCTGCCACAATGAGTCTTTACTCACAAAAGGCTGGGCAGAGTATGGAGCGTGCTATGTTGTCCCGAAGCAAGAGTGTCAGAAACAGCCTGATTTGCGGCCTGATCGCGATCATCACCTTTATCGGCATCGGCCTTGCGGCCAGCGCGCAAGAAGCGCCGGGCTCGGCCGAGATTGACTATGAGGGCTTCATGCAGCTGAGCGGCGAGGTCTGGGAGATGCGCGAACAGCGTCTGCTGAGCCTTGAAGCCTTCAATGCCATGGCCGCTGCGCCGAACACGATCATCCTCGATGCGCGCAGCCGCTATGCTTATGAAATGGGCCATATTGACGGTGCGGTGAACCTGCCTTTCTCCGACTTTACCGACGAGAAGCTGGCCGAAGTGATCCCGGACAAGGACACGCGCGTGCTGATCTATTGCAATAATAACTTTACCGATGATGCCGAGCCGATCCCGCTCAAGCGCATCTCGCTGGCGCTCAACATCCCGACTTTCATCAATCTCTATGGCTATGGCTATGAGAATATCTATGAACTCGGCGTGCTGACCGAGACCACCAACGCAAATGTGAACTGGGTTGTGGGCGAAACGCCGCTCTGAGCGCGGGCCGGGTCAGGGCCAGCTTGAAACCTGACACCGATTATTATTCAGCGTGCTGCCCTTGGTCTTGTATTTGATCGTGCCGCCGCGCTGGCGAAAGATCACGGTCTTGTCTTTTTTGCAGCCTTCATTGGTCCCGTAAGCGATCTCGACATAGCCCCAGACTTCATGGCCTTCGCGAATATAGCCGGACTCTGTCAGACAGGCCTGGCCGCCATCCTTGACCATCATCCGGTCGGACAGGACGTAAGTGACGGTGTCGGAATTGACCAGATTGACCACGTCCATGCCCTTCGGACGGACCTTGCAGTTTGAGCCATCATCAAGATTGTAGCGGATATAGAACTGGGCCGTATACCCGCCGTCATTTGTGTATTTCATGGCGCTGGCTTCGACTTCGCTGGCGAATGATGGCGCGGTCCCTGCGAGCATTGGCAGCGCCAGGACCATGGCTCGAAATAGCGGGCACGACATGGCTAAGCGCTCCTTCAGCGACGGCAGCACAGCGACTGTGCGGGGGTTGCCGCACCTTCTCTACTGTCAAAATTGCCAGTCCGGGCCGGGTGAGATGGCCCAGCTAATCCAGCCTGTGATTTGCTTTAGCGCAGCTAATGCGTTCATTAGACCACTTGTATTGTGCCGTCAGATACTACATCTGCGCCGCTGAAGATTCATTCCGAGGAGGCTGCCTTGACCGCCACTGCTGAAGCGCCTGTGAAAAAAGTGAACCCGAACGCGCCGACGGAAGAGACAGTGCTGTCGGTGCATCATTATACCGACCGCCTGTTCAAATTCTCGATCACGCGGCCGGCCAGTTTCCGGTTCCGGTCCGGCGAATTCATCATGATCGGCCTGATGGGTGACAATGGAAAGCCGCTCTTGCGGGCCTATTCCGTCGCCAGCCCGAACTGGGATGACACATTGGAATTCTATTCGATCAAGGTGCCGGATGGCCCGCTGACCTCGAAGCTGCAAAAGATCCAGGTCGGCGACAAGGTGCTGCTTGGCAAGAAGCCGGTCGGGACGCTGGTGCATGATGCCCTGGTCCCAGGCAAGCGGCTGTATTGTTTCTCCACCGGTACCGGCTTTGCGCCTTTTGCCAGCATCCTGCGCGACCCGGAGACTTATGAAAAATTCGACGAGGTGATCATCACCCATACTTGCCGCGATGTCGCCGAACTGGCGTATTCGCGCGAGACGGTCGATGCCTTCCTGAATGATCCGGATATTGGCGAACTGGGCCAGGGCAAGCTGCGCCTGTACCAGACCTGTACCCGCGAGGCCTTCGACCAGCAGGGCCGGGTCACCGACCTCATCCGCTCTGGCAAACTGTTTGAGGATCTCGGCGTGCCGCGGCTCGACCCGGCCCATGACCGGGCGATGATTTGCGGCTCGATCGAGATGACCAAAGAGCTGAAAGGCCTGATGGAAGAACATGGCCTGAAAGAAGGCTCGAATGCCGAGCCAGCCGATTTCGTTATTGAACGCGCCTTTGTCGGGTAGCATATGTCGGACATGATTGTCCGAGACTATACTGCGCAAGACGCCGCCGCCTTTCGCGATCTCAACCTCGCCTGGGTCGAGGCCTTCTTCACCGTCGAAGCCGAAGACCGGGCCCAGCTGGAGGACCCGCAGACGCATATCCTGGACAAAGGCGGCGCCATCCTGATCGCAGAGCTGGACGGCAAGCCGGTCGGCACGGTCGGGCTGGTGCCCGGACATGGCGACGGGGTGCTGGAACTGATCAAGATGTCGGCGCGCAGCGATGTTCAGGGCAAAGGCATAGGCCGGGCGCTGATGGATGCGGCGATTGCCAAGTCCCGGGCGATGGGGGCGCAGGCCATCTGGCTGGAGACCAATACAAAGCTTGCGGCCGCTTTGGCGCTGTATCGCAAGGCCGGGTTTCGCGAGCTGTCCGGCGATGAGCTGACAGCGACGCCGTATGATCGCTGCAACTGCCAGATGCGGCTTGAGCTTTGAGCAAGCCTGTCATCCCGGCATTCGCGCGCGCGAAAATTCGGGATGACAGGTCGAAAAGTGGGCGCCAGCCTATTTCCCGAATCCATAAACCAGCGACACTCGGCTGATCGTGTCCGTGGCCTCAAACCCGTCGACCGGATCGGTGTCGTGGCGCACTTCGAAGGATAGCCGCGCGGACAGGGCATTGGTCAGCGAAGCGGTCAGGGCCGTGATATTGCCGATCTGGGTCGAGGTGTCAGCATAGACCACGCTGGTATCATTGGTGAATTTGACATTCTCATTGAACCCGTGCGCGAACGCCGATTGCGCGGTTGCACCAAGGGATTCCTCGGTCATGGCGGGTGTGATGATGGCGGCGGGCACCACGCTGGTGTCGAGCACGGCTTCGATCTCGTCAATCTTCAGACCCGGGCCGCCACGCACGGTCCATTGGGTCGCGTCGCCATTCAGGATCTCATAACCGAGACCGCCGCCGATAAAGGTGCGGGAGTCGAAGCCGGAAAACTCGTCACGCTCATAAGTGAGCTGGCCGAAGCCGAACAGGCGATCATTGATCTGGCGGTCGAGATTGGTGCCGAGAAAGATCCGGTTCTTGGTCTCTTCGCCATCGGTTTCGCCATAATCGGCAGTCGCCTTGAGGCCGATGGTCCAGAGCTTCATTTCACGGCTGACATCCAGGCCAAGGCCGATATCGGTGGTTTCGGTATTCCCGGTCGTGGTACCCGCACTGAGCGAGCCTTCGCCGCTCCAGCCATTGCTGGCGTCTTCGTCCTGCGCGTGCGCGGGCAGGGTCAGGGAGATTGCGCCGGCACAGGCGGCGAGTTGCAGAAACTGGGAGAATTTCATTGTCATGCTCCTATAGGTTAGGCGCGCGCGACATGCCCGCTGATACATGAATCGCAAATGAATTAGAGCAGGTTCAGCTGCCGATCTGACCGCGGTGTCGCAATTTTGCATCGGCGAGGACGCAGGCCAGCATGGCCTCGGCCACCGGGACGGCGCGAATGCCGACACAAGGATCGTGCCGGCCCTTGGTGCGGACATCGACCTCCTGACCATCGCGGGTGACGGAGCGGGTTTCGGTCAGGATTGACGAGGTCGGCTTGATGGCGACACGCACGACCATGTCCTGGCCGGTGGACAGGCCGCCTGCGACGCCGCCATTATGGTTGGACAGGAAGCGCACGCCATCATTGCCCATGCGCATCTCGTCAGCATTCTGTTCGCCAGTGAAGGCGGCAGCGTCGAAACCAGCGCCGATCTCGACGCCTTTGGCCGCATTGATGCTCATCATGGCCAGGCCGAGCTCGCTGTCGAGCTTGCCATAGACCGGCGCGCCCCAGCCGGCCGGGACGCCAGAGGCTTGCACCTCGACCACCGCGCCGACAGATGATCCGGCCTTGCGCACATCGTCGAGATAGCGCTCCCAGGTCTGTGCCATCGCCGCATCCGGGCACCAGAACGGATTGTCGCCGGTAATCTCCCAGTCCCAGGCCGCGCGGTCGACCTTGTGCGGGCCGATCTGCACCACCGCGCCGCGGACCTGGATGTCATCGCCCAGGACCCGGCGGGCGACAGCGCCAGCGGCCACCCGCATCGCGGTTTCCCGGGCCGAGCTGCGCCCGCCGCCGCGATAATCGCGAATGCCATATTTCTGATCATAGGTGTAATCAGCGTGGCCGGGCCGATAGCGGTCGCGGATTTCGGAATAGTCTTTCGAGCGCTGATCGACATTCTCGATCATCAGGCTGATCGGGGTGCCGGTGGTGCGCGGGCCATCGGTGCGATCATCCTCGAACACACCAGACAGGATCTTCACCGTGTCCGGCTCCTGGCGCTGGGTCACGAAACGGCTGGTGCCGGGCCGGCGCTGATCAAGGAAGCGCTGTATCCAGGCGGCATCCAGGTGCAATCCGGGCGGGCAGCCATCAATGACACAGCCAATCGCCGGGCCATGGCTCTCGCCCCAACTTGTCACGCGAAACATATGACCAAATGTGTTATGCGACATGAGGGACGACCCGTAATTACTTTATGGCGCTCTCCTATATGCAAATACGAAGCCTGCCAAACCCCTAACCCGAAGAGCCGGATGAAGCTGATGACTGATGTGCCTGTCTCAATCCCGAAAAGCCCGAGTGCGGAAGACTATGCGGCCGAAGGCGACCGGCCGCTGATTGCGGATGTCGACGAGCCATTTGCCTTGCTCGAAGCCTGGCTGCGCGATGCCAATGCGCATGAGCCGAATGACAGCACGGCGATGTCTCTGGCGACCGTTGACGATGCAGGTATGCCGGATGTCCGGATCGTGTTGCTGCGCGGTCTGTCGCCGCAAGACGGGTTCCAGTTCTACACCAATTATGACAGCGTCAAGGGCGAGCAGCTGGCCGCGCATCCCAAGGCGGCGCTGTGCTTTCACTGGAAGAGCCTGCGCCGTCAGGTGCGCGTGCGCGGCGCGATCGAGAAAAGCTCGACCGAACAGTCAGATGCCTATTTCCGCGCCCGGGCGCCGCAATCGCGGATTGCCGCGATTGCCTCGGATCAGTCGCGGCCGCTAAGCGATCGCGAAGAGTTCAATCAGCGGGTGGCGGAAATCAGTTCCATATATGGCGATGATGATGACATCCCGCGGCCGGAGCATTGGGGCGGCTATCGGCTGATCCCGAGCGAAGTCGAGTTTTGGCAGGATCAGGCATTTCGCATGCATGACCGGCTGAAACTGGTGCGCACTGGCACCGGCTGGACCCGCACGCGGCTTTATCCCTGACGCGTCCGGATCTGGTAAAGGCTGGTTGCGCGCCGGGCAGGGGACGCCTAAACGGCGGGCCATGACACTCAAGCTCGCCATCTGGGACATGGACGGCACGATCGTGGACAGCCGCGACGTGATCCAGACCGCCATGGTCCGCACCTTCGAAACGCTGGGACTGTCGCCGCCGGCCTATGATGCGACCCGCAAAGTCGTCGGCCTGGGGCTCGCCGAGGCGGTGCAGCAACTGGCCCCGGACTTTGACGACATACCGACTCTGGTCGAGACTTATAAACAGGCCTTCCTGGCGCGCCGCTCTGACCCGGACTTCAAGGAACCGCTTTATGAGGGCGCGATCGAAACCCTGCACCGGCTGGCTGAACAGGGCTGGCTGATCGCCATGGCCACTGGCAAGTCGCATCGCGGTATTCGCGCAATCTTCGAGATGCACCCGCTGGAACAGTATTTCGACACCATCTGGTGCGCCGATGACGGCCCCGGCAAGCCGAATCCCTTCATGTGCGATGAAGCGATGAAAGCGGTCGGCGCCGACCCGCACCAGACGCTGATCATTGGCGATGCGGTACATGATATTCGCATGGGCCTGAATGCGGGCATTCACACACTTGGCGTCAGCTGGGGCTTCGGCACCGGCGAAGAGCTTGCCGCCTCGGGCGCGCATGAAATCCATCATGATTATGCCAGTCTGAACGCGGCCCTGAATGCCTTCGCGGCGAGGATGAAATAATGGACAAAGTCACCCGTCCCAAACGGTTCTACAAACAGGCCGCTGTGGCCCCGAACGAGACCGGTTTCGCGGTCGAGCTGGATGGCCGGGCGATCAAGACGCCGGCGAAAACGACTCTGACCCTGCCGACAGAGGCCCTGGCCAGCGCCATTGCCGCAGAATGGCAGGCGCAAGGCGACACGCTCGATCTGCAGGCGATGACACTGACCCGGCTCGCCAATGTCGCCCTCGATCGTACGCCCGAGACCCGCGGCGAGCTCGCCGACGAACTTGCCCGCTATGCCGGCACGGATGTCACCTGCTATCTCGCTGACGCCCCGAGCGAGTTGAGAGCGCGTCAGGAGGCGGCCTGGAAACCCTGGCGCGAATGGGCCGGCCAGGAACTTGGCGTCGTCCTGGTGCCGGTGATCGGTCTGATTGCCAGCCCGCAGCCGCAAGCCAGCCTCGAGGCGGTGCAGGCACACGCGCGCAGCCTGGATGATTTTCGCCTCACTGCGCTGACCTGGGCTTGCAGCCTGCTCGGCTCGGCTGTGCTGGCGCTGGCGGTGGAGCGCGGCGCCTTGTCGGCCCCGGCGGCGCTGAAAGCGTCGATTGTCGATGAAGACTGGCAAATCGAGCAATGGGGCGAGGATGAAGAAGCCATGCAGGTTCGGGCGGCGCGGGCGGCTGACGCAGCGGCTTTGCAACTGTGGTTTGAAGCCTTGCCCTAACATTCGCCTGTCAGGCGTTGTCCAGCTTGACGGAAAGGTGAATTTCGCGTCCAGTCCGGGGGTGGAGGACACTCAAATGTTTCGAACAGTTCTGTTGACCGGTTGCGCGTTTGCGCTTTCGGCCTGTGCGTCGGTCGGAAACCTTGCTGCCGTCAACAAGAAAGAGACACTCGGCGCGGGCTTTAACAGCAAATCGCCAGCGGGTGTGTTCATCGATGCAGAACAACGCGCGGTGCTGTCAAACCGGCGGGCAGATGAAGACTTGCGAGTCGTCTGCGCCGAGCCAGCACCAGATGCCTTGTCTGCGATTGCGGCCCAGGCCGGGGTCAGTGTGTCTGACATCTCCAATGCCGTTACGGCTGAAGGCGGGGTGTCGGAAGCAGCCGCGAATATCGGGCTGCGCACGCAGACCATCCAGACCCTTCGCGATGGCTTTTACCGCGTTTGCGAGGCCTATATGAATGGCCTCTCCCAGGAGCAGTATTCGATCATGCTGCGCCGCTTCCAGACCAATATGATCGCCTTGCTAGCGATTGAGCAGCTGACCGGCGCGGTCAAAGGCGGCGATGCGGTGGTCAGCGCTTCGGCTGGCAGCGGCATGGATTATCGCGAACAATATTTGCAGCGCGCCGCCATCGCCTCGTCGGAACAAACCCGGCTGGCGACGGAAATCGAGCAGACCAATGAGGAAATCGGCATTCTCGAGGACGTCAATGCGCAATGCGAATCCGGCGGCTTTGGCGATGGCTGTTCAGCCTCTGATGTCGAACGCCGCGGGCGTGAGATTCGCGACTTGCGGGCGCAGCGCCGGGCCATGGAACGCGCCCAAGCCTCGGCAGAGGCCACCGAGCGAACCAATAATCTGCTGGCGGAATCAGCCCCCTCGGCCACCGATTCCAGTGCCGGCGGCATGACCGGGTCATGGCCATCGACGCCGGCCTATCCGCCGTCTTATGCGGTCGCTGATGCGGTGCGGGAAATCACCATGGCGATTGTCCGCAATGATTATGGCGTGCAGCTGTGTTTCGAACACCTGCGCTATGTCGGCGAGCATGAACGCACCGCGCTGTCTGACGATTGCGAGAATGTCATGGATGCTTATGTCCAGCAGCTCACCGACGCCAATGCCATGCGCGTCGAGATGCAGCGGGCGCAGGCGGCGCTGATGGAAAGCGTCGCGAGCGGGTTCATTTCGGTGGATGAGGCGTCGGAATTTGCCGCCTCCTTGTCATCATCAGTGCCAGCATCTTCGCCAGCGACCGCGCGGTCCTTGTCGCCGTTTGACGGCCCGGTCGCGGCAGCCGGCGCGCCTGCAGTTGCGCCGCCGCCGCCGCCCCCGCCGCCGCCAACACGGCAATAAACGCAGCGCGCTCAAACCACTAGCCTTGCCGGCTCTGGGAACCGGAATAGTTCCACAGGCAGAGAAGGGCTTGAGGAGGCCGGCATGATTATCGTTCACCATCTCGAAGACTCGCGGTCGCAGCGAGTCTTGTGGCTGCTTGAAGAGCTGGGCGTGGCGTATCAGGTCAAGCGATACAATCGCGATGCGGTGACCGCGCTGGCGCCGCCTGAGCTTTATGCCGTGCATCCGCTCGGCAAGTCGCCCGTGATCTCCGATGGCGATATCACGGTTGCCGAAACCGGGGCGATTTTCGAATACCTGGTCAATACATATGACACGCAGGGCCGGATGAAGCCGGCCGGTGGCAGCCAGGCCGGGCGCGATTATACCTATTGGCTGCATTATGCCGAAGGCTCGGCCATGACCAATCTGTTGCTGAAGCTGGTCTTCACCCGGTTGCCAGACCGCGCGCCGCGGTTGATACGGCCGATTGTGCGGCGCGTCTCGGCGGGCGCTGAAGCGAGCTTTATCGATCCGCGCATCGCCGAACACGCCAAATGGTGGAACACGGGGCTGGAGCGGTCCGGCTATTTTGCTGGCGACACGCTGACCGCTGCCGACATCATGATGAGCTTCCCGCTGGAAGCTGCGGCCACCCGGGCTGACTTGTCGGCGCTGGCCAATATTCCGGCTTTCCTGAAGCGCATCCATGCGCGTCCAGCCTATCAGACGGCGCTGGAGACGGGCGGTCCTTACGCCTACGCCTAGGCGCGCCCGCCATTGGGGCTGGAAACTTCACCCGCCCTATGCTGATATTCGGCCAAGGGGGCGTGAGCTTCGAGGTCGGGACGCACCTCAGGTTCAGCGCAAAGTGGAGTGGACGCCGTCATGCTTAAGCGCGCGCTTGTTGCTGTATTCGTGAGTTTTATCCTGCCGGTCCTGGCATTTGCCGAGGCGCGGATCGCGCTGGTCATCGGCAATAGCCAATACCAGACGACCGGCTGGGCCTTGCTCAATCCGGAAAATGATGCCCGGCTGATGAAACAGTCGCTAGAGGCGGTCGGCTTCCATGTCACCTTGTTGCTGAACGCCACCGAGGACCAGATGGAAGACGCGTTTGCCGCGCATGGCGCCCGGCTGCGGGCGGGCGGGCCAGAGGCCGTGGGCCTGATCTATTTTGCCGGGCACGGGATTCAATCTGAAGGTTATAATTACCTCATCCCGGTCGATGCCAATGCTCGCACCGAACAGGATGTCTGGGCGCAGGCGCCGCGCCTGGGCCAGGCCTTGCAGCATGTTCGCGCTGCCGGCAATGGCGTCAATTTCGTCATCCTCGATGCGTGCCGCAACAATCCGTTGCCGAGCTCGTCGCGGTCAGCTGGCTCGGGCGGGCTGGCGCCTGTGGCGCGGTCGCGCGGCCTGCTGGTCTCGTATGCGACCGAGCCCGGCTTCACCGCGACGGACGGGGCCGGGCGCAACAGTCCGTATACGCTGGCGCTGGCCAATGTGATCGGTCAGGACGGGCTGATTGCCGAACAGGTGTTCAAGCGCGTCGCTGATCAGGTGCATCAGACCACCGGCGGGGCTCAGACGCCATTCTATAATTCCGGTCTGATCGGTGAGGATTTCTGCTTTGCCGATTGTTCGCGGCCTGCGCCGCCTGTGCCGACCGCGGCGCTTCGGGTCGAGACCGCCAGCGCCGGGCGCGATCTTGGCGCTGAGGCGGCGGCGGTCGAGGCGCGCGGCACGGCCATGCCTGCGGCCGATTTCGAGACCTTCAAGGATTGCGACGATTGCCCCGAAATGGTCGTGCTCCCGGCGGGCAGTTTCAGCATGGGCTCGCCAGAGACGGAGCCGCGCCGGTCTGACGATGAAGGCCCGCAGCGCGAGGTCGCCTTGGCTCGCTTTGCCATCGGCAAGTTTGAAGTCACCTTCGCACAATATGCGGCGTGCCGCGAGGCTGGCGGCTGCGTCGGACATGATCCGTTTGACGGGCTGAACAAGGACGCGCTCTGGACCGGGCCGCAGCGTCCGGTGATGAATCTCGATAGTGCCGGGGCAGAGGCCTATCTGGCCTGGCTGAACGAGCAGGTGGACGGCGCGCCTTATCGCCTGCCGAGCGAGGCCGAATGGGAATATGCCGCCCGTGCCGGAACTACTACAGCGTTCTCGACCGGCGACGACATTTCCAGCCTGCAGGCGAATTATAATGGCCAACGCAATTACGCCAATGCGACCGTCAACGGGCCATATTTGCGCCGCCCCACCGATGTCGGCTCATATCCGGCCAATCCCTGGGGCCTGCATGACCTGCACGGCAATGTCGCCGAATGGACCGCTGATTGCTTTGCCAGGTCTTATGCCGGGCAGGCCACAGATGGCCGCGCCCATCCAGGACAGGCAGGGTGCAGCCGCGCAGTCCGCGGCGGCGATTATTCGAAAGTGCCATCCTATGTGCGCTCGGCCAAACGCGACAGCGAGCCCGCCAACCGCCGCGATGAACGGATCGGGTTCCGGGTCGCCAAAAGCCTTGACGCGGCTAGCGGATGACGGCGCAAGCGACGCGAGGTCCGGCGCCGCCAATGGGCTGGCTCAGCTGGTCATCCCGGTTCTGATGAATGATCAAAGCGGTGCCATCTGCGTCGAGCAGGTCGGCGCTGGTAATCAGATTGGAGAACGCCTCATAGCCGGCCGAGCCATCAGCGGCGGCCCAGATATTCGGCACATCGCCAGCCTCCGGGCCGGCCGGATTGAGCAGGCCATGACCGCCTTCAATCTTGCCGACATGGCCGCCGGACAGTTTGAACGCACCAATATCCGAGCAATCGCCGACCTGATGCAGATGCAGGCCATGCCAGCCCGGGGTCAGGCCGCCAGGATGGATCGTCGCTTCGATCAACAAGCCGTTCGGGCCTTCCAGAATGTTGAGCGAACCGATGACAATGCCGCTGGCACCGATGATTTCGCCGCCGAGACGCGGCAGGCTGGGAAACACCCCGTCCGCCGGGCCTGGCAGGTCAGCGGCGGCGGGAAGGGCCGGCGCGTCATCCTGGGCTGGGGCCTCGGCGCAAGCGGCGAAAGGCAGGATAGCAGCGAGCAGGGCTTTACGGATCATGTGAAGGGCTCCATTGGCTTGACCAGCTGAAGTGTAGAGCGTTTGCCGGAGATGTCAGCCGTGTCAGAAAAACTTGATCGCGCCGATAAGGTCTTGGTTGCGCTCGGCCATTTTGACAGCCGCTCTGCGGCCCAGGCGGCGATTGCGGCCGGCAAGGTCAGTGTCGCCGGACGCGTGCTCGCCAAACCGTCAGAGAAAATCGCCCCAGATGCCCGCATCGTCGCCGAAGCAGAGCATCCCTTTGTGTCTCGCGCCGGGCTCAAGCTGGCGCATGCGCTGAATTTGTTCGAGGTCGATCCAGGCGGCAAGACCTGCCTCGATATCGGTGCCTCCACAGGCGGCTTTACCGAGGTGCTGCTGACCCATGGCGCGGCGTCGGTGGTTGCGGTGGATGTCGGGCGCGATCAATTGCATGCCCGCTTGCAGGATCATCCGCGCGTGAGCTCGCTGGAGGCGACTGATGCGCGCCGCCTCAGCGCCGACATGCTGGCGTCTCCGCCAGACCTGATTGTCTGTGATGCGAGCTTCATTTCCTTGCACAAGCTGCTGGGGGTTCCGCTTGGTCTGGCGGCTGAGCGGGCGGCGCTGATCGCGCTGTTCAAGCCGCAATTCGAGGTTGGCCGCGCGCATGTCGGCAAAGGCGGCATCGTCACTGACCAGGCGGCCACAGCGCGCGCCGAACAGGGGTTTGTCGACTGGCTCGCTGACCAGGGCTGGCAGGTGCAGGCCCGCGCCGACAGCCCGATCAAGGGCGGCGATGGCAATGCAGAGCGGCTGATCTATGCGCTGCGCCGTACCTGATCAGGTGTCGAGTGCCGGCCCTGGCTCGGTGTTGTCGTCCGCGCCCGCGCCGATGCCGTTGCGGTTCACGCGATCGATCTGGCCTTGCAGCATGATCGCAGCGAGATGTTCCCGTTCCAGCGCAAATTCGGCCGGATAGGTCATGCGTAGCTTGATCCGCCAGCCATCATCTTCGGTGAGCAGGATCGCATCCCGGGTCGCCGGCGAGCCGTCCTCGACGGACTCGATCGCCGCGCCGACATATTGCGGCTCTGGGCCGAGATAATTCAGAGCCACATTCCGACCATTCGGATTGCGCGACTTGATCGCTGACATGACGCCGTCGAGTTCCTGTTTCGGGGTTTCCGCATTGGTGTAGAAATAGAAGGTGAAGCTGGAGCGCAGCGACTCGCTCTGGAAATTGCAGCCGACATCCATGCCATTGCGCTTGAAGATGGTCGGCTTGTTCAGAACAAACTCGCCCCACCGCATCGGGCAGATGCCGCCGGACTGGATGTGGGTGAGGTTGCCGGCCGCGTCGACGGACCAGATTTCATCATTCGACAATTCGCGATTGGGATCAGATTTGGCCAGCTCGTCGGCCAAGGCCTGGCCCAGGCGTTCAAGTTCCGGATCATCAACCGGATTGCCGTCGCTGTCGAGCACGGCGTAGGATCCGTCCTCGCCGATCTCGAGCGTGCGATCATCTGCCGGGGTGGGGGTGCTGGCGCATCCCGTCACGATCCATCCCAGGGCGAGCAGCCCGGTGCTAAAAAAACTGCGCGTTTGCATGGCGTCCTCCTGAAGCTCAGGAGAGCATCATGATTTCCGGATTCTTCCAAGCAGAACTTAGCCGGCAGGGCCGCGCGGGCTGGGGCCGGATTGCCGGCGATTGAGGAAGGCCAGGCGTTCGAACAGGGCAACATCCTGCTCATTCTTGAGCAGCGCGCCGTGCAGCGGCGGGGTCAGCTTGTCCGGATCCTGTTCGCGCAGGGTTTCCAGATCGACATCCTCGTTCATCAGCAGCTTGAGCCAGTCAAGCAGTTCCGATGTGGACGGCTTCTTTTTCATGCCCGGCACTTCGCGCATGGAATAGAAAGTGGTCAGCGCATCGGAGACGAGCTTTTCCTTGATCCCCGGATAATGCACGTCGACGATTTCCTTCATCGTCTGCTCGTCCGGGAACTTGATGAAATGGAAGAAACAGCGACGCAGGAAGGCGTCTGGCAGCTCTTTCTCATTGTTCGAGGTGATGATCACGATCGGGCGCTGCTTGGCCTTGATCGTCTCGTCGGTCTCGTAGACATAGAATTCCATGCGATCGAGTTCCTGCAACAGGTCGTTGGGGAATTCGATGTCGGCCTTGTCGATCTCGTCAATCAGCAGGATGGGGCGTTTCTTGGCCGTGAAGGCTTCCCACAGCTTGCCCTTCTTGATGTAATTCTTGACGTCCTTGGCGCGCTCTTCGCCCATCTGGCCGTCGCGCAAACGTGACACGGCATCATATTCGTACAGACCCTGAGCCGCTTTCGTGGTCGACTTGATGTGCCACTCGATCAGCTCACAATCGAGCGCCTTGGCGACCTCGATGGCCAGCACGGTCTTGCCGGTGCCGGGCTCGCCTTTGATCAGCAGCGGACGCTCCAGCTCGATGGCGGCATTGACGGCCACTCTCAGATCATCGGTGGCGACATAATTCTCGGTGCCTTCAAAGCGCATGGGGCAGGTCCTCGGGAGTCAAGTTTACGTTTACGGTAAGGATAAGGTGTGCCCGCACAGAAGCAAGGGATTACGTGGCGGGAGGGCTGTGATTCGCTGCTTGATCAGAAATTGGCAAATTTTGCTTTTTCTAAGCCCCTGATTGTCCAGCAGTTTCATCCCAGTGTTACCGATATGAAAGTCTGCGTTAACCATTGCGCGCTTAAATTGAGCTGTCTGAATGGGAGTGGTCTATGCCGCTGAAACTGTCGCTCAAGCCAAAGGAGGCGGTCGTCGTGAACGGCGCCGTGCTGCGCAATGGCGAGCGTCGGGGGACCATTCTGTTGCAGAATCAGGCGCGGGTGCTGCGCCAGAAGGATGTGCTCGATCCAGACGCCACCAAGACGCCGGCCGAGCATCTCTATTTCGCAGTGATGCAAATGTACCTGACCGGTGAAACCGAAGGCACCTTGTATGACCAGGCAGTGATCGCGATTGCGGCGGCCATGGAGGAGACCCAGGATGAGGCGGCGAGAGCGCGCCTTGTCGAGATTTCGGCGGCCTGCGCGGCTGGCGAGACTTATCAGGCGCTGACCCGTTGCCGAAAAATGATGAAGGCGGCGGAGGCGGAGAATGGCTGACACGTCTGGCATGATTGAACTTCCGAACCCCGCTCCGATTGTCTCGCTGGAAGAGGCCATCGCTTTGCTCGAAAAAGGCGAAGCGCCAGAGACGATTTGTGTGGATATCGGACATGAGGTTTTGGTGCGGGCTGATGGGTCCAAGGGCTTGCAGGGCTTGCTGCAACGCCTGCGAGGGCACCGCATGATCCTGGCGCTTTCGTCTGGGGAGACGGCGCCGAGTGTCGTGGCTATGCGTTCTGGCAAGCCCGACTTGCATCCCGATGTGGCTGAGATCCTCGACGCGCTGAAAGATCAGGGATAGAGGGCAGTCTGAACTCAAATTGAGGGAGCCGCGGCCATGTCCGGCGAATTCATTTCGATCTTTCTTGCCTCCTTTGTCACCTTTTTCGTGCTGATCGACGCGTTAGGGGTTGCCCCGGTCTTTGCCTCGCTGACAGTGCGCGGCCCGGCCAGCTATCGCCGCTCAATGGCGATCCGATCGGTACTGGTCGGCACGCTGATCATATTCGGCTTTGCGTTTTTCGGTGCCTGGCTGCTCGACAAGCTGCACATTTCCATTGATGCATTCCGCGCCGCCGGCGGCATCTTGTTGTTCATCATTGCCCTCGACATGGTGTTCGAGAAGCGTACAGAGCGCCGCGGCAACCGGGCCGAAGCAGTCCTGGCCGACAGTGATGAAACGCCTGAACAACTCGAGGATGTCTCGGTCTTTCCGCTCGGCATTCCGATGCTGGCTGGCCCGGGATCGATTGCCACGGCGATGCTCTACATGTCCCAGCACTCGGAATGGATGGGCAAGGCGGCCGTGCTCAGCGCGATTGCGGCCAACATGATTGTCTGCCTGTTCGTGTTTCTCGCCGCTGGCCCGCTGGTCAAGGCCATGGGCGAAAGCATTGCCGGTGCGATTACGCGGATTTTCGGGGTGATTCTGGCGGCCTTGTCGGTGCAGCTGCTGATTGATGGCATCAAGGGCGCGTTCGGGATCTGACGCGACTAGCGCAGCCGAATGGCCTCAGCCTGGGTCAGGGCAGACAGCGTCGTCCAGACCAGCGCCATGCCGAGCGCCATCAGGCCCATGACCTGGAACACCAGCATCCGGCTCCATTTGACCCCGATCTGGGCCAGGGACAGCACTTCTGGTCCCATCTCGCGGGCAAGCGCGACTGAGCGATGCCCGCCAGACTCCGAGAGCAGCAGCGCCCGGCGCATGTCTTCTGGCGTCGTCGCCTGCTCGACCAGGGTGATGGCGCCTGAGGAACTGGTCAGTTCGGCAATGCGGGCAATGATCACCATATCCCGCACCAGGCGATCCTGGGCTTCAGGTTGTAAAGCGCGGCGATAGGCGCTGAGCACTTCGACCGTGCGCGCCTGTGTGGTCATCACGGACTGGAACGCCGTGTTCAGCTCGGTGCGCAGGGTTTCCTCAGGCAGGGCATCCTCGACCCGGCTCTTGATATAGCTTGCAAACCGCTCATCCAGGCGTCCGGCCCGGTGGGCGGCGCGCATGATCGAGGCCGCTTCGAACATGGCCTGGGCTTCCGGATCCGGATCGTCCTGGGTGAGCAGGCCGAGCGCCCGCAGGCGCAATTGCAGACTGTCCACCTGTTCGCCAGCGAGCCAGCGCTGGCTGCGGCGGGTCAGGTCGGCCGGGTCGCCGAGCAGGAAGAAGGAGCGCTGTCCGGCAAAGGGTTCGTCCAGCGGCGCCAGCTGGGCGGTATTGCGGGGGGCAGCGGCGGCGCTGTCCGCGCCTTCGGTCGGGGCGCTATCGGCTGAGGCCTCCGTCGGTTCTTCTACGGTCAGTTCTGCCCCCTCCGGCATCGGCGGCGGCGCAATGGAGCGCTGATAGCTGGCGCGCAATTCTTCCGGCAGGAACAAGAGCGCGGCGCGGGCAAGGCGCTGATCGCGGCTGCCTGAGCTTTCCGCATCGGCGGCAGCGAGGACGGCGGCGGAATCCTGTTTGTTGAGCATCAGAGGCGCGGCCAGCAAATATCCGCGGGCAGCAGAGAAATCGCGTTCCTGCAGTGTCTGGTCGATCCGGGCCGCCCAGAATCGGCGCTCTTCGCCGAGCGGCGCAGACAGTTTGCGGAATTCGGAGTCGATTTCCTGCCGGGTCTCTGTCCGGGCCTCAAGGCTGAGTGGATCCGTGGCAATGTCTGACGTGTAAGCGGCAATGACGATCCGGGCCGCAAAAATCGGCAAAAGCAGGATCAAACTGTTGAACAAGAGCGATTGCCGCCATGTTGACGGTCGCTCTACTTCACGTTGTCGCCAGCGGGACGTCATCTACTCGGCGGGTCCTGTCTTGCATGTACGCAGTTTGCCTCTTCCCTTTAGCGCACAGAGGGGTGGTCTAAATCAAGTCTTGGTTACGCGAAGAGCTGCAAAAGCCGTGCATAAGCCCAGCCTCCGCCACAATTCAGAGTAAGTTCAGGACCAGTCTGGTCTGATTATTGCGATTGCGTATCTATCCCGTCCGCAGTATAGGGCGCGCAAACTCGGTAGAGGATTTTTGATTCCATGGCTGACTTTGATCTCGAAGGTTACACCCCATCCGACAAAGAGGATTTCATGAATTCCAAGCAGAAAGCTTACTTTCGAAAGAAGCTTGAAGACTGGAAGAATGACATTCTCGACGGCGCCAAAGTGACCATCGGAAATCTGCGAGCGGAATCCTCCAACCACCCTGATCTTGTCGATCGCGCCTCGGCGGAAAGCGACAAGGCGCTGGAATTGCGCACCCGCGACCGCCAGCGCAAGCTGATCTCCAAGATCGACGCGGCCATTCGCCGGATCGAGGATGGCACATATGGCTATTGCGATGATACCGGCGAACCGATCGGCCTGCGCCGTCTCGAGGCGCGGCCGACGGCGACGCTTAGTCTGGAGGCGCAGGAACGGCATGAGCGCAATGAACGCGTGGTTCGTGACGATTAATCCGACCGATTCTTAATCAACGGACTCCAAAATCCTAACGATTCATTAACCGTGTTAACGCACTGATCATAACTCTATTGGTGACAGGTGCAGAATGCGAGACGGTCCCAAATCAACCGCGACAGCTGACTGGTTGAGCGATACCGGACCAAAGCCGGCTGCCGAAAATCCTGATCCGGACTACAAGTTTCCGTCTGCGCGCGGGGTGCTGACCGCGCAAGAGATTGAGGCATTGCTGCGGCCCAATCAGACCGCATCCGCAGCCCTGTCAGAGACACCAGAGCCACCACAAACGCTGGTCCCAAAGGTCGCTGAAGCGTTTCCCGAGCCTGCTGAACCTTTGCCGAAACTTGCTGAAACAGCGCAAAGGCTTGCAGCCCGCCTGGCCATGGCGCTTGGCAGCGGCGCGGGCGTCAAGGCGGCGATCACGGTTTCGGAAGTCGCCGAATTGCCGCGCACGGAGCTGTCTGGCCTGCTGCACGGCAAGTCGAGCGCAGTGGCCTGTGTCGGACCGACTGAAACCGATATTCGCGCCTTGGTCTGCCTGCCGCCTGTGCTGGCGGATGCCATCATCGCGCGGGCCTGCGGAGCGCGCGGCTCGACCGGGCGCCTCGGCGATGGCTGGACGCTCAGCGCTATTGATTGTGCCTTATTGGAACAATTGCTGGTCCCGTTCGGGCCGGCGCTGCATCCCAGCTACAAGCTGCAAGCGATCGAGACCGATGTCGCTTATGTTGCCAGCCTGCTGCCAGTATCGATGGTGCAAGTGTCTGAATATTCGGTCGAAGCGACCGGCCTGCACTCCGAACTCGCAGTGATCGCAGGCGAGGCCCCGGCTGAAGACCGCGCTGAGACGCTTGAGGCGCCGCTGGTCAGCCCTGAAGTGACGGCCGTGCTGACCGCCCGCCTCGCCTCGCTGACCGTGCCGCTGAGCCGGATCACCCAGCTCAAGGCCGGATCGACCTTGCTGCTCGGCCTGCCGGCGGACCAGCCTGTCGAACTGCTGTCTGGCGGCCGCGATGGCAAGCCTGCTTTTGAAGGCCGTATGGGCCGCAAGGGCAACAAGGTGGCGCTGCGGGTGACCAAGCGGATCGGGTCGTTCCGCAGTTAGGCTTGAATGAATGCACAAATCCCGGCGATCCCGGACTTGCGCCAGGACCGCCGGGTCATGATCAGCCAATATTGCCATGCTTGGCGATATGCGCATCGACCGCCTTGATCGCATCATCAGCCTTGTTGCCAGCACTGCGCAGCTCGGCCTCGCGCTGGGCCCAGAGGCGTTTCTGGTAATTGGTCGAGATGATATCAGTGACCACCAGAACGCCGACCACCAGGTAGAAGCTCGATTTGCTCATCGCATCGATCGGGAAGCCGAACAGTTTCAGATGCGCCAGATGCGCGCCCTCGGTGACCAGCAGCACGCCGACCAGGAACAGGATGAACAGGCCAAGCACTTCATACATGCGATTGCGCTTGAGGAAGTCAGCGACATAGTCAGCCAGCAGGATCATCACCACGCCGGATGACAGGATGGCAATGGCCATGATCCAGACCTGGTAATCCTTGCCGGGTTCACATCCCACCGCCCCAGCTACCGGATTGGCGATCAGGTCGGCCTTGCATTGCACCACCGTGCCGGTGAACGTGTTGATCACGTCGCCAGAGGCATTGACCACATTGGCAATCTCGACATTTGCAATCGCCATGGCCGACAGGATCGAGTCGAACGAGAAGACCAGGTTCATCGCCACAATCATGGCCACGGCCTGCATCACCGATTTGCCGGCTGAGCCTTCTGTATGTTCAATATGATCCACGGCCAGGAGGTGATGGATTTCCTTGATCGCGGTGTAGATGATGAAGCCGCCACCTGCGAGTGTGACCATGGCCTGCAAGGTGAACTCGCCCTCCAGCAAGCCTTTGATGCCGAGATTGAACAGCGGCTCGGCCAGCAGCGAGAACAGATTCACAATCACGACCAGCAGAACGATGCGCAGCAACACAGCCAGGGCAATGCCCCAGCGGCGCACCATGGGCGCCTTTTCCGGCCCGACCCGCTGCGACTCGATCGAGATATAGAGCAGGTTGTCAAAGCCCAGAACGGCTTGCAAAAGCAGCAGCATGAGCAGCGTGAACAAACCGCTGATGGAGAATAGTTCGGCGATTAGCTCGGCCATCGCGCACCCCCTTTTGAGATGGTTGTCTAAGCCGCCCTCCTTAGCCTGAGTCCGTGATGTGGAAAGAGCCCCGATTTGCATCGAGGCCCTTCACCATTGCGCGGTGTGGCGGCGCGGGCTCAGGCGAGCATGCCGCCCATGCGCTGCTTGATCACGGTTTCGGCCTCGGCGATGATCCGGTCGATCAGGTCCTGGACGGTCGGAATATCATCAATCAGGCCCTGGACCTGGCCGGCGGACCAGATGCCGCCATCCGGATCGCCGTCCTGCATCGCCTGGCGGCCGCGCACACCGGCGACCAGGTGCTGGATGTCCTCGAACTTGGCGCCGCCCTGGCGTTCAATGTCGACGACTTCAGAGCTGACCGCATTCTTCATCACCCGGGCGGTATTGTGCAGGGTGCGGAAGATCAGCTTGGTGTCGCGCTCATCATTGTCGACCATTTGCTGCTTGAAATTCGGGTGGATCGGCGCTTCCTGAGTGACGCAGAAGCGGGTTCCCATATTGATGCCGTCGGCGCCAAGGGCAAGCGCAGCGGCGAGCCCGCGGCCATCGGCAAAGCCGCCTGAGGCCAGCATCGGGACGCTGACCTTATTGGCCGCGGCCGGGATCAGGATCAGGCCTGGAATATCGTCTTCGCCCGGGTGGCCGGCGCATTCGAAACCGTCAATCGAAATCGCATCGGCGCCCATCCGCTCAGCTGACAGCGCATGGCGAACCGCGGTGCATTTATGGATGATCTTGATGCCATGCTGTTTCAGGTGATCAATATGTTCCTGCGGCTTGTAGCCCGCGGTTTCGACAATCTTGATCCCGCCTTCAATGATGGCCTGACGATACTCGGCATAAGGCGGCGGCTTGATCGCTGGCAGGATGGTCAGGTTCACGCCGAACGGTTTGTCGGTCATCTCCTTGGTGCGCAGGATCTCCTTGTACAAGTCGTCCGGCGTCGGCTGGGTCAGGGCAGTGAGGAAGCCAAGCCCGCCAGCATTCGCGACCGGGGCGACCATTTCGGCATAACCGACCCATTGCATGCCGCCTTGCACAATCGGGTGCTCAACCCCGAACGCTTCGGTGAAACGAGTTTTGATCGCCATGGTTTTCCTCCGGCGTATTGTCGTGATTTTGCGCGGCACCGGCCAAGGCGCGCTTAGAGCGCCTTGACGATGTCCTCGACCATTTTCTTGGCGTCCGAGAGCAGCATCATCGTGTTGTCCCGGAAGAACAGCTCGTTCTGGATGCCCGCATAACCAGAGCCCATCGAGCGTTTGATGAACAGCACCGTGCCGGCATTCTCGACATCCAGCACCGGCATGCCATAGATCGGCGATGTGGTGTCGGTCTTGGCCGCTGGGTTGGTGACGTCATTCGCGCCGATGACGAAAGCGACTTCCGAGTTGCGGAAATCCGAGTTGATGTCCTCAAGCTCGAACACTTCGTCATAAGGCACCTGGGCTTCGGCCAGCAACACGTTCATGTGGCCAGGCATCCGGCCAGCGACCGGGTGGATGGCATAGGTCACATCAACGCCTTCCTCCTTCAGCTTGTCAGCCATTTCCTTCAGCGCATGCTGAGCCTGGGCCACAGCCATGCCATAGCCAGGGACAATGATGACTTTCGAGGCATTCTTCATGATGAAGGCGGCATCATCGGCCGAGCCACGCTTGAACGGACGGTCTTCCTGAGCGCCAGCGCCAGCCGCGGCATCTTCGCCGCCAAAGCCGCCCAGAATGACCGAGATGAAGCTGCGATTCATGCCCTTGCACATGATATAGGACAGGATCGCCCCGGACGAGCCGACCAGCGCTCCGGTAATGATCAGGGCGAAATTGCCAAGCGTGAAGCCGAGCGCCGCAGCGGCCCAGCCAGAATAAGAGTTCAGCATCGAGACCACCACCGGCATGTCAGCGCCGCCGATTGGAATGATCAGCGTGATGCCAAGGATCAGGGCCAGCACGGTCAGGCCCCAGAAGGCCCAGGTGGCGCTGCCGCCGCTGATCACCAGCATCACGATCAGGCCGATAATTCCGGCCCCGATCAGGAGGTTCAGCAAGTGCCGGGCTGGCAACAGGATCGGTGCCCCGGACATGTTGCCATTGAGCTTGGCAAAGGCGATCACCGAGCCGGTAAAGGTCAGAGCGCCGATGGCTGAGCCGAGCGCCAGTTCGATCAGCGAAGCGGTGGCGAGATTGCCGACGCTGCCAATGCCGAAGCTGACCGGCGCATACAGCGCAGCCGCAGCGACCAGCACCGCGGCCAGACCGACCAGAGAGTGGAAGGCCGCGACCAGTTGCGGCATGTCCGTCATCGGAATGCGGCGGGCAATCATCGCGCCGATGCTGCCGCCGACAACCGCGCCTGCGGCCAGGATGCCCCAGGTGGTGGCGTCTATTGCGTTCCAGAACAAGGCGATTGTGGTGGCGACCGCGATGGTCATGCCGATCATGCCATTGCGGTTACCGGCGCGGCTGGTGGCCGGGCTGGACAGGCCGCGCAGGGCGAGGATGAAGAGGATACCGGCTGCGAGATAGAGCAGCGGCGCCCAGGTCGATTGAAATTGTTCCATTAGAGAGAGGCTCCCATTATGAGCTCAGCGCTGTTTTTATTAGCCATGATATTCGCTCCGGACGCTGAACACGCGGGTGTCAGCCAGAGCCATTGAAGTGATTTCCATGGTCTTGTTGTCGAGCATGGAATAGGTCAGGGTCACGCCCATGATCTGGCACGTGGTGTCGGAAAGGGGTTCGCAATAGAGGCGCTCATCAACGCGCTCGTTCTCGACATATAGGCGGAAGGACGGTTTCGATTTGCGAACACCATCGAAGCGCACTTCGATCATGCCGCTCGGTCCTTCCTTCGCATCGGCAACCGGTTCATAGCCGACTTTACTGTTCAGGCCGGCCAATTTGTGGATCCAGACCGACAAGAATTGAGTGTCGACCGAATATTGCTTGGTCACATAAGCGGCATCGAATGTGCCATCGCCATCGAGATCCTGAAGACACTGAACCCGCGCTGTATGCGCTTCGAAATCAATCGGGGGGCAAAACGCCATGCCCGACTGGATCGACAGGCCGAGCAGGACGGTGCCGGACTCGATCGCGGCGGTGTTCGGCCGGACCCGGGCCGGGCGCGGATCGGTTGTCCGCACCAGATAGGCGGGCGACACGGTCTCGGTCCACGCCGCATCGCCTTTGGTCAAGGTCAGAGCGCTGGTCGACGGGGTGAACCCATGCGCGATCAGTGTCACTGCGCCATTGTCCGCGCGCTTGATCTTCTGCGCGGCGGCATCGAGTGCGGGGAAACAGAGCAGGATCGCTAAAACGATGCGTTTCACCGATCAGTCTCCCTTTTTCTTGTACATGGCCAGCATCCGCTGGGTGACCAGGAAGCCGCCAAAGATATTGACGCTGGCAAGGGCCACGGCGACGCCGCCCAGGGCCTTGGCGATCCAGCCGCCTTGAACAGCGCCAGAGGCAGTGGCCGCGACAATCGCGCCGACAATGATCACTGAGGAGATCGCATTGGTCACCGCCATTAGCGGCGTGTGCAAAGCCGGGGTCACGGACCAGACGACATAATAGCCGACAAAGCAGGCCATGGCGAAAATCGCCGCGAGATAGACGGTCGGGCTGATCGTGCTGGTTTCCGCGGCAGAGGCGGGCAGGGCTGTCGAGGCGGCGAGCGCCGCGGTGAGGATTAGTTTTTTCATCAGGCAATCTCCCAATTGTCATCCTGGCCGGAGCGCAGCGCAGCGCCGCAACCGAGCAGGGGGTTTGCGTCATAAATGATCTCGGTCCCGGATCGCTTTGCGCCCGGGATGACAGGCAAGTCAGAGGTCATGATTGCAGCCTCTCATTCACAGTTTCGCCGCCGCGGGTCAGCATCATCGCGGTGACAATCTCATCATCTGTATCCAGGTTGAGGCTGCCATCCTCGGCTGTGATCAGCGGCAGGAAGGCGATCAGGTTCTTGGCATAAAGGGCGCTGGCATCGGCGGGCAGGTGGGTTGCCAGATTGGTAAAGCCAGCGACTTTGACGCCATTGGCATTGACCACCTGATCCGGCTCAGACAGCGGGCAATTGCCGCCCTGGCTGACCGCCATGTCGACAATCACCGAGCCAGGCCGCATGGTCTTGACCATGTCCTCGCTGACCAGAACCGGGGCCGGGCGGCCCGGGATCAGGGCAGTGGTGACGACAATGTCCTGTTTCTCGATATGCGACGCGACCAGCTCGGCCTGTTTCTTCTGATAGTCTTCCGACATCTGCTTGGCATAGCCGCCAGCGGTCTCTGCGGCCTTGAACTCTTCATCCTCGACGGCGATGAATTTCGCCCCGAGCGAGGCGACCTGTTCTTTCGCGGCCGGGCGGACATCAGTGGCGGTGACCACTGCGCCAAGGCGGCGGGCGGTGGCGATGGCCTGCAAGCCAGCGACCCCGGCGCCCATGACGAAGACCTTGGCCGGGGCGACGGTGCCTGCCGCGGTCATCATCATCGGCATGGCCCGGCCATACAGGGTGGCGCCCTCGATCACGGCGCGATAGCCGGCCAGGTTGGACTGCGAGGACAAAGCGTCCATGCTCTGGGCCCGGGTGATGCGGGGGGTGAATTCCATGGCCAGGGTGGTGGCCTGCTTGGCATTGAATGCAGCGGCGTCGAACTTGAACGGGTCGAGCAGGCCGATCACGGTGATGCCGTCAGGCAGGACGCTGGCCTCCGGGGTGCCGACGCAGAGCAGCACATCGCCGCCTTTCAGGGCGCTGGCGGCGGTCTTTTCGATCTTGGCGCCGGCCTCGGTATAGGCCGCATCGGTATAACCCGCCTCCAGACCGGCTCCGGCCTCGATGCTGACTTCATGACCAAGCCCGACATATTTCTTGACGGTCTCGGGTGTGGCCGCGACGCGGTCATCGCCCGCTGCCACTTGTTTTAAGACGACTAGTTTCATGGTGCTCCAATAGGGTATGGAATTGCCGCAGTGCAACAAAAAATCCTAAACGGTGGAATCAGATTTCTAAATATTGGCCTCTTGCGGTAGGTTTTTGCAGAGTTGTCACTGTTTCGTGATCCAGGTTTGAACATTCTCCTCGAGGATTTGCAGCGGCACAGGGCCATCCTTCAACACGACATCATGGAAGTCGCGAATGTCGAACCGCTCGCCCAACTGGGTGCGGGCTGTCTGGCGCAGTTCGAGGATCTTGATCATGCCGATCTTGTACGCCGTGGCCTGTCCCGGCATGACGATATAGCGCTCGATCGCCTTGCGCGCATCGCCTTCAGGATTGGGCGTATTGGTCAGCAGATACGCGATTGCCTCTTCGCGCGTCCATTGCTTGGCATGCAGCCCGGTATCGACGACCAGACGCGCCGCGCGCCAGAGTTCCATGGCGAGGCGGCCAAAGTCGGAATACGGGTCTTGATAAAAGCCCATCTCTTTCGGCAGGTACTCCGAATACAGGCCCCAGCCCTCGGTATAGGCGGTGACGCTGCCATATTTGCGAAACTTCGGAATGCCCGTCAGCTCCTGCGAAATCGCCAGCTGCATATGATGGCCGGGAATGCCTTCATGATAAGCCAGCGCCTCCATCTGATAGAGCGGCATGTCCTGCATGCGATACAGATTGGCATAATAGACGCCCGGTCGCGAGCCATCCGGGGCCGGGCGCTGATAGAAGGCCTTGCCAGCGGCGCGTTCACGGAACGGTTCGACCGCTTTGACCTGCATCTCGGCTTGCGGGAAGGTGTTGAACACGCTCGGCAGGGCGTCGCGCATGGTGTCGATCATCGCTGTCGCTTCAGCCAGATATTCAGCCTTGCCGGCCTCTGTATTGGGCTTGAAGAAGCGCGCATCGGTGCGGGTATATTCGAAGAAATCCTGCAGCGTGCCATCATAGTCGACGGCCTGCATGATGGCGCGCATCTCGTCATGAATGCGGGCGACTTCCGACAGGCCGAGCTGGTGGATCTCATCAGCGGTCATGTCGGTGGTGGTCATCTGGGCCAGGCGGTCGCGATAATAAGCGGCCCCGTCCGGCAGCTTCCAGGCGCCATCATCCGTGGTCGCATTGGCCTGGTCTTCGCTGACCCAGGTGATGAGCTCGAAATAGGCCGGATAGACATGTTCCAGCAGCGCTGTGCGGGCTTCGGCCTTGAGCTCAGCAGCTTCCGCTTCGGTGATCGTGGAATTCGTCACCAGCGCGTCCACCTTGCTGACAAAATCGCCATAAAGTGGTGACGGGCGGTCCGGGCCGACGCCTTCGAACGGATAGCCATCAATCACATTGGCAGCGCCATTGATGACGAAATCATAGACAAAGAGCGGCGGCCGGATGCCTTGTTCGGCCGAAGCTTTGGCATTGTCGAGATTCTGCCCGAGATAAGTCTCGATCCCGCGCAATCGGGCAATATAGGCGTCGGCGTCCGACTTGCTGGTGACCTTGTGTTGCCCGATCAGAAAAGACGCGATGCCGGCATGGGCGCCGCGCATCTGGCTGAATGTGTAATTGTGAAAGCGCCGATTATGCGCCTTTTCGGCCAGGTCGAGCTGGTATTCGGCGAGGCGATAAGACAGCCGGCCTTGATCGGTCAGCGCCGCTGGATCGAACTGCTCGCGCATCTCGGCAACGGTCTGGCGCTGGATCTCCATCTCGGCAATGCGATTGGCGTCGGAGGCATCATTCCATTTGTCATAATTCTCGCGGCTGCCGAGAAAGGTCGCGCTCATCGGGTGGCGCGACAGGCTCTGATTGAACTTGGTCTCGAAAAAGGCGTTGAGGCGCTCGGTTTCGGCGGCTTGATCGGCGGCTGCGGCATCGGCGCTGCTGGCGCCTGCCGCTGCCATCGTCGAGGTGGGGTTCTGGCCGCCGCAAGCGGCGATGCCGGTGATCAAAATCAGGGCCAGGGCGGAGGATGCGAGACGCATGGCGATCCTTTCATAAACTGTAACGAAACCTGTATAATTTGTCAGACGAGATTAACCAGCCTTCTCGTTTGATTAACCATTCCGGGTGCAAAAGGATACATTGGAGCAGGTGTGGTGCGACATGGTGCGAAGTCCTGCTATAAGTGAGTACGAATCATCGGGCGCCTCATAAGTCCCGAGCCGGAGTTACCGTAATGGCCGCAGATATGCCTGAAGCCCAATCCCCCCCAATGCCCACACCAGCGCGTCAGCTGGACTGGCTGCAAATGGGATTCTGGGCCTGCCTGTTACTGGCCGTGGGCGCGGCCAGCGCGACTCTGGCCTGGCCGAATGCGGGCGGGCCGACCGGCCTGATCCTGCTGATCTCGATGGCCGCTGGCGGCATGGTCTTCCTGCTCTGGATCCTGCGCGGCGCCGGTCGCCGTATGGGCCTGTTCCCGGAACGCGGCGCCATGGCCGACGCGATGCAGCCGGTGACGCCGCGTTTCTCCTGGGTCGAAGCGCTGGATGAAGCGATCCTGATCAGCGATCGCGGCGGCGCGCCGCTGACGGCGAACCAGGCCTATTCGGATCTGACCCAAATGGCCCTGATGGGCCAATCCGACGTGATGGGACCAGTCTCGGTCGACCGCATCTTCAGCGCAGCGCCCGGTCTTGCTGCCCCGATCTTCCGCCTGTCCAAGGCGGCCAAAGCCGGCGAAACCCGGCGCGAAACGCTGCCCGCCATGACGCTCGGCGCAGAGGCCTTGCCGGTGCAGTATGAAGCCTCGGTGTCGCCGCTAAAGGGCGAGCGTGTGATCTGGCGCCTGCGCCGCATCACCGGCACCGATCAGGTCACCGGCGCCGCCGACATGCGCGCGCTATATGTCGAAGACGCCCCGATGGGCTTCTTCTCGTCCGGACCTGACGGCACAATTTCCTATGCCAATGCCTGGCTGCGCGAAATGCTCGGCCTGCCGGAAAGCGCCAAGAGTATTCGCCTTGACGACATCATGCGCCCGGAATTCGTGAAAATGCTGCGCCGCGACCGCAAGTCCGGGGTTCCGGGTCGGGCCGATATCATGATCCGTTCGCGCGACGGGGTCGAGATTCCGGTTCAGACCATCACCACCTGGAACGGCAAGGGCGCCGACGCCACAGGCCGCACGATTGTCCTTGCCAATGCCCAGAACCTGCTGGATGGCGAAAGCCGGATGCTGGCCGCCTCGGCCAGCCGTCCGCCGCGCCCGGATGGCGACCCGATGTTTGATGATGCGCCATTTGGTGCGGTCCGCCTGGAAGGTCATTCGCTGGAAGGCGCCATCATCACTGACAGCAACCGCGCCTTGATGGGGCTGGCGGGCGGAGGCGGTTCGCCTGGCACCCGCTTTATCGACCTGTTCGTCGCTGAAGAAGGCGAAAACAAGCTGCGCGAAAAGCTGCTGGATTCGATCGACAAGCCGGTCGGGCTGCGCCTGGCCGATGAAGACCAGAAACATGTCAATGTGTTTGTCACCCTGGATGGCCGCGGGCAGCCAGCGGTCGCTTATGTCATCGACATGTCGGAACAGAAAGAGCTGGAATTGCGCCTGGCCCAGGGCGAGAAGATGCAAGCCATCGGCAAGCTCGCTGGCGGTGTTGCCCACGATTTCAACAATGTCCTGACCGGCATCATGCTGAACAATGACGAATTGCTGTCCAAACACCCGGTTGGCGATCCGTCCTTTGATCACTTGAAAAAGATCCACGAATTCTCTGTCCGGGCCAAGGATCTGGTGCAGATGCTGCTGGCTTATGCCCGCCAGCAAACCTTCCGCCGCGAAGTGTTCGAACCCGGCGATTTTCTGTCCGAATTTGCCATCCTGCTCGGGCAGCTGCTGGATGAGCGGATCGATTTCAATGTCGTGCATGGCCGCGACCTGCCAATGGTCAAGGCCGACAAGAACCAGCTCGAGACGGCGATCATCAATCTCGCCACCAATGCTCGTGATGCGCTGCTGATGGATGGCGGCAGCGGCGGCAAGCTGACAATCAAGACCTCGCGCGCGACCGAGAAGGACGCCCACAAGCATGGCTTCCGCTATGTCGAGCAAGGCGAGTATCTGCTGATCGAGGTCGAGGATACCGGTCACGGCATTGCGCCGGATAATCTCACGAACATCTTCAATCCGTTCTTCACGACCAAGCCGAAAGGGCTCGGCACCGGGCTTGGCCTGTCGACGGTATACGGCATCATCAAGCAGTCCGAGGGCTATATCTGCCCGATCAGTGAAGTCGGCAAAGGCACCACGTTCCAAATCTATCTGCCGGCCCTGAAAGCCGACGAGATTCCGGTCGCAGAAGTGCTGGAGAGCCAGCCAGCGAATGCGGTTGCAGCGCCGGTCGATATTTCCGGACGTGGCCGCATCCTGCTGGTCGAAGACGAAGACGGCGTGCGCTCGATTGCCGCCTCGCAGCTCAAGTCACGTGGCTATGACGTGGAAGAAGCCTGCGATGGCGAAGAAGCGCTGGAAATCCTGGAAGAGAATCCAGGCGGGTTCGATCTGGTAGTATCAGACGTGGTCATGCCCGGCATGGACGGGCCGACTCTGATCAAGGAAGCCAAAGACCTGTTGGGAACGGCCAAGGTGCTGTTCATGTCAGGCTATGCCGAGCGTGATGTTGCGGCCAAACTGGATGATGATCGCGAGGTTGGCTTCATGTCGAAGCCGTTTACGGTCAAGCAGCTGGCCGAGCGCGTCAAAGCTGAGCTTATCGCCCGCGCCCAGGAAGCTGCCTGATCGTCATTGCTTAATCATTGCTGGCCACCAGGCGCAGGCCCGCGGGCTGGCGTTCGTGGGTTGGCGGATAAAGCGCAGTGATGCGATGACGCCAGACCGGGCGGCCTTTCAGCACTGGCTGTGGTTCGACAATCTGATACAGACCGAGCAGGCGGGACTGCTCGCGTTTCGGACGCGGGGTTGGCAGCGGCGCAAAGGTCAGCTCGATATTCACCTGCGTGCCGGTCAGGGTCTCGCCCGTGGCCTGCAGGATGCCAGGCTTGCGACTTTCCTTGACCGCCGCGATCAGCGATTCAACCATGGAGCGATCATGCCCGGTCCAGAAGTCCAGGCAGTCATGAGCGCTCAATTCGCGCCCAAGCAGTTTGCTCAGCCGATCGCCGGCATTGCGAAACAGCCAGCGGCCTTCCTCTGACTGTTCGATGACGAACAGGCATTCAAGCAGATCAGGATGATCGGCCGCTTTGGTCGTTGCGGGAACGGCCTTGGGAGATTGTGTCATACGCGCCCAGGCAGACAGCAAAGTCTCCGTATTAGGATGATGAGTCGTCGACTTCATTTTTATATATTCTCACTTTCAACTTGGCCGTGTGTGGGGTTCGGCTCGCCAATGTTGTGAGACGAGTATCGCAATGTTTGCGCCAGTTTGCGGGTTTCGCCTTTTGCGCGAAAGTCGACCCATTTTGACCCCCGGTTCTCGCCGTAGGGGAAAGTCCGTAGGGGGTTTGTTGCTTCTTAGGCGAGCGCGAAAGCCGCGCTCTGAGCCGAGTCTCAACTCGACACACCTCTTCGCATCATCAGCATATTCCCAGAGTCTCGGGTTCAGGGTGATTCCTCAAGCAGGGCGAGATCTGGGGTTTTCCGGTGGTCTCATTGCGCTGAACTCTATCAGCCACGGGGTGCCCTAACGGCATTCCGTACCGGCCCTGTTGCGTAATTGCTGCAATAGGATTGCTGAGGTCAAAATCATGCGATTGTGAACTTGCCACAGCGCTTGGTTGTACTACTCCTCATCGTCAAGTCGCGACAAGAACGACCCCCCAGAACTGACTAACACAATTTATATCGGGAGACGTGAGATGAGATCATCCACTACCACTAGATTCGGCCTGAAGGCCGCGTTGTCCGTGTCCGTTGGCTTTACCGCCTTGATTGCTGGCACTGGCCTGACAGCGACCGCGCAAGACGATGCAGAAGCGGGCGCCAAGCGCCTGAATACGGTAACGATCACCGCGACCAAACGCGAACAGACCCTGCAGGATGTGCCGGTCGCGGTTTCGGTCGTCGATGACAGCGTCATCGAAAAAGCCGAAATCCAGGACCTCGGCGACCTTCAATCGGTGGTGCCGTCCCTGCGGGTTGGCCAGCTGCAATCTTCAGCCAACACCAATTTCATCATTCGCGGGTTCGGCAATGGCGCCAATAATGCCGGCATCGAACCTTCGGTCGGCGTGTTCATTGACGGTGTTTACCGGTCGCGCTCGGCGGCGCAGATCACAGACCTGCCGAACCTCCAGCGGGTTGAAGTGCTGCGGGGGCCGCAATCGACGCTGTTTGGCAAGAACGCGTCTGCCGGCGTGATTTCAATCGTGACGCGTGGCCCACAATTCGAGCAAAGCGGCGCCATTGAAGGCAGCATTGGCAATTATGATGCGTATCGCCTGAAAGGGGACATTACCGGCCCGCTTTCTGACACGGTCGCTTACAGCCTGTCCGGCAATTACAATAAGCGCGACGGTTATGCCAATGATCTCGCCACCGGTTCGGATGTCAATCAGCGTGACCGCTGGGGCGTGCGCGGGCAGCTCTTGTTCACCCCGAGCGAGCAGCTCGAGTTTCGGGTGATCGCCGATTATGACCAGATTGATGAGATCTGCTGTGTGGCGGGCAACCTGGTGAATGGCCCTACCGGCGCCGCGATTGGTCTGCTCGGCGGCCAGATCGACGCTGAGAACCCATTCTCTTATGACGTGTTCAACAATCTCGATTCGGTCAATGAGATCGAAAATTCCGGCATCTCGCTGCAAGCCGATTATGAAATGTCATTCGCGGATCTGACCAGTATCACCGCGTATCGCACGGTCGACTCGCTGACCAATCAGGATTCTGATTTCACCAGTGCAGACCTGATCGGGCGCAACTCTTCAGACACCCAGATCGAGACCTTCACTCAGGAATTGCGACTGACCTCCAACACGCCTGATGCGAATTTCGACTGGATGGTCGGGGCGTTCTTTTTCGATGAAAAAGTCGAGATCGAGAATGAAATCCTGTATGGTGCAGACTTCCGCGGCTATGCCGATATTCTGGCCGGCGGCCCGACTGCGATTGCCGGCGCGGAAGCCTTTGTCGGCGTGCCAAACGGCACCTTTGGCGGGGCGGGGCAAGGCCTGATTGAGGAATTCGGTCAGGACAATACCGCCTGGTCGCTGTTCGGGACCCTGGATTTCTACGTCACTGATCGCCTGACCGCGACGGTCGGTTTGAATTATACCGAGGATGAAAAGGACGCTTATGGGCGTATTCAAGCCACCGATGTCTTGTCCGGGCTGGATCTGACACAGGCTGGCTATACCGCTGTCCTGGCCACGCTGCTTGGTCAGCAGGGCGTCGACATCACCAATCCGGCCTCTGTCGGTCCGTTCGTTCAGGGCAATCCGGCGCTGTATGCTCAGCTCCAGGCTGCGGCTGTCGCGGCGGCGCAGAATCCAGCGCAAAACCCGTTTGCGGCTTTGGCGCCGCTGCAATTCCTGCCGCCTTTCCTGAACTTCCCGAATGCGGTGGAGAATGGCAGCTCATCTGACAGCAATACCAGCTACACGCTGCGCCTGGCTTATGACCTGACCGACAATATCAATGTCTACGGGTCTTATGCCACCGGTTTCAAGGCCACCTCATGGAACCTGTCGCGCGACAGTCGTCCGTTCCCGGCCGACTTCACGCCTGGCTCCAGCATCGTCGATCCGGTGACCGGGCAGGAACTGGTCGCGGCGCCGTCTTCGGCGATTCAAAGCGCCGGATTGGCCGTCAACAACCTGACCACCGGGACCCGTTTCGCCGGGCCGGAAGAAGCTGAAGTGTTCGAATTGGGCGTCAAAGGCTCGTTCGACAATTTCGCCTTCAACCTGGCTGTCTTCGATCAGGTGATTGAAGGCTTCCAGTCGAATGTCTTCACTGGCACCGGCTTCGCGCTGGCCAATGCCGGGGAACAATCGACCCAGGGTGTCGAACTGGATCTGACCTGGAACCCGACTGAGGCGCTGACGATCAGCTTTGCCAGCACGTTCCTGGATCCTGTCTATGACAGCTTCCCGAACTCTGCCAGTGGTGACATTTCCGGGCAGACCCCGTCAGGCATCCCGGAAACCTCCACCTCGCTCGGATTCAATTATGACTTCGCGCTCGGCAATTGGGACAGTTTCGTCCGCGCCGACTGGCAATATGAGAGCGATACCGACTTCTTCGACGATCCGACCAACCAGGCGCTGCTGGAATCCGTCGGCTATAGCCGCGAAGTGGATCTGGTCAATGCGTCGCTCGGCTTTGAATCCGAAACCGGTCTCGGGATCACCTTCTGGTCGCGCAACCTGTTCGATCAGGAGCGGGTCACCACAGCCTTCCCGTCTGTGGCCCAGGCCGGGTCGCTGTCAGGCTATCCAAGCCAGCCGCAAACCTATGGTGTGACCGTACGCAAGGCGTTCTAAACCGCCCTCACTCCGATCTAGAAAGCCCCGCCCTGTGGCGGGGCTTTTTCATGCCCGCCGGGCGATCAAAAGGCTGGCCAGGGCAAACATCGCGGCTTCGAATCCGGCGAAAAACCAGTTTGAAAACTGGGCTGTATCGCCCGCGATCCAGGCCGCCGCCCGGCCGATAACATAGCCGCCCATATAGGCCGAAATGAAACACAGCGCAGCAAACTCGAAGCGCGCGCGCAGCGCCCCGAGCAGGCACAGCCCGCCGGCGCCAAGACTGACGCCGCCAAACACGCCGCGCATCTCGAACACACCGGCAACCCCGCCAGCCGCCACCCCGAGCCGGGCAGTCATGCCGACCGGGTCCAGCAATGACCAGGTCCCGAAGGCAAAGAAGATCAGCGCCGTCAGCGCCAGGAAAAAACGTGTGAGCATGGAGAGTGACCTAGGGCGCCGCTTTGATTTGTCGAGCTGGCGGGCAGCTGCCCCGGCTTGACCAAAGGGAAACTTGCGTCCCCACGCGATTGTCACTTGCCAGCCACTGGCAGGTAGGAGACAAGGCGGGCCGAACGATGCCTGTCGTTTCAAACACCTTAAATAGAGTAATCGGATAAGGACCCCATGCCATTTGATCTGCCACGTCATGATTGGACGAAAGACGAAATCCGGGACATTTACATTCAACCCCTCGATACGCTGATCAGCCAGGCGCTGGAGATCAAGCGGATCAACTGGGCCGATGGCCAGCTGCAAAAGAGCCAGCTCTTGTCGATCAAGACCGGCGGCTGCCCCGAAGATTGCGGCTATTGCAGCCAGTCGTCGCATCACAATACGGGTCTCGGCGCCGACAAGTTGATGCCTTTGGAAGAGGTTGTCGCTGCCGCCAAGCGCGCCAAGGCTGGCGGCGCTGACCGGTTCTGCATGGGCGCTGGCTGGCGCTCGCTGAAGGATCGCGATGTGCCGAAAGTCGCAGCGATGATTTCAGCCGTGAAAGCCGAAGGGCTGGAAACCTGCGTCACCCTTGGCATGCTCGAAGACGGCCAGGCCGAAGCGCTGAAACAGGCCGGGCTCGATTATTACAATCACAATCTCGATACCTCGCCGGAATATTATACCAGCGTGGTGACGACGCGGACTTATGAGGACCGGCTGGATACGCTCAGCAAGGCCCGCCAGGCCGGGGTCAAGCTCTGCGTTGGTGGCATTCTCGGCATGGGCGAGGGGCGCGAGGACCGGATCGGCCTGATCCATGAACTCGCCAAGCTGACCCCGCATCCGGAAAGTGTGCCGATCAATATGCTGGTGCCGATTGAGGGCACACCGCTCGGTCAGAGCCCGGCGGTCAGCGTCACCGAAATGGCGCGCGCGATTGCCACCTGCCGCATCGTCTTCCCGAAAAGCTGGGTCCGCCTGTCGGCTGGCCGCGAAGGCATGAGCGAAGGCGAACAGGCCTTGTTGCTGCTGGCCGGCGCCAATTCGATCTTTATCGGCGACCGCCTGCTGACCACTGACAATCCAGGCGAGGACCGCGATCAGGCGCTGCTTGATGCGGTCGGGTTTGAAGCCGCCAGCCATGAAGTCATGGAACAGGGGGCCAAGAAAACCCTGATCGACGCACGCTAGGAGACCGATAATGAGCACAGACCTGCAAGCGGTGATCTGGGATTTTGGCGGCGTGCTGACCTCGTCGCCCTTCGAAGCCTTCACCCGCTATGAAGCCGAAAACGGATTGCCGAAGGATTTTGTCCGTTCGGTCAATGCCCGCAATATCCACGAAAATGCCTGGGCCAAGCTTGAGCGCTCGGAAGTCAATGCGGACGAATTCGATACGCTGTTTCGCGGCGAGAGCCAGGCGCTCGGGCATGAAGTGCCAGGCAAGGATATTCTTGGCCTTCTGTCAGGCGACATTCGCCCGGCTGTGGTCGCCGCGCTGAAAACCTGCAAGGCCAATGTGAAAGTCGGCTGCATCACCAATAATGCCCCGATCGGCAAAGGCGCCGGGATGAGCTCGGACTCAAACAAGGCCGAGAAAGTGGCTGAAATCATGACGGTTTTTGACCATGTCATCGAGAGTTCCAAGCTCGGTATTCGCAAGCCTGATCCACGCATCTATGCCCTGATGTGCGAGGCGCTTGATGTTGATCCGGCGCGCTGCATCTATCTCGACGATCTCGGAATTAATTTGAAACCGGCGCGCGCAATGGGCATGCATACAATCAAAGTCCTGAACGAAGCGCAGCTCTTGCAGGATCTGCGCGCAGCAACCAGTTTCGAGGGGATATGATCAGAGCTGTTCTTGGTCTTGGCGCGGCGGTCTTGCTGGCCGCCTGTGGGAGCGATGACGGCTCCCCTGTCGTGCGCCTGGAAGTCGATGCGGCGCCGGCTGTGACCGTCCCGGTCGAGATCGCGGCTGAAACCGAAACCCGGCCACTGCCCGAGGCGGTCGAGGCCAAGATCACCGCCATTCGCGACGTGCTCGACCGCGACTCGCTATCGCGCCTGGTACGCCTCGCCAATGCCGAGGAAAATTTCGTGTCCAATTTTGCCGGCGAAGCGCATCGCGTTCATTGGGACTTGCTGCGCCGCACCGGATTCGATCCGCTGGCCAAGCTCGGCGATTTGCTCGACGGCCCTTATGGCACAAGGCAAGTCGGCGATCAGACCTGGTATATCTGGCCGGATTTCGCGGCGCTCGAAGCCGACCAATTGCTGCCGGAACGTCTGACCTTCACAGACCGTGCGCGCCTGCGCGAGCTGGTCGGCGAGCCGGGCCTCAGCCGGATTCGCGGCGGCGAAGCCTATCCCGGGGTCCGCACCGCCATTGCCGAGGATGGCGACTGGCTCTACTTCGTGCATGAAACCGAGCAGGACACAGAAGAGGCAGAGTGATGGCAGACAAGATTGGCGCCGCCGCAGCGACAGGACAGCTCTCAGGGTGGGCGGTGAAAGATGGCGACCGTGATGCGATCGAGAAGACATTCAAGTTTGCCGACTTCAAGTCGGCCTTCGCCTTCATGTCTGCCTGTGCGCTGAAAGCCGAACAGATGGATCACCACCCGGAATGGTTCAATGTCTATAACCGGGTCGAGGTGACGCTGACCACGCATGATGCAGATGGCGTCACTGCGCTGGATCTCGAGCTTGCTTCTTATATGGACGCTCTGGCCGGCCAGATCGCCTGATCAAGAGCAATAAGCCGCGCCAAGAATGGGGCCAAGCTGCTGGCCGCTGCGTTCCTGAATGATGATCGCGCAGGCTTCGCCATGGGCCGGTGGCTGGATCGTCAAAGACGTCGCCATGCCGTCATAGCGACCGACTGTTTTGACCTCCAGAACCAGGTTCTTGCTGGACAGGACCGCGCCGCGATTCTCGCCGCGTGGCACTGATGTAGTCTGGCCAGGCAACAGGGTCAGCTGCAGGATTTCCGCCTCGCGTTTCAACCGGCTGACATAGGCTGCAATCTCGACCCGGATTTGGTCGCCCTGCGCGCGCATTGTCAGTGCGGTCGTTGCGTGGCGGGCCGGGGCGAGGCGGGCGCTGACCTGGCTTGAGCGGTTTGCGACCACTTCCTCAGTGCCATTGATCACGGCTTGCGGCGTATACACTGCGCCGGTGCCGCGCAAGGCACGATTATAGGCGCGCTGGCGCTGGGTATAGGCAGGGTCGGAATAGGGATCTTTCCAGGCCCCGGCGCGGCCATGCACCAGCTTGTCCCAGTAATCGACATGCCATTCCAGCACGATCAGGTCATCGCGCTCGGCCAATTCAGCGAACAGTTTTTCAGCCGGCGGACAGGATGAGCAGCTCTGCGAGGTGAACAATTCGGCGACAATTGGCGCAGTGGCGGCGCCGGTCGCGCGCGGCACATCCTGCAAAGGCTGCGCGCCGCCATTCAGGTTGAGGGCAGCAATCGCGCCAATCGCGGCGATGAGCGATGCAAGCAATATACGCATGTCAGGTCCTTGTTCTGCTGCGCCTGATGTCGGCGCAGGCGGCGACAAGCTCAAATCGCAATTGCTCAAATCCGCGTGACCCACTCCGCCGCGTCAGGGCTTGCTTCGCTTTCGAGCGCGTGTGATCTGAGCCCCAGATCAATCACTATCGGAGGCAGGCATGGGCCGCGTATCAGGAAAAAAAGCAATCATTACTGGCGGCGCACAAGGGCTGGGGGAAGCCACCGCCAAGATGCTCGCGCGTGAAGGCGCGAAAGTTGCTGTCACCGACATTAATGGCCAAGGCGCTGACAAGGTTGCAGCTGAGATCAATGCCGAGCTCGGCGCCGGCACCGCCTTTGCCTGGCAGCATGATGTCACTGATGCCGAACGCTGGAAAACCGTGGTCCAGGAAGCGCATGATGCAATGGGCGGGCTCAACATTCTCGTCAACAATGCCGGCATCGGTTCGCTCGGCAGTGTCGAGGATGAAGATTATACGATGTTCCAGAAGGTCATGACGGTGGATGTCGATTCGATCTTTCTCGGCTGCAAATACGCGATCCCGCTAATGCGGGATCACGGCCTCGGCTCGATCATCAATATCAGCTCGATTGCCGGGATTATCGCCAGCGGCAATTATGTTTCCTATAACACAGCCAAGGCGGCGGTGCGGCATTTGTCGAAATCGATCGCGCTGCATTGTGCCAAGACGGGCGGCCAGATCCGCTCCAATTCGGTCCATCCGGTCTTCATCAATACGCCCATTCTCGACCGCACCAAGGAAATGTTCGGCGAGGAAGAAGCGCTCGCCAAGCTCGGCCGCCAGATTCCGCTGGGCAAGGTCGGTGAGCCGGATGATATCGCTTATGCGGTGCTCTATCTCGCCAGTGACGAGAGCAAGCTGGTCACCGGGATCGAGCTTAAAGTGGATGGCGGCATCAGCGCGATGTAGCGCTTGCCAAGTAGTTTTGTTCATGTAATGTTCCAACCTCAATCAAGGAGGTTGGAATGATTGGTTATGTGACTCTCGGAACCGCGAACCTGCACAAGCATGCAGCATTCTATGATGCGATCGGCAAGGAATTGGGTGTCGGCCGGATGATGGAGGAAGAGACGTTCATTGCCTGGGGCGCGCCGGATGGACCGGCAGGGGTGGCGATCACTCAGCCGTTTGACGGCAAGGCGCCCAGCGTTGGCAATGGCACTATGGTGGCGCTGCAGGCGTCGAGCCCGGACCAGGTCGATCGCTTGTATGCCATTGCGCTGGAACAGGGCGGCACTTGCGAAGGCAAGCCGGGCGATCGCGGCGGCGGCTTTTATGCGGCCTATTTCCGGGATCTGGATGGCAACAAGCTGAATGCTTTCCACATGGCGATGCCAAGCTGATCAGGCGCCGCCGAGCGGGCGCTTGGCGACGACCAGAGCCGCGTACAAGCCGAGCGCCGTCATCACAATGGCGGAGGCATAAAGCGGCAAGGGCGGCGCAATCTGGTACAGGCCAGCGCCGAGCAGCGGGCCGAAGATAAACCCTGACGGCGGCGCTGCAGCAAGCAGGGCCGCCGCAGAGCCTTGTTCATGGCGCTCGACCGACAGGCTGCCCAGGGCATTGGCTGCCGGCACAGCCAGCGCGGCACCAGCGCCGACGATCAGGAAGGCAATACAGACCGCCCAGAACGGCATCAGCAGATTGGCCAGCACATAGCCGATGGCGACCAGGAAAAGCCCCATAGGCAGCATTTTGCGCGGGTCCGGCTTTCTTGGCTGAACATAGCCGAACTGGATCACCACCATCATCACGGCCAGGCAGGCAAAGGCGATGCCGGCAAAGAGCACGGTTTTCTCCTCGCTGATCTGATAGCGGTCTTCGAGAAACCAGGTCAGGGTTTGCTGGATCATGCCGACGGCGACGAAATAGGTGAACAGGAAGACCAGGTGCGGGAACACTCTGGCATCGCGCATGGCCAGCGGCGGCGGGCGCTGCGCGCTCTGGCGCGTGGTCCGGCTCCTGGGCAGGGAAAAGCCGATCAGCAGGCCGCACGTGATACAGAACACGATCGAGCCCCATAGCGGCACCAGGGCGCCGAATGGCGCCAGCACTGCGGCGCCAGCTGGACCGATAATCGAGCCAATGCTCATCGCTGCGCCAAGCATGCCGAGGCCGGCCGCGCGCGTGGTCGGCGTGGTGGCATCAGTCATCGCCGCCATGCTGGCGGGCTGCAGGCCCGGGGCGAGCAGTCCGAACCAGATCCGCACAAAGACCAGAGTGAAGAACATGGTCAGCCCGGTCATCATCCCGGCCAGCGCGGCTTCCAGCGCGAACAGGAAGGCCATATTGGTCAAGCCCATCGCCATCAGCGAAAACACCATCACGCGCTTGCGCCCGAACCGGTCAGCCCAGCGCCCCCATTGCGGGATCATCAGGGCATAGATGGCCGCTGACAGGGTCAGGATGCCGGCGACTTGAAGCTCGGTCAGGCCGGCCTTTCGCGCCAGCGGTGCGACGACGACGAAATTGATCGTCATGCCAGCGCCCATGGCGACGCTGGCAAATGCGATCATGCCCTGCTGGAACGGGGTTAGCGGTCGCAGCGGGACGTCTGGATCCAAGTCTGAATGAGCCATCGCCACCCTCTCTGAAGCCTCAGAGTTACGGGCTTTGCCTCTGCCCGCAAGCCAGACCTTGCGGCAGGGGGTTAGCGGTCGCGCGGCCGGGCCAGGCTCTGCAGCGCTTCGGCTTTGACAGAATCCACCGCTGGCGCCATGCCGGCAAGCCCGCTGGCCGCGCTGCCAGTGGTGACGTGATCAAAGGTGATGCGGGTGCCGCCGCTGTCCTGCGCATCGAGCGAAATGGTCCACACCGAGGTCACTGCCAGGCCTTGCAAAGGGCCGAAAGGTGCGTTCAGGACCAGGATCTTGCCAGGCTCTGCACGCAGCACCGAGCCATGCCAGACACTGCCGCCATCCCAGCTCTCCTGCCACAAACCGCCCGCCACCGGATCGATGGAGAGATTGGCCGCATCGCCGGAATATGTGTGATCAGACTGCCACCAGGCCGGCGGATCGATCAGCCGGGCCCAGACCTCGTCCGGGGTGAGCTCTGTCTCGGCTTCCAGCCGGAGGGTGAAATGATCCGGCCCGGCGGCGATGACCTCCGCACTGGCACCCCCGATCAGCCCGGCAGCGGCAGCAAGGGCGGCCAGAAGTGCAGGTCTGTGCATGTGCGCGCTCCGATCAGGCCGGTTTGAACCTTGGCAGCCGGTCAATCCAGGGCTGCGCTTGTTCCAATTCATAAGCGAGCCCGAACAGAAGTCCATCATCGCCGCGTCTGGCCGAGAACATCGACCCGATCGGCAAGCCATCCTCGCTCCATTGCAGCGGCACACTCATCGAGGCCGCGCCGGCCACATTCATCGGCGAGGTAAAGGCAGCAAAGTTCAGGACATTCGCCATCACGGTTTCGAAATCCCCATCCGGGGCCTGAGCGCCGATTTTCGGCGCCACAGTGGACACAGTCGGGGTCAGGATGACGTCAAAATCATCAAACCAGGAATGATAGATCCCTTCGAACGCTTTCAGATAAGCGATCACATCGCCAATCTCGTCCTGGCGCTGCAGGAATTGGCTCGCCAGTCCCAGCGTCCAGGGTTCGACAATGTCCGGGCCGACGGGCTGGCCTGAGAACTGGCTGGCGCTCTGGGCAAAGGCAGCGGCGCCAGCGGCCCAATACATCAGGAATTGATCGCCGAATTTCTCGCCATCCACCGGCATCACAAAATCGACCACTTCATGGCCAAGGCCGCGGCAGAGCTCAGCCGTGCGTTCAATCCCGGCGCGCGTGGCGCTGTCGAGCGTGGCGCCATTGATCGGGTCTGGCGCGAAGGCGATTTTCAGGCGCCGGGTCGCGGCTTCAGTGATATTGCCGGTCCGGGGCAGATCGGTTGCCATGTCGGTTTCTGCGGCGGCGAACAAAGCCGCACTGTCGCGCACGGTCAGGGTGACAGCGTGATTGACCGAGATATCCACTTCGCCAGGATCCCGGCTGATCGGCAGAGCGCCGCGGCTGGGCTTGAGGCCGAACAGGCCGCAACAGGCCGCCGGAATGCGGATCGATCCGCCGCCATCACTGGCATGAGCAAATGGTACCACGCGCGCCGCCACCAGCGCCGCGGCGCCGCCAGAAGAGCCGCCCGGGATGCGGCTGAGATCATGCGGATTGCGCGTCGCGCCCGTCACCAGCGGTTCGGTTGACGAGATCAGCCCCATTTCCGGCGTCGTCGACTTGCCGAGGCTGATCACACCTGCCTGGCGCCAGGCTTTGGCAAAGGCGGCGTCTTCAGGCGCGATATAGCCCTGAAAAGCGCGCGACCCGTACAAGGTCTGGTCGCCTTTCCAGTCGAGCAGGTCCTTGATGAAAGTCGGCACCCCGCCAAACGCGCCAGCTGGCGGCGTTTCGGCTTCGACAAGCGCATCATCATAGGTCTCCAGCGCGACCGCATTGATCAGGGCATTTGCCGCTCTGGAGCGGTCAATTGCCGCCTGGGTCAGCGCCAATGAGGTGGTCTCGCCTGAAGCCAGCATGCCGAGTTGCGCCAGGCCATCTGGGATCGCTGTCGCAGCATAGGCGCTCGCCTCAGCGGCAGGGGCTGTTGCGGTCGGGGGTGTTTCAGCGATGACGGCCTCCTCTGATTCGGTTCCCGCGGCGCAGGCCGCGATCGGACTGAGCGCAGCAATGGCGGCGCCAGATTTGAGCAGGTTGCGGCGATTCAAGTGTGACATGCGCTCCTCCATATGTTTTGCCTCAGCCTTGCGCGGGCTTGCCCGGATTGCAAGTGCGCCGTAGGGGTAAGGCTCGTTTGGCGGGCAACGGTGCAGAATGCTTTCAGTCTTGGATTTGTTTCGTGTCGGACTGGGGCCATCCTCGTCGCACACGGTTGGCCCGATGCGGATCGCCAAACGCTTCCTGCGCGAGGCCTCGAAGACCGGGTTCCTGTCACAGGCCGCCCGGGTGGAGGTTGAGCTCCAGGGCTCGCTGGCCCTGACCGGCGTGGGCCATGGCACCGACAAGGCGGTCATTCTCGGCCTGCTCGGCTTCGACCCCGAAACCGCTGATCCGGATGTGGCTGAGCAAGCCTTTCGCAGCGCCGTGTCGGACAAATCGCTGGCCCTGCGTGGCGGCGCGGAGGTCGGGTTTCATGCGGTCAAAGACATTCTCTATCGCGGCGACCTGGTGCCAGAGCTTCACCCGAACGGGATGGCGCTGAGATTGTTTGCCGCCCCTGATGCGCGCCAGCCGATTTTCGAACGGGTCTATTATTCGACCGGTGGCGGCTTCATCGCCTCGGCGCGGCGGCTTTCGCGTCCAGCCAAAGGCGATGTCATCGATGACCGGGCCCGCTCGCCACATGCGTTCGGGTCAGCTGCAGAACTCTTGTCCTTGTGCGATCAGAGCGGCCTGTCGATTCGCCGGCTGATGCTGGTCAATGAAGATCAGCGCCGCCCGCGGGCAGAGACCCTGGCGCAGCTCGATCATATCACTGACACCATGCTGGCCTGCATCGCCCGTGGCCTCGACACGACCGGCATTCTGCCGGGCGGTCTGGAAGTCAAGCGCCGGGCCCCAGACCTCTATCGCAAGCTGAAAACCGGCGCTGGTGTGAATGAACGCGAGGCGCTGTTTGACTGGCTCAATGTCTATGCCATGGCGGTGAATGAAGAGAATGCAGCCGGCGGCCGGGTGGTGACGGCGCCGACCAATGGTGCCGCCGGTATTCTGCCAGCCGTGCTGAGACATTATTGCTGCGATGATGATGGCGCGCCGATCCGGGCCAAGACGCAAAGATTTCTGCTGGTCGCGGGCGGCATCGGACTGCTCTACAAGCAGCGCGCCTCGATTTCAGGCGCCGAGATGGGCTGCCAAGGCGAGGTTGGCGTGGCCTGTTCGATGGCTGCAGGCGGGCTCGCTGCCGTGTGGGGGGCGACGCCGGTGCAATGCCTGGCCGCCGCTGAAATCGGCATGGAGCACAATCTCGGCCTGACCTGCGATCCGGTCGGCGGCCTGGTTCAGGTGCCGTGTATCGAGCGCAACGCGATCGGTACAGTGAAAGCGGTCAATGCAGCGCGGCTGGCTTTGCACCAGGACGGGGCGGGCAAGGTCTCGCTCGATCAAGTGATTGAAACGATGCGTCAGACCGGCCTCGATATGTCGTCCAAGTATAAGGAAACCAGCCAGGGCGGGCTCGCGGTGAATGTCGTCGCCTGCTAAAGGTTACAAATAAGAAATCTTGTCCACGCGTCTCTTTCTGAGGCATAAGCCCCGCCCAGAACAGAGACAGGAGACTCTTATGGGACTGTTTAGACAAGTTTTTGCCGCCACCGCTGTGTTGGGACTGGCGGCATTGGCGGGCTGCGCCACCACCGCAGACTCGCCCGCGTCGCGCGCCGATATCTCCAATGCGAGTTCCCAGGCGCTGAACCAGCTGGTTCGTGACAATCCAGCCGCAGCGGCGATTTCGAAACAATCCCGCGCGGTCTTGGTTTTCCCGTCAATGGTCAAAGCCGGGCTGGTCTTTGGCGGCGCATATGGCGAAGGTGAACTGCGCCAGGGCGGCGCAACCTCCGGCTATTACACCTCTTTCACCGGGTCATGGGGGCTGCAGGCCGGTGCCCAGTCTTATGGTTATGCCGTCTTCCTGATGAATGATAATGCCGTGCAATATCTGGAAGATTCCGATGGCTGGGAAATCGGCGTCGGACCGACCGTGGTCGTGGTCAATGCCGGGATCGCTGAAAACCTGTCATCCTCGACGCTGCAGGATGATGCTTATGCCTTCATCTTTGACCAGAAAGGCCTGATGGCCGGGGTCAGCATTGAAGGCACCAAGGTCAGCCGGGTGAACACCCGCTAGTTCCTTCCGTGAGGTCATGGTTGGTGGCCGCCGCCGGGCGTGCCAAAATAGGCGTATGGACGGATTTCAAGGCAAGACCTCTGGCCGCGCGCCGCTGACCTACCCATTCGGGGACACCACCCCGGATGTCGGATCGACACTGCAAGTCGCCCCAGGCGTTTTCTGGGTGCGCATGCCATTGCCGTTCTCGCTGCAATGGATCAATCTCTGGCTGATCGATGATGGCGACAAGGGCTGGACCATTGTCGATACCGGCATGCCCCTGGATGACACCAAGGCGGCCTGGCGCAAGATCTTCGATGAACAGCTGGGTGGCCGCCCGGTCTGGCGCGTGATCGTCACGCATATGCACCCTGATCATATCGGCAATGCCGGATGGCTGAGCCGCAAGTTTCCGCAATCTGAATTCTGGATCAGCCGCCTGGAATATGTGACCTGTCGCATGCTGGTCGCCGATACCGGGCGGCAAGCGCCGGAAGCCGGGACCGTGTTCTATCGGCAGGCTGGCTGGGACGAAGAAAGCATTGCGACCTATCGTGCCCGCTTTGGCGGGTTTGGTCGCGGCGTGTCGCAATTGCCGGATGCCTATCACCGGCTGGAAGATGGTGATGTGTTCGAGATGGCCGGCAAGCCGTGGCAGGTGATCACTGGCCATGGCCACTCGCCTGAGCATTCCTGCCTGTTCTGCCCGGATCTGAACATTGTCATTTCAGGCGATCAGCTCTTGCCGAAAATCTCCTCGAATGTGTCGGTCTTTCCGACCGAGCCGGATGCTGATCCCTTGTCTGACTGGCTCGAGAGTTGCGAAAAGCTGAAATCCGAGCTGCCTGCCGATGTGCTGGTCTTGCCGGCCCATAATGAGCCGTTTACCGGGGCGCATCAGCGGCTGGATCACCTGATCAAGGGGCATGGCGTCGCGCTCAAGCGCCTGAAACAGCGGCTCGGACAAGAACCGCGCCGGGTGATTGATGTGTTCCCGGCCATATTCGGGCGCAAGATCGAGGCGGATGTCCTGTCCATGGCGACCGGCGAAGCGCTGGCCCATCTCAATTACCTGATCAAGCGCGATGAAGTGGTGCGCAGGCTCGATGCGAACGGGGTGGCGTGGTACGAAGCGGCCAATTGAGCCGCCGCGGTCATTTTCTCGACAAGATAGATGCGATAGTTCAGGGAGTGTTATCGGCTGCTGGAGATCGTGATGCAGGAAACCGGGAAGACCAAGGGCTGGTTCGCCATCGGCATCGGACTGATCATTGCCGGCGGCGCGATCTATGGCTTGCTGATTCTGCTCGGGATCGGGTTTGCGGTGAATCAGGCCAGCGCCGAAGCCGGTGCCCCGGTCTGGGCCGTGCTACTGATACCAGGGCTTGTCGCGCTCGGCTTTCTCGTGCTTCTGGCAAAAGTGATCATTGATCGCCTGAGCAATGCCGAAGATGACCACTATTCGAAAACTGTCGATAAGTAAGAGAGGCGCAGTATGATTGTTACCATGGGCGAAACTGTGCCCGGGCGGCAAGTGTCCGAGATTGTCGGAACCGTGAAAGGCAATACCGTGCGCACGCGCTTCTTTGGCCGCGATATCATGGCCGCCTTGCGCAACCTGGTTGGCGGTGAGGTGCCGGAATATACCAAGCTGATGGCAGAAGCGCGCGAACAGGCGATCGATCGCATGGTGGCCGAGGCTGAGGCCAAACGCGCCGACGCGGTGATCTGTTTGCGGGTCACGACCAGCATGATCATGGGCGGTTCGGCTGAATTGCTGGCTTATGGCACAGCGGTGCGCCTGTCATGAGGGATGCAATGGCCAAAGATACGCCTGAGGCGGACACGCCTCTGACGCTGCGGGAAAAAGCGGTGAAGGAGCTGCGCGAGTGGGGCGTCACGCTGTCCATCTTCATTCCGATTTTCCTGGTTTTCTCCGGGCTGTTCTACGAATTGCGGGTGATCCCGTCAGAAAGCATGGTGCCGAATCTGCAGGTCGGTGACCGGGTTGCCGTAAACAAGTATGCGTATGGCTATTCGCGCCATTCGCTGCCATTCAGCCTCGGCCGCTATGTGCCGCTGCCAGATGGGCGCCTCTTTGCCAGCCTGCCGAAACGCGGGGATGTCGCGGTGTTCGAGCACACGCATACGCCGCGCGTGATGATCAAGCGAATCATCGGCCTGCCCGGCGATACAGTGTCTGTGCGAGATGGTCAGCCGGTGGCGATTAATGGCGTCCCGATCGAGCGGACCTTTGTCCGCCGGGTGCGCTATCGCCAGCATGATAGCGGGGCCTTCGTGTCAGCAGCTGAATTTACCGAATCCTATGCTGGCGAGACCTGGCTCACGCATGACATTGATGGCGAGACAGGCAGCAATATATCGGTCGATTATGTCGTTCCGGACAAGCACTTCCTGTTCATGGGCGACAATCGCGATAATTCCATGGATGGCCGCAATCCGACCGGCCATTGCCCGCCTGGCGCCGATGGCGTGATCGATGAGGCCGGCTGCCCGCCGCGCGCGGGCTGGGCCCCGGATCAGGCCTCGGTTGGCTTTGTCCCGTACCAGAATCTGATCGGGCGGGCCGACACGGTCTTGTTCACCTTCTATCGCTGTTCGCGCGCCCAGGCCGAGCCGTGCATGAAGAAACGGTTATGGCGCGGCCTGTAGGCCAGGGCGCCAGCGCTGGTTTCCGCATCTGCAGGCTTGAAGCCTGTTGCCAACCTGTCTAATCGGCGGGATCGGCGCTGGTTTTGATGGGATGGGTCCTGGGACAATGAGCGACAAGACGGAGAATCAGCCAAAGCGGGGGCCGATCATCGTGTCCCGGCATGGGCGCCCGGCCTTGAACCGCTCGGCCGGGCCGAAACTCAATTGGAAAGAATATCGCGACTGGTGGGAGCGCTATGAAGCCGGCAGTCTGGCTGAGGATCAGAGCGCACCGCAAAAGCTGAAACAGGCTGTGGCCGAGATTGATCTGGTGCTTTCATCAGTGCGACCGCGCGCCATTGAAACCGCCAATTGGGCGACGGACGGACGGGCGCCAGAGCCGCACGCCGTGTTCAATGAAGCGCCCTTGCCACCGCCGCGATTCAAGACCCGCCGCTATTTGCCCAAGACCTGGAACATTCTCGCCCGGACGGCCTGGCTGCGGGGACACAAGCTGGATGGTGAAAGCGTAGATGAAGCCCGGGCGCGGGCAAAGCAGGCCGCGCAAGTCCTGCATGACAAGGCCGCCGGCCAATCGGTCTATCTGGCCGCACATGGCTGGTTCAATCGCATGTTGCGACGGCCGCTGCGCAAGCTCGGCTGGGTCTGTGTCTATGATGGCGGCGACAAGTATTGGAGCTACCGGATCTACGAATATCGTGGAAAATCCTGAAATCGCCATTGAGGCGAGCTGAATCCGGTCCTAGGGTGCAGCCGACTTGCAGACAGCGTGGGATTGAGCAGATGGCGACCAAGGCGACACCCGTCAAAGACATGAGCTTCGAAGAGGCCCTGGCCGAGCTTGAAACCATTGTCCGTCAGCTTGAGCAGGGCGATGTCGAGCTGGAAAAATCGATCGCCATTTACGAGCGTGGCGCCGCGCTGAAAAAGCATTGCGAATCGCGTCTGAAAGCGGCGGAGCTGAAAGTCGAGCAGATCGTCCAGGGCAGCGATGGCGCGCCGAAGACCGAGCCTGCGAGCTTTGACTGATGGCAGACGATGGCGATCCTGACTTCGGTCAAAGACTGACCGAGATCGCCGACCGGGTGACTGTCGCGCTCGACCAGCTGATCCCGCCGGCGCAAGGCCCTGAAGCTGACCTGATGCGCGCCATGCGCCATTCGGCGCTGGCCAATGGCAAGCGCATGCGGCCCTTCTATGTGATCGAGACCGGGGCGATGTTCGACGCGCCTGAGAAGAGCCTGCTGCGCGCGGCCGCGGCGCTGGAATGCGTGCATTGCTATTCCCTCATCCATGATGATTTGCCGTGCATGGATGATGATGATTTTCGCCGCGGGCAGCCGACTGTGCACAAGGCTTTTGATGAAGCCACGGCGGTGCTTGCTGGCGATGCTTTGCTGACCCAGGCGTTCAAGATCCTGGCCAATCGCGAAACCCACCAGGATGGGCATGTCCGCCTGAAATTGATCGAGCGGCTGGCCGATTCCTCTGGCGCGCTGGGCATGGTTGGCGGTCAGATGATCGACATGCTTGAGGATGACAGCCCGCGCGATCTCAACACCATTACCCGCATGCAGCGGATGAAGACCGGGGCCCTGATTTCCTATTCGGTCGAAGCCGGCGCCATCATTGGCGGCGCCAGTGATGTCGAGAAACACGCGCTGCACGGCTTTGCGCATGATCTCGGGCTGGCTTATCAGATTGCTGATGATTTGCTCGATGCGACCGGAAATGAGGCAGATGTTGGCAAACCGCTGCGCACGGATGAAACCGCCGGAAAGGCCAATTTCGTTACGATTCTGGGCATAGACCAGGCCCGCGAACGGGTGCGGCTCCTCGCCGCGCAGGCCAAAGAACACCTCGCTATTTTCCGCAATCGCGCCAATATCCTGCTGCAATCGGTTGATTTTGTCCTGGATAGAAAACACTAAGACCCAGACAAATCAGTCAATCGGCTGGAAGGAGGCCGCTCGGTGACAGATCTCAAGAACACGCGCCTGCTGGACGATGTGCACATGCCGGCTGACTTGAAGGACAAGACGCGCGAAGAGCTGAAGCAGATTGTCGATGAAGTCCGGCAGGAGGTTATCGATGCTGTCTCCGTCACGGGCGGACATCTCGGCGCTGGCCTCGGTGTGGTCGAACTGACCGTGGCGCTGCATGCCGTCTTCGACACGCCGGTCGACAAGCTGATCTGGGATGTCGGTCACCAATGCTATCCGCACAAGATCCTGACCGGCCGGCGCGACCGCATTCGCACCTTGCGCCAGGGCGGCGGCCTGTCCGGTTTCACCAAGCGCGCCGAGAGCGCGTTTGATCCATTCGGGGCGGCGCATGCCTCGACCTCGATTTCGGCCGCACACGGCTTTGCCACGTCACGCGATCTGCAGGGCAATGCGAATCATGTCGTCTCGGTCATCGGCGATGGCTCGATGACCGCCGGCATGGCGTATGAAGCGATGAATAATGTCGGCGGTGATCAGAAACGCCAGGTCGTGATCCTGAATGACAATGACATGTCGATTGCGCCGCCGGTCGGGGCGATGAGCCATTATTTCAGCCGCCTCGTCTCCAGCCGCTCTTATCGCGGCCTGCGGCGGTTCGCGAAATCCGTGGTCAAGCCGATGGGGCTGGAAAACCCGGCGCGCAAAGCCGAAGAATATCTACGCGGTTTCGCCATGGGCGGCACCATGTTCGAAGAGCTCGGCTTCTATTATGTCGGGCCGATTGATGGCCATGATCTCGACGTGCTGATCCCGGTGCTGGAAAACGTCAAACAGATGCAGCGGCCGGTTCTGGTGCATATCGTCACCCATAAGGGCCATGGCTATGCGCCGGCTGAGAACAGCGCCGACAAGTATCATGGCGTATCCAAGTTCAATGTCGTCACGGGCGAGCAGCAAAAATCAGCCCCGGGCGCGCCGAAATATCAGGACGTGTTCGGCAAGACCCTGGTCCAGCTGGCCGAGACGGATGACAAGATTTGCGCCATCACTGCCGCCATGCCGTCCGGCACCGGCGTCAACCTGTTCGCCCAGGCCTTCCCGGATCGTGCTTTCGATGTCGGTATCGCCGAACAGCATGCCGTCACCATGGCCGCCGGAATGGCCGCCGATGGCATGAAGCCGTATGCTGCCATCTATTCGACCTTCCTGCAGCGCGGTTATGATCAGGTTGTGCATGATGTCGCGATCCAGTCGCTGCCGGTGCGCTTTGCGATTGACCGGGCCGGTCTGGTCGGCGCTGACGGCGCGACCCATGCCGGCAGTTTCGACATTGGCTATCTTGGCGCGCTGCCGGGCATGATCTGTATGGCCGCGGCAGATGAAGCCGAGCTCGCTCATATGGTCGCCACGGCGAATGAGATTGATGACCGCCCCAGCGCTTTCCGCTATCCGCGCGGCGAGGGCACTGGTGTCGCCTTGCCAGAGGTGGCAACGCCGCTGGAAATCGGCAAAGGCCGTGTGGTCCGCGAAGGCAGCGCGATTGCGATCCTGTCTTATGGCGCCCGGCTTCAGGAAGCGCTCAAGGCCGCGGACATGCTGGCCGCGCAGGGCCTGTCCTGCACGGTCGCAGATGCGCGCTTTGCCAAGCCGCTGGACGCCGAGCTGACTGAGCGCCTGGCCCGCGATCATGAAGTGCTGATCACGATTGAAGAAGGCTCGCGCGGCGGCTTTGGCGCATTTGTCCTGCACCATCTGGCTGAGGTTGGCGGGCTTGATCGGGGCCTCAAGATTCGCACCATGCATTTGCCGGATGTGTTCCAGGATCAGGACAAACCGGATCTGATGTATGAGGAAGCCGGCCTCAATGCCCGGCATATCGCGGCCTGTGCCATCGAGGCCCTGGGCCGTGGCGACGTGGCTGAAATCGAACGCATCGTCCGCGCCTGACGCGCCTAAACTCTCTGTAAGCAGTGTTGCCGTTTTCCTGCCTTACTCGGCTGCGAGATCGAGCCCTGTTATTCGGTTCGAGCGAGGAAAATACATGCGCCGAGGATTCGTCAGTGTCGGCACCGTAATGGGGCTTGTTGCGTGCGCCACGGTGCCAGCGAACATGGACCCGGAATTGTTCCAGGCGCAGCGCACCGAGATTGCGACCAATCCCAGCATTGCTGCCTCAGAAGTCGCATTTGCAGACCTGCTGTCGCGCACAGACCTGAGCGAAGATCAGCGCATCGACCTGCTTTATCTGCGTGCCGACAAACGCTGGGAGTCGCGCTTCAATCTGCCTGGTGCGGTGGCAGATCTCGATCGCGTGCTGGCCTTGCGGCCTGATGATTTGCGGGCCAGCGATGGTGAACGCCGCAAAGTGTTTGCCAGGACCGAGATCGAGCAGGCCCAGCGCCGTCTCGCCCAGCTGCAAAACCTGCCGGACTGGTTCGACGACAAGGCCCTGATGGGCGACCTGGAGGCGGGCGCAGCGCGCTATCGCGCCTCTGGTCTGACGCCAACCGACGCGCAGCTCTATTTGCTGCGCGAAAGCGGATATGTCTGTCGCGGCATTGCAGAAGAGGCCGGCGACCGCGCGCCAGAAGCGGTGCCGCCGGGCGCCCGCCGCGACCCAGTCCACCGCCATGGCCCTGAACCTGATTATGTTGCCGGCGCGGTTTGGTGCACGGATCCAAGCCTCTCCTGATTTCTGCCTTAGTCTCGCCATGGCATTTGGCGACCAAATACAAAGACCAATTCAAGAAAGATCCCTCATGCGTACGATTTTTGCCGCTTCAATGCTCGTTCTGGCTTCGGCCTGTGCCTCGACGGATGTCGATGTGCCGCCGGTTGTCGTCGATACGCCGCCTGTTGCAACCCAGCCCAGCACGTTTGATCTGGCCATGAACACGGTTGAAGAGCTGGTTCAGGCCGGCAATGAGCAAGCGGCCATCCTGCGCCTGGAGCAATTGATCGGCAAGCAGACTGCCAGCGATGATGAGAAGGCGGCCGCTTTGTACCGCATGGCCGAACTGAAAATGGGCGATGGCAATCAGGTCTGGGGCGCGATTGAGGCCCTGGATGAATTTCTCGAGGCCTATCCCGACCACGCCCAGGCCGGCGCAGCGTCTGAATTGCGCGATTATGCCCGCGGCGAGGCGACCAGCCTGAATTTTGCGCTGGAGCAAGGCGGGCTGTCACCCACCGACGCATTCAAGGCCCGCTTCCGCCTTGGCGACCACCAGGACGCCGCCGACATCATGCTGGCGCATGCGATCACGCCGGAAAATGACTATTTGCTCGACATGTATCAGATCGGATACTTGTGCGAGGATGCTGAACTGACCGGCCCGAGCTATCGCCTGGTCGAGCCGGACGGGACTGACCGCGTCGTCCGCTTCTGCGATTTCGGAAAATAGGATTTCTCAGCCTCCGCTGTAGAAGACAGCAATACCTCCGAGACTGAGAGCCAGTGCTGGTGATTTCACCAGCACTGGTTTTTTATCAGGCAAGATCAGGCCGGCGGCGAAAATCCTGCAAACTCTGCGAAAAGTAACTCGCATTAACGCTAAGGTTGGCATACAAATTGCGATGGGCAAGGGGCGTGTAGAGTAGTACGGAGACGCCCCCATGCAGTCCTTTGCGACCGTGGTTCTGGCCGGATGTATGGCCTGTCTTGCAACCTTGATGATGGCCCCCGAGACCGGCAGCCAGCTTTATGCCCTGGAAATCACGCTTGAGGAAAATGGCGAACGCTTCAGCGCCGAACAGGTCGTGGTCGAACCCGGCAAATCGTATCTGATCTCACTGGAAGCTGGCGCCGAATATGATTTCTCGATCGATATTCCAGGCGATACCCGCGAAGTGCAGGATCCATTTGCCAGCGATATGGCCGAGCGCACCGGAGAATATCTGGAATTGCAGACCGAGTTGAAGATTGATGATTCCGTGGTCGCAACGCAGCGCCCGGATTATGGTCAATTGATCGCTGCCAACCTGCTGCTCAGCATGGCGGAACCGGCGCGCGAGATCCGGTCGATCATTCCGGTTGCCGATCTTGGCCTGTTGACCCAGGGCGGGACGCCGGTGGAAAGCCTGGCAATCACCATCAAGGGCAGCCCGTTTCGCGGTTAGACCGCCACAGATTCCCAACAAATTCAGCCCTGCCGCGGCGTCGCCCCTTCCGCAGGGACGGCGCATGCCGCATATCCGGTCCGAACAACGATAATATATCCGGAGGACCCCCATGGCTGTCGCTGCTTTGCCTGACGGTTGGCCCGTCATCACGATTGCCCAAGCCAATGCTGCCATCGCCGCATCTGACTCGCCGCTGAAACTGAGCGACGGACTTGTCGGCGGTGTGGAGATGAAGATCTATGCTGAAGCGCCGCCCACCGTGCGCACAATATTCGAGCTGGCTGAACCACAATTCGGCGCCCGGGATTTCCTGGTCTATGAGGATGAGCGCGTCACTTATGCCGCCTTTGCCCGCGCCGTGGAACACTTTGCCAAGGCCTTGATCGAGCAATTCGGGGTGCAGAAAGGTGACCGGGTTGCGATCATCATGCGCAATTATCCGCAATGGCCGGTGCCGTTTTTCGCGGCGCTGTCAATTGGCGCCATCGCGACCCCGATGAATTCCTGGTGGACCGGCGACGAGCTGGAATATGGTCTCAGCGATAGCGGCGCCAAGGTCGCCGTGATCGATGCGCAGATCCTCGATCGCATGCGCGGCAATCTTGATCGCCTGACAGACCTGAAATCGATCATTGTCGCACGCGGCGGCGAAGGCGACTCAGAGGCCCGGGTGAGCAGTCTTGAAAGCCTGATCGGGCCAGCAAATGCTTGGCAGGATCTGCCCCAGATCGGTCTTCCTGACGCAGATCTCGGCCCGGATGATGATGCCACCATCATGTATACGTCCGGCACGACGGGCCGCCCGAAAGGCGCGCTGGCGACCCATCGGGCGATTGTCTCCAACATGATGAATTCGCTGACCTGCCAGATGCGGATGCTGCTGCGCCGCGGTGAAGAACCGCCAGAGCCGGACCCGAATGAGCAGAATGCCACCTTGCTGGCCATCCCGTTCTTCCATGCGACCGGCTCATTTGCCGTGCTGATCCCGAGCTTGCTGCAAGGGGCGAAAATCGTCTCGCAGTATAAATGGGATGCGGGCAAGGCCTTGCCGATCATCGAACAGGAACAGATCACCAATGTTGGCGGCGTGCCAGCGATTGCCTGGCAATTGCTCGAACATCCGGACCGCGACAAGTATGATCTCTCGACCATCAAGGCGGTGTCTTATGGCGGCGCCCCGTCAGCGCCGGAGCTGGTCTCGACGATCAAGAAACGCTTCCCGGAAGCCGCGCCCGGCAATGGCTGGGGCATGACCGAGACCTGTGCCACCTCAACGCTGAACATTGGCGATGACTATGTGAACCGTCCGGACAGTGCCGGCGCGCCGCCCGGCGCCGTCGAGCTCAAGATTGTCGGCGGCGATGGCAAGCAAGTGCCGGCTGGCGAAGTCGGTGAGCTATGGTGCAAAGGGCCGATGAATTGCAAGGCCTATTGGAACAAGCCGGATGCCACAGCCGAGACCTTTATCGATGGCTGGGTGGTGACCGGCGACCTGGCGCGGATTGATGAAGAAGGCTTCCTGTATCTGGTTGACCGGGCCAAGGATATGCTGATCCGCGGCGGCGAGAATATTTACTGCATCGAGGTCGAGAGCGCGCTGTATGATCATCCAGCCGTGATGGACGCGTCTGTGGTCGGCATCCCGCACAAGGTGCTGGGCCAGGAAGTCGGCGCTGTGGTGCAGCTGAAGCCAGGCATGGCGGTCAGCGAAGATGAGCTGCGCGCGCATGTCCGCAATCAGATCGCAGCCTTCAAGGTGCCGGTGGAAATCCAGTTCCAGGATGAGCCGCTGCCGCGCAATGCCAATGGAAAAATCCTCAAGCCTGAGCTGCGCGATCGGTTTCAGCCGCGTCAATAGTCGAGGGTCTCGCAAGGGCAGATAGGGCATTTTCCTTATTGGCGCTGTCTATCTGCCGCGCCAGCTTTTCGACAAAATAAATCGGAGGGAAGCGCGATGGCGCAAAATATTGATGGACATTTTGATGTTCTGATCGCAGGGGCCGGGATTTCCGGCGTCGGTTCGGCTTATCATCTGCAGACGCAGTGCCCGGATAAATCCTATCTCATCCTTGAGGCGATGGAGGATTATGGCGGCACCTGGCGCACGCATGTCTATCCCGGCATCCGCTCTGACAGTGACCTCTATACGTTTGGCTACCGGTTCAAGCCCTGGGTCGGGCCACCGATCGCGACGGCAGAGGAAATCCTCGATTATATGGGCGATGTGATTGAAGAGAACGCGATCGGCGATCACATTCAGTACTCGCACAAGATTACCGGCGCGCGCTATTCCTCGGCCGACAAGATATGGACCGTACAGGCCACCAATACTGCCACTGGCGAGGCCAAGACCTATACTTGCACCTTCCTGTGGATGTGCCAGGGCTATTACAATCATGCGGAAGGCTACACCCCGGAATGGGACGGGATGGACGACTTCCAGGGCGAGATCATCCATCCGCAAACCTGGCCGGAGGAGACCGACCTGAAAGGCAAGAAAGTTGTCTGCATCGGCTCTGGCGCGACCGCGGCGACGCTGGTTCCGGCGATTGCCGGGGAATGCGAGCACGTGACCCTGCTGCAGCGCTCGCCAACTTATTTCTTCCCGGCTGAGAATCGCAACGAGTTTGCTGACGAGCTGCGCCGCATTGGCGTCTCTGACGAGCTGGTGCACGAGCTGGCGCGCAAGAAAGCGCTGTTCGACCAGGATGAGATCTGTCAGCGCTGCCTGACCGAGCCAGAAGTGGTGAAGGCCGAATTGCTGGAAGCGGCCCGCGCCTATCTTGGCCAGGACTTCGATATCGATACGCATTTCACCCCGAAATACCGGCCTTGGCAGCAGCGTCTTGCCTTCATCCCGGATGGCGACCTGTTCCAGGGCATTGCCAGCGGCGTCGCGAGCGTTGTCACTGACGAGATCGAGCGCTTCACCAGGACTGGCATTCAGCTGAAATCAGGTCAGCATCTGGACGCTGACATGATCATCACTGCCACCGGGTTCAACCTCTCAGTGCTTGGCGGCATTCCGTTTGAGGTGGATGGCGAGCCAGTCGATTTCAGTCAGACCGTCACTTATCGCGGCATGATGTTTACCGGCGTGCCAAATATGGCCTGGGTCTTCGGCTATTTCCGCGCCAGCTGGACCTTGCGGGTTGATTTGCTGGGCGACTTTGTCTGCCGCCTGCTGCAGCATATGGAGGCGGAGAATATGGACGAGGTGCGGGTCGAATTGCGAGAACAGGATCAGGACATGGACATCATGCCCTGGATGGACTCAGACAATTTCAATCCCGGCTATCTGATGCGCTCGATGCATTTGATGCCGAAGCGCGGATCGGATCCGATCTGGCAGCACACGCAGGATTATTGGAAAGAATGTGAAGAGCTGCCGGCCATCGACCTCGAGGCAGCGGAATTTGTCTATTCGCGTCGCAGCGCGGCGCAATCCAGCGCCGCATAAAGCGGCATCATCCGGGCTTTTACGTCGCCAGGAAACCGCGTAAAAGCCCGGCATGACGGATCAAAACCACACCGACCAGACGGCCGCCTCTGGCCCGCCTGTCGCGCTGGAGCGGCGTCAGGCAGCTGCAGATGGTCGCCGCTTCTCGCCATCGATCGGGCGCAATAAGGACGCTGTGCGCGAGGTTTTCCTGGCGCATATGCCGACGCAGGGCCAGGTGCTGGAGATCGCCTCCGGCACCGGCGAACATGGCGCGCATATCACCGCAGCAGCACCGGATCTGGTCTGGATCTATTCCGATATCGACCCGGCCAGCCGGGCCAGCCAGCAGGCCTGGCGGGCAGCGGCGGCGCATGACCGCCTGCGCGGCCCGCTAGTCCTCGACACCACTGCACAAACCTGGCCGAGCATTGATGAAACATTGCAAACCTGTGCGCTGTTTTGCGCCAACATGGTTCATATTGCGCCATTTGCAGCGACCGAGGGCCTGATCGCCGGGGCCGGACGGATACTGAGCCCAGGCGGGCGGGTGATGCTATATGGCCCGTTCGCGCGCAATGGTGAGATCGCCGCTTCGAATGCCCGTTTCAGCCATGACCTCAAACAACGCGATCAGCGCTGGGGGGTTCGTGATCTTGATCGGCAGATCCTGCCTCTGGCGGCGGCAGCTGGCCTGCACCTGCGCCAGGTGGTGGCGATGCCGGCGAATAATCTGAGCGTCATCCTGGAGAAAACCGAGACGCAGACGCAGGTCTAGGTCGGCGTCTTTTCAGCCGCCTTGACGATGTCGGCGCGGGCCTGGTTGAGGATCTCGACAATCGCTTCATAGCTCGAAGTGTCGGGCCAGGTCTCGGTCACGGTCTTCAGCAGGGTGTGGCGCAAGCGGCGGCTGGCCGAGCGGATATCGCCGGGGTGCAGCTCGGCCTCAGGATGGGCAAGGCTTTCCAGACGGGCTTCGATCTTGGCCAGCGTGTCAGCATGCGCGGCGAGTTCTGCCTCGCCTGGTTCGGTCAGGTTGAAGATGCGTTTGCCTTCGACTTTCTTGGCTTTGACAAAACCCTGGTCTTCGAGCACGGACAAAGCCGGGTAGATGACGCCCGGGCTCGGCTTGTAGGTGCCGCCAGTGCGCTGCTCGATCTCGATGATGAGATCATAGCCATGGCGCGGGTCTTCCGCGATCAGGGCCAGGATCAGCAGCCGCAAATCGCCATGATCCAGCGGGCGCCGGCGACGATATCCGCCGCGGCCATGCTGGCCTTTCATCTTCCGATAGGCCTCTGCGGCGCGGCGCATTCTTTGTCGGTGATACATGGTCTCACTCCTGGTTCGATATATCTAATTATAGTTTTAGATATATCGAAATACAAGAGAGGGGGTGACGGCAGCTGGCGCGCAGGCGCCGCGACGGGCATGTCAGCGACGCAGCGCGGGGGCAGAGATGAGGGCATCCGCGCCGCGCAAAGGTTGGGATGGGGGTGTCAGCGGCGCCGCGCAAGCGGTGCAGTTCGGTGCCGGAGCGCCAGACCTGGCAGGGCGGCGGCGCGGCTAGGCCGCAGCGCTCTCATTGGTGCCGAGCGCCTGGTGCAGGTCGCCGAGAATGTCCTCGACCTGCTCCAGCCCGACCGAGATGCGAACCAGGCCTTCACTGATGCCATGGGCTTCACGTTCTTCACGCGAATAAGTCGAATGGGTCATGCTGGCCGGGTGCTGGATCAGGGTTTCGGCATCGCCCAGGCTGACCGCCCGGCGGATCAGGCTGAGCCGGTTCATCATCGCGATGCCGGCGCGATAGCCGCCGGTCAGCTCGAATGCGATCATGCCGCCAAAGCCCGCCATCTGGCGCTGGGCCAGCTGATGCTGCGCGAATGCGGGCAGGCCGGGATAATGCACCTGGGCAATGGCCGGATGCGCGTCCAGCATCTCGGCCACCTGCATCGCGCTCTGAGCATGCCGCTCGACCCGCAATTGCAGCGTCTTCAGGCCGCGCAGGATCAACATCGCATTGAACGGGGCAAGCACTGCGCCGGTCATGTCCTTGACCCCGACCATGCGAACCTCGGCCATGTCTTCAGCCGCGCCAATCGCGATGCCGGCAATCAGATCGCCATGCCCGCCAAGATATTTGGTCGCTGAATGCACGACAATGTCGGCGCCATGTTCGAGCGGGCGGGTCTGAACCGGGGTGGCGTAGGTATTGTCGACCACGGTCTTGGCGCCGTGGCGTCTGGCAATCGCGCTGATCGCAGCAATATCGACCAGGCGCATATTGGGATTGGCCGGGGTTTCGAAATAGACGACTTTGGTCTGGTCCGAGATCGCAGTTTCCAGCGCCAGCGGATTGGTCAGGTCGACATGTCTGACGGTGACGCCAAAGCGGCTCAGCCCATGCTGAAAGAATGAGAAGGTGCAGCCATACAAGGTCTTGTCGGTGATCAGCTCATCGCCGGTGCGCAGAAGGCTCCACAGGACCGAGGTGATGGCGCCCATGCCAGAGGCCATGGCCACTGCCGCCTCGCCGCCTTCCAGCGAGGCCATGCGCTGTTCCAGCAGCTCCGTGGTCGGGTTGGAGATGCGGGTATAAATATGCCCGGGCGCCTCGCCGGCAAACCGGGCGCCGCCTTGTTCAGCCGTCTCGAAGGCAAAGGTGGAGGTCAGATGCAAAGGCGGGGTCAAGGCCCCGTCAGCGCTCATCGGGTCATAGCCGTGATGAATGGCGCGGGTAGAAAAGCCGTGGGTTTTGTCATCGGTCATGCGGATCTCCGGGTCTGCCTCCATTCTAACGCAAAACCCGACGCAGAACTTTGCGAAATGGCAAGGAAACTGCTTAAGTATTGGCAGAAACTGCCAAGGATGAGACCATGGATAGCAAAGACCGCCAGATTCTCCGCGAGCTGCAAGGCGATGGACGGCTGACGAATCAGGATCTCTCAGAGCGGGTCAACCTGTCGCCAAGCCCGTGCCTGCGCCGGGTCCGTCTGATGGAGGAGCAGGGGATTATTCGCGGCTATACCGCCCTGGTCGACCAGAAGGCCTGGGGCTTGCCGGTAACGGTGTTCATCCGCCTCAAACTCGAACGCCATAGCGACGAGTCCGTCAACGCCTTCGAACACGCCATCATTGCCATGCCGCAAGTCATGGATTGCTGGCTGATGACCGGGCGGTCGGATTACTTGCTGCGGGTGATCGCAGCCGACCTGGATGATTATGAGCGCTTTGTGCGCCGAGAGCTGCAGCGTGTGCCGGGCATTGCCAGCATCGATACCAGCTTTGCTTATGGCAGCGTCAAGCACGCACAAGTGCTGCCGGATGCTTGAGGGGCGGGTCGGCGGGCGCACGCCGCCTGCGGGTTCGATGAAAACAGCTGACTCTGCGGTGACAGGCGCTATATTTGGCAGGCGAGCGCGGGAGGGGCGGAAATATGCGACAGCAGGTTTTTCTGGGCAGCCTTGCCTGGGTCTTGAGCGCGCTGGCCGTGCAGGGGCCGGCGCAGGCGCAGGACGCCGCTCAGACCGCTGAGGACGGGCGCGACACGACATCGAATTGGACGCTGCCGGTTGCGCTTGCGTTTCACGGGGTTGCGCGGGCGCAGAGCCGCCAGACAACCGCGCTTGAATTTACCGGTGTGGCGTCCGACCCAGGCAAGCTGACCGCCTCGCTCGCGTTCGACGGCGTCAATACAGAGCTCGGACCGGTTGCAGGTTCGGTTTCATTCCAAGGCGTGAATGCCGACATGGGCCCTGTGGGCGGCGCGATGGCCTTTCATGGCGTCAACACCGAGCTCGGGCCAATTGGTGGAGCGATGGCATTTGCTGGTGTGGCGTCTGATCTCGGGCCAGTGTCAGGCCAGATGCAGTTTACCGGCATGGGCGCGGCGGCGCCGCACCTGGATCAACCCCCGTCCATCTATGGCAACTGGCAGGTCGAATGGAGCAATGATCAATATTCAACCCCCGGTCTGATGACGATTTATCAGAGCGAGACCGGCGGCGTGTTGGTGTCTGGAACCCGGGTTCGCGATAATCGCACAGATGCGATTTCCAGCCGGGCCGTGGCATCTGTTTCGGGCGACGCCTACAAGATTGCCTGGGCGTATGGACATCTCGGCTATTGGGGCGGCGAAGCCATTGTCCGTCCGTCGTCGCCAGACCAGATGACGGGGCGCTGGGGGTATCGATGCGAAGATGTCGATCTGCTCAATTGCCAGCAAGGCGGGACCAGTTCATGGACCCGTATTCTGCCCAAATTCGACCGCCACCTTCCGCTCAGCCGTCCGCCGGATGGCCTGTTTGGGGCGATCTCCAGCACGCCGCTGCCGCGGACGCCGAAACAGGCCTTTAATCCGGCCCAGCCGATCACCCTGATTGCGCCGACAACCGCTCCAGACCGGGATGGATTTGTCGGGCATGTGTATCTGGCTGTGTATGGCAAGGACATATTCGGCCCGCAAAGCATCTCTGTTCAAGGTCCGTCCGGGCTGACCTTCAGTTCATACAGCTATATCTGCGCCTTTGATGGCAGCGCCGCGCAGAACCAGCTGCATTGGTCCCAGCAAGTGTGTGAAAACCAGGGCGGTATCCAGGGCTTGTATATGGCGCTCAATGTCTGGTCCGATGCGACCCACAATGCATATGACCTGATCGTGCAAGGCGAAACGCTGCCACTCTTCCTGGTCGTTGCGGATTGAGGGTCAGCCGGGGCGAGATGATCGGCCCTAATTGTCGGTTGATGCGCGCTCTGCCGCCAGGTCAGACCTCAGGATTTCCATGCTCGCCGCTTCCGGAGAGGTGCCCTTGGCGACGCAGTCAGCTGCTGATGCACCGGCTTGAACCGAGCTGCAGACCCGCGGCGACATGGCCATGGCAAGGACCAGGTCGTCAGCGTCCTGGGCCGAAATCTGGGTCCGGTCGATCCCCTCCAGATCGCTTTCGGGCATCGGGCTCAGCATCAGGTTGCAGGTCACTTTCGACCAGAAATACAGCTGGTGATCGCCATCCCCCAGCGGTTCGATGACCAGATCAACGACCTCATTCAAATCGCCCTGCAGCGAGTCCACCAGGTGCAGAGACCGGTTCTGGTGGGCCTCTGTTTGCCGGCCGACACTGTCTGCCGTGGTGATATAGGTCAACGCGTTGCCAACCCACTGATCGGCTTCATCATAGGCGTCACAATTGACCGAAACGGTGTCGACGTCGTCTGTGATCCCGGACAGTTTAACCACCGCTGTGACCTCGATGGTCGGCTCGTCAGCGAATGCGGTTGCGGATAATCCGGCGATGAAAAGCGCCGAAGAACACACCCCAAGTTGAGTGATTTTGAGCATCAGATCCCCTCCCAGTGAGACTGTTTAACACAGCCACTCAGCCTTCGTACATACCCATCTGATCAACCGCGCGGCGCCGGCGCCGCCAATTCCGCTTTACGGGGGCGGCCCGGTGACGACTGTCACCTGACCTTTTCCAGGCTGGTTCAGCGCCATGATCTGTTCGATGCTGCCGTCGGTCACGATCTCTGTCGTGCCCAAGCCCACGTCGATGAATTGCGGGCTGGCGTAAAGCCCGGCCAGCGGAGCGGTCCAGAACGGCGCTGATGCTTCATACACGCGAACATATGGCGAGGATGACATGGAAATGAAAATGGGCACATTTGGGGCGTGCACATCACCAACCGACACGTCGGTTGGAATGCCTTTTGACCAGCTCAGCTGTTCGTTTTCGAAACCACCTGCCGTGGTCCAATGAACGAGAATGGCCATATGTTGTCCGTCATGATGTCCGTCGGTGGCCGCGAGCACCGAGAAACTCGTTTCCTGGCTGCCATCGAAGCCATTGGCTGAACCGAAGGCGGTCACAGTCAGACCGGTCGGCAAGTTCACACCATAGGATGCGACCAGATCAAATCGGTTTGCGGGGGTTTGTGTCGCGTCATATTCGCGGCGCCACACTTCCAGCCTGTCAGTGTCAGAATTATAGGCCGAGATCATACCTTGCGATCGCAGGTTCGATCCAAGCAAACAATATGTCCCAGAACTGGTCGGCTTGGAGACTTCCAATGCTGTTGTCACATTCGGGGAGGTGCCTGAATAAGACCGCCAAATCGCCGTCAGACCTGTCCCGCGATGTCCAACCAGCTGGGCGGACCCATACAGGCTGGTCGAAAAACTACATGGTGCATCGAGATCCAGATTGCCGGCTTCATAAAGCGGCGGCGACCCTTGTTGTTCATTATAGAACCCGATCTTTCCGGCTTGCTCGAAGATGAAAGACGGACCAGCGCCCTGGAACCCGAAATAGCCATCGCGCCCGACGACATTGCTGCTCGGGGCGACTCCGGTCGGCGTGCGATCGGCGGGATCGTAGGTGCCATCTGTATTTCGTTCGAAATAGAGCAGGTCCATCTGACCGTTTTGCTCATCCACGCCGATCAGCGAGAAGTGGCCTGTGCCGCCTGAGCGCATCGTGTCTGTCAGGGTCAGCGCCTGGATATTGTTCAGGCCTGAGAGGATTTCCAGCGGGTCGTCAAAATAGCCCAGAATTGGGGTTTCGACGATGTTCACCGCATTCAGATCAATCGTTGTCGTGTCGCTCAGCGCGCCATCTGAGACGGCAATTTCGAAGGTCAGTGTTTGGTCACTTGCGAGTTCTGGCAGCGTGACCTCGATTTGGGCTGTGTCGGTTGCCGACAGGTGGGCGCTGGGGCCGCTTGTTTGCGTCCAGGTGAAGCTCAGCGCGGTGCCTTCAGGATCTGACGATGCCGAAGCATCGAGCACCAAGATTTGCCCTTCGTCCGCGCTGGCGCCATTCGGCGCTGTGACAGAGGCCGTCGGCGCTGTGTTGGTTGGCGGCGGCGGCGGCGGAGGCGGAGACGCTGTTGGCGGTGCCGACCCGCCGCCGCCGCCAGAACACGCAACCAGTGCAAATAAAGATGCACCACTGATCAGGCTCTGTTTTCCGTGTTTCAAGCGAAAGCCCCCCAACTTCATTTCATCTCGATCGCTTCGTCTGAATTGTGAGGCGATTCGACTTGCCCGGATCTTTAGGGGAGACCTGGCGGGCCGCCATCAGATTCTCCTCTGAGTTGAACACGCGCGGATGATGCCTGACCTGATCGACGTGTGCGCCCGTCAGGACTTGGTCGAGGACCGCTCCGCCAGCCACCGCGCCCGGATTTCCTCAGTCCGGTTATGCGCCCCGTCCGGGCTCCAGCCCGGCGCATTGATCGCCCGTTTCAGCCAGGTCAGCGGGCGCAGCCCATCTGAGGCGCAATCGCGCAGCAGCGCGGCAAACTCGTGAAAGGCGACGACTAACGGATTGTAGGAGTTGAGCGGCTTGACGATGCCATAATCAGGCTTGTCGTCCTCGCGCTCAGGCACGAAGCTGCCAAACATCTTGTCCCAGGTGATGAACACGCCAGCATAATTGGCATCGAGATAGCGCGGATTGGTGGCATGATGGACGCGGTGATGGCTGGGGGTGTTGAACACCGTTTCGAACCAGCGCGGGCATTTGTCGACGACCTCGGTATGGATCCAGAACTGATAGACCAGGTTGATGCCACCCGCGATGCCGATCAGGGCTGGATGAAAACCGAGCAGGACCAGCGACCAGCCGACCACGATCAGCCCGGTAAAGGGGCCATACCAGGGCTGGCGCAGCGCCGTGGTCAGATTGTAATGCCGCGAGGAATGATGGGTCACATGCTCCATCCAGAACCAGCGGATGCGATGCATGAAACGATGCTTCCAGTAATAGACGAAATCATACAGCACGAAGACCAGGGCAAAGCTCCACCAGGTCGTCGGCATGGTCATGATCCGATATGGCCAGACCAGCATCATGATCCATAGAGCGGCCACTCCGGTCAGCGTTCCGATGATCGCATTGCCGGTGCCCATCACCATGCTGGTCACCGCATCAGCGGTCTCATACCGGCCCTTGGCATGGCCGGATTTCACCGCCCACCATTCAAAGATGACCGAAAGCACAAAGACCGGCGCGAACAGCGCTTCAATCGGGATATCGGCAGGCATGGTTCAGGCAGGGGCTTTCTGTTTGGCGTCAGCGCGGATCATATCGCATGCTTTTTCAGCAATGGCGATGGTCGGGGCATTGGTATTGCCGCTGACCAGACGCGGCATGACCGAGGCATCGACGACGCGCAAGGCCTCGACCCCGCGCACCCGCAGCTGGTCGTCGACCACGGCCATCTTGTCGCCATCCGGCCCCATCTTGCAGGTGCCGACCGGGTGATAGATCGTGCCGCCGCTCTCGCGCGCATAGTCCAGCAGCGCCTCATCGCTCTGCAGGCCGGCACCGGGCTCCATCTCGTGTTCAATATATTTGGCCAGGGCTGGCTGCTCGGCCAGTTCGCGGGCCCAGCGCAAGCCGGCCACAGCGGTCTGCTGATCAAGCGGGTCGGACAGGTAATTGGGGCGGATTGCTGGATGGCTATCATGGGCCGGCGATTTGATATGCACGCTGCCCCGGCTTTCCGGCCGCAGCTGACAGGGCGCGATGGTGATGCCGGGCTGTTTTTCCAGCACCATATCGCCGGTCTCGGTCATCTTCTGCATGTCCATCGTTGCCGGCAGGATGTGATACTGAACGTCCGGCGTGGCGAGTTCCGGCCGGGTCTTGATAAAGGCGGCAATATGCGCCGCTGACAGGGTCAGCAGGCCTTTGCGCTGGGTCAGGTATTTGAACACTTCGCCAATCATTGCCAGCCCGCGCGACTGTTGGTTCACCGACGGGCTGCCCGGCTTCATCCGATAGCGCACGCCCATGACGAAATGATCCTGCAGGTTTTCCCCGACCCCTGGCAAGGCAGAGACGACGTCAATGCCATGCTGTTGCAGCCGCTCCGGATCCCCGATGCCAGACAGTTCCAGCAGTTGCGGGCTGTTAATCGCGCCGCCGGCAAGGATCACCTCGGCCCGGGCGCGGGCTGTGTGGGTCTGGCCATTCTGGGTATATTCAACGCCGATGGCGCGTTTGCCTTCGAACAGCACGCGCGCGGCCAGGGCCTTGGTCTCGATATTCAGGTTCGGCCGCTTCTTGGCCGGGTTGAGATACGCCACGGCGGCGCTGCAGCGGCGGCCATTCTTGACCGTGAGCTGATAATAGGCGACGCCTTCCTGGTCCTCGCCATTGACATCGCGATGCGGCAGGCCGAGGGCCTTGCCGGCTTCGATCACGGCATCTGATACCGGATGCGGTTCAGTGACGTCAGAGACGTTGAGCGGGCCGCCTTTGGCATGCCCGTCCAGGTCATCGCGCTCCTGGTTCTGGCTGCGCAGGAAATAAGGGTGCAAGTCATCATAAGACCAGCCGCGCAGGCCGAGCTGGGCCCAGCCATCATAATCCTGTCTCTGGCCGCGAATATAAAGCAGGCCATTGATTGAGGACGAGCCGCCAAGCACCTTGCCGCGCGGCCAGGTATGCACCCGGTCATGGGTGCCGGGATCCGGCTCGGTCTCGTACAGCCAGTTGACCTTCGGATCCTTCAGCGTCTGGGCATAGCCGACCGGAATATGGATCATCATCGAGCTGTCCTTGCCGCCTGCCTCAAGCAGCAGGACAGTGGACTTGCCATCCTCGGTCAGGCGGTTGGCGAGGACGCATCCGGCGCTGCCAGCCCCCACGATAATATAGTCGAACTCGGTCATGGCGGGGGTCTCCGTAATCTGGCTTTGCGCGCGCTTTGATTCCAAAGATGACACAGGCGTCACGAATCCAAAAGGGCAACGCTGCGTCACGCTTGACGGGGCGCGAGCAAAGCCGCTTCCTGTCGCCAGCAAAACACTTAAGGAGGGCGGTATGAGCAGCCTCGGAGACTATAAAGAAATCAAGCTGGAGCAGGATGGCCCAATCGCGATCCTGACCTTGCATCGCCCGGACAAGATGAACGCTTTCACCGGCAAGATGATGCAGGAAATCATCGATGCGTTCGACAAGACCGACGCCAATGATGAGATCCGGGCCGTGATTGTCACTGGCCATGGCGACCGCGCCTTCTGTGCTGGTGCCGACCTGTCACAAGGGGCCAAGACCTTCGATTATGAAAAGCGCGCCGATATGGGCGAGGCCGGGCGCACCGAAAAGATCGACATCCAGCGCGATGGCGGCGGCCGTGTCACCTTGCGCATCTTTGACAGCCTCAAGCCGGTCATCGGCGCGATTAATGGCGCCTCGGTCGGGATCGGCGTCACCATGCAATTGCCTATGGATATCCGCATGGCCGCAGACACTGCCCGGTTCGGTTTCGTGTTCAATCGCCGCGGCATCAATCCAGAAGCCGCCTCGAGCTGGTTCCTGCCGCGCATTGTCGGCATCCAGCAGGCTCTGGAATGGTGCTATTCCGGCCGCGTCTTCCCCGCCGAGGAGGCGCTCAAGGGCGGGCTGGTGCATTCGCTGCATCCACAAGCCGAGCTGCTGGATGCGGCTAAGGAAAAGGCGATGGAGATTGCCCAGAACACCGCCGCGGTCTCGACCACGCTGACCCGTCACATGATGTGGCGCATGCTGGGTGCCAGCCATCCGATGGAGGCCCATATTGTCGACAGCGCCGCCATCTATACGCGCGGCCAGACCGAGGATGCGAAGGAAGGCGTGATGAGCTTCCTGGAGAAGCGTGACCCGGTCTATCCGGTGAAAGTGTCTGATGGCATGCCGGGCTTCTTCCCCTGGTGGGAGGATGAGGCATTCGAATGGATCGGCGATAAATAGGCCGACCCGGAACAGGCGCCGGAGAGGCTGGATTTGCTATTCTCTCCGCCGCCGCTATCTTGGCGCGAATGAGTAGTACAAAAGCAAGATCGAAACGCGTGCTGGAAACGCGAAAGACAACCGGCGCGGCGGCTGTTTATGCGCTGCGGGACCGCCATTGCAAATGGCCTATGGGCGAACCGGGCAAGGCCGGGTTCCATTTTTGCGCGCAGCCGAGCCTCGAAGATTCCCCGTATTGCGAGGCGCATCAGGAAATCTCCCTGCGCGCCTGATCAATCAGGTGACCGCAGCATCCAGCAACAGATAGGTTGCCAGCCGCGGGCTCGCATTCTTGTTCGATGCATGCGTGTTTTCGAGCGCATTCAGCGCATCTGACTCTTCCAGCGCCAGGAAGTCCCGAGCCAGGGTCATCAATTCCAGGTTGCCGCGCAGGCGCTGACGCACCCGCTCAACCTGGCGTCCGGCATGTTGCGAGATCGCAGAGCGGCGCTGCTTGTCGCCTTTGCGGGCAGCAAAGGCGATTTTCTTCTTGTCCTTCGGCCGGAAAATCTCGTTCAGGCGAATGCCGGATTCCTGCAATTGGCCGAGCAGGGTTTCGGCGGTCTCTTCGCGCGACAGGGTCGAGCGTTCATCGCGTTCCATGTCAGCAATGATCTCGCTCAGCGAATGGCCCGAAGTCGGGCCCAGCGGCGCGCTGCCATGATCAGGATCAGCCTCTTCGAACACGTCTGTTTCGGTCGATGAGAGCAGGATCTCTGCCTCGCCATTCTTGTCGCTTTCCGCCTCAGCCTCGCGATCATCCTCTGACAGCATGGCTTTGGCCATACGATCAGCGCTGGCTTCGAACAGGTCTTCCTCGACCGCGCGGGACGGCGACTGAACGACTTTTTGCGGCTCTGGTGCTTCAGCGGGTGCCGGCTCCGGGGCAGGGGCGGCCTCGGCGACAGGTTTCTTCTTCGGCGTCACCCGGTCTTCCATCGATTGGGTCTTGTCGAACAGGGCCTGGCTGGCAGTGCTGACCCGGCGTTCGGAAATGTCCATCTCGGCGCGGGCGGCCATGCCGGCGGCGCGGACCGCAGCAGCGGCTTGCTGGCCGGCCTCTTTCAGGTCCGCCAGGGCGCGGGCCGCTGATTCAGAGGCTTCAAAGGTCTGTTTATGGATTTGCGCGCTGGCATCCTTGGCGCCGTCAAGCGCGACCTTGACCGACTCCATCAGGCGATCGCCTGTCGTGCCGGCTGCAGCGGCGGCGAGTTCGCCAGCGCGGGCGGCAGTTTCGACAGTCTTGCGCGATTGTTCGAGCTTTTCTTCCATGCGTGCAATCGCAAACAGGAGGGTCTCATTGCGTTCACCCGCTTCGGCGGCGAGCGTGTCCATGGCGGTAATCTTCTGGGCCAGGCTACGTCCGGTCTGATCGAGGCTGGATAGGCGGCCTTGCAGCGCATCCTCGGCGGCGGCGACTTCGCTGGCCGCAGCCTTGGCCGAGGCGACCATCAGTTCGGCCTGTTCCGGGATGGCTTCATTGAGCAGGTCGGTCTGTTCGCGCAAATCCTTGGCCAGCTGTTCCAGGCCGGTGCGCTCATTGCCGAGCCGCTCGGCCAGATCGCGGGCATTGTCGGCGCTTGCATATGTGACCGATTCCAGCCGCTGGCGTTCATCGCCAATCTCCGCCGCCATGGCTTTCATTGCCGACAGGGCATGGCCCATCGAGCGGTCAACCTCGGCGCTTGCCTTGGACATTTCATCAGCAAACACTTTTGCATCCTTGGCCATGGATTCAGCCGGCAGCAGCAACCGGGCTGCGGCTTCCAGCACCACCGCATTGGCGGCAGTCGAGCGGGCTTGTTCGCGCGCCATCATGCCGGCCAGGACCAGCATCAATCCCGGCAATATGATCGCAATCAGACCCGCAATGATCAGCGCCGGCTGCGCCTCAGCCAGCGTGTCAGGCCCGACGAGGGCAATGGTGCCGACAATGGCTGCGACCCACCACAGGAAAGCGAGGGCCAGTCCACCCCAGGCGAGATGGCCGGATGTTTTCTGAGCGGCGTCGAGCCGCGCAACGGCTTCAGCAGGCTGCATATGCGGGGATTCAGATACTTCACTCATGATCGTCATTATTAACTTGACTGCGGCAAAAATGCGAGGCTTGGGCGCATTTCATCATTGTCATACTTGCAAAGCCTGAACCAGCCGTGAACTTCGGCGCACCGATTTGAGCATAAGTCTCGGTGTTTAAACGAAAAATACACTGCATTCTTGCGCGAGGCGCGAGCCGGTAATCAGCCAGATCGGAACATTATAGAGGACCGCTGTCAGGGCGGGTTTCGTGCGCTGGGTGCAAAGACATGCGCAAACTCCCTTATTGGGCGAGTCGACAGGCGTGTCCTAAGCCGGCTCAAGCTTGGACTGGAAGCTGATCTGCAATCCGTCCGGCCCTTCCAGCATGTAGATGCGCTCGCCATGCGCATCCATCGGCCCTTTCGGGGCGAGCCCATTGGCGCGCGCCTGTTCGGCATAAGCGTCGGCATCATCGACCACGACTTGCAACATGGTCATGGCATTGAAGCCGTCCATTTCCGGCCAGACCTCGACCCAGCTGGTTTCGCCGGCAGGGAAGACTGCGCCCTGGAATGTGTCGCTGGCGCCGAGGTCGCGCTCGCTCAGGCCAAGCCCGCCGGCGCCGAGAAACCGGGCAATCGACTCGGCCTGTTTCGAGACGGTGCAATAGCGAATGCCGAGAACTTTCATGATCATTTCCTTTCAAACACTTGCAATACGCCTCGGCTTAGGCCGCAGCGGCCGTTGGCGCGATCGCCTGTTCGGGTGATTTTCGCGAATGACCGCGCCTGGGCGATGAATAGGCCAAGCTGGCGCGCACTGGTCAATGGATTTCTATTTGGGCATGAAAGGCAGATGACACGATCAATCCTGATCTGGGCGGCCTTGCTCGCCGCTGCGGCCTTCGCGCTGCAATGGATCGAGTATCAGTATCTGACCCGGGCGTTCGCGACCGAGTTCTACATTGTCTTGATCGGCGCGGCTTTCCTGGCCCTCGGCCTGTGGCTCGGCCGGATGTTGACGCCGGCCCGGCCGGCAGCCGAGTTCGCCCTGAATGAAGCAGCGCTGCAATCGCTTGGAATCACCCAGCGCGAACATGCGGTGCTCGAACAGCTGGCGCTTGGGCACTCCAACAAGCAAATCGCCGCGGCGCTGCATGTCTCGCCGAACACGGTCAAGACCCACATTGCCCGCTTGTATGACAAGCTCGAGGTCAACCAGCGGGTGCAAGCGGTGCAGAAGGCAAAGGATTTGCGGCTTATTCCGTGACGGCGGAAGGGCGGCAGAGCGGCGATCAGCGAGAGCGGCATGCGCCGGGCGCGAATGGCAATTTCCAGCAAAGTTGAAGCCCGCCGTTCAATTCGCAGCCCTGATTGGCTATGAAGGATCCGAGAACGCCCGCAACCCAACCGACCAGGACGATGCAACATGATCCGAATTTCAGCCACGATTGCCGCCTTCGCCATTGCGACATTTTCCGCGAATGCCGACGCGCCGATGAACAAAGCCGAGATCGCTGAAGCCGCCCGATCCGGCATCCAGTTCGTCGATAATGATTATATTCGCCAAAGACAGGCGGAGAATGCCGAACTGATGCTGATCGATGTTCGAACCCGGCAGGAATATGATCTCGCTCGCATTCCCGGCGCAAACTGGATCCCCCGGGGCATGGCCGAATTCGAGATCGCAGAGACCGTGCGCGATGCAGACACGGAAATCATCGTTTATTGTCGAACCGGAAGCCGCGCCGCCTTGGTCAAGAAATCACTTGATGCACAGGGGTATCGCAATGTCTCCGCGCACGCGGGATTTGACACTTGGACTGAGGCCCGTCGCCCAGTGATCAATGATCTCGGTATGTTTGTGCTTGTCGATGAGGAGGAGTAGGGCTGGGGTCGTTCGGGACAGGTCTGCGTTCGGCGCCGGCGGGGGCGTTGCCAGCGACCTGCATTTTGAGCCTCATCCTGAGCGAAGTCGAAGGACGAGGCGGTCTGGAAGCAGAGGCCTCGGAAGCCCGGCCCTTGCTCCTTCGACATTGCTCGCGAAGAGGGCCTGACGTGACAATGCCCGCGCCTGCCGCGAAGCAGACATTTGGAAATGACTGCAAATCCGATAGCTCCGCATTTGCGAGACGCTCACCGCGGGTTCGCATGCGTTCCTCACCCCGCTCTGCCGATTTTATCTGGGCGGCATGCAGCGTTGCAAGAACCGGTTGATGTAAATCAGGATCTCAGTGTTCACATCGTCACTGTAATTTCTGTGACCAACACCTTCCAATTCGACAAGTTTGACGTCTATCCCCGCGGCCCAGGCCTGCTCGGCAAATTGTAAGGATTGTTCGAAAGGGACGATTTCATCGTCCTCGCCGTGAAGCAGGAGAACCGATGTTTTCAACGCCTCGACATGCGCGATCGGAGAGACTTTTTTCAAGTGCATGGGGGTCTTGTCCGGCACGCCGAAGCGCTGCTCCCAGATCGATTTGACATATTGCTCAACCGGGTCACTCGTATCGTATTGCGCGAGCATGGTGTTCAGACTGCTCACCCCGTTCAAACTCACCGCGCAAGAAAACTGGTCCGGCGCAGTGGTTGCTGCCATCAAAGACGCATAGCCGCCATATGATGCGCCAACAATCGACCTGGATGCCGTCGCATCCAAATATCCGCCTTCAACCAAGGCGGTGACACCGTCATAGATGTCCCATTGCATTTCTTGTCCCCACTTGCCGAAGCCGGCTTGTTCGAATGCCAATCCAAAGCCGCCAGAGCCCCGGAACTGAGGCTGAAATACCGCGTATCCCCTGAATGAAAAATACTGTGCCCAGCCGTCCCAGTCAGGCGTGTCTCTGGCCACCGGTCCGCCATGAGGAATGACGATGAGCGGGGATGAAGTGTCGCCACTTCGCGAAGGCGTGAAATAACCAAAAAGCGCCATCCCATCGCGTGCCTGATAGTGGACTTTTGTGGGGACGCTCATTTCATCCGGGTCAATTCCAACCCGCGGACGAGAGATCGGGTTCAGACTCTCATCCTCAGCCCGAAACACATAATAATCGCCGGGGTGGATGGGGGACGACACGTAGATCAGCCAGGTCTGATTATCTTGTGTTGTCTCCAGCAAGCTCCAATTGATGCCGTCGCCTAAGGCTTGATCGATCGCTGCACCGATTGTTTCAAATTCCGGATCGAACCACTTTTTTGCATAATGGTCCGCCCAATGTGCGGCATAGGCAGGGGCCTGATCAAAGCTGTCTGTGTATGCGCTGGCCAGATCGAATTGGGTGTGTTCATAAACGGCATCCGTGAAAATGCCTTGCTCGAGATCGAAAATATGCAGCCCGGTTCGCTCGGCTCCATGCGGTCTTGCGATCACATAATAGGTGTTGTTGTCACCGGCTTGAGAGACCGGAATAAAGTCATTTCCGAGCACATCATGATCGAAAAACTTGCGCCATTTTCGACCGACCCGGCGATAATAGTGATCGATAGAGCCCGCCCGATTGCGCACAACTTTGATGACCGGTTGCATTTGTTGGTTCAAGAACCAGGTCTGAACGCGCTCACTGGCTCGATCGAGACGATTGGATTTTCCAGTATCCACATTGATCGAAACCAGCTCATAGCCGGATCCTGAAGGTGCAATCACGAGGATGGTTCGGGTTCTGGAATCAATCCCGATAATCTTGGGCAGGCGAATGTCTTTCTTCGTGTCGACGCGGCGCCCTTTTCGCAACACGCGAGTCTCGCCGCTGGTCGGGTCGATGACGATGAGCTGCGGTTGCACCTTTGTCCCTGAAAAGCGGCTCCAAGTATAGTTGGCGCCGTTGGCAATGATCGCATCATCGAATGCCCAATGAACAGAGCTGTAAAGCCACTCGTCTTCATCGCGCAGGAATGATCGATCCCCGGACGATGTGGACTTGATTTCGATCTCGTCCCAACTCGCAACCTGCTGAATGCCATGATAATGACCGGTGTTCAGCAAAGCCACAGATTGTCCATCTGGTGAGATGGAGACATCTCGTGTTTCTGGTGCGCCGACAAAAGCCTTTGGAAACTCAGCGTGCGCTGCAAGCGCAATCAAGATATAAAGAGCCAGGCCTATACTTACACGCGTAAAAAGAATCATCTGAATCCCCCGATTTTGACTTGCACTAAATCGGGAAACCCAAGGCTGTCAATTGACAGTGGATTGCTACTCTTGGGGGTGCCTGTTCTGGCTCGCAAAACCGTCAGGATCAGATTGATGGTTGGTTTGTCGCGGCCTTGATGCGGCCCCAAAGCCGACGCTTCCAGCGCCGCTTGCGGCCGATGACAGCAAATCCGAACCCTTTAGACGGATATGCCGCCGTCATCCGTTACAGCGCTTAAGCGATTGCAAGGGGACTTTCATGCGCGCCATTCTGTTCAGTTTTGCTGTGTTGACACTTGTTGGCTGCGGCGGGGGCGGCGGCGGGTCTGGCGCCAGCGGACCCAGTGCATCGCCGCCGCCGTCGCCGCCCCCGACCACATCGCAGCCTGATTTTTCAGCCGTAACCATGGAAGCAGATGCCTCAATTGCCGGTGATCTGGCGATTTTGATCGGTGACGAGACGGGGCTTTTGTTCAGTTATGAAAAAGGCAATTACCAGACCGGCGATCAAGTCGCCATTGCCTCGGCGTCGAAGATGATTTTTGGCTTGCTGATATGGGACCTGATCGAGTCTGGTGACCTCAATCGCAGCGACACGCCGGACAGCTATATCGACTATTGGACAAATGTGACGGGCGATGCGCGCAGCGAAATCACGCTCGACCAATTGCTTGGATTTATCTCCGGGTTCAATCAGCCACCGAGCAATCCCGGTTGTATCAGCGATGGCGCCATCTCCCTCTATGACTGTGTTGAGAACATCTATCTGGATGGTCTGGACACGCTTCCGGGCGATGCGTTCTATTATGGCCCGGAACACATGCAGGTGGCAGGCTTGATGGCGAGTTCGGCAACCGGACACACCATTGCAGAACTGATCGAGGCGCGTCTGTCTCAACCCTTCGGCCTGACCCAGACTCTGTATCCGACCGCAGCTGGCGACAATCCGCGCTTTGCTGGTCAGATGCGCTCGTCTGCTGATGATGTGGCGCGTCTCCTGACCGCCATTCTGGCCCAAGACCTGGTCTCTGATCGCGACGGTTATCTCGAGGACCGAACCGCAGCTGTGACGTTTGGAAGCCGCCCTGGCGGACTCGACGGCTTGGATTGGCATTATGGCTTCGGGTTCTGGAAAGAGTGTGATGACCTTTCCTACACCGCCGCGTGCGACGCCAATCCAGTCATCTCCTCACCCGGCGCGTTCGGGTTTACGCCATGGATCGATTTCACGCGCGGCTATTGGGGGATCATCGCGATCGAGGAAGCTTCAATCGGCGGCCGGCCTGCGTCTCAGGTCAGCGTCGAGCTGCAGCAGAACGTGCAGCCGATCATAGAAGCGGCGTTGGACTGACCACGTGCGCGTGGCCTGATAATTCATCAGCAAGGCCGGACTTTATAGCCGGTTCACGCGGGCCCCAGAGCAGGCCTGCCTAAACAAGCCCCTAAACCTCGTATAGGCATGAGGTCGGTCATGAACGCATCAAACTCTTGGTCATTCGCGAAAATCACCCGAACGGGCGATCGCCACGGGCGGGGGATCCGGTCAGGCCAGAGGCCATGATTTGAACCGAAGGAGGCAAACATGTTTCGGATTATGCTGGTCTATGGCGCGATTGCAGGCGTCATCACAATTGCACTGATGTCGCTGGGCATGTGGCTCAGTGACGGCACCGGGTCGCAGCTGCAGGGCTATCTGACCATGCTGGTTGTGCTGTCGCTGATCTTTGTCGGCATCAAGCGTTATCGCGACAAGGCGCTGGGCGGGGTGATCAAGTTCGCGCCCGCCTTCGGGCTCGGGATTGGCATCGCCGCGGTCGCCGGCCTGTTCTATGTCTTGTCCTGGGAAGCCAGCTTGCAGCTGACCGATTTCGCCTGGATGGAAGATTACAAGCAGGGCGCGATCGCCGGTTATGAAGCCAAGGGCCTGACAGGCGAGGCCCTGGCCGAAAAAGTCGAGGCGCTGGAGGCGATGATGGTGAATTATCGCAATCCATTGGTCCGCCTGCCAATCACCTTTCTGGAAATCTTCCCCGTTGGGGTTCTGGTCGCTCTGATCAGCGCTGCCTTGCTGCGCAATCCGCAAGTCTTTCCTGCCAAGGCCTGAGCCGTGATCACATTTTGTCATTTCCGCAGGCCCGCTGGCAGGAGGGGGCTTGCATTGTTGGGAATGCAATGGTTTTCGGAGCCCATTCACGTTCGTTACGCACAAGAAACGGATATGGGTCGATTGACAGGAGCAGGAATCGACCCATGTTCAGGCCGTTTGCCCGCTCGGCTGCGGTGGCGAACACGGCACATAGAGAGGATCAACCATGGCTGCGCTGGACACACACTCAAAAATCGACCTGATCGGCTTCAACCTGAAAATGCTGGCAAAGGGGCAGAAACGCTCGCTTTTGATCAGCGCCGGGGCGACGGCAGACAAGGAGTTTCTGCTTGAGGCCTGCCGCGATATGGCCGAGGTCGGCGTCGGTGTCTATGCGACCCCGGGCACGCACCGTTTCCTGGCCGAGAATGGCGTTGAGTCGATCGCCGCGCGCAAGATTTCCAGCGAAGAAGAGCCAAATATCAAGACCCTGATTCAGGATGGGAAAATCGATTTTGTCGTCAATATCCTCACCGGCGACACCAGCTATGATGAAGCCTCTGACGCTGCCAGCATCCGCTCTCTCTCGGTCAAGCATGGCATCCCGCTCTATACTGACCGTTCCGTGGCCAAGCAGACGATTGAGCAAGTCCTCTCTGACCTTGAAGAAGGGACCTATTCTTATGCCATTCGCAGCGATGACCGGCCTTGGGATTTGCGCCAGCGTTTCCTCGAACTGGTGCGTCAGCGCGGCGGCTGGTCGAACCATCACGGCCATTTCGACAAGGCCTATCTGATCTCGCCAGAAAATCTCGCCCTCGGCTTTGCCGATATGGAGAAGAAATGGGAGCTGTATCGCCACCTGAAAGAGAATTACACCCACGAAGACCTGGTCGAGCGCATTTCCCGCGCGCTGCAGACCGTGGTCGACCAGGGCTCGCAATATTGCCGTACCATGGTCGATGCTGACAGCATTATCGGCCTCAAGCCGATCCATGCTGCGGTGGAAGTGAAAGAGCGGTTCAAGGACAAGATCCGGTTCGAGATCGGCGTCCAGCCGCTCGAAGGCGTGCTCGATGAAGCCTCGCGCGAACAATATGTCGAAGCCTGCAAGCTGGCGGATTTCTGCGGCGGCCTGCCATCGCGCGATCGCCCGCAAGAGGAAAAGCATCTCGACATCGTCATGGAGACCGCCAAGGAGCTGAACAAGATGGTCGAAGTGCATGTCGACCAGGAGAACAACCCGTTCCAGCACGAGACCGAATTGCTCTGCCTGAAGACCATCGAGCATGGCATGCAGGGCCGCGTCTATGGCATCCATTCAATCTCGGTCTCGGCCAAGGATGAAAGCGAGCAGGACCGCATCGTGGCGCTGTGCAAGGAAGCAGATGTCGGTATCGTCATCTGCCCGTCAGCGGCGCTGTCGATGAAACAGCTGCCAATGCAAGGACCGCTGCACAATTCGATCGGGCCGTTTGTGAAGCTGAAAAATGCCGGTGTGCGCACCTATCTCGGCATCGACAATATTGCTGACCTGTTCATGCCCATCGTCGATGGCGACATGTGGACTGAAGTGCGCATGCTGATGGAAGCCTGCCGGCATTATGATCTCGACCAGATTGCTGACTGGGCCTCAGAGCCGCCGCTGCACGTCCTCAATCAGCAGGCTGCGAAAGTCGCAGCGGAATAAGCCGCCTGCGGCCAGACGAAGCATTGGATTGCCGCGTCAGGTCTGACATATACACCCCAAAGAGGCGGACCAGAGCGGCCCGCCTTTTTGTTCAACTGTTCATGGGACGGTGATGCTCGCTGAGATTGGTCAAATCGCGCTTATCCTGGCGCTCTTCATCAGCGCGCTGCAGGCGTGGATGGGATTGCATGGCGCCCATATTGGCGACCGCCGGGCAATGCTGTTTGCTGAACGCGGCGCGATCGCCCAGGCCTTGCTCTGCGGGCTCGCCTTCGCCCTGCTGGCGCATGCTTTCATGGTCTCGGATTTCAGTGTCCAGCTGGTCACGGCGCATTCGCATACGAGTAAGCCGCTCATCTACAAGTTCAGCGGCACCTGGGGCAATCATGAAGGCTCGATGCTGCTCTGGGTGATGATCATGGCGCTGTTCGGCGCTGCCATGGTCTGGTTCGGCAAGACGCTGCCAGCCGGCCTGCGGGCGCGGGCGATTGGCGTCCAGGGGCTGACCACGACCGGTTTCCTGGCTTTTCTGATCTTCAGTTCCAATCCCTTCACCCGGATGACCCCGGTGCCGGACAATGGGGCTGGCCTGAACCCGCTCTTGCAGGACCCTGGCCTCGCCATCCATCCGCCTTTTCTGTATCTCGGCTATGTCGGCTTTTCGGTCGCCTTCTCATTTGCCGTGGCGGCGCTGATTGAAGGCCGGGTCGATGCCATGTGGGCGCGCTGGGTGCGCCCCTGGGTGCTGCTGGCCTGGAGCTTCCTGACCATTGGCATCGTGCTCGGCAGTGTCTGGGCCTATTACGAACTTGGCTGGGGCGGCTGGTGGTTCTGGGACCCGGTCGAGAATGTCAGTTTCATGCCCTGGCTGGCTGGCACGGCGCTATTGCACTCGACTCTGGTGGCACAGGCGCGCGGCAGTTTCATTCGCTGGACGCTGCTACTGGCAATCACGACTTTCTCGCTCAGCCTGGTCGGTACCTTCATTGTCCGCTCCGGCGTGCTGACCAGCGTCCATGCCTTTGCCGTCGATCCGAGCCGCGGCATCTTCATCCTGGCCTTGCTGATCCTCGCCACCGGCGGGGCGCTGACCCTGTATGCGATCCGTTCCGGCAAGATCGCGCATGGCGCCGCGTTCGAGCTGGAAAGCCGCGAAAGCGGGCTGGTGCTGAACAATGTCCTGCTGGTCATCTCAACCGCGACCGTGTTTCTCGGCACCTTCTATCCGCTGGTGATCGATGCCATGACGGGCGACAAGATCACGGTCGGGCCGCCATATTTCGAGCGCACCTTCGGACCGATCATGGCGGTGTTGATCCTGTTCATGGCAGTGGCGCCGTTGCTGAAATGGCGAGCTGACAGCTGGCGGCGGATCCAGAAAGCCCTGATCATTATGACCGCGGTGGCACTGCCGACCTGGCTCGCCGTCGCGCTGTTTGGAAAATCAGTGCTTGGCGGTCTCGGCATTGCGCTGGCCGCCTGGTTGGTGCTCGGCACCGGTATCAATTATGCCCGCAAGCTGCGCGTCGGTCAGGCCAAGAGCACGCGCGCCAATCTGCTCAAGCGGTTGGCGCTGCTGCCGGGCGCCGCGCATGGCTTCGCGCTGGCCCATATCGGGCTGGCTTTGTCGACCATTGGCATCGTTTCGATGGGCGTGTGGGCGGACGAGGCTGTGGATCGCCTGAAGCCCGGCGAAAGCGTTTCCGTGGCCGGCTACGAATTCCGTCTCGAACAGGTCCGCCAGGCCCAAGGGCCGAATTATGTCGCTGAGACCGGCCGCGTCGTCATCGAGCGCGATGGCCGCCGCATCGGCGTGCTGCATCCTGAGCAGCGCATGTATCCGGTCGAACGCAACAACACCACCGAAGGCGCGATGCAGGTCGGGGCGCTGCGCATTCTTTATGCTGCCAAAGGCGACGGAAATCCTCAGGACGGCTGGGTGGTCAGCGTGTATTATCATCCAATGGTGATCTGGATCTGGATTGGCGCGCTGATGATGGCGGCAGGCGGCTTCGTGTCCGTGGCTGATCGCCGGCATGCCTTTTCGCGCCGCAAGGCGCCCGCGGCGTCAGCGGTTGCGGCGGAGTAGAGCATGAGCTGGACCCGTTTCATCCCGGCTGGCGCCTTTGTCATTCTGGTCGTGTTTCTGGGCATCGGCCTGACCCGCGATCCAAGCCTCATCCCGACCGAGATGATCGATCGCGACATGCCGGCATTCGAGCTCACCGAGCTGTATGATCAGAATGAGCGCGTCAGCGACCAGGACCTGATCGGCGAACCTGCTTTGGTCAATGTGTTTGGCTCCTGGTGCGTTGCCTGCCTGCAGGAACACCCGACTCTGATGCAGCTGAAGCAGGACGATACGGTGCGGATTGTCGGCGTGAACTGGCGTGATGACCGCGCCGACGCGATCAGTTGGCTGCAGCGCCATGGTGATCCTTATGACAGGATCATCTTTGATGGCGAGAGCGATCTGGCCATCGAGATCGGCGTTACGGGTGCGCCGGAAACCTTCATCATCGATCGCGCTGGACGCATTCGTTACAAGCAGGTCGGACCGATCACGCCTGAGGTCTGGCGCGACACGATCCGTCCTGTCCTCGACGCTCTGGCGATGGAACAGGTGACGACGCCGAGGCCGGTCAGTGACGATGTTCCAGACGCTGTCAGTGACGGACAGGTGCTGACCGATCCGGAGCTGATCGCGCTGCGCACCGAGGCCGTGTCCAAGACCTTGCGCTGCGTCGTCTGCCAGAACCAGTCAATCTATGATTCCAACGCCCCGCTGGCCCAGGACATGCGGGCCCTGGTGCGCAAGCGCGTGATTGCTGGCGACAGCGACGAAGACGTGCGGGATTATCTGCGTTATCGCTATGGCGATTATGTTCTGATGAGCCCGCCGCTGCAGTGGAACACGCTGCTGCTATGGGGCGCGCCGCTGGGGCTGGTCCTGATCGGCCTGGTCTGGTTTGTCGCGCGCCGCCGCGGCGCCGCCACTGAGCCGGATGCGGCGATTTCCGATGCCGACCGCGCGCGCATCGCCGCCGCGCTCAATGATCCGGAGCGCGGCGCATGATCTGGCTCATCCTGCTATTGCTGTCCGGTCTTGTCGCAGTTTACCTGCTGCAACCCTATTTTACCCCGCGCCGCGCCGCTGGCGATGGCCGCCTGGCCGAAGCGCGGGCGCAGCGCGCCGCGATTGATCTTGATGAAGCTGAAGGTCGCTTGTCCGAAGATTCAGCCCATCAGGCGCGCGAAGCGCTGGACCGGCGCGTGCTGGAACTTCTGGATACCCAAGGCAAACCGGGCTTCACCCGCGATCTTCGCACCGCAGCTCTGTTCCTGGTGCCGGCCATCCTCGTGCTCGGAGCGGCCAGCATCTATGTCCGCATTGGCAGTCCGTCCTATGAGTATGTGACAGTGGCCGAATTCCGGGCGGCGCAAATGGCAGAGCTGCCGCAATCGCTGGAAGGTCTGGTGGTCGAGCTGCGCAATCGGCTCGAAGCGGATCCGAACCCGCCGGCCGACGGCTATGTCCTGCTGGCGCGATCCTATTTGCGCCTCGGCGAGGTCGAAGCCGGGCTTGGCGCTTATGAAACCGCGATTTCAATTTCCGGCGGCGATCGCCAGATCGTCGAAGAGCGCGACCGCGTGATCGAAACGCTGCGCAATCGCAGCGCAGCGCCGCAGCTCGACCCCGACGCCGCGGCGCGCATTCAGGCCATGTCGCCAGACGAGCAGGCTGCGATGATCCAGTCCATGGTGGCTGGGCTGGCCGCCCGACTGGAGGCCAATCCCGATGATGCCGAAGGCTGGGGCCGATTGATCCGCGCCCGCATGGTGCTGGGCGAGGTCGACCAGGCCAGGCGCGACCTGCAAAGCGCCCAAAGCCAGTTTGCGGATCAGCCGGAAACGCTGGCCCGGTTCGAGCTTCTGGCCAGCGAACTGGCCGAGACAGAGTGATCTCGAACGCGTTCGAAGGATCCATCAGGACGACTTCAGACCGGTCCTGACGCTTCAGTCAGTTTACCCCGGGGGGCAGACAGTGCCAGACTGTGTGTCAGGATCTGCCGCGAAGGCATATTTGCCATTCGCCGGTTCCTGCCCCAGTTAAGGCTGAACCAAAACAGGAGAGAGTCATGGCAACCGGCCGCGAATTTGACGTCATCGTTTATGGATCCACCGGCTATACCGGCCGCCTGGTGGCCGAATATCTGGCCAAGACCTATGGGGTCGGCGGCGAGGTGACCTGGGCCATGGCCGGGCGCAGCGAAGCCAAGCTTGGTGCCGTGCGCGACGAGATTGGCGCCCCGGCCGACACGCCTTTTGTGGTCGCTGATGCGAATGACCCCGCCAGCCTCAAGGCCATGGCCGAGCGTGCCGGCTGCATCTGCACCACGGTCGGACCGTACCAGCTCTATGGCGAAGCCCTGGTTTCGGCCTGCGCCGATGCCGGGACCGATTATGTCGACCTGTGCGGCGAACCGGCCTGGATGCACCAGATGATCGAGAAATATGAAAGTGCGGCGCAGGCCAGCGGGGCGCGGATTGTGTTCTCGTGCGGGTTCGACTCGATCCCGTTCGATCTTGGCGTCTGGTTCACCCAGGAAGCCGCGAAAGCACGGTTCGGCGCGCCCGTGCCGCGGATCAAGGGCCGGGTGCGCAAGATGCAGGGCACTTTTTCGGGCGGCACCGCAGCAAGTTTCAAGGCGACCATGGCGGCGGTCGGCCAGGATCCCGCCTTGCTCGGCGTGCTGCAGAATCCGTTCAGCCTGACCATGGGCTTCCAGGGCCCGGAACAGCCGCACGGCATGGCCCCGATCGAGGACACTGACATTGGCAGTTGGTCAGCGCCGTTCATCATGGCCTCGATCAATACCAAGAATGTACACCGCTCGAACGCCCTGATGGGGCACGCTTATGGCAAGGATTTTGTTTATGATGAAATGATGCTGACCGGCCCGGGTGAAGAGGGCAAGGCCATGGCCGAAGCGGTGGCGAGCATGGATATGATGGGCGGCGATGATGGCCCCAAGCCAGGCGAAGGTCCAAGCAAGGAAGAACGCGAAGCCGGCTTCTATGATGTCATGTTCTACGGCACCGCTTCAGATGGCGGCGTGATTGTCGCCGGTGTCACGGGCGACAAGGATCCCGGCTATGGCTCGACCTCAAAGATGATTGCCGAGAGTGCCATCTGCCTGGTCAAGGATGAGACCGGCACGCCTGGCGGCATCTGGACCCCAGCCCCGGCCATGGGCGGCCATCTGGTCAAGCGCCTGACCGAAAAAGCCGGCCTGACCTTTGAGGTCGAGAATTAGCCAGACGCGCTCGATCGGATTGGATGTGCTCAAACCGAAACTGTCGGCGCGGGAACCGAACGCGTCGCGCCTCGCGGCTGAGCCGGTTTCCGTTCTCCTGACGAGGGCCAGGATCGCTGGCGGTTGAGGACCGTTCAGCCAGCCGCCAGGGATGCTAATGTGCGTTGGCCAGGCGGATGATCAGGGTTTCACCACGGTCACCTTGCCCGCCGCTCGCGCGGCTGTCTCGCGCGCCGCCTCGACCGTGTCAGCATGGGCGATGGCGACGCCCATGCGGCGGTTCACATAAGCGACCGGCTTGCCGAACAGGCGCAGCTGCGTGCCTGGCTCTGCCAGCGCCTCTGCGACCTGTTCAAAGGCCACGCCTTCGGCATCGACGCCGCCATAAATCACGGCGCTGGCGCCTGGGCGCGAGAGGCGCGTATCAACCGGCAGGCCGAGAATGGCGCGCGCATGCAGGGCGAACTCGCTCTGCTCCTGGGTGGCCAGGGTGACCAGGCCAGTATCATGCGGACGCGGACTGACTTCAGAGAACCAGACCGTGTCGCCTTTGACGAACAACTCGACCCCGAACACGCCATAGCCGCCAATATCGTCCGTGACCGTTCGGGCCATGGCCTGCGCGGATTGCAAGGCGGCGTCCGACATGGTCTGCGGTTGCCAGCTTTCGACATAATCGCCGCTATCCTGGCGATGACCGACCGGAGCGCAGAAATCCGTCCCGCCTATATGGCGGACCGTGAGCAGGGTGATTTCATAATCGAAATCCACCGCGCCTTCGACAATCACGCGGACCTGATTGCCGCGCCCGGCGCTCAAGGCATGCGTCCAGGCGGCAGCAATATCCGCGGCGCTGTCGACTTTCGACTGGCCTTTTCCTGAAGACGACATCACCGGTTTGACAAAAACCGGATAGCCGATCCGGTCGGCTTCGGCGGCAAGCGTCTCGGCATCGCTGGCAAAGGCGTAAGGACTGGTTTTCAGGCCCAGCGTCTCAGCCGCCAGGCGGCGAATGCCTTCGCGGTCCATGGTCAGCTGCGTGGCCCGCGCCGTCGGGATCACCGTGGCCAGACCCTCAGCCTCGATCGCGGCAAGTTCGTCAGTGGCAATGGCCTCGATTTCCGGCACGATCAGGTCTGGTTTCTCGGCTTCGATCACCGCCCGCAAGGCGGCCGCATCTGTCATGTCGAAGACATGGGCGCGATGCGCAACCTGCATGCCGGGGGCGTTTTCATAACGGTCACAGGCGATCACTTCGACGCCGAATCGCTGCAGCTCGATGACGACTTCCTTGCCGAGCTCACCGGCGCCGAGGAACAGGACCTTGGTGGCGCTTGGCGAGAGCGGCGTTCCCAGTCGGGTCATTTGCTGTCGACGCGCTTGGAGCGCTTCTTGATGGTGCCGGAGAAGTTCAGCACGGGGCGGCCATCGCTAGTGATCACACCGCGCACGAAGGTGATCGACTTGCCGCCGCCCATCACCTCGCCGCGAGCTTCGATCAGCTCGCCTTCCAACGCCCCGGCGAGAAACTCGGAGGTAAAGGCAACGGTGACGCCATAGCCATCCTCTTCGCCGGAATGAGCCAGGGCGAACAAGGCATAATCGGCAAAGGTCATCAGCGCGCCGCCATGCACCACGCCGCCAGCATTCATGTGCTTGTGTTCGGCCCGGAAGGCGGCGACCATGCTGCCATCTTCTTCCTGGCGCGTGTAGAAGGGGCCAGCCGTATCGTGTTCAAACGGTTCGCCCGGCCAGGTGTGCCAGCCCTTGAATTCGCCCTCGGCGACGATTTTGGTTTGCATGTGGGATCTCCTTACGCAGCTTTGATAGCGCCGCTGCAGAGTTTCACCAGAGTGACACGGCGTCAGGGTTCGACTTGGCGCTCAGGTGCGCGTAGGGTGGCGGCCAGGAGGATTGTTCGTATGGCTTTTGATCCCGAAATTCGTGACGCATTGATTGACCAGGTGCGCCGCTTCGTGCGCGAGCGCTGTGTCCCGGCTGAAGCCGAGGTGTCGGAACAGGACCTGGTACCGGGCGAGCTGGTTCAGGAAATGAAGGAGCTCGGCCTGTTCGGCCTGGCGGTGCCGGAAGAGTATGGCGGGCTCGGCCTGGATATGGAGACCGAATGCCTGGTCGGGTTCGAGCTCGGCTGGACGTCGCCCGCGTTCCGCTCTGTTGCCGGCACCAATATCGGCATCGGCTCGCAAGCGCTGGTCCTGTTCGGGACCGATGCGCAGAAGGAAAAATACCTGCCTGGCATTGCCAGCGGCGATTATATTACCAGCTTCGCGCTGACCGAGCCAGAAGCCGGGTCGGACGCAGCCGGCCTGCGCACCAAGGCGGCGAAAGATGGCGATGATTATGTCCTGAATGGCGGCAAGCGCTATATCACCAATGCCAATGTCGCTGACTTGTTCACGGTAATGGCGCGTACCAATCCGGATGAGCCAGGGGCAAAAGGGGTGTCGGCCTTCATCGTGGCCCGCGACACAGATGGCGTCAGTGTCGGCAAGCCGGAAAAGAAAATGGGCCAGCAAGGCGCGCATATCTGTGACGTCAATTTCGACAATGCGCGGGTGCCGTCAGAGATGATGATTGCGGGTGAAGGCGAAGGCTTCAAGGTCGCGATGAGCGTGCTCGACAAAGGCCGCCTGCACATCTCGTCCGTTTGTACGGGGATGATGGAGCGCCTGGTCAGCGAAATGGTCAATTACGCCCTGGAACGCGAACAATTCGGCAAGCCGATCATGCAGCATCAGCTGATCCAGGCGATGATTGCTGACAGCCAGGCCGAGGCTTATGCAGCGCGCTGCATGATCCTGGATGCGGCGCGCAAAAGGGATGCAGGCGAACCGGTGACGATGCTCGCCTCATGCTGCAAGATGTTTGCCTCTGAAGCAGTTGGCCGGGTCGCTGACCGCGCCGTACAAGTGTTTGGCGGCGCCGGTTATGTCGCTGATTATGGCGTTGAGCGATTCTTCCGCGATGCGCGGATTTTCCGCCTTTACGAAGGCACGACCCAGATCCAACAGATCATCATCGCGCGCGAGCTAAGCCGCGCCGCCAAGCGAGGAGAGATTTAGATGCCGGATACCGAACACGAATTTGCCCCGGAAGATGTCGGCCTGAACCGCGAGCGGCTGGCCAATATTCCGGACTATTTCGACAAGGCCTATATCAGCAGCGGCAAGCTGCCTTGCGTTGCCACAATGGTGTCGCGCAATGGCCAGATCGTGCATGAATCCTATCGCGGCAATACGCATTTGGACGGCGGCGCGCCGATTGGACCGGATACGATCTTCCGGATCTATTCCATGACCAAGCCGGTGACCTCGGTCGCAGCGATGATGCTGCATGATGAAGGCGTTCTGCGGCTCGATCATGAGATTGCGCGCTACATTCCCGAATTCGCAGATGTAGAAGTCTGGGATGGCGGCGACCTGAACGATTACAAGACCCGCAAGCCGGACCGGCCGATGACGGTGCGCGATGCTTTCACTCACACAACCGGTGTCACCTATGGCTTCCTGATGCAGCATGAGGTGGACGCGCTGTATCGCCGGGAAAAGATCGGCAATATCGGCGAAGGCGACGGCGAGACCCTGGGCGAAATGTGCGCCCGTATTGCGAAGCTTCCTTTGGTCTTCTCACCCGGTGAGCGCTGGAATTATGGCCACTCGACCGATATTCTCGGCCGCGTCGTCGAGGTTGCCAGCGGTACCTCCATTGATGTCTTTTTCCGCGAGCGCATCTTTGAGCCGCTAGGCATGGTCGATACCGATTTCTTCGTGCCTGAGAGCAAGATTGATCGCCTGATGGCCTGTTATGTCAAGGACCCGGTCACCGGCAAAGTCAGGATGAGTGATGGCGCCGGCGCGGACAGCCGGGCCTATGCGCACCAGCCCAAACTGCTCAATGCGGGCGGCGGCCTGGTCTCGACCTTGAGTGATTATCACCGCTTCTGTCTGATGCTGCTGCAAGGCGGTAGCCTTGAAGGGGCGCGCCTGCTGAGCCCGAAAACGGTTGAGTTCATGCGCATGAATCACCTGCCAGGCGGCAAGACGATCAAGGAAATGGGCGACCAGACCTTTTCCGAAGCGCGAATGGAAGGCAATGGCTTTGGCCTGGGCGGGTCGACTGTGGTCGATGTCGCCGAGACGCTGACGCCAGGATCGCCAGGCACATTCAGCTGGGGCGGGTTGGCCAATACGTTCTTCTGGATTGACCCGGTCGAGGAGGTCATCGCCATTCAGGCGACGCAGATGATCCCGAGCGGTTGCTATCCGATCCGGCCGCAATTTCAGCAATTGGTCTATGCTGCAATTGACTGGTAGCCGGATTTGCGCTTTACGCGCGCCCGAGTTGTTCTCGTCGACCGGGCTCTGAGGGTCCCGGGCGGTGCGGTCCGCGCTGCGATGCCGTATGCCTGTCGAGGCAATTCACCATAGGCCTGTTTAGCCACTAACTTTGAAACGTTAGATATGTGTAGCTCAAGTGGATACGAGCATCTGACTGAGAATCAGACGTATGCGGGTTCGATTCCCGTCACATGATCCAAGCCGCTTCGGCGGTGCCAAAAAATCGGGGATGCCGGGCATCCCTCCGCCAGCGGCGCCAGACCCTTCGGGGCGCGGCTAAGCCGGCAGCCAGACATCGGCCGAGTGCCCCTGACGACGAGGGTGGCCGGAGAGACATCGGAGGAGGGGCCCAGGCGGCGCCGCGGCGCCAAATGCACCCCTTCAACCCGCTCTTCGCCCGCCTTGCCGGATCAGACGGCCCGCCAGATATTTGGTGAGGAATGCCCGGTCATCTCTTTTTTTCCTTGCAAATGCAATCATTGGCCGGTATTGCCCGCGTCCCCCGAAATCAGTCGGGGATCATGTGTCATGCAAATCCATGACCTTCCAACTGGAGGATAATCCAATGTGGCCGCTTTTCAGGTCCATCACGATCACCAGCACCGAACGTGGCGTCTTGCTGCGCGACGGACAGGTTGAGCGTATCCTCCTGCCGGGCCGCCATCAGATTCCGGTTGCCGGTCCGCGCAGCGAGCTACGCATATTCGACGTGTCTCGTCCGCTCGACAAGCAAGACTGGGTGCGGGCGCTTGAGGCGCGCGATGCCGCGCTTCTGGCCAAACACCTTGAAGTCGTTCGCCCGAGCGAAAGCGAAGTCGGTATTGTCCGCCTCGACGGCAAAGTGAAATATGTTGTCGAACCGAGCGGTGATATCGCCTTGTGGAAAGGCTTTCGCGACATCGGCGTGGACCGTCTCGATGTGTCCGAGGCGCCCAAACTCGATCGCAAGGCGCTGAATGCGCTGGCCACTGTGTCGCCGCGTTTCATCACCCGGGTCACCGTGCCCAGCGGCTTTGAAGGCCTGGTCTATGTCGATGGCGATTTGCGCGAACGGCTCAAACCGGGTGTTCACGCCTATTGGTCTGCGGTGCGCGAGGTAGATCTCGTCACGCTTGACCTGCGGCGCCAGACCACAGAGGTCACGGCGCAGGAAATCCTGACCCAGGACCGCGTGTCGATTCGGGTTACGCTGACGGCGTTCTGGCAGATCACTGATCCGGTCAGAGCCGGTGAGGCCAAGGATCTGAATGAGCAGATCTACCGTCACATCCAGTTCGCCATCCGTGATGCGGTTGCGAACCGGACGCTGGACGAGCTGCTCAATGCCCGCGGTGAGATCGACCCTGAGCTTACCCAGGCGGTTCAAGCCATGGGCGCGTTCGCTGATTTCGGTGTCGAAATCGCGTCTGTCGGTCTGAAGGATGTCATCTTGCCTGGCGAGATGCGCGAAATCCTCAACCGTGTGGTCGAGGCCGAGAAACAGGCACAGGCGAACCTGATTCGCCGGCGTGAAGAGACCGCAGCGACGCGGTCTCTGCTCAACACCGCGCGGTTGATGGAGAACAATCCCTTGCTGCTGCGGATGAAAGAGCTGGAAACGCTGGAAAAACTGACCGAGAAAGTCGGTCGGCTGGATGTCAGCACATCAGCGCCGGGTCACGGCCTGGAGGGTCTGATCAACAACCTGATCCGCCTGTCGGATCAGCGCCCTGAATCCTCAGGCAACTGAGGCCAGCATCGCAAGGTCGCCCGTGTGAACGGGCGGCCTTTTTGCTGACCTGCGGGCACAAGAAAGAGGTATTTTGTACCTTAAAACCACAAAATTCACTTTTTATTTTTCGTGCCAGCGCTGTCAGGGTTGCATTATCGAGCAAAAAAACCATGTTCCCCGGCGTAAGCTCCAAATCGCTTCGGTCTGCCTGGTCCAAGTGCAAAAAAATATGGGGCTGTCGCCGGAGGAAGTAGATGACAAAACAGGACAACCCATTTCACACCTATGTCGAAGACCTGTTCGCAGGCCTTGGGCGAATTCGTATTCGAAAAATGTTTGGCGGCGCCGGCGTTTATTCGGGCGAAGACATGTTCGCCCTGATCGATCACGATCGGGTTTACGTAAAATCAGACGAGGCGCTGAAAGCCGATCTGGTCGAGGAAGGCGGTGAAGCCTTTGAGTGGACCAATCCGAGCACTGGCAAGACGATCACGATGAGCTATGTCTCGCTGCCGGTCAACGCGCTCGATGATCGCGACGAAGCCTCGTCCTGGGCGCGCAAAGCGCTCAATGTGGCGGTTCAGGCTCGCCGCGCCAAAGTCAAGTCGCCGCGTCGCACGACGTTTTAAGCGCCAGCTCAGCTCTGTCTGAAATTCGCAGGGCGTTTCTCCAGGAACGCCTTGACCCCTTCCTTGAAATCGCCTTGCCGACCTGCCGTGCGCTGGGCGTAGCGCTCGGCCTGTAATTGGCTGTCAAAATCATTGTCTTCAGCCTGCCAGACCAGGTCGCGGATCAGCGCCAGCGCCTGGGTTGGGCCGTCAGCGAGGCGTTTGGCATAAGCCCGCGCTTCGTCCATTAGCTGGTCATCCGGCACGACTTTATTGATCATTCCCCAATCCAGGGCCTGGCTCGCTGGGACTTTGTCGCCGAACAGAGCCATTTCCATCGCCTTTGCCCGGCCGACCAGGCGCGGCAGCAGGAAGGTCGAGCCGCCATCTGGCACCAGACCGATGCGGCGGAAGGCCTGCAGGAAATAGCCGCTCTCGGCCGAGATAATGAAATCTCCCATCAGCGCAATCGAACAGCCAACGCCAGCCGCCGCCCCATTCACGGCCGTGATGATCGGATGCGGATGGGTTCGCATCGCCTTGATGAAAGGATTATAATGCGTGTCGAGCGCCTTGCCGGCATCTGGCTTGCCTTTTGGCGCTTCAGCAGGATTGGACGACAGGTTGGCGCCAGAGCAGAAGCCGCGGCCAGTGCCGGTCAGAATGGTGCAGCGCGCTTCATCACCGGCGCGCTCGATGGCCAGCAATAATTCCTCGATCGTGTCGACGCCCGCCGCGTTCAGAGTTTTCGGATCGTCAAAGGCGATGGTGGCGATATCGTCGCTGACATCATAAGCGATCTTCTTGTAAGTCATGGAGTTCTCCGGTCTGCTGGGACCTGTCTTGGTCGTGTCTTGCCGGGCAATCTATTCGTCTGGGGCGCGGTGAAAACCGTGACCCTACGGCAGCCGGAAATGTTTTGTTTTCGCCGCGTTCTGCGGTATCCTTTACGTCAACGATAAGAGAGCCTCGGAGGATATGATGGCATTGGATGCAGTTTCAGCGGATGGCATGGGCGCCATTCTGGCCAAACAGAAAGCGGCGAACATTCGCGATGGCATTCCATCGGCTGAGCAACGCGAAGCCTGGATCGACAAGTCCATCGACTTGCTGGTCACTCATGGCGAAGCCCTGGCCAAGGCCATGGCTGAGGATTTCGGCCACCGCTCCATCGATCAGTCAAACCTGACCGACATTGCCGGTTCGATCGGCGCTTTGAAATTTTCCAAGAAGCATTTGCGTAAATGGATGCGCCCGGAAAAACGCAAGGTTGAGTTCCCGCTCGGTCTGCTCGGGTCCAAGGCTCAGATCCAGTATCAGCCAAAAGGCGTGATCGGGGTTATCAGTCCGTGGAATTTCCCGGTCAATCTGACCTTCGCACCGCTCGCTAATGTGTTTGCGGCAGGCAACCGGGCGATGATCAAACCGTCCGAGTTTACCGAAAAGACCAGCGACCTGATGGCCGAGCTGATCGCCAAATATTACAGCGATGAAGAAGTCGCCGTGATCACAGGCGGGCCGGATGTCGGCGCCAAGTTCACGCAGCTGCCTTTCGACCATATGATCTTTACCGGCGCGACCTCGATTGCCCACCATGTGATGCGCGCAGCGGCGGACAATCTGGTGCCGCTGACGCTCGAGCTCGGCGGCAAGTCGCCCGTGGTGCTCGGCAAGTCTGCTGATCTCGAAAAAGCTGCCACCCGGATCATGGCCGGCAAGACGATGAATGCCGGACAGATCTGCCTGGCCCCGGATTATGCCTTTGTTCCGCAAGAAAAGACCGGCGACTTTGTTGGCGCCGCGCAGGCGGCGGTTGGCAAGATGTACCCGGACGGTTTGAAGGACAATGACGACTATACCTCGATCGTCAATCAGCGCCATTTTGAGCGTCTGAATTCCTATCTCGACGATGCCCGCGAAAAAGGCGCTGAAGTGGTCGAGATCAATCCGCAGAACGAGAATTTCAGCCAGCAGCCTCATCACAAGATGGCGCCGCATATCGTGCTCAACCCGACGGACGACATGAAAGTGATGCAGGATGAGATTTTCGGCCCGATCCTGCCTTTGAAGACTTATACCGAGACCAAGGATGCGGTGGCCTATATCAATGACCATCCGCGCCCGCTCGGCCTGTATTATTTCGGCGACGATGCGAATGAACGCGACATGGTTCTGAACAATACAACCTCAGGCGGGGTGACGGTGAATGATGTGATCTTCCATGTCGCCCAGGAAGACCTGCCATTTGGCGGCGTCGGCCCGTCAGGCATGGGCGCCTATCACGGCCGCGACGGCTTTTTCGAGTTCAGCCACAAGAAGGCGATCTATACCCAGACCGGCAACGAGATCCTGGCCATGATGCGCCCGCCTTACACGGACAAGTTCCGCAAGCAGATTGCCGGCCGGATGAAGAAGTAGACCTCGCCCGCAAATCGAACTGAAAGCCGCCTCTGACTGAGGCGGCTTTTTCTAGTCCAGCGGCAAGTGTTCGGCGATGAAGCGGTCCATTTCGCGCAGGGTTTGCAGGCGGGTGTCGGCGACCGACAGCCAATGGTCTTCGCCTTTGAGCTTGACCAGCTCGACCGACTTGCCGGCGCGGCGCAGGGCGCGCTCCATGACCCGGCTCTGATTGAAAGGCACGACGGTGTCATCATCGCCGTGCAAGAGCAGAACCGGTGCGGTGACGTTTTCGGCGAAATTGACCGGCGAGATCGATTTCAGCTTGGCGCGGCGCGCATCGCCGGCGCTCATGACATCTTCCCAATAGGAAACGACCCAGTGATTTCTGCCCCAGTCTTTTTTCTCCTTGTCCAGCATCTGGTTCAGGTCTGACACGGGTGCGATGGCGATCACGCAAGCGTACTTGTCTGGTGTAAACACCGCGCCAGCCAGAGCCGCATAACCGCCATAACTTGCACCGGCGATGCAAACCCGGTCAGGGTCAATCAGCTCAGCGGCGGCCAATGCAGTGATGCTGTCGGTGATATCGTCCTGCATCTTGCCGCCCCACTCGCCGCGGCCTTTGTCTTCAAAGTCCTGCCCGAACCCGGTCGAGCCGCGGAAATTGGGTTGCACGACTGCATAGCCGCGATTGGCGAAATATTGCGCCATCCAGTCAAAGTCGAAGCGATCATATGAGGCTGGCCCGCCATGCGGCAGAATGAGTGCGGGCAGATGCCGATCCGTCTCGCTATTATACTCAGGCGGCATGGTCAGGACGGCCTGAATGGAGAGGTCGTCGCGGGCCTGATATTCGATGCTGATCAGCTGACCGATCGATTCTGGGGGCACGTCTGGTCGGCCTTTGGTCAACAGCGCCAGATGATCCTCAGCCGGTTTGTGCACCAGCCAGACTACGCCCAGCCCAATCGAGAAGACCTGGTACAGGACAGTGCTGCGATCATCGGACCAGGAGTCGATATAGATCGTCGCCCCGGGCAAGCGTGCCGAAACCAGATCGAAACTGGTTTGCAGTCGGTCGTCCAGAAAGTGGTAATCAGGGGTGAGCCCTGAATATCGAACGCCAACCAGTTTGCTGTTGTGATCAGTATAATAGCGTTCGATTGATTGGTTGTGCTCGGGAATAACCGGACCGGAAATCTCTCCGCTGAGGCTGAGTTTTGTGGGGTCGTCAAAGGTCGTCCCATCCGCCCCTTCGCCGATGATCACAAGTCCGGATTCATCCGGCATGATGCCGAGAATGGACAGATCTGGAATCGCGGTTTTGAACGCGTAGATCGTCTTCCAGTCGCCATCCTTAAGCCACTGAATCGAATAAGTGTTGGTCTCGTTATTGTATCTCTGGCGGGCGATCGCATTGCCAGTGTCATCAACATACCAGCGCCGCGTATCGGCGGTGCCTCGAACGTGGCGGGATCCGTGCGCTGAATCCAGTGACGCAATCATCAGATCATAAGACGACCCGGCCCTGTCGCGCCCGGTCCAGGCCGGCATCAATACAGTGTTCGGTGTCGGCCCGAGGCCAACAATTCGGCTGAGCCCACTTTGCGCCCGGTACAGGTCTTTTGAACGCGATAGCAGTTGCACGATTTCCCGGGTTTCCAGGTTGACCGACATCGCGCTTGAATATTCATAGGCGCCGCGCAGCCGGGCAGAGCTGGCGGTTTCAGAGGCGCGTACAACGACGTGATTGTCGCTGTAGAATCCGACCCCGCGAGCCTTGCTTTCATCGATTGAGAATTGATGGGTGATCGATCCGGAAACTTCGAAAATGACGAGGCGCGTGCCGTTTGCCGTATTTGCAATCGCGGCCACCCGTGAGCCGTCAGGCGACAGGGCTGCAGATGAGATCAGCGGTAGCGCGCCATAGGAGTCCAAAGCAGGTCTAGGCGGCTCAGCAGCGCCATTCAGCGCGACTAGGATCAAACTGAATGCGATTGTAAAAGTACGGAACACGTTGCATCTCCCTCAAGCACAGAGGCAGACTAGTCGCGCACTATATTTGTTCAACTGGGATTCTGAACTCTATTTCAAAAATGCCGGGACATCATCGCCAAAGCCGCGGACATCGTCGGGGGCAGGGTCGAGGATGAGATCATCATCCTTGCGCTTATAGTCGCGTTTTGCGCGCTCCTTGCGGGGCTTTTCGCTGGTCTTGTCAGCCGCTGGCTGCGCCGTATCGCGCGACGTGTCGCTGGCCGGTGCGTCAGTGCGGTCGCTGCGCTCGCGGCGTCCGCGACTGCGGCCTTCGCCGCGTCCCTCTCCGCGTCCGCGACCGCGTCCGCCGCGCTCACCGCGGCCACGCCCGCGGCGGCCATCGGACTCGCTTGGCAGGTCTTCTAATTCTTCGACCAGGCCGTCTGGCATATAGTCCTGAACATCAGTCTTGATCAGCATCATCACCCCGCGCCAGGACTTTTCGTCCATCGGGCCGACCATGGTGAAACTCTTGCCTTCGCGTCCGGCCCGGCCGGTGCGACCGATGCGGTGGACATAATCCTCATCCTTGGGCGGCGGCGCGTAATTGAAGACATGGCCGACATCCGGAATATCAAGCCCGCGCGCAGCGACGTCAGAGGCGACCAGCAGCTGCAAGTCGCCATCACGGAATCTGTTCAACGTATCCATACGCGCGCTTTGTGGCAGATCACCATGGATCGGTGCGGCGCTGAAGCCATGTTTTTGCAGCGACTTGGCAACAATATCGACTTCCCGTTTGCGATTGCAAAAGACGATACCATTCTTGACATCGCAGCTTTCAATGATCCGGCGCAAGGCTGTGCGTTTCGCCTTGTCATCGCCGCGCGGCAGCTTGACGACATGCTGGGCGATGGTCTCGGCGGTCTTGGACTGGCGCGCCACTTCGATCCGGATCGGGTCCTTCTGGAAGGTCTTGGCCAGGCGCGCAATCTCTTTCGGCATCGTCGCCGAGAAGAGCAGGGTCTGGCGCCGCGGCGGCAACAGTTTGCAGATCTTCTCAATGTCCGGAATGAAGCCCATGTCGAGCATCCGGTCGGCTTCATCAATGGTGAAGACTTCAACCCCGGTGAGCAGGATCTTGCCGCGCTCGAACTGGTCGATCAGACGGCCCGGCGTCGCAATCAGGACATCGACGCCGCGCATCAGTTTCTGTTCCTGTTCCTTGAAGCTGACGCCGCCAATCAGCAGGGCCATATTGAGCTTCAGGTCCTTGCCATAGGTCTCGAAATTCTCCGCCACCTGGGCTGCGAGTTCGCGCGTCGGGCACAGGATCAGGCTGCGCGGCATGCGCGCCCGCGCCCGGCCCTTGGTCAGGCGATGCATCATTGGCAGGGTGAAGGCTGCGGTCTTGCCGGTGCCGGTCTGGGCGATGCCCGTGACATCGCCGCCTTTCTTGATCACCGGAATGGCTTGTTCCTGGATCGGGGTCGGATGCGCATAACCAGCCGCATCGATGGCGCTCTGGATACGAGGGTCGAGATTGAGCTCGGCGAAGGTAATTTGTGGAGTATCAGTCAAAATAAGGTCCAGCTGAGGATTGAAAGGTCGGTCACATCAAGCTGTTCCGGATTGAACAGCGGGGCCGACTTCGAATCACTGCGCCGGCAAGCATGTTGCGGTGCACATAGTGCAAAAAAGCCCACCGGCAAAGGTGGGCTTTTCAGTCTGTGGTTCAGTGTGGCTTCTGCGCCGCGCCGCGAGTGTGGTCATCTGCGCCTGAAACCGGTCAACCGGATCGATATTGTTCTGACTTTGTCAGACCGGCTAGGACGCGTCGGCCAAGTTCTGGTTGGCGAAGTCCCAATTGACCAGATTGTCGAGGAAGCTCGCCATATAATTCGGGCGCGAGTTCTGATAATCGAGATAATAGGCGTGTTCCCAGACATCCATGGTCAGGAGCGGCGTGACGCCGTCTTCGGTCAGCGGGGTTTCAGCATTTGGCGTCTTGGTGATGGCAAGCTTGCCGCCCGTCAGCACCAGCCAGGCCCAGCCAGATCCAAACTGGCCGCCGCCAGCCGCTTTGAACTGCGTCGCGAACGCGTCATACGAGCCGAAATCGCGGTCGATCAGTTCTGCAATCTTGCCGTGTGGCGCGCCGCCGCCGCCTGGCTTCATCGAGTGCCAGTAGAAAGTATGGTTCCAGACCTGGGCGGCATTGTTGAACAGGCCGGCTTTGGTCGCGTCGCCTGCGGCTGCTTTGACGATCTGTTCCAGCGATGCAGTGGCCAGATCGGTGCCGTCAATCAGCTTGTTGAGATTCACGACATACGCATTGTGGTGCTTGCCATGGTGGAAATTCAGCGTCTCTTCTGAAATATGCGGGGCCAGGCCGTCGCGGCCATAAGGGAGTTCGGGAAGGTCAAAAGCCATGTCATTGGTCTCCTTGCAGAAGTTTTTCGCTATTCTTGCTCAGCGCTTGCCACAGATATGGGTTCGATGACCAGTCCTGCCAGTGATTCTTTGTCAGTTATTTTAACCCGGCTTGAGGCCCGCATACGCCGAGTCGATGAGGAAAGATGGCTGTCGAGCCGCTACGCGCCGGCGCCGCAGCGGACGACGCTGATCGGCCTTTATGCCTTTTATTACGAACTGGCGCGGGTGCGGGTCTCGGTCAGTGATCCGACGCTCGGGCAAATTCGCTTTCAATGGTGGCGCGATGCGCTGTCCGAGTTGATGCGCGGCCAACCGCGCCAACATGATGTAGTGACGGTGCTGGCGGCCGAGGTCGCGGCCGGTCGCCTGCGGACGCCGGCCTTGCTGGCCATGGTCGAGCGGTTTGAGGCCGCCTTTCTGAACCATGACCGGGCCGCTGAGCCGGAAGATTTGCTGGCCATCGCTGCGGCCGAGATTTGTGCACCTGAGCGCGCGATTGACCCTGAGCTGTCGCAGATCGCCCTGGACTGGGCCGAGCTGCGCCGGGGGGCGCGCCTCGCTGCCGCGCTGCGGCGCTATCCTATCCCATCCGATGCGCGTCCGGCGCTGGCGCATCTTCGGCTGCGACGCATCTGGGCGCGCGGCGCAAAACCCGGGCGCATGCAAACCCGCCTCTGCATCCTCATGGCCGTGCTGACCGGCACAATCTGAGCCCGCAGCGACAAAATGGTGAACAGTGTTCACTTTTTGGTATGGATCACTAAATATATCCGCAAATAGTAAGCGACGAGGCCTCCCATGTTCCGCAAATCCGTGCTGATTTCTCTGTCTGCATTGCTGCTCGCCATGCCAGGCCAGTCTGAAACCTTGCCGCAGGCTCTGGATCAGGCCTTCCAGACCAATCCGGCACTCGCGGCGCAGCGCGCCGATGTCGGGGTCGCGCGCGAACAGTTGAGCCAGGCCCGTGGGGCGAGGGCGCCGACCATCGACCTGTCCGGCTCGACCACGTTCGAGTCGCTCGACAGCAATCAGCCAATCGCCTTCAACACGGGTGAAAACACGCTCGCCTCAGCGCAATTGCGGGCAACGCTGCCAGTCTATACAGGCGGCCAGATCAATGCTGGCATCGCCCAGGCTGAGGCTGGTATTCTTGCTGCTGACGCCCAGTTTGATGGCGTCGCTCAGGATCTCATCCTGAATGTCGTCACCGCTTATGTGGATGTCCTGCGTGACCGCGAAGCGATCCTTATTCGGGCCAATAGCGTTGCCTTGCTGGAAGAACAGTTGCGGGCTGCAACCGACCGGTTCGAAGTCGGCTTTGCCACCCGCACGGATGTCAAACAGGCCGAAGCCCGTTTGCAAGGTGCCCGGGCGGCCCTGGCCGGCGCCGAAGCCCAATTGCAGGCTTCGCTGTCGATCTATGAACTGTATGTGGGTCAGCCGGCTGGCGACCTCGTGCCCGTGCCGGATGCGCCGATCTTGCCGGACAGTTTCGAGCTGTCCTTGCAATCTGCGCTCGCCGACAATCCTGATCTGAAAGCCTCGCGCGAAGCCGAACGCGCGGCCGAGCAAGCGATCAAGTCGGCCCAGGGCGCGACCCGGCCGAGCCTGTCCATTGTCGGCTCTGCCAGCGTGCAGGAGACATTCGACCAGGAAGCGACGGCAATTTCGCCAACCATGGGCTTCATCACCTTGCCACCGGACAATTATCGCGACACCCAGCTGCGCCTGATGGCCCAGGGCAGCGTGCCGCTATTCCAGGGCGGTATTCTGCGCAGCCGCGTCCGGGCGGCGCGTCTCGAGCGCGACCAGGCCCGGCTCCAGACCGTGAATGCCGAGCGCCAGATCACGGCCAGCGTGGCCCAGGCCTGGTATGCGAATATTGCAGCAGAACAGGCGATCACAGCCTCAGAGCGCCAGGTCGAAGCGGCCGAGATTGCTTATGAAGGGGCGCAGGAAGAGCTCAGCGTTGGTACCCGCACGACGCTGGATGTGCTCGACCAGGAACAGCAATTGCTGGAAGCTCGCCTGGGCCTGATCGAGGCCCGCCGCGATGCCTATGTCGCCACCCACCAATTGCTGCGCGCGATGGGCCAGCTGTCGCTCTGAGGGCCGAGGTTAGGCCGCCGGCGCGGCTTATGTTAACTTTGAGTCGTAATTGCTTGTTAACCGAGCTGCGATAGCCGGTTAATAGAAAACGAATCAGTGGGAACGGCAATGGCGGAACCAGCGCAAAAAGAACCGACCATGGAGGAGATCCTCTCTTCCATTCGCAAAATCATCGCGGACGACGACGCCCCGGCGCAAGACGCAGCGGAGACCATCACCGAAGACGAGCTCGACGTGTTTGACGAGATCGATCTCCCGGAGAGTTCCAGCGATGAAGCGATCATCGAGTCAGAGGAAGATGTCCTCGCAGCGATCAGCCAGTCGATGGAAGATGTCGCAGACGAGTTCGAGGTTGAGGCCGCGGCTGATCCGGTTGGCGAAGACGAGCCATTCGAGTTTGAAGTCGAAGAAGACAGCTTTGAATCCTTGGTCGAAGAAGAGTTTGACGGCGTTGAGGATTTCGCCGCAGCCGAAGACAGTTTTGAACCTGTCGAAGAAGAAACCCCTGTCATGGAAGCCGAGCCGCTTTCCGAGTTTGCCCTTGAAGAGGAGACACCCATGTCTGCAAAACCCGCCCCGCTGACCGATACAGCGACTGTTACTGCAGCGGCCGGTGCGCTCGGAAAACTGCTTGAAAATGTCGAGTTTGGCGAAGATGCTGGCGGCACCACCACGATTGAAGGCCTGGTGCGCGAGATGATGCGTCCGATGCTGAAAGAGTGGCTGGACGAGAATCTGCCAGGCATCGTCGAGAAACATGTCGAAGCCGAAGTGCAGCGGATTGCACGCATGGCTGGCTAGACCGACTGAAATCCTCTGCTAAAGAGACGGGCGCGCCAGACACGGCGCGCCTTTTCTTTTATCTGACTGACCGGACGTATTTTGATGATCGACCAGCGTTTTGACCCTAAGGCTCACGAACAGCGTATCTATCAGCGCTGGGAAGAGGCGGGCTGCTTCAAGCCAAGCATGGACACCGCGGCTGAGCCTTATGCGATCATGATCCCGCCACCAAATGTGACCGGCAGCCTGCATATGGGCCATGCCCTCAACAATACGATCCAGGACATCCTGTGCCGGTTCGAACGGATGCGCGGCAAGAATGTCCGCTGGCAGCCGGGCATGGACCATGCCGGCATTGCTACACAAATGGTAGTCGAACGTCAGCTTGCCGCCAGCGGCAATCAGGATCGCCGCTCGATGGGGCGCGACGCCTTTGTCGAAAAGGTCTGGGAATGGAAGGAAGAATCCGGCGGCACGATCCTGAACCAGCTCAAACGCCTCGGCGCCTCGTGCGACTGGGACAATACCAAGTTCACGCTTGATGATGACATGAACGTCGCCGTCAACAAGGTGTTTGTCGAGCTTTATAATCAAGGCCTGATCTATCGCGCCAAACGCCTGGTCAACTGGGACCCGCATTTCCAGACCGCGATTTCCAATCTCGAAGTCGAGAATAAGGAAGTCGATGGCCATATGTGGCATTTCAAATACCCGCTCGCCGGCGGCGAAACTTATACTTATGTCGAGAAGGACGCGGACGGAAACATCACGCTGGAGGAGACTCGCGATTACATTTCCATCGCCACGACCCGGCCAGAGACGATGCTCGGGGACGGCGCCGTGGCGGTGCATCCGTCTGATGCGCGTTATGCGCCGATTGTCGGCAAACTGTGTGAGATCCCGGTCGGACCGAAACAGCATCGCCGCCTGATCCCGATCATCACCGATGATTATCCTGATCCAGATTTTGGCTCAGGTGCGGTGAAGATTACCGGCGCGCATGACTTTAACGATTATCAAGTCGCCAAGCGCGGCGGCATTCCGATGTATGCGCTGATGGACGAAAAGGGCTATATGCGCGCCGACGGCAAGGCCTATGCCGAAGCGGCCGCTGTCGCCCAGCGTATTGCCGAGGGCGCCGAAGACTTTGACGAAGCCAAGATCGCGGCGATGAACCTGGTCCCGGACGCGTATCGCGGCCTCGACCGGTTCGAGGCGCGCAAGGCGGTGATTGCTGACATTACCGCTGAGGGCAATGCGGTGATGGTGGCCGATCCGAAATGGAAACCGGAAGCGGCGGACGAGGTCCCGGCTCAAGGCCGGGAAGACACGGCGCCACTGATCCCGCTGGTCGAGACCAAGAAGATCATGCAGCCATTCGGCGACCGCTCAGGCGTGGTCATCGAGCCGATGCTGACGGATCAATGGTTCGTCGATGCCGAAACACTGGCCAAGCCTGCAATTGAGGCAGTGCGCGATGGCCGGACCAGGTTCGTGCCCGAGAATTGGGACCGGACCTATTACAATTGGATGGAAAATATCGAACCCTGGTGCATCTCGCGCCAGCTCTGGTGGGGGCATCGGATCCCGGTTTGGTACCTTTTGGGGCGCGATGAAGAGGGACAGCCTCAAAACCCTATTTCGGGGAAGTTCCAATCGATTTGGGCTGGCGAAACATTTGAGGATGTGGCGAAGAAAATTCGAGAAAAGACCGGTGTTAATGAGGTGCTAGAATGCACCATCGGGTTCTCGGGCGAAGCGAATTCGCTTCCGGCGATCCCAGCTATGGACGCCCACTTGGGCAACGCGAGTCCGAATGCAACCACACTATACGTCTATCGAGACGAAGACGTGCTCGATACCTGGTTCAGCTCTGCGCTCTGGCCGTTCTCGACCCAGGGCTGGCCGGACGAGACCGACGGGCTGAAAGCCTTCTATCCGGGCGCCACCCTCGTCACTGCATTTGACATCATCTTCTTCTGGGTCGCCCGGATGATGATGATGGGGATCAAGTTCATGGACGGCGAAATCCCGTTCAGGGATGTCTACATCCACGCCATCGTTCGCGACGAGAACGGCAAGAAAATGTCCAAGTCTGAGGGCAATGTGGTTGACCCGGTCGACCTGATTGACGGCATCGAGATCGACGCCCTGGTCAAGAAACGCACCACTGGACTGAGACAACCGGAAAAGGCGCCGCAAGTCGAGAAGGCGACCCGCAAGCGCTATCCGCAAGGATTCGAAGCTTATGGCGCTGACGCGCTGCGGTTCACCCTGGCCGCCATGGCGACCAAGGGGCGGGACATCAATCTGTCCGTCGATCGCGTCGCGGGCTATCGAAATTTCGGCTCGAAATTGTGGAGCGCGACTCGATTCGCACAAATGTACGAAGCCACGTTTGGCGGCTCGGTAAACCCGGAAACACTACGGCTGGCGCTGAATCAATGGATCATTGGTGAGCTGTATAAATGCTGCGCTGAGGTGTCAGAAGCGATTGAGGATTATCGCTTCAATGATGCCGCTGATGCGGCTTACCATTTTGTCTGGGATGTGTTCTGCGACTGGTATCTGGAGCTCTCCAAACCGATCCTGCAAGGCCAAGATGGGGCCGACAAGGACGAAACCCGCCTTGTCCTCGCCTGGACGCTGGAACAAATTTTCGCATTGTTGCACCCATTCATGCCTTTCCTGACTGAAACGCTGTGGGAGCAGACCGCAGAACGCTCTGACTTCCTGATGCAGCAAGCCTGGCCGGGCCTCGCCAAGGGCTATGACAACCCGGCTGCGACGGCCGAGCTTGGCTGGGTGCTGAAGATCATTTCGCAAGTCCGCTCGGTTCGCGCTGATGTCAATGTGCCAGCCGGCGCCAAAGTGCCTGCCAGCCTGGTCGGCGCCAGCGACGAGACGGCCAAACGCCTCGCCGCCCATGGCGATGTGATCAAGCGCCTGGCGCGGCTCGAAAAGCTCGAGTTGGCGGAAACCGCAGCAGCTGGGTCCGTCAAAACTGTCATCGATGAGGCGACCGTGGTGTTGGAAATCGCTGATCTCATCGATGCTGGCGAGGAAGTGGCGCGGCTGGACAAGCAGCTCGGCAAGCTCGGCGGCGAGATTACCGGCCTCGAAAAACGCCTCGGGAATGACGCCTTTGTGGCCAAGGCGCCAGCCGAAGTGGTGGCGGAACAACGCGACCGCCTTGCCGAATTGCAAGGGACGCGCGACAAATTGAGCGCGGCGCGGGATCAGCTCGCCGCTCTGTAAGGAGACTGCCATGCTAAGACATTCAATTGCCGCCCTGGCCATCGCCCTGGCCGGGTGCGCGACATCGCATGCCGAACCGGCAGAGGAGGTGGAGGTGACAACCGAGGCAGACCGTCCCGAATGGCGCCTGGTCATCCATGGCGGCGCCGGGGTGATCCTGCGCGAAAATCTGACGCCAGAGCGCGAAGCTGCCTACACCGCGGCGCTGGAAACCGCGCTAGAGGCAGGCGCCGCGGTGCTGCGCGATGGCGGCTCGGCGGTTGATGCCGTCCAAGCTGCGGTCATCCCGATGGAAGATGACCCGCTGTTCAATGCCGGGCATGGCGCGGTGTTCACCGCAGCTGCTCAGCATGAACTCGACGCCTCGATCATGAGCGGGGCAGGGCGCGATGCCGGTGCTGTCGCCGGTGTGAAGCGGGTCAAGAACCCGATCCTCGCCGCGCGGGCGGTGATGGACCAGTCCGAACATGTGATGTTTGCCGGGGCCGGCGCCGACGCGTTTGCCGAATCAGTCGGTCTGGCGCTGGTCGACAATCGCTATTTCGATACTGAAGGCCGGCGTCTGTCGCTCGAACGCGTGCTGCGCGAGCGGTCGCGAAATGATGCTGACCGGCATGGCACGGTCGGGGCTGTCGCGATGGATCAGGACGGCAATCTCGCGGCTGCGACGACAACCGGCGGGATGACGGCCAAGGCGGCCGGTCGAATTGGTGACTCGCCGCTGATTGGCGCCGCGACTTATGCGCAGAACGGCGTCTGCGCGGTCTCGGCCACCGGTCATGGTGAGTATTTCATCCGCGTCGCGGTGGCCAAGACAATCTGTTCGCGGGTTGAACTGGCTGGCGAAAGTGTCGGCGAGGCGGCTCAGAACGCGCTCGATCAGGTTGCTGACCTGGGCGGCGATGGCGGTGTCGTCGTGATCGATGGCAAGGGCCAGTATGAGTATGTTTTCAACTCAAAGGGCATGTATCGCGGCATGATCGACCCTGACGGGATGGAAACGGCCATATTCGAGCAAGAATAGACCCTTTTTCCACGGTGACAGATGCGTATGGAGCGGCTAAGGCTCGGCCCAGTAAAGGAAGACCATCATGAGCAAGACCTGGGACAAATCCAAACTGCCTTCCCGTCATGTCACCGAAGGCCCGGCCCGTGCGCCGCATCGCAGCTATTATTACGCCATGGGGCTGTCGACCAAGGACATTCAGAAGCCCTTTGTCGGTGTCGCCAGCTGCTGGAATGAAGCCGCGCCGTGCAATACCGCCCTGATGCGCCAGGCCCATGCGGTCTCTGAAGGCGTCAAGCAAGCCGACGGCACCCCGCGCGAGTTTTGCACCATCACCGTCACTGATGGCATCGCCATGGGCCATGAAGGCATGCGCTCGTCGCTGGTCAGCCGCGACTGGATTGCCGACACGGTCGAGCTGACCATGCGCGGGCATTCTTATGATGCGCTGGTCGGTGTGGCGGGCTGCGACAAGTCTCTACCCGGCATGATGATGGCGATGCTGCGCCTGAACGTGCCGTCTGTCTTCCTGTATGGCGGCTCGATCATGCCAGGCAGTTTTGAAGGCCGCGATGTCACTGTGCTCGACGTGTTCGAAGCTGTCGGCGCGCATGCAGCCGGCTCGAACGAGATGAGTGATGACAAGCTGCGGGCGCTGGAAAAGGTGGCGTGTCCGGGCGATGGTGCCTGTGGCGGCCAGTTCACCGCCAATACAATGGCCTGTGTCAGTGAAGCAATTGGGCTGGCATTGCCCTTATCGTCTGCGTTGCCTGCGCCGTGGACCGATCGCGATGGCTATGCCCGCGAGTCCGGCAAAGTTGTCATGGACCTGGTCGCCAAGAACCTGCGTCCGCGCGAAATCTGCACGCGTGAAGCGTTCGAGAACGCGGCCATCGTTGTTGCAGCAACCGGCGGCTCGACCAATGCGGCGCTGCACTTGCCGGCCATGGCACATGAATGCGGCGTCGAGTTCACGCTGCGCCATGTTGCCGAAGTGTTCGAACGCACCCCCTACATTGCCGACCTGAAACCAGGCGGGAATTATGTCGCCAAGGATTTTGGCGAAGCTGGCGGCGTGCCGATGCTGATGAAAACCTTGATGGACGAGAAGATCATCAATTCGGACTGCCTGACCGTGACAGGCAAGAGCTGGGGCGACTATCTCGAAGGCGTCGAATTCGACGACACCCAGAAGGTGATCTATCCGGCAGGCAAGCCGATTACCGAAAATGGCGGCGTCGTCGGCCTGTGGGGCTCGCTCGCGCCGGATGGCGCCATTGTGAAGGTGGCGGGTCTGGAAAAGCTCCAATTCACCGGCAAGGCGCGCGTCTTCGATGGGGAAGAGGCGTGTTTCGAAGCGGTCTCAAACCGTGAATATGAAGAAGGCGATGTGCTGGTCATCCGCTATGAAGGCCCGAAAGGCGGGCCGGGCATGCGCGAAATGCTGTCGACGACGGCGGCGATTTACGGCCAGGGCATGGGCGACAAGGTGGCGCTGATCACTGATGGCCGGTTCTCGGGCGCGACCCGTGGATTCTGCATCGGCCATGTCGGCCCGGAAGCCCAGGAGGGCGGCCCGATCGGACTGATCGAAAATGGCGACATCATCATCATCGATGCCGAAAAAGGCACCATAGATGTCCGCCTGACGCCAGCCGAGCTGGAAGACCGCAAGCGCAAATGGTCGCCCAGACAGACAAAATACGGCAATGGCACCCTGGCAAAGTTTGCGAAACTGGTCGGCCCGGCCCATCTTGGCGCGGTAACCCATGAAGGGTTTGCCGGAGAGCGCCATGTCTACGCCGACATCTAAAAGTCCCTGGGACGAGACCGACATAGATCAGCTGATCCTGCAGTCCATGCGCGGACTGCCTAAGGATTTTGCCGACTTTCCGCGCATCTTTGTTGAAGAGTTGCAACCGGCCCTGCAAGCCGAAGAGGGGGCGCGGCAGGCGGCTGCCAGGTCGTCGCTGCGCTGGACCTGGATTGGCGTCGGGGTGGCCTTGCTCGGCGCTGTGTTCGGGGTCTTGGTGTTTCGTGTGCCGCAGCTGGCGCTGGTGGCTGGCGTGATCGGATTTGCTGTGCACGGCGCCGGACGCGGGCCGCTGAACCAGATCGGCAAGCGGGCCAAATCGCTGATCGTCAATCCGGTTGCGGCGCAATTCGGCCTGAGCTTCGATCCTGAACCCGGGCCGCAAAACAGCGTCATTGACCTGAACGAGGCGGGCCTGCTGTCGAACTGGGACCGGGCCAGTTATGAAGATCGCCTTGAGGGGCATCGCAATGGCGTCGACTTCCTGTTCTTCGAAGCGCATCTGGAAGAGCGGCGCCGGACGACGGACTCCCGCGGGCGCACCCGGACGCGCTGGGTGACGGTGTTTCGCGGGCAGTGTTTGCGCTTTCGGTTTCACAAGGCATTTGCCGGGCGCACCCTGGTGCTGCGCGATGCAGGCCTGTTCAACATCTTTGGCGGTGGCCGCGGCCTGGAACAGGTGAAGCTGGAATCAAACGTGTTCGAACAGGCCTTCCAGGTCTATTCGAACGATCAGGTTGAGGCGCGCTTCCTGCTGACGCCGGACCTGATGCAGCGCCTGATCGAGCTGGAAAAGGTATTCCATGGTGGCAAGCTGCGCTGCGCGTTCCAGAACGGCGAGCTGCTGATCGCGCTCGAGGGCGGCGACCTGTTCGAGCCTGGCAGCTTGTTCACGCCGCTGGATAATCCCGACCGGGTGCGCGAATTGCTTGATGATTTCGCTGCGATCTTCAACCTGATCGACGCCTTTGCTGACCCGGAAGAGGTGGCGAAGGCGCGCCGCGACCCGACTTGAAGCCGGGGCGGGCGCGCTGCATCGCCTTATCCCATCTGTTCGGTTTCCTGGATGCCGTCCGGGGTGATCTTGAACCGTTCGGCGGCAAAGCCATGGTCGAGCATGAAGCGCGACAATGACCTGTAGGTGACGGTGTAAATCGGTTTGCCGCGATGGTCGGCGAGTTTCAGACGCTCATCTGCAAGCGGCCCGAACACGCGCGCCAGCAAGCCGGTCTTCAGACGGTCAGCTTGGAAATGCTCGTTCAAGTTCGCCTTGATCTGGGCATAGTCTGTGGTCTCCCAGACCGCACCTGCGATAACGTCGAGGATGAACTCATTGCAGTTCTGGTAGCGATCATCGAAAGGAGAGGCGACGAGTGAATAATCCGGGTCATGCAGAGCCTGATAACGCCCATCCTGCATCATTTTCAGGATGCGCGTCTGGACCACCGGGGTCGGAATGATCACGGCGAGATCCTCGACCGCTGAAGCGCTGACAAACTCAAATGGAAAATCAGTTTCGAGATAAGACTGGATCTTTGGCAGCGTCTCGCCATCGCCGTGGAACAGATTGTGGCCGACATAGCCGCGCATCAGCTCGCCGGTCTCGGTCTGGATGGCCTGATAGACCCAGAATCCGCCATGGGTATAGTCGACGCCTTCAGGCAGGCGGTCGCGGGTGCGCCCGGTGCGAAACACAATCGCGACGCGCGCGCCCTTGGCGCCCAAGGTCTGTTCGATCGACTTGGAAAAGGCAGCCGCCGCTTCAGGGCTGAAATGCTCGGTGACCACGGCGCTGCCGGACCCGCTATCTGCAGCCGCGACCGGCGCGGCGAACGTCAGTGCGAGGCCGGCCAGAAGGCAACGTGCGGCACTGATCATGGCTCTTCTCCCTCAGGGGTGTCTGATACGGGCGGGGTCAGATCCGGCAGCGGCTGCGCGACCACCACGGCCGCGTCGACTTTTAACGGGGTGTTGGCGGCATCCCACAAGTCTGCGGAGATATCAGTGGCGGCCTCACCGCCGGCCTCTGCCAGAGCGCCCAGTCCGGCCAGGGGTACGGCCACAGCGCCGAGTGCGACCTGACCGCCAGAGGCGACAATGCGCGCCGACGCCTCTGCCGAATCGGCGGTGGCGTCCGACATGTTCTGAAAGCTGTCTGCCATTGCGACGGGCGCTGACAGCGCGGCGGCGATGAGAAGAATGGATTTTGTTGACATAGCGATCTCCTTGCTAGTGAGCGCTTGCATACAATGGAAGCGCGCCAGATGCAAGTAAGCGCTCACTATTTGTTCGGCATGGCTTGCGTCGAAATTCAGGGGGCGGTGATTTCTGCCGCAAAAAAGACTTGGTACGGCAATATCGAGGCACCTATGTTCAGAAAAGCTTCAGGTCTCGCTGCGTAGAGAAACTTGCATGAAACCAATGATTTCCGCCCTTGGCGCATTCAGCGCTTTTTTCGTTCTGGCTGTCCCGACAGCAAATGCGCTCACCTGTTCGCAACAAGCGACGCAATTGCAGGACAAGCAAGCCGCGGCGCAAGCCATGGCTGAGGCCCGTGTGTCTCTGGTTGAAGATGTGGAGGCGGCCGGCGATGCCTGGGAGAATGCCGAAGCCTTGCGCAATTTCGGCGAGGCGCAGGCGGCCGAGGCTGATGCGACCAAGGCGGTTTATGAGACGCTGAAAGCCGACCTGGTGGACAAGGAATCGACGCTGCAAATGCTGGTCGTGTCCCTCAATGATGAGGTGACTGCCTACAATACCAGATGTGTCCGGAACTAAGCGCCTAATCTCGCAGCGAGACGATCACCGGCACATGGTCTGACGGTTTTTCCAGCCCTCGCGCCTTGCGATAGATCTCGACACTTTCGAGCCGATCGGCCGCTTGCGGACTGAGCAGGTGATGGTCGATGCGGATGCCGTGATCCTTCTGCCAGGCGCCGCCTTGATAATCCCAGAACGAGTATTGGTGGCCGCGATTATCGGTTGCTTCAAACGCTTCGGTGAGGCCGAGATTTGTCAGCCGCCGGAATGCTGCACGGCTCTGTGGCAGAGCCAGCGCATCATCCGCCCATACGGTTTCTTCCCAGCAATCCTCGCTGCGCGGGATGATATTGTAATCGCCGCACAGAATCGCTGGTTCCTCGGCTTTGAGCAGCTCGCTCGCATGGATCTTGAGCTTGTCCATCCAGTCGAGCTTGTAATCATATTTCGGGCCCGGCGCCGGATTGCCGTTGGGCAGGTAGAGGCCGCCGACACGGACCGGATTGTCGGCCAGCACCAGCGCCTCGATATAGCGGGCCTGGTCATCTGCTTCATTGCCGGGCAGGCCCTTGACCACGTCTTCCAGTGGAAACCGCGACAGCATGGCGACGCCATTATAGCTCTTCTGGCCATGCGCCTCGACATTATAGCCGAGCTCTTCGATCTCCATGTACGGAAAGGCGTCGGTCTCGCATTTGATTTCCTGCAAGCAGATGACATCGCAATCGATGGCCTTGAGCACTTCGATCACCGTGGGCAGGCGGGCTTTGATGGAATTGACGTTCCAGGTCGCGATTTTCATGGCTTCTGTTTAGCGCGGTTTGTCAGAAGCGCCAGCCTCGGAATTCGGGCTTGACATGAAACGATTTAGTTTCCTATAAAAGGAAACAAAAAGGTTTCATATCATGACTGAGCAAATGGTGTTCAGAGCAATTTCCGATCCGACGCGGCGGTCGATCATGGCGTTGCTGGCAGGCAAGGAGCAGTCCCTGAACGAGATTGCTGCAAACTTTGAGATGACGCGCCCGGCGGTCACCAAGCATCTGAAAATCCTCGAGCAGGGCGGTTTGATCCGCATCCGCACCAGCGGCCGCGAACGGCTGCACCGTTTGCAGCCTGAAACGCTCAAGACCGTCGCTGACTGGCTAAGATTCTTCAGCCAGTTCTGGGACGAGAAACTCGCAGATCTCAAACAAGCAGTGGAGGCTGATGATGACTAAACCGGTGATGGTGAAAACAATTTACCTGAAGGCCGATCCAGAGAAGGTCTGGCGCTATATCACCCAGAAGGAAAAGCTCGCGCAATGGTTTCACGAAACCGATCGCGATCTCAGCGCGCCGGCCTCCTTTCAATATTACAGCTTCCATGACGACAAAGCGGATCGCAAGCTGATGTGGGGCGATGTTCTGGAAGTCGACCCGCCACACAAGCTGGTGCACACATTCACGCATCAATGGCTGGATGGCATCATCACCACCGTCACCTGGGAGCTGCTGGCGGTCGAGGGCGGCACGCAGCTGACCCTGACCCATGAAGGCATCACCACATTTGGCGAACTGACCGGGCATGACAAAGGCTGGGACGAGCACTTGCTGCGCTTGCGGATGATGCTCAGCTAGGCAGGAATCGGAACCGGCGCTTGTCGCCATAAGCCCAGATGCGGCTGTCCTCGAGCGTGCCGAGGCCGATATTGTGGATGGCTTTCCACCGGCCGCGCCCATCCTTGCGACTGGAGAGAATGCCGATATGCGGCAGGCGGCCGCCGACCCGGCAGGTCATCAGGTCGCCAGGTTGCCAGTCTGAAGCAGGCAATTCATGGCCATGCCGGCGCAACCAGGTTTCGACATTCGGGACCCGCCTATGGTCGATGTTCCGGTCGGTCCGGGTCAGGCCCCAGCGCTTGGGATAGGCGCTGAAATGAGCGGCCATGTCCTCATGCACATGTTGCTGGAAGTCGAAGGCAAAGGCTTCGCGATAAGCCCGGATGATGACATCGATACAGACCCCGCGATCTGCCGGCACGTCGCCGCCGGGATAATCGAGTGCGACATAGGCCCCGTCATACCGCGTGGTGACACCGATCTGTGTGCGGGCCTTGACGATCAGGCTGGCCGCCTTGGTCTCGTGCCGGGAAGCGACGCTCGGCAGGAGCGGCAAGGAAAACAGGCTGGCAAGCGTCGATCGGCGGGTCAGGTCCATCGCTGCAGCGTGCCCGGCCAGTGTGGCGTGAATGGGGAGGGAAAAGGGCTAAAACCCTCTTAGCTCTGCAAACTCTTCCAGCTCTGCGCGCTCGGTATAGAGCTGGTTCACCGGATCATCCTTGTCCGGGATGCCGACCGCCATGCCGCACCAGACCATCTCATGCTCATCCAGGCCAAAATGTTCCTTCAGGCTTGGGCGCAGGATGCCCCAGCATTCCTGCATGCAAGTGCCCCAGCCGCGCTCTTCAGCCAGCAGGGCCAGGGTCTGCATCAGCATGCCAGTATGGCCCCATTGGCCATGGCCGACCCGTTCATCCAGGACAAAAAACAAAGCGACTGGCGCATTGAAGAAATTGTAATTGCGCATGAACCAGGCCATCCGACCGGGCTTGTCGTCGCGCGGAATGCCGATCTTTTCATACATCATCTCGCCAACCCGGAACCGGCGGGCATTTTGAGCCTCGGTGATATGGTCCGGATAGATCGGGCGATCGGTCGGTTCACCGCGCGGATTGCCGGACAGTTTCGCAGCGGCGAGTTGCACGACTTTGTCGCGCGCTTCACCAGTGACGGCGATCACACGCCAGGGCTGCAGGTTGCCGCCAGAGGGCGAGCGCTGGGCATCTTTCAGCCATTGCTCGACATCGGCCTTGGGCAGCGGCGTGTCGAGAAACCCCCGGGTTGAAATGCGTTGCTTGACGGCCGTGCTGACATCCATCTTGCGTTACCTCATGTCTATTCGATCCTGACCTTACAAGCCCGCCGGGCACAGACTAGGGGTCTCGCGGCGAGAAGCTGAGGCGGCCACCTGCGATTGCCGGATCTGACAGGCGAAAAATCCGGCCGAGAATGGATCATTGCTTGTCCGAACACAGGCCGCAAATCGAGCGAGGGCGAGACATGATCATCGATACAATCACCGCAAAAGCTGCCGGTCGCCTGATCGGCCTGATGGCGGGCGTGACTTGCGTGGCCGGTTTGGCTGCGACGGCGGATACAGCCCATCCCGTGCGCTATTTGCATTTGCAGAATGATGGCAATTACACGATCAGCGACATTGAGCTGAAATGGATCACGCCTGAGGGCGATCACAAGTCGAACAAATTCACCAAGGATCTGAGCAAAGCCCGCGGGTTCTGCCTCGATCTGGAAAAATTCGGCGATGTTCCGGATGGCTCGGAAGTCTGGTTGAAGGCGTATATCGCGCTCGGCGATAATGAGAGTTGTCGAAAGGACAATCCGCGAATTTACCAGGCAGGCCTGCCGCAAAGCAGCTATACCTATACCCAGCAGTACAAAATGGGGGGGCAAACCCTCACCAATAATATGTGCAAGCTTTCGAGCGGCACAGAAGGCAAGACCGAATCGACAAATGACACCGGCAACTCGACTGACTGTCCGTATCAGTGAGGCGTGGCCTGCGCGGGGGGCGTCAAGCGGCGTTGATTCGCTGCACGATCAGTGAAGCCGCCATTTCAGGATCGGTTTGTTCCGTATCAATGACAAGGTCGGGCGCCGGCATGGCTTTGGTGCTGGCTTCGAACTGATCCAGATTGGCTTTCAGGATCTCGACATCGCGCAGCTTGCCGAACTTGGCGCGATCCAGATTGGCAACGCGCTCAAGCTGTCCTTCGCGTGACAGCTGAAGGTGCACGAAAGTCACCTGGCCACCCGCGCCTTCGACCACGTTCTGGACCTGCGCCGGGAAGTCCGGATTGACCGAGTTTTCCGGCTGGAAGGTGAAGATCAGGGATTTTCCTTCTGCTGCCGCGGCTTCGAACATGTCGGTCCAGAATTGTTCCCGCAGGCGCATGAAATTCTCGCTCCCGAATGGGAACACTGCGGCGACGGCATCGACCACGAGATGATTGTGAAACAACGGCAGGCCGGTCAGCTCTGCGACGCGGCGCGAAACCGTATATTTGCCGGCAGCGGGCGGGCCATAGACAAAGATCAAGTGCATGCGCGATCAGCCATCCTGAAACAGCGCCAGCGCCGTAGCTGTCATGCTCTTCACACCGGTCTCGATGGTTGGCGCGTAATCTGGCGCAAAGAAGGGGGAGTGCAAGGAGGGCAGGCCGAGTGCGCTATCTTGCGCGGCTTGCCATTTGTCAGGCTCCACCGCGCCGACCCAGAAGATCATGCTCGGGATCTTGGCATCCGTGCGGCCATATTGGCTGAAATCCTCGCCGCCCATGACCGGATCGACCTCGGAGATATTGTCAGCGCCGATCACGGCGCCGATTGCGGCTGCGGCTTTGGCCGACAGGTCCGGGTCATTATAGGTCGACGGGGTGTAATCCGGTTCGATGAAAATGTCCGGCTCCGGCGCGCCGAAAGCCAGCGCCTGGGCCTTGGCGATGCGTTTGATACCGTCCAGCAGCATGGCGCGCGTCTCGTCATCATAAGAGCGTACGGTCAGCAGCAGTTTGGCTTCATCGGAAATGATATTGTGCTTGGCACCGGCCTGGAACGATCCCACCGTGACCACAGCCGGGGTCTGCGGATTGACATTGCGCGAGACCAGAGTCTGGATCGCGGTGACAATCGAGGCCCCGACCACGACCGGGTCCTTGGTCGTATGCGGATAGGCGCCATGTCCGCCGACACCTTTGACGGTGATATCGACGCTGTCGACATTGGCCAGGGCAAAACCGGAAGAATAGGCGACCTTGCCGCTCGGCACACTGGCCGAGACGTGCAGGGCAAGATTGTAATCCGGCTGCGGGAAGCGCTCGAACAGGCCATCGGCAATCATCGCCTGGGCGCCATTGCCAAGCTCTTCAGCCGGCTGTGCGATCATGATCAGGGTGCCTGACCAGTCATCCTTGGCAGCAATCAGTTCGCGCGCCGTACCGACCCAGCTGGTCATGTGGATGTCGTGCCCGCAAGCATGCATGACGCCATTGGTGACGCCGGTCCAGGTCTCGTCAATGATGCGCGAGGCGTGCGGCACACCAGTCCGCTCGGCCACGGGCAGCGCGTCCATGTCAGCGCGAATGAGCACAGTCGGCCCGTCGCCATTGCGATAGACGCCGACCACGCCATAACCGCCAACCCCGTCGCGCACGACGCCATTGTCGCGCAAGGACTTCGCCTTGGTCCACGCATCGCCAAGGCCCGTGGTCACTTCAAATCCGAGGCTTTGCAGTTCATTGGCCATAATCGTCGAGGAGCGGACTTCCTTGAACGACAATTCCGGATTGGCGTGAAAATAGGTGTAGAGGTCGATCAGATTGGTTCCGGCAGTCGGCATATCGGCCGTGATTTCGACCCTCTGAGAGCTGTCCTGTGCGTGCGCACAAGCCCCCAGGACAGCGGCAATGGCGATTGAAGAGATTACTGGAACCGATCGAAACATGAGGCCTCACTTATCAGCATATTAAGGTAACCGTGCCATGGTGACGGCAATGATTGTGGAAGACAAGGGGGGCGCAGGCACGCGCGCCCGAAGGGTGATTATGACACTTCGCAGCACATTCAAAGCCGCCTTTGTGGCCGCCAGCATTCTCGGTCTTTCTGCCTGTGGCGGCGGCGAGCCCGTCGACCCGGCCATGTTTGATGCCGAGGTCCAGCGTCTCGCTGATGAAGGCGACATGTATGGCGAGATTTTTCTGGTTCTGAAGGAACGCCGCCCGCGGGTGTATGGCAAGTTTCGCAATATTGCCTTGCGTGAGTTTGGCCGCGGTCGCCCAGCGCGCGAGGCCAGCTATGTGGCTGGCCTGCAAATGCGCGAGGTTTTCCTGGACGAGATCCTGTTGCTGTCGCGCAGCGCCAGCGATGACAATGTCAAAGACATGATCGATGTGATCATCATGACTTATGAGCATCTGAACGCCGAAAATTCCGGCGATTGTGTCCGCTCGATTGAAGGCTTGCCGCCGGAAAAAGTCGAAAAATACCCGGCCGAGCTGCGCAAGCGTGAGATGCAGCTGGTCGTGGACCTGCTCAGCGCGCCCAAGGAACTGGCTAATCGCCGCGCGGCATCTGACAAGGAAGTCATCAACTGGATGGTCAATCTGTCCAGCTCCGAGCCGGCCGTCGCCGACATGTTTACCCTGTTGAATGCCGAGGACGAGCCACGCGGCAAAAACGCCACCGCCGTCTGTGATGGCATGATCACGGTGTATAAACGCCTCAGCTACAAGACGGCCGCAGATCGCGGCACCTTGTTTCGCGGCATGGCCCTGATGGCCCTGAAACAGCGCCAGGCCTTGAAGAATGCCGAAGCGCGCGAAGACGCCAAAAGCTGATCTGGCAAAATTTGGATTTGTATTGCTGGTCCGTCTTGCTAAGCTCTGCGGAGTGATGGAGGGATCGCGATATGTCTGAAACACCTGACGCCCCAACCCCGACAGAAGCGCACCCGCACGGCCATGTGCAAGATGCGCTGAATCAGCTCACGGCGCTGAAACTCTACACCCATTCCCCGATCCTGTACTGGTGGCCGATCTGGCTGCTGGGGTTTGTGTTCGGATTTGTCTCGATGTTTGTCGGCGGCGAAGGCACGGAAGCCGCGGCGCGGGTGCAAGGACAGACATTCGTTTTTGTGCTGATCTTTGTGATTTTCTCGACGACCGTGAAACTGCGCGGCGCCAATTCAGTGATCCTCGGCCTGATCCTGCTGATCGGGGCGATCCTGCTGGCAACGGCGAACCTTTCCGGGCCAGTCGCTGCATTCATTGGCGGGCTGGATATTCGCATGAGCCAGTCCTTCTACTGGTTTATCGGCGTTTCGGTCTTCATCATGTGGGCGGTGATGATCTTCGGCTTTGACAAGGTGAAGTTCTACGAAATCGTTCCTGGGCAGGTGCGCGAACGGGTATTCTGGGGCAGCGGCGACCGCGCCGAAAGCGGCGCCAATGCGCGCTGCAAGTATCTCAAAGATGATTTCCTGCGCCACCGCATGCTGGGCCTGATCGTGACCGGCGATATCGAAATCACGCTTGGCGATGGCGAGGTTTGGTACTTGCACAATGTCCTGTTTGCCAAAGAGAAGGCGCGCCGGATCAATGAATTGATCGTGACCCGGCCGGTCGACTAGGCGGCTTCGTGCCACGCCCAATTTGCGCAGGCATTGCCCGCGCAAGGATATTCATCCGTCCTCATCAATAGAGATGCCGGCCTAGCGGGCAGGTCTCAAGCTCGCATGCACGTGCGGCACATATCCGTGCGCCAGCGCCTGGCAGGTAATATGCGGGGTTAGCCGAAGCGCATGTTCAGGCAAGTCCTGCGGCGCGCCATAGCCGGAAAATGACCACGGATAGGCGCACTCCTGCCATTTCAGGAAGGCCGCGGCGCCAGTGGTGAACATAGCGCCATCCGGCAGCTCGCTTGTCCCGACTTGCTCGCGTTCCGACTTGCCCCGGACAATGTCCTGGATCTCACCAGCAATGGCGTCACTGAGGTCGCTGGCTTTCGGGCGATAGCGAAACACGCCGGACCGCACCAGCGCCTCGCGAAACCGTTTGGCGTCTGCATAGCGGCACTCATAACAAGGCCGATGCCCAGCTGCGAGGGCGGTGACTTCGTCGAGGAAGAACAGCTCAGTATAGCTGTTTTCGCGCATCAGCTGGCGCTGCCGGCCTTTGAATTCCAGCACGCAGGTGATCCATTGCCTTGTCTTCCAATGGGTCGGTTTGAGGGTCTTGTCCGCGGTGTGAAAACAGCCGCCGCGATTGCCCATCAAGGTGCCGCGATCGGGAACCGCGTGAATGAGGCCAAAAGGATCAACGCGGTTCTGGAGAGGCATGGCTCAGCTCGCTTCGCCGCCGAACCGCTCGGTCCATTCGGCGACCATATCATCTTCAATCTTCTGGAACAGAACCGGCGGCGCCTGGATCGGCAGGCCGTGTGGCAGGGCGTCGAGCAGGCCGTCATCCTCTGGCGACGGCCATTTGCGATTATCCTCCGGCACGCCAAGCGTATCGAGAATGGTCTTGGCCGTGTTCGGGATCAGCGGCTGCGCGATGATGGCAAACAGGGCGACCAGGTTCAGGCCGGTGCGCACGCCGACCGCGGCGGCATCGATATCGCTCTTGTATTTTACCCATGGTTCGGCGCGGGTGAGATATTCATTGCCCGCCGCCCATAGCGCCCGGGTCTCGGCTGCGGCCTTGCGAAACTCCATGGCTTCATAATGGTCTGCGATCCGCGTCAGGCCCGCTTTCAACTCGCTTTCCATCCAGCTTTCATGTTCGCCTGGATGGCCAGCCGAGGGCAGGGCGCCGTCAAACTTGCTGACTGTGTATTTGGTGATTCGATTGACGAAATTGCCGAGCACATTGGCAAGGTCGGAATTGATCGCGGCCTGGAACCCTTCCCAGGTAAAGGCGGCGTCAGACCCTTCAGGTGCATTGGCCATCAAATACCAACGCCAATAATCCGCCGGGAGCAGCTCGAGCGCCTGATCCATGAACACGCCGCGTTTCTGGCTGGTCGAGAATTTGCCACCATACCAGGTCACCCAGTTAAAGGCCTTCAGCTTGTCGACCGTCTTCCAGTCCTGCTGCGACCCGAAAATCGTTACCGGGAAGGAAACGGTATGGAAGGCGACATTATCCTTGCCCATGAACTGGACATATTCGACATCCTGCGCGCCGTGCTCGGTGCGCCACCAGACTTTTGCGTCATTGCCGGTCGCCGTCGCCCATTCCTCGGTCGCGGCAATATATTCAATCGGCGCATCGAACCAGACATAGAAGACCTTGTCCTCGAAGCCGGGCCGGATTGATCCGTCTGGCTGGGTCACCGGCACGCCCCATTTCAAGTCGCGCGTGATGGCCCGGTCGCGCAGGCCTTCATCCAGCCATTTCAGCGCGATCGAGCGGGCCAGTTGCGGCCAATCCGTCGCGGCCTCGACCCAGTCGCGGATCTTGTCCTGCATTTTGGACTGCAACAGGAATAGGTGGGCGGTGTCCCGGATCTCGATATTGGTGCCGCCGGACACGGCCGAATACGGATTTTTCAGATCCACCGGGTCGAGCAGGCGGCCACAATTATCACACTGGTCGCCGCGGGCCTTTTCATAATCGCAATGCGGACACGTGCCTTCGACATAGCGGTCGGGCAGGAAGCGGCCATCATCGACGCTATAGACCTGCTCAGACACGCGCTCCTCGATCAGACCATTGGCTTCCAGCGCATAAGCAAAGCCTTGCGTCAGCGCCTTGTTCTGATCACTCGATGAGCGCCCGAACCAGTCATAAGACAGCGAGAACCCGTCGCCTGCGGAGCGCTGGATCTCATGCTGTTCATCACAATAGGCCTGTACGCTCATCTCTGCTGCCTGCGCGGCGAGTTCGGCTGGCGTGCCATGCTCATCCGTGGCGCAGATATACAGCACATCATGGCCTTGCAGGCGCTGGAAGCGCGCATACACGTCGGCGGGCAGCATCGAGCCGGCGAGATTCCCGAGATGCTTGATGCCATTGATATAAGGCAGGGCAGAGGTGATCAGGATCCGGCGTTTACTCAAGATTCATGTTCCCGTACAAAGGTTTACGCTGCGTTAGGCGGATTCGGCCGCAGAAGCTGTGCCTTCCTAATCGCGCGTGGGGATAATTGGAACATCCTTAAGGAGGGAACAATGCCAAAAATTGCAGGTGTAAATATATTAGGTCTCGTGCTCGGGGCGCTCGCGATGTGGGTGCTCGGCTTCATCTGGTATGGAATGCTGATGTCCGACGCCTGGATGGCCGCGAGTGGCTACACAGAGCAAATGTTTGAAGGGCAAAGCCCACTCTGGATGCCTGCCGGCTTCGTGATTTCACTGCTGCTGACCTTTGGGCTTGGCTGGCATATGAAACAGAAGAGCATCACCAAACTGGATACGGCGGCGCTGTTCGGACTGTGGATGGCGCTTCTGATTGGCGTGCCGCTGCAAATGTACGGTTATGTCTATTCGCCGACCCATTCCTGGGAGCTGCTATTGATCAATAGCGGGTATACGGTTCTGACTTTTGTCGCGGCCTGCGCAATCCTGTCCTTCTTCGACTAGGGCGCGCTTCCCGGATTAAAAGAGACCCCCGGATGGCCTGGCGCCGTCCGGGGGTTTCAAGTTGAGCTCTGCCCAAGGAGGTGGAGAGCTTCTGGGAGGCGGGGCGATGGCGGCCTAGCTGATTTCAGGCGCCCAGGCAGCGACGCGGATCTCGACTTTGCGATCCATCGGCGTCCACAGCGTGCTGGCCGGGTCGGTGGCATCGGTGCCGGTGTCGACCCGCATGCCTTGCAGCTGATATTTGGACAGTGCCACAGAAACGGTTTCGATACGCGCGGCGGTGAGAGATTGAGCTTCTGCCTCGGACCGCGCGTCAGCCGCAGAAGCATTCAGGGAAATCTGTCCGAGGATACAGCCTTCAAGCCGCGTCTGGGCGGCTTCGAGGATGGCGCGCGAGGCCGGCGTCAGCGCGCTGGTCCCGGCTGGGAAATAGACCTGCAACGTTTCCCCGGCGCAGTCGCTGGCGGCAGGCGGCGTGTAAGCAGTGGTTGGCGGCGCTGGCAAAGGCTGGGCACTGGCGACGCTCGGGATGGCCAAGGCGCCAGCCAGGGCGGCGGTCAGACTGGCTGTGGAGGTCAGCGTTTTGATCATGTTCAGCTCCCGTCTTGCTTGGGCTCAGCAAACGCAGCGCAGAAGGCGAAAACATGCCCGATCAGGGATCAATTGTGGCAACTGCATGATCTTGTGATGACGCCTTGCGCTTTGCCGAGGTGCAAGATAAAGACCCGGCCAGTGCCCCTATAGCTCAGCTGGTAGAGCAACGGATTTGTAATCCGTAGGTCCGCGGTTCGAGTCCGTGTGGGGGCACCAGCCATACTGCAATAAACACTGCAGCACGAGCGGTATCGTATGTGCGATAGTTTTTCCGTCAAAAATCGTGCTTTTCCGTCAGAAAACGGTCGGTGCGGAACACAACAAGAATTTATCAAAAATCCGCTCGAAGCAAAAAAGGGGAGTCGGATCAATGGGTTATGGCAACCTCTTGATTCTAATCAGGATTATTGATTTTTGCGAATCTTCCCTATATAATCGAAGAGGGTCGCCGGTGTCCGCGTTGAGGGTCGCGCCCTTGGCACTTGGCGGTACGCTCAGCATTTCTTCGAAGCTGGGCTAGCTGACCGCTAAGAAAAGCGGCCCGGGACCCGCACCTACCGATACCCGTAATGTTTGAAGATTCTAGCTTGTTGGGCATCAAGAGCTGCCACGCGCATGGAGGGCATCAGTTTCACCCCATACCCTGCCGGCAACGAGTCGTTTGTTTCTCGGCGCCGCGCCATTCGAGAATCCAGTTTGAACGCTGAGCGAGGATCGGGCGGCTTTCCGCGATCTTCGCGATCGCATGCGGTAAAGAAGGAGCTCGCGACAATATCAGGGAGCACCAATCCAGCACGACTATGATGCGGATACGCGTCGATCAGAGATCGATCGATAACTTCCCAGTTGATGCCGTCGTATTTGATGTGTTGTGTGTCGTCTCGATCGTGTTGGCTAAGCAGTCTATAGTACTCGACTATTTCGTTGTATCGTAAACCACCTCGGTGGCTGAACTCGATCTTCATTTTTTGAGGTTCGCCGATAATGTGCACCGAATGTCGGTATGCATAGTCCGACATCTTTTCGAGCAATATTCTGCTCAGCCAATAGTAAAACCATTGCGACTTGTTCAATCGGCCGACTAACGTATCGCTTACCGCGTCCGCAAAAGGGTTCCGGTGACCTTTCATGTTTTTCTTGTTGGAGGCGACCACGAACGCCCTGACGGGTAGCTCAGAAAAGTACTCGCACGCAATGATCTGCTTCGCGGGTTTCAGCTTCCTGAAATGTAGCTGCTTGGTCTGATGTGAACCGCACAGATTGAGAAGGTCTTTGTTCCACCTGGATACCTCCGGCTCGTATGCTCTCCGAATGAGAACCCCTGAAAGGATCAACCACTCACTCGCACCGTTCTTGTCGAGCGGTTTAACTTTCTTGAGTCCTGGGTCGCCCGCTTCATCAATATACGCGATGTATTCGTATTGAGGATTAAGCATGGCACAGAGTTGTTTGGAATGTCGAAGATTCGAGGATTACTGCGCTTATAGTTTGGTCGGTTGAAACAACGCAAATTTTTTCCGTCAATGCTGCTGGATCGTCAGTGTCTATAAGAGCACTTCAGGGAAGTGTTTTTTCCGTCGGCAATATTGACTTGTGTAGCGTTCATCGTGGAACAGACCGTCGTCGCGCAACTTATTTGTAATCCGTAGGTCCGCGGTTCGAGTCCGTGTGGGGGCACCATTTTCTGCCCTACTGACCATGCAGCCCTTGGCTTTCAGTGATCGCGCGTGGTCGCGAACAGCTGAAATCATGCTGTGGAGTTTGCCACACACAGTGCGGAAGTTTTCAACCGGACGCGGCGTAAATGATTGACAAACGGTCTCTCTCCGTCGTGTCATCGATTTGAGGTTTGCGCAAAGCACGTAGATCCGCAGAAAACATATCAATTTTGGCGACCTGAAACCCGAAGGCGCCATGGGAGGAGTTAATCCATGAAAGTCTCACGACGTTCGAATTACGTCTTGCTCGCAGGTGCGTCAGCATTGGCATTGTCCTTGGCTGCCCCGGCGGCGGTCGCGCAAGATCAGGATGAGGATGCACGTACCCTCGGCACCGTGGTTGTGACCACGCAGAAGACCGAAGAATCAATCCAGGATGTTCCAATCGCGGTTTCGGCCTTTGACGAGGAAGCGCTGGACGCCATGCAGCTCGCCGGCGGCCCAGACCTGGTCAAGGCGATTCCAAACGTGAACTTCACTAAAGGCAACTTTGGCGGCTTCAACTTCCGTATTCGCGGCATCGGGGTCGATGCGGTGACGACCAGCGCGGATGCCGGTGTCGGTATCCACATGAATGACGTGCCGCTGTTCACCAACAGTTTCTTCGAAGCGGAATTCTACGACGTGGAGCGGGTCGAATCACTGCGCGGTCCACAAGGAACGCTGTATGGCCGGAACGCCACCGGTGGTGTGGTCAACGTGATTACCGCCAAGCCTGTGCTCGAGGAATTCCAGGCCGACGCGGAGCTGACCTATGGCAATCACAATACGCTGAAAGCCAAGGGCATGGTGAATCTGCCATTCGGTGAGAAGGCGGCGCTTCGCCTCGCCGGGTCGTACCTGTCGCGCGATGGCTATGTGACCAATCTGACCACTGGCAATGATGTCGACAGCCGCGACCTGTATGCGGTCCGGGCCTCGTTCGCGTTCGAACCAACCGATCGTTTCCGTACCCTGTTCATTGCCGAGCACTTCAATGAAGATGACTCGCGTCTGCGCTCAGGCAAGCAGCTCTGTGATCAGGATCCGACCAAGACCAGCTTTAATGGCATCGCCATTACCGCGCTTGATCAGCTGATCACCAGCCAGGGCTGTGTGGACAATGCCCTCGACGCACCAGAGTCTCTGGAAGGCCTGAACAATGCTGCCACGCTCGGCGCACAATATGGTTTCCTCGCCGGTCTGATCGGTAATGTGGATCCCCTCACCGGCAATGCGATCAATCTGAATGCCAATACAGACGGCATTCCGGCTGACCTGCGCGTGATCGAAGCCCTGTTCGATCCGACATTCGAAACCGAGCAGACCTTGCTGACTTGGAAAGGTGAGTTTGACCTGACCGACTCGCTGACCGTGACCTATCTCGGCAGCTATAATGAGCGGACCAACATCTCGCAGGAAGACTATAACGAGCAGTCGACCGACGTGCCGTTCAACACAACGCCTGGGCCATTCTCGGCCCTCCACCCGATCGGTCCGGCCGGCGTTGCGGCGTTTTATCCACTCCTGTTCCCAGGCGGTGTCGTCAGCGATCCACAGCTCGGTGCCAGCAATCTCTATGGTGCGGCGGATATTTCCGGCTCGGACAGCAAAGCCACGACCCACGAGTTCCGCATTCAGTCGGACTTTGATGGGCCGTTCAACTTCAATCTTGGTGCGATCAAGGTTGATGGTGAAACCAATCAGGGACCAGCGCTGCAGGAAAGCTATTATGTGTTCTTCAACACATCGAGCGCTTTCAACCAGCTTATCAATGCTGGGTCCGTTGCGGGCGGCGGTCCGGTCCTGTTCCCGATCGAGGATTTCGCGAATGTTGGCGCAACCCCGATCGACAATCTGAATGGTACATCACGGCAGTATTTCCGCTCGATCACACCATATAAGCTCGACAGTTTCGCGATGTTCGGTGAAGGCTATTTCGACGTCAATGATGACCTGACCATCACTGCTGGTCTGCGTTACACCGATGACCAGAAGGAAGTCCGCCGCATCCCGACATTCCTGTCTCAGTCAATCGCAGATATTGGCAATCCGCTGGCCGGAACCGGCACCACTGAGGCCGGGTTCCAAGAAACCACCGGACGGGTTGGTTTCGACTGGGCGCCGGATCTTGGATGGTCTGAGGACAGCCTGTTCTATGCCTTCTATTCTCGCGGCTATAAGGGCGGTGGTATTAACCCGCCACAACCAACCGAGAACCCGAATGCATTCCCGGCAGCGTTTGAGCCTGAATTCGTGGACTCCTACGAAATCGGGACCAAGAACACGCTCGCAGGCGGCGCAATGCAGCTCAACGGTACGGCCTTCTTGTATAATTATGAAGGCTACCAGATCTCGCAGATCGTCAACCGAACTTCAGCCAACTTCAACGTTGACGCTGAAATCACCGGCCTCGAACTGGAGACCATCTGGAACCCGGCCTCGACCTTCGTGGTCAATGCCAACCTTGGTTTCCTCGATGCCCAGGTCGTTGACACATGGGGTGTGGATACACTGGATCGGACCAATGGCCGGAGCGATCTGGTCGTCCTGAAACAGTTTGTCGGGGCGTCTAACTGTGTCGTATCAGCGGCTGGTTATGCGACCATTCTCGGCGCGATTCAGGCAGGCACGGTTCCTGGTGTCGGACCTGGCGCCACGCTGGGGCTCTGCTCTGGTGCCTTTGCTGGCGCTGAGGCTGCATTCGGTGTGCCGGATGTGACCTACACGGACAGCAACGGTCAGTTGCAAACGATTGGCGGCCTGACGCCATTTGACGGTGATGCGAAGAATCTCGACGGCAATGCCCTGCCAGGTACGCCTGAGACAACCTTCAATTTCGGCGCCGAATACACCTGGGAAAGCCTGTTTGACGAAGCCTGGGATGTGCGTCTCCGCGGTGACTACTACTACCAGGCTGATTCGTTCAGCCGCGTCTGGAACACCCAGCGAGACGTTCTGGAGAGCTGGGACAATATCAACTTGTCCCTGCAGCTGGTGAACACCGAGAATGACTGGACGGTTGAAGTGTTCGGCAAGAACATTACCGACGAAGAGGTGATCACCGGGGCTTATCTCACCGATGATAGTTCAGGCCTGTTCACGAACGTGTTCCTGACTGAGCCATCCACTTATGGTGTGACCATCTCCAAGCGCTGGTAATCCGCCAATTCATCCCGGCTTGGGCCGGGGGACGTAAGGTGAAGGGCGATCCGTTCAGGGTCGCCCTTTGTCATTCCAGGCGGCTCATCCGGGGGCGGCTGACAGATCCGGGACGCGGGCAAGCTTGAGCAGCGCATCGACTTGAACAGCGTCTGCGACCTCAGCGGCGAGCTCATCGAGCGCAGCGTCTATACGCGCCTCGAAATTCATCTCGCTGGTCAACGCCGCGCCCGCTTGTGTCAGCCAGGCTTGCCGAAAGGCGTCTTCGGCAAAGATGCCGTGCAGATAAGTGCCCTGGATTCGGTTGCTTGCAGCGCGCGCCCCGTCCGGTGCGCCGCGGCGGACGCAGAAGGGGCGCTCGGTGTCCGGGCCGGTGGTTTCGCCGACATGGATTTCATAGCCGCTGACCGGCAGTCCGGTGCGGGCACAGGTGGCGGTCACGGGCAACACTTGCTTGGCCTGAGTCATCACGGTCGTCACATCGAGCAGGCCCAGCCCGGGCACCGACCCGGCCGGGCCGTCATAACCGTCCGGATCGCTGATCTTTTGCCCCAGCATCTGATAGCCGCCGCAAATGCCGAGCACGCGCCCGCCAGCCCGGGCATGCGCAATCAGGTCATGATCCCAGCCCTGCGCCCGCAGGAATTGCAGATCGCCGATCGTGGACTTGGTTCCGAACAGGATGATCAAGTCGGCATTGCGGGGCAAAGGCGTGCCCGGCGGGATCCATTTGAAGTCAATGCCAGGATCGAGCCGCAGCGGATCTGCATCGTCGAAATTGGCCAGGCGCGGCAGCATTGGCGCCGCGATTTTCAGCGCGCCTGGCCGGGCACTGGCGCCGCCAGACAGCGACACTGCATCCTCGGCGGGCAACAAGGCCGGTGCCCGCAGCCAGGGCACAACCCCGAAGCAAGGCCACTTGGTCTGTGTTTCGATCGCCCGAATGCCGTCTTCAAACAGCGCCGGGTCGCCGCGAAACTTGTTGATCAGGACGCCTTTGATCATCTGCGCATCCCCTGGTGAAAGCACGGCCTTGGTGCCAACCAGACTGGCAATCACCCCGCCTTTGTCGATATCGCCGATCAGGCAGACCGGCACGCCGGCGCGGCGTGCGAAACCCATATTGGCGATATCGCGGGCCCGCAGATTGATCTCTGCCGGGCTGCCGGCGCCTTCGACAATGACCAGGTCATATGCCGCGATCAGGCGCTGGAAGCTGTCCAGCACAGCGCCCATCAGTAGATCGCGCGAGGCCATGTAATCGGCGGCTTGCATCGCGTTCACCGCCTCGCCGTGCACGACCACTTGCGCCATGCGATCCGTCTGCGGTTTCAACAGCACCGGGTTCATGTCGACATGCGGGTCGAGGCCGGCGGCTCTGGCTTGCAAGGCTTGGGCGCGGCCAATCTCGCCGCCGCCGGCGCAGGCCATGGCATTATTGGACATGTTTTGCGGCTTGAATGGCGCGACGCGCAGCCCGTTTTGCTTTGCGATCCGGCACAGGGCGGCGGTGAGAACGGATTTTCCGACATCCGATCCGGTGCCTTGCAGCATCAGCGCCGTGCCGGTCACAGCGCGCCATCCATGACCAGGCGACCGGCCTCCAGACGCGCCGTGACCTGATAGACCTCTGACAATCGTTCTGGCGTCAGGGTTTCAGCCGGGGTCCCGTCTGCGACGATCCTGCCACCCTTCATCCAGATCAGACGCGTGGCATAGCGCGCGGCAAGTTCGATATCGTGCAGGACCAAGAGGGCGCCGCCGCCATCATCGACAAAGGTCTTAATCAGATCGAGAATTCGGAACTGGTGACGCGGATCGAGCGCCGCGGTCGGCTCGTCCGCGATCAGCAAGCGGGCTTGGGTGGCGAAGGCACGGGCACAATGGACCCGGGCGAGCTCGCCGCCTGACAGCGATCCGGTGGACCGCTTTGCCAGCTGGCTCAGGTCACAAGCGAGCATGGCGCGCTCCACCGCAATCGCATCCTCTCCGCTCAGCTTGCCGAGTGAGGCGCCATGGCTGAAGCGGCCGAGCGCGACCACGTCCTGGACCTGATTAGGCCAGGCCAGCGGCCGGGTCTGCGGCAGATAGGCAATTTGCCGGGCGCGCGCACCCGGCGACAGGTGGCGGGTGTCGTCCCCGCCGAGCGTGGCGGTGCCGGAGGTCGGCACCTGCAAGCCGAGGGCGGTGCGAATGAGGCTGGTCTTGCCGGCGCCGTTGGGGCCAAGCAGGATGACCAGTTCGCCAGGCGACAATGTGAAACTCGCCTCATCGACCAGAGTCGCGCCGGCTTTGTCGAGGATCAGGTTTGCGGCTTTCAAGTCAGTCATGGCCGCCCCGTCTCTGCATGGCGATCCAGACAAAGGCCGGCGCCCCGATCAACGCGGCGACGACGCCCAGCTTCAGCTCATTCGTGCTTGGCAGGAGCCGGACGAAGATATCTGCAATCACCAGGATGAGCCCGGCGAGCAGCGCAGACGGAATGAGCGACCGGGCCGGATCATGGCGGACAAATGGTCGGACCATGTGCGGCGCGACAATGCCGACAAAGCCGATCGCTCCGGCCAGCGCGACCGAGCCACCCGTCGCCAGGCCCGCGCCGAACACGGTCCAGATTCGCTGGCGTTGCAGATTCAGGCCAATCCCGGAGGCGGCTTCCTCGCCCAGCGTCAGGGCTGACAGGCCGCGCCGGGTGAACAGAAGCAGGGCGGCACCGCCGGCAATGAACGGCAAGGCCAGGCCGATTTCGTCAAAGCTGCGATTAGCAACCGAGCCCAGCATCCAGTTGATCATGTCGGCGAGTGAAAACGGGTTCGGCGCCAGGTTCATGAGCAGGCTCATCAAGGCACCGGAGAAACTGGACAGGCCAACCCCGATCAGGATCAGCGTGACCACAGATTGCGTGCGCGTTGCTGCCAGGGCCAGCAACGCCGTGGCGATCAGCGCACCGGTAATGGCGGCGAAAGGCAGGATCCAGGGGTTCAGCGCCACCAGGCCGAAATACAAGGCGAACGTGGCAGTCAGTGAGGCCGAGGCCGAGACCCCGAGGACGCCTGGTTCCGCCAGCGGGTTTCGAAGCAGCCCCTGCAAGGCCGCGCCGCTGATCCCGAGCGCCGCGCCAGTGAAAAAGGCGGCCATCGCGCGCGGCAGGCGAATGGTCCAGACGACCAGGCGATCTGACGCATCGGCGCCGCCAAGGAAAGCCGCCAGCACTCGCTCCATCGGCAAGGCGGTCGAGCCGAGCAGACATGCGGCGAAGATTGCCAGGGCGCAGAGCAGGCAAAGCCCCGGGGTCAGCCAGCGTTCAACCATCAGCGCCAGCCCCAGCTGCGAGGGCTTCAACCGCCTCAAGAATGAACCAGCCGCCGCAACCGATCCAGGCGCCTTCAAGATCCACGCGCGGGGTCTCACGCATTTCTCGTTTGGCGATCGGGTGGCGTGATGGGCTCCAGGCATTTCTGGGATCGGGCCGAGCGCCGAAGAAGGCTGCTGCGACCATGTCCGGTCGCTCATAGGCCAGCCGCTCAAGCGGCAGGCTGTGCCATCCCGGCGTGTCGACGAAATTGTTCAGGCCTGCGGCCTGCATCATTTGGTGGACCATGGTTTCGCCGCCTGTGGTGACGCCTGTCGGGGTCATGTAGAGCGTGGATTTGCCGCTGGCATCAGCGCGGATGCGGGTCAGGCGCTGGGAAAACTCCGCGATCAAGGCCTCGCCGCGCTCGGCCTGTCCGAGACCCGCCGCGAGATCAGCGATCACGCTCGAGATGGTGCCGTCGCCGTCGCCGTGAATCGCGTTCGCCCACCCGACTTGCAGCACCGGAATGCCAGCGTGTTGAAACAGTTTTGCGGCATTCGGCCCGCCGCCATAAGAGCGCACAACCAGGTCCGGCTTGAGGACCAGCACGTCTTCGGCCAGCGCGCGGACCTTTGGCAGCCCATGCGCCTCGTCCCGCATGAATGAGAAGTCTCGCCCGGCATCTGGCGATAAAGCCAGGATCTGATCGCGATCCGCCAGTTTGAGCACATATTGGTCGGCGCAATAATCCAGACTGACAATCCGCATCGGCCGTTCGGACGTGGGGGAACTTACCGAAATCGGCTTGCCACAACTGACAAGACCGAAAAGCGCGATGAGGAAAGTCAGCCTGAACATCCAATCAGTACCTTAAACGAATACCGATGGATCCCGATAGATCTGGCGTGCCATAGCCGAGAACCTGCTGATAGTCTTCGTCGAACAGGTTCTCGATCCGCGCGAACAGCTCAAGGCGGTCATTCAGGTCGTAGCTGGCGGTGACATCGACGCGGGTCCAGCTGTCGATGGGGGTGTCGGGGGTTCCGTCAAAGTCGGTATCGTCCATTTCCTCGCCATTATATCGCACCAGAACCGTGCCGGAGAAGGGACCATCCGGGTCATAAGACAGCCGAATATCGCCGGAATGCTCGGGCACGCGAACCCGCACCTGTCCAGCGCCGTCCTGGGCGTCGATATAGGCGTAATTGCCGGAGATAGTGACTTGCTCGGTCAAACGGTAAGACCCGTACAGCTCGACCCCCTGGCTCTCGACAAATGCGATATTGTCGTAGCCGGCGGTGAAGGAAAAATCGATCAGGTCTTCCGACTCCTGGTCGAACACAGTGATGCCGGCTTCAGCGCGGCCATCAGCTGCGCGCCAATCAAGCCCGATATCAAACGCTTCAGAGGTTTCAGGGCGCAAGTTCCTGTTCGGTTCGGTCAGACCGCAAAAGCTGCAAATATAAGTCGACTGAAAAATACTCGGCGCCTTGAACCCTTGCCCCCAGCTGGCGCGCAGGGTCAGGGTCTCGCTCGCAGAGTAGGCGACAGCGATGCGGCCGGTTGTTTCTGAACCAAAGCCGTCCTGATCATCGACGCGGAGGCCGCCGGTCAGAGTCAGCGTGTCGACAGGCTTGAACTCATACAAGGCGAACAGGCCATCAATGGTCGCATCATTGTCGCCGGCGCTGGTGTCTTCACGCTCGGCGCCGAAGGCAATCTTGTTGCGATCATCGAGCGTGAACGTGCCCTGATACCGAAACAGGTTTCGATCCCCTTCGGCGCCGGAGGTGCGAACCCCGCCGCTCAGGTTCTGGCGATCAATCTGCGAATATCCGACCAGGAACAGGTTCTCGAAGCGATCATCAAACAGTGTCGTGGTCAGAGACAGGCTCGCTGACAGCTCTTCGACCTCATTGGTCGCGTCGCCGTCGGCAACCCCACCTTGAGCGGTGAAGGAAAAGACATCGAACTCGGATTCGGTATCGGCCCAGATCACATCCGCAGAGAGGCGGGTTGAAGGGCCAAGATTGAAGCCGCCTTTTGCCGCCAGGGTCAGGGATTCATACCCATCGTCTTCAGAATTGCCATTATCCTCGTCGGCCTTGGAAATGCCGTCTGAAGACGTGCCGGTCAGGGCCAGGCGAAAATCGCCCTGGTCATTGCCATGCTCGATCGAGGCGCCGCCTCTCAGCGTATTGAAGCTGCCATATTCAGCAAAGGCGCTGCCGCCAAAGCCGTCGTCTGGTTGCTTGGTGGTGATCGAGACCACACCGCCAATCGCATCGGTGCCCCAGAGCGTTGATTGCGGCCCTTTCAGAACTTCGATGCGGGCGATGCTCTCAGTATCCATGCGCGCGAAGTTGACGCTGCCGCTGGTCGAGGACGGGTCATTGATCGGCACGCCATCGATCAGGACCAGGGTCTGGCCACTTTGTGCGCCGCGAATGCGGACACTTGCCAGGCCGCCAAAAGGACCATTCTGATTGATCGTCACGCCAGGCGCACTGGCGACAGCATCCAGCGCAAAATCGAAGCCGAGCTGTTCGATATCATCGGCTGTAATGATGCTGACCGAGGAGCCGATTTCGGTCTCGGTCTGGTTCAGTCTGGAGCCTTCAATCACGACCGTATCCAGGGTTGTCGTGTCCGATTCGTCCTGGGCCAGGCCCGGCGCGCCGATTGAAAGTGAAACAGCGCCAAGCAGCGCGGTTCTGATAGACATGAGGCTTTCCCTCTCAGCGCCACGCCGCCCGATAATGGCGCACTGAAAACGACACATGGCCTCACAGCATGACTGCGCGAGCGGCCAGACCAGGATTTTGCCGTTTCAAAGGACAGGTCCTCAAAACCTTCCCGACCGCTGAGACTCTTCCCGGTCTCCGGACGAACGACGCGATGGCAGGTCTCCTGGCTCGCCGATCTCTGCGTCTGGCCGCCTTCCCAAGGATATCCTCAGTGGCTTTGTGGCCCGTCGCTCCTGGCTGACAGTTGCGGGTACAGCGCCGGATTTGCACCGGCTTCCCTCTTAGTCGCCTGTCATGGCGACACCATCTGGGCGCTAAATGCTACACGGTCGGGCGCTTGTCAAATCGCCGGCGCGTCATGGACGCGGTCAGAAATCAAGCCCGCGCTGGGCTTTGATTCCGGCCTTGAATGGGTGTTTGATCTCGCGCATTTCGCTGACCAGGTCCGCATAATCACAGAGCTCAGAACTGGCATCCCGTCCGGTCAGGATGACGCTGGTCCGGGGCGAGCGCTGGCGCAGTCCTGCCAGCACCGTCTCGAGCGACAGGTACGCATAGCGCATCGCAATATTGATCTCGTCGAGAACGATCAGATCATAATCGCCGCTTGCCATCATCTCGCGCGCCTTGGCGAAGGCCGCCTCGGCCGCGGCAATATCCTTCGCCTTGTCCTGCGTGTCCCAGGTGAAGCCATCGCCCATTGTGTGCCAGTCGACCGCACCGAGCTTGTCGAAGAATTGCCGCTCGCCGGTGATCCATTTGCCCTTGATGAACTGGACAATGCCGACCGCGTGGCCCCAGCCAAGGGCGCGGACGATGACGCCAAAAGCCGAGCTCGATTTGCCTTTGCCATTGCCGGTATGGACCAGCACCAGGCCGCGATCAGGATCGCGGGCTGCATCGGTTTTCCGCTTCTGCTCGGCCTGCAATTTCTGCATCTCGGCCTTGTGCGTATCATCCTCGCTCATCAGACTTCCTTTCCAGCCTTGGGGCAGGGCATCGGTTCGCCAAACGCGATATCTGTGCGGTCAGGCGGCGCGCGGCGTCCGAGTTGTGCTGGATCGTGGCCATTTGCGCTGCCAGGGCTTCCATGGCGCCGAGCAATCCGATCGGTTTGGTCCTGGTGTCGATTGCTGCGCGAACGGTTTCGGAAAAGGTCAAAGGGGGCTCACGCTTGGTTTCAATTACGGGCCATCGAGCGGGCCTTGAAAGACCCGCACGGTTTGGTTCCCCAAACCGCCCTTATTCAATTGATGAGATCCCGTCCAGAGCGCGCGCGAACTCAGGCTAACAAGTGCGGTTGTTGCCCCCGCAAACCTGTCTGATCGACCAGTTTGAGGCCGTCTGATCTGCAACTGCTTGTTCAAGACTGGGCGCGCGCGTGCAAGACATAGGCTTGGAACCGAAGAAAGTGGGCTGAAATGAGTGACGCTGACCTATCCAATCTTCCCGTGCGGCAGAAAGAAATCCTCGAGCTGATCCGGTCCCAGGGCTATGTCGCCACAGAGCAGCTGGTGCGCCATTTCGGGGTGACGCCGCAGACCATTCGGCGCGACATCAACATGCTTTGCGAGCTGGATCTGATCGAGCGCTTCCATGGCGGTGCCGGGCGCATTGGCAATGCCTATAATCAGCCTTATCAGGACCGCTTGCAGAAAGGCATGGATGGCAAGCGCAAGATTGCCCGCATGGTCGCTGAGCGCATTCCGGACGGGGCCTCGCTCTTCCTCAATATCGGCACGACCACAGAGGCGCTGGCCGCCGAACTGGTCGGGCGCAAGGATTTGCGCATCGTCACCAACAATATCAATATCGCCAATATGATGCGCGAGACCGATGGCTCGGATGTGATGATTGCCGGCGGATTTGTGCGTCCGTCTGATGGCGGCATTGTCGGCGAAGCAACGACCGAGTTTCTGAACCAGTTCCGCCTCGACATTGGTGTGATCGGGATTAGCGGCATTGATGAAGACGGCACGCTGCTGGATTTCGATTATCAGGAGATCCGGGCGGCGCAGGCGATTATTCGCAATTCACGCACAGTGTACCTGGTTGCTGATGCCTCCAAATTTGGTCGCCGCGCCATGATCAGGCTGGGCGATTATTCCGACGTGGATCACTTGTTCACCGACCAGTTGCCACCAGCCGCCTTCGCACAGGCGATCAGTGACTCGGATATGGAGCTGCACATTGCAAGCGAGGGCTGATCAGGCCAGGCGCCGGTGCAGGCCGGCAATCTGATCTGGCGTCAGGTGCAGGCCAAGCTTGGTTCGGCGCCACAGGATGTCGTCTGCAGAGCGTGCAAATTCGCGTTCGATCAGGTAAGTGACCTCGCTTTCATACAGTCCGCCGCCATAAGCCGCGCCGAGATCGGAGAGGGCGGCCGCGCCGTCAAGGATCTGGTGGATGCAGGTGCCATAGGTCCGGGCCAGGCGCTTGCGAACAGGTCCGTCGAGCCAGGGATAGGCATTTGCGCAATGGCTCAGGAAGGCGGCAAAGTCTGCGTCCGGAATGTCGCCGCCTGGCAATGGTTCGGTCGCGGTCCAAGCGGCGCCCAGCGCCGGGAAAGCCGGTTTCAGCGTCTTGAGCGCATCTTCGGCGAGTTTGCGATAAGTGGTGATCTTGCCGCCAATCACTGACAGGAAAGGCGCGCCGTTCTGGTCCTGCCGCTGCAGGACATAATCGCGGGTGACAGAGGATGCGTGCTCTGCCTGATCCTCGTATAAGGGGCGGACGCCGGAATAGGTCGAGACGACATCCTCGGCGCTGATAGTTTGGCTGAAATACTGATTGGCCAGCGCGCAGAGATAGTCGATTTCCGCTCGCGAGGCCTCGACTTGATCAAGGTCGCCGTCAAAGGCGAGATCCGTCGTGCCGATCAGGGTGAACTGGCCGTCTTCATACGGAATCGCGAACACCACCCGACCATCGCCGGCCTGGAAGATGAAACAGCGCGCATCATCAAACAGGGACGGCACGATGATATGGCTGCCTTTGACCAGCCGCACCTGCGGCGTGTTCGAGGCTTTGACCCCGGCTGTGCTGGCAATGTCATCGACCCAGGGGCCTGCCGCATTGATGATCGCTTTTGCCTCGACCTGCTGGATCTGGCCGCCCTCGCTGCGCAGGTCCGCGGTCCATCCATCGCCGGTCTGGCGCAGCGCAACGCAGGCTGTCCGCGTCAGGATCGTCGCGCCGCGTTGCTGCGCATCGATCGCATTCAAGACCACCAGCCGGGCATCCTCGACCCAGCAATCTGAATATTCGAAGCCTTTATTGAAGTCCGGCTTTAGCGGCGCGAACACATCGCTGTCTGCCCGGGTTCGGGTCGTCGTCGCAGGCAGCAGCTTGCGGCCGCCGAGATGGTCGTAAAGCAACAGGCCAAGCCGGATCAGCCAGGCTGGGCGCAGCTGCTTGTGGTGCGGCAGCACGAAGCGCAGCGGCCAGATAATGTGCGGCGCGGCGCGCAGCAGCACTTCGCGTTCCTTCAGCGCCTTGCGCACCAGCGCGAAGTCATACTGTTCCAGATAGCGCAGGCCGCCATGGATCAGCTTGGTGCTGGCCGAAGAAGTGTGGGCGGCAAGGTCGTCCTTTTCGCAGAGCAGCACTTTGAGGCCGCGCCCGGCAGCGTCGCGGGCAATGCCGGCCCCGTTAATGCCGCCGCCAATGATCAGGATGTCGTACAAATCGCCAACCTCTTCGTGTTGCGCCGTACATAATTCGTTGAGTGATGTTCGTAAACGATAAAAGTAAGCGCGAATTCGAAAACCCGAGGATTGGATCTCCGCGCATCATCAGAGTCTGCAGACACCAGCAACAGGCTTGTTCGAATGCGAACATCCGTGCATGGGTGTAAGGCATCGGCCGGCGGAGGCAAAAATGTCAGATTCAAAACTCATTCTGGTCATCGATGAAGGCACCACCTCGACCCGGGCGATTGCGTTTGATGCCAGCTTCGCCCCGGTCGCCGTGGCCCAGGCAGAGGTGCCGCTGAGCTATCCGCAGGATGGCTGGGTCGAGCAGGATGGCGAAGAGATCTGGCACAAGACGCTGCAAGTTTGCCGCGATGTGATCGACCAGATTGGCGGCGCAGACCGCATTGCCGGCATCGGCATGACCAATCAGCGCGAAACCACACTGATCTGGGACCGGGCCACAGCCGTCCCGATTGCGCCTGCCATTGTCTGGCAGGACCGGCGCACGGCGCAGACCTGCGAACACTTGAAGGCCCAAGGCCTGGAGCCGCAAGTCCAGCAGCAAACCGGTTTGCTGATCGATCCCTATTTCTCCGGCACCAAAGCCGCCTGGCTGCTTGAGCATGTCGACGGGGCGCGGGCCCGGGCTGAGGCCGGCGCGCTCGCTTTCGGCACCATAGACACTTATTTGATCTGGCGCCTGACTGGCGGCCGCACGCACGCGACTGACATGACGAATGCGTCGCGCACACTGCTCTACCCGTTGAGCATCGCGCCTGAGGCTGACTGGTCGCCGGCCATGCTGGAGCTGCTGGATATCCCGCCCAGCCTGTTGCCGGAGGTCAAGCCAAGCGGGGCCTTGTTCGGCGAAACAGATCCGTCCTTGTTCGGACGCGCAATCCCGATCCTGTCGGCGATTGGTGATCAGCAAGCAGCGCTGGTCGGGCAAGGCTGTCTCGCCCCGCGCACCGCAAAGATCACCTATGGCACCGGCGCATTTCTGGTCGCCAATACCGGGTCTGATGTCCCGAGATCAAACAACCGGCTGCTCGGCACGCTGGGGTATGGGATTGAAGGCGGCGGTGCGGCCTATGCGCTGGAAGGGGCGATCTTCAATGCCGGCACGGTGGTGCAATGGCTGCGTGACGAGCTCGGACTGATCGTCGACGCGGCGCAATCGGAACAGATGGCGGCCAGCCTGGATGGTAATGCCGGGGTCTATCTGGTGCCGGGATTTACCGGACTGGGCGCGCCGCACTGGGATGCTAATGCGCGCGGTACGATTACCGGCCTGACCCGGGCTGCGAGTGCAGCGCATCTGGTCCGTGCCGGGCTGGAATCAGCCGCTTATCAGACCCGCGACCTGCTGACCGCCTTTGCCGCTGATGGCGCTGATGTGGCCTTGCTGCGCGTCGATGGCGGCATGGCGGCGAATGATTGGCTGATGCAATTCATCGCTGATATTTGCGACCGTCCGGTCGAGCGGCCGGATTTCATGGAGATGACGGCGCTCGGCGCCGCCGCCCTGGCAGGGATGCAGCTGGGCTGGATCAGCGCGCGCGACTGGGCCGCCCGCAGCGCCCCAGGCCGCCGCTTCGAGCCGCGCATGAGCGCAGATATGCGAGACCGACTGATGGCCGGCTGGCAGCGGGCGCTGGCCCAGACCCTGACGGCCTAGACTGCCGCCAGCAGAGAGGCGTTGCCGCCAGCGGCGGTGGTGTTCACGGTCACCACTTTCTCGATCCAGAACCGCGTATCGGCATCATTGACCGATAGCAGCGGCAGGATGGCGCCGCCGCGCCGGGCCAGAGCCAGGCCTGCCGCTTGGCGCACCGCGCCGTCCGCGATGACGCCATCAATGCCGTCCGGAAGGATCAGATGGTCCGGGTCGACCTGATCAAGGGTCACCGCCACATTCCCGGTCGCCTCTGCCCGCTCGATCTGGCGCTGCAGACTGTCGACTGTGTCGCCGCCAAGGCAGAGCAGGCGCCCGCGCGGGTGATAAGAGAGGCGATTGTCCTCGCCGGTCGGGCCGGGAAGCTGTGTTTCAAGCCTTGGCTTGTCGTTGCCGGCCTCGCCTGTGCAGTGAGACAGGCGCGAGAGATAATTCGGCCCGCCTGCTTTCGGACCAGTGCCAGAGAGCCCATGGCCGCCAAAGGGCTGCACGCCGACCACAGCGCCAATCTGGTTGCGATTGACATAGAGATTGCCGACCCGCGCCCGTGCGGCGACCTGTTCGACGCGGAAATCGAGGCGCGTGTGCAGGCCCATGGTCAGGCCGAACCCGAGTGCATTGATCGCCTCGACCACCTGTTCGAACGCCTCGGATTTGTACCGGATGATGTGCAAGACCGGACCAAAGATCTCATCTTCCAGATCGCTGATCTGATTGAGTTCGAAGGCGATGGGATTGATGAAAGTGGCGTCCAGGTCCGGCCCCGGCCTTGCTTCTGCAATCACCGGGAAGCGTGTGCGCAAGGCCTCGATATGCGCGGTGATCCGGGCCTTGGCCTCGGCATCAATGACCGGGCCGAGATCTGAGCTCAGGTCCGCCGGGTCGCCGGTGCTGAGTTCAGCCACGGCGCCGCTGAGCATGGTGTTGAAGGCGTCGGCAATATCGTCCTGGACGCAGACAATCCGGCAGGCCGAACAGCGTTGCCCGGCGCTTTGAAAGGCGGAATCGACCACGTCTTTCACGGCCTGTTCGAGCAAGGCGGTGGAATCGATCAGCATGGCATTGATGCCGCCGGTCTCGGCGATCAGGGGCAGGGTGGCCCGGTCGGTTTCAGCCAGCGTCGCGGCGATGCGCTTGGCGGTCTCAGTCGAGCCGGTAAAGCAGACCCCGGCAACCGCCGGATGGGCAACCAAAGCCGCCCCGATCTTGCCATCGCCGATTAGCAGATGCAGCGCATCTGCCGGGATGCCTGCGGCGTGCAGCACTTTCACCGCTGCATGCGCGATCAAAGGCGTCTGTTCGGCCGGCTTGGCGAGGACAGTATTGCCTGCCGCCAGCGCGGCGCTGACCTGGCCGAGAAAGATGGCCAGCGGGAAGTTCCATGGGCTGATACAAGCGACCGGGCCGAGCGGGGTCCGGGCCGCGAGATCAGGACGCTCGCACTGATTGGCATAATAGTGCAGGAAATCGACCGCCTCGCGGATTTCGGCATCGGCATCAATCCAGGTCTTGCCAGCTTCGGCGACGCACAGCGCCATCAAAGCCAGCTTGTCTTGCTCCAGCCCGTCTGCCGCGCGGCGCAGCACAGCGGCGCGCGCGGCTGGTGTCTCGGCGGGCCAGGCGCTGGCGCTGCAGGCCTGTACAGCGAGGTCAATCTCGCTGTCCATGCATTGCTGGGCGGTGCCGACCTTGTGCGCGCGATTGGCCGGTGAGACTATCTCCAGCACCGGGCCGGTGCTCGCCGCGCCATTGATCAGCCCGCTCGCACACACATTGACCGGGCGCGGGGCGCGCGCCGCCATCGCGGCGATGTCCGATTGGCTGAGATCCAGCCCTGATGCAGCCAGACGCCGGCCGTCAAAATGATCACGCGGGGCATGGATCTGCGGATGCGGTGTGTAGCCATGGGCTTCTGCGCTGGCGATCGGATCGCTGACCAGGTCCGCATCCGGGATGGCCGGATCGAGGATCTGGTTGACAAAGGAATTATTGGCGCCGTTTTCAAGCAGCCGGCGGACCAGATAAGGCAGCAAGTCCTTGTGCCGTCCGACCGGCGCATAGGTCCGGATCCGGAAGCCGAGATCATCTGCCAGGATCTGGTGCAGGCCATCGCTCATGCCGTATAGGCGCTGGAATTCGAGGTCCCGGCGGTCGCCTGCCAGATGCGCGATGGCGGCCGCTGAATGGGCATTATGGGTGGCAAATTGCGGATAGATCCGGTCGCCGCAGGCCAGCAGGCGGCGGGCGCAGGCGAGATAGCTGATATCGGTATGTTCCTTGCGGGTGAAGACCGGATAGCTCTCAAGCCCCATTTCCTGGGCGCGCTTGATCTCGGTGTCCCAATAGGCGCCTTTGACCAGGCGCACAGTGATCTTGCGATCATGCGTCTCAGCCGCCTGGTGGACCCAGTCAATCACGGGCAGGGCGCGGCGCTGATAGGCCTGAATGGCAAGGCCGAGGCCGTCCCAGCCTGCGGTTTGCTCGGCGCCGAGCAAGCGCTCCAGCACCCGTAGCGAGACTTCCAGCCGGTCAGCTTCCTCGGCATCAATAGTGAGGCCTAGACCGGCCCGCTTGGCTACAGCGCAAAGGTCCAGCAAGCGCGCCACCAATACCGGGACACAGGTTTCGCGCTTGGCATATTCATAACGCGGGTGCAGGGCTGAGAGCTTCACTGACAGGGCCGGGGCGTCATGCAGCCCGGTGCCGGCCGGCGTCATCTCGGCCAGGTATTCAAGCGCCCGCTTATAAGCGGCGAAATAGCGCCCCGCATCAGCTTCGGTCAGGGCCGCCTCGCCGAGCATGTCATAAGACAGCGTCGTCCCGCCTGCCTGCATGCGCCGGGCGCGTTTGGCCGCCCCGGCAATCGAGGTGCCGAGCACAAAGTGGCGCCCGAGCAGGCCAACGGCTTGACGCACGGCGCTGAGCATGACGCGATCACCGAGGCGGGCCATCAGATGCCGCGCCGCCACGCCGCCGGTCAGATCGATCCAGCCTTTGGCAAAGGCCAGCCCCGCCGTGCCGAGCTTGACCACAACATGCCGGGCACCGAAATGCGCGCTCCAGTGCCCTGCCAGCAGCTTGTCGCGCAGCAGCCTGGTGGCGGTGTCCGTGTCCGGCGTGCGGATCAGGGATTCGGCCAGCCGCATGAGCAGGATCCCTTCGTCTGAAGACAGGCTGTATTCCTGCAGGAAAGCATCAATCATGGACGGGCGCTGCGCGGCGCGGCGCAAGCGACCGGCCATGCGCTCGGCGTCGGCGCTGATCGTGCTGCGGTCGGCCTCGGTCAGCTCTGCGGCCGCGACCAGGCGCTGGGCGAGGCCCGTCTCGTCAGCAAGATATGCTTCGGTCAAGGCGCGAAAAGGCGGGCTGGGGGCGGCGTCGCAATAAGCCATGCGGAATCTCCAATTGAGACAGCATTTTACCATTTTCGTGAAGTCTGATTCCAAGGAAATGACCTTAGAGACAGGCCAAATGAACCTATTTTCATGGAAAAGTAATCCAAATGGACCAATATATGTCTCATGTTGGAAGACCTGGACGCATTCGACCGCAAGATCCTGCGCGCCATGCAGGCCAATGGCCGCCTGTCAGTCGGTGACCTGTCAGAGGCGGTTGGCCTGAGCAAGACGCCGTGCCTGACCCGTCTGCGCCGGCTCGAGGCGAACGGCTATATCAAACAGTATAAAGGCGTGCTCGACCCGGCCCTCATTCGCCAGGACTATGTCACCTTCGTCCAGGTCAAGCTTGAGGCGACCACACGCCGGCATTTGAATGCGTTCAGCGATGCGGTGCAGAACATTCCGCAGATCCAGTCCTGTCACATGATGTCGGGCGGTTATGATTTCCTGCTCAAGATCCGCACGCGCAATATGCGGGCTTATCGCGAACTGCTTGGCGATGTTCTGTCCGAATTACCCGGCATTGCCCAGACCTCGACCTTTCCGGTCATGGAGACGGTGAAAGACACGCATGATTATGTCGTCAACGAGCCGGATTCGGCGCGCCGCTAGCTGTCGGCGCGCGCAAATGCGCCAGCAAACTGCCCGGCACAGCCCCTGAAAACCGCGCGATATTGCGGCGCTGAACCTAGGGTTTGAGACGCTGCGATAATGACAATGTCACCCATTCCGCCAAAACCACGTGATCCGCGGCGCGCCTGCTGTCTCGGCGCCGTCTGTCTTTATTGGAAGGGGATTTACACATGATCGTTCAGCCTATCGCTCAGCCAATTGTTCACCTGGCCTGGCGAACACAGACGCGGCCCTGTCGGCGCACACACACCACACGATGAACCCAGGAGTCGGCGATATGACAGAACATGCTGAACGGATTGAATCCGAACTTGCCCATGCCGCGCGCGAAGCCGAGATCCACGCGATCGCCGAGACCGAGCCGCCGGCAGACCCTGAGCCGCCAGCTGAACCCGGCAAAGCTGATGCCGCGCCAGACGCCGCCCAGGCCAAGCATGAGGGTAAGATCTCCTGCTCTGGCGGCATGGCCGAATGGTTGGTCAGGAATAATTGCTCGCTGGCCTTCACCTCTTACCAGACCGGGCAATTGTTTCTGGTCGGGGTGACGAAAAAGGGCGCGCTGTCCTTTCACCAGCGCAATTTCCAGCGCGCCATGGGGCTTTGCGTCGATCCGGAATCGCAAACCCTGCACCTGGCGGCGCTGTATCAGATCTGGCGCTTTACCAATATCCTGAAACCGAATGAGGTCGCGAACGAGACTCATGATCGCTGTTTTGCGCCGCGCCAATCCTTCACCACCGGGGCGGTCGATGCGCATGATGTCGGGATCGATTCCGACGGCCGCATCGTCTTCGTCAACACCTCCCATTCCTGCCTGGCCATCCCGGATCCGGTGCATTCCTTCCAGCCGCTATGGAAGCCGCCTTTCATTTCCAAACTGGCGCCGGAAGACCGGTGCCACTTGAATGGCCTGGCCATGGAGAAGGGGCAGCCGCGTTATGTCACTGCCGTGTGCCGCTCGGATGTGATCCAGGGCTGGCGGGCACGGCGCGAGCAAGGCGGGATGATCCTGGATGTGCGCGAAAACAGCGTGCTGACCGAGAACCTGTCCATGCCGCATTCGCCGCGGCTGTATAAGGGCGAGCTATATGTGCTTGATTCCGGGCGCGGTTATTTGTGCAAGATCGATCGTCAGACCGGCGCCTCAGAGCAAGTCGCCTTCTGCCCTGGATTCCTGCGCGGCCTCGCCTTCCACAATAATCATGCGATTGTCGGACTGTCCTTGCCGCGCGACAAGTCGTTTGCCGGGCTGGAGCTCGACACGGCGCTGGAGGATAAGGATTCCGATCCCTGGTGCGGCTTGCAGATTGTCGACCTGAAAACCGGGAATATCGTGCAATGGATCCGGCTGTCCGGGGCCTTTCGCGAATTGTTCGATGTGGCGGCGCTGCCAAATGTCCGCTGCCCGATGGCCATCGGCCTGATGAGCAATGATGTCGCCCGCACGATCAGCTTCAATGAAACCTTTGCCGAGCTCGGCTGAGCCAGGCGCGGGCAGGGGGGCATCCATCCTTGACCCTGCGCCCGGGTCAGGTTGGCCAGGCGCGGCCTTGCTCGGGCTCGATCTGGCGCCGAATTTCGGCAAAGTCTGGCACTGGCACTGGCACTGGCACTGGCTCGGCGAGTCGCTGAGGCGCCGATTTGGACCTTGTTGATTTGTGCGATACGTGATATGTATCACGTATCATGCTTGTTGGATTCACATGCAGGCAAACAGCCAAGCTGTATCGGGGGGAGCGCTGTCGCTTCCCGCCCGAAATCATTGAGCGGTCCGAAATGCTGCTGGCGGTCATGGCCGCCGCAGCAGAGCTTTCGGATCTCGCGTCGCCGCCAGGCAATCGCCTGGAGGCGCTGAAAGGTAATCGAGCTGGAAAGCACTCGATCAGGATCAACAAGCAGTGGCGCATCGTTTTTAAGTGGACGGACGATGGGCCAGATGAAGTGGAGATCGTCGACTATCACAAATGACCATGAAGGCGATGCATGGAGGCGAAGCAATGGTTAGAGAGCAAAGAGAACGCAGCCCGGTCAGCCCAGGGAAGGTGCTGAAGCGTTTATATATGGAGCCCTACAGACTGTCTGCGCGGCGCGTTGGTGAGTTGATTGGCGTGCCTGGTAACCGCATCAGCCGGATCGTGAATGGCAGCCAGGCCATTACGATTGACACAGCGCACCGACTGGCGAAATTGTTCGGCACTACGCCGGATCTGTGGATGAATTTGCAGCACAAGTATGAGCGCGAAATGGCCGAATGGGGCCTGGCGCGCGGCGATGGGATCTATCGCGAGCTAGGCCGCGCAATTGAGCAGATCGAGACACTCGATCCTGAGCTGGCGGTATAAACCGAAGGGGCGTGTCGGCGTCGCTTGTTGACGCTGAACGGCTCCCATTTGGATTGTCGCAAGCGAGAATCTGGAGCCTCGGGTCGGCGCCATCCCAAACTTGGCACTGAAGTTACTTTGTTGTGAGCGTGCAGGCGGGGCGTCGAGCCCACATTTGATTAGAAACAGTCTGATTGGAGGGCTGGCTCCGCGAGTAGGACTCGAACCTACGACCGGGCGATTAACAGTCGCCTGCTCTACCAACTGAGCTATCGCGGAACAGCGAGCCGCCTCATTAGCAAATCGGATTTTCCTGTCAAACCTCGAAAGGCATCTGACTGCCAAAAAAAATTGGCGGAACATAAAAATGTTCCGCCGAGGCATTGGGTGATGGTGGGTGTCTCCAATAGAAGACATTAACCTTCTCCTATAGATTGGTTAACAAGCCTTAAACGAAATCGAAAAGATTTAAGCGAAAACGCAAATACGTTCAGGAAACGCCTGATTTTGGTGGGGAATTGGAAAGGTTGGAGGCTCCGGCCGGAATCGAACCGGCGTACACGGATTTGCAATCCGCTGCGTCACCACTCCGCCACAGAGCCTCGCTGGTGAGCTGGGGTGCATAGCAGTGACCTGCACGGCTTGCAATCGGGTAAACTGCGCTCGTGCACAATCGTCGTATTGCGGCAGGAGAATCCTGTGCTATTGCCGCGGTTTGAACAGAGTTTCTTAAAAGGACTGCCACATGGACTTTGCAAATCTTCGCCGGGTCATGGTCGATTCACAGGTTCGCGTTAATGATGTGACGGCGCCGGACGTGGTCAGTGCCTTTTCAAATGTGCCGCGCGAAGTGTTCGTGCCGAAAGGCATGCGGGCCTGCGCCTATGCCGAGCTGGAGATCGAAACCAGCGACAATCGGGCGATGTGGTTGCCGCGCGATCTTGGCAAGATGCTGCGCGCGCTGGAGCCGCAAGCCAGTGATGTCAGCCTGGTGATTGGCGCTGGCGCCGGCTATGGCGCCGCCTTGCTTGGTTATGTCACTGACGCCGTCATTGCCCTGGAAGATGACGAGGCGCTTGTCGATGCCATGTCCGAGCGCTTTGCCGAGATTGGCATGGATGAAGCGGTCGCGGTGCAGGGCGAGCTCGCCAAGGGCCTGGCCGATCAAGGGCCGTTTGATGTGATCTTTGTCGCCGGCATGGTCGAGACCGTGCCGCTGGCCTGGCTCGACCAGCTGTCTGAAGGCGGCCGGCTAGGGGTTGTCGTGGCCACCGGGCGCAGCGTCGGCGCCGCCCGGGTCTATAAGCGCGCGGGCGACACGTTTGCGTATCGCGAGGCGTTTGAATGCTGCCCGCCTGTGTTGCCGGGGTTTGAGCAAAAGACCGAATTCGTGTTCTAGGCACGGCGACCGCATGGCGGTCATTCAGGGCCTCAAACAAAGCCTTGTGCGATCCACAAAACGATTGAAATGGTGAGCACGGACAAAACTGTCTGAACCACAATCAGATTGGCCGCCAGACTGGCATCGGCGCCAAGCTGGCGGGCAAGAATGGTTCCGTTTGAAGCCGTCGGCACGGCGGTCGCGATCAGGATCGCCATCAAGACCGGTGGCGTGACCCCGAATGAGACCGCCAACAGGCCCGCCAGAGCGGACAAGCCGAACAAGCGCAGCAACGACCAGCCGAGCAAGCTCACCAGCGGGGCCGAGCGACGCTTGATTTCGATCGCCGCCCCGGTTGTCAGCAGGCCGGCAGCAATCGTCGCCTGGGCCAAGAGGTCGAATGTGGTGCTGACACTCGGGATGAGCGGGACCGATAAGAGATTGATCGAGAGCCCCACGGCACAGGCAATGACGAGCGGGTTGATGGCAATTTGCTTGGCCAGTTCAACCACTGCCACGCGCGCGCCGGCAAAGCCCAGAAGCGCCGAAACGGACAACACGTTTGCGGTCGGGATCATCGCTGCGGCAGCAATCACGACCAAGGCCACGCCCTCGCCGCCGATCAATTCCTGGGCCAGGGCCAAGGCGATAAATGTGTTCCAGCGCACCGCCGACTGGACATAAACACCGAGCCGGTCGCGCGCTTGCCGGAGCAAGAGGCCAAGTCCGATACTGATCGCGCCGAGCGCAAATTGAGCCCCGACCAGAGCCGCTGGCATGGCGAGATTCAGGGTGCTGAAATCGGCCACGGCCAGTTTGCCGACAATCAAAGCCGGGAACAGGACAAAATAGGTGATCCGCTCAAGCCCGAGCCAGCCCTGCGGCGACAGCGCATTGACCGATGCCAGCGCCTTGCCCAGGGCCAGGATCAGCACGATCGGAATGAGGGCGGTGAGGACGGATATCATCTGGGGTTTGCTCCGGCGCCGGACGAGACAGGCCTCACTCACATGCGTGCGCGGGCTTGTCGAGCGCCGCTGGTGAGAGACCGGCTCGGGTTCAGGCGGGACGCGCTGCGTCGGGCTCTGGGCTCGCGACGGTGCCTTTGTCCGGATCCGGCAAGAGCTGGGTCGGCTGGACCGGGCCGCCTGTGGCTTCTGCGATCAAGGCCGCAGAGCGGGTCTCGACGGCCTCGGTCAGGCGCCGCATGACCTCGTCCTTGGGCAAGCCGGCCGGGATCGGCTCGAGAAACTCGATCACCGCAGTGCCAGGCGTCTTGTGCAACTCTTCCTGGTTCCAGAAACAGTTCAGATTGGTGGCGACCGGAACAATCGGCACGTCCATCGCCTTCTGCATGTGCCAGACGCCGGGCTTGTAGCGGAAATGATAGCCGACCGGGGCGAGATGGCCTTCGGGATAGATCAGTACATGGCGACCTTCCTCACGGGCGCGGGTCATGCCTTCGGCCAGCGACGCGGCCTTGCGTTCGCCGCCGCCGCAAGTGTCGATGACGATGGCGCCGAGCTTGCGCAGGATGCCGCCGACCAGCGGGAAGCGTTCAAGATGGTCGCCGGTGACGAAAGCCAGATTCTTGATCTCTGGATAGATCATGAAACCGTCACCCCAGCTGGCATGTTTGGGGGCAAGGATGAAAGCGCCTTCAGGCAGGTTGTCGCGTCCGCGCACCTCTTTCTTGATCCCGCCAATCAGATACAGGGCATGGTTCACCGCGCGGGTGTAAGAGCGGATGATCGCTGTCACCGGGCCGCGTCCGGGCAGGGCCAGGAAGGGCAGGGAGACGATGACATAGACAAAGGACAGGACGTAATACACGCCTGTAAACAGCAGACCGCGGATCATGATTTCTCTCCTGGTGACTTACTTCTGTTGAAGGATCGCCATGATGGTGCGTGTGAACGCGTCGACATGCTGGCTGAACGGGCCTGGCAGGCGATTATAGATCTTGTTGAGGCCGGATTGCAGCACGACGCCGAGCGACATGGCGGCAATCAGGGCCGGATCACCTTTCGGGATCTCGCCCGCCTGCATCAGGCCGGCGACCAGCTTCTCGACGACTGAGACCGGATCATCGTCGCGGCGGGTATCATGCGGGACGAATTTGTTCAGCGAGACCAGGTGGAAGCTGAAGAGCAGCCAGTCTTCATCGGCCAGTTCGCAATAGGCAGTGACAGCGCGGCGCACGCGCTGTTCAATCGTGCCCGGCTGCGAGAACGCCGCCTGCATCATTTCGGCCAGGCGATTATGGGTTTCCATGAACAAAGCGAGGGCGAGTTCGTCCTTGCCTTTATAATGGCGATATAGCGCCCCTTCCGAGACGCCGGCCACGTCAGCGATTTCCCGCGTGGTGGCGGCATCAACGCCTTCGCTAATGAACAGTTTCAGCGCCGCGCGTTCAATCTTCGGTCTTGCATTTCGGGCCCTTGGGCGCTTCTGATCGGTCGTAACCATGGGGAATCAGCTCCATTTTGTGAGCGCTTGATAACATACAGGGATCAAGCCCACAAGTGATTATTTGCTCACAACTTTCATTTGACCCGCCTTCGCGTCAATGGGCAATCTGACAGCAATCAGAAACAGGGAGTGATCAATGGCCGATGGACAGGCGCCGGTGCAGGCAAAATTCCGCGAAATGCTGGAAGGCACAAAAGAAGACTGGGACATCATTGCCGAGCATTCAAAAGGCTTCAATAAGGGGCTGGCCAAACGGGTGCTGGATCATCTCAGGCTGCTGGATGGCGATTTTGGCGGATTCCCGGTCGATCGCCTGACCCATTCGCTGCAGACCGCGACCCGGGCCCACCGCGATGGCCGCGACGAGGAATATGTCGTCTGCGCGCTGCTGCATGATATTGGCGACACGCTTGGCAGCTACAATCACCCCGACGTCGCGGCGGCGATCCTGAAACCGTTCGTGTCTGAGAAGAACCACTGGATGGTGGCCAATCACGGCATGTTCCAGGGCTATTATTTCTTCCATCATCTCGGCCTCGACCGGAATATGCGCGATCAGTTCAAGGATCACCCATATTATGAATACACCGCGCAATTCTGCCATCTGTATGATCAGACGGCCTTCGATCCGGATTATGAGAGCGAGTCGCTGGACTTTTTCGAGCCCATGGTCGAGCGATTGTTCGCGCAGCCAAAGAACTCCATGTACTTAAAAGCGCTTGAGGCAGAAGCGTAACTGTCGGGACACGATTGCGCTCATTTGCTCTTGAAAGCATGGCTCTTTCGGCCGATCTGAGCCGGGAATGACCGCATTCGCCCAATTGCTAAAGGGCGGGCGCGTGGATATACGAGCGCAATTGATTTGTTGAAGGTGACTCTTTCATGCGGAAAATTGCTTCCCTGACCCTCGCGGCCCTGGCTCTGACGCCGGCCGCGCTCGCGCAAGAAGCCCAAGGTGGCGGCGGGCTCATGCAGAGCCTGATCATGTTCGTGCCGCTGATCCTGATCTTCTATTTCCTGCTGATCCGGCCGCAGCAACAGCGCCAGAAAAAGCATCGTGAAATGATCGAAGCGGTCAAGAAGGGCGACACGATCGTCACTGCCGGCGGCCTGATCGGCAAGGTGACCCGCGTCGCCGATACTGAAATCACCATCGAGCTGGCCGATGGCGTCCGCGTGCGCTCGCTGAAAGGCATGATCGCGGATGTACGGGACAAGAACACACCTGTCGCTGCCAACGATTAAGATAAGGGCCTAGCCGCCATGTTGAATTTCCCGCTCTGGAAAGTCGGAATAATTGTTGTCGTCTTGTTGTGGGGCACGGTTCTGGCGCTGCCCAACCTGTTTTCTGACGGCTTTCTCGGCATTGCGCCGAAAGAGGTCTCTGACCCGACCAATACGGCAGCCGTGGCGGCCTATGAACAGCAGCTCCAGGAAGCCGATGCGTCCTGGTGGTTCCTGCCCAATGGCAAGCTCAATCTCGGCCTCGACCTGCAGGGCGGGGTGTATCTGCTGATGGAGATTGAGCCTGAAGAGATCGCAACCAATCGTTTGGAACAATTCCAGGGTGATGTGCGCAGCGCCTGGGCCCAGCGTGGCAACCGGGAAGTTATCTTGCGCGACACCAATGTCACCCTGGTCGACGGCCGATTGACTTATCGTCTGCTCGAGCCGGAACGGCAGATGAGCGAAGCGATTTCGCGCCTGCGCCGGGTCAATCCGACCATTGGTCAGACCCAGACCGAGCTGTTCCAGATCGAAGAAGGCAGCAATGGCCGGGTGGTCATATCGTCGCCGCCATCGGCGCTGACCGCCATGGCCAAGGATGCGCAGTCGAAAATGATGGAAATCATTCGCCGCCGGATTGACCCGGATGGCGTGGCGGAAGTCTCGATCACGCCGCAAGGCGATAACCGGATCATTCTGGAAGCTCCGGGCGAGGCAGATCCGAAGCGGATCAAGGACGTTTTGAGCCAGGCCGGCCGCCTGACCTTCAATATGGCCAATCTCGACAATTCAGCGATTGAAGCGGCGATCAATTCAGGCCGGACCTTGCCGCGCCAACAATTGATCGATTCAGCCGAGCGCGGCAAAATCCTGATCAATCGTATTCCGGAACTGACAGGGGCAGACATCGCCACCGCCAATCGCTGTTTCGATGAAGCCAACTTTCCGGCCGTATGCTTTCGCCTCAACAGTTCGGCCGCGACCAAATTCTACAATCTGACCCGCAATAATGTCGGCCAGAGCTTTGCGATCGTGCTGGATGACGTGTCGATGTCCTCGCCGACCATCCGGGTGCCCATCCCTGGCGGCAATGTGATCATCGAGGGCCGGTTCACGATCGAAGAGGCCGAAGACCTCGCCGCGATCATTGAAGCCGGTGAATTGCCAGCCAAGCTGAACTTCCTGGACGAGCGCACCGTTGGCCCGACCCTGGGGGCGGAATCGATTGCTGCCGGATCGCGTGCCAGCCTGATCGGGCTCGCCTTTGTCGGTGTCTTCATGGTCCTCGCTTATGGTCTGGTCGGCGGCTTTGCGGTTGGCTCTTTATTGTCCAACATTGTCCTGATCGTTGGTGCCTTGTCCGGTTTCGGCGCGACGCTGACTCTGCCAGGCATTGCCGGGATCATCCTGACCATTGGTATGGCGGTCGACGCGAATGTGATCGTGTTCGAACGCATCCGCGAGGAACAGGCCTCCGGGCGCTCTCCGGCGACGGCGATCCAGGCCGGCTATGAGCGCGCTTTGTCAGCCATTCTGGATGCCAATATCACCACCTTTATCGCCGCCTCGATCCTGTACATGGTCGGGTCCGGGCCGGTGAAAGGCTTCGCCGTGACGCTGGCCATCGGGATCCTGACATCGGTGTTTACCGCCTTTGTCGTGACCCGCTGGCTGACCGTCATGTATCTGCGCACCATGCGCCCCAAGCGGCTGGCCATGTAAGGAAAGAGACGCATCATGCTTTTACGACTTTGGCCTGAAAAAACCGCCGTCTCTTTCATGAGCCTGCGCTTTATCGCTTTGATCATTTCGGTGATTGCGCTGGTGGCCTCGGCCGCCATGCTGACCACGCGCGGCTTGAATCTCGGCATCGACTTTGCTGGCGGCGCAGTGATTGAGATCACCCAGCCAGAAGACATCTCTGCGGATCAGATCCGCAGTCTGGTGACCAATCTTGTCACCGGCGATGTGCAGGTGAACTCGGCCCGCGGCACCGGCCCGAATGCGCCTGAGATTGCGGTCATTCGGTTCGAGCCGCAGCCGCCTGTCGGCGATGAAACCCCGGACGAGGCCCAGAACCGGGCCGGGGACGAGGTCACAGCCGCGCTGAAGGCCCTGATCGATGGCGACCGGGCCGAAGCCGACAGCCGGTTCGAGGTCCGCTCCGAAGCCTCTGTCGGCCCGAAAGTCTCTGGCGAATTGTTCCGCTCAGGGATCATTGCGCTGACCGTGGCGCTGGCCCTGATGATGATCTACATCTCGTTCCGGTTTCAGTGGCAGTATGCGCTCGGCGCTGTGGCGGCGCTGTTTCACGATGTCATCCTGACCATGGGCATGTTCGCGCTGACGGCGTTCGAGTTCAACCTGGCGACGATTGCGGCGCTGCTGACCATTGTCGGTTACTCGATGAATGACACGGTGATCGTGTTTGACCGCGTCCGCGAGGAAGCGCGCAAATACAAGAAGCTGGAATTGTTCAAGGTCGTTGATCTGGCGATCAATGCCACCATGTCGCGCACCTTGCTGACCTCGAGCACGACTTTGCTGGCCCTGGTCTCGATCTTCCTGTTTGGCGGACCGGTCCTGCGCGGCATGAGCTTCGCACTGATCTTTGGTGTGATTGTCGGCACCTATTCGTCGATCTTCGTTGCCTCAGCCGTGGTGCTGTTGCTCGGCATTGATCGCGGCGACAAGCCGAAGCGCGAAGTCGAGGGCTTTCAGGGCGTCGGCTAAAGCCTTGGCGGCTAGCCGTGCAGGCGGCCGCGGACCTGATCTTCAAGCGCCTGACAGACCGCATCTGCGACCTCATCAGCCGCCGATCCATCGCCCAGGGCCGCGGCGCGGCAAGCCTGGACGTGCAGGTTCACCAGAGCCGCTTCAGGGTATAGATCATCCACGCCGGAGACCAGTTCCTGCAAGGACCCTGACAAGCGCGTCAGCGCGCCGCCGCCATAAGCGCCCGAGGCGCCATGCAGATTGTGCAGCGCGCGGCGGAATGCATCGACCGTTTCGGCATCGCCCGGCGTGTCACAGCAGGCCTGCCATGTCGATTGCAGCAGATCGAGATCATTCTGCTTCCAGCTCGCAACCGCTTCAGCAGGCTCGTGTTCGGCTTCAGGAGCGACAGGGGCTTCAGCCTCCTCGTCGGCGGCCCCAACCACTCGTGTGATGTCGAGCTCGGTGAGGAGTTCGGAGCCGGCTTTCGGCTTCTTGAACAGATTGAATAGCGACTTTACCATGCTGCCAGTTATAGCAAACGTGGCTTAACAAACGACTGATCAAAAAGCCAAAAAAGGTTAAACCTAGAAGGCGAATTGTTCACGCAATATGCGCTCGTCGAGCGCATGGCCCGGGTCGAACAGCATGGTCAGGTGCTGGGAACGATCGGCCCGGATGGAGACACGGGTGACGTCTCTGACTTCCTGATTATCAGCCGCCGCAGCCACTGGTCGCCGGCGCGGGGCAATGACATCAATATCGACTTGCGCATCATGCCGCAGCAGGGCGCCGCGCCAGCGGCGCGGGCGAAACGCACTGACCGGCGTCAAGGCCAGCAGGTTGGCACCAATCGGCAGGATCGGGCCATGCGCCGAGAGATTATAGGCGGTCGAGCCGGCCGGCGTTGCCACCATGACGCCATCGCAGGACAGCTCGGCCATCCGCTCCTTGCCATCGACAATGATTCTGAGCTTGGCCGTCTGTGCTGTCTGGCGCAGGATCGAGACTTCATTGATGGCCAGGCGCTGATGCGTCTGGTCATGCACATCAGTGACATCCATGCGCAGCGGCATCACGGTCGCCCGCTCGGCCCGGTCGATGCGTGCGATCAGGTCATGCTCGTCATATTCATTCATCAGGAAACCGACAGTGCCGCGATTCATGCCATAGACCGGCTTGTGGTCATCAAAGCGGCGCCGCATCGCATCCAGCATGGCCCCATCACCGCCAAGCGCGACGATCACATCGGCTTTGTCCTCGTCATATTGCCCATATTTCTGCGTCAGGCGTTTCAAGGCGTCCTGGGCTTCCGGGCGTTTCGAGGCAGCAAAGGCGATACAGGTGGTCATGCGCCCTTATGTCGGGGGCATCGGACGCGGGGTCAAGCGCCGCCTGTAATTGCCCAAACGGAACCTAGCCGGTACTATGGGCCCAGATACAAATCGGAGGAATGACGATGGCAGACGGAATGCAGATCACCAGCCTGAAAGGACAGGTCAGCGAGGAAGAGTGGAAAACCCGCGTCGACCTGGCGGCAATGTATCGCCTGACGGCCCTGTATGGCTGGACCGACATGATCTTCACCCACATCTCGCACCGTGTGCCAGGGCCGGACCATCACTTCCTGATCAACCCGTATGGCATGTTCTTCGAAGAGATCACCGCCTCGTCCCTGGTCAAAGTCGACCTGGACGGCAATGTGGTGCAGGAAACGCCATATTTCATAAATCCAGCCGGCTTCACCATTCACTCTGCGATCCACGCCGCGCGCGAGGATGCGCAAGTGGTGATGCATTTGCACACTGATGATGGCGTCGCGGTCTCGTGCAACAAGGAAGGGCTGCTGCCGCTGTCGCAGACGGCGATGCTGGTCCGCCACGATCTCGCCTTCCATGTCTATGAAGGCGTGGCCCTCGACCATGGTGAGCGCGAGCGTCTGGTCGCGGATATGGGCGAGAATAATAATATGCTGCTCTATAATCACGGCACGCTGACCGTCGGCGGCACCGCGGCCGAGTGTTTCCTGCGCATGTTCTTCCTTGAGCGCGCCTGTTCGATGCAGGTGCGGGCACTGACCGCAGGACGCGACAATATGGTCATTCCGTCGCAAGAGGTCCAGGACGTGGTCAAAGGGCAGTCCAATCCGGAAGGCACGAAAACCCTCGCCAATATGCTGGCCTGGCCAGGATTGCTGCGCAAGCTTGACCGCGAATCCCCGGGTTATGACGCCTAGTTGCAGGGCTTATACGGGTATTCCCGTATAGGTTTTCGCAGGAGTGCGTCCATTCATACCGTTTAAAAATTAGGGTCTTTCCCTTACATCCCGCTTCGTACGCAACGGAACACATTTGCCATGAAACATCTGAAAGCCTTCGAGAGCGCGCTGGACACGATCCACGAGGAAGGGCGCTACCGTGTCTTTGTCGATCTGCACCGGCACAAGGGCGAGTTCCCGAAAGCCACGGCCCGCTTCGATCATGGCGAGCGCGAGATTATCGTCTGGTGCTCGAACGATTATCTCGGCATGGGCCAGGATGAAGATGTGATCGAGGCGATGCACGAAGCGATTGACAGTTTCGGCGCTGGCTCTGGGGGGACGCGCAATATTTCAGGCACGACCCGGTATCACGTTGACCTGGAAAAGGAGCTGGCTGACCTGCATGGCAAATCAGGCGCGCTGCTGTTCACCTCTGGCTATGTGTCGAATGATGCCACCTTGTCGACGCTGGGCAAGATCCTGCCGAACCTGATCATCTATTCCGATGCGCTCAACCATGCTTCGATGATTGAAGGCATTCGCCGCTCTGGCGCCGATTACCGCGTGTTCAAGCATAATGATGTCGACCATCTGCGCGCGCTGATGGAGAATGATGAGCCTGAGCGTCCGAAAGTCATCGCGTTTGAGAGCGTCTATTCCATGGACGGCGATGTCGGCCCGATTGAAGCCATTTGCGATCTTGCAGATGAGTTTGATGCGCTGACCTATCTCGATGAAGTGCACGCCGTCGGCATGTATGGCGAAGAAGGCGCAGGGGTGGCCCAGCGCGACAATGTCATGCACCGCCTCGACATTGTCGAAGGCACGCTGGGCAAGGCGTTCGGCGTCATGGGCGGCTATATTGCAGCGCACGAGACGATTATCGATGCCATCCGCTCGACCGCATCTGGTTTTATCTTCACCACCTCGACCTGTCCGGTGATGGCGGCCGGGGCGCTGGCCAGCATTCGCAAGCTGCGCTCGGATGACGGCCGCAAGCTGCGCAAGTCGCATCAGGCCCAGGCCGCGCTGCTAAAGCAGAAATTCCGCGAGGCCGGCCTGCCGCTGATGGAAAGCGAGACCCATATTGTACCGTTGCTGGTCGGTGATCCGGAAAAGTGCAAAGCCTTGTCTGACACTCTGCTGTTCGATTTCGGCATCTATGTGCAGCCGATCAATTATCCGACCGTCCCGAAAGGCACCGAGCGCCTGCGCTTCACGCCCGGGCCGGTGCATACTGAGGCGATGATGGACGACCTGGTGGCGGCCATCCTGGCGGTCTGGAAACAGCTTGGACTGGACGAGAAAGCCGCCTAGTCGGCGCGTTTTTTCCCGAGCCCAATCTCCTTGGCAAAGGCCGAGCGCCGTTTGGCATAATTCGGCGCCACCATCGGATAATCGCTCGGCAGACCCCATCGCGCGCGATAGGCTTCCGGGGTCAGGTCGAAGCGCGAGCGCAAATAGCGCTTGAGCATTTTCAGCTTCCGCCCGTCTTCCAGACAGATGATATGATCCGGCGTGATCGATTTCGAAATCGGCACTGCCGGGTCTGGCCGCGGCGGTTGAGCAGGCTCGCCTGAGGCGAGTTCTTGTACAGTTTCATGCACTGTCGTGATCAGATCAGACAGCCCATTTGCGGGAATTGGATTGTTGGCAACAAATGACGCGACAATGTCAGTCGTCATTTCGAGCAACTCGGCTTTTGATTGCTGGGGCATGTGTCGGCTCTTATATATTTTTCTGAAAACCCGCTCTTTGTCGGGCTCGGAGACTATGAAAGCATTGAATCGGGCAAGAATTCAAGTTTGCAGGTCTAATAGAATATACAAATCTCGTGCAATCAGGTCTGAGTATTCGCTGCAGAAAATGACCGCTTGCAGCGCCGCGCGTGTCGCCGTACATGGACGGGCAGAATGAGGGAATGTGCCATGCCAGACACCAGCCACCCAGCCCGTTTCGATACCGCGACCTTCTTCTCTCAATCCCTGAAGGATCGCGATCAGGACGTGTTCGCCGCGATTGAGAAAGAGCAGCACCGCCAGCAGCATCAGATCGAACTGATCGCGTCGGAGAACATTGCCTCACAGGCGGTGCTCGAAGCGCAAGGGACGGTGCTGACCAATAAATATGCCGAAGGCTATCCCGGGCGACGCTATTATGGCGGCTGCGAATATGTCGATATTGTCGAGACGATTGCCCGTGACCGGGCCAAGCAAATGTTCGACTGCGGGTTTGCCAATGTGCAGCCCAATTCCGGCTCGCAAGCCAATCAGGCCGTGTTCCAGGCCCTGATCCAGCCTGGCGACACCATTCTCGGCATGAGCCTCGATGCTGGCGGGCACCTGACCCATGGCGCCCGTCCCAACCAGTCCGGCAAATGGTTCAATGCGATCCAGTATGGCGTCCGCGAGGACGATCACCTGATCGATTTCGATCAGGTCGAGGCACTGGCTGAAGAGCACAAGCCGAAACTGATCATTGCCGGCGGCTCAGCCTATCCGCGCCAGATCGATTTTGCCCGCTTCCGCGCCATTGCTGACGCGGTCGGGGCCATCTTCATGGTCGACATGGCGCACTTTGCTGGCCTGGTTGCGGGCAAGGTCCATCCGAATCCGCTGGATCATTGTCACGTCGCCACCACGACCACGCACAAGACCTTGCGCGGGCCGCGCGGCGGCATGGTGCTGACCAATGATGCTGATATTTCCAAAAAGGTGAACTCGGCTGTCTTCCCAGGCATTCAGGGTGGTCCGCTCATGCATGTGATTGCTGGCAAGGCGGTCGCGTTCGGTGAGGCGTTGACGCCGGAGTTCAAGCAATATGCCGCCGACGTGGTCGACAATGCCAAGGCCATGGCCGGGGCGGCCAAGGCGGCTGGCATGGATCTGGTCTCTGGCGGCACCGACACGCATGTCGCACTGATCGACCTGCGCCCGAAAGGCGTCACCGGCCGCGACGCTGAACAGGCGCTCGAGCGGGCCTATATCACTTGCAACAAGAATGGCGTGCCCTTCGATCCTGAAAAGCCGATGGTGACCAGCGGCATCCGGGTCGGGTCTCCGGCCGGAACGACGCGCGGATTCGGCGTCGAGGAATTCACCCAGATCGGCAATTGGATTGGCGAAGTGGTTGATGCCGTCGCCAGCGGGGACAGCGCCGCGACGGAGGTCAAGGTTCGCGCAGAAGTTGAAAAAATGACAGCTAAGTTCCCGATTTATAACGGATTGGGGGCCTGATCGATTGCGCTGTCCTTTCTGCGGATCTGAAAATACGGCGGTCAAGGACAGCCGACCTGCAGAAGACAATACCGCTGTGCGTCGTCGCCGCGGCTGTGACAGTTGCGGGGCCCGTTTCACCACGTTCGAACGGGTGCAGCTGCGCGAAATCACGGTCGTCAAACGGGATGGCAAGCGGGTGCCTTTCGAGCGCGAGAAACTGGCGCGCGTGATTGCCATCGCGCTGCGCAAACGCCCGGTTTCGACCGAGCAGATCGACCAGATCGTGTCCGGGATTGCGCGCAAGCTGGAAAGCAGCGGCGAGACCGAGGTGGCCTCGCAGGATATTGGCGAGCTTGCCATGGAGAGCCTGCGCGTGGTCGATCCGGTCGGCTATGTCCGTTATGCCAGCGTCTATCGCGACTTTGACGCGCCATCGGATTTCGCCGCCTTTATCAAACAGTCCGAGCTGGACGAGGATTAGGCCCGGCATGTCGCGCCCGCAGGTCACGTTGAAGATCGCCACCTCCATTGATGGCCGCATCGCTCTGGCCAATGGCGTCAGCCAGTGGATCACTGGCAGCGATAGCCGCGCCCGGGTGCATCGGATGCGCGCGGATCATCAGGCTGTCCTGGTCGGGGTTGGCACCGTGCTCGCCGATGATCCGCTGCTGACCGCGCGCACTGTGCCGCCGCCGGACAAGCAGCCGGTCCGGATTGTCGCCGACAGCCAGTTGCGCACCCCGGCGCATGCGCGTCTGCTGACCTCGCAAGGCCTGGGCAAGGTTGTGCTGGCCAGCGCCGGTCCGGCCACAGGCTATCCGGAAGCGGCGATCAAGGCCGGTCCGGAGATCTGGGTGGTGCCGGGCGCTGACGGCAAAGTGTCACCCCAGCGTCTGCTTGATCGCTGCGCTGTCGAAGGCCTGTCGCGGATCTTCCTCGAAGGTGGCGGCAAGCTGGCCGCGAGTTTCATCCGGGCTGGCCTGGTCGATACCATCCAGTGGTTTCGTGCGCCGATCCTGATTGGCGGTGATGGACTGCCTGCCGTCGCGGCGCTGGGGCTGACCGAGATGGCGGATGCGCCGCGTTGGCGCACTGCCGCCGCGGAACGGATTGGGGATGACACTCTGGAGACTTATGTTAGGGCCTGAGCTCTATAGGAGGGCGGCATGTTTACTGGTCTGGTCACCGATGTCGGGAAGATCCGCAAAGCCGAAGATCGCAATGGTCTGCGCCGGTTCGAGGTCGAATGTGCGTATGCGGTAGATCGTATCGAAATGGGCGCCTCGATCATGCATGCCGGGGTGTGCCTGACCGTGGTCGATTTCGGCGCGCTGGGCGAGGGCAGCTGGTTCGCCGTCGAGGCCGTGCCTGAAACGCTGTCCCTGACTGTGCTCGGCGATTGGGTCGCAGGCAGCCAGGTCAATCTCGAACAGAGCCTGAAGCTCGGCCAGGAACTGGGCGGGCATTTTGTCTTCGGCCATGTCGATGGCGTCGGTGAAGTGATTGCGGTCGAGCCGGAAGGCCAGAGCTTCCGCATCACCGTGCGTCCGCCCGCAGGCCTGGCCAAATATTTCGCCAAGAAAGGCTCAGCCGCGATCAATGGCGTGTCGCTGACCGTGGCCGAGGCGCTGCCAAATGGCGACTTCCAGGTCGCCATCATCCCGCATACCTGGGAGGTCACGACGCTGAGAGAATTGCAGCCCGGATCGCGGGTTAATCTTGAGATCGACATGCTGGCACGCTACGTCGCTCGCATGATTGGCGTCGATGCGCCGACCCCGCATGACGCTGAAGGAGCCAAGCATGGCTGAAGACTTTTCCGCTGCCATATCCAGCATTGACGAGATCATCGAGGATGCCCGCAATGGCAAGATGTACATTCTGGTCGATGCCGAGGATCGCGAGAATGAAGGCGACCTCATCATCCCGGCCAGTTTCGCCACGCCGGAGGCGATCAATTTCATGGCCAAGTTCGGTCGCGGCCTGATCTGCCTGGCGATGACTGGCGAGCGCGGCCGGGCGCTTAATCTCGACATGATGGCGCGCGAGAACCGCGAAAGCATGGGCACCGCCTTCACCGTCTCGATCGAGGCGGCCGAGGGGGTCACCACCGGCATCTCTGCGCATGATCGCAGCCATACCGTCCAGGTCGCCATCGATCCGATGTGCGATGCGGCTGATATTGTCTCGCCTGGCCATATCTTCCCGCTGATCGCCAAGGATGGCGGCACCCTGGTCCGGGCTGGTCATACTGAGGCGGCGGTTGATATCTCGCGCATGGCCGGGCTGTATCCGGCTGGAGTGATCTGCGAGATCATGAATGATGATGGCTCCATGGCGCGTCTGCCGGAACTGGTCTCGTTCGCGCAGCTGCATGGTCTGAAGATTGGCACCATTGCTGACCTGATCGAATATCGCCGCAAGCATGATCGCTATCTCGAACGCCGGGTCGAGGCGCCGCTGCAAAGCGCTTATGGCGAAGGCTTCAAGACCGTGGTTTATCGCAACGCGCTCGACAATAGCGAGCATATTGCCATCGTGCATGGCCATATCGGGCCGGACAGCACCACGATTGTCCGCGTCCATCGCACTGATATCCTGGCTGATATTCTCGGTGAAAAAGGCCCGCGCGAGGGCCTCGTCGAGCGGGCCATGAAAATCATCGCTGATGCCGACGAGCCGGGCGTCGTCGTCTTCGTCAACACCTTGCGCCCGAATGCCCTGGCTGAGCGGCTTGGCATGAAGACGTCCGAGCCTGTCGATACGCATGCGCCGCTGCGCGAATATGGCATTGGCGCGCAGATCCTGCGCGAGCTTGGCGTGCGCAAGATGATTTATCTCTCTGACACTGAACCGACCCGGGTGGCTGGACTTGATGGCTATGGCCTGTCCATCGAGGGTTGGAGACCGCTTTCTGACAAGGATTAAGAGCTATGATGCACCGAATTCTGATTGTGAACTCTCCCTATTATGCGCACATCTCGGAAGAGCTGGAAAAGGGCGCGCGCGAAGCGCTTGAGGCGGCTGAGGATCAATGCGAGGTCGAAACCATCATGGTGCCTGGCGCGTTTGAAGTGCCCGGGGCCATCGCCATGGCGGCCGACAGCGCCAAATATGATGGCTATATCGCACTCGGCTGTGTCATTCGCGGCGAGACCACGCATTATGATTATGTCTGCGGCGAGAGCGCCAAGGGCCTGATGTATCTCACCACCGATCGCCGCCTGGCCATCGGCTATGGCATCCTCACCGTCGAGAACGAAGCCCAGGCGCTGGCCCGGGCCGAGCGGTCGCAGAAGAATAAGGGCCGGGATGCGGCAATTGCCTGCCTGGAAATGCTGAAACTGCGCAAGAAATTCGTTCGGTAGACCGCCGCGCCGCTGCCTCCTTCAACCCTCGGCTTGATCGAGGGTCGAAGGATGAGCCAGCCCATAGCCAATTATTCGCAGCCCCAGCGCGCAAAAGGGCATGGCTTTTTCAGCTCACCGGTGGCAAGGACGCGCGATGAGCGAACAGAAACTCCCATTTGAAGTGATCCGGGCCCGGCGGGCCGGGGCGCGGCTGGCGGCGGTGCAGGCCCTGTATCAGATGGAGCAGACCGGACAGAGCGGCCGCGCGGCCATTCGCGACCTGATGGATGACCGGCTCGGGCTGGGGCCGGATGAGGCCCCGGTCGAGGAAGCTGATCCGGACCTGTTCAAATCCATCGTCAATGCCACGATCGAGCATCAGTCCGTGGTCGACAAGGCGATCCTGGCGCGTCTGTCCAAGGGCTGGAAACTGTCGCGCCTGGATTCCACCACCCGCTCGATCCTGCGTGCAGCGACGGCCGAACTGGTCGCGCATCAGGAATTGTCACGCCGCATCCTGCTTGATGAATATGTCTCCCTGGCGCACGATTTCTTTGACAAGACCGAAGCCAATTTCGTCAATGCCGTGCTCGATAATGTGTCAAAAGACTTGCGGCCTGAAGAGGCTTAGGTCTTAGTCCCCGGCGGAGCGCCGCATGGACGAAATCGCCTGGATCAAACGCCATATTGCCCCGCTGGTCACGTCAGACGGCGCCGACGGGCTGCGTGATGATGTGGCCCTGCTGACCGCGATCGGACCGACCATCGCGACCATGGATACGCTGGTCGAGGCGGTGCATTTCCTGCCCTCTGACCCGGTCGCGTCGATGGGCCAGAAGCTGATCCGCGTCAATGTCTCGGACATTCACGCCAAAGGCGCTGAACCGCTGGAAGCCCTATTGTCGATTGCCTGGCCGCAGCACCGGCCTGAGCCGGCCTTTGCCGAGCTGATGGCAGGGATCGGGCAGGATCTGGAGAGATTTGGGGCAGCGCTGATCGGCGGCGACCTGGTGCGCCATGACGGCCCGTTGACGCTGACTCTGACCCTGACCGGGCGCTGTCTCGGCAAAGGCCCGGTGCGGCGCAGCGGCGGACAAGCGGGCGAGGCGCTGTATCTCAATGGCGAGATTGGCTGGGGCCGGGCCGGCCTCGCAGCCGCCCGCCGCCAGGATGCCCCGCAGACGGCCCACCGCTATCAGGTGCCGCAGATCAGCCCGCTCAGCGCCGCCCGCACGGTCGCAGAACGGGCTTCGGCTAGTCTGGATGTCTCAGATGGCCTGCTGCTGGACACAGCGCGCCTGGCGGCGGCGTCCGGCTGCGGCGCAGTGCTGCAGCTCGAGCGCGTGCCACTGGCATTGGCGACCTCCGAGATGGACGAAATCCTGGCCCAATGCACCGCTGGCGATGATTATCGCATCCTGCTGAGCGCCCCGTCAGGACAGGCGATTCCGGGCTTTGTCGAGATCGGGGCCCTGACCGAATCACCCGGCTTGCAGCTGCGCTTCAAAGGGCAGGGCGTTAACCCTCCATCAACCCTTGGGTTTGAGCATTAGCCCGAATTGTAGAGTTCTGACTCGCGCCCGGCGCGATTATCCTTGCGAATGCGCTATGACTGTTGCAGTCATGGTCCCACAAACACTCAGGGCAGGGCTGTGAGAGGCTTGCCGAATAATAAGGGAGGAAGGGCTAAATGACCCTCTGGTTTTGGATAGCCTTAGTCGCGGCTGTGCTCGCGATTGGCTTTGGATGGCTGCAGAGCCAATCCATCATGAAAGCGGATGCGGGCAATGACCGCATGAAAGAGATCGCGTCGGCGATTCAGGAAGGCGCCAATGCCTATCTGAACCGCCAGTACCGCACCATCGCCCTGGTTGGCGTCGGCGTGGTCGTCGTGCTCGCCATTCTGTTCCGCAATTGGGAAGTCCCGCTGGGCTTCGTCATCGGTGCGGTTCTGTCCGGCGCGGCGGGCTTTATCGGCATGAAAGTGTCGGTTCAGGCCAATGTTCGGACCACTCATGCGGCCAGCAATTCCTTGCAGGACGGCCTGTCCATGGCGTTCAAGTCCGGCGCAGTGACCGGCCTGCTCGTGGTTGGCCTGGCGCTGCTTGGCGTGGTTGCCTATTACGGCCTGCTGGTCGGCGTGGTTGGCTATGAGGAAAGCAGCCGCAAAGTGGTTGACGGCCTCGTCGCCCTCGGCTTTGGCGCCTCGCTGATTTCGATCTTCGCCCGGCTTGGCGGCGGTATCTTCACCAAGGGTGCGGATGTCGGCGGCGACATGGTCGGCAAGGTTGAAGCCGGGATCCCGGAAGACGATCCGCGCAATGCGGCCACGATTGCTGACAATGTCGGCGATAATGTCGGTGACTGTGCCGGCATGGCGGCTGACCTGTTCGAGACCTATGCCGTGACGATTGTTGCGACCATGGTGCTGAGCGCGATCTATTTTGGTGGCACCAGCTATCTCGGCGCGATCCTGCTCTTCCCGCTGGCGATTTGCGCGGTGTGTATCGTCGCCTCGGTCATCGGCACCTTCTTTGTCAAACTCGGCAAAGGCTCAACCAATATTATGGGCGCCTTGTACAAGGGTCTGATTGTCACCGGCATCCTGACCGTGGGCGGGCTCGCGATTGCGGTGAATTATGCCCTGCCAAACGGCTTTGGGGAGCTTGAAGGGGCCGCCACGGCGCTTGGTCTGACCGGCGCTGTGACCGGCATGGACCTGTTTATGTGCGGCGTCGCCGGCCTGGTGGTCACGGCGCTGATCGTGGTCATCACCGAATATTATACCGGGGTTGATTATCGGCCGGTGAAATCAGTGGCGGAAGCCTCGACCTCAGGCCATGGCACGAACGTGATCCAGGGCCTGGCTGTGTCGCTGGAATCGACCGCGCTGCCAGCGATCACGATCATGGCCGGGATCATCCTGACCTTTAACCTGGCTGGTCTGTTCGGGATCGCGATTGCGACCACGACCATGCTGGCTCTGGCCGGGATGATTGTCGCGCTCGACGCCTTCGGTCCGGTCACCGACAATGCCGGCGGCATTGCCGAAATGGCCGAGCTGCCAAGCTCTGTGCGTGACACGACTGACGCGCTGGATGCGGTCGGCAACACCACCAAGGCGGTGACCAAGGGCTATGCGATCGGTTCTGCCGGTCTTGGTGCTCTGGTGCTGTTTGCGGCCTATAATGAGGATCTCAAATACTTTGCCACGCATGCGGCAGAAGGTTCGATCCTGAACGGCGTTGCGGTCGACTTCTCGATTGCCAATCCATATGTCGTGGTCGGCCTGCTATTTGGCGGCCTGTTGCCGTTCCTGTTCGGCGGCATGTCGATGATGGCGGTTGGCCGCGCCGCGCAAGCGGTGGTCGAAGAAGTGCGCAGCCAGTTCAAGAATGATCCTGGCATCATGGAAGGCACCTCCAAGCCGAATTATGGCAAGGCGGTGGACATCCTGACCTCTGCCGCGATCAAGGAAATGATCGTGCCATCATTGCTGCCGGTTCTGTCGCCTGTGGTGCTGTTCCTGCTGATCTGGTGGATTGCTGGCGTGCCAGCGGCCCTGGCCGCAGTCGGCGCGATGCTGCTGGGTGTGATCGTGACGGGCCTGTTCGTGGCCATCTCGATGACCTCGGGCGGCGGTGCCTGGGACAATGCCAAGAAATATATCGAAGACGGCAATCATGGCGGCAAGGGCTCTGAAGCCCATAAGGCGGCTGTGACCGGTGACACGGTCGGTGACCCGTACAAGGACACGGCTGGTCCTGCGGTCAATCCGATGATCAAGATCACCAATATTGTCGCGCTGTTGATGCTGGCCGTGCTGGCGGGCGGTCACTAGACCCGACCTCAAACAGAAACGGGAAAACCCGCGCCAAACGGCGCGGGTTTTTTCATGGCAAATCGTTAACGATGATTGGTCCGGAATTTGCTGCGTATATGGGGGCTAGCTAAGTATGAACCCAAATGTCGTTAACCGGTCTGACAAAATTCACCCGCTCAGAGCAAACAAATGGTCGCTATATCCTGGTGCCATTCGTTTGGGTCTTTGCCTTGATGCTGTCGCTGGCGCGGCTGGCGGGCGGGCCGGCCGGACCGGTTCAGACCGCGGTGGCGATTGTCCCGGAAATGCCGGTTGACGAGGTCATTGTCGAGCGTCCGGAAGATTCAGGCGCGATTGACACCCGGCCTGTGCGCCCGACACCGCCGCGGCGCCCGCGCCCGATCCGCCGGGATTCCTTCTATGTCGACCTGCGCCAGCCACTGGACATGAATGATTGGCGGGTCTCGACCTACAAGAATGATCAACCCGGCGCCTATTATGGCGGGCCGTGGACGATGGAGAATATCATCCAGGAACATGATCGGCTGATCCTGCGGGTCGAAGCCGGCAAGGATGGCAAGCGTCCGACCATGGCCGAGATGCAGACGCGCCGGAATTTCGGGCATGGCCGTTATGAAGTCATCATGCGCCCTTCTGGCGAGAGCGGCATTGTCTCGACCTTCTTCACCTATACCGGGCCGTGGAATGGCGACCCCAAGGATGAGATCGATATCGAATTTGTCGGCAAGCGCCCGGAAATTGTCGAATACAATTACTGGAAGAGCGGGCGAAAAGGCGCTTATAGCCGCGAACCGCTCGATTTCGATTTCTCTGAACGCATGAACCATTACGCCTTTGAATGGCATCCGGACGAGATTATCTGGTTCGTGAATGGCGTTGAGCATTACCGCTCGCCGCGTGACAGCTCACGCATCCCAACCCATGCCGGCAAGATCTTCCTTAGCGCCTGGACCGGCAAATATGAATGGACCGGCGCGCCTGATTATGGCGACAGCGCGCAAGCCGAATATGCCTGCGTCTCGTTCACCCCGTTTGAAGGCGATTCCTATTCCTGTTCGGACCTGTGGGCTGAAGACCCGCAATTCCAGCGCGGCGAGGCCAGTTTGACCAGCGGCTAGCGCCGGCCGGTCGGATTGCCAGGCGTGCGCTCGTCGGTTTGCGGCAAGGCCACGGCGCCGACGGTGCCGAAGATCTGTTCCAGCAGCCCCAGCTCCCGGCCCCGGGTCGGGGTTTCGCGCGAGGCATAACGGATGACTGACCCGTCGGATTCGTCATAAGTCAGCAATTCATCGACAAGATCATCCTCGCCAAAGCGGATCGCGGTAATCGAGCGGGCCTTGGTGCGCGGGGTGAGGAAGGCGATGCGTTCCCGCCGAGTGGTGATGTAGAACCAGGTATTCTCGTCAAACACGCTTTCGGTCGAGGCCGAGCCGAGCTGGGCCAGGACACTGGCGCGCGAATCTTCGCCAACCTTGATATTCTGAGGCAGAACCTCGTCAGCGGTATAGCCGTGATAGTCCTCGATCGGGCTGATACAGGCCGCGGTGAGGCTGGCCAGAGCGATGGATGCGAGAATGACACGTCGCGCCATGAGGGAACTCCTGATAACTGAGCTGGAGATAAGGCCGAAAACCTGTAATTGGCAAGCGTCAGGAAACACCAGAGACGAGACGAAAATAGGGCGGGTCATGTTTGGATGGTTGAATAAGACAAAGGCGAACCCGGATGCGGTTCGCAAGTGGCGTGACGCGGTGACCCGGCTGGCGCGCGAGCCAGAGCCATATTTGCGCGAATGGACACCGGATACGATCTATGGCCGCTTTCACATGGTGGCGCTGGTGGCGACGCTGGCCATGCGCCGGTTCCGCGACCATGGCGCGGATGGCAAAGCCCTGTCCAAGGCGTTTTCCGAACTGCTCTTTTCCGACTTTGATCACTCGCTGCGTGAACACGGGGTTGGGGATGCCTCGATTGCGCGCCGGATTCGCAAGATGGGCGAGGAGTTTTACGGCCTCGCCGCTGCGGTCGATGAAGCGCTGGCGCAAGGCGGGCCGGACAAGCACCTGGCCGAAGTGATTCGGCGCAACATCCAGCCGGACGCCGATCAAGCCCTGCTTCTGGCGCGATATGTGCTGGATCTGAATGCGCGGGTCGAGCGCGTGCCAGAGGCACAGATCCTGGCTGGTCCGGACGAGCTTTGACTTCGCGTAAAGGAAGCGCACTCAATGCGTTGCCTTTCGCAGCGGGCGCGCATAGGTTGCGCCGACTTTTAAGGCATTGTGGAGTTCTGCCGAATGGCCAGCCTTGTTCTGTCAATCGACGCCATGGGCGGCGATGCGGCCCCGACGGTCGTACTTGACGGTCTGAAACTATTTGCAGCGCAGCGGAAAAATGTCCTGTTCGAGGTCCATGGCCGCGCCGAAGACATCACCACGGGGCTGGAAACCCGCGGTCTGATGGATCGCTGCACCATCTTCCATCATGATGACGTGGTCGAGATGAGCGAAAAGCCGTCCACTGCCTTGCGCCGGGCCAAGACGACCAGCATGTGGGGCGCAGTTCAGGCGGTCAAAGCCGGCCGCGCCGGAGCGGCTGTCTCGGCGGGCAATACCGGCGCCCTGATGGCCTTCTCGATGATGTCGCTGCGCAAGATGGACGGCGTCCACCGGCCGGCCATGACGGCGATCTGGCCGACAGTGGAAGGGCGCTCCGTGGTGCTGGATGTCGGCGCCAATCTGGATGCGGATTCCGATCAGCTGGTGACCTTTGCGATCATGGGCGAGGCTTATGCCCGCGCGGTGACCGGCAAGGCCAAGCCGACCATTGGCTTGCTGAATATCGGCTCAGAGGATGGCAAAGGCCGCGATACGCTGAAACTGGCGGCTGAGCGCTTGCGCGAGTCCGAGCTCGGGCTCGATTTTCGCGGCTATGTCGAAGGCAATGATATTGCCATGGGCGTGGTGGATGTCGTTGTCACCGATGGCTTTACCGGCAATGTCGCGCTGAAGACGGCTGAAGGCACGGCTCGCCTGGTCGCCTCTTATGTGCGCGAGGCGCTGACCTCAGGGGTGATCTCCAAGGTCGGTGCGGCGCTGGCCAGTTCTGGCCTGAAACGCCTCAAGGAACGCATGGATCCGTCAAATGTGAATGGCGGGGTGCTTCTCGGCCTGAATGGAGTTGTGGTAAAAAGCCATGGCGGCACGGATGCCGAAGGGTATGCCACCGCGGTGAAACTGGCCGCAGATCTCGCGGCCAGTCAGTATATGGAAGAAGTGGCTGCCGGGCTCAGCCGAGACCGGGTCGAAGTCAGCTTGAGCGAGGCCTCAGAATGAGTGCGATCAGAAGTGTCATTCGCGGCACAGGCGGCTACCTGCCTGAGCGTATCATGACCAATCACGATATGTCGGACATCGTCGAAACCTCGGATCAGTGGATCCAGGAGCGGACCGGCATTCGCCAACGTCATATCGCCGCCGATGGCGAACTGACCTCTGACCTGGCAACACAGGCCGGCCGGGCGATCCTGGCCGATGCCGGGATTGCGCCAGACCAGGTCGATCTGATTGTGCTGGCCACCACCACTCCGGACAAGACCTTCCCGGCCACGGCGACCGCAGTGCAGGCCAATCTCGGCACGGGCACGGGCGCCGCCTTTGACGTGCAGGCGGTCTGTTCCGGGTTCCTGTTTGCCCTGGCAACGGCGGATTCAATGCTCAAGACCGGCCTGTTCAAGACCGCGCTGGTGATCGGCGCAGAGACCTTTACCCGCATTCTCGACTGGTCTGATCGCGGCACTTGCGTGTTGTTCGGAGACGGGGCTGGCGGCCTGGTCATGACCGCCGAACGCGAGGCCGATGCTGGCGATCGCGGCATCCTCACCCACCATATCCGCACCGATGGCACCAAGAGCGAGCTGTTGCATGTCGATGGCGGCGTCTCCTCGACGGGCACGATCGGGCATGTCCGGATGCTTGGGAACCAGGTTTTCAAACATGCGGTGACGAATATTTCGAGCGCCATCAATGCCGTCTATGAAGAAACCGGGCTGAGCTCGGATCAGGTCGACTGGTTCGTGCCGCACCAGGCCAATCAGCGCATTTTGAACGGTGTCGCCAAGAAAATGAAGCTGGATGAGAACAAGGTGATCTCGACCGTCGCCGAGCATGGCAATACCTCTGCGGCTTCGATTCCGCTTGCTTTACATACCGCTGTCAGCGATGGTCGTATTCAACCGGGCCATTTGGTCCTCAGTGAAGCCATGGGTGGCGGATTTTCCTGGGGCGCGAGCCTCTTCCGCATCTGATCCACTTTTGGACTTCGTTAAGAACTCGGTCGTTATTGTTAACAAAGAGGAGCCGAAACCGTGACCAATGAAACGCTCACACGTGTGGAACTGACGGACGCGATTGTGCGTGAGGTCGGTCTGACACGACAGGAATCCTCGCACTTGCTCGACCGTATGCTGGAAATGATCAGCGACAGCCTGGAACAGGACGGGACGGTCAAACTCTCCCGTTTTGGCAATTTCAATGTCCGCAAGAAAGCCGCCCGCGAGGGCCGCAATCCGAAGACTGGCATTCAGGCAACAATATCGGCGCGCAAGGTTGTGACTTTCAAACCTTCTCCGATGCTCAAAGAACGCGTCGGAGGCTAAACGCGAGACCCTATAAAAGATGCCGAGTTCTGCTGCCCGCAAGATTGAAAAATCCGCTAATGCCTATCGTTCAATCGGGGAAGCTGCTGAAGAGCTTGGCCTGCAGCCGCATGTGTTGCGCTATTGGGAAACCAAGTTCGCCAAATTCGTCAAGCCGCTCAAGCGCCGCGATGGCCGCCGCATGTTCCGCCCGGACGACCTCGCCGCCCTACGCGCGATCCAGACTCTGGTGCATGATCAGGGCATGACGCTGAAAGGGGCCGGCAAGCTGCTCAGCCAGCAAGGCGTTGCCTCGGTGCTGGGCGGTGAGGCGCGGATTGTCGCGCCGGCAGACTCAGGCGATGCTGGCGCTTCGATCAGCCCCGCCAGAGAGATGCAGGAAACCGTGCGCAAAGCCTTTGAAGCCACTCAGCCCGCCGCCCCGGCCAGCGGCACCCAGGCCCGTCTAGAGACGATCCTGACCGATCTCACCGACTTGAAAGCCCGGCTTGATGCGGCGCGTCTGAAAAGCGCCGCCTGATTGCGGCCTGGTCTCGGCCTGGTCTCGGCCTGGTCTGGGCCTGGTCTGGTTTTGATCGAATTATGAGCCTGGCTTTTGCTGCGCGGCGCGCGGTGTTTTGCCATTGCCAATTTTCCTGATGCGCCTATACCACCGGGCTTGGTTCGGAGCGTAGCGCAGCCAGGTAGCGCACTTGACTGGGGGTCAAGGGGTCGCAGGTTCGAATCCTGCCGTTCCGACCATTTTGTTTCCGAATTCACTCGCTGAATGTAAATGCAGAAAGCCGCTAGACTGTCGTTTTGGTGGGCAAATTATTGTAATCAGGCTTGAACATTAGGGGAACAAATTGTAAATAGGGTTTCTTTTCCTGTTAACGAATCCATGGTAGCGGAAAGCTGATGCGAAACAAACGCAATCATAATCGACTCGAACAAATCACTCACTATGTGATTGCGAGGATGCCAACCGAGCAGCTTGGAACGACGAAGCTGGCCAAGATAATGTGGCTTGCTGATATTATCTCGTGGCGACGCTATGCCGAAGCTCTAACCGGCATTGAAGGCTATAGAAGGTTGCCCCATGGCCCGGTTCCGACCCAGGTTCGGGCCGTGTTGACCAGTTTGGTCGAAAACGAGGTCATTTTGGAGCGCACCGTCGATTTCTATGGCGGTCGAAAGAAAGAGCTCATATCGTTGAAAGAGCCAGATCTATCGTGTCTGTCCGCCGAGGATGTGGATATCCTTCATCGGGCGATGGACATTATCGGTCCAATGTCTGCGCGTGAAGTCAGCGAAGCCAGTCATGATGTGTATTGGCAAGAAGTCCCTGAAGATGGCGTCATGTCAGTTGGTGCAGCGAGCATTTTACCCGGCGATGTTGACCAAGAGGACATAGACTGGGCGGAAGGGGAGATTGTCCGACTTGGTATCGGACGGTGATTTTTGCCAAACCTCCAGAGGGATTTAACTGGCGAGTGTCTGACCATGCCCAGGGTCAGCTTGATGAAATCTTCAAAAAGCATCCGCTTATGCGACCTTATTGGGAGGCTTTGAAAGAGCGCCTGAAGCACACCGCTCATCGCGAAGGCACGCGGAGCCAGCTCCTCGCCGAGAGCAATGCGTTCGTTTTCATCACAGATTTTGACGAGCTACCATCAATTGGCATCGTTTATACGATTCTCGGTGATACGATCACTTTGCATTCCGTCAGGATAAGACCTTGATCGGCTGCAGTGAGCCCGCTCGAAACATCTCACCATGTCTCTGATCCGGTCCCACGTCTCCGATACGCCAGGTCCTTCCCGCTGCCGTTCCGACCAATCCTAGCCGACAATCCAGAAGGTCAGGCCTCCGAACAAAACCAGAAGAGGCCCGTAACACACCAGAGTTACGAGGATCGCGTTATACCGTTTCTTTTGCAATGGACGCAGCATAACAGGGATCATGCATAGATGATGCCAGTAAGGATTCTGTTAACTTTCTGAGCCAGTTGCCAGGGCCGCTGCAGGGGGGCAGGACTGGCGGTGGAAAACGGCGCTTGTCTCGGCCTGCGAGCGCGGCTAACCAAGGCGCCGTGCCCGCGTGGTGAAATTGGTAAACACAGCGGACTTAAAATCCGCCGCCTATTATTGGGCTTGCCGGTTCAAGTCCGGCCGCGGGCACCATTCGTAGCCGATTTGCGCAGCAAAATTTTTGGTCCAGTGGACCAAAAATAGGCGAAGAATGCCCCGGCAGGGGCCGTACCGATTTGCGCAGCAAAATTTTTGGTCCAGTGGACCAAAAATAGGCGAAGAATGCCCCGGCAGGGGCCGTACCGATTTGCGCAGCAAAATTTTTGGTCCAGTGGACCAAAAATAGGCGAAGAATGCCCCGGCAGGGGCCGTACCGATTTGCGCAGCAAAATTTTTGGTCCAGTGGAGCAAAACTAGGCGGAGACTGCCCCGGCAGGGGCCGCCGCTCGCTTCTGTCGCCGCCGCCGCCGGGGCGAACCTGGCTCAGATCCTGCCATGACCTGATCACGACTGGCCGGTCGATTTGCTGGCATGAATTTGACGAATCCGCTTCGCGCCGTCAAAATTCAGGTCGAGACGAAACAGGAATTTGATGCCAGACCGAACCGCCCTCATTGACTGGATGGATGCGCTTGAATTCTACGCGCGAGATTGGGATCGCACGTTCGGGGCGCAGACCAATTATTTCACGCAGGAATTCTGGTACATGCTGATCGGCTGCGTGCGCGCGCATTGGGCCGGAAAACCGCTCACTGTCAGCCAGCTGGCGCAGAGCATGAAATCCGGCTCCAACCGCACCCGTGAAGAACGGATCAAGCGCGCCGTCGATGATGGCTATCTGTTCAAAGAGCGCGATGAACAGGATGGTCGCGCCTCTTATGTGCGTCCGACCCCGGAGCTTGAACAGATGGTTGTCGGTCATTTGCAGCGCACGCTGGGGCGGGTTCAGGCTTTCCTGAACGCGCCGGAAACGGCGAAATAGACGCAAAATTTGCGGGCATCTTGTCGGCAATCTCCTCGCTTTCTTCGCTTTCTGAACGTGCTCAGAATGTGCACAACAGAATGGGAGGAAGAGATGATCAGACTTAGAATCATCGATAAGGCGGTCCTGGCCGCCAGCGCGTCAGTCCTGGCGTTTACGGGCCAACCCCTGAGCGGCGCGGCGCAAGCACCAGAACCGGCCGGGGCTGAAGCGGACGCGGTCAAGACGCTGGGCCAGGTCACCGTCACGGCGCGGCGGCGCGAGGAAAGCCTGAAAGACGTGCCGGGCTCGGTGACGGCTATCAGCGCTGATGAGATTGGCCAGTTTGCAGCCACCGAGATTGGCGACCTGCAAGCCAATATCCCGAACATTGTGCTGCATGAAGGCGATGCGCAAAACACCGTCGCTTATATTCGCGGCGTCGGCCAGCTTGATAGTCTGGCCTTTGCCGATCCAGGCGTCGGGATCTATCTTGATGATGTCTATCTCGGCCGGGCACAAGGATCGTTCCTGGATGTCTTTGATGTCGAACGGATCGAAGTTCTGCGCGGCCCGCAAGGCACGCTATATGGCCGCAACACGATTGGCGGCGCGATCAAGTTCGTCTCCCGCGCGCCGAGCGAGACGCCTGAATTTTCCGCTTCTGCGACACTTGGCAGTTATGATCAGACAGATCTGTCGATCGGCGTTTCGGGGCCGGTCGCTGGCGATAAAGTGCTTGGCAAAGCCGCGATCGCTTATCTCTCGCGTGACGGTTATGCTGACAATTCGGTCGATGGCCGGGATGATGGCGACCGCGATACGCTGGCCTGGCGCGGCTCGATCCTGGCGCATCTGAGTGACACTTTCCGGCTGCAAATCACCGCGGACGGGTCCAGTGACACGCCTGACACCTCGCGCACCCCGAACCGCGAGACTGCTGTGTTCGGGGCGTTTCCGCGCAGCGAAGATCCGTTCTCGATTGATGCAGATTTCAATGGCCTTAGCGATTTGAGCGTCAAAGGCATCTCGGCGCGGGCAACCTGGGAAGTCTCGGATAGGCTGACACTGGTCTCCACCACCGCTTATCGCGAGATGGAATATGATGCGCATCTCGATCTTGATGCCACCGGCGCGCCCTTGTTCGGCGTCTTCGTGTTCGAAGACCAGAACCAGTTCAGCCAGGAAGTGCAGGCCAATTATGAAAGCGGCCCGATCTCACTGGTCGGCGGACTATATTATTTCGATGAGGAAGATGTCACTGAATCCGGTATATTCGGCCCCGACATCGCCTTTGTCTCCAACTCGATCAATGATCAGACGACGACCGCGCTGGCGGCCTATGGCGACCTGTCCTATGAAGTCTCGGACCGGCTCAGCGTCAGCCTCGGCGTGCGGGTCACTGAAGAGGAAAAAGACTTTCAGCGGGTGCAGGAATTCTTCGCCGCCACGACCCCGCTTGTGCCGCCGATCGGCACCGGCTTCCGGGCCACTGATGTCGACACGTCCGAGACCTTTTCCAACACCTCGCCGCGGCTTTCAGTGTCGTATGATCTCACTGACGAGGTCACCACTTATGCCTCGATTGGCCGCGGCTTCAAAAGCGGCGGGTTTGACGGGCGCTCGAATTCCGGATTTGAAGCCCAGCCGTTTGAGGCCGAAACGCTGACCGCCTATGAAGCCGGGATCAAAGGCTCATTTGCCGGCGGCGCGGTTTTCGCCAGCGCCGCGGTCTTCCTCAACCAGTATGAGGATTTGCAGGTCTCCAGCTTTACCGAGCAGAATGGCGCATTTGCCGCCATCTTCACCAATGCGGCCGAGGCGCAGATTGCCGGATTTGAACTGGAAGGCAGTTGGCAAGCCACTGACAATCTCCGCTTCGATCTCGCCGCTGGCTATCTCGATGCCGACTATGATGAATTTATCGGCGAGAATGGCGCTGATGTCTCAGACCAGCTGACCCCGGCCAATGCACCGGACTGGACCGGCCGTCTGGCGGCCAATTATCGCCGCGCGATCAACCCTGAGACAGAGCTGGTCATCAATGCCGCAGCGGCCTATCGCGGCGATGTCTACCCGACGGTCAGCTCCAGCGAGGTGCTGCGCCAGGGCGGGTATACCTTGTATGACGCCTCGGTCGGGCTTGAATTTGCCGGCGGCAAATACGCGCTGCTGCTGGCCGGACGCAATCTGTCTGACAAGCAATACCGCACCCAGGGCTTTGATCTGTCTGACAGCCTTGGCTACCAGCTCGGCTATTATGGTGCCCCGCGCACGGTCAGCCTGACCGCGTCGGTGCGTTATTAAGGGCGCGCGAGGTGGCAAAGCTCGATGCTGACACCAAAGCGGTGCTGCGCGATCTCAGCGCCGTGCCGGCCCTGACCGAAGGTGACCCGGATATCGCCGTCGTGCGCCGCGCCTATGATCAGGTGTTTGCCGGCTGGACCGCGCCAGCGCTGAACAAGACCGAGGAGCGCTGGGTCTCTGCGTGCGGCCTGGGCGAGGACCAGGCGCTGGTGATCGAACCGGCCGCCGGTCCAGCCGAGGCCGGGTCTGGCGCGTTGATCCTGATCCATGGCGGCGGCTGGTCGCTGGGCAGTGCGCTTTGTTATGCCCCGCTCGGGCGCTGGCTGTGCGCTGAGACCGGGCGCCGCGTCATCGTGCCGGATTTCCCGCAAGCCCCGGAAGCGCCAGCGCCGGCCGCTTATCAGGCGCTGTCAGCCTTGCTGGTCTGGGCCGCGGCCCGGTTCGGCCCGCAGCTCAGCCTGATTGGCGACAGCGCTGGCGGCAATCTCGCTGCGGTCTTGTCCAATCATCCGCCAGAGGGGGTGCGTATCGACAAGCAGGTCTTGTTATATCCCGTGCTCGATTTGCGCCCGCAGGCCAGATATCGCTCGCGCAAGGCGTATGGAAGCGGCCGCCATTTCCTGACCACAGACGGCATTGTCGGCGCCGCGATGCAATATTGCGCTGGCGGCGCTGATCCGGCCTCGCCGCGGATCAGCCCGCTGCTGGAGACCGATTTTTCCCGCACCCCGCCAACCGTGCTGCTGCTCCCGGAATTTGATCCGCTGCATGATGAAGGCCTGGCTTATGCAGAGCGCCTGCGCGCCAATCAGGTCGCGGCCGAGCTGGTCCTGGCCACAGGCACGATCCATGGCTGTGTCTCCTTTCATGGCCGCATCGGCAGCGCCCGCGCGGCGATGCAGGCCATCTGTCAGGGCCTGTGAGCCGGGCAGCCGCGAGCGCGCCGGTCTAGAGCGGCAAGACCATGCTCGGGCGATTGTCTTTGGCCTTGGCGGCGCGGAAAGACGGATGCGCATAGACCCGCTCGAGCCAGGCCTTGCAATTGGGATGGGCGTCGGTCAGGTAGCCGCGCATATTCGCCGACTCGACCGGATAGCTGAGATTGATATCGGCCGCAGTCAATTGCGCCCCGCCAAACCAGTCGGCGTCCGCGAGATCCTGCTCAGCGACCGCAAGCAGCGCCGACATGCGCGGTTTGGCAAAGCCCTTTGTCGCCGCCTTCAGCACCGGCGCAACCACCGGCTTGAGGAAGACCGGCAAGCGCCGCCGCATGATCCGGAAGATGCTGTCCATCAGCATGATCGGCATCATCGATCCTTGCGCCGCATGCATCCAGAACAAATATCTCGCCCGGTTTGGCGCCCCGGCCTCAGGCCGCAGCGCGGCAGAGGGATGCAGGTCCAGGATATAATCGATAATCGCGCTCGATTCAGCCAGGACGAGGCCATCATGCTCGATCACCGGGGCTGAGCCGAGCGGCGAGATGGCCTTATATTCAGGCGGCGCCAGATGCGTCTTGGGATCGCGCTCATAAAGCTTCAGCTGATAATCCACGCCGAGCTCTTCCAGCAGCCACAAGATCCGAAATGATTGAGAAAATTCAAGATGATGCAGTGTGATCATTGCGGGGGTCCTGGTCTAGAATTTTTGCAGCAAGGCATAAAGCTCGGCGAGCTCGGCCGGGGAGAGCTGTGTCTGCAGCTGCAGCAGCTTGGCGTCGGCCTGGTGATGCGCCGCATGTCCGGCCGGGGTGATGCAGATATGCACGCTGCGCTGATCCTGGCGGCTGCGCCGTTTGCGCACCAGAGCGCGCGCCGCCAGCTTGTTCAGAGTGCGCGACACGTTCGGGCTGTCATCGATCAGGGCGGCCTTCAATTGTCCGACCGTCATGCGCCCATGCGGGGCCTGGGCCAGATTGTGCAGGATTTCCAGCTGCAACAGAGACAGGCCTTCCGCGCCAATCAGCGCCTCCATCTGCGCCCGCTGCTCATGCGCGATACAGCCCAGCAAGGCGACCACTTTCTGCGCGATGGAGAGGTCTGTCGATTCGATGATGAGGTGCTTTTTCGGCATCCCGGCCTCATTTAGTTTCCGCGGATATATATTCCATGGAATATAAATGTCAATGACAGGCCGCGGGCGGCGGCGCGGCGCGCATTTGGCAGGCTGGCCCGGGGGGGCTGGGGGCGGCCCGGGGGCGGTTCGAGGAGGGTCTTGGGGGCGGCTCGAGGATGGCCTGGGGACCGGTCTTGGGGGTGGTCCGGGGGCGCTCTGAGGGCCGGCCGGCCCAAGCTGGCGCCGCGGCGGCGGGCCATTTTATATTGCCAGGACTGCAAAAGGCGGTTCTTTTGTTGAGTCCGAGCCAGGGGGAAGACATGACACTCGACCAAATCGCCCAGATTGCCCAGATCATTGGCGTCATCATTGTTGCCATCACCTTGATTTACCTGACGATTCAAATCCGCCAGGGGACCGCCCAGCTACGCTCTGATACGCGTCAGACCCAACTCGAAAATGACCAGACCGGGGTGTATAAATTCGTCGAGTTTCCGGAGCTCGGGCGGATCTTCTCGCAAGCCGAGACGCCGACCTTTGCCGAGAAGACGCAATTATTCTTCTGGATGATCGGACAGATGCGCGCGCGCGAATATGAATGGCTGCAATATCAGAGCGGGGCGATGGACCAGGGCTCCTGGGAGACTTATCGCGATGTCATCTATTTCGTCCTCGGCACTGACCGGGCCCGGGCCTTGTGGGGCATTTGCGCGGTCTATTTCAATCCCGATTTCGTCAACATGGTCGACAACATGCTCGCCGCGGCCGAGCCAATTGATCTCTGGGACCGGCTGGCGGAGATTGGGTGAGGGGGGCTGTGGGAGCGGTTCCGGGAGGGAGTGTGCCGCTCGCGTGGGGCGCGAAGTCTGCTTTGCGAGCAAAAGGGGGCGTAAGAATCCACTCAGCTGACCAGAACAACCATATTGCCGTTTCTATGCTGTTGCTTCGTTTTCGAGATCGCTCCGAATGAGCTTTTCAAGCGCACTATGATGAGCGGGAGCAACCTCCCTAATCATCTCAATTACGTGCCGTACGTTTTTCTGTGTTTCTCCGACCAGTGAAGGGTCGATTCCCGAAAGAGTAGGATGGGAGAGATCATTCGAGAACTTGTAAAGGGCTGTCTTTTTCTGTTCGTCAAATTCGAGATTCTCCAACTTCTGATAGAGCCCGTTCCCATGCGAATGCTGATCCAGAAACACCTCAAGTACTTTGCGGGCGACATTGGGAATGTGATATGAATTTTGGATTGTCCCATCAGACGTGAATGTTCGCAGAATTTTGTACAAGTACGCGAACTCATTTTTGTTCTCTAGAAGCACCCGGTCTAAAGGCGTTAATCGAGTTTGCCGGACACTCGCGTCATCAAGATCACTTTGAAGCATATAATAGGACTTCTTGCCTGCCCTTTTGGGAATGCGTTGAAACCATGTGATCAATAGCTTGAGAAAATCGAAGTTGTGCGTGAACAGGAATATTTGATGGCTGTCCTGAACAGAGTTTTTTAAAAACGAGAAGGCTTGATACACGGAACTGGAGTCGAGACTGGATATGGGGTCATCGATGACCACAACGCCCTCATCGATATCAAAGTCCTGATCTTTCAACCCAACCACAAAATAAAGAAATGTGATCGCAGTTTTTTCCCCTTCGCTCAGGTTAGTTGCGGGTCTTCCGGCTCTCTCTATGCGGTATCCTTCACCTTCAGCCCGAAACTTGAGCTCACTTCTACCCAAGAACACTTTGAGGTTGCTTGTGAGCTCTTCAGCAGCTTGGTGGGCATTAGCGATTTTTAGTCGGTTCTCTGAAATCCGTTCGGTTAAATCATCCAGTCCGATTTTCGACTGCTCCAAATCACCGTTTCGGCATGTATTCAACTGCGAGCGGATGGTCGTCAATTGAGCGTCCAGCTCTTGGATATCGTCTCTTATTCTATGCAAGACTGAATTTTGAATCGTGTCCCAATGCTTGTTCTGTCGAGCTTCAAAGTCGCTTGTATCTTTGTTGCAAGCCTGGATTATTCGATTTGCAGAGTCCACGCATTCGCCTAGAACTTGCGTTTGAAAACTGCCAAATTCGAGACTGTAAGCCTCTGTTCGACGGGTCAGTTTTTCGTCGAGAACTTTCCGAAGCATATTCAAATGCTCCATTAGAGCGAGTTTGTGTTTTTCCAACTCGGCCAAGGATTCCTGATAATCTGCGTGAAAATCTGAATACAACTCTGTCGACTTTGGGATCTCCATACTAGTCGCGTGATCAAGCAACTCGTCCACCGATGCCATGGTTTCCACGATCGAAGATTTTAGTTCCAGATCAGACTGATTGAAGTGCTCAACTAAGTCCGACCAACGTGCAGTCGGGATAGGTTGCAGGCAAAATTGACAGATTTTCTGTTCGTTCTCGTTGTGTAGGGAGAGTCCAGACTCAACCCAACTCGAAAGCTCTCTGTTCAGTGTCAGCTTTTCGATGGCGTTTGAATTTGCCGACATTTCAACAAGCCTGCGGACTTCCCCTTCAATGCGCTTCAGCGATTCTCCAAAATATTCTGGCGGTGAACTTGGAGTCTTCGACTGCAACTGTAACGAAATTTCCGAAACCAGCGGGCGTGGTTGCTGCTTTATAGCTGATACTGCAGAGGCAAAGTCTTCAGATGATACTGAAGCGGTCGATTGAATGTTCTCAAAAGCCTTTTCTGCGTCAGGTTTGCGATAGGTTCGTTTCGAAGCGCCAGTTGCTGTGTCGCCTATTTCTCGAGCGGCTTGGGTAAACTTCTTGTTCCTCAGTTTCTGTTTTGAATCCTCTTCAGCTAAAAGTCTGGAAATCTCCTCAACCAAGATCAGCCGATCCGCTTCATCCTTTCGAACTTGATCCGCAAGAGACTTGTTTTCTTCCCCGATGATGAAGATTGGATTCAATTCTCCTTCGAGCTCTCCGATATTGTTCCTGACATACTCGGAGTTGAACACGCGAATGTTTCGCGGAAAATCATCGCCTGTTTTGTAAGCTGCGCCGTCTTCTGATACCTTATACTTAAGCTCAGGAAATCCAGCGGCTTTAGAGTTAGAGAGGTCATCAAAGAAACGAGAAAGCGTCGTCTTGCCTGATCCGTTGAGGCCATAGATTAAGTTGAAACGCTCGAACTCATTGAGCGACTTGGGCCACTTGAAGTCAGAGAAGACGCCTAAGTTTTGGATATAGTCGATTTTTCGGATCATCCGATTCGCCCTGAACTTGATACAGATTATCATCTCGCTGAGCCGGCCCGGCCAAGCAGAGCTCCTTTCTTCTTCTAGTTGAAATGATACGGAATACCATAAGTATCATCGACTATATACTAACGACTTACGTGTAGATCTTCTCTGCACTCTATTGGGTGATTGAGCCGATTAGGCCTCTGCAAAAAAGAGCACCCCAATATTTCCGATCAAGCAATATGATCGACCAAGCTAATGTCCACTTCTAGGACCCCCCAGCCCCCACCAATAACGTCCCCCCCCGCAAGCTCCCCTCAAACCGGCAATTCCGTCGTATTCTTCAAACACTCCATCGCGAAGGTCGCGCTGACATCGGCGATTTCCATGCGCGCGATCAGCGATTTGTAGACCCGGTCATAATCGCTGACCGAGCCGACCACGATCTTGAGCAGGTAATCGACATCGCCGGCCATGCGGTAAAACTCCACCACTTCCGGGATGCCGGTCACCGTCTCGGCAAAGCTTTGCAGCCAGCCCGCCGAATGGTCATTGGTGCGGATGGCGACGAAGACAGTCTGGCCAAGGCCCAGCCGCTCCGGGTCGCACAAGGCGACGCGGCCGGTCAAAACGCCATGCTGTTCGAGCCGGCGGACCCGGCGCCAGCACGTATTGACCGAAACACTGAGCTGCTCGGCCAGGCTCTCCAGCGAGGTGGTGGCATCACGTTGAAGCTGTCTGAGGATCTGGCGGTCGGTTTCATCGATCTTTGTCATGTTGGGCATAATAGTCGAAAAATCTTACCAGATAAATCCTGAAACATATGATTTTCATAATGATTTTCGGCGCCAGGGCGAGGATACCGTTCGGCGAAGGAGGCCGCCATGGCATATACGACTCTGGCGCCGGTGCAGTTCTGCGCCGAGACGCGGCTGGCTTCGCTGGCCGGGATGATCGGGCGCACGCCCTTGCTGGCTGTGCATCTGCGCTGGCGCGGCGCGCGCCGGGTGATCTATGCCAAGGCCGAGCATTATAATCTCACAGGCAGTATCAAGGACCGGATGGCGCTGAACATCCTGCGCTGCGGCTATGCCAGCGGGGCGCTGAAGCCCGGCGACCTGATTGCCGAGGCGACCAGCGGCAATGCCGGCATTGCCATGGCCGCGCTCGGCCGGGCGCTCGGGCACCAGGTGCGGATCTATATGCCGGACTGGATGAGCGAAGAGCGCAAATGCCTGCTGCGCTCGCTTGGCGCCGAGCTGTGCCTGGTCAGCCGCGAAGCCGGCGGCTTTCTCGGCGCGATTGCCGCGACCGAGCAACTGGCCGAGCAGCGCAGCGATGTGTTCCTGCCGCGCCAGTTTGCCAATGCCGAGAATTGCAATGCGCATGCAAGCACGACCGGGCCGGAATTGCTCAGCCAGCTCGCTGCCATTGGCCGCACGCCGGATGCCTTTGTCGCCGGGGTCGGTACAGGCGGCACCGTGATGGGCGTCGGGCGGGCGCTGCGGGCGGCGCATCCGGGGGTTTGCATCCATCCGCTTGAACCGGCGGAGTCGCCAACCTTGTCGACGGGCTACAAGACCGGCGCGCATCGTATTCAGGGCGTCTCAGATGATTTCATCCCTGCCATTGTCAAGCTGGATCAGCTTGATCCGGTGATTGCTGCCAGCGATGGCGATGCCATCCTGATGGCGCAGAAACTCGCTTCCGAGCTCGGCCTGGCTGTCGGCATCTCCTCCGGGGCCAACCTGATCGGGGCCCTCGCCGTGCAGGACCAGCTCGGAAGCGAGACCACGGTTGCGACGGTGTTCTGTGATGACAATAAGAAATATCTCTCCACCGATCTGGCCGGTGTCGAAGCGGTGCGCCCGGGCTATGTCTCGCCTGAGGTCGAGCTGATCGGGTTTGAAGCGATCCGCTGCACTGAAGCGCTGGCCTGACGCGCGTCTGGGCGGGCGGAGAGCGCAGGCTGAGCGCCGCGTGAACCGGGCGCGCAGCGCCTGTCCGCGCGCGGCCGGCGCTTTGCAGCCCTTGGGCACGTTTGTGCAGTGTTTCAGCACGGTTCGGCACGGTTCAGCAATCGGTCTGCAAGTCTGGGAATCCGGGGCCTCGGACCTGGCCGCTGGCGAACTGCAGAGGCCAAAAACGGCCCAAAAACGGCTTGCACAGGCGCGGCGATCAAGCCAAACAGGCGCTATGAGCGAGGCTCCTGATCCGACCGCCCAGGATGGCGAAGAACAGCGCGCGCAGCTGGCCAGCGACTTGCGCGATGCGATCGATATGGGCGAAGGCGACTGGGTCCGCAAGACCCTGGAGGCCATGCACCCGGCTGATGCCTCTGACCTGCTTGAACACTTGTCGACTGAGCGGTTTGAGGCCGCTGTCGAACTGCTCGGCGGCGAGCTGCCGAGCGAGATCCTGATCGAGCTGCGCGAAGAGTATCGCGAAGACGCCGTCGAAGTGATGAGCGACGAGGCTGTGGTCGAGGCGCTGGATGATCTGGATAGCGATGATGCAACAGCGGTTCTGGAGGATCTCGACGAAGACCGGCGCGAACGCATCCTGGAAGAGCTGGAGCCGGAAGACCGGGCTGTGCTGGAAGCCAGTTTCGAGTTCGAGGAAGACACTGCCGGGCGTCTGATGCAACGCGATTTCCTGGCGGCGCCGGAATTCTGGACCATTGGGCAAGCGATTGATTTTGCACGCGATAATGCTGAAGATCTGCCGACCGATTTTTACGAGATCTATGTCGTTGATCCGTCCAACAAGCCGCTCGGCTATGTTCTCCTGTCGCAGCTGCTGCGGACCGGGCGGGAGGTCAAGCTGGCGGATATCATGGCGACCTTCCACTCTGACATTCATGTCGATCTGGACCAGGAAGAGGTCGCTTACCAGTTCCAGAAATACGCCCTCGCTTCAGCCCCGGTCAAAGACCATGACGGGCGTCTGGTCGGGATGATCACGGTCGATGACATGGTGCAGGTGATCCAGGAGGAGAATACCGAAGACCTGCTGGCGCTGGCCAATGTGTCCTCGGCCGATGGCTCTGACACGGTGTGGGAATCGGTCAAGGCGCGGGCGCCGTGGCTGGGGATCAATCTGATCACTGCCTTCTTCGCCTCAGCCATTATTGCCGTGTTCGAAAGCGCGCTCGACCGGCTGGTGCAATTGGCGATCCTGATGCCAGTGGTGGCGGCGCTGGCGGGCAATGCTGGCAGCCAGGGCCTGGCCGTCGCTGTGCGCGCCATTGCCGAGCGCGAGATGGAAGGCAAGGCCGGGCGCCGGGCAGTGGTGCGAGAGACGCTGACCGGCCTGGTCAATGGCGTCATCTTCGCCATCGGTGTCGGCCTGGTGGCGCTGTTCTGGTTCGGCGATGTGAACCTCGCCATTGTGCTCAGCGTGGCGATGCTGGCCAGCTTCCTGTGGGCCGGCGTGTCAGGGATCCTGGTGCCGCTGACCCTGAAGCGGATGGGGGCGGATCCGGCAGTGGCCTCCTCAGTCTTCGTGCTGACTCTGACAGACACCATGGCCTTTTTCAGTTTCCTCGGCCTGGCGACACTATTTCTGCTGTAAATACGGGAAGTTACCGCCCGGCGCGCGGTTTGCAGCTATGTCGCAATCGGATAGATAATCTGTCCCAAACCGGAGCAGGTGATGGCATTAAACATGCGCACATCTCAAGCGGGACTGGACGTCATCAAGGCGTTTGAGGGGTTTCGCGCACGTTCAGAAGCGTTGCCGAATGGTCGCTGGATCATTGGCTATGGGCACATGCGCCGGGCGCGCAAGGGCATCCGCATCAGTGAAACCGAGGCCGAAGCCATCCTGCGCGAATATGACCTGCCGCCGGTCGAACGCTATGTCATGCGCTGCGTGCTGGCACCAATGTCTCAGAACGAGTTTGATGCCCTGGTCTCACTGGCCTTCAATATCGGGCCGAAAGCCTTTGCCAGTTCAGATGTGGTTGCCGGGATGAATGGCGGCAATCGTCTGCAAGCGGCTGAATCCTTTGATCATTGGCGCCGCGCCAAGATTGGCGGCCGGGTGCAGGTTGTCGATGCCCTGGTGCGTCGCCGCGCAGCGGAAAAGGCACTGTTCCTGAACGCGCCCGGACGCATGCCTGTGGCCTCGTCGCGGCTGTATCGGGCGCTGCATGATTCCGACGCCGTCGCCGCCGCGCCGGCGCCGCGCGAAATCCTGGTCGAGCATCGCCCCGAGCGCCCGCCAACGGCGCCGCAGATCGCGGCTGAACCTGAGGCCCGCGCACGCATAGCGACAGAAGAGGCGGCAGAATCGGTGCGTCAGCAAATGGTCCGCATCCTGGGCGAAACAGAACCACACCCGACTGTTCAGGACGCCTCGACCGACGGCGCGACGCCAGAAGAAATCACCGCCGCGATTTCCGAACTGGCGGGCGAAACTGAGGATACAGGGGTGCAGAAATCGGTCTGGCCACAGCGCGAAGACCTGCCGCCGCCGCCTTTCCTGGACGCAGAGCCGCAGCGCCCCGACGCCGTCGAGGCGAGCGGCGCGCCTGTGCTGATGCCCGAAATGATTGATGATCTCGAACAGGTCGAGGTGTCGCAAGAGAGCATTGCCCGCGCGATTGAAGTCAATGATGCGATGGCAGCAGAAGCCCGGGCTGGCAGCCTCCTCGCGGCCTTGCCGTTTGGCGTGCTGGCCCTGATCGGGATCGCGCTGGGCGGTTACGGCCTGCTCAGCCAGTTTGGCGTGATCTTGCCAGAGGCGGGATTTCGCACCGGGTTGCAGGTCTTCCTGCCGGTCTTCCTGATCCTGCTTGGCGCCATCCTGTTTGGCGTGATGGCCTATTATTTCGTCAGAACCCTGATCTCGGACGATTGACCCGGCCCGGCCTCTTGGCACAGAGGTCAGCTCCCCTTAGGGCTTTCGATATGGCCGACGCCAGTTCGAATTAAGGGGGTATCATGCACGCTCGCCATCTATTGATCTCACTCGCGGTTTGGGCGGCGCCCATCGCTGTGGTTCAAGCCCAATCAATCGATCCTCTGGCGCAAGCCGCAGGCGATCCATTGCCGGCGCGCCAGCTGGCCTCATGTCTCGAAGATGCCGGCCAGGGCGCCCGCGAGTCTTGTATCGGCATCTCTGTAGCCGCCTGCACAGCAGAAGCGCTGACCACAGTCGATATGCTCGGTTGCCTCGCGCCTGAAACCGAGATCTGGGAGGCGCGCCTGTCCGCGGCCTTTGATGCGCTGCGGGCGGTCTATGTCGAACAGGATGGCTATGACGATCCAGCCCGGGCCCTGGCGCCGCGACTGGAGGCCTATCAGGCGCAATGGACTGCCTGGCGCGAAGCGAAGTGCGGGTTCGAATATGACAAGTTTCGCGGCGGCTCGATGGGCCGGATCACCAGCGCGGATTGTCGCCTGGAAGAAACCGCGCGCCGGGCCCTGGAGCTCGAAGACCTAATCGCAGAAGCCAGCCTTTGATCCCTAAATCACGTTGAGCGTGCAGCACTGGCTTTTCAGGTCGCTTTCCTTGAGCGCCGTCATGGCCGCCTGATAGCCGGCCTCGACCGCTTCATCATAGGCTTTCCAGTCGCGCAATTCGATATCCTTGAGCTCTGGCAGGATCAGAATGTCGACCAGTTCGCGTCCGGCATTCGGATTGACGCTGACGGTCGCCGAGCGCATCAGCAGACCGGCAATTGGCGGCGCGCTTGAGAAGCCGTGGCGGGCAATCCAGCCGAAAAAGCCGGGCGGGTTGACGAACTCGCTGGAATCCAGGCCTTCCGGCGCGCGGGCGACATCACAGCCGACGACAAAGCCGCGCTGAAATTCGCGCATCACATCGGTCGGAAAATTGTTCAGCACAGCGCCATCAACCAGCACTTCACCCTCATCGATCACCGGCGGCAGGATGCCGGGCAGGGCGATCGTAGCCCGCAGCGCCTTGCGGATCAGGCCGCGGCGATGGATGCGATAAGCGCCATCCGTGAGATTGGTGGAGACCGCAAAGAAGGGCATTTCCAGGTCGCCAATCTCGGCTTCGCCAAAATGCTCTTTCAGGCGCGCATCAACGCGGTGGCCCTTGACCATGCCGACCACAGGGATGTTCCAGTCGCCAAGCGGATTGGTTTCGACAAAGCCCTTGCGGATGCGGTAATCGATTTCCTCATCATCCCAGCCCATGGCGACGCATCCGGCCACCACAGCGCCCATCGAGGCGCCGCCAGCAAAGTCGATCGGAATGCCCAGTTCGCGCATCGCCCGGACCACGCCGATATGGGCATAAGCGCGGGCGCCGCCGCCTGAAAAGACCACGCCGACACTGCGCCCGGCAATGGTGCGGGCGAGGCGGTCACAATGTTCGCCTTTGACATCCTGCCAGTGAAACACCCGCGCCGCGCCCGCGGCGTGCAGCCAGTCGGCCGGGCGGCAGGCCTTGCGGTCTTCGCCATGATGCAGCAGCAGGACATCGACCAGTTTCAGCGATTGGGCCGGGGAGTCCTCTTCCGGGAACAGGGGATAAGAGGGTTTGGCATCGGCCCGGGCGACGACCCAGATCCGGTCGGCCTGGCGCATGGACAGGCGATACCAGGAATTGTCGCCGAGCGTGGAGATCAGGATGACAATGTCATTCTCGGCTTCCAGCGTATCGAAAAAGGCGGACGGTTTCTCGTCGCCTTCGGATTCCTCGACGATCCGGGTTTTGACGCCGAGCCGTTCCAGCGAATCGCGCAGCTTTTCAGCCCGCAGGCCGAGATCAATGGTCGGTGAGGTGGCGACCAGCGTAAACACTTTCGGGGCGGTGCGGCGATTGCGCTGATTGCCTTCGCGCAGCCGTGACAGGATCAGCCGGATCATCGCATTGAGGATGTCCGGCTCGGCCGAACTGATGCGGGCAAAGCCCTGGCGCGAGATTTCCAGCACCTCACTGTCGCGCAAGGCATAGACCGAAGAGGAATGCGGGACATTGTCCGGCGCGCCGTCGCCATCAATATCGATGCCGCCCTGGAACATGGCCATTTCGCCGACCGGTTCGCCCGCGCGGATATGGCCCATGAATTCGCTGCGCCCGTCGCGCATCGCCTTGAATGCGCCAAACGAGCCGGACAGGACGAAGAAGATGGAATCCGACATTTCGCCGGCCCGGAACAAGGGCCATCCGGCCGGCACGGAAAACCAACGCGCTTCCTTGCCCGCCGCCCGCAAGGCCCGGCGGGGGACATCCTCAAGGAACTTGATTGAGGCAAGGGCAGGGACGACGTCCAAACTCATGCCACCAAATATACGCATGACTCGCTCTCCGTCACATAGAAGGCTCACTGCAATATGCGGCAATTTGATGAAGGAATTGATGACATTCGGTCACAAGCCCGGGATGACAGGCTGCGCGCGCGCCGTTATGGCATTGAAAAAATGCTTGCGGGAGTCGCCTTTATGCCTGTTTTGAAGTCCAAGCTTGATGTCGCCAGTGCCGCTTATTCGGCCAATCGCAGAGCGATGGAAGCCTTGGTGGCGGCGTTGCAGGAACAGACCGCCAAAGCGGCCGCAGGCGGCTCTGAACGGGCCCGTGAACGCCATGTCTCGCGCGGCAAACTCCTGCCCCGTGAGCGGGTCGAGAAACTGCTCGATCCAGCGACGCCATTTCTCGAGATCGGCGCCCTGGCGGCGCATGACATGTATGACAATGAGGCGCCAGGCGCCGGCATGATTGCTGGCATAGGCCGGGTCGAAGGGCGCGAATGCGTGATTGTCTGCAATGATGCAACGGTCAAAGGCGGCACCTATTATCCGATGACCGTGAAAAAGCATTTGCGGGCCCAGGAAATCGCTTTGCAAAACCGCCTGCCATGCATCTATCTGGTCGATAGCGGCGGCGCCAACCTGCCGCATCAGTCCCAGATTTTCCCGGACCGCGAACATTTCGGCCGGATTTTCTACAATCAGGCCAATATGAGCGCCCAGGGCATACCGCAAATTGCCGCTGTCATGGGCTCGTGCACGGCTGGCGGCGCCTATGTGCCGGCGATGTCGGACGAGACGGTGATCGTGCGCAAACAAGGCACCATCTTTCTCGGCGGCCCGCCTTTGGTCAAAGCGGCGACGGGTGAGGTGATCTCGGCTGAAGACCTGGGCGGGGCTGATGTGCATGCGCGCCAGTCCGGCGTCGCTGACCATTATGCCGCCAATGATGATCATGCCCTTGCCATTGTCCGCTCGATCGTGCGCACGCTGCACTTGCCGAAGCCGGATACAGTCGGGCTGCAAGATCCGGCCGAGCCGCTTTATGACCCGGCCGAGCTGCATGGCCTGGTGCCGCAGGATGTACGCGAGCCCTATGATGCCCGCGAAGTCATCGCGCGTCTGGTCGACGGGTCGGAATGCCATGAATTCAAGAAGCTGTATGGCGACACGCTGGTCTGCGGCTTTGCGCATCTCTACGGCATGCCGGTGGCGATCCTGGCCAATAATGGCATCCTGTTCAGTGAGAGCGCGCAAAAGGCGGCGCATTTCATCGAACTGGCTGATCAGCGCCGGATTCCGCTGCTCTTCCTGCAAAACCTGACCGGGTTCATGGTCGGCTCGAAATATGAGGCTGGCGGCATTGCCAAGGATGGCGCCAAAATGGTCACGGCGGTGGCGACGGCCTCAGTGCCGAAACTGACTGTGGTGACCGGCGGCTCATTCGGGGCTGGCAATTATGGCATGTGCGGACGCGCCTATAGCCCGCGTTTCATGTTCATGTGGCCGAATGCGCGGATCTCGGTGATGGGCGGCGAGCAGGCCGCCTCGGTGCTGGCCACGGTCAAGCGCGATGGCATGGAGCGGCGCGGCGAAGACTGGCCGGCGGATGCCGAAGAAGCGTTCAAGGCGCCGATCCGCGACCTGTATGAGCATGAAGGCTCGCCGTATTTCTCTACCGCCCGGCTGTGGGATGATGGCATCATCGACCCGGCTGATACGCGCCGGGTGCTGGGCCTGGCCTTGTCAGCGGCACTGAACGCGCCGTTCGATCAGCGCGGCTTTGGCGTGTTCCGGATGTAGGATTCGGCTCGGCGATTAAATCTTGGACAGTCTGACAAGGATTGCGGTGCCTGATTCGGCGCGCGCGCGCCGGGCTGCGTGCTGTGCTGGCGGGGCTTGGCGCGATCCCTGCCAAACTGTCGTGAACCCTCTGTCATCCAGCTTGCGCATTCGTCACGGGCGTTCAGGGCCATCCACAGGCAGGCTCAGCTGGCCACACAGCCGTGGCATGAAACCCTGGAGAAAAATCATGACCCGTTATCTAGCCCTGTTGAGTTTGACCGCCTGCGCCCTGGCTGCGTCGGCTGGGGAGGAGCCCGATTTTGCCGCCATGGATGTCAATCTTGACGGCTTCATTTCCGAAGCGGAATTTGTCAGCTGGCAGACCCGGTCCGAGACGGTCTCGCCGGCCGATGCGCTGATCCGGTTCATCGAGATTGATGCAGATGCCAGCGGCATGATTTCCGAACCGGAACTGGCCGCGGCAATGGCGGCCAAAGCACAACAAGACACTGATCGGGACGCCGCGCCCGAGCCCCCGATGTGACCGCGGGAGCGGCCATTGCGGCGGCGCCGAAACAGCTGTCATGGCAGGCGTTTCGGCGCTTCTCGCGCAACATTACAAAAAGGTAACTACAAATGTAACATGCAAGATTGTTACACCTGTAGTGCGTCTCCCTTTCAAGACGCTCACTCAAACTGTTCCAGGGAGGAACTTTCGATGAAAACCAAACTCCTGACCGGTGCGTTCGGTCTGTTTGCAGCAAGTGCGTTTGCTGTGGCGCATGCTGGCTCTCCGGCTGATTATTTCAACAAGATCGACGCTGATGCGAGCGGTGTGATCACTGAAGCCGAATATGTCGCCTACAAGACCGCTGACGGCAAATACAGCGCCGAGGATGTGGCGGCGAAATTCGCCAAGGTCGCGGGCGATGATGGCGAGCTGACACTGGCCGAATTCGAAGCGGCGGTGAAAGCCCACAAGAAGCACAAGAAGGGCGACAAGGGCGAAGACCGGGCCTCTTAAGGCCTGATCCGGCGCGCTGCCCCTGACGCGCCCTGAAACGCCCCTCTGGCGCCCCCCTGGCGCGTCCTCTGACGCGTCCCCTGAGAGAAGCGTTCGCGGTTGCGCGGACGCTTCTTTTTTGCCGCGGTTTTGCCCCCTTCGCTTCGCCGAATAAGCCGTTACACTGGGGCCATCAGGAGATTGCCAAGATGAGCGAATATGAGACCATCACCCTGGATGCGACACGCGACGGGATTGCGATCCTGACGCTTGACCGTCCGGACAAGCACAATGCCTTTAACAGCCAGGTCATCGAGGAATTGACCGATGCGCTGGAGACGCTGGAAGAGCAGGATACGCTGCGCATGGTGATCCTGCGCGGAGCGGGCAAGAGCTTCTCGGCCGGGGCTGATCTGGAATGGATGAAAGCCGCCCAGCACTGGACACGTGAGGACAATGAACAAGACGCGCTGGCGCTTGCTGAAATGTTGCGGAAACTTGCAGAACTGCCGCAAATGACCCTGGCGCTGGTGCAAGGCGCTGCGATGGGCGGCGGCGCTGGCCTGGTCGCTGCCTGCGATGTTGCCGTCGCGGTCAAAGGCACCAAGTTCCGGTTCAGCGAGGTTCGCCTCGGCCTGACCCCGGCAACCATCTCGCCTTTCGTCATCAGCGCCATCGGGCCGCGCTGGGCCAAGGCCCTGTTCGTGACCGCTGAACAGTTTGATGCGGATTATGCCGAGAAGATTGGCCTGGTCCAATATGTCGTCGCTGACCTGGAAGAACTGGCCGCGATGGAAGAACATATTGCCAGCCTCGCCATGGGCGCTGCGCCTGAGGCGATCCGGCATGCCAAGAATCTGGTTCTGGATTTTGCTGATGAACCGTTCAGCGCCGCACTCAGCCGGGCGACGGCAAAACGCATTGCCGAGCGTCGCACCAGCGCGGAAGGCAAGGAAGGCCTTGCCGCCTTTCTCGAAAAGCGCAAGCCGGACTGGGCCAGCTAGCCGCGATCGCCGATCAGGCCGCCAACCGGCAGGCCAAGATCGCTGAGGAAACTCAGCGTCGCCTCGACCGGATTGATCCCGGTCAGGGCTTCGATCTGGGTCTGGAACACGTAGACCAGCACGCCGAGCATGACGAGATAGATCACGAATTGCATCACGGATTTGAGCAGGAAGGCGCCGGCGCTGCCTGCGACCAGGCCAACTCCGCCCATGATCAGGGCGCCGGCAACCGGCTCGAGGCCGCTGACATTGGCGGCCTGGGTATAGCCAATATAGCCGCCGACCCCGGCCCCGATAATCCCGGCCAGACTGCTAAGGCGCACGCCTGATGCATATGCCATTTGTTTCCCCTTACTCTTTCCTCTCAGGTAGCTTAGGCGGTAAGAGGAGGCCGGGGCAAGGTTTTATGACCAGCCGGTAAGCTATACGGTAAGGACACAGCCGAATGATATCATCGCTTCTGATCGCCAATCGCGGCGAAATTGCCTGTCGCATCCTGCGCACTTGCCGGGCGCTCGGGATACGCGGGATTGCGGTCTATTCCGACGCCGATGCGCGGGCCAAACATGTTCGCGAAGCGGATGCGGCGGTGTGGATCGGCGCGGCAGCGGCGACTGAGAGCTATCTTGACGCCGATCGCATCATTGCTGCCGCCAAAGCGGCCGGCGCCGAGGCAGTGCATCCCGGCTATGGCTTCCTGTCAGAGAATGCCGCCTTTGCCCGCGCGGTTGAGGCCGCCGGGCTGATCTGGGTCGGGCCAAAGGCCGACACGATCGAGGCCATGGGCCTGAAAGACCGGGCCAAGGCGATTGCCGAAGAGGCCGGTGTGCCGGTCCTGCCCGGCTATCGCGGCGCAGCCCAGGATGCAAAGACCCTGACCGAGGAAGCCGAGCGGATCGGCTTCCCGCTGCTGATCAAGGCGGTGGCTGGCGGCGGCGGCCGCGGCATTCGCCTGGTCACCGCGGCCAAGGCCCTGGCTGCAGAGCTGGAAAGCGCCGTGCGCGAAGCCGAAGCCGCGTTTGGCGATGGCCGGGTGATGCTGGAAAAACTGGTCGAACAGCCGCGCCATATCGAGGTCCAGGTCTTTGGCGACAGCCATGGCAATGCTGTGCATCTGTTTGAACGCGATTGCTCGTTGCAGCGCCGGCGCCAGAAAGTCATCGAGGAAGCGCCCGCCCCAGGCATGCCGGACAAGGTCCGCAAGGCGATGTGCGATGCCGCCGTCAAGCTGGCCAAGTCTGTCGGTTATGAAGGCGCAGGCACAGTCGAATTCATTGTTGATGGCGCCCGGCCTCTGGCCCTCGACACATTCTGGTTCCTGGAAATGAATACCCGCTTGCAGGTCGAGCATCCGGTCACTGAAATGGTCACTGGCACGGACCTGGTCGACTGGCAGCTGCGAGTGGCCAGCGGTGAGAAACTGCCGGTCAAGCAGAAACAGATCAAGCTGCTCGGCCATTCGATCGAGGCGCGGATCTGCGCTGAAGACCCGGCGGATGGGTTCCGACCTGGCGCTGGCCTGATCGAGGAATTCGGCATGCTGGCTGATGATGAGGCGGACTGGCTGCGCTGGGAAGCCGGGTTTGAAAGCGGCGACCGGGTGCCAGCGGTGTATGATTCGATGATCGCCAAACTGGTCGTCTGGGGCGAGGATCGCGACCAGGCGAATGACAATCTGATCGACACGCTGGCGCATTTGCAACTGGTCGGGGTGCCGGGAAATATCGGCTTCCTGCGTCGCTGCGCCATGGCCGATGCCTTTGTCGAGGGCCGCCATCATGTCAACTGGATTGCCGAACAGGGCGAGGCCCTGACCGACGCGCCGGACGCGCATCGCCAGGCTGCGGTCCTGGCCGTGGCAGACATCCTGCTTGGTGAAGACGGGGCCGACCCGTGGCGGGTGCGCGATGGCTGGCGGCTGAATGCGGCGCCTGTGCTGAAAACCGCGGTCGCGGTCGGCGATGAAGCGGCCTGGTTCGCTCCGTCCGAGCAAGCGGTCGCCGACGACATTTCCATGCCGCTGGTCACCGATCTCTCGCCGCGCCGTTTCGCGGTCACCACTGGCGGCGACAGCGTCCTGGTCGATGTCCCGGACTTTGAGGCCGAAGCCGAAGCCCTGGCGGGTGGCGATGCGGTCAAGGCGCCGATGCCGGGCAAGGTCATCGCGCTGAATGTCAAAGCCGGGGACCTGGTCGAAAAAGGCCAGGTTGTCGCGGTCATGGAAGCGATGAAAATGGAACACTCACTGACCGCACCGCGCGACGGCGTGGTCGCCGAGACCGGCGCCGAGATCGGCGCGCAAGTGCCAGAAGGCGAGATCCTGGTGGCGCTGGTTGAGGCTTGAGGGGGCGGGGCGAACCGTTGAAGAATTGTGGAAAACTCGAAGCCGGCGAGTATTGCCGCATGGTTCTAGAGGGGGATGCGCCCGCGGATACCCGGCTTCGAATTCTTGGTATACTTGAGCAATAAAAGTAAATAACGGGTATTATTGCAAATCGCTTTGACGGACGATATGGGTGGCATTATATAAATGTTGTATTGACGGCCATCTGGCCCGTTAGCATGCGAGCGCAGAGAGTGGTTCCACGGAAGGAGGTGTGCGGTGACGATAGCAAGTTCAAACAAGCCCAAGCGTACGCCTGTAAACGGCGTCGCTGCCAAACCAAAAGCGTCAGCCGCGTTGACACCCAAAGAATTCAAGGCGGTTGCGATGACCTGTGCCACGCGAGGCAAAGCGAATGACGCATTAAAGGCGTACATCGCGTCGGGAAATGCGCGGCGCAAAGCCAGTTAGTCCGGTCGTTTCGTGGCGGATGAGTTGACCATTTCACCGCTGAGCCATGTGCACAATCGAACCAAGTTCTGTTGCGGAAATGCGTTCATCGACCGATGGTGCCGAAAGCAATGCATCAAGGAGCATGATCGCCGATACTCGCGTGTGTTCGTAGCGGCAGCGGGCGACAATCTGGTCATTGGCTTGTACAGCCTTTCGATTCGGCCGCTGGTTCCGACCAAGGGCCTGCGGTTTCACTTGGCGCATATCCCGGCCATCTATTTCGACAATTTGGGCGTTACACAATCCGCGCAGGGAATGGGCGTTGCAGCGCAGCTCATGGTCGACGCCTTTATTCGAACGATGCAGGTTTCCGAACATGTCGGCGTGCACTGTCTGTGGCTCACAGCGACGGACGCGCGAACGTGTCAGTTCTACCGGAAGCTGGGCTTTGTGGAGACCCAACCGAGAGAAAGAAACAATTTCGACATGTTCATTCCGCGCACGATGATTGAAGACGCATTGTCAGCGTGATGCGCATTCTGTGTCTTAACTAAATAAAATCGGCAGATTGAAGGATGCAATTGCGATGTCGCCCCAGGATGAATTGCAAGCGCCGATGATGGTGAGGGGCGGGCGACATTCCGATAGGGGTAAAGGCGGAAATGCTCATTCTTGCGCGGCGCTGGGGCGCGGCTTGAATTTTCCTTGAATTTGCTTGTCGCATGCCTGGGGATTGACGCGCCTGAATCCGACCGAGTTCAGCGCCAGCTATCTTGCCCGGCATGGCGAAACGGAAACCCGCACTCAGGTTCAGATGGACGCAGCAATGCCAGCGCCTGGTTTTGCTGCTGCATGCGCTGGGGCATTCTGATCGGAAGATTGCGCGCTGCCTGATCTGTCACCCGTCCACGGTCTCGCGCCATCTTGGCCCGCGGGACAAGCGGCCGCGATTCAGCGCCGCTGAATTGCGCGCCCTGTTCGAACATTATGATGCGTGGCGGAATGTCGAAGAAGTCCTGACCGCTGAAAGCGGCTCGACCCTTCAGGCGCGCTTGCGGACCAGTCATCGCCTGCGAAAACCAAAGGCGGGGCAGCCTGATCCGTTTGGCCCGGTGCAGGAGGAGGACCTCAGTGACGAGCAATTACGACGCGAAGTGGAAGCGCTGGTGGGACGACCATTTGGTCGCGATGCGCAATCCTGATCGCGCGACGCTGAACTTCCTGAAACGCTACCCCTTTATATGTCAGGCCCGCCCGGCCCAGCGCCCGCCGCAAGGCGATTGGCGCACCTGGCTGTTCGTTGGTGGCCGCGGCGCGGGCAAGACGCGGGCCGGGGCGGAATGGACGCGCTATGCCGCCTTGCTCGGCGATTGCAAGCGCATCGCGCTTATCGGTCCGACCCTGATCGATGTCCGCGAAGTCATGATTGAAGGCCCGTCAGGCCTGCGCCAGATTGAACCGGTTGTCGCCGAGCGCCCGCATTACAGCGTCTCGCGGCGGCGGCTGGAATGGCCGAATGGCGCTGTCGGGCTGGTCTTCTCGGCCGAGGACCCGGAGAGTTTGCGCGGGCCGCAATTTGATGCCGCCTGGTGCGACGAGATCGGTGTCTGGGGCCAGGGCGAGGCGGTCTGGAACAATCTGCAATTCGGCTTGCGGCTGGGGGCGTCGCCGCGCTGTGTCGCGACCAAGACGCCGCGGCCGGTGCCGCTGGTCAAGCGGTTGATTAGCGGCCAGGCCGTGGTCACGCGCAGCCCGACACGGGACAATGCCGACAATCTCGCCCCGGGTTTCGTCGCTGAAGTCGAAGCGGCGTATGCCGGCACGGCGCTGGCGCGGCAGGAATTGCAAGGCGAATTGCTCGAGGATGTCATCGGCGCGCTGTGGCGGCGCAGCGATATAGATGCGCATCGCGTGCGGCTGGCGCCGCCGTGCTTTGATGATCTGATCGTCGCTGTCGATCCGCCGACGACCAGCCATGACCGCTCTGATGCGTGCGGCATCATTGCCGCCGGGACCAGCACCGCGCCTGGCTTTGGCCAGCAGGGCTTCATCCTTGCTGATGCCACGGCGCGCGGCTTGCCGCCATCAGACTGGGCCGCCCGGGCGGTCAGCCTGGCGCGGGCCTGCGGCGCGGCGCGGATTGTCGCCGAGGCCAATCAAGGCGGCGACATGCTGCGCACGGTGTTTGAAAGCGTCTCTTGCCAGCGGCCGGTGGAGCTGGTCCAGGCCCGGCTCGGCAAGCGGGCGCGGGCAATTCCGGTGGCGGCGCTGTATCAGCAGGGCCGGGTCTCGCATGTCGGCGAGCTGCCGGCGCTGGAAGATGAAATGTGCCGGTTCGGCAGCGATGGCTTTAGCGGCTCGCCAGACCGGGTCGATGCGCTGGTCTGGGCAGTCAGTGCGCTGATGCTGAGCCGGCGCGGGCTGCCGCGCATACGCTGGCTTTAGCGCCCGGTGCGGAAGGCCTTGCGACCGAGATACTTGTTCTTGGCCGGGGCCGGCGTCTCGGGCGGCGCAGTCGGGGCCGCGCCTGGCATGACATCGCCAGCCAGGACCTTGCGCACATGTGACAGCGCCGAGCTGCCTGTATTGACCTCAATCTCGGCCGCGGTCTTGTCGAGCCGGCGGGCCAGCAATTTGACATGATATGGCGTCAGGCTGTCCAGCGTCTTTTCGAACATGTCAGCGCCAAGCGTGTCCTTCAGCGCCAGCAAGTCGTCGCGGCTGAGGCCGGCGGCGATGATCTGTTTGCGAGCAAGCTTGATCGCAGCGGCCGAGAGATCAGAATCTTTGACGCGCGGGAATAAGGGCTGATGCGCCAGAATGGCTGAGAGCGCGGCGCGTCCGTCTGGAATTAGGGCCATGTGTCTATGCTGCTGCTGGTTTCGATTGCGCCGCGAGTCGGGCTTGCACTTCCTGATATAGCATATTCACCGTCGCCAAAGCATCCCCTGGCCATTTTTGCGCCAGGGTCGGGTTGCCGCCGAGCTCGACCGGGTTGGCGGCGAATTCAGGTTTTTGCGGGATCACGGTCTGGAAGATGTCATATTCGCTGTCTGGATCGACCGCGCCTTCGCGCATCGCATCCAGCACGATGCTCTGATGCGCCGAGCCGTCAAACTTGGTCGGCAGCACCACCGGGCGATTGGACAGGCCGCGTTTCTTCAGGCTGTCAATGATATCGCCGGTAAACAGGTCGAGACCGAGAGTCGACATGAAGTCCGGTATGGTCGGCACGATGATCAGGTCCGAAGCGGACAAGGTCGCTTCGGTCATTGCCGAGATGCCGGGCGGGCAGTCGCAGATAATGACATCATATTGCTTGCGCAGATCGGCCATGTCCTGACGCAGGCGCAAGCCGACCCGGCCTTCAATCGCGGTCATCGAATAGCCTTGCTCGGTGAGGATATAGATCAGCTCCCGCTCGGCCCGGCGCAGGCCCGGGGTGGCTGGCACCAGCGACAGGTCCAGCGGCTTGCCCATGAAGCTCACATCACTGGCATGCGGGACAATGAATTTGGTCATGTGGGCGAAACACTCGCCGAGAAAATTCTCGCGCAGATAGTCCGACACATTGGTGTAATTATGGATCGCGTCATACAGGCGTTCATCGCCATTCTCGCCATAGATGAGCAGCGAGGCATTGGCCTGGCTGTCGAGGTCGACGACCAGGGTCTTGTAACCTTCAGCAGCAAATGCCTCGGCCAGGGAAACAGTGGTGGTGGTTTTACCGACGCCGCCTTTGGAATTGGCAACGGAAATGACGCGTCCGAGCATTTAGCCCCCTTCTTGTTTTACGTACCGATGTCAGGAATTTACGCCGCCCCGCCGCGCTTGGGTGGGGAACCAGTACACTCAATACCGCTCAAATCGCCTGAAAAAACTTAACAAACCGGAAATCAATCCGGTGGGGTTCAGGCCAGGCTAGATTGCTCAGCATGGAGATGTCTCAGCCGCGTCGGAGAGGTCAATGAAGCTGCCCTGGTCGAAACCAGAGGTGAAAACCAGCAAGTCCTGGATCGCCTTGTCGGCCTTGCCGCAAGCCAGCTGGGGGCGCAGCGATGCAGCGACTCTGGCGCGCGCCGATCTGTCCTCGGCTTCCGGCGCAGCCGTGCTGTCTGGCGTCAACCGCGCCCTGATCGAGCATGAGGCCGGCTGGGAGCTGGTTGGCTGGCGGCACGCCGAACTGGTGGCGACGGATCGCTGGCGCCTGTCCGGTCTGATCCGCGGCTTGTCCGGCAGTCCGATTCGCGCCGCCGAGGCGGGCCGCCAATTCATCCTCGCAGATGACCGGCTGGTCGCCTTGCCGCTGGGCCGTGACCAGTATGGGCAAACCTTCCTGGCCCAGATTGAGGCCGGCGATACGACCCCATTCACATATCAGGATCGCGCTGCCTTGCCCTGGCGGGTCGGACATTTGCGGGCGCAGGACCGGGCTGGCGTCCGGACGCTCAGCTGGACTGAGCGCGGGCCGCAATATTCGAACAATTGGGCGCTCACCGCGCCTGAAACCGAGACCGCTTTTCAGGTCGAGCTCTATGCCGGCGACACGCTTGTGTCGCGAAGCATCCAGCGCGAAACCGAATTCCAACTGGCGCATGAAACGGCGGACCGGGTGCGGGTGGCGGAGATTTCAACCGACGGCCGAATGGGCGAATGGGGTTCCATTCCTTTGTGACGGGCTTAAGTGTGCTCCGGAATCAAGTCCGGAACCCATGCGGCAATGAGTAAAGACCTGTACAAGATCCTTGGCGTTTCGCGCACAGCCAGCGCCGACGACATTCGCCGCGCCTATAAGCGCAAGGCCAAGGAGTCTCATCCTGACCTGCATCCTGGCGATGCCAGCAAGGCCGAACAGTTCAAACTGGCCTCGGCGGCTTATGAGATTCTCGGCGATCAGGACAAGCGCGGGCAATATGATCGCGGCGAGATTGATGCGGACGGCAATCCGAAAGGGTTTGGCGGGCATCAGGGGTTTGGCGATTTCGGGCGTACGGCAGGCGGTTTCCAAGGCGATCCGTTCGAGGAAATCCTGTCTGGCATGTTTGGTGGCGGCCGGCGCCGCCCGGGGCCGCGCAAGGGCGCTGACATGCGCTATCGGGTCGAGATTGCGTTTGAGGATTCAGTCACCGGCGCGCGCCGGGAAATGACCATGGCTGATGGCCGGGCCTTGAATGTCGCGATCCCGCCAGGCATCGAAACCGGCCGAACCCTGCGTCTGAAAAGCCAGGGCAAAGCGTCTCATAGTGGCGGCCCGCCCGGCGACGCGCTGCTGGAAATCAATGTGCGCCCGAGCAAGATCTGGACCCGCGATGGCAATGATATCCGCATGACGGTGCCAGTGCCGCTGAAAACCGCCTTGCTTGGCGGGCAGGTCGAGGTGCACACGCCGATGGGGCCGATTGCGCTGAAAATCCCCGAAGGTTCGAACTCTGGCGCGGTCTTGCGCCTGCGTTCAAAAGGGGTGCAAATCCCTGGCAAGGCTGGGCATCTTTATGCGCGGCTTGAGATTCAGATCGAGGATCCGAAGGATTCCGGTCTCAGGGACTGGGCCCGGGGATATGGAAAATGACTGAATTCCCTTATCCCTATTCACTGTCCATTCAGAGGCTTTTGCGCATATCGTCATCGTGATGAAGAAACTGATCGCCCTTTGTGTCTATATCGCACTTGCGAGCGCGACTGTGCCGACCCTGGCCCAGGCGCAATTAGGCAATTCCTTCACCGCAGATCAGGCCAGAGACGCGCGCGACAAGGGCAATGTTGTACCGCTGCGCGATATCTTTCGCCAACTCAAGCGCCAATATGGCGGCTATCAGGTCGATGCCAACCTGTATAATCGCGGCGGCGGACAGGTTTATGTCATCGACTGGATGACCGAAAAGGGCGAACGACTGCGAATCACGGTCAATGCTCAAACTGGACGTATCATCTCTACGAGCTAGGGTATCAATCATGAGAATTCTTGTTGTTGAAGACGAAGCCGACCTTCGCCGCCAATTGGCCGATGCGCTGACCCATGCCGGCTATGCGGTCGACCTTGCCGCAGATGGCGAGGACGGTCATTTCCTGGGCGATACCGAGCCTTATGATGCCGTGATCCTTGATCTCGGCCTGCCGAAAATGGATGGCGTCAGCATCCTCGAGCGCTGGCGCGAGGACGGCAAGACCTTCCCGGTGATGATTCTGACCGCCCGTGATCGCTGGAGCGAAAAGGTCGCCGGGTTTGATGCCGGGGCGGATGATTATGTCACCAAGCCATTCTATACCGAAGAAGTGCTGGCCCGCCTGCGGGCGCTGTTGCGACGGGCCTCTGGTCATGCCGTGGCGGCGATTGAAGCCGGCGCCTTGCGGCTCGACACGCGCGCCGCCCGGGCAACGGTGAATGGCGAGCCGATCAAGCTGACGGCGCATGAATACAAGGTGTTGAGCTATCTGATCCACCATCAGGGCCGCGTCGTGCCGCGCACTGAACTGGTCGAGCATATTTATGATCAGGATTTCGATCGCGATTCAAACACGATCGAGGTTTTCATCGGACGCTTGCGCAAGAAGATCGGCAATGATCGCATTCAGACCGAACGCGGGCTTGGCTATCGCCTGGTCGTGCCGGATGATGAACGCTCCGGCGTTGTGACTTAGGCCCGATTCGGGCCAGTCTTCGGACATGAGCAATTTGCCCGCCTCCCGAACCCCATCACGCGGGCTCTCGCTGGCGCGCCGGATTCTGATCGGGGCGCTATTATGGAGCGCCTTGATCCTGGTCGGCGGGGTGGTGGCGATGTCGGCTGTCTATCGTGCCCAGACCATCAATCTGCTCGATGCGGATCTCGATTCGACTCTGGAAACGCTGGCCCGGGCGATTGAGCCGCTGGATGATGGCTCAGGCCGCATTCGCGACATTCCCGAACGGCTGCCGACCGATCCGCGCTATGAAACGCCTTTGTCCGGACAATACTGGTTGATCATTGCGGTGGAAGATGATGGCGCCTTTGCCGATGATATCCGTCCGCGCAGCGTCTGGGACGGTGACCCGCCGCTGCCAGCTGCCCTGGCCGAGGCGGCGCTGGCCAATCCGGGCGCCGTCATTCGCGGCAATCAGCCAGATGGTCCGGCTGGCGAGCCGATCCGGATCGCAGTGCAATCGATTACCATTCCGAACCGGGACAATCCGATCCTGCTGGTTGCGGCCTCTGACATCACCCAATCGAATGAAGGCGCTGATCAGCTGCGCACCATCCTGATCATCGCGATGACGGCGCTGGCCGGCGGAACCCTGCTGGCCATGGCGCTCGGCTTGCGATTCGCGTTGCGGCCGCTGGACCGGATCCAGTCCGACATTACCGGCATCCGCGAGGGCCGCCAGGCCAGCTTGTCGGATGATTATCCAGAAGAGGTGCAGCCGCTCAGCGCCGAGCTGAACAAGCTGCTTGAGCACAATCGCTCTGTGGTGTCGCGGGCGCGCACGCATGTCGGCAATCTCGCGCATGCGCTGAAGACGCCGCTGGCGGTGCTGCGCAATGAAGCCAAAGGTGACACCCAGCTCGATGATGTGGTGCGCCGGCAGACCGAAACCATGCATGCCAATGTCGAACATTATCTGCGCCGCGCCCAGGCCGCCGCGCGGGCTGAAGCGCTGGGCGTGCGGACCCAGGTTCTGGCCGCCGCAGACGGCATTGCCCGGGTCATGAACAAGCTGTTCGATCGCGACGGCAAACAGGTCAAGGTCGAGATTCCGGTCTCGCTCTATGTCCGCACCGAACAGCAGGATCTGGAGGAGATTCTCGGCAATCTGCTCGACAATGCCTGCAAATGGACCCGGCATGAAGTCCGGGTCAGCGCCAGCTCTGATGCCGATGGCATGATCGTCATCCACATTGATGATGATGGTCCGGGCCTGTCGCCGGAACAGCGCGAGCAGGCGGTGAAGCGCGGCGTGCGGCTGGATGAGACCGCGCCCGGCACCGGGCTCGGCCTGTCCATCGTGGCTGATATTGCCGGCATGAATGGCGGCAGCCTGACGCTGGATGAAAGCCCGCTCGGCGGGCTGCGTGCAACCGTCCGCCTGCGCCGCGCCTGAGCAAACTGCCGCAGGGGCATTTGGCGCAGAAGCGCCTATATGGACCAGATGAGAGCTCGTACGAGAAGATTATACGCGGTCGGCATTGCGGCGGTTCTGGTGATATCCGCCGTGATCGTTGCAGGCGCAGCCCTGCGCCAGCATGCTGATCTGTTCTACACCCCGCAATTGCTGGTCGAGCGCGGCATGCCGGAGCCTGGCCAACGGGTCCGCATTGGCGGCTTCGTGCAGCCGGACTCGCGCCGCATGGGCGACGGCGCCGAGATGCTGTTCGTGATTGAGGATGGCTCCGGCGAAACCGTGCAAGTGTCCTATACCGGCCTGGTGCCCGATCTGTTCAGGGAAGGCGAGGGCGTGGTTGCCACGGGCCATTTCGAGGCCGGCTCGCACCGGTTCGTGGCCGCGGAAATCCTCGCCAAGCATGACGAGAATTACCAGCCGCGCGAGCTTGAAGACCTCGACCACCCTGGCACCTCGCCAGCTTATTGATCACGACATAGAGAGCAGCTCTTGATTGGCGCCGGGCGCGGCCTCACCCTATCTGCATCCGATCAAGATGGAGCCGGGACATGCAAAGCGATCGCGTCGAATTTTCAAATGCCAGTGGCGACACACTTTCAGGTGTGATCGAAACCCCGGCAGACCCGCCGCGGGCCTGGGCGGTGTTTGCCCATTGTTTTACCTGTTCGAAGAACAGCCTGGCTGCGAGCCGCGTCGCCCGCGGCCTGGCCGCGCAGGGGATTGGCGTCCTGCGCTTTGACTTTACCGGGCTCGGCGATTCCGACGGCGCGTTTGCAACCAGCGGGTTTTCATCAAATGTCGCTGATCTGATCGCCGCGACCGACTGGATGGCGGCGCAAGGCAAGCCGGTCAGCCTGATGATTGGCCACTCGCTCGGCGGTGCGGCCACTTTGGTCGCGGCGGGCCAGGTCGACAGTGTCAGCGCCGTCGTCACCCTCGGCGCCCCCTCTGATGCCGGCCATGTGGTCGAACAGTTCAAGCACAGCGTGCCGGAAATCGAGGCCACGGGCGCCGCGCAGGTGAGCCTGGCCGGACGCCCCTTCACGCTCAGCCGGCAATTTCTCGATGATGTCCGCGCAGCGAACGTGACCGAGGCGGCGGCCGCCTTGCGCAAGCCGCTGCTGATCCTGCATGCGCCCGGCGATGATGTTGTCGGCATCGACAATGCCACCGCGCTGTTCCTCGCCGCCAAGCATCCCAAGAGTTTTGTCAGCCTTGATCGCGCGGACCATTTGCTGACCGGCAAGGATGATGCTGGCTTTGTGGTCGATGTCATCGCTGGTTGGGCCGGGCGCTATATCGCCGCGCGCGCGGCCGCGACAGAGGCGGCGCCGCAAGCCCACAAGACGCTGGTGCGCGAGACCCTGGCCAACGGGCCGTATCAGAATGAGGTGCTGATTGGCGGGCGGCGCTTCCTCGCTGATGAACCGAAAAGCATGGGCGGCGCGGATACCGGACCGGACCCTTATGCCTGGGTCGCAGCGGGGCTTGGCGCCTGCACATCGATGACGCTACGCATGTATGCTGATCGCAAAGGCTGGCCGCTGGAGCGGGTGAGTGTCGGGTTGGAACATGCCAAGGTGCATGCCGATGACTGTGTCGACTGCGGTCCGAAAGACCGAATTGACGTGTTCAAGCGTTACATTCAGATTGACGGAGAACTGGATGCAGACCAGCGCCAGCGTTTGCTGGAAATTGCGGATCGGTGTCCGGTGCACCGAACCCTGGAACACGGCGCGAGGGTGGAAACGCATCTCGCCACAAATCCGGCTTAATGATCTTTAATGAGTGTTAGGCTGTTACTTGCGTAAAATTCGTACCAGATAGGTACAAGACATCTTTGGAGGTATGGAAGTCGATGAAATTGTTTGGCATTTCCCGAAATGCGATGGTCGCCGGCCTGGTCGGCGCAGGGGCGATGGGCATGTTCTTGCTTGGGCCTCAATTCCCAAACGCCGACGCCAATCCGATCACGCTTGAAGCGCCGAACGGCGCGCCCATGTCCTTTGCGGACCTGATCGAACAGGTCAGTCCGGCTGTGGTCGGCGTCCGCGTGCGCACGGAAATCCAGCTATCCGACCGCGAGCTGACGGATCGCGAGCGGTTCCTGGAACAGTTTGGCGAACAGTTCGGCCTGATCCCGCGCGAGGACGCGCCGCGCCCGCGCGAAGGCTTCGGCCAGGGCTCTGGCTTCTTCATCTCGGCAGACGGCCATATCGTCACCAATAATCACGTGGTCGATAATGCCGTGGAGATTGAAGTCACCACGGATGATGGCTCGGTCCTGGAAGCCGAGATTGTCGGCGTCGATGCCGAGACCGATCTCGCTGTCCTGAAAGTGATCAGCCCCGGGCCGCACCCCTTTGTCGAGTTCGGACCGTCAAAGCAGCTGCGCCGCGGCGACTGGGTTGTCGCGGTCGGTAGCCCGCTCGGCTTTGCCGGGACCGCCACTGCAGGCATTGTCTCGGCCGTCGGCGAACCCGGCGATATTCGCCGCTCGCAATCCTATACCGATTATCTGCAGATCGATGCGGCGATCAATCGCGGCAATTCGGGCGGCCCGACCTTTGACATGAATGGCCGCGTGGTCGGTGTGAATACCTGGATCGCGTCGACCACGGGTGGATCGATCGGGCTCGGCTTTGCGATCCCGTCAGAGCTGGTCAATGAAGTCACTGACACGCTGATCAATGAAGGCCGCGTGTCGCGTGGCTGGCTCGGTGTGTCGATTGGCAATGTCAGCGAAGACATGGCCGAAGCGGTTGGCCTGAGTGACACACGCGGGGCCATTGTTTCGAGCGTCACCGAGGACAGCCCGGCCGACAAGTCCGGCCTCGAGCGCGGCGATATCATCGTCAAGGTCAATGGCAGCCAGGTCGATGATGCGACCTCCACGACCCGCATGGTCGGGGCGCTGGCGGTTGGCTCGAAGAACAAGTTCGAGATCTTTCGTGATGGCAAGCACCGCATCATCAATGTCACGGTTGGCGACCGCAGCGAAGGCCTTGGCCAGGCGACCACGCTTGCCTCTTCGCGCTCTTCCGAGCCGGAAGAGAATGAAAGCGGCCCGCTCGGCGTGTCTCTGGTGCCGCTGGATGATGAAGCGCGCGAGCGCCTTGATCTCGATGCCAATGAGAAAGGCATGCTGATCACTGATCTTGATCCGGACAGCGCGCTGTTCGAGGCCGGGGTCCGCGAAGGCATGGCCATTCTGGATGTTAACTACAATAAACTCGACAGCATTGAAGTGCTGGAAGAAGAGTTGGAAGAAGTCCGTTCGAGCGATCGCAATCGCCTGTTGCTGGCCATCCAGGCCGAAGGCGCAGGCACCCGGTTTGTCGCGATTGACGTCGAAGAAGACGAGTAAGTAGAGGAGGCTGGCCATGCATGTGCTGGTAATTGAAGACGATCGCGAACACGCCCAATTCATCGAAAAAGTCCTGTCTGAAGCCGGCCATAGCGTAGAAACCGCTGAAGATGGCGTTGGCGGCCTGAGCCGTGCGCGCGAGGATCAGTTCGATGCGCTTGTCGTGGACCGGATGCTGCCTGAAAAGCCTGGCTTGCAACTGGTCGAAGAGTTCAGAAATGGCGGCGGCACCACCCCGGCGCTGTTCCTGTCGGCCTTGTCGGATGTCGACAATCGCGTCGAAGGCCTGAAAGTCGGCGCTGATGATTATCTCTCCAAGCCATTTGCGCCAGAAGAGCTGGTGGCGCGAATCGAAGCGCTTGGCCGGCGCCAGGTTTCCGGCGAGCCGCCCGTCACGGTGCTCAAGGTCGGTGATCTCGAAATGGATCTGCTGGCGCGCAAAGTGACCCGAGGCGAGACCAAGATCGACCTGCAGCCGCGCGAGTTCAAATTGCTCGAATATCTCATGCGCCATGCCGGTCAGACGGTGACCCGGACCATGTTGCTGGAGAAAGTCTGGAATTATCATTTCGATCCCCAGACCAATGTGATTGACGTCCATATTTCGCGTCTGCGCGCGAAAATCGACAAAGAATTTGAACAGCCGCTCTTGCAGACGGTACGTGGTGCGGGCTACTGCCTGCAGGCATGAAATCAGGCCCGTTCGCGTTTGTCCGAACCACAACGTTTCGGCTTGCGCTCGTTTATTCAATTCTCTTCGCGCTGTTCTCGGCAGGGCTGCTGGCTTACTTGTTCCAGGCCACGGTCGGGACCATGCGCGCGGACGCCAAGTCGCGGCTTGAAGCCGAGTTCAGGACCCTGGCCATTGCCTGGAATACTGGCGGGCCGACGCGGCTTGAACAATCCCTGCTCGAGCGGGTTCTGGTCGACCTGCGCGATTTCACCTATCAGTTTGAAGACGCCAATGGCCGCACGATTGTCGGCGACATGCCGCGCATGCCGGTCGAGCCGCTGCAAGAATATGGCACGCCGCGCGTGGTCACGTTCGAGATTGAGCGCCCCGGGCCAGAGGGCGGGACCACGATTACCCCGATTGAAGGCCTGATCGTCCGTCTCGGGGATGACAGCGTCATGCTGGTCGGGATCAAGATGGATGAGCGGGTCAGGCAGGTGAACCGGATTACCCGCGCGGTGGCGACAGCGGCGCCGATTGGCTTCCTGCTGGCGCTGCTCGGCGGGTTCTTCAGCGCCCGTTACGCGGCGCATCGCGCTGAAAGCCTGACCAAGACGGCGCAAGGCGTGATGTCAGGCGACTTGTCGCTGCGCGCCCCGGTCGGCGTGTCAGGGGATGAGTTTGACCGCCTGGCGGAACAGATGAATGCGATGCTGGAACGGCTCGAAACATTGATGGCAGCGACCCGACATGCTGGCGATTCGATTGCCCATGACTTGCGCTCGCCCTTGTCCAGGCTGCGCAACCAGCTGGAAGCGCGCCTGCGCGGACCGATCGACGAAGTCTCGGCCCGCGAAACCCTTGGCGAAACGGTGGAAGAGGTCGACAATGTGCTGGCCACATTCAATGCCATCTTGCGTCTGTCACGGGTGAATGAAGGGGCAGAAGGCAAGCTCGTGCCGCTGGACCTGACCCGGCTGTGCGAGGAAATGGCCGAACTGTTCGAACCGGCCTGCGAAGATGCCGGGATTGAGTTCACTGCCGATATCGCGCGCGGCCTGGAGCTGATGGGCGACCGCACCTTGATGGCCCAGGCGGTTTCGAACCTGCTCGACAATGCGGTCAAATATACCCCGTCTGGACAAAGCATTCACCTGCATGCGGGGCTGAGGAATGAGCAGATCGAAGTGATTATCGCTGATACCGGACCGGGCATCCCGCACGCTGATCTGGACCGCGTCAAGGAGCGCTTTGTCCGTCTTGATGAAGCCCGGACCCAGGTCGGATCCGGGCTTGGACTGGCTTTGGTGGACGCCGTCGCCGATCTGCATTCAGGCAGCTTCTCTTTGACTCGCGGAGATGATGATACTGGCTTAAAAGCGACGCTGACTTTCACGCCAATGCGCTAGGGATTCGATTGCTCCAGCCTGTTCCCATCTCTGATGATCCCGCCGCCGCAATCGCGCTGGCGATTGAGCACGCGCCCTATCTTGCCGGGCTGGCCCGGAAGATAGATGGCGTCGCCGCCCCCGAGGCGCTGTTGCAGACAGCTTACGCGATTTGCGCTGACATCGATGGCGGCGCTGATAATCCAGCCGATGCGCTGCGCCTGGCCAAGAAACAGGCGCACCTGGCCATCGCCGCGGGCGACCTGTCCGGGCGATTCTCGCTGGCCCAGACCACCCGGCACATTACCGAATTTGCTGACGCATCGCTGAGTGCGGCACTCAATGCCGGCTTGCGCCAACGCGGGCTTTGCGGCGACGGCCTGTTCGCGGTCGCGCTTGGCAAGATGGGCGCGTTTGAGCTGAATTATTCCAGCGATATCGACATTGCCGTCTTTTTCGATCCTGACCGCTTCGACGGCGGCGCGCGTGAACCGGCCGATGCCGCGGTGCGCTGTGTCCGCGCCCTGATAGGCTTGCTCGATGATCACACTCCGGCAGGCTATGTGTTTCGCACCGATTTGCGCCTGCGTCCGGATCCGAGTTCGACCCCGGTCGCAGTGTCCACACGCCGGGCTGAGCTATATTATGAAAGCGTCGGCCAGAATTGGGAGCGTATGGTCTGGATCAAGGGGCGCATAGCGGCCGGGGATCAGGCCGCAGGCGCGGCCTTCCTTGCCGCGCTTGAACCCTTTGTCTGGCGCCGGCATCTCGATTATTGGGCGATTGCCGATGTGCATGCGATCAAGAACATGATCAATGCCAAAGTCGGGGCCCAGTCGCTTCAGGATCCGGCGCCGGATGTCAAACTTGGCCCGGGCGGGATTCGCGAGATCGAGTTCTTTGTCCAGACCCAGCAGATCATTCTCGGTGGACGCAATCCCAGTCTGCGGGTCCGCGGCACGCTGGAAGGCATGCAGCGCCTGGTTGATCTCGGCGCGGTGGAAGCGGCAGCAGCCTCGGACCTGGCCGCAGCCTATGCGGCGCTGCGCACGGTCGAGCACCGCATCCAGATGCTGGATGATGCCCAGACGCACACGCTGCCCAGCTTTGAAAACCGGCGCGCCGCGGTTGCAGCGCTGTGCGGGTATAGCTCGCTGGATCAGTTCGACCGCGACCTCAGCCAAACCCGAAAATGCGTGCATGACCATTATCGCAAACTGTTCGCTGACGAGGCCGAGAAGAGCCAGAGCGCGGTCGATGGCAATCTGGTCTTTACCGGTGTCGATAATGATCCAGAGACAGTGCGCACCCTCGAAGAGCTCGGCTTCAAGGCGCCGGACCTGGTCATCGAGACCATCCGCCAATGGCATCGCGGCCGCACCCCGGCGACCCGCTCGACCCGGGGCCGCGAATTGCTCACTGCCATTCTGCCGGATCTGCTGGCTGCGATGGGACGCACAGGTGAGCCGGACGAGGCGTTTCGCCGCTTCAGCCGGTTTTTCGAGGGGCTGAGATCCGGCGTGCAAGTGCTGTCCATGCTGGTGGCCGAGACGGCCTTGATGGATGATCTGGTGACAACGCTGGCGATTGCGCCGCGGATTGCCGACATCCTGGCCCGCCGCCCGGGCCTGCTGGAAGCCTTGCTCTTCGTCTCTGATCGCAAGGACACCCCGGTCATCCAGGCCGACACCGATTTCGAGACCGGGATGGAGCTTGTCCGCCGCTGGCAAGGCGAGCGGGCTTTCCTGATCGGGCATCAGCTGCTGCATGGCCAGATCAAGGCCCGCGATGCGGCGACGGCCTGGACCGAACTGGCTGATACTTGCATCACCCTGATGAGCCAGCTGGCTGAACAAGAAACCGTGCGCCGGTTCGGGCCGCCGCCTGGGACCTGGTCGGTGGTCGGGCTGGGCAAGCTGGGCGGGCGCGAGATGACAGCGGGCTCGGATCTCGACCTGCTGGTCATCTTTGACCCGGATGGCAGCGACGAGGCGCAAAAATGGTTCACCCGTTTCACCCAGCGCCTGATCACGGCGCTGTCAGCTGAGACCGGGGAAGGGCGCCTGTATGAGGTCGATATGCGCTTGCGGCCGTCTGGCCGGGCTGGGCCGGTGGCGACCTCGATCGCCTCTTTCGAGCGCTATCATCAGGGCGAAGCCTGGACCTGGGAACATATGGCGCTGACCCGGCTGCGGGCGCTTGCTGGCAATGCCGCGCTCGGCCAGCGGATTACCGCGATCGCCGAACAGGTGATCCAGAGCGGCGACCCTGCGGCGCGCACGGATTCCATTCTCGACATGCGGGCGCGGCTGTATCGCGACAAGCCAGCGACCGGGCGCTGGGACCTGAAAATGTGTGATGGCGGCCTGGTCGACCTGGAATTCGTGACCCAGCATGCGATTCTGACCGCGTCTCGGCCACAAGCGCTGCGGCCGGAACTGAGCCGCGCGCATCAGCAGCTGTCAGACAGCGGCGAATGGAGCAGCGAGATCTTTCGCACCCTGTCGGCGGCCTTCACCTTTCTGCAGGCCTTGCAGCAAGTCCAACGCATCGCCCATGAAGGCTCGATTTCTGAGCAAGACCTGTCGACCGGGTTGAAGGATCGCCTGTGCCGCGCGGTCGACAGCCCGGACTTCGACACCCTGTCCCGGCAGCTGCAAACCACTTGCGACAGCGTCACTGCAATATTCCGCCAGAAACTCGGCACCCCGGCGACGGATTAAGCCGCGTTCATCGTTTTATCATTGAGTTCAGAAGAAAGGCTCAATGATATGAAAAAACTTACGATTGCAGCGCTGGTCACACTTGGTTTGGGCGGGCTGACTTATACCGCCATGGCCGAGGATGAGCGAGGCCCCGGCTCGCAAGCGCGCCTGGAAGCGGTTGATGCCAACCAGGACGGCAATGTCACCAAGGACGAGATCGCAGCCCACCGCGCCGAGCGGTTCGCAGCCGCCGATGCCAATGGCGACAATCTGCTCTCGGCCGAGGAATTTGAAGCCTTTGCCGAAGCCGAACAGGCGCGCCGCCGGGCCGAACGCCAGGCGAAGCGTTTTGCCAAACTCGACGCCAATGGCGATGGCGTGATCACGGCAGAAGAACATGCCAGCGCCGCAGATGAGCGGATGGCGCGGATGTTCGAGCGCGTCGATGCTGATGGCGATGGCGTTATCACTGAGGCCGAACGCGAAGCGGCTCAGGAGAAGATGCGCGGAAAGCGCGGAAAACGCGGCTTTGGTCGCCGCTGATCGTCTGCGGCGGCGGGCCAACCCCGCCGCCGGGCATAACCTTGGGCAAGTGCGAGACCTCCTCCCACTCGCACTTGTCGGGGAATCCGTTAGATTATCTGCGTGTCAGGCATCAGTGAGAGCGATCAGATCGCCCGTGCAGCGGGCGGCGACAGAGCAGCGCAAGCGGCTCTGGTCAATCGCAATATGCCGATTGTCTTCCGTGTCGCCTATCGCATGCTACAGGACCGCGCGGAGGCAGAAGACGTGACCCAGGAGACGTTTTTGCGGGCCTGGAAGAAATTGCCGGACTGGCAACCCAAGGCCAAATTCTCGACCTGGGCCTGCACGGTCGCGCTGAACCTGTGCCGCGACCGCTTGCGCAAGAAGAAGCCGGTGCTGATGGATGAGCTGCCTGAGCGCGTCGATACGGCGCTGCGTCCGGAAGACGCCCTGGCATCGCAGCAAAGCCTTGATGGCATCGCGCAAAAGATCGCCGCTTTGCCAGAGCGCCAGCGCCAAGCCCTGACTTTGTGCGCGCTGGAAGGGATGAGCAATATTGAAGCGGCCGCCGCCATGGATGTCGGTGTCCGCGCTTTGGAGAGTCTGTTGGCGCGCGCCCGCCGCTCGCTTCGCGTGAGCCTCAGCGCGCAAATGGAAGGGGATAGATGATGACGGTGACTGCAATAAACGACACGCGTGTCCTTGAGCTGATCGAGGCCTATGGGGCCGAACCGATGAGCTGGCCTGAACATGAGCGGGACGCGGCCCGCGCGCGGCTGGCTGCCAATCCGGAGGCGTTCGCCGAGGCGCTGGCGCTTGCCCGGGCGCTGGACGCGGCGCTGGCGCTGGCGCCGGTCCCAGAGCCGTCTGCGCAGCTCACCGAAGCCATACTCGCCGGCGCGCCGAACGCCCCGCATGCGCGTGCTGGCCTGTTTGGCGGACTCTCTGCATTACTGTTCCCGCAAGGCCTGCGCTGGCCAGCCGGTGCGGCGCTTGCAAGCCTGGTGATGGGCCTGGTTGGCGGCTATGCCTATGCCGCGACCGGGATCGGCTATGACCAGGCCGACAGCGTCTATTATGCCGCCTTTGGCTTTGACAATGGCGCAGAATGGGTCAGTTTGGAGTAGGGGATGAGCGACACGAAAACATCCAAATTGCCGATCTGGCTGGTCGTTTCACTGATTGTGAATGCGCTGCTCATTGGCGTGCTCGTTGGCGGCGGCCTCGGCCAGCGCAAAGCCGGACCGCCGCCTGGCGGCGTCGCTGGCAGCGAACAGGCGCTGATCCGCGGCATTGACCGGTCCTTGCCAGATGCGGAACGGCAAATCGTGCGCCGGGCGTTTCGAGAGGCGTTTGCACAATCGCGGCAACACCGAATCGCGGTCCGCGAAGCGCGGCGGCGATTAGGACGTCTGCTGGCGGCGGAGGATTATGATGCCGCGGCGGTGCGCGAGGCCTTCCGGCAATTGCGTGAGGCAGACACCGCCATGCGGGCGCAGATGCAGGATGTTCTGGCCGAGCAATTCGGCGCCCTGACCGCCGAACAGCGCCGCGCCATCATCGAGGATCTGAACCGCCGCGGGCAAAGACGCGGCGGCCCGGACAGCGATCATCGCCGCCCGCCGCCGCGCGACTAGTCTTTCGACTTTTGCGCCAGGCCGGCTGCATTGGCTTCCCAGTTCTGGCCGTCAAACTTGTTGATGGTGACATCCAGCGCCATCCAGTCATCCAGGCACCGCCAGGTCACGGCAAACCCGTCCTGATTTGATCGCGGCACATAGAAACTCTTGATCCCGCAGGTCTTGCAGAAGCGGTGCTTGGCGCCGCCTGTATTGAAGGTGTACTCGCTGAGATTGTCTTCACCCTGTAGCAGCCGGAAGCGCGAGGCCGGGACGATGACATGGATATTGCCGCTCATCGCACAGATCGAGCAATTGCAATCCTCGACTTCGAAGGCCGGTGGCAGATCGACTTCAAAACGCACGGCTTTACAGTGACAGCCACCGGAATGGGATTTGAGGTCAGGCATGGTTGATCTCATTCGCGTTGTTTGCTCCAGGACCGCTTCAGCCGACCCAGACTGGCGGCTTGCGATCAGCCC